>NZ_RCCH01000019.1 GCF_003663945.1 Lacinutrix venerupis | reverse complement strand
GCTAACATTGCTGAACTTCAAGCTTGTGCTGATGATATTAATGTTACAATTACTTCAGATTACAACTTTACAAACCTTACTTCTACTTGTGGTGCGGGTGGTACGATTACTGTTGTATACACTGCTACAGATGATTGTGGTAATGTAGAGTCTGTTACTGCTACATTAACATTAGAGGATTCTGTTGGACCTGACCTTACGGCTTGTTCTGTAACCGATCAAACTATTGAATGTAACGGTACTGATAACCAAACTATAGCCGATGATTGGAATGCCGCTAATATCTTAGCGCTACAATCTTGTGGTACAGATAGCTGTGATACTGATGCTACTTTTGAGGTTACTTCTGATTATAGCTTTGCTAACCTTGTCTCTACTTGTGGTGCTGGTGGTACTATTACCGTTACTTATACCGTAGCTGATGATTGTGGTAATGATACAACACTTACTGCTACTCTTACACTTGAAGATTCTGTTGGGCCTGACCTTACGGCTTGTTCTGTAACCGATCAAACTATTGAATGTAACGGTACTGATAACCAAACTATAGCCGATGATTGGAACGCCGCTAATATCTTAGCGCTACAATCTTGTGGTACAGATAGCTGTGATACTGATGCTACTTTTGAGGTTACTTCTGATTATAGCTTTGCTAACCTTGTCTCTACTTGTGGTGCTGGTGGTACTATTACTGTTACTTATACCGTAGCTGATGATTGTGGTAATGATACGACACTTACGGCTACTCTTACACTTGAAGACACTACAGGTCCTGACCTTACAGCTTGTTCTGTAACCGATCAAACTATGGAATGTGATGGTACTGATAACCAAACTATAGCCGATGATTGGAATGCCGCTAATATTTTAGCACTACAATCTTGTGGTACAGATAGCTGCGATACCGATGCTACTTTTAATGTCACTTCAGATTATGCATTTGCTAACCTTGTCTCTACTTGTGGACTTGGTGGTACTATTACTGTTACTTATACCGTAGCTGATGATTGTGGTAATGATACGACACTTACGGCTACACTTACACTTGAAGACACTACAGGTCCTGACCTTTCGGTTTGTAATGACGTGGTTGATACTGCTGTTGATTGTACTGCTGATCAAAACCAAACCATTGCAGATAACTGGAATGCTGCTAACATTGCTGCTCTTGAATCTTGTGGTACAGATAGCTGTGATGC
>NZ_RCCH01000018.1 GCF_003663945.1 Lacinutrix venerupis | reverse complement strand
ATAACAACGGTTCCGTTTGCTGGATCTGTTGCTACGATTGTGCCATCTGTTGGGATATCATTATCATTATCAAACACGTCTACAACTACTGGTGTGTCTTCATCAGTACTAACCGTATCGTCTTCTAAATCTGATAGTGGTGTTACAGTAACGGTTACCGTTGCTGTTGACTCGTCTCCATCTGAATCTGTTATTGTATAATCGAATGTATCGGTTCCATTGAAATCGGCAGCTGGTGTGTACAAGATTGTGTCATCTGTTGGATCTGCTGGTGTTCCATTATCGTCTACTGATACTGTTCCGCCTTCTGTGGTTGTTCCACTTGGTAATGTAATGGCTCCTGCATTTGGACCATCGGCTCCAAAGTCATCTAATCCATTGCCATTATCGGCTAAAACATCAATTACATTATCTGTACTGTCTTCTGACACTGTTACTGTATCGTCTTCTGCTACTGGTACATCTTCTGCATTTACCGTTACTGTAACCGTTGCTGTTTCACAATTCTGTGGTGTTGCTGTATCACAAACTGTGTAATCAAATGTATCGGTTCCTGTAAATCCTGCATCTGGTGTGTAAGTTACTACATCATCACTTGGATCATTTGGTGTGTTGTTTGGATCGGTAATAACAACGGTTCCGTTTGCTGGATCTGTTGCTGTGATGGTTCCATCTGTTGGAATATCATCATCATTATCAAACACGTCTACAACTACTGGTGTGTCTTCATCAGTACTAACCGTATCGTCTTCTGCATCTGGTGTTGGTGTTACTGTTACCGTTACCGTTGCTGTTGACTCATTTCCATCTGAATCTGTTATTGTGTAATCGAATGTATCGGTTCCATTGAAATCGGCAGCTGGTGTGTACAAGATTGTGTCATCTGTTGGATCTGCTGGTGTTCCATTATCATTAATAGTTGCTGTTCCATTGGCTGGTGTAGTAACTGCTGTGATCGTTGTTGGTTCTGTTCCTAAATCGTCGTTGTCTAATACATCGATATCTACTGGTGTATCTTCTTCTGTTGTTGCGGTATCGTCTTCTGCGTCTGGTGTTGGTGTTACTGTTACCGTTACCGTTGCTGTTGACTCATTTCCATTAGCATCTGTAATTGTATAATCGAATGTATCGGTTGGACCATCGAAGTCTGCATCTGGTGTGTAAACGACATAGTCATCACTTGGATCTGCTGGTGTTCCATTATCATTAATAGTTGCTGTTCCATTGGCTGGTGTAGTAACTGCGGTGATCGTTGTTGGTTCTGTACCTAAATCGTCGTTGTCTAATACATCAATATCTACTGGTGTGTCTTCTTCTGTTGTTGCGGTATCGTCTACTGCATCTGGTGTTGGTGTTACTGTTACCGTTACCGTTGCTGTTGACTCATTTCCATTAGCATCTGTAATTGTATAATCGAATGTATCGGTTGGACCATCGAAGTCTGCATTTGGTGTGTAAACGACATAGTCATCACTTGGATCTGCTGGTGTTCCATTATCATTGATAGTTGCTGTTCCATTGGCTGGTGTAGTAACTGCGGTGATGGTTGTTGGTTCTGTTCCTAAATCGTCGTTGTCTAATACATCGATATCTACTGGTGTATCTTCTTCTGTTGTTGCGGTATCGTCTTCTGCATCTGGTGTTGGTGTTACTGTTACCGTTAC
>NZ_RCCH01000017.1 GCF_003663945.1 Lacinutrix venerupis | reverse complement strand
TCTGTTGTTGCGGTATCGTCTTCTGCATCTGGTGTTGGTGTTACTGTTACCGTTACCGTTGCTGTTGACTCATTTCCATTAGCATCTGTAATTGTATAATCGAACGTATCGGTTGGACCATCGAAGTCTGCATTTGGTGTGTAAACGACATAGTCATCACTTGGATCTGCTGGTGTACCATTATCATTGATAGTTGCTGTTCCATTGGCTGGTGTAGTAACTGCGGTGATCGTTGTTGGTTCTGTTCCTAAATCGTCGTTGTCTAATACATCGATATCTACTGGTGTATCTTCTTCTGTTGTCGCTGTATCGTCTTCTGCATCTGGTGTTGGTGTTACTGTTACCGTTACCGTTGCTGTTGACTCATTTCCATTAGCATCTGTAATTGTATAATCGAATGTATCGGTTGGACCATCGAAGTCTGCATCTGGTGTGTAAACGACATAGTCATCACTTGGATCTGCTGGTGTTCCATTATCATTGATAGTTGCTGTTCCATTGGCTGGTGTAGTAACTGCGGTGATCGTTGTTGGTTCTGTTCCTAAATCGTCGTTGTCTAATACATCGATATCTACTGGTGTATCTTCTTCTGTTGTTGCGGTATCGTCTTCTGCATCTGGTGTTGGTGTTACTGTTACCGTTACCGTTGCTGTTGACTCATTTCCATTAGCATCTGTAATTGTATAATCGAACGTATCGGTTGGACCATCGAAGTCTGCATTTGGTGTGTAAACGACATAGTCATCACTTGGATCTGCTGGTGTACCATTATCATTGATAGTTGCTGTTCCATTGGCTGGTGTAGTAACTGCTGTGATCGTTGTTGGTTCTGTTCCTAAATCGTCGTTGTCTAATACATCGATATCTACTGGTGTATCTTCTTCTGTTGTCGCTGTATCGTCTTCTGCATCTGGTGTTGGTGTTACTGTTACCGTTACCGTTGCTGTTGACTCATTTCCATTAGCATCTGTAATTGTATAATCGAATGTATCGGTTGGACCATCGAAGTCTGCATCTGGTGTGTAAACGACATAGTCATCACTTGGATCTGCTGGTGTTCCATTATCATTGATAGTTGCTGTTCCATTGGCTGGTGTAGTAACTGCTGTGATCGTTGTTGGTTCTGTTCCTAAATCGTCGTTGTCTAATACATCGATATCTACTGGTGTATCTTCTTCTGTTGTCGCTGTATCGTCTTCTGCATCTGGTGTTGGTGTTACAGTAACCGTTACCGTTGCTGTTGACTCATTTCCATTAGCATCTGTAATTGTGTAATCGAACGTATCGGTTGGACCATCGAAGTCTGCATTTGGTGTGTAAACCACATAGTCATCACTTGGATCTGCTGGTGTTCCATTATCATTAATAGTTGCTGTTCCATTGGCTGGTGTAGTAACTGCTGTGATCGTTGTTGGTTCTGTTCCTAAATCGTCGTTGTCTAATACATCGATATCTACTGGTGTATCTTCTTCTGTTGTTGCGGTATCGTCTTCTGCATCTGGTGTTGGTGTTACTGTTACCGTTACCGTTGCTGTTGACTCATTTCCATTAGCATCTGTAATTGTGTAATCGAACGTATCGGTTGGACCATCGAAGTCTGCATTTGGTGTGTAAACCACATAGTCATCACTTGGATCTGCTGGTGTACCATTATCATTGATAGTTGCTGTTCCATTGGCTGGTGTAGTAACTGCTGTGATGGTTGTTGGTTCTGTTCCTAAATCGTCGTTGTCTAATACATCGATATCTACTGGTGTATCTTCTTCTGTTGTTGCGGTATCGTCTTCTGCATCTGGTGTTGGTGTTACTGTTACCGTTAC
>NZ_RCCH01000016.1 GCF_003663945.1 Lacinutrix venerupis | reverse complement strand
CGTAATAATCTATGTGCATTAAAATCGCGTTTATTTCTAATAGTTACTTGTTGTTGAATAACTAGCTTCTTTTTATAGTCTTTATAAATTGAAAATGGTAGCTTTCTTAATTCTTCAACAGAAACACCTACATATTCATTAGAATTAAAAACAGTTTTTTCTTGTTCTAAAACAGTCTCAAACGGATAAACAACAACAATGTTGTTTGTTGTTGGTGGCTTGTTGGGAATTACTAAATTATGATGCAAATGTTCAGATAAAAAATCATTTAACTCTTGAAAACCCTTATTATTTCTAGCCAAACCAACAAATTGCTGTTTTGCACCATTTCTAAAATCAATACCAACAACAGGCTTAATATTATGTTGTTTAGCTTTTTGAATAAAATTTAAACAAGCAGAAGTATTATTTATATCTGTTAATGCAACGGTGGAAACATTGTTTTCTTTGGCTAATTCTAACAAATCAACTTCTGAAAAAGTTCCAAATCTTAATGAATAATATGTATGACAATTTAAATACATTATTGTTTTCTATGTGCTAATACAATTGGAGGTTCTCCATTAAATGGGTTATTAAAACGCCCTATAGTTTTAGCTCCAATAGATGCTGCTTTTTGAATGCTTAATTCACCATACTTACCTCTAATAGTATCCATAGCATTATATAAGTTTAACATCTCTTCTGTATCATCAAATAAATTTATTTGATAATTACCACTTACTAAATGCGTAAATTTCACTCCAACTAATCGGATTAATAATCTACGTTGATAAAGTTTATCAAATAGCTCTAGTATTTTAGGGATAATAATATGATCTGCACTAGAATATGGAATTTTAAGCTGTTTAGTATAAGTGTTAAAATCTGAATATCTGATCTTTACACTTACACATGCTGTTAATTTATCTCCTTTTCTTAATTGATAAGCTAAATTTTCAGCCATTGCAAAAACAGTTGTTCTCAGCTTTTTAACATCTATAGTATCTTTAGTGAAAGTTCGTTCTGTTGAAATAGATTTACGTTCATGAAAAGGAATTAATGGTGGATTATCAATTCCGTTAGCTCTTTTCCAAATAGTTCTCCCATTTACACCTAATGCACTAATCAACATTTCAACAGGCATTTGTTGTACAACACTTACTTTATCTACTCCTAAGTTTCTTAAAATTTGATAAGTTTTAGTGCCAACTGAAGGTATTTTTCTAATGGATAAAGGTGCTAAAAATGATTTTTCAAAACCATGATCTATACGTAATTGATTATTTGGCTTAGCTTCTCCAGTTGCAACTTTTGAAACAATTTTATTTGCAGATAATCCAAAAGAGATTGGCAAACCTGTTTCTCTTATTACTGTGGATCTCAATTCAGAAGCATATTTATAGCTACCAAAAAACTTATCCATCCCTGATAAATCTGCATAAAACTCATCAATACTAGCTTTTTCAAATATGGGTACTTTCTCTTTAATAATTTCAGTTACTAAATGAGATTGCTTAGTATAAATCGAAGAATTACCACGTATTACAACTGCTTCAGGACATAAGCGTCTTGCGACTTTCATAGACATACCAGAATGCACTCCAAATCTTCGAGTTTCATAGCTACAAGCAGCAACAACACCTCTATCTCCTGTGCCACCAACTAATAATGGGCGTTTTTGCAAACGACTATCTATTAAACGCTCACAAGAGACAAAAAAAGTATCTAAATCCAGATGTAAAATATTTTTTTTCACCTTACAAAACTAGCTACATTTTGAAGCAATTAATGCTTATATTTGTAGCATTATGAAATTTATATCAAAAAATATACGTCATTTAAGGAGTTTAAAAGGTGTAACTCAAGAGGTTTTAGCAGAAGATTTGAAGGTAACAAGATC
>NZ_RCCH01000015.1 GCF_003663945.1 Lacinutrix venerupis | reverse complement strand
CCGCTCATGATTCTAAACTGAGAACGTCTGTTCATTTGGTGTTGCTCTTCTGTGCAGTTATTACCACAGTCTATTGCTAATTCTGTTTCTCCTTTTCCTGCTCCAGAGATTCTTGATGCATCTATACCTTTAGAGATAATGTATTGCACTGTTGTTTTTGCTCTTCTATCTGAAAGACGTAAGTTATAGTTATCACCTCCTCTAATATCGGTATGCGATGTTGCATAAATAACCATATCTGGATACTTATTCATGGCTTGTACTAAATTGTCTAACTCAAAGGCTGCTTTTGCTGTAATGTTAGATTTATCGTAATCAAAATAGATTGGATTTAATACTACTTCTTCTACCTCTATAATTTTTTCTATTGGATCTAATGCAATTTCTACAAGTGCTTCTTCCTCGTCTGTTCCTTTAATTGCTAGTGTGTTGCTTTCGTAATCCTGCATTGTTACTTGCAGTTCTGTATCTTTGTCACACTCTATAATGTATTCTACTTTACCATTCTGGTCTGCTGTTTTAGTAGCTAAAACATTACCTTGGTCGTCTACTAAAGATGCTGTTGCTCCGGCTAATGGTGCTTTTGTTTTGTTATCTACAATAGTTGCTATGATTTGTACATCGCAAAGTGGTTGTATTTTTTTAAATGCATAAATATCGTCATCTCCTTTTCCGCCTTCTCTGTTAGAAGATACAAAACCATCTCCTGTTTCTTCATTTATTGAGAATGCAAAATCGTCTCCATTAGAGTTTATTGGTACTCCAACATTTCTTACCGGTGCCATTTTACCATCAATCTCTTTAGTGTAAAATACATCCATTCCTCCTAGTCCTAAATGTCCTATTGATGAGAAGTAAAGTGTATTATTATCACTTATATATGGAAACATTTCATGACCTTCTGTATTTATTTTTTGTCCCATATTTACAGGCGTTCCTACTTGTCCATTTTCATCGATGCTTGCTTTGTAAATATCATACTTTCCAAATCCTCCTGGCATATCACTTGCAAAATATAGTGTTGAACCATCTGGACTTACACTTGGATTTTTTATAGAATAGTTTTTACTGTTTATAGGTAAAGCTTCTATGTTAGAAAATTTATCTCCTGTTTTGTTAGCTTTAAATAGGTGTAATACACTATATTTTGTATTAGATACAGAGTCTTTTTCGTAAATGTTTTCATAGAAACTTTCTCTTGAAAAGTATACCGTATTTCCATCTGGAGAGAAAGACATTAATCCTTCATGATACTTTGTATTCATTTTATCTCCTAACATCGTTTCATTTTGGTACGACCCATCTTCTGCTTGAGTAAATGAATACATATCTAAAAATGGTTGCTCATTCCAGCCATAATTTTTTCTTGCATTATTTCTTGCTGAAGAGATGTATAATTTTCCATCTTTAAGTGTACCTCCAAAGTCTGATACAGCTGTATTAATATCCATGTTTTGAACATTAAATTTCTTTCCTCTATCTAAAATTTTAGGAAGGTAATCTGGATTGCTCATAAACATTGCTGCTCTATCGTCACTTGGACGCATAGATGCAAATTTTTTCATTTGCGTGTTAGATGCTTCGTACTTTCCATTGGCTTTTAACATTTCAGAATACTTGAAAATCATTTCTGGTTCTTGAGAAGTTTCCAATGCTTTTGCATACCATTTCTCTGCTTCTGTGGTATTAAAGATGTTGTAATTAGCTTCTGCTAATCGTCCATAAACGTATGCATCTGCTTCACCTTTTTCAACTAATTTATTATAGTCTTCTATGGCTTCTACAAATTGGTATTTATTAAAATGCTTATCGGCACTCTTTGTTGCCTTTGTTTGTGCTGTCACGCTAAAGCTACTTAGTATGACTAGTGTTATGATTAATTTTAAGTGTTTCATCTGGTCCTTGTCTTTTGTGTTAGCTTTTGTGGTTTAGAAATAACGTGGTGAACGTGATACTTTTCTTGGTAAATTAATATCGAAGTTTACAAAGATCTCGTGTGAGGCATCTGTTACAACATCTAATTCTGATTGAATAGCATCGTAAGCATAACCTATTCTAAGCGATGGTGATACCATAAAGTTTACCATACCACTAAACGAATCGTCTAGTCTGTATCCGGCTCCTATTTCTACAACATCGTACATAAATAAATTTAGGTTAACATCGTAACTTACTGGTGCATCAAAGGCATACTTTAATAAAGCGTGTGGCTTTAATTTAAAGTTCTCTGATAAATCAAATACATAACCTGCTGCTGCAAATAAGTGTTCTGATTCTGAACCTATTTTTCTACCCTCACTATCTAAATGTGTTCCATTTAAAATGTTTGGCATCGATGCTGATAAATACCAACGGTTTGGCTGGTATAAATATAATCCGGCTCCTACATTGGCTGTTGTTTGATTAACATCTTGTGAGAAAAATGGGTCATCAGGATCTATAGTGTCTATACCTGCTAAACCAATATCATGAAAAGTTGCTCCTGCTTTTAATCCAAAAGCTAATTTTGTAACATTTCCTACTGGTAAAGTATAAGAAAAGTCTACATAAGCGTTAGTCTCACTTACTGGACCTACCTCATCAGTAATTAATGATAAACCTAATCCTACTCGGTTACCTACCGGAGAATGTATCGCTAAGGTTGCTGTGCTTGGTGAGCCTTCTAAACCTACCCATTGACTACGGTATAATGCGCCTATGGATACGCTTTCGCTTGATCCTGCATACGCAGGATTGATCACATTCATATTGTACATATATTGCGTGTACTGTGGATCTTGCTGCGCTTGTACTCCTACAACTACTAGGAATACGATATATAGTATGTTCTTCATCTGTATTATTATTGGTTTCTAGTTGGTTTGGATTATTTGTTTTCTCTATTGATATATACCCAAGCGGCTTTTGTTTTATTACCTTGGTAGTTCATTACATAGTAATATGTCCCTACTGGTAACTCATCGCCATCTAATGATTGACCATGCCACTCGTTTGTATAATTCGTCTTCTCGTAAACTTTTACTCCATTTCTATTAAATATAGTTAAGCTTTGAACATCGAAACTACTTAAATCAAACGTGTCATTCTTCTG
>NZ_RCCH01000014.1 GCF_003663945.1 Lacinutrix venerupis | reverse complement strand
TTTATCGTTTTAAAGTAAAGTGTGCTTTAAACTGTTTCTTAACCGTAGGATTATTAGGTTCTCTATATTCTACAGTAAACCAGTAATCGCTAGTTGGCATTGGGTTACCATTGTAAGTACCATCCCAACCTTCGCCTAATGGACTTAACTGTTTTAAGAGTTTGCCATAGCGATCAAAAATATAGATTACAGCATCTGCTTGACGGCCTATATCGTAAATATTCCACGTGTCATGGTAACCATCGTCATTTGGTGTAAAGTACAATGGATAGTCCATAACTGTTATTGTTGTTGTGCTTTCTCCACAACCTTGTGTGTCTCTTACCGTTATAGTATGTTCTCCTGCTGCAACATCAGAGAAAGTGTACACATAAGCACCCGCAGTGTTTTGTGTGCCTAATTCCCAATCTCCTCCATCTAAACTAAATTCGTATTCGGCTATAGATGTGCTAGTGGTACCTGTTGCGGTTACTAAAACATCATGCTGCTCTGCAAAGGCCAATGTTGTTACCTCTGCTTCTAATACTGGTGGCTCGCTTACGGTAACTAAAGTGGTTACTTCGTCGTTTGAACATCCTGTAGCATTATCTGTCGCCACTACACCATAAGTTCCGCCTTGTGTTGGTTCTATAAATTCTGAGGTCTCGTTTGGTAATACTGCACCGTCTAAAGTCCACTCAAAAGTATATTGTGAAGGATCTAAACCGGTATCTATTACTGGTGAGTTTATAACCTCGCTGCCATTAGTGTTAATACATAATAAGTATGCACTGTCTAACATAAATGATGGCATTGGATTAACCTGTAAGGTAATCTCTGCAGTCTCGTAACATGATGAGCTGTCTATCATCGTTCCTGGATTGGCAGGATCGTTTATCATTAAATCATTATCTACTCTTACAATAATAACTTGTGGGTTAACCGTGTTAGTGTAAGTAAATGGTAATGGATTGATACCTGCATCTGCATCGGCTTGTGTTTCGTAATACGTTACAGTGTAATCTGCTGGATCTTGACCGTCTAATACATCTGCATTTTGAGTGGTTAAATCGAAAACAGTAGTGTCGTTTGTCGTGTCTCCATCAAACTCCATTGTGTCATCACAGGCTTCGTATACAATTGGGCCTCCAACTGGATTGGCTTGTGCGGCTTCGTCTACTACTAAATTAAAGGTAAGTGCTGTGGTATCGCATCCGGTTACGGTATTGGTAATATTAACGTAAATGGTTTGTGGATCACTAGTGTTAGTGTAATCGCCACTTATTGCTAAATCATTAATACCTGCATCGGCTTCAGCTTGTGTTTCATGGTAGGTTACCGTGAAGATGGCTGGGTCTTGACCGTTTAATATGGCTGCTGTCATTGTTGTTAAATCAAAGTCTGCAACGTTGTCTGTATTTAATTCACAAATCACATAGTCTTCTACTGGTGTTACTACTGGTAATGGGTTTACAATAATATCGAAACTCACTAAACTGTAACATCCTGTACCGCCTAATCCTGTTGGGTCTGTACCGTTGGTTAAACGCACATAAATGGTTTGTGGTGTAACAGCAACTCCTGGATTTGCAGGATCTTCGTTAATATGCATGCTTGGGTCTGCTATAGCATTGTTACCCATAATAGCATCGTCTTGTGATAGGTAATAACTTGCTGTTACTCCTAATTCTCCATTAATAATAGTAGCTTCGTTTTGTGTTAAATCGAAAGTCTCTAGCATATCGTTTGGTCCTACAATATCAACATCGTCACACAGTTCTAAATCTTCTGGATCTGGTGTTGGTGATGGATTGTTTAATACACGGATGGTTACGGTTGTAAAACTGAAACAACCGGTATCATTATCGGTCACTCTTACGTATAAGGTTTGTGGACCTGTAATGGTATTCTCGTACGCTGTTGGATCTGGAATGGCATTCGTATCGGCTTGCGCATCGGCCATGGTTTCGTAATAGGTAACTATCCAACTTACATTCATTGCTCCGGTGATTTCTATATCTTCTACCGTTAAATCAAAGAAAGTGAAACCATCATTAGCTTCCATATAATCGGCATCTAAATCATCACATTGTGATAATAAATTGTCATAATTAGCATCGATTACTGGTGGGAATTCCACGCGAATAACAAAACTTCCTGTGGTAACACAGCTATTAGCATTGCTTACTAAGCGAATGTAAATGGTTTGTGGATTGGTAACATTGGTATAGTTACTCGTGTTTACTATTGGGTTGTTACCACTATCGGCTCCTGCTTGTGTGGTGTGGTATGTTAAGGTGAAATCTGCTGGTGTTTGTCCGTTTGCAAAAATTTGTGGATTGATAACGGCATCAAAATCAAATTGAGCAGTACCATCGTTATCGGCATCACAAATTACATAATCTTCAATTGCTATTGGTACTACTGGAGATGGTATTACCGATAATGGTAATTCTACTATAGTGTAACAGCTGGTTAAATCGTTTTGTACAAAGGCATAAACCGTTTGGTTAAACTGCACAATATTGGCATACGGGCTACTTAATGGATTGATTCCATTCATAGCATCGTCTTGTGTTTCGTAATAGGTTGTGGTAACGTCTGGCTCTCCGTTTTCTATTATTACTGTTTGTGCGTCTAAATCGAACAGTGCAAATCCATCGTTATCATCATCACATTCTTCTACTACCGCTGGCATTGCTACTGGCGATGGTAGTGGGTTTACTCTAATATCAAAAGTAGTGATGCTACTACAGCCTGTTACATTATTTGTTCCTAATACATAAATGGTTTGTGCATTTGCAGTGTTTGTGTATGGACTAAATATTTGGTCGGCTGGATCGTTGGTTTCTGCGCCTGTTTGTGTACTGAAATAGGTTAAGGTAATACCGGTTTGTCCTGCTAAAATATCGGCATTAGCATCTTCTAATGTAAAGGCTTCTACCTCGTCTCCTGGATTATTAACATCACATAAATTTAATGATGCGGCTTGTGCTAATACTGGTAATGGATTAACGATAAGTTCTAGCTCTATGGCTTTATAGCAACCTGTAGCATTGTCTTCTACACGTATCCATACACTGTCCATATCGGCAGTGGTGTTTACATAAGCGTTTGGTGTAGCTATGGCATTGTTTGGTGCCTCGGCATTGGCTTGTGTTTGGTAGTAAGTAATGGTGTATAATGTTGGGTCTAAATCGTTAGTGGCATCACCATCTAAAAGATTTAGTACTTCTGGCTCTTTAACAGTTAAATCAAAACTTGCAAATCCATCGGCATCATCATCACAAACTTCTAATGGTGTTAAATTTGCTGGTGTAATAATTTGTGGTTCTGGGTTAACGATTAAT
>NZ_RCCH01000013.1 GCF_003663945.1 Lacinutrix venerupis | reverse complement strand
TCCTAAACAAATAAATGTTTAGGACTTTCTAAAAAAGGCGACGACCTACTCTCCCACAAATGTAGTACCATCGGCGCAAATAGGCTTAACTTCTCTGTTCGGAATGGTAAGAGGTGAGCCCTATCGCAATAATCACCTTAAATCTTTCGGTGTATGTAGTGATTTTATCAACTACTTAACCGTATAAAATAACATATTGAAAAAAGTACACTTAAAATGTGTATCAACTTGAAAATAAATAATATATAGTACTTAGTAAAAAAACAGGCGTACAATAAGCCTATGGGTTATTAGTATCACTCGGCTATGACATTACTGCCTTTACACCTATGACCTATCAACGTGGTAATCTCCCACGACCCTTTAAAGAAATCTCATCTTGTGGTGGGTTTCGCGCTTATATGCTTTCAGCGCTTATCCCTTCCCAACGTAGCTACTCTGCAGTGCTCCTGGCGGAACAACAGATACACCAGAGGTTAGTCCAACTCGGTCCTCTCGTACTAGAGTCAGATCCACTCAAATTTCTAACGCCCACTGTAGATAGAGACCGAACTGTCTCACGACGTTCTGAACCCAGCTCGCGTGCCACTTTAATGGGCGAACAGCCCAACCCTTGGGACCTTCTCCAGCCCCAGGATGTGACGAGCCGACATCGAGGTGCCAAACCCCCCCGTCGATGTGAGCTCTTGGGGGAGATCAGCCTGTTATCCCCGGAGTACCTTTTATCCTTTGAGCGATGGCCCTTCCATGCGGAACCACCGGATCACTATGCTCTACTTTCGTACCTGATCGACTTGTAGGTCTCTCAGTCAAGCTCCCTTATGCCATTGCACTCTACGCACGGTTACCAAGCGTGCTGAGGGAACCTTTAGAAGCCTCCGTTACTCTTTTGGAGGCGACCACCCCAGTCAAACTACCCATCAAGCACTGTTCCCACTTTGTGGGTTAGACTCTAGATAAGCAAAGGGTGGTATTTCAACAATGACTCCACAACACCTAGCGATGCTGCTTCAAAGTCTCCCACCTATCCTACACATTACTTATCCAAAGCCAATACTAAACTATAGTAAAGGTTCACGGGGTCTTTTCGTCCCACAGCGGGTAATCGGCATCTTCACCGATACTACAATTTCACCGAGCTCATGGCTGAGACAGTGTCCAGATCGTTGCACCATTCGTGCAGGTCGGAACTTACCCGACAAGGAATTTCGCTACCTTAGGACCGTTATAGTTACGGCCGCCGTTTACTGGGGCTTCATTTGATTGCTTCGCCGAAGCTAACAACTCCACTTAACCTTCCAGCACCGGGCAGGTGTCAGGCCATATACGTCATCTTTCAATTTAGCATAGCCCTGTGTTTTTGATAAACAGTCGCCTGGACCTTTTCACTGTGGCCATCCCGAAGGATGGCGACCTTTCTCCCGAAGTTACAGGTCTATTTTGCCTAGTTCCTTAGCCATGAATCTCTCGAGCTCCTTAGAATTCTCATCCCAACTACCTGTGTCGGTTTAGGGTACGGGCTGCTTCATTCGCTTTTCTTGGAAGTCGATTCGCTAGATTATCACCGCGACCGTAGTCTTAGTGTACTATCGAGGTGTTACCACTCTCTTCAACGCACAATTCCGTCTGTGCGCACTAACTATTCGCCTCCGTCACTTTTAATATGAGCAGGTACAGGAATATTAACCTGTTGTCCATCCACTACCCCTTTCGGGTTCGCGTTAGGTCCCGACTAACCCTCAGCTGATTAGCATAGCTGAGGAAACCTTAGTCTTTCGGAGTGCGGGTTTCTCGCCCGCATTATCGTTACTTATGCCTACATTTTCTTTTGTAGCTACTCCAGCATGCCTCACAGCACACCTTCAACGCCACTACAATGCTCCCCTACCACTTTTACAAGTCCATAGCTTCGGTAATATGTTTATGCCCGATTATTATCCATGCCGAACCGCTCGACTAGTGAGCTGTTACGCACTCTTTAAATGAATGGCTGCTTCCAAGCCAACATCCTAGCTGTCAAAGCAGTTCAACCTCGTTTATTCAACTTAACATATATTTGGGGACCTTAGCTGATGGTCTGGGTTCTTTCCCTCTCGGACATGGACCTTAGCACCCATGCCCTCACTGCTGATTAACATTTTATAGCATTCGGAGTTTGTCAGGAATTGGTAGGCGGTGAAGCCCCCGCATCCAATCAGTAGCTCTACCTCTATAAAACTATAAATCAACGCTGCACCTAAATGCATTTCGGGGAGTACGAGCTATTTCCGAGTTTGATTGGCCTTTCACCCCTACCCACAGGTCATCCGAAGACTTTTCAACGTCAACCGGTTCGGTCCTCCACTGTATGTTACTACAGCTTCAACCTGCCCATGGGTAGATCACACGGTTTCGCGTCTACCACTACTAACTAAAGCGCCCTATTCAGACTCGCTTTCGCTACGGATCCGTGACTTAATCACTTAACCTTGCTAGCAACGGTAACTCGTAGGCTCATTATGCAAAAGGCACGCCGTCACCCCAAAGGGCTCCGACCGCTTGTAAGCGTATGGTTTCAGGATCTATTTCACTCCCTTATTCAGGGTTCTTTTCACCTTTCCCTCACGGTACTAGTTCACTATCGGTCTCTCAGGAGTATTTAGCCTTATCGGATGGTCCCGACTGATTCATACAGGATTACTCGTGTCCCGCACTACTCAGGATACTGCTATCTTACTGCTCTTTACTTATACGGGACTATCACCCTCTCTGGTTAGTTTTTCCAAACTATTCTAATTCATTACAGCTCAAATATTGCAGTCCTACAACCCCAGCAATGCCGTAACATTACTGGTTTGGGCTAATCCGCGTTCGCTCGCCACTACTAACGGAATCACTTTTGTTTTCTTCTCCTCCGGGTACTTAGATGTTTCAGTTCTCCGGGTTTGCTCACCTTACGGTGTAACATGTCTTCAACATGCTGGGTTGCCCCATTCGGATATCTACGGATCAATTTGTATGTGCCAATCCCCGTAGCTTTTCGCAGCTTATCACGTCCTTCATCGCCTCTGAGAGCCTAGGCATTCCCCATACGCTCTTATTTAGCTTATTGTACTATTTGCTTTTTTAATGAGTTACATTACTAATAGCAGCTCGTAACTAACTATTAGTATTTAATATTATTTAAATCATTGAGATAAATCTCAAATCTTTATTTTCATGTATCTTTTTTCAATATGTCAATGAACGTTTTCAACAAATTCATGTTGATTGTGGAGAATATCGGAGTCGAACCGATGACCTCCTGCGTGCAAGGCAGGCGCTCTAGCCAGCTGAGCTAATCCCCCATTTAAAATTCCGAATATTGCATTCAGAACTTAAATATTTAGAATTGACAACTTCTAGAATTTCCTTTTTTTATAGTAGTTAGTAGTCTCAGGCAGACTCGAACTGCCGACCTCTACATTATCAGTGTAGCGCTCTAACCAGCTGAGCTATGAGACTCTACTATAAGTTTATTTTAAATTAACAGCAGGAGAATAAACAATTTTTTCCTTTATTTTAAATTTATTCGGTCGTCTTTCTCTAGAAAGGAGGTGTTCCAGCCGCACCTTCCGGTACGGCTACCTTGTTACGACTTAGCCCTAGTTACCGATTTTACCCTAGGCCGCTCCTTACGGTGACGGACTTCAGGCACTCCCAGCTTCCATGGCTTGACGGGCGGTGTGTACAAGGCCCGGGAACGTATTCACCGCATCATGGCTGATATGCGATTACTAGCGATTCCAGCTTCACGGAGTCGAGTTGCAGACTCCGATCCGAACTGTGATAGGGTTTATAGATTCGCTCCTGCTCGCGCAGTGGCTGCTCTCTGTCCCTACCATTGTAGCACGTGTGTAGCCCAGGACGTAAGGGCCGTGATGATTTGACGTCATCCCCACCTTCCTCACGGTTTGCACCGGCAGTCTTGTTAGAGTTCCCGACATGACTCGCTGGCAACTAACAACAGGGGTTGCGCTCGTTATAGGACTTAACCTGACACCTCACGGCACGAGCTGACGACAACCATGCAGCACCTTGTAAATTGTCCGAAGAAAAGTCTATCTCTAAACCTGTCAATTTACATTTAAGCCCTGGTAAGGTTCCTCGCGTATCATCGAATTAAACCACATGCTCCACCGCTTGTGCGGGCCCCCGTCAATTCCTTTGAGTTTCATTCTTGCGAACGTACTCCCCAGGTGGGTCACTTATCACTTTCGCTTAGCCACTCAAACCGAAGTTCGAACAGCTAGTGACCATCGTTTACGGCGTGGACTACCAGGGTATCTAATCCTGTTCGCTCCCCACGCTTTCGTCCATCAGTGTCAGTTGATTATTAGTAATCTGCCTTCGCAATTGGTATTCTATGTAATATCTATGCATTTCACCGCTACACTACATATTCTAACTACTTCATAATAACTCAAGATAACCAGTATCAAAGGCAATTCTACAGTTGAGCTGCAGGATTTCACCTCTGACTTAATTATCCACCTACGGACCCTTTAAACCCAATGATTCCGGATAACGCTTGGATCCTCCGTATTACCGCGGCTGCTGGCACGGAGTTAGCCGATCCTTATTCTTACAGTACCGTCAAGTCTCTACACGTAGAGGTGTTTCTTCCTGTATAAAAGCAGTTTACAACCCATAGGGCAGTCTTCCTGCACGCGGCATGGCTGGATCAGAGTTGCCTCCATTGTCCAATATTCCTCACTGCTGCCTCCCGTAGGAGTCTGGTCCGTGTCTCAGTACCAGTGTGGGGGATCCCCCTCTCAGGGCCCCTATCTATCGTCGCCATGGTGTGCCGTTACCACACCATCTAGCTAATAGAACGCATAGTCATCTTATACCGTAATCTTTAATATCAACTCGATGCCGAACCGATATACCATGAGGCATTAATCTTCGTTTCCAAAGGCTATTCCTCAGTACAAGGTAGATTCTATACGCGTTACGCACCCGTGCGCCGGTCGTCAGCAGAAGCAAGCTCCTCTGTTACCCCTCGACTTGCATGTGTTAGGCCTGCCGCTAGCGTTCATCCTGAGCCAGGATCAAACTCTTCATCGTTAAATTTTTAAGTGTTTCCACTAATATGCTTAACAACCAAAGAAATTAATTAGTACTCGAATGGTTTATTCTCTTGTTTGTCTCTAACCGTTTCCAGTTAAAAACTTACGCTGTCAATTCAATATGTTTATGAACTTTTATTCTCTATTTTTGATTTGCTAATTCGTTGACTTATTAGCGGGCTGCAAATGTAAAACCCTTTTTTATTCTGTGCAATGTTTTTTTAATTTTTTTTTGAAAATTTTTATTCTCATTTAAACTATTAAAACATTAAAATATCACTGAACTTTTTTGCTCAAAACGTTGGCGTTTTTTGCGGCTGCAAACATACAACCTTTTTTTAATATAAAAAGCTTTTTTGAAACTTTTTTTATTTATTTTTTTTTAACCCTGTTTATGAACGTTGCTTTTGCTTTTACCTCTGTGGCTATAGCGCTAAGCGGCTGCAAATATACAACCTATTTTCTCTTACGCAAGCTTTTATTTAATCTTTTTTTATTTTTATTTTTACAAACACTCTTAAAAGCTTCTAATCAACACATTATACACTCTGTTTTTTTTAAAATTTTATTCTACTATTTGTCCTTATTATATATACACGATTTTTAATGGGAAAA
>NZ_RCCH01000012.1 GCF_003663945.1 Lacinutrix venerupis | reverse complement strand
GCATCTAGTGTTACTTGCACTGTACCGCCACCGTTAATATTGTAGTCTACAACATTACCTGCGTCTCCGGTAATAGTGAAAATGGCGTCTTGGCCAGAGCAAACACTAGTGTTACTTGTTAAAGTAACCGTAGGATTAGCATTAACTACAACCGTAGTTGTATTAGTTAATGGCGCTGTACAGTTTGTTACTGGATCTTCAATAGACTCTAGTGTAATAACTTGATCTGTAGTTACTCCTGCTACAGTTATAACAGATTCTCCTGCTGCATCTAAAGTTGTTTGAATAGTTCCACCTCCATTTATATTATAATTTACTATATGGTTTGCTGTTCCTGTAATAGTAAAAACGGCATCATTTCCAGAACAAATATCTGTATTACTTGTTAAAGAAATTATTTCTGGACTTGGATTTACAATTAAATCAAATTCTCCTAAAGGATTTGTAGTTACATTAAAACAAGTTGCATCTCCATTTAATTGCACTCTAACAAAAATTGGTTCTGGATTTACAGTATTAGTGTATGGGCTAACTAAAGCATTAACACCTGCTGCTGCATCTGCAAGAGAGGTATAATAAGTAACTGTATAATCTGTAGCTGGCTGCGTTCCTAAAATAATTAAATTCTGCGATTCTAAATTAAAAGCTTCAAAACCGTCGTTAGATGGATCATCACAAAGTTCCATATCTAAAGCAGGATTAATAGTAGGTTGCGCTGTAACATTTAATGTAAATGTTGCTGTTTCAAAACAATCTGAAGTTAAATATTCTATTCTAACAAATATGTCTTGTGGCACACCAATTACTGCACTAGAAGAATATGCCGTAGCATTAGCAATTGCATTAGTTTCGTTATCTGCGTCGGCTTGTGTTTCGTAATATGTAATAATTTGTTCTGTAGGATTTGTAGCCGGTGCATTTATTATTGCATCATTTTCGGTTAAATCGAAAATATATGGTGGTGCTCCTGGATTACATAAAAATAAATTATTTGGTGCATCGGTTACAATTTCTGGTAAAACGTCTATACATACTTGTTCTGTATATTCACAACCAAAATCGTCTGTAGTTCTATAAGTATAGCAATATTGTCCTGCTGCAGGTGGCGCAACAGTAATTGTATTTCCTGTCGTGTTAGTAATTGTTGGATCTGCATCCCAACCTTCTATAACCGTTGTAGGCGTAAAAGATAATTCTGGTGGTTGTAAATTTGGATCGAATTCTATACTCCAACCAAAAACAGTTCCATCATCTACACCTAAATTATCAACTAATTGTAACGTCCAATCTCCGTTTAATGGACTACCTAAAAGAGTATTAAAACTTCCAGTTGGCAGATAAGTACCTGGAGCCCAAGAAGCGTTAGGAGGATTACTTCCTGCCGTAATAGTAGAACCATTATTTACAGTTACTGTTCCTGACGTTGAAAAGCAATAATCTGCTCCAACACCTGGCACTTGGTTATCTAAATTATTAGCACCACCAAAATAAGTACCTCCGCCTCCTTGGTCATATAATTGTGTTTGTTGACCTGTAGGACTAATGATAAAAATATCTAAATCTCCAGAGTAAGAATGTTCTAAGTTAATACAAACTGCAACAATTTGGCTTACATCTGTAAGTGTTTGAGCTGAGTCATAACAATCAACTGTTACTGTTGTTTCATATGTTGCACCAGATTGATCTGGTAAAACTGTTGTTCCACTAACTGGTGGTGTACAATCATTTATAAATTCGGTTGGTGTTACTACTCCATCTATAGTCGTACTTTCTCCATAACACAATACAGTATCGGCAGCTTCAGTTCCTGTAAAATCGGGTTCTGTACCTACTTGTATTACTTGATTAATTAAATTTGTATTGGTACAGCCCGTTCCTGGTGCTGGACTTGTATTAGTATCTGTTATATTTAAGTTTACAATATAAACACCAGGATTTGGATAAGAAAATGTTGCTGTTTGTCCTGTAACAGTATTCCCGTCTCCTAAATCCCACTCATAAGTAGCACCTGTACCATCAACAGAAAAATTTCCACTACCGTTTAAAGTTATATCCTCATCTGTACAAACTCTTATATAACCATCTGCATTTGGTGTTGGTGTTGCACTATCTAACTGAGAAACAATTGTTTGACAAGGTTCATAACAAGAAATTGTAGCTTCCCATCCGGTTGTAGTTGCTGTTCCATCTGAAGTAAACACAAAAGTTAAGCATCCTGAAGTATTTTCTTCTGTCGCTGATACAAATCCTGGATTATTTCCTGCACCACCACCACTAAATGTTCCGAATAGAGGAGCAGTTGTATCAGGTCCATTATAAATTAATAATGTATCAGAGTTTAACTGCGTACTGAAAGTAGAAAAATCAACTTGAATTAAATTTCCTGACACATCAGGACAAATAGTAAATGTAAAACTTTCGTCACTACTATAGTTTCCTCCTGCTCCACCAGAATCGTAAAAAGTTCCTGAACATTGTGTAACAGTAGCTGTTTGCATTAAAACATCTTGAGCAAATGCAACTGTTGAAATTAATAAAAATGTAATTAATATAGTAAACTTATTCATTGTTGTATTTTTTATTGATGTTGAGAAAGTATTACGATGAAAAGACTAGTATTATCTATTCTATAAATTCGTGAACCTCTACCAAAAAATTCTAAATTATATTTTAATACATTAAATGTATCTTTATTATATACTTTATCGAAAGTTAAATTTGAATTATAATTGTTAAATAATCCTGCTTCAGATAAAGTTTTATACTTATCTGTATTACCAATTAATTCTGGCATATCTTTAATAAGTATTCTATTTCGTAATAAATTTTTTAAGTCTTTTACCTTTTGAGGTCTACTTAACACATAAGCATCTACTTTATCTGCATATACTTCTTTAATAAAAGACAATTCTTTATTAGTTAAAGGACTTTTAACATTATCGTTGTATTTAACCAATTTAAGTGGCTGTCTGTTAGCAGATTGAGCATTTGCATTATGTACACCAATTGTAATAAATAATGCAAACACATAGAATAGTCTAAGTTTCATAAATATCTTGTTTTTTAAGGATGCTAAAAATAGCAAAAAATTATTAACTGATGGCTAATAATTATTCGTTCTAAAAATATAACAATTTAAAGATAAAAACTCCTACCGTGTTGCACTCATTTTATTATTACTTATCTTTGCAAGCTCTAAGATTTATAACAAATAATAACATTAAGTCTTTGTCAATATCATTACGCTAAAATTAAGGCCTTTTATAAAGCTTTATTTTAGCATTTTACATTATAGCTAGAATTTGAACACATGAAAATTGAGAATACTACAAACACAAACGACGATTTAGGAGAAAACCACGTTGGAACATCTTCAGACACACCTATGAAAGCTGATGCTTTTAAACTTTCCGACAACGAAAAAATAGATATTATACAAAGTGATGTACGCCATATCATGGAAACTTTAGGTTTGGATTTAACAGACGATAGCTTAAATGGCACACCAAAACGAGTTGCAAAAATGTTTGTAAATGAAATTTTTGGTGGCTTAAATCCAGATAAAAAACCTAGTGCATCTGTTTTTGACAATAAGTATAAATATGGCGAAATGTTAGTAGAAAAAAATATTACCGTATATTCTACTTGCGAGCACCACTTATTACCAATAGTAGGTAAAGCCCATATTGCTTATATTTCTAATGGCACTGTTGTAGGATTATCTAAAATGAATAGAATAGTAGATTATTTTGCAAAACGGCCACAAGTGCAAGAGCGTTTAACAATACAAATAGTTAAAGAACTTCAAAAAGTATTAAATACAGATGATGTTGCTTGCGTTATAGATGCCAAACATTTATGTGTAAATTCTAGAGGTATTCGTGATATTGAAAGTAGCACAGTAACTTCAGAATTTGGTGGCCAATTTAAAAACAAAGAAATTAAACGTGAGTTTTTAGATTATATTAGTTTGGAAACGAAATTTTAATACTTTTTTGCTTCTACTAAAAACATAATAAAGTTTCATTCTAACTATAATAGTAATGCAGTTATACAAAAATCAACAAATAAAGGTCTATAATTCTTTAACAGGAAAAAAAGAAACTTTCCAACCTATTACGGAAGGTTACGTTGGTATGTATGTATGCGGTCCTACTGTATACAGCAATGTACATTTAGGAAATGTAAGAACATTTATGTCTTTCGACATGGTTTTTCGTTATTTAAAACATCTTGGATATAAAATTCGTTATGTTAGAAATATTACAGATGCAGGACATTTAGAAAACGATGCTGATGTTGGTGAAGATAAAATTACCAAAAAAGCGCGTTTAGAAGAAATTGAGCCTATGGAAATTGTACAGCGCTATACTGTAGATTTTCATAACGTAATTAACACCTTTAACTTACTACCGCCAAGTATCGAGCCTACTGCAACCGGACATATTATTGAGCAAATTGAATTAATTAGCACAATTATAGATAATGGTTTTGCTTACGAAGTTAATGGCTCTGTATATTTTGATGTACATAAATATAATGAAACTAACGATTACGGTATTTTAAGTAAGCGTAAACTTGAAGATTTAATACACAATACACGTGCGCTCGATGGGCAAAGCGATAAAAAAAATCCTCAAGATTTTGCATTATGGAAAAAAGCCGAACCTACGCACATTATGCGTTGGCCATCGCCTTGGAGCGATGGTTTCCCAGGTTGGCATTTAGAATGTACAGCCATGAGTACAAAATATTTAGGAGAACAGTTTGATATTCATGGTGGTGGAATGGATTTAAAATTTCCACATCACGAATGTGAAATTGCACAAAATCAAGCTGCAAAAGGAAAATCGCCAGTTAACTACTGGATGCATGCAAATATGCTAGAGCTTAATGGTGCTCGTATGAGTAAATCTACAGGAAATTATATAAATCCTGCCGAATTATTATCTGGTAAAAACGATATTATGTCTAAAGCTTACAACCCAAATGTTGTTCGCTTTTTCATGATGCAATCTGCTTACCGAAGCGTTTTAGATTTAACAGATAATGGACTTTTAGCCAGCGAAAAAGGTTTTAATCGTTTAATGAATGCGGTTGACGATTTAGAAAAGCTAAAAACTTCTAACACCTCATCTTTTAATGTTAAAACCTGGAAGCAAAAGTGTTACGATGCCATGAATGACGATTTTAACACGCCTATTTTAATCGCTAATTTATTTGAAGCTGTTAACCACATTAATGCCATAAAAGAAGGAAGTGCGACTATTAGTAAAGAAGATTTAGAAATCTTTAAAAGTGCTATACATACTTTTGTTTTTGATTTATTAGGATTAAATAATGCTAAAGACACAGCTGAAGGTACCGATAAACTTTCTGGAGCTGTACAGTTACTAATAAAATTAAGACAAGAAGCTAGAGCTAATAAAGACTTTGCCTTGTCTGATAAAATTCGTGATGAATTAGCAGAAGTTGGCATTACATTAAACGACAGTAGAGATGGCACAACATTTTCTACAAATTAGAAAACAAATGTAACTTTAATTATATTTTACACTATGCAATAGTTATGAAAAAACTACTAATTGCACCTTTTCTATTTATAATAAAAATCTACCAGACTTTTATTTCGCCATTTACTCCAGCTACGTGTAGATATCAACCAACTTGTTCGCACTACACAAAAGAAGCTTTAATAAAGCATGGATTTTTAAAAGGTATGAAATTAAGTGTAAAGCGAATTTTGAGTTGTCATCCTTGGGGAGGTAAAGGTTATGATCCTGTTCCTTAAAAAAGGATGACAACTCGCCTACGCGCCAGCTCGCCCAATCGCTTAAAATGTACACTGTACATTTTTTTTTCGCTCTGTCGTCTTGGGGAGGTAAAGGTTATGATCCTGTTCCATAAAAAAAGATGACAACTCGCCTACGCGCCAGCTCGCCCAATCGCTTAAAATGTACACTGTACATTTTTTTTTCGCTCTGTCGCCTTGGGGAGGTAAAGGTTATGATCCTGTTCCATAAAAA
The DNA here is from genome assembly GCF_003663945.1 of Lacinutrix venerupis. GTDB lineage: Bacteria > Bacteroidota > Bacteroidia > Flavobacteriales > Flavobacteriaceae > Lacinutrix > Lacinutrix venerupis. Next base: position 19,020 of record NZ_RCCH01000012.1, on the reverse strand, counting down.
AAGATGACAACTCGCCTACGCGCCAATATTTAGTTTTAAATAAAAATTGTTATTCTGTTAATGATTTGTAATATCCTCGTATAAATTCATCATAAATACTATATTTACAGTCATAAAAAAAAACATATGTATTTATTAGAATTTAATTGGAATCCAATAACAGGAATCGATATTATTGGGAATTTCAAAATTCATTTTTATAGTCTTATGTGGGTAACCGCTTTTGTTATTGGTTGGCACATAACAAAACGCATATTTAAGAGAGAACATGTAAAAATAGAATATTTAGATCCTCTTTTTATTTATACAGTTCTAGCAACAATGCTTGGCGCACGTTTAGGCCATGTAATATTTTACCAACCAGAATTATTTTCGCAAGATTTTTTTAGCGTCTTTTTACCATTTCGTTTTAATCCTAAATTTGAATTTTCAGGATTCTCAGGTTTAGCAAGCCATGGTGCTGCTATAGGTATTATTGTTGCTATGTTTTTGTATAGAAGAAAATATAAATACAAATCTTTAATGTGGATTTTAGACCGCATTGTAATACCAGTAGCTTCTGGAGCAGTATTTATTAGAATTGGAAATTTTATTAACTCTGAAATTGTTGGTAAATTATCTGGAGATTTTCCTTTAGGAGTTCGTTTTATTCAAGAAGAATATTCTAAACACGACATTGTAAAACTTACAGGCATACAAGATTATAAAGCAGCTTATGCAGCAGTTACCAATAATCCTAAATTTGCAAGCTTATTAGAGGCTGTACCTTACAGGCATCCGGCACAAATGTACGAGTCGTTTTGCTATATTTTTGTGTTTTTAATTCTTTTATACTTCTATTTAAAAACAAATAAAGGCGATAAACCAGGATTTTTATTTGGCTTATTTTTAGTTTTACTATGGACGGTTCGTTTCTTTGTAGAATTTGTAAAAATCGCACAAGTAGATGGTCGTGATGATTATATTTGGTTTATGAATACGGGACAAGTATTAAGTATTCCGTTTATTTTAATTGGATTATATTTTATGTTTGTTTACAAACAAAAATCTACATATCACTAATGAAAATTTTAAAAACAGTATTACTATTAGCTTGTTTTAGCTTAACAATAATAGCTTGTAAAAACGAGCCAAAAACAATAGCACAACCAGAAGTCCCTTTTACTAAAGAAGGTGAGCTTACTTTATACAAAGGTACTACAGATACAATTATTGCTAAACTAGATATAGAAATTGCAGAAACACCTTTTGAGATAGAAACTGGTTTAATGTACCGAGAATCTATGAAAAAGAACCAAGGTATGCTGTTTGTATTTAATGAAATTAGAGAGCGTAATTTTTACATGAAAAACACACGTTTTCCTTTAGATCTTATTTTTTTAGACCACAATAAAAGAATTGTTAGTTTTCAAGAAAATGCGCAACCGCTTGATGAGGCTTCTTTACCATCGAAAGCGTTAGCGCAATTTGTATTAGAAATTAATGCTGGTTTAGCCGAAGAATGGTTACTTGAGGTTGGAGATAAAATGGATTACTTTGTCTATAAAATTGTGGAGTAATGCAGCATAAGGTTATAGAAATAGAACAAGAAAATAAACATTCTATTTTTGTAACTCAATTTATTCCAGAAACTTCAAACCAAAAAAGCATTGTAATATCATCTGCAACTGGAGTTGTACAAACTTACTATTCTAAATTTGCATTGCATTTTTGTTCTTTAGGTTTTACTGTATATACTTTCGATTATTCTGGTATAGGTTTATCTTACTCGAAACACATAAAAAATAATACTTCTAATTTACTGGATTGGGCTAAAAACCAAGCCGCAGTTTTAGAGTTTGCAAAAAATACAAACCCAAAATATAAGCTTACGCTTATAACGCATAGCATTGGCGGACAACTAACAGCTTTTAATAAAAATATAGCACTTGCAGATGCTATTATTACTGTAGCGTCGCAATCTGGGTATTGGAATTTATTTCCTGGTTTACAAAAATTAAAAATGTTATTTTTTTGGAATGTTTTAATTCCTACTACTACTCCATTTTTTGGTTATTTTCCTGCTAAAAAACTAGATCTTTTTGAGAATATTCCTAAATATGCTGTATACCAATGGAAACGTTGGGGAAATAGAAAAGATTATTTTTTAAGCGAACCTAATAAAGACAATTTTTATATAGACTTAGTTACTTGCCCAATGCTTGTTTTAAGTTTTCCAAAGGATAATTTTGCACCAAAACAAACTGTAGATTGGTTAGCTTCTATTTTTAGAAATGCTAAAATAGATAGAAAACACTTGGTTTCTAATGCGGGACATTTTGGTTTTTTTAGAACTCGTTTTGCAAATACGCTTTGGATTATGACAGAACAGTGGATTGAGAACAACACTTAGTCTTATGCGTTAAGGATAGAACGGCATGTTTGAGCTCCTTGCAAAGAGCGAGTAGTGATAGCCTGACCTTGCTTTTTTTTGCAAGGTAACGTTCAAAAAAATTTAATAAAAAAAGCCTTTCGGTTTAAAACTGAAAGGCTTTTATATTTAATTAAAAATTGAAGTTTAAGCTTTTGCTTCGTCTTCTAATTCTTCTTCTTTTGATTTGTTTTTTAATGCTTCTGTAGCATCTCCTCTTTTTACAGAATCGTACATAATTGGTGTTGCAATAAATAAAGATGAATATGTACCTACAATTACACCTACTATTAATGCAAACATAAATCCTCTAATAGATTCTCCACCAAAAATAAAGATGGCTAATAATACTACTAAGGTTGTTAAAGAGGTATTTAATGTTCTACTTAATGTACTGCTTAACGACTTATCGATAACTGTGTCAAAAGACCAGCCTGTATGCTCGTTAAAGAATTCTCTAATTCTATCGAATACTACAACGGTATCATTTAAAGAGTAACCAATTACTGTTAAAATTGCGGCTATAAATGCTTGGTCAATTTCTAAAGAGAATGGCATAAACTTATATGTAATAGAGAATACTCCTAATACAATTAATACATCGTGGAATACTGCTGCTACTGCACCAAGTGAGAATTGCCATCTTTTAAAACGTATTAAAATATAAAGGAAAACAACAATTAAAGATCCTAATACTGCCCAGAAAGATTCTTGTTTAATATCATCTGCAATGGTTGGACTTACTTTATACTTTTTCATTATACCTGCAGTTTTTCCTTCTTCATTAGAGATGAAATCTGCATAGCTCATACCGTTTAAATGTGGTTGTAATGCATTGTATAATGTTTGTCTAATTTCGTTGTCTGCTTCTTCGGATGCTTCGTCTATTCTATACTTTGTTGTAATTTTTAACTGGTTATCGTCTCCAAATGTTTTTGCATCTGCACTACCAAATACTTCTGGGTCTGATAATGTTGCACTTATTTCTGAAGAGCTTACTGGTTGATCGAAACGTACTTGATATGTTCTACCTCCAGCAAAATCTACACCTTGATCTAATCCATTTGTAAATAATGATGCTAAACTTCCTACGATTAATATTCCTGAAATAATGTAGGCCATTTTACGCTTCTTTAAGAATGCGATGTTTATGTTTCTAAATAAGTTTTTAGTGATACCTGTAGAGAAATCTAACTTACCACCTTTATTAACATACCAGTCTACTAATAATCTAGTAATAAATATTGCCGTAAATAATGAAGTAGCAATACCTACTAATAAAGTTGTTGCAAAACCTTTAATTGGTCCTGTACCAAATAAGAATAAAATTAAAGCTGTTAAACCTGTAGTAATGTTAGCATCTAAAATAGAAGACAATGCATTACTAAAACCGTCTTGAACTGAAGATTTAATATCTTTACCTTTTCCTAATTCTTCTCGAATACGCTCGAAAATAAGTACGTTGGCATCTACCGACATACCAATTGTTAATACAATACCGGCAATTCCAGGTAATGTTAATACGGCTCCTAATCCTGATAAAATACCGAAGATTAATAAAATGTTTAATGCCATTGCAATGTCTGCAAATAAACCTGCTTTACCGTAATAAAACATCATCCATAGTAATACTAATGCTAATGCAATTACAAACGACATTGTACCACTATCTATAGCTTCTTGTCCTAATGTTGGTCCAACTTCGTCACTTTGAATAATTGTTGCTCTTGCTGGTAATTTACCTGCACGTAATACGTTAGATAAATCGATTGCTTCGTTAATTGTAAAGTCTCCAGAAATTTCTGAACGACCTCCAGCAATTTTACCTCTACTAATTCCTGGTGCAGAGTACACAATATTATCTAATACAATAGCAATATTACTACCTTCTTTATAAGCACGCTCTGTCATTTCTTCCCAAGTCTTAGAACCTGCGGCATCCATTTGCATGTTTACTACTACTCTATTGGCTTGGTCGTAACCTTCTCTTGCATCATCAATACTTCCATGTAATGGAGGCTCGTTATCTCTATTTCCTTCTAAAACGTGTAAAGTTGTTACTTCACTATCTTTTTTAGGTTTTTCGAATACAAATTTTACATTTTTTGCAGCTGCTGGACGTAATGCAATAGCTTCTTTAGAGTTTAAAATTTCCTCTACTTTTTTCTGGTCTGATAATTTTACTAAACCAACTCCAGAATAATATCCTGTAGTACCTACTGCTACTAAGTCGTAAAATGGATTAACAGCTACAGTTGTTTCGTCTTCCTCACCAGTTAAATCTCCAATAATATCATCGGCAGAATCTTCACCTTCTTCTTGAGTAGCATTCTCTGCATCTGTATCTGCACTTGCTGTTTCTTGTTTTGCTTTTAAAGCATTGTTTAGGTCGTTAAAATATTGACCTAAGTCTTGAGCTTTATATCCAAACCAAAATTCTAATTCTGCAGTTCCTGTAATTAAAGCTTTAGCACGCTCTACATCTTTAACTCCTGGTAATTCTACTAAAATACGTCCAGAAGACCCTAAACGTTGAATGTTAGGAGATGCAACACCAAATTGGTCGATACGTGTACGTAAAACCTGTAAAGCAGAAGCAATAGACTCGTCTACTTTTTTAGATAATGCCGATTTTACATCTGCATCGCTCATACCAATTTTTATAGTTCCAGCTTCCACTAAAGAACGTGTTCCAAAAATATCTGGTGATGCTAATTGCTTATCTCCTTTAATAGCATCGAAAGCTGTGAAGAAAGATTCAATATAATCATCTTGAGAGTTTTTTTGTAATTCATCAGCATCATCTAAAGCCTTATTAAATACTGGGTCTTTAGAGTCGTTTGCTAATCCTTTTAAAATATCTCTAACAGATACTTGTAAAATAGCTTCTAAACCTCCTTTAAGGTCAAGACCAAGTTTCATGGCATTGTCCTTAACTTTAGCATAATCTTCTCCTAAGAAAACACTTTCGTTAGAAGACGAAAGAGAATCTAAATAATTTACTTCAAACGCTTTACGTTTTTCTTTATAGTCTGCATCACTTTCACTAAATTTTGATGCTGCTAATTCTTCTGCATTTTTCTCGATTGCATTATTTTTAAACGAGAAAGACAGCTGGTAAATACTTACCAATCCAAATAAAACTGCAAACAGTTTTACTAATCCTTTATTTTGCATTCTTTTAATATTTGCGTCAGGTTTTTATATTCTGACAGTTGTTAGTAATCTTTTTTAAAATGAAATAATAGCTTTCAATATATTTTGAAAACTATATTTTTTTAAACACCACATAAATATTAAATATTTATGTGTTTTAAAATTTGATGTTTAGGAAGTGTTATAAAATATTCCTTTTAAGAAATTGGTCCAGCTCGACCTTCAGGAATTTTATGAGGTATATTGTTTATTGCAATTGCAATAGTATTATTTTGTTTATATGCTACTTGAACTTCAATATTTCTTAAAATTGGAGTAAACTCTACAGCATAAAGCAATACATTTGGGTTTGAAAACCTATCGTAATCTTGTTTTAGCTGGAATAATGATTTTCCTGAAGATCCAAAACCGGTATCACTTGTTTTTGAGATTTCGAAAACATCTAAATTATAATGATGTTCTAACGGAAATTCTGAATTATCATCTTTATTTGAAGCATAGTCGAATGCTATGTCTGCAGAAAGTAAATCTTTTACAATAGCGGCAGTAGTATCACTATAATAAGATATAACTAACCTGCCTTTAGTTTCTTTACGAACTTGAAATTTAGAAACACCAATAGCCTTTAATTGCTCCTTTACATTAGCAAGAGTTAATTCTACTTCATTGGAAGTAACTGTAGTATTAGAGAACTGTAATACAATCTCTTGATTTGGTACTACCAGATTTTCCTGATTTGCACCAAACAAAGTGAGTATTAGTATTAAAGCTCCAAAATACCATTTCGCATTCATGCGCCAAATATAAAAAATAAAGCCTGTATAACTACAGTGTTTATATAAATATTATACAGGTTAAAAACCGTTAACCTATAATTTTGTAATTTATTCTTTTATGCTAACTAAAAACTCTTAATACATTATAAAAATAAGTAGTACTAGAATTTATATAAAATAAAAAATCCTAATGAAAATTCATTAGGATTTTTTGATGTTGTGGGCGCGAAGGGATTCGAACCCCTGACCCCTTGGGTGTAAACCAAGTGCTCTGAACCAACTGAGCTACGCGCCCTTATTATTCGGTGTGCAAATATACACGAGATTTTGAATACACAAAAGTTTTTTTAAAAAAATTTTCAAATAATTTCAGAAACTACAAAAGTACTTCCTCCAACGTATACTACATCTTTATCTTTAGCTTTATCTATTGCTGTTTTATATGCTTCATTTACAGAATTATATGATTTACAAGTTAAGTTTTTATTTTTAAAACATGCTTCTAATTTTTTTTCGCTTAATCCTCTTGGAATATTTGGTTTGCATAAATAATAATTTGCATTTTTTGGTAAAAGATCTATAATTGTGTTTAAATCTTTATCATTTACAACTCCAAAAACAATATGTAAGTTATCAAAAATTTCATTTTGGAGTTGACTCATTACTATTTTTAGTCCTTCTCTATTATGTGCTGTATCGCAAATTACTTTTGGTGACTTTTGTACTATTTGCCATCTTCCAAGGAGGCCTGTGTTTTTAACAACATTTAAAAGTCCTTTTTCTATGTTTTCTTTTGAGACATTAAATCCTTTTAATTGAATTTCTTTTATAGCTTGAGTGACTGTTTTTATGTTTTTATCTTGATACTTACCTTTTAAATCGCTTTTATAAGCATGAGTTTTACTTTGATCTGCAAATATAATTTTGGCTTTATTATTTTGAGCGACTTCTTGAAATACTGCTTCTGTTTCTTTTTGAGTTTCTCCAATTACTACAGGAATATTTGATTTGATAATACCTGCCTTTTCTTTAGCAATTTCTTGTAAAGTATTGCCTAAAAACTGTGTATGATCTAAACCTATATTTGTAATTATGGAAACTTCTGGTGTTATTATATTTGTAGAATCTAAACGGCCACCTAATCCAACTTCGATTATTGCAATATCAACTTTTTGTTTTGCAAAATATTCGAAAGCCAACCCAACAGTCATTTCAAAAAAAGATAGTGCATTTAATTGAAAAAAAGACTTATTACGTTTTACAAATTGAATTACAAATTGTTTACTTATTTCTTTTCCATTGATTTTAATTCGCTCTCTATAATCTTTTAAATGTGGTGACGTATATAAACCAACTTTATAACCCGCCTCTTGAAGAACAGAAGCTAACATATGACTTGTTGAACCTTTTCCGTTAGTTCCAGCTACATGAATACTTTTAAATTTATTCTCAGGGTTTTCTAAGTGATTAGCTAAAAGAAGAGTATTTGCTATATCTACTTTATAAGCACTTTTGCCTTGGTTTTGATACATTGGAAGTTGAGAGAACATCCAATTTACTGTATCGTGATAATTCATTTTATTGTCCTAATTTGAAATCTATACTTACAAAGCCTATTTGTCTAGTAGGTGCTTTAGAATCTGCAGGCCATTTACCTGATTCTGCTATTTTTTTTGCAGCTTCATATAAACAAGGTGCTGAATTTTCTGTTCCTTTTTCTCCTGGTTCTGCTTTTACAACTCTTCCGCTTCTATCTACTTCGACTCTAACTATAACTAATCCTTCTTCATTACAGTTTTGAACAATTTTTACAAATTTACCTTGCCCTCTACCTCCAAGACCTGAACCGACTCCGCCATTTCCTTTCCCTCCGCCAAAATAACTTGGTGCGTATGGATTACCATCTAATTGTCCTTTATCTCCTGCTTGATTATCATTCCCTTCGCTTCCACTTGATTTTCCATCTGAATTATTAATTCCGCCCATTAATGCATCGATTTCTGCTTTTTTCTTAGCTTCTTCAGCTTTCTTTTTTGCTTCGGCATCTGCTTTTGCTTTTGCCTTTTTAGCAGCTTCTTCCTTAGCTTTAGCTTCTGCTTGTGCTTTAGCCTTTGCTACCTCTTTTGCCTTTTTTATTGCTATAGCTTCTTGAGAGTCTTGTGTTAACAGATTTTCTTTAACTTCTTCTGAAGCAGATTCTTTGGTGTCTTCGTTTTTTTCTTCGGATATATTAGGTTCTGATTGTGTTTCGTTAGGCTGCTTATTAATATTTACATCTTCGGATTTTACAGGTTTATCTGGTTGAACATTTCCACTACCAACCGCTGAATTACCAAAGTTTACAGCAACACCATATTCTTCTGGTGGATCTTGATAACTTTGACCAACTACAAAACATAACAAAATTAAAATAACGACTATTAATGTTGTTATTTTAGCTGAGTTTTGTTCGTGTTTTGTTTGTAAATATTTCATTTTATTTTGCATTTACGCTAAGTGGTAAATTAAATGATACTGATACCGGTCTACCTTGTTGCATTCCTGGTTTCATTTTTGGCAATAACTTTGTTACGCGTTTAGCTTCATCTTCTAATTTAGAGTGTGGACCTTTTGCTCTAATTCCTACAATATTTCCAGATTCATTTATTGTGAAACGAATATATATTTCTTGTTTACCCTCTAAACCTAAATCTGATATTAATATTCTATTAAAATTCTTAGCTATAAATTGGTTTATTTTATCGTTCATGCATTTTTTTCTGGTAGCATTATTACCTGATTCGCATCCTGGATAAATTGGTGAATTTTCAATTAACTTAAATGATACGGTTTCGTTACCACCACTTTTACTTGCTGCGGCTTTAGCTGCTGCGGCTGCTTTTGCATCGGCTGCTGCTTTTGCGGCTCTTCTATCTGCTTCTGCTTTTGCAGCTTTTGCTTCTGCGTCTGCTTTAGCCTTTGCAGCTTTTGCTTCTGCGTCTGCTTTAGCTTTTGCAGCTTTAGCTTTTGCTGCTTTTGCTTTTGCTGCTTTTGCTTCTGCTATTTTTTTGGCTTCGGCTTCTTTTGCTAATTTTTCTGCTTTAGCTTTTGCTTCTGCTGCTTTTTTATCTGCGGCTTCTTTTGCTGCTTTTTCCTTTGCTTCTTTAGCTAATTTTTCATTTTTTATTCTTAAAGCTTCAGCTTCTTGTTGTGCTAAAAGTTTTTCTGCCTCGGCTGCTTTTTCTGCTTCAGCAGCTTTTGCCGCTTCTTCGGCTGCTGCGGCTTCTTCGGCTGCTATTCTCTCAGCTTCTTGTTGTGCTTCTTCTTCTAATTTTTGTTTTTCAGCTTCGGCTTCGGCTTCTTCATTTATTTCCTCTTCCTCGATGGTTTCTTCTTCTAAAACCTCCTCGGTAACTTCTTCTTCAAGCGTTTCTTCTTCTAAAACCTCGTCTGCTTCTGGTGCTTTTTCTGATGCATTTGATGGTATATTCTCATTTAGTAAATTTGCATCTCCAAAATTTATTGCCACACCATATTCTTCTGGCAATTCTTGATATTCTTGGCCTACAACAAAGCATAATAACAGAACAATCACAACTATTAAAGTTGTGATTTTAGCAGAATTTTGTTCGTGTTTTGTTTGTAGGTATTTCAAGCTATTGTGCTTTTACTGCTAAGGTTGATTTGATTTTGTTTCTATTTGCAATATCCATAATATATACAACGTGTTTCATTTCTACATCTTGATCTGAACGTATAGTAATTGTCGGCGATTCTACATCTCCTAGTTTAGATATTAGCTCTGATTCTAATGTTTCTTTAGACACTTGTTGCATATCTATATAATAGTTTGTGTTTTTATCTACACTTACAGATATGCTTTTTGTTTGTGTTGTTTTACTTGTTGATTTTGGTAGTAACAAATCTATGGCTTCGGCTGAAACAAGCGTTGAAGCAATCATAAAAAAGATAAGTAAAAGGAATACAATATCCGTCATAGAAGACATATTGAATTCTGGTGTTACTTTATTTCTTCCGCGTAAATTCATAAATTAAAGATTAAATAGGTTCGTTTAAAAGGTCTAAGAATTCTAATGAATTTGCTTCCATTTTATAAACCACTTTATCTGTTTTTACTACTAAATGATTATAGGCTATGTATGCTACAATACCAACAATTAATCCTCCTACGGTTGTTGTCATGGCTGTATATAAACCATCTGCTAATGTTTTAATATCTATTGAACCTCCTGAGTTTGCAATTTCGAATATTGAAAGAATCATTCCAATAACTGTTCCAAGAAACCCAATCATTGGTGCTGCACCAGAAATTGTTGCTAAAACACTTACATTTTTTTCAAGGCTATAAATTTCTAATCTACCAGCGTTTTCTATTGCTTTATTAATATCGTCTAATGGTTTACCTATTCTAGAAACACCTTTACTTATTAATCTTGAGACTGGTGAGTTTGCTTGTAAACAAAGGTTTTGAGCAGAATCCATTTTACCATCGCTTACATAGTCTTTAATTTGATTCATAAAATTAGCGTCTACTTTTGAAGCTTCTTTTATGGCTAAAAGTCTTTCAAAATAAATGTAAATAGCAGCTACAAAAAGTACAAATAATATTGCTATTATAATTATTCCTGCTGTTCCTCCTGTTGTAATTAACTCTATTATTGACAGTGTTTTTTCTGTAGTTTCACCATCGGTTAATCCTTCGGTATTTTGAACTGTTTCTTGTAATATTGTATTTAACATATTCTTGATTTAGATAACTGTATAACGTGTTTTTTTATAATTTAATATATCTTTTTTAGAAGTTTTTTAAAACTATAGCATGTAAATAACTCCTAATAATCCCATAATACCTAAAACAATTGTATATGGAAATGCCATTTTAGCCATTTTCCCATAAGATAAATTGATTAATGGTGCTATTGATGATGTTAGTAAAAATAAAAATGCTGCTTGACCATTAGGTGTTGCCACACTAGGTAAGTTTGTACCTGTATTAATTGCTACTGCTAAATGTTCAAATTGTAATCTTGTTATATCTCCTGCTAAAAATGCATTTTGAACTTCTCCAATATATACCGTTGCTACAAATACATTATCACTAATCATAGATAATAATCCGTTTGCTGCATAAAAAATAGCTGGTTGTTGTGCTGGATCTTTAGAAAGTGCCCATTCTATAATTGGTTGAAATAAATGTTGATCGTGGATCATGGCTACTATTACAAAAAATACTACTAGTAATCCTGTAAATGGTAATGCTTCTTCGAATGCTTTACCTAAAGAATGCTCATCTGTAATACCCATAAATGCAGTTTGAACAATAATTAATGCTAAACCAATAAATCCTACTGGTGCAATATGTAATGCTAAACCTGCTATTAATAATAACGCAGAAACTCCTTGAACTATTAAGCCGTATTTTTGAGCTGGTGTTCTTTTTTTATCTTCTTCTTCTGTATAATTTTCAATTATTCTACGAGCTACTTCTGGTAGTTTTTCTCCGTAACCAAATATTTTAGTTTTCTCTAAAATTATAGTGGTTATAGTACCTGCAAATAATACTGGTATTGTTATAGGTGCCATTTTTAAGAAAAACTGAACAAAATCCCATCCTAAACGTTCTCCAATTAATAAGTTTTGTGGTTCTCCTACTAAAGTACAAACGCCTCCTAAAGCTGTACCTACAACACCATGCATTATTAAACTTCTTAAAAAACTTTTAAATTGTTCGAATGTTTCGCCACTTAATTCTTTTCTATCTAAAATATTATCATCATCATAATCTGCATTAGCACTAGAGTGTATTTTATGATATACGCCATAAAAACCTACTGTTACACTAATTAATACAGCTGTTACTGTTAATGCATCTAAGAAAGCAGAAAGTACTGCTGCTAAAACTACAAATAAAACGGAAAGTGTTAATTTGGATTTAATTTTTGTAAAAACTTTACTAAATATGTACATTAATAAAGGTTTCATAAAATAAATACCTGCAACCATAAATACTAAAAGTAATATAACTTCTAGGTTAGCATCTACCTCATGATAAGCATTTTCTGGAGTTGTAAGCCCTAAGGCTAAAGCTTCTATTGCAAGTAATCCTCCTGATTGTAATGGATAGCATTTTAGAGCCATTGCTAAACAGAAAATAAATTCACCAATAAATAACCATGCACATACTGTAGGATTTATATAGAATAAAGGTATATTAATGATTAAAAAAGCAATCATTGTGAATTTGAACCATTTAGGACTGTTTCCTAAAAATTGATTTATCATAATTTTAAAGTATTAAGTTTTAAATTGAATTAAACTAATTGAGTTAATGCAATCTCGAAAGCTGTTTTACTAATTTCGGTTTTGCTTGGGTTTTTATCATAAGTGTTTTGCAATGCTTTTTTAATAATTTCTGAAGTATCGTTAAAAATAGCTTCATCTGTCATTTGTACTTTACGCTCCATAAAGTAAGCAAAAACTCTTGCCATACCACAGTTTGAAATAAAGTCTGGAATTAAACTTACTTTCTCATCTGTGTGTTCCATAATACTACCAAAGAAAATTTCTTTATCTGCAAATGGTACATTTGCACCACAAGAAATGACTTCTAATCCTGTATTTATTAATTGATTTATTTGATCTTGTGTAATTAATCTTGAAGCCGCACAAGGTGCAAAAATTTCTGTTTGAAGTGACCATACACGTTCGTTCATTTCTTCGAACGGAATCATATTGTCTGCCAGTAAAGTGTTACCATTTTTATTTAAAAAGAAGTTAGTAATTTCATCGAAAGAGAAACCTTCTTCATTTATTACACCACCAGAAATATCTATAATTCCAACTACCTTGGCTCCCATTTGTGCTAAATAATATGCAGCAGCAGAACCTACATTACCAAAACCTTGAACAACGGCACGTTTTCCAACAACGCTTCCTCCATAAATTTCGTAATAATGTTTAACTGCTTCGGCAACTCCATAACCTGTAATCATATCTGCAACAGTATATTTTCTAGCTACATCTGGAGAAAAACCTGGGTTTTCTATTACTTTAATAACACCTTGACGTAATTGTCCTATTCTATTAATTTTATCTGCTTCGGTTGGCTTAAAGTGCCCGTTAAAAACACCTTCTTGTGGATGCCAAACACCAGATTCTTCTGTAATTGGGATTACTTCATGTATTTCGTCTACATTTAAATCGCCACCAGTACCATAATAACTTTTAAGTAATGGAGATACAGCTTTGTACCAACGCTCTAAAACACCTTTTTTTCTAGGATCGTTAGGATCGAAATTTATACCAGATTTTGCACCACCAATTGCTGGTCCAGAAACGGTAAACTTCACTTCCATGGTTTTAGCTAAAGATAAAACCTCGTTCATATCTAGGCCTTTGCGCATTCTTGTTCCTCCTCCTGCAGCTCCTCCTCTAAGAGAGTTTATTACTGTCCAGCCTTCGGCTTCGGTTTCGGCATCTTTCCAATTAAAGATTATTTCTGGTTCTTTATTTTCGTATTTTTTTAGTAATTCTTTCATTTTAGTCTATTGAAACGTTATCAAGTTATATTAATTTTTAGTCTGAAAATATAATTGAAACGTAGCTAAAGTTGATTCATTTAAATACTGTTTTGATTAGTTTAACAAATATAAAAAACTAAAGGTGCATAAAGTAAAAATTTAATTTTTTTTATGATTGAAATATTACACCTGAAGAATGATTAACTTTAGCTCCTGTTACACTAGCTAAACAGTTGTTTTCGTTTCTAAGTTTAAGTACTCCTAAAAAACCAAAAATTAATGCTTCTTTATATTCTACAATTTGTTTTTCAGGAATTTGAATTGAATTATTACATAAACTCTCTATTCGAGACATTAAAAAAGAATTAAAAACTCCTCCTCCTGTAACTAAAACCGATGTGTTTTTTACTAAAACTTTACTTATTTGAATTGCTATGTGTTCTACAAATGTTCTTAATACATCTTCTATTGATAAATTATAAGCATCTATAAGCGGAAAAACATTACTATTTACCCATTCTAAACCCAAAGATTTAGGATAATCATCTTTATAAAATTGAAGATTATTTAATTTATTTAATAAGTCATGGTTTATTATGCCTTTTTTGGAAATATTTCCTTTATCATCATAAGCTAAACCTAATTTTGAAACATATTTATTAAGTACAATATTTACTGGACAAATATCGAAAGCTATTCTTTTTCCATCAATTTCTGAAGATAGATTTGCAAAACCTCCTAGGTTAACACAATATTCATATTTTGAAAATAATAATTGATCTCCTATTGGAACTAAAGGAGCTCCTTGTCCACCTAAAGCAACATCTTGAACTCTAAAATTGCAGACTACAGTTTTATTTATTTTTTTTTCTAAAATTGGTAAATTACCTATTTGATAGGTTACACCTTCTTCTGGTTTATGTAAAGCAGTATGCCCATGAGAACAAATTGCATCAATATTTTCTATATTATTATTTAATATAAAGTTTTGAATAACCTTAGCTAGATATATAGAATACTCATTATCTACTTCCATTAAATCTTCTTTAGAAGAATTAACTAATAGTTTCAGTTTTTTATACCACTCCTGTGTATAATTAATAGTTTCTGTTTTAAGTATATTAAAGCTCCAATTTTTATTAAAATTGAAATTAATAAGAGCCAAATCTATACCGTCTAAAGATGTTCCAGACATGACTCCAATAACTCTGTAGCTGTTTTTTATCATATTAAGTAAAAATAGAAATATCTGTTGAAAAAAAGCTAATAAAAAGTTATATTTGCACACTTATTTTATCAAATTAACAATACTATAAATATGGATTTTAGCTTAACCGAAGAACATATAATGATTCGCGATGCTGCTCGTGACTTTGCTCAAACCGAATTACTACCTGGCGTTATAGAACGTGACAACAAACAAGAATTCCCACAAGAATTAGTGAAAAAAATGGGAGATTTAGGTTTTATGGGAATTATGGTAGATCCAAAATACGGCGGAAGTGGTATGGATGCGACGTCTTATGTTCTTATTATGGAAGAACTTTCTAAGATTGATGCTTCTGCTTCTGTAATTGTTTCTGTAAATAACTCTCTTGTTTGCTATGGATTAGAGGCTTATGGGAATGAAGAACAGAAACAAAAATATTTAACCAAGTTAGCTACTGGAGAATTTGTTGGCGCATTTTGCTTAAGTGAACCTGAAGCAGGAAGTGATGCAACTTCTCAAAAAACAACTGCAGAAGATAAGGGTGATCATTATTTAATTAACGGAACAAAAAACTGGATTACCAGTGGAGGAAGAGCAGATGTTTATTTAGTAATTGCACAAACAGATAAAGAAAAAGGTCATAAAGGTATTAATGCTTTTATAGTTGAAAGAGGCACTCCTGGATTTGATGTTGGGCCAAAAGAAGATAAATTAGGTATTAGAGGTAGCGATACACATACTTTACAATTTAACGACGTAAAAGTACCTAAAGAAAATAGAATTGGTGAAGATGGATTTGGCTTTAAATTTGCTATGAAAACTTTATCTGGTGGACGTATTGGTATTGCTTCTCAAGCTTTAGGTATAGCGCAAGGTGCTTATGAATTAGCTTTAAAATATTCTAAAGAACGTAAAGCATTTGGAACAGAAATTTGTAATCACCAAGCAATTGCTTTTAAATTAGCAGATATGCATACAGAAATTGAAGCTGCACGTATGTTGGTAATGAAATCTGCTTGGGACAAAGATCAAGGTAATAATTACGATATGTCTAGCGCCATGGCTAAATTATATGCTTCTAAAGTTGCAATGGAACAAACTGTTGAGGCCGTACAAATTCATGGAGGTAATGGTTTTGTAAAAGAATATCATGTAGAACGTTTAATGCGTGATGCAAAAATCACTCAAATTTATGAGGGAACTTCTGAAATTCAAAAAATAGTTATTTCAAGAGGTGTAATTAAGTCTTAATTTTAAAGAATTATACTAAAAAAAGCTTCGGAAATAATTTTCGGAGCTTTTTTATTTTTTAGATAACTCATCTAAAACCAAACGCAGTTCGCCATAAGTATATTTATTATCTATTTGATGTTTTAAATCTGAGAGATTTTCAAATTTTTGTTTTGGTATAATTTTTATTAATTCGTTATAATGTTTTTCACTAATTAAGTCTAAAATTTTTATCTCACCTGTACTTATAAAACTAGCTAAATGTCCAGTAATTGTATTTATATTCAAATCTCTTTCCATAGCAATTTGCTCAATAGATTTTCCTGATTTAAATAATTTTAGTGAAATTGATTTAGTACTTCCTACTTTCTTTTTAGGCTTAGGTGTGGTAAATATTTCATTGTTAGGAGAGGTTTCAATATCGTTTTCATCACAATAATCACGTATAACTCTAATTATCTCGGTTCCATATTTATCAACTCTTGTTTTTCCAAAACCATTTATTTTCAATAATTCTGCTTTATTTGTTGGCAAAGTTTCGCACATCTCATATAAAGATTTTTGTGTAAAAATCTGGTAATGAATTAAATCGTTTTCATTAGCTATTGAGTTTCTTAACTCTCGGAGTAATTCAAATAATTCAACATTTGTTGTTCCATCTATAACAGTTTTTCTTGCTTTTTTTGGAGCATCTTTAGCTAAAAACACAGATTTAGCTCTTAGCTCTAAATATAATTTTACATTAAAGCCATTTGCTAAACCTTTAAAATATAATTGCTTTATTACTAGTAATTCTTCAAAAACATCTAAGTTTTTTACTAATTCTTTTTCCAAAGCTTTATTATCTGTTGAAAAACTAAAAGTTTTAAATGGGTCAACTATATTATTATCAAGTTGACTATAATAATAATCTAATGCTTTTTTAAACCTATTTTGTATTTCTATATTTGATTCTGGAATCAATTTAACTTTAGACAAATCTAAAAGTTGAGCTTTAAAAGCATTTGCTACTTTTAATAAATTTGTTATACAGTCTTTAATTAAAATTAGAGGTGATTCAATATTGCCTTGAATACTACCTCTATTTTTGTAAAAAATATCTAAAACACGATTTAGAGGATATAAAAAATTATAAAAATCAAAAATTTCAGAAATTAAATTAAGTTGGAATTCTACTTTCGATTCTAGTAATATATTATCATTTGGTTGATTATTTTCTGCATATCTATTAAATGAAGTTACATTACTATCACTAATTATCTGATTTGAATAAATTTTACTTTTTAAAACTAAACCTTCCAAACTCTTACAACGACTTAAAGCAACATAAGTTTGCCCATGTGCAAATGCTCCTTCTGCATCAATTATAGCTTTCTCAAAAGTTAAACCTTGGCTTTTATGTATAGTTATTGACCAAGCCAACCGTAGAGGCATTTGTGTATAAGAGCCTATTTTACTTTCTTTTATAGCTTTTGTATCTTTATCAACGGTATAATTTATATTATCCCATACTTCTGGAGTTGTAACAATATTAAAATCATCATCAGGACATTTTACGATAACTTCATCTTTATCTAATAAAATTACTTTTCCAATTTTACCATTAAAATAACGTTTTTCTACAGAACTATCATTTTTTATAAACATTACTTGAGAACCAACTTTTAATTTTAATTCTTCTTTATTTGGATATAAAAAATTTGGGAATTTTCCTTCCACACGTGCATTATACGTAACAATCTTTCCTTCTAAATTATTTAATTCTGAAATATTTATATTTTCAGCTTTACTATTATGAGTTGTTAAAGAAATATAACCATCTTCATCATTTGGTTGAAAATTTGGTTTATATCTTTTATTTAGTTCATTAGCCGAAACTTCAGTTAAACTATTTGTTCGTATTTGATTTAAAATATCTATAAACTTAGGATTATCTTGTCTATATATATGATTTAACTCAACAATTATAGCATTACATTCTTTATACGCCAAACTACTAAAAAAAAATGCATTACTATAAAAAGGTTTTAATATATACCACTCATCCTCTTTAACAACAGGTGACAATTGCTGTAAATCACCAATCATTAATAATTGTACTCCACCAAAAACTTTATTTTTCTTTCTAAAACGTCTTAGTGTTTTATCTATTCCATCAAGTAAATCCGCCCTCACCATACTAATTTCATCAATCACTAACAAATCCATGGATTTGATAATGTTAATTTTAGTTTTTGAGAATTTCCTATTAAAACCATCAGAATTTATTAAATTTTTATTTGGCAATATAGGTCCAAAAGGCATTTGAAAAAAAGAATGTATGGTAACACCTTTTGCATTAATTGCAGCAACACCTGTTGGAGCGACAACTACCATTCTTTTTAATGATTCCTTTTTTAATTTATGTAAAAATGTAGTTTTTCCTGTTCCTGCTTTACCTGTTAAAAAAACATTCCTTTCTGTTCTATTAACAAAATCCCAAGCTAAATCAAGTTCCCTATTTGTGGACATTTATTAGTGTTTAATTATAATACTTGAAGATAATTAAAATGTTTTTTTTTATAATGTATTAATTATAAAAATAATACCTTACATAATTCAAAAAACTTTAAACAAAAAAAAGTCCTAAACAAATAAATGTTTAGGACTTTCTAAAAAAGGCGACGACCTACTCTCCCACAAATGTAGTACCATCGGCGCAAATAGGCTTAACTTCTC
>NZ_RCCH01000011.1 GCF_003663945.1 Lacinutrix venerupis | reverse complement strand
GAGAAGTTAAGCCTATTTGCGCCGATGGTACTACATTTGTGGGAGAGTAGGTCGTCGCCTTTTTTAGAAAGTCCTAAACATTTATTTGTTTAGGATTTTTTTTTGTTTAAAGTTTTTTGAATTATGTAAGTTTTGAGTATGTTTAAGACTAATAGAAGACATTATTTTTATAACTAAATTTATTCTAATTAATTTTATAATTATGCATAATATTATAGAATCTAGCTTACTTACTCTTAAAAAATCTAAAGTACTTTTAAATAAACTTTCTAATGAAGAGTTAAGTAATTCGTCAGTTTCTCCATACTATTCTAGTATAGGTTCGCATATTAGACATATTTATGATTTTTATGACTGTTCTTGTAACTTAAATCATGAGGGAATAATAGATTTAACTTCAAGAAAGAGAGATTTATCTGTTGAAGTTTGTTGTGATTCGGCTATGGGTTACCTTAATCAAATTTTAGAAAGATTATCTGTTTTAAAAGATAAAATAAATGAAAGAATTATTGTTATAGATGATCTTGGTTCTGGTAAAATAAAAATAAACTATACTTATGAAGCTTTATTAGCTCAAGCAAATAGTCATACAATACATCATTATGCTATAATAGGTTATATTTTAGATAGGTTAAATATTGAAATTGAAGATAATAATTTTGGATATAATCCTACTACACCAAATTCAAGAATAAACTTCAAGTAGTTTTTTTGCTTTTAAACATACTATCAAGAATAGTATTTAAACCTTTAAAAGCAAAAAGAATAGCAGTACAACAGGCTATAATTCCAATTATTAATATAGGAATATATAAATTTTTTTCTTGATTACTAAATGCAATATATATTAACGTAGGACCTAAAAACATTAAAAATAATGATATTCCCATTTTTTTTAAACCATTTATTAAAATTTCTTTATCGGTTTTTTTAGTT
Source organism: Lacinutrix venerupis (assembly GCF_003663945.1). Taxonomy (GTDB): domain Bacteria; phylum Bacteroidota; class Bacteroidia; order Flavobacteriales; family Flavobacteriaceae; genus Lacinutrix; species Lacinutrix venerupis. The sequence goes on along the minus strand of NZ_RCCH01000011.1, from coordinate 38,830 downwards.
TTCATTTTTTTTATTTTTAAATGCAATTATTGCTGTTCTTACATTTTTATTCTGTTCTAATAGTGATTTAGCTGAACTTCTATCAATATTTAGTTCTGACATTATCATTTTTATACCTCTATCAACTAATTTATTGTTACTAAGCTGCATGTCTACCATTTTATTGCCTTTAACTTTTCCAAGTTTAATCATTGTTGAAGTTGTAAGCATATTTAGTACTAATTTTTGTGCTGTTCCGGCTTTCATTCTTGAACTCCCTGTAACAAATTCTGGACCGACAACTACTTCAATTGGATATTTAGCTGTATTTGATAATGGACTATTTTTATTACAAGAAATTGAGCCTGTTATTATATTATTAAAATTACATTTTTTTAAAGCTTCAATAACATATGGTGTCGTACCAGAAGCGGCTATACCAATTACAATATCTTTTTTTGATATGTCATGGTTTTGTAAATCGTACCATCCTTGATTTACTGAATCTTCTGCAAATTCTACTGCTTTTCTTATAGCAATATCTCCTCCAGCTATTAAACCAATAACCATTTCATGAGGTACACCAAATGTTGGAGGACATTCTGAAGCATCAACTATACCTAATCTTCCGCTTGTACCAGCTCCGATATAAAAAAGTCTTCCGTTATTTTTTAATTTTAATACAATTTGATCTACTAATTTTTGAATTTCCGGTAATGCTTTTTCTACTGCTAATGGTACAGTTTTATCTTCGTTATTTATATTTTGTAAAAGTTCTAATGTGCTCATTTTTTCTAAATGATTATAATTAGATTCTTTTTCTGTAGTTTTTATAAATGCCATATTTTCAAAAATACAATAATTGTATTTATTTTAAGTTTTTTATTGCGTTAGTGGTAGAAGCGGCATCCTTTTTTTTGTTGCATATATGCAAAAAAAAGATATAGTGGATGACACGACGAAAACATGCTTTGTTGCATGTTTTGGTAACGCCAAAATTATTTTATTCAATTGTATAGACAAGTTCTGTTGCTTGCGACACTCTAAAATATCCAAATGGAAAATTTTCTGGATTTGTTTGATTTATACAATTACCACGGACTGTTGCTGGCTGAACTTCAAAAGGACCTCCTCCTTCTGACGTTTGTTGCAATAGTAAAGACATAAATTCGAAAAACTGCTTTGAAACGCCATAGTTTTTTATGGTTAAATTATTACCAGAAACAGTGTCTTCATTTGTGTAATATGCAAAAATTTGATTTCCATTTGTAAACTCGTCATCGTAAACTTCTAAATAAGGAAGAGTTTCATACTCTTCTTTAAATTCAAAAAAATAGTAATTTTCTTCATCGATTGGATCTGTATAGTATGCTTTTATTTCTATTTCATCTCCTTCGAAACCTCCATCGTTATTTTGTTCTATATAATCTATTGGAGTTACAGATGCCATAATTTCTGTACCAGTATAGCTTTCATTATTATAAATGATATTTAGTGTATATTCTTGATTTAATTGAGGATTAAAATCAAAACATTGATAAATACCGTTAGAGTTTGTATCTAAAAAAGTATAAACATTATTGCTTTGATCTGTTACTGTTACATTAGCTCCAATTGCTGGCGGAGTTTGACTATTAAAAAAAGGTGCAGAAAGCGATAGTATTATAGTTTGATTTACTCCTGAAGTACCTTCGAACCAATTTAAAGATGCATCTATTACTAAACGTGGTTGTGTATTTGGTACTTCTACATCTATTACATCTTCGCATGCTGTGACTATATTTAATATAATTAATAGAAGAAATATTTTTTTCATTTTTTTAGAATTTAAAATTGTAAGAAACTGATGGTACAATACCAAATATTGCCAATCTAGTTGCCTCATTATTACCTGTGTCTTCGTTTTGAGCAAAGGAAATTGAAGTGGCATTACGTCTATTATATGTATTATAAATGCCAAAAACCCATGAACCTTGCCAACCTTTTGTTTTTTCTGGTTTAGGTTTATAAGTTGCAGATAAATCTAAACGATGATAAGTTGGTAATCGTGTTGAGTTTCTAGCACTATAATTTGGTACTACAATGTTATTATATACGTATTGACTGTTTGGATATGTTGTAGGTTGTCCTGTTTGAAATAAAAAATTCGCGTTAAAATCCCATTTTTTATTTAAATTATAACTTGTTGTTATTGATAAGTCGTGTGTTTTATCGTAGCCAGTATTATACCATTCTCCATTGTTAATTCCTGTTTCAAGAGGTGTTCTACCTTCGGTTTTTTGTTCAGATTTAGATATTGTATATGCTAGCCAACCTTTAAAGCGACCTTCGTTTTTTCTAAAAAGTATTTCTAATCCATAAGCTCTAGCTTTTCCGTTTAAAATTACTTGTTCTATAGCATCGTTTGCGATAAGATCTGCTCCATCAATATAGTCGATTCTATTTTTTACGTCTTTGTAAAAACTTTCTATTTCTAAAGAGAAATCGCCATCTTTTAAATTTTTAAAATAACCAATGGCATATTGATCTAATATTTGTGGTTTAATAAATTTTCCACTAGGAGCCCAAATATCTAAAGGTGTTGGAGAACTTGTGTTAGAAAGTAAATGCAAATACTGAGACATACGATTGTAGCTTGTTTTTACAGATGTATTTCTATTAAATTGATAGGCAGCAGAAAAACGTGGTTCTAAATTTAAAAAGGATTTTATAGTTTTATTTTTACTTACAGTTTCTGTACCAATAGCATCTGCGCTTTGATATATTTGAAAATCATTATTAAATACTACAGCTTGATTGTTTTCATAAATATTTATTTCACTTTGTCCTAAACGATTAAAAGTACTTAATCTTAATCCGTATGCTAGTGTAAGATTTTTTAAAACTTTGTGTTCGGCATCAAGATATAATGCGTTTTCGAAAGCGTATTTATCTATAAGTTTTTCGGCATTTATTCCTGAAGTAGGAGTAGAAGGTTCAATTTCACCAGGATTAAATTTATAATAGATACTGTTTAAACCATATTGTAGTTTAAAATTATTATTTATATAGTGCTTAAAATCGTATTTAAAATTAAAATTTTGAATTCCAGAATTCCATTTAAATTCTACAAAATCTAAATTTAAACCATAATAATAATCTGAGTAAATAAGTGACATATTAGAAAACAACTTGTCGTTAAATAGATGATTCCATCTAAAATTTACAATAGTATTTCCATAAATGTTTTCGAAACTATCTGCTAAGCTAAAGACATCTCTTCCAAAATAACCAGATAAGTAAATGTTATTATTATCGTTTAATTTATAGCTTAATTTTGTGTTTAAATCGTAAAAATAGGCAACGTTGTCCAAATCAAACAATGGTAAAAATAAGTGTGCATAGCTACTTCTACCTCCTAATAAAAATGAACCTTTATCCTTTTCTAGCGGACCTTCTAATAACAAACGGCTTGATACAACACCAATTCCACCATTAGCATGAAACTCTTTACTATTCCCTTCTTTTTGATAAATGTCTAAAACAGATGCTACACGTCCTCCATATCTTGCAGGAATGCCACCTTTATATAATTTTAAATCTTTTATAGCATCTGGATTAAAAACAGAAAATAAACCAAATAAATGTGAAGAGTTATAGACAGTTGCTTCATCTAAAAGAATTAAGTTTTGATCTGCCGCACCACCACGAACATTAAAACCAGACGAGCCTTCTCCTGCATTTGTAACACCAGGAAGTAATGTTATAGCTTTTAAAACGTCTGCTTCACCTAGTACTACAGGAATTTGTTTTATAGTTGCAGAAGTTAATGCATTAACACTCATTTGTGGTTTTCTAATGCTTAATTTTTCAATATTTTCGGTAATAATAACTTCTTCTAAACTTTCTGTTGCTTCATTTAATAAAAAGTTTCTTTTTAAATTATCGTTTAGTAAAATTGTCTCCAATTTATCGGTATAACCAATATAACTAAGTTGTAATTTATAGCTTCCTTTTGGTAAGGTTATAGAATAAAACCCATATTCGTTTGTTGTTGTACCAGTATTTAATTCGGGAAAAAGAACTGTAACTCCAATTAATGTTTCGTTTGTATTTTGATCTTGTATTATACCGCTAATGGTAAATTTTTCTTGAGCGAAAAGAAATGTTATACTAAAAAAAAATAATGTGAAAATGATTAGTTTAGATTGATTCATTTATAACAATTTAGAGTATGTAAAGTTAATTAAAACATAATTTTGTAATTAAGAGTTTAACATATTATTTGTGTGTTAGTTTATTATAAAAATTGTGATATCAAACTTTTAACTGATTCTTTTTTTAGAAAATTAAATATGCTTGTTTAGTCTTTAATGTAAAAAAGCTCCTTAAATAGGAGCTTTTATAAGAATATTAATATTTTAATATCTATTAGTTTAAAATGTTATTTAACGTTTTACTTGGTCTCATAACTGTATTTATTAAATCTTCTTTTGGTTCGTAATAGCCACCAATAGTTACAGGACTTCCTTGTATATCGTTTAATTCTTTAACAATTGTTTCTTCATTATCAGCTAATTGTTTAGCAAGTGGAGTAAACTCTTTAGCTAAATCTGTATCTGTAGTTTGGTTAGCAAGTTCTTGTGCCCAATACATTGCTAAATAAAAATGCGAACCTCTGTTATCTAACTCACCAGCTTTACGAGAAGGACCTTTTTTATTTTCTAATAGTTTTTCAGTTGCATTATCTAAAGCATCTCCTAAAATTTTTGCTTTAGGATTATTATTTACTTGGCTAAAATGTTCTAAAGAAACGGCAAGAGCTAAAAATTCTCCTAAAGAATCCCAACGTAAATGATTTTCTTCTAAAAGTTGTTGTACGTGTTTTGGTGCAGATCCACCAGCTCCTGTCTCAAACAATCCACCACCATTCATTAATGGTACAATAGATAGCATTTTAGCACTGGTTCCAACTTCAAGAATTGGGAATAAATCTGTTAAATAATCACGTAATACGTTTCCAGAAACAGAAATAGTATCTTTTCCTTCTTTTAATCTTTTACAAGTAAATATTGTTGCATCAACAGGAGATAAGATACGTAAATCTAATCCATTAGTGTCATGATCTTTTAAGTAAGTATTTACTTTTTTAATTAATTGTGCATCGTGTGCCCTGTTTTTATCTAACCAAAAAACAGCAGGTGTTTGTGAGGCTCTCGCTCTAGTTACAGCAAGCTTAACCCAATCCTGTATTGGAGCATCTTTTACTTGACACATTCTCCAGATATCTCCTTCTTCAACATTATGAGAAATTAAAGTTTTTTCATTTGCATCAATCACTTCCACTTTACCATTTGAGGTAATTTCAAAAGTTTTATCATGAGAACCATATTCTTCAGCTTTTTGAGCCATTAATCCTACATTAGGAACAGTTCCCATTGTAGTAGGATCGAAAGCACCATGCTCTTTACAAAAATCTATAGTTGCTGTATAAATACCAGCATAACTGCTATCTGGAATAACTGCTTTTGTATCTTGAGCTTTTCCTTCTGCATTCCACATTTGTCCAGAGTTGCGAATCATTGCAGGCATTGAAGCATCAATAATAACGTCACTTGGTACATGTAGGTTTGTAATACCTTTATCGCTATTTACCATAGCTAAGTCTGCACTATGCTCTAAGGCATAACGTATATCTTCTCTTATTTCTTCGTGCTTATCGTCTGGTAATTGGTTTAAGTTACTTAATAAGTTTCCAAATCCATTGTTAACATCTACACCAATTTTATCGAAAGTTTCTCCATGTTTTTTAAATAAATCTTTAAAGAATACACGTACAGCGTGACCAAAAATAATAGGATCACTAACTTTCATCATTGTAGCTTTCATGTGTAATGAAAATAACACACCTTTATCTAAAGCATCTTCAACTTGTTCATCTAAGAATTCAATTAAAGCTTTTTTGCTCATTACAGTTGCATCAATAATTTCGCCTTGTAGTAATGCTAAACTATCCTTTAAAATGGTTTTATTTCCATTCTCATCTGTATGTACAATTTTTACAGAAGTTGCATCTGTTAAAGTTGTAGATTTTTCGTTATGTGCAAAATCTCCTTCAGTCATTGTAGCAACATGAGATTTAGAGTCTTTAGACCATGCTCCCATAGAATGTGGGTTCTTTTTTGCGTAGTTTTTTACAGCTTTTGGAGCACGTCTATCACTATTTCCTTCACGTAATACTGGATTTACAGCACTACCTTTAACTTTATCATAACGAGATTTTATTTCTTTTTCTTCAGTGTTAGAAGGTTCATCTGGATAGTTAGGAATTTTAAAACCTTGTTCTTGAAGTTCTTGAATTGCAGCTTTTAATTGAGGAATAGAAGCACTAATATTAGGTAATTTAATAATATTAGCTTCTGGTTTTTTGGCTAATTCTCCTAAAAAAGCTAAGTCATCATTCACCTTTTGGTCATCATTTAAAAAATCTGGAAATATAGCTAAAATTCTAGCAGCTAAAGAGATGTCTTTAGTCTCAATATTAATTCCTGAAGACTTTACAAAGGCTTCAACAATTGGTAAAAAAGAACGTGTTGCTAAAGCTGGAGCTTCATCTGTTTTTGTATAAATGATTTTTGGAGTTGTTGACATATGATATAGGATATTTTAATTTCTAAAAGTCCCGAAAAAGTTCGGTTTGCGAATATACAAAAAATCAAAATTATATTAAAGCTTGAAGCCTACGAGTTTAAAGGATTTGAAGAGAGTATAGTTAATAATGTTTCATATTATTAAATTGATAATTTTTGTGTTTAAAAATTATCTAATTATAATATTGTAGTCTTTTAAAAGGCCGAAAATTTCGTTTTTCGAAAATTGAGCACCTTTAATGTTGTTTTTTGAGGGTGAAATAGAGTAGTTGTATGATGTTAAAAAATTTACTTTTTCTAAATTAGTATTATCAAAGATGGCTTGGTTTAAATCGCAATTATTAAAAGTAGATTGTTTTAAATCTGTATTTGTAAAATCTGTTTTTTCTAATTTGCAATTATCAAAAAACGTATTGTTTAATTTTAAGTTATAGAATGAAGCTAAATTAAGCTGACATTTTTTTAATGTTATTGCTAATAAAAAGGGATCACATTCGTTAAAAGGTGTCCCTACTAATTTACAATCGGTAAATAAAACATCTTTAAACGATGTTTCTCCAAGTTTAACAGAGCTTAAATTACAGTTATTAAATTCGCATTCTAAAAATGATATTCCAGATAGGTATATATTACTAAAATTACAATTATTAAAAATACAGTTATCGTATTCTGCTTTTTGTAGGTTATTATTTGTTGTATAATCTTTAGAATTAAAAGATTCTTCTGTTATTAAAGGTAAATTCATTTTATAAAATTACATGTTTCAATATATTTATAAAAAAAAATTAGAATAAGAATTTTTATACTAAAGGAATAGCGTCTTAAAAAATAGAAGGAGTTTATAAAAAATAAAAGCCATAATAAAATAGATTTAACTATTATTATCATGGCTTTTTTGAGATAACATCAACTGATCTATTTAGCTTTCACTAACTCAATCCAAAACCAAAGTTTTACATCTTTTCGATTCAAAATCTGTTAAATCAATGATACATTTGGGTAACTTTCAAAATGTATTGACTTGTTACGCCTATGTACCGAGTAATTATTTTTCTTGAAACTTTAAATTAATTTGTTTTAACAATATATTTCTTTTAAAGTCTTGTTTCATCCTTTCGTATTCACTTTCGATCTCTACTACTTTTTCCGAAACTTTCAATTTCTACAATTTCAACCTGTATAAACATACTGAAATTTTCAAAATGTCATGGTTTTTATTATTCATAATATAATATGAAATTTTTAAACCTCAAAAAACAATTAATACTTAAAATAAATTTAAGTACTTATTTTAAAACTCATTAGTTAAAAAAACAAAGTTTTAAAATCAATTAAATATAAATTCTAAACTAATTCTATTTAGAAACCAACATAAAGTTGTTATTAATTGTTTTACTAAAGTACATAATTAGTTTAAAATAAACTAGGTTTTTAACATTCTATCTATCAACTAGTTATAAACCAATGTTATTAACAATTGTTTATAACCAAAAAAGTCCATCTTATATAAGATGGACTTTTTAATATCATTTAAGAGTCTAGTATTATCTTCTAGCTTCTTTAATTCTAGCTTTCTTACCAGTAAGACCTCTAAAGTAAAAGATTCTTGCTCTACGCACTTTACCTTTTTTGTTTACTTCAATTTTTTGTAATGCAGGTAAGTTAATTGGGAAAATACGTTCTACACCAATTGTTCCAGACATTTTTCTAATTGTAAAGGTTTCTGATGTTCCAGTTCCTCTTCTTTGTAAAACAACACCTCTAAAAAACTGTGTTCTACTTTTTTCTCCTTCACGAATTTCATAATAAACAGTGATTGTATCACCTGCTGAAAATTCTGCGAAGTCTTTTTTTGGTACAAATTCGTCTTGTACAAATTTAATTAAAGATTCCATCTTTATTTATTTTTAAATTATTAAATCAGAACAACATTCACGTATATCGCCAGAGGTTAACCCGAAATTGGCTGCAAATATAGTTATTAATGCTCAATTACCAAATAAGAAAAACATTTTTTAAAAAATTAATTTAAAGACTAGGTTTTAGGCTGTATTAGTTTGATTTATAGTATTTAAAAAGACTTATCTGTTCTCTATTTCTTTTAGTTTTTTTGCTGAAAAACTAATTAATTCATTAAAAAAGAGAGTAAATTCATTTTCAAATTCTTTGTAGAATTCTTGTAACTCGTTAACAGCTAAATTCATTTGAGAACGGTTTTGTGTTCTCCTATTCATACCTTCTAAAACTTTTTTTATACCCTCAATAGATGCATAACTTAATAACCAATTATCTGCAATCATATATGGCATCATTTTTTGTATCCTCGTTGGTAATATTTCAAAATTATCTTGTAGACTATTATAAAAATTATCTATATAATTATCTAAAGGAATATTAGAATAACTGCTCCAATTTTTAGCTAGAAAATGGTCGTATAAAATATCTACAATTACTCCAGAATAATGGCCGTAATTTTTATGAAGCCTTTTAGTGCTTAATCTTACTGTTTTATGAGCATCTGTAAAAGTATCTATTTGACGATGCAATAAAATACCAGTTTGTATGTCTTTAGGATATTTTAAATACTTTTTACCACGAATACCATCTGCAATAAAATTACCAATAGTAATAGCTTCATTATTTCCAGAAAGATAAATGTGTGCGAGAAAATTCATAATTCGAATTTACGAATTCAGAATTGATAAATACGCTTTTGAAATAGTATATTTGTACTTCAATTTTAAAATATAATTAATGACACTTATAAAATCTATTTCAGGAATTCGAGGAACTATTGGCGGAAACGTTGGAGAAAATCTTACTCCTATTGATGCTGTAAAATTTGCTTCGGCCTATGGTACTTGGTTAAAATCGCAACGTAATAAAGAAAACTATCGTGTTGTAGTTGGTAGAGATGCTAGAATTTCTGGAGAAATGATACAGAATTTAGTAATGAATACTTTAGTTGGTTTAGGTATTCATGTTATAGATTTAGATTTGTCTACAACACCAACTGTTGAAATGGCAGTTCCATTAGAACATGCAGATGGAGGTATTATTTTAACAGCAAGCCATAACCCAAAACAGTGGAATGCTTTAAAATTACTAAATGAAAAAGGAGAATTTTTGGATGCTGTAGAAGGTGCAAAAATTTTAGAAATAGCAGAAGGTGATGCAATGCAATTTGCAGACGTAGATAGCTTAGGTAAAATAACTAAAAATGATGCATATATAGATATACACATAGATGAAGTTTTAGATTTAGAATATGTAAATAAAGATATTATTGAAAAAGCTAATTTTAAAGTGGTTGTAGATGGTGTAAACTCTACGGGCGGAATTGCTATACCATTATTATTAGAACGTTTAGGTGTAGAAGCGGTAAAACTGTATTGCGAACCTACAGGACATTTTCCACATAACCCAGAGCCACTTAAAGAACATTTAACAGACTTATCTGCCGAAGTTAAAAAACATCATGCAGATTTTGGTATTGTGGTAGATCCAGATGTAGATAGATTAGCATTTATGGATGAAAACGGAGAAATGTTTGGAGAAGAGTACACTTTAGTTGCTTGTGCAGATCATGTTTTAAGTAAAAATCCTGGAAATACAGTAAGTAACATGAGTTCCACTCGCGCATTAAGAGATGTTACAGAAAAACACGGTGGAACATACGAAGCTAGTGCTGTAGGAGAAGTTAATGTAGTATCTTTAATGAAAAAAAATAATGCTGTAATTGGAGGAGAAGGTAATGGAGGTATTATATATCCTGCTTCTCACTATGGTCGTGATGCTCTAGTTGGTGTAGCTCTATTTTTAACACTTTTAGCCGAAAAGAAAATGAGTGTTAGTGAGTTGCGTAAAACATATACAAGTTATTATATGAGTAAAAAGAAGATTGCATTAACTCCACAAATAGATGTAGATGCAATTTTAATGCAAATGGCAGAAAAATATAAAGATGAAAACTTAAACACTGTTGATGGTGTAAAAATAGATTTTGCAGATAATTGGGTACATTTAAGAAAAAGTAATACCGAGCCAATTATTAGAATTTACACCGAAGCTTTATCACAAGAAATAGCAGATGAATTAGCTGATAAAATTATTTCAGAAATTAAGCAAATAGCTAATATTTAGTATTTTAGCAATACAAAGATAATTTTCATGATTACTACAAAAGCACCAAGAGAACAAAAATCTGAATTAGAAGTTTACTTTTCTCAATTTAGAAAACATATTATTGGTATAGATCAAGAGTTTGAATCTCCATATGGTATACAAAAAATGGTATATACAGATTGGACAGCTTCAGGTAGATTATATAGACCAATTGAAGAAAAAATAACAAATCAATTTGGACCTTTTGTAGCAAACACGCATACCGAAACTACAGTTTCTGGTACAGCAATGACGAATGCTTACCATAAAGCAAGACATATTATTAAAGGCCACGTAAACTCTAATGCAGATGATGTGTTAATTGTGTCTGGAAATGGAATGACTAGTGTTGTAAATAAATTTCAGCGTATTTTAGGTTTAAAAATACCAGAAAATTTAAAAGATTATACTAAAATTCCAGACCAAATGCGTCCTGTAGTTTTTGTAACTCATATGGAACACCATTCTAACCATACTTCATGGCTAGAAACTATGGCAAAGGTAGAAGTTATACCTGCAGGAGACGATGGATTATTTAGTATTGAAAATTTAAAAACTCTTTTAGAGCAATATAAAGATTGTACACTTAAAATAGCTTCTGTTATTGGTGGAAGTAATGTTACAGGTATAGAAACTCCTTATCATGAAATAGCAAAAGTTATGCACGAGCATGGTGGAGTATGTTTTGTAGATTTTGCATGTTCTGCTCCTTATGTGAATATAGATATGCATCCAGAAAATGAAGACGAAGCACTTGATGCTATTTTCTTTTCGCCACATAAATTTTTAGGTGGTCCAGGAACTTCTGGAGTATTAGTTTTTAATAAAAAATTATATAAAAATATGGTGCCAGATTGTCCTGGTGGTGGTACCGTATCATGGACAAATCCTTGGGGAGAACACAAGTATATAGATAATATAGAAGACAGAGAAGATGGTGGTACACCAGGTTTTTTACAAACTATAAAAACTGCTTTAGCAATTAAGTTAAAAGATCAAATGGGTGTAAAAAACATGCTGGATAGAGAGCACGAATTGTTAGAAAAAGTTTTTTTAGAATTAGAGCACGTAGACAATATTAAAATTTTAGCAGGTGACCAAAAAAAACGACTTGGTGTTGTTTCTTTTTATATTGAAGATTTGCATTTTAATTTAGGAGTTAAAATACTTAACGATAGATTTGGTATACAAACTCGTGGAGGTTGTAGTTGTGCCGGAACTTATGGACACTTTTTATTACATGTAGACCAAGAGCAATCTAATAGTTTGGTAAACGAAATAACTTTAGGAGATTTAATACGTAAACCAGGTTGGATACGTATGTCTATTCATCCAACTACAACTTGTAATGAAATAGATTATGTGTGCAATAGTTTAAAAGCTTTAGCAAAAAACCATAAAGAATGGGCTAAAGATTATCAATACAACAAAGCCAATAACGAATTTATACATAAAACATTTGTGCCTAACCAAGACATGAGAGTAGATGGTTGGTTTGATTTATAATCAATTAAAAAGCAAAACATTTTATAAAATATTATAAAAATTCTTTTGGTACTTTATCTCGGTGTTTCCAACGTTTATGTGTCCATAAATAAAATTCAGGAGCTTCTAAAATTTGTTGTTCAACAATTTTTAAAAATGCATCTGTAATTTCATAGTTTTTATAATCGTTTGGATTTTCAGCTAAAATTTTAAAACCAGTTTGGTAATAACCACGTTTTAACCTTTTGGTTCCAAAGAAAACAACAGACATGTCTAATTTTTTTGCAATCATTTCTGCTCCTGTATGCACAGGAACTTTAATACCCATAAAATTTTGCCAATGATGTGCTTTATCTATTTTTGGCGATTGGTCCGATGCAAAACCACTCATAGATAATTCTCCTTTTGCTTTAGATGCCGAAAGGGTAGATACTGTTTCCTTTGTAGTTATTAAATAAGAGTTGTATCGTGCACGAATTCTTTTAACTAAAGCATCAAAATATTTATTACTTAAACGTTTATATATACCAAAACCAGTATAGTTAACATGCTTTTGTAATATAAAAATCCACTCCCAGCTTGCATAATGCGCACACATTAAAATAAGACTTCTATTCTTTTTTTCAAAATTTTGTAAAATATCTAAATCTGTAAAAGTAAAACGCTTACGCATTTCTTTTTCAGAGATTGTCATCGATTTTATAGATTCAAAAATCATATCACACAAATGGTGATAAAACTTTCTGGTAATTTCTTCTATTTCATCTTTACTTTTTTCAGGAAAAACTAAACGTAAATTTTGTTTAACTACCTTTTTTCTATACTTGAAAATACGATAAACTATAATGAAAACAAAGTCTGAAAAAGCATACAATAATTTAAATGGAAGAATAGAAATTAACCATAAAAACGGATAAATTAAAATGTAAGCTAATAATTGCATGAATTAGTTTTAGATTTGTAAATGCAAATATATGCTATATTTAAAAAATACGTTTATTGTTTATGGATATAAATATTATTACAATTATCATTATTGGAGCCAATGCTTTAGCTTCCTTTAAGGGCTTTAACGACTATGCATTTTTCGAAAGATATAAGTTTAGTATTGGAGCAATTACAAGAGGCGAAAAGATTAGAATGATAACTTCTGGATTTCTTCATGTTAATCCGCAACATTTATTTTTTAATATGTTTTCTTTATATTTTTTTGCTCCTGTTGTGGTTGCAGAATTAGGTAATGCTAAATTTATTATTATATACTTAGGAAGTTTGTTGATAGGTAATATTTTATCGTATTATTTTCATAAAAACGAATATCACTACACTGCTGTTGGAGCAAGTGGAGCGGTTATGGGTATTATTTATTCTGCAATATTATTACAACCAGGAATGAGTTTATATTTGTTTTTTATTCCTATACCTATTCCATCTTATATTTTTGGAGTAGGTTATTTACTGTATTCAATTTATGGAATGAAAGCAAAAGCAGATAATATTGGTCACGATGCGCATTTTGGTGGCGCTATTGGAGGCTATGTTTTTACGCTTTTATTTGCAACATATTTATTTAAAACAAACGTTACAATGATTCTTGTTTTAGCAATACCTATTGTATTATTATTTGTATTGAAGCGTTTAGGAAAAATATAATTTATGAGTTTTAATAACGACACTATAGTAGCATTAGCAACCGCATCTGGCGCTGGAGCAGTGGCGATAATTCGTCTATCTGGAGAAGAAGCAATTACTATTGCTAACGCCCATTTTAAGTCTGTAAAAAATAACAAATCACTTTTAAAGCAAAAAACGCATACAATACATTTAGGTCATGTAGTTGATGGAGAAAGAGTTATAGATGAAGTTTTAGTTTCTATTTTTAAAAACCCAAACTCTTATACTGGAGAAAATGTAGTAGAGATTTCTTGTCATGGTTCGGTTTATATTCAACAAGAAATAATTCAATTATTTTTAAGAAATGGTTGCCGTATGGCAGATGCAGGAGAGTTTACACTTAGAGCATTTTTAAACGGAAAACTAGATTTAAGCCAGGCAGAAGCTGTTGCAGATTTAATTGCGAGTGATAATGAAGCATCGCACCAAATAGCGATGCAGCAAATGCGTGGTGGTTTCTCTTCTGAAATTGCTAAGCTTCGCGAAGAACTTTTAAATTTTGCCAGCTTATTAGAGCTAGAATTAGACTTTGCAGAAGAAGATGTTGAATTTGCAGATAGAACACAATTTAAAGAGCTAATAAATAGAATAACCTTTGTATTAAAACGCTTAATAGATTCTTTTGCAGTAGGAAATGTAATAAAAAACGGAATACCAGTAGCTATTGTTGGCGAGCCAAATGTTGGGAAATCTACACTTTTAAATGCACTTTTAAACGAAGAACGCGCCATTGTAAGCGATATTGCAGGTACAACTCGCGATACCATTGAAGATGAGTTAGTAATAGACGGAATAGGTTTTAGGTTTATAGACACTGCAGGAATTAGAGAGACAAAAGATGTAGTAGAAAGCATAGGAATTAAAAAAACCTTTGAAAAAATGGAGCAGGCTCAAGTAGTTATTTTGCTTTTTTCTGCTGAAGAATTTCAAACCGAAAGTCAACGATTAATTGTAGAAATTGAAAAAATAAAAAATCGTTTTCCGCTTAAACCATTAATAATTATAGCAAATAAAATTGATATTTTAAAAACTTCTGAAATTGAAAGTTTAAAGTCTAAAATTGATAATATTCATTTATTATCTGCTAAATCAGGAATTGGAGTAGAGGAGTTAAAGCAAAAATTAATAAGCTTTGTAAATACAGGAGCATTAAGAAATAACGAAACTATTATAACAAACACACGTCACTACGATTCGTTATTAAAAGCATTCGAAGAAATTAATAAAGTTAAAGAAGGATTAGAGTTTGGATTGTCTGGAGATTTAATGGCAATAGACGTTAGACAAGCTTTATACCATTTTGGTGAGATAACTGGAGCTATAACAAATGACGATTTATTAGGTAATATTTTCGCTAATTTTTGTATTGGAAAATAGTATAGTAAAACAAAGCAAACAAAAACATTATAAACCCTCTATTTTAGAGGGTTTATTTTTTTCTAGTAATTTTTATTTTGTGATGTTAGGTACAATTTATTGTTTTTTTGTACCTCATTTGTACCTTTTATTTTATATTTGATACGACTTGTGTTATTTGGTGAAATTATGTCCCTTAAATACTCATAAGTCATCTTAAAGTGATTTATGTATAGCTAATTTAGATTAAATATGAGTTCTAATATTCGAATTGAAAAAGTATGTCAATTTTGTAATTCTGTGTTTACAGCTAAAACAACTAAAACTAAATATTGTGATCATAGATGCAGTAATAAAGCATATAAAAGAAAAAAACGAGAAGAAAAGATTGGTTTAGTAAAACAAGAGCAAATATCCAATAACTCTCACATGTTTAAAATGGATATTCAAAAAAAAGATATTTTAAGTGTATCGGAAGCTTCTATTTTAATTGGGTGTTCAAAGAAAACCATCTATAGGCTAATAAAAGAGAAAAGACTAAATGCTTTTAATTTTAGTAAACGATTAACTAGAATTTCAAGATCTGAAATAAATAAGTTTCTTGAATTACCAATTTTGGAAAATAATATACCTAACATGTTCTTATCTAGCGAATACATTACGATAAGTGAATTACAGAAATGGTATAAAGATAGATTTTCAAAATCTTCAATTTATGAAATTCTGAAATCAAAAGAAGTAACTAAAATAACCAAAGGAAGAATGGTTTACGTGTTAAAAGAAGAAGCTCATAACGCATTAAAATAATTAAATATGACCAAAGTAGCACTGAGACGAAAAAAAATTGCTAATAATATGTTGAGTTTATATTTGGATTTTTATCCTCCAATTATTAGCTCTAAAACAGGTAAGCCAACAAGAAGGGAATTTTTGAATATGAAAATATTTAGTGAGCCAATTGGAGAAGTTCAGAGGGCACATAACAAAAAAACAATCAGTGTTGCAGAGCTAATTAAATCTAAAAGACTTATACAATTAACTAATAAAGAATATGGTTTTAAAGATAATATCGCTCTTAACGTTAATTTTAAAAGTTTCTTTGAAGTTATAGCGGAGGAGATATTTAATCGAACGAGTCATAAAAACCATTTAGTTTTCAAAGCTGCTTTAAATTATTTCGTTTTCAAATTTGGTGATAAATTAAAAACAAGAGAACTGAATATTACTCATGTCAATGAATTTAGAAAATTTTTGTTGACTACAGGTAATTTGAAAGTTAATGAAAACAATAGAAAGAAATTAAGCGTAAATACTGCTTCTACGTACTACAAAAAATTCCTTTATGTTCTAAAAGAAGCTTATAAAAGAAAATTAACAGATAAAGATTTGTCATCTGATGCAGTTTATATAAAAGAAAAGGAAACTCATCGTGACTATTTAGATGAAAACGAACTTAAAACACTTTGGGAGACACCTATAAAAAATAAGAGAATAAAGCATATGGCTATGTTGTCGGCTTTAAGCGGCTTGAGATTTGTAGATATAGTTGGATTAAAATGGAGTGATATATATAATGATACTCATCAAGGAAGTTATATAAAATTAACGGAAAAGAAAACACAAAACACAAGTAATTTACCATTGTCTCATTCAGCAATTAAAATAATCAATTTACAAAATACTTCTAATAGTTTAATTTTTCCAGAAATTAAATATTCTCAAATTGTTCGACCAATAAAAAAATGGATAGAAGATTCAGGAATTAATAAAAAGATATCATTCCATAATTTTAGGCATAGTTTTGCAACATTACAGTTAGCAAATGGAACTGATATTTATACGGTTTCAAAGTTACTCGGTCATAAAAATGTGTCTACAACTCAAATTTATACAAAAGTTATAGATAGAAATAAAATAGAAGCTATTAATAGAATAAATTTAAATTTAGATGGATTATAGTAAACTGATTATAGAGATAGAAAAACAGGTATTTGACGATTTAAAGATGATTTTTATTGAGATATGTAATTCTCAACCTATCGAAACATCATACAGCAGACTGATTCCGTTATTAGATAAAACTATCAAAAATGATGCAGAGTCAATCAAGGAGAATTTAGATGAATTCAACCTTAACTTGATAAACGTTTATAGTGAAAGCTCTTCAAAATATGATGGTAAAGATTATTATGAAATATGTAAATACGTTTTAATTTATGATATACAACCCATGTTAAAGAATTTTGATAATTCCAAACAAGCAGATGTTATACATAGATTAATTAAATATGATTTAATGCACCGGGCAAGCATTAAAATGAAAAACGAGTGCGATTATTTAGATTTGGTGAGAAAATCAAAAAAATATGACTATTTTAAATATAAAGACGAAGATGGCTATAGTATGAAAGATACTAAAGAATTCAGCGATTTATACAAAATAGTTAATAAAAGAACGTGGAAGAGTGGCTCATATTATAGAAGCAAAAACCAGCCTATTTTAAATTTAAAAGAAAGGGAGTTTACTGATATTGAAGTTCTGGTTTTGCGAGGTGTGTTTTTTAAAATTTTAGATAAGGCCTATAACCATAAAGAAAGGAATATGCCATTTTCTAAGAATGATTTCAATAAAATGATTTCAATTTTGGGAAAATTAGAAAAAGAAATAGATCTTTTTGGTAAGGCAGATTCTAGTCAAACATCCTATAAGCGATTCAGTGATCTATATAATAATCTCAAAGGGAATTCTAGAGAAAATAGGATGGAAATTTTATTAAGTAAAGTTGAAAAATTTAATATTCTTCCTTTAAATAATGCATTGAAAATATATAAGAAAACAGGTAAAATTTAAAGTATTAAATTCTAGTTTACGATAAATAGAACGGACTTTTTTAAGTTTTGATGAGTTTATGTTGTTGTTTTATAGTTGTTTATGTGTTTTGTGTAGAATTCTATAAGAAGTCAAGGCGTTACAAACAAATACAAAAAACTGTATACTATTGTGTGAAATTAAAAAGAAACACAATGGAAAACAAAATCCTTATTTTAAACGAAACTCTTCTAGATCAACTAGTAGATAAATTAGTAAATAAAATTGCTAATTCCTCCCAGAATCACCAAAATGACTCTGAAGAATTGTTAGATGTAACTCAAACATCGCAATTAATTAAATTAACTAAGCCAACACTTTATGGTCTAGTTCATAAAAATAAAATTCCGTTTTATAAAAAAGGGAAAAAACTTTATTTCTATAAATCCGAAATTCTTAAATGGATTGATTCCGGTAGATCGACTTCAGAAAGTGACTTGGAGCAAGTGGCTAATAATTACATATTTAAGAATAATAAATTTTAGTTATGGAAAAAGATAGAAATATAGCACCTAAGTTAAATAGCCAGTTTTTTGAAAACTTTCATTTAAACGATTCTATAGACAGACTTGAAGAGATAATGAATACTAATCTTAAGGAGTACTATTTATCAAATGATGTAAAGGAATTTATTATTTATTGTTTAAATCAACTAAAGAAAATAAAATGGTTTGTAAAAAATGAAATTAGATTTGATTACATAAGTATTCAAAATGAAATGGATCGGTTATATAAAGAGGATTCATCAATTACAGGTTACAATATCGTATTTGATTTCGAAATAACGAAAAATCCAAACCGAGCAAAATTTAAAGTACAAAAACTAAAAACCAACTAATTATGGAATATATTAGAATAGGAACAGATTATTATAGAGTTGTAGATAGACCTCTTTTAAGTGGAGATACTATAAATACATTAGTTAAATGGACTAAAGGAGAAATTATCACAGACCATGGTAAAGACTATATTTCGGATATTCCTAAATACAACGGCTTTGTTACAATGCCCAGTAATACAAATTTTCAAAAGGAAATTAAAGGCTTTTACAATGGATATCATGAAATTGGTCATGAGTTAAAAAAAGGGATGTTTAGTAAAACAGAAGTTTTTCTTAGGCATATATTTGGTGAACAATATACGCTAGGTTTAGATTTTCTAACAATTTTATGGCAACAACCCACACAAATTTTACCAATTTTGTGTTTGGTTAGTGATGAAAGAAATACAGGTAAAACAACATTTTTAAATTGGTTAAAACAAGTGTTTCAAAAGAACATGACAATTAATAAAAATGAAGACTTTAGAAGTCAATTTAACGCAGATTGGGCAACAAAATTAATTATTGCTATTGATGAAGTTTTGTTGGATAGGAGAGAAGATAGCGAAAGGATTAAAAACCTATCAACGTCTAGAACTTACAAAATGGAAAATAAAGGAAAAGATAAAATTGAAACACCATTTTTTGGTAAGTTTATTTTATGTTCTAATAATGAAGACAATTTTATTTTAGTAGACCAAAAAGAGATAAGGTATTGGGTTAGAAAAGTACCTTCAATAACTCATGGCGAAGAGAATACAGAGTTATTAGAAGATCTAGAAAAAGAAATTCCTTATTTTTTAAATCATTTAAACAGCAGACAGATAGTAACATCTAAAAAAAGTAGAATGTGGTTTTCTAAGGAAGAGATTTATACACCTGCACTTACTAAGCTAGTTAAAGGAAATAAAACAAATTTAGAAAAAGAAATTATAGAGATCGTTAATAATGATTTTTATAGATTCGAAAAAGAAGCAATTGCATATAGTGCTTCCGATTTGGTAGATTTACTTAAAAATAACAACGTTAGAGTATCTTCCTCAAAAGTGTCAGAAGTTTTAAAAACTAGATTTGGTTTAAAGCAAAAAAACTCTTCATATAAGCGTTATAATATGTCTTCAGTACCATTTGCGAGTAAATTAAAAACAATTATAGAGGAGACAGTGGTAAAAGGAAGGTGTTACGAGTTTACAAAAGAAAATATGGAGAAAGCTGTTGACCCGTAGATTATTTGCGTTCATCCTTTTATAGCTAATAAAATGAAGAGCAACAGAAGTTCAACAACAGTTCAACAACTTAAAAAAAAGTTCGTTGACGAGTTGTTGAACTATTGTTGTTGCGTGCTTATTAATAGTAACAAGGCTTTCAGGACATTATCAACACAGCAACACTAATGTAATGCTAGTTTTAACGATAGGGCGTACTTTAACAACAACAACAACAATAATAATATTTTATGGTTTTCCATAAGGTCAATTTTAAAAAAGGTTTTATATTTAAACTCTCCCTTTAATACTGATTGATATACATTTTATTAACATTAATTTAATCTCAAATTTTGTTTTGCAACTTTTGATACTAAAATATTTATGACCAAAATCAAACTAACACTATCACAATTAGAACAATACCTATCTAAAGCAGCATGGATTCTGAAAGGACCAGTAGATGCTTCAGATTTTAAAATATATATTTTCCCATTACTATTCTTCAAACGTCTATCCGATGTTTACGACGAAGAATACGAAATAGCATTAGAAGAGTCCGAAGGTGACATAGAATACGCTTCACTACCAGAGTTTCATAGATTTGAAATACCAGAAGGTTGTCATTGGAAAGATGTAAGAGAAACAACCACAAATGTTGGACTAGCCATTGAAAAAGCACTACGAGGCATAGAACAAGCCAATCAAGAATTATTGTACGGTATTTTTGGTGATGCACAATGGTCTAACAAAAACAAATTATCAGATCGTTTATTAATCGATTTAATAGAGCACTTCTCTCAATACAGCCTTTCTAACTCTTTAGTAGAGCCTGATATTCTTGGTAATGCTTACGAGTATTTAATCAAGCATTTTGCAGATTTAACTAATAAAAAGGCAGGAGAGTTTTACACACCGCGTTCTGTAGTGCATTTATTAGGATTGATTTTAGATCCGCACGAAGGAGAAACCATTTACGATCCTGCTTGTGGTACTGGTGGTATGTTGTTAGAATGTGTGGATCATTTAAAAGAAAATAGCGAAGATTATAGAACACTTAAATTATTCGGACAAGAAAAAAACTTAACCTCTAGTTCTATTGCTAGAATGAACATGTTTTTACATGGTATTGAAGATTTTCAAATTGCGCGAGGTGACACCTTAAGGCAACCAGCATTTTTTGCTGCGGATGGTTTAAAAACCTTCGACTGTGTAATTGCTAATCCACCGTTTTCTTTAAAAGAATGGGGAGCAGAAAATTGGGCGAATGACCCATTTGGAAGAAACATAGCAGGTGTACCACCAAAAGGTAATGGCGATATGGCTTGGGTACAACATATGATAAAATCTATGAATAGTACTGGTCGTATGACGGTTGTTTTACCTCATGGTGCATTATTCAGAAAAGGAGCCGAAGGTAAAATTCGTAAAAAGTTATTGGAAAATGATTTGCTAGAAGCTGTTATTGGTTTAGGGCCAAATATTTTCTACGGAACACAATTAGCAGCCTGCGCTATGGTATTTAAGCAAAACAAAGACTCCGATAAAAAAGATAAAGTTTTATTTATCGATGGCTCCGACCAAGTGCGTGTAGGTCGTGCTCAAAACTATTTAGAATCTGAACATATTAACCAATTATTCGATTGGTATAACCAGAATAAAGATGTCGAGAATTATGTAAAAGTAGCTTCAATGACTGATATTGAAGAAAACGACTTCAATTTAAACATTCCTTTATACGTTGAAAAAATTATAGAGGATAATTTACCTAGTGTAGAGGAAGCATTATCCGATTTAAAAAAGGCTTGGGCAGAAAGCCAAAAAGCAGAAAAGGAGTTTAAAACTATTTTAAAAGAGTTTATATAATTTGGCTAGAGTTACAGAAGAAAATCTTTTTATTGCCAATCGTTTGGGTATTGACTTTGAAACCGATGAATTAAAATTAGGAAAATGGGGAAATGTTGATTTTTACTGTCAGCGAGATAATGTATTAGTCTTACTGGAAGTTGAAAAAGGACAAAAACACCCTAACACCAATGTCATCAAAGTTTGGCCTTATCTAGAAGAAAACCCTGAGATAAAAATATTATTGATTCAAATTATTCGAGAAGAAAACAAGGCTCCGAAAAATAGAATAGCATTATGTAAATATATGGGCAAGAAGATAGAATCACAATTTCCAAATCGGTTTAGGTTTGTGTTCAGAAATTGGCATAACGTTTTAGCTTTGGAAATTAAAGAACAAGTACAGTATAAATTGAAAGAATTAACATGACCCAACAAAACTTAGAGAAATACCTTTGGGGCGCAGCAACCGCGTTACGTGGTACCATAGACGCAGGCGATTATAAACAATACATTTTTCCGTTATTGTTTTTTAAACGTATTTGTGATGTGTATGATGAAGAGTTTGAGAAAGCTTTAGAAGAAGGAGAAGGCGATTTAGAATACGCAGCTTTTGCCGAAAACCACCATTTTATAGTGCCCGAAAATGCACATTGGAACACTGTACGCGAAACCACCACAAACGTTGGTATTGCTATACAAGATGCCATGCGTGCTATTGAAAAAGCAAACCCAGAAACCTTGTATGGAATTTTTGGTGATGCCTCTTGGACTAATAAAAACAGATTAAGCGATGAAACACTAACCAATCTTATAGAACATTACTCACAACACAAGCTTAATTTAGAAAACGTACCAGACGACCAATTAGGAAACGCTTACGAATACCTAATTAAAGAGTTTGCAGACGATTCGGGCCATACAGCAGCAGAGTTTTACACTAACCGTACGGTTGTAAAACTAATGACCATGATTATGGACCCACAGCCAGGAGAATCTGTGTACGACCCAACCTGTGGCTCTGGTGGTTTACTATTAAACTGCGCGTTGCATTTACGCGATGAAGGCAAAGAATACAGAACCCTAAAATTATACGGACAAGAAATAAACCTCATTACCAGTGCCATAGCACGTATGAATATGTTTATGCATGGTATCGAAGAGTTTAGCATTGTTCGTGGTGATACGTTGGCACAACCTGCCTTTTTAGAAAACGATATCCTAAAAACTTTTAACGTTATACTAGCAAACCCACCATACAGTATTAAAGCTTGGGACCAAAAAGCATTTACCAACGACCCTTTTGGACGTAATCTTTGGGGCACACCACCACAAGGTTGTGCAGATTATGCATTTCAACAACACATACAGAAAAGTTTAGATAAAGAAAATGGACGTTCTATTTCATTATGGCCTCATGGAGTATTATTTAGAGATAAAGAAGCTGATTTGAGGAAGAAAATGATTGAAGAAGATTTGGTGGAATGTGTTATTGGTTTAGGGCCTAACTTGTTTTATAATTCACCAATGGAAGCATGTTTGTTAATTACTAAAACTAATAAGTCTGAAGATAAGAAAGGGAAAATTCTATTTATTAACGCAGTAGAAGAGGTTAAACAAGAAAAAACAATGGGCTTTTTGGAAGAAAAACATATTGATAAAATATTTAAAGCTTATAAGGAATTTACCAATAAAGAGAATTTTTCTGCTTTACAGACTAACGAAGAAGTACTTGCTAACGATGGTAATATGTCTATTAGGTTGTACGTAAGAGCTCAACAGTTAAGCATGCAAACTGAAGATAAGTTTGAAGATGTTTATGATAGTTGGAAAGATTCTTCAAAACAATTAAAAAAATCAATGAATGAACTTTTCGAAATACTTAACGATTAATGGAAGAAGTATTGAATAAGAAAATTGAAATAGATAAATCTAATTGGCAACCTGTTAAATTTGGGGATGTTGTTTTTGAGCCTAAAGAATCTACAAAAGACCCAATTGGAGATAATATTAAACATGTTGTTGGTCTAGAACATATCACAAGTGACGATATTCATTTGAGAAACTCGGCAAGTATTGAAGAAAGCACAACATTCACAAAGAAATTTGCAGTAGATGATGTCTTATTTGGAAGACGCAGAGCTTATTTAAAAAAAGCGGCACAAGCTAAATTTAATGGTATTTGTTCTGGAGATATAACTGTTTTTAGGGCAAAAGATAACTTACTACCTGAGTTATTACCATTTATAGTACATAATGATAAGTTTTTCGATTACGCTATTAAACATTCTGCAGGTGGTTTATCACCTCGTGTAAAGTTTAAAGATTTAGCAAATTACGAATTCCTACTACCACCAAAAGACCAACAAGCTAAACTTGCTGAATTACTTTGGGCTATGGATGAGGTTGTTGAGAGGGAGAATGAGGTTTTGGAAAGAATTAATATTTCTAAAAGAGCATATGAAAAAAAATGTCTTATAAAATATAGGAGTGGGATAGAAAATAAACTTCCGATTGATTATAAGATTTACCGTCTTTCTGAAATTGCGGAAATAACGGGAGGTTCTACACCATCAAGGGATATTGAGGAATATTGGAATGGAGAAATTCCTTGGTTAACACCAACAGATGTAACTAAACACAATAAAATATTACTAGATCGAACTAGAGAATACATTACAGAAAGTGGTTTGAAAAATATATCAAATAGACTTTATCCAGTTGGATCATTACTATATTGTTCAAGAGCAACTATTGGTTACGCAATTATAAATGATGTTCCTATGGCTACAAACCAAGGTTTTTCAAACTTCATCTGTAATGAAAAGGTAAATAATTATTTTCTATATTTTCTTTTAAAGCATCTAACTAATGAGTTAACTAGGCTTGCAGGAGGAAGTACATTTTTAGAAATTTCTAAATCTTCAATAAGGAGATTTAAAGTGGTAATTCCTTCACAAAATATAATGATGAAGGTTACTGAAAAATTGCTAGAATATGAAAAAACTAGGTTAGAACTAGAATCCAAAATCTCAAGATCCAAAGCCTTACAAAAGAGTTTAATTAATCAGGTGTTTTAGTTATGAAGAATAAAATAAAATATTGGGCCGTAGGTTCTTTTCACGGTGGAGATGATATAACTGATCGATTTTTAAACGAAAGCATTTGGTTTGATGGCTATGGTGAAAACAATGATTTAAGGTATTTAGAGACTCTTAAGCTAATTAATGTTGGTGATATACTAGTTATGAAATCTAGTGCTACCAAAGGAAAAAAGAACTCTATAACATTTACAAAAGTTAAAGGAATTGGTCAAGTAATTAGTAAAATAGCTGATCATAAATTTGAAATGAAATGGTTTAAAAACGAAACCTTTCCTTTAGATTTTGATAATGTTTCCTATAGAAAAACAATAGAAGCATTAAGAGAGGATGGTATAAGCAATTATGTAAATAGTCTTATGAGCGAAATTGAAAAAGAAGATATAATCAAAGTTTTAGAGCATAAAAAACAAATCATTTTACAAGGTCCACCAGGTACAGGGAAAACCTATACTGCTGAGGCTATTGCTAAAGAACTTACAGAGATAGAAACCGTAAGTAATCCAAAGGAGTTGCTAGATGAGTTTTACCAAAACTTTAAAGCTACAGATCCTGAAATTATTAAAGCGCGTCAAGAACGAGAAGATTTAAGAGAGCGATTTTTAGCAAACTTTCCAAAAGAGAACCTCAAAAGCTTAACTCTTGAAAACTATTGTATTGGTACAGGTGGTCGAGACAACTTTTGTTGGTGGATAGAACTTGGTTTAAAACCATTCGGTTATTATTTTCCTGGAAGTGCTAGATCTTATCGTATTTATTGGTCAAAATCAAATGAAGAATACAGCAAAAATGGTTCTATAAAAGACAAAGATGATGAGGATGCTATGAAAATAGTTGCTGGATATTTAGATAAAATAGCAGTAGGTAAAGATTATAAAGAAGGTGAAAAGTTTTTTGGCCCTAGTTTTATACTTAAAATATTAAATACCTATTATCCTAATGAGTACATGCCTATTAATGCTATTAATTACATAAAAAACGCATTAGATTTATTTGGTATAGACTATTCTGACGAAAATTTTGTTGAACTTAATCAAAAATTGTTAGCATTACATCAAAATAAAAATCAGGAATTTAATGCAGATGTGAAGCCTCATGAGTTTATGATTTTTTTAGTTGATAATTTCAACTTAAAGAATGGGGAGGTTTTAAAAGACAATAAAGTAATTACTAAAGGAGCTTTCGAATTGGTTCAATTTCATCCTGCATATTCTTATGAAGATTTTGTGCGTGGTATTGTAGCGGAAGTTGTAGATAAACAGCCAACGTTTAATGTGAAGAATAAAATTTTAGCTGAATTTGCAGAACGTGCAACAGATAATCCAAAAGCTAAATTTGTATTAATTATAGATGAAATTAATAGAGCTAATTTACCTGCTGTTTTAGGAGAGTTAATATACGCTTTAGAGTATAGAGGAAGACCTGTTAATTCATTGTACGAGTATGAAGGTGAGCGTGCAATTAAATTACCAAACAATCTCTATATAATTGGCACTATGAATACTGCAGATCGTTCTGTAGGTCACATCGATTATGCTATAAGACGTCGTTTCTCTTTTATAGATGTGCTACCAAACGAGATGCATGTTCCTGATTTTGCTAAAGAAACTTTTGAAACGGTAAGTAACTTATTTTCTAAAGATATACTTGCCTCGGATTTTAAGAAAGAAGATGTACAGATTGGTCATAGTTATTTCATGGCAAAGACCAAAGAAGAATTAGAGATAAAAGTCAAATATGAAGTAGTTCCTATCTTAAAAGAATATGTAAAAGATGGGGTCTTAAACGAAAAAGCGCTTTTAGAAATAAATAAATTATAAGTTTTGGATATAACTGAAATAATACGACTAGGAGAACATAAAGAAAAGCAAGCCGTCGAGGAAAGCATTTCTTTTGAAGCTTATTATTTCAAAAACCGAAAATTTGGAAAGTATAATTCCAAAAACAAACCATGCTTTTCAATTAATAACGATTCTATTGAATCTCATTATTTCATAGGTGTAGATTGGTTATGTCAGACTACAAATCGAGCTATTTGTATTTCACCAAAATTAAATAAAGATGGTTTTGAAACCGATTATTTGCGGATGCTCTTAACGTGTTTAAATGATAGTGAAGCAACGAAACACATTAGTAATATTTACGAGATTAAAAGTGAAGATTCACCAATAGAAATAGATCAATCATTAGATTTGTTATCACCTTTGTTAGTGATTCAGTTTCTAAACTTGGTAAAACAATTGGTTAAAAAAGGATTAAAAAAATCTTACTATCGCGAAGAAAAACATTTAAACGCTCGTGTAAAGGGTAAGTTGTTGTTGTCGCAGACTTTAAAACACTATACATATAAGAATGAACCATTAAAAACAATCTGTGCTTTTGATACTTTTGGCTTAAATTATCCCGAAAACCAAATCTTAAAAGCTGGTCTTCTGTTTGTTCAAAAATACCTGAGTTCATATCCAGAATATGCTGCTTTAGCATCAAACGCTTTACAATATTGTTTACCTGCTTTTGAAGAGGTTACTGTACCTAAGAATATATCAACCTTACAACATTTTAAGATTTCGCCTTTTTTTAGGAGTTATAAAGAAGTCATAAGTCTTGCACAACTTATATTAAAACGTTTTGGACACAATGTAAGAACTATAGAAGCAAGTAAAATCCAAACACCACCCTTTTGGATTAATATGCCTTTATTATTTGAATTGTACGCATTTACTTTTCTTCGCAAAACCTATGGAGATGATATTCATTATCAATACAAATCTAATTATCAAGAATTAGATTTCTTATTAAATACTGAGAATAAACAATTAGTAATCGATACCAAGTATAAAACAAAATACGGTAGAGGAAAAAACAACAAAGAAGACATTAGACAATTAGCGGGTTATGCCAGAATGGATAAAGTTTATAGAGAATTGAATAAGTCAACTAATGAAGTTATTGAATGTCTTATTATTTATCCTATTCGAGACAAAGAGAACCAAAATAATGGACTATTAGATTTAGAACAAAAGAAACCAATAGATAAATATGTTGGGTTTTATTGCTTAGGTTTATCTGTGCCATGCGTTGCAAATAAAATTGGAGTAAATTAATATATAGAGATGAAAAAGAAAGAATTGATAGAATATCTTAACAAAGAATACAATGCTGCTTTAACAAATAGTAATACCAGTTTTTCTAATATTAATAAGTCTAAAAATGTTTGGTGGTTTAACGTACCTGTTTCAAAGTTTAAGTCAGAAGTTAATCTTCTATTAAAGATTGAAGCAGGTATCTTTTGGATTGTTTTGTCTGTAGGTTTTGTAGAATCTATAGAGGAAACATTTAGAATTAGAGAAGATAAAAATGCAGTAGACCTTGAGATAAATGCAGGTAGTAATAATTTTTTATGTGATGTAAAGAGTGGTGGTCTAGGGTTTGATTTCAAATCTTTTGTGAAGGAGGAAATTAGTATTAAATAGATAAACTTTAAAATGTATATGGTAATTTTAAAAGGCTCTTATTATATTGATGAATTAAACCAGTTACTAAATCACAGTATTGGTACAGAGGGTGTATTAAAATTTTATAATGATATTAGTTCTTGTACTATTATAAATGTTCCAGAGTATATTAACCATAATGAAGTACCACCTTTACTAAAAACAGCCTGGAATATTATCAATCGTGGTGATACTACACGAGCTTCATTAAAATTAAGTTCCTATTTATTAGATGCATATTTTCCCAATCATCAGCCATTTAATTTTTTAAAGTCAGAAATTAAGGCACAATTAAGTATTGGCGATAAAATTAATCCATCGGATCTGACCCTTGTTTTAGAACGATTTGCTTTTCTAGAAGATAGTCAGGTGAGCGATTTAGGACACTCTATTTATAATATTTTTAAATGTTTAAAAAAAGGAATAGTATTTAATCAAGTTCAAAAAACGATGTTATTGGTGCTAATGGCGAATCCAGTGGAAACTAATTTTAACATTAAAGGATTAACAGAAGAGGAGTCAAGCTTATTGCAAGACGATTTAAATGAACTATTTACCAGACTAAATGATTTAAGTGACAAAGATGAAATTAAAATACCCGGACTTAATTCTAACCAAAATAGCAATGTTGTAACAATTTCGCTTTATAAAGATAATAGTAACGATATACAAATAGAGCCGCTCACAGAAGGTGAAAATTCTACGTTAAACTTTAAGATATTAACGGACCGTCAAATTAAATACCAAAAATTAGGTAAGGTAGTTATCACAGAAAAAGAGATGGTTAATGGCGAAAAACGAGAAGTTCACAATTTTGAATATGCTACACAGAAACAACAACAGGCAATAGAATATCTATTGCAAAATATCTTTAGGAAAGCTAAGTTCAGACCAGGTCAAGAAGCTATCATAAATAAAGCTTTAATTGGAGAGGATGTCATAGGTTTATTACCCACAGGTGGTGGTAAATCGCTAACCTTTCAAATATGTGCTTTGTTACATCCGGGAATAACCATTGTGGTAGATCCGATTAATTCCTTAATGAAGGATCAATATGATAAATTGATTGAAAATGGAATAAGCAATGCAACCTATATCAACTCCTTTAATTCTCAGGAAGAACGAGGAGATCGTATGCAGAAACTCGTAGAAAGTAATTACTTAATTTTATTTGTTTCGCCCGAAAGATTCCAAATGGAGAATTTTAGACAATCGCTGTCTAGTTGTAAAGATTTGAATGTTTACTTTAGTTATGCGGTCATAGATGAGGCGCATTGTGTTTCTGAATGGGGACATGATTTTAGGCATGTATACTTAAATCTGGCTGAGAATATAAAACGACATTGCGCATCAAAAACAGATAAGCTAACAGTTTTTGGACTTACTGCAACAGCTTCTTTTGATGTGCTTGCTGATGTACAAAGAGAGCTTAATCTAAAGGAAGAAGCGATAATTAGCTTACCAGCTGAAGCGATTGATCGTGAAGAGCTAAATTTTAATATCATACCAATTTCTATAGAAGTACCGGAAGGATTAGAATATTACGATAGAGAGCGCAGATTGGGTGATAGCAAATATCCAGTTATTAAACAGTTTCTTAGAGATGTACCAGATCAAATTCATGCGCTTGAACGCAGGTATGGTTATATTAACGAAGTAACTGATTTTTATGGTCAATCTAATGATGGGTATAAAAATGCTGGAGTTATTTTTTGCCCAACAAAATCCACTAAATTACCAAACGGAGTGATGCACTTAACTTATGGTAAGAATAATTCAGGTGGTGGACTCGAAGATTTACAATTTTTAGATATTAGAACTTTTTTTGGAGGAGGAGATGATAATGTTATTAAGGATAATGCCATAGAATCACAGGCGGAAGAATCTTTTAAAAATCAAGATGATTTTATAAAAAATAAAGCCAATTTGATGATTGCTACTAAGGCATTTGGTATGGGAATCGACAAGCCTAATATTCGCTATTCTATTCATTATTCTTTTCCAAATTCTGTTGAGAGTTTTTACCAAGAAGCTGGACGTGCAGGTAGGGATGGTAACCCGTCATTATGTTCTATTATATATCATCCTATAGATATTGAGACCAATTATGATTTTTATAAAAATGCCTTTAAAGGCATCAAAAGAGAACGTCTAATTATAGACGAACTACTTGAAGAGGTACAATACGAAGATGGTTTTTTCGTCAATGTATTAAAGCAACAGATAAGGGATAAATTCCCTGAAGTGAAATCTGTAAATTTATTCAATGACAGATATATCTATATAAATGGGCCATGGCATGACAATCCAGCCCAACGCATAAAAATTGGGCTATTAGATTTACAAAGAAACCTTCGTAGTTATGACAATGCAACACAAAACTTTGACATTGATAAAGCAAATGAAATATTAGAGTTCAGTAGAAGAGTATTAAATGAAGCATGTGAAGGTCAAGATTACTTAAAATGGTTTAAAACGAAGTCTGCAGAAGGTATAAAAACACTTATTGAAAGTGGTACAAATGAACAATACACCTTAAAAATTGGTTTTACCAATGGTATTGTTTCCAAAATGAACGAGGTAATAAAAAGTATTGGTTATGACGATTTTGAAGAACGAATTATAAGAGCAGCCTATAATTTTAGTACCGATGAAAATGATTTTTCGGAAAGTATAAGTTACCAGTATTACAAGTTTCAAATAAACAGGTACGGTGTTTCTCGAAAAGAATTTTCAGCTAGTCCAGAGATATTACAGTTCTTGAAGGATAATTTCTCAAGAATAAGAAATACTCAAGATACACAGCGTGCTGTCTATCGCTTAAACATTTTAGGAATTATTGATGATTATGTCATTGATTATGTTGGGCATCTTATTGAAGTACGTTTTACAGCAAAAAGCAACAAGGATTACAAGAGTAATTTTAAAGCCTATTTAAGGCGTTATCTAGGAATTGAAACTACAAAAGAATGGCTTAATAAAATAAAAAAAGTAAGAGAAAATTCAATTCTAACTCAAGTTTTATATGTTTTGATTGAATTTATAGAAAGTGAGATATCTGATAAAAGAAAACGATCTATTGATTACATGAAAGAGTTATGTGAAGTACATTTGGACGAAGGCGAAGATGAGTTTCGTGATAGAATGGTGCGTTATTTCACCTCTAAATATGCTCGACAAGACTACTTGCCAGCTGATACAGAGAAAGGCACAAAAGAAAATTGCGCTATTGTAAAAAAATATATAGGATTTATAGATAATCCTCCGGACGGTTTAGGAGGCCAAATAGACAATGCAAAACATTTACGTGGTGCATGCGATAATTTGCACATAAATATGGTTGAAAACGCAAGTATTGATCTACTAACCGCATTCAGTCTTTTAGCATTAGAGCTTAAAGAAGAGGATACTATTGATACCGCAAATGAAAAACCACTAGTAGCAAAAGCAATAGATTTATATAGATCAGGCTTCAGGCGCATGTTGAGAATTGATTCTTGGGATGAGGTAAAATCGCTAATAAATTTATTCAATAAAAAGACACTTGATTTTAATTCAGAAATAAAACCTTTAATGGATGACCTCTCTTCTGAATTATTAGTAAATAGATCACATTTTAAATTAAAAGAACTCTTAAATAAAATTACTGCATAATGTCAAAAAACATAGAACTACAGGAAGAATTTGAAGCACTAATTGGCGAACTAGAGCGTTTAAAATCAATTAACGAAATCACATCATCTAATAGTGAAAACGCAAGAAATATTATTAAAGAAATAAAATCATTTGTTCAATCTGTCGAAACATTTAAAACAGGTATAGAAAATGACTATCAATCTAAAAAGAAAGATTTAGAGAAAATGGAGGAGTCTATTAAAGATTCCGTTAATCTTCTTAATGAGGGGGTTAATCATCAATCCAATAAATTTAAGTCATTTGCTAACGATTATTTGGATAAATCCAATAAAACGTTAGAATCTGTGAAAGCTCGTTTAGAGAAAAAAGTTCATGTTTATACAGCTGAGATAAAAAATCTAAGATCTAAACTTGAAAAGGACATTTTAGATTATGGAAACGAGGTTGATAAGAAAATCGGAGAGCACAATAGCAGTATTACTGGAAAGGTTGAAGATTTAACTAATAAGTTTATTGACCAATTGATAAGTACAAATAAAAACATGTTTGAAAATAAGGAGGATTTAAACACTTATTTTTTAGATGTCAAAAAAGATATTGAGGTAACTCATAAAAAACTTAAACGACTCACTACAACCCTTATTATAGTAATAGTGTTTTCTGCAATATTCTTGGGCTTTTTGTTATATAAATTCATATAGATATTAATTATGGGATTCAACGAACTAAACAGTGTAGAAAATTACATTATAAAACAACTTACATGTGTTAATTTAAATAGCAATGAAGTTTCAGAAGATGCTTCATTGTATAATAGTTTATGGCAATATAAATCGTCACAAGATTTAAATCGCTCAGTAAACGAGGTATTGTTAGAATTAGAGTTAAAAGCAGCTTTAATTAAATTAAATCCAGAGATTACATCTAATCCAGAATTTGCAGATGAGGTGATTTATAAACTTCGTGCTATTTTAATTTCTGTGCATCAAGTAGGTTTAGTTCGTGCCAATGAAGAATTTTATAAATGGCTACAAGGAGATAAAACCATGCCTTTTGGTGAAAACAATAGACATGTTCCTGTTCGCTTAATAGACTTTGATGAGATAAACAATAATACTTTTATTACAACTACTCAATTTCGTATTCATCACAGAGAAACTAAAATACCAGATGTAGTATTATTTATTAATGGTTTGCCTGTGGTTATAGGAGAAGCAAAAACGCCTATTCGTCCTGCTATAAGTTGGTTAGATGGAGCGCATGAGGTTCATGATATTTATGAAAATGCAGTATCGCAATTATTTGTACCTAACATTTTATCATTCGCTACAGAAGGTAAAGAACTGTATTATGGAGCTATTAGAACGCCTTTAGAGTTTTGGGCACCTTGGCGTTTAGAAAATGATGAAGATGCAATAGCAAAACGTTTAGGTTTAGGTGAAGTAGGTAAGGAGTTATCCGATTTGTTACATCCACAACGTTTGTTGGATATATTACAAAACTTCTCATTATTTACTACCAATAAAAAGAAACAACGTATTAAGGTTATTCCGAGGTTCCAACAATATGAAGGCGCTAATAAGATTGTAGAACGTGTTAAAGAAGGAAAAATCAAAAAAGGGTTAATCTGGCATTTTCAAGGGTCAGGAAAATCGTTGTTAATGGTTTTTGCTGCTCAAAAATTGAGAAGAGAAAAGGATTTAAAGAGTCCAACGGTTATTGTATTGGTAGATAGAACTGATTTAGATACCCAAATTACAGGGACGTTTAATGCTGCCGATATTTCTAATGTAGAAACTACTGATAACATTAAACAGCTTCAAAAGTTATTAGAAAACGATACAAGAAAAATTATCATCTCTATGATATTTAAGTTTCGAGATGCGAAACCGAATATGAATACTAGAGATAATATTATTGTTTTAGTGGATGAAGCGCATAGAACACAAGAAGGTGATTTAGGAAGACAAATGCGTGCTGCTTTACCAAATGCATTTTTGTTTGGATTAACAGGTACACCTGTTAACAAGGCAGATAAAAACACGTTTTGGGCGTTTGGAGCAGAGGAAGATCAAGGAGGTTATATGTCGCGCTATACATTCCACGATTCTATAAGAGATAATGCAACCTTACCATTACACTTTGAACCTCGTTTAGTTGATATACATGTAGATAAAGACACTATAGATAAAGTCTTTGAAGAATTTAAAGAAAGCAGTGCTTTAACAGATGAAGAAGCAGATGCTTTAAATAAAAAATCGGCTAAGATGTCTGCGTTTTTAAAGTCCCCAGAAAGAGTCGCTAAAATTGTAGAAGATATTGCAACACATTTTAAAGATAAAGTAGCACCTCATGGTTTTAAAGCGATGATTGTTACACCAGACAGATATGCTTGTGTGCAATACAAAGAAGAATTAGACAAGTACTTCCCTGAAGAGGCTAGTAAAGTGGTTATTTCAACTTCTGCCAATGATGAATTAGATTTTAAACAAAAATGGGGAGTTGATAAAAGTCAGCAAGAAAAAATTGTAGAAGAGTTTAATGACGCGCAATCAGATTTGCAATTTATTATTGTTACTGCAAAACTATTAACTGGTTTTGATGCGCCAATTTTACAAACAATGTATTTAGATAAGTCAATCAAAGATCATACGTTATTACAAGCTATTTGTAGAACTAATAGATTATTTCCTAATAAATCATTTGGTCGTATTGTAGATTATTTTGGAGTGTTTGATGATGCAGCAAAAGCCTTACAGTTTGATGAGGAAAGTATAAAAACTGTTATTTCTAACCTTACAGAACTTAGGGATAAGTTACCAGAAGCTATGAAAGAAGCTTTGTCTCATTTTAAAGGTGTAGATAGAACTATTGATGGATTTGAAGGTTTAGAGGCTGCTCAAAATGCCATAAATGATAATGATAAAAAAGATGCTTTTGCAAAAGACTATAAATTCTTAGCTAAGATATGGGAATCGCTTTCACCAGATAATATTTTAAACCAATATCAAGAGGATTACAAATGGTTATCTCAAGTATTTGAGTCGGTAAGACCTGCAGCAGATAATATTGGAAAATTATTATGGTTTTCATTAGGAGCAGAAACGACTAAGTTAATGCATGAAAACACCCATGTTGGAGAAGTGCACCATCTAGAAGAGTTTGTTTTAGATGCAGATGTTATTGAAAACATATTCAACAATCCCGATCCTAAAAATGCAAAGAAACTAGAGAAACTATTAATTAAACGTTTTAAAAAACACGCTGGAGATCCTAAATTTAAATCACTAAGTGAACGTTTAGAAGCGCTAAGAGATAAAGCCGAGTTAGGTTTAATAACCTCTATAGAGTTTGTGAAAGAGTTGTGTAAATTAGCAAAAGAAACTATTGTTGCTGAAAAAGAATTAGAAACATTAATAATAGAAAAAACACCAAAAGCTGCACTTACTGAATTGTTTATAGAATTAAAAAATGATGAAACACCAGCTGTTGTAGAACGCATAGTTACGGATATAGATGCTATTGTACGTGTGGTTCGTTTTCCTGGATGGCAAAAAACTAGTTCAGGTGAACGTGAAGTGCAAAAATCACTACGTAAGGCATTATTAAAATATAAATTACATAAGGATCAAATGTTATTTGAGCGTGCTTATGGATATATTAAGGAGTATTACTAATGGAAGTTGTTTTTAAAACGATAATAAAAAAATGGAATGAGATTGACCATAAAGAAAAGGCATACAATGAGAAACAGTTAAAAAACCTACTTTACAAACAGAAATTGACGTTAGAATTAATTGAAAGTGCTCTAGAAGAATATAGCGCATATTTTGGTAAAAAAAGAAGGTATTTATATATACCACTTTGGGATAAGGTAGTTCGAGATTTTCCTTCATTGTTTGATCTTGTTGATGATAAAAATCAAGAAGTCATAAAAGCATTTATAGATGAAGAAAATGCGATTGAAGAAGACAATTCTAAATTATGGATAGTCGCAAAAATTACTAGAAAAATATCAAATTCAAATTTTGGTTATTTGTACGAAGCGATAATTTCTTTACCAGATGGTATTTCTACACCCAGTCAAGAAGGTATTCCTATTAATTTATGGTGGAGAGAAGTCTCTGAAAAAAATAATATAGAAGGTGTGTTTTTGGCTTATTACAGAAGGATGTCTACAGTTATACTTAGAGTCTCTAATGAATTATCCGAAGAGCATTTAAAAACTAAATTTAGATTCAAGCCAAAACCTATAAATTTTTTGAAACAAATTAAACGTCGGTTCGATCATGTTATTCATGATGAGAACAGTTTAACGCATCAAATGTTTTATAAATCTGAATTTTTATTAGATAAAAAGTTAGACACGGCAACTACTGATTCTAGGTTAAACGAAGAGCAAAATAAAGTTTTATCTAAGGTTTTTTCTCAAAATGTTACTTTTATTTGGGGGCCTCCAGGAACAGGAAAAACTTTTACGTTATCCAAAATAATAGCTAAAGCTTGTTGTGCAGGACTACGAGTACTTGCGGTTGGTATTTCAAATGTTTCAATTGATGTTTTAGGAGAAGAAATAATTGATGAATTCGAGAATTATAGTGAAGCCTCTATAAAGCTTCTAAATAATCGAAAAATTTTAAGATTTGGTTATCCTGTTTTGCCATCAATTGTTGCTGATGATAGATTATATCCTGAAAAAGATATTGTAGATAGTTTAAGAAAAGAATACAGCGCAGTTTTAAAAGCTTTAAGAAATAGACATGGTTTAACTAATGACAACAAAGCGATTTATAGAAATAAGCAAGTTGTGCTTAAAAATGAAATTAAAAAGATAAATCAAAAACGAATAGGCGAGTCAAGTTTAGTTTTTACTACAGCTGCACAATGTTTTCTTGGAGATTATTTTGAAAATGAAAAGTTCGATTTAGTTGTTGTTGATGAGGTTGG
This sequence comes from Lacinutrix venerupis, assembly GCF_003663945.1. GTDB lineage: Bacteria > Bacteroidota > Bacteroidia > Flavobacteriales > Flavobacteriaceae > Lacinutrix > Lacinutrix venerupis. Next base: position 1,626 of record NZ_RCCH01000011.1, on the reverse strand, counting down.
TATGATGCCATTAATACAAACATTGACTATGGCTAGTTTTACAAAAAATAAGTTTGTTGTTGCTGGAGATTACAGACAGTTGGGGCCAATAAGTAATGGTAAAACAGAAGCTGTTGCCAATTGGTTTAACTCAGATATATTTCAGTATTTGGAAGGTGTAGAAAGAGTAGAGGATGATGTAACTGTAATGCTAACCGAACAAAGACGCATGAATCCAAAAATATGTGAGCTTATTAATAATCGATTTTATGATGGGAAATTAACGTCTCAATACTCTGAAAGTTTTAAAACAATTAAAACAGCTTATGGTGAAATTAATACGCCATATAGTTTTATACCATTTTCTCCCAAGGATGGAGCAGTGGTTAAATCTACAGAAGGTAAATCTAGGGTCAATAATAAAACAGCAGAAATCATTACAGATTTAGTTGAAAGTGTTCTTAATGAAAATAAAGCGATTGAAATAGGTGTAATAACGCCTTATAATGGTCAAGTTATTACAATAAGAAGGAAAATTCAAAATAGAATAATATCTAATTTAGATCTCGAAAGGGTTAAAATAGGGACAATTCATTCATTCCAAGGCTCAGGTTTTGATATGATAATTTATGATATTGTCGATAATTGTGAGAAAAATGTAGGATTACTTTATAAAGGTTTTGGTGGAGAAAGGTTAGTAAATGTGGCATTATCAAGAGCTAAACATAAACTTATAATTGTAGGCGATCCAAAGGTTTTTAGTGTGACAGACGAATTGCAAGAAGTTTCTAAAAAATTAAGATCATTAATGGTTGAGTTGAGGGTTTCTAAAAATCATTTAGAAATAAAAGAATCTCAATAAATAAGTTTCTATTTATTTAAGCGCTCCAAAGCCTTCAACTCCACACCCAACTCATTAAACATACCAAGAATACTGCTGATTTTTAATTCTTCAGCAGTATACTCTTGTGTATTAATGCTGCAAGTAAATTCCCAAATTTCTAAAACTTCATCAATAGGTACACTATAATCATTGTAAGTTTTATTGTCAGACATAAGTAATAAAGAATTATTTAAGTCAATATTATTATGCACACGTTTATAAACCATGCCATCATTTAAAGTAATTAAAACATAGGTTTTTCCTGTTTTTATGTCATTTCTATCTTCTATAAACTTTCCAATAACAAAAGAACCATCTTTCATGGGTAACATAGAATCTCCTTTTATAGGGAATGCGCGGTGTTTTCCTGTAGGTAAAAAAGGTAATTTTATTTTTTGAAGTTGTTCAATATATTCAGGATCATCATATCCAGCTAAATAACCAGCAGATGCCTTTACAGGTACAACTTCAATTAAATTATCATTCTCTACATCTACAGTAATTGGAAATAAAACTCGTTGATTCCCTAATTCAATAAATGAAGAATCCTTAGCCTTTGTTAAATCATTTCTAAGCAAAATATCTATAGGAAGTTTGAAATAATCAGACAATAGAATTAGTATTTCAATAGATGGTGCAGAGCGTCCTTCTTCATAAGAACTTATGCGTGATCTTGTTACCTTCAAATCTTCTGCTAAAACCTCTTGAGTTACACCTTTTAAACTCCTTAAATGACGTATATTTTTTGATATAAATTTCATAAT
>NZ_RCCH01000010.1 GCF_003663945.1 Lacinutrix venerupis | reverse complement strand
CACAGTTATCAGCTTCGTTAGTAACATCTCCAGTTTGACCAACTGTTGCATCGTAATTACAAGAAGCATCGGTAAATATTTCAATATCCGCTGGAGCAGTAAATGTAGGAGCAGAGTTATCTGATACTGTTATAGTTTGATCAGCTGTAGTTGTATTTCCACAAGCGTCAGTTAATGACCATGTTCTAGTAATTATAGTTTCATTAGGACAAGATCCAGCTGCTGTAGCATCAGTAAAAGTAGCTTCTATGGAACCTGAACAGTTATCAGCTTCATCTGTAACATCTCCAGTAAGTGTTAAATCACTAGGATCCTGATCACAATTTATAGAAATATCAGCTGGAACAGAGAAAGTTGGATCACTAGTATCTTGAACATTTATAATTTGTGTATGTGTAACCTGGTTATTACAGTTATCTGTAGCAACCCAAGTTCTTGTTATTGTATATTCGTTTGTACAATTACCATTTGTAATAGTTTCATTAAAAGTAGCAGTAGGTAAAGGAGTTTCGTTTTCTTCTGTAAAAGAAATATTGTGTAATGCGAAACCAGGAGAACTATTAGGATTAATATTTGGACTATTAATAATTTTGAAAACTATAGTAATAGTATCTACTGCTTCAGAAAAAGCAACAGAAACAACACCTTCGGTTGAATTTCCTCCGCTAGGACTTGTTGGATCTATACCATAAACATCATTACCATTAATAATTTGGTTGTCTGTAGCACTTAAAGAAGGCATTACTGGAGTACCACTTAAACTACCTGTAATGGTATAATCTTCTTGTCTATAAAAATTATTAATTTCACCGTCAACATCAAATAATTTGAAGAATGTATTTGTTACGCCAACTCCAGGGTTACCAAGAGAAATAGTTAAAGTAACAGTGTCTTCTTGTAAAACGGGAAGGCTTGATGCTATTATTAAAGTTTTTTCTATTGTAGGTTCGTCACCTTGATAAAAAGAACCAACTACAGGAGTGCCTGAGTTTAGTGAATTAGTTGGGTCTTGAATTGTTATTGAAACGTTAGTACCATCAACATTATAATTATTACTTAATGAACCTGATGGCCAAGTTTCATTTTCCCAATTTAATATTTTTGAATTTATGTTATTACAGTTATCATCGAATAATAATACAGATGGTTCAGGTACTTGATCACATTCTACTGTAATGTTTTGTGGTAATACACCTATAAAATTAGGAGCGGTATTGTCTTCAACAGTAATAGTTTGTGTAAAACTTGTAGTATTACCGCAATCATCTACTAGTGTCCATTCTCTTAAAATTACAGATTCATTTGGACAAGAACCAACTGATGAGCTATCTGTATAAGTAGCTTGAAGATCATTATCACAGTTATCTTGTTCATTGGTTACATCACCAGTTAAAGAAAGGTCGTTAGGATCTTGTTCACAGTTTATAACTACGTCTGAAGGAACTGTAAAAGTTGGTGCTGTAGAATCTTGTACAGTAATAATTTGGTCGGCTGCAGTTGTGTTTCCACAAGCGTCAGTTAATGTCCAAGTTCTTGTAATAGTTATTTCACTAGAACAGTTTCCTGAAGAATTATCTTCAACATCTGAAAAAGTTGCTTCTAAACTTGTATCACAGTTATCGTTTTCATCTGTTACATCACCAGTAATTGATAAATCTAACGGGTCTTGTTCGCAATTAATTGTAATATTTTCAGGTACTGTAAAGCTTGGAGGTGTTGTATCAACTACATTTATTGTTAATGTTCTAGTTGTAGTATTTCCACACTCATCTGATGCCATCCAAGTTCGTTCTACAGTAAATTCGTTCTCACATGTGCCTGGAGTCGTTGTTTCTGAAAATGTAATAGTTGCATTACCGCACTCATCTGTTGCAGTTAAAGTTTCTGCAGGTTGTAGCTCATCACATTCAATTGTAATTTCGTCAGAGATAGTAGCTGCATTTGTATAATTAGAAATACAGTTAAATTCTATATTATGCTGTCTACCATTAGCAGAGACATTGTTAGCTCTTGCAACAGCGCCAACTCTAAAAGAAAAAGATGAAGCGTTGGTGTTACGTGTTGTAATATTTGCTTGTGGATTAGCATTCGTTACTCCTGTGTATTCTGTAGTTCCAGCAGTAGCAACAATCCATGGTCCTTCTTCTGTTATAGTTAAATCTGTTGGATTATTAACGGTATAGCTCGCAGTAAATGCTGTCCAGTTTACCTCTCCAAAAGACGAATTACCATCAATATCATTAAAATTAGAATAGAATTCTGGTAGAGTTGTAGAGTTAGATGTTCCGCTATCTACAAAATCTAATTTAAATTCGGTATATGCTCTATCTCCAATTGATGCTATGCTAAAAGCTGTACGTGGTCTAAAAGAATCTACACCATTAGAGTTATCATCTAAAATTGGTATTGTTGTTCCTACAGTAGCAACGATAGTTAATAATGCATCTACACCAGGAGCTATAGAAGGAAATCTAAATACTTCTCCTTGTAAAAAAGTTGAGTTGTTACCGTCTCCAGACTCCTCTGTGTAAGAGCTAAAACTTAATACAGGAACATCTACACAAGAAGGTTGTGTGTTATCAACATTAGAAGGGAAACCAACAATATTTGGCGGTAAGGTATCAATAATTGTAAATGTACCTGTTGTAGTTGAAGAATTACCACATTGATCTGTAGCTGTAAACGTTACAGTAGTAGTTCCTGTTCCACCACATTCATCTGTTAGGCTTGTAAAATTATTAGTCCAAGTTATTGGACCTCCACATTCATCGTATGCATAAGCTCCTCCATTTGAATTTATCCAATTGTTAAATTCACTTGTATTCCCAGATCCATCACATTGAACTGTAAAATTTAAAGCATTTGTATCTATTAAAGGAGGTTCTGTATCTTGAACTGTAATTGTTTGCACAACATTAGTTGTGTTATTACATGCATCTGTTAATGTAAATGTTCTATTAACTATTGTTAAACAGTTAGTTGAAGATACTATAGTGTCTATATAGGTTATAGTATTTATTTGATCTGTATTTGTTGTTGTATAATTATTTACATTATTAAAAGTATTTAATACATTACCAGATTGAGAAGTATTGTAATTAAATACAGCATTCGATGCTTTTATGTCGTTAGTATCACAGCCTTCTATCGTAATTTCATTAGGAACCGATAATGTAGCTTTAGGATTTACAGTAAGGCTTGCTAAAGTTTCTTCGAAACAAATATTTGCTTCATTAGTGAATAATACTTTATAAATGTTATCATCCATATCTAGTGTAACATTCGATAAAACAAGATTTAATTGAGCTCCACTTGCTATTGTTCCACTTTCTCCTGGTATTGCATTAAAGCTAGTTCCATTATCTGTACTTACAAACCATTCATAATTTAAATTAGTGGTTGCGGTAGTGGCAGGAGTTGTAGGAAGTATAGTTGCAATCGCAGTAGCTGTAAATGTAGCATTAGCATTTTCGCAGGTTTCTTGGTCTTCTAATTCTTCTGTAATTTCAGTAACTACTGCTTCTTGAAATGTGTTTTCTCCATTACTTGTAGTTGCTATAGAATTATTGTATGCTTGTTGACTACTATCTATTCCGGCGCTAATTACTAAACCAAATTGGTTTACTTGACCATTAGCAAATGTAGGTGTATCTGTACCATATATACCACTATCTCCGGCATCTGCGTTTGGGTTGTTATAAGCTTCATTTGCATCGCTACAACCATCATTATCACTGTCTAAATCTAATAAATCTGGTATGCCATCATTATCTGTGTCATAAGTTAAAACACTTGTTCCTGGATTTGTAAGTTCATCACATCCATAAACATAACCGGTTTGGAAAGCTCTTTTATCAAAAGTAACTTCAAAAGAAGAAAGTGGATTTAAAAATGTAGATATCCATAATCTTTCATCAGAAACTGAATCAGTATTGAAATTTGAAGTAAATTCTGTATCAGAAGATACTAAGTTAGCAGATACAAACGTAGGGTCGGAGAATTGATAACCAGATAAATCGGATGATTGAAAAGTTATTTTTTCATTAAATAAATCTCCAGTTGGCTCATAAACTCCTCCGTCTAAATCTTTCCAAATTAGTTTACTAGTAACTTGAATAGGAGTGTTAGTTCCAGATACAAAATAACTAAATCTTAGAGTGGCTTGACCAGAGGTAGCCGTTCCTGTCATGTTTAAAACATATATTTCTCCTATAAAAGTATAATCATCTATATTAACAGAAATGTCCGGATCAGCACTTAATACTTCTACTTTTAAATCTACAGGTGTACCTTCGTAAGTACCTACGTTACTCCATAAAGTTGTAGAGCCAACACCGTTTGAAGAAGGTCCAGGTGTGTGTACTTTGTTAGACGAATTTAAAATTGGACATAAATTGTTTACTAAATTAGATTCATCAATGTCTAAAATACCATCATTATCGTCATCAAGATCACAATCATCAAAAATACCATCTCCATCAGTATCTACAGCAGTATAAGTTGTTGCATTTAAGTTTTCACATCCAGTATAATTATCTATAATTGAAACAGAATAATCTCCATTAGTTATCCCATTAAATGTATTAGACGATTGATAAGGTCCATTATTAATAGAATATTCATATTGAGAACCTGTTGGAGAGGTTATAGTTATAGAATTATCGTTTGGCCCATTACAATTTAATTCTACAACAGGTTGTCCTGGAGGAGGATTAACTATTATAGTAACTTTACCAGTATCACATACACTTTGGTTAGGTTCTGGCAAGCAAACTTGATAATCAAAAGTTACTGTTCCTGTAAAGCCTTGTGTAGGAGTGTACGAGTAGGTTCCGTCTGTATTTAAATTAAAGGCTTGACCAGCAGGTGAAGGTCCCGAAACTAGACTATATGTAGAATTTTCAGGAACATTATCAGATTCTGATAAATCACCACTATGTTTGGTGTCTATACAACTTTGTTGTGTATTACTAACCGCATATTTTTGTAAAATAAAAAATTTACCATCTCCATGGTCATTGGTTGCAGCTAAAAATCTAATGTTATGTATTTTTGAACCTGTTGGAGCTATATCATCTAAATAAAATAAAGCAACACCAATATTTCCATTATTTTCTGCAACTCTATTAGTTTTCCAATAATCTATTGTGTTTCCTGCCGGTGGAGGAGTGTATCCAGGTCCCCATTGGGCACTTGAATAAGGTCTTACAAATGTTTCACCAATTTTTTGTACTGTAGAACTACCTACAAGTGTTCCAAAAACTTCAATATAGAAACAGTTATTTGCATTTCTTTCTATTGCGGCAAAAACACCTCCTGTATTTGAAGGGATAGGTGGGTTGTAAAAAATGGTTTGAACTTGCCCATCTGTATTTAAAGCAGCAGAAAAATCCATACAAATGTTATCTCCATTAACATCGCTTGAGAAATAATGGTTTAAATTTAAATCTTGAAAAGCATCAAGAGCTTTAGCATTCCAAGGTGGTAAAGCACTATTAGGAAACGGAGCTCCATTGTCTAATATTCTATTTCTAGAATGGCCTTGAGGTCCAACAATAGTCATTTCGTAACCAGAAGGAACTACAAAAGTGTTGTAAACATCTCCATCAATAGTTATAGACTCTATAGTAGCAGAACTGTTATTGAGTGGTTGAGATGCTTCAGCCCATTGAAAGGTAACACCAGTTTGTATAGAATTAGCTTGGGTTTGCGAAAAAGATGAAAAGCTAATAAATAGAAACGCTAAAAATAAATACGCGTGTAGCGATTTTTTGAATTTATATATAAAGGTTGGCATAGTTAGTAATTAACAAATGGGGTTTATTAATAGTTTTTTTATAATCAAATTTACTCATAAATACGTGTAATTGAATAAATTGAAATTTATATTTAAATGCTTTAATATAATTCTGTTTAGAAAAATATTTATGTATTAGTTTAATTGATGTGTAGAAATAAACAAAAAACAAGTTACAGAAGTAAGTTGTTAATAAAACGGGAGATAATATTATCTTTAGTAATTTGTACATAACATAGTTAACTCATAAATTAAAACTATTAATTTGCTTAATCTTAAGGGAGTTTCACCATTTTATGGCGACAGTAGGTTTTAGGTTTAGGGGCAAGCCTATTAATAGCTTTGCTAAATAAATTGTATTTTTTTAGGCTAACAAATAAAAATGTTTAATAACACATATATTCGTTAAAAAGACAAATATATATAAAATATCGATAAAATGCGAATAAATACGATAAATAGACAAAAAACACTTTACTTAATACGTCATGCAAAATCATGTTGGAATAATAATTTAGAAGATTTTAATCGTCCAATAAAAAAGCGTGGTATTAACGATGCTAACTTGGTTTCTAATCATTTAAATAGTGTTAAAATAGAACCAGAAATTATTTTCTGTAGCGCAGCAGAAAGAACGAAATTAACTTCTGAAATTTTTATTAAAAATTTAGGCTTATCAAATGTTAAAATAGAATATTCAAAGGAATTATACGATTTTTCTGGAGAGTCTCTTTTGCAGTTTATCGAGTCTATTAACGATTCATTCGGTAAGGTTATGATTTTTGGCCATAATTATGCGCTTACTAATTTTGTAAACAATTATGGAGATATTAAAGTAGAAAACGTTACTACGTCTGGCTTTGTAAAGATAATTTTTGAAATTGATAGTTGGAAAAATCTTAATAGAGGAAAGACTGAAAAAATTGTATTTCCAAAACATTTAAAATAATGTAAATAATAGAATATATTTGTGATGAAATATTTGCAAAATGAAGAAAAAAATAGTTCAAAATTATACCTACATAAATAGAGAATTAAGTTGGTTGCAATTTAACGCAAGAGTCTTGCAAGAAGCTTCAGATGAGAATGTTCCGTTAATAGAACGTCTGCGTTTTTTAGGTATTTTCTCTAATAATTTGGACGAATTTTTTAAAGTGCGTTACGCAACAGTAAAGCGTATTGATGAAGCTGGAAAAGCAGGAAAAAATCAATTAGGAGGAATAAAAGCTTCAGATTTATTAGAAATTATTACTAAAACGGTAATAAAACAACAGGCAGAAAGTTTAAATATTTTAAGTAATATTCAATCAAAATTAGAAGCCGAAAATATTTTTATTATAAAGGAAAATCAAATAAATGATAGTCAAAAAAACTTTATAAAAAACTATTTTATTCAGCATGTAAGTCCTGCTTTAGTAACTATAATATTAAATAATGAAGTAGAGATTCCTAATTTAAAAGACAGTGCAGCTTACTTAGCAATAAACATGGTTTTAGAAGGAGAAAAAAATCAATATGCACTAATAGAAATTTCTAAAAACATAGATCGTTTTATAGTGTTGCCAAAACAAGGTAACAAGAACTATATCATTATTTTAGACGATTTATTGCGCTATTGTTTAGATGATATTTTTAATATTTTCGATTATAAAACTATTTCTGCTCACATGATAAAAATAACACGAGATGCAGAGCTTGATCTTGAAAGTGATTTAAGCAAAAGTTTTATGGAAAAAATTAGCGATAGTGTTAAAGATAGACAAGATGGTGAACCTGTTAGATTTGTTTATGATAAAACTATAGACAAACAAACACTCTCTTTTTTAATGGCAAAAATGGGAATTGAAAGTTCCGATAGTATTATACCAGGCGGTAGGTACCATAACAGGCGAGATTATATGGGATTTCCAAGTCTAGGTAGAACAGATTTGCTATATAATAAAATTGAACCATTACCAGTAAAAGGATTAAGTTTAGAAACCAGTATTTTTGAGGCTATCGCTAAAAAGGACTATTTACAATACACACCATACCACACCTTTGCTTATACAGTAAAATTTTTAAGAGAAGCAGCTTTAGATCCTAAAGTAAAAACAATAAAAATTACTATTTATAGATTAGCACAAATTTCTCATGTTGCAAGCTCCTTAATTAATGCAGCAATTAATGGAAAAAAAGTAACTGTTTCTATGGAGATTCAGGCACGTTTTGATGAGCAAGCAAACATAGATTATGCAGAGCAAATGCAACGAGAAGGTGTACAACTTATTTTTGGAGTACAAGGTTTAAAAGTGCATAGTAAAATGTGTTTAATAGAAAGGGAAGAGAATAAAAAAATAGTACGTTACGGCTTTATTAGTACAGGAAATTTTAATGAGTCTACAGCTAAAATCTATACAGATTATACTCTCTTTACTGCAAATCAAAAAATACTAAAAGACATAAATAAATTATTTAGCTTCTTTTCTGTTAACTATAAAGTTTATAGATTTAAGCATATTATAACATCGCCTCACTATACTAAAAATACATTTTTTAAATTAATTGATAACGAAATCAAAAATAAAAAAGAAGGAAAACCTGCGTATATTAGGTTAAAAATGAATAGTATTTCTAGCTACAAAATGATAGATAAATTGTACGAAGCTAGTAATGCAGGAGTTAAAATAGAAATGATTGTTCGTGGTATTTGTTGCTTAATTCCTGGTGTTAAGGGAATGAGTGAAAATATTGAAGTAGTAAGTATAATCGACAAATTTCTAGAACATACTAGGTTGTATGTTTTTTGTAATGATAATAACCCAAAAGTTTATATTTCTTCGGCAGATTGGATGACAAGAAATATAGAAAATAGAGTAGAGGTTAGTTGTCCTATTTATGATGAAAATATTAAAAACGAACTAATAGAAACTTTTAATATTTGTTGGAGCGATAATGTAAAATCTAGAATTTTAGATAGCAAGCAGTCTAATAATTATAAACAAAATAAATTAAAGAAAGTAAGAGCGCAATTTGAAACCTATAATTATTATAAAAACCAATTAAATTAATGCTAAAAATATTTAAATATGCTGCAATAGATATAGGTTCGAACGCTGTAAGACTACTTATTTCTAGTATTGTAGAAGAAAAAAATAAGCCACCACGATTTAAAAAAACATCTTTAGTAAGAGTGCCTATTCGTTTAGGAGCCGATGTGTTTATAAATGGTAAAATTTCGAAAGAAAATACTAATAGAATGTTAGATACCATGCAGGCGTTTAAGCTGTTAATGAAAACACATCGTGTAGATAAATATAAAGCATGTGCAACCTCTGCAATGCGAGAGGCTAAAAATGGTGAAAAATTAGCAGCGCAAATATTAGAAAATACTGGAATAACTATAGATATTATAGGAGGAGAAGAAGAAGCTACAATTATAGCAGCTACAGATTTAAGTACGTTTATAGATAAAAATAAAACATATTTATATGTAGATGTAGGAGGAGGAAGTACAGAATTTAGTGTTATCCATAACGGAGAAAAAACAGTATCAAAATCCTTTAAAGTAGGTACTGTACGTTTATTAAACGATATCGTTAAAAAAGAAACTTGGCAAGAGTTAGAACAATGGGTAAGAACAGAAACTAAAGAATATGAGAAAATAGATGTTATTGGCTCTGGAGGAAATATAAATAATATTTTTAAAACCTCTGGTAAAGCTTTAGGTAAACCGCTAACATACTTTTATTTAACCTCATATTATCAAAAATTACAAAGCTACTCTTACGAAGAAAGAATTACAGAATTAAATATGAACCAAGATAGAGCCGATGTTATTATTCCTGCTACAAGAATTTATTTGTCTGCAATGAAATGGAGTGGAGCAAAAGATATTTATGTTCCAAAAATAGGATTGGCAGACGGAATCATAAAAAGTATGTATAAAGAAATTATTTTAAGCCATACAAAGTTAAAATGATACACTTTATCTTTTAATTGCTTAAATTATATTAAAAATAAATTATATTAGTGCAACTTTAAAAATAAACCAAAACTTTAAAATTATAAATCCAACTTTTATGAAAAAAATTATACTTATCGCTGCATTTGCAATGTTTTCAATTTATGGCTTCTCTCAAAACGCTTTATATGGTGTTCGTGCAGGTTATAATATTTCAAATTTAGATTTTGAACCAACAACTGGAGATTTTGAAAACATGCATAGAAATGGTTTTGCAATTGGATTTTTTGCAGAATACAGCTTAGGAAGTAGTTTATCTATTGCGCCAGAAATTCAATTTTCTGCAGAAGGAGCAAAAGAAGAAGCTATTAGAATAGACTACATTCAAATGCCAATATTCTTTAAATATAAATTAGGGCAAAGCTTAGCTATAGGTTTAGGACCACAAGCAAGTTTAAAAGGTCATGAATATGAAGATGGTTTACAAAACTTAGCATTTTCTGGTCTAGCAGGAATAGAATACATGATTTCAGATGAATTTTTTATAGACTTTAGATATTCTTATGGTTTAACTAATATCTTTGATGACGAAACAAATCTTGAAGCAAAAAATACAAACATGCAAATAGGATTTGGTGTTAAGTTTTAACCAAACCAATACAATTATATAACTAAAAAATCCAACATGTTTAATGTTGGATTTTTTTTTAGTTATAAACTTAAGTGTGTCTATCCATAAATGCTATCCATGAATGGTTTCACTTTTGCTCAAGTCCTTCATAATTTCTGCTTCAAAATCTAAAAGTTCTTGCCACTTTTTATCTACTTCTTTTCTATCTCCATACTGTCTTGCAAATCCTAAAAACATAGTGTAATGGTTGGCTTCGCTTACCATAAGTTTTCTGTAAAATTCAGCTAATTCTTTATCTTCTAATTCTTCGCTTAATAGTCTAAAGCGTTCGCAGCTTCGTGCTTCAATTAAAGCTGCATAAAGTAATCTATGTACTAATTGGGTAGTACGGCTACCACCTTTAGGAAAGAATTGTAATAGTTTTGCAACATATTCATCTTTTCTGTCTCTACCTAAAACCCAACCATTTTTTAAAATTAAATCGTGTACCATTTTAAAATGGCTAATCTCTTCTTTTACTAAAGCCACCATTTCTTGTACTAAGTCTGTGTACTCAGGAAAGCTTACAATTAAAGAAATTGCAGTACTTGTTGCTTTCTGTTCGCAAAAAGCATGGTCTGTTAAAATATCTTCAATATTTTTTTCTACTATGTTTACCCAACGCGGATCGGTTGGTAGTTTTAATCCTAGCATTTAATTTACATTTTTGTGAATAATAGTTCCGTTTCCTTTATCATTAACTATTAATGAATGTGTGGAATATCTATCTGTATTTGGTATAGCATACATGAAATTTATAATTATCATATTTTTTAACGAAGGTTCATAATCAACCTCAATATATTTTAATACTGCTAATTTTCCAAAATTAAAATATAGAGAACTTTCAGGTATATTATTCGAAAAAACTGCCAATTCTTTATTTATTATATCTTTATCAAAAGATTTTTGATATATAATAGAATTGTTTTTCACTATTAATATATCAAACTTAAAATTTCTGTAATGTTCCTTGTAAGTAATAGATTCTTCAGTTTTTGTAAATAATACATCTCTATCTAAATCTGTATACATTTTAATTTTTACTCTAAAACCATTATCATAAAGTGAGTCTGTTACAACTTCAGAATATTGTTCAGGAATGTACTTAACTTTTTCAGAAAAAGAGTCCAGTAACTTGTGTTCTTTTAAAATTTCGGAGTTAGTTAAATGAACACGATCCTTGCCATCGCATCCCACAAAGACAAGAAAAACAATAGCTAAAAGAAACAAGACATTTTTCATTTTAAATTTTAATGTTTTTCAAAAAAATAATTAGTTATAGTTAAGGTGTTTTATTGTTTAAAACACTGCTGTTTTTGGTCTGTTTAAAGATCGAGATCAAAAGTTTTTCTTAATAATTCAATATTAGGATTTTTCTCTTTTAGTTTTTCATATTTCTCGTCTGGAGTATATGCAAATTTCTTTTGCATTTCTTCATTAACGTCAATATCTAAACTTATATCGTAGTTTTTTAATGTTTTTCTAAGAAATTGTAATAAATCGAAAGATTGTCTTTCTACTTCAACTTTATTAGTAGCATTTGGGAACGTTAAATGTATGGTTGTGCCTTTTAAAGTTGGTTTGTCTATAGATAATATTGCGGCTAAATTCATTTTACCTTCAGCTTCAATTTTAGTAACAAAGGTATTCCAAACTTTAGTTAATTCGTCTTGAGAAAAGGCTTCTCTTGGTAGGTTTTCTTCGTCAACAACAACCTCCATTTGTTTTATTTCGTGCTCTTTTTTTGCACGAATACTTTTTAAAGATAAACCAGAAGTACGTTTTGTTTCTCTATTTAAAACAATTTTTGGTTTAACATTTTCTGCTGCTACTTCAACTTTAGGTGTTGGTTTAGCAATAGATTGTTGTTTGTTTTCTATAACTTCTTTAGAGTCTGTTGTTTTTGGAATAGGCTTATTTACTGGAATTGGTTTTATGCCAAGGCGTTTAAAATAAGATGGCGGAATTATGAACCGACTGCTATTTTTTTTTTCTCCATCAAAAGTGATAGAGGCAAGCTGCATAAGGCAAAGTTCAACGAGTAGTCGTTGATTTTTACTGGATTTATATTTTAAATCCGTTTCGTTAGCTAACTCAATGCCTTTTAGTAAAAAGGATTGTGGTGCTTTTTTAGCTTGCTCTATATATTTCTCTTTAGTTTGGTCTCCAACTTCTAAAAGCTCGATTGTAGCAGGATTTTGGCAAACCAGTAAATCTCTAAAGTGCGATGCTAAACCAGCAATGTAATGGTGGCCATCGAAACCTTTGGAAAGCGTGTCGTTAAACTGAAGTAATAATTCTGGAATTTTATTGTCTAAAATAAAATCGGTACTTGTAAAATACGTTTCGTAATCCAAAACGTTTAAATTCTCGGTAACTGCTTGTCTTGTTAAATCTTTACCAGAAAAACTAACTACACGATCGAAAATAGATAAAGCATCACGCATGGCGCCATCTGCTTTTTGTGCAATTATATGCAGCGCATCATCTTCAGCATTTATACCTTGTTCTTTAGCAATATATTTTAAATACTCCTTAGCATCTTTTACCGTAATACGTTTAAAGTCGAAAATTTGACAACGCGATAAAATGGTAGGTATAATTTTATGTTTTTCGGTAGTTGCAAGAATAAATATACAATGCTTAGGTGGCTCTTCTAGTGTTTTTAAAAACGCATTAAAAGCGGCTTGAGAAAGCATGTGTACCTCATCTATAATATATACTTTATATTTTCCAACTTGAGGAGGTATGCGTACTTGGTCTGTAAGACTTCTAATATCGTCTACCGAGTTGTTAGATGCAGCATCCAACTCAAAAATATTAAAAGCATAATCCTCGTCTCCGGTTTCTGTACCATCGCTATTTATCATTTTAGCGAGTATACGTGCGCAGCTGGTTTTACCAACACCACGCGGACCTGTAAATAATAAAGCTTGTGCTAAATGGTTGTTTTCAATAGCATTAAGTAAAGTATTTGTAATAGCAGATTGCCCAACAACGTCCTTAAACGTTTGTGGTCTATACTTTCTGGCCGATACTACAAAGTGTTCCAAATTTTAATGCTTTTATTTAGAATAACAAAGTTAAAAATTCAATTTAGAATTTAGAATTTTGAAAGTATAATTTAATAGGAGTTATTAACAAAAAGAAGTTGTTTTTTCAATTTTATAATAACTTGACATTGTCAAATTTTTCTGCTAACTTCGTTTATCGTCTGATATAAAACATTAAAACGATTTCATATCAGTTAACACGTTGTAGCCAATTAAAACCAAACGAAATGCCAGTAGACTTTTCAGACATATTAGTAATAGGAGTTTCTTCAAGAGCATTATTTGACTTGGAGAAAGAAAATGAAATTTTTGATTCGGAAGGAATTGAAGGTTTTCGAAAATTTCAACAAGAAAATGAAAACGAACCTTTAGGGCACGGAACTGCATTTTATTTAGTAAAAAGTCTTCTTGAACTGAACAATCAAGCTAACAAACGTATAGTAGAAGTTGTAGTAATGTCAAGAAATAGTCCTGAAACTGGAGTTAGGATGCTTAATTCAATAAAAAGTCAAAATTTAGACATAACAAGAGTTGCATTATCAGGAGGAGAACCTTTAGCACCTTACATTGATGCTTTTGATGTGGATTTATTTTTATCAAAAGACAGTAAAGATGTTCAAACCGTTATAGATTCTAAAACCTGTGCTGCAGCAACTTTATACGCACCACCAACTGAATTTGACCCAAAAGATAATCGAGTAAAAATAGCATTTGATGCTGACGCAGTTTTATTCTCTGACGAATCTGAATTACGATACAAAACAGAAGGAATGGATGCATTTCATAAGTATGAATCAGAACACGAAGATGAACAATTAAAAGAAGGTCCTTTTGCGAATTTATTAATTAAGTTATCGAAAATTCAAGAACATTTACCAACAAGAATTGAATTATCGCCTTTAAGACTTTCAATTGTTACAGCAAGAAATGCACCATCGCATATGAGAGTAATTAAAACATTAAGAAAATGGGGAGTATATGTTGATGAAGCCTATTTTCTGGGAGGACTTTCAAAAGATAAAGTTTTAAAAGCATTTGGAGCTCATATATTTTTCGATGACCAAGACACGCATTTAGAATCCAGTAGTAAGGTCGTTCCATCTGGAAAAGTTCCTTATGATTCGAAATCTGAATTGACAAAAATTGAACAAAAAAGAAAGAAAAAATAACTGGCTACAACACCGTATATAATTTATTGCTAGTTCTAGCTTACTTACGAAAATCCTCGCGGATTTTCTATTCGGTTTGTATTTGCTAAATTAGGTGCCTAAACCACGCAACAAACCATATACAACAACGATAAACTAACTTGCCAAAACAAATTTTATATTCATATTAAAACATACATAAGTTTATTCTATTTTTGCAAATAAGTAAATTGCCTTATCGCACAGGCATTATTGTTTGTGAGGAAAGTCTGGACACCGTAGTGCAATATAGTGGTTAACAGCCACCAGCCGTGAGGTTAGGAAAAGTGCAACAGAAAGTATGTACAGGTCATGCTGTAGTGAAACCAGGTAAACTCTATGTGGTGCAATGTCATGTAAACTAGCGCTTGAGCGTGCACGCGCGAGCTAGAGGGTAGGCAGCTAAAGTGTGTTGGTAACAACTCATGTAGATAAATGATAAGGGCTCGAAAGAGTACAGAATCCGGCTTATAGATTTACTTAAAAAAACAAAACCCTTTACAAATTTGTAAAGGGTTTTTGTATGTTGTTAATTATCTAGTTATTATTCTTTTGGATAGTAACTAAGATCTGGCCTTACTCTGGCTTCAACTTTTTCATATTTTGTACTTAAAGCAATAACATTAAACATTGCAGGATCTAGTTCTTCTCCTAATTGCTTCTCTTCAATTTTATCGATTTGAGCGATTTCTAACTTGTCTTTACCAGCAACAGATACCATAAAATAGCTTTTGTCGCTTCCAAATCCACTATGAAAAATAGTATAACCGTTTTTTATCCCTTTTTTTACATATAAGGCTTTAACATTAGCTATAGCTTCCTTAATTTTTTTAGCGTTTTTTGGTGCGTAATAAATAAAATGATACTCGCGGTAATTTTTACCAGCAGTAGTATAACCTTCTGGCTCATAAGATAAATCTTTAATATAATGAATTATTTTATCGTTATGCGTATCGTAACAATCGTCCATAGAATCTAACATAGTATTAACGGCTTCTTCTCCTATTTTATCGGTTAGGCCTTTCATTATGTTTTTATCTAATTCTGCCATATTTTTAATTGGCGTAACATATACGTAACGACCATCTTGTGTGTTAACAGTCGTCCAATTATTATCTTTAAGATTATACTTCGTAAAATTGTCTTTTAATTCTTTAGCGACTTTTTCATAGGCTGGTATTTTTTCGAATTTTACATTATCTGTATGTAAAACAAACATAGTTACTTCATCTTGCGAATGTGTAATATTAAAAGCAAACAGCAAGGCAATTAATGCCATTAAGTTTGATTTAAAATTTTTACTAAATACTAACTTCTTTCTAGTTTTTTTTTGATGCTTTAAAGTTTTCATAATGTGGCATGTTTTGGTTAATATAAATTGATTAATAACTTACTTTTAACCATAGCAAAGTTTTGCAACTAAATATGCTATTAATATTTTAACTGAAAAGAATAAGGTGCAGAATGAGGTGTGTAAATAGATTACAAATTTAGTTGATAATAGCAATAGCAAGATAATGAAAAAAAGCACTTAAAAAACATAAGTGCTTGAAATCCAGTATTTTTACGTAGGAAAATAATTACGGTTTTTAAAACCTATTCTTCTTCGTCTATTGTTTCGTTTTTAAAAAAGCTAAACATGTTGCCACCATAACTTTTAGAGTGGCTGTAATGCTCTAAGTGCGAAATGTTTGTGTGTTTAGAGTGTTCTACAATAAGTAAACCTTCGGTTTCCAATAATTCATTTTTAAAAACAAGTTCTGGAATTTTTGAGAATTCTTCTACAGGAAAATCGTAAGGCGGATCGGCAAAAATTATGGTGTGTTTTGTATTGCTGTTTTCTAAAAATTTAAAAACATCACTTTTTATAGTTTGTATAGACATATCGAAACTTTCTGCAGTTTCGTTTATAAATTTAATACACCCGTAATCGGCATCTACACATGTAATATTTTCTGTGCCTCGCGAAGCAAATTCATAACTTATATTACCTGTTCCGGCAAATAAATCTAACACAGAAATATCGTCAAAATAATACGTGTTATTTAAAATATTAAACAACGATTCTTTAGCCATATCTGTTGTAGGACGTACAGGCAACTTTTTTGGTGCTGTAATTCTTCTACCTTTAAATTCTCCTGAAATTATACGCATTTAAAATCGTGTTAAAAGTGTGAAATGTGAGTGGTTATTTTTAATGTCTTTAGTTGTTATTATGTCTTCTTTTCGGCTACCAAAATTTACATGCCTAATGTATTTATATAGTATGTTGTAAAGTGCATCGTCTTTAAAAATAGTACCTAATAATACTGTTTCAATAACTTCTGGATTAAGTTTTAATTGCTCTGCAGTAAAAAGTACATAATAAATAAAATCTTCAGCAGTTTGGTATTCGAAAGTGTTGTAAAGCTCTAAATTACCTTTTTTTGTAACAATAATTTCAAAATGAGTTTCACTTACATGAATGTACATTTTATTGTTATTTGCATTTTTTTCTTGAGCTAAAATCTGCTCAACTAAAATAGTAGAGTAGTGCTTGTATGTAAAATCTCCAAAACGCTCGTAAATGTAGTTGTTTACGTTTACGTAAGGTACATAAACGTTAACAGAATCGTTTACAGAAATGGTATCGAAGGTTATAAAGTCTGTTTTAAGAATTTTAGAGTTTAGTTTTAAGTAATCTGCAATTGCTTCTTCATTAAACAAAGGTTTAGGTACTAGTGTAGACAATTCATTTTCATGAATTACTTGTACAGTATTAAAAGTGTCGTCTAACCACGTTTTAGTATTAAAACTGTGTTTAATAGTATCTAATAATTCAAAAGGTGTAATTTTTTTATTAAAAACTTCATGTTCAATTTTTAATACCGAATAGTCGTGAGTGTTTATAATACAAAAAGAAAGTCCATTCAAACTTATTTGAATGGACAATGCTTTATGTGATATTTGGTTACTGTTATTAGTTTGTTGGATCATAAACTTTTGGCCAGTTTCCATTAACTTTTACTTCTTCCATAGAACCAATTCTAATGGCATCACCATTAATTTCTTCAACAGAGAAAGCGTTTTCTTCTTTTCTAATTAAATCTTTTGGTTGATCGTATAAAATATCTTTTTTCCAAGCTACAGCTTCAAATACTGGAAGTTTTTTGTCATCTTCTCCAACTTCTCCAGCTTTTAAAGTAAACTTAGTACCTTCTTTAGCATAAGGAATATTAATCATTGTTTTATATCGTGTAGAAGTTTTAAATAAAGAATCTTTAACCGAAACAAAATTTAAAGTATCTGTAATAGTAATTTCTTTAGTGTACTTAATTCCACCATAAGCTTTTGTTTTTTCTTCATCTATAACTGTAGAATCTCTACGTTCTATAATTGCAAATTTGCCAGTTTCTATAAAGCTTACTAATTCGTTAAAATCGCCTGTAAATTTTCCATTTACTTCTTTATATGCTAATTCCGAATCTCTAATGTCTACTAGGTTTTTAATTACTGCAGCATAGCGGTCTTGTTTAATGTTGTGAAATTTAATTTCATCATATACAGAGTTAAAGGTTATGTAACCTAAAGCAAAAATTCCTATCCAAAGTAAAATGGTTAATGGTGTTTTTAATTTTACAGGAACAAACTTGTCTATTGCCCAAACAATTCCAACAGTTAGAAGAATTACAACTATTACAGCAATTATTATCATAATTTTTTAATTTATTTAGTTAATGGTCTATCGCAAATCTACAATTTTTTTTTGTTCGTAAAAACCAATAAGAGTAAAAATCATTTATATATTTGAATTATTCTTAAATTCTTAATTAGCTTAATGACGTCTTCTCAATTTTATTCCCTTATAAAACAGCAATTTCCGTTTTCACCAACAGCGAAGCAAGATATATTATTATTACAACTTTCTGAATTTATTTTTAAAAATAATAATAATGATGTCTTTTTGTTAAAAGGTTATGCTGGAACAGGAAAAACTACTGTAATTGGCACAATAGTTAATAATTTATGGAAAGCAAAAAAAAGTGCAGTCCTAATGGCACCAACGGGTAGAGCAGCAAAAGTTATTAGTAATTATTCTAAAAAAGAAGCCTTTACAATACATAAAAAAATATATTTTCCTAAAAAGGATAAAGGTGGTGGTGTAAAGTTTGTATTGCAACCAAATAAGCATAAAGACACCATTTTTATTGTAGATGAAGCATCTATGATTCCAGATGCACCTTCAGACTCTAAACTTTATGCCAATGGCTCCTTACTAGACGATTTAATGCAATATGTTTATCAAGGTCATAAATGTAAATTGCTTTTAATTGGAGATACAGCACAATTACCACCGGTTAAACTTGATATTAGTCCAGCTTTAGACGAAAACATATTAAGTTTAAGCTACAATAAAGAAGTAACTAAAATCGAACTTGACGAGGTTATGCGTCAAGGTCAAGATTCTGGAATTTTAGAAAACGCAACATTATTAAGAGAAACCATTGCTAGTTCTTTTTTTGAAAGTTTTAAATTTAACATAAAAGGTTTTCCAGATATTGTAAGACTTGTTGATGGTTACGATATAATGGATGCTATTAACGAAGCCTATAGTACATTAGGTAACGAAGAAATGGCAATTATTGTACGCAGTAATAAAAGAGCTAATTTATATAACCAGCAAATACGTAGTCGTATTCTATTTAATGAAAACGAATTATCTGCCGGAGATTATCTTATGGTAGTTAAAAATAATTATTTTTGGTTAAAGCCTACTAGTGAAGCAGGATTTATTGCAAATGGAGATATTATAGAGGTTCTAGAAATTTTTAGTATTAAAGAGTTATATGGTTTTAGGTTTGCCGAAGTTAAAATACGTATGGTTGATTACCCAAAAATGAGACCTTTAGAAACCGTTTTGTTATTAGATACTATTTCTGCAGAAACACCTTCTTTACCATATGAAGATTCTAATCGCTTATATCAAGAAATACAAAAAGATTATGAAGATGAAACCAGTAAGTATAAAAAGTATTTAAAAATAAAAGGTAACAACCATTTTAATGCATTGCAGGTAAAGTTCTCTTATGCTATAACATGTCATAAATCACAAGGTGGACAATGGAATACTGTATTTGTAGAACAACCTTATTTACCAGAAGGTATAAATCGAGATTATTTACGTTGGCTATATACCGCAGTAACAAGAGCACAAGAAAAATTATACTTAATAGGTTTTAAAGATGATTTTTTTGAAGCTGAATAAATAGTTTTATCTTTAATACAAAGAGGTTTTATGAAAAAGCGACAGCACTGGATTATAGAAGGAATATTTTTTGGAATTATTATGCTTGTTTTCTCTAGCTTATTCGATTTTTTAAACCACGATTTTATTTGGAGAAACTTTCCAAAACGAATTATTATATGGTTAATAGGTGGTTTGTTATATGGTTTTATAATGCACCTAGCAAACAAGAAATATTTAAATAAAATTAAAGAAAATGAGCGAAACAATAATTAGTATTTGTTTAGGCATAGGTTTAGCAGCATCTGTTGGTTTTCGAGTATTTGTTCCTTTATTTGCACTAAGTTTAACAGCGTATTTAGGCGGTTGGGAGTTAAACGAATCTTGGCAATGGATAGGTAGTTTATCTGCTTTAATAGTTTTAGGAGTAGCCACAGTGGTAGAAATTTGTGCATATTACATTCCTTATGTAGATAATTTACTAGATTCTGTAGCAATTCCTTTAGCTGCCATTGCAGGAACAGCAGTTATGGTATCTACTGTTGCAGATTTAAGTCCGGTGGTAACTTGGGCTTTAGCCATAATAGCAGGAGGAGGAACGGCAGCAGCAGTTGCAGGTACATCTGGTGCAGCCAGATTGACATCTACAGCAACAACAGGCGGTGTTGCAAATCCTGTAGTTTCGACTGTAGAAACAGGAACAGCTGTTGTAATGTCTGCGATTTCAATAGTGTTTCCTGTTATAGCAATATTTCTTGTTATTATTATAGTTGCAGTTATATTTAGGTTTTATAAAAAGTTTAAAACTCGCAAGGCATAAATTCAGTTTAAAAATTATATTTTTGACTATTAATAATTCCGCTAAAAACTCAGGTTAAAAAATGAAAATAATCGCAATGATTCCTGCACGTTACAGTGCTTCTCGTTTTCCAGGTAAACTTATGCAAGATTTAAAAGGAAAACCTGTTATTACTAGAACTTATGAGGCAACAGTGGCTACACAACTGTTTGATGATGTTGTTGTAGTAACAGATAGCGAAATTATTTTTAAAGAAATTAAAGATATTGGCGGAAAGGTGATGATGAGCAAAAAAGAACACGAATGCGGAAGCGATAGAATAGCTGAAGCAGTCGAGTTTTTAGATGTAGATGTTATTATAAATGTACAAGGAGATGAGCCTTTTACAGATAAAAAATCGCTTGTTAAGCTTATTCAAGTTTTTAAAGAAGATCCTAAAAAAGAAGTAGATTTAGCTTCTTTAATGGTTCATATTCAAGATGAAGAAGAAATTAAAAACCCAAACACAGTAAAAGTAGTAATCGACCAATTTAATTTTGCGCTCTATTTTTCACGAAGCCCAATTCCATATCCAAGAGATAAAAATGTTGATGTAAAATATTATAAGCATAAAGGAGTTTATGCCTTTAGAAAACAAGCCATTCTTGATTTTTATAGATTACCAATGCAAGTTTTAGAAGCTTCAGAAAAACTAGAGCAATTAAGATATTTAGAATACGGAAAGCGTATAAAAATGGTAGAAACAAATGTTCAAGGAATAGAAATAGATACTCCAGAAGATTTAGAAAAAGCTAATAAATTTTGGAAATAGATTACAGTAACATAAAAGTTATAGGTTTTGATGCAGACGATACACTTTGGGTAAACGAAACTTATTTTCGTGATGCCGAAAGTCAATTTGCTAAGTTGTTAAATAAGTTTGAAACCGAAAATAAAATAGATCAAGAGCTATTTAAAATGGAAATAAAAAACCTTCCTGTTTATGGCTATGGAGTAAAAGGATTTGTTTTATCTATGGTAGAAATGGCTTTAGAATTATCTAACAATACAGTATCTAATGAAACTATAAGTAAAATATTAGAGATTGGAAAATCTATGATTAATAAGCCTGTAGAATTATTAGATGGAGTAGAAGATGTGCTTAAACAACTATCAAAAAAATATAAACTAATTGTTGCTACTAAAGGCGATTTATTAGACCAAGAAAGAAAGCTTGAAAAATCTGGATTGTTAGATTATTTTCATCATATAGAAGTATTAAGCGATAAAAAAGAAGAAAATTATAAAAAGTTATTACAACACTTAGATATAAAACCAGAAGAGTTTTTAATGGTTGGAAACTCATTAAAATCTGATATACTACCGTTAGTAAACCTAAACGCAAAGGCTGTACATATTCCTTTTCATACTACTTGGATTCATGAGCAAGTAGAAGAAAACGAAACCAATGGTAAAGCATATAAAACTTTAGAGAGTTTATTGCAGCTACCAAAAATATTACAATAAATTTGAAAGAGTTAGATATAAATACTTGGGATAGAAAACAACATTATGAGCATTTTTCGAATTTGAAAGATCCTTATTTTGGAATTACTATTCCATTTAATGTTACAAAAACATATCAATTTGCTAAAGACAATAAAATAAGTTTTTTTGGCACCTATTTACACGCTTGTATGCAAGCAATTAATAGTGTAGAAAATTTAAAATATAGAATTTTAAATGATAAAGTAATGGTTTATAATACCATTCATGCATCAGCAACTATTATTAGAAAGAATAAAACATTTGGATTTTCGTTTATAGATTATAGCGAAAATTTAGAAACCTTTTTACTAAATTTTGAAGCTGAAAAAAATAGAATAGAAAACTCTAATAATTTATTTCCTCCCAAAAATGGATTAGACTGTATTCATTGCTCTGCAATACCATGGTCTGACTTTTCAGGACATAAAGAACCTGTTTCAGGTTTATTAGAATCTGTACCAAAATTAGCCTTTGGCAAAGTAAAAGAAACAAATAATAATAAAATTATGAATGTAGCAATAAATGTAAACCATGCGTTAGTAGATGGGTATCATTTAAGTTTATTTTCAGAAATGTTTCAGAAAAATTTAAATAAGTAATAACTTTACAAACTAAGACTAACAAAAAAGTCAATGATTTATAAAAATTTTCCAATGGTGTCCAGAGTAATATTTGGACGAGGCAGTTTTAATCAAATAGAAGAAATTCTATCACCTAAACGATTAAGCACTAAAGCTCCATTTATATATTTTGTAGACGATGTTTTTAAAGGTAACGCATGGTTAACCTCAAGAATTCCATTGTCTTATGATGATAAAGTGATATATGTCTCTACTGCAAAAGAACCAGAAACATCGCAAATAGACCAACTAGTAGAACAAATTATTTTAGATTATAAAGAGTTACCATCTGGAATTATTGGTATTGGAGGAGGTAGCGTTTTAGATATAGCAAAAGCTGTATCCATTATGCTTACAAATCCAGGCGAATCTAAAAATTATCAAGGTTGGGATCTTGTAAAGAATCCAGCAATATATCACGTAGGTATTCCAACTATATCTGGAACAGGAGCAGAGGTTTCAAGAACCACAATTTTAACAGGACCAGAAAGAAAACTTGGTATAAATAGTGATTTTACGCCATTCGATCAAGTTATTTTAGATCCAGAATTAACTAAAGATGTTCCTAAAGACCAATGGTTTTTTACAGGAATGGACTGTTTTGTACATTGTGTAGAATCGCTTAATGGAACATATTTAAATTCTTTTAGCCAGACTTACGGAGAAAAAGCATTCTCGCTTTGTAAAGAGATTTTTTTAGAAGATACATTAAGTGAGGAAGATAGCCAAGATAAATTAATGATGGCTAGCTGGCATGGAGGTATGAGTATAGCTTATTCTCAAGTAGGTGTTGCACATGCTTTAAGTTATGGTTTAGGCTATTTATTAGGTGTAAAGCACGGTATTGGAAACTGTATTGTTTTTGATCATTTAGAGGAATATTATCCTGATGGCGTTGCTATGTTTAAAGAAATGAAAGCAAAGCATAATATTAAGCTTCCTCAAGGAATATGTAAAAACCTTTCGGATAAAGAATTTAATATCATGATTGATGTAGCCCTTAGTTTAGAACCATTATGGGAAAATGCAATAGGGAAACAATGGAAAAAAGTAATTACTAGAGATAAACTTAGAACGCTTTACCAAAAAATGTAATATGCGTTGGCTAGCTAAATTTATTTACTTTAAAATATTAAAATGGAAAATAGTAGGCAATACTAATTTCTCTAAAAACACTATAAAAAAATCTGTTATTATAGCAGTGCCGCATACTAGTTGGCACGATTTCTATATAGGTGTTTTATTGCGAAAAATTGTTGGAGTTAAAACAAATTTTGTAGGTAAAAAAGAGCTATTTATATGGCCTTTTGGTTATTTTTTTAAAGCACTTGGAGGTGTTCCTTTAAATAGAAGTGCAAATGAAAATAAAGTAGAAGCTATTGCTAAAGAATTTAATAAACACGATGAGTTTAGAATAACCTTTGCACCAGAAGGAACTAGAAAGAAAGTAGAAGAGTGGAGAACAGGTTTTTACTATATTGCAAAAGCAGCTGGAGTGCCAATAATCATGTTTACTCTTGATTTTGAAAACAAGCAAAATTTAGTTTCTGAAGCATTTTATCCTACAGATAATATTGAAGATGATTTTAAATTTATGCATAGCTTTTATAAAGGCGTAAATGGCAAGAAACCAGAATATTCGTAGTTAAAAAAAATAATATTCTTTCAATAAAATTTATTCCATATTTAAATAAAATATTATTTTTGGTATAATATTTGGAATAAATTCCGTGTAGTATGCGGATGAAACATAAAGTAAACTTTCCCAAGTCACTAAAAAGAAACATTTACCTACTACAAGATTTAAAAAAGCTACTTAACCTATGTAAAGTAGCTTTTTTCTTTGCATTCTACTAGTATATTTCTAGATTTTTTTATGTATCTCTCTCTAAAATATGGCTTATATATTACCTAATAATAAGCTTCAATTTTATGTAAACTTTAAGATTTTTAAGTTTAAACTGTTAAGAATTGGTTAAATAAATAGAATTATAAAACCATAGGTTTGACAACTTCGTAAATAAAGCCAAATAACAATAAAACCAATAAACATGAAAATTTTAAAAAATTCAATTCAACTATTTAGCTTATTTGCTCTAACATCTTTAACATTTACATCTTGTAGTGATGACGACGACAATAACAATGTTATTAATATTCCAGATGCAGAAACCGTTAAACTTTTTACTTCAAACAATGCAGACGGAAATATAAATATTTATGATGTAACAGATTTATCTAATGTTACAGCTTCTACGTTAATTACAAATAGTACAATGGCAGACGGTATTTATTATGATGATGATACAGATACAGTTTACCAAGCATCTAGATCTAGTTTAGCTTTAGAAGGTTTTGCAAATGCTACAACATTAGCCTCTGGAACAACTGTAGATGTTGATGTTGCAGGAACTGCAGACATGGATAGCCCAAGAGAAGTAGCTGTAAACGACAATATGTATGTAGTAGCAGATAATTCTGATGTTGATGGAGATCCAAATACACCAGATGGAAGATTATTTATTTATGAAAAAAGCGGAAATTCTTTTTCTTTAAGAAACACAGTTACTACAGGTTTTAAACTTTGGGGAATTGTATTTAATGGTTCAGATTTATATGCAATTGTTGATGCTACTGGAGATTTAGCAGTATTTCAAGGCTTTTTAGCTAACAATACAGACGCTATTGTTGCACCAACTAAAAGAATTACAGTTGAAGGTATTGTAAGAACTCACGGTATTACTTTTGATGATGATACAGATACAGCTGTGTTAACAGATATTGGAGACGCTGCAAGTGCTACAGATGGTGGTTTTCATGTTATTTATAACTTTACATCAAAGTTAGATGCTACAGCAGATAGCGGAACATTAGCAGTAACAGACCAGATTAGAGTTTCTGGAACAAATACTGTTTTAGGAAACCCTGTAGATGTTGCTTACGATGACGAAACAGAAACAGTTTATATTGCAGAGGCTGCAAATGGTAAAATTTTAGCTTTTAACAATATTGGTACAGGTGGAAATTTAACACCAGTATTAAATAATGATTTAGCGTCTGCTTCAGCAGTTTATTTAGAAAGAGATTAATTATAAATTTAATCTTCTAAGTTATTAATTTAATTCTAAAAAAAAGTTCTTTTACAGTATTAGTGTAAAAGAACTTTTCTTATAAGCTTTTATATAGTTAATTAGTCTTCACTTTCTTGCATAGTATGGTATACGTTTTGCACATCGTCATCTTCTTCTAATTTTTCTAGAAGTTTTTCTACGTCTGCAGCTTGCTCTGGTGTTAATGTTTTTGTAACCTGTGGAATACGCTCAAAACCAGAAGAAATTATTTCTAAATTATTATCTTCTAAATAAGATTGAATGTTTCCAAAGCTTTCAAAAGGAGCATAAATTAAAATATAATTTTGTTCTTCTCCATTTTCATCTTGATCTGTGTCTTCAAAAATTTCTTCAACACCATAATCTATAAGTTCTAGTTCTAGCTCTTCTAGATCTAATTCTTGAGCTTTAATTTTAAAGTTGCAAGTATGATCAAACATAAATACAACAGAACCAGAAGTACCTAAACTTCCATCGGTTTTATTAAAATAAGATCTAACATTAGCAACTGTTCTAGTGTTATTATCTGTAGCTGTTTCAATAAGTACGGCAATACCATGTTGTGCATAACCTTCAAAAAGAACTTCTTTAAAATCGCCTTGATCTTTTTCACTTGCTTTTTTTATAGCACGCTCTATATTATCTTTAGGCATGTTTACAGACTTGGCATTTTGTATTACTGCACGTAATCTTGAGTTGCTATCTGGATCTGGTCCACCTTCTTTTACAGCCATTACAATGTCTTTTCCAATACGAGTAAATGCTTTACTCATGGCAGACCATCGTTTCATTTTTCTTGCTTTACGGAACTCAAAAGCTCTTCCCATTTAAAATATTATTTATATGCTCTTTTAATTATTACAAGAATAAATTTATAAAAAGAGAAATTATTGTTAATTAGTTTTATTGCAATTAAGCAGTTACACAAATTTAAAAAAAATGTTTACGTACAAAAACGTTTGTAGCTAAACTATTTTGTATAATTTTAATCGTTAGGTACGTGTCTAGCTAAAAATTTAGATTTAGCTTCTTCCATTTTAATAAGTACTTTTTGCCTATTACTATTTAAGGCTGAATTTACTTTGTTGTAATTATTTCCAGCTTTATTAATTTCTTTTATTTTTTTATTGTAGGCATCTATTTGGTCTTTAGTACGCTTGTTTTCTGGTGTTTTGTCTATTGCGGTTTTAATGGTTTCAAAATCTTCTTTTAGAATTAAGAAATCTGCAATAATTGGAATTTTATTTTCAGATTCTTCAATAAAAAAATTGAACACTGTTTTGTATGCTAGTATTAAACTTTTATCGTTTTTATATGGTTTTATTGTATCTAAAATTTTTAATCCTTCTTTGGCGGCTTGATTTAAAGCATTAGAGTTTTGTTGAATACCGCTTACGTCGCTTTTTTCTACAGCTTCCCATAAATAGACTTCGTTAATATAAACTTTAAAGAAAGTTAGGTATAGTGCGTTAGAATGGTCGAAGACTTGGTTTGAAATCTCCATTTTTTTTCCCAAATCGTTCTCACTTTCAATAATGTTTATTTTATTTTTATTTGCAAAGGCGTATAGGTTTTTCTCGTATTCAATTTGAGATTGCATCATCTTTTCGTCTGCCAATTCTTGAGCCAATATATACGCTTCCATTAAATCGTAAGACTGTTCTGCAACTGCTTTCATGTCAATAATATCTGCATATTCTTTTTTTAATAAGCTTTCATTTAAACGCATGTGTTTAAGCACATTGTTTTTATAGGTGTCGCCATCAAAACCATTTGCTTTTTCAATTTTTGCAATGGCACGCTCTACAGTTTTTATTAAAACTTCTCTTTTTTTAGCTATGCTTTTATCACTTTTACTATGCGCAATTGCTTTTGTGTATTTCCAAGTGTTTTTAGTAACTGTTTTTTGTTCTTTTCCAATAAATTCTAGATAATCTACAGCTGTGTTAAAGCTTTGTGCATTTGTAAAAAAAGAGATAAAAAGAAAGAATGCAATAATTATTTTAGATAAAATGTTCATTAATTAGGAGTTGTTAAGTTTTTTAAAATATGTTTGGCTTCATTTATATATATATCTTGCGACAGTGTTTTTAAAACAGTATCATTCTGTTCTTTATCGTCGCTGTTATATTTTAAAAGCTCGGTTGTAGATTTAGTATTTAAAATTTTAAATAGAGCTGGTTGGGTGTCTTGTGCTTCAAAAATAAAATCTAAAGTTGCTTGTCTACGTTTTTTTTCTTCAAAAACATCATTTAAAGTAAGCTTATATTTTATTCCTCTTTTGTATAATAAATTATAAAAGGCTTTATTTATTTCTGATATTTTTTTGAAATTTTCATCGTTTAATATACGCGTTTTACTACTATTTGCAGCAATGTTTGTATTTATCTTTGTAAATGGTACATGCTTTAAACTAACGTTAGTTGTAGTATTTTGTAGAGCATGTGGTTTATTACTCTCTGCAGTATTAAAATTATCGTATAATGATGGTAATTTAATATCCGGAATAACTCCAACGGCTTGATGGCTTTCTCCTGTAATTCTATAGAAAGCTTGTATTGTTAATTTTGCGAAGCCTAAAGAGCTATCTTCTATAGATAGAGGTAAGATAGTTTGTGCGCTAGATTTGCCGTACGTTTTTGAGCCTACAATAATTGCTCGATTGTAATCTTGCATAGCCGCAGCAAAAAGCTCTGATGCAGATGCACTATAATCGTTTACTAAAATTACAATTGGTTTGCTATAAAAGCTACCACGTTTATGGTCTTTAATTGTAAAATTTTCTCCATTTTTAGATTTTATAATAGCTACAGGTCCGCGGTCTATAAACATTCCAGAAAGTTCTATGGCTTCTTGCATAGAACCGCCGCCATTAAATCGTAAATCTAAAATTAAACCTTCTATATTTTCTTTTTGAAGCTTGTATAGCTCCTTTGCTATATCTGCAGTTAGTCCACGACCGTTTGGAGATTCGAAATTTGTATAAAAGCTTGGTATCTTAATGTAGCCATAATTAGATACATCGTTAATAAGGTAACCTCTAATGGCATTATCTTCAACTTTAATATTGCTTTTTGTAAGCTTTATATCTTGTAGTGTTCCGTTTTTCTTTTTAATAGAAAAAGTAAGTGTTTTGTGTTCTTCTTTATTAAGATATAAAATAATATCTTCATTAGATACGCAATGTATTCTAAATATAGATTTACCATTAGAAATGGATTGTATAATATCGTCTTCTTCAAATTTACCATTTTCAAAAGCAGCACTACCAGGAATAATATTTGCAACAACAATGTCTCCATTATCATTTTTTGTTGTTATAATTCCAAAAGATAGTTGATTTTTAGAGAGTTTGTTTTGGTAGGTTAGTTTCTGTGTAGAGTTAAAAAATGAAGAATTAGGATCGTTTACCTTTACATAAGCATTTAAAAAAGCGTGTTTTACAAAAGTATTTATGCCTCCGTCTTTATTTAATAATTCGTTTAAAAGGCAGATTTCATTTTCTATAATAATGTTTTTTGCTATTTTTTCTAAACTATTAAAATTCTTTTTTAAGGTTTCAATATCACTATTTTCGTCTAATAATTTAGTTATTATGCGATAGCTAATACGTTTTTTAAGTCCATTGTTTAAAGCAGTTTCGTCCTTATAAAAAGTGTAGAATTTTTCTGGTGTATGTTGTAGTGTTAATGTTCCAGAATAATCTAAAGGTATATTTTTTAAAGCTTCAAGCTTTGTAATGTTTAACTTTATATTATGTTCTAAGACAGAAATATATTTATCTATAAATTGACAATTTCCATTTTCTATATAGTTGTCTAGTTTAAATTCGTCTACATTAAAATTGGTAATATCACTTTTTAAAAAATAATCTTTGTCGGCGTCCATTTCTTTAAGAAACAACTTGTAAATATGTTTAGAAGTTGTATCGTTTAGTGTTTTTGGAGCAAAATGCTTAGACTCTATAGTAGATTTAAGAGCTGTAACTTGTTTACAAAATAGCGTGTTTTCTTGGCAGTAACTACAAACTGAAATGCATAACAGTAGTGAAATAAAAAGATGTCTAATCATTAAGGGCATTAAATAGTCTGGTAAAATACAAAAAAAGTTAGTACAACCTTAAGTTTTACTCTTCTTCTTCTTCAACAATGCCTTCAATTGCAAGTGCTAGCTTAATATCTTTTAATGTTACGCCTCCAGCATCGTGAGTAGATAGTTTTATATTTAACACATTGTAAGTGTTTGCCCAATCTGGATGATGGTTTAAAGCTTCGCACTCAAACGCAATACGGCTCATAGCACTAAAGCAATCTTTAAAATTTTTGAACTCGTACTCTGTATGGATAGCATGGTCTGCATAATTCCATTCTGGCAACTTTTCTAGATGTTTTTCTATTTCTATTGTTGTAAGTTTCTCCATAATAATTTGAAAGTTTTTATGATGATTTAATAGTATTATCTAAAAATAAGAATACTATTGTTTAATAAAGAAACTATAACATGTTTTATTAAAAAACGAGTAATAAAAACTATACTGCTAATTCTTTAAAAATCTCCGAACTATCTAGTTGTAAGTGTTTGGGTAATTTATTGTTTTTTGGAAGTACTGCTAGATAACGCTCTTCGTTTGTAGTATATACGTTTTTAAATAGAGGTTTAATGGTACTTATGGTTTCAATAATTTCTTTTATAAAATCGTCATGATGAACTAGGTCATTACTTCCTAAATGAAAAACACCATATTTGTTTCTGTTTATTATATAATGAATTTGTTGTGTTACTTTAGTGTCTGTTGTAACATTCATTACCAGATTTGGAAACACTTCAATTGGTAAACCTTCTTTTAAAAAAGCTTTAATTTCCTTAATTCTTGGTGATTGTGCACCAAAAACCATTGGTAATCTTATTATTACAATTTGCTTTTTAGGCATTCGTAATAATAAGTTTTCAATTTTAATTTTAAAATGGCCGTACATACTATGGCTTAAAGTTTTATCAAGTTCATAACTTGGGAATTTACTATAAGCATCGAAAACATTGGCGGAAGATAAGTATATAAGTTTAGCATTATAAGCTATAATATATTCGCTTATATGTGCATGAGCAATTACTTGAGCCGAAAAGTTACCGCGTAATGCCGAAACAATAATTGTAGGTTTTACAATATCAAGAATTTCAAAAATATCATCTTCCTCTACATTATATTGAAAATAATGTTGGTTTTTATCAAAACCATAATTATCTGTTCTATAAGTACCATAAGTTCTAAAGTAGGAGCAGAGTTCTTTGTAAATGGCTTCGCCAATAAAACCGCTTGCACCTAAAATTAAAATTCTGTGTTTTTTGTCTATTTCTTGCTTCATTTAATATTATAAATATTAAAAGATAGAACGGTTTGTTTTAGTAGTAAATTGCTCTAACGCTTGCATTCCTATTAAAGAATTTCCTTTAGGGTTTAAACCAGGAGACCACGTTACAATTACAAAATCATCTGGAAGTAGCGCTACAATACCACCGCCAACTCCACTTTTTCCAGGTAAACCAACTTCAAAAGCAAATTCTCCTGCTTCATCATAAAAACCACAAGTAAGCATGATTGCATTAATTCTTTTAACCTGACTTAAAGTAATGTGGGCTACATTATTTATACATTTTCCTCGGTTTGAAAACATATAAAATGCATTTGCTATTTGAGAACAATTCATCTCTAAAGCACATTGATGAAAATAAAAATCTAATACAACTTCAACATCGTTATTTAAGTTGTTATATGCTTTTAAAAGGTTAGCTGCAGCGTAATTATTATATCCTGTAAGTTTTTCGGATTTAGCAACTTTTAAATTATAATTAATAGTTTGATCTCCAGAGATGTCTCTTACATAATTTAAAAAATCCTGTTTAGGATTATTTAATCGAGATACTAAAATATCTGCAACAACTATAGCTCCAGCATTAATTAATGGGTTTCTAGGTATTCCATTTTCGTGCTCTAGTAAAGATAGATGATTAAATGGATCGCCTGATGGTTCAACATCTACACGTTCCCAAATTTTTTTGTCCTCGAAAGCTATGGCTTTAGAGAGGGCTAAAACTTTAGAAATACTTTGTATAGAAAAAGGTTTATCCCAATCTCCAACATGATAACTGTTACCGTTTAGATGCTTTAAATAAATGCCAAAACTTTCTTTTTTCTGTTTTGCCAATTCGGGAATATAATCTGCCACAACACCTTTGTCTGTGGCAGATTTTAAGTTGTTATATATTGTATTAATTACATTTTGAAAATCAGTCATACATTTTATTATCCTTTATAAAAAGGTAATTTAACTACCGTTGCAGGTACTGCTTTTTTACGAATTTGAATGTTAATTTTACTATTTACATCTGTAAATACCATTGGTACATAACCTAAACCAATTCCTTTTCCAAGCATTGGAGACATTGTTCCAGACGTTACTTCGCCTATTTTTTGACCTTGTCCGTCTACTATATCATAACCTTGTCTTGGAATGCCACGCTCGTCTAACTCAAAAGCAACTAATTTTCGTTCTACACCTTTACGTTTCTGCTCTTCTAAAGCATCAGAATTTGTAAAATCCTTAGTGAATTTTGTTATCCAACCTAAACCAGCTTCTAATGGAGATGTAGTATCGTCTATATCGTTTCCATATAAGCAATATCCCATTTCTAAACGTAAGGTGTCACGAGCTGCTAGACCTATTGGTTTAGCGCCAGCATTAATAACTTTATCCCAAATTTGTTTTACTTCGTTGTTTTTACAGTAAATTTCAAATCCTCCACTTCCTGTATATCCAGTTGCAGAAATAATTACATTATCGATACCAGCAAAATCTCCAACTACAAAGTTGTAAAATTTAATTTCGGCTAAATCATGACTTGATAATGCTTGCATTTTTTCTACTGCATTAGGGCCTTGTATTGCTAAAAGAGAGTAGTCTTCGCTTAAATCTCTCATTTCTGCACCAACATCGTTTTTTGAAGAAATCCAATTCCAGTCTTTTTCAATATTACTAGCATTTACAACTAATAAATATGTTTCTTCTTTTATTTTGTATATAATTAAATCGTCAACAATCCCACCATCGTCATTTGGTAAGCATGAGTATTGTGCTTTACCTACAGTTAATTTTGAGGCATCATTACTAGATACTTTTTGAATTAAAGCTAATGCATTTGGACCTTCTATTAAAAACTCTCCCATATGCGATACATCAAAAACACCGCAATCTTTTCTTACTGCTTCGTGTTCTATATTTACGCCATCGTATTGTACTGGCATGTTGTAGCCTGCAAAAGGTACCATTTTAGCGTTTAATGCTTCGTGTGTTGCTGTTAGTGCTGTGTTTTTCATGTAAAATATATTTTTGCTTTCGCATAAGCGAAACGTCTTTTTTTTTCGAAAACAAAAGTATTGAAAATTATTGAGTTGGTTTTAATGTGATTTAGTTTAAAATTTTAAGTTGTGTTATTTAATTTCAAGTTTGTTTTTTTTTCATAAAAGTATATTAAAGTGATACTAAACTTAAGTTAAACAACTTTAAATCTTATGAGTTAGCTTATTATATTCTTAAATTTAGGAATGGAAAATATTTTAGTAGCAGGTGCAAATGGTACCACAGGAAAAAAAATAGTAAATCTTTTAAATGAATCTCAATATTTTAACCCAATTGCAATGGTTAGAAAAGAAGAGCAGCAAGCTTATTTTAAAGCAAAACAAATTGATACTGTATTAGGTGATTTGGAAAAAGATATTTCTCATGTCTTTAAAGGTAATGTAGATAAAGTTTTATTTGCAGCAGGCTCTGGAGGGAAAAAAGTAGTAGAAGTTGATCAAGAAGGAGCAAAGCGATTGGTTGATGAGTCTAACAAAAATAACATTAAAAAGTTTGTAATGTTAAGTTCGATGGGAGCAGGCCAACCAGAAAATGCCGAGGAATTAAAAGAGTATTTAAAAGCAAAGCATAATGCAGATGAATACTTAAAATCTAGCGGCTTAAATTTTAGTATTGTTAGACCAGGAAGTTTAACTAACGATGAGCTTACAAATAAGATTGAGTTAGAAGAAAAATTGAATAAAAGAGGAGAAATTAGCAGAAACGATGTAGCACAAACTTTAGTGAGTGTTCTAAATGATGATGTAGCTAATAATACTACTTTTGAAATAATTAAAGGCGATACTTTAATTGGAGAAGCTTTAAATAAAGTCTCTGCTGTATCAGCATAATTTCAAAAAGAAATTAATATAAAAAAACAGCTACTTAATTAGGTAGCTGTTTTTTTTATATTTAAAATTGAAAATCTCTTTTGAATATGCTTATTTTAATAAGAAATTTTTTAATTCCTTGTAACTACTAATTTTTGTAGCTTCTTTTGTTTTACCCATAACTGCTTGTATTTGTTTTGGTAATGGTTGTTTTTCCTCTATAACTTCTTCAACAACGTCTAAGAATTTTGTAGGATGCGCAGTTTCTAAAAACACACAATGCGTATTAGGGTTATTTTTTAAATAAGCTTTGCAACCTAAATAGCCAACTGCTCCATGAGGATCTGCGACATAGTCGTATTTATCATAAATCTCTTTTAAAGCAGCCTTGGTTTCTTCATCGCTAAAGCTGTAAGAAGACAGGTTGTTTTTTAAAGAAGTAAACTCTTTTTTATAAATTTCTTGAATACGTATAAAATTACTTGGATTTCCTACGTCCATGGCATTACTAATAGTTTGTACAGATGGTTTTGGTATGTATTCTTCGGTTTGTAAATAATTGGTTACTACATTATTCTCGTTATTACTAGCTATAAAATGCTTAATTGGTAAACCTAATTGTTGCGCCATCATTCCTGCACAAACATTACCAAAATTGCCACTTGGCACAGAAAATACAATGTCTTTATTTGTTTTATGCAATTGCTTGTAAGCAAACATAAAATAAAAAAGCTGTGGTAACCATCGTGCAACGTTAATAGAATTAGCAGAGGTTAATTGCATTTTATTTGTTAGTTCTTTATCTAAAAAAGCACGTTTAACCATATCTTGGCAATCATCAAAAACACCATCTACTTCCAATGCTTTTATATTTTGCCCAAGTGTTGTTAATTGTTTTTCTTGTATTTCGCTAACTTTTCCGCTAGGATATAAAATAACAACATTAACACCTTTTACACCTAAAAAACCATTTGCAACAGCACCACCAGTATCTCCAGAGGTTGCTACTAAAACTGTAACTTCGTTAGTGTTTTCTTTATTAAAATAGCCTAAGCAACGTGCCATAAATCGTGCTCCAACATCTTTAAATGCCATTGTAGGACCATGAAATAATTCTAAAGTAGAAATATTATCGTTGAGTTTAACTATAGGAAAATCGAACGCTAAAGTTTCTTCTACAATTGTTTTTAATACGTCTTCTGGAATTTCCGGACTAACAAATTGTTTAATAGCTTCGAAAGCAATTTCAGAATGAGATAAATTATCAATATTATCGAAAAACGATTGTGGTAATGGTGTTATAGTTTCTGGAAAATATAAACCTTTATCTGGCGCCAATCCTTTTATAACTGCATCTTTAAATGTTGTATTTGGTGCTTTATGATTTAGACTATAGTAATTCATATATTGTTTTTAATATTTATGCTAATAGGAAATTATAGTATTTTAATTCCATCTGCATTAATTTTAGAAGTAAATGTGTAAAATTCAATTTCTGTTTTACTATAAACTTCTTGTATTGCTTTTTCTACTTTTTTTGCTGTTTCTAAACTTTCTGATAATGAAAATATTGAAGGTCCCGAACCCGATATGCCGCATCCTAAAGCGCCATTGTTTAGAGCTGCCTCTTTTACATCGTTGTAATGTGGAATTAACTTGCTTCTGTAAGGTTCTACAATAACATCTTGTAAAGAGTCTCCTAATAAATGATAATCGGTTGTATGTAAGGCGTGGACTAAACTACCAAGGTTAGACCATTGTGTAATGGCATTTTCCATTGGTATGCTTTTTGGCAAAATATCTCTAGCTTCAGAAGTTTTTACTTCAATTTGAGGATGTATTAATGTTGCATATAAATTTGTAGGAGTAGGTAGCTCTAAAATTTTTAAAGGATGATTGCTTTTTACTAATGTAAAGCCACCAAAAATGCCTGGTGCAATATTATCTGCGTGTTCACTACCACTAGCAACAGCTTCTCCTTTCATTGCGAATGTAGAAAGTTGTGTTTTAGAGTAAGGTTTGCCTAATAGTTCGTTTATTGCAAAAACAACTCCAGATGCACTAGCCGAACTACTACCAATGCCACTTCCAGGTTTAATTTTTTTATAAATTTCTATTTCGAATCCACACTCTGGTTTTGCGTCATTATAAATAGCTAAAGCCGCAACACCTGCAACATTTTTTTTAGTTTCAAGTGGTAAATTAAAACCTTCAATTTTAGTAATTATAATACCTTTTTCTTGAGTTTTTTTAATTACCATTTCATCTCCAACAGTGTCTAAGCAAAAACCTAGAACATCAAATCCGCAAGAAACATTTGCTACAGTTGCTGGTGAGAATATTTTTATTTCGTTCATAATTCTATAGAAAAAGAAATTAGAAAGAGTGATAATTACTTTTACTCTCTATTATTTATTTTTAATTTTTTTATTTGCTTCCTACTTTAATAATATCTGCAAACAATCCAGAGGCAGTTACATCTGCACCAGCTCCAGCACCTTTTACAATTAAAGGTTGTTCTGGATAGCGTTCTGTATAAAACATAACAATATTATCTTTTCCTTCAAGATTATAAAACGGATGACCTTCTGGAATTTCACGTAAACCAACTTTTGCTTTGCCGTTTTTAAATTCGGCTACATACTTTAACTGGCAATTTTTTTCTTTAGCAGAAGCATACAGTTCTTGAAAATGGGCTTCGTCTTTTATAAGTGTTTTATAAAAATCGTCTACTGTATCACTTTCTATATTTGCTTTTGTTAAAAACGAATCGTTTTCTATAGCTTCAATTTCCATTACTTCACCATTTTCGCGAGCAAGAATTAATATTTTTCTAGCTACATCTATACCGCTTAAATCTATTCTAGGATCTGGTTCAGTATAACCTTCAAACTGCGCGCGTTTTACAATATCATGAAAATTTGTACGATCGCTAAAATTGTTAAAAACAAAGTTTAAGCTACCAGATAATACCGCTTGAATGCTTGTAACCTTGTCTCCAGAAGTAACTAAATTACTTAATGTGTTAATTATTGGTAAACCTGCACCAACATTTGTTTCGTATAAAAATGGTGTGTTATATTTAAGCGATAAATCTTGTAAATGTTTGTAGTTTTGGTATGTACTAGAACACGCAATTTTACTACATGCAACTACAGCAATACTATTTTTTAAATAGTGCTCGTACATTTTTGATACGTCTTCATTTGCAGTAATATCTACAAAAATACTGTTGCGTAAATTGAGTGCTTTTACTTTTTCTAGAAAACCATTTAAACTAGATTTATCTGCATAATGAAACTTAGAAGCCCAGTTGGCTAAATCTATACCTTCAGCATTAAAAACCATTTTTTTAGAATTTGAAAGTCCAACAATTCTAAGGTCTAGCTTTAAGTTCTTTTTTAAATAATTACGCTGCTGGTGAATTTGGTCAATTAATTTTTCTCCAACATTACCAATACCTGTAATAAATACATTAAGTTGTTTAATATTATTTTCAAAAAAGCGTTCATGTATAGTATTTAATGCCTTTTCAACATCCTTTTCTGAAATTACAGCAGATATATTTCTTTCTGAAGCGCCTTGAGCAATAGCTCTAATATTAATGTTATTTTTTCCTAAAGCACTAAACATTTTACCACTAATACCTTGATGACTTTTCATGTTATCACCAACTAAAGCAATAATAGATAAGTTGTTTTCTACTTGAATAGGATCAATTTTATGTTTAGAAATTTCATATTCAAAAGCTAGATTAATTGCTCTTTCTGCTTGAACAGTATCATGTTTAGAAATTCCGAAACATATAGAATGTTCTGATGATGCTTGAGTAATTAAAATAATATTAATTTTTTCTTGAGATAAGGTTTCAAATAAACGTTTAGAAAAACCTGGTACACCTACCATGCCATTACCTTGTAATGTTAGTAATGAAAT
The DNA here is from genome assembly GCF_003663945.1 of Lacinutrix venerupis. Lineage (GTDB taxonomy): Bacteria > Bacteroidota > Bacteroidia > Flavobacteriales > Flavobacteriaceae > Lacinutrix > Lacinutrix venerupis. The sequence goes on along the minus strand of NZ_RCCH01000010.1, from coordinate 54,932 downwards.
GTCATTAATATTAGTAATTCCCGTAGCTGTAGAAGATTTTGTATTCCCATCGTTAGAAATTACTGTACCAACATCGTTTGGTTTAAGCGTGTTTTTTATATGAATAGGAATATTTAAATCTAAAACAGGCTGCACCGTTGGAGGATATAAAACTTTTGCACCAAAATGCGACAATTCCATAGCTTCGTGATAGCTAATACGTTCTATTGGGTAAGCTTGTTTTACAAGTTTTGGATTTGTAGTAAACATACCACTAACATCTGTCCAGATTTCTAATTTTTCAACCTTTAAAGCAGCAGAAATAATAGCTGCTGTATAGTCAGATCCGCCACGACCAAGTGTAGTAATTTCTCCTAATTCGGATTTAGAAATAAAACCAGGAAGTATTGTAATGTCTTGTGTAGCATCATTAAAATAATCATTAATGTTTTTATTTGTAGGCTCAAACTTAACTTCAGCTTTTGTAAAGTTAGAATTGGTAACTATAAGTTGCTGTGTGTTTTTTCTAATGGCATTATTTCCTTTATATTTTAAGGTTTCGGCTATAATATAAGAAGATAATAATTCTCCAAAACTAACTAGCCTATCCGATGTTTGTGGTGATAATTCTTTAATTAAAAAGATACCATCTAACAGATTTTTTAGACTCTTTAATTTTTCTTCTAAAACTTTTATAATTTTAGAATTATTATTAGGGATAAGCGTTTCTAAAATTGTAATATGTTTTGCTTTAATTGCTTTATATTCAGTTTTATAACTCTTGTCACTGTTTTTTGCTAAGCTACCTGCACTAAGTAATTTGTCTGTTATGCCTCCAACAGCAGAAACCACACAAATTACTTTATCCTGTTTAGAATAATCTTCTAAAATAGTAATAACTTTATTTATGTTTTTTGATGAACCTACAGATGTTCCTCCAAATTTTAGTACTTGCATTTGCGAAAAATTTATTTTGTATTAACTTTTTAGGTTGAGTAGTATTTTGCTACTATTTTTGATGCGGAAGTAAAATATTAAATACCCAAAAGGGTAATAATATTTGTAATTGTAAAAATAAACATAACGAAACATGCTTCTAAGATAGAAGCAGATTTTAAAGTTGAAATTAATGTTTTGTTATACATTTTTACTGTGAAATACTTAGTAAATGTATTACTTTTACACTAATAACAAAACTAATTAGTGATTTTTATATTATTCTGAATAATAGTCACTTTAATTTTTAAAATGAAAGCATAATTGCTTTAGAACTGAATAATCTTGAAAGTTATATTTTATCTTTCAACACGACCTACAAATAAATATGAAAATATTCTCTAAAGAACAAATTTACGAAGGCGATAGGCTAACTCAAGAAAAACAACAAATTTCCTCAACAGATTTAATGGAACGAGCAGGAAGCCAAATTTTTAATTGGTTGCATACAAGAATGCAAGGTGCTCAAGTACCAATACATGTTTTTTGTGGTATTGGTAATAATGGTGGAGACGGTTTAGTAGTTGCAAGACATTTAATTACACACGGTTACAATGTAAACACCTATGTAGTAAACTGTAGCGATAAACGTTCTAAAGATTTTTTAATTAATTACGATCGTATAAAAAATGTAACTAAAAAATGGCCAACATTATTAAGTTGTGAGGATGATTTTAGCGATATAAATATTGAAGAAAAAGATATTATAGTTGATGCTGTTTTTGGAATTGGATTAAATCGTCCTGTAGATGCTTGGGTAAAAAGCTTATTTAACTTTTTTAGAAGCACAAAAGCCTTTACATTATCTATAGATTTACCATCAGGGTTACCATCAGATAGAGGAGTGGAAGACCCAGAAGCAGTTGTTAATGCTGGTTATACATTAAGTTTTCAAACTCCAAAAATGGTATTCTTTTTACCTGAAACTGCAAAATATACTGTGCAATGGGAAGTATTAGATATTGGTATTGATCCAGAATATTTATTTACAACCCAAACCGAAGCTAATTTAATTGGTAAAAACGAAGTCTTGCCAATATATAAACCTCGCGAGAAATATAGCCATAAAGGTACTTTTGGCCATGGTTTAATTGTGGGAGGAAGTTATGGGAAAATTGGAGCAGTAACATTGGCAAGTCGTTCAGTTTTGGCAGTTGGAGCAGGAAAGGTAACAGCATATACGCCAAAATGTGGATATATACCGTTGCAAACAGCTTTTCCGGAAGCTATGGTAATTACAGATGCAGATGAAGAAAAACTTACTAAAATAGATTTTTCAATAGATCCAACAGTTATTGGTATAGGCGTTGGTTTAGGAACAGATAGTAAAACAATAACAGCTTTTGAGAATTTTTTAAAAGCAAATAAAAAACCATTAGTAATAGATGCAGATGGTTTAAATATTTTAGCAAAAAAGAAAGCGCTATTAAAATTATTACCAGAGTTAACTATTTTAACACCACACCCAAAAGAATTAGAAAGACTTATTGGTTCTTGGAAAGATGATTTTGATAAATTAAATAAAACAAAAGCTTTTGCTAAAAAGTATAAAGTAATTGTTGTTATAAAAGGAGCAAATACTATTACTGTTTTTAACGATAAATTATATGTTAATGCAACTGGTAATCCAGGATTAGCTACAGCTGGAACAGGAGATGTTTTAACAGGAATAATTACAGGATTAATTGCGCAAGGTTATGATGCTTTACAAGCAACACTTTTTGGTGTGTATTTGCATGGTAAAAGTGCCGATATTTTAATAGAAGAATTTGGCTACCAAAGTATTATTGCTAGCAATGTAATAGATGGTATAAGTTTAGCGTATTTAGATTTGTTTAAACAACCCGAACAGCCACAAGTAGAACAAGAAGGATAAGAAAAACTTTTACTATAAAGCATAAAAAAAACCGAGTTTAAAACTCGGTTTTTTTTATATTAATTTTAGAAAACTATATATTTTCCAAACCATTTAACACTTCTCTTAATTTTGGGCTAGAAGGTCTTGGAGCATCTGCATTTACAACGTTTCCTGCAGGATCTATTAAAATAAATCTAGGAATACCGTTAATTTTAAAACCTTGAACAAACTCTGATTTCCATCCATTATCCGAAATAATTTGAATACCACCTAATTCTTTTTCAGCAATCATTTTTTTCCAACCTTCGTGAGCCAATTTAGCAGATTCTTCTCTTGTATCAGCTTTGTAACCACGACCATCATCTACAGAAACACTTACAAATTCTATATTTTTATCATGAAAATCTTTTTCAATTTCTTTTAAAGAAGGAATTTCACGAATACAAGGTCCGCACCATGTAGCCCAAACATCTATATAAACGTATTTACCTTTTAAGTCTTCTAAAGAAGTTTTACCACCTTTAGCGTTTTCAAAATCAAAACTTGGAGCAGGTTTTCCAATAAAAGATGCAAACTGAGCAGCTCTTGCTTGTTGTTGTTTATAAAAGCCTGTAATGCCTGGTTTAAATTGAACTATTTCGATTTTTTCTCTAGCTAAAAGTGTAGAATCTAAATTTTTAGAATTTTTCTCTAAAAAGTCACTCATTTCTTTTTCTAGTTCTACAACTTTAGCGTTAAATTCTACTTCTTCTAAGTCGAAAAGGCTTGGTTCAACTAAATTTTCTTGCATTATAGCTTTTTTAGATAAGTAGTTGTTAGACTCAGCTCCATTACCTGTAAATTTTAGAGACTCATCAAACTCTTTAGTATCTAATGTAAGATTTAAATCGTATCCATTTTTTAAAAATATATTTGTAGACTCATTTCCGTCATGAAAAATATAACTCCCAGTTTTAACTTTTAACGTGTCGCTAAATGTACCATCTTCATTTAATTTAATGGTTTTAGAAAATGTTCTACCTTGTACTACAAATAAAGAATCACTGTTTTTATTTTCTATTTTACCAGATAATGTTACATAATCTTTTGGTGCCTCTTCTTTACAGGCAACCACTGCTAATATAGATAAAGCTAATACTATTTTTTTCATTTTTATTAAGTGTTAAATTTTTATCAAAAGTATGAGTTTTAAAGGGATTCTCATAAATTATTAATATTATTTGCATAATAATTAACATTTGTTCATTTTTGATGGACTATAAATTAACTAAATGAACGCATTCCATTATATATCTTCAGATAGATTAGACATTGTAACTATCTATAATATTTTTAAAGAAAATAAAAAACTAAAATTATCTGAAGAATCAATTCAGAAAATAGAAAACTGTAAAACCTATTTAAATAAAAAGTTAGACGAAGCTGATAAACCTTTTTATGGAATAAATACTGGTTTTGGATCTTTATATAATGTAGAAATTTCTAAGGCCGATTTAACAAAGTTACAAGAGAATTTAGTAATGTCTCATGCTTGTGGAACAGGAGAACGTGTTCCAGAAAGTGTAGTAAAAGTAATGTTACTTTTAAAAATACAGTCTCTTAGTTATGGACATAGTGGTGTACAGTTAGCTACAGTAATGCGTTTAATTGATTTTTTTAATAACGATGTTTTTCCGTTTGTGTTTACACAAGGTTCTTTAGGCGCATCTGGAGATTTAGCACCATTAGCACATTTGGCATTACCGCTAATTGGTAAAGGTAAAGTTGTGCACAATAAAGAAGAGGTTAATGCAAGTGCAATACTTAAAAAGTTTAATTGGGAACCTATTAAATTAGAGGCTAAAGAAGGTTTGGCTTTATTAAATGGAACTCAATTTATGAGTGCTTATGGAGTATATTTACTGCTGTTGTCTCATAAAACATCTTATATAGCAGATGTTGTGGCTAGTATTTCTTTAGATGCTTTTGATGGTAGAATAGAGCCTTTTCATGATTTAGTACACCAAGTTCGTCCTCATCCTGGACAATTAAAGGTTGCAAGACGTTTTAACGAGTTTTTAAAAGGTAGTGAAATTATAACAAGAGAAAAGAAACATGTACAAGACCCATATTCTTTTAGGTGTATACCACAAGTACATGGTGCTACAAAAGATACTTTAGATTTTGTTGAACGTGTAATTTTAACCGAAATAAATTCGGTTACCGATAATCCAAATATATTTCCAGAAGAAGATTTAATTATTTCTGGAGGAAATTTTCATGGTCAACCATTAGCTTTGGCTTTGGATTATTTAAAAATTGCAATGGCAGAAATTGGTAATATTTCTGAGCGTCGTGTGTTTCAATTAGTATCTGGGTTAAGAGATTTGCCTGCGTTTTTAGTAGATAATCCTGGTTTAAATTCTGGTTTTATGATTCCGCAATATACGGCAGCAAGTATAGTTAGTGCTAATAAGCAACTAGCAACACCTGCAAGTGTAGATAGTATTGTTTCTAGTAATGGCCAAGAAGATCATGTAAGTATGGGAGCAAATGCAGCAACTCAAGCTTATAGGTTAATAAGAAATGTAGAGCGTGTTGTTGCTATTGAACTTATGAATGCGAGTCAAGCTTTAGCATTTAGAGCGCCATTAAAAACATCTCCTTTTTTAGAGTCTTTTTTAGATATTTATAGAAAAGAAGTTCCATTTGTTGAAAAAGATAGAGTTCTACACAATGACATTGAAGCGTCAATAGCTTTTTTAGATGAACTAGATATTGAGATAGAAGAGTTGTTTTTAAATAATTACGGAATTTAATTTTTTTTCATTTTTTTGTAAAGCTCATTTGCCCAATTTTTTGCATCTTCAAGATTGCTAAATATTTCAAAAGGCTTATTAAAAAAAAGTTTTTCAATTTCAGCATTACTAACAGCCATTCCGTTTTCCGATACAACGGCAAGGCCAATAATGTTTTTTATTTTGTTTGTTTCATAATAAACAGAAGGATTGACACTATAAGAATTTTTTCTATTAGATATATAAACTACACCTTTGTCTTTATAGAATTTGTCTACAATATCTACTAGTAATTGGTTGTGTTCTTTGGTAACAATTACTCCTTGGTCTATTTCCATAATTATATAGTTATCAAATATGCTAACATAGCCTATGTCTATATTTATAATTTTGGTCATTAGTCTTGGTAAATACTTTTTTTAAAGATAAAAAAAAGAGGTTAACTAAACGTTATGTTAGTTAACCTCAATATTAAAATTATTATTTTTTATGATTTTGTAGGCTTTTCGGCCTTTTCTATATTAATAGTAATTTCGTTTGTTTTATCATCTAAATCCATAACAATTTTATCTCCTTCGGTTACTTTAGAAGTTATAATTTCTTCGGCTAAAGCATCTTCTACATATTTTTGAATAGCTCTTTTTAAAGGTCTTGCACCATATTGCTTATCGAAACCTTTTTCTGCTACATAATCTTTTGCAACATCTGTAAGTTGTAAGTGGTATCCTAAACCTTTAATTCTAAATAATAATTTCTCTAATTCGATATCAATAATTTTATGAATATCTTCTTTTTCTAAAGCATTGAATACAACAACATCGTCAATTCTGTTTAGAAATTCTGGCGCAAAAGATTTCTTTAATGCATTTTGAATTACGGCACGGGCATTAGCATCTTCCTGAGATTTTTGAGAAGCAGTACCAAAACCAATTCCTGTTCCAAAATCTTTAAGTTTTCTAGCACCAATATTAGAAGTCATAATAATTATGGTGTTTCTAAAATCAATTTTTCTACCTAAAGAGTCTGTTAAATAACCATCGTCTAAAACTTGTAATAGCATATTAAACACATCCGGATGTGCTTTTTCTATTTCATCTAATAAAACAACAGCATAAGGTTTGCGTCTTACTTTCTCAGTAAGTTGTCCACCTTCTTCGTAACCTACATATCCTGGAGGTGCACCAACTAAACGAGAGATAGCAAATTTTTCCATGTACTCACTCATGTCTATTCTAATAAGTGATTCTTCACTATCAAATAACTCACGAGATAATACTTTCGCTAATTGAGTTTTACCTACACCTGTTTGTCCTAAAAATATAAATGAACCAATTGGTTTATTTGGGTCTTTAAGTCCGGCACGGTTTCTCTGTATAGCTTTTACCACCTTTTTAACAGCTTCGTCTTGACCAATAACTTTTCCGTTTATAAGTTCTGGTAATTCTGCTAGCTTATTACTTTCGGTTTGTGCAATTCTATTTACAGGAACTCCTGTCATCATAGAAATAACATCTGCAACATTGTCTTCAGATACAATTTCTTTATGTTGTTTAGTATCTTCTTCCCATTTTTCTTGGGCAACTGTTAATTCTTTTTCTAGGCGTTTTTCATCATCACGTAAACGTGCCGCTTCTTCATATTTCTGTTTTTTAACAACAGAGTTTTTTGTTTCTTTTACCTCTTCAAGCTTTTTTTCTAACTCAATAATTTGTTTAGGCACATCGATATTTGTAATATGAACTCGCGATCCAGCTTCGTCTAAAGCGTCTATAGCTTTGTCTGGAAGAAAACGCTCGGTCATGTATCTATTTGTTAATTTTACACAAGCTTCAATAGCTTCTTGAGTATATTCAACATTGTGGTGTTCTTCGTATTTACCTTTAATATTATTAAGTATTTCTATAGTTTCATCTACGGTTGTAGGTTCTACTATTACTTTTTGAAAACGACGTTCTAAAGCACCGTCTTTTTCAATGTATTGTCTGTACTCATCTAAAGTTGTAGCACCAATACATTGTATTTCTCCTCTTGCTAAGGCAGGTTTAAACATGTTTGAAGCATCAAGACTACCAGTTGCTCCACCAGCACCTACAATGGTGTGAATTTCGTCTATAAACAAAATGACATCATCGTTTTTTTCAAGCTCGTTCATTACGGCTTTCATACGTTCTTCAAACTGTCCACGGTATTTTGTTCCAGCTACTAGGCTTGCTAAATCTAAAGTTACCACACGTTTGTTAAATAAAATACGTGAGACTTTACGTTTTACAATTCTATTCGCTAAACCTTCGGCAATAGCACTTTTACCAACACCAGGTTCACCAATTAGTAATGGGTTGTTTTTCTTTCTACGAGATAGAATTTGAGATACACGCTCAATTTCTTTTTCACGTCCAACAACTGGATCTAGTTTGCCTTCTTCTGCCATAGCAGTAAGATCTCGGCCAAAATTATCTAAAACAGGAGTTTTAGATTTTTTGTTGCTTTTACCAGTTGGAGTATTAAATATATCTTTAGAGGCATCGCCATCGTTGCTTTTAGAGCTGTCGTCTGGAAAAGACTCTGCTGTTGGCTCTATATAGTTATTATCGTCGTTTGTTATCATAGACTTAAATTGTTCTTTAACATTGTCGTAATCCACTTTAAGCTTGTTTAAAAGCTTAGTAGTAGGATCGTTTTCATTTCTTAAAATACATAGCAATAAATGCGCTGTGTTAATAGATGTGCTTTGAAATAATTTTGCTTCTAAAAATGTTGTTTTTAAAGCACGTTCTGCTTGCCTAGTTAGGTGCAAGTTTTTTTTATCGTTAGAGGTGATGGCAACATTGGGATTTGCAGGGCTTAAAATTTCTACTTTACGTCGTAAATGATTTAAGTCTATATCTAAAGCATTTAAAATATTAATGGCTTTCCCATTACCGTCTCTTAATAAACCAAGCATAAGATGTTCTGTTCCAATAAAATCATGGCCCAATCTAAGGGCTTCTTCTTTACTGTAAGCAATTACATCTTTTACTCTTGGTGAAAAATTATCATCCATATTGTTGTTCCTTTCGTCAATAAATTTAGTGAATCATAATATCAATGGCAAAAACTATTCCTTAAATTGTTTTTTAGATAAAATGACATACCATTTCATTTAAGCTAATCGTAAAATTTATAAATATTTTCTTTCTAAATGTATATAATATAGAAATAGCAGAGCTTACGTTGCGGTTTCTATTTTTAGTAAAAAAAGAAAAAAAAGACGTTAAATTAAGTCAATCTTTAGCACGAGATAGTATTATATGCTAATAGACAAAAAAAAGTTTATAAAATCAAAACAATTAACAAGATAGTTATTAACGAAAAAGGATGTTAAAATTGTTAATAAAAACTCTCAAAAAATAGGGATAAAGTCTTACTATGACTAATGAAAGTTTTATATTAGCGCGTTACGAAATATTATAAAAATTAAATTTAAGATTATATATGGCAGAAGGCGAAAAAGTGATTCCAATTAATATTGAAGATGAGATGAAATCGGCTTACATTGATTATTCAATGTCAGTTATTGTATCACGTGCTTTACCAGACGTAAGAGATGGTTTAAAACCAGTGCATAGACGTGTACTTTATGGTATGCATGAACTGGGTGTTAGAGCAAATAGTGCTCATAAAAAATCCGCTAGAATTGTAGGAGAGGTTTTAGGTAAGTATCATCCACACGGAGATACATCTGTTTACGATGCTATGGTACGTATGGCTCAAGAATGGAGTTTACGTTATATGCTTGTAGATGGACAAGGAAACTTTGGATCTGTTGATGGTGATAGTCCTGCAGCGATGCGTTATACAGAAGCAAGAATGCGTAAGATATCTGAAGATATGCTTGCAGATATTGATAAGGAAACTGTAGACCATCAATTAAATTTTGATGATACTCTTGAAGAACCAACAGTTTTACCAACAAGAATTCCAGGTTTACTTGTAAATGGAGCTTCTGGTATAGCAGTTGGTATGGCTACTAATATGCCACCTCACAACCTTACAGAAGTTGTAGATGGTACAATTGCTTACATCGATAATCATGATATTGAAATAGATGAGTTAATGCAACATATTAAAGCTCCAGATTTTCCAACAGGAGGTACTATTTATGGTTATGATGGAGTAAAGGAAGCTTTTCATACTGGACGTGGACGAATTGTCATGCGTGCTAATGCAAATATTGAAGAGGTACAAGGTAGAGAATGTGTTGTTGTAACCGAAATTCCTTACCAAGTTAATAAGGCAGACATGATTAAAAAAACTGCCGATTTAATAAACGATAAAAAATTAGAAGGAATCTCGACTATTAGAGATGAGTCTGATAGAAACGGAATGCGTATTGTTTACGTTTTAAAACGTGATGCAATACCAAACATTGTCTTAAATAAATTATTTAAGTATACAGCACTGCAATCCTCTTTTAGTGTAAATAATATTGCACTTGTAAAAGGTCGTCCGCAGTTATTAAACTTAAAAGAATTAATTCAATATTTTGTAGAGCACAGGCATGATGTAGTTGTACGTCGTACAACCTACGAACTTCGTAAAGCCGAAGAACGCGCACATATTTTAGAAGGTTTAATTATAGCTTCAGATAATATTGATGAAGTTATTAAAATTATTAGAGCATCGGCCAATGGTGATGAAGCAAGAAATAATTTAATAGAACGTTTTAAGTTATCCGAAATTCAAGCGAAAGCCATCGTAGAGATGCGTTTACGTCAATTAACAGGATTAGAACAAGATAAACTTCGTAATGAATACGAAGACATCATGAAAACTATCGAAGACCTTAAAGATATTCTTGCAAATAAAGAGCGTAGAATGACTATTATTAAGGAAGAATTAATAGTTGTTAGAGATAAATATGGAGATGAGCGTCGTTCTAAAATAGAGTATGCAGGTGGAGATTTAAGTATCGAAGATATGATTCCAGATGAGAAAGTAGTTATTACTATTTCTCATGCAGGTTATATTAAACGTACCTCTTTAACAGAATATAAAACACAAAATAGAGGAGGCGTTGGACAAAAAGCATCAACAACAAGAAACGAAGATTTCTTAGAACATTTATTTGTTGGTACAAATCACCAGTACATGCTGTTCTTTACACAAAAAGGAAAATGTTTCTGGATGCGTGTTTATGAAATTCCTGAAGGTAGTAAAACATCAAAAGGTAGAGCAATCCAAAACCTTATAAATATTGAACAAGACGATAAGGTTATGGCATTTATTTGTACTCAAGATTTAAAGGATGAAGATTACGTAAATAGTCATTATGTAATTATGGCAACTAAAAAAGGTCAAGTTAAAAAGACCTCTTTAGAGCAATATTCACGACCAAGAACAAATGGTATTAATGCCATTACTATTAAAGAAGATGATGAGTTACTAGAAGCTAAATTAACTACAGGAGAAAGCCAAGTTATGCTAGCATTAAAATCTGGTAAGGCTATTAGATTCGAAGAAGCAAAAACAAGACCAATGGGTCGTGGAGCTTCTGGAGTTCGAGGTATTCGCTTACAAGATGAAAAAACCGATGAGGTTATAGGTATGATTGCTGTAGACGATATGAATAGTAATATTCTTGTAGTATCAGAAAACGGTTATGGTAAGCGTTCAAGCTTAGAGGATTACCGTATTACCAATAGAGGAGGAAAAGGTGTTAAAACTATCTCTATTACAGAAAAAACAGGTAGTCTTGTATCTATTAAGAATGTAACAGATGAAGATGATTTAATGATTATCAATAAATCTGGTATAGCAATTAGAATGGCAGTTGCCGATTTAAGAGTTATGGGTAGAGCAACACAAGGAGTAAAATTAATTAACCTTAAAGGTAAAGATTCTATTGCAGCTGTTGCTAAAGTAATGCATGAAGAAGAAGACGTAGAACTAGATGACGATGGAAATGTAATAACTTCTAAAGGAGTTGTAAATACCGATGATTCCGAAAATGGCACGACTGTTGCTCCAAACAACGAAGAAGAATAAAAAATAAAAACCAATTCTTATATTTTAGAATATTAAAACAAAAAACTAATGAAAAAACAATTAATCCTTACACTAGCTTTAATGATTACTCTTTTTTCTTTCGCACAAAAGAAAGAATTAAAGGCATTAGAAAAAGCTGTTAAAAACAACAATTTTGCTGAGGCTAAGGCTGCAGCTAAAACTTTAGAGCCTATGCTAGATAGTATGGACGATAAATCAAAATCAAAATTTTATTTTGCTAGAGCAAAAGCATTATATGCTAATGGAGCAGGAGCAATTTCAGATTTTGATACTGCTTTTGAAGATTTAACTAAAGTAGATAGTAAATATGTTAGTGATTTAGCAGAAACTAAGAGTTTTGTTCAAAATGAATTATTAGTAAAAGGTAACGAGTTTTATTCAAGTGGTAAATACGCTCAAGCTTCTACTATGTTTGAAATGTTATATAAATTAGTTCAAAAAGATGAATCTTATCTATACTTTGCTGCTGTAAGTTCGGTTTTAGCAAAAGATTATGACACAGCTTTAGAGCACTACTTAAAATTAAACGAATTAGGATATACTGGTGTTGTAAAAGAGTACTATGCTATAAACAAAGAAACTGGAGAAGAAGAAACTTTCGATAAAGCGACTAGAGATGTTTTTGTAACTAAAGCAAAAACTCACATTAGTCCAGGAGAAAGAATGACAGAATCTAAAGCAGCTGAGATAGCAACACAAATTGCGTCTATATACTTAAATAAAGGAGAAAACGAAAAAGCTTTAGAAGCAATTAAAAATGCAAGAGCTTTAGATCCATCTAATACAACTTTAATTATTACAGAAGCAAATACACAATATAATTTAGGTAATATTGAAGAATTTGAAAGATTAACAAAAGAGGCTGTAATTAACGATCCTAATAATACAGAGTTATTATTTAATTTAGGAGTAGTATCTGTTAAAGCAGGAAAAACTCAAGAAGCAAAAGAATACTATAAAAAAGTAATTGCATTAGATCCTAAAAATGACGACGCTAATACTAATTTAGCAGCATTAATTATGGATCAAGATAAACCAATTAAGGAGAAAATGAATGCCTTAGGAGGTTCTAATGCAGATAATATTGCTTATGCTAAATATTTAGAAGAGCTTAAAGCGGTTTACAAAGAAGCAATTCCTTATTTAGAAACTGTTGTTTCTAATGGTAAAGCAGATACAGATGTTGTAAAAACCTTAGCTAGTCTTTATGGAGCTATTGATCAAGGAGATAAAGCTAAAGCTTTAAAAGAAAAATTTGGACTATAATAATTATTGAATAATATTATAAACTAAAAAAAGAGCTCAATTTTAATTGAGCTCTTTTTTTTATCTATACTTTTAAAAATATAATCTTTTTGTGGTCTATTATTAACTTCTGTTAGTAACCTCTTCAGTCTCACAACCAAATAAGCTTTTTTCCATAATTAATTTGCTAACACCTTCTGGAAGCATTTTTTGCCAACCATCTTCACCTTTATTAATCATACTTAGTACTTTTCTAGAAAAGATTGTTAGGGTAGAAGGATCATAATCTGTAATATCTACTACCTTTCCGTTATACTTAAAGAACTTGTAAAGCTCTTTCATACGTGGATGTACTTTTAAATTATCGCTAGTTGTTAGTGTGCCATCTTCATTTTCCATAGGATAAAGGTAGACACGTAAATCTTTAAAAAATAGTTTACCAAAAGCTTCAAGTATGCCGCCACTTAAATGTCTATAGTATTTTTCATCAAAAATATCTACTAAATTGTTTACTCCCATTGCTAATCCCATTCTTGCTTTAGAATATTGAGAGAAGTATTCTACAAGCTTATAATATTCTTGGAAATTAGAGATTAATACTGTTTGACCTAAAGAGCATAAAAGTTTAGCTCGATCCATGAAATCTTGCTCATCAATTTCGCCTTCTGCACGTAAATTAGATAAAGTAATTTCGAAAATTACTTGAGTCTTATCCTCGTCTACTTTATTTTCTTTTAAAAACATGTCTAAAGATTTTTTATACATGTCCATATTTACTTTTGTAACAGGTCTAAAACTTCCACGAAGCGTTAAAATATTACGTTTATAAAGTACTCTTGCTGGTAATACATTATTTCCATCTGGAGCAAACATTACCGCATCAGTCATTCCGTTTTTAACAAGTTGTAAACTCATTAAACGGTTATCTACATCTTTAAAAACAGGACCAGAGAAGTTAATAGTATCTATTTCTAATTGGTCTTTATCTAAATGGTCGTATAAATAGCGTAATAATTTTCTAGGTTGGTTGTATTTATAAAAAGCACCATATATTAGGTTTGTACCTAATTTACCTAAAGTTTCTTGTTGTAAACGTGCATCGTTTTCTTTAAAACGAATATGTAAAACAATTTCATTGTATTCGTCTTGCGAAGCATCAACTTGGTATTTTATACCTACCCAACCATGTCCTTTATACTTTTTAGCAAAATCTATAGTTGCTACAGTATTTGCATAGCTAAAAAACATTTTATGAGGATGCTTATCTCTAGTAATACGTTGCTCGATTAAGTTAATTTCATGATCAAGCATTTTGCGTAAACGTGCTTCGGTAACATAACGTTTATCGTCTTCAATGCCATAAATAGCATCACTAAAATCTTTATCGTAAGCCGACATGGCTTTGGCAATAGTTCCAGATCCACCACCTGCTCTAAAAAATTGGCGAACAGTTTCTTGACCGGCACCAATTTCGGAAAAAGTTCCGTAAATATTCTCATTTAAATTGATGCGAAGTGCTTTATCTTTTAGTGAAGGAATACTTTCAATATCCTTGTCTCCTTTAAGTGTAATTTCCATAGATGGTCATTGTTTTTCTTACATACAAAGGTATCAAATAACTAAAGCAAACAAAAAAAATATCTTACTTTTGTGACAAATAAGATTAATATTGAAAATTACTTTTTTAGGCACAGGCACATCTCAAGGTATTCCAGTAATTGGTAGTAATCATCCTGTTTGTTTAAGTGAAAATCCTAAAGATAAACGTTTACGTGTTTCTATATTAGTAGAGTGGCAAAATTCTACATTTGTTGTAGATTGTGGACCGGATTTTAGGCAACAAATGTTACGCGCTAATCCTAAAAAAATAGACGCTGTTATATTTACTCACGAACATGCAGACCATACGGCTGGATTAGATGATATTCGTCCTTTCTTTTTTAAGCAAGGAGATATAGATATTTATGCACATAAACGTGTGTTAGGTCAATTAACACAACGTTTTGAGTATATTTTTACTTCGGAAATAAAATATCCAGGAGTACCAAATCTTATTCAAAATGAAATTAAAAATGAACCATTTAATATTGCTGGTTTAAAAATTATACCTATTGAAGGACTTCATTATAAACTTTCTGTTTTTGGTTACCGATTTGGTAATTTTGCATATTTAACAGATATGAAAACCATAGCAGAAACTGAAAAGCAAAAACTTAAAAATTTAGATGTTTTAGTTATTAATGCTTTACGTGAAGAAGAACATATTTCGCATTTTACACTAGCCGAAGCATTAGATGTTATAGCTCAATTAAAACCTAAAAAAGCATATTTAACACATATTAGCCACTTATTAGGTTTCCATGATGAGGTTGAACAGAAATTGCCTAATAATGTTTTTTTAGCTTATGATGGTTTAGAAATAGCTATTTCAGAATAATAAATTAAATTTCAAAAAATTACTATACATTATGAAGAATCGTATTTTTATGTATCTTTTTATTTTTTCGGTTTTACTATTAATATTTAATTATGTTAATTCGAAAAAAATATTTGATGATAGCAACAAAACTGTTGCAACTTATAAAAAACAATCTATAAAATACCAAGATTCAATTTTATCATTAAAAGATAAAATACACGATCTTTCTCAGTTTAGTTTTGATTATAACGATCATTCTTACGATTACTTTTTAAATCAAGGTTATAATGTAGAAGAATTAATGACTACTGTTAAAGATGCTTTATACTCACAAAACGAATATGAAGGAGAACAACATCCTTTAGTACCTTATGCATCTACAACACAAACTAAAATAATTATAAACTCTATTAGAGTATTAAACCATAAATGGATTATTGCTGATTTTACAGACGGACAACTTTGGGGAGAAATGCTAGTAGTTTATACGCTTAATGAAAAAGGAGAATTAAATTTTAGGGTAGCAGAGTCTTTACTTAATCCGCTTTAAATTAATTTAATTAACCATTCTTTAAACTCATAAAAATTTTGTGGTGCAACTCCATGTCCAACAGGAAATTCAGAATATTTATGATTAATGTCTAAAGCTGTTAAAAATTCTGGAGCTTTTCTTGCCCAATCTATTGGTATAACTTGGTCTACAGAACCATGAGAACAATAAAAGTTTAAATGTTTATAATGGTCTTTTGGTAAAGTGTTAAATAAATCTTCATTAACATAACCACTTAAAGCAATTACATTTTTAATTTTCTCTGGGTAGGAGAGAGCTACAGCATAACTTAATATTGTACCTTGACTAAATCCTAATAGAGAAACATTATCCTTATTTACAGGATATTTAGCTATTGTTTCATCTATAAATTTAGCAATTAAATCTCTAGATTGTATAGCTTGTTCATTATCACTCCATTTTCCTTTATCGGCATCAAAATTTATAGCATACCATGCATTACCATAAGGTTGCATGGGATAAGGCGCTCTTGCCGAAATTATAAATAATTCTTCTGGTAATTCGCTAGCAAAAGAAAATAAGTCGTTTTCATCGCTGCCATAGCCATGAAATAATATTAAAAGTGGCGCATTGTCTTTTAAAGACGATTCGCGTATAACGTGATATAGAGATAAGTCTGTCATTTATGTTTTATTTACCAATATTTGAGAAAATTTTTTGATATAAAGGACCAAGTAAAGGTACTTCGTTCATTTTTCCTGTAATAGCTCCAATTAAGCCGTAAAAGAAAAGAACACCAAAACCAATCCAAAAACCTATAGATATAGCCCAGCTGTTAAAACTTCCTATAAAATAGCCTAATAACAAATACGTTAAACATAAACCTAAACCTTGCCTTACGTGGAATGCTACAAATGGATTTTTTTTATCATTATTAGTAATTAATGCTATAATAGAGCCAATTATTGTTAAATAAGCGACAACACTCATCATTTTTCCTTCTTCAATAATTTCTTGATTCATTTTATAAAATAATTTTTTTGTTTGCAATTACACCATAAGCTTCTCCTTGTAATTGTTTATTTAAAAATAGACTGTTTTTGGATAATGAATGGATATTTTTTGTTGTAAAAGTATATTTCTTATCAGGATTAAAAAGCGTTAAATCGGCAATATTTCCTTCTGCAATAATAGAAGGTTCTACATTAAATCTTGCTTTTCCTCTAGTTAATAATTGTATTGTTTTTTTAGTAGAAAATAATGTTTGTAAGGCTCCAAAAGCACTTTCAAGTCCTATCGTGCCATAGTCAGCATAATCAAATTCTACTTTTTTCCCTTCAATAGTTATAGGATTGTGATCGCTAGTAACCATATCTATTGTACCATCTTTTACACCTTCAATTAAAGCCTCAACATCGTTTTGTGTTCTTAACGGTGGAAGTACTTTGTAATGTGTATCGAAATCTTCTAATTCCTTATCTGTTAAGCATAAGTTATGAATTGCTACACTACAAGAAACATCTAATTTCTTTTGTTTAGCATTTCTAATTAAAGCTACAGATTCTGCAGTAGAAATGGTTGGAATATGTAATTTTCCGCCAGTATATTCTAATAAATATAAATCTCTAGCTACTTGTAAAGCTTCAGCCAGACTAGGATTTCCTTTTAAACCTAAAGTTGTACTTGTAATATTTTCGTTCATAACGCCTTGTCCAGAAATCCTATTTTCTTGCGGAAATGAACAAACTAAACCATTAAAATTACTTGCGTATTGTAATGCAATTTTAAGTAGATTAGGATTTGTAATTGGTTTTTTATAATCCGAAAATGCTACAGCACCAGCAGATTTCATATCGAATAATTCTGCCAAATCTACACCATCACTATTTCTAGTTAATGCGCCCATAGGTAATAAATTTACCGCATTGTTTTGGGCTTTCATTTTAATAAAAGCAATTGCAGAATTACTGTCTATAATTGGCTGTGTGTTAGCTTGCATAGTTACTGTTGTAAATCCAGATTTTGCAGCTGTTTTTAATCCGTTTTCTATAGTCTCTCTATCTTCAAATCCTGGTTCTCCAAAACATACACTACTATCAAACCAACCTTGAGAAATATGTAAATTCTCTAAGTTTATTTCTTTATAATTGTTTGTGTTTTTAATAGATTTTCCAATTTTAGAAATCTTACCTTTTTCTATTAAAAGGTCTTGAGTAGTGTTATGATAATCACTCTTAGAATCAATTATTGTTGCCGATTTTATTAGTACGTTCATTTAAAATATTTTAAGATGAGCATTTCAAAAACTAAAAGTATTAGCGCTAAAATAACAAACCATTTCCATAGCTCGTTTACTTTAGTATCATTTTTTATGCTATTAAAAACTTCTGAAATAGAATTGCTAACTTTTAAATTATCAATGTTTGAAAAATTTTGATATACAAGATTACTTTCGTTTCTATTGTAATTATAACTAATACCTTCTACAATTTCAACGTCATTTTTAATATTATATATTCCTGCTTTTTCTGGAGTTTCGTTGGTTGTAATAGTAACTTTATTATTAAAATATTGTTGTTGTGGTATTACTTTAGCATTGTTATTTTCTAGAGTTAAAACAGCGTCTTGTTGTAAATTTGTAACCACATCAAAAGTGTTTTCTATACCAATAGTATAATATAAATTAGAAATTTGTAAACTGCGTTTTGAAATATTATAAAACGTAGGAACAATTAAATTAATATCTTGAAAGTTTGAGTTTTCTTTGTTTAAAGCTGAAGAAAAAACAAAAGCATTATTATGTTCTGATAGAAAAGGTTTGCCATCTTCAAATTGAAGTACTGGAGAAGCTTTTCCTAAAAGTTGAGGGTAGTAAGAATTGATTTTAGGATATTGAAAATTAGAAACACGTTTTTCAAATACGCCATTACTATATATAGGATGAGAATAATTAATTGTTGTTAAGCGTTTTTCAATTTTAGAACTTGTGGAAAAAGAACCAAAGTTGTAATTTAATAATAAATTATTATAACTTTCGATATCTATATCCTGAGAAGGTATTACCACTATAACGCCATTATTACTTGTAAATGCTTTTAAAGCAGTAACCAATGAGTTTGGAATATTTTTTAATTCGTTTAAAATAATAAGGTTTTGATTTGAAATATCACCATAACTTAACTGGTTAAATGCTGTAGATTTATAATTAAATTCTTTTTCTGTATAAATATTTTTTAAAAAGGTGTCACTACTTTCGTTTATAGCTAAAACATTTATTTTAGAATTATTGTTAATATTAAAAAAGAGAGCGTTATCAAATTGAAGGTTTACATCGTCTATAACTACCTTTCCATTAATAGATTCATTTGCAGGTAATGTAAAAACGGTTGTTGCTTTATCTGTAATTTTAACCGATGATTTTGTTAATAGATTACCGTTGTTATATAAAGAGACTGGTAAGTTTTCTATAGCGTTACCATTGTTTTTTATACTTACAGTTAATTCTAAATTACTGGAAGTTTTTTTAGAAATATAAACAGTATCAATAGTAACATTACTATTATTAACAGGCTTTAATTGTACTAAATTAAGAGTAGTGTTTTCGTCTTTTTTAATAGAAAAATTAGTTTCTTTTTGCTGAAAATCACTAATAAAAACTAAGTTCTTAATGGTTTCAGTTTTTTTAGAAAAAAACTTTTTACTTTTTAATAAAGCAGCATCATAAGGTAGTTGATTGGTAGAGTAATTAAGGTTTAACAAATCGTTTGTTATTGCTTTTACGGTAGTGTTTCTAAAACTATTATCATTTGTAATAAGCGAAATATTTTCATCTTCTGGAATACTACTAATTATATCGCTTACAGCTCGTTTAAGTAGTTCTCCTTTACTACCTTTTGCTTGCATACTAAAGGAATTATCTAGGTAAATTACAGTTTCAGATGTGGTATTAAATGTATTGTTTTTAGAAGTAAATGGTTGTGTAAAAGCAATAACTATTGCAGCAAGAATACCCATTCTAGTAAATAATGTTAACCATTTTTTTATTTGTGCACTTTTACGGGTTTGTAAAGTTACTTTTTTTAAAAATGCTACATTGGTAAAAGCTTCCTTTTGAAATTTACGTAATTGAAATAAATGAACAATAATTGGGATTAGCAGTAATAATAAGGCGTAAAGAAGTTCTGGATGTTTAAACTGCATTGCTAATTTTGATTAGGCAAATATAAAAACTAATACTGAAATATGTAAAGCTTTAACAAAAGAAAAAATAATCTGTCATAGATTTTTTGTTTAACTTTAAAAAGTAAGCTTTAATTGTTTGTTGTTCTTCATTATTAGCTACACTTACAATACATTGAAAGTGTTTTAAAGTTTCTAAATATTGAAACGGTTTCATTTCAACATTGTAAATATGTTTACCAATTTTTTTAGGGTTATCGCAAATCCAATAAAAAGGTATATTTAAAGCATTTAGTTTTTTAGCAATAGCTTTACCTTTATTTCCTGCTCCCCAAATAACTAAAGGTTGCTTTTTATTATAATCTAACTTTAAAAAATAATAAAGTTTAATATCTATAAAACTATTTTCTGCATAATTTGCATCGGTTCTCGAAGCTCTTGTTCCATAGTCTCTCCAAAAATGTAGTGTTTGGTTGCAAGGTATAATTTTATAATTGGCTTGGTAAAACCTAAAAGTTAAATCGTAATCTTCAGGATAACGTGTTGGATTAAATGCATCAATATTTAATAAATCTTCTCTAGAAATCATCCAACAGGGAGATGGTATAACACATTCTTTATAAATTTCAGAATAATTGGTGCCTTTACTTGTAAGTTTATTTAACCAAGTCTCATATTTTCTATAACCATCACTAATACCTTCTGCAGAAAAATAACTTACTAAACCAGTTGCTATATAGCGTTTACCGTGTTGTTGTAAATTTTTTAAAAGTGTTTCGAGCTTAATATTTGGCATAATATCGTCGCTATCCATTCTAGTAATATAAGTGCCTTTAGACTTTGAAAAAGCTAATTTTAATGCATTAATTATACCGGAACCTTCATTTTTAAAAAGCTTAATACGTGTGTTCTTTTTAGTATAACTCTCAACTAAACTATAACTATTATCTGTTGAGTTATCGTCTATAATTAGTAGTTCCCAATTAGAATATGTTTGGTTAATAATAGAGTCTAAACATTCACCAAGAAATAATTCTGTGTTTTTAAATGGAATTAGTATACTAATTAGTGGTTGCTGCATTGCTGCAAGATAGCATTCTGGGTGTTTTTATTTAACAGATATTAACATAATTTTACAATTTGTATTTGTAACACATTGTAACTTTGAGCGTCTTACCGTTTTTAAGACCATTAACATAAAATCAAAACAATGAAAAAACATTTATTTAGTGTTGCATTTGCAGGAATACTTCTAGTAGGATGTAATGCTACCAAAACAGCAGGTGAAAAATCTAATAACGATTTAGCCTCTTTAAATCCTATTGAAACTAGTTTAAATTTAAGTAAAGTAGTTGATGATAAAGCGCCAGTAACAATTAATCCTGGACGTTTTACTACAGAAACTGTAACATATAGATTACCAAGAGTAGTACAAGGAACATACTCTGTTAGTGATTTTGGAAAATATGTAGACGATTTTAAAGCTATAGATTACAAAGGAAACGAGCTGCCAGTTGTAAAAACAGATACAAACACATGGACAATTAGTAATGCTACTAATTTAGACATGATAATATATAATGTAAACGATACTTTCGATATGGAAACTCAAGGTGGTGGAATTGGTAAAGAAGTACCATTTTCTCCTGCAGGAACTAATATTGAAACTACAAATTATGTATTAAACTTACATGGTTTTGTTGGGTATTTTGATAGTTTAAAAACGGCGCAATACAATTTAAATGTTACTGCACCTAAGACTATGCTAAAAACATCTGCTTTACAAGAGACAGAAACAAAAATGAATGAGGATGGTTTAACTATGACAACCACTTATTTTGCGCCAAGGTATTTTGATATTACAGATAATCCAATGTTTTATGGAGCTTTAGATGTCGAAGAATTTCAAGTTGGAGATATAAAAATTGTTTTAAGTGTATACTCTCCAAACAATGTACATTCTGCCGAAAAAATTAAAGCAGTTATGCAAAAAATGATGGAAGCGCAAAAAACATATTTAGGAGATATTAATACAACACCTCGTTATGATATTTATTTATATTTATCTGAAGGAAAAGAAGAATCTCCAAAAGGTTTTGGAGCTTTAGAACACCATACTTCTACAGTTGTTGTTTTACCAGAATCTATGCCTTTTGATGCATTATCTGCAAGTATGATAGATGTTGTTTCTCATGAGTTTTTTCATATTGTAACACCTTTAAGTGTGCATTCTGAAGATGTACATTATTTTGATTATAATCAACCAACATTTTCTAAGCATTTATGGATGTATGAAGGTGTAACAGAGTATTTTGCAACATTATTTCAAGTTAATCAAGATCTAGTAGAAGAAGAGGAGTTTTACACAAAAATAATGGGTAAAATAAAAGCAGCTTCTGCAATGAACGATAGTATGAGTTTTACTGAAATGAGTGAAAACATATTAGAAGATGCTTATGCGCCACAATACTTAAATGTGTACCAAAAAGGAGCATTAATTGGTATGTGTATAGATATTTTAATGAGAGAAGAAAGTAATGGAAATAGAGGTATTTTATCTTTAATGAAAGAATTATCATTAAAATATGGTAAAAATAAACCTTTTGAAGATGATAATTTAATTGCCGAAATAACAACAATGACATATCCTTCTATTGGTGAATTTTTAAACACACACGTTGTTGGTAATACACCAATTAACTACAACGACTTTTTTGCAAAAGCTGGTTTAGTATTAACAGAATCTAAAGTAAAAACAAGCTATATACAAAATGAAGGAACTTTAATATTTGCACCAGATATGGCAACCATGACAATTCCTTTTTCTGAGGCTGTAAAAGACAATAGTTTCTGGGCAGAAAACGGTGTTTTACCAGGAGATGTTATTAAAACAGTGGATGGAAAAGAGTTAAACATGGCAAGCGCACAGCAAATATTAACAGAAGTGTACATGTGGAAACCAGGTAGAGAGGTTGATGTAAGACTAGACAGAAATGGAGAAGAAATAGTAGTAAAAACTACATTAACACAATCTTATACTACAGGTTCTAGTTTAGTTGTAGACCCAAATGCTACCGCAAAGCAAAATGCATTACGTGAAGCTTGGTTAAAAGGATAAAATAAAGCAATTCATACTTCGGTACAAAAATTGATTATAAAATTGTGTCGAAGTATTTTTTAGTATCTTTAGATATAATAATAATACACGAATTAATTTAAAATAATATACAATGAAGAAGTTAATTTTAATGAGTTTTTTATTCTTAATGAGTATTAGCACTGCAATAGCACAAGATAAGCCTGTTGATAGTGATTATGTAATTTTACTAAATGAAAAAGTGTTTTATTACAATAATGATGGTGTTAAGCCACTAAATGAAGAGTTAAAACTAAACGATGGAACAGTTGTTAAAACTGATGGTACTTATATTAAAGACAAAAAAACCATGAAATTATCTGATGGCGAATGTTTGGGTATGAGTGGTAAAAAATATAATACTCAATTAGATTTAACTAAGAAAATTTTAAAAGAAAGAAAGAAGTAAAATTTCTTTTACCATATAAAAAAGCCCAATTAGCAATGTTAATTGGGCTTTTTTTATTTATAATTTTTTAAAAAATATATTTATAATTAATCAAAAACTTCTGGCTTTACAACTGTAAAACTAAAAGTGGTGCTTTCTCCAATTTTAGAAGTTACCATAATAGTTCCACCTAAAGATTTCACTAAGTTTTTAACTGTAGATAAGCCAATACCATGGCCCTTATTGCCATTTCTATCTAAGTTACCAACTGTCGAGAATAAATTAAAAACGGTTTCTAATTTGTCTTCAGGAATACCAACGCCATTATCTGTAACAGAAAAGTTATAAAATTCATCTTTAATAGTACAAGAAATATCAATTATTGTATGCTCTTTATCATTATATTTTAAACTGTTACCAATAAGGTTTAGTAAAATTTGTTCTAAAGCAACACGATTACATATTATCTCTACATCATCTTCGGGAAAATTAATATGACAATTTGTATTTATTTGCAATAAGTCTACAAGATCTTCTAATAAGTGATTTAAGTAAAAAGAATCAACAGTATTATCGGTTTTATCGCTTTCGTAATGGTCTAATAAATTAGATATATACTCGCTTAATGTAAAAGAAGAACGTTTTAAATTAGTTAAATACTGTAAAGCTTTATCATCTAGTCTATCGCCATACTTTTTCTTTAAAATATCTGTTGTAACAATCATGTTTGCTAAAGGCATTTTCATATCATGAGAAACATGTCCTGCAAAATTTTTAAGATTATTATTTTGAAATTTTAATTCTTCTCTAACTTCTCTAAGTTCTAAGTTGTTTTTTCTTAACTCAAATAATTGCACTACCTGTTTAGCAAGTATAACAAGCGATTTTTTTTGTTTATTACTTAATACTCTAGGTTTAGAATCGAAAATACATAATGTGCCTAAAGGAAAACCGTCAGAATTTATTAAAGGTGCACCAGCATAAAATATAGCGTTATGTTCTTTTACTAATGGATTGTTTTCAAATCTTGGATCTAAACGTGCGTCTTTAATTTCAAATAAATCATTTTCGCTTAAAATTGCGTGACCACAAAAAGAGGTATCTCTAGGAGCCTCGTTAAAAGGAATTCCATAATGAGATTTTAAAAAATTTCTTTCAGCATCAAGTAATGTAATTAATGAAATAGGAACATCAATTAAATTAGAAACTAAATTTGTTATATTATCAAAATCTTCCTCTGGAAGTGTATCTAAAAGCTGATAAGATTTTACTGCTTTTAATCGGGCTGACTCATTTTTTGGAAACCTTGGAGTTATCAAAAGTACTAGTGTTAAAAATTATTAAATATTATTTAAACTAGTTTAAATAACTAAGTTTAGTTTTTATGCTAAATTCAAAGTTAATAAAATTATATATGAGTTTCACTTTAAAATATTTAATGAGTTAAAAAAAGGTTTTATTAATTATTAAAAACCTTCAAACACACCTAATCCAAATAATGCAAAATCATATTTAACAGGATCGTTTTTATCCATTTTTCTTAATGCATTATCTAGTTCTGTTAAAGCTTTACCATCATTTTGTTTGCGTTGTAATAAACCTAGTTTTCTTGCTACATTGCCAGAATGCACATCTAACGGACAAGATAATTGTGATGGTGATAATGTTTTCCAAATACCAAAATCTACTCCAGTATTGTCGTTTCTTACCATCCAGCGTAAAAACATATAAATACGGGTAATTTGTGTATCTAATTAAAATCAATAATTTCTTCAGTTTTTAATTCTATCAAATCATATATGAATTCCTTAGTTTCAGCCCCTTCATATTTGGAGCTAAAAGGATTCATTTTTGCTATTTCGTCATCTGTAAGTCCACTTTCTTTTTGAAACCCAGTCAATTCGATATCATCTTTATTCATACCAAATTGCTTTAGTAAGGCCTTATCCATTTCTCTATCATCTTCCAATTCTTGTGGTGTATTAGCGCCTTTTCTATACTTAGAAATCCAATACCATTTATTAGCATGCCAATTGGTCATAAATGATATAACCTCATCATACCCTTTATACTTTATGTTTAAAAGGAACGTGCCCATCTTACCTTCCTCTTTATGATGTTCTATTTTAATATAATCAATTAATGAATGAATTATTCTTTTTATATCATCAAAGGTAGATTCATCTGTATATTCACTTAGTAATCTTTCTGTTCTCGAATCTCTAAAACTAGATTCAGCCAATAACAATTCTTGTTCTAATTTAGTAACTACTTCAGATTTTTCTTTTTTCTTGTTCTTTAATTTTAAAACATTTGATTGTACAACTTCATCATCTTTAAACCCAGAATCTTCATTGAATAATAATTTATATCCTTTATCTAATTTCTTTTCTATTTTTTTTAGAATACTTTTCTCTTCATCCAATTTAATTTTTAGTCTATCATGTTTACTTTCAGTTTTAGGTAAGCTATCTAGGTGTCCTTTTAAACTCTTAGAAATAAAGAGGTGTTTAATAATAAATGTATCTAACTTGTTTATGTTGATACTTCGTGATTTATCACAATTCGAATTAGGATAAACTTTTCCTTTACATTTATATGAGTTGTCACGACTTCCTTTGCGCCTTTTACCTACAAATAATCGCTCACAATGATGACATTTCACTAAGCCATTTAAAAGGTAATTATACTGTGATTTTTTACCAACATTCTTTTTGTTTACGGATAAATTAGCTTGAACTTTATCCCATAATTCTGGCTCAATAATGTGTGGTACTTTTGAAGTTATAAGCTCAACTTTAACTTTTGTTTTAACAGGCTTACCATTAATATTCTCAATTTTATCTTCATTTCGATTCCATTCTCGTATTCCTTTATAAATTTTATTTCTTAGAATATCACTTATTACATTCCCTCGCCATTTAATAGTACTTTTATCATGATATGTTATGGCACCAGTGTACTCGTCTTTTCTTTTAATTTTACCTTTAAAATTCTTACTAAATTTTGTAGGAATACCTTCTTCATTTAAAATATTAGCTATAGTATAAGCTCCAATTCCATCTAAAGATAATTTAAACATACGTTTAACATGAACAGCTTCGTTTTCTTCAATTTTATATTCATTATTGATTCCTTTAGTATAACCATATGGTTTAATACCATGCGTCTTTCCTTCTTTAGCTTTACGAGCATTTGCCAATCTTACTTTTTTAGAGGTTATTTCTGCGTAATAAGCATTTACAACAGACATCAAGCTAGCAAACATCCTATTAGTAGGATTATCTAAAGCGAAAAAAGAACCGTTTGGATAATATTTTATTTCCTTATTTAAACATTCAGCAACAAAGAAATCCCAAGTTCTAGTGTCTCTTTCTATTCTAGATTGGTCTATACAATAGATATGAGTTATTTTATTTTTTCTAATATCTCTAAACAAATCAGACAAGCCGTCCCTCACGCTTTCATCTAGAGTTCCACTAATCCCATCATCAATATAAATAATGTATTCTAGACCTAGCTCTATTGCACATTTAATTCCTCCCTCTCGTTGGTTTTCTATAGTGTATTTTTCAGCCCTATTCTTTGAAGTTCTACAGTATATTCCTAACATTAAATTATGTTTAAAATCTTATATAGGTTAAATTTATAATTATTCCTCACTTATAACAGGAACAGCACTAAAATATTTTTCTAAAACAGCTCGCATTATATTTAAAGTTTTTGCTTTATCTTTTTTAGGCACAATTACAGAGTCATGTATAGTATATGGAATAATATTTTGATTAACCAATTCACGACAAATGCCATCAATAAAAATTTTGGACTCAATCTGTGTTAGTTTAACCGAAAAATCACCATGCTTCTTTTTTTTGTAAGACTCTATAATAGCATTAATACCAGGGTAAGCTTTTTTAAATGTTTTCTTTATCTCTAAATAACTTGTGTTTTTCGAATAAGCGATACACATCCAAATGTCTTTACATTCTTCTCTCGTCTTACCATATAATTGCTGCAAATGTTCATACCATTTACCTTCCATAGTATGCTTAAAACACTCATCAATTTCACTTTTTAAATCTGTATTCGCGTCCTTATAATGGTCTTTTAAAATAATATTAAGCATCACAGGTTGAGAGTTTTTTAAGTCTAAATAAACCATATTCTCGTAACCAATAATAAATTGCCTTAACTCACTAGCCATAAAAGTAAGATTGGTGTCAATTCTATTGTTAGCTGAGTTTTTACTAAATTTAAGTGTTTTATTCACTTTTCCATTATCAATAGCTAAAACAGAAGACAACCTAGAGGTGTATTTTCGATTCGTTCTATTTCTGTCATCATCAGTTAAAGCTAATCCAATATTTGTTCTATATTGGTTCTCAATAAACCTTAGAGCTTCTTCATGATGTAATTTAAAATGTTTTCTAAAATGACTCCCCATTTTTTTGATATGCTTAGGTGCGTTATTTATAAACATTGAATCTTGCTCATAGCTAGAGGTTAAATAGCTAGTGTTTTTAGAATTTATCAATATTTTTATACTATACCAATCATTATAAATCCTATTTTTTTGATTGTCTGTTTTCTTAATGTTTTTATGGCTTGAGGTTGTTATTGTAATGCTATCTGGGAAACAATAGGTAGAGCTAGTAATTTCTTTATTTATATTATATAGTGTATTAGTATTATTTATATAATAATCTAAATTATATAAGTAATAATATGTTGTCTTACCTTGATAATAATTATCATTCCATATAACACCTTGATTAACTAAAAATCGGATATAACTAGTATAACTATTGCCATATTTAACTTTAAGATACCTTGAGTCCAATGGAGTAAATTGATACATGTAATCTTCATTTTGTTTATTGTATACAGCACTCTTCGTTAGTATTTCATTTATAATAGAAAAAAAGACTTCTATATTATAATCAAAATCTGCCAACCCAACTTGTAATTTTAATAATAGGTTATCTACAATTACTTTTGGTAAATGTATAGTTCTATATTTTTTGTAACCTGTTTTCTTCATTGTATAACGCTTAATTAACTAAGCTGCTCTAAATATACTATGTCTATAACTAAAAGTAAATTGCATGTCTATATAAATTTTATACCCTTTTTGTATCGAAAGTTTTTTCATCATGGTGTCAATTATTAAAAAACGGCTTCTTTTTAGTGTTTTAGCGGTTTATTATAAAATTGCATGTTAGCAAATACGTGAGGGCTAGAGTACAAAAAAAAGTACGTTTAAAGCATCAAATGGTACCCTAGGGATAACGGAGGGAGGTGCTGTAAGAGGGGTTACTCCCTCCGTTAAAACATAGGTAGGGTAAAATAAAGAGAATGTACTCGAAAGTGTATAGCTAGTTATTTTAAGGGTATTAGTATATTAAACAATCCGTTATTACTTTTTAATAGTTGGTAATCTGTAACGGTACAATCATACAAAGCGCCATCAACTTCTTCAAGTTTAGACTTGATTAATGTTGATAATCGTTGTTGTGTTAATGGCTTGCTTGATGATGCATTGTTTGTTTTCGTTTTATTAGAAATATTCATTTTTAAAGCGTCTGAGTCTAAATACTCCGCAAGTATCAATCGGTCAAGCTCATTGTTTTCATATAACCAAAGGAGTTCGGTTTTTAGACTTTCATCGCTAAAGTCGGCATCTTCTTCATATTGTAAGTTAACGTATTTTATTAATAATTCTTTGGTATACGGAGTGTACATTAATTCTATATTTTTTATAATAGATTCCATATGTTTTAGTTTTTATTGGTATTATTTATTTGGTACTTGTGATTAAATTCAAAAAGTAAACTGTGGTGTATTCTCCAGCTATGCCTTTTCTTAAATAGTAGTTCTGGTTGGTCTTTATACTTTTCTTTAATCGCTTTCATTCGGTATCTAAAAGTACGCTCAGATATACCAGTTAATTCAATTATATGCTTGAATTCGAAATAGTTTTTTTGTTTCATAATTATCTTTATTCATAAATATGCAGCTGCAACTAAAAAGACCATTTTCTTGAAAGATTTATATCATTTTATGAGATAATAATTCTATATTTATTTTTTTTAAAATTCACGTTATGAATCGTATTAAAGAAGTTCTAAATGAAAAAGGCATAAAGCAATCTTTACTTGCTGAAAGACTTGGTAAAAGCTATAACATGGTAAATAGTTATGCTGCTAATCGAAGACAACCTAGAGTTGAAGTGTTATTTGAAATTGCAGAGCTTCTAAACGTTAGTGTGAAAGACCTATTAATTGATAACCAAACCGCTAAATGAAATTAATCAACAACCAAGACACCCTATTAATCGATGAAATCAAAAGTTTAATTAATGAAAAATCTAAGGTCTACATAAGCTGTAATTTCTTTACTGCTTTTGCTGTTTTTGAATTAATTGAAGTGCTAAAAAAATCTAGTCAAGTAAATATTTTATTAGATTTAAAATCAGAAGAGGATTTTCAGTTTATCCAAAACAGTGCTGAGCAAAAATTAAACTTAGCATTAGATAGAAAATATAAAATAAATCAAGTTATTGGTTTAATAGAAGATAAAATCCAGTTTAGAAAAGGAAGTACTGCAAATCAAAATATCTTAATTATAGAAAATGAAGATAACTCAACTTGCTACACACTTACACCGTTAAATTTAGACTCTGTAAGTTTGGGTCTTTTACCTTCTCAGTTTCCAGTACTTATAAACGCTTTGGATGATTCCAATAGCACATATTTAACATTGTTTAAAAACGCTTGGGAAAACAGTAGTCAATCTTTAAATGATATGGTTGTAGAAGAACTCGAAAAAGGAACTTCAAATTTTACTGGTGAAGCTATTTATAAATACTGTATTCGTGAAATTTTCCAATACTCTACAATTAACGAACGAGCAGATGAAAAACTTGAAAAAGTAGGTTTTAAAAACTCTAAAATATGGAGTCTACTGTATAATTTTCAAAAGGATGCTGTAATTGGTGCAATTGAAAAAATTGAAGCTTATGGTGGCTGTGTAATTGCAGACAGCGTTGGTTTAGGTAAAACCTTTGAAGCTTTAGGTGTTATTAAATATTATCAATTACGTAATAGTAGAATTTTAGTTTTAGCTCCTAAAAAGCTTAGAGAAAACTGGACGGTTTATACGCTAAATGATAAACGCAATGTTTTAGCAGAAGACAGATTAAACTACAACGTGCTTAATCATACAGATTTGTCTAGAGTTCGTGGAAAATCTGGTGATATAGATTTAGAAACTATTAATTGGGGAAATTACGATTTAGTTGTAATTGATGAATCTCA
This sequence comes from Lacinutrix venerupis, assembly GCF_003663945.1. GTDB lineage: Bacteria > Bacteroidota > Bacteroidia > Flavobacteriales > Flavobacteriaceae > Lacinutrix > Lacinutrix venerupis. The sequence continues at coordinate 24,083 of NZ_RCCH01000010.1, read as the reverse complement.
TAACTTTAGAAACAATCCTACTAAAAAAGGGATGACACGCTATAAACGTTTGATGCAAGATGTTATCAAGGCAAATATTCGTACTAAAGTTTTAATGTTATCTGCCACTCCAGTTAACAATAAAATGAATGACTTGAAAAATCAAATAGCCTTTATAACTGAAGGTGATGACGCTGCGTTTGCTTCACATGGTATTAATAGCGTATCTCAAGTAATGAAAGATTCTCAACGTCGCTTTACTAATTGGTTTAGAGATGGAGACCCAGACGATTTAGATGTAAATGAACTGATGCAACATTTAGATGGTGCTTATTTTAGAATTCTAGATATGCTAACCATCGCAAGGTCTAGAAAACATATTGAAAAATATTACGACACTACAGATATTGGTAAGTTTCCAAATCGTTTAGCACCTATTACTATACATCCAGAAATTGACACTAAAAATCAGTTTAAAGATATTGGTCAGATTTACGATGAGATTAGTACACTAACACTAGCGTCTTATACACCGTTAGGATACGTAATGCCTCATAAGCGTGATTTTTACGAAGAAAAATACGATATGCAAACGCATACTGGTAGTGTTTTTAAACAAGTAGACAGAGAGCAGAGTTTAATATACTTAATGCGTGTTAACCTTTTAAAACGTTTAGAAAGTTCTATACATTCATTTAAACTTACCGTAGAAAAACTAATTGCTCTAGTTAACTCTAATTTAAAACAATTAGAAGAGCATAAAAATGGAGATATAGATTTAGACACCAATATTACAGATATAGATATTGATGATACCACTTTAGAAGATTTACTAATTGGTGGTAAAACAAAAGTACTTATTCAAGATATTGATGGCATACGCTGGAAACAAGATTTAAAGCACGATAAAAGCATTTTAACAAACATACTAGCAAGTATCAAGCTTATAGATGTAAAACGCGATGCAAAGCTCTTAAAATTAAAAAGCCTAATTGAAGGTAAATTAGAAAACCCACTAAACGGAAACAATAAAAAAGTAATTGTATTTACTGCCTTTGCAGATACAGCAAATTACATGTACAATGAATTAAGCGACTGGCTAAAAAAAGAAAAAGGTTTAAATACTGCATTAGTTACTGGTTCTGGTCACAACAAAACCAACATGAAAAATTGCAAAAACGACCTCAACTCTATATTAACTCATTTTTCACCGTTATCTAAAAAAAGAAAAGATGTGTATCCAGATGTAAAATCTGAAATAGATATTTTATTCTGTACAGATTGTATCTCAGAAGGTCAAAACTTACAAGATTGCGATTATTTAGTAAACTATGATATTCACTGGAATCCAGTACGCATCATTCAACGTTTTGGGCGTATAGACCGTATTGGTTCTATTAACGAGCAAATACAGCTGGTTAATTTTTTTCCAAGTATGGAGCTTGATAGTTTTATAGACTTAGTAGCAAAAGTAAAAGGACGTATGGTTATGCTAGATGTTTCTGCTACTGGAGAAGATAATGTAATTTCTAGAAATAGTCGTGAAATGCAAGATTTAGATTATCGTAAACGCCAATTAAAACAGCTACAAGACCAAGTACTAGATTTAGAAGATATTAATGGTAATATTTCTATTACCGATATGACTTTTAACGATTTTAAAATAGATTTAGAAAAAAGTAGCGATGCACAAATAGAAGCTTTAAACGAAATTCCACCAGCATCTTATGCTATTGTAAAATCTAATTTAGACAGCGTTAAAGAAGGTGTAATTTTCTGTTTAAAAGATACTAGCAACGATATAAGCGATAAGCTTAAAAACAACATTTTATATCCATACTTCTTAGTATATGCTAGTCTAGATGGTAAAGAAAGCGTTACAGCTGCACAAACTAAAATAGCACTAGATTATTTTAGAAAACTATGCATGGGTAACGATAAAGTGTTACCAGATTTAGTTGCCGAATTTGAAAAAGAAACCAAAGCAACTAAAAAAATGCAAGCCTATACTCAACTATTAAAAGCATCATTAAAAGATGTAGTTGGTGTACAAGAAGAAGTTGGTTTAGATATGTTGGCTACTCGTGGTGCAATTAATTTAGCAAATAAAAACATGGATAATGATGAAGCTTTAGAGCTAGTCAGTTATTTAATTATAAAATAAATGAGTAATTCGTTTAATAACATATTTAAAATACCAGACCGTAGTTTGGTAGCGCAACGGTTAACTAAAGCTTTTTTTCTTCGGAATTTTAGCCTTTCCAGTGCTGAAAAAAAGTTGCTAAACAATGCTATTGTCGCTATGGAAATATTGGGGCAAGTTAATCTAGAGAAAACTAATATTCCAGCAGTAGTAACAGAAACCGATAGTTACGAGAATATTTTAATAATTACGTGTAGTATTAATAATAACCAGTTAGAAAAGCATGCTGAAAACTGTGCGCAATTCATTCAAAAATATATTGCGCATCAAGTTGTACTGGTAGTTGAAGACGGTAACGATTTTGTTATCAATGTAGCCGAAAAACGCATTAACCAAGTAGATAATAATAAATTGGTAGTAGACCAACAGTTTAATACCTCAGCAATATCTAAACTTTATAAAAACGAGCAAACCGAAGCTTTTTTTAAAGCTTTAGATTTTAATACACTAGATAAAACCAATCTAGAAACCACATATAAAAGTTACATACAAGCAGTAGTACAACACCAAGTAGCACAAAGTACAGGTAGTTTTAATAAACGAAGCCAAAAACGTACGGAAGCAGATATGGCTAATTTATTAGCCATAGAAAACATAGAAACCGAAATAACTAGCCTTAAAAGCCAGTTAAGTAAAGAAAAACAACTAAATAACAAAGTAGCTTTAAATGTAGCCATACAGAAAAAGCGACAACAAATAGAACGCATTAAGCAACAACTCACCACAGTATGAGCATAGATAAAATACAACAAGGCGATAACCTAACGCAAAGCAAAGATTTAGTAGCCGATAACATAGAAAAGCTTAAACAACTTTTTCCAGAAATTGTTACCGAAGGCAAAATAGACTTTACTGTATTGCAAGACGTTTTAGGTGAAGATATTGAAGAAGAAGATGAATACTATCGTTTTACATGGGCTGGTAAAGCACAAGCCAGACGTGAAGCGCATAAACCTAGTACAGGTACTTTGCGTCCAGCAAAAGAAGAGAGTGTAGATTGGGACACTACAGAAAATGTATACATTGAAGGCGATAACCTAGAAGTCTTAAAACTATTACAAAAAAGTTATGCTGGTAAAGTAAAAATGATATATATAGACCCACCATATAATACAGGTAAAGACTTTGTATATAAGGATAATTATAAAGATAATTTAAGAAACTATCAAGAAGTTACTGGGCAAGTTGATAATGATGGTAATAAATTAAGTACCAATAGCGATAGTGATGGGCGTTACCATTCTAATTGGTTAAATATGATGTATCCTCGTTTGCGTTTAGCTCGTAATTTATTAAAAGAGGATGGTGTGATTTTTATGAGTATTGATGATAATGAATCTTATAATTTAAAAAAAATATGCGATGAATTATATGGAGAATCAAATTTCATTGCAAGTTTAGCCGTTCAGTTGAACCCTAGAGGAAGACATTTAGATGATTTTGTTGCCAAAACTCATGAGACTTTATTGATATATGGAAAAAATACTTCTAAAAGTTCGACTATGTATGGTTTAGAAAAAACTGGAAAAATGGTTGATGAATATGACAGAAATGATGAAAGAGGTGCTCATAGGGTATTAGGGTTAAGGAATAGAAATCAAGCATTTAATCCTATCACTCGACCAAATCTTTACTACCCTATTTTTATATGTCCAGAAACACTAAGTGTTTCTGTAATTAAAGATAGTACATATACAGAAACGGCACTTCCAGAAACAATTGAAGGAGTAAAAACATGTTGGACTTGGGGTAAAGATAAAGTGACTTCAGACAATCATCTTTTAGTTGCTGCGCAAATAAATAATCATTGGCAAGTGTTTAGAAAAGATTACTTATTTGATGAAGATGGAAATACTGCATTGACATTACCCAAATCTTTATGGAATGAGAAAGAAATAAGTAACGATTACGGAAAAAAATCTATAAAGGAATTATTTAACAAGAATGTGATGGATTTTCCAAAATCAAAACACTTCATTAAAAAACTAATACTTTGTGGTACAAGTCCATCTGACATAGTCTTAGATTTTTTCTCTGGTTCTGCAACAACAGCTCATGCTGTATCAGAAGTCAACTCAGAGAAAAATTCTCAAAGAAAATTTATTCAAATTCAATTACCCGAACTTATAAATGAAAAACATCTTGCCTTTAAAGAAGGTTATGAAAAGATAACAGAATTAGGAAAAGAACGCATCCGCAGAGCAGCAAAAAAAATAACAGAAGAAAATCCAGAAAAAGTAAAAAACTTAGATTTAGGTTTTAAAGTGTTTAAGCTAGATAGTAGTAATATAAAAGGTTGGGATGGTAATCCAGAAGATTTAGAGGCTAACCTTTGGGATGCTGTAAGTAATATAAAAAAAGACAGAACAGAAGAAGATGTATTGTACGAGATACTCTTAAAATACGGTTTAGACCTAACCTTACCAATAGAAGAAAAAACCATAGAGGGCAAAACAGTATTTAATGTAGGTTTTGGCGCTTTATTTATTTGTTTAGGCGATAACCTAACTAGCAAAGTTGCAGAAGGTATTGGTAAGTGGAAAGAAGACCTAAATCCAGAAATGTGTCGTGTTATTTTTAAAGATACTGGCTTTACAGATGTAGAAAAAACAAATTCGGTACAAACCTTAAAGCGTTTTGGTATAACAGAAATTAAAAGTATTTAATTTATGGAACAGATTAAAAAAGGCAGTAAGTTATCTATGAGTAAAGATTTATTGCAAGAAAATATAGAAAAACTTAAAGAGCTATTTCCAGAATTAATAACCGAAAACAAAATTGATTTTGATGTCTTTAGAGATGTTTTCGGTGATGAAGTTGAAGAAGAAGATGAATACTACCGTTTTACATGGGCTGGTAAAGCACAAGCCAGACGTGAAGCGCATAAACCAAGCACAGGTACTTTACGCCCAGCTAAAGAAGAGAGTGTAGATTGGGACACTACAGAAAATGTATACATAGAAGGTGATAACTTAGAAGTGTTGAAACTGCTACAAAAAAGTTATGCTGGTAAAATAAAAATGATTTACATAGACCCACCATATAATACAGGTAAGGACTTTGTATATAAAGATGATTACAAAGATAACTTACGCAATTACCAAGAAGTTACTGGACAGTTCGATGAAGAAGGAAATAAATTAAGCACAAACTCAGATAGTGACGGACGTTATCATTCTAACTGGTTGAATATGATGTATCCTCGTCTGCGTTTGGCTCGTAATTTATTGAAAGATGATGGTGCTATTTTAGTTAATATGGATGAGAATGAAGTTCTAAATTTACATAAAATTTTAAATGAAATTTATGGGGAGGAAAATGATTTAGGTACAATAATTTGGGATAAAAGAAACCCAAAAGGGGATTCTAAAGGGATTGCATATCAACATGAAAACATTCTTGTATTTACAAAAAGTAAAGAAGCTTTTTTAGAAAAGACTGTACTTGTCAGACCAAAAAAAAATGCGAAAACTATTTTAAAAAAAGCAGAAAGTTTATTTAAGAAAATAAGTGAATCTTCTTTAGAGGAAATAAATAAAGAATTTTCTCAATGGATTAACTCTAAAACAGAATTTAGTGGAGGGGAAAAAGCTTATAATAAAATGGATGAAAATGGAAATGTTTACCAATCAGTCTCTATGGCTTGGCCAAACAAGAAAAAAGCACCTCAAGATTACTTTGTTCCTTTAATCCATCCAGAAACAAACAAGGAATGTGTTATACCACCAAGAGGCTGGAGGAACCCAAGTTCAACAATGAACGAATTACTAGACAAAAACCTCGTTTTGTTTGGTAAAGATGAGACTATACAGCCAAGAAAAAAATATTTATTATCTAAAAACATGTTTGAAAATATCCCTTCTCTACTATACTATGGAGGAAGTGATACTGCCCTACTTGAAGATTTAGATATACCATTTGACACGCCAAAAGTTGTAGAAGTCTGCAAACAACATATTGGTAGTTTTACTAAAGAAAATGATATTGTATTAGATTTCTTCTCTGGTTCAGCAACTGTAGCTCATGCAACTATGAAATTAAATTTAGAAGAAAAATCAAATAGAAAACATATTCAAATTCAACTTCCAGAGCATGTCTATGAAAAAAGTGAAGCCTTTAAAGCTGGATATAAAACAATTACGGAAATAGGAAAAGAACGTATCCGTAGAGCTGCAAAAAAGATAGTAGAGGAAAACCCAGAAAGAGCTAAAGAATTGGATTTAGGATTTAAAGTGTTCAAACTAGATAGCAGTAATATAAAAGGATGGGATGGTAACCCAGAAGATTTAGAAGCTAACCTTTGGGATGCTGTAAGTAATATAAAAACAGACAGAACAGAAGAAGATGTATTGTACGAAATACTTTTAAAATATGGTTTAGATTTAACCTTACCAATAGAAGAAAAAACTATTGAAGGTAAAACAGTATTTAATGTAGGTTTTGGTGCATTGTTTATTTGTTTAGGAAATAATTTAACTAATAAAGTTGCAGAAGGTATTGGGTTGTGGAAAAAAGAATTAGCACCAGAAATGTGTCGTGTTATATTTAAGGATACAGGCTTTACAGATGTAGAAAAAACAAATTCGGTACAAACTTTAAAACGTTTTGGTATCACAGAAATTAAAAGTATTTAAAAATGAAAATTCAATTTGATGCTGCGTTAGACTACCAAAAAGAAGGTATAAACGCAATAGTAGATATATTTCAAGGTCAAGAAGTTTGTGAGGCTAATTTTACGGTGTATTCTCCAGAGTTTTTAGCAAAACAACATAATATATCGTTTAACGAAATTGGTTATGGAAACCGTTTAACGATAAGCGAAGGTAAGTTGCTAGAAAATGTGCAAAACATTCAACTAGCCAATGGTTTAAAACCATCAGAACGTAAAGAGGTTAACCGAAATCATTTAGACTTTACCATCGAAATGGAAACTGGTACTGGTAAAACATATGTGTATTTACGTTCTATTATGGAGCTGTACCGTAAATATGGCTTTTCTAAACATATTATTGTAGTGCCTTCCATTCCTATTAAAGAAGGTGTTTATAAGTCGTTAGAAATTACCAAGGAGCATTTTAAACAGTTGTACGATAATATTAATTACAACTTCTTTATTTACGATAGTAGTAAATTAAACGAAGTCCGTGATTTTTCTACCAACGATGGTTTAGAAATTATGGTTATAAATATTGATGCCTTTTCTAAAAGTTTTGTAAACCCTAAAAAGGATAATAAAACCAATATTATTCACAGATATAACGATAGTTTAGGGTACAAACCTTTAGACCTTATTAAAAACACAAATCCAGTTGTTTTTATAGATGAGCCACAAAGTACCATGAGTACACCTATTCGTAAAAAAGCAGTACAAAGTTTACATCCATTATCTATTATTAGGTATTCTGCTACACATAAGGAAAAAGTAAACCTAATGTACAAGCTGGATGCTATTGATGCTTATGATAAAAAATTAGTAAAACAAATAGAAGTTGGTTCTGTACGAACAGAAGGCGTAAACAATCAAGCTTATATTCGTTTAGTAAGTGTAAAAATTAGCAAAGGATTCCCAGTGGCTAAAGTAGAAGTAGATGCGTTTAAGAATGGAAGTATTACCAGAAAAACCTACACTGTAAAGCAAAATGAAGACTTAGAACAACTAACAGATAGAATTGAGTACGAAGGCTATATAATAAAAGATATTCATGCTGTAGATGGTAATGAGTATATAGATTTTACAAGTAAAGAAGATGTAATTCGTTTAGGTCAGTCCATTGGTGCTGTAGATGAAAAGCAAGTAAAAACAGCTTTAATAAGTAAAACAATTGAAGAGCATTTAGATAAAGAGCTTATTTTAAATCCTCAAGGTATTAAAGTACTAAGTTTGTTTTTTATTGATTCTGTTAGTAAGTACCGTGTGTACGATGAAGAAGGAAATGCTGAAAATGGTGAGTATGCCGAGATATTTGAAAAAGAGTATTTAAAGCTAATTACCAAACCAAAATATGTAAGTCTATTTGAAGAAATTACCGATGATGAAAAAGATGCTTCGGCTGTACATAATGGATATTTCTCAATAGATAAAAAGAGTAAATCCAGTAACAAAAAAGACAAGTTCGAGTATTTTAAAGATACCACAGGAAAAGTAAAAGCAGATGAAGATACTTACAGTTTAATTATGCGAGACAAAGAAATGCTGTTAAGCTTCAAGTCTAAATTACGTTTTATCTTTTCGCATTCAGCATTAAAAGAAGGATGGGATAATCCTAATGTATTTCAAATCTGTACGCTTAAAGATGCTGGTAATTCAGAAATAAAAAGAAGACAAGAAATTGGTAGAGGTTTGCGTTTATGCGTTAACCAAGATGGAGAACGTATTTATGGTCATGAAGTCAATACACTTACAGTAATGGCTACAGAATCTTACAGCGATTTTGTAAGTAACTTTCAAAAAGAAGTAGAATCAGATACTGGTATCCGTTTCGGAATTTTAGAGTCCCACAGTTTTGCTAATGTGGTGTTGGCTATTGAAGACGAAACACCAGTGTATTTAGGTCAGAAAAAATCTGAAGAATTATTCAAGCATTTATTAACTCAAGGCTATATTGATGCTAGAGGAAAAGTGCAAGACGAATTAAGAACCGACTTAAAAAATGATAATGTTAAGTTACCAGAAGAAATTACTGAAAACAAACACGTTTTAAAACAAGTATTAAGTAATTTAAAAGATGCTGCTGGTAAACTCGAAATTAAAAATAAAGACGAAAAGAAAAGAGTAAAAGTAAATAAACGAGTATTGGACAGTCCAGAATTTAAAGCACTTTGGGAACGTGTAAAATACAAAACAACTTTTTCTGTAGATTTTGATTCAGCTAGTTTAGTAAAAGAGTGTATTAATGCATTAGATGATAGATTAAAAATTACTAGAGGAAAACTACATTATAGTAAAGCATCGCTTTCAATTGATATTGGAGGTGTTGAAGCCGAGATAAAACCTAATAGTGTTAGAACCGAAACATTAAATGAAGAAGTAGAAGTGCTTCCAGATATTGTTGGCTATTTGCAAAATGAAACGCAACTAACTAGAAAGTCAATAGTAGAAATACTTACAGGAACAACTAGGTTACCGTATTTTAAAATTAATCCTCAAAAATTTATTGAAGGTTGTATAGATATTATTAATGAGCAAATGCGAATGCATATTATTGATGGTATTCAATACAAAAAGATTGATGATACTGAATATTATAGTCAAGAACTTTTTGAAAATGAAGAGTTATTCGGATATCTTAAAAACAACTTAAAAGAAAGTACAAAGTCACCTTACGACTATGTTGTCTATGATTCTAATGTAGAATCTACACTAGCTAACGATTTTGAAGAAAGTGAAAATATTTCTGTGTATGCCAAGCTACCAAACTGGTTTAAGATTGATACACCTCTAGGAACTTATAATCCAGATTGGGCTATTCTTTGGAAGGATGAAAATGAAGAAAAACTATTCTTTGTAGTAGAATCTAAAGGAAGTACTGGACTATTTGATTTAAGACCAAAAGAACAAGGTAAAATAGATTGTGGTAAAAAACACTTTACAGCTTTGGATAGTGAAATGATTGTTGCTGCTAATATGGATGATGTTACTAATGAGGTGTTGATGAAGTAAAAATTTTTAAAATGAAAAAAGAAATAGTACTGCTAGATAGCCCATTGTATTTTGAATGTCCAATAACAGGAGAAGTTATAATTGATGAGGAAAATGAAGTAAATAATGAGGTTTCAAGTGCTACTGAGTTTATTTATTACGATGGTGAGTTTGAGTTTAGCAAGAAATGGGTTGAAAAAGCGTATACAGGAGATATAATCAAGTTTATAGAATTGGAATCCAAAGACACTAAAAATATTATTTGCTATGAACTTGTTATGGGTTCTGGGCCTAGTTTAGATAATTTATTTATTGGAATAAAAAATTAAAGAAATTGTATGAGTATAAACAGCACCGCATATTACGATTTACTATTTGAAATAGCAGAGGAAAACAATAAGACCTTACCATATCGTGTTAAAGAATTAAAACGTATTCTTCAATTAATTGCTTCAGATTATACTGCTGAAACCTCTATACAATTCCCAAGTTTGTATGCCAGATTAGATTTTATATACAGAAAAGAACAGTTAACTGGAAACCTAAAGAGGAGTTTGGGAGCTTTGAGATTTAATACTAAAACAAATGATACCATTAACAAAATAGATGAAGGGCACTTTTATGGATATTTACTAACTGTAGGTAAATTTATAGAGAAGCTAACATCTAGTCCAATACCAAATTGGTTTGTTAGTATTACAGATAAAGCAACGTACGACACTTATGAGCCACCAAAAGCCAAAGCGCATTATAATGCCTTAGTTGGGTACGTTTGGGATAAAACAAGTAACCATATTATTGTAGATACTGATGATGGGAATCAGTTTAAAATACCATTACAAGATGATTATCTATTAAAAGAATATGCCGATACGCTGGATATAATTCAAGTAGGTGATAAATTATCCTTATTAGAAGTTAAAATTGATGAGAATGACAATTGTTTGCCATTACATATTGTATATCAACCAGATTATCTAATTGATATTTCAGCTGTAGCAGAGTGTTTTCAAAACATTGGAGGTAATGAAATAGCACCATGGCAACTGTTTTTTATTAAACGAATGATTGAAGTGGAAGCTTCGGCTGCCTTATTAAAGGGAAATGTTTCTAACTTTTTTATGGATGAGTTAGTGTATGCACCTAGAGATAATCAGCCTTTATTTAGCAACCTCATAAAAGAAACTTTTAAGAATAGTCCTTTTCAGTACACTGTCTTATTTAAAGATGACCAGGAGCTAAAAAGTTTTGTGCAAAAAACAAGAGAGCAATTCGATAATTTAAAACGTGTAGTACAGTTAGATTTTGAAAGTGATGGAGTTGATATAAATAAAGATAGTACAGTTTTAGAACCCGCTTTCATAAACGAAAAAATAGGATTACAAGGACGTTTAGATGTGTTGGACAAATCTAATCAAGCAGCAAAAATTATAGAATTAAAATCTGGACGTTTACCATGGTCAAGAGATAATTCGCCTACAAAAGTTAGCGACAATCATGCAGCGCAAGCAAGAATGTATCGTATGATGTTACGACAGGTATACAATATGCCAGATAACAATATTGAAGCTGCTATTTGTTATTCCTCAGCTACTATCCAAGGTGAGAATATAAGATGGGTACCTAAATATGTCGATTTTGATAAAAGAATACTAAATACTAGAAACGTTATTGTTAGTAAGGAAAGAGCCGTAGTTTCTGCTGAGAGCAGTGATATTATAAGTCAGTTTTTCAGTGAATTAGGATTTGAAAAACTAGGAATCGATTTGCATCCTAAATTAGAGTGGTTTAGAAGAGATTTTGATGCTATCCAAGATGCTTTAAGAAAATTAGATAATGATGAGTTACAATATTTTTTAGCTTTTTACCAATTTGTTGCTCAAGAACTAATGCTTTCTAAAATAGGCGATGGTAAATATTCTAAAGGTCATGCTGCACTTTGGAATAAGGAAGATGTTAGTGAAAATGATGAAAGTGATGCAATAGAGCCTTTAAAAATTGAGAATAACTATAGTGATGATGAAGTAAATCCAAGATTAATACTAAAACATACTGCTCTTTTAGATTCCGATGCATTTAATTTTAGACGAGGTGATATTTGTGTACTCTACCAAAAAGCCGAAAAGGATGCTCTTGTTACTCAAGGCCAGATTTTTAAGTGTTCTATTTCAAAAGAGATAGATAATGATGGTTGTATGGAAGTTGTTTTTAGATACAAGCAAAATGCAGTAGCTAAAGATAAAATTTTCAACAACGATAAACCTTGGTGTATAGAACACGATAGTCTCGACCATTCATTCCATAGCATGTTTAAGAGCTTATTCAAGTTTATCAAAACAGATAGGTCTAAACGAGATTTATTACTTGGAAAACGAGCTCCAGAAGAGTTTGATTGTGAGTTAAAAGAGTTTGTTACCGAAGACGAAAATAAAAACCCAGAATCAAGAAAAGAGCAAAATAAAATATTAAGTGAAGCATTATCGGCAAAAGATTATTATCTATTAATTGGCCCTCCAGGAACTGGTAAAACCAGCATCATGTTAAAGCACTTGGTAAGACAGCTTCATAGTTCTATAGAAGGTAATATTTTGGTTTTAGCATACACTAATCGCGCTGTAGATGAGATTTGTGAGTCGATTAATAATGCTATTATAAATTTTGAAGACCAAAATGATGGCCGTATTAATTTTGGACGAACAGATAGAAACTTTATTAGAATAGGTTCAAGATTAGGAACTGCTACAGAACATCACCATAACTTATTAGATGGCATTGCAGAAGGCTGCACCAATAGAGCTGAACTAGTGGAGGTTTTATCAAAACACCGTGTTTTTGTTTCAACAGTATCATCAATTATTAATAAAACAGAACTTTTTAAAATCAAGAAATTCGATACGGTTATTATTGATGAAGCTTCACAGATATTAGAACCTCAATTGGTTGGTTTATTAGGGAGGTTTAAAAAGTTTATTCTTATTGGAGACCATAAACAGTTACCAGCAGTTTCATTACAAAGTCAAGAACAAGCAAAAAGATTTGATTCTAGTTTAAAAAGTATTGGTATTGGTGATTTGAGAGAGTCTTACTTTGAGAGAATGCTACGATTATCAAAAGATAAAGGATGGAAACATGCTTCTAATATGTTGAGCTTCCAAGGACGAATGCATAAAAGTGTTGCTACATTTCCAAATCACTGTTTTTATGGAAATAAATTAAAGATAGCTGGTTTACGCCACCAAACTGGAGCATTGCCATTCAGAACTTTCGAAAATAACATCCAAAAATATTTAGGGAATAGACGATTATTATATATTCCAAGTAAAGTTACAGAGTCTAGTAACAGAAAAACAAACGAGTTTGAAGCCCAAACTACTGCAAAACTGGTGCAGCAAATTATTGATTTATACAACAATAATGAAGGCACTCTACTTACTGACAAAAATGAGTTGAGAGAAGTTAAATACCAATCACAAAAAACCATTGGTATTATTACGCCCTACAGGAATCAAATAGCATTAATAAAGAAAGAGTTAGAAAAAGCTGAAATCCCTAATTGGGAAGGTATTGCTGTTGATACCGTAGAACGATACCAGGGAAGTCAAAAAGATATTATTATTTTGAGCTTATGTGTTAACTCTCTCGCTCAGTTAGAGTTTTTGTCTGCAAACACTACGGTTGATAGTGATACAGGAGAACTTGTGGACAGGAAGCTAAATGTGGCTCTTACCAGGGCTAAAGAACAGCTTATATTGATAGGGAATCCATATTATATTTCTAATGTTTCTATTTACTATAAATTAACTCAGTTTATAAAATCTAGAGGAGGTTTAATTGAAGAAGGAGTTGATGGTTTGCTAACTGGAGACATATCTTTTAATGAAGAACTTGATTTGAAAAAGACCTCTACTGAAGAAGAGGTACAACTACCAGACGCCTCTTTTAATTTGGTTTTTAATGAGCTTGTTTTGAATCCTATAAAAGATAGAAGTCCTAATTATCCAAAGGGTATTTTGGGATATGATAATGAATATAACCGCACAACGGTTATTGGTTATGGACGAGCTAATTTTGATGAAGTTATCATTACTCATGAGCCGAAAGACCGTACCTTATTGTATTGCTATTACAATATGAGGAAACATTATTTTTCTCAATTAGCTATTTTTAAATCCTTTGACGAGTTATTCCAAAATGAATTACAAAACAATTCTAAGAAAATGGTTTTTGTCGATTGGGGATGTGGACCATGTACTGCTGGAATAGCACTTCAGTCATATTTAAACACAGCTCAAGAAAATGCTATGATTGAATATGTTGGAATTGATATTTCAACCGCAATGTTAGAAAAGGCCAAATCATTTTTACAATCTTCAATGTTTGGAGTTAATTTTAATTATAATTTGGTGACAAATTTCTCTGATATTGAAGAAGCTCAATTTGAAGATATGCTATCGCAAACAAAGCTTTGCATTTTTAACTTTTCTTATTTTTTTGGAAACATTAACTCAGAACAAGCTAAGCTATTAGCAGAGTTTATTAATCAATTGGTTGAGAGATTTCCATTGAATAAGTACTCTATATTATTCCAGAATTCTGCTATGGAAAAGAGAAATCATAGTTATAATGTGTTTAAAAGAACACTAAAAGCCTATAATTCAAAATTAAGTAGACGAGAAGTTGTTAGATACAAAAATAACGAAATGTCAAGGTATGAGAAAGATGAAAAAGTGTATTTTGAATTATTAGAATTGTAATGGATTTATTTGGAACATATAAAACAGATGAAGAGGTTAATGAAGAACTTGTATCACAAATAAACGGTCTAGTTTATAAAGAGCATTTTCTCACTGAAACTGAAGAAAGAACACTTATCGATATTATTGATAAGCAACCTTGGTTGGATGATTTAAAAAGGAAAGTTCAACACTATGGGTATAAGTATGACTATCGAGCAAGGAAAATTAATCAAAACTTTAGGTTAGGTGAATTACCCGATTGGAGTAAGGGTTTATGTGACAAGCTATTGAGTAAAGGTGTTGTTGATTTTATACCCGACCAAATTATTGTCAATAATTATGAGCCTGGACAAGGTATAGCGATGCATGTAGATTGTGAACCCTGTTTTAGTGAGACAATTATATCTTTAAGTTTAGCTTCTGACACTGTGATGGATATAAAAAATATTAAATCCAAAGAAAAGATTAGTATTTTGCTTAAACGTAGGTCGTTGTTAGTATTTAGTAACGAATCTAGATATTTGTACGAACATGGTATTGCTTCTCGCAAATCTGACAAATTTAATGAGTCAAAAAGGAACCGTGAGCGTAGGATATCATTAACATTTAGAAAAGTTATTTTGGAGTAAAAATTATGAGAGTCCTCACCAAATCCAGATTTAAATTAGGTTTAGAATGTCCCAATAAGCTATTCTACACTAAAAAAGTTGAGTACTCAAATCAAAAAACCGATGATACATTTTTACAAGCTTTGGCTCAAGGTGGATTCCAGGTAGAAGAACTGGCACGTATGCATTACCCAAATGGAGTTTTAATTGAAGGGAATGATTGGGATTATGAGAGACTAGCAGAGCAAACTAAAATATTACTCTTACAAGAAAATATAATCATATTTGAAGCTGCTTTTTTTATAGACAATCTATTTATACGGACGGACATTTTAATTAAGCAAGGCAGCAATATTAAACTTATAGAAGTTAAGGCAAAATCATATAGTCCTTCCAATGATTATACTTTTATAGGAAAGAAAGGTGGCCTTGTTTCAAGTTGGAAGTCATATTTGTTTGATATCGCATTTCAAAAATATGTTATACAGCTAGTCTATCCAGGTTGGTCAATTAATCCTTATCTAATGATGGCTAATAAAGAGGCCAAAGCTTCCATCGATGGTCTCAATCAATTGTTTAGAATAAGTAAACAAGCCGATAATAGAACAGGTATTGTAAAATTGGAATCAGATATTTCGAAATTAGGGACTTCAGTTTTAGGGAAAGTTGATATCAGTCAAGCTGTAGAAGGTATAATGACAGATAAATACAAGTTTCATGATAACATGGGCTTTATAGAATCGATTACGCTATTAAAAGAAGCCTATTTAGAAGATAGGTATTATAATTGGCCAACAAGTTATAGAGCATGTAAAAGTTGTGAATTTAAAACTACAGATACCGAAGAAAATGAAGGGAAATTATCGGGATTTAAAACATGTTTTAGGAAGCAACACCAATGGACAAATAGAGATTTTAACACTCCAAACACTTTTGATATTTGGGACTTTAGACGAGGAGAAAAATTGTTTTCTGAAGGAGTTATTTTTAAAAAAGACATCACTCCAGAAGCTATAGGTTATAAAGAAGAAGCTGGGAAGTTATCTAGAACTGAGAGACAGTGGATTCAAATAGAAAAAGATATAAATGAGGATAATACTAGTTATGTCGATGTCGATGGGCTGAAGCAAGAAATGGCCTCCTGGATTTATCCCTTTCATTTTATAGATTTTGAAACCAGTACAGTAGCATTGCCATTTAATAAAGATAGAAGACCTTATGAGCAAATAGCATTTCAATTTTCGCATCATACTTATCACGAAGATGGTACAATTCATCATGCTTCAGAATATATTAATAATAAACCTGGAGTTTTTCCCAATTTTGAGTTTATCAGACAATTAAAAAAAGTGCTTGCAGCAGATGTTGGTACTATATTCAAATTTGCTGCTCATGAAAATACAATTGTAAATGCTATTTATGAACAATTATTAGATTCGGATGAAGATGATAAACATGAACTTATAGATTTTATACAAACTATTTCGCATAGTAAAAGGAATAGTGTTACGACCTGGAGAGGAAATCGTGACATGGTTGACTTGTGTGAAGTCATTAAGAAATATTATTATAATCCCTATGCCAAAGGTTCTAACTCCATTAAAATGGTATTACCAGCAATATTAAAAAGTAGTGTTTTTCTAAAAGATAAATATTCAAAGGCTATAGGAGATATTAAAGTTTCAAGCAAAAATTTCGACTCCAATCATATATGGTTGAAAATTGAAGATAATGAGGTTGTGAATCCTTATAAATTATTGCCAAAGGTATTTGAAGATTGGACAGAAGAGCAAATAGAACTGTCATTATCTGAAATTGAGGATATAGCGGATGGAGGAGCTGCTCTTACTGCTTACGGTAAATTACAATATACTGATATGTCTAACCAGGAAAGAGAACAACTTACAAGTGCACTATTGAAATATTGTGAGTTGGACACGCTCGCTATGGTAATGATATTGGAATATTTCAAAAATGAATTGGTTATCTGAAGTGTATATTTTTAGAGTATGCTTCAAAATGACACACTTAATTTGAACTGTAGATAAGTTTTCAGGTGTATATTTTTGACATCCTAAAAATATACACTATATTTACTTAATAACGTTTTAAATTATGAAGGTAAAATATATTAGAGTTTCTACATTAGAGCAAAACACAGATAGACAGCAAATCAATTCAGATAAGTTCCAAACTGTTTATATCGATAAAATTAGTGGAGCTATTCCATTCTTCGAAAGGCCACAAGGAAAAAAACTAACAAACGATATTATTAATAATAAAGTTGATGAAGTTCATATTTCTTCAATTGATAGAATGGGAAGAAACATCTTAGACATTCTGACTGTTTCAGAATTCTTTAATCAACACAATGTTAATTTATATGTTGAAAATATTGGGATGTATTCTATGGTGGATAGTAAACCAAATCCAATATTTAAAATGATTATTAGTGTTCTTGGAAACGTGGCAGAAATGGAACGAACTAATATGTTAGAACGTCAACGTCAGGGAATTGAGATTGCTAAAGCTAAAGGAAAATATAAAGGTCGTCTTTATGGTGTTGCTATGAGTAATGATGAGTTTTTAATTAAATACAAAAAAGTAAAGCAAGAACTTGAAAATGGTGAGTCACTTAGAAGAGCAGCTAAACTTGGAGAATGTTCATTAGGTACTGCTCAAAAAGTAAAGAGATTGATAAGTTCATAAAAATATTAAAACCCTTCAAAAACACCTAGGCCAAAAAGTGCAAAGTCATATTTTACAGGGTCACTTTTGTCTAATAACCTTAAACTAGTATCTAATTCAGCTAGAGCTTTGGCATCATTTTGTTTTCGTTTTAAAAGACCTAATTTTCTTGCAACATTCCCAGAATGTACGTCTAAAGGACAAGACAATGCTGAAGCATCAATTGTTTTCCAAATACCAAAATCTACACCAGCACTATCATCTCTACAATTCCATCTAAGCCACATATTAATTCTTTTCGCAGCGGAGCCCTTCAATGGGTCGCTAACATGCTTAGTTGTTCTTTTTGGATGCTCTATTTCAAAAAATATTTTTTTAAATTCTGAAATTGATTGTTGTGTTGAGTTATTTGAAATATTTTTTGAGAAAATGTCTTCTAAACCTTTATGATTGGAATAAATATTCTTTAAACTTTTTATAAAGAAGCCTAAGTCCTCACTATTGAAAGTTCTATGCACGAATCCTTCAAATCGTGCCAGGTCTTCATTACTATGGCTCATAACAAAATCATAGGGAGAGTTTCCCATCAACTCCATAATTTTATTAGCATTTTTAATAATACTCTTTCTATTTCCCCAGGCAATAGTAGCTGATAAAAAACCAGATATTTCTATATCTTCTTTTAAGGAATACTTATGTGGAATTGAAATTGGGTCTGAATCTATAAACTCTAGAGTATTATATTCATTAACTTTATTATCTAAAAACTCTTTAAGCTCCTTTTTATTTAGTTTCATAAACAAATATAGCTAAAATGAGTTATTAATTTAACACACAAATTACCTGTATTTACATGTTAATTCTTTTTGCTGCAGAATTTTTTAATGGGTCGCTTACGTGTTTTTGTGTACGTTGCAAATGTTCAATTTCGAAAAAAGACTGTTTAAAAAAGTGAATTGCTTTTTGTAAAGAATCATTTTCGGCATGGGTTGCAAATATAGCTTCTAATCCATTATGTTTTTTGTAGATATGGTTAAGGCTTTTTATAAACGTTATAAAATCTAAGCCATTAAATGTTCTATGTACAAAAGGTTCTAATTTTTCTAAATCCTGTTCTTGATGGTTTATTACAAAATCACACGGAGAATTATCAAGTAATTGCATCATCCTATTTGCATTATTTATAATGCTTTTTCTATTGCCCCAAGCAATAGTAGCACTTAAAAAGCCTGCAATTTCAATATCTTCTTTTTTACTAAAACGATGAGGAATTTGTATTGGATCGCTAGTTATAAAATCTGGCCTATTGTATTGTTCTACTTTTGAGTCTAAAAATTCTTTAAGTTCTTTTTTATTCATCATTATAACTTAAATATGTTTTACAAGAATAGTGATTTATAATTTTAATGAAAATAAAAAAGGTAACCATTTACGGTTACCTTTATTTAATATGTTATAATTATGTTTATAATGGTTTTCTACCTGATATAATATTGTAAAGAATAACTATTACAGCTATAACTAATAGAATGTGAATTAAACTGTTTCCACTCATTCCAGGCATAACTCCTAAAAATCCTAGAAGCCATACAATAATACAAATGACGGCTACAAGCCAAAGAATACTTCTCATAATAATATAGTTTAATGGTTAATAATAACTAATTTAAGAATTTTTCTGACGCTCTTGTGTTAATAAACTTATAAAGCTATTATCTCTTATTTTAAAGCAAAAACTATTTTAATTCTTTTTTAAGAAACTTCGCAGTGTAACTTTTTTTATGTTTTGCAACTTGTTCTGGAGTACCTTCTACAATAATTTGTCCGCCACCTTGTCCACCTTCGTAACCAACATCTATAATATGATCTACTGTTTTTATTACGTCTAGATTATGTTCTATAATTAACACGGTATTACCTTTATCTGCTAATTTGTTTAAAACAATCATTAGTACTCGAATATCTTCAAAATGCAAACCGGTTGTAGGTTCGTCTAAAATATAAAAAGTATTTCCTGTATCTCGTTTGCTTAGTTCTGTAGCTAATTTAATGCGTTGTGCTTCTCCTCCAGAAAGAGTTGTACTTTGTTGTCCTAGAGTAATGTAACCTAAACCTACATCTTGTATGGTTTTT
Source organism: Lacinutrix venerupis (assembly GCF_003663945.1). Classification (GTDB taxonomy): domain Bacteria; phylum Bacteroidota; class Bacteroidia; order Flavobacteriales; family Flavobacteriaceae; genus Lacinutrix; species Lacinutrix venerupis. Next base: position 4,097 of record NZ_RCCH01000010.1, on the reverse strand, counting down.
AGTTTTCTATAAATTTTAGGAATATTTTCAAAATACTCTACAGCTTCATTAATAGTCATGTCTAGCACATCACTAATGCTTTTTCCTTTATATCTAATTTCTAATGTTTCTCTATTGAAACGTTTACCTTGGCATGTTTCGCACTCTACGTAAACATCTGGAAGAAAATTCATTTCAATAACACGTAATCCTCCACCTTTACAAGTCTCACAACGTCCACCAGCAACATTAAAGCTAAATCTTCCAGGTTTATAGCCTCTAATCATAGCTTCTGGTATTTTAGCAAATAAACTTCTTATTTCTCCAAATGTTCCGGTATAGGTTGCAGGATTACTACGTGGTGTCCTACCAATAGGAGATTGGTTTATATCTATAACTTTATCGCAGTGTTCTAAACCTTTTATGCTTTTATATGGCATTGGTTTTTTTACACCATTAAAATAATAGGCATTAAGTATGGGATAGAGTGTTTCGTTAATTAATGTAGATTTTCCACTACCAGAAACTCCTGTAACTCCTATCATTTTTCCTAGAGGAAATTTTACCGATACATTTTTTAAGTTATTACCAGTGCAGCCTTTTAATTCAATAAATTTCCCGTTACCTTCACGACGTTTTTTAGGAATTTCAATTTCTTTTTTACCGTTTAAGTATTGTGCTGTTAGTGTATTTTCTTTTAATAGTTGTTTTGGAGTGCCTTGACTTATAATTTCGCCGCCATGTTTTCCAGCTCGCGGACCTATATCAATAACATGATCTGCACTTTCTATCATGTCTTTATCATGTTCAACAACAATTACAGAGTTTCCAATATCTCTAAGTGAAACTAAAGAATTTATAAGTTTTTCATTATCGCGCTGGTGTAAACCTATACTAGGTTCATCTAATATATATAAAACACCTACTAATTGCGAACCAATTTGAGTGGCTAAACGAATACGTTGTGCCTCACCACCAGAAAGCGATTTTGAGTTTCGGTTTAAAGAAAGATAATTAAGACCAACATCTAACAAAAATTGAAGTCTAGCTCGTATTTCCTTAATTATTTCTTCGGCAATTTTAATTTGTTTTTTCGAAAGGTTTTTTTCTAAATCTTGAAACCATTCTGCTAAGTCAACAATATCTTTATTCGCTAATTCGGCAATGTTTTTACCTGCTACTTTAAAATATAAAGATTCTTTACGTAATCTAGAAGCTTCGCAAACAGGACAATTTACTTTGTCCATATATTCTTTTGCCCAGCGTTTTAAGGATGTAGATTCTGCATTTTTATATTGGTTGTCTATAAAATTAGCGACACCTTCAAAATCAATTTTATAATCTCTTGTAATACCTAAAGTTTTACTTTCAACAGAAAATTTATCATTTCCACCGTATAAAATAATTTGTTTAGCTTCTTTTGGGATATTTTTATAAGCGTCTGTTAATTTAAAATTAAAACGCTCTGCAATAAGTTGCAATTGCTTAAAAATCCAACTTTTCTTTTCTGGTCCATGAGGTGCCAAAGCACCATTTTTAATAGATAAAGAATCGTCTGGAATAATTTTATTTTCGTTTACCTGGTATAAGTTTCCAATACCATTACAATTAGGACACGCACCTTTTGGTGAGTTAAATGAAAAATTATTTGGTTCAGGATTTGGATACGATATTCCCGAAGTAGGACACATTAAATTTCTACTAAAATAACGTGCTTTTTGAGTGTCTTGATCTATAACCATTAACACATCGTCACCATGGTACATTGCTGTATTTATGGTTTCATCTAAGCGCTTATCGTTAGCAATTTTATCATCAATCTTAAGTCTATCTATTACAATTTCAATATCATGATTTTTATAACGATCTAGTTTCATTCCTTTTACTAAATCTTTTATTTCACCATCTGTTCTTACTTTTACAAAGCCTTGCTTTGCAATTTGCTCGAATAATTCACGATAATGACCTTTACGAGAACGCACGACAGGCGATAAGATATTTATTTTTTTGCCTTTATAGCTTTCAATAATTAGAGATTTTATTTGCTCATCGCTATAGCTTACCATTTTTTCGCCAGTATTAAAACTATAGGCATCACTGGCACGGGCATAAAGTAGTCTTAAAAAATCGTAAATTTCTGTTATAGTTCCAACTGTTGATCGTGGCGATTTACTTGTTGTTTTTTGCTCGATAGCAATAACAGGAGAAAGCCCATCAATTTTATCAACATCTGGGCGTTCTAAGCCACCCAAAAATTGCCTGGCATACGCCGAAAATGTTTCAATATAACGACGTTGTCCTTCGGCATAAATAGTATCGAAAGCAAGCGATGATTTTCCACTACCAGATAAACCAGTAATTACTACTAATTTTTCTCGCGGAATAGTAACATCGAGATTTTTTAAATTATGAACTCTGGCACCTTGTACCACAATGTTTTCTTCAAAATTCGTCATATAAATAGCTAAATATTGCTGTTTTAAAACAGATTTGCGAAGTTACGGTTTTTAGCGTTCATTTTTAAGCTCAATTAGTTAGGATTTTATTAAAATAGATAGACGATTTGGTATTTAATTTATAAATTCGATTTTAAAATTATGTCACTTCAAAATAATTTTAATGAATAAGAAAGTGAATAAAGCAGTTTTATTTACTTATTTGAATACGACAATAAATTTTAGTAAATAATAAAAATATATAGAAATGAAAATATTAGGAATAGGCTCAAGAATTAGCCATAACGAATACGGTAAAGGTGTAATAACGAATGTTGATAATCAGCAATATTGGGTAACTTTTATAGATAACGGATTAGAAACAATCGCATTAAATGAAGAGATAGAAGTAATTGAATCTGCAGAAAATGAAGTAGATACGGTTAGTTTTTTTGATGTTGAGCAGAGTTTTATGCGTTTACTAAAAAAGTATAGCGATGTTAGTGAGGTTGTACATATTGGAGATAAATGGAAAGGTGGAAAGCTTATTTTAGAACCAGCAGATACTAATTTAAAAAGTAAAGAAATTAAAATTGATGATTTTTTTCATAAAATAACTATGGTTCGAGATAGGCTACGTGTTATGGAACAAAAAATTAATTCTAGTAAAAATCTAGACGAACAAGAGAAAATAGATTTACAGCAATATATTACGCGATGCTATGGAAGTTTAACTACTTTTAATGTATTATTTAAGGTCAAGGAGCAACAGTTTGTAGGGCAGAAGAGTAAGTAAGTTTACAGGCTGTTTACTGAGACTGAGAAGTTTTTATTCCTTCAATCTCAATACCTAAAATCATAAATTTATGGAATGTTGGTAACATCGCTCCAGTTTTAGTTGTTGTCCAATCGTTCCAAGTCGCTTCTAGTCCATCTATTGGTAAAATGGAAGTCCACATTTGGAAACTTTTTGGTTTTCCTGTGTTATCTAAATGCCATAAATAAGAATCTCCTGGAGTAGAGCCACCAGAATTATAGGTTACTAAAAGAGCTTCTTCTCCGTTTTCTAAAGTAACTATAGTTCGCTGTGTACCATCATCAAAAACCTTATAAGGTGCAACTAACCAAAAAGAGTCATTATTAAAATAGGAGATTGCTTTTTCAATAAGTTCTTTACTATTTTCTCCTTCAGTTTTTGTATCATTTTTAAACACTTCGCTTTTTGAACTATCGTTTAAATCTAAATTTACTTTATAGTTTTTCCAATAGACTTCGCAGGTGTTTTCAGCTTTATTCCATTTAAAATGATGACGTTTTTTAAACGTCCATTCTATATAATCGGTAGATTTATATGCTTCATAATTTAAAGCATTTAGCATTTTTAATGCTAAAGTTTCTGAACCAGCTTCTTTGCCAACTGGTAACGCTTCGTTGTATTTAAAATAAAGAAAACCGTAGAGTAGGAGTGTTGGTAATGTGAAAAATACAATTACTCCTATTATTATTTTTAGAATTCTTTTTGGCGTTAATTTTTTCTTTTTTCTCATATTTATATTATAGAAAATAATTGAAATTTAAGATTTTCTTATTTATCGTTTTAAAGTAAAGTGTGCTTTAAACTGTTTCTTAACCGTAGGATTATTAGGTTCTCTATATTCTACAGTAAACCAGTAATCGCTAGTT
>NZ_RCCH01000009.1 GCF_003663945.1 Lacinutrix venerupis | reverse complement strand
AACTAGCGATTACTGGTTTACTGTAGAATATAGAGAACCTAATAATCCTACGGTTAAGAAACAGTTTAAAGCACACTTTACTTTAAAACGATAAACGTTAAATTATTAAAAACTAAAACGCCCAAACATAAGTTTGGGCGTTTTTTATTATATGTTATATTAGGTATTACAATATCGAATGGAATGTATGAGTGCGCTTACGTTAAATAATTTAATTGATACTTAGCTAGTGATTAAATATTATTTAAAGCATAAAACACCTTTGTTTTAAAGCTATTAAATAACAGAAGTAATTGACTGTAATTACTATTGTTTAGAGGAATTGTACAGGATTATTTTATTGTGTAACTTATTGTTTAACGATGGATAAGATACAATGCCTTTAAGCTAATAAAAGCTTGTTTAAAACTATAGCTATAATTTAAAAACTACTTAAAAGAGAAATATAAAAACAAGCAATAACCAGCAACTAAAAATAATCCTTTATATCTGCTTATTTGCATGCGCTTTGGAATTAGAATAAGAAGTAGTAGGATAGAGGCAAAGCCAATCATCCAAAAAATATCGTTGTTTAATATTTTTATGTCTGTAACAGGAATAGCTGTTACTATAGAGGTTAAACCTAAAACAGAACCTATATTAAAAATATTAGATCCTATTAAGTTTCCTAAAGAGAGTGCTTTTTCTTTTTTAGCAGCAGCAATAATTGAAGCTGCTAATTCTGGTACACTTGTACCAATAGCAATAACGGTAACGGCAATAACAGCATCGCTAACACCTAAAGATTGTGCTAGGCTTTTTGCTCCATCTACTAGCCAAACAGAACCAAAGTATAACGCTGTAGCACCAATTATTAACCATAATAAAATTTTATAATTGCCAATAGCAGCCAAGGCATCACTAACTTCTTCAGAATCTACTTCTGTATTAGATTTCTTTAAAAGAATAATAATAAATACTACAAGCATACAAAATAAAATGATGCCTTCGATTGTTGATAATATACTGTCGTTAGCAAGAAAATAATATAATATAAGCGAGAATAATAACATTGCCGGCCAATTAAGCTTATAGAAAGATTTATCTACTGCTATAGGTCCTATAAGTGCTGTAACACCTAAAACTAAGCCAATGTTTGCAATATTAGAGCCTACTACATTATTAATAGCAATTGCAGGTGCATTATTTAATGCTGCTTGAATACTTACTAATAACTCTGGTGCTGATGTTGCAAAAGATACTACCGTCATACCAATTACCATCTTAGAAATGTTTAATTTAAAAGATAAAGCAATTGAGGCTTTTACTAAAAAATCACCACCAACAACTAATAGTACCAAGCCTAAAATTACCCAAAGTATACTCATAAAATTACTTTTTTAACGAAGATACTATTTAACAATAAATTTTTTGGTTTCTATATTGCCTTCAGTAGAAATTTTAGCATAATACATTCCGCTAGATAAATCTAAATTTAAAGCTGAGTTATTTTTTAGCGTGTGCGATTCAATTTTTCGACCTTCAGCTGAATAAATAATAACATGATATTCATTATATGCTCCAGAAACAAAAAGCTGATTATCTACAGGATTTGGATATAGTTTTACAATTTCTTTATTATAATTATTAACACTTAAAGTGTTCTGCCATTGTTGTCCTACATTAGCTCCCCAAATATAGTCTACTAATTCGGGCATATCAATTAATGGATTTCGGTTAAATTGCCATGTATAGATTACATTGTTTCTATTCATTTCAAAATCGTCTGGTGGATCTTGGTTATGCCATTGTAATAATGTTGCTAAATCTCCCATTTGACCGTTTGCAGTAGGAAAACCATTTTCAACAGATAAACCATTATAGCGTAATTGCATATATAAAACACTTCGTGCAACATCTCCTTTAAAGCTTCCTGAATTTCCGGTAGGGCCATTGTATTCTGTACCTCCATAATGTTGGTTACCTCTTGAGCTGTTTTCTGGTCCGTCTGCAGCTCTCAGTGCATGAGCATCAGAATTTCCATGTCTAAGAGAATCTGCGGTTGTATTCCAGTATGTTTCTATGCCATCTGCAATGTCATCTTCTTCAATACTAAAATAGCCTGCTAAAGATCTTGGGAAAGTATGCTCTCTATTCCATTTTCCTACGCTACTTCCGTTACCTTGAAGGTCTAATTTTGCTCTACCTTGTTCAGTATAAAGCAACCATACTTGGTTACTGTTTTCTGGATTTTGATCTGCTTCTTTTAGAATATCTATAATATCTGAGTAAGTTTGTGCTCTAACAACGCCTTCTTCGGCAATTATATCTTGTATTGCTTGCTCTAAATTAGCTCCAGATAGTCCGTTTAAAGAATCATAATAACCGTCTGGTTGTGTACTGTTAACTATGTCGAAAGTTGGAGTTGTAGGCTTACCAAATGGTGCTATAACAAAATCGTTATCAACGACTCTAATAGTAACAAAATTATTAAATGGAATGTAAGGAGTGGATAGACTTGAAAACTTAATTAAAAGTTCTTCATCACCTTCATCTAAAGTATCGTCAATTAAAGTAATAGTTGTAGAAACAGTATTTTGTCCGTTAGGAATAGTTACTGTTGTAGTTCCAGAATAATCTGAAGTATTAAAACCAAAATTGTCTAAAGTAAACGAAAAAGTAGTATCTGCTGTTACATTAGTTTCTGTTGTAAATGTAACATCAAAAGTTTCTCCTTCTGTATATTGAAACTGAGAAGTAGAAATTGCAATAGGGTTAAAAACAACACCACTACCATCATTTAATTGTCTTGGTGTTGGAGTAGCTGCTGTATAAGACCCATCATTGTTAAGTTGAATGGACTTTGGATTAGCATTAGTACCATTATCATTTATTTGTTGAATTGTTTCAAAACCAGGAGCATCATTAAAAAATTCAAGCAAATTTGTTACAGCATCATTAGTTTCGTAAACTAAAACATCTACTAAATTAGTTATTGTAGCATCGGTTTGATCTGGGAAATCTGAAGCATTTGCTTGATAAATAGCAACAACATCTGGTCCGTTTTGAATTAAATTTTGAGGGATAACAAATTGTGGAAATGGAGTAACTAAATCGCTACCTATAACAAATAGCCCATTAACATCGGTAATAAAACCATCTAAATCTAAAGTATAATAGCTTTTTCCTCCTGTACTACTTGTGTTAGAGCCATTAAACAATACTAAAACATAACCGTCTAAACTAGTATTTGCATTTGGAGTTTTTAATTCTATAAACTCTTTAGTATCGGTACTAGGTGTGTCGCAATCTAATTCATTAATTACAACTTGACCATAAGTAATATTACATAAAAATAATAATACGAGATATTGAAAGTGTTTTTTCATTTGGGCTTTTTTTTTCAAATATACGACTATAACTTAATTTCAATAAAGTTGATAGATTATTTAACTGTTAAAGATTTAATTAATGAAAATCTACTTTTGGATGTTTTTTTTAATAAAATAGTCCTTGGTTTTAAAATCTTAGTAAAAAAAGGCTCTACAAAAGTTTTATATTTTGATGTTAATTATCTTATAAGGTTTTAAATTAAAACTATGTTTAAGTAACTTGGTTTAATATTGAAATTTTTTAGGTTTTTTTTGTTATATAAGTAAAGTGAATTGCATCGTTTTTTAATGTTTTACTTGGTGGTAAATATTTAAAATAGATATATTTAAAAAACAATCATGAAAATGACTGTTTTTATTAACCTTTAAACCTAAAAATTATGCTAACACTTGCTAAAATTATTATCGATTTTATATTATTGATATGTCTGTAAAATTAATATGTAAAACTTAGTCTAGAATAGGTTTTACTATATTATAAAGTAAACAGAGTTTGGCGAACATTAATAAAAAGTATAATTTTGAATTTAAAACATAGGATTTTTTCTGAGTTATGAAAAAACAAGCATTTAAAATACTTGCTAAAATAAACAAGGCAATATTGCCAAGTTATACAAAGCAAAAATTAGACTTATCAAAAGCCACTAAATTACAGATGGCTATTTTTGGTTGGAAATTATATATAACTAAAAACGCATTAGACTAATTGCAAATAAAATATATATATTTTTCGATTATATTTTGAACATTATATAAAAAAGAGATATATTTGCACCCACAAAATTGGCCTCGTGGCGCAACTGAATAGCGCACTTGATTACGGCTCAAGAGGTTACAGGTTTGAATCCTGTCGAGGTCACTAATAAAACCAACACTTTACAAAGCTTTTGTAAATGTTGGTTTTTTTATTTGCAGAAAATTTGCAGAAAAATCACTGTGTAATTTCGCTATTACTGCCTGTATAATTATTGTTATTTTCTGAGTATAGCTAATATTTCCTGTTTATTGTAATAGCGTTTATTACCAATAGCGTAACTCTTTATAATACCTTTGTTTGTCCAATTCCAAAGTGAAACTAAACTAATTTTTAAAAAATCTGCCGTTTCTTGTCTTGTTAAATACGCTTCACTTCCATTAGTATGCAAATCATTTAAATAATGTTTTATTTTTATTAAAAGCTTATCTACTAATTCATCTACTGTAATTTCTTGTACTTCTATTGTTTTTGTTATCGTACCTTATTATTTTTTATAAAATGAAAGTTAACGAAATGAAGCAAACAAAAATTTGAGGTAAGATAGACGTCTAAAAAAATGAGAGAAGTGAAGCTATTGCTTCTATTATACAACTTAGCTTTGGGTCAGTTTTGTTGCGGAATAGAGGTTTTAAGCATTAGCAATAGCCCTTTGCTTTTTTATTGTACTAATTTATTTATATAGATACTTTTAAATAAAACAAGCAATGTGCTATTATAGCGTTGGATACAAGTATTATAACATAAAACCAACTATGTATTGCTCGCGTAATAACACAAAGGATTTTGAGCTTTCGACAGACTCAAATCGAAGCAAGCAAAAAAACTAGGTTTTGACTTGTATGGAATAAAAAAGAGCCTTCCGAAAAAGACTCTTTCATTATTGATCTAATGGTCGTGGTTTGAATGGTCATCACTTTTTTCTTCACCAGATTTATTCATTATCATATCGTGTTTATATTGACAGCAAGATGGAAGACTGTTAAATGCCTCTTCATCACCAGCTACTTTTTCGGTATCATAACCTGAAGCTGCGATTGCTTTATGGATTGCCATTGCATCCGTTTTTGAATCATCAAATGACACATCAATCTTCTTTTTATCAACGTCCCAATTGGCACTTGCCACACCTTCAACACCGTTAGCTGCTTTTTCGATAGTGTTTTTACACATTCCGCAATTTCCTCTTACACCAAAAGACAGGTCTGTCATTGCCATATCTTTTGACATTTCAGTAGTTGTGGTTTCTGTTTCTTTTTTGGTTTCGTTTTTACAACTTGTTAAACCTAATGCTGCTATTACAGCTACACTTAAAATTACTTTTTTACTCACGTCGATTACATTTTTGTTTTTGTGTTCGTGATTTTTCTTTGAAAAATTCATTGTTTAAAATTTAATTGTTATTACTTGATTTATTATTCTATTACTTGTTTTACTTCACCACAGGTTAGCATTGCTTCGCCAAAATATGGATTGATTACTTTTTCTTCTTTGCTTAACCAATAAGCACCATTATTGTTATCTGCCATTGGACAAAATTCTACATAGACCTTTTCATTGATACCAAATAGTTGTACAGCATTGATTAGATGTGATGATAAATGTTTAAAATGGTCTCTTTGTGATTTTATATCGGACGTTTCAGAAATTGAAGTTGCAGAAGATTTTATTTCGCCTTCTAATGACATCCAATGGTTATGCGCCTTATTATCTGATAACAATTTCATATCTACTTTGGTTAAATTCTTTAGTAAAGTTGATGCGCTTGTTGAAGTGCTTTTTGAATCTTCTTTTACTAAAGCATCTTTTAAATTGATATACGCATTGTAAACACTATTTAACTGTTGTTGAAATTTCTCTGATACTTCCAAACGCTCATTCATATTGGTGTGGTCAGTTTGTTTGTTGGATGCATTGTTATCCATACCTAAATGTCCTTCGTGTCCAGTCATTACTTTACCACCATCTTTATTCATCATAGATTTTTTGCCTTGTAATTGTGCAGCTGCATCAACTGTAAATGTTCCGTTAGTCACTATTTCATTACCAACAAATAAACCTTCTACAACTTCATATTCATTACCAATTTGATTGCCTAATTTAATTTCACGCATTTCAAAAATAGGTTGGTCTGGATTTGTTTTAAGGTACACCACAGAACGTTCACCTGTCCATAATACAGAAGATGCAGGAATTGATAATACTTCATCATTTTTAGCTGTACTGCCTTCAATATTTGCGGTTACAAACATTCCTGGTTTAAATACATCGTCCTTATTGCTTAAAACAACACGTAAGGTTACAGTTCTTGTTTTCGTGTTTAAAACTGGGTCAATGAAATCAACTTTACCTTTAAACTCTTTATTAGGATAAGCATTGGTTGTTATCATCACTTCCTGTCCTTTTTTAAAGCGGTCAATCTGATTTTCATACACATCAAAGTTTCCCCAAACTGTGTTGAGATTGGCAATTTTTAATAAGGGTTGTCCTTGTTTGATGTAATCGCCTTGCTCTACCAATTTTTCTGTAACAGTACCCGAAACGGTTGCATAAACAGGAAAGTTTTCTTTTACTTTTCCTGTTTCTTCAATCTGGTTGATTTGATTTTCAGAGAGCTTCCATAATTTCAATTTATTACGGACTGCTTTGTATAAAGCAGGTTGCGATGCTTTTAAAGAAGCTGCTGTGATTAATTCTTGTTGTGCTGCATAGAGTTCTGGCGAATAAATGGTTGCCAATAATTGACCTTTACGAACTTCTTCGCCTGTAAAACTCACATTCAAACGTTCAATTCTTCCAGCGAAATAACTTACCTGTACTGCATTGGCTTCTTCGTTTTCAGCAATTTTACCAGATAACTTTATGGTGTTGCCTTCAACATTTCCCTTGCCTACAACAGTTGTTTGAATATTGGCTAATGCCATCGCATTTTCTGTTAGTTTAAATTGGTCTGCCATTAAGCCATCACTTCCGCTTTCCGCAGGAATTAAATCCATACCACAAATGGGGCAGTCGCCTGGCTCTGGTTGCATAATCTGTGGATGCATAGAACACGTCCACATTTGATTGGTTGCTGCAACCGCATCGTGATTATGGTCTATTTCTTCATTTGTCGAGCCACCAAAAAGCAACCAACCCAATAATACACCTACTACGAGTATGCCAATATATATGACTATTTTATTATTTTTCATTCTCTAATCGTTTTATCATTGCTTTCATTTCTTCTATTTCTTTACGTTGTGCTTTTATAATGTCTTCTGCTAATTTTTTAACTTCTGGGTCTTGAATATCTGCTCTTTCACTTGTTAAAATAGCGATAGAATGATGTGGTATCATTGCTTTCATCCAAAGGACATCACCAATAATGGGTGCTTGTGTTCTTACCAACCCTAATGCACCAACAAACAGAATGAAACTACTTGCGAGTATTGCGATATTCTTCTTTTTATCATTATACATTTTTCGCATAAAAAACCACATTATTACTGCCATTGTTGAAATTCCTAAACACGTCATATAGAATCGTGTTAGACTAAACCATACGTGGTCTATGGAATAGGTGTTTAAATACATCGTTATGTACATTGCTACAAATGAGCAAGCCAACATTATAAAGAAGGTTTTGTAATTTCCTTTGTTTGAGTGTTCTTTTGAATTTTCCATAATTTTTGATTTTATAGTTAAACTTTTTACTTACTTAATTTTAATATCCTGAAAGCACCTTGTATCACCAATCCAAATACAATGATTCCTATAATTAAATCTGGAATACCAGAATGCAGCCAATTGACTAAAACGCCTGCTGTAATTACGCCAAGATTTATTATAATATCATTAGAGGTAAAAATCATACTGGCACGCATATGTGCTTCTTGACTTTTAGATTTTTGTAAGAGGTACAAGCAAATGCCATTTGCAATCAAAGCAAATACTGAAACTATAATCATTGTTGAAAATACAGGTAAAGCTTCATAGCCTAAAAATCTACGTATTACCTCAACGATTCCGATAATTGCAAGTGTTATCTGAAAATAGCCTGCATATTTTGCAATCCGTTTCTTTTTTAAAACTGTACCACCAACCGCTATTAAACTCAATCCGTAAACAAATGAATCTGCCAACATATCTAAACTATCAGCAACTAATCCCATTGATTTTGAAATAAGTCCTGTACTCATTTCGATAATAAAAAATGCAAAATTGATGATTAGAACTGTCCACAACAGTTTGGATTGACTCCTTGTAGATTCAGTAATAATTGTATCTGTATCTTCTGAACTGATTAAACTTTCATTTAATTTTAATTCATTTAAGGCATTACCAATTTCATTTACATTTGAATTATGATATAGTGTTAAGATTCTTTCTTCTAAATTAAAATCAAGTTGTTTGATACCATCTATATCAGATAGCTTCATCTTAATTAGATTTTCTTCAGAAGGACAATCCATTTTTGATATTTTGAAAACTGTTTTCTGCATATAATTAAATGTTTTTTGTTCTTAATCGTAATGCGTTACCTATTACCGAAACCGAACTAAAACTCATTGCTAAAGCTGCTATCATTGGCGAGAGTAGTATTCCGAAGAATGGAAACAACACACCTGCTGCAATAGGTACACCTAAAGTGTTGTAGATAAGTGCAAAAAATAGGTTTTGCTTAATGTTCTTCATTACAGCATTACTTAAATTTTTTGCTTTTACAATACCGTGTAAATCGCCTTTTACTAAAGTTATCATAGCACTTTCTATCGCTACGTCTGTTCCAGTTCCCATAGCAATACCGACATCACTTTTAGCCAATGCTGGTGCATCATTAATACCATCACCTGCCATAGCAACTACTTTTCCGTTTTCTTGTAATTTTTCTACTTCTTTGAGTTTGTCCTCTGGTAACATACTGGCTTTAAAATCTGCAAGATTTAGTTCTGATGCTACTGCTTGTGCTGTATCGTGATTATCACCTGTAAGCATTATAACATCAATCCCTTTATCCTGAAGTGCTTTAATGGCTTTAGCACTTGTTTCTTTTATCTTATCGCCTATAACTACATATCCAACGACGGTTTCATCTATTGACAAATAAGAAACTGTTTTACCCTGTTCTTGGTAAGATTTAGCTTCGTCTTTCATTTTAGAAGTAATATCCGCTTTAGCATATTCCATCATTTTAGGATTACCTAATGCTACATTTTTTCCATCAATTTTAGCTTCAACACCTTTTCCTGTAACAGCACTAAAATCTTCGGACTTTAAAATTTCTGCGTTGTGTTCTTTGCCATATTTAACTGTCGCTTCTGCCAAAGGATGTTCGCTATTTGTATTTAATGACACGATGTATTGTAACACTTCTTTTTCGCTTAAAGCATCATTAAAAGCTCCAACGGTTTCAACTGTTGGTTTTCCTTCGGTAATTGTTCCTGTCTTGTCAACGATAAGCGTATTTACCTTATCCATTTTTTCAAGAGCTTCAGCATTTTTAATCAATACACCATTTTGAGCACCTTTACCCACACCAACCATTACAGACATTGGTGTTGCTAAACCTAAAGCACAAGGACAAGCAATGATTAGTACTGCAATTGCATTGACAAACGCATACACATAAACTGGTTCTGGTCCCCAAATAGACCATACAATAAATGTGATAATAGAAATAAGAACTACAACTGGCACAAAATAGCCTGAAACTTTATCTGCTAAATTTTGAATAGGTGCACGACTTCTACTGGCATCATTAACCATATGAATGATTTGTGATAATAAAGTGTCACTTCCTACCTTTTCTGCTTTCATTAAAAAGGATTGATTCCCATTAATGGTTCCGCTACTTACTTTATCTTCTTGAGATTTGTTTACAGGAATAGGTTCGCCTGTAATCATAGATTCATCAATAGTTGTTTCGCCTTCAGTTATCACACCATCCACAGGAATTTTATCTCCTGGTTTTACTTTTAGAATATCATTAAGTTCTATCTCGTCAATACTGACTTCAACTTCTTCACCATCTACTATTTTTATGGCCTTATTAGGTGCTAATTTCAACAGTTCTTTTACTGCCGAATTGGTTTTACTATGGGCACGAGCTTCTAACAATTGACCTAAAAGCACTAACGTTAGAATAACTGTTGCTGCTTCAAAATAGACGTGAACTGCGCCTGATTCAGTTTTAAATTGACTTGGAAATACGTCTGGAAAGAACATACCAAAAACACTAAACGACCACGCCACACCTGCACCAATCCCAATAAGTGTAAACATATTGAGATTCCAAGTCTTAATGCTTTTATAGGCACGTTCAAAGAACATCCAAGTGGCATAAAACACTACTGGAATTGATAATGCAAACTGAATCCAGTTCCAATATTTCTGTTCCATTATATCGTACAACGGATTGTTATTGAGCATTTCGCTCATAGCCATTAAGAAAATGGGCAAGGTAAATGCTGTGGCAATCCAAAATTTCTTTAATAGCTTTTTATACGTTTTTTCTTCTGCTGAACTATCTGCTTCCATTGGCACTAAATCCATCCCACAAATAGGACACGAACCTGCTTCGTCTTTGACAATTTCTGGATGCATAGGACACGTCCATTGTTCCTTTGAAGTTGCTGATAGATTTTGTTCTTCCACCAAATCCATTCCGCAAACAGGACAATCGCCTGGTTCATCATAAGTTTTATCGTCTTCGCAATGCATAGGACAATAAAATGTGCCTGTGCCTTTTCCTTTGGGTTGCTCTTTCTTTTTATCTATTGAATGTTGATGCTGTTCACCTTGTTTATGAATACTGTATCTATCACCATCCTTTTTTAAGGCTTCTTGAAACTTTTCTAGAGGAATATGCGATTCCATTTCGATGGTAGCTTCTGCCTTATCTAAATCGACTGTTGCTTTTGAAACACCTTCTACTTTAGAGAGCGTTTCTTCAACGTGACTGCGACAACCGTTGCAAGTCATTCCGTGTATATGATATGTGTGTTTCATTGTTATAATTTTATTTAAAATCTAATTGAAAGTCCACCACCCCAACCATATCGGTTGTTATAATTCCCTTGAATTGAAAAATTTCGAGATAAGATGTACGATGCTCCAATTAACCATTGAGTTTCACCTTCATAAGATTTGTTGTTTTCTAACTCATTAACCCATCCAAAATCTGCTCTGTACTCGTATTCTCCTTCGAGAAAAATTCTAGGAAAAATCAATAGTTCTCTGTCCAAACGTATTCTTGGGCGCAATTGATGGTCCATACTCACATCGACATTAAATCTGTAAGGCGTGAAATATTTAACTCCAACCAATCCCACAGTATTGAATGTATCATAAGAATCTGGTGTTGAAGTTTCAGTATTTACGCCTGCATACACGCGTACCCAATCATTGAGGTAGCGATTATAATTTACTTCTATTTCGGCATTTTGGTTATAATCAAACTCGGCACGTAGTCCAAATTCGTTGCGGATGTTGCTCGACATCAATAAAAGTTCATTAAAGTTTGAACCTACACGTGCAGCTCCCCACGAATAGTAATGGTCTGTCTCGTCAATTAGGTTTTGTACTGGATAAGGTTTCATCCTTTCATCGCGTGGTGTATCATAGCTAAATACTCTTGCCATACCACCCATCATATGATATAACACGTGACAATGAAAGAACCAATCACCATATTCTTCGTTATAAAATTCGATGACCACTTTTTGCATAGGTGGTACATTGACGGTATGTTTTAATGGGGAACGTTCGCCATTTTCATTGATGACCCTAAAGTAATGTCCGTGTAAGTGCATTGGATGATGCATCATTGTTAGGTTATTCAAAGTAATTCTAGTAACCTCTCCACCTTTAATTTTAATTTTGTCTGTTTCCGAAAGTGGTATGCCATTCAAACTCCAAACATAACGTTGCATATTACCTGTTAGATTAAGTAAAAGGTCGGTTACAGGTATGTCTGCCTTATAAGTCGTGTTTTCTTTTGCCTTTAAAAAATCATAATTGAAATAGGTTTTACGTGTGTCATAATTAAATGAAGTGGTGTCCTTTTGCATCATCTTATGATTCATTGGCATCACATCCTTTTTCATTTCCATATTCATTTCATTCTCCATCTGTCCATCTTTCATATCCATATTCATCTTCATCCCATATTTCTGCATTAGGACTTCTGGTGTGTTACTGTTTTTATTTCCTACTAAAGCAGGTGCACCCATCTTCATATCCATTGTTGCCATTTGCTTCATCATAGCCACTTTATCTGGTCTGTCTATTACAGTAGCTGGATACAATTTTCCGCTACCCAAACGGATTGAGGTGTTGCCAGAACCATCTTGGGCTGTTGCTGTAATCTCTAATGTACCTTCTGGAATGGTTACAATCACATCATAGGTTTCGGCAATTGCAAAAAGAAATCGGTTTTTATATTTTGGTGTTACATCCACACCATCACTCGCTACAATCATCGGGTTACCACCACCAAAATCCAGCCAATAATAAGATGAAGCAGATGCATTAATAAAACGTAGTCGTACTTTTTCACCTGCTTTAAACTCTGGATATTCTGCAACTTTTTTACCATTGGCTAAAAACGCAGGATAGTAGATATCTGCAATATCTGCACCTTCCATTCTATCGCGCCAAAATTTGAATTGTGCGCCTAATGCATCTTCTTTTATAACTCTGCTTAATGGTACCGCTGTTCCTTTTTTAACCTGATACCACTCATTTCCTCGTTTAAGGTTTCGCAGTACATTTATTGGTTTTTCATTTGTCCAATCGGAAAGGACTACGACTAAATCCTTATCATAGTCCAAGGTCTTTTCTTTAGGATGAATGACTATTGAGCCATAAACTCCTTTTTGCTCTTGCAACATCGTGTGGGAATGATACCAATATGTGCCAGATTGGTTTATAGGTATTCTATATTGAAATGTAGTGTTTGGTTTTATAGGTGGCGTAGTTAAATAAGGTACACCATCATAAAAATTAGGAAGTATTAAACCGTGCCAATGTACAGAGGTTTCTTCATCCATTTTATTGGTTACGTTAATAATAGCGAGGTCACCTTCATTAAATTCTAATGTAGGACCTGGAATTCCACCATTAATTGTCATTCCTTTGGCGGTTACACCTGAAAGAGTTATTTCATTTTCTTCTATAGTAAGGTTATACTCTTGTATGTTTCGGCCTTCTTCTTTTCTATCTTGACCATTTGTACCAACTTGGGCAAATGCCATTGAAGTTAGAAACAAGAGAAATATTGTGTTAAATGTTTTCATTGTTTACTGAATTAAATAATTAATGATTGTACTTTGCACATAGTAGGTCTTCACAGATTCTATTTGGTTCATTTGAAACTTTAGCTGCAACTCTTGAATATCTAAAACATCATTAAAATCTATCGTTCCTGTTTCATAGCTTTTGATTAAAATGTCTTCTGCATCTTTGGCTTGCTGTAGGTTTTTGGTTTGGGTAGCATAACTTATTCTTGCAGAAATGCGTTCGTTAATCGCTTTGTATAAAAGCGTTTCCAATGAATTTAAACGTTCCTGTTTTTGAGCAGTAATTTCCTGCTGTTGCAAATCATTTTGTTTGGTCTGGGATTTATATTTCTTATTGAAAATTGGGATAGATACCGAAACCATTGGCATTACAATATCCTTTCCGTTATCGCTGAAATCCATATTTGGTCTTTCAGCAACATTGATATAATCTAATCCAAAACCAATCATTGGACTGCTTTCTTTTTGATTCAATAATTCTGATTGCTCTATGGATTGATAGAGTTTATCAAATTTTAGTAATTCAGGATGTAATGCTAAATTTTCAAAAGTAATATCAAAGTCTTCTGAAGGTATCAGTAAACTATCTACCACATTCACGGTAACATCATTATCTCTATTCAATAGATTATTGAAGTTAGTTTGTTCTGCTAAAAACTGTTGTTGCAATACATCTTTTAATTGTTGCATTTCGTTCTGACGCATTTGCAATCGCAACACATCTACTGCGGATGCTTTACCAACCTCTACAGAAGTTAATGCCAACGTTTCATAAGTTTCTAATAGTTTGATGTTTTCAGTTAAAACCTTTTGCTTTGCTTTGTTAGCGTATAGATTATAATAGGATTGTGATACCGAAGCCATTAGTTTTCGCTTTGCGATGACAATGTCTTCGTATTTAGCATCTGCCAATGAACTCACGTAATTTTCTCTCGA
Organism: Lacinutrix venerupis; assembly: GCF_003663945.1. Taxonomy (GTDB): domain Bacteria; phylum Bacteroidota; class Bacteroidia; order Flavobacteriales; family Flavobacteriaceae; genus Lacinutrix; species Lacinutrix venerupis. Next base: position 101,595 of record NZ_RCCH01000009.1, on the reverse strand, counting down.
AGTAATAGTCCCAAACCACGGTAACATTTGTTTAGCAGATACTTTAAAGCGTTGTGCACCTGTTCGTGTTTCTGGCTCACTCACAAAATAACCAACACCAAATTCGGTATTAGGAATGGTGTTGACCTCGTTTACCTTTTCGGAAGCTCTTTTGTATTGTAACTCAAACTTTTGAATTTCTGGATTGTTTGTTAAGGCTTCATCGATAAGTATTTCTAATTGTTGAGCGTTCGCAAAAAGACTCAAGAAACAAGAGCCAAGAGCCAAGACGATTTTTATTTGTATTGATTTATATTTCATTTTGATGTTCTTTTAAGTTGAACTTCTGCTTTCCAGCTATACAATACTGGTACAACAAACAAAGTGATTAAGGCTATAAGCATTCCACCAAAACTTGGTATTGCCATAGGTATCATTATATCGCTTCCTCGACCTGTAGAGGTTAATACTGGTAATAATGCTAAAATGGTCGTAGCTGTAGTCATTAAACACGGTCTGATTCGTTTTTCACCAGCTTCAACAACTGATGCTCTAACCTGTTTTTTGTTTTCCGGTGTATTTCTACCGAATGTTTGAGTTAAATAGGTTGCCATAACTACACCATCATCGGTTGCAATTCCGAATAGTGCAATAAACCCTACCCAGACTGCAACACTTAAATTAATTGGGTGTATTTGGAACAAATCGCGTAGGTTTTCACCAAAGAAATTGAAGTTTAAAAACCATCCTTGACCATACAACCAAATCATAATAAAACCACCTGCAAATGCTACTGCAATACCTGTAAATACCATTAATGACGTACCTACAGAACGGAATTGGAAATACAGAATTAAGAAAATGATTGCCAATGCTAACGGTACAACAACCGACAAGGTTTTTTCGGCTCGCAACTGATTTTCGTATGTTCCTGTAAATTGGTAGTTAATACCTTTTGGAACTACTAATTCGCCACTATCTATCTTTTGCTGAATTAGAGCTTGTGCGCTTTCAACTACATTGACTTCGGCAAAACCATCTAGTTTATCGAACAATACATAGCCAACTAAAAAGGTATCTTCACTTTTAATTACCTGTGGACCTTGTTCGTAACTTATAGTTGCCAATTCGCTTAAAGGCACAGGACTTCCTTTTTCAACTGGCACATAAATCTGTTGTAAGTCTGTTGGGTTTGCTCGTAATTCTCTTGGGTATCGTACTCGTACACCATATCGCTCTCGACCTTCTACCGTTTGGGTTAAGACCATACCACCTACTGCTACTTTTAATACATCTTGAACATCTTGTATCGAAATACCATAACGTGCAATTTTTTCTCTATCAATATCAATTAACAAATAAGGTTTACCAACAATACGGTCTGCAAAAACAGCTTCCTTTTTAACCCCTTCAGCTTCCTTGATGATGTTTTCTAATTGCACACCAAACGCTTCAATCTGCTTTAAGTCTTGACCTTTTACTTTAATTCCCATAGGTGCACGCATACCTGTTTGAAGCATTACCAATCGGGTTTCAATAGGTTGTAGCTTTGGTGCAGAGGTTACGCCTGGCAATTTGGTAACTTTTACAATTTCATTCCAAATATCGTCCGGTGACTGTATTTCTGGTCGCCAATTACGGTAGAACTCGCCATCATCGTCTGGAATGAGTTGTTCTTTTGCTTTAAGAGATTGCCACGCTTCACGCTGTTCCGCTCGCAATGACATTCCGTTTTTTAACACATATTCACCATCATCATTGACTTTGTAGCGTTGGCGTTGTCCGTTTTCATTCAGCATATATTCTGGTTTATACTGAATGATATTTTCATACATCGACAAAGGTGCTGGGTCTAACGCTGATTCTGTTCTACCTGCTTTACCAACTACGGTTTCAATCTCTGGAATACTGGCTACTGCCATATCCAATTGCTGTAAAACACGTTTATTTTCTTCCACGCCAGAATGAGGCATCGAGGTTGGCATTAGTAGAAATGAGCCTTCATTTAATGAGGGCATAAACTCTTTGCCTGTATTTTTCATAATGAAAAAACCTGCAATTACAATAGCCGTTGGTACAGATAAAAACAATAACTTATTATCTAAACACCACCTTAAAATACGTGTGTAGTATTTTATAAATAATGAGAAAACACCTAATAAACCAAAGCAAATAACACTCACAAAAATGAGATTCCAAAAAATGCTTTTATCAACGCCTAATGGTCTCCAATATTCGGCTAACAAGAATACAATAGCTGATGCTGAAATAATGATATTGATAAGATTCGCTTGTTTGTCTGTTATCTTACTTTGAAGATTGAGAAATGCTGTAATCCCAAACGCAATTAAAATTAATCCTAACCAATACCCATAGATAATTGCAGCGATACCTAATGCTATTAAAACAGCATTTAAAACATATTTAAAAGTATTTTTAATGCTTTTCTTTCTGAATAAAAATGCAGCAAACGGTGGAATTAAAAACAACGCTACTATTATAGAAGCTGTTAATGCAAAAGTCTTTGTGAAGGCTAATGGTCTGAATAGTTTTCCTTCCGCTCCAATCATTGTAAATACAGGAATGAAACTAATAATGGTGGTCATAACTGCGGTTACGATTGCACCAGACACTTCAGCTGTTGCGTTATAGACTACTGTGTTAATTGGGATGAGATTCCCACTTTCGTGGGAACGATTCTCGTCTAAATGCCGAATAATATTTTCTGATAGTATGACACCAACATCGACCATTGTTCCGATAGCAATAGCAATACCTGATAATGCCACAATATTAGCATCAACACCAAAGAGTTTCATCGCAATAAACACCATTAAAACCGCTACTGGTAAAAGTCCAGAAATTAGTATGGAAGCTCGAAGATTAAATACCATAATGATAATTACCAGGATGGTAATTAAGATTTCTAAAGTTAATGCTTCATTTAGAGTCCCTAAAGTTTCTTGTATCAGTTCTGTTCTGTCATAAAATGGGACTATTGTTACTTGGGAAGTTCTACCATCCGCCAATACTTTTGAAGGTAATCCTGCACTTAATTCATTAATTTTTTCCTTTACGTTATTAATGACTTCCATTGGGTTTGCGCCATAACGAGCCACCACAACAGCACCAACAACCTCTGCTCCTTCCTTATCTAATAAACCACGTCTTGTTGCAGGACCTAATGAAACTTTACCAATATCCTTTATCTTAATAGAAGTATAATCTTCGGAAGTGACTACTGCATTTTCGATGTCTGAAATGGATTTCACATAACCCAAACCACGAACTAAATATTCGGCTTGGTTAATTTCCAAAGTCTGTGCACCAATATCCTTATTACTTTCCTTAACCGCTTTTACAACGTGATGCAATCCAATATTATACTGACGCATTAGTTCTGGATTTACGTCCACTTGATACTCCTGAACATAGCCACCAATAGAAGCAACCTCTGAAACACCACTTGCAGAGGACAGCGCATACTTTACATAGTAATCCTGAATACTGCGTAACTCTTGCAAATCCCAACCACCAGTTACATTTCCGTTTTCGTCACGACCTTCAAGCGTGTACCAAAATATTTGTCCTAATCCTGTAGCATCTGGACCCAATGCAGGATTAACACCTTCGGGTAATAAACCACTTGGTAAGGAATTAAGTTTTTCGAGAATACGACTTCTACTCCAGTAAAATTCTATGTCTTCTTCAAAAATGATATAGATGCTTGAAAACCCAAACATAGAGGAACTACGAATGGTTTTTACTCCAGGAATCCCTAACAAGGATGTGGTTAATGGATACGTAATTTGGTCTTCTATATCTTGTGGCGAACGACCATCCCATTTAGTAAATACTATTTGTTGGTTTTCACCTATATCTGGTATGGCATCTACAGCAACTGGATTACTTGGTAAGAAACCTGTATCCCAATTAAAAGGTGCATTAACAGTTCCCCATCCTACAAAAAGGACGAGTAGCAGAACTGCAACGAGTTTATTTTCTATTAAAAATTTGATGCTTTTATTGAGCATTGGCTTTGATTATTAAACAGTTAGACGTTGGTTTGATACCTAATAAACTTCAAAATAATCGATTGAATTAGTTTCTATTTCCTTTATATTTCAATATAAAATAGAACCGTAACTTTGGCTATGCTTATATTTTCTATTTCATCTAAAGAAAATATAATTCAAATTCACTATCAATCATTTTAAAATTCATTCGGTATTAAGAAAACACCGAATACAGCGAATTATCCTTACGACATAAAGCCATAGGATAAAACAGTCTATTGTTTAAAAATCAAATTAAATAAGTCTCGTCAATCTTGTAGAGTTGCCTTATGACGAGTGGCGGTTTGTATTCTTCGTAAGAAGAAACGTTATTTTCTAAACCTTCAAAAAGGTTAATGTAAGTGTAAACAAATGAAGCTATAAATACTTGTTGTTCAAATGTGATTTTGTCAACTTGCAATTGTAATTCATCTTGACCTTCAATTGTTAATTGTTCATCATCACAACAATTTTTCTTGGTAATAGAACATCCTTCAGTAGATGGTTTTTCCATTTCCATTCCGCAACCTTTGGCCTTATGAAAAATAGCAGTTTCTACTAACGTATCTCCGCAATAATGCATATTCACAGTAAATGACATTGTAGAGCATAACACTACAAAAGCCATTGCTAAAGACATTATTTTATGGAAAAATTGCTTCATATCTATTTGCGAAGTTACGAAATTTTAACATTCAAAAGTTTATTTAACAGAAGTTTAATTGACTAATCTGCTAAATCCCAACTCATACGTTGTAATCTAACTGCATTCAAAATTGCTAATAATGCTACTCCTACATCTGCAAAAACAGCTTCCCACATTGTCGCCAAACCTCCTGCTCCTAATATCAAGACAATAACTTTAACTCCAAACGCTAAAATGATATTTTGCCAAACAATTTTTCTTGTAGAACGACTTATTTTAATGGCTCTAACTACTTTTGAAGGCTGGTCGGTTTGAATGATAACGTCTGCTGTTTCAATAGCTACATCACTACCTAAACCACCCATTGCAATACCAACGTTACTTGCTGCTAAAACAGGTGCATCGTTAATACCATCACCTATAAAGGCTATTTTGTTTTCAGGATTTTTCTTTAAAATTTCAACTTCGTTTAATTTATCTTCTGGTAGCAAACCACCTTTAGCATTTTCGATGTTCAACTCTTTAGCGACTTGTTGCGTAATGGAATCTTTATCACCGGAAAGCATCATAATATTTTTAATGCCTACTTTATGTAAATTAGTAATTGTTTCTTTTGCATCTTCCTTTAATTCATCTGCTATTACTACAAAACCTGCAAATTGATTATCGATTGCTACCAACACTATCGATTCTACAATAGATTCCGTTTCCGTTGGAACATTAATATTATTCGCAGTCATTAAGGCTTTATTACCTACTAAAACTGTTTTACCATTTACAATGCCTTTTAAACCTTTACCTGCAACTTCAGAAACGTCTTGTGCTTCAAAATCTTCACCTTCAGCTTTGTACTCTAAAATGGCTTTAGCAATTGGATGCGTGGATTGTTCTTCCATCGCCATTAAGTATTGCATAAATTCGGTTTCATTCCAACCAATTGCTTTTACTTCTTTGATTTTAAAAACACCTTTGGTAACGGTTCCTGTTTTGTCCATTACCAAAGTATTTATCTTGGTCATTGCATCTAAAAATGAAGCACCTTTAAATAAGATTCCATTTTTTGAAGCTGCTCCCAATCCACCGAAATATCCTAATGGAATTGAAATCACTAACGCACAAGGACAAGATATTACCAAGAAAATTAATGCTCTGTATAACCAATCTCTAAACACATAATCATCTACAAAAAAGTAAGGTATAAAAGTAACACCAATAGCTAAAAACACTACAATTGGTGTGTAGATACGAGCAAACTGTCTGATGAATAATTCTGTTTTAGATTTACGTGCTGTTGCATTTTGAACCAAGTCTAATATTCTCGCAATAGAACTGTCTTCAAACTTATTGGTTACCTCAACTTCAATAACGCTTTCCAAATTAATACTACCTGCGTAAACCTTTGCTTCTTTTTGAATGGAATCTGGTTTGCTTTCTCCTGTTAACGCAGCTGTATTTAAAGATGCTTTTTCGGATAATAAAATGCCATCCAATGGAATTTTTTCACCTACACGAATTTGAATTTTCTCTCCAATATTGACAACTTCAGGCGAAACACTTTTATAATCTCCCTCACGAAATACATTGGCTTCTTTAGGTCTAACATCTAATAATGCTTTTATATTTCCTTTTGCACGATTTACAGCAGCACTTTGAAATAATTCGCCTACTGCATAAAATAGCATTACTGCAACACCTTCGGGATATTCACCAATAACAAATGCACCAATGGTTGCTATAGACATTAAAAAGAACTCTGTAAAAACATCACCTTTTTTAATACTAATCCAACCCTCTTTTACAACAGGAAACCCTACAGGAAGATATGCAATACCATACCAAGCAATACGAATCCAATCCTTAAAGAATGAAACATCAAAATAATCTAAACCTATACCAATGATAAGCATTGTAAAACTTATTATTGCAGGCACGTAGGTTTTGAATGCACTTCCATTACCGTGATTATGACCATCATTATGCGTGTGTTGCACTTCTGAATTTGGTTTTAAATCTCTTAAATTGACTTTCTTTTTTTTCATTTAATATCTAATAATTTTTCAATGTCATTGGGAATAGGCATTCGTTTTAATGGTGGCACGTTTGCTCCACCAGTATTACCAAGTGGAACGTGATTTATAAATGATTTCCAGCCACCCACAAGCAACCTAATTATTTGACCTATTACTTCTTTCGTATCTTTTTGTCTAAATCCAAACTTTAGCATAAACCAATGTGAATAGGTATGTTCTATAGGATAAGATTGTCCTATTATATGACTACGTTCTAAATGATACCAAGCATTACCAAACTGCTTATTTTCTAAACAGAAACTGTATTGTTTTAATTCTTGGTTATACGCCTGTTTTAGATGTTTAGGTATTTTAGTATTAAACTTCATATCCTCTAATTTTGGATAAATGTACTTTAATAGTAAGTGCAATGGAAGTGCAATAATTAGACACTACACTTATCGCAAATACCTTTTACCACCAAATTTACATTCTCTGACACAAAACCATCTGGCACTTTTATTTGAGGTATTTTATGTTCTGTTAAGCAAATGGTTTCATTGCAATTATTACAATGGAAATGTAAGTGCAAATCGGTTTCAATTTCACAATTACATCCCTTTTCACATAATGCATATTTTGTAATCCCTGTACCATCGTCTATTTGATGCACAATAGCCTTTTCTTCAAAGGTTTTAATAGTTCTGTATAAAGTGGTTCTGTCTGCTTTTGAGAAAGCATTTTCAATATCACTTAAAGTAACAGCGACCTCTTTTTCTGCAAGAAACTTATATATAAGCAAACGCATTGCTGTAACACGAATATTTTTTGACTCTAATACTTGTTCTATTGTTTCCATAATTAATGTGCGTGTTCTGCTTCTCCTTTTTTCATTTCTGCGTTAAGATAATAAGCATTGTTATAAGCAAATTTTGTATTACTTTCTATGTTTTCAGTAAATTGAACCGATACCCAATCACCATCTTTAGTGCCTAACACAACTTCGATAGGTTTAAAGCTCCAATCGTCATTTTCTTTTTCTACTGAAAACACATAATATCTTTCGCCTTCTTTTATAATTGCACTTTCTGGTAAAGCTTTTGTTTGGGTATTATCTACTTGAATTTTACCTTGAATATACATACCAGGAATTAAGTTACCTTTTTTGTTTTCTATTTCTGCGTGAACGTGGACTGCTTTTGGGTTGTCCTCAAAGGTTTTGCTTACGGAATAGATTTCTGCGATAAGCTCTGCATCTGGTATGGATTGTACCGTAAAGTTAACTTTCTGACCTTTCTGTACTTTATAAACATCTTTTTCAAAAACCATTAAATCGGCGTGAACGTGATGCGTATTTACAATTTCAAATAATTCGGTTTGTGGCTCTACATATTGACCTGTTTTTACTTCAACTTTTTGCACAAAGCCTTCTATTGGACTTCGCAATGCTATGCGCTGTGCAATTGTTCCATTGCGAACTGATGTAGTGTTAACGTTGAGTATTCTTAATTGCGCTTCTAAACCATTAACCATTGCTTTTGATGCTTGATATTCTGCTTCTGCTTTCTGGAAATTAGCACCAGAACCAACACCAGCATCGTATAATTTTTGTTGACGTTCATAATTTTTCTTTGCAAGCTCGCTATTGCTATAAGCGTTTAAATAATCCGTTTGCGCTTGTATGATATTTGGGTGCGATAGATAAGCCACAACTTGACCTTTATTAACCTTATCACCTTCAATCACTTCAATTGAAACGACATTTGCACCAACAACAGTAGTAATAGCTGCTTCGTTTTGTGGTGGTACTTCTAACGTTCCGTTTGCTTCTACATAGCCGCTCATATTACGTAATGCCAACGTATCTATTTTCATTTTTAAAGCATCGAATTGCTGTTGTGATAGCATTACTTCTTCGCTTTCATTATGTTCTTCATTAACTTCTGTTTTTTCTTCCTCATCGTGGGAATGACCATCATTCTCGTTATGATTTTCTTTATTTCCGCAAGCTGAAACAAAAATGGTTAACACCATTACGGTAAGAATTTTATATATTTTATTTTTCATTGTCTTATTGATTAAAATATTGTAATTGAAATGTGCTTTCTAAATAGTTTACTAATGCAGTCTGTGCTTCAAGTTCCGATTGAATGGCTTCTTTTATCAACTGCGTAAATGCAGTATAATCTATTTCGCCTTCTCTGTACGCCAGTAATGCACCTGTTTTTTGCTCTTTTGTTAATGGTAAAACTTGGTCTTTGTAAAACTCCCAAGATGTTTTCCATTTTATATAGTTTTCTTTAGCCTGAACAAACCTTGATTGTACTTCCTGTTTTTTGAACGCTACATTGGTTTCTGCTATTTCTTTATCAATTTTGGAACTTCTAATTTGTGCTTTGTTAGTACCTGATAAAAACGGAATGGAAATACCTGCTTGATACGTGTAAAACCCTGAATTGCCATTTACTTTCTGTATACCACCTTGAAGATTGAACTTTGGCAAATTATCTGCTTTTGCAGCTTTATATTTAGCTTCCGCTTCATCTACAATGTTCTGCGACATACTGTACAACGGATGGTTTTCAATACTAATCGTTTCCATATCACTATCTATCGCTACCTCAAATTCATCTGAAACTGTAAAAATTTCTTCTGATACCAACCACAAATTGAATTGCTGTAAGGCAATAAGGTAATCACTATAGGCTTGCGCTTTTTTATTTTTAATTTGAAACGCTTGATTTTTTGCTGCCGAATATTCTAATTTAGAAATGGCTTCGACTTCATAATTTAAAGCTACTGCTTGTTCAAATTTGGAATAAATGGAATCCAATTCCTTATACAAATCATAGTTTCGTTTCATTTGATAACATTTTGACCACGCTTTTTTGACTTCCAATTCCAGTTCTAATTCGGAAAGTTGAAAGGCTTTTTGTGCCAATTGAATGCGTTGTTCTTGCAGCTTCTTTTTTGTACCAATTCCAAATAAATCAATGTTGGATTGACCAACACCTATGGTTGTATAGATGCCATTACCACTATTAATTTCTTCACCACCTGTAAAAATTTGAGTCGTTCCGAAATCATAGGCAGTCGCTTTTAATTGCTCTTGTTTTGTAATTTCCAACTGCTTTTGTTTGAGCAATGGATAATTACTTTTTGCGAGTTTAACAGCTTCCTGTAATGAAATTTCGGGAATTGTATCATTCAACTCTTGAGCGTTACTTTGTGGTGAAAAGCCAAACAGTAATAATACAACTGCTGTTGCTGTTACTAACTTTTTATTTGGCTTAAACGTAAAAGATTTATTTTCTACCCAATGGTATAAAATAGGTAACACAAATAGTGTTAGCAAAGTTGAAGTTAATAATCCACCAATAACTACAGTTGCCAATGGACGTTGTACTTCTGCACCTGCTGATGATGAAATCGCCATTGGTAGAAAGCCTAACACATCTGTAAAAGCAGTTAGCATAATAGGTCTGATTCTTCGTTTAGTGCCTTCAACTATTCTATCCTTTAGATTGGTTACACCTTCTTCTTTTAATTCGTTGAGTCCACTTATCATTACCAATCCATTTAAAACTGCAACGCCAAACAACACAATAAAACCAACACCTGCTGAAATACTAAATGGCATATCACGCAACCATAAGGCTACAACACCACCAATGGTTGCCATTGGAATGGCTATGTAAATCATTAAGGTTTGAGGTAGTGATTTTAATGCAAAGTATATTAGTATAAATATGAGTAATAAGGCGATAGGCACAACGGTTTGTAATCGGTTGCTGGCACGTTCCAGATTTTCAAATGCACCACCATAGCGAATAAAATAACCCGATGGTAGTTCCAATTGTGCATCTAATTTTGATTTTATTTCAGTTACTAAAGATTTTACATCTCGACCTCTGACATTGATACCTACATAGGTTCTTCTGTTGGTATTGTCTCTACTTATTTGCATTGGTCCTGCTTTGTAGCTTACATCTGCAATTTCACGTAAAGGAATTTGAGCACCTGAAGGTAAATTGATGTACAGGTTTTGAACATCTGTTATATCCTTTCGGTTTTGAGAACTTAAACGCACCACTAAATCGAAGCGTTTTTCACCTTCAAAAATCACACCTGCTGTACCACCTGCAAATGCAGATTGTACGGTTTGATTGAGCGTATTTATTTGAAGTCCGTATTGTGCTAATTTATTCCGGTTGTAATTGATGGTCATTTGTGGTAAACCCGTTGTGGCTTCCGCTTTCATATCTCCAATACCTTCAGTACCTGCAATAATTTTAGATATTTCTTCAGCTTTTTGGGATAGTATGTCAATGTCTTCACCATAGAGTTTAATGGCAATATCTTCACGCACACCTTCAAGCAACTCATTAAAACGCATTTCGATAGGTTGAGTAAATTCATAATTAACACCAGGAACGATTTCAACCGCTTCTTTCATTTTCTCAATCAATTCATCTTTTGTCTCTGCTGTTGTCCATTCGCTTTTAGGTTTCAGAATAACAAAAACATCAGCTAAATCCATTGGCATTGGGTCGGTTGGTATTTCAGCAACACCAATACGACTAACAATTTTTTCTACTTCTGGAAATTTTGCTTTTACTATTTGCTCTATTTTAGTGGTAGTTTCAATGGTTTCAGTAAGGGAACTACCTGGTTTTAAAATAGCGTGAAATGCAATATCACCTTCATCGAGTTGCGGGATAAATTCACCACCCATTCTTGAAAACATAAAAACGGTTATCCCAAACAACACAACTGCAATACCAATTACCCATTTACCTTTTCGCAAGGCTCTAACCAATATAGGTTGATATTTGTCTTCAACCCAATGTACAAATCTATCTCCATAAGATTTTTTATCATTTTTTGGTGCTCTTAACACTAAAGCAGACATCATTGGCACATAGGTTAAACACAGTACCATTGCACCAATCATAGCAAAAATAAAGGTCAATGCCATTGGTTTAAACATCTTTCCTTCAATACCTTGTAAGGCTAAAATGGGTAGAAAAACGATAAGGATAATCAACTGACCGAAGAAGGCAGCATTCATCATCTTTTTTGAAGCATTAGAAGCAACTTTATCTCTTTCTTTAGATGTAAGTTGTTTCTTTTTCAAAACTTGTGATGCTATAAGAAAAACAGTGCTTTCAACAATAATTACAGCACCATCTACAATGATTCCGAAATCAATTGCTCCTAAACTCATTAGGTTTACCCAAACATCAAAAACATTCATTAAAATAAAAGCAAATAATAAGGATAATGGAATAGTAGAGGCAACTATTAAACCTCCTCGCCAATTACCTAATAAAAAGACCAACACAAAAATGACGATTAATGCACCTTCAATAAGATTAGTTGTTACTGTAGAAGTTGTTTCGCCAATTAATTTACTTCGGTCTAATAATGGTTCAATAATTACGCCTTCTGGTAACGACTTTTCAATTTGAGTCATTCGCTCTTTTACATTGGCAATAACATCATTGGAATTAGCTCCTTTTAGCATCATTACCAATCCACCTACAACTTCTCCTTCACCATCTTGGGTTAATGCACCGTAACGAATTGCAGAGCCAAATTGTACCGTAGCAATATCGCCAATAGTGACAGGTATATTATTAATATTCTTGACAGTGATTTTTTTAATGTCCTCTAAACTTCTCACCAAGCCTTCACCACGAATAAAATTGGCTTGATGGTTCTTTTCAATATATGCACCTCCTGTATTTTGATTATTGGCTTCAAGTGCATTAAACACATCTGTAATGGTAAGGCCAATAGCATTTAAATCGTTTGGGTCAACCGCTACTTCGTATTGTTTTATTTTTCCACCAATAGCGTTTACTTCTACCACACCAGGAACCATTGCCATTTGACGCTGTACAATCCAGTCTTGCATTGAGCGTAAATCTGCAATGTTGTATTTGTCTTTAAACTCTGGTGCAACTTTTAGTGTGTATTGGTAAATCTCTCCTAAACCTGTTGAAATAGGCCCCATTGTAGGTTCGCCAAATCCAGCAGGTATTTGCTCTTTGACTTTGTTTAGTTTTTCGGCTACTAATTGGCGAGGTAGATATGTTCCCATATCATCATCAAATACAATAGTAACCACAGATAAGCCAAAACGAGAAATTGACCTTATTTCCTGAACATCAGGAAGATTGCTCATTGCCACTTCAATTGGATAAGTAACAATTTGCTCAATATCTTCAGTACCTAAATTGGGGGATTGTGTTATAACCTGTACTTGGTTATTGGTAATATCTGGAACAGCATCTATTGGCACTTTGGTCATACTCCAAATACCTGTTCCGATTATGGTAAGCGTAAGCAAACCAATAATGAATTTGTTATTGATTGAAAAATCAATGATTTTATTAATCATAGAAAATGTATTAATTCAGTTAAAAAAAATGCAAATGCGTTCCTGAAAGTGAAAACATTAAAAAGGGATATAGCTATCCTTTAAAAACTTAATTAAGCTTTTGGTGGGTGCCAAATATTAGATTGACTATCAAATCTATAATTTGTTTGATATGTAGAAATTAAATCCGTTGAGATTTCAATATTAAGTTTTAAATCAAATGTCTTGATGGGTTCGTAAGTAATTGTCATACCGCAACAATTACAAATACAAGTTACAGGACAAGAATCGTCGCTATCTTCTTGGTGGTTGTGATTAACACTTATCTCGTCTTGATGCTGCTGGTCTTCTATATTTTGACCATCAGAACAAGGCTTTGTTGAAAGCAATAGTATTATTAAGGATAATATGATTGTTACGAATTTCACAATTACAAAGATAAAAATTTAATAATGCAATGGTTGTGCAATTATTTTATTTAAGCCACAACTTTAGCTTTCTCCTTTATAGTTTCAAGATGTTTTGCCATATTGATTTTACACCATACCTCACGAGCTAATTTAGGCGCGTGACCTATCACTTTGGTTAATTCCTTTATTATACTCATCTTATTAATTTCTACATATTTTTTCTCTAGTAAAAATATTATCGTTTCTTATATAAACTTGTAAATTGTCTTATAATAAGCATTTTCTCATTTACTACAATAAAACCAAAGCCAATAGACCTTGTTGTTGATTGTTGCTAATTTGTTTGAAACAATAGAATAATAAGGGTTTTAAGAGTAAACAAGCTGTACACAATGTAGCAACAATTAAAAAAGTTGTTGTTGTATGTTGTTATTATGTTGTTTAGTTTAATAACATAGCCAATGTAATAGAATAAGAAAACGTGTGATTGTTGTTTTAATGTTGTTGAGTTGTTTATTACCGTAAGTACTAGCTAGCATAGCATTACAGTAGTTTTGCAACAAATCAACTTAACTCTTTAAACATTTGTTTAGTAAAAGTATAATGACGACCTCTATGGGTTGTTTCTTCAACAATAGGAGTGTTTGAAACTGATGTTGACATATAATATTTAGTATATGTACTATTCTTAGATTCTAATTTATATTCATTTTTTATTAACTCAGATAATTTAAAAGAATTGGTTCTTAAATTATTTTTACTAAGCTTATCTACCAAGTCTCCCAATGAATACTTTAATTCTTTTTTTTCAAACAAGGCAAACTCATCTGACAAAATTTGCTCTAATTCTTTATCTATAAAAGTTTTATTACCGTTGATTAACACATTTAAAGCTTCTGTATGAATTTGCTCTTTAGTAAACCACATTCTTGTTTTTCTAGGACATGAAATCTTCCTTTTGTTTATAAAATGAATAAAGTGCGGTAACTCTTTTTTTAAAGATTCTAAAAGGTCTGGTCGGTCATTTGATAAATCGAATGGAATAATTTTTCTAACCCAGTATCTTACTTCTGAATTATCTATGTAAACAAAATTCTTTTCGTTGTTGGAACATAAAATAAACTTACCAAAAAAATTTCCCTCAACTTTATCTTTACCTTTAGCTTCACTTTTATAAGTTTTTGCGGTGGATAGATTTTTTAATCTTTCACTATCTTCTCTTTTGTCTAATAACACTTCATCAACAGCAATAATTAACTTTGAAGCCCAATCTGAATTAAATCTACTTCTAAAATCCTCATTATTATTAATTGTCATATTATTTTGGAATATAGATTTTACCCAATTTAAAAAAGTGGTTTTACCTGTATTTCGCTCATTACTTACTAAACACAAAATTGGTAAAACTTGCGTTGGATTTTGCCATAAAACACTTAAGTAATCTAAGCCTAAAATATATTGCTCACCAAAAATATGCTTGAGAAATTTTTCTGTTTCTGGAAAACTACCTTTTTCAAATTTATGTTCTAATTTTTCATATTTATTATAAAACCCATTAATTACACGTTTATAATTAGTATGTGATGGGATTAAACAAAAACCATCATATTTTTTTATATCTTCAATGTACTCCTTACCATGGTCGGTTATAATTTCACTTTTTGACCAAGGATTCAACATTTTTATAGTGTCTTTGCTGTTTAATGGCATATTAACTTCTTTAAAGTAAGCTGTACCTATTCTTAAATATTTTTCACTCATAACTAAACGTTTACTGTTAAATTAGCCAATTTGGAATAATCTATTTTTTCAAATTTTGTTGTGAAATAAATTTTCACATCAACTCCTTGAATTGAACTATCTACCTTACACATTTTAATTATTTCTTTCTCAATTTGACAAAGTGGTAATCTTGGGTTATAGTTCATTACTTCTATTGCCAATTTTATTTTTGCTATTAAGTAACTTAATTTTTTAAATGAAAGCGCATTATTTTCATTTGCATATTGACTTAATAAGTCTTTGTGTATATCCTCTATTATATTTAAGCCATCTGGCTTATATGTTTTATTATTTTCCATTTCTTATTATTTATAAATTAATATTTGCTGAGCTGTATCGAAATAAGCTCTAGTACCATCATATCTTGGAGGTAGGTTTTTGATTAAAATTACACCTTGATGAGTCTTATTAATTAGTTTTTTTATATCCCCTTTTGTTGCAAGTTTATTTTCTTCTTTAGTAAATATATTAGTAACAATATTTGTAGCTAAAGTTCCTACAGCAGCGTTTCCTACACCAGACCAACTCATTTTATTGATTGTTGATGGCTTTTCTTGATTCTCTTTTGTAGGTAAATTTCTAGTTACCTTTTTTCTTTTTGTAAAGGCATTTACTCTACAACTATTGCTACAATATTTCTGTTTATACCTTCTTTTTGGAGTGTACTCGACACCACAATAGTTACAATTGTATGTATATCTATCCATTTTGCGTTAAATTAACGTTAGACTAACGATTGTTTAAATCGCTCTAAATGAAAACTTTTATTAAGCTTTCAATTATTTAAGTCTCTTTTTACGATTAGACAATAAGGTATCGACATCAGGTTCAAGCTCTGTTGTGCATTTTTGCTTTCCTTCTTTTATCCACTCTATTATCTCGGACTTGAAGAAGAATAAACGACCGTTTTTCTTATGGTGAGGAATGGTGTTTTTTTGACAATAGTTATAAAGTGTTGGTTTTGTATAACCAGAAAACTTAACAATGTCATCAATAGTTTGCGGGTCATCCGTTTGGGATAACGTTTCTGCCTTTTCAATTAAGGCTTTTAATTCTTTGAGGTCTCTTTTTACCTCTGCAACATCTAGTTGCGTTTGTTCAAATGCTATCATTTTTAAATGTTATAAATTAATATTTGTCAATGATAGCGGTTAATTACAGGTTATTTAAAATTCCCGTAAGTGCAGTAGTAAAAAAAGAAGTTAGCGTAGTTACTTTAGTAGTTGAATAGTTATACTAGGTTTTTTATTAAAATTACTCTTAACATTTTTAAAATCCCAACCAACAAAGTTATTTTTTAGTAATTCTATAAATTTATCTACAACTTGACCCGTTCCGAAATATTGATAATAACTTTCATAAAACTCCCTAAACCTATACTTAATTAAAGAGTTCTCTCCTTTAGGAGCCATATTGAACTTCTGCTTTTTTAAATTAGGGATTCCACAAAATGCTTTCTTTATAAATATATCAAATTGTTTTTCAGTTAGAAACGGTTTACCGTTTTTACTGTTTTTTTCTGTAAAAATTTTAAAATGGTTAACAGCTATTTCTATTGGCATGGATTGGTTAAACACATTTGTGTAGTTACTATAATTTATAGTATTAGTAATTGTAGGTGTGTGTGTTATAGTTTTTTTAAATTCACTTTCAATAAAATATGCTTCTTTAAAATATTCTTTTTTCTTGGTAAGAATTTTTTTTGGTGTTTCTAATAGCTGAGGTAAAGATTTATCCAAACCGCTTAGCATATTTTCCTGATCATTAATAGTGTTTAAAGCCTCATTTATAATTTCAAGATTTTTAAGATTATCATCACCTAAATCTAAAAATTCTTTATAATAAAACAATCTGTATTTATGTAATAATTCTTGCGCGTCTATAAAATTATCTCCTTCATAACCATTAACAAATTCGAGGTCTAATGTGTTAATATAACTCACAACAAGTTCTTTTTTCTCACTCTGGTTTAAAACTCCATCAAAAATAAAAAACTCTAAAGCTACAAAAACAAATAACGGTTCTAAATCTGTGTCTAAAGCTTCATCATAATCAGGTGTATTTGCTAAATATTTTTCAACTCTTTCTTTGTAAAAATTATCATCATTTAAGAAGTTCTTAATTAATTGCAGGTGAATTTTTTCTTTTTTAACAGCTCTATACTCAATAATCTCTTCTAATTTTAAATCTGCATTTAAAGGTGTAATACTTGCTAGAATAATAATTAATTCATAAAACTCTTCTTTATATATCATATTTAAAAATTCATTATTGAGTTTGCAAATTCTTTTTTAGCTTCATCTTCAAAACCAGCAAAATAGTTTTTAGTTACGCTTAGGTCACTATGGTTTAATGCTTCACTAATAAACTCCATACTTGCGCCTTTACGTAAAGAATTGGTTGCGAAACTATGTCGAGCATAATAGAAGCTTATATCACTCGGTAATTTATTAGCAACAGCCAACCTTTTTATGTGATCGTTTATATAACGTGTAAAGTTTTTTATTTTTTTATGCTGTTCGTTTACATCATCATTTTCATTCAAAATATCAAAAACAAAGCTATTTTTATTTTTGTTACCATACTTTTCTATAATACTATTTGTAAAATCAGTTAAGTAGATAATGATTTCGGTTTTCTCAGCTTTTTTATCAAAAGTTTTGGCTCTGTAATAAGTAAATTTATCCTCTTTAATATCAGAATATTTTAAGAGTGCTATATCTTTTGGGTTTATGCCATTACAAGCAAAACTAAAAAACCAAAAATCTTTAGCTTTTGATTCATTCTCGTTTGCAGGTTTAGCATCAAATAAAACTTTAAGTTCTTTAGAGTTTAAAGCTTTTTTCACTTTTTTTGTTCGTAATATTTGATATTTACTTTTACCAAAAGGATAATACTCTTGGTTAAGGTCTTTAGCTTCGATTGCATTATTAAAAATAACCCGTAAAGTTCTAGTGTATATTGCTATAGTTGTATAGCTTTTACCTTTTTTAACCATGTAAGCCTCGTAATCTCTTAACCAATCAACATTTATTTGTTGAAATTTCAGCTTCTCTATAGGACAATTTTTAACTTCATTACTGAAGGTTGCTAACGAGTTTAATGTGTATTTAAAACTTTCTGCTGTATTTATTTTATTCTTTTTGATACAATTCTCAATAGCTACGTTAAAGTGAAATTGAAGATTATTTTTATCTGAAGCTTTTCTAAACAACTTAAATTCAAAATTTTTAAAGTCAAAAACACCCAATTTACTAGCTTCATCATTAGCTCTATTTTCTATAGCCTGAAGTTTCAGTCGTAATTCTTTATTTTCACCACGTAACTTTTTGTTGTTTGGATTTAACCAAATTTCTTGAAATTTCTTTTCTGTTAAATCAATATCTAAATTATACCATTTCTCTTTTTGAGTTTCTTTTCCATAAACACGAAGTTTTATTGGATACATTCCAGACTTTTTCTTTCTACGATTGTCTAAACGAATTGAAATATTGTAACTCATGGCATAAATGTTTCTGCAAATAATATATTATTTGCAGAAAATTTGCAGAAAAAATAATGTAATAGACTATTATTAAATATTAACAAACAGTAAACAATTCGCTTAATACGATGGTTTTCAGAATACTTACACACAAAAAAGGGAATAACAATAAGTAGTATTTATTGATTACGGCTCAAGAGGTTACAGGTTTGAATCCTGTCGAGGTCACTAGAGTAGATAAGGGTTTCAAGAAATTGAAACCCTTTTTTTATATTCTATTTTTAGATAAATTGTCCACGATATTACAGTTTATTATAATAAATTTCTGGTTTTATTTACTTTATAATATGGATTCACTTACCCAAATAGTTTTAGGAGCAGCGGTTGGAGAAGCTGTTTTAGGCAAAAAAGTAGGCAACAAAGCAATGCTTTATGGAGCAATTGCAGGTACCATTCCAGATTTAGATGTGTTTGCTTCCTTTTTTACAGATACCGTTTCTGCACTTTCCATACACCGTGGATTTACACACTCCATTGTGTTTTCAGTGCTTTTTGCACCAATTTTTGGTTGGCTTATATCCCGATTTGAAAATTATAAAAATTTTAAAAATTGGAGTTGGTTATTCTTTTGGGCATTTTTTACACATCCTCTTTTAGATGCGCATACAACTTGGGGAACCCAATTATTTTGGCCATTAGACTTACGATTGGCATTTAAAACCATTTTTGTAATCGATCCAATGTATACTTTGCCTTTTTTGGTGTTTTTAATTTTAGCGATGTTACAAAAACGAACAACTAAAAAGCGTCGTTTGTATAATAATATTGGTTTAATAGTAAGTTCAACATATTTATTGCTCACTTTTATATTAAAATGGTTGGCATTTAACCAGTTTGAAGAAGCTTTAAAAAAAGAAAATATAAGTTATTTACAAATAGACACCAGGCCATCTGCTTTAAACACAATACTTTGGAGTGCAAATGTTGAAACGAAGGATGCTTATTTATTAGGTAATTATTCTTTTTTTGATTCTAAACCAATAAGTTTTGAAAAATATCCTAAAAATCATGAACTTTTATTAGATTTTGCAAAAAATGAAAAAGTAAAGCAAATGATTAAAATAAGTGAAGGTTGGTATACTATCACCAAGGAAAATAATCAACTGTATTTTAACGATTTGCGTTTTGGATTATTAAGCTTAGAACCTAATGCTCAAGATTTTGTTTTTAAATATAAAATTGAAACGAATGAGCAGCACGTAAATTTTATTGAAGAGCCCAAAAATAATCGTGATGCAAAAAAGCTGCTTTTTCAACTTTGGAAACGATTAAAAGGAAATTAAAAAACTGTTTATTTATTCAATTTTTTATAAACGGTTTTAAAAATAATAAGTCCTAAAATACCACCTATAGCCGAAAATATTATATTAATAATTAGAAGGATACCATTAAAATCTCCATTGTTCATAATAAACCAAGGATTAAAACCTAATCTTCCAAAAATTTTAATAATTAATATACTTCCAAAAACACCAATTAAGGTATTACCTTTAAATCCAAAAGTATATTTATTGTTTAAATACCCAAATACATTAGCTGCAATAATGCCAATAACAATACTTATTAAAGATATTAATGTACCAGTCATAATGGAATATTTATATTAATGACCATAATCCATATTGTCTATTTTACCACTCGTTAATCTATTTTGTATAATCATATAAACAAAAATTAATATAAAACCTATAACTCCCCAAATTAAGGCAGTAGATAGACCATATTCTGAAGCTGCAGTATTGTAAATAGTTAAATGTTGGTTTACATTGTTAATTGAAGGAAGTATAACAGGAAATAAAGAAGCTAAAGAAGACCATATTCCTCCAGTAATAACTAGTGTAGATAACAAAAAGGCATGACTGTTTTTTTGTATTTTTTTTATAAAGAATAGCCCAATCAATCCTATTAAATACATAATAGGAAAAATTAATAAATAAGGTTTATTTATAAAATTATCTAAGGCATTAGGATTTACAATTTGCCAGACTATTATAGAAAATATTGTAAGTAGCGTAAGAACAATATTTAAATTAAAAATAACGGTTTTAAGTTTATTGTTTATTGAAGAATTTGTTTTTAAAATAATCCAATTTGCACCATGAATAGTTAATGTTACCACAGCTATTAATCCTATTATAATAGTAAACCAATCTATAACGCCAGGATGCGTTGTTAATGGACTAAAACTACTATCCCAAAGAGGTAAAAAGAAGTAGTGAGCTTCATGAGCCGAAATTCCGTTTTCTGCAGTTCCTAAATTAACACCTCTAATAATGTTTCCTAAAGCAATCCCAAAAAATAAAGCTAATAAAAGACTAGAAATACCAAAAGATTTATCCCAAATGTCTTTCCACATTTGATATTTAAATTGCCCTCTAAACTCTAAACCAATAGCTCTAAAAATAATTAACCATAAAACTATAATTAAAGGCAAGTAAAAACCGCTAAAAACAGAAGCGTAAAAAGTTGGGAAAGCCATAAAAAGCATGCCTCCAGCAGCAACTAACCAAACTTCGTTAGAATCCCAAAACAAGCCAGCAGATTTTGTAATTACTTCTTTGTCTTTTTCCTTTTTTGCAAAAAATAAATGAATAATTCCTGCTCCAAAATCATAACCATCTAAAATAAAAAAAGCGGTTAAAACTATTGCTATTGCTATATACCAGAATATTTCCATAATTAATGTGATTTTGGTTTTGGGCCTTCGTTAATAGTTTTGCCTACTAGTATTAAAAATAGCAATCCTAAAAGCATATATAAAGCAACAAAACCTAATAAAGTAAATAATGTATTACCAGAAGAAACAGTAGGAGAGACGCCTTCGCTTGTTTTTAATAAGCCATAAACAAGATAAGGTTGTCTACCTAATTCTGCAGTGTACCAGCCTGTAATATTTGCTATATATGGAAATGGCACTAAAAACATTATAATCCATAATAACGGTTTTATGGTATATAGTTTTTTTCGCCATAAAAAGAAAATAGCTAAGAGCATAACACTAATAAAAATGGTTCCTAATCCTACCATTATATGGTAAGAGTAGTAAAGGGCAGGAATGTTATCTGGTAATTCTTCTTTTTTAAATTGATCCATTCCTGCAATTTGCCTATCCCATTCTTGATAAGTTAAAAAACTTAATATATTTGGAACAGCAATTTTATTATCTAGTTTTTTGTCTACCATATTAGGTTGACCTATAAGTACAATTTCGGCACCAGCATCTTCAGTTTCAAAAATACCTTCCATTGCAGCAAATGTTGCTGGTTGATATTTTACTACATTTTTTGCATTCCAATCTCCAGTAGGAAACGCAACTAATACACTAGAAATTAATCCAAAAATAACTCCTGTTTTTAAAAATAGTTTTCCGTATTCAGAATGTTTATTTCTTAAAATATAAAACGCACCAATACTAGCTACTACAAACGCAGACGTTACAATAGATGCCATTTGGTTGTGCAGAAAAGCTGGTAGTAACCACGGATTAGTAAACAATGCAGAAAAGTTTTCTAAAACAAATTTACCATTGTCTAAAATCTCATATCCAACAGGATGTTGCATCCAAGCGTTTGTGGCTAAAATAAAATATCCGCTAGCCCAAGAGCCTAAAAACACTAAAAATCCTGTTAAGAAATGTAGTTTTTGGCCCATTAATTTTTCACCAAAAATAAATAAAGCTAAAAATGAAGATTCTAAAAAGAAAGAAAACAGACCTTCCATAGCTAAAGTTTGACCAATAATGCCACCAGTAAGTTCTGAGAATTTTGCCCAATTTGTACCAAATTGAAATTCCATTGGTATGCCTGTTACAACACCCATGGTAAAATTAATAGCAAAGATTTTCATAAAAAACTTTGCCGCATTATTATATTTTTCTGTTTTAGTTCTTAAATATGTCCACTTAAAATAAACTATCATTAATGATAGTCCCATGGTTAATTGCGGAAATATGTAGTGGAATGTGATAGTAAATGCAAATTGCAATCTATCGTAAAAGAGCATGTCTTCCATATCTTTATATTAGACTATAAAAATACGAAGTAGAAAATAAAGATTATGTAACTTATATTACAAAAAATGAGTTAAACTGAAGTTTTTATAATATTTATTATTTCGTTTTTTTGAAGTACTCCAGATTGCCTCCAAACTTGTTTTCCATTTTTAAACAAAATCATTGTTGGTACACCTCTTACTTGATATTTTGAGGCTAAATTTTGATTTTTATCAACATCAATTTTAATAATAGAAACA
Source organism: Lacinutrix venerupis (assembly GCF_003663945.1). Classification (GTDB taxonomy): domain Bacteria; phylum Bacteroidota; class Bacteroidia; order Flavobacteriales; family Flavobacteriaceae; genus Lacinutrix; species Lacinutrix venerupis. Next base: position 78,534 of record NZ_RCCH01000009.1, on the reverse strand, counting down.
TTGTCTCCTAAATTATCTTTTACTTGTTTTAAAATTGGCGCTAATGTTTTGCACGGTCCACACCATGTAGCAAAAAAATCAACTAAAACAGGTTTCTCTTGATTTATTATTTCTGAAAATTTACTCATCATTTATTTTTTTGTAGTTTAAAATAAGACTTTATTTATAAGCTATACTTTAGGTAAATGTAAAATGTAAAACAAATAGTTTGTATAAATTTAAAAAGCTTTCCTACAGGAAAGCTTTTTAAAAGCCAATAATTATTATAATTATTCGTCTAATAATAAATTTAATGTCACATTAATATTATCGCGTGTTGCTTTACTAAACGGGCATACCTCATGCGCTTTTTCAACTAAATCTTCTCCGGTTTTTAAATCTACACCAGGAATATAACAGTCTAAAGTTGCTTCAAGGCAAAAGCCTTCGTCATCTTTACAAAATCCTATAATTGCAGTAACGCTTAAAGCTTCTTTGTCTATTTCAATTTTTTCTGCTTCGGCTACAGCTTGAATAGCACCTCCAAAACATGCTGCATAAGCTGCTCCAAAAAATTGTTCTGGATTAGCACCATTACCACCATCGCCTCCCATAGATTTTGGTACAGATAAATTAAAGTCTAATGGCCCGTCTTCAGATTTTATATGTCCTGTTCTACCTCCTGTAGCTATTGTAGTTGCTTCGTATAAAGTTTTCATTGTATATATTTTTATGGTTAAAGTATTAAAGATACTCTCTAAGAAAAATATAAAGAAATCTACGGTCTTAAATTTCTCATAAATTTAAATTTATAAGAGTGTTAGGCTGTTTTTTTAGCTTCATTTTTATTAGAAATATAAACTTCTAATAGTTTGGCATTACCAGAAATAATATTTATTTTTTTAGTTATTGCAGGTAATAAAACGGTTTCGCCAATTTTAATAGTTTCTGTATATAGTCCTATATTTATTTTAGCTTCTCCTTCTACACACATTAAAATTATAAAAGAATCTAAATTAGTATAATCTTTAGATTGTTTTTTAGTGACGTCTAAAATATTTGTAGTAAAGTAGTCGCAGTTAACAAGATTGCTGCTTGTGTTTGGTTTTAAATTGTATTTTGCTTTACCGTTTGAATTAAAATGTTTTGTAGCTTGTTCTGCAAGTTTGGTATGTAATTCTCGTTTGTTACCTAAACTGTCTGTTCTGTCCCAATCGTAAACACGATATGTAATATCTGATGTTTGTTGTATTTCTGCAGCTAAAACACCGGCTCCTATAGCATGAACTTTTCCTGCTGGAATAAAATAACTATCTCCTTTTTTTACTTGTTCTCTATTAAATACGTTATCTACGTTATCTGCGTTTATGTGGTTTAGTAGTTCTGTGTTTGTGGTTTTATCTTTTAATCCTAATACAATATCTGCATTATCATCGCTATCCATTATATACCACATTTCGGTCTTACCAAAACTATTATGGTGTGTTTTTGCCATTGCATTATCAGGATGGACTTGTACAGAAAGATCTGTTTTAGCATCTAAAAATTTTATTAATAGAGGGAAGTTATATCCAAAAGTAGTAAAGTTGTTTGTACCTAAAAGTTCAGCCTCATATGTTTCAATTAAAGACTTTAAGTTAGTTCCTTTGTAAGCACCGTTGCTAACTTCAGAAATATTTCCGTTAACGTCTGATATTTCCCAACTTTCACCAACATTGTTTTTTGTTGTATTCTTTCCTAATAATTCTCCTAGTTTATTTCCTCCCCAAATTTTTTCTTTTAATATTGGATTGAATTTTATTGGATATACTTTCATGATTTTTGTTTTAAAACTTGGTTAAATATTGTCGGTTAACAAACTGATTGTTGACTTTTAATTTTTTTAGATATTCAATAACCGAGAATAAGCTATGAAATAAAGAAAGTCTTATGTTTTGTTTTTTTGTAACTTCAATATTGTAATTATTAATTAGTTCTTGATTCTCTTTAATTGCTTTTATTAAACTGTTTAGTCCTTTATAATTAGTTTTAAGTAAGTTAGTGGATATGTAGCCTAAAGAATTTAGATTAAAATTGTTAGACATAAATCTAGCGCCAGCTTTTACTGCAGAAATATCAGATTTAAACTTTTTAATATTAACAACAGATACATTATTGCATTCTTCACTTATTTGTTTTAAATGGTTGTAAGTGTTGTCTTTACTGTTATTGTTTACTAGACACAATTCTAAATTTTTTGTTTGTTTTATTTCATTTATAAAAAATGAAATATCTATTTCTTTTTCATTATTATGAAAGATTATAATTATGCCTGTTTTCACAATTTGGGATTTAAATTATTTGTAATTAGACTACTTTTAACTGTGTGTGAACAGTTTCTTTTTTGCTTTCTTTTTTTCCTCCATAAATCCATGCAATTTGTCCTAATTGAAATACGATTTTTACAGAGTCTTTCATAGATAGTTTAGAGCCATCTGCATGAATCCATCTTTTTAATGGTTGCTCGCAAAGCATTGCTTTTGCTTCTTTTAGTCCAAAGTGGATACTCATTCTTTTAAAGATTTCAACATCAAAAATCCATTGTGTTACAAACTTTTTACCGAAAGCAATTTCTATAACATCCTTATGGAAAATTTTAGCACCACATTGCGTGTCTTTAAAATCCATTTTTAAGATTTTTCTAATGATGAAATTTATAGTCATACTAATAACCTTTCTAGCAGACTCTTTAGTAATATTTGCTCCCATTCTTGAGATACGAGATCCACTTACAATTTTAAAATTTGAAGTTTCAATAGTTTTTACTAAATCGTCAAAATCTGCTAAGTCTGTAGATAAGTCTGCATCTAAAAAGCCTATGTAGTCTAAATCTTCTTTTTTAGCCATATATAACATTCCTAAACGTACAGCTTCTGCTTTTCCTCCGTTTTTTTCACAGTCGTAAACTGTAATAAAATCTTCTCTTCCTTTTTGTAAATCTTTTAAAACTTCTAGGGTTTTATCTTTACTACCATCATTAACAAAACATAGATGGTAACCAGAATTTTTATCGATATAGCTTAAAAATTCTTCGCTTAATAAACGTTCTTCTTCATTATAACATGGGATTACAACACCAACACAACGCTCTTGTATCATTACATTACTTGTCTCAACAGTATTTTGTACTTCTGGAGCACCAATTAAGCGTTTTACACGTGCACTAATCTCGTTTAAGCTTAGTGGCTTTTTCATGTAATCATTAATTCCTAACTCAAAGCCTTCAGTAATAGTTTTATCTTTTGTATCTCCAGATAAAACCATTATTGGAGTTTGAGCATTTTTAGTTACTCTTATATGTTTAACAACTTCTAAACCAGAAATTCTAGGCATATTAATATCTACAATTACTAAATCTGGGCTAAAAGATTCGTATAATTCTAAACCTTTAGTTGCATCTGTTTCTATTTTTACTTCATAACCTAATTCGGCTAATCTTTTTTGTAAAGGAAGTAATACTAATTGTTGGTCGTCTATTGCTAAAACTTTCATAATAATTGTGTTTAATTGTTTTTTGATACTACAAATTTACAGGAGATATCTTCCTGAAAATTCTTATTTCGTTTAACCTATATTTAAGTGTCGACGAATGGTAGATTGTTGTAGATAATTAAAAATTGAGTGAGTATTTAATTTATTTATCTTTACCACAATGTTATAGCTTAGGCTTTAAATGAAAGAAACCTCAAACAAATACTTAATCGCAGCCATACTTTTGGCATTGGCCTTTCATGGTAGTTCCATATTTTTTACTTTGGAAACTACTTATGATGCGTTAATACATTTGTTTTTCGCAGACCATTATGCCAATAGCTGGTTCGAACCTTGGAATTACGAGTGGTATACTGGCTTTACTGTACAAAGTTATCCGCCTTTGGTACATCAATCTATTGGATTGTTGTCTATGATTGGTGGTTTAAAGTTTGGGATGTTTAGTGTTGCTTTAATTGCAATTGTGCTGTTTGTAACTGGTACCTATCGTTTTTCATTAATGATGACTGCAAACAAAACCGTTGCTGGTTATGCGTGTGTTTTGGCTGTATTTAGCTCGTCGTTTGTAGAAACGCTTCATATATTTGGGCAATTACCAAGTATTGTTGGGGTTTCGGTGTTAATGCATGCCTTGCCAGAAATTTATTTATGGTTAAAAACAGGTAAAAAATGGTACTTGGCAACCAGTTTATCTTTAATAGCTGTTACGGTTACTTCACACCATGTGACACCTATTTTTGGAATGGTGTTTTTTATATTCCCTTTAATTGGTATGGTAATTATGGACGTTTCGCGTGAGCAAGTAAACACCATGAAAGAAGTTACCTTCAAATTATTTTTAAATAGTTTTTTCAAGCTTTTTAAGCGTATTGTAAGCTTTGGAATGCTGTCTTTGGTATTAATTATAGGCTGTATTTTTCCGTATTGGTTAAACTCTAAAGCCAACCCAATTACACAAGTTCCAATTCCTCATGGCTCTCGTGATAATTTTCTTGAAATTACATCGTCTGGTTTGGTATTCTTTTTAATTCCTTGGGGAATTTTACTCGTATTATTACCTTATATATTTTACAGATATTACAGTAAACGTTACTTGTTTTTTGGTTTATCGGTTACAATTTGTACCATTTTAGGAACAGGAGGTACCACACCAATCCCTTTAAAAATATTAGGCGAAACTGCATTTAACATTTTAACCTTAGATAGATTTACACTTTGGGCTTCCATATTATCTATTCCGTTAATGGGAGAATTTGCCTATCGTTTTGTAGAAGGTGATTTAAAAGAACTCATCCAGTCTAAATTTGGTGCTGTTTACCACAGAATCATAGGTGGAATACTTGCTGGATTAATGGTGTTTATGGTCGTGTTTACCATGAGTTTAAACTATTTTAGACCATCGCAACCACAAAAAATAAAGATGTTGCCAATTGTTAATTTCTTAAATCAAGATGATCACGATAAATGGCGCTTTTTAACCTTAGGTTTTGGCGACCAAATGGCTTGGTTAAGTGCACAAACTAATGCCATGACCATAATCTTCATATTTTAAAGGTTTTATTATATAACCAGCAACACCAGTTTTATAGCACTCTAATAAATCTCTTTGGTTATTAGAGATTGTTAAAATAATAGTTGGTATATATCTTAAAATTTCGTCTTTTTTTAAGATTTTTAAAAATTCAATACCATTTATTTTAGGCATATTTAAATCTAACAAGATTATATCTGGTAAATTATCTTTTTGTTCTAAAATTTCGAGAGCATCTTCTCCGTTATTAGCTTCAATAATTGTGTGGTCTAATTTTAACGTAGAAATTGTTCTATTCAATTTCATTATTTCAATCATATCATCTTCAATAAGAAGAATTTTAAGTTTTTTTACCATTATGAGGGTGTTTTTTTGAATTTTTTGGAAAGTTACATCAATAGTAAAATTTAAAACTTAATAATCGTTTATATCGATTTAAGTGTAGACGAATGACGCTTAAGTGTAGACGAATGGTTTTTGCTATTCTTTACAATACTGTATAGATTTTAAAGTATTTATTTTTGCATAGTGTCTTATTTTTTCAAGCTCTTGTAAGAAAGTTAAAGAATATTTGTCTTCATTTTTTTTGTCTAAGTGCATTTCGAAAAACGAAATGAATTCTAGCTGTTTTAAATTATTATGTAGATTATTGAGGTGCTGCTTTTTTGTAGAAAAGAGTTGTACCGTAGTCGTTTTTTTATTTGAAGAATTTTTATCTGTTTTTAGAATTCTTGAAAACTGTTTTTTAGAAAAAATCATTTTAGTGTAGGTAATTAATTAATATATAGGACAATATTAATTTTATTTCTACTTGATTTTTTTAAAATTCTATGTGCGAAGTTTTTGTGTCGATAGAATGTAGTTTACTATCGATAAATGATTTTATATTTATAAGTATTAGTTATATAATTTCTGCATTAATACCGGCTTCTAAGATTTTAGAACATCTAGGTTTTAAATCTTTAAGATCTCCGGTTTTAACAGTACATTGCCCTTTATAGTGTACTAGTATTGTGCATTGTTCGGCTTGTTCTGGAGTATGATCGCAAGCTTTAATTAATGTTTCTATTACGTGGTCGAATGTGTTTACGTCGTCGTTATAAACAACAATTTCGTTATTTGGTTTTTCTAAAGTTTCGACGTCGTGTTGTTCTTGTATTTTTTCTTTCGTGCTCATTTACAAAAATTTACAATTACTAAAGTATTAATTTTCAAAATGTAATGCAACCCAATTATTTCGATTTAACTTATTTTTTAACTTTAAACCGTTTGCGTTACATTCTTTTTCTATAATATCTATATCTGTTTCATAAAAACCGCTTAAAAATAGTGAGCCATTAGGATTTAGACATTTACTATAGGTTTTGATATCGTTTAAAAGAATATTACGATTTATGTTGGCTATAATAGTATCGTATTTTTGGTCTATAAGTAAAGTGGCGTCGCCTTCAAATACTGATATTTTTTTGCAATTATTACGTTCTGCATTTTCTATACTATTTAAATAGCACCAATTGTCTATATCTATAGCGTCTATAGAACTTGCTCCTTTCATTTCAGCTAAAATGGCTAATACAGCAGTACCACAACCCATATCTAAAACAGATTTTCCTTGAAAATTGTTTGCCATTATGTGCTGAATCATCATGTGTGTTGTTTCATGGTGACCTGTACCAAAACTCATTTTAGGTTCTATAACAATATCGTATTGTGTGTCTGGTTTGTCGTGAAAAGGAGCACGAACAGAACATAGGTTGTCAACAATAATAGGATTAAAGTTTTTTTCCCATTCACTATTCCAGTTTACTTGCTCTATTTCATCGAAGGTATAAGTTATTTTGAATTCGTTATTTGTTAAAACATATATGTCTTCTAAGATGTTTTCTCTCCATTCTTCTTTTTGAATGTAAGCTGTTACTCCTGTTTCTGTTTCTACGAAGCTTTCGAATCCTGCATATCCTAATTCTGCAATTAAAATTTCGGTTGCTGGTTGTAATGGTGTTACTGTAAAATAATAACCTATGTAAATTGTGTTTGACATTGTATTTGCTATGTTTCTAATAGATGTGTTGCGTTAGCGGTTGAAATGGTATCCTTTTTTTGCTGCCATATATGGTAAAAAAAGATATAATGGAAGACGCTACTTTTTGCAATCCTGTAAAATAAAAAAACTTTATAGTATTGTAAAAAGTAACGCCTATATTATTAGTTTAAAATGCGTTTACAATGGCTATAAAATCTTCGGCTTTTAATGATGCTCCTCCTATTAATCCGCCATCTACATCTTGCTTGCCAAAAATTTCTTTAGCGTTTGCAGGTTTTACACTACCTCCATAAAGTATGGTCATGTCTTGAGAGACTTGTTCTCCATATTTATTGTTAAGTGTTTTACGAATAAATTGGTGCATATCTTGAGCTTGTTCTGGGCTTGCTGTTTCTCCGGTTCCTATTGCCCAAACAGGCTCGTAGGCTAAAACAATGTTTTTAAAGGCAGCAGCGTCTAAGTGAAATAGTGCATTTTTAATTTGATTTTCTACTACTTTTTCTTCGTTTCCAGCTTTTCTGTCTGCTAATTCTTCTCCAAAACAAAAGATTACTCGCATATTATTTTTTAATGCAGCGTCTACTTTTTTAGCTAAAAGCTCATCAGTTTCATTAAAATAAGCACGACGTTCGCTATGTCCTAAAATAACGGTTTGTATACCAACACTTTTTAACATAGATGCGCTAACTTCTCCTGTATAAGCACCATTGTCTGCAAAGTGCATATTTTGTGCTATAACTTCTATATTAGAGTTTTTTGTAGAATTAAAAGCTTGATAAAGGTTTACTGCCGTTGGAGCAATCATTACCTCGGCATTTGATGTTTGTTTTTGCTTTAATAAATTTGAAATTAATGTTTCAGTTTCTGATAAATCATTATTCATTTTCCAATTTCCTGCTACTATGTTTTTTCTCATAATATGTCCTGTAAATACAGGTGGTTTTTAGTTATAATTTTTTATTGTAATGTTACTTTTGGATCTAACCAAGCATATATAATATCTACAAAAATATTGATAATTATAAAGAGTAGTGCAATAATTAACACAGAACCCATAATTACAGGTAAATCTAATGTGTTTAATGCGTTTACTATTTCTTTTCCTAGGCCATTCCAGCCAAAAATATATTCTACAAAAACTGCTCCAGCAAGCATAGATGCAAACCAACCGGATATTGCCGTTACTACTGGATTTAAAGCGTTTTTAATGGCGTGTTTTTTTATAATTTGAAATTCGCTTAAACCTTTTGCTCGTGCTGTTCTAATATAATCTTGATTAAATACTTCTAGTAAGGAGTTTCGCATAAGCTGAATTACAACAGCTAGCGGACGTATACCTAAAACGAATGCAGGTAGTATTAGGTTTTTCCATTTAATATTTACGTTTTCTCCGTAGTTGTCTAACTCGAAAAGGCTACCAGTCATTTCTAAATTGGTGTACTTGTGAAGGATAAAACCAAAAAACCAAGCAAATAAAATGGCGCTAAAAAAAGAAGGCACACTCATACCAACAGTACTTAATATTTGTATTGTTTTGTCTAAAAACGTATCTTTTTTTAAAGCAGAAATTGTACCTAAACTTATTCCTAAAAGTAATGCAATTGTAATGGCAGAAATGGCTAAAACAAATGTGTTTGGTAATGTTTCTGTTAATACGCTACTTACTTTTTTACCTTGTTTTGTAAACGATTCTCTTAAGTATGGAAATTTTAATACAGTTGTTGTATTGTTAATTGTAAACAATCTTGTTGCTGTGTATTTGTTTTCTCTTAAATAAGTATAATCTTCTTTTTTATTAGAGTGAAACGAAATAGGAGAGAGGTCGTTTAAATAATATAGGTATTGTGTACTTACAGATTTATCGAACCCATATTTTTTTTTAACGATGGCTAATTGCTCGCTATCTTCATTTTGACCAAGCATCATCTGTGCAGGATCTCCAGGTAAAATGTTGAATAAAAAGAATATTACAGTAACTACTCCAAATAATGTAAGTAGTGCGTAGATTGTTTTATTTAGGAAATAGCTTAGCAGATTTTTTTTATTTGGTAAAGTTATAAGGACAAAATATTAAAAAAAAATTATTCTTTCTCTTCGTCCTTTTTTAATTCAATTTTAATCATACTAGTGTATGACGTATTATTTGCAGCATTAATTGAGTCTAGCACATCGCCTTTAGACCTTTCTTTTAGTACAGACATTTGCTCAATAGTTTCACTGTCTAAATTCTCTGCATCCTCTTTTGTAGAAATAGTATTATTAATAAGAAATAATGTTGATTCTCCAATAATTGCTGGCTCAACCTCAGATTCAACCACAGGTAGCTCTAAATCATCCACATCGTTAAAATGTTCTTTTTGTATTACTGTTCCTTTTTTTAATTTTAAAATACCAGGATTAGAACGAACAACAGTTTTTAAAGCTTTTTCATCACAGAGGTAGAAGTTAAAATTAAAACCATATTTGTCTTTTGCATATTGTTTTGCATCGTCTCCAGAAGATGATAAACCAATTACTGTATAACCATTTTCAATGGCTTTATCTGTAGCTTTTTTTATGTTTTTAAGTCCGGTTTCATTTGCGGTTGCAAGGTTATATGCAACTACAATTATAAGGTTTTCTTTTGCTAAAAAGTAATCGGTTAAATTTTCCTCATTAGTTTCTATAGAGAAGTCTTTAACTGGAGGATCGTATCCTTCTTCAATAATCTTAGTTTCTACTCCAACATATTCTCCATCTACATTTGGATAGCTACCATCTGTAACATACTCTACATTTTCTCCACCAACATTAAAAGTCCAAGTAAACTCTTGTATTGCTTTTGGCGCATCTTCTGGTACAACCATGCCTTCTGCAATATTTTTGCCTACAGCATAAGCTCTAAAATCCCAAGTTGGTAAATGCATTAACACATGGTATCCAAACCATAAACTACCAATAAAACCTAATAAAGCAAGAATAGTTGTTGGGAATTTACTAAATACAGGTTTAATGTGTTTAATACCAATAACTAATACAAGAATAAGAATAAGCAATATTAAGTCTTTAGTAAAGCTTTCCCAAGGTTTCATAGGAAGGAAGTCACCAAAACATCCACAATCTTTTACAACATCAAAATATGCAGCATAAAAGGTTAGGAATGTAAAGAAAACAATCATTGCTAGTAACATCCATACGGTAAATTTTTTCTTGTAACTTATTAATAGAAAAACGCCTAGTACAACTTCTAATACAACAACAAATACAGAAATGCCTAAAGCATAAGGTTCTAAAAAAGGAAGGTTTAAAACTTCTGCACTAAAATACTCTTCTAGTTTATATGAAAACCCTAAAGGATCATTTAATTTTATTAATCCAGAAAAGATAAATAATCCTCCAACTAATATTCTACAAATGTTTACTAAGTATTTCATAAATGTGTTATTGTTTCTGCTAAAGCAGCTATATGTTTTAGTTATTCTCGTTTAAATGTATCATAGCAAAAATGGCGTAATTAATCATGTCTTGATAATTAGCATCAATACCTTCGCTTACAATTGTTTTGCCAGCATTATCTTCTATCTGTTTAACTCTAAGTAGTTTCTGTAAAATTAAATCGGTTAAAGAGCTTACGCGCATATCTCTCCAAGCTTCACCATAATCGTGATTTTTGTCTTGCATTAATTGTTTGGTGGTCGCTACTTTTTCATCGTATAAAATAGTTGCTTCTCTAGTAGATAAATCTGGCTGTTCTACAACACCTTTTTCTAATTGAATAAGCGCCATAATACAATAGTTTATTATACCTATAAACTCACTTTGCTCACCTTCGTCAACTTTTCTAACATCATTTTGTTGTAAACCTCTAATGCGTTGTGCTTTTATAAAAATTTGATCTGTAAGAGATGGTAGTCTTAAAATGCGCCAAGCACTGCCATAATCGCTCATTTTATTAATAAATAGATTACGACAAGTTTCTATAACCGCATCGTATTGTTTTGAAGTATCTTGCATATGTTGTTACAAATTTGCGTAAATTTCGCATAAAATTGTCTAAAATTCAAGGTTTCATGTTTATACTTTTTAAATGTGATACAAACTACAAAGATAAAGGTACAAATGACCATTAATTGCAAAGGAAAACTTATAGATTTATCTACACCAAAAATAATGGGTATTCTTAATGTTACACCAGATTCTTTTTACGATGGTGGAGTATATAAAGAAGAATCTAAAATTGTTAATCGAGTAAAAATAATGCTGGAAGAAGGCGCTACTTTTATAGATGTTGGCGCATACAGTTCTAAACCAAACGCAGATGAGGTTTCTGTAGATGAAGAATTAAACCGCATACTTCCAATAATAGATGTGTTATTGAAGCATTTTCCAGATATTGTAATTTCTGTAGATACGTTTCGTGCTGAAGTTGCAAAACAATGTATAGACAAAGGAGCTGCTTTGGTAAACGATATTTCGGCAGGACTTTTAGACGAAAAAATGTTGGAAACGGTTGCTAATTTAAATGTACCTTACATTATGATGCACATGCGTGGCACACCAAAAACTATGCAGCAACAAACTAACTATAATGATATTTTAAAAGATATACTTTTTTATTTTTCTGAAAGAATAACTAAAGCAAGAGCATTAGGTATAAAAGATATTATTTTAGATCCAGGTTTCGGATTTGCTAAAACTACAGAGCAGAATTTCGAATTACTAAACATTTTAGAAGGCTTTAAAATAACCAATTTACCTTTCTTGGCAGGATTATCTAGAAAATCTATGATATACAAAATATTGCAAACCAGTCCAACCGAAGCATTAAATGGCACTACAGCATTAAACATGATTGCTTTACAAAAAGGTGCAGCTATTTTACGTGTTCACGATGTAAAAGAGGCGATGGAATGTGTTACGCTTTTTAATAAACTTAAATAAATGAAAAAAATATTATTTGCTTTATGCCTATTAGTTTTATGCGCTTGTGGAAAAAAGAAAGCTGTATTGCTTCCAGAAATACAAAACGCTAAAATTACTGAGATTAAAGATGTGTCTCCAGCCTATCTTTTTTACGATGAAACAAAACCAGATAGTTTAGATTTAAACAGAGCTAATTTAATAATCTCGACTAATTGGTTAGTTAATGTAGACAAGCGTTTAACTTTAAAACAAGTAATTCCAGCAATAAAAAAACTGCAAAACAAAAAACGAAACTCAAGCCATAAAAACGAAAATGCTCGAAATTACTATACTTGTAACGATACAAGTATTAAAAATTTAGGATTTATTGATTTTACAGATGTTGTTTATAGAGTAGGAGATGAAGATGTAGAACTTGAAAATGATTATGATATCTATCATTTAATAGTGGATAAAGAGAAACAAATTCAAATTGTTGATACAAATAGAAAAATAATTAAAACAGATTTTAAAAATGTAATTGAAGTGCTTCAGGATTTAAGTGAAAAAGCAAAACTTCAGAATATGTTAACTCTATCTTTTATCAAAAATATTAGTTTTCAAGACTATATTACAATTAAAGCATTATTATTAAGTGCAGAAATAGATAACTTAAAAATTAGCAATTCAGAATTTATTTCAGATTAACTCAATTTCATTAAATTTACAAAAACCATTCTCTATTGGAAATTTTCGACAACATTTTAAACTTCGGTATTAAAGACTATATAGATGTCTTCCTTGTTGCTTTGCTTTTATACTATGTATATAGGTTAGTAAGAGGCACTGTAGCAATAAATATTTTTTTAGGAATTGTTGTTATCTACTTTATCTATTTAATTGTAGAAGCATTACAAATGGTATTACTAACAAAAATACTTGGAGGTTTTATAAGTGTTGGTTTTATAGCATTAATAGTTGTGTTTCAGCAAGAGGTTAGGAAGTTTTTATTAATGATTGGGTCTACCAATTTTGCTAGTAAACGTGGGTTTTTAAAGCATTTAAAGTTTTTAAAAATGGAAGGCGTATCTTCCTCTTCTACAGATATAGATGTTATTATTGCTGCATGTAATAAAATGTCAACAACAAAAACAGGAGCACTAATAGTATTAGAACGCGAAAATAATCTTGATTTTTTGGTCACTACAGGAGACGAAATGAATATTAAAGTTACACAACCAATTATAGAAAGTATTTTTTTTAAAAACAGTCCGCTTCATGATGGAGCTATTATTATAGAAAATAACGTTGTTAAAGCAACACGTGTAATATTACCAGTAAATAACGAGAAAACTATACCGCAACGTTTTGGGTTAAGGCATAGAGCAGCAGTTGGTATTACCGAAAAAACCGATGCTATTGCAATAACAGTTAGTGAAGAAACAGGACAGATTTCTTGTTTTAGAAACGGAACATTTGTAGATTTTAAAGATACTACAGAACTAATAGATTTAATTAAAGAAGATTTAATTTAATAGTTTAAAAAAACATTTTACTAAGCAACATCAGCTTTTAAAAACTGTACTTCATAAAGATTTCTGTAATATCCATTTTCTTTTTTAAGTAATTCTTTGTGAGTGCCTTGTTCTACAATTTTACCGGCATCCATAACAATAATCTTATCTGCTTTCTGTATGGTTGCTAGTCTATGGGCAATAACTATAGAGGTTCTGCCTTTGGTAATTTTATCTGTAGCGTTTTGTATCAATTGTTCGGAGTAAGAATCTACCGAAGAAGTCGCTTCGTCTAAAATTAAAATACTTGGGTTTGTAACGTATGCTCTTAAAAACGAGATTAATTGGCGTTGTCCAGAACTTAACATGGCACCACGCTCTTTTACATTATAAAAATAACCGTTTGGTAAACTAGAAATAAAATCATGAATACCAATATCTTTTGCCGCTTGTATTACTTGAGATTCGGTAATCTCTGGATGATTTAATGTAATATTTCCCATAATAGTATCTGCAAACAAAAAGACATCTTGTAAAACTACAGCTATTTGATTTCTTAAAGAGGCTAGTGTAACTGTTTTAATATCTATATTATCTACTAAAATTTCACCACTATTAATTTCGTAAAAACGGTTTAGTAAATTAATAACTGTAGACTTTCCAGCTCCAGTAGAACCAACAATGGCAACAGTTTCTCCAGCTTTAACATTTAGAGATATTCCTTTTAAAACTTCTTCATTTTCAACATAACTAAAATGAACATCTTTAAAAGTAATAGCACCTTTAAAATCTTGAGCTTCTATTGTGCCTTTATCATTAATTTGTGAAGTAGTATCAATTATTTTAAACACACGTTTAGCAGCAACCATGCCCATTTGTAATGTGTTAAACTTGTCTGCAATTTGTCTAAGAGGTCTAAATAATTGTGGAATCATCATTATAAACATAAACAATTCACCTGCGGTTGCAGTACTGCTAATAACAACCATTAAACCTCCAAAATAAACAATTAAACCAGAGGTAATGCCAGAAAGAAAATCTGCAATTGGAAAAAAAATAGAATTGTACCAAATCGTTTTTAACCAGCCTTTTTTATGGCGTTCATTTATGGCTTTAAAGTTTCTATACTCTGTTGCTTCTCTTGTAAATAATTGTAGAATTTTCATTCCTGTTACACGCTCTTGTACAAAAGAATTAAGGTTGGAAACCTCTGTTCTAACTTCTTCAAACGCTTTTTTCATATAGCGTTGAAAAACCTTTGTAGCATATAAAACAATTGGCATAGTTACAAAAACTATTAAACTCAATTTAAGATTTGTATATAGCATAAATGCAGAAATTGCAACCATGACCATTAAATCTCTCATAATCATAAACAGGCCTTGACCAAAAATATCTGCTATACGTTCCATGTCTGTTACGGCACGTGTAATAAGCATTCCAACTGAAGAATTATCATAATACTTCATCTTGAATTTTAGCATGTGGTTAAATAATATTACACGAACGTCTTGTACAATATTTTGGCCAAGCCAAGCAGCATAAAATTGAAAAAAGAACTGAAATATTGTTTGTAAAACCAACAAAATAACCATTACAATAATGTAATATAAAAAGCCTTTTTCTATTTTTAGTTTTATATGGTTATCTATAGCTACTTGAAGTAATTTGGGAGTAGCAATACTTAATCCTCCAATAATTAAAACAGATAATAGTACACCATAAAAAACAATTCTATATGGTTTTGTGTATTTAAACAAACGCTTAAATAATGTAATATCAAATATGTTTTCTTTTTTATTGCTCAATGTTATTTTTTTATGTTTTCAGGATATTCAATTGCTGTTAAATATAAAGCATGTGCCGGAACCGAAAAACCAGCTTCGCTTCTGTTTTTAGATTTTATAATATCGTGCATCGATTCAACTTCAAATTTACCAATTCCAATATTAATAAGCGTTCCTACAATAGCACGAACCATATTTCGTAAAAAACGATCTGCTTTAATTGTAAAATGAAGCTCATTATCTACAATCTTCCATTCGGCTTTCATTATATTACAATTATAAGTTTTTACATCTGTATTGCTCTTAGAAAAACATTGAAAGTTTTTATACTCCAATAATATTTTGGTAGCCTCTCTAACCTTGTTGATATTTAATTTTGGCTTTAATAAAAAAGCTTGTTCTGTATTAAAAGGATTTTTTTCTAAGGCAATTCTATATAAATATTGTCTGCTTAAAGCATGAAACCTTGCATGTGCATCAGGTTTTACTTCAAAAATATTTTGAATTGAAATATCCTCAGGTAAAAACGAATTTAATTTATAAATAAGCTTAGGAGTATCAAAAATAATTTCAGTGTCAAAATGAGCGAATAGTTGCGTAGCATGCACTCCCGCATCAGTTCTGCCAGCTCCCATAGTAGCTATAGGTTCTTTTAATAAAGTAGAAAGACCTTTTTCTAAAACTTCTTGCACCGATATAGCGTTAGGCTGAATTTGCCAACCATGATATGCTTTTCCGTTGTATGAAAGTTCTATAAAATATCGCAAAGAAACTTGTATTTTTGTTTTTTTAAAGACACAAAGATAATTGTTTTTGTTCCTAAAGAAATGCTAAAAAAATAAAAAGATTACCGCTTTCGCGGAAAGTAAGCATGAAAAAAATACTTCTACTTTCAGATACACACAGTTATATTGATGATGATATTTTAAAATACGTTAAGCAAGCCGATGAGGTTTGGCATGCAGGAGACATTGGCGATTTAAAAGTTACAGATGCAATTTCAAAATTAAAGCCATTACGTGGTGTTCATGGTAATATAGATGGTGATAAAGTACGTTTAGAATTTCCTGAAAACAATAGATTTATGTGTGAAGGTGTAGATGTTTGGATAACCCATATTGGTGGCTACCCTAATAAATACAATATAAGAGTTAGAGAAGAAATATATAAAAATCCACCTCGAATTTTTATATGCGGACATTCGCATATTCTTAAAGTAATGCCAGATAAAAAACTTAATTTAATACATATGAATCCAGGCGCAGTTGGTAAACATGGTTTTCATAACGTAAGAACGATGTTACGCTTTACAATAGATGGTAAAAAAATTGAAAATTTGGAAGTTATAGAATTTCCTAAAAGGTATTAAAAAAGCCTAAGTAAAACTTAGGCTTTAGGTAATTTCGTTTAATTCGTATTAACCATGAATCGTTCTTTTACAATCCTTCGTTCCTTCAGAACATTTCGTACATCCAATTTTTTGATTTGGTACACAGCCAGTAGCACTACTTGAACAAGAAACACTAGTACATGATACACCATCAAAAATTAAATTATTTTTAGCATCTATTGCTAATAAACTTGTTGTTGTTGTTGTTTCTTCATGATACGATCTTAAATAATACACGTCATCAATTTTAATAACTTCTGAAGATTTAAAAACAAAAGGAGTTGCGCTTTTTGCTGAAAAATCGGTTTCTAATAATTTAATAATTCGCGTTTTTTCAGCATTTGATAAAGTAGGTTCGTCCGTGCTTACATCATTGTTTTCGCAAGAGGAGAATATAATTGATACTAAAATTAGGATGATAATTTTTTAAAGTGTTTCATGTTTTAAAGTATTTAGGTTAATAATAATAATAACCAAAAAAAAAGCCCAAGATCTTCACCTTGGGCTCACGCACTAATACTACTAAGATGTTAGGTTTATCGCAATCTATCTACAGATTTTACAAGATCTTCATCCTTTTTAATCGCCTTATTAGCCAAAGCTAATAACACAATAGACAGAATTGGAAGAAAAATCCCAATACCTTTCTCAGAAACCAAAGCTTCTCCAGATATGTTTAGAGATTGATAGGCGAAAAATCCTAGTAAAATAAAGTTTAATATGATGTTAAGTCGTCCCAATACAAATTGCAACTTCCTATTTTTAAACATAAATATAGATAACAAAGATAAAGCTGCAGAGCCTAAAAATAGACCAAAATATAACAACTCATCCATTGCAAAGATTTTTACATCTTCGTTTGTTATCCATAAATGAAATACAAAAATCAATCCAGCCGAAATTCCAGCGGCAAGCAGTAAATAGACAGATTGAATACGTTGTAACATTTATTTTATTAAAATAATTTCAGCTCCAAAAATATAACTTCTTTTGGAAATTTTAACTAAAAACTTAAAATAAAGTTGTATTATTGCATAAGCGCATTGCAACAATCACATTAGCAACGCGTTATTCTTCAAATTTTATATTATAATTTTCTTCGGAAATTTTCAACAACATATTTTTCTAAAAATATCAATAAACAATTCATGTTTGAAATCTCACAATTAAAAGAAATGAAGCTTCCTGAATTGCAGGAAATGGCTAAAAAACTTAGTATACCAAAGTTTCGTTCATTAAAAAAATTAGACTTAGTTTATCAAATCTTAGATAAGCAAGCATCTAACCCAAAGGCAGTACAAGAAGTAAAAGTAGATGCACCACCAGCAAAATCAACTACAACAAAAACTCCAGCTAAGCCCAAAAGAGAACGTGTACAACGTACCACAGCAAATAAACCTAACCCAAGAACAAAGTCTCAACCAAAAGCTAATCAAGAAACTTTAGCTTTTAAAGAAGACGATGTTAAAGAAAATAATGCTGATAAAGATAAAAAAGAGGTAAAAGAGAGTAAAGAGGATAATAAGCAAGCGCAATCAAAAACGCCTGCAAAAACTCAGCAGCCAAAACCACAGCATAAAAAGCCTGTTCATAATCATCAAAATAAAAAAGACGATAAAAAGGAAAATAACTCTAATCGTCAAAACAATAATCAAAATAAACACCAGAATAAACACCAAAACCGAAATCAAGGTAAAAATGGTAATACACATGGTAATAACGATAATCGTAATCGTTATCGAGAGCCGGATTTTGAATTCGATGCGATTATTGAGAGTGAAGGTGTTTTAGATGTCATGCAGGATGGTTATGGATTTTTAAGATCTTCAGATTATAATTATTTATCATCTCCAGACGATATTTATGTGTCGCAGTCTCAAATCCGTTTATTTGGATTAAAAGTAGGAGATACAGTATTAGGAAATGTTAGACCTCCAAAAGAAGGAGAAAAGTATTTTCCACTTATTAGAGTGAATAAAATAAATGGACAGAGTCCAGATGTGGTTAGAGACCGTGTGTCTTTCGAGCATTTAACGCCATTGTTTCCTCAAGAGAAATTTAACATTGCAGAGAAGCAATCTACAATTTCTACACGTATTATGGACTTGTTTGCTCCAATAGGAAAAGGGCAACGTGGTATGATTGTTTCCCAGCCAAAAACTGGTAAAACAATGTTGTTAAAAGATGTTGCTAATGCAATTGCTGCGAATCATCCAGAAGTATATCAAATGATTTTACTTATAGATGAACGTCCAGAGGAAGTTACAGATATGCAACGTAATGTAAGAGGAGAAGTTATTGCTTCCACTTTTGACAAAGAAGCACATGAGCACGTAAAAATTGCAAATATTGTTTTAGAAAAAGCAAAACGATTAGTAGAGTGTGGACACGATGTTGTTATTTTATTAGATTCTATTACACGTTTAGCAAGAGCTTATAATTCTGTACAGCCAGCATCTGGAAAAATATTGTCTGGAGGTGTAGATGCAAATGCATTACATAAACCAAAACGTTTCTTTGGAGCAGCACGTAATATTGAAAATGGAGGTTCTTTAACAATTATAGCTACCGCATTAACTGAAACAGGCTCTAAAATGGACGAAGTTATTTTTGAAGAATTTAAAGGTACTGGTAATATGGAATTACAATTAGATCGTAAAATTTCTAACCGTCGTATTTTTCCAGCTATCGATTTAACATCGTCAAGTACAAGACGAGACGATATACTTTTAGATGATAAAACTATTCAAAGAATGTGGGTAATGAGAAAATACCTTGCAGATATGAATCCTGTAGAAGCTATGGAGTTTATAAACGAACGTTTTAAACAAACAAGAACTAATGAAGAATTTTTAATCTCTATGAACGGTTAAAATCTCTATATTATAAATAAAAAAGCCTTGATAATTTATCAAGGCTTTTTTTATGGTGCGTTTTTTAGAAATCTAAACTAAAACATTAAAGTGTATTTTAATGCTTATTTATTGTAATAAAGGATTATTAATAAGACATTAATAATTCTTTGTATTCTCTTAAATCAGAGATGTTAGATTTGTTGTTAAGATTTCTGGTTAATGAAATTAAATATTTAAGGCTTTCTACAGGAGAATTTTCGTCACTAATATCTTCATCGGTATCTTCTTCTATAGGTTCATCTTGAGGAATTGGAATAAAAAAGTTTCCGAAAGATTCTATGTGTTCGTATGTTAATCTTAACACTTTAACAACTAAGGGAATTTCTTCTTCTAAAGCAAAAACACGTAATGCTTTAATGTCATCAATCAATGTAGTTGTATTTATACCAGTTTTATCAAGATTTTCAAGAATGTTATCAATAGCTTTAATTGCGTTTGTATTTTCCAAATTCGTAAGATTATATGATGGTTGATTTTTTATTAATTGCAAATTTATACTTTTTGAAATTAATATAGAGACCTTATTTAGAGTAAATTTTTAGAAAATAAAATTATGCAAAACAAAAAAACCTATCGATAATTCGATAGGCTTTAAATATTGTGTTTCTTACTCTAGCTTATATTGCAGCAACGTGCTTAGCTAAACCAGATTTTAAATTAGCAGCTTTATTAGCATGAATAACGTTTTTCTTCGCTAATTTGTCTAACATAGAATGTACAGAAGGTAATAAAGCTTCTGCTTCTTTCTTGTCAGTTAACTCACGTAATTTTTTAATTGCATTACGTGTAGTCTTGTGCTGATATTTATTTCTTAAGCGCTTAGATTCGTTACTTCTAATTCTTTTTAATGCTGACTTATGATTTGCCATTTGTTTCTTTTTTCTTTTTTAAAAATTGTAGCCCGTAGGGGAATCGAACCCCTCTTACATGGATGAAAACCATGCGTCCTAGCCGATAGACGAACGGGCCATTTTATTTTGAGTGTGCAAATATAAATTTTATTTTTATTTCTGCAAATAATTTTTTCAAATAACTTTTACAACGTTTCCATTGCGGATGCAAAAATACAACTATTTTCTACTTTTGCAAGAGCTAATTAAATTTTTTTTTAAAAAAATTTAATTAATAAGCTTTTGCAAATAATACTCTGCGTTTAGATGGTTTTCCAGAATATACACAAATGCCGTCAACCATCTCTCCTTCAAGAGGTAAGCAGCGTATAGTTGCTTTTGTGATTTCTTTTATTTTATCTTCAGTTTCAATTGTACCATCCCAATGTGCTGAGATAAAACCTCCTTTTTCTTCTAAAACAGACTTAAATTCATCAAAATTTTCAACTTCAGTAATGTGAGAATTTCTAAAATCTAATGCTTTATTAAAAAGTGAGTCTTGAATTTCTACCATTAAACCTTCAACTTTTTCAATTAAAGAGTCTAAAGACACTGTTTCTTTAGTTAAAGTATCTCTTCGTGCTAATTCAACAGTTCCATTTTCTAAATCTCTTGCTCCAATGGCTATACGTAAAGGAACTCCTTGTAGTTCATGTTGTGCAAATTTAGCGCCTGGTCGATGTGTTGTTCTATTATCAAACTTTACTGTAATTTGTTTAGCGCGTAAATCTTTCATGATACCATTTACGACTTCTGTAATTTGGTCTAATTGTTCATCTGTTTTATATATAGGAACAATTACAACTTGATTTGGAGCTAAGTTTGGTGGTAATACTAAACCTTGATCATCACTATGTGTCATGATTAAAGCTCCCATTAATCTAGTTGAGACTCCCCAAGACGTAGCCCAAACATGATCTTGCTTTCCTTCTTTATTAGTAAACTTTACATCAAATGCTTTTGCGAAATTTTGTCCTAAAAAATGAGATGTTCCTGCTTGTAAAGCTTTTCCGTCTTGCATAAGTGCTTCTATACAATAAGTTTCATCTGCTCCAGCAAAACGTTCGCTTTCAGATTTTAATCCTTGAATAACAGGTATAGCCATAAAGTTCTCTGCAAAAGTTGCATACACATTATTCATGGTTTCTGCTTCAGTAATAGCCTCGGCTTTGGTTTCGTGTGCTGTATGTCCTTCTTGCCATAGGAATTCTGCAGTACGTAAAAATAATCTTGTACGCATTTCCCATCTCACAACATTTGCCCATTGATTAATAAGTAACGGTAAATCTCTGTAAGATTGTATCCATCCTTTGTACGTATTCCATATAATAGCTTCGCTTGTAGGTCTTACTACTAACTCTTCTTCTAATTTAGCTTCAGGATCAACTCTTAGCTTACCTTCATTGTCAGGGTCATTTTGTAATCTGTAATGAGTAACAACTGCACATTCTTTTGCAAAACCTTCTGCGTTTTTTTCTTCGGCTTCAAATAAGCTTTTTGGTACAAATAATGGGAAATAAGCATTTTGATGGCCTGTTTCTTTAAACATTCTATCTAATTCTGCTTGCATTTTTTCCCAAATAGCATATCCATAAGGTTTTATTACCATGCAGCCTCTAACTGCTGAATTTTCAGCTAAATCAGCTTTTACAACTAATTCAT
This sequence comes from Lacinutrix venerupis, assembly GCF_003663945.1. Taxonomy (GTDB): domain Bacteria; phylum Bacteroidota; class Bacteroidia; order Flavobacteriales; family Flavobacteriaceae; genus Lacinutrix; species Lacinutrix venerupis. Next base: position 56,410 of record NZ_RCCH01000009.1, on the reverse strand, counting down.
TATACCATTTTGAATAATCTTCTGCTCTTGTTGTGAGTTTTTTGCTCATATAATGTCTTTTGGCACAAATATTGTGACTATGTTAAAAAAAGAAATAGTTTGACAAAACTAACTATTTTTGTTATGTTCAACAATAAAAAGAAACAGTTATGCATTTAAAAAAATACTTATCTAATAAATTACCAGCATTTGCTTTGGTTTTATTTACTATAGTTCTCACTTCTTGTGGGTCTTATCAATATGTTGGTCAAAGTACTGATGGTATATATGAGGATGATGAAATTGAGGCGGACTATGTAGGAACAGATGATAGTGAAGACACTTATTACAAAAATTACTTTAGAGAAAAGTCTAAAGAAATAGATTCGGAAAACGATGAAGAGGTTTTTGTAGATATAGATTCTTATAAAGGAGCATATGTTGAAAACGCTGATGAGACTGTAAATGCTAATACAGGTTATGCTTCTTGGGGAGATAATGAAAGAGAAGTTTCTGTTAATATTTATAATAATGGTTTTGGCTTTTATAATTATTGGAATAGACCTTATTATGGTTGGAGTAGATTTGGTTGGAATAGGCCTTTCTCTACCTGGAATATAGGATTCGGATATGGTTACGGATATGGTGATTTTGGTTTTGGAGGTTTTTATGATCCTTTTTGGAATCCTCATCCTTTTTATGGTTATGGATACGGTTATGGTTCTTATTATGGTGGAAACTGGTACGGTAGAAATTTAGCGTATAATTCAACAAGAAGAGGTGGAGTATATGGTAGGAGTTCAGAATTACAAAGAAGGGTAGATGGTGCAAGAAGAGCTAATACTTCTTCTACTAGAACAAGGACATCTTCTACACCAAGAGTGAGGAGTTCTAATACTCCAAGAGTGAGAACCTCTACGCCAAGAACGTCTACACCGAGAACATCTACACCTAGATCTTCAAAATCTGAAATAAAGACAAGAACACCAAGAATATCTACGCCAAGAACTAGGACTTATACACCAAGAACATCTTCTCCTAATCGTTCGTCTATAAGAAGTTCGTCTCCTAGTCGCTCATCTGGTTCTTCTAGAAGTTCAGGGAGTAGAAGGAGAGGTTAATAAAATTAAAAAAGAATAAAGAAAAGAGAAGAAAAAAGTATATGAAGAAAAAAGTGTTTTTAATAATTGCAGTTGCATTAGTATTTTTTGCAAATGCTCAAGATATAAACGATGCATTGCGATACAGTAGTGGACAGGTAGTTGGCTCGGCAAGATATAGGGCTCTTAGTGGTGCATTTGGTGCTCTTGGAGGAGATTTAAGTGCTGTTAATGTAAATCCTGCGTCTTCTGCAGTTTTTACTAATAGTTTTGCTTCCGTGTCATTAAATATAAGAGATGTAGATAATGAAACAGTTTTTTTTGGAGGAACAAGATCATCTTCAGATTCTGATGTATCATTAAATCAAGGAGGTGGAGTTTTTGTTTTTGAGAATAGACACAATAATTCTATGTGGAAAAAATTCACTTTTAGTGTAGCTTTTGACAACTTAGATAATTACGACGATAGTTGGGAGTCAAGAGGTGTTAATGGTAAAGAAGCTACTCAAGGTGGTTCGGTGGCAAGTTATTTTTTAAATAATGCTCAGGGTTTGAATGTTAACGATATTTCTGCTTTTGATGGGGAGTCTTATGCAGATGCTTATGCGGATATAGGTTCTGCTTTTGGAGTTCAAAATCAGCAAGCATTTTTAGGTTATTCTTCTTTTATATTAGACTTAGATCCTGATGGAAATAATGAAACAGAATATGTTTCTCTTGTAGAAGGTAATTCTTTCGATCAAAGGTTTGGATATTTAGCTACGGGTTACAACGGCAAAATTGCTTTTAATTTTGGTGCTCAATATGGAGATAATCTCTATTTAGGCTTAAATTTAAATTCTCATTTTCTTAATTACGAAAAATTAACTGTTTTAGAAGAGTCTAATAATGAAACTGGAGGTGTGATTAATAATGTTTATTTTGAAAATGTTTTAAATGCTAATGGTTCCGGTTTTTCTTTTCAATTAGGAGGAATTTATAAATTAACTAACGAGTTTAGAATTGGTTTGACTTACGATTCACCTACTTGGTTTTCAATTGAAGAAGAATCTACTCAATATTTAGAAACAAGTAGTATTGATGGTATTCCTTTAGCAGATGGTAGTACGTTTTTTGGAGAAACTATAAATCCTCAAGTTATTAATGTTTTTGAACCTTATAATTTGCAGTCTCCAGGAAAAATAACAGGAAGTTTAGCTTATGTTTTTGGAAAAAAAGGGTTAATTAGTTTCGATTATTCTAGAAAAGATTATAGTAAAACAAAATTCACACCAAAATCCGATGCTTATTTTAGAACGCAAAATTCTATTATTACGGATAGGTTAACAGCAGCTTCAACATTTAAATTAGGAGGAGAGTATAAAGTGAATCAATTTAGTTTTAGAGGAGGTTATCGTTTTGAGGAAAGTCCGTATAAAAATGGAGTGACTGTAGGTGATTTATCTGGGTATTCTTTAGGGTTGGGTTATGATTTTGGAAATACAAAATTAGATGTTACATACGATGCTTATAGTCAGTCAAGAGAGCATCAATTGTATAATACTGGTCTTACAGATAGTGCTTTTATTGATGCAAATAATTCTAATATAACATTATCGCTAGGCTTTAGTTTATAGTGACTTTATATATATTGAAATAAAAAAAAGCGTTTGAAATTTTCAAACGCTTTTTTTTAATATGTTTTAATCTTAACTAATGTTAGCAGATTTAACTGTTTTTATAATTCTACCTGCAATTTTGTATGGGTCTCCGTTAGATGCAGGACGTCTATCTTCTAGCCATCCTTTCCAGCCATTTTCTACTGTAATAATTGGAATTCTAATTGAGGCACCTCTGTCTGAAACTCCATAAGAAAAATCGTTAATAGAAGCAGTTTCGTGATCACCTGTTAAACGTTGGTCGTTAAACTCTCCGTAAACAGCAATATGTTCTTTAACAACAGGTTTAAATGCTTCACATATTTTTTCATATGTTTCTTTAGATCCGCAAGTTCTTAATACGCTATTAGAGAAATTAGCATGCATACCAGAACCATTCCAGTCCATATCTTTTCCTAATGGTTTTGGGTGGTATTCTATATAGTAACCATACTGTTCTGTTAATCTATCTAATAAGTAGCGAGCAATCCATATTTCGTCTCCAGCTTTTTTAGCGCCTTTTGCAAAAAGTTGAAACTCCCATTGACCAGATGCAACTTCTTGGTTAATTCCTTCAAAATTTAATCCAGCTTCAATACATAAATCGGCATGTTCCTCAACTAATCCTCTTCCGTGTGTGTTTTTACCTCCAACAGAACAATAGTACATTCCTTGTGGAGCAGGATAACCTCCAATAGGGAAGCCTAATGGTAGTTGTGTTTTTGTGTCCATAATAAAGTACTCTTGCTCAAAACCAAACCAGAAATCAGAATCTTCATCTTCAATAGTTGCTCTTCCGTTAGAAATATGAGGTGTACCATCGGCATTTAGTACTTCAGTCATAACTAAATAACCATTCACTCTTGCTGGATCTGGGTAAATTGCTACTGGTTTTAATAAACAGTCAGACGAGTCTCCTGATGCTTGTCTTGTAGACGAACCGTCAAACGACCAGTTGCTTAATTCTTCAATAGTTCCTTTGAAGTCTTCATGTTCTTCAACTTTGGTTTTACTTCTCATATTCTGAGTTGGAAAATAACCATCTAGCCAAATGTATTCTAATTTAATTTTTGCCATAGTACTTTTAAATTATATTAATAATATGCATGCAAATATAAAATGATTTTTTTTTAACCTATAAAAATATAAGGGTAAAATTATAAAAATTATTAAATACATATCAACAACCCTATTTTTTTAAGGGTGTTTGTGTTTTTAATATTTTAAATCTGCTAAAATTAATATATTTGCAAAAAAAAAGTCATAAATATGTCAACATTAAGGTTTTTTGCTATTAAAGAAACATTGAATAGAAAGTCTGTAAAAATTAAGGAGGAAAAACGTCGTTCAGAAATTTTTGCAGAAAATGTATATAACACAAAAAAAATGCGTCAAACTTTAACAAGTGATGCTTTTTTAAGCTTAACAAATGCTATTGAAAAAGGAAGTCAAATAGACAGGGCAATAGCAGATCAAATTGCTTCGGCAATGAAAGATTGGGCTTTGTCTAAAGGAGTAACGCACTATACGCACTGGTTTCAGCCTTTAACAGGAGCAACAGCAGAAAAGCATGATGCTTTTTTTGAAACTATAGAAAACAATGAAGCTATTGAGAAATTTGGAGGGAGTCAATTAGTACAACAAGAACCAGATGCATCAAGTTTTCCAAATGGAGGGATTAGAAATACTTTTGAGGCAAGAGGTTATACAGCTTGGGATCCCACATCTCCAGCATTTATATATGGTACAACTTTATGTATTCCAACGGTATTTGTAGCTTATACGGGTGAGGCTTTAGATTATAAAACACCGTTGCTTAGAGCTTTACAAGCTGTAGATAATGCTGCAGTTGCTATTTGTAAGTATTTTGATAAAAATGTTAAGAAAGTAAATGCTTCTTTGGGTTGGGAGCAAGAGTATTTTTTAATTGATAGTGCCTTAGTTTCATCTCGCCCAGATATCCAATTAACAGGTAGAACTTTGTTAGGGCATGCGTCTGCAAAAGGACAGCAGTTAGACGATCATTACTTTGGAACCATACCAAATCGAGCAATGTCTTACATGCGAGATTTAGAAAACGAATGCATGTTGTTGGGTATTCCTGTAAAAACAAGACATAATGAAGTAGCTCCAAATCAATTTGAACTTGCGCCAATTTATGAAGAGGCAAATTTAGCCGTAGATCATAACGCTTTATTAATGGATGTTATGGATAAAATAGCAAGACGTCATAATTTTAAAGTGTTATTTCACGAAAAGCCTTTTAAAGGAATAAACGGTTCTGGAAAACATAATAATTGGAGTTTAAGTACAGATACCGGTGTTAATCTTCTAAGTCCAGGAAAAACGCCAATGAGTAATCTTCAATTTTTAACATTTTTTATAAATACAATAAAAGCAGTAAACGATAATGAGGAGCTGCTACGTGCAGCAATAGCATCTGCAAGTAACGATTATAGGTTAGGTGCTAACGAAGCGCCTCCAGCAATTATTTCAGTGTTTATTGGAGAACAACTTACTAGTGTTTTAAATGAATTGGAAAATGTAACTAGCGGAAAATTATCGCCTCAAGAAAAAACAGATTTAAAACTTAATGTTGTAGGTAAAATACCTGAAATACTTTTAGATAATACAGATAGAAATAGAACCTCACCTTTTGCATTTACTGGTAATAAATTTGAATTTAGAGCAGTAGGATCTAAGGCAAATTGTGCAAATCCAATGACGCTGCTTAATTCTATTGTAGCAAAACAATTAATAGATTTTAAAATTGAAGTTGATGAGTTAATTACTAAAAAAGACTTAAAAAAAGACGAAGCAATTTTTAATATTTTAAGAGAGTATATTAAGAAATCTAAAAATATTTTATTTGAAGGAAATGGTTATGGAGAAGCGTGGGAAAAAGAGGCTAAAAAAAGAGGTTTAAGTAATAATAAATCTACACCAGAAGCGCTAAAGGTTAAAGTTTCTAAAAAAGCATTGTCGTTATATAGTGATTTAGGTGTTATGAATACAGCTGAAGTGGAAGCTCGTTATGAGGTTGAATTAGAAGAATATATAATGCGTATTCAAATAGAGGGACGAGTTCTTGGGGATTTAGCAAGAAACCATATTGTTCCCACGGCGGTTAAATATCAAAATATATTAATTGAGAATGTTAAAGGTTTAAAGGAGATTTATGAGAAAGACTTTAAAAAGGTGTCTAAAGCTCAATTAAATTTAATCGAAGAGATTTCTAAGCATATTGAAAGCGTTAATAAGTTGGTTAATGATATGACTGAAGCTAGAAAAAAATCAAATCAAATTACGGCTTTAGAAGAAAAGGCAAAAGCGTACTGTGATGTTGTAAAACCATTTTTAGAAAATATTAGATATCATTGCGATAAACTAGAGCTTTTAGTAGACGATGAGCTTTGGCCGCTTACAAAATATAGAGAATTACTCTTTACTACGTAGTTTTACGTAGTTAAAAGTACGTAATTGTACGTAGTTAAAAATGAATGTGTTAAAACTAATAAGTAATCTTTTTCTTACCTAGTATGTCGTTTCATCGAACTTTATTATGAGCTAAACGAATAATTAAGCTAATAACCTTTTTTTTAATGTTATATCAATTTTTGTGTTTAAATATTTCTATATATTTACAGTGCTATTAATCAATATATATTTAACATGAAAAAAGTAATTTTAGGTGCTTCGGCACTATTATTCTCTGGTGCATTATTTGCACAATTACCAACTCAAGGATCTTTAACAGGTCAAAATGGAACAACTTCAGTAGATGCTCAAGTAGCTGTTGATCACGCAGGTGGGAACGGAAACATGGGTGAGGCTATTCAAACTGGTAACACTAATAAGTTACAAGTTATGCAAGCTGGAACAAATCAATCTTCTTATTCAGTACAAGCAGATGGATTAGGAACTGGAGATAACAGAGCAAGAATCTGGCAAACTGGTGAGGTATCAGCAGCAAGTGGCGAGGGTAATGCAGCGGATGTAAGACAAATGGGTTCTGGTAACCAGTCTACTTCTTACCAAGAAGGAGATTTTAACGAAGCTGTTACACGTCAAGGTATGAAAGACGGAGGAGCAAGTGGAGGTAACAAAGCTTTAATTCACCATGGAACTGGACAGCAAGGTGAAATGAACTACGCTATGATAGAGCAAGATGGTCAAACCAACTCAGCTACAACTGTTCAACAGTACGACAACAACCAAGCAAGAACAATCCAAGAAGGAGATAATAACATTGCGGGTCTTTATCAAAACTCTGGACCAAACGGTTCTGATGGTAATACTGCTATAGCTGAGCAATATGGTGATTCAAACGTTACTATGATAGATCAAGATGGTAGTCGTAATGAAGCACATTCTGTTCAAGAAGGAAATTTAAATGTTTCTAACCAAACGCAAAATGGTAATGATAACGTAGCTTTAGTAGATCAAGGAGCAGATGTTAATTCAATTATTTTTGGTTATACTCAAGCGAATTTTGATGTTACTGTTTTGCAAGCAGATGCAACTTACCTTGACGGTACTGATAACACAGGTTTAGGTTCTACAGATGGTAGAGCGTTACAGGTGCAAAATGGTGATGGTAACGGAGCTTATATAGGTCAATGGGGAGACAGTAGTGAAGATAGTGACTACGCAGAGCAAAACCAAACAGGTAATACAAACTCAGCTTACATAAATCAGAATGCTCATGGTTCTACAACTGGAGGAGCTAATTATGCTCGTCAAGATCAAACAGGAGTTAGTAACTTAGCGGTTTCTGGTCAAAATGGTAGGGATCATAAAACTTACCAAAGACAATATGGAGATGTTAACATTGCTATTACTTCTCAAAGAGGAGATTCTAACTTAGTAAGTACTTACCAAAGTGGAGATGGAAACTATGCTATTTCTGGACAAAGAGGTCTTGCTAACCAAACTTTAATTGTACAAAAAAGTGGGGTTGCAGATGGTTCAGGACACAGCTTCCAAGCTAGCCAAAACTTAGCAGACGGTATGGCTAACGGAGGAAACACAATTAGTGTATTACAATTAGGACCTAACGGAGACTTAATGACTGAAGGTGAAAACTGTGATTTCCAAGATATGGAAACTTTAGTTACACCAGGAACACCAGCAGACTTTAATTTAGATGCTCCATGTGGTGCAGGTGGATGTTAAAATCCAATCTAGATTAATTTAGGTTTTTACATATTAGAAAAAGGAGGATGTCTAAATAGCAAGCATCCTCTTTTTTTTGTTTAAGCTTTTTATGGTTTTATAAAAAAGAACTTATCAAAGCATTTTTTCATAAAAAAAATAATAAACGTTTTATGTAGTAATATTTTAGTTTTAATATTTAAAAACAGAAGTAGATGGTTTAAGCTATGTTTCTTATTTATAGCTGTTTATAGGTGTTTTTTTTTATGCTAATGTATTTCATCGATTTTACCAAAACAATAGTCGAAAATAGTCTTAAAAAGACGTTTTTAGTGTTTATTTTTTTTATCTTTACAAAGCTATTAATCAATATATATTTAACATGAAAAAAGTAATTTTAGGTGCTTCGGCACTATTATTCACAGGCGCAATGATGGCGCAAGGTCCTGTATCTCAGGATGACTTAAAAGATCAGAGTGGATCAAACTCAGTAGACACTCAAATAGCTGTTGATCACGCAGGTGGGAACGGAAACATGGGTGAGGCTATCCAAACAGGTAATTCTAACAAGTTACAAGTTATGCAAGCTGGAACAAATCAATCTTCTTATTCAGTACAAGCAGATGGGTTAGGGACTGGAGACAACAGAGCTAGAATCTGGCAAACAGGTGAGGTTTCAGCAGCAAGTGGTGTAGGTAATGCAGCAGATGTAAGACAAATGGGTTCTGGTAACCAGTCTACTACATTACAAGAAGGAGATTTAAACGAAGCTGTTACACGTCAAGGTATGAAAGACGGTGGAGCAAGTGGAGGAAACAGAGCTTTAATTCACCATGGAACTGGTCAGCAAGGTGAAATGAACTATGCTATGATAGAGCAAGATGGTCAAGACAACCGTGCTAGAACAAGACAGCAGTTCGACAACAACCAAGCAAGAACAGTACAAGAAGGAGATGATAACGTTGCAGGTGTTTTTCAAAACTCTGGACCAAATGGTTCTGATGGTAATACTGCTATAGCTGAGCAATATGGTGATGAGAATGTTACCAGAATTGATCAAGATGGTAGTCGTAACAAAGCACACTCTGTTCAAGAAGGAGATTTAAATATTTCTAATCAATACCAAACTGGTGACGATAACATTGCTTTAGTAGATCAAGGAGCAGATGTTAATCCTATTAATGGTTTTGGAGCTTCTCAAGCAACTTTAGATGCTGCAATTTCATTATCAGATCCTGGTTATACTAATGGTACAGATAATACAGGTATGGGTTCTACTAATGGTAGAGCATTACAAGTTCAAGATGGTGATGCTAATACTGGTTACATAGGGCAGTGGGGAGACAGTAGTGAAGATAGTGACTACGCAGAACAAAACCAGACAGGAGATAGTAATGCTGCTTACATAGCACAAAATGCTCATGGTTCTACAACAGGTGGTGCTAACTACGGTCGTCAAGATCAAACAGGAGATAGTAACGGTGCTATTTTAGGTCAAAACGGTAGAGATCACAAAGCTTACCAAAGACAATATGGTGATAGTAACATTGTTGTTTCGTCTCAAAAAGGAGATTCTAACTTAGTAAGTACTTACCAAAGCGGTGATGGAAACGTTGCGTTTACAGGTCAAAGAGGTCTTGCTAACCAAACGTTAATTGTACAAAAAGCAGGTGTTGCAGATGGTACAGGTCATAGCTTTAAGTCTAGCCAGAATATTCCAGATGGAATGTCTAACGGAGGTAACACAATTAGTGTATTACAGTTAGGACCTAATGGAGATTTAATGAATGACGGTGAAAACTGTGACTTCCAAGAAATGGAAACTTTAATTACTCCAGGTGGACCAGGTAGTTTCGATTTAGATGCTCCATGTGGTGCAGGTGGATGTTAAGATTCAAGCTTATATTAATTAGAAATAGTTAATTTATACTATAAATTAAAAAAGGAGGGTGTCTAAATAGCAAGCATTCTCCTTTTTTTTCATTAAATTACAACTATTATGAAAATATTAAATAAAAATAAATCGATTTCAGTATTTATATTGTTATTATTTGTTTTGCAATTAGGTTGGTCTCAAACATATAGTGCAGATGAAGATAATGATACAGAAGCATCGACAGAGCTAAATGGCCAAGAAGTTTCACAATCTTTTTTTGATTCTTATTTTGATACAACGCCAAATGAAACTTTAAATACAATAACTGGAAACTCTGTTGCAATAACACAAGTTTCTTCTTTTAATACAGCTGTAGTAAAAGTAGCATCAAGAGCTAGTGATATTAATATATCTCAAAACGGAGATGCTAATAATGTAAATCTTACTTATCAAGTAGATGCTGTTGTTGCAGATTTAGAACAAAATGGAGATAACAATACAATATTAGATTATGTAATAGATCCTAGTGCAAAAGTTTCATTAGAACTAAAACAAAACGGAGATGACTTAAATTTTGAACGTTTTGGAGCAAATAACATTTCAAAAAATATTAAATTTACTCAAACATCTGCATCTCCTACAGTAATTATTAGAAGTTTTAATTAGTGTATTCTAAATGTATTTTTCTAAGCTAAAGCTATATTATACAATATTATTAATTTTTGTGCTTAGCAGTTTAACTGTTAATGCACAAAAATTTTATAATAAAGATATTAATGCTTTAATAAAAATTGAAAAGTCAAGTGAGTTTACAAAATTCTCTGCAACAGCAGAGAATTTAAAGTTTTCAGGATATAATTTAAGATACGAGTTTTTAGCTTTTAAAACCGATGCAAATAATAATAGCTCTAGATCCTCACAAAGCAATAGTTTCTATTTAGAAGGTAATCAAAAAAAAGTGTTATCTTCCTTAACTATTAATAATGATATTGATGGTAAAATAATTCTTGTATTATTTATTTATCCAATAATTGATGGAGAAGAAAATGTAGGAGCAATAGGTAAAGATAGAGTAGTGTTAACAAGTGATGAAGAGGGACAAATTAAAATAGAATTAGATCCTAATAGGAAAGAGTTAACACAGCCAGAATCTAGAGATGTAGCGGTTGGAGGTCAAGACGGTGTTTTTTTACAAGGTTTAGTTATTCAAAAAACTCTAACAAAAGCAGGTAGAGATTTTCATCGTTATTTTTATTCAGAGTATTTTAACAGACAAATAAAAACAGATAAGCATATTGTAATAGAGGAGGTTCCTGGACAAAGAAGGTCAACAAGAATCTCGGTAAAAGTAGATGGTCAATTAGTTTGGCAATTTTTTGTAAACCCCAAAAAAAAGTTTTTACTTGAGATGGTTAATATTGCAATGCAAAAAAGTATTAGATATTTACAGCTCTTACAAAAATCAGAAGAAACAATAACACGCTATTAATTATGAAATTTAAACTATTTATATTCTTGTTTTTTTGCACTTGTACACTTGCAGTGGCACAGCAATTTAGTTACAAGCCTTTAAATCCTGCATTTGGAGGAGATACATTTAATTATAACTGGCTAATAAGTTCTGCAAATGCACAAAATGGATTCACACAAGCTAGAACAGAAACTGAAGAAGAATCTGAATTAGATCGTTTTGGAGAACAATTAAACCAACAAGTACTTAGTCAAATATCAAGAGCGCTTTTAGCACAACAAGTAGATGCTGTTGGTGATTTTAACGAAGAAGGAACATTTACATTTGGCTCATTAAATGTAGAAGTGTTTGAGTCTGACGAAGGTTTAGTAATTAATATATTAGATACTTTAAATGGAGAGCAGACCCAAGTTATAGTTCCAAATCCTTAGAAAGCTTTACCTCTTATGAATAATTTAAAAAAAATAATAGCCGTAATGGCTATATGCTTATTTGCAAGTTCTTGTGCAACTTATTTTAATCAACCGTTTTCTCAAGAATCTGCAAGAATTGGAGAGTTTTCTAAATCAACAAAAAAACTTTTAGATCTTCCGCCTCCAAAAAATCCTTTAGAAGTTGCGGTATATAATTTTAGTGATCAAACAGGTCAATACAAAGCAGTAGAAAACGGAAGTACTTTTAGTACTGCAATAACACAAGGTGCAACTACAATTTTAATAAAAGCGTTAGGAGATTCAGGCTACTTTATACCGCTAGAAAGAGAAAATTTTAATAATTTATCTACAGAGCGAAATATTATTCGTTCTACTAAACAAGAATATATAAAAGGTCTTAACCCTAATGAACCTCCAATAGAGCCATTGCTTTATGCAGGTTTAATGCTAGAAGGAGGTATTATATCTTACGATACTAATATTGTAACTGGTGGTGCTGGAGCAAGATATTTTGGTCTTGGTGGCTCTGCACAATACCGCCAAGATAGAATTACAGTTTACCTTAGGGCAATTTCAACTAAAAATGGAGAGATTTTAAAAACTATTTATGTTTCTAAAACTATTTTATCTCAAGCCGTAGATGTTAGTTTATTTCGATTTGTAAAATTTCAAAGACTATTAGAGGCAGAAACAGGTTTTACACAAAACGAGCCAGTACAGTTAGCTGTAAAAGATGCTATAGAAAAGGCAGTACATGATTTAATATTAGAAGGTATTAAAGATGGTTATTGGTCTACAAAAGCAGGTATAGATGTAGATAAAAAACTTGTTGCAGATTTTAACGCCGAAGTTGAAGAAGCAAACTCTACAGAGCTTTTTAATAGATTTTCTTTTAAAAGAAGGACAGATAATGTTGTCCATGGTTCTTTAGGATTAACAAGAATAAATGGCGATTATATTAATCCAGAATTTAATTTAAATGCAAGACTAGGTTATAAGCGCTACCTAAATTCAAATTTCAACTTAAATCTTAACGCTAATATTTTCAATCTTTCCAACGAAGATATATTTGATAAAAGTTTTGTTTCTGTAGATGCTAATGCCGAATATAATATTTTGCCTTTCGATAAATTGTCACCATATATCTATGTGGGTGGAGGAACAAATATTTCAAGCGATTTTAATAATATTAATCCTAAACTTCAAGCAGGTTTAGGCTTAGAGTATTTAGCAACAGATAGATTAGGAGTAACAGCATTTGTAGAAAATAACTTTGTACTTAACGATAATTTAGACGGTTTAATTAGAGGAAAACGAGACGATATGTACATACGTGTAGGTCTTGGCGTTAATTTATACATAGGTAATTACAATACTAAAAAGGATATAGAAAGAGCCGAAAAGCGTGAAAGAAATAAAGAGCTTAAAAAAATTAGAAGAGAAAATATAGAAAAAAGATTAGAAAATACGGATAGTCAAATTGAAAATAAACCAGCAGAAGAAGATGAGAACTAACCTAAAATTTAAAAATATGAGAACGCTTAAAAATATATTAGTTTTTATTATATCTGTAACGCTATTAACTACTTGTACTGAAGAACAAATTGATGGAGTGCGCATTGGGTCCATAAACGGTAAAGCTGTTGCAGAAGGTACAAACGCTCCTTTAGAGAATGTGAAAATATCAACAAATTCTCCAACAAGTACTGTTTTTACAGATACAGAAGGTAATTTTGTTATTGAAAATGCACCAATAGGAACTTATGCTGTTCAAGCAGAACTTGATGGTTTTGTTACTGCATTTGAGTCTGTAACTGTTATTGAAGAATCTGCAGTAATTGTTTCTTTTGAGCTTTTAACATCAGATGCTAATAATCAAGCTCCATCTGTACCTAATCTTGTATTTCCAGAAGACTTAGCTACAGAAGTTCCATTAGAAGTACAATTTACTTGGGAATCTTCAGATCCAGATACAAATGATGAATTATCGTACACCTTAGAGCTAAGAAATGGTAATACAAACGAAATAGAACTTTTTGAAACAGATCAAGATACATTTTATTTAGCTAGTAATTTACAATTGTCAACAACCTACTTCTGGCAAGTTAGAGTAAGTGACGGTGTTAACGATGAGGTTACATCATCAATTAGTCAATTTAGCACAATTACTTCTCCAAATAATCCTTTTCTATTTGTAAAAGAAGAAAATGGAAATAGTGTAATTTACTCAGGTAATCAAGACGATAGTACTACAGGAAATGGAGAGGTTGATGTAGATGTATTAAAACTAACAAACGAAAGTAATAATAGTTTTAGACCGAGATCTAATGTAACAACAGATAAAATTGCATATTTAAGAACTGTTGGTGGTAATGCTCATATTTTTACAATGAATACAGATGGATCTAATAAATCTCAAATAACTAATACGGTACCAGTAACAGGTTTTAGGCTAGATCATGTAGATTTTTGTTGGGCTCAAAATGGTAGTAAATTATATTATCCTAATTTTGATAAGTTGTATTCAATAAATCCAGATGGAAGTGGCGTTGTGTCTATTTTTCAAACTACAGACGGTTCTTTTATTTCAGAAGTAGAAAGTGTTGATTCGGATGCTGATTTAGTTTTACTAAAAACAAATACAGCAGATGGTTACAATGCAAGAATTTTTACAGTTAGATTATCAAGTCAAACAGAAGAGACTGTTATTGCAGAAGGATTTAGTGGTGCTTTAGGAGGAATTGATATTTCTGCAAATGGAAATCAAGTAATATATACTAGAGATTTATCTGGTTATGAAGATGATAATTATAGACAATTTCAAAGTAGAATATTTATATATAATATAAGTTCAGGAACAAATGTTCAAGTTATTACAGAAGCGTTACCTGGTCAAAACGATTTAGATGTAAAGTTTTCTGCAACAGAAGGTGCTTTTATTTTTACAAGAGTAAATAATAATATTGGAGCAACTCCGGGAGTTAGAAGTTATCAATTTGGTCAAGCTACTTCAGAAAAAGAATTATTTACAGCTGCTTCAATGCCAGATTGGAACTAGTTGTATAAAAGAAATTAAATTAAAAGCACGTAAAATTTTTACGTGCTTTTTTTATACCATAAAAAAAATCCGACTCATTATTACAGGTTATTTTCAACTTCATTTGATATAACTACTAATAAAACTATCTTTGTGTTTTAATACACAATTATGAGTTCGGAAATAAGCAAAAGATATAGTCAAAGAGGAGTTTCAGCATCTAAAGAAGATGTGCATAATGCCATTAAAAACATAGATAAAGGTTTGTTTCCTAAAGCATTTTGTAAAATTGTTCCAGATTATTTAACCAACGACGAGGATTACTGTTTAATAATGCATGCAGATGGAGCCGGAACAAAAAGTGCCTTAGCTTATATGTATTGGAAAGAAACAGGAGATGTTTCGGTATGGAAAGGTATCGCTCAAGATGCTTTAATAATGAATATAGACGATTTACTGTGTGTTGGTGCAACAGATAATATTATGTTATCTTCAACCATTGGTAGAAATAAAAATCTTATAACAGGCGAAGTACTTTCAGCTATAATTAATGGAACCGAAGAACTTATAGAAGACTTAAAAAGTTTTGGAGTTACCATACATTCAACAGGAGGAGAAACTGCAGATGTTGGAGATTTAGTAAGAACTATTATTGTAGATTCTACGGTTACTGCAAGAATGAAACGTAGCGATGTTATTGATAATTCAAATATAAAGGCAGGAGATGTAATAGTAGGACTCGAGAGTTTTGGTCAAGCTACTTACGAAAAAGAATATAATGGAGGCATGGGAAGTAATGGTTTAACTTCTGCTAGACACGATGTTTTTAATAATTATTTAGCTAAAAAATATCCAGAAAGTTTTGATGCGGCTGTGCCAGAAGATTTAGTTTATTCGGGTCAAATAAAATTAACAGACGCTGTAGAAAACAGTCCAATAGATGCAGGTAAACTTGTATTGTCTCCAACAAGAACATATGCGCCAATAATAAAAGAAATTTTATCAAAATTTAATTCTGAAACTATACATGGAATGGTGCATTGCTCAGGAGGAGCACAAACTAAAATTCTTCATTTTATAGATAATTTACATATTGTAAAAGATAATTTATTTCCAATTCCACCACTTTTTAAATTAATACAAGAACAATCAAAAACAGATTGGAAAGAAATGTACCAAGTTTTTAATTGTGGACATAGAATGGAGCTATATGTAACACCAGAAATAGCAGAAGAAATAATCTCAATTTCAAAATCTTTTAATGTAAACGCACAAATTATTGGTAGAGTAGAAACTTCAAAAGATAAAAAGCTTACAATAGAAAGTGAGTTTGGAACGTTTAACTACTAATTAAAAAACTGCCCTTAAAATTAAATTTCATGAGATATTGTTTATTATTTGTTGTTGTATTTTCATTTCAACTTGTAAAAGCTCAAGATCAAGATAGCATTGTTAAAGTTTTAGACACTGTAAAATGGGTTCAAAAAAACCAAGCAGGTTTAGATATTAATGAGGTTACATTTGTAAACTGGAATGCAGGAGGAAGTAATTCTGTCTCGGCGCTCTTTAATTTGGTGTCTAGCTTACGTTATAAAAAAGACAATCTTATATGGAAAAGTAGTGTGAGAACACGTTACGGAATTAATAAGCAAGAAAATCAAAAATTAAGGAAAACAGAAGACGAATTAGAATTAATATCAAGTATAGGTTACAGAAAAGATACTTTAACTAATTGGTATTATTCTGGACGACTTAATTTTAAAACACAATATTCTAACGGTTATACGTATCCTAATAGAGATAATCCAATTTCACGCTTTATGTCACCTGGTTATTTATTTATTGGAGGCGGAGTAGAATATGGTAAAAATCTTGAAAAACTATCTTTTTATTTTTCACCTTTAACCTTTAAAGGAACATATGTTTTAGATCAAAAACTTGCAGACGCAGGATCTTTTGGTGTCGAACCAGCTGTTTACGATGAGTTAGGAAATAGAATAGAAAAAGGGGAAAATGCTAGAACAGAAATGGGTATTCTAGTAACTAATGCCTATGAAACAGAATTACTTGAGAATATATATATTAGAAACCAACTAAGTTTTTATACAGATTATTTAAATAGCTTCGGTAACGTTGATGTAGATTGGGAAATAGTTTTCGATTTTAAAGTAAATAGCTACGTAAAAGCTACGTTAGGTTCGCATTTAAAATATGATAATGATATTAAAATAGCAGAAGAAACCATCAATGAAGATGAATTTTTAGAACGTGGAGCTAGAGTACAATGGAAACAACTATTAGGTGTTGGTGTTACTATGGAGTTTTAAATAAAGCCTTCAATTAAAATTAAAAAACTACACGTTATAAAACAATCTATAAAGTAAAGAATAGCAACTAATCTTAAATTAGAGACACCTGCCATTTTATAAAACTTTAGTTTTTTTCTAATATTTCTATCGCTAATCATAAAATAAAACAAGCCAATTAAAAATAATTTAGTTAACAAAGCACTAATTATTCCTGGACTATAAATAGTTAATAATAATGTAACTATAAAAGACCATGCGGCAAGATGCTTATAATAAAATAGTATAGCGCGAAATTGGTTTAACATATAAATTACAACGCAATTTTTTTACTATTATTTTTCAAAAATCGAAACCACAATTATAAACTATAACAAATTGATTAATTATTGTATTTTTGTTTCATAATTTTATAAATATAGATGTTAGATAAACTACAAATAGTAAAACAACGTTTTGATGAGGTTAGTGATTTAATCATTCAGCCAGACATCATAGCAGATCAAAAAACGTATGTTGAGCTAACTAGAGAATATAAGAGTTTACGTTTGTTAATGAATAAACGTGAACAATACATAGAGTACACAAATAATTTAGCTGAAGCTGAAGAAATAATTGCAGACGGCAGTGACCAAGAAATGGTAGACATGGCTAAAATGCAATACGACGAAGCAAAAGAAGCGATACCTTTATTAGAAGAAGAAATAAAAGTACTTTTAATACCTAAAGATCCACAAGATGCTAAAAACGCTGTTGTAGAATTAAGAGCTGGTACAGGAGGAGATGAAGCAAGTATTTTTGCTGGAGATTTGTTTAGAATGTATTCTAAATATTGCGAATCTAAAGGTTGGAAAGTAGATACTGTAGATTATAGCGAAGGTACAAATGGAGGATTTAAAGAAATACAATTTGAAGTTTCTGGAGAAGATGTTTATGGAACACTAAAGTTCGAGGCTGGTGTACACCGTGTACAACGTGTACCACAAACCGAAACTCAAGGACGTGTACATACTAGTGCCGCAACCGTTATGGTTTTTCCAGAAGCCGAAGAATTTGATGTGGAAATAGACCCAAAAGAGGTACGTATAGATTATTTCTGTTCTTCAGGGCCTGGAGGACAATCTGTAAACACAACGTATTCTGCGGTTCGTTTAACACATATTCCAACAGGATTAGTGGCGCAGTGTCAAGACCAGAAATCGCAACACAAAAATAAAGAAAAGGCCTTTAAAGTATTGCGTTCTCGTTTATACGACTTAGAGTTAGCTAAGAAAATGGAAGAAGACGCAGCTTTAAGAGGAACAATGGTAACATCTGGAGATCGAAGTGCAAAAATTAGAACGTATAATTATTCTCAAGGTCGTGTAACAGACCATAGAATTGGACTAACACTTTACGATTTACAAAATATTGTAAATGGAGATATTCAAAAAATTATAGATGAGTTAATGTTGGCAGATAATACAGAAAAATTAAAAGCCAATAGCGATATTATGTAAATTACAAGCCTCTTAATTCGAGGCTTTTTTTATATAATTAATATAGAAAAATAAACGCTTTATAAGCAGGAATTATACTTAGAGTAAATGACTACAAAAGAACTAACCATTCAAATAAAAAAAAAGAATTCTTTCCTATGTATAGGTTTAGATGTAGATTTAAATAAAATACCACAACATTTATTAAAATTAGAAGATCCAATTTTCGAATTTAATAAGGCTATTATTGATGCAACACATCATTTATGTGTCGCTTATAAACCTAATATAGCTTTTTACGAAGCATATGGAATTAAAGGTTGGCAAGCTTTAGAAAAGACTATAAAATATATAAACAAAAACCATCCAGAAATTTTTACAATAGCCGATGCTAAAAGAGGAGATATAGGTAATACAAGTACTATGTATGCTAAAGCTTTTTTTGCAGATTTAGAGTTCGATAGTATAACTATTGCGCCTTATATGGGTAAAGATTCTGTCGAGCCATTTTTAGCTTTTAAAAACAAGCACACTATTTTGTTAGCATTAACTTCTAATCAAGGTGCTTTCGATTTCCAAACAAAACAAGTAGAAGGGAAAGAGTTGTACAAACAAGTTTTAGAAACCTCTAAAACGTATACAAATTCAGAGAATCTAATGTACGTTGTTGGTGCAACAAAAGCAGAATATTTTACAGAGATTAGAAAAATTATTCCAAATAGTTTTTTATTGGTTCCTGGTGTTGGAGCACAAGGTGGAAATTTACAAGATGTATGTAAATATGGAATGAGTGAAAATGTTGGATTATTAATAAATTCTTCAAGAGGAATTATTTATGCTTCAAATAATAAAGATTTTGCAGAAGCGGCAGCAAACAATGCTAAAGATTTGCAACAAGAAATGGAAACTATTTTAAATAAGTAAAAGTTTACTGCAAACTGATTTTAATGTGTTATGGTTTTAATAAAAGATCAACTTAATAGAAACTTAACCATAAATGTAACACCAAAGCGTATAATTTGTTTAGTACCATCTCAAACAGAATTACTTTACGATTTAGGTTTAGAGCAATCAATAGTTGGTATTACTAAATTTTGTGTGCACCCAACTCATTTTAAAAGTACTATACAAATAGTTGGTGGAACAAAAAATATTAAAATTGAAAAAATAAAAGCTTTAAATCCAGATATTATTCTTTGTAATAAAGAAGAAAACACTAAGGAAATAGTAGAAGCTTGTAAAGATATTTGTACCACTCATGTTTCAGATATTTACACAATTAAAGATTGTGTAGAGCTTATTAATCAATATGGTGAAATATTCGATAGAAAAGAAAATGCTTTAGAGATTATAGATAAAATTAATTTTAATCTAAAAGATTTTAAAAACTTTATAAAAGATAAGCCAGCTATAAAAGTAATATATTTTATTTGGCGAAAACCATGGATGGTAGCTGCAAGTAAAACATTTATAAATTATTTATTAGAGTTAAATAAGTTTGAAAATGTCTATAAAGAGTTAGAGCGTTATCCAGAAATAGATATAAAGGAAATAGCAGCTCAAAACAAGCAAATAATAGCTCTGCTATCTAGCGAGCCTTATCCCTTTAAAAGAGAGCATGCTCTAGAAATAGAAAAAAATAACATAAAAACCGTACTTGTAGATGGCGAAATGTTCTCGTGGTATGGTTCTAGACTAATTAAATCTTTTAATTATTTTAAGACGCTACATCAAAACCTTTAGGAGGTCTTTTACTGCGTTCTACTTCCAAAAATTGTTTCGTTATATTTTTTTTAATATTTAAGTTTAAAGACTTTTTTAAATTAGGTCTTATATTTCCTACTTTGCAAAAATGGTTACTCATAGCTTGTTTTAATTTATATACGAGTAAAATCAAGTATTTAGACGTTTAAAAAGTAAGTTTTTTATAATGAATTTTGTGAATTTTCTCGAGATAAAAATTTAAGCTGATTTAGTTTATTTAAAAGCTTCATAGCTTTAAAATCTGCATCATCGCTAAGAGCATGATCAGTTTGTCTTAAATTATAAGCTTGCTCTACTAATTGCTTGTAACGCCTATTTAATTTGTGCTGGTGAGATTTTAATATATTTTTGCGGCTCATCGTTTAAAGAAAAATTACAAAATAAATATACGCCAAAATATTGATAATAAGAGTGTTGTGAGTTAAATATTTTTGTTTTAAAGCAAAAAAACCAATCTTATGGAGATGTTAAGATTGGTTTTATTTATAATTAAACTAACTAACTCAAGTAAATATGGTGTAAATAACTTGAGCGGCAAAGGTATTTACTAATTAGTTTTTTTAGGTTAATATAATATTATGTAACCGTTAATTAATCTTGTAAAGCAAATACTTTTTGTAGTAAAGTTGTTGTTCTTGAAGATACTTTTTGTCTAATTTCTAATTCTTCAACAGCTATCATTTTATAAACTCCTTTTAAAGCTTCATTTGTAACATAATCTGTTAAATCTGGATTTACATTATTTGTAAAAGGAATGGCATTATATTTATTTATTAAGTTAGACCAAATTTGATCTGCACCAACTTTAGCAAAACTATTTTTTATAACAGGATTAAATTTAGCATATAAAGCACTTTCTGTTTTAGTACTTAAATATTGTGTTGCTGCATCATTATCACCAAGCAAAATATTTTTTGCATCATTAAAAGTAATACCTTTTACAGCATCAACAAATATTGGTGTAGCCTCTCCTACAGCATCTTCTGCTGCACGGTTTAATACTTTTAATCCTTCGTCTGCTAAGCTACTTAAACCTATGTCTCTAAGGGCTTTGTCAACTTTCTGTAGCTCTTCAGGTAAAAGTATTTTAACTAATTCATTTTTAAAAAAGCCGTCTTTTTGCGTAAGTTTAGTTACTTGTTTATCAATTCCTAAATCTAAAGCTTGTCGTAATCCATTACCAATATCTACTTGCGATAATCCACCGTTGCCTTGTGGTAATTGGTTAACGACATCTTGTAGTTCTGCACAAGCTGTAAAATTTAAAATAATAATAAAAGTCAATAATTTTTTCATGTTCTATAATTTATGGTGTAAATATACTCATTCTTATGATGCGGTTTTAACTAAAAACTTGTCTGTAATGTTAACTATTTTCAAAAAAAAGTGAATAAAGTATATAATGATTATCAAGAAAAAATAATGGTTTTATTATTAAATACCATGACTTTGCGGTTTATATGATGTTTTATTGCAGTTGCTAAAACTATTTTTTCAAGATCTCGACCTTTAGCAATTAAGTCTTCTATAGAATACGTATGCGAAACGCTTGCTACATCTTGTGCAATAATTGGTCCGGCGTCTAAGTCTGTAGTAACATAATGGCTAGTTGCTCCAATAATTTTAACACCACGTTTAAAGGCAGAATGATATGGTTTTGCTCCTACAAAAGCAGGTAAAAACGAATGATGAATATTTATTATTTTATTTGGGTATTCATTAATTAATGTATTGGTTACAATTTGCATATAGCGTGCTAAAACAATAAAATTTATATTATGTTCTTTGCATAGTTTAAGCTGTTGTGCTTCAGCTTCAGCTTTTGTGTTTTTTGTTACAGGAATATGATAAAATGGTATATTAAAACTTTCAGCAATAGGTTTTAAGTTATTATGGTTGCTAATTATAAATGGAATTTCTACAAACAATTCTCCAGAATTATATCTTCCCAATAAATCATACAAGCAATGGTCGTATTTAGAAACAAACAATGCCATTTTGGGTTTTTCTTCTACATCGTAAATTCTCCATTTCATTTTGAATTTTTCTACTAATACACTGGTAAAGTTAGATTTAAAACTTTCCATAGAAAAGGCCTTAAACTCACTTTCTAATCGCATACAAAAAATATCTTGTTCTCTATCTACATGTTGGTCTATGTAAACAATATTCCCATTATTATTTGCAATAAAATTAGTTACAGAGGCTATAATACCTGTTTGGTCTTTGCAGTGTATTTGTAATATAATTCTATTCATTGTGTTGATTCTTAATAGTTATGACTAAGGTACTGTAAAAAAATCAATGCATTTATATGTAAAAATGGTATTAGATAATTATGATTTTTGCAGCTATTTTTTTGAATATTCCGTAAATTGCAAGCCTTAATCACACTTAAAATTAGTAATGGAACAAAAAGCACCTTACAATCCAAAATATAAAGTTAGAATAGTAACAGCTGCAGCGTTGTTTGACGGGCACGATGCGTCAATAAACATCATGCGTCGTATAATACAATCTACAGGAGTAGAGGTAATACATTTAGGACACGATAGAAGTGTTGATGAGGTTGTAAATACAGCTATTCAAGAAGATGCAAATGCTATTTGCTTAACGTCTTACCAAGGTGGACATAATGAGTATTTTAAATATATGTACGATCTTTTAAAAGAAAGAGGAGCAGGACATATTAAAATATTTGGCGGCGGCGGCGGCGTTATTTTACCATCAGAAATTAAGGAATTAATGGATTATGGTATTGCCAGAATCTATTCTCCAGATGATGGTCGCGCTATGGGATTACAAGGTATGATTAACGATTTAGTAGAGCAATCAGACTTTGCAATTGGTGATACTTTAAATAATGAAATAGATATACTTGCAACTAAAAACCCTAAAGCTATTGCTAGAGTAATTTCTTCTGCCGAAAATTTCCCAGAAGTTGCAAAAGATACTTTAGATAAAATTCATATAAAAAATAAAAATTCTAAAACACCAGTTTTAGGAATTACAGGAACTGGAGGAGCAGGAAAGTCTAGTTTAGTAGACGAGTTAGTGCGTCGTTTTTTAATCGATTTTCCAGAAAAAACTATTGGTTTGGTATCTGTAGATCCTTCTAAACGAAAAACTGGTGGTGCACTTTTAGGAGATAGAATTCGGATGAATGCTATCAACTCGCCAAGAGTTTACATGCGTAGTTTAGCAACTCGTCAATCTAACTTAGCATTATCAAAATATGTAAATGAAGCGGTTGAAGTTTTAAAAGCTGCTGAATACGATTTAATTATCTTAGAAACTTCAGGTATTGGGCAGAGTGATACCGAAATTATTGAACATTCAGATGTTTCTCTTTACGTCATGACACCAGAATTTGGTGCTGCTACACAATTAGAAAAAATCGACATGTTGGATTTTGCAGATTTAGTAGCCATTAATAAATTTGATAAACGTGGTTCTTTAGATGCTTTACGTGATGTAAAAAAACAATACATGCGTAATAATAATCTATGGGATACGCCACAAGACCAATTACCTGTTTACGGTACCATTGCGTCGCAATTTAACGATCCAGGAATGAATACGCTTTATAAAGCCATCATGGATAAGTTGGTTGAAAAAGCAGATTCAGATTTGAAATCTACGTTCCATATTTCTGATGAAATGAGCGAAAAGATTTTTGTAATTCCGCCAAGTAGAACACGTTATTTATCTGAAATTGCCGAAAATAATCGTGCTTACGATAAAACAGCTAAAACGCAAGTTGAAGTTGCACAAAAATTATATGGTATCTATAAAACTATAGAATCTGTTTTAGAAGTAACGCCAGAACTTGATAAAGCAGGAATAGCTACAGATTCTTACGAAGTAAAAGAAGAGAATAAGGATTTTGTAAAATTACTTATTGCAGAATTCGACCGTGTAAAATTAAACTTAGATCCTTACAACTGGGAAGTTATAACTGGTTGGGACGAAAAGGTAAATAAATATAAAAATCCGATTTATAGTTTTAAAGTAAGAGATAAAGAGATTAAAATTGAAACACATTCTGAGTCTTTATCTCACTTGCAAATTCCGCGTGTAGCTTTACCAAAATACCAAGCTTGGGGAGATTTATTACGTTGGTCGTTACAAGAAAATGTACCAGGAGAATTTCCATATACTTCAGGATTATATCCATTTAAACGTACAGGAGAAGATCCAGCACGTATGTTTGCTGGTGAAGGTGGACCAGAACGTACTAACAGACGTTTTCACTATGTAAGTGCCGGTTTACCAGCTAAACGTTTATCTACTGCTTTTGATAGTGTAACACTTTACGGAAACGATCCAGATTTACGTCCAGATATCTACGGAAAAATTGGTAATGCAGGTGTTTCTATATGTTGTTTAGACGACGCTAAAAAACTATATTCTGGTTTTGATTTAGCTAATGTTATGACATCGGTAAGTATGACCATTAATGGGCCAGCACCAATGTTGTTAGGTTTCTTTATGAATGCCGCCATAGACCAACAATGTGAATTATACATTAAAGAAAATGGTCTTGAAAAAGAAGTAGAAGCAAAAATTGCGAAGCTTTATAAAGGTCAAGAACGTCCTAAATATAATGGTGAATTACCAGAAGGAAATAATGGTTTAGGTTTAATGCTTCTTGGTGTTACAGGAGATCAAGTATTACCAGAAGACGTTTACGCAGAAATTAAAAAGAACACGATTGCTCAGGTTAGAGGAACGGTTCAAGCGGATATTTTAAAAGAAGATCAAGCACAAAACACGTGTATTTTCTCTACAGAATTCGCATTGCGATTAATGGGAGACGTACAAGAGTATTTTATAGAAAATAATGTGCGTAATTTCTATTCGGTTTCTATTTCTGGATATCATATTGCAGAAGCAGGAGCAAACCCAATTACCCAATTAGCATTAACCTTATCTAACGGTTTCACTTATGTGGAATATTATTTAAGTCGTGGTATGGACATTAATAAATTTGGACCAAATTTATCCTTCTTTTTCTCTAACGGAATTGATCCAGAATACGCAGTAATTGGTCGTGTTGCCAGAAAAATTTGGGCAAAAGCCATGAAACATAAATATGGAGCTAATGCAAGAGCACAAATGCTTAAATACCATATTCAAACTTCTGGACGAAGCTTACATGCTCAAGAAATTGATTTTAATGATATTCGTACAACGCTTCAAGCCTTATACGCTATTTACGATAATTGTAACTCTTTGCATACAAATGCTTACGATGAAGCCATTACAACACCAACTGAAGAATCGGTTAGACGTGCAATGGCTATTCAATTAATTATCAACAAAGAATTAGGATTAAATAAAAATGAAAATCCAATACAAGGCTCTTTTATTATTGAAGAATTAACCGATTTAGTTGAAGAAGCAGTATTACAAGAGTTTGATAGAATTACAGAACGTGGTGGTGTTTTAGGTGCAATGGAAACCATGTACCAACGTAGTAAAATACAAGAAGAGAGTTTATACTACGAAACATTAAAACACAACGGAAAGTTCCCAATTGTAGGTGTAAATACATTTTTAAGTTCTAAAGGTTCGCCAACGGTAATTCCTGCGGAAGTAATTAGAGCAACAGAAGAAGAAAAACAATTTCAAATAAAAACTTTAGAGAATTTACATAAAGCCAATGATACTAAGGCAATGCTTAAAGATTTACAGCACAAAGCCATTAATAATGAGAATATTTTTGAAGCTTTAATGGATGTTTGTAAAGTATGTAGTTTAGGTGAAATTACTTCAGCATTGTTTGAAGTAGGAGGTCAGTATCGTAGAAATATGTAAGTATAGCGTCCATTTTTCTTTTTCTAAAAAATGGTGCAAATTACTTATCCCAAACTTGTTTTAGGATTTTAGAGAACTGTTTAATTAGTTACTAAAAAAAAAAGCACTTAATTTATTTAAATTAAGTGCTTTTTTAATAATGGTGGTTGGTTAAATTGTTATAAAGTTAAAGCCCAATGGTTTTGAAGCTTTTTAAAAACTTTTAATTCTTTTCTTAATATAGGAAGGTAGTCTTTTCCATTACTATTGCATTTTTCTAATTTAATACAATTGCGGTAAAGTCTATTTGTTAACCTTTTTAAGCTATAAAGTTGTTTGTGTTTTTTTTCTTTACAATGTTCTAGCTCCACTTTAATAATTTCAGAGCCTAAAGAAACAGATTGTTGCACTATATCGCCAGAAACATAAATGTTTTCATCTTCTTCTCCATTATGTTTTAGGTAAGATAAATCGTCTCTTAAATAAATAGAAATATTTTGCGATAAGTCAAATATGTCTAAAGCCTTTTGGTATATAGGCGATTTTGGTAAATGTGGTGGAAGATTATAATACATTTTTCTTTTTCAATTTTTATCAAATTTAGTAACAAGTTTAAAAAGTTGTATTTAGATATTAAAGTAAAAACAGTTATTTGATTTAATATTTAAATATATTTGTTTAAAATATTTAAATATGACTATAGATAACTTAAATTGGAAGATATTAAATTGTTTGCAAAAGCAAGCAAGACAATCTAATGCCGAAATTGGTAGGCAAGTAGGCATATCGTCTCCCGCTGTTTCAGAACGTATAAAAAAAATGGAAGATGCAGGTGTGATAGAAAGCTATAATACAATGGTTTCTTCTATAGCAGTTGGTTATCAATTTAAAGCTATTATTAATTTAAGAGCGTTTATGGGAATGTTAAAACCTTTTCTAGAAAAGGTAAAAACATATGATGAGGTTACAAATTGTTATAGAATTACTGGAAACGAAAATATTGTAATGGAAGTGGTATTAAGGCATCAAAAACATTTAGAGTCCTTTATAGACCAATTAATTGTTTATGGTGAGGTTAAAACGCAAATAGTTTTATCTCACGTAGTAAAAAACAATCCAGTTAAAAGAATTTAACTAAAATTTGTTATATTTTTTTGCATCTTTTTTAATATTTTTTAGTCTATTATATGAACACTAAATTATAATAATTATGGAAAATATAGAATGTAACTGTAATTGCGAAGGTTGTAAAGATGGAAACTGCAAATCTTGTACATGCGAGAATTGTACTTGTACTAATTGCAATTGTTAATTAAAAGTTGGTTTTATGTAATTTACTTTATGTAAAACCGACTTAATATTATGGTTATGACAACAAAAGAAGTTTGGCAAATATATTCTGGTGATTTAAAACGTTTTATTTTTAGTAAAGTTAAAAATGATGCTGTTGCAGATGATATATTGCAGGATGTATTTATAAAAGTTCATACTAAATTAAGTACTTTACAAGATGTTTCTAAATTAAAATCTTGGTTGTTCTCCATTGCTAGATATTCGGTTTTAGACTATTTTAAAACAAGTAACAAAACATTTGAAATAGCAAATTTCGAAACAGAAACACAAATAAAAGAAACTACTCATACAGAAAAGGAATGTTTGTATGGTATTTTAAAAAGTTTACCCAAAAAATACAGCGAGCCTCTATTTCTTTCAGATATAAAAGGTGTAAAGCAATTGGATATAGCAAAGCAGTTAAACCTTACTTTACCTGCTGTAAAATCTCAAATTCAGCGTGCTAGAAAAATGGTTGCCCAAGGCTTTAAAGATTGTTGCGGTTTTGTAGAAAATGATAATGGCGTATTGGTAGGAGAAATACAAGAGAAAGAAGACTGCAAAATTTGTAATTAAAAAACTTATTATAAAATTTCATAAGCACGACAAAAATGTTTATATTTGTGTCAAATGTCGTTATTATGAAGCCGTATAAACAAGAAACAAGTATCCAAAACTTAGCAAATGAGCCAGAAACCTTTTATGGCTTAGACAATAAATATCATAGAATTATTAGTGTTTTAGGCGGTAGCGCAAATATCTCTCAAGATATAAACAGTGATTTCGATCTTATTCAAATTACTAGAAAGGGCTTACCAAAGTCTGCGGTTTTAACGCTTAGTAAACTTTTAGGTATCTCTATGGAGTACATGAGCGATTTAATACATGTTTCGCATCGTACTATACAACGTAAAAACGATAACGATTTATTAAACGTATATAGTACAGAACAAATTTTAGAAATAGCCCAAGTCGTTTCTCGTGGTATAGAAGTGTTAGGAACGCTAGATAATTTTACCTCTTGGTTACATAGCGATATTCGCGTTTTAAATTATAATAAGCCTATTAGTTTGCTGGATACTAGTTTTGGTACTGCATTAATTTTAGATGTTTTAGGTCGTATAGAGTTTGGTGTTTATTCTTAATTATGCGTGGTTTTAGAATAGCTAAAAAACAATATTTAGAAGATTTATCTGGAGAAGGCTCAAGGCTTTACGGTGGTCGTTGGAATAAAAAAGGTATGGCTATGCTCTATTTTTCAGATAGTCTATCTACAAGCCTTTTAGAGGTTTTAGTACATCTTGATTTTAAATATTTATCAAACGATTTTGGTTATATGGAAGTAGAAATTCCAGACACGATGGTTAATAAAAGTTTAAAGTTAAAAGACTTAGATAAAGATTGGAGAGATAATCCTCCTAAAAGTAGTACAGTTAATTTTGGAACAACTTTTTTAAAAGAAAATAAAAAATTAGCATTAAAAGTTCCTTGTGCTATATTACCGATAGCTAATAATATTTTGGTAAACCCAAAACATAAGGATATTGATAAATTAAAGATTATTAAAATTTCAGATTTAGATATCGATAGTCGCTTGTTAGATACAACAAAACTTTAAAGTCTTTTTTCTGCAATTAAATTTAGGCATTATTCTACTATTATTTAATCACCTATTTTCTTATTAAAATCTTAAAAAGATAAACTATATTTTTTAATTAATTATATAGATGAATTGTTTTTGTAAATTTATTCAATCTAAACAATCAATTACTTTAATGAAACATTTTTTTAAAATCGTTATTGCACTTTTATTTCTATTTACTTCTTGTAAAAAAGATTTAACAACGACAACAACAACGACAACAATAGCAACGACTCAAGAAGTAGATACTTATGTACAAGATAATTATACCAAAAAAGAGGTTAATATTGCCATGCGTGATGGTATAAAACTGCATACAACAATTTATTCTCCGAAAGATACAAGTAAAGTGTATCCAATAATAATGATGAGAACACCATATAGCAGTCAACCATATGGTGAAAATAAATTTAAGGAAAAAATTGGTCCAAATGTACATTTAATGAAAGAAGGAAACATTATTGTTTATCAAGATGTTCGTGGGCGTTGGATGAGTGAAGGTGTTTACGATAATATGCGAGCTTATATTCCCAATAAAAAAGATAATAACGATATTGATGAATCGTCAGACACTTATGATACTATAGATTGGCTTGTAAAAAACGTTGAAAATAATAATGGTCGTGTTGGTACTTGGGGAATTAGCTATCCAGGTTTTTATGCGACATACTCAACTATAGATGCGCATCCAGCGCTTAAGGCAGCGTCACCACAAGCGTGTATTGGCGATTTCTTTTTTGACGATTTTCACCACAACGGTGCTTTTTTATTAAGTTATTTTAGAGCAGTTTCATTATTTGGAACCACAAAAAATAAACCAACAGATTCTGCATGGTATAAATTGCCAAATTTACCAACGCAAGATCAATATCAATTTTTCTTAGATGCAGGACCACTTAGCAATTTAAATAGCTATTTTCAATATGAAACTTTAGATGATAAATCGGTAGCTAAAACAGATAGAATTGATGATGTGTTTTGGAAAGAAATTATAGAACACCCAAACTATGATAGTGTTTGGAAACCAAAAGGACTTATTCAAAATTTAAAACACTCAAAACCTACAGTAGCAACTATGATTGTTGGTGGTTTTTTTGATGCCGAAGATTTATACGGGCCATTGGAAACCTACAAAGCTATCGAGAAAAATAATCCTGAAGCTTATAATACTATTGTTTTTGGACCTTGGGATCATGGTCGTTGGTCTAAAAGTGATGAAAAAAACTATGTAGGTAATTATTTCTTTGGAGACTCGATATCTCTTAATTACCAAAAACAAGTAGAAACAAAGTTTTTTAATCATTTTTTAAAAGGAAATGGAGATAAAAACTCTGGCTTGCCAGAAGCTTATGTTTTTGATTCAGGAAAAAAGGATTGGAGTAGTTTTAATGCTTGGCCACCAGCAAATGTTACAAAACAAAAAATGTATTTAAACGCTAATCAAGAATTAGCAACAACAAAAAAAGGAAATACTAAAGAGGTTTTTATTAGTGATTTAAAAAGACCAGTGCCATATTCTGAAGATATTAAAACCGTATTTACACCAAGAAAATACATGACAGACGACCAACGTTTTGCTGCAAGACGCCCAGATGTATTGGTTTTTGAAACCGAACCACTAAAGAAAGATTTAACCTTAGCAGGAGATATTTTAGCAAATTTAAAAGTAGCAACAACAGGTACAGATGCAGATTGGATTGTTAAAGTTGTAGACGTACATCCTGGAGATATTGAAGAGCAAGAAGCCGGTATGCAAGATCACTTAAAACTTAGTAACTACCACATGATGGTAAGGAGCGAAGTTATGCGTGGTCGTTTTAGAAATAGTTTTGAAAAACCAGAACCATTTGAGCCTAATAAAACAACAGATGTAACTATTAAATTACAAGATGTTTTTCATACAATAAAAGCAGGACACAAATTACAAATTCAGGTTCAAAGTACTTGGTTTCCGCTTATAGATTTAAATCCACAAACTTTTGTGCCAAATATTTACAAAGCAAAAGAGAGCGATTTTAAAAACCAAACACATACCGTATTTAATGCTTCTAATATTGAATTTTCAGTTTTAGTTAATTAATTCGCCAAGGTGGATTTTTTCGATTTTCACCAGCTTTAAAGAGTATAATATTATTACCATCTGGATCTTGGAGTTTGGCTTCGCGCCATAACCAAGACTCATTTTTTGGTAATTGACTAAATGTAATACCTTTATCTTGAAGTTTGTTAACAACAGAGTCAAGCTCATCGTTTTCAAAATAAAGTGTTGTATTGTTTTTTAATAAAATATCATCTGTAAAACATATAGATAATGTTGCCTCACCGTCTGGACATTCTAATCTAGCATAGCGAGGCAAAGCATCTACAATTAATTTTAAACCTAATTTTTTATAAAATGAAACTAGTTGTCTTGTGTTTTCAGTGACTATTGTGACTTGGTTTAAGTTCATTATTATTAGTTTTTTTCTTCATATATAATTTTAAAACAAATAAAAGTAAAATACAAATACTAGAAAGCGCTGTCATTATTAACCATGTATTATTAAAACCTATACCAGATACTATTTGTAATCCTGCGTTAAAACCAAATACGCTAGCAATTGAAAAAGACATAATATACATTGCCATATATTCGCCTTGGTTTCCATTTTTAGCTTGCTCCATTGCATACGCATTAGAGAATGGAAATGCTATCATTTCTCCTACAGTCATTAATAACATTCCTATAATTAATATTCCAGACCAGGTGGTAAGGTTTAATACTAAAAAGCTTAAACCTGTTAATAATGCTCCAAATAAAATTAATGTTATTTTGTTGTAACCGCTTTTTTCAAGCCAGCTAATTAATGGCATTTCAAATAAAAATATAAAAAAACCATTAGCACCTAATAGTAAGCCTATTTCAATTTTGTTTAAAAAATGAACATCTTTATAATATAATGGCATTGCAGAGAAGTATTGAAAGAATACTACTGCAAAAATTAACATTGCAAAAAAGAATATTATAAATGGTTTATTTGAATATACAGATTTTGGATTTTCTACTTCTAGCTTATCTTGAACCTTTGCTTTCTTTGGGTTTAATACATTAAATAAAACTATTGTAGCAATAATACACGTTATACCATCTGTCCAAAATAGCCCAGAATAGTCTAAAGTTGTAATAATTAATCCGCCCAATGCAGGACCTGCTGAGAAACCTAAATTTATAGCTAAACGTATTAATGTTACACTTCTTGTTTTGTTTTCTGGTTTACTATAGGTGCTCATTGCAACAAACATTGCAGGTCTAAAAGTATCGGCAACTATCATTAATAAAAAGATGCCAATGCATAGTGTTTCGAATGTTTTTAAATATTGCACGGCAATAAAAAGGATACCAGTTAAGAATAGGCTGCAAACCATAACCTTGTAGAAACCTATAACATCTGTTAATTTTCCACCTAACCAAGTTCCAATTACAGAGCCTAGACCAAAACAGGTCATTATCCAGCCTACTTTTTCTAAAGAAAGGTTTAAATCTTCTGTTAAATAAATTGATAAAAATGGAATTACCATTGTGCCAGCTCGATTAATAAAAGTTATTAATGCTAGCCACCATACTTCTTGAGAGAGACCTTTAAAGGTGTTTAAGTAGTTATTAAATAGTTTTTTCATGGTTTGGTTGGTTTTTTTCTGTTACATCATTTATAAAAGTTTAATTCGTAATAGGCTTAAAATATAAAAGTCCAACTACGAAGTTGGACTTTTAATATTATATTAATTGATATCTACATCATTATAAAATATAAGAAGCCCGCCTTGTAAAAGTACAAGTGGTATATTGCTTATATAATTTAATGACTAAATTCATTGTTATTTATCTTTTAATACACCAAAGCTAAACATTTTTTTTTAAAGTTGTATTTTTGATGTAAATAAAATAGAATGAAATATATTTTTTGTTTAGTATTACTTTGTGTTTCGGTGTTAAGTTGTGGACAAAACAAGGAACCTATTTTAGGCGATACAGCCTACCAAAGAGAGCAAAATTCTAAATTTAAAGATGCTTCAAAATCGCCTCTAACCTCAAAAGATAGAAAAACATTTAAGGCTTTAGATTTTTTTGAATTCGACTCAACTTTTGTTGTTAAAGCTCATTTAAAAAGAACACCAGACTCTAAGTGGTTTAATATGGAAACTTCTACTAGCCGTATATCTAAAGAGCGAGTTTATGGTATTTTAAGCTTTCAAATAAATAATAAAGAATATAAGCTTAATGTTTACCAAGGTCAAGAATTAATGCAAGAAGAAGGTTTTGAAGATTATTTATTTCTGCCTTATATAGATAATACTAACGGCGAAACAACTTATGGAGGAGGTCGTTATATAGACTTACGAATTCCAGAAGGAGACTCTATAGTAATAGATTTTAATAAAAGTTATAATCCTTATTGTGCGTACGATCCAAAATATTCTTGCCCAATAGTGCCATTAGAAAATGCTATAAATATTAGTGTAACGGCAGGAGTAAAAGCTTATAAAAAGCATTAAAAACTTTTTGCTAAATACATGCCGCCAAATACCGCTAAAAAGCCCATTACAAAACTACTAATGGTATAAATAGCAAAACTTGTAAAATCGCCAGCTTTTAAAAATACATGATTTTCGTAGGCAAAAGTAGAAAAGGTGGTAAAACCTCCACAAAAACCTGTAGCTAATAGTAATGTATGGTTTTGTGTTAATGTGTTGTTTTTTAATGCAATACCTAAAATAATACCAATTAATAAACTTCCTAAAATGTTTGCAGCAAAGGTACCATATGGAATACCGTTTTCTGAATTATTTAAAAACTTACCTAATAAATAGCGCATTACGCTTCCAAAGCCACCACCAATAAATACAAGTAAAATGTTTTTCATATAAAAAAAATGTACTGCAATATTATCTATTTTTTTCTAATCTTCTTATAGAATGTAATTTTTTTTAGAATTTAAATTTTAACATATATAGTGTTAACTATTTTGTTATTAGTGTATTAAATGGTGTGTTCTATTGGTAAACATATATTAAGCCATTAGAAATTTGGCGGAAACTGAAAAGCCAAAATAGAGTAGGTGCGCTATTTAATTTTTATTTATTATGAAAACTTTAAACGAAAAGCAACTATTGGTTGCTAGACAAGAATTTAAACCATTTTTGTCTTTAGGAGGAAAAAACCTTTCTAAGCTTAAACTAAAAACATCTTTAGATTTTTTTGCTCAAAAAATGAACACCACATTTGAATCTTTAGGTTGTATTGGCTATAACTCTAAAAAACAACAGCTAACAGCAACTATTAACATTAAGAGATCTAGTGGTTATTCTGGTTCTCTTTGCGAAAATGGATCTTACGAGTATGTTAGGTTTTATATAGATTATCAAGATGGAGATGGTTGGCAAGATATGGGAGTAGTAGGTGTTAATGTACACGATATTCCTACAGAGAAAGATTGTGATAATCAAGACGAAAAGCCAATTACTTATGTAGCAAGATTAGATATAGAATCTAAAAGAAAATTTTGTTCTGTGCCTAACTTGCCAATGGTAAGAGCGGTATTATCTTGGAATACTGTTCCAGAGCCTAATGATCCAGATTTAGAAATTGGTACTTATGTTTGGAGCGATACTAAAGATGCTCAAATTCAAATAGAGCCTTATAAATTCTTTTTACCAGATTTTCCAATTTTAGAAGTTGATGATATTTTAAATTCGATAATTTTAAATCCTAGTTTATCATTAAATCAATTAACATTACAACAACCCGAAAAACTTTTAGCTATTAAAAAAGCAAAAGCAGCAATAAAACCAAAGACGCTAAATTTTTCGGAGCTTTCAGTTTTGTATAATAAGAATAAAATTAAACCACACCGTTTTGGTATTAAAGAATTGCAAAGTGTTATAAAGGCTCCAAATCATATAGAGTTAAATAATATTTCGAATATTTTTGAAGTAAATAATTGGGATTTATTAGACAGTTTAGCAGAATTTAATAATGTAAACTGCGACACAGAATTCGAAGAATTAGTATGTGTTGGTGCAGATTATAATAGACAAGCTTTAATAGGAACATTTAAAGTTAATAAATCTTCTGGTTATAATGGTGGATTATGTACAGACGGAAGTAAAGAATATGTTTCTTTTTGGATACAAACCGAAGAAAATTGCGAATGGATACATGCTGGTACAACATACGTAAACGTTTACGATATTCCAGGTGTTCCAGATAATGGAATTTTTTACTCTGCAGTACTGCCTTATAAATTTGATGATTTAAAACAAGAGTGCGGAAATCCACAAGTGTTAAAAGTAAAGGCAATATTATCTTGGAATGTTGAGCCACAAGGTATGGAGTGTTCTCGTTGGGGAAATATACTAGAGTCTTATGTACAAATTCAACCAGAAAAAGCTACTATAGGAAATGGACCGGAAATAGTTGCTATTGGTGGAGTAGATGTAAACTGGATAGGAGCAAATGGGTTAACTATGCCAAGTGCACATTTTAGATTTACTGGTTTGGAGGTTACTAATAGAAGCGCTTTTGGAGGTTTAATTATTGTAGAAGCAAAAACTAATAAATTTAACGGTCAGCGCTATAAAGTAAGAGTCGATAATTTAAATACTGGAGATAGTTATTATGTGGATAATTCTTTTGTAATGGATAATGTTTTTAATGTTTCTCACGCTAATTCAATAACAAAAGAATATACTTATTATGGAGATGCTACCAATAACTCTTTAAACGCAGTAGCTAAATTTTATCCAGGAACAAACGATTTAATAAGAGTAACTATTGAACATACAGATGGGACATCGTCAAGTAAAGTTATTCAAATGGATAATAGTAATCCAGATTTGGAGTTAAATATTACAAATTATGGTGATTGTTCTCATTTTGTAAAAGGTCTGCCAATAAGTGGTAATTTTTCTGTTTCAGAAAGCCATATAGAATATTATCGTTTAAGTACGTCTATAAACGAATCTGGTGTTAATATTTTAGAGCATGTAATTCCTACAGATCTTACAGAAACAGAGTTTTCAGGAACATTTAATTTTACTGCATCGTCTACAAAAAACTGTGGAGTAATTAGCATATTTGCAAAACCAAGAACTGTAATTCATAGTAGAGAGATGCATGATGGTAAAAACTTGCCTAAAACAATATGTTTAAAGGAAAGTTGATTTTTTATTAAAGAAGATCTGCTATGTCTATTTTACAGCGATATAAATTTCAGTTTTTAAGTTTGCTGGATTTGGTGTGTTTATTGGCGAGTTTAAGTATGCTTCTATATTAGGTCCATCTTCATCTTGTTCTAAACCGCTTTTTGCAATTGTAATTGTTGCTTTTTCCCAAGCTTCTTTTAAGTTGCTATAGTCACCAGTTAATGTTGTTTTTACAGCCTTAAAAGGTTCTAATTGACCAGTTAAGATATTGCTATCTGTAGTAATAACTTTTGCAGTTGTAGGTACACAACAAGAAAACATAACAGCATTGTTTTCTTCATCCCATTTATGGTATAAAATATATGGTGCGCCAGCCATTGTAATGTTATTTTTTAATGCATAATTTATAACTTCAGGAAGCATAGTTGCCATTTTAGATTGGAAATCCTGAAATGTTGTTGCTGTGGTATTGTATATATAATAACCACCGCTATGTTGTGTTGTTTCGCTATCTACAACAATGTTATATTTTTTCATGTCGTTAATAACAATGCTATCAAGTTTTTCTAAGCTACGTTCGTAATCAGGACCAATAAGTTCTTCCATTCCTCCTATAAAAGCCGTGTAGGCTTTAAAATCGAAAGGCAAATTTTTTCCAGAAATACTCCATGTAACATCTGTAGATCCATTAGTATTTGGTGTAAATTTCCAAGCCACATCAGATTTTGGATATTCTCCAACTTGCATAACTTGTGTTATAGATTTATTTGCGTTTGTTTCAACAGTTTTCATAGTGCCAATACCTTCTTTACCTTCCCAAGTATAGCTAGCGCCTTCTCCAATTGTTTGTTCTGGTAACGTTATTTTTATACTAGGTTCTTTTTCTACCCATGATGACCAAGACTCCCAACTTTTAAAATTATTTACTTTGTTAAAAATAACTTCGGCAGGAGCATTTATTGTACGAGTTCTTGTTACAGAAAATTCGCTTGGTTGAACAGCAATGTAAATTGCTAGTGCAATAATGGCAATAAGTAAAAGAAAGAAAATGTATTTTATGGCTTTCATATATAATAAGTTAAGTTGGTTACTATCAAATTTACAAAATTTATATATTTAAGTTTTATTTAAATATAAATTTTATGGCTGCAATAAGTCCTATAAAAGAAATAAAAGCAACTAATACCCAAAAAGTTCCTTTGTAATGTTGTTTGTGTAATTTTAGATCCTTTCTGTAAGTATAAATTAGAGCTAAAATAAAAACAAGGGCAAAACAAATGGCAAAAATTAATTGTCCTGTACTAAACATATTTACTATTTTTATGCAAAAATAACGAATACAAGTAGTAAAAATCGATTTCAATGAAAAATAAAATAGAAGCCGTAAAAGCATTTCATACAGCATTTAAAATAGGACATTTAGAATCTCCTAAAGCAGACTTAGGAAATGCTAAAAACACGTTGCGTTTTAAATTAATGCAAGAAGAAAACGAAGAGTATCTTGAAGCTGCAAATAATGATGATTTGGTTGAAGTTGCAGATGCTTTAGGTGATATGCTTTATATACTTTGCGGTACTATTATAGAACATGGTATGCAACATAAAATAGAAGAGGTTTTTAACGAGATACAACGTAGTAATATGAGTAAACTTGACGAAAATGGGCAACCAATTTATAGAGAAGATGGAAAAGTATTAAAAGGACCAAATTATTTTAAGCCAGATATTAAAGCTATTTTAGATAAAATATAAACTTATGTAAATAAAAAAAGCAACTAATCTAGTTGCTTTTTTTTTATTGTGATAAATGGATTTTTAGGTATAAATTATTTATACTTTAATTCTCCATCCAAAAGGATCTTCAATTTTATTAGTTTGTATTGCTACAATTTTGTTTTTTAATTTTTCTCCAAAAGTATCTTTAATTTCTGGTAAGTCGAAATCTTGATCTCTAAAACCAAAACCAGAAATTGGAGATATTACAGCAGCTGTTCCTGCACCAAAAATCTCTTTTAAGCTTCCGTTTTTTGCAGCTTCAACAAGTTCACTTACTTTAATTTTTCTTACTTCAGTTTTTATACCTTCAGCTTTAGCAAGTTCCAAAATACTTTTTCTAGTAACTCCATCAAGAATTCTGTCGCTTACAGGAGAAGTTAAAAGCGTATCATTAATACGTACAAAAACATTCATTGCTCCAGCCTCTTCAATATATTCGTGTGTTGTATCGTCGGTCCATATAACTTGTTGGTATCCTTTGTCCTTAGCTAATTGTGTTGGATAAAACTGCCCAGCATAATTACCTCCTGCTTTAGCAAAGCCAACACCTCCATTAGCAGAACGTGAATATTTCTCTTCGATTAATACTTTTACTTTACCAGCAAAATAAGAACCAGATGGAGCGCAAGCTATTATAAATTTATAATTATCTGCTGGAGAAGCATGAAAGCCTTCGCCAGTAGCAAAAGTAAAAGGTCTTATATATAACGAACTTCCTTCTTTAGTAGGAATCCAATCTTTTTCTATATTTAAAAGCGCTTTTAAACCTTCCATAAAATAATCTTCAGGAATTTCTGGAATAGCTAAACGTTTTGCCGAAATATTTAAACGCTTTACATTGTCTAATGGGCGAAATAAAAAGATATCATTGTTAGAGTCTTTATAGGCTTTCATCCCTTCGAAAATAGATTGTCCGTAATGAAAAATCTTCGCAGAAGGCATTAAACTAATAGGAGCAAAAGGTTCAATTTGTGGTAATTGCCATTTTCCATCTATATAGTCGCAAGTTAGCATATGGTCTGAAAATACTTGACCAAAAGCAAGATTATTAAAATCTATACTATCAATTTTAGACGTTTTTACTTTGTTAATTTTTATTTGTTCTCTTGTTAGTTGTCCCATGAATATAAGTGTGGTTTTTCGATTACAAAAATACAGAATAAAGTTTTAAGAAATTAGAATTTCATCTTAAAATAGTATCTTTGAAAAGTAAATTACTAATAAAATATAATTATGAAAAAAACAATACTTGTATTAGCAATGGCTTTAGCAATATTTGCTTGTAAAAATGATGCAAAATCTAACGAAGAAATGCCTGCTGAAGAAATTGCGGAAGTAACATATAAATCTTTTGGAAAAGAAATTATTGCAGACGATGCCATGTCTACTGCTTCTATGGCAGAACATTACAAGAAAATGAATGTTGGAGATAGCATAAACAGTAAAATGATTGCTAAAGTAGACGATGTTTGTCAAGCAAAAGGTTGCTGGATGAAATTAGACTTAGAGAATGGAGAGCAAGTAATGGTTAAATTTAAAGATTATGGTTTTTTTATGCCAAAAAATATTGCAGGACAAGACGTAATTATTAATGGTAAAGCTTATGTAAATGAAGTTCCTGTAGAGGAGCTACGCCATTACGCAGAAGATGCAGGTAAATCTGCCGAAGAAATTGCGCAAATTACAGAGCCTAAAAAAACGTATTCTTTTGAAGCAGATGGTGTACTACTAGTTGAAGAATAAACAATGAAACACCTACTGTGTATATTATCTTTGGCTTTAGTTTTTAGTTGTAATTCTAAAGTTAAAGAAAATGAAAAAAGCGTTTCTAATAAAAAGGTTTACGATATGTATGAACCTTCTGAAATGGCAAATTTAATGAATGCCTTTTATGCTGAAAATGAAAAAATAAAGGCTGAAATTTTAGCAGGAGATACACTTGGAGAATTTCCTTTAGATTTCATGAAAATTCATACAGCAGAACTTTCAGATTTTAAAAAGCGTAACGATAAATTTAAAGCTTATTCTCAATTATATATTAATGCAGAACAAGAGGTTTTTAATTCAGAATCAAAAATTCCTATAGAAGATCGATTTAATAATGCAATTGGTGTTTGTATTTCATGTCATCAAACAGAATGTACGGGACCAATTCCAAGAATTAAAAAGCTACTAATTAAATAGTTTTTTTGAAACGTAAAATAATGATTACTAAAGATGGTTCTACAACCATCCATATACCAGAGTGGAACGAACAATACCATTCCACACATGGCGCTATACAAGAGGCTGAGCATGTTTATTTAAAACATGGCTTAGCCTTTTTTTATACATCTAATAATTTATATAAAACAAAATCTCAAGTTTCTATTTTAGAAATTGGTTTTGGTACAGGTTTAAATGCGTTTTTAACTGCAATTAAAGCAGAAGAGTTAAAGCTAAATTGTAATTATGTAGGCGTAGAAGGTTTTCCTGTTTCTATTGAAGAACTAAAAGCTTTAAACTTTACTAAAGCCTTAAAAAGAGAGACTATATTTAATGCTATTCATACTTGTGCATGGGAGCAAAGTTGTGAAATTTCTAAATATTTCGATTTAAAAAAAGAACAAAAACAGTTTGCTCAAATTACAGAAGTAAACAAATATGATGTTGTTTATTTTGATGCATTTGGGCCACGAGTTCAACCAGAATTATGGACAGAAAAAATATTCGAAATTATGTATAAGGCAATGAAGGTAAATGGCGTTTTAGTTACATATTGTGCTCAAGGTCATGCAAGGCGAGCTATGATGTCGGTAGGATTTACTGTAGAAAGAGTAGAAGGACCTCCAGGAAAGAGACATATGCTAAGAGCTGTTAAATTATAATACAAACATAAAATTTAGAAATTTTATTAGTATTTATCACACCGCCATTTTAAATGTCTTTAGTTAACGTTAAACCTTACTTAAATGTCTTTCTTTATTATAGAATGTATTGTACTTTTAAATAAAAAGATATGAAAGTACTTATTACAGGAGCAACAGGCTTAATAGGTAGTGAAATTGTAAAGCAATGTCATAAAAAAAATATTGATGTAAATTACCTTACTACTAGTAAAAATAAGATAGAAAATAAAGATAATTTTAAAGGTTTCTATTGGAACCCAAGTCAATCTAAAATAGATGTTAATTGCCTTAAAAATGTTGATGTTATTATACATTTAGTAGGAGCAAGTATTTCTAAACGTTGGACAAAAGAGCACAAACAGGCTATAATAAATAGCAGGTTGGAAACCACAGCATTACTGCACGAAACTTTAAAAAATAACCATAATGCTATAACGCAAATTATTTCTGCTAGCGCCATTGGTTATTACCCAGATTCTTTAACTAAATATTATACAGAAGATGAAAAAGAAGTTAGTAATTCTTTTCTTGGTAAAGTAGTTCAAGAATGGGAACAAGTTGTAGATAGTTTTAAAGCATTAAATATAATTGTATCTAAAGTTAGAATTGGTGTTGTATTATCTAATAAAGGTGGAGCTTTTCCTGAATTAGCAAAACCTATAAAATATGGCGTTGGAGCTGCAATGGGAACAGGAAAACAATGGATGTCTTGGATACATTTACATGATTTAGCAGGAATATTTTTGTATGTATTAGAAAACGAATTAGAAGGTGTTTATAATGGTGTTGCACCAAATCCTGTGACTAATAAAATGCTAACAAAGGCCATTGCTAAAAAAATGAAAATGCCTCTATTTCTACCAAATATTCCAAAATTTGTAATGAAAATTATTCTAGGAGAAATGCATATTATCTTATTTGAAAGTCAGCGTGTAAGTTCAAAAAAAATAGAAAAATTTAATTATAAGTTTGAGTATTTTAATTTAGATTCTGCTTTAAACGATTTAGTATAATTTTTTTATACTAAATATTATCTCACCAAACTAAAATGTCCTTTTAAAATAGTGCCATTTTTTAATTCTATAATGTACCAATAATCTGATGTTGGTAATAACTCTCCACTATATGTGCCATCCCATCTATTTGTTGTTTTGAGTTGTGTTAATAGTCTGCCATAACGATTAAAAATGGATGTTAATTTAATTTCATTTTTATTATCGATAATATCCCAAGTTTCATTAACGTTATCGCCATTTGGAGTGAAGAATTTTGGGATAATAAATTGTTTAAGTTCTATAGTGAAATCAATAGTTTTTTCTAAACAACCATTTGTGTCTTTTACGTAAAGTGTATAACTGCCATCTGATAATCCAGAAAATAAATTATTATTTTGATAGTTAAAACCATCTATAGAATATTGATAATCTATAGAAGTATCGTTCATTGTTACTGTTAACTCACCTTCATATATATTTAAATTTGATTGTGTTAGATTGAAATTTTGAGATGGATTAATGGTTACAGTAAAAACACTTTCGTTAAAACAATTTGGATTTGTGCTTGTTTCGGCGTAAATATAAATAGTTTGAGATGCTAGAATATTTTCACCAGGTAGCATAGGAGTTCCCATACCGTTAGGTGCTGAATAATAATTTCCATTATTTAAAGGTTGTAAAATAAACGAATCGCAAGAAACTACATCTTGTAAAATATCTACTGTTGGAGTTTCGTGTATAGTAATGTTGAAAAAGGTTTCTGCAGAGCAATTATTAATTTCGTTGTATATGTAAAGCGATTGGGAAGTTGATATAATGTCTCCTGCATTTAATTGTGTACCATTACCATTAGGCTGTGTAAAGTAATTGCCATTATTCAAATTTTGTAAAATATAACTATCGCAAACAATTATATTATTTAAAACATCTACAGTTGGAGTTGTGTTTATGGTAATATTAAAACTAGACTCATCACTACAACTACCATTAGTTTCATATATATAAATGGTTTGTGTTGTTGTGATTGTATCTCCTGCGTTTAACAGTGTTCCTGTTCCGCCTGACGCTGTAAAATAATTACCAACGGTTAAAGGTTGCAGTGTAAAACTATCGCAAGCAGTTTGGTTATTTAACACATCTACAGTTGGTGTTGTTGTAATTGTAACATTAAAATTTGACTCATCACTACAACTGCCATTAGTTTCATATATATAAATGGTTTGCGTTGTTGTGATTGTATCTCCTGCGTTTAACGGCGTTCCTGTTCCGCCAAATGCAGTAAAATAGTTTCCAACTGTTAAAGGTTGAAGTGTAAAACTATCGCAAGCAGTTTCATTATTTAAAATGTCTACAGTTGGAGTTGTTGTAATTGTAACATCAAAACTCGATTCATCATCACAATTGCCATTGGTTTCGTAAATATAAATGGTTTGTGTTGTTGTGATTGTATCTCCTGCGTTTAATGGCGTTCCTGTTCCTCCAGCATTGGTAAAATAGTTTCCAACGGTTAAAGGTTGTAGTGTGAAACTATCGCAAGCAGTTTGGTTATTTAATACATCTACAGTTGGAGTTGATGTAATTGTAACAT
Organism: Lacinutrix venerupis; assembly: GCF_003663945.1. GTDB lineage: Bacteria > Bacteroidota > Bacteroidia > Flavobacteriales > Flavobacteriaceae > Lacinutrix > Lacinutrix venerupis. The sequence continues at coordinate 12,972 of NZ_RCCH01000009.1, read as the reverse complement.
CAAAACTCGATTCATCATCACAATTACCATTGGTTTCGTAAATATAAATGGTCTGCGTAGATGTAATTGTATCTCCAGCATTTAACGGCGTTCCTGTTCCTCCAGTATTTGTAAAATAGTTTCCAACGGTTAAAGGTTGTAGTGTAATACTATCGCAAGCAGTTTGGTTATTTAAAACGTCTACAGTTGGAGTTGTTGTAATTGTAACATCAAAACTCGACTCGTCACTACAATTGCCATTGGTTTCGTAAATATAAATGGTTTGTGTTGTGTTGATTGTATCTCCAGCATTTAACGGCGTTCCTGTTCCTCCAGTATTTGTAAAATAGTTTCCAACGGTTAAAGGTTGTAATGTGAAACTATCACAAGCAGTTTGGTTATTTAATACATCTACAGTTGGTGTTGTTATAATTGTAACATCAAAACTAGACTCATCACTACAACTGCCATTAGTTTCATATATGTAAATGGTCTGCGTAGATGTAATTGTATCTCCAGCATTTAACGGCGTTCCTGTTCCGCCAGATGCAGTAAAATAATTACCAACAGCTAAAGGTTGTAGTGTAAAACTATCGCAAGCAGTTTGGTTGTTTAAAACTTCTACAGTTGGTGTTATGTTTATGGTGATATTAAAACTAGATTCGTCACTACAACTGCCATTAGTTTCATATATGTAAATGGTTTGTGTTGTATTGATTGTATCTCCTGCGTTTAACGGCGTTCCTGTTCCGCCAGACGCTGTAAAATAGTTGCCCGAAGTTAATGTAGGCAGCGTGTAATTATCACATTGTGTTGTGTCTGGCAAAGCCTCTGCAGTAACGTTACAAGTTTGTAATGTGGTAAAGCTTTCTTCTAAACAGCTAATGGCATTTCCGGCAGAGTTATATGGTGTAATTGTTACGTATATTGTTTCATTTTCTGATAAATCATTTGCAAAATCATAAGTTGTTACAAGGCCTACATCTATGTTATTTAAAACATCTGTTGCTCCAGAAGTTGTTCCAACATTAAGTATATAACCAGTAGCATTAGCAATGCTGTTCCAATGTAAATCTATAGAAACAGGCTGATTTGTATCACCATTAACAGGATGCGAAAGTGTTGTGCATTCTGGAATTACGGTTGTGTTTCCTGTTGTAAAACTTTCTTCATTACAATTTAATACTGTGCCATTGAGAAAATATGGCGTTATTGTTATAAATATTTGAGTGTTTGGAGGCAAATTAGAATTTGTTGTATAACTAGTTACATTACCTACATCTACATTATTTAAAATATCTGTTGCTCCAGAAGTAGTACCCATACTTATAAAATAACCACAAGCACCTAAGCTTTCTGCCCAAGTTAAAACTTCATTTAATGGTACATTTGTGCTTCCGTTTGCTGGTGAAATTAAAGATGTACAACTTTCTGTAGGAGAGTTAACATTTAGCGTGATATCGTTTCTTATTAATAATAAATTTTTATTTCCTGTTCCAGGAGGATTTCCGTTTTCGAAAGGTACTAAGTCACTTGTAATTTCGGAGTGGTAAACTGCTTGGTCGCAGCTGTTGACAGAAGGAATAGTGTAGCTTGGTGAGTCTGGAGCTCCTGGTATGGCAACGCCATCTTTAAACCAAGTATAATGGTTTTGAGTTCCAGCACATACCGTTGTTAATGTTACAGCATCTCCTGCATTAGCATTAATAGTTTGTATAACATCTACTTTAGCTTGTGGTGCATAACCGTATTCGGTCATAATTGGTAATTGTGATGATCCAAAAGTGTTTGTTTGTGACAAAAAATTTACAAATTGGTTATGTTGATCTTCAAAATGTCCAAATTCGAATGCGTTATTGTGAAAATAAAATCTAAAGTAGTTTGCATTTGTACCAACTAAACTTGCAAAATCGGGCATTAGACCGTGAAGATTATTGTAGCTAACATCTATTAAATTGGAGGCAGAAACACCAAAATAATTTGATTTTACAGTGTATAATTGATCTAAAATATCTGTACCAGAAAATAAATTGTGGCTAATATTTAAACTTATAAGTTTTATACAGTCTAAAATATATAAAGACTCAACTTGATTATGTGATATGTTTATATAGTTTAATTCTACATTTTGTGTTAAATCTAATCCTGTTGTGGTAAATAAATTATTGTCTATTATTAATTGACGAAGAATAACATTTTGTGTTACATCTAAAGTTGGAAGTGAATTAAAGCTTAATGTTAAATACTCTAAAATGGTGTTTTGAGATAAATCTATAGTTGGTAATTGGTTATAGGCTGCACTTAATCGATACAGTAGAGTATTTTGTGTTACATCTAAAGCTGTTAAATTATTAGCGCCTATACTTAACTCTTCTAAATTTATATTTTGTGTTAAATCTATAGTATTTAAATCGTTATTAGATAAATCTATATCTTCTAAAAGTAGATTTTGAGTAACGTCTACAACTAAAGGTGTTGTTTGGTTAGAGGTAATATCTAAGTCTGTTAGATTAGGCAAAACTGAAAAATCTAACGGATTTTGAATATCGTGAATAATAATAAAAATATCTGTTAGTGTATTAGAATTTGGAAGCAAAAGGTTCTCTACATAAGTTCCCCAAAAATAGATGCTTTCTAGATTAATATAATTTGAAATATCTATAGTAGGAATATCTATGCTGCTTATTCTTAAATCTTTAAGATTTGTAAATACATTAGGAAGCGTAATAACAACATTGTTTACGCTAGAGCCGCCAATATTTAAATCTTCTAAACCACTTAAAAGAGAAAAATCTAATGTAGTATCTGCTAAATATCTTATGTCAATTGTGGTTAGTGTGTTGGTTATTGGCCAAATAATATCTGTAACATTATTTAAAAAATCACCGTCAAAAGAAATTAAATTTACATTTTGAGATAAATCTATTGTTGTAATTGGTGGTAAAGTTGTGTATGGAAAATTACCATGTATAAATATATCTTCTAATAAAATATTTTGACTAAAATCGACACTAGCTAACACTTCATTATCATTCGTTCTAAAACTTACTAATTGCGTTAAAGCTGTTAATGAAACAGTAATAACTTGATTATTACCTAAATCTAAATCTGTTAAATTTATAAAAGCATTTATGCCTGTAATATCTGTAATATTAGTACCTGCTAGTGTTAAACTTGTAATAGATTCTGCATCTGTGTTTAAAATGTTACCGTTTAAGCCGTTAGTATCTATGCCTTGGTTTATTAATTCTTGCTCAAAATTAGTGTCTGGAATTGGTGTGGTTTGCGCATATAGAGCTACGTTAACAAAACAAAAAAGAAATAAGATGTAGAATGATTTCATTTAAAGTGTTGATTATCTGTACAAAAATAATAATTCCAACTTTAATTTGAAGATTGTATAAGAAAAAGTCTACCTAACTAAAGCAAAATGACCTTTATACTGTTTGCCATTAGGATGATTAATAATGTACCAGTAATCATCATTAGGTAAATTAAAACCATCTAATTTACCATCCCAACCTTTAAAGGAGCTAGTTTTGCTAAGTAGTTTACCATATCGGTTAAAAATTAAAATCTCTAAATTAGAGTTGAAATCTTTAGATGTACCATAAGGTTTCCAAACTTCATTAAAAGTATCTCCATTTGGTGTAAAATATTGAGGAAAGCCTAAAATTGAAAATTCTCTAGATACTATATCTCCACAACCATTTTTATCGCGAACATAAATGGTATGAAAGCCAGGTTCTAAGTTAGTAAAGGTGTTTGCATCTTGATAAAAGCCAAATTCGTTGTCTATAGCAAACTCGTAATCTCCAGCTTCTTCAATTATAGCGGTTGCAGTATTGTTTGATGTTAATTCTGTAAACTCTATATTTTCTATTGTAGGTTCGTTAGAAGGAGTTAAAATTATATCTCTAGTGTTAGAACAGCCATTAGGATCTGTAACTATAACGGTGTAAGTTCCAATTTGATTAGCTTCAAAAGTAGGACTAACACTACCTGTATCTACACCATTAAATAGCCATTGGAAATAATGATTGTTAGGAACATCATTTGTAACTCCGGCGATAAGTGTAATAGTTTCAGGAAAAGTGTTTTGGCAATATAAAAATGCTTCATCTTCTAATAACTCTGGCGTAAATAAAACATTAAGCGAGAGTTCTGAAATAGCATAACATTGGTTAGTATCTGTAGTTACTTTAACAAATATAGTTTGAGAATTTGCAACCGTATTGTTATAATCTCCGTTAATGCTATTTGTTTCAGAAAAAGCATCTGCACTTGTTTCATAAAAAGTGATGCTTGCATTAGCAGGAACTTGTGGTTCTATAAAGGTTACAATATCATTTAAATTAAATGTAGAAAAACCATCCACAACTTCATCATCGCAAACAGTAACATCGTCTAAAATTAATGTGTTTGTAGAGATATCTAAAGTTACTTCGGCTATAGCCTTGCAACCAGTTGTTTGATTAATAACTACAGCATAAACTGTTTGCATAACAGCTGTGTTATTAAAACTATTTGGATTTAAAATAGGATTGTTTTCTGTTGTTGCACTTGCTAAGGAAGTATAAAAATCTAATACAGTTAAAGCTTGGTTGTTATTAATTATACTTTCTTCGGCATTATATAAATTATATGTTGTTAAACCATCTTGATTGCTATCACACTCAAAAAGAGTAGTATTGTTAACGTTTGGAATTGGTGCATATTCTATAACAATTTCTCCATAAGATATACAACCATTGTCTAAAGTTACTTCTACGTTATATGTTCCGGTTGACGAAACATTAAATGTGCTAGAGGTTTCTGTAGTTTGTTCTATTCCGTCTTGAAACCATTTGTATGAAGGTGTGCCGTTTTGTGTAGCATTTAATGTGATAATTTCGTTACCACAAACAGGATTATTAGTAGCTAATAATCTGTCAGGACCTAAATCTGTGTTTAATAGAAAACTACCAGCTTCTAAAAATACTGCAGAGTCAAAACGATAATTTTGCTCATCTGCAATAACTAGTTTTACATGATAACTAGCATTAGGCACTGTAGTGGCGGTTGCAGTTAAAATAGTAGTTTGACCATTAAAGTTAATTGGCGATGTTGAGGTTGCAGATTCTGGATTCCAACTGTCAAAATAACTTTCGTTAATAGGATCGCAAGCACCAGGAATTCCAGAGTGTACTGTCGTAACTTTTACTGGAGTAGTGGTTTCTGGAACTAAAGCAATGTTTTCATATTCTGAGTTAGTAGCACCTGCAGGCTTTATTAAAAAACCAAATAAATCTGAAAACTGACAAGTGTTAGCATTGCCTTCTTGATACTCTTCTGATGCAAAAATATAACGAAAACTAATTTGATTTGCTACCGTAGTAAAATCGAATTCAATAATAGTAGCATTTGTAGTATTTGATTCTTGTAATGCCATTTCTAAATCAATATCACCACTCCAATTTGAGGCATTATCATCGCTTAAACTATTATTTGGCCCAGGAACATTTGCTAATCTTCCTGTACTTAAAACAATACCACTTTGAAATGGAAAACTAGTTCCTGTAGCATCAAAATAACCATAGCTTTGGTCTGTTCCTCCAAAATCTCCACCAACAGTTCCATTAACTACAATATTAGAGATGCAGTTGCTATCTGCTAATATATCTTCAATTAATTGTTGAGGTGTATAAGTTTGACTATCTACAATAATGTTTTGAGCATTAAGAGAGATAGTAATTAACAGCGTTAATAGTATTAAGGTTTTCTTTATCATAACAACAAACAGCATGCAAAGATAGTGAAGAACCTAATATGTTGAACAAAAAATAGTGTTAAAGGAGTATTTATAATCTTAAAGAAAAATGTCCTTTAACTTGAAATTCTTCGCTTCCATTAACTACATCTGCTACAAACCAATAGTCGCTTGCGGGCATAAGGTTTCCGTTATAGCGTCCATCCCAACCATAATCATTATGTTTAAGAATTTTTAAAAGTTTCCCGTAGCGATCATATATAGTTACTACAGTTCCTTCTAATTGACTAACACCTGTTATATGCCAAGTATCAAAATAACCATCGTTATTTGGTGTTATAAACTGTGGAGCATCAATTACAAATATTCTCTTAGGAGGTGTTGGTTCGCAACCATTAATATCTATTACTGTAATATAATGAACTCCAATAGGTACATTATTAAATACATTAGATACTTGAGGTTCGTTATCATTTAATTGGTAAATGTAGTTTCCAATACCTTGAGTTTCTACAATTATAGTATGTGGATCTTGGAAAGCTGGAGAAACATCAAAATCTACTTGCGCTTGTTGTGACGCAGTAACATTAAAATTAGAAGTAGTTGTACAGTTAAAAGCCGTAGTTACTGTAACCCAATAATTTCCAATTTCTGTAATGTCTATTACTGGAGTTGTTTCTCCAGTAGACCACAAATAGGAGTCTGATGCTACATTGGTTTCTGCTGTTACGACTAGTGGTAAATTATCTATACAAACTACTTGGTTTGTAATGTTTACTTCTGGTTTTCTATTTATGTACACATTAAATGCTCCAGTTGAAAAACAAGCTGTAGTTATATTTTCTAATCGAACATAAAGTGTTTGTTCGTTTTGGGCATTATAATTTAAATCTGAAATAGCATTGGTATTATTTAACGCATCATTTTCAGTTTCAAAATAATTAATTATAAAATTATTAGCATCTTGAGTACCTATAATTATTGGTGAATGTTGTGATAAATCGAAAACTAATTCGCTATCAAAATCATCATCACAAGCTTCTAAATCTTGTAAATTTAATGTTGGAGATGGATTTACTACTAATGTAAAAGCACTTGTACTAAAACAGTTTGTGGTAGTAAACTCTGCTCTAACATAAATTGTATCGTTGTTTGAATTGTAGTTGTAATTAGTATCTAAAGGATTTTGAGATGTTTGTGCATCTGCTAAAGTAGAGTAGAAGGTAAGTGCAATATCTTGTTGATTACCAATTAGAGATAGTGTTGTTTCATTTAAGTTAAAAGAATTGTCACTAGTATCGCATGTTTCATATTCTGTAATTGGTGCAATTTCTGGTGGTAAATTAACAATTAAATTGAAAGGAACTGAAGCACCACAATTAGAAACCGTATTGTAGACTTCTATGTAAACTGTTTGTGGATTAGAAATATTAGTATATGTTTCAGGATTATTAATTGGGTTGGTTCCTGCTAATAAATCTATTTCATTTGCGTAAAAATTAACTATAGTATTATCTTGTCTTACTGCTACAACATCTATTTCAACTTGTGTTAAATCAAAAACTACAGTACCATTTGTGTCTGTATCACAAGCTGTTAAATCTGGAGCATTACCAATAATTGGAACTTGTATAACATTAAACTCAAAAGTTGTAATGCCTTTACAAAAAGTACCATTGTCTATACTAGCAAAAATTTGTTGAGGGTTTACTGTGTTGGTAAAAGTGTCTCCTGTAATGGCGTTAGTTTGGTTTTGAGCATCTTCTAGGTTTAAATAGTAGGTTACAGTTAATGTATCTGTACTATTAGCAATAATTTCTTGTGTTTTCTCGGTTAAATTAAAGGTTTCAAAACCATCATTAGAGTTGTCATCACATACATTAACATCTTCTGGAGCATTGTAAATTGGCTCAGACCCAACTTCTAATAAAAATGTTGAAGTTCCAAAACAAGTTGTATCTGTTATATTTTCTACACGTACATAAATGGTTTGAAATTGAGATGTATTATTGTAAATAGAGTTTTTATCTATGCTATTGGTATTGTTTAATGCATCATTTTCAGTTTCAAAATAAAAAACTTCTTTGCCTGTTTGTCCATTAAGGATTTCGGCATCTTTATCAGATAAAATAAAATCTCCAATTTGGTTACCATCTGTTTCACAATACACATAATTTGTAATTGTTGTAAAGTTAGGTAATGTATTTACAATAATACTAATTGGTAATAATGCATAACAGCCTGTAGTATTGTTTTCTACTTTTGCAAAAACGGTGGATGTTGCAGTGTTATAATTAGTACTGTTTGTTATTTCATTAGTAGAGTTGTTGGCATCGTTTTGAGTAGGGTAATAAGAAATTAAAGTTGTAGATTCTGTGTTTATTTCTGCATTTATAGAGGTTAGGTCTATAATAGATAGTCCGTCTTGATCGTTATCGCAAATAACAAATTCTGGATTAGAATTTATTGAAGGTGCTGGAAGTACTTCTATTTGTAAAGGTTTAACATCGTAGCAACCAGAGCTGCCATCTATAACTCTTACATAAACAGTAAAAGGATTTGCTGTATTATTATAAAATGGAGGTAATGAATTTGTATTTGCATTAGCATCTGCTTCGGTTTCAAAATAAGAAACAATAGGTTCTGTTATACCAACATTTACTATAGAGTCGAATGTGGATAACTCAACAGAGGTTAAAGTATCATCATCTGTATCGCAATAGGTTACAGGATTGTTATTTAATATTGTTACAGAGGCATTTACATTTAATAATATTTCTGTATCATTATTACAATCTGGATTTTCAATTAAAAGATATAATTGTTGGAAACTATTTAATACTTCATAATCTACAGAGTCATCTATTGGGTTTGTGTTATTTAATAAGTCTTCTTCGGTTTCATAATATGTAATTGTAATATCTGGTAAACCATTAGCAATAACATCTGTAATAGCTGTTAAGTCGAAAGTCGCATTACCATCGTCTGGTGCTTCGTCACAAGCTCCAAAATTTCTAATATTAGTACCTGTTTCTAAAATATTTGTATGTAATTCTACAGAAACAATATCGTAACAAGAATTATTATCATTATCAACTCTTATAAAAACGGTTTGAAGGTCTGGAGTTGTATTTTGAAATTGTGTAGGGTCATTTATTGGATTTTCACCAGAGTTAGCATCCTCTAGAGTTACATGGTAGGTAACGGTAACATTGGTTTCTCCTTGAAGTACATTATTAATAACACTTGTTAAGTCGAAAATTTCAAATCCATCATCATCTTGTTCGCAAGCATTTATTTGTTGGGTTTCGTTATTAATATTCGGACTTTCTAAACCTTCTACTGTTATATTTGTAAATGCTACACATCCAGTTGTAGTATCTAAAACTCTAACAAATAATTGTTCTGTAGTATTTGAAGGTGTGTATGGAGATGAAATTTCATTTGCACCATTATCTGCATCTATTTGTGAATAATGATAAGTAACACTATAATTTGGGTTGTTGTTTGTTATTTCTAAATCACTATTGGTTAGCATTGCATCACCACTAGAATTACTGCAAATTTCTATATTTGATGGTTCTGAAATTGTAGGAAACGAATTTACAATTAACTGTACACTTGACATATACACGCATCCAGTATTATTATCTATAGCTCTAATGTAAATGGTTTCTGGATTTAAAGAGTTATTAATTGTAGTAACACTGTTGCTATTGTTTTCTGCATCTTGACTTGAAGTATGATAGCTTATTGTGTAGCTTGAAGCAGGAATACTTGCTTCTACTTGACTGTCTAGTGTAGTTAAATTAAATGTTTCTACACCATCATTACTAGCGTCATCGCATTGAGTAAAATCTGCTAACTGAGGAAAAGTTTGTATGGAGTTTAATACCACGTTAATATCGTCTTCAAAAGTACAAGTTGTACCATTTAATGGAACAGTAATAAGTACGGAGTATAATCCAGAACTTGTAGCATTTAAAGAGCTAGAAGTTGCACCATTAATAATAGAATTATTTAAAAACCATTCGTAAGTAGCTTGTGTATTATTGGTTTCTGCATTTAAAGTTGTTGAGGCATTACAGGTAGAAAAATCTGCTCCTAAGTCTACGCTATTTGTAAAACTATTTGCTTCTATAAATACTGCAGAATCAAAATTTCTATCGGTTTGGTCTGCAATTATTAATTTTATATTGTATTCTACGTTTGGAGTAATGTTGGCAGAAGCAGACATTACATTTGTTCTTCCATTAAAGTTAGTGTCTCCAATATTGTATCCTTCGAAGAAGCTTTCATTTTCTGCATCACAAAAACCTACAATCTCTTCATGAATTGTACTAGTATTTACTGGTGTTGTAGTATTTGGAATTACTGCTATGTTTTGATATGGTTGATTTGTGCCTGCTTCTTTTATTAAAAAAGCAAAACCGTCGGAATAATTACATGGATAATCAGCAAAATATTCTTCAGAGGCTAAAATATAATTGAAGTTAATACTACTTGTGGCAGAAATAAAATTAAATGTTATAGAGGTTGCGTTTAATGTGTTGTTTATTCCTAAAGCTGTTTCTAAATCTGGATCTGTTTGCCATGACGTCTCACCTTCATTAAGAGCATTCGTATTTTGTGCATTTCCAGCAGAATTTACGTTTCCAGTAGATAGAACAATTCCATTTTCAAATGGAAAATTTGAGTTAGCCTGCTCAAAAAAACCATAACTAGAAAAACCATTTGTGGTACCATTAATTGGACTAGAAATATTTGAAACTTCCACACAACCTTCAACTAAAGCATTTATTAATTGTTCTGGTGTTTGTGAATCGTTTACCGTAATTTGTTGTGCTTGAGTTGCTTGATGAGCAAAAGCAAATAGTAGGATTGTTAGGAATAAATGTTTCATATTTGGGATGTATTATCATTCAAGATTAGCGATAAATCGATAAACGATAAGGTTTAAAGGACAAAAATAACGATTAATAGTTTAAAAGCAAATTTATTCGATGAAATACAATCGTTTTATTTTCAGCGATTTAAATAAACCCAACCCAAATAATTAGAATAGTTACTATCGTTTAATTTTAGGACGTAAAAATATGTGCCTGTTGGTACCGGTTTTCCTTTATTAATACCGTGATTAGAGACACCATACCACTTTAAATTGTCGTTGCCTTTAAATATAAGGTTCCCATATCTACTATAAATAAGTAATTCGTGTTTTTCGAAAATAGTATAAAGACCTTGAATGTTAAAGTGGTCGTTAATACCATCGTTGTTTGGTGAGAATCCTTGAGGAATAATTGGTGGGCAGTTTTCTGTGTTTAATATAAAAGTGAAGATATCGTAACAGCTATTTTTCTCAGCTCTAATAAAAATAGTTTGAGGAGAATTATGGGATTGGTAATTTTCAGGATTTAGAATGTTATTTTCATTTTGTTCTAAATCTTGTAAGTTTTCAAAAAAAGTAAAGTTTAAAAAAGCAGTATCATTAATATTTGTAAGAGCATTATTTAAATTAAAAATAGCAGTGTTAAAACCAATGTCACACAATTTTAAGCTTGGTAGATTGGTAACCTTGGGCTCTGGAAATAAGTTAATTATAGTCTCGTCTATATTATTGTTTTCCAAAATTTCTATTACGGTACTGTTTCCAAAGCCATCATCATCTACCACTAAATTTAATAGAAAATTATCGGGTATTAAATTAGGTATTGTAACGTTAATAACGCCACTTTCATAACCGTTAATTGGTATATTGTTTTCTGTAAATGCTTGTGCAATTAGTTGTCCTTCGGCATAAATTGCTATTGGAGTATTGGCAGGTAATAACTCTGTACTATTAAAATTATTTACGGTATAGTTAATGGTTAAATTTCTTGAATTACAACTAGTTTCAGTTGTGTCTATTACAATTGTAGCATCTGGTAACTGGCTGTTTAAAACTGTAATAATATTATTTACAATTATTAAATCGGCGCTAAAAATACCTGTATTTGGGTTTATAGCACCTGTAGTTAATTTTATTTCTACTTGTGTGTCTCCAACGTTAATATTATTTTCTATGCTATAAACATCTAAATCTCCATTATAAAATGTAGAAGAGTTGGTAAAAGAGTTTGTACCATTAAAAGCATTATCAGCCATATTTAATGGAGGATTAGAAATTATATTTCCATTTATAGAAAGGCTTTCTCCAAAATTTAATACATTATCTCCTTCCCATGCTAAAAAACCTATTTTAGCATTGTCATTATCTAGTACATTTACGTTTTCGAGTAAAATAATTTTTTCGGTAATATTTCTGTTTATAATTTCTAGCCCTTGAAATAGATTCACTTGATTTAATGGTAAACTATTGTTTTCGTAAATTACATATAAACTCCAACCAGCAAAATTTGTTCTATTGTTACAGTAACCAGAGTTGTTTGCTAATGTTTCAGAGATGTCTAAATCTGCTAAAGTATACACTGTATTGCCTTCGGTAAGAATTTGATTTGTTACTTCTGCATAACAAGAAAAGTATGTTAAGTCACCATTGCTAAAATCAGAATAAACAGTAGTGTACGTATCGTCCGCAATAATTTGTGTTCCGTTAAGAGATACTTCTGTGTCTCCTAATCCAGATCCGGCCCAGTATAAATATGCAGCGACTATGGTTGAAGTATTGTCAATGTTGAGAGTAGCTTGTGAAGAAGGAAGTATTTCGCAAAAATCTTGCACAATATTATTTTCTGCTTGGTTAAGAGTATTGCCTATAGCTAAATAGTCATAACGTCCATTAAATTGTTGGAAAATTGAAATGTCCTGCGCTTTTACTTCCAAACGAAGAAAAAGTAGTAAAAATAATATGAGTACAGTTTTACTTTGCATTACAGATTTATAATGATCTAAACTTACGAATATTTTGGGTTATATTTTTTAAATAATAGTTTTACTTTTTTTGCGTTCCCAAGCCATGCTTAGGCATGACTCGGTCAGGCTATACGCTATATCTTTTTCGCGCATAAGCGCGCGCAAAAAAGGATGCCGCTGCTATCCTTAACGTAAGCGCACTCATATATTTCATTTGATATTGCAATACCTAATATAATATATAATAAAAAACGCCCAAACATAAGTTTGGGCGTTTTAGTTTTTAATAGTTTAACGTTTATCGTTTTAAAGTAAAGTGTGCTTTAAACTGTTTCTTAACCGTAGGATTATTAGGTTCTCTATATTCTACAGTAAACCAGTAATCGCTAGTT
>NZ_RCCH01000008.1 GCF_003663945.1 Lacinutrix venerupis | reverse complement strand
ATTATGAAATTTATATCAAAAAATATACGTCATTTAAGGAGTTTAAAAGGTGTAACTCAAGAGGTTTTAGCAGAAGATTTGAAGGTAACAAGATCGCGCATAAGTTCTTATGAAGAAGGACGTTCTGCACCATCTATTGAAATACTTATTCTATTGTCTGATTATTTCAAACTTCCTATAGATATTTTGCTTAGAAATGATTTGACTAAGGCTAAGGATTCTTCATTTATAGAATTAGGGAATCAACGAGTTTTATTTCCTATTACTGTAGATGTAGAAAATGATAATTTAATTGAAGTTGTACCTGTAAAAGCATCTGCTGGCTATTTAAATGGATATGATGATCCTGAATATATTGAACAACTTCAAAAAATAAAATTACCTTTTTTACCTACTGGAAAACATCGCGCATTCCCAATTAAAGGCGATTCTATGTTGCCCATGAAAGATGGTTCTTTTGTTATTGGAAAGTTTATAGAGGATAGAAATGACATAAAAACAGGAAAAACCTATGTTTTAATTACTTTAAATGATGGCATGGTTTATAAACGTGTGCATAATAATATTGATTTAAATAACTCTTTATTACTTATGTCTGACAATAAAACTTACAATGATTATATTGTACCTATTGATGAAGTTTTAGAGATTTGGGAATTTACTTGTAGTATAAACACCCAAGAATACTCTGAAGAGGAATTAAAAATCAGTAGTATTCTTGGTATGTTTAATGAGTTGGGTGTGGAGTTGAAGGCACTAGAAAAAACTTTAAAATAGTTTTTATAGCTTTACTTAACCTGTTTACCACTTTTCAATACTAAGAAGTTTAAGCATGTTAAAAAGGCTTAGTGAACTTTTGGCACAAAATAAAGATCAAAATTAACCTGCATTATTATTTACAGTATCAATTAAAGATATAATCTGCCTTACATCACCTTCATCCTTAAACAAACCAAAAATACCTTCGTCATGATTTTCTGTAAACGGAGGTTTAATTAAAAGTGATTTATCTAAAGTGCCATTAACATTTAAAAAATTAATTAAGGTTTGTATAAAGGTAATTTGTTGTGGATTTAAATTTTCTTTTTGAATATAATCTGTAAATAAATCATTTACCACTTTAAGATCTAATCCTACTATACTTCTAACAAATTTACCCAAAGGTAACTCTCCATATTCATTAGTATATGCTTCTCTAGTTCCTAATGACTCGTTAATTAAAAATTGCTCAAGAAGCTCAAGTTCTTTATTCGTTATTGGTATATTTTTATGTAATTTATCAATTACTAAATGTGATTTATTTTTGCGTATAAAACTTTCCACTCGGTCTTTATAACTCTGTAGTTTAGTATATCCCTCTAAAATATCTTTTTCTTCTACACTATCATGATCAAGAATATCTGTAAAATCTGTATAGACAGGTTCTAAGCTTTCTTTTTCTAGAAATTTCACTAAATCTCTTACCTCCGCTCTAACCTCTTCTACAGTTTGAATATTAACGTTAGACCAAAAAGATAAATCTCTAATTTTATTTATAACTCCTAATTTATTTGAAACTGCTGGAATATTTCTTTTTTTATGAAGCTGCACTCCTACATTGTAAATAATAGAAATAAAATTTTCTTGCGATTTGGCATCATTTAATAAAGCTAACTGTAATTTATAAGCTAATAAATCAAACCGCTTTGCAACCTCATCATCTGTTTCACTATAACTAGATAATCCAAATAATTTATCGCATAAAATAGTTTCATCTGTTAATGAGATGCTTTCCCAATTTGATTTTATTTTAAAATGCTTTACATGACGTAATTCTTTTTTTACTTCAAAACGGTTTTCATCTAAAGCATCAATACTTTTATGTAATTTATTAACTAGGCTTTCTGCAAATTCATCTTGCTCTTTTGTAGCTTCTGTTTTATTCCTTATAACTTGTACAATATGCAACATGGTTTCATATATAAGTTGAGATAAACCTTTAGAAACACTCGTTTTAGCTCCTTGTGGGTATTCTTCAAAATATTCAAAATTACCACAAAAGTCAAAAATTATAAATTCAGTTTTATCCTTTCCTGGACCAAAAAGATTTGGTCTTAAACGTGTACCTCTTCCAATCATTTGCCAATACTTAGCAAAAGATTTTACAGGTTTAAAAAATACAAGGTTTACAACTCTTGGCGCATCAACTCCTGTATCCATCATATCTACAGAAACAGCAATTTGAGGGTCTTGTTCCTGTTTATCATCGCAAAAACGCTCTAATAAATCTTGTGCTTTTGATGCATAATTATCTATAACTTCTAAAAAACTTCCTTTAAATTGTGGATAGTTTTTATTGAAACGTTCTTGAATAAATACTGCATGCTTATGGTTTTTAGCAAAAATGATGGTTTTACCTAACTTATCTCCACCATTTACTTTTAGTCCATTAGTAAAAAGATAATCCAATACCATATCTACTGTTTTGGTATTAAATAAATAGGAATTCATTTGACTTGATGAAATACCTAAACTTTCTAAAACCTCATCTTCATCTTCTAAAGCTGGTAAGCCAAATTTCTCTTCGTATTTTGCTTTGTCCTCTTCTGATAAGTCCTTGTATTTAACTCCTTCTCGCATAAACTTTAATGGTACACTAATGCCTTTAGGAGGATTTAAATGCCCATCTTTTACAGCTTGGTCTAACTCATAAACAAAGGTTGGGTTATCATCTTCAATACCAAATAATCCATAGGTATTATGATGAATATCTTTTTTTGGAGTAGCTGTTAACCCAATTAAAATAGCATCAAAATAATCGAATATAGCTCCGTATTTTTGATACACAGATCTATGTGCTTCATCAATAATAATCACATCAAAATGACCTATACCATAAAAACGTTCTTCATTAGATCTAACTTTATCTATTTTATTAAGAATAGTTGGGTAGGTAGAGAATACTACACGAGTTCCTGTGTCTTCTTTTTCTTTAGTTAAATCTATGGTTGATAAATTAGGCAAATGCTCTTTAAACGCATTTTTAGCCTGAGTCACTAAAGCATTTCTATCTGCTAAAAACAAGATACGTTTAGCCCAATGACATTTGGTTAACATATCTACAATAGCTGCAGAAGTTCTTGTTTTACCACTTCCTGTAGCCATTACTAATAAAGCTTCTCTGTTTTTACCAACTAAACCTTTATCTGTTTTTACCATTAAAGCCTCACCAACACGCTTAATAGCTTCTAATTGGTACGGTCTTTTATATCCAGCTATATCTAAATTGACTTTAAATTCAGATAAATCCTTACGTGTTTTACGTTGTTCTATTAAATAGGCTAATTCTTCCTTTGTATAAAAACCATAAATTAAACGCTCGGTATAAAAAGTATCATCCCATATATAAGTATCAAAACCATTAGAGTAAAATATTACAGGTCTTTGTCCTGTCATTTGCTCCAAACAATCTGCATATAGTTTAGCTTGATGCTTACCTTTTGTTGCACTATGTAAAGATTGTTTTGCTTCTATAACCGCTAACGGTAAACCATCACTTCCCCATAAAACATAATCCACAAAACCATTTCCTGATGGATTAGTACTTAAAGGCATACCAACAACTGGAAATTCTATGTCTGTACCTTGTTTTAAATTATTCCAACCTGCTTCTTTTAATAACTCATCAATATATAATTGACGCGTTTCCTGCTCTGGTGTTAACTGCGGAATGTCTTTTTCTGGAATAACTACTTTTTGACGTTCTTCTTTACGCTCTAATAATTGGGTTTGTTGTAATTGAAATTGCTGTTTAAGCAATTCGTTTTCCTTTTGTAATGCGAGTGATTTTTCTTGTGCTTCTCTTAAAGCTTTTAATTGTTTTTCTGAAGCTTTAACTTTTTCATCAATTTCTGCTTTTACATTTTTAGAACTCAAACCAATACCTTGTGGCAGATTCTCTTCACTAAAAACTGGTGTATCTATTAAATCTTCTCCATAATATTTAACTAAATATACGCCAAAACTAAAAATAGATTTTAGAGCAATTAACGCCTTTTTTTGAGACACTAAATTACCATGAGCACCATCGTTACCAAAACGTCTTACAAGGTCTAGGTTATGAAATAAAGAGGGTTTTACACTGCTTTTAAAATCGTAATGAAATAATAATGCTGCTAATTTTGTGTCGTAAGGTTTAGTAAATGTTTCATCATTATCATATAACCAGTTTAAGCCTAATTCTAAAAAAGAACGACAAGATACTGCTGCTAATTTAGGCACAGCAAAAGTAATTTGTTCTGCTATTTTAGCTTCTGCATAAAGTTGCGGAAAGTCTTGTTTTAGAAATTCAAAATTGCTCATAATAATTGGTTAGGTTATAAGCCTTTAAAAGTATTAAAAATTAATCATTACGTCTACTAAATAGATTTAATTCTATTACAGATAATGAATTAGAAAACTCATCTTTAAGATTGATTTTAGTTCTTGCAAAATTTACAATAGACATATATTCTTCTGAAGTTTCAATTTTAGTCCAAGCTATAATTGGTTTAAACTTTAGTTTTTGCTGAATAATTCTATCTACAGGAAAATGTGGTGGTTCTGATATGACACCTAAACACCATAAGTATTTTAGATATAAATTTAGTAGCTTCTGGCTTACCCCAAAATTAAACTGACCATTGGTTAATAGTTTATCAAAATTAGAAGTGTATTGCTGTACACTCTTAATGTTTTCAATATGTATATCATCTGACATGTTAACTTTATTATAGCTGGGCACAATAGTATTATCTATATAGCCTTTAAGCATAAACTTAAAATCTTTTTTATCCTTTTCTAATACGTCTGGGTTATAAACATTGGCTCGTTGAAAAGCACCACCAATTGTTAATGACCAAATTTCTGAATTTATAAATGTGCTTTTCATATCTTTTATTTTTTTCTCAAATGTTTCAGTTTTAATCTAACTACACCTATTTAGTAACAACATGTGTGTTTAAGGTTTCTTCTATAAATTGAAGTATTTGGTCTACTACTTTAGTACTTTGAATATTAGTTGACTCAGTCTGATCTTTATAAATTAATTTCAAAATATCTAATTCTGATAAATTAAATTTTTCATTTTCATTGATATAAACGTATCTGACCACAGACCATACTTCGTTAAACTCAAATGAATTATCAATGGTTGGCAATCCTTTTTTACCTTGATCAAAAACACCTACAAATAATTCTCCTCCAAAATGCCCATTTTTAGAAAATGTTTCTATTCCGTAAAACTGTTTTGAATTATGATTTACTATTGGTCTAATCCATAATTGTGTAATATGATTATAATTAGTATTCCCTTCTTTAATTGTTAATCCTAACTCTAATAATTGAGGTTTGAGCAATATTAAAACCTCTTTTCTAAATTTATCTCTTATTTTATCTAGTATGGTCTCATAATTATCTGCTATAACTTTAGCAGCTCTTAAATTATCATTTTTAAATAATACCTCTTGTAAATCTTGTTCCTCTTGGTTAGTCACAGTATTGGTTATTTTTTTTATTAATATAATATATTGCTTAATTGTTTCTCTAAGTATAGGTTGGTTAACTGTTTCTTTTAAACAATTTTCTAACCAATTTACCATATGTGTTTTATAACTGATATTAAAAAAATGCTCACCTTCAACCAAATCTCGTTTACTAGCTTTACTTGGATTAACACCTGCTTTGGTTAGATATATTACTGTGTTTTTACTTGTGTTATGGTTATAATATCTCTTCACTTGACTATTTTGGTCGTATGCATCAATTTTATTTTCAATAGAGATTGTATTACCTAAGGAATCTTTTAAGTAAATGTCTATTCTACCACCAGAACAAGTACATGGTATTGAACACTTATTTGAAATAATATCATTATGTTTACAGAAAGTGGTATTACCTATTCCTACTTCAATATTTAACTTAGCAGTTTTACTATTGAAAGCTAAAAGTTTATTACTAGCTTCTTGATTAGAAATAAGTTCTAAAATCATACTTATAAATAACTGCAAGAACTTATCTCCCAAATAATGAGTGCCTTCAGGATTTAATAAAGCTCCTAAAAATGCAGAATGCGTATCATTTTCTTTACGCTCCATTTTTAAAATAGAAAACACATTGAAATCTTCACCTCTTGCTTTAGTTAGTTGATTATGATGTTTAACTATAGTAAAAACACTTTCACATATGTAATTAAGTTGATTTTTCATGCTATTTTAATTACTTTTTTAAAAGATTAATGTGTTGTAATGCTACTTGTAATACAGTAATAAAATAACCTGACCTTTGCTCCATACCTAATGGTGTATCTCGAAACTCATCTCTATCAAAAGGATATAATGTGAGTAATTGTAAATTTACATTGTAATTAAATAATGTATTAATTTCTGGTATATTAAAACTTAGATCTTCTTGAAAAACTTTATTTGCTTTTATATAGGCATAACTAAATTTTAAATGTAAACCATGTGTATGAAATTGTACTATTACACCATCTAATTCTCTAGTGCTAAAATGTAACTCATTATTTTCTTCATCAAAAAATTGATTTGGATATTTAGCATATACAAGCTTAATAATTGAGTGAGTAAATTCGGTAATATATTTAAATTCTTTCTTGTTATTCAATTGTGAGTTTTTACCCATATTTAAATTTTCTATTATTATTAACTCCTTATACAATTACATTTTTCACTTAATGTTCCTTACAACACTTTTAAATAAATATTTATTTATCAATTGTATTTATATTTATTGTTTTAAAAACCTTTTCAATTAGTTCCTTTCCATATTTTCTCTCTAATCTTTTTATAGTAAAATGGGCAGTTGCCATATTTTGAAAATGATTAATAAAAATATAGTTAATGGAACCTCCACCAACTGCTCCAAGAACAGGTACTGCTTGAGCAACAAATTTTTCAGTAACTTGAATACTCCATCTAGTTACAATTTTTGAAACAAAACTATTTATTCCTTGAGCAGTCACGTTTTGTATTGCTGAGCTTAATGCTACTCTTGTTGTATAATAACTTGTTTCTAAACCATCATCTTCTTTAGATTCTCCTCCTAAAGCAAAGACTTCCAAACAAGCCATCTGACCTTCTATTGAATAAATATCCTCTCCTTCACTACGTGCAATATCCATTATGGTTCGCATTAAAAATTTGGTAGTTAGTGTTAATTCTGAAGCAAAAATAGCAGTTCCAACGCCTGTAGTGGAACCCAGAAACCCACTTAAAGCGCCTGAACCTGTTACAATAGCTCTATATGTTTTATTTGATGGTTTACTAAACGTTTTGTTTTTCTTTATAGTTTTAAGGTTTACTTTGATGATACCTAACAAAACAGAATGCATAATCTTTTGTAATTTATTAAATACTTTTTCTGGAATAAATGTTGCTCCAGTTTCTACAGTGCTTCCTATTTTATTGGCATTACGCATTGCCCAACTTATATTATTCATAGTCGATTTAGCATTTTTTAATGCTTCTAAATCTTCATGTGAAATATTATTAGATTTTTCTAGCTCTTCACTCATTATTACTTCATTTATAAAACTATTATCTGTTAGCTGGATATATTGTTGTGTGAAAATGTTCTATTGCTTTTTTTCTGGTATAATCAAATATTTCTTTATCAGACAAATCAATTAGGTGTTCACAATTCGGACACTCAAAAACATAATTATCAGCTAAAGGTTCTGCTACAAATTGGATATCATCACCAGAGTCTATATTAGGTACTTGAAATCTATTTTCTTTAAGGGACACTAAAGAATTATAAAATTTTTCAAAAGTTAAATTTCCTCTATACCATCTAAACCACCATTTACCATCCTGACGTTGATTACTATCCACTATACTTTCTGTGCCAACCATACTTTTAAACCATTCTAGTTGTCGAATGTATAATTCTGAATTAAAAGCTTTTCTATTTGTTTCTGTACCACATTCTGTACAACATATAATTCCTAAATTTCTATGTCCTTCTGTATGGCATAAATAATTTTGCCCTACGCTTTCTATTCTATTTTTTCTTGCATTTAATTTTTCAGAATCACAACAAGCATAACAATTATTACAAATGTACCAACCACAATTATCTGGATTTTCCAAAGCTGATGGTGTACATTTCACCGTTTCTCTGCTATCTATTAAATCTACACATTGTCCATTTAAACAATGAGATAAATACACATCTTTATCAGGGTTTTCACAGTCTTTGTTGGTACAAGAAAACATGCTAACACCATAAAACCCATAATTTGCTCTTCCGTTTGGTCTAAGAATATTAGAGCAACTTTTACATTTTAAATGTTCCAAAAAACGATTTACACGATTAACAACACTTAATACTATTTCGTACTGTCTCTCACTAAATTTGATATTTAATATTCTTAAAACATCTTGCAATGTGTAGTTTTCCCAATCACTAGGAGTTATAGGCTTTCTACATGTTTCAAAACAAGGAATGTTTTCACACCACCAAAATTCCATTTGTTCTCTTCTTGATAAAGCAGGTTGTTTTGTAGTTACATCTAATGCCTTTCTGCCATCACAAAATGTGGCAAATCTTGGTGTTTTATCCGTTTTGTCTTTGTAATAACTTAGTTCTGTTTCTCCTTCTTTCCTTACAGTATATTTTTTTGCAATAGTCCTACCTGTACACTTACTAAAAAAACCATTTATTACTAATAAGTCTTGTGGAGTTTTAATTTGATTTGCAATAATGTCAAAAATTGTGTTTCTAGAAGTTATTTCATTAATGCTTAAATCTGATGTAATTTTAAGGATGATGCTTAATGTAAAATCTAAACCTACGCCATCAATTTCTTTTGCATATTCATTATCTACATAATTAAAAGTGGTTATTTTATTTAAATCTTGAAGTGTTAAGTGTAATACATTGGTTTCAATTAACATTAATACTTTTTTGAAAAAGCGTTTTTGATTATAAGATGATAAAATTCCGGTGTATAATACAGCGCTATTATAATCTATAGTATTTGTGTAATTAGATAGAAACAAATGCAGCTTAATAAAATCTGAAGCTTTGTTATATATTGTGTCTAAAAAGGTTTGTTTTAAAGTTTCCTCTTCTGTATAATCTAAATAGAATTTAACCAAATCAAATACTTCAACATCTTTTATCTTATCTTGTTGATAATGTGTTTTTGAAAATAGATTTACCTGTTCTTCTTTAGATGTTTTATTGAAGATTTTATAAACTTCCTCTTCAATTTTACTTATACTATCTTGATTATACGTATTTTCTATTAGGCCTTTTAATTCTATTACATAATTATAAACTGCATCTACTGGAAAAGTATCAAAACTATTTTTAAACCATAATTCTGTGATTTGTTTGGGTTTTAACTTATTATAATCAATATTATAATTATAGCTATTAAGTAATGTAAAAATTGCTTGAAGGTTATCCGATTCTGGGTTTACTATTACTTTATTAAATACTTGCTCTAAAACAATGTTTATATCTGAAGTGTCTAGTTTATTTAAAACACTATTACTTTTTAGAGGATTATTATAAATATATTCTACTAAAGTTGCTTCTATTTCTTGAAACGAAAGTAAATAATTTGTGTCTAGAAACAGTTGAAACTTCTGGTTAGCATCAAAATTTTTATTAATAATTTCAAACTGTCTTTTACTTATATTAATTTTAAGTTTAGGTGCAATTTTTAGAATTGAAATAACTTGATTTACATTTAGTTTTAAAGCATTAAAGTAGGTATTAAATATGTTTAATATTTTAAATTTACTAGACTTACCTAGTTTAAAATCTTCTTTATTTATTATGGATAGTACTTGATCTAAAAGCTTTGCTTGTTGATTAATAATACCAAAATAAATTAAAAAAGCTATATCTGTTTCAAAATCTATTGGATATAAACTAGTTGCACGTATTCTATCCCTATTTATAAAACTCTGCCTAGTAATATTAAATATAACTAGTTCATTATTAATTAATTTGTGAGGGTCTTTACCTTTTACTGCATTACCACGAAAATAAATATCTCCAAGTTTATTATGTTCTACAAAACCATATTCATCATCATTAGTTTTGTTGTAGTACCATTTAATTTCACCAATAAACTTACAAGAGTCTTTACCTAAATACCCATTGTATGCTACAACTTGCTCATTTATTGCTATGTCATCTAATTGGTCTTGAATTTCTTTGTTATTGTATAATGCAATAATTTGTAAGTGTGTATTCTCGTCTAACTCTTGATTTGGGCTTGTAATAGGTGTCTCTAAAAAATTATTATACCTAGTTAATCTCTTATAAGAGATTTTTAATTCTGTAAGTAATTTAGATACACGCATTATTTAGTTTTTTTACATTTTATTCTCTAAGATGATATTGAAAGTTAAAGTAGGTTTCTATGGTGAACGCCCTACCATCTTGTTTCATTCTATCTTCAATATTTAGTAAATTATCTATAACTCTTTTTCTTATTTGCTTATTAACAATATTTAAGTACTCATTATGATATTTTATATAACTTGGACTAGTTGTTTCTAATTTAAACACTTTTCTAACTGCTTCAAACACTTTACTCTTCCTTTTTTCTTTTTTTAAACCAGATCTTCCTTTTTTTATAGATTGTCTAAAACTAGAAGCACTCCAACTTTTACCACCAATAAATTTACTACTTCTAGAACCTCTTTTACTCATAATTCTTTTACTTTACCAACTCCCCTTTAAAAGCCTTTTGCAACAAACTATTAAACAAGTCTTCACTTTTTTGTAAGCTTTGTTGGGCTTGTGCTTTTTGTTGTTGAATAATATTAGCACGTTCAGCAAACTGATTTTGAAGATTAATTGGAGGTAAAGGAACTTTTATTTTTCTCATAATACCAACATTAACAATATCCATTGTTCCTCCTCTAGACTTACTCTTCATTTGTATTAATGCACCAGAACCTTGGAGTAGCATTTTGAAAAAATCTGGTTTAATAATTTTTTGATTTGGACTGATTTTCATTAGACGAGGATTAATAATACCTTCTTCAAATTTTTGAGGTACAATTGCTATTTTCCCATAAGTTCCAACTAGTGAAATTAAAATATCACCGGCTTGAACTTTACAGCTTTTTAAACTCTCATATTTTTCAGTATCTATATAATAATCGCCAAATGATAAATCATCTTTTATAACCTGCTCTTGTCCATATATTTTATATCCTTTTTCAACATAATAATCTTTCTTCAAAGATGAACCGAAAGGTCCAGCTTTTATACTATGCTTTTTATCTAAAGCTAACTCTTCAACTAATTTCATTTCCCATCCTTTAGGATTCAACCAAGTATCCCCAAACATCTCTAAAAACAAGCTTTGTGTTAAGGCATCGTATTTTGTAATGAGTTGTTTGTTTAGTTGGCGTAGTGTATCTGCTTCGTCTAAAATGGAAGCTATTTTCTTTTGGGTTGGTAATGGTGGTAGTGGGATTTTGATTGACTTTAAAGTTTTAATTGTAATAGCTTTGAAAGTACTACCTGTTCCCATATTTGCTATTCTCTCTTCATTTGCTCTCAAATAATGAAGTAGAAATTGTAAATCAATTTCTTTATTACATCTAATAGCTGCGAGTCCTCTACCTATAGAGGCTTCTATATTATTAACATTAGTTGAACCAACAGGTGCTCGAACTGAAAAAAGAATATCATTTATTACTGACATTTTTTTAGGTTCTGTACACCAATATCGTACTGTTGGATTTATTCTCCCAAAATCAGCTTTACCTTGAAAAAAAGGAACTCCAACTTCATCCTGATTGTATGAAGATGATGGTGGTGATTGTCCTGCAATTATTTCACAAACGCTATCTAATTCAACTAACTCCATTACTTCATCATCTTTTCAAGATTCAACATGGCATTTGTTCTTTGTTTATCTAACGCTTTAATATCTGCTAAAATGGTTTCTGGTGCATCATATTCTATTTCTTCGTACACAATTTCTTTGTAACGGTTTATAGACAAGTCGTAATCGTTAGCTGCAATGTCTGCTTTTGGTATTATAAAGCTTGGTTTGGTTTTGTCTGAGAAGTTTTTTTCTATTTGAGACTTCTCGTCTGCGCTCGAAGTGACCGTTGAGTTCATTATAACCTTAGCGTCTAGAAGTATTTGTGCAATATCACATTTGCCTGCTACCTCTTTTACTATGTTTTCTGGTTCTGTAAAACATTGCTCTAAGGCGTCTTCGGTTACTAAAAGGTTACGTTTATCGTCTAGACTTAAACCATCTGCTTTCATATCGTAAAACCACACCTTATCTGTACCACCAGAATTGGTTTTTGTAAAAAACAAAATAGCTGTACTAACTCCTGCATAAGGTTTAAAAACACCACTAGGCATACTAATTACTGCTTGTAATTGTTGGTTTTCTACCAACGCTTTACGTATGCTTTTGTGTGCTGTACTACTACCAAATAATACACCATCTGGTACAATTACTGCTGCACGACCACCAACTTTTAACATACGTAGCATCAAGCTTAAAAATAGTAGCTCGGTTTTTTTGGTTTTTGTAGTTTTAAGTAGGCTGCTTTCTACCTCATCATAATCTAAACTGCCTTTAAATGGTGGATTGGCTAGTATTAGTGAGTAGGCATTTTCAATATCTGCATTAGCTTCACTAAGTGCATCTTTACCAATTAAGGTTGGGTTGTCTAAACCGTGTAATTGCATATTCATGGCACCAATACGTAGCATGGTAGGATCAAACTCGATACCATTAAACATATTGTTATGAAAATGCTCTCTAAACGTGGCGTTATTAAACCAATCTAGGTGTCTACTTTGTATATACTCGCCAGCACTTACTAAAAAACCTGCTGTACCACAAGATGGGTCGCAAATAACATCGTCTTGTTTCGGTTGTGTTAGCTCTACCATCATGCGTATAATGTGGCGTGGTGTTCTAAACTGTCCGTTTGTACCAGCTTCTGCTATTTTAGAAAGCATATACTCGTACAAATCGCCTTTTGCATCTTTATTATCCAGCTCTAAAGTGTCTATTTGTTGTACAACTTTATCTAGTAATTTAGGCGATTGTATCATGAAAATAGCACCTTTCATGTACTGTGCAAAAACTCCACCTTGCTTACCAATACCTTTCATGAAATCGAAAACGGTAAGATCTCCTAATGCTGCTTGTGGTCTTGTAAACAGATCGAACATGGTTTCTGGGTCTTTTTCCTTAAAACTAGACCAACGTAATGGTCGTTGTGCTTCAGTATAAATTGGGTTTTCTGTTGGCACACCTAACAGGTTGGCTTTTTTCTCGATTACAATTTGCTTATCGTCTAATTGCTTGATAAAAATGAGGTAGGTAAACTGCTCTATTACGGTTAATGGGTTAGAGATTCCGCCTGTCCAGAAATCGTTCCAGATTTTATCTATTTTACTTTTAAGTTCTCCTGTGATCATGGTTAGGAATGGGTTGTTTTATTATTAAGTTTTGGTAATTTAATTTTTTAAATCATCAAATTTCTGTTTCATTGTAGGATTACCGTGTGTTAGTTTTTTAATGGTTAAATCCTCTGCTTTATTATTTGCTAAACGCAAATTATTGACCGAAGATAATAAAGCATCTTTAGTTTTTTGAAGATGTGTCATGGTTTTATCTATTTCCTTTATAGCATCCCCAAACTGACGACTTGCTAAATCATAATTACGTGCAAAACCGTTTTTAAAATCTTCTATTTTAGTTTCAAAGTTAGTAATATCTAAATTTTGGTTTCTTACTAGATTAAGCTCTGCTTTATACTCAATAGATTTCATACCAGCATTACGTAACAGTGTGATAATAGGTATGAAAAACTGAGGACGAATTACAAACATTTTTTCGTGTCTGTATGACACATCTACAATACCAGTATTATAAAATTCATTATCGGTTTCTAATAAAGATACTAACACTGCATACTCACAATTTTTAGCAACTCTATCTTTATCTAGTTTTGCAAAAAAGTCTTCATTTTTCTTTTTGGTTGCAGTCTGGTCGTTTTCATTTTTCATTTCAAACATAATAGAAATGATTTCGTCTCCATTGGAATCTACTTCTCTATAAATAAAATCGCCTTTTGTACCACCAGAAGCATCGTTATCTTTTTCAAAATAAGCATTTTGAAACGCTGTAGCCCTAAGCTTATTAAATTCTGCTTCGCAATGTTGCTCTAAGGTCTCACCTATCATTTTTGTAGATAGTTTTTGCTTATAGTCTTTTAAACGCTCTATTTCTTCATCTTTTAACTTTAAAGCTTCATCCTTATGCTCTAACTTATTTTTGAATTGTGCATTTAACGATTTTTCTAAAATTTCTTTTTCAGAATCTTTTAATTTTAAATCGTTTTTAAGTTGATCTCTTTCTTTTTCAACTGAATTTATAGCGCTAGATACTTCTAATTGCTTTTGAATATTAGCATTTTCAATTTTACTTTGTAATGCTTGTATTTGTGCTTCTTTTTTAGAAACCTCTTCTGCTAATTCCGATTTACTTTTAAATTGTAAATCGCTAATCGTTTTATCTTTTTCTGCTAATTGCCTCTGGTATTTATTTTCTAATTCGGAAGCTGTTAGCTTAATTGCAGAGGCTTTATCTTTCTCAGCAACTTCTAGTCTGTTTTTTAAATCGTTTGCAAATTCTTGATCTCTAACCTGTTTTACAATATCAGTGTAAACG
Organism: Lacinutrix venerupis; assembly: GCF_003663945.1. Taxonomy (GTDB): domain Bacteria; phylum Bacteroidota; class Bacteroidia; order Flavobacteriales; family Flavobacteriaceae; genus Lacinutrix; species Lacinutrix venerupis. Next base: position 200,225 of record NZ_RCCH01000008.1, on the reverse strand, counting down.
GAATCGTCTACTTTAAAAACTTCTTTGCAATTTGGGCATTTTACACTAGTATTCTCACTCATTTTTATTGAATTATAATTAATAACATTACAAATGTAAAATTAATGTGTGCAGTGTATTTGCACAGTTATTTTTTATACTATACTTAAAAAAGAAATCAGCAATGCAAAAGCCTTACTGATTTCTAGTGGAAAATTTTATAACATTTAAAACAATGAAATAAAACAGTTTAAAGATACAATAGTCTTATTGACTTTTGCAAATTTAATCTTCTTGCTCACCCTGATATTCATCATTATTTGGGTTAAGCTGATCTGCACGATTATCTAAATCGTCTTGTGTTGGTGTATAACCATCTTTCCATACAGACATAAAGCTATAATTTAAGTGATACCTACTATTACTAGGATTTCGGCATTTCCTGTTTGTATTTTAATTGTTGTATAAATATCTGGATGATGTGTGCAGTGTATGCGCTTTGGTTTAAGCGATTTTAAAAGTAACAGCAAATTTTGAGTATCTATTTTTAGTTCTACTCGTATTTTCTTTTTCCGTTGTTATTAATATATCTTGACCTATTTGAAGGTTTTGCTGTTGAATATATTTGTATGATAAAATATAATCTCCACAGAAATAGTTATTATCTTCATCTTGATCGATTTTACCTTGGTACAAATTTGTCGCTATTAACTCTTTCCATTTTTGATCTGGAAGTTCTAAATTATCAAACTTTTCAAAGAGAACATTAAACACTGATAATAAGTCCAACACACAATAAAGACATGATCTAAACAAATAATTATTAGCTTGATTGCTTATATAATCTTCAACTTTTAATTCTAAACTTACTTTTTTATGAGAAGCATCTTGAATTATTTTTAAATACAATGAAAACAAATCTGTTACAGCTGAATGAAAATATGGTTCTATCAATTCGTAATTAGTGTTTTTATTACAAAGAAATGCAAACGAAGCATTTAAGTTATTTTTATTAATATTAAACGGTATTAATCCTTTTGAATGTGCAACATCCACAGTTCCTTCTATTAATTTTCTGAGACTTAAAAAATCATTATTTATCTTATTTTCTAATTCTACATCAATTAAAATATTTGATAATGTATCAGCATCTATTTGAGATAAATGCCCATTATTGAATAGAGCAAAAGCATCTGAATATTTTATTTTAAGCTGAGTTTTGGGTATCCTATTTATTTCAGATTTAATATCATTAAAAAGTAGAGCTTCATCAGTTGGCACATTTTTATCATATACTTTTTTAGAACCATAAGAATCCTTTGAAAACAGTTTTAGAAAGGAATTATCATCATTTATAAATCCTGGCTCTCCAGAATATATAAACCAAGGGATAATTTTATTTTGAGCCTTTAAATTACCTAAAAATTTAGCGACTTGACCAAAAGCATCATCATTTACATTATCACCTTCTTTACCATCATCAGTATAAAATAAACCATCTATAATAATAGCATCAAAATCAACATTTGGTTTTTTTAATAATTTTAAACCATCCATAGCATTGGTTACTGCAGTAATATTTATGCTTTGCTGCTTTGCTCTATTTTTAAAAATTTCAAAACGATGATGTACATCATCAAACCAAAGTACTTTAAATTCCATCTTATTATTACATTAAATTACAACTGGTAATTCTATTTGAAAAGTAGTAACATATCTTTCTGAAATGTTAGAATCTTCTATAAGTTTTAGGTTACCGTTATGTGCTTTTACAATTTCGTTAATTAAATAACCTCCATAACCTTTTCCCTCAACCTTTGTTCCTCGACTACCTTTTCTAATAAACTGTTCTATAGAATAACCCTCAGGCATAGGAAAGCCAGAGTTGGAAAAATTAATTATCACTGTATTTCTATCTACTGGTAATTCCAAACTTACTTCAAAAAACCTCTGCTCTAAAGGCAGATTTTTAAATCCGTGTTTAATAGCATTTTCAACAATATTATTAAATGCGTTTTTTATTAATTCTTTATCACAACTAATTAATAAGTTTTGCTTTACATCATTTTCAAATACTGTTTTATCAAATTCAAAATCTACAATAAAATCATTACTCTTCAAAGATTTTAATTCCTTTGTAAAAGATTGAATAAACTTAAATAGTGACACATCTTCTTTCGACATATTAGCCAGTCCTACCTCTAAGCTTGACACATTTACAATCTCTCTAGCTGCATCCAATTCCCTTGATAATATTTCTAGATAAGTTTTTAAAGGCAACGTAGTGTTATTATTTGCTCGTCGCTCTAAAATATTCTTATAATCACTACCTTGAATTTCATTAATTATTTTAGTGATATCTTCTAAAGCATCATAGGCAATTTTCATTGGTGTTGCTAAACTATGACGTATAAAACTATGCTCATCTTCTTTATTAATACCATATTCTTTTTTTAAAGCAACTAATGCATCTTGTTGCTGTTTTAAATGCTCTAATTTAACATCTTGAATTGCACGATTTTGTGTTTTTATATCTGGCAACTTAATTTTTAGCCTTAGTAAATCTCCAAGACGCAAATTTCTTAACCCTAAAATACTTCCTGTAGACAAAGCGTTAAGCTGCTTAGTCACATAATCCTTGTTTAACTCATGAGCAACATACTCTAAGTTAAAATTAGTATTGATAGGTTTTAAAAATTTTACATTCCTATCTAAATAAACACTGTAATCTCTAGTATTTAAGATAGTAGGTTTCAACTTTTCTCCAACTGTGGCCACCAGTAAGCCTTCACCCTCAACTCTAAAAATAGGATAACTAGTTTCCTTAGTATCTAATTGAGAAACGTCCAGTTTTTCAGAAGAATTATTAAGGTTACTAATCTGAACTATTTTAGCAAAGGAGTTTTTGGATAATTTTAATCCTTTCTCTATTTCAAACAACTCCTCTATAGTAACACCATCGATGTCCTCTAAAAAGTATCTAGATAAGCTTAAATTATATCCATTTTTAATAATCTCAGATTTTTCAACTTTTCTATAATCACTAGAGCTTAAATGTTTGGATTTAATACTAAAATGAATATCATCTCTAAATTCAACTTTGTTAGAATTTGCTGTTGTGAATTTGGTTAAGTATTCACCATTATAAAACTGAATTGGGCTTCCTTTTTCTTTTGCTTTATCTATAACAATTATATTCGTATTTACACTTGTATTACTTAAAACACCTGACGGTAAAGAAATTACCATTTCAAGAAGCGAATTATCAATAAGTCGTTTTTTTAAATTCTTAGCTATAATAGTTTCCGCAAATAAAAACGTATTATTAATTAATAACACCATTTTCCCATTATCTTTTAAAGACTCAAGTCCTTTTGAAATAGTCCACTCGATATAGGTTTCAGACTTTTTTAAATCTATATTACTTACAAAACCAGAAAATGGAGGATGCGATATTATTAAATCGTAATCTGTTTTGGATTTATTCCATCGACTAATTGAACTTTCATTTTTTACTATATAATTCTCTGAGAGATTATGAGCGCTAAAGCGTAAAACAGCAATTTCTGAAGTTGTTTTATCCTTCTCTTGCCCATAATATATCCCTTCTGTATTATACTCTAATCCAAAAGAGCATAAGCCAGAAAAAGGGTTATAGATATTTGCATTCCAAGAAGTTTCCACCAAACCACACATAAAAGCAGTTAGGTTTTTTGGTTGAATAAACTCACCAGTGTATTTACTTTCTCGCTTTAAATACTGGTCTAATAAAGCTTCAAATAATTGACTATAATTATCACTTCCTCTATTTTTCCATACCTCCTTAAAAACATTAGTGATTTTTTTAAAATCTCTATAATCAACTTTTTTTACAAAATAACTATACATTAAATTTGAAACTGCATAATGTACTTTTTGCGTATATACTAACTTATTTGTTTCAAAAAAGGAATCAAGAATATCATCTTCATTGATTTCTTTATCTAAATTTCTACTATCTACTTTAGTTATAGGATCTAGTAAATTGTTCTCTTGTAAAAAAAGTAATACAAATAAGTGTTCAAATTCATAACTTACTAATTCTCTATCTATTAATGATAATTCGTTTAAGAGTAACTGAATAAAATTTTCTGCTGATTTACTTACCAAAGTCTTCAATATCTATAACAATTTAATTAATCTTTTTGCAAATATAAAACTAACCTGTGCGCTTAACCCGCACTAGTTATATTTTTCAAAAGTTTTTGCTAACTCTTCTTTAATTGCCTCTCTTATTTTTGTTGGTTCTAAAACCTGAATCCCATTACCAAAAGATAAAATCTTTTTATTTAATTCGTAGTTTGGTATCACTTCAATAGAAAAAGTATAAAAGCTCTCTGTTTCTTCAATATTCTTTTGAGAACCATGTAATGGTTTTGTTATAATATAAGGCGCCAATTGAGGAGTAGCTTTTAAAATAATTTTAGTTAAAACAACATCATCTGGTTTAGTAACACCTATAATATCTTCAAAAAATTCTTCAAAATCTATCATCTGACTTGTGTCAAATTTAATTGAAGAATGATCTATACTCTTGATCCGATCCAGCGCTAGATTAGTGAGATTATCAAACCCATCATTCTTACCAAAAACAAACCATCTATTATTATATTGTTTTAGATGATAAGGATGAAAATTAATCTTCTGTTCATCAATACTTTTAAAGGATTTATAAGTCACAATTAAACTTTGCTTATTTTGAATTGCCTTAAATAAGGTTGAAATATATTCTGCTCCAATAAGAAATTCATTCGTGTCAAAGCTAATAATTTCTTGATTCTGACTAGACAAATTAAAAGTTTGATCAAGCTTAGGAATTAACTCATTTACCCACTCAAACTGAGGCAAACCTTTAAAACGACCTAAAACTAGCATTGCTGATTTTATTTGCTCAGCTTCGTTATCATTTAATGGCTGGTTGTTAATTGAAAAAGAATCATCTTCATAGTGATAATATGCTCTTCTACCATCCTTAACTTTTTCTAAAGGGATAGACCAACCTTGCGAAGACTCCATAAATCTTACATCATCATAGAGTTGTCTCTTTTTTATACCTAATGAATTAGGATCAAAGTCAAATAACGCATTATTACAAGCTTCTAACAAATCTTCAATATAATATCTTTTACCTGTGTTTCTAAAACATTTATCTAATGTTTGGTATCTTATTATAGCGTGTTTGTTGGTTGACATATTTTACGAAATTATTTCTACTCTATAAATGTAAATAAATTATGTGCAGTACAGATGCACTAGTTGTAATTAATATTGTAGAAATTTAAAAAAACTATGCAAACTATTAATGATTTAGGAAAAAACAGAACTAAAGACTATGTTACTGATGTATGGCTAGCTATAATGAAAATGAATACTTATGAGTTAAATTTACTATTAGATAACGATATAGACTATGAAGATTTAGGAAAAGAAAAGTTTATTGATAAGTTAAATGAAACCTTCAACAAACACAAAACATTTGGTGACTCTGAGTTTTATTTAGATTTAGATAATTGCGAAGGTTGTAATTGCAATAAACCTGTTTGTAAATTTATAGGGAATAATTCGAATTTACACTTTGCATTATTCTTTGAAATAAAGAAAAACAAAATTATTGATATATACCATTGTACTTACTATGGTAAAATTGATTTCTCAAATCCAATTTAGAAGTTTATATTTATCAACGCAAATAGAGTGCACTAATAACTCAAATATTTGTAAAGTTCTTGTAAACTCTTTTTATATGCCTTCTTTAAGGTCTCAATACACAACTATAACAAGAGCGAAACAAGATGTTAGTTTTTATTAAAAACCAAAGGGTTTGTTTTGGTGCAACAATAGTTTAATTTCATCTAATTCATTTTTTAAATCAATAATATCTTTTTTTGTTGCTGGAAGCGTATTTGATGCAAACACTTTTTTTAGTCCATAGCTAATTCCATCTGCAGCAACACTGCCCAACATTACATTTTGAACTGAGTCTAAATTTAAACCACTCATTTTCTTTTCGAGTGAGTTTAGTTTTTCCTCAATTAATGATATGCTATTTGTTGAAGTTTTTGCAGGTTTATTTAATGCTACTTTATCTTTTTGGTAATGTCCAGACACGTATTTATAGTTATTCCTTTTATAACTAGCTTTGGTTTTACAGCTATTTGTGCAATAAACATGGTTAGATCTTCTTGCTTCAAATTGAAAATCGCAATGCTTGCAGTTTTTAGTTTTTCTCATCTTTTTATGTGTAATTAGCTCTTTAATCTGTTAAATAAAGTTTTATTTAACGTTTTACTACCTTCTATAACTTACTCCTTCAAATTCAATAATATTAAACATTTCAAATAATCGATCATGCAGTCGACCTCCATATCTTTTTCCTATATCTATCAAAGTTTGCTTTGCACAAAATTCACTATTGGTATAATTACATGACGCATAGGTAACTAATTTTTTATCATAACGATGACTAAGCACCTCGTCTAACACCTCAATTTTACCATAATTACTACCTATTCTTTCCGAACCAATGTCATCTATAAACATCAAGTTCCTTTCAACACTTTTAAAAAAACTCTTTTTATCCATTGGCGTTTGACAAATTTCGTATTTATGGACAAGCTCCTTAGATGTAAAAAATTTGTATTTCAAACTTGGATAATGTTTAAATAATTCTTCAAAAACCTTAAAAAAGTCAGTTTTACCTAGACCATAACCACCTATAATTAATATACCTTTATCGAAAGAGGCAACACTTATGTCTTGTCTAAGATTTTTGCATTTAAAAAACTCCTTGTCTCTTAAAAAAAACAAGAACAAAACTTTTAAATTCGCAATAGTGCACTCGTCCTTCTTTAATTCTTTACCACACATATCTCTAAAAATTTTGCAAAAAAAACTCCATAATTGCTGCTTTTCTAAAGATTTACTTTTTTGGATTATATCACTAGGAGCATGAATTATTTTGCAGTTATTAGAAGATGGAATTAAACTACTCAGTTTTTGAATTTTATTTATTCTCATAATATCACCTATTTGTCAATAATTTATTTTCCTCTGAAGCTTTGTAAGGGCTTTTTCTTTCATTAGAAGCCCACTTTTTTAACCGCTTATCAACTTCAAAAAAACGATCAGCTTCAAAACGCATTTCTAATTTACTATTATCTAACTCACTCCAGTAATTAAAAAAAGATTGTAAAATTTTAGAATTATAATTAGAGTGAGAAAACACCCTCTCTTTAAATATTCTTTTTTTACTTTTTATATTATTAGTATTAGTTGTTGCTAATTGATTGTTATTTAATTGCGAACCGTTTGCTAAATGCTTGCTATTTGGTATGCTAACTCGAGCGTCAATTTGCTCACTAGAATGTTCTGCAACAAAATTTTTAAGATTTAGAATACCAATTTTAGTATAGCTAGTAGTAGTTTTAATTGAAATATCATTGGTTGACTGCAACTTAGACAAAGCTGTTCTTACTTTGCTAATTGTTAGACCAGTTTCAACAGCAAGTCTCTCATAAGACGTTACAAACTCTCCTTTTTGCACTAAAATTCCTTGCCAACGCTTTGCACTATAATTTACTTTCAATAGGCAATGAAAAAAAACCTTACTAGTATTTACATCTGAGTACCATTCCCAATCAATTATATTGCGATAAAGCATTATAAAACCCGACCTTTTCATCTAATCTTGTTTTATTAGTTTAGCAAAAATATCGCTCCTTTTATAATACACACGATTACCCATGCGATAGCTAGGGAGAATCCCATTTTTACGCCAATTCCATAACGCCTGCTTAGAGCATTTAAGAATTGCTAGAGTTTCCTCTACAGTAAGAAGTTCTTCTAACTCTTTCTTTTGGTTGAAGTTTATTAATTTAAGTCTATTGTTAATTGCTTCGATGATTTGAGATTTTAACTCATCGAAAGAAATGTGATCTATTGTTGTTTGATTGTGTTTCATTTGAACTATGCTTATATATTGAAAGCTCAAAAATAACTGAAGGAATTATGAGAATTAAATTTATAAGGTTACTTAAGGTTATAACCTTGTAGCAAACTAATTAGGTAAATTTTGAAGGTGGCAAAAAAAACCCTCTATCTTCAAAAGTTTTTTTTGCAGTTTTATGTTTCTTGTTAGAGGGACTTAAATACATTTTCAATGTAGACCCGCCATCTATAGAAAAAGCTTTGAAGAGTTCTTTTGACAAAGCTTCGTAATTCACTTCTCCTTTTCTTCTTTCAGCTTCCATGTATCCCTTATCGATTAGTTCGCTAACTATAAAACCTAGTTGAGAAGGTCCAGCGATCCATTTTAATGGTTTTGGAATTGAATTATCGACATGTTGCTTTAGAAAAGTATTAATTACCTCAATACGCTTATTACAATCTTGTTGTAGTTTTGACCAAGAAATATGACCACTTATAGAGGAGTAATCATATTTTGAATTATGGACCACTCCTCGACTTTCAATAAATCCATTTTCTAATATTATTTCATTATAGTAACCACCACCTCCTTGTAGATCCAATCGAGCGTTCTCAATTAACTCTCCAATCTTGGGAACAATTTTAAGATCCAATACATTAAATAATAACTCGGGATCATCGCAATAATCATAGTGGTATTCTAAAAATTTATTTAATTCCAAAATATCAACCTCTAAAAGTAATTTTTGGATAAAATACTTCAAATAGAAATCTTTAACCAATTTCGGTTCGTAATGGTCGAAATTATTTAACATAAAATCAGATTCCTTTTCTGTAATGTTTTTTAAACTTTCCCTATAGTGCTTATCGTCTATTGCGAATGCGGCTTTGTAATTCATATACCCTTATTTGATTTGGATTAATTTTTAAAGAATGCTGAATCGGCAATTTTTACTGCCCGCTCTTGTGGTGTTACCTTGATATATTTATAAAATTCTCGTTCTGTAGAATGACCACTAATAGCCATAATATCAATAACAGGCATTTTAGATAAGTAGGCATTAGTACAAAAAGATCTGCGAGCTGAATGACTAACTATAAGTTTATTCTTCTCTACTTCTATAGTTTTTGTTTTACCACCTTTAGTTCTAGTAACAGTTATTGGAGTCAATATTTTTGCTTTACTTCCTGCCTCTTTAATGTATTCATTTATATCTGAATCTGGTAATCTAGGAGGAAATGCACCATTATACCGATTATTCATTATTTGTCGAACACGTTTATGCAATGGCACATAGACCTTTGCTCCTGTCTTTTTTTGAATAATCTCTAAAACTTCTCTACTATTAAAAACTTTTATTTGGCTCATTTTTATTCCGTTATAATCCGAAACTCTTTGACCAATATAATAACCAATAATAAAAATATCTCGTGCCAATTCCCAGTCGGGCGTTTTTGATAAATCTACATTATAGAGCGCATCAATTTCATTTTCCGTTAAATATATAGAAACAGTTTCTTCGTTTACTGTTTTAAACTCTTTCTTTTTAAAAGATAGGTTTTTATTTACTCCATCTTCTGTTGCTCTATTTAATATTGTTCTCAGGTTTTTTATGTGCTTCCCAATAGTATTAGTAGAATAATTGTATTTTTCTAGATAACCAATAAAAGCATAATAGAAGTTTAAATCAATATTTTCAAAATCTAAATCATATTTAACCTGTTTGTTAAAATCTTTTAATCTGCTAACAGTTTGTTTGTATGAACGAACCGTGATGGCACTTAGTTTTACACTTGAAAGATGCTTAGATTGATATTCGCGTTTTTCTATATAATCATCTGCATATTCAAAAAAAGTGGTCAATAATTTTTGCTCCTTTTTTTCTACTTTCCTAATTATTTTAGACAATAAGGATTTTAAGATGTTTTTATTTTGCCTTTCAAGTTCATCTAACTTTGAAATAGCTGAAATAAATTCAGCTTCGTAATTAAGTAAACTTTTGTTTATTTCTTCTCGATTACTAATTGTCGAGACGGCTTTTACTTTTTGCTTAGCATTGTTCCAATATCTAGGCTCAACTTTAAAACCTGTTGCAAATTTAATTCTATTTCCTCTACCAAAATTATAGTCTAAAAGAATAGACGTTTCCTTTTTAGAATTAACTTCTTTCAATCGAAATTTAACTGTTCCTGTAGTTTGATTTATACTATTCATTAATCTACGAAATTTAAAAGGGACAACAATAGGGACAACATTATGTTTAATTATTGTTATTTCAAAAGTAGTGAAATTATTCTAAATTTCTCCTAATCACTATAAATAAAGAAGAAATAAGAATTTGAGTTAAAATAGAATAACATGAGTTAAAGTAAAAAGTGGTACTGGAGGCACCACCACTAAAAACCCGATTCAATTGAATCGGGTTTTTTGGTTTTTATTGTTTAGCTAAGTATTTATTTCTAATAATTTCTCCAACTGGTTTATCCTCTATTTTACTTTCTAACCAAGAAATAATATCTAAATATAAAAAAGCTCTACGCTCAAAAGGATGATTTTCAAATACTTTTAATTTTTTATGCAATTCTTGAAATGCATTTTTTAAATCTTGAGGATAAATATCTTGTAAACCACGTATAAATTTTATCATTTCTTTTTGCACCTCATGCAAATCATTCATCTTAATTAAAAACTTATAAGTACTACGTAATAAAACCTCTAAATGATAGTCTAATCCTGCTTCATAATGAGCTACCAAATTTAAAACTCTTGAAAAACAAAGTAAATCTTCTCGCATAGAAAGCGATTTGTTCGAAATAATAAAATTTAAGTATTTTATACACTCTTTATTATTTCCTGCACCAAAATGCAAGCTCGCAAACTTATAATAAAATACCATTTTATGATGAGCATCTATTCTTGTATCAAACTCAACAAGCTCGTTTTCGATTTCAGGTATTAATTGTAAGCCCTCATTAAAACTTCCATCTATAAAATGAGTATTTATATTATGAAAATTTGTGTACAAAAATACTAACGAAGCAACATTTTCATCTTTGGGAAAACTTGGATTGCCCGTTATTTTAATAAAATTATTTAATTTTTTATCAAATTTCTTTTTATTACTTATAAAGAATAGCGACTCTAATAAATAATTATTTCCTTTTAAATAAAAAACAGGATTTAAATGTACCATATTTGGATACTGATTAAATAAATCGACCCATTTTGAAGCAAATTTGTAACAGTTTAAAAAGTCCTGTAACAAAAAACTATACCACAAATGTGCTTTATAATACCAGAGTTTTTCTCTAAAACCAGATTCTTTTAAGTTAAATTCTGGAAGTCTACTGTTAAAATATTTTGTTACCTTATTACTCTCTGTTTTATTTTTTACATAACCCGTTTTTAGAATCACACTATATAGCTGAAGCGATAAATTAGACAATTTACTTGCAATTACATTTTGCGAACTCAATTCTTTTGCCTGTATGGTCAACTCATCTGCTCGACTACTAATACTTCTGGTAATATATTGAGATTCTATAACCTTCTCTAACTCTACAATTTCGAAAGCCATATTTTTTTCTTCATTAGTAATGGCTAGTTCTTTTGCTTTATCAAGTATTTTTAAACTTTGCTTATAAAGCCCTTTATGATATAGAATAGAAGCAAAATCTAATTGCTCTCTAATTTGAGAGCGAATATTTTGATGCGAAGGATTAAGCTTTAAACTAATAAGCAATTGTTTATACAAATGAGCTTTTACATTAGCTAATTGTTGCTTTTTAATTTTTGTAGACTTTAAAATAAATGTCTCATCATAATTCTTAAGCCTATCTAAAACTGTAAATAAGTTTAAAAATTTTGAATCAGAATTCACTCCCAACCTTCCAACATACAACTTAAATTGTCGTTTTTCCGACTTATTTAAAGATTTTACTAAGGCAAATAAATTATCTTTTTGGTCTTTAGTCATCAACTAATAATTATCTTAAACAACTGTTTATCAGGTTTTTATATTCAACTACAAAGATTGAACATCGTAACACTTTAAATAGTGATAGCTTGTAACAAGTAACCAAAGTATAAATTAGTATTTCAATACAAAAATAAAATACACTTAAATGTCAAACAATAATATACAAATTTTCGACACTACACTACGTGATGGAGAACAAGTACCAGGCTGCAAGTTAAATACCGAACAAAAAGTAATCATTGCTAAACAATTAGATTTATTAGGAGTAGACGTTATAGAAGCTGGATTTCCAGTGTCAAGCCCTGGAGATTTTAACTCTGTTGAAGCTATTTCAAAAATAGTAAAAAATGCAAAAGTTTGCGGTTTAACTAGAGCAGTAGAAAACGACATTAAAGTAGCTGCTGAAGCATTAAAACATGCAGCAAAACCAAGAATACATACTGGCATTGGCACCTCAGACTCACACATTTTACACAAGTTCAAATCTGACAGACAAACAATTATTGAGCGTGCTTACGACGCTGTAAAATACGCAAAATCTTTCGTTGAAGATGTGGAGTTTTATGCAGAAGACGCCGGACGTACAGATAACGAATATCTTGCTAAAGTTTGCGAAGCAGCAATTAAAGCAGGAGCTACTGTTTTAAATATTCCAGACACAACTGGCTATTGCTTACCAAGTGAATATGGCGCAAAAATCAAGTACTTAAAAGAAAACGTAAAAGGCATAGAAAAAGCCATTTTATCTTGCCATTGCCATAACGATTTAGGGTTAGCAACAGCAAACTCTATTGAAGGCGTTATTAATGGAGCAAGACAAATTGAATGTACTATAAATGGCATTGGAGAACGTGCAGGTAATACTGCTTTAGAAGAAGTTGTTATGGTTTTAAAACAACATCCTCACCTTAATTTAGATACTAATATAAAAACTGAAATGCTTTACGGATTAAGCCAACTTGTTTCAGATAGTATGGGAATATACACGCAACCTAACAAAGCAATTGTTGGAGCCAATGCATTTGCTCATAGCTCAGGAATTCATCAAGATGGCGTAATTAAAAACCGTGAAACTTACGAAATTATAGACCCTAAAGATGTTGGTGTTACAGAATCTGCCATTGTTTTAACCGCAAGAAGTGGCCGTGCTGCATTAGCTTATAGAGCAAAAAATGTTGGTTACGAATTAACTAAACTTCAATTAGACGATGTCTATTCAAACTTTTTAAGTTTCGCAGATAAAAAGAAAGAGATAAATGATAACGACATCCACCAAATAATCGAAACAAGTAATGTTTACAGACAAATAATTAGCGCATAAATTATGAGTAAGAAAACCTTATTTGACAAAGTATGGGATGCACATGTGGTAGACAGTATAGAAAACGGTCCACAAATATTATATATAGATAAACATCTAATACATGAGGTAACAAGCCCACAAGCTTTTAATGAATTAAAAGAACGCAACATACCTGTTTTTAGACCAAACCAAATTGTTGCTACCGCAGACCATAATACACCTACGGAAAATCAACATTTACCAGTTAAAGACGAACTATCTAGAAACCAACTCGCACAACTCTCTATTAACTGTAAAAAAAATAACATTACGCTATACGAGTTAGGCCATAAATACAATGGCATTGTACACGTTATGGCACCAGAATTAGGCTTCACACAACCAGGCATGACTATGGTTTGTGGAGACAGCCACACCTCAACGCATGGCGCCTTTGGCACTATTGCTTTTGGTATTGGCACAAGTCAAGTTGCTCAAGTTTTTGCAAGCCAATGTTTATTACTTACAAAACCTAAAAGCTTAAGAGTAACGGTTAATGGCAAGTTAAAAAATGGCGTATTACCCAAAGACGTCATTCTTTACATTATTTCAAAATTAGGCACCAACTCCGGTACTGGTTATTTTTGTGAATATGCCGGAGATGTTTTTGAGAACATGTCTATGGAAGGAAGAATGACAGTTTGTAATATGAGTATAGAAATGGGTGCTCGCGGTGGCATGATTGCTCCAGACCAAACTACTTTTAACTATGTTAAAGGACGTGAATACGCACCAAAAGGAGAGGCTTTTGATAAAAAAGTAGCTTACTGGAAAACATTACCAACTGATGAAGGCGCTACTTTTGATAAAGAGTATTATTTTGATGCCGAAGATATTGAACCAATGATCACCTATGGAACAAATCCTGGAATGGGAATAAAAATATCTGAAAACATTCCAAAACAAAATGATCCTTCATTTAAAAAAGCTTTAGAGTACATGAATTTTGAAGCTGGTAAAACCCTAATAAACAAACAAATAAACTATGTTTTTATTGGTAGCTGTACCAATTCTAGAATCGAAGATTTTAGAGTAGCAGCAAAATATATAAAAGGGAAACAAAAAGCAGACAATGTTACCGCTTGGCTAGTTCCCGGAAGCAAACAAGTAGAAACACAAATTATAGAAGAAGGTTTAAAAGATATTTTTGACGCTGCTGGTTTTAAATTAAGACAGCCAGGTTGTAGCGCCTGTTTAGCAATGAACGACGATAAAATTCCTCAAGGCGAATATTGCGTATCTACATCGAATAGAAATTTTGAAGGAAGACAAGGTCAAGGTTCAAGAACTATTTTAGCAAGCCCTTTAGTTGCTGCTGCAACTGCCGTTGCAGGAAAAATAGTAGACGTTACAAAAAATATTGAAACTTTAGAATTCGCATAATATGGAAAAATTTACAACATTAACATCGAGAGCAATACCTTTAGATATTGCAAATGTAGATACAGACCAAATTATTCCTGCTCGTTTTTTAAAAGCAACAGATAAAAAAGGATTTGGAGACAATGTTTTTAGAGACTGGCGTTTTAATAAAGATGGTTCTACAAATCAAGAATTTGTATTAAACAATAATGTTTTTTCTGGAGAAATATTGGTAGCTGGAGATAATTTTGGCTGCGGTTCTAGTCGTGAGCATGCTGCTTGGGCTTTAACTGGTTATGGCTTTAAGGTTATTGTTTCTAGTTTTTTTGCAGATATTTTTAAAGGAAATGCCCTAAATAACGGTTTACTACCCGTACAAGTATCTGAAGAATTTTTAGCACATTTAATTTCTGAAATTAAAGCAGACCCAAATACAAAATTAAGAGTAGATTTACGTGAACAACAAATTAGCATAAAAAGCAGTAAGCGTTTCGAGAATTTTAAAATAGATCCATACAAAAAAACCTGTATGATTAATGGTTATGACGATATAGATTACTTACTTAGTAAAAAAACAGAAATTGAAGCGTTTGAAAAAACACTTAATTAATAAACGCGTTAGTGATTACTCGTTCATTTTTATTTGATAAATTAGAACTCGTGATTGCTTCGCAGTTGAGGCTTTATTGGAGCTCCTCGCAGAGAGCGACTGCCGAAAGCGCGACCTTTAGGTAACGCAAAAAAATAAAAAATAACAGAAAGCAAATAATCTCGAATGCTTTTCGAGACTGCTTTAGAAGCAAAAATAAATATGAAGTTAAACATTGCAGTTTTACCAGGCGATGGCATTGGACCAGAAGTTACAGAACAAGCCATTAAAGTTTTAAAAGCGATTGCTTTAGAATTTGATCATACATTTTTATTTAAAGAAGCTGCTGTTGGAGCAGTTGCCATAGACAAATACAACAATCCGCTTCCCGACAACACTTTAGACTTATGCAAGTCTAGCGACGCTATATTATTTGGAGCAATTGGCCATCCAAAATACGATAACGATCCTAGTGCTAAAATAAGACCAGAACAAGGTCTATTAAAACTTAGAAAAGAATTAGGCTTATTTGCTAATGTAAGACCAGTTAAAGCTTATGATACATTATTAAACAAATCTCCTTTAAAAAAGAATATTATTGAAGGCACAGATATAAGTATTTATAGAGAATTAACCGGAGGAATATATTTTGGTAAAAAACACTTAAGTGAAGATGGAAATGCAGCTTCAGATTTATGTGAATATTCTCGTGAAGAAATTGAGCGCATTGCACATTTAGCCTTTAAAGCTGCACAAGACAGAAATAAAAAAGTAACTTTAGTAGATAAAGCTA
The DNA here is from genome assembly GCF_003663945.1 of Lacinutrix venerupis. Classification (GTDB taxonomy): domain Bacteria; phylum Bacteroidota; class Bacteroidia; order Flavobacteriales; family Flavobacteriaceae; genus Lacinutrix; species Lacinutrix venerupis. The sequence continues at coordinate 184,215 of NZ_RCCH01000008.1, read as the reverse complement.
ATGTTTTAGAAACCTCTAGATTATGGAGAAAAGTAGTTACCGAGTTAGCATCGCAATATCCAGATGTTTTACTAGACTTCTTATTTGTTGATAATGCAGCCATGCAAATGATTTTAAATCCAAAACAATTTGATGTTATTTTAACAGAAAATTTATTTGGCGACGTTATTAGTGACGAAGCTAGTGTTATTGGCGGCTCTATAGGTTTATTAGCCTCTGCTTCCATTGGCGAAAAACACGCTATGTTTGAGCCTATTCATGGTTCTTATCCGCAAGCCACTGGAAAAGGCATTGCTAATCCAGTAGCCTCTATATTAAGTGCCGCAATGTTATTAGAGCATTTTCACTTACATGAAGAAGCAGATTTAGTAAAGGAAGCCGTAGATAAATCTTTAAAATTAAATGTTACTACTCCAGATTTAAATACTAAATATGATAATATTTCAACTAGTAAGGTAGGAGACTTTATTGCCGATTTTATTAGCAATCCAAAAGATTCAAATTTAAATTTCACAAATATTCACTTAGGACAATCCACCATAATTTAATGCCGACACAACCAAAACTTACGCGATTTAATCAAACAGTATTATCGAAGTACCAAATATACAATAGTATATTTATGACACTTCCTTTTGATACTATAACAAAAACTGGAGCGTTACTTCCGCTCTTTCATGAAACTTGCCAAAAAGGTTTTAGCAAAAAAGACAACCCAACAACTATTGTTGAAACGTTTTTTAAAAAATACCAAGCAAGTCGCTCTAAAGAAAGCCAAACAAATTTACTATTTCAATTTATTCAATATATAGAACGTCAAGTTGTTTTATTTGATGCTATAGAGGATGCCGCATTTCCTGTAGTTAACAACATGGATGGCTTTGGTACTTTGCGTAGTTTAAAAGAAAGTGTTACTGCAGAAAACAAATTAGAAACACTAAAAAAGTATCTTGAAGAATTTAAAGTAAGAATTGTGTTAACCGCGCACCCAACACAATTTTATCCTGGCTCTGTTTTAGGTATCATTACAGATTTAACAGAAGCCATTAGAGAAAACGATTTACTTAAAATAAACGACCTTTTAGCTCAATTAGGTAAAACACCTTTTTTTAAACACGAAAAACCTTCGCCTTACGACGAGGCTGTTAGTTTAATATGGTATCTTGAAAACGTATTTTACAAATCTTTTGGAACTATATACGACTATATACAGCAAAATATTTTTGATGGAGAGCACATAGAAAACGACATAATAAATATTGGTTTTTGGCCTGGAGGAGATAGAGACGGAAATCCATTTGTTACGCCAGAGATAACCTTAAAAGTAGCCAATAGATTGCGAGAAACCGTTATTAAAAATTATTATCGAGACATAAGACGCTTAAAAAGAAAATTAACTTTTAAAGGCGTAGAAGACAGGATTACTATAATAGAACGCGAATTATACAAAATAATCTCGTACCAAGAATCTACATTAACTTTATCTTCTTTTACTAAGGAGTTAAAAGAAATTAAAAATGTTATAATAGAAAAGCACCAATCGCTTTATGTTACCGAAATAAACAGCCTATTAAATAAAATTCACCTATTTGGATTTCATTTTGCAAATTTAGACATACGTCAAGACAGCAGAAAACATGAGCAATATTTTAACGATATGGTGAATACGTTAATTGAAAATGAAAGTAATATTTTTCCAAAAAATTACTTTGATTTATCTGAATCTGAACAAGTAAAACTACTCTCCAATGTTAAAGGCGAAGTAGATTTATCTCTAATTAAAAATGAAGAAACTTTAAAAGCACTCAAAACAATGAAAGTGCTTAAAAGCATACAAAAAACAAATGGAGAAGTTGCTGCTAACAGATACATAATTAGTAACAACCAAACAACATTGCATGTTATGCAATTATTTGCCATGCTTAAATTAGTAGCCTTTCAAGACAAATTAACTGTAGATGTTGGACCTTTATTTGAAACTATTACCGATTTAGAAAATGCTCCAAAAGTTATGGAGGAGCTATACACTAACCCAGAATATGCTGCTCATTTAAAAGCTAGAGGAAACAAACAAACTATAATGCTTGGCTTTAGTGACGGCACAAAAGACGGTGGTTATTTAATGGCTAACTGGGCTATATATAAAGCTAAAGAAAATTTAACCAAAATATCTAGACAGTATGGTATTACTGTTATTTTCTTTGATGGGCGTGGTGGACCTCCAGCTCGAGGTGGTGGAAAAACACACAATTTCTACGCATCTCTAGGTCCAACTATTGAAGACAAAGAAGTACAATTAACCATACAAGGTCAAACCATATCGTCTAATTTTGGAACTTTAGAATCATCACAATACAACTTAGAACAACTAATTAGCTCTGGAATTTACAACAGTTTAAGCGATAAAGATTTAAGTATGGTTCCAGAAAATCGTGAGGTTATGACCGATTTATCTGAACGCAGTTATAAAGCATATTCTGATTTTAAAGCACACCCAAAATTCATCTCGTATTTAGAACATATGAGTACTTTAAAGTATTATGCAAAAACAAACATTGGTAGCCGTCCATCAAAACGAGGAAAAGCAGAAGGTTTAGTTTTTGAAGATTTAAGAGCCATCCCATTTGTAGGATCATGGAGCCAGTTAAAACAAAATGTACCTGGATTTTTTGGTGTTGGTACTGCTTTAAAACATTATGAAGACAATAATGAATTTGAAAAAGTACAACGCTTATTTAAAACATCAGATTTCTTTAAAACATTAATAGAAAACAGCATGATGTCACTATCTAAATCGTTCTTCGATTTAACAAAATACATGAGTGAAGATCCTGAATATGGAGAGTTTTGGAATATAATTTATAATGAATATGAAACTTCAAAACGACTGTTATTAAAACTTACTGGCTACAAAGAATTAATGCAAGAAGAACCTGCCGGAAAAGCTTCTATTGCTGTAAGAGAATCTATTGTTCTTCCTCTATTAACAATACAACAATATGCGCTTAAAAAAATTCAAGAGCTTGAAAAAGCTAATATTAAAGACGAAGCGCAAATAAGAATTTACGAAAAATTAGTTACCAGATCTTTATTTGGAAATATAAACGCAAGTCGTAATTCTGCTTAATACAACACTTTATTATAATTTAATATTACAAAATCTCGAAGCAAAGTTTGTTTCGAGATTTTTTCTTTTATAAATATTTTTTAATTAAAAAAAGCTATAAAATTAGGTATAAAAAAAGCCTCGAAATTTAAATTTCGAGGCTTTACAATATAAACTAACTAAACATTAATGCTCATTCAATCTAAAATCTGGATAGGCATCCATACCATGTTCGTGAGCATCAAGACCTTCTAATTCTTCTTTCTCCGAAACGCGTATTCCAACTGTTTTCTTTAAAACAAATATTATTATAAAAGAAGACACAATACAAATTGCAGCATAAGATAAAACTCCAATAAGCTGACTTATAAATTGCGCTCCACTAGCTAATTCTCCAAAAATACCAACCGCTAGTGTTCCCCAAATACCACAAGCTAAATGCACAGCAATAGCACCAACCGGATCGTCTAACTTTAATTTATCTATTAATGATACAGCAAAAACAATAATTGCTCCTGCTATTGCGCCAATTAATATAGCATCTGTAGGACTCATTTGATCTGCACCAGCAGTTATACCAACTAAACCTCCCAATATTCCATTTAAAAACATTGTTAAATCTAAATTTTTATACATTAAAGTAGATACCAATGCAGAAACTACACCTCCAGCTGCAGCTGCCAAACAAGTAGTTACTAATGTTAACGATGTCAATGAAGGATCTGCAGATAAAACAGAACCACCATTAAAACCAAACCATCCTAACCAAAGTATTAAAACTCCAGCAGTAGCTAACGGCATATTATGTCCTGGGATAGCTTGTGGCTTTCCATCGCTAAATTTCCCAATACGAGAACCTAACAAGAATACAGCAACTAATGCTGCCCAACCACCAACAGAATGCACTAAAGTAGATCCTGCAAAATCATAGAAAGGTGTTTCTAAGGCATCTAAAAAGCCACCTCCCCATTTCCAAGATCCAGCTATTGGATAAACTAACCCAACATAAATAAGTGTAAATACAATAAACGGCCCAATTTTCATACGCTCTGCAACTGCACCTGAAACAATTGTTGCTGCCGTAGCTGCAAACATACCTTGAAATAAGAAGTCTGTCCAATAAGTGTAACCTTCGTTATATGCTAAATCTAGAGCTCCTTCTGCATTTAGTGGCGCATCTAAACCAAATCCTGCGAAGCCAATAAAACCATTAAAATCTCCAGGATACATTAAATTAAAACCAACTAGACAGTATAATAATAGCCCAACTGTAATTATAAAAATATTTTTAAAAAGTATATTAATTGTATTTTTTTGTCTCGTTAATCCTATTTCTAAAAATGCAAAACCTAAGTGCATAAAGAAAACGAGTGCTGTACAGATCATCATCCATACATTATTTGTAGTAAGTAATTCCATGTTTTTTATTTTAAAGTGTTTCCTCCTTTTTCTCCTGTTCTAATTCTATATACCTCATCTATTTTTGAGACGAAAATTTTACCATCTCCAACTTCACCTGTAGATCCTGCTTCTAAAATGGCTTTAATAGTAACCTCTTCAAAATCATCGTTTACAACTATAGACAGATATCGTCTTTGTATATCGCTTGTACTATAAGACACACCTCTATAAACATGCCCTTCTTTTTCGTTACCTAACCCTGTAACATCCCAATAGGAGAAAAAATTTACACCGACTTCGTGTAAAGCTTTTTTTACTGAAGAAAATTTCGATTTTCTGATTATTGCTTCAACTTTTTTCATAATTAGTTTTAGTTAAAATTTATATATTGCTGCTACGATAAATGACGCCAAACTTTCTGTTGGTAAACCATCATTATCTAAAAATGGTTCTGAATCAGACCAAGAATCAAAACGTATTTCTGGTTTTATTGTTAAATCATCCACTGTATAACTTCCTGTTAATGTTACATCGAAAACACTAGGCAAATCGTCTCCATTACCGTGCATAGCAAAATACTCTCCTCTTAATCCAAGAGTAAAAACATCACTTAAACTATACTGTGGATAAAGCGCTGCGCCATAAAATCCTGAGCCATCATTATCTTGATAAGCAGCATTAATTCCGATATAGATATCTTCAGTGGCATCAAAACCACCTGTATAATCAACTTCAAAACCCAAAACCACTCCTGAATCATAATAGAAATTCAAGTATTGTCCCGAATAACCTAATTGAACTCCTAAAGCATAATCTCCCGTTACATTATTGTTAGTATCTGTTGCATTCATTGCAGCTACCATTAACGAAAAATCCTCAGACAAAGAAAAATCAGCTTTTAATCCAACGTGAGAAAATGGACCACTTGCAAATAGATAAGAAGTACTATAATTAAAATTACCAGTAGGCGATATAACTTCATACCCTAGAAATGTATTAAAGCGACCAAGAGTTAATGTTGTTTTCTCTGACACATTCCAATAAGCATATAACTGATTCACATAAAGAACATCTGAACCAACAGCTTGATCTCCTCTTGGCCCAAAAACTAAATCCGCCACAGCTCCAACCTTACCAGACTCATAAGAAGCAATTACATTTGCCATTCCTAAAGCAAATCCTGTTTGATCCGCAAAAGACGCTGGAGATTGCGCTATAGTATCTGACGCTGTTAAATTTGTTCTGTAATACGCATCTACACTGCCCTCAAAAGAAATTTTTTTTTCAGTAATCTCCTCATCAGTTTGAGCAAAAATAAATGTTGATGCAAATAACATAATTAATAGTAAAATAGATCTCATAATTTTAGTTGTTTTAATATTAACTATAAACCAAATCTATATAATTTTAATTTTAACCCTATAAAAAATAGGGACAAAAATTAAACTTTTATCATATTCAATATTTATACCCTATAATTTTTAGGGTTAAAAAAAAATATACTCATTTTTTAATAATTTCACAAATTACAAAATGAGCAATTGTCAATTTTTTAACTATTTAAATACATTATTTTTATTAAAACATGTTTTTCTAAAACGTTTTCGTATATTTTAACATTTTATTAATAAATTATTCTTATTGTATTTTTTTCATTTTTTTTTATAATAATTACTTATTTTTCAATTTCAAGCATTATAACTATTAATATCGAAAAAGTGTTTCCAACTTTTTTTTTATAAAAATATAGCGCATATCTTAGGTAAATAACAAGGTGTAAAATGCCTTTAAATTCTACTTATTATGCTTAAAAAACAAGGACTCTATTTACCAGAATTTGAACACGATAATTGTGGTGCAGGATTTATATGTAGCTTAACCGGAAAACGATCTAACGATATCATCCATAAAGCGCTTGAAATATTAGTAAAATTAGAACATCGCGGTGCAGTAAGTTCTGATGGTGTTACTGGTGATGGAGCAGGAATTCTTATAGACATCCCACATAAATTTTTCAAAATTTTCTGTGAATTTGAACTCCCTGAATCTGGAGACTATGCAGTGAGTAATGTTTTTCTTCCAAGAAAGGAAAATCAACGTCAATTTTGTATTGATGTTTTTGAGAAAGAAATACAAAATCAAGGTCTTAAATTAATAGGCTGGAGAGACGTACCTGTTAATAGTGAAGTTTTAGGTAAAGTAGCTAGAGAAACCGAACCTTTTGTTAAGCAAATATTTATAGGTAAAGCTAATAAAGAACAAACCGAAAGAGAATTTAATATAAAATTATATGCTGCGCGTAAAATTGCAGAACATACTATATACGACTCTAAACTATCAGAATCTAAGTATTTTTATCTTCCTAGTTTATCTACAAAAATCATCATTTTTAAAGGCTTATTAATGCCAGAACATATTAATGAGTACTATTTAGACTTGTTTAATTCGGCATTAGATACGCGTTTAGCATTAGTACATCAGCGCTTTTCTACCAACACATTCCCTACTTGGGACTTAGCACAACCGTTTAGATACATTTGTCATAATGGTGAAATAAATACAGTAAGAGGTAATGTGTCTAGAATGTTTTCTCGCGAGGAAATCATGGAAAGCCCATTGTTTGGTGACGATATTAAAAAGATTATTCCAACCGTTTTAAAAGGAAAGTCAGATTCTGCAACCTTAGATATGGTTGTCGAGTTGTTATTAATGACTGGTCGTTCACTTCCTGAAGCTATGATGATGTTAGTTCCTGAAGCTTGGGAGAAAAACCCAAACATGTCTGACGCTAAAAAAGCATTTTACGAATACAATTCCTGCCTAATGGAACCTTGGGATGGACCAGCTTCCATACCTTTTACAGATGGTAATTTTATTGGTGCAGTTTTAGACCGAAACGGATTGCGTCCTTCACGTTACACAGTAACTAAATTAGGTAATGTTATTATGTCTTCGGAAACTGGAGTAGTAGACATTAAACCTGAAAATGTAGAATATCATGGTCGTTTAGAACCAGGAAAAATGTTTCTGGTAAACATGAATGAAGGCAGAATTGTTAATGACGAAGAAATAAAAGAAGAAATAGCCTCTAAACACCCTTACAGAAAATGGTTAAACGAAAACCTGATTCATTTAAGAGACATTGAAGCCAAACAAGGACCTATTCAGTACGACGAAATAGACCTTAAAAAACGTGAGGTTATTTTTGGATATACACAAGAAGATTTCAACACTATTATTCGTCCTATGGCGCAATTAGCTAAAGAGCCAATTGGTTCTATGGGAAGCGATACGCCTATTGCAATCTTATCAGAAAAACCACAGTTAATCTACAACTATTTTAAGCAAATTTTTGCCCAAGTTACCAATCCACCTTTAGATGGAATTCGTGAAGAGTTAATTACAGACATCAGTTTAACCTTAGGAAGCGATGTTAATATTTTCGATATTAATGCAGACCATTGTAAAAAGCTAAAAATTCAGAATCCAGTAATCTCAAAACATGATTTAGATAAAATTAGAGATTACGATACCAATCCAGATTTCAAAGTCGAATCTATTTCCATGTTATACGAAGTAAATCGTGGACTAAACGAATTAGAAGTCGCTCTTGAAAACTTAGTAAACAAAGCGTCAAAAGCAATTGATAATGGAGCAAATATCATTATTCTTTCAGATAGATTTGTAGACGAAAATCATGCACCAATTCCAGCGCTTTTAGCTTGTTCTTATGTGAATCATGCGCTTCATAAATTAAAAAAACGTTCAAAAATCAGCTTAATTATTGAATCTGCAGAACCTCGTGAAGTTCATCATTTTGCCTTACTATTTGGATATGGAGCAAGTGCTGTAAATCCTTATATAGTTAATGAAATTGTTCAGAAACAAATCGAAAACCAAGACGTCACAGATTTAGAATATTTAACTGCAATTAAAAATTACAACAAAGCAGTTGGAAAAGGCATTTTGAAGGTTATGAACAAAATCGGAATTTCAACCTTAAACTCCTACAGAGGATCTCAACTTTTTGAATGTATCGGAATTAAATCGTCTACAGTCGAAAAATATTTCCCAAACACAACCACTCGTATTCAAGGTATTGGCTTAAGAGAAATTGAACAAGAAATTGTAAAACGTCACAAAAAAGCATTCCATAAAAATATAGAGCCAACTATTGAAGTTGGAGGTGATTATAGATGGCGACGCGGACAAGAAAAACACATGTTTAACCCATTAACAGTTGCTAAACTTCAGGAATCTGTTAGAACCAATAAAGCCTCTACTTTTAAAGAGTATTCAGAATTGGTAAATAACCAATCTAAAAGTTTAATGACCATTAGAGGTTTGTTTGAGTTTGATCAATTTGACCCTATTCCGTTAGAGGAAGTAGAACCTTGGACAGAAATTGTAAAGCGTTTTAAAACAGGAGCCATGTCTTATGGTTCTATTAGTAAAGAAGCGCATGAAAATTTAGCAGTAGCCATGAATAGAATTGGAGGAAAATCTAATTCTGGTGAAGGTGGAGAAGATCAAGAACGTTTTTACAAAAGCTCTCAAGGAGATTGGAGAAACTCTGCTATAAAACAAGTAGCTTCTGGTCGTTTTGGTGTAACTTCAAATTATTTAACTAGCGCCAACGAAATTCAAATTAAAATAGCACAAGGTGCAAAACCTGGTGAAGGCGGACAATTACCTGGACTAAAAGTAAATCGTGAAATTGCAAAAACCAGAAACTCTACGCCTTATGTAGGTTTAATTTCACCTCCACCACATCACGATATTTATTCTATTGAAGATTTATCGCAACTCATTTATGATGTAAAATGTGCCAATCGTGAAGCTAGAATTAACGTAAAACTAGTATCTGAGGTTGGTGTAGGAACCGTAGCTGCTGGTGTTGCTAAAGCTAAAGCAGATGTAATTTTAGTGTCTGGTTTTGATGGTGGTACTGGAGCTTCTCCTTTAACATCCTTACGTCATGCAGGATTACCTTGGGAACTTGGTATTGCAGAAGCACAACAAACTTTAGTAATGAACGACCTTAGAAATCGTGTAGTTTTAGAATGTGATGGACAACTAAAAACAGGTCGTGATGTCGCTATTGCTTGTTTATTAGGAGCAGAAGAATTTGGTTTTGCTACTGCACCTTTAGTCGCTTCTGGCTGTATCATGATGCGTGTTTGTCACTTAAACACCTGTCCTGTTGGAATTGCAACTCAAAATCCAGAACTACGTAAAAAGTTTAAAGGAAAACCAGAACACGTAGTAAACTACATGTATTTTGTAGCGCAAGAATTACGTGAAATTATGGCTAAATTAGGATTTAGAACCATCAATGAAATGGTTGGCCAATCTCAAAAACTAAATAGAAATAAAGCTATAGATCATTATAAATCTTCAGGAATTGACTTAACACCAATTCTTCACAAAGTAAAAGTTGATGAAGATGTACAATTATTTAATACCTACTGTCAAGACCACAATTTAAATGTGCATTTAGACTTCAAAATTGTTAAACAAGCACACCAAGCTTTGTTCAGAAGACAAAAAATACACTTCGAATTACCTATCACCAATATAGACCGTGCAGTTGGAGCCATTGTTAGTAATGAAATCTCAAAAATCTATGGTGCAGATGGTTTACCAGAAGACACTATTGATATTGATTTCCATGGTTCTGCAGGACAAAGTTTTGGAGCATTTGCTACCAAAGGATTAAAATTCACAGTACATGGAAATACAAATGATTACTTAGGAAAAGGTTTATCTGGAGGGAAATTAATTATTAAAGTGCCTGAAAAATGTACGATAACTCCAGAAGATAATATCATTACTGGAAACGTAACGCTTTATGGAGCAACATCTGGTGAAGTATATATAAACGGAAAAGCTGGAGAACGTTTTTGCGTTAGAAACTCTGGTGCAAAAGCAGTTGTAGAAGGTATTGGAGATCATGGTTGTGAATACATGACAGGTGGTGTTGCTGTAATTCTTGGCGCTGTAGGCAGAAACTTCGGAGCAGGAATGAGTGGTGGAGTTGCTTATGTTTTTGATGAAAAAGAAACCTTTAAGCAACACTGTAATTCAGACGATTTAAATATTGATCCAGTTGAAAACGTTGAAGATCAATTACAACTAGAGCAGCTTATTGAAAATCATTTCCTTGCAACTGGAAGTCCTTTAGCAAGACGCATTTTAGATGATTGGAAAAACTACCTTCCAAAATTCAAAAAAGTATTACCAGAAGAATACAGACAGGCCTTATTAATATTAGAACAAGAACAATTAGAATTAGCGTAGATTATGGGAAAGACAACAGGATTTTTAGAGTTTAAGCGCCAAAACGAAAGTTATATTGAGCCAAAAAAACGAATTGAAAACTATAAAGAATTTACGGTTCCACTTAAAGAGGATAAGTTAAAAGACCAAGGTGCACGTTGTATGGATTGCGGAATTCCGTTTTGCCATAGTGGTTGTCCATTAGGTAATTTAATTCCAGATTTTAATGACAAAGTCTACAAAGGAAAATGGAAAGAAGCTGCCGAAATTTTACACAAAACAAATAACTTTCCAGAGTTCACTGGTCGTTTATGTCCTGCACCTTGCGAAGAAGCATGTGTTTTAGGTATAAACGAAGATCCTGTAACTATTGAGAATATTGAAAAAAATATAGTTGAAACTGCCTTTAACGAAGGATGGATTACAGCTCAACCACCAAAATTAAGAACCGATAAAACGGTTGCTGTTATAGGTTCTGGACCTGCTGGTCTAGCAGCTGCACAACAATTAAATCGAGCAGGACATAGCGTTACTGTTTTTGAACGCGATGCAAAAGTTGGTGGTTTATTACGCTACGGTATTCCAGATTTTAAGATGGAGAAAAACGTAATAGATAGACGTGTTGCCGTTTTAGAAGAAGAAGGTATTACTTTTAAAACCAATGCACATGTTGGTGTAAATGTAGATGCAAATCAACTTAAAGACGATTTTGACGCTGTAGTTTTATGTGGTGGCGCAACAGTTAGACGAAACATTCCAATTCCTGGAGCAGACCTAAAAGGCGTTACTCAAGCAATGGATTTCTTAAAACTAAACAATCAATTTGTAGATGGCTTAGTAGAATTTAAAGACATTATTTCTGCAAAAGGAAAAGACGTCATTGTAATTGGTGGTGGAGATACAGGAAGTGATTGTATTGGAACCTCTAATCGTCATGGAGCTACTTCGGTTACCAATTTCGAAATTTTAAGTAAACCTACTGAAGGTCGTCCAGCACACCAACCTTGGCCATATTGGCCAATGAAGCTAAAAACAACCTCATCACACCAAGAAGGTGTAGAACGTTTTTTTAGTATTTCTACAAAAGAGTTTTTAGGAGACAAGGACGGAAATTTAATTGGCCTAAAAACGGTTGAAGTTGAATGGATTTTTAAACCAGGTGAAAGACCTCAATTAAATGAATTACCAAATACAGAAAAAACTTGGGAGTGTAACTTAGCATTATTAGCACTTGGTTTTACAGGAGCTGAAAAAACGCTAGCAGAACAATTTGGATTAAACATGGATTTTAGAACCAATATTGAAGCATCTACCAAAGATTACAAAACGAACATTCCTGGTGTTTTTGCAGCTGGAGATATGCGTCGCGGACAATCTTTAATTGTTTGGGCAATTTCGGAAGGAAGACAAGCAGCGCATCACGTTGACACCTATTTAATGGGAGAATCTAGCTTACCACTAAAAGATGATAGCGATTTACCTAGAGTATAAATAATTCCTGTACAGGCAGGAATCTTATAAAGTAAAAAAGCAGCTTGAGGAAGGTGCTTTTTTTATTTCTTAACTAAATACTTATTCAGGAAACTTTCTTCGTATTTCCTCTAAACACAAATTACCAATACTACCAACATGTGTATGTTTCTTAGAAGTATCTGGCGTATACGTTCCGTTTTCTACTTCTCCTCCAATTTTCTTATAAGCTTCTCTAAAAGGCATGCCTTCTACTACCAACGTATTAATATTATCTACAGTAAACAAGTATTGGTATTTAGCATCGTTTAAGTCTATTTCTTTTACAATAACTTGCTGAATCGCATAATTAAAAATATCTAACAAATCTTTGACATCTTCAATTGCTGCTATGATATTTTCTTTTAACAACTGAAAATCTCTGTGGTAACCACTTGGTAAGTTGTTGGTAATTAATACCATTTCAGTATGCAACGCTTGAATTTTATTTGCTTTACCTCTAATTAATTCAAACACATCCGGATTTTTTTTATGTGGCATAATGCTACTTCCTGTAGTTAACTCGTCTGGAAAGGCAACAAAGCCAAAATTCTGACTATTATACACACAAATATCCATTGCAAAACGCGCTAAGGTATTACACACACTTCCTAAAGCTAAAGCAATGGTACGTTCGCTTTTACCTCTACTCATTTGCGCAGCAACGACGTTATATTTTAAAGTAGAAAACGTTAATTCTTTAGTAGTTAAATCTCTATCAATAGGAAAAGAACTTCCGTAACCTGCTGCAGAACCTAAGGGATTTTGATCTACTGTTTTTAAAGCTGCGTTTAGTAAATAAACATCGTCAATCAACACCTCAGCATAAGCAGAAAACCACAAACCGAAAGAAGAAGGCATTGCGACTTGTAAATGCGTATAACCTGGAAGTAAAGCCTCCTTATGTGTTTCCGCTAAACCTAACAACGTATTGAAAAAGACTTCAGTCTTATCTTTAATCAGCCTTAGGCTGTCTTTATAATATAACTGAAGTGCAACTAAAACCTGATCGTTTCTAGAACGTGCTGTGTGAATTTTTTTTCCAACATCACCTAAAGTTTTTGTTAGTTCGTATTCAATTTTAGAATGTACATCTTCAAAGGAATCCTCAATAACAAACGTTCCGTTTTCAATGGTTTCAGCAATAGCTTGTAATCCGCTTTTTAATTGTTCTAATTCATCGGAAGAAATAATTCCAATAGACGCTAACATAATGGCATGCGCCAAAGATGCTTCTACATCGTATTTTGCAATATGCAAATCAATTTCTCTGTCGTTTCCAACAGTAAATTGTTCTATTTTTTTATCGATACTAATTCCTTTATCCCAGAGTTTCATAATTTTATTTTTTATAGTCATTGCGAATGAAATGAAGCAATCTTATGATGAGATAACTTCGTCATTCTTCCTCGTTATGACGTTTACTAAAGTACTTTTTCTAATAATTCAATATATATTTTAATCCCTTCTTCAATCTCATTCACGTAAATAAACTCGTCAGCGGAATGCGATCGTGTGCTATCTCCTGGACCCAATTTTAACGAAGGGCAACTTAATACTGCTTGATCGGATAATGTTGGCGAACCATAGGTACTTCTGCCAATTTCTATTCCTGCAATAACCAATGGATGATCTATTGGAATGGAAGACGAATTTAATTTTATACTTCTTGGAATAATACTATCACAAGGTGCTTCCTTTTGTAAAATATCCACAATATCTTGATTTGAATATTTATCATTCACACGAACATCTACAACTAACTTTACATCTGCTGGCACTGCATTGTGTTGTTTTCCTGCATTAATTTGTGTCACTGTCATTTTTACTTCCCCTAAAGCATCCGATGTATTAGAAAAGGTATAATTTTTAAACCATTCTAAAACGGAAATACTATTATAAATCGCATTATCATTATTTGGATGTGCAGCATGACTTGGCGTTCCTTTTACCACTGCGTCAAATACTACTAAACCTTTTTCGGCAACTGCTAAATGCATCAACGTTGGCTCTCCTACAATCGCGACATCTACTTTTGGAATAACATTTAGCATGCTATTCAATCCGTTTGGACCACTACTCTCTTCTTCCGCGGAAGCGACAATAACTAAATTAAAATTTAAATCTTCTCTATTGTAAAAATACGCGTAGGTCGCTAATAAACTCACCAAACAACCTCCAGCATCATTACTACCTAAACCATATAATTTTCCGTTTTCAACAATGGCTTTAAAAGGATCTTTGGTATAACCATTATTTGGTTTTACAGTATCATGATGTGAATTTAATAATAAGGTTGGTTTACTTTCATCAAAATGCTTGTTAGTAGACCAAACATTATGTTGTGTACGATGAAACGGAATATCTTGTTGCTTAAACCATTGCTCAATATGCGCAGCAGTAGGCCCTTCTTCTGAAGAAAACGACTGCGTTTCTATTAATTGCTTTAACAATGCAATTGCCCTGGTTGTTAGTTTTTCTATCATTTTGTAATTGTTGTGTGTTTATTGTCTTTTTGAAAAAGCATTTGCGCTTTACCTATACAAACTTTTTGAACTTGATTATTTACAGCATGGAAACAGTTGTTTAATTTTGGCAACATGCCTTCATAAATAATACCATTTTCAATTAACGGTTGGTAGGTTTTAGTGTTTATATTTTGGATAACAGAATCGTCATTATTTACATCTTCTAAAACGCCCTTTTTTTCGAAGCAATAATATAATTCAGTTTTATATTTTGTTGCAAAACCTATTGCTAATTCGGAAGCAATCGTATCTGCATTGGTATTTAATAATTGTCCGTTTCTATCATGAGTAATCGCGCAAAACACAGGTGTAATTGTATTGTTTAAAAGAATTTCTAAGGTTTCTGTATTTACCTTTTTGACGTCTCCAGCAAATCCATAATCGATAGGTTTAGATGGTCTTAAATCCGAAACTACCGTGTTGCCATCTGCTCCTGAAAAACCAATAGCATTACAACTGTTAGCTTGTAATTGTGCGACTATAGTTTTATTGATTTTTCCAGCATAGACCATAGTAATAATATTTAAAGTATCTGCATCTGTAATACGTCTTCCATCAATCATTTTAACCTCAACTTTCATTTGTTGCGCTAATTTAGTTGCTAGTTTTCCGCCTCCATGCACTAGGATTTTAGGTGCTTCTATAGTCGCGAATGCTTTTAGGAATTGCTGTAAAGCGCTATCATCATCGATGATGTTTCCTCCAATTTTTATGATTTTTAGTGTTTTCATAATTTTTAGTTGTCATTACGAGGAATTTATGACGAAGTAATCTTCTTCAATTTAAAAGATTGCTTCAATCGTACCTCTTTCGCAATGACGATTATAATTTTTCCAATATCTGCTTCAACACAATTTGCGCTGAAAATGTCCTGTTATTGGCTTGTTGCATTACAACAGATTGTTCACTATCTAAAACCGCATCTTCAACAATTACATTTCTTCTCACTGGCAAACAATGCATAAATTTAGCGTCTCCAAGTTTTGATTTTGTTATCATCCAATTTTTATCTTGACTTAATACTTTTCCGTAGTCATTATAACTACTCCAGTTTTTTACATAGACAAAATCTGCATCTTTTAATGCGTCTTCTTGGTTATGATTTATGGTTGTGTTTTTCGTGATAACTTCATTTAATTCATAACCTTCTGGATGTGTAATGGTTAAATCTACATCCATATTTTGCATTATTTCTACAAACGAATTTGCAACTGCTTGTGGCAACGCTTTTGGATGTGGAGCCCAAGACAAAACGACTTTAGGTTTTGATTTTTCTGTTAATTCGGTAATGGTAATTGCATCTGCCAATGCTTGTAAAGGATGTGCTGTAGCACTTTCCATATTCACAATTGGAACTGTTGCATATTTTATGAAACTATTCATTACAAATTCAGATTCGTCTTTTTGTTTATCGGTTAAACTAGGAAACGCTCTAACCGCAATCACATCTGCATACTGCGAAATAACTGCTGCAGCTTCTTTTATATGTTCTGAAGTATTTGCATTCATGATGGTACCATCTTCAAACTCTAGATTCCAAGCGTCATTTACGTTTAAAACCATAACGTTCATACCCAGGTTTTTTGCTGCTTTTTCTGTGCTTAGCCTTGTTCTTAAACTGGCATTAAAGAAAAGCATGACTAAGGTTTTATTTTTTCCTAATTCCTGAAACTCAAAAGGATTCATTTTCAATAAAATGGCCTCCTTAATGGTTTCCTGAAGATTAGATATATCTTTTATGTTGGTGTATTTTTTCATGTTTACTTCCTGCGAAAGCAGGAATCTTTTTTAATTAATTTAATTCGCTTTTTAAAGCCTCAAAAAACAAATTCACGTGTTCTTTTTTGATGGTTAAAGGCGGAAGAATCCGTAATAAATTCGGATTTTTAGCACTTCCTGTAAATATCTTATGTTCAAAAATTAACTTTTTACGAAGGTCTGCTATTGGAAAATCAAACTCCAACCCTAACATTAATCCACGACCTTTTATGTTTTTAATTGCCGAAATTTCTTTTGCTTTCTCTAGAAAATAAGCTGAGATGTCTTTAGTATTTTGCATCAAATCCTCTTCTTCAATAACTTCTAATACAGTCGAAGATGCAACACACGCTAAGTGATTCCCACCAAAAGTGGTTCCTAACAAACCAAAAGAGGCTTTAATATTTGGGTGAATTAAAATACCTCCAATTGGAAAACCATTCCCCATGCCTTTGGCAATCGATATAATATCTGGAGTTACATTATATTTCTGAAACGCAAAGAAATCGCCAGTTCTACCAAAACCAGATTGTACCTCATCCGCAATAAAGCACGTGTTATATTTTTTACATAACGCATCTACACCCTCGTAGAAAGTTGCAGTACTTTCATCTAAACCTCCAACGCCTTGAATACATTCTATAATTACTGTACAAACATCGTTATTAGCTAGTGCTTTCTCCACACCTTCTAAGTCACCTAATTCCAGAATCTCAACCTCTTGTTGCGCATTAATTGGTGCAATAATCTTTGCATTATCAGTTGCTGCAACAGCTGCAGATGTACGACCATGAAATCCGTTTTTAAAAGCAATTACCTTTTTCTTTTTAGTATGAAAGGAGGCTAATTTTAAAGCATTCTCATTCGCTTCTGCTCCAGAATTACATAAAAACAATTGGTACTCTTTACAACTAGATAACTCACAAAGTTTTGTTGCTAACTCAACTTGTAGTGGATTTTGAATTGAGTTACTATAAAATCCTATTTTAGAAACTTGCTCTGAGATAGCAGACACATATTTTGGATGCGAATGTCCAATAGAAATCACAGCATGTCCACCATACAAATCTAAATACTTGGAGTTGTTTTCATCAAAAACAAAGACATCTTCTGCCTTTACAGGAGTGATATCAAACAAAGGATAGACGTTAAACAAACTCATATCTGTTCTTTTTTAATATTATTAATTTTATTAAACGATGCAATCATTCCTTGAATTAAAGACGAGCTCAACCCTTTATGTTCCATTTCATTTAAACCTTCAATCGTACAGCCTTTTGGTGTGGTAACTCTGTCAATTTCTTCTTCAGGATGGTTTCCATTGGTAATCAACAAACTTGCAGCTCCTTCACTGGTATACATGGCTAATTCTTGTGCTTCTTTGGCATCAAAACCTAACTGAATTGCTGCTTGTGTTGTTGCTCTAATTAATCGCATCCAAAAGGCAACACCACTTGCGCAAACTACTGTTGCTGCTTGCATTTGACTTTCTGGAATACTTAATGAATGCCCTAATCGATTAAAAATAGCTTCAGCAATTTTAATGCGTTTTTCACCTTGCACATTACTACATAAGCATGTCATAGATTTTCCAACTGCAATAGCAGTATTTGGCATGGCACGAATAATAAATTTATCTGCTCCAACCTGTGCCTCAATCTTAGGAATTAGAAAACCTGTAATAGTCGAAATCAACACGTGTTTCTCTGTTAATTCCGGCTTAATGTCATTCAATATTTGCTCAAAATGCGCTGGTTGCACTGCAAAAATGATAATATCCGACTGCTTAACCGCTTCTGTATTATCTGTTGTAACATACACGTTTTTATATCCATCAAATTCTTGAATCTCATCCAAATTCCGTTTGGTTAAATACAAACTAGTAATCGCATTGTTGGTAATCAAACCTTTTGCGATGGACTTTCCTAAGTTTCCTGTTCCTATAATTGCTATTTTCATCGTAGTGACCGCGAAAGCGGTTATCTTTTTTAATTAAACTATATTTTCACTTAGACCTTTCGACTGCGTTCAAGGTGACATCTTTTTATTATTTGGGCGTTACCACAAGGGTCGCGTTTTCCGTTATATCTTTTTATTTGACAACTTCTCGACTGCGCTCGAAGAGACAAATAAAAAGGATGCCACTTCAACCGCTAACGCAGCTGCAGTACTTTTAAAAATAAGTTGCTTTCAGTTTTAAACCTTCCGTTTCTTCAAAACCATACATTAAATTCATGTTTTGCACCGCTGCTCCAGAAGCTCCTTTTAATAAATTATCAATGGTACTTGTAATTAGTAATTTGTCTCCATGTTTTTCAAGACTTATAATACATTTATTGGTGTTTACCACTTGTTTTAAAAAGATACTTTCATCTGAAACTACTGTAAATACAGCATCTTTATAATACGCTTTGTACATTGCTTTTGCCTCCTCAAGAGAACCTTTATACCTTGTATACGTTGTTGCAAAAATTCCTCTAGAAAAATCACCTCTATTTGGCATAAAGTTGATTTCGGAATTAAAGTCGCTCTGCAACTGTTTTACTGTCTGATTAATTTCACCTAAATGCTGATGATTAAATGCTTTGTAATGCGAAAAATTATTATCTCTCCATGTAAAATGCGTTGTTGTAGATAAAGAAGTTCCTGCTCCAGTTGCACCTGTTACTGCATTTATATGTACATCATTAGTAAGCAAGCCATTTGCAGCTAAAGGCAAAATTGCTAATTGTAATGCTGTTGCAAAACAACCAGGATTTGCAATGTAATTGGCTGTTTTAATCGCTTCTTTATCTAATTCTGCTAAACCATATACAAATTCTTTTCCTTGAAAATTCTTATTTGCAAGCAATCTAAAATCGTTACTTAAATCTATAATTTTAGTAGTATCTGAAAAAGTGTTTTTTTCTAAAAAAGCAGTGGAATTTCCATGACCTAAACACAAGAAAAGCAGATCAACTTCTGAATTAATCCTATTCGAAAATTCTAACTCAGTTGTACCAATTAAATCTTGATGTACTTGGTATACTTTATTTCCTGCATTAGATGTACTATAAATAAAATTAATATTCGCTTTTGGATGATTTAACAACAACCTAATTAATTCTCCTGCTGTGTAACCAGCACCTCCAATGATTCCTACTTGTATCATAATTCTGAATTTATTTGTTGATAAATTTTATTCTGATTTCCAATAATCTTAATAAATCCTTTGGCGTCATCTGCTGTCCAAGCTTTATTTTCTTCACCATAGGTACTAAATGCACTAAACATTAAATCGTGATTGGAAACAATACCATCTAAAGAAAAATGATACGGTTTTAAAGTGACCACCACATTACCAGACACCATTTTTTGTGAGCTTTGTAAAAAAGCTTCCGTATCACGCATTACAGGATCTAAGTACTGTCCTTCATGCAAATGCATTCCGTAAAAACTAGACAGATACTCTTTATGTTGTAATTGCCATTTTGTAAGCGTATGTTTTTCTAATAAATGATGTGCCTTTATGGTGATTAAAGCTGCAGCAGCTTCAAAACCAACTCTTCCTTTGGTACCAACAATAGTATCTCCAACATGAATATCTCTTCCAATAGCATATGCAGAAGCAATAGTGTTTAGGTTTTCAATATTGACTTCTGGCGCATTTTCTTGTCCGTTTAAAGCAACAAACTCCCCGTTTTTAAAGGTTAATGTCACTTTTTCTTCGCCTTCTTTTTCTAATGGTGAAGGATAGGCTTCGCTTGGCAAAGGTTTTTCAGACTTTAAAGTTTCTACACCTCCAACACTTGTTCCCCAAAGTCCTTTGTTTACAGAATATTTTGATTTTTCCCAAGACATATCTACACCTTCCGACTTTAAATATTCTATTTCTTCTTCTCTAGTCAGTTTTTGATCTCTAATTGGTGTTATAATTTTAATACCAGGAGCCAAAGTTTGAAAAATCATATCAAAACGTACTTGATCGTTTCCTGCTCCTGTACTTCCATGCGCGATATATTCTGCATCAATACTTTTAGCATATTCTATAATCTCTATAGCTTGGATAATACGTTCTGCACTTACTGATAAAGGATACGTACTATTTTTCAATACATTCCCGAAGATTAAATACTTGACTACTTTAGTATAAAAAGTAGCAACTGCATCAATGTTTTTACACGTAGAAACTCCCATTTTATAGGCATTACTTTCTATTTTCTTAATCTCTTCCGTAGTGAAACCTCCTGTATTTACACTTACTGCATGTACATCATAATCTTTAGATAAACTTACTGCGCAATACGATGTATCTAAACCTCCACTATATGCTATAACTAATTTTTTATTACTCATTTTTATCTTTTTTTAGAAATCTTGTTTGCTTAATGCTTTTTAATCTGGTCCACACTTTTTTATCGTATTTGTGTTCTTCAACAGGCTTAGCCTCTTTTGATGGGTCATACAACATGCCTGTACATAAGCACATGGTTTGCTCTGTTCTGGTTAAAACGTCAAAATTCTTACAGGTTTGGCAACCGTTCCAAAAGGTTTGATCTTTAGTTAATTCTGAAAATGTAACGGGTTTATAACCTAAGTCGCTATTCATTTTCATAACAGCTAAACCTGTAGTAATACTAAATACTTTGGCATTTGGATACTTGGTTCTAGAATGGTCGAAGATTACTTTCTTTATTTTTTTTGCAAGTCCTAAATTTCTAAAATCAGGATGTACAATTAAGCCCGAGTTAGCAACAAACTTACCATGACTCCATTGTTCGATATAGCAAAAGCCAGCAAACTTATTATCTTCTAGAGCAATGACTGCATTACCATTTTCCATTTTGGTAATGATGTATTCTGGTTTACGTTTTGCAATACCTGTTCCTCTAACTTGAGCAGCGTCTGCAATAGTTTGGCAAATAATATCTGCGTAAACACTATGTGACTTATCAGCAATAACAATTTTCATTGTAATTGATTTATATAATTAAAAAATATTGATTTTGTTTTTTTGAGATTCCTGACTTTGCAGGAATAGAGAACCGGACTCACCTAAGTTCTAAAATAGAAGTACACCCTTAAGGGCGTCGACGTAAAATGGGACGCACAACAATCCTGTTATTATTTCTAATAACTGTATTTGGAAAAGTAAATATTTGTGATGTGTGGTTCACTGTCTGAAAAAAAATAAAAACTATTAACTAAAAGCTTGAAGTATGCATATTAGCGACGTCGTCTGCGTAATAGCAAACTTGTGGGTCTTTCGTTTTTATTTATAATTGTAAACATGATGCAAACGTATAATTTAATTTAATACAAACATTTAATTTTTGTGCTTTTTAATGAATTTTTGCGAATTTGAAAGTTTTTAAGCTCATAATTATCAAAATCATACTAAAAACTGAAACAAATCGGGTTTATCATTTAAATAGTCTCCAAAAAAATTATTCAACTTCATTTTAGTTATTAAAGGTTCTAAATCGCTTGGAGATTTTAATTCTAAACCAACCACAGCAACATCATTTTCGCGGTTTACTTTTTTAGTATATTCAAAGTGTGTAATATCATCTGTTGGACCTAAAATATCTACCACAAATTCGCGTAAAGCACCGGCGCGTTGCGGAAACTTGACAATAAAATAATGTTTTAAATTAGCATGCAACAATGCACGCTCTTTAATCTCTGGAGTACGTGTGATGTCGTTATTGCTTCCGCTAACAACACACACAACATTTTTACCTTTTATTTCTTCTTTATATTGCTCCAAAGCTGCTATGCTTAATGCTCCAGCTGGTTCTACAACTACAGCATCTTTATTGTATAATTCTAATATGGTTTGACAAACTTTACCTTCGTCTACCGTAATCATATCGTTTAAATTTTGCTGACAAATTGCAAAGTTTAAATCACCAACACGTTTTACTGCTGCACCATCAACAAAGTTTTCGATATTTTTTAATTCGGTGTTTTGTTTTCGTCTTAAAGACGTAGACATTGAAGGTGCTCCTGTAGGCTCAACTCCAATTATTTTTGAGTTTGGAGACAATAGTTTAAACACTGAAGACAATCCTGCAGACAAACCTCCACCACCAACAGGAACAAATACATAATGGATTGGATGTTGCACTTGATCTATAATTTCTAGTCCAACGGTTGCTTGGCCTTCAATAACTTTTTCATCATTAAAAGGATGAATAAATGTTTTATTTAATGCTTCACTTTGTTGCATTGCTGCATGATATGAATCATCAAAAGTATCACCAATTAATACGACTTCAATATACTCTTCGCCAAACATTTTTACTTGTTCCACCTTTTGATTAGGTGTTGGAGAAGGCATAAAAATTGTTCCTTTTATTTTTAACAACTTACATGATAACGCCACACCTTGTGCATGATTTCCTGCACTTGCACATACAATTCCGTTTTCGATTTCTGTTTGGCTTAAAGATGACATTTTGTTGTAAGCACCTCTAATTTTATAGGAACGTACTTGTTGTAAATCTTCACGCTTAAACATGATATTAGCGTCGAATTGCTTAGAATAATTTCTGTTAGACATTAAAGGCGTTACAGATGCAACTCCTTTTAATTTTTCTGCAGCAGCTTCAACAGATGCTAATGTAGGCTTGTATGTTGTTGTGGTGTTTTCCATGTTTTATGAGATCGCGAAAATTAAATCGGAATGACAATAGATTTAAGCTAAAACTGATTCTTCTGATTTTACATCAGATTTTATAATTTTCATTGCAGTCATTGCTGCTCTTAATCGTTTACCAACTGTTTCGATTGGATGATTTCTAATGGCATCGTTTACAGCTATTAATTCTACATTATCAACTCCATTTGTAGTTGCAAATGCTTTACCAATAATATCTGTTTCCACTGTTTTCATGAAATCTTTTAATAACGGTTTACATGCGTGATCAAATAAATAACAACCATATTCAGCAGTATCAGAAATCACTCTATTCATTTCAAATAATTTTTTTCTAGCAATTGTATTAGCAATTAATGGTAATTCGTGAAGTGATTCATAATACGCAGAATCTTCAATAATTCCTGCACTTACCATGGTTTCGTAAGCTAACTCAACACCAGATTTCACAAATGCAACTAGTAAAGTTCCATGATCAAAATATTCTTGCTCAGAAATATGATCTGTTGTTAACGTTGTTTTTTCAAAAGCAGTTTCACCTGTTTCTGCTCTCCATTTTAAAAGATTTACATCATCATTTGCCCAATCTTCCATCATGGTTTTTGAGAAGTGACCTGAGATAATATCGTCCATATGTTTCTCGAATAAAGGACGCATGATATCTTTTAATTCTTCTGACAATTGGTATGCTTTTATTTTTGCAGGATTAGACAAACGGTCCATCATGTTTGTAATTCCACCATGTTTTAAAGCTTCAGTAATGGTTTCCCAACCAAACTGAATTAATTTTGCTGCATAACCAGGCTCAATACCTTCGGCTACCATTTTATCGAAAGATAAAATTGCTCCAGTTTGAAGTAAACCACAAAGAATAGTTTGCTCACCCATTAAGTCACTTTTTACCTCAGCAACAAAAGACGATTCTAACACACCTGCACGATGACCACCAGTTGCAGCAGCATAAGCTTTTGCCTGAGCCCAACCTTTGTTTTCTGGATCGTTTTCTGGATGTACAGCA
The DNA here is from genome assembly GCF_003663945.1 of Lacinutrix venerupis. GTDB lineage: Bacteria > Bacteroidota > Bacteroidia > Flavobacteriales > Flavobacteriaceae > Lacinutrix > Lacinutrix venerupis. The sequence goes on along the minus strand of NZ_RCCH01000008.1, from coordinate 159,976 downwards.
ATTAATGTTGGCACACCAAAACCACGTTTATATTCTTCTCTAACCTCTGTTCCTGGACATTTTGGAGCAACCATAATTACAGTAATATCTTCTCTTATTTTAGTGCCTTCTTCTACAATATTAAATCCGTGAGAATAACTTAGCGTAGCGCCCTTTTTCATTAAAGGCATTACTGCTTCTACAACATTTGTGTGTTGTTTGTCTGGTGTTAAGTTTAATACTAAATCTGCAGTAGGAATTAGCTCCTCATAAGTCCCAACATTAAATTCGTTGTCGGTAGCATTTTTGTAAGAAGCACGCTTCTCATCAATAGCTTGTTGCCTTAATGCATACGAAATATCTAAACCTGAATCACGCATATTTAATCCTTGGTTTAAACCTTGTGCGCCACAACCAATAATTACAATTTTTTTTCCTTTTAATGCGTTAACACCATCTTCAAACTCTGAAGTATCCATGAATCTACATTTACCTAATTGATCTAATTGGTTTCTTAATGATAATGTGTTGAAATAATTTGACATTGTCTTTTTATTTTAATTATTGGTTATGCTTGAAAAGCTTCCAGTATTGTTGATATTTTCATTTCGTCTTTTGTAACAGCAATACGTCCTGAACGTGTAAATTGCATGATTCCAAAAGCACTTAATTCTCTATATAATAATTCTATTTCTTCTTTACGTCCTGATTTTTCAATAACAAAAAAGTCACGATTTACAGTTACAATTCTAGCGTTGCTTTCTTTAATTATATTCTGAATTTGTCGCTCTTCAAACAATAAATCAGATTTCATTTTAAAAATGCAAGACTCTTGATAAATGGTGTCTTCATCTGTATGAAAGTAAGCCTTAATAACTTCGACTTGTTTTTCAATTTGACCAATTATTTTTTTCATTTGCTCTTCGGATATATTTACAACAATTGTAAATTTTGAAACACCTTCAATTTCTGAAACTGAAGAATTTATACTTTCAATATTTATATGTCTACGCTGAAATATTGCCGAAATACGATTTAATAATCCTATATTATTTTCGGTGTAAACCGAAACAGTGTATATGTTGTTTTCTGCTTCCATATTATTCTAATCTTACGTCTGAAACTGATGCTCCTGTTGGTATCATTGGAAAAACATTGTCTTCCTTTTCTACACAAACTTCTAAAAAGTATGGTCCATCTGTGTTTATCATTTTAGCAACTGCATCCTTTAAATCTTCACGCTTTGTAACTTTTTCGGCTTCAATAAAATACCCTTTAGCAATAGCTACAAAATCTGGATTTGTCATTTCTGTAGACGCATAACGTTTATCGAAAAACAACTGTTGCCATTGGCGAACCATACCTAAAAACTCATTGTTTAAAACCACAATTTTTACTGGTACTTTTTGCTGAAAAATGGTACCCAATTCTTGAATAGTCATTTGGTAACCACCATCACCAGAAATCGAAATTACTTCACGTTCTGGAGCTGCCATTTTTGCTCCTATTGCAGCAGGTAAACCAAAGCCCATAGTACCTAATCCACCAGAAGTAATATTGCTTCTTGTTTTGTTGAAATTGGCATAACGACAAGCTATCATTTGATGCTGGCCAACATCTGTTACAATTGCTGCATCACCTTTAGTTTGTGAGTTAATTTCTTGTAAAACTTCACCCATTGTTAAACCTTCTTTTGTAGGATGGATGTCGTTTTTTATTACTTTTTCATATTCAATAGCATATAAATCTTTAAACTTTTGATGCCATTCCGGATGTGTTTTTTCTTCTAAAAGCGGAAGTAAGGCAGCTAAACTTTGTTTTGCATCACCTAAAACTGCCACATCTGTTTTAACGTTTTTATCTATTTCGGCTGGATCAATTTCAAAATGAATCACTTTTGCTTGCTTAGCATACGTTGCTAAATTACCAGTAACACGATCGTCGAAACGCATACCAATTGCAATTAAAAGGTCGCACTCATTAGTTAAAACATTTGGCGCATAATTACCATGCATACCAACCATACCAATATTTAAAGGATGAGAGGTTGGAATTGCTCCTGCACCTAAAATAGTCCAAGCAGATGGAATTCCAGCTTTTTCAACAACCGCTTTAAATTCGGCTTCTGCCTGACCTAACGCCACACCTTGTCCCCAAACAATCATTGGTTTTTTTACTGAATTAATAAGTTTTGCAGCAGCTTCAACCTGATTATGATTTAATTTTGGAATCGGAATATAACTTCTTACACCTTTACATTTTTCGTAATTAAAATCGAATTCTTCAAACTGAGCATCTTTTGTAATATCGATTAAAACAGGTCCTGGACGACCACTTTTAGCAATATAAAAGGCTTTAGCTATAACTTCAGGAATATCTGAAGCTTTGGTAATTTGGCAATTCCATTTTGTAACTGGTGTAGAAATACCTACAATATCTGTTTCCTGAAAAGCATCACTACCCAGTAAATGCGAGGCTACTTGACCAGTAATACAAACCATTGGTGTACTATCTATTTGCGCATCTGCAATACCTGTAATCAAGTTAGTTGCTCCTGGTCCAGAAGTTGCAATTGCAACACCAACTTTACCTGAAATACGTGCATATCCTTGAGCAGAATGGGTTGCACCTTGCTCATGACGTGTTAACACGTGATGAATTTTATCTTGGTATTTATAAAGCTCATCATACACTGGCATGATTGCTCCGCCAGGATAACCATAAAGTGTATCTACACCTTCTGCTAACAAACATTTTATTATAGCTTCGCTGCCAGAAATACGCTCTGTAGTTTGCGTTGTGTTTGTTTCTTTTTTTATAGTTTTTGTATCCATAAATTCCTGCGCAGGCAGGAATCTCATCCTACCTTTATATATTTTACATATTGTTCTCGCGCTTTGCTTGAGACTCTTTTTCTTTTATTTAAAATTCATAGCTATTACTGCTACGATTATGAGATTCCTTTTTTACAAAGGAATTTTTAAAACTCGTCCGTTACACATCCTTTTGAGGCAGACGATACGGTTTTAGCATATTTGTATAACACACCTCGTTTAAATTTTAAATCTGGTGCTTTCCAGTACTGTCTTCTTTTTTGCAATTCTTCTTCTGAAACCTCCAAAACAATGGAGTTTGTTTCGGCATCAATGGTTATTATATCTCCATCTTTTACTAAGGCTATATTACCACCTTCTTGAGCTTCTGGAGTAATGTGCCCAACTACAAAACCATGCGTTCCTCCAGAGAAACGTCCATCTGTAATTAATGCCACATCTTTACCTAAACCTGCTCCCATTATTGCAGCAGTTGGCTTTAGCATTTCTGGCATTCCTGGTCCACCTTTTGGTCCTTCGTAACGAATTACGACAACATCTCCTTTTTCTACTAATCCATCACGAATACCATCATTGGCAGCATATTCGCCTTCAAAGACTTTTGCTTTACCAATAAACTTTAAACCTTCTTTTCCTGTGATTTTAGCAACAGAACCTTCGGTAGCGAGATTACCATAAAGCATTCTTAAATGACCTGATATTTTTATTGGCTCTTCAATTGACTTTATTACATCTTGACCTTCAGTTAAATCTGCAACATCCAATAAATTCTCTGCAATTGTTTTTCCTGTAACGGTTAAACAATCACCATGAATTAATCCTTTTTTCAATAGATATTTTAGAACCGCAGGAATTCCGCCAACAGCATGAACATCTTCCATTAGGTATTTTCCGCTAGGTTTTAAGTCGGCTAAAAATGGTGTGTTATCGCTTATATCTTGAAAATCTTTTAATGTAAAATCGATATCTGCTGCTCTTGCAATTGCTAAAAAGTGAAGTACTGCATTTGTAGAACCACCTAAAATAGTGACTAATCTTACAGCATTTTCTAGAGATTTACGCGTAATAATATCTGAAGGTTTAATATCTTTTTCTAATAACACACGTATGGCTTCACCAGCTTTAACAGACTCTTCTTTTTTAGCATCACTTAATGCTGGATTTGACGAGTTAAACGGTAAAGTCATCCCTAGAGCTTCAATAGCTGAAGCCATAGTATTTGCGGTATACATACCACCACAAGCTCCTGCTCCTGGACATGCTTTTTCTACAATGTTTTGATATTCGGTTTCTTCCATGGTTCCAGCAACTTTGCTTCCCCAAGCTTCAAAAGCAGAAACCACGTCTAGTTTTTTTCCGTTATGGCAACCAGAATCAATGGTTCCTCCATACACTAAAATACTTGGACGATTTAACCTAATCATTGCAATTAAAGCTCCTGGCATATTTTTATCGCAACCTACCACTGTTATTAAACCATCATAACTCATGGCTTGTACTACGGTTTCCATAGAATCTGCAATAATATCTCGAGATGGTAATGAGTAACGCATTCCTGGCGTTCCCATAGAAATACCATCACTAACACCTATTGTATTGAAAATAAGACCTACAACATCTTCGTTTTTAGTACCCTTTTTAGCCAATTTAGCTAAATCATTAAGATGCATATTACATGGGTTACCTTCGTATCCTGTACTTGCAATACCAATAATGGGCTTAAAAAAATCTTCTTTAGTTAAACCAATAGCATGCAACATGGCTTGTGCTGCTGGTTGTGTTGGGTCTTGCGTAACTGTTTTACTGTATTTATTTAATTGAATCATATTTATTTTTGCTGAAACTAAATTAATTGTTTCGTTTATTTTGAGTATTACTATAATTAAAATTAAGCTAAACTCAATGCAATTAACAAATATGTATATTGCTGCAAATCAACACTTTAAGCATCAAACGATATGATGTTCAAAAGCTTTTATTTTTTTAAAATTATTTATTATTTAATTTTTTCTTAAATGAAATTGCTGCTGTAGTATAACCTCCTTCGGTTGCATCAACAAAATGAATATGTTTTTCTTTTCGATCTTGAACATAACAAGACATTACCGAAGCATAAGTTGTATGTATGCCAAAAGTTAATTCTCCTTTATTTTCTCGATGCGTTAAATAAGTTTTTAATTTATCAATATCTTTTTCCTTTCCAACCATAACTGTATTTATAGTTCCATCCATCATAATTGTATCTGAGAGTTGACTAAGTTCTTCAAGATATTTTTTGCCTTCTTTAAAAAATTTAAAATATACTTTCCCTAAAACTGTAAGAAACCAATTTTTTGCTAAATAACCGATACTATACTTACCAATTTTGGCGTACATTTCTTTTCTTATTTTTGCTATACTAGAGTTTAATTTTAAGCTAATTGTAGAAATTGGTTGCCTTTTATCTAAGTTCCCAAATATAGAATTGATTTTGGTAATTACTTCTGCATAAACCTTAGCTTGTTGTATTTCGTTTTCACAAAATACCAAAAGGCAAACCACTTTTTTACCTTCATTCTCTGGAACAATTTCGTCCCATCGACATTCCATGCCTTCTAAATTTACTTCTTTTTTAGAGAAACTTTTTTTACTTGGTAACCATGAGGCTTTTATTTCGTCTTCAGCATATTTTAATCCGTTACCAAGAATTACAGGTATTGTTAATAAAGGATTTAATTTAAGTTTAGCTATTTTTAATTTAAAACCTGTATTTAAAATATCTTTTACAGACATTGTCCCTATCCTTAAATTAAGAGATAAATTATTTTGTACATGGACACGATGGACTTCTAAAATATCCATAACATTTTTGCGCACAGTAGCAGGAACAATAAATGTTGCTCCATCACCTCCAAAAAAATAAGGGATTTTAAAATGTCTTTCCTTAAGTTTAAACTCGTTTAACACAGCTACAATACTTCCTGTTGCTGCTAAATTAACTTCGTTATGAAGACCATTTTCTACCGCAATCGTAGAATTTTCTACATCTGCAACTACAACATACCAATTTTCTGGTACTTGAGTAAACAATCTTTCGTCTTCTAATAAACGTTGAAGTGTTATATTGTGCTTAATTAACTTATGGTAAAAAGCATTATTAACTTTCATATTATGCATTATTAATCAACATGATTTAGTTAATTAAACACTAAAGTATCACTAATTTATATAACTTTATCTTAAATATTCTTTTAAAGCACACATCTATAATTATAATATTATAATATTGTATATTAATTCAATCTCAAATTGAAAGAAGAAACAAATAATAAAGAATTTAAAGCTAAAAAGAAGAAATACCGATTCTTAAAAATTATCGGTAAAACAATTCTGTTCTTTTTAATATTATTTCTGTTAATTATATTATTTATAAGAAGTCCTTTTGGCCAAGATATTATTGTAAACAAAGCCACTTCTTATGTTTCTAATAAAACAAATACCAAAGTTGCTATTGAAAAGCTATTTATAACTTTTGATGGCGATATTCAGCTTGATGGCCTTTACCTTGAAGACAAAACAGGCGATACGTTAGTATATTCTAAATCTTTAGAAGCAAATGTACCTTTATGGTCTATGATTCGTGGAGAAAGTGTAGGTGTCGAAGCATTAGACTGGGAAGGATTACGTGCTAATATTATAAGAAAAGATTCTATAAACGGTTTTAATTTTCAGTTTCTAATTGATGCTTTCGCTACACAAACCACAACTCCTGTTGATACTACAACAACAGCGCAACCTCTAAATATTATATTAGGAAATCTTAATTTTAGAGATATTGATGTTGTTTACAACGATGCTATCTCTGGAATAGAAAGCCGATTCGATATAAGCAAACTAAATCTAAATATGGATGAAGTAAATGTTGATTCTATGGAGTTTAAAGCGTCAAGCATTGAACTAGATCAAGCTAATATAAAATTCTTTCAAACTTACGTTCCTGTTAATCCAAACGCAGAACCAACACCATTACCTAAGCTTTCTACAGACGAAATAGCACTAAAAAACGTTACAGCAAATTATAAATCGCAAGCCGATAGAATAGCTGCCAATGTAAATATTACAGATTTTTATGCAGAAATACCAAATGCCGATTTAGCAAATAACGCTATCAATATTAATACTCTCGATTTAAAGAATTCTACAATTGCTATTTACACCGAAACGGAAGACAATGCAATTATTCAAAAAGTTGAAGAAGTTAGTGAGGATATAAAACAAGATATTAAGAATTTTCAGTGGCCAGATTTAAGAGTTTCGGTCGATAATTTAAATTTTGAAAACGACAATATTAGTTATTTCATTGGCAATGCTAAAGCCAGCAAAACTAAATTTAATCCAAACGCATTAGTTTTTAACAACTTAAATTTAAAAGGACACACCATCTTTTTAGAAAATAAAAAAGGAGGCTTAACCATTGACACGTTTAATTTTAAAGAAACCTCTGGATTAAACTTAAAAGATTTTGCACTTGAGTTTAATGTTTCTGATGAAAAATTAACAATTGATAATTTAAAATTCAAGCTAAATAATAATTCAATTAACGGAAACCTAGTATTAAATTACAACACATTAGCATCATTAATCGAAAAACCAGAAAATTCTAAAATCAATTTAAACTTACCTAACTTTAATGTAGATTTAAATGAAATTTTCAAATTTCAACCTAATTTAAAATCTAATAATTATTTAAACACACTTAGCAAGAAACCTTTAAAAGGCACAATTAAAGCTAATGGCTATTTAGCAAATATTAACTTACAAAATGCTTTTATTAATTGGGGAAATACTACAAGAGTTTCTGCTAATGGAAACATTTTAAATGCTACAAATCCAAATGAGTTAAATTTAAATATTCCTAATTTTTCTGCAGAAACTACTAAAACAGATTTAGCCAAGTTTGTTAACGAAACGGAACTTGGTGTTGCGTTACCAGAAAACATTAAAATTACCGGAAATTTAAAAGGTGGACTAAAAAACATTTCTACAAATTCTAAAATTACAACATCACAAGGCATAGCAACTATAGACGGTTCGTTTAAAAACGCGGAGACTATTGCTTTTGATGCTAATGTGAAAATTAATGATTATAAATTAAGCGAGCTACTTCAAAACGAAACTTTAGGCAATTTAAGTTTAACACTAAAGGCTAACGGTAGCGGAAAAACTATAAACACTTTAGATGCTAAAGTAAATGCGGTAATTTCAAATTTTGGTTATAATCAATATGCAATTAAAGACCTTAATTTAAACGGAAATATTAAAGACGGAAAAGGAAAAATACTATCTAATTATAAAGATGATAATCTTAATTTAGATTTAGACGCATTAGTAACCTTAGACTCTATCGCTCCAGAAGCTAAAATTAATTTAAATATTATTGGTGCAAACCTACAAGGATTAGGTTTAATGAACCGAGACATAAGAACAGGCCTTAAATTAAAAGGTGATTTTAAAGGAAATGCTGAAACTTATAATTTTGAAGCAAATATTAAAGACGGTGTAATAGTTTACGATAATAAAACTTATCTATTGGGCAATATAGACGCTACTGGTTTTGTAAAAAGTGATACAACCTCCGTTACATTTAAAAATAAATTAATCGATTTAAACTTACAATCTAATACAGATCCACGATCTTTTGCTACGGCTTTACAAAAACATGTAAACAGTTATTTCTATCGCGATGTAAAAATTTCCGATTCTATAGTAAAACCTGTTCGTTTAAAATTAAATGGATACATTACACAATCTCCATTATTAAACGATGTGCTTTTAGTTAATGTTAAAGACTTAGACACCGTTTCTATAGCTGTAGATTTTGAACAAGAAGAGCGAAAGTTAATAGCAGATATTACTGCACCACATATAAATTATGCCGGTTACGAATTAGATAGCTTAGCGTTTAAAATGAATACCAACAAAACCGATTTAAATTTTGATTTTGGTTTTAAAGCACTCAAAGCAGGAGCAATAGATATTCAAAAAACTAAAATTTCAGCCGATCAAAAAAACAACGAAATGCTGTTAACAATCACAGCATTTAATGAGGAAGAAAAATTAATAAATGTAATTTCTCAAATTACAGGACATCAAGAAAAATTAACACTAAAAGTACTTCAAGACAATTTAACGTTTAATCAAGAACCTTGGAATATTCCATTAAATAATGAAATGATTTATACTGAAAATCATTTAGAATTCAACAACTTTAAAATTAGTAACGGTAACCAAGCTGTAGAGATTACAGATAACTTACAAAATATAACAAAAGAACACGTTGCGATAGATTTTAAAAATTTTAATCTAGCAGATTTTTTAAGTTATTTTAATACCGAAAAAACCTTAGCTTCCGGTATAATAAATGGAGATTTCATTTTAGAAGAACCTTTTAAAGACACAGGTATTCTTGCCGATTTAGAGGTTAATAAACTTGAAGTTTTAAAAGCTAATCTAGGCAAACTAGCCATAACAGGAAGATCGCTTGGCGGAAACAGCTACGCTTTTAACTCAACACTAAAAGGAGGTGATGTAGACTTAGATTTAGTGGGTGATTATACTGCAAATGAAACTGGAGCAAACTTAGATTTGGATTTAGATATTAATGAGTTTAAAATGATAGCTCTAGAAAAATTCTCTCAAGGCTACTTAAAAGAAACAGATGGAAACCTTTCTGGGACATTTAAATTAAGTGGCACAACAACAGAACCTAAATATCAAGGACAATTAAATTTTAATAATGCCGATTTTAATATCGCCATGTTTAATGCAGCATTTACATTAGAAAACGAAGCAATAAGTGTTAATAACGAAGGTTTAAACTTATCTAATTTTACTATAAAAGATAAAGACAGTAATAGCCTTGTCGTTTCTGGAGACATTGGTACAAAATCCTTTATCAATCCTACTTTTAATTTAAATTTAAAAGCAAAAGATTTTCAGTTTTTAAATGCCACAAAAGAGGATAACGATTTCCTCTACGGAAAAGCAAGTTTTGATGCCAATGGAAAATTAACTGGAGATTTACAAATTCCAAAACTTAATGCTAATGCAACTATTGGTTCTAGCACAGACGTAACTTATGTCATGCCTTCTGCAACCGTAAATATAGAGCAACGCGATGGTGTTGTAGTATTTGTTAATCGAGAAAATCCAGATGCTATTTTAACGCAAAGCGAAGAACAAACCGCAACTATAAAAGGATTCGATATTAAAACCTTTTTAAAAGTTGGAGATAAAGCAACGGTTACTATAATTATAGATGAAGATACAGGAGATTATTTTAAAGTATCTGGTCATGGTGATTTTGATTTTACAATGAAACCAAACGGGCGTATGAATTTGGTAGGAACATACAATGTAGATACCGGTTTATACGAAATGAATTTATACAACATTGTTAATCGAAAATTCGAATTAGCTTCTGGCAGTAAAGTCTCTTGGTCTGGAGACCCTTTTGATGCTAAGTTAGACGTTCGTGCTATTTACGATTTAAAAGCATCGGCATCACCATTAATGGCATCACAACTTTCTGGAGCAGATCCTGCAGTAAAAAGTAAGTATAGACAAGTTCTTCCTTTTTATGTTTATTTAAATATTGATGGCGAATTGCTTCAACCTAAAATATCTTTTAAATTAGATATGCCAGAAGACGAGCAAGGCGCTATTAGCGGCCAAGTTTATGGCCGAGTACAACAAGTTAATCAGCAGGAAGGTGAGTTAAACAGGCAAGTATTTTCATTACTAGTTTTAAACCGTTTTTATCCAGAATCTGGCAGCGATGGTAGTACAGGTGGTTTTGCAACTGTTGCTAGAGACAACCTTAACGATGCTGTTTCAGATCAATTAAATGTATTTTCAAATAAACTATTAGGCAATTCTGGTTTCGAACTCGATTTTGGTTTAGACAGTTATACAGATTATCAAGGTACGGCACCACAAGACAGAACACAATTAAATGTGGCAGCACAAAAAAGATTGTTTGATGACCGTTTAGTAGTAAGAGTTGGTAGCGAAGTGGATTTACAAGGAAGTAGTTCTACAGGCGAATCCTCACCATTAATTGGTAATGTAAGTCTAGAATACTTATTAACTAAAAATGGGCGTTATAAACTTAAAGGATTTAGAAGAAATGAATTCGAAAATATTATAGATGGACAAACCATAGTTAGCGGTATAGGACTTATTTTCACTCAAGAATTTAATAAATTTAGTGAACTTTGGGACGCTATACTCTACAACGAAACTAAAGCAGAAAAGCAGGAAAGAGATCGTTTAGAAAAAGAACAAGAGCTTAAAGACGAAGAAAAAATTGATCCTGAAAAAGAAAGCTTAAAAGAGAATTAGTAGTAAAAAAAATAGCACATACAACTATCTTAAATTTGAAAACAAAAACACAAATAATTCTAAGCATTATTATTGTAATAACACAATCATGTGCTGTAAAAAAATACATTCCAGAAGGAGAGTTATTATATACTGGTGCAGAAATAGAAATAAAAGCAGACAGTCTTGTAGAAAACCCTAAAAGCTTAGAACCTATTTTAGAAGCTGTAATAACTCCAGAGCCAAACTCTAAGTTTTTAGGTATGCGACCAGGTTTACATTTTTACTACAAAGTTCAAAAAGAAAAACCTGGATTTATAAACAGATGGTTATTTAAACAATTTGGAGAAGAACCTGTTTACCAAAGCGATGTTGAAGCCTTCGAAGTAGAAGATGTTTTAGTTAATAAATTAGAAAACAATGGGTTCTTTTACAGTCACGCCACTTCAGATTTTATTGAAAACAAAAACACAAAAGAAGCCTCTGTAGTATATTCAATTACAGTTCCTACACCGTATAAAATTGAGACCTATCAAGTAGACTCTTTACCTTCTCCTATTTATGAAGATATTAAATATGCAGTAGAAAAATTAAATTTTAAAAAAGGAACTCGATTTGATTTAGAAGGAATGAAAACCGAGCGCCAGCGTATTGATGCACATTTAAAAAACAAAGGCTATTATAATTTTAATTCAGACTTTTTAATTTTTGAAGCAGACAGTAACCAATACGATAACAAAAGCGTAGACTTATACTTAAAATTAAAAAGTGAAGTTCCCGAAAAAGCAATTGTCCCATATCGTTTAGGAAAAGTAATTATCTATCCTGATTACGAGCTACCTAAAGATTCTAAAGTTTTTGATAGCGAGCGCTACAACGAAAAAACATATGTTCAAGACCCTAAATTTTTCCGTCCAGATCGCTTAGATCCTTTTATTACTTTAAATGAAGGAGAATTATACAACCCTTTAAACTCAAAAAACACTGCTAGACGTTTATCTACAATTGGAGCCTATAAATTTGTTAATATTCAATATAAAGAGACAGATTCTATTGCAAATGATGGCTTAGGACTTTTAGATGCTAATATTTATTTATCTCCATTAAACAAACGCGCTGTTAGAGCAGAAATACAAGCAGTTACAAAGTCTAATAATTTTGCAGGTCCTGCATTAGTATTAACCTACAGTAACCGTAATTTATTTAAAGGCGGAGAAACATTAAACATAAGTACAAAAGCGGCATACGAAACTCAAATTGCAGGAAAAAACCAAGCAGGTTTAAGTAGTTTAGAGTTAGGAGCAGAAGCAGAATTTATTTTTCCACGTGTATTATTTCCAATTAAAATAAGTGATAATTATTTTAAATATGCCATTCCAAAAACAAAAACATCTATAGGTTTCGATTATTTAAACAGAAGCGAACTTTACACATTACTATCTGCAAATGCAAGGTTTGGCTATGTTTGGGATGCAAGTCGTTATGTAACACATACTATAAATCCTATTTCTACAAATTACACAAGATTATCCAATACAACAGAAGAGTTTCAAGCCATTTTAGACGACAATCCATTTTTAAAAAGCAGCTTCGATCAAGAGTTTATTTCTGGGCTAACCTATTCTTTTACTTACAACGAATTAGTGAACTCTAGTAAAACGCATCAATTTTATGCCAATTTTAATTTTGATGTAGCAGGAAATACAATTAGCCTATTAGGTAAAGAAAAGGAGGCTGGAGAACCCAAACAAATTTTTGGACTTGAATACGCACAATATGCAAAAGCAGATATAGATTTACATTATCATTTTAATTTTGGTAAAGATCAAAAAATAGCAACTCGTCTTTTTGCCGGTTATGGTCTAGCCTATGGGAATTCAGAAATATTACCATACACAAAACAGTACTTTTCTGGAGGACCATATAGTGTTCGAGCCTTTAGAATTCGCTCACTTGGTCCAGGCACATATTCCAACTCTGAGACAGAAAACGAAACTTTTTTTGACCAAACTGGTAATATTAGATTAGAAGCAAATATAGAATATCGTTTTCCAATATTTGGTTTCTTTAAAGGAGCCGTTTTTGCCGATGCAGGAAACGTATGGAACTCAAAAGAAAACCCATCGTTACCAGGAGGAGAATTCTCAAGCGATTTTTTAAGCGAATTAGGAATGGGTGCAGGATTTGGTTTACGTGTAGATGTACAAGGTTTTGTAATTCGTTTAGATTTAGCTGCACCATTTCATGATCCTGGAGAAGAAAAAGGAGAACGTTTAGATTTTAAATTAGACGAACCTATTTTAAATTTTGCCATCGGTTATCCTTTTTAATTATTTCTAATTTTTAACCTCTAAATTTAAGAAGTTAATAGTACAATCAATATTTTTTATGATTTCTTTAGGAATTAATTAATAACATTTTTATATTTTAGACCGATTAATACAAAATGAATGAATAATATGGAAACCCTACTGATTGAAGCTCAGGAATTTGAAGATATGAAAATGAGCAATATGTCTACTAGTGATCGTGTTGAAGCTTCTAGAAAAGCAAAAGCTATAATCTTAGGTTTAAACGAATTTTATAAAGAAAGTAAAGACGTTAAAATCATGGATGTTATGAAAAGAATAACAGAAAAAAAACAAAAAATTGAAAAGCGTCTTAAAGGAAGACCATCTGCTTAATAAAACTTTTAAAATCATAATAATGGATTCTATTTTGAAACAAAGTAGAATCCATTTTTTTGTTAGGAACATTACTTAACTTCGACAATATAAATTAATATATCAAAAATGAATAAAACATACTACGACCCAGCAGATTTAAAAAAATTTGGAAAAATTAGCGAATGGAATCAAGAATTAGGCGATAAATTTTTTGATTACTATGGTAAAGTTTTTGAAGAAGGACATTTATCTGCCCGTGAAAAATCACTTATAGCTTTAGCTGTAGCGCATACAGAACAGTGTCCATATTGCATAGACGCCTATACTAAAGATGGTTTACAACGTGGTATTACCAAAGAAGAAATGATGGAAGCATTACATGTTGGAGCTGCCATAAAAAGTGGAGCAACATTAGTACATGGTGTTCAAATGATGAATAAAGTAAATAAATTAGATGGCTAATAAAACCACTTTATAATTTACTACGTAAGAATTTATAAACAGAAAAACATTAATGGCAACAAAGTCCCTTAAAAAACAAGGTAAAGAAATAGCTAATAGTAATAAACAACTAGAAATCTTATCTAACGGAATTTTTAAAAGTGGAGAATTACCAACTTTTAAAAATAAAATTTCTGAAACTAACCAATTTCCCTTAAAAGCAAAAAAACTAGAAATTTTACAAGTAAATGTAGGTTACATGTGTAATCAAGTTTGCGAACATTGCCATGTAGATGCCGGTCCAGATAGAAAAGAAATAATGACGCGTGAAACCATGCAGCAAATAATTGATGTTATTAAAACTACGGGCGCTCATACACTAGACTTAACTGGTGGTGCACCAGAAATGAACCCTAACTTTAGATGGTTTGTTGAAGAAGCTTCAAAAGTAGGTGTTAAAGATTTTATTGTACGCTCCAATTTAACTATAATTAGAGCCAATAAAAAATATTACGATTTACCAGACTTCTTTAAAAAACACAACATTCATGTTGTTTCTTCTATGCCACATTGGACTAGAGGAAAAACCGACAAACAACGTGGTGAAGGTGTTTTTGATATGTCTATAAAAGCCTTACAAGAGTTAAACGATCGTGGTTATGGCATGCCAGAAAGCAATTTAAAATTAGATTTAGTTTACAATCCAAGTGGAGCTTTTTTACCAGGAGATCAAGCTACAATGGAAAAAGATTTTAAAAAAGCTTTAATGGAAGATTTTGGTATTAGTTTTCACAATTTATTTGCTATTACCAACCTACCTATTGCTCGTTTTTTAGATTATCTAATTGCTAGTGAAAACTACGAAGATTATATGTATGCTTTAGTAGAAGCATATAATCCTGCAGCTGTAGAAAACGTTATGTGTACCAACACACTATCCGTTAGTTGGGATGGTTATTTATTTGATTGTGATTTTAACCAAATGTTAGAATTACCAGTAAACAGTAAGTCGAAACACATTAGCGAATACAAAGAAGAGTTATTAGAAGGTAGAAATATTGTTATATCTCAACATTGCTATGGCTGTACTGCAGGCGCAGGAAGTAGCTGTCAAGGTGTTGTAGCATAAATATGAAAAAAAACACAGCAATATTAATTTTTGCAAATTCTGCAGAAAGAGAAGGTTTAAACAAACCTTTCTCACAATCTGCTTATTTATTTAAAGCTCTAAATACCGGAATTCAAGAAAAAACAAAAAAAACAAATCTCCCTTATTATATAATTTCAGAAACCCAACAATTTGGTAATACTTTTGGTGAACGCTTTACAAATGCCATTGAATCAATTTTCAAAAAAGGTTTCGACAATATTATAACTGTTGGTAACGATACTCCACATTTAAACACTAGCCACATATTAGAAGCTCAAAAAAAACTTGAAACCAATTCTTTAGTTTTAGGTCCTTCACAAGATGGCGGTTTTTATCTTATGGGAATTAACAAATCTGTCTTTAACGCAAAGCTATTTGTTAATTTACCATGGCAATCTTCTATTTTAAATCAACATATTTTTAATCTTTTTTCACTTAAAAAAGTTGACATTGCTTGTTTAGAAACACTTATAGACATAGACAATGTTTTAGACATTAAAAAGGTTATAAATAGTTTTAAAAATCTTTCAATAAATATTAGAAAGATATTATTAAAAATTATCACTTCAGCGAAAGCGAAAAGTAAACATATATTACAGTTTTTAAAGCTGAATACAGTCTCCACAAGCCGCAATAAAGGTTCCCCAATTGTATTTTCAATATAAAGCCAAAGAGATGTGCAATTGCACATCAAAACCCTAACTAACTTTTTTTGAAAATATTTTTTTTAAATGAAACACATTTACTTATGTGTAATGCTACTTGTATCAAGTTTTAGCTTTGCACAAATTACAATTACAGGAACTGTTACTAATGCTACAGATGGCGAAACACTACCATTTGTAAATATTACATCAGGAAAGAATGGAACCACTACTAACCAAAATGGAGAATATCTTATTGAAATACCGTCTAAAGACAACCAATTACAATTCTCTTTTTTAGGTTACAAAACACAAACAATAACCGTTGGAAACAAAACAATTATTAATATTGAATTAACCGAAGACACCTCAACTTTAGACGAAGTTGTTATTACAGCATTAGGTCTAGAGCGCGAAAGAAAAGAATTAGGCTACGCAGTACAATCTTTAAAATCTGAAGGTTTAAATGAAGTCAAATCTGTTAATTTTTTAGATAATTTATCCGGCAAATTAGCTGGTGTAACAGTATCTCAAGGAGCAACAGGTGTTGGCTCATCATCTAAAATCACCATTCGTGGTGAAGCCTCATTTTCTAACAATAATCCTTTATTTGTTGTAGATGGAATACCAATAAACAACAATACAGTTTTTAATTTTACTAACGAAGCAGCTGCAGGCTTTCAAGAAATAGATTTTGGAAATGGCGCTATGGAAGTTAACACAGACGATATTAAGGAAGTTTCTGTTTTAAAAGGACCAAGTGCTGCTGCTCTTTATGGTACAAGAGCTTCAAATGGTGTAATTGTAATTACAACTAAAGACGGTAAAAAAACTAAAGGATTAGGTATAAGTATAAATTCATCATTATTTATTGATACAGCATTTAGACTTCCTGATTTTCAAAATTCATACGGTCAAGGAAATTCAGGAATGTTTGAGTTTGTAGACGGTCTTGGTGGTGGGACAAATGATAATATTAGTTATTCTTGGGGACCAAGATTAGATACAGGAATTTTTGCTCCTCAGTTTGATAGTCCTGTGCTTTTAGAAAACGGCAGCATTGTTCGCGGTGGTGATACTTCTCTTTACTCTGGAAATACAATTACACCAACAGAATTAAAATCTAATCCAGATAATCTTAAAGATTTTTACGAAACTGGTATAACTACCATAAATAATATTGCAATTTCAAATGGTTTTGATAATGGTAATTATAGATTATCGTTTACAGATTTAAGAAGCGAATCTATAATTCCAGGTGTTAATTTAGACAGACAAACTGTTGCTTTAAAATTAAATTTTGAACCTACAGAAAAAACAACATTTTCTTCATCTATTGCTTACACAAATTCAAGTAGTGATAACAGACCATCAAACGGTTATGGCAGTGAAAATGTTAACTACTCTCTTGTTGCTTGGGGACCAAGAAGTTTAAACATTAATAATTTAAAAAATTATTGGCAACCTGGACTAGAAAATGTTCAACAATACTCGTTTAATTATACTTTTTTCGATAACCCATATTTTATTTTATACGAAAACCGAAACGCTTTTGAGCGTGATCGCGTATTTGGAAACATTGCTTTAAAACACAACTTTACTAACAATTTAAGCTTGCAAGTTAGAACTGGCATGGACTACTCTAGTGAAAAAAGAGAACTGCGTCGTGCTTTTTCTAGTAACCGCTTTAAAAATGGAGCTTACGCAGAGCATGATGTTACTTATAGAGAAATAAACACCGATTTTTTACTAAACTACAATACGCTTTTTGGCGATTTTAAAGTTGATGTATCTTTAGGAGGAAATCGTTTAGACCAAACAGCATCTACCAAACAAGTGCAAACAGTTAATTTAGCACAACCTGGTATCTTTAGCTTAAACAATGCCGCATCACCAATAGAAGTGTTTCAATACAAATCTAAAAAACGCATTAACTCGTTATACGGTATTGCAAAATTTGGCTACAAAGATTATTTATTTTTAGATATTACTGGTCGTAACGACTGGTCTAGTGCATTGGCAACTCCTTTTTCGGTAGATCAAACTTCTTTTTTCTATCCATCTGCTTCAGCAAGTTTCATTTTATCTAATGTAACTATGTTACCAGAAAGTGTTTCATTTGCAAAAATAAGAGCTAGTGTTGCACAAGTTGGTAACGATACTGGGGCTTACCAAACCTCTGGTGCCTTTGTATCTCAAACACCATTTAATAGCGAACCTACATTTAGCGATCAAAATTTTATACCTAATAGCAATTTAAAACCAGAAAGCACAACGTCTTACGAGTTTGGTGCAGACTTACGCTTTTTAAATGATAGGTTTAGGCTAGACTTTACGTACTATAATGCCATTACTAAAGACCAAATTATTTCTTTACCAATTCCTATTTCTTCTGGTTATAACCAGCAAGTTGTAAACGGTGGTAAAGTAACCTCTAAAGGTGTAGAAATTATTGCTGGATTAACACCAATAAAAACCAATAACTTTACATGGAATACAACGTTTAACTTTGCAACAAATACTGCAACAATTACACAGTTACCTCAAGCAGATGGTCGTTTAACTTTAGCTTATAGCCGTATTTACGACTCTCAAAACCAAACCGTTTGGTTTCAAGTTGAAGAAGGCGGACGTATTGGTGATTTTTATGGTACAGGTTATTTAAAAAATGAAAATGGCGATTTTATAATAGATGATAACGGAAACTATATCGCAGATAACAACTTACAAAAACTAGGCAATTATAATCCAGATTTTACCTTAGGATGGAATAACGATTTTAAATATAAAAACTGGACTGCTAGCTTTTTATTTGATTGGAGACAAGGCGGCGAATTAGTATCTAGAACAAGTGCTTTAGGTAATGTTGGCGGACAATTAGCAGAAACCGAATACAGACCAGAAGAAGGTATTATTGCACAAGGTGTTACACAAACTGGAGCACCTAATACAGTAGCTATTTCTGCCGAAAGTTATTACAGACAATTTTACGATAGAAATCATGAAGAAAACAATGTATATGATGCTTCATACTTAAAATTACGTCAATTTTCAATTGGTTATGGTTTTAAACTAAGCGATGGCTTTTTAGGGTTAAAAGAAGGTGGCACCATAGATTTATCTTTAATAGGAAGAAACCTTTTTGTAATAACAGAAAATCCACATTTTGACCCAGAACAATTGGCTGTACAAGGCAATGGTTTTATTAGTGGTGTTGAAGATATGAGCTATGCAACTTCACGTAGTTTTGGATTAAAAGCTAGTTTAAATTTTTAAAATAATTTTCGGGTAAAACAAAAAAATAAAATTCATAATAATGAAAAATACATTATATATATTCAGTCTTTTTATACTTGCTTTTACAACAAGCTGTACAAAAGATTTCGAAGACATAAATACCAATCCCAACGCTCCAAACACTGTACAACCTAGTTTATTATTACGTCAAGTAATATATAATTTTGGAGATGAAATGAGTTATGAAGGCTTTGTAGCTGGAGACCTATTATCACAACACAGAACCGCTTTAGATTTTAATTTATTTGATCGTCATGCCTTAAAATCACCTCAATTAGGTGGTAATCCTTGGCCAATTTTTTACACTAATTTAAGAGATAATGAGATTATTATAAACCAATCTAGAAGCATTTCTACATTTCAAGTTTACGAAGGTCCTGCCTTAATTTTAAAGGCTTACATGACTGCTGGTTTAACAGATTTGTTTGGAGATGTGCCATATTTTGAAGCATTTAACGGTATTAATGGTACAGTAACACCGGTTTACGATAGTCAAGAATCTATTTACACAGGTGAAAATGGCATTTTAGAAAACTTAGATAATGGTATTGCTGCAATACAAAACTATTCTCAAAATATTCCTTTAGAAGGTGATATTTTATTTAATGGCGATTTAAGTGCTTGGGTAAAATTTGCAAACGCTTTAAAAATTAAAGCTTTGCTTAGAATATCAGATAAAATAGATGTTTCTGCAGATTTACAGGCTATTATTGATCAAGGAGATTACATTACAACTAATACCGAAAATGCTGTATTTAACTTTACAAATTCAGATCCTAACAGCTTCCGTTTAGCACAATTACGAGTTGGTGATTTTAATAATTTTGTATTGTCTCAAACCATGGAAAACATTCTTTTAGATTATAGCGACTCTAGAATTAATACTTTTTTCAGGCCATTTGCAAATTCAAATTCACAAGAATTTAATGGCTTAATTAACGGTATTGATGCCTCTTCAACATCTATTGCTTTAGCCGATTATTCTTTAGCAGGAACTGCTTTTAGAGAAGACACTTCGGTTTTAGACGCCAATTTTATTACAGCTTGGGAAGTACAATTTGCGCTTGCCGAAGCTGCCCAAAAAGGTTTAATTACTGCTAACGCAGAAGAATTATATAATAACGGAGTAACACTAGCTTTTGAGTATTGGCAAACTCCAATGCCAACAGATTACCTAACAGGAAATGCCGATTTTAACGCGCCAGGTACAACACCATTACAACAAATTATTACTCAAAAATGGATTGCTAATTTAATAAATGGTTACGAAGGTTGGATAGAATATCGCCGTACAGGATTTCCAGAACTTAATCCTATTTCGGCAAGTTTAAACAACAATTTAATACCTGTAAGAATGCCGTATCCTGCTGAAGAAGAAGCTTTAAATGCAGAAAACTATCAAGCAGCCGCAAGCGCAACCAACGACAACAGTATTAACTTCCCAGTTTGGTGGGACGAAAATTAAAATATGAGTATAGAAATATGGCAATGGGTTTTAGTAGTAGGATCAAGTTTAATCTTGTTCTTACTCTCGCCATTTGCAAAAACTAGTGACTCTTTTTTTAAAGCAAACCACAATAAAAAATCACCAAATGTATTAGTACTTACTGGAAGTTTAATTATCTCTTGGATTTTTGCAAAAAGTATTACTAATGCAGCAAATTTAGGGCTAGATTTTGGCTTAGTTGGTGGTGTTGCCTATGCTGGTTATTACTTAAGTTTTGCCGTTGCTGGCGTTTTAATTTATAAGCTAAGAACTAAAGGTGGCTTTAATAGTATTCATCAATTTTTAACTAGTAAATATGGTCGTCCTGCAGTAGCTTTATTTTCAATATTAATAATCATTCGTTTATTTAATGAGGTTTGGAGTAATACAATGGTTATTGGCTCTTACTTTGGCGAGCAAGGTTCTAAACCATATTTTACTGCTATTATTATATTTACAATACTAACATTAGCCTACGCTATTAAAGGTGGTTTAAGTAGTTCTATTTTTACAGATGTTATACAAATGGTGCTATTTTCAATTTTGCTAATAGTTATTTTATATAGCATATTTTCTATCGATGATTTTACGGTAAATAAAGTAATCTCATCAGGAACTTGGAGTTTTGAGTTAGGCTTAAATCTCTTTTTTGCAGCTATTTTACAATCGTTTAGCTATCCTTTTCATGATCCTGTTTTAACAGATCGTGCTTTTATAAGCACACCAAAAGTAACTTTAAAAAGTTTTCTTTGGGCAAGCGTTTTAGGTGGTTTATGTATTGTATTATTTAGCATTATTGGTATTTATGCACAAACACAAGGTTTTAAAGGTCAAGCTGCTGTAGAGGTTGGCAAAGCTTTTGGCGTTGTTATTTTATTAGTTATTAATTTTATAATGATAACTTCTGCTGCATCAACATTAGACTCTACCTTTTCTTCATTCTCAAAATTATTAGCAATAGATTTAAAAATGATAGACGATTTAACCTTTGGTAGAGCTGCCATGCTAGCCATTGCTATTTTAGGAACACTACCCGTTTTTTTAGATGCCGAAATACTTTCAGCAACAACAATCTCTGGAACAATGGTTATTGGTTTAACTCCAATATTTCTATTTTGGAATGTAGACGTCCCAAGGTTAAGTTTTTACTTAAGTGTAGTTTGCGGTCTCGTTTTTGGTTTTTTACTAGTTTTTAATGTATTTCCAGAAACTTTAGTATTTACTACAGGTAAATATGCACAGTTATTGTGGGTAAATATTTGGGGTGTTTTAAGTTGTATTGCATTGTACTTTTTACCAAAAGCACTTTTAAAAAATTAAGTTTTCTGCACTATAGCAGAATTAAATATGAATAAAAAAATAAATAATATAGGAACTCTAAAAGGTAAAGCATTACTTTTTGGTGGTGTTTACAGTAATCTTCAAGCACTTGAAGCATTAAAAGCAATTGCCGAAAAAGAAGAAATTCCTGCCGAAAATTGTATTTGCACAGGAGATATAGTTGGCTATTGCGCACAACCTGAAGAAACCGTACAGTTATTTAAGCTTTGGAAAGCTAAAAGTATTTTAGGTAATGTAGAAATACAATTAATTGAAAATGCCGAAGATTGTGGTTGCGATTTTACCGAAGGCTCGCGATGCGATGGTTTTTCAAAATTATGGTATCCTTACGCACAAAGTTTACTTTCTAAAAGTTCTATAAACCACCTTGAAACATTACCAGATCATATTGTTTTTGAGTATGCTGGCAAAAAAGTTACTGTTGTACATGGTGATTATTTTAATGTTTCAGAGTTTATTTTCAAATCTACCTCTTGGCAAAAAAAAGAAGAAACTTTTAATACCACACAAAGCGATGTTATAGTTGCAGGACATTGCGGTCTTCCTTTTCATCATCAAAAAAACAATAAATTATGGCTAAATCCTGGTGTTATTGGTATGCCTGCTAACGATGGTTCGCCTCAAGTTTGGTATGCTATTTTAGATGATACTAACGGAGACTTGAAATTTAAACACCATAACCTCGACTATAATTATAAGCTTACCAATAAACTCATGCAAAATGGTTTATTACCAGAAGAATATGCCCGAACTATCGTTACAGGAATTTGGGATAATACCGAAATTTTACCAGCAGTAGAAAGTGGTTTGCAAGGTTTTGGCATCACACTTTAATTAAATTACACTATTATGAAACATTTTACACTTATACTAATTGCCTTATTTTCTGTAGAATTATCTGCACAAAAAACTATAGACGATTTGTTAAAACAGTACAACGATAATGGTGTACCATATATAAGTGTAGAAGAATTAGCAATGCCTAAAACCAATGCTATTATTTTTGATACTCGCGAGCCAAAAGAATATGAAGTCAGCCATTTAAAAAATGCTGTTTGCGTTGGTTACGATAATTTTGATTTGGCTTCAATTGAAAAAAAACACCCTAATAAATCCGAAAAAATAGTAGTCTATTGTTCGCTTGGTATTCGCTCTGAAACTATAGGCGAAAAACTAAAAAAAGCAGGATACACAAATGTTTATAATTTATACGGTGGTATTTTTGAATGGAAAAATAAAGATTTTACTGTTATAGATTCTCAAAACAACGAAACAGAAAACGTACATACTTTTAGCAAAACGTGGAGTAAATGGCTTAAAAAAGGTAAAAAAGTGTTTAAAAAAGATGAAAAACAACCTAAAAACTCTAAAAAGCAATAAAAATGCACAACAATCTTATTATAACCTTTACTCGTAATCCAGAATTAGGAAAATGTAAAACACGTTTAGCAAAAACTATTGGAGACGAAGCGGCTTTACGAGTGTACAAATACCTTTTACAACATACAGCACAGGTTATAAAACAAGTTGATGCAGATAAAGCAGTATATTATTCTGTAAAAATTAGAGAAAATGACTTGTGGGATGCTTCCGTTTTTCAAAAACACCAACAAATTGGAGCCGATTTAGGTATAAGAATGCAAAATGCATTTAAAAATGGTTTTGACAACAATTATCAAAAAATAGTAATTGTTGGTAGCGATTTATTTCATTTACAACCTCAACATATTGAAGATGCTTTTAAGGCGTTAAATAATAACGATGTTGTTATTGGTCCTGCAGAAGATGGCGGTTATTATTTATTAGGCATGAAAACAATGCACAATTCTGTTTTTAAAAATAAAAATTGGGGAACCGAAACGGTTTTTACCGATACAATTTCTAACTTAACAGACCAAAAAACGCATTTATTAGAAACCTTAAATGACATCGATTTATACGAAGATTTAGAACACATTCAACCACTACAAAATATTATAAAAAACAATGATTAAATACATAAAAAAAACAGTAGAATACTTAAAAGAAAAAGGTTTTAATAAGCCTGAAGTTGGTATTATTTTAGGTACTGGTTTAGGTAAAATTACGCAAGAACTTGAAATTATAGAAGAAGTAAGCTACAACCACATACCACATTTTCCAACTGCGACTGTAGAGTTTCATAAAGGAAAACTTATTTATGGTAAACTAGAAGGTAAAACTGTAATTGTTATGCAAGGTAGGTTTCATATTTACGAAGGTTACACCTTACAAGATGTAACATATCCTGTGCGTGTAATGGAAAAACTTGGTATAAAAACGCTATTAGTTTCAAACGCATCTGGCGCCATAAATTTAGACTTCAAAAAAGGTGAATTAATGTTAATTGACGACCATATTAACTTACAAGGTAGTTCGCCATTAGCATTTAAAGGTGTTGAAAAACTTGGAGAACGTTTTACAGATATGAGTGCGCCTTATGATGCAGAAATAAATTCAAAATTTGAAGCCATTGCAAAAGCCAATAATATTAAACTTCATAAAGGTGTTTATGCTAGTGTTGTTGGACCTCAACTTGAAACCAGAGCAGAATATAGAATGCTAAAAATTATTGGTGCAGATGCTGTGGGCATGAGTACGGTTCCCGAAATTATTGTTGCCAACCATTTAAACTTAAAAGTTGCTGCCGTTTCTGTATTGACAGACGAGTGCGACCCTGAAAATTTAAAGCCAGTAGATATTGAAGAGATTATTGCTATGGCAACAAAGGCAGAACCTAATATGATTACATTATTTAAAGAATTAATTAAAAGCTTGTAAGTAGATAGACCTAAATACGTCGAAACTAACACAGCTTAATTTGCTATGACCTTTAGTGATATATGAAAAGATATATAGATATAATAAAAAATGCGTATTCTGGTTATTGGAATTATCTTAAAAACGAGATTATAACCATTAATCATTGGGATAACTTTTTTTATGGCCTAATTGTAATTTCAATTCTAGTTTGGATATTAGAAATTGCATTTCCATGGCGTAAAGACCAATCTATTTTTAGAAAAGATTTTTGGTTAGATACGTTTTATATGTTCTTTAACTTTTTTCTTTTAAATTTAATAGTACTCATTGCGTTAACAGATACAGCGGCTCATTTTTTTGATGATATTTTAGGCTTAGTAGGTCTCTCTATTGCTAACTTTCAATTGTTTGATGTAGACAATTTACCATTATGGTTAGGCTTACTCATCTTTTTTATTGTTAGCGATTTCACACAATGGAATACGCATAGACTATTGCATCGTGTTCCGTTTTTATGGAACTTTCATAAAGTACACCATAGTGTAAAAGAAATGGGCTTTGCTGCACACTTACGCTACCACTGGATGGAACCTATAGTTTACAAATCTTTACTCTACATACCAATTGCAATAATTGGTGGTTTTGACGCTAAACACGTGGCTATTGTTCACTTTTTTAGCATAACCATTGGACACTTAAACCACGCTAATCTAGGTTGGGATTATGGTGTTTTAAAATACGTATTTAATAACCCAAAAATGCACATTTGGCATCACGCAAGAGAATTGCCTAAAAAAGGAAGTTATGGTGTAAACTTTGGCTTAACTTTAAGTATTTGGGATTACTTATTTAAAACAGATTATGTACCTTATAATGGTAAGGACATCGAATTAGGATTTCATGGCGATGAAGACTTCCCAAAAGATTTTGTAGGCCAAGAAATCTATCCTATAAAACTTAAAAAATAAAATTATTTATGAAAAAGTTACTTTTTTTAGCTTGTACTGCTTTAATCTTAAACAGTTGTTTTTCGGCTAAAGGTTTACCTGTAAAAACAGTTGATAATACTGCCAAAACAACTCAAGCAAAAAACACAACAGCTACACAAACTATAGATCACAGTCAGTTTGATGCTTTGCTAAAAAAATATGTAGCTAAAAATGGAGATGTAGATTATAAAGGTTTTAAAAAAGATAGCGATAAACTAAATAGCTACGTTAGTTATTTAGAACACCAAATACCTTCTAAAAATTGGAGTGTAGAAACGCAATTGGCTTATTTTATTAACGTTTACAATGCCAATACTATTAAACTTATAATAGACAATTATCCTACAGAAAGCATTAAGGATATAAACAAACCTTGGCTTGAAAACAGATTTAAAATTGGTGAAAATGAATTTTCTTTAGCTGGTTTAGAAAATGGTATTTTACGCAAAATGAATGAACCTAGAATACATTTTGCTATTAATTGTGCCTCGGCTTCATGCCCAAAATTATTAGATGTTGCTTATACTGAAGCTAATGTTATGCAATTAATGGAGCGTGCCACAAAAGAATTTATAAACAACAATTCTAAAAACGAAATAGCTTCAGATAAAATTAAAATTTCTGAAATTTTTAAATGGTACAAAGGAGATTTTACCACAAATGGTTCTGTTATAGACTATATCAATAAATACAGTGATACCAAAATAAACGCCAATACTAACCTAGATTATTTAGATTACGATTGGAGTTTAAATGAACAAAACTAAACTGCTAATTATTTCGTAAATGCTTTTATGATTAGCATAGTAATTCCCATTTTAAACGAAGCCGAGAATATTGAAAAGTTACTTTTTCATTTAATTGATAACGCTTCATTACAAAACATTCAAGAAATAATTGTTGTTGATGGTGGCAGTACAGATGGTTCTCAAAATATTATACAAAACCTTGATTTAAAAGTAAAACTTATAAATTCTGAAAAAGGAAGAGCCAAACAAATGAATACTGGAGCAAAAATAGCTTCGGGTGAGATTTTATATTTTTTGCATGCCGATTCTTTTCCGCCAACACATTACGATAAATATATTATAGAAAAAGTAAAACAGAATAACCAAGCTGGATGTTTTCGTTTAACGTTTAACAATAACCATTGGTGGTTGCGTTTGGCAAGTTGGCTTACGCAATTTAAATGGCGTGCTTGTCGTGGTGGCGACCAAAGTCAATTTATTACCAAAGCTTTATTTGAAGATATTGGTGGTTTTGATGAAAGTTATATTATTTATGAAGATAACATCTTAATTAACGAACTCTATAAACGTAATGAGTTTGTTGTTATTAACAAGAAAATTACAACTTCGGATAGGCTATACAAACGTCATGGTATTTGGAAGCTACAATACCATTTTTGGACTATTTATGTGAAAAAATGGTTTGGTGCTAGTGCCGAAGAATTATGCACATATTATAAAAAACATATTGCTTAAATTTATAATTGGCTCTACTTTGTTTCGTTATACAATTTTGGGTTTCTTCCTTTTTCGTTAGCATACAATTGTTGCACCTCATCACTTTGCACCACTGCTTTTGTATCTAAATTTATTGCAGATATTTTTCCTGTAAAAGCAGCACCTGTATCTACATTCCATACATTTATAGCTTGCATTGGTAAAGTAGAACTAAATCGTGTTGTTGGTGTATGGCCAATATAAATTTCGTTGTAATGTTTTAAACGGTTTGGATATAACTCAGAATCTTCCTTTATACGTTTATCCATAGCTAATGCCATTTCCCAAAGTGTACGATCTGTGTAAAAACTTTTTTTAAACACTTCTTTTTCTACACCATGCATAGAAGTAAAACCAGCATGTAAAAATAAACGGTTGTTATGGTCTATAAAATAAATTTTCATGTCTTGAAAAAACTCAAGATGCTTCTGTTTTTCTTGTTCCGAAAAACCATTATAACTCTCCAAAGTATCTTTTCCTCCATGCATTAACCAAGCGTCATTAGTAGCTCCAGATTTTAACCATTTTTCGCACCAAACATCATGATTTCCTTTTATAAAAACACAATTATATTTTTCTGAAAAATTAATTAAATATTGAATAACTTGAGCCGATTCGCTCCAACCATCTACATAGTCACCAAGAAAAATAAAGTGATCGTTCTCTTGTATTTGAATACGCTCTAATACTTGTTCTAAAGCTTTTAAACCGCCATGAATATCTCCAATGGCAAATGTTCTATGTAATTTCATAATTATAATTTATAACAAGTTATAAATATTATCATTCTAATACTAAAAACAAAAAATGAAAGATTAAGAAAATTTATAGAAAAGGTTAATTAAAAATATTGCCCAATGCCAAAAACCAAGCCTTGTGTATCTCCTTTAGTTACGCCATAACCGTAATCTATTCTAAAAATAGCATTAAAAATACGTTTATGTATAAATCGTAATCCAACACCTGGATACACTCTAATATTATCCGCTTGCCCAAAATCACCTAAATCGCCTCCAGGATTTCGCCATGATCCAGCATCTAAAAAAGCATTGCCTTGCAAAGCAAACCAGTTTTTCTCGTATAGCGTGTAACGGTATTCGGTATTTAAAACTATTGCTCCTGTACCTCTATCTATAGTATTACCAACACCACGAATGTTAATATTATTATCTACAGAAAATGGCGCAAATGGTGTGTCGCTATTAGTTGCAAAACCTATACGTAAACGCGTTGCCCAATTGCCTTTATTTAGCACTTTTTTGTAGTAATTAAAATCGTTCCAGCCTATTACAAATTCTGGTAAATCTTCACTTCTTGAGGTTACATATTGAAGGTTTAGTATGCTTTTAAAACCTTCTACATATTGATAATCATAGTCTAAGTTATTAAACTCGTAAATAGCTTTGTAAAGTAACTTTTTTACATTTAAATTTAATGGCACATTAGGATTTGTAGCACCAAATTTATACTCATAATCTTCGGTAAAATAGTTTACACCTATTTCTATTCTGTTATTAAAATTAATCTCATACAATCCTAAAATTTCAAAAGCCTTATTTCTGTATTTATAATCGGCAGTAGTATTATCGAAAAAAACAGGTTCTTGAGTTGTTAAATCTTGATGGTTTATTGCCAGACCAAATTGCCTACTAAATAAGTATGGTGCTCTAAAATTTATACCATAAGAATTGTAAATATCTTTTTGGTAAAAACCACCAAATATCATGTTTCTACCTAATAAATTAAATTCGTACAAACCTATTCTATAGGCAAACTCATCATCATTAGTGGTGTAAAAATTTACAGATGGTATTATTGTAAAATTTTCTTCAATATTATAAAACACATTATACTTTTCATCATGACTTTTAAATACTTGATAATAGGCATGTGCTACTGCTGGAAGCCTTTTTAAGCGTTTAATATCTTCTTCAAGTATTGTAGAATCTAATACTGTTCCTGCTTTTGCTCTAGAAATTTTTACAACAAATGAGCTTTTTATTTTTTTATTGCCTTGCACTTTAAGGTCTAAAATGGTTTGACTTTGAGCTAAAAGTAAACCAGATAAAATAATACTTAATGTTAGTGCAAAGGTTTTCATTTGTGTGATTTAAAATGGTTTTTTATTATGGCTTCTACTGGTTTATTTTGAGGCGTAAATTGGCTGTCGTTTTCACCGCCAACCTCATCATGGGCGTGAAACCATTTCCAAATAAAACCACCAGCAAACCAATCTTCTTTCCAAAAGGTTTCAAACAAAGCTTTAGTAGTATTATTTTGTGCTTCTAAATTTACAGTGTTCATACTACGGTCTGAAATCCAAGGTTGTTTACCTGCATAATCAACACTTCTATAACCATATTCTGTAAACAAAATTGGTTTTTTGTAAGTATCATAAAACGATTTAATTACTGTTATATGTGTTTTCCAGCCTTCTAAACACTCTTCTACTGTTGGTGTTTTACTGTCGCTTATAGGAAAATAAGCATCAATACCAATATAGTCTAACTGTTTCCAAAATGGTGTACGTTTATACTCATCCCAATTTGCGGCATAGGTTAATTTGCCTTTATATATTTTTTTTATTTCGTTAATTAAATTAGTCCAATACTCTGGTCTATTAACCACAAATTGTTCTAATTCTGTACCAATACATAGTATTTCGGCGTTTATTTCTTGGGCAGCTTCAGCGTATTCTAAAATAAAATTAGAATAAGAGGTTTCAAGTGTTTTCCAATCGGCTTCAGTTTTCATTTTTAAATAGCCGGTAAACTCACCATTTCTAATCCAAATCTGCGGTTTTACCATAATTTTTATGCCTTTAGCCTGAAGACTTTCAGCATATTGCTTAACGCCAGCTCTAGTTTCTCCAAACCATTGCCTGCTAGAATTGTGCCTTAATTCTGGATTGTCTAAACTTTGTGTAAAACCAAATGGCATAATTGCCGCATAATTTGCATGTACGGCTACAACAGGATTGGTATGCTCGTCTGTTACCGGTATACCTGAGGCTACAAAACTTACACCATTAATTTTCTCTTGACCGTTACATGATTGTAACAGTACGATTAATGATAAAAAAAGAAGCTTAATATATTTCATTATTTCTACTTATAATTAAACTCCTAATTTACTATTAATTAATTTTAAAATAATGCTCTTAAACCTAAACTGTATGTACTACCTAAACCTTGAAAACTATGACCTCTTACTATTTTACCGTAAGACGCTTCAATGTTTAATGTTTGTGTAAGTTGGTATTTTCCACCAAAACCTAATTGCGTGTAGTTTTGAGAGAAATCGTTGCCTAAATCAATTAAAAAAGCCTGTTGCGCATTTACAAATACTGTAGATTTACCTGATGGAAAATAACTTAAAAAAGCACTTACAGGTAAAAACATACTGTTATTAGCAAAACGCTCTCCAATATTCACTTCGTCTGCATTGGCTTCACTTGCTTTTTCTCCAAAATTAAAACCAAAATCGGCTTCTGTAAATATTTGCCAGTCGCCACCACCAAAGGTTTTATCGTAAAAAAACTTTGTTTCCCAAAATACACTACGTTTATCTAAATATCTAGCACCAGGCTCGTCTTTAAAAACTGGTAAATACACAGAACTTGTAAACGAAAAATTAGGAATATTTGCAAAAGGCTGCACTCTAATTGATGGTGCAATTGTAGTTAATCCACTTCTAGAATCCACACCATTATTCTCGAAACTAAATACGCTAAACGCATCTTGACCGTAAAATGTATTGGCTCTTACTTGAAATATTAAACCTACATTTATTCTTGAATTTTTACTTACTCCTGTATAAATTTCTGTCGTATTAGTAAAAAAGTTTTCTCTTAATATATCTTGAGCATCACTGCCTGCATCTGTTTGCTTGGTTTGCGTGTATAAGCTATTAAAAAACTTAATATCCCATTGTCCTTTATTTAATAATTTAGATGGTGTATACGTTTGTATATTACTTTCTGTTTGTTCTTCTGTTTCTTGAGAAAAGCTCAAAAATCCTATAGCTAAAGCTATAAATAGTAAGGCAGTTTTTTTCATTTAAAATTGATTTTTATTAATTAGTTAGGAAATTTATAAACAAGCAAACCATATTATGGCTTATTAATATTCCAATTATATTCAAAATAAGACAGCTTAAAATCTGTTGGAATTTTAGTTGTTCTAAACCTGTTTAAGTATTCTATTTCTGTTTGGCCGTTTACAACAAAATCCTCTTTGTACCATTCTAATATTTTAGAACCTTTTACCTGTTTCTTTTTGTTATTTACTTTTATAAAATAGTCTCCATTTATGGCTAATGTGGCTTGCTTTTGTAGCTGTGCTTCTAATGTACTAGGCAAGTAAGCTTTATTAATTAATGGCGGACAACCAACTGCACCACATACTAATACAAAATGAAAGCGCGCATCTTTAAACTGGGCTCTTAACAAATCGTTCTCTATGCTATTTAAGGTTAGTTTTTTACCTGCTAGATTGTATTTTGTTTTATCAAAAAAACCTTTATCATTTAAAGGCGAACTTGTTGGGTAATTATCTACTAAACCTTTAATAACCGAAAGATTGTATGCATTAATCCAAAAGGCTTGATAGTTTTTAGCATCGGTTTTTGAAACCGAAATTCCTTCAGCAGTTTTTAAAACTTCATTTAATGTAGAAGGTTCTTTTTTAATTTCAGAATAAGCTACTCTTCCATTTTTTACGTAGGTTTTAAAAAAGGAATCTGCTTGTGTAAAAAAGGTTTCTAACGTTTGCGCTTCCGCAGAAAAACCTCCCAAACACACTAATATTATTACTATTATTTTTTTCATAAAACGAAATGTTAAAATGTTTACAGTTGAAAACTAAGTCTGAAACATTTTTAAAAACTTTCAAAAACTGAAAAAAAAATTCTTTTTAAACACTACTCACAATTTATATTTATTCTAAATACCACTTCGCGATTAAGTTTTTATCTTTAGTCACGACCTAACAAAAAACAAAACTTAAAACATGGAGCATATTGTTATAATTGGCAACGGAATTTCTGGCGTCACTACTGCAAGACATATTCGAAAAAACTCTGATAAAAAAATTACAATTGTTTCTGCGGAGTCTAATCATTTTTTCTCTCGTACTGCACTAATGTATATTTATATGGGTCACATGACTTACGAGAATACTAAGCCTTACGAAGATTGGTTTTGGAAAAAAAACAGAATCGAACTTAAAAATGGCTATGTTAAAAATGTAGATACTGCTGCTAAAACGCTTCATTTTAATAATGGTGACACGCTACAATATGACAAATTGGTTCTTGCTACCGGAAGTAAACCAAATAAGTTTGGTTGGCCAGGACAAGACTTAGATGGTGTACAAGGCTTATATAGTAAACAGGATTTAGAAACTTTAGAAGCAAACGCACCAAATAATGAAGTATGCAATAGAGCAGTAATTGTTGGTGGTGGATTAATTGGTATTGAGTTAGCCGAAATGCTAATGACAAGAAATATTCCTGTTACTTTTTTAGTACGCGAAAGTAGTTTTTGGAACGGTGTTTTACCAAAAGGTGAAAGCGCTATGATTAATAGACATATTGAAAGTCACCACATAGATTTACGCTTATCTACAAATTTAAAAGAAATTAAAGCCGATGAAAATGGCCGTGTAAAATCTATAATTATCGAAGAAACTGGAGAAGAAATCGCTTGTAATGTTGTAGGCTTAACTGCTGGTGTAACACCAAATATAGATTTTTTAAAAACCTCTAATATTGAAACTGATAAAGGTATTTTAGTTAACAAATATTTAGAAACTAATGTACCAGATGTTTATGCTATTGGCGATTGCGCACAACAGCACGAAGCTATTGGGCAACGCAGACCAATTGAAGCAGTTTGGTATACAGGACGTATGATGGGAGAAGTTTTAGCACAAACAATTTGTGGTAATAAAATGGCATATAATCCAGGGCACTGGTTTAATTCTGCAAAATTTTTAGATATCGAATACCAAACTTACGGTTGGGTTTTTAGCGAAAGAAATAAAAAAGATAACGAGTCTCATTTTCACTGGAAACATGAAGACGATACAAAATGTATAACTGTAGCTTATAACAATACTACAAATACATTTTTAGGTATAAATACTTTTGGTATTAGAATGCGACATGAAGTTTTTAACCGTTGGCTTACCGAAGAAAGAGACATTGACTATGTGATTAAAAATTTAGCAACAGCTAATTTCGATCCAGAGTTTTTTAGTCATTTTGAGAAAGACATCATTAAAGCATATAACCAACAATTACAAACAGCCTAACCTAACAAAATGAGTAATAAATTAAATCACAATATGTCTTTAGCAAATGCAAAAGACTTATCTACAAAACAAAAAATAGCTTCTGGAATAGGTGTTCTAGGGCTTTTTATATTGGTTTTAGCCTTTTTAAATGTTGGTTTCACCAACAAAGTTTTATGGCTTTCTTTGTCTCTTGGACTTATAACTGCTGGTACCATTTGGTTTACAAACCTTGCTTATTTAGGTAAAAGTAAAGGCATAAAAAACGATGGTGTTTGGTTTAAATCTATATCGTCTCGAGGCATTATAGGTTGGATAACCGGTGTAGTAATGACTGCTTTTTATATTGTACTATATTTTAAAGCTGGTTGGTTAGGTCTTGGTACAGATGGCGCTCCAAACACTGGTTTGGTTGCACTTTTCGATCCTTTAAGTAAAGTATTAAGTGGTAATCCTGCGAGCCAATGGTTTGTTTATGGTACACTTTATACCGTTGCTATTTTAGTTTTTGGTTATAAATTTTTAATGAAATACCGCCATAATCGTTACGAACAAATTAGAACAGGATCTGTCATGTTTTTTCAGCTTGCATTTGCCTTTTTAATTCCAGAGTTTATGGCGAGATTAAATTCCGATAG
The DNA here is from genome assembly GCF_003663945.1 of Lacinutrix venerupis. GTDB lineage: Bacteria > Bacteroidota > Bacteroidia > Flavobacteriales > Flavobacteriaceae > Lacinutrix > Lacinutrix venerupis. Next base: position 125,571 of record NZ_RCCH01000008.1, on the reverse strand, counting down.
TTTTAAACTACCTTACTACGACCTTAAAAATATCTGGCCACTTAATTACTATAATTTTGAGCAATATAGAGTAGACGAGTTTATTAGCGCAGGAACTGTTGGTACCGCGTTACTAATATTTGGTATACTTTCTATATTTGTAATAACTCCTATTTTAACTTTTAAATACGGTAAACGTTGGTATTGTTCATGGGTTTGTGGTTGTGGTGGTTTAGCCGAAACTGCTGGAGATCCTTTTAGACACTTAAGTAACAAAAAACAGTATGCTTGGAAAGTAGAACGTTGGGTAATACATAGTGTTTTAGTATTTGTAGTGTTAATGACAACTGCTGTTGTGTACTCATACTTAGGTGATGATTCTAGCAAATATTGGCTTACAAAAAACGTGTTTTTATTTAGCGTTGCAGGAATACTAACATTAGTATTTGCATTAACCATGATTTTTAAACGCCAAGAACTTGGTAAAGACGCTAAGCTAGGAGCCATAGGTTACTTTGCAATAATTATGGCATTAATTGGTATGCACTTTTTTAGTGGTAACAGTAATGTGTTTTTATTTGAGGCCGAAACACTTCGAAGCACATATGGCTTTTTAATTGGCGCTATATTTTCTGGAGTTATTGGTACAGGCTTCTACCCTATTTTTGGAAACCGTGTGTGGTGTCGTTTTGGATGTCCAATGGCAGCAATACTAGGATTTCAGCAACGCCTTTTTTCAAAATTTAGAATTACAACTAATGGTGGACAATGCATCTCTTGCGGTAATTGTTCTACCTATTGCGAAATGGGAATAGACGTTCGTGCTTATGCACAAAAAGGCGAAAACATTGTACGTTCTAGCTGTGTTGGTTGTGGTGTTTGTAGTGCTGTTTGTCCACGTGGTGTTTTAAAATTAGAAAATGATAGTATGGATGGCAGAATTAACCCTAAAGAAATTCTATTAGGAAACGATGTTAATTTAATGGATTTGTTAAACAACAAATAAAATGAAACGCTAAGCTTTTTAAAAATGAAAGTCGCCATTTACATATTCGTTTTTTTATTCAGTTTTAATGCTTCCGCAGAAAAAATATATAATAAAACTTTTTATGATAACGGAAACATTAAAGCTGAAGGTTGGACAGAAAATAATTTAAAAACAGATTATTGGAAATTTTACCACAGTAATGGTAACCTAGAAAGCGAAGGCCATTTTAAAAACAATAAACCCGTTAAATATTGGTACTTTTACACTTTTAACGGAAAGAAAAAAAGCGAAGGCCATTATTTAAAAGGCATAAAAGTTAATTGGTGGTTGTTTTACGATAAAAACGAAAACATAAACCATAAATGCCAATTAAAAAACAATGTAAAAAATGGCTACTGCTTAATGTACAAAAACAACAAGCTTATTGCTGCTGCAAAGTTTTCCGAAGGAAAAAAAATAAAAGAATGGAGAGACTTTTCATCCTTTAAAAAAGAAAATAAATTGAGCGATCTTAAATGACCAATATAAAAGTCATCATTCCTGCTTATAACGAGCAAGATTCTATTACAAACGTAATAAACGACATCCCTAACATAGTAAACGAAGTTATTGTAGTAAACAATAATTCTACAGACCTAACCGCTGCAAATGCAGAAAAGGCAGGAGCAACAGTACTTACCGAGAATAATCGTGGGTATGGTTATGCCTGTTTAAAAGGTATGGACTATATAGCAAAACTTCAAGTTAAGCCAGATATTATAGTATTTCTAGATGGTGATTATAGTGATTACCCAGAAGAGTTAACCAAAGTTGTTGCACCAATATTAAATGATGATATCGATTTTGTAATAGGATCAAGAGTTAAACGACTTAGAGAAGGTAACTCCATGACACCACAACAAGTATTTGGTAATTGGTTAGCAACCTTTTTAATGGGTTTATTTTTTGGCGCTAAATTCACCGATTTAGGTCCGTTTAGAGCTATAAAGTATAACAAGCTTGTAGCGTTAAATATGGAAGATAAAACCTATGGCTGGACTGTAGAAATGCAATTAAAAGCTTTAAAGCAGAAACTAACTTATGTAGAAGTTCCTGTACGTTACAAACAAAGAATAGGAGTTTCTAAAGTGTCCGGAACCGTAAAAGGTACTATATTTGCAGGTTTTAAGATATTAGGTTGGATTTTTAAATACAGTTTAAAAAAGTGATTTATTTAAATACATTTATTATAATTATTTACTCTATAGCATTGGTGCTTATTTTTATGTACGCACTGGCTCAATTAAATTTATTGTTCAACTACATTTCTGCACAAAAGAAAAAAGTAAAAACACCTTATTTAGATTTTAATGATCCAGAGCAAGTACCGCACGTAACCATACAACTTCCTGTTTTTAACGAAGAATATGTAATGGAACGTTTATTAGAAAACATTGCTTTAATAGACTACCCAAAAAACAAATTAGAAATCCAGGTATTAGACGACTCTACAGACGAGACTGTAGCATCTACAGCAATAAGAGTACAAATGTTAAAAGACCAAGGTTTAGACATTGTACATATTTGCCGTACAAATCGCGAAGGCTTTAAAGCAGGCGCATTAAAGGAAGGTTTAAAAATTGCAAAAGGAGAATTTATTGCCATTTTTGATGCCGATTTTCTACCCAAAAAAGACTGGCTAAAAAAAACCATTCCGTATTTTATAGATCGTAATATAGGTGTTGTACAAACACGTTGGGGACATATAAACCGCAATTATTCTACCCTAACAAAAATACAAGCATTCGCTCTAGATGCGCATTTTACTTTAGAGCAAGTAGGCCGAAACTCTAAAGGACATTTTATTAATTTTAATGGTACCGCAGGCGTTTGGCGAAGACAATGTATTATAGACGCTGGAAATTGGGAAGGCGATACATTAACCGAAGATTTAGATTTAAGTTACCGTGCACAACTAAAAAACTGGAAATTCGAGTACCTTGAAGATGTGGTAACTCCAGCCGAATTACCAGTAGTAATTAGTGCAGCGCGCTCTCAACAATTCCGTTGGAATAAAGGTGGCGCAGAAAACTTTAGAAAAATGATGACTAGAGTTTTAAAAAGCAAAAACATCTCGCCAAAAACAAAACTACACGGTTTACTACACTTACTAAACAGTACCATGTTTTTAAACGTACTAGTAGTAGGTATATTAAGCATACCAATGCTTTATATTAAAAACGAATATGCACACCTAAAACCATACTTTTATGTTATGAGTTTCTTTGTGTTAAGCACCATTATTTTCTTTGTTTGTTATTGGTTTATGTATAAACGATCTTATGGTGGTGGCTTTAAAAACTTTATTCGCTACATAGGTATGTTTTTTACCTTTTTCTCAATAGCCATGGGCTTTAGTTTACACAATTCTATAGCCGTATTAGAAGGTCATTTTGGAAAACGAAGTGAATTTGTACGCACACCAAAATTTAATATAAGTAGTATAAAAGACAGCTGGCAAGGCAATAAATATTTAAGAAAAAACATCTCTAAAAACGTAATTTTCGAAGGGCTTTTAATGCTCTATTTCGCCTTTGGAATGTATAGCGCATTTGTAGTTGGCGATCAAGGTGGCGATTTTGGGTTATTTCCGTTTCACTTAATGTTATTTTTAGGTTTTGGTTTTGTGTTTTTTAAATCGTTAACCTCAAAAGCATAGTATAAAAATATTTTGGGCGTTACCTAAAGGTCGCGCTTTCACTACTCGCTCTTTTTGTAAAAACAACAAAAAGGAGCTTAAACAAACCGTTCAATCGCTAACGCATAGTCATGTTTAATTCTGCAGTATTTAAAGCTAATAAACTCCCAATTTTACTTACTATTATTAGTGCTGTTTTATATTTTACATTTGCGTATAACTTAGAGAGAACTGCACATTTTAAACTCGTTTCTATATATGTTTTATTATTTACAAGCTTTTACTTTTTAATAAAAAACAATAAAGAAAACACCAATTTTCTTACCGCAATAGCCTTTTTATTTCGAGCAATATTTATACTATCTATACCCAATTTATCGCAAGATTTTTATCGTTTTATTTGGGACGGACGCTTGATATTACAAGGTATAAATCCATATTTACACACACCAGAATCTTATATCTCGCAAGCACAATATCCAGTAGCACAAGCACAAGAATTGTATAATGGTATGAGGCAACTTAACGCTAGCCATTTTACAAACTATCCACCAATAAATCAATTATGCTTTATAATAGCAGGCATATTCGCAGGTAAAAGTATTGTTGGTTCTGCTATGGTTTTAAGACTATTAATTATTGCTGCAGATTTTGGAATTCTCTATTACGGAAAAAAGCTTTTAAAACAATTAAAACTACCAACACATAATATATTTTGGTACATACTCAATCCGTTTATAATAATAGAACTTACAGGAAACCTGCATTTTGAAGGTGTAATGATTTTCTTTTTAATATGGAGTTTATACCTTTTACATGTTGGAAAATGGAAATGGGCAGCAGTTGTTTTTGCCTTATCTATAGCCACTAAATTAGTACCATTAATGTTTTTACCACTGTTTTTCTGGTGGTTTTTAAAAGAACAAACAACCAAAAATTTTATAAAACTCATTACATTTTATACTATTGTTTTAGTTACAATACTATTACTATTTGCTCCATTTTTTTCTTCACAATTTATAGATAATTATGCCAAAACTGTTGGACTCTGGTTTAGCAATTTTGAGTTTAATGCAAGCATTTACTATATAGCAAGAGCTATTGGCTATTGGTTTAGAGGCTATAATGAAATTGCTGTAATTGGTAAAATTTTACCAGTTATTACAATACTATTTATTCTCTATTTATCTTTTTTAAAGAAAAACACTAGTTTACAAAAACTAATAACCGCTATGCTTTTTAGTTTTACAATCTATTTGTTTTTAAGTACAACGGTGCATCCTTGGTATATAGTAACCATACTTATGCTAAGTATTTTTACAAATTATAAATTTCCGTTAGTATGGAGTTTTATTGTAATAATAAGTTATCTCGCGTATGCAAATGCAGACAATACCGAAAACCTTTGGGTAATTGCTTTAGAGTATTTAGTTGTGTTTGGCGTGTTTATTTGGGAAACTATCCTTCAAAAAACAAAAAAATCACATGCTTAATACATGTGATTTTTTTTAAATATTGTAAAAAAAATCTTATTTAACCTTTTCTAACTTTGTAATAGTAGACGCTTCTGTTTCAATTTCAAAACCATCTTCGTCTTCTTCTACTAAAATTTCTGTTGTATAAGTTACTTTCATTTTTGTTCCAATTAATGCATCAGAATTTAAATCGAAAGATTTTAAAACGTCATTATTTATATTTTGAAACGTTATTGTTCTTTCATCTTCATCATCGTTTGTAAAAATAAAATTATACCCATAATCTTCTGCACCATCAAAAACGGCAGTGATTGTTTTAGCATTTTGGATATTTTTAAAACTTGATAGCGTTAACATAAAAAAAGCTACCATTACTATTTGTATTATATTTTTTGACTTCATTTTGAATAATTTATTAATGTGAATTTATTTTAAAAAATGTTCGAAGGCTATATTTTATTCTAAATAAAAACACAACAATCTCTTGCCGAAAATAATAGTTATAATATGCTTGCTTTATGTAAGTTTTAAGTTAGAAAAATTTAATTAAAAATCATCATCATTTTCATCCAGTTCTGGAGCTTGTATTGCATCTGGATCATCACTATCGAAATCTTCGTAATCGTCTTCGTCGTAATTTTCCATTGTAACCTCTAGCTTTGTACTTACTTTTACTAAATACTTAGTATCTTCAGTAATAAGCTCTACTGCTTCAATTAATTCGTTTTTTGCATTCTTAAAAGAAACGATATTACGATCATCGTATCCATCAGGAAATTTTTCGACTAACATTGCCAGTATTTCTGGTGTTAATTTTTTGAAGTCAACAATTACTCTTTTTAAGTTGTCTTGCCTATTTTTCATTGCATTATATTTTATTTCTGAAGATGCATTATGGACACCTTGTTAGTTCAAAAATACTATTTTGTATTATTAATTCTTATAACATCGTAAAAATCTTTTCGTCTGTCTTTTAAATTTTTGACAGCTCCAAAAGAATGTAGTTCTCTAAGTAAACTTAAATCTACATCTGCAACTAAAATCATCTCTGTATTAGTGGTTGCTTCAGCTTTAATACCATTACTAGGAAATGAAAAGTCGCATGGTGTAAATACGGCAGATTGTGCGTATTGGATGTCCATGTTATTAACATTTGGTAAATTTCCAACAGATCCAGCAATTGCAACATAACATTCATTTTCTATTGCTCTTGCTTGTGCACATAAGCGTACTCGAGAATATCCATTTTGAGTATCTGTTAAAAATGGTACAAATAATATATCCATTCCTTCATCAGACAATAATCTTGATAATTCTGGAAACTCTGAATCGTAACAAATTAGTATTCCTATTTTTCCTGCATCGGTTTCAAACGTTTGTAATTTATTACCACACTGCATACCCCAAACTTTAGCTTCATCTGGTGTAACGTGTATTTTTTCGTAACGCTCTATACTTCCATCTCTTCTACACAGGTAACCTACATTATACAACTTGTCTTCTATTAATTCTGGCATACTTCCAGTTATAATATTAATGTTGTAAGAAATAGATAATTGTTTCATTTTATCTACAATTACTTTAGTGTATTTTGCTAATTCCCTAATAGCATCTGGCTCATGCAAATGATTGTATTTAGCCATTAATGGTGCATTAAAAAACTCTGGAAACAAAGCAAAATCCGACCTATATGCTGCAACGCTATCTACAAAATATTCTACTTGCTGCATTAACTCTTCTAAAGAGTTATAAGTACGCATTTGCCATTGTATTAATCCTAACCTAACAACTGTTTTTACAGAACTTGCTTTTCGGCTTTTTTTGGTATAATAAATATTATCCCATTCCATTAATACTGCATACTCGTTTGATGCGGTATCACCTTCTAAATAGCCTTTTATTATTCTAAGTGGATGAAAATCGTTAGAGATTTGAAAATTTAAAACAGGATCATGAATCTCTTTTCGTTTTACTTTTTCAATATACTCTTTTGGTGTTAAATCGCTTTGATGCTTATGATAATTTGGCATTCTACCTCCAAAAACAATTCCTTTTAAATTAAGCTCTTCGCATAATTCTTTACGATAATCGTATAAACGTCTTCCTAAACGCAAGCCTCGATATTCTGGTTTTATAAAAACATCGATACCGTATAATACGTCTCCATTTGGATCGTGATTTTTAAACTTATCGCCTTTAATAATATCTGCATAGGTGTGATTATCTTCAATTTTATCGTAATCTACAACAAGAGATAATGCACAACCAGCAATATTGCCATCAATTTTAATAACCACTTGACCTTTAGGAAAAATGGTTGTTAATTGTTGTATGTGGCTTTTTTTCCAATACGAATCTAACACACCGCCGTAAGATTCTAATGTTGCAGATTTTAATTCTGCATAATCCTCTACGGTTAAGTACTTTAATTCGATATTTTCAATTTTCTTGTCGTCCATTATTGGTCTAACAGGTAAGCAAAAATTAATGGAGCTACAATTGTAGCATCACTTTCTATAATAAATTTTGGTGTATCTATATCTAGTTTTCCCCAAGTGATTTTCTCGTTTGGTACGGCACCAGAATACGATCCATAACTTGTTGTCGAGTCACTAATTTGACAGAAATAACTCCAAAACGGTGTTTCTGGTCTTTCCATATCTTGATATAACATCGGTACTACGCATATAGGAAAATCTCCTGCTATTCCACCTCCAATTTGAAAAAAGCCTATTCCATTTTCAGAATTATCTGTGTACCAATCTGCTAAAAAAGTCATGTACTCTATACCAGATTTCATTGTGCTTGCTTTAAGTTCTCCTTTAAGCACGTAGCTTGCAAAAATGTTTCCCATTGTACTGTCTTCCCAACCTGGGCAAACTATTGGCAGGTTTTTTTCGGCAGCTGCATACATCCAAGAGTCTTTTAAATCTATTTCGTAATATTGCTCTAAAACTCCAGATAATAACATTTTATACATGTATTCATGCGGTAAATAACGTTCTCCTTTAGCTTCGGCATCTTTCCAAATTTTTACAATATGTTGTTGCAATCTTCTAAATGCTTCTTCTTCTGGAATACAAGTATCTGTTACACGGTTTAAACCTTTTTCTAGTAAATCCCACTCGTCTTGCGGTGTTAAATCGCGATAGTTAGGCACACGTTTATAATGAGAATGTGCTACTAAATTCATGATATCTTCTTCAAGGTTTGCACCTGTACAAGAGATTATTTGTACTTTATCTTGTCTTATCATTTCGGCAAAACTTTTTCCAAGTTCTGCAGTACTCATTGCACCTGCTAATGCTACTAACATTTTAGCACCACTTTCTAATTGTGCTTCGTAACCTTTTGCTGCATCAACTAAGGCTGCTGCATTAAAATGCAGATAGTGTTTTTCTATAAATTGAGAAATTGGTCCTTTAGTATTCATCGTCTTCGTTGTATTTAGCACTGTTGTTTTTTTGTTTTACATTCTCGTAAGCATTGTCGTAATCTGCCTCAACATCATCATTTTCAAATTTATAGCTTAGCATTTTGTAATATAATTTTGCTGCTAAAAAATCTGAAGATTTATCAATTTTATTTGGGCATAATTCTACTATATCAAAACCTACTACGTTTTTCTCTGCAAATACTTGCTTTAAGAATTCTAGTGTTTCGTACCATAATAATCCGCCAGGTTCTGGTGTTCCTGTACTTGGCATTATTGAAGGATCGAAAGCGTCTAAATCTATTGTAATAAATACATTTTCTGTCATTTGATCTACAGCGCTATCCATCCAAGTATCATCTAAAGCCATTTCATGAGCAAAGTATGTTTTGTCTTTGTCCATTACTGTAGTTTCTATAACGTCCATAGAGCGAATACCAACTTGAATTAAATTTGTTGTTTGGCTAGCTTCGTACACTGCACAAGCATGGTTACAAGTTGAGCCTTCGTATTCTTTACGTAAGTCTGCATGCGCATCAAGTTGTAAAACTGTTAAGCTTGGATACATTTCGTTAAAGGCACGAATAGTACCTATAGAGATTGAGTGTTCGCCTCCAAATATTGTAACAAACTTATTTTTTTTAATATACTTTTTAGTTTCTTTATGTACAGCATCTACCATTGCTTCTGGCGAGCTATTTTCTGTTACAGGATCTGCTAAATAAACACCTTGTCTGTAAACTTCGGTTTCTGTTTCAATATCGTAAAGCTCCATATTTTCTGAAGCATTTAAAAATGCTTCTGGACCTTTATCTGCTCCTTTTTGCCAAGTACTTGTACCATCGTAAGGTACAGGAATTAATACAATTTTTGATGTTTCAAGTTTAGAGAATTCTTCTCCAATACCTGCATAAGTTTTAGTTTGCATAGCCTAAAATTTTAAGTAAGTCTTCACTTTTTTGTTGTTCACTAAATAGTTTTGTTGTTATGTTTCCGTCTTCATCTTTATTAATTAAAACGTGTTTTGGAGACGGTATTAAGCAGTGTTGCAGACCTCCAAAACCACCTATAGTTTCTTGGTATGCACCTGTGTTAAAAAACCCTATATATAAAGGTTTATCTTTATTATATTTTGGTAAATAAATAGCATTCATGTGCTGCTCACTGTTATAGTAATCGTCACTATCGCATGTTAAACCTCCTAGTAAAACACGCTCGTAAGTTGACTCCCAACGGTTAAGTGGCAACATTATAAAACGCTTGTTAATTGCCCAAGTATCTGGTAATGTTGTGATAAATGATGAATTAATCATATTCCATTTCTCACGATCGTTTTGTTGTTTTTGGTATAAGATCTCGTAAATAGCTCCACCGCTTTCTCCTACTGTAAAGCTTCCAAATTCTGTGAAAATGTTTGGCACATCTACACCTTCTTCTTCACAAGTAAGTTTAATTTGGTTTACAATCTCGTCTACCAAATATTCATAATCGAAATCGAATGCTAATGAGTTTTTAATAGGGAATCCACCACCAATATTCAAGCTGTCTAAGCTTGGACATATTTTTTTTAAACTAGTATATACTTTTAAACATTTTTGTAACTCATTCCAATAATATGCATTATCACGAATACCCGTATTTATAAAGAAGTGTAACATTTTAAGGTTGACTTTTTTATTGCCTTGTATTTGATTTTTATAAAAAGGAACAATATTCTTGTAACCAATACCTAGTCGAGAGGTATAAAACTCAAATTTTGGTTCTTCTTCTGAAGCGATACGAATACCAATATTAAATTTACCTTTTACTTCTTGAGATAATAAATCTATTTCCTCATAATTATCAATAATTGGAATGGCGTTTTTTTGGCCGTTATTAATTAATCGAGCAATGTTGGTAATGTATTGCGCACGTTTAAAACCGTTGCTAATTACATAAGTTTCGTTTGTTATTTTACCTTCGGCTTTTAAACTTTCTACAATATCAATATCGAAAGCAGAAGATGTTTCTATATGTATATCATTTTTTAAAGCTTCGTTTAAAACATGTTTAAAGTGTGAGCTTTTAGTACAATAACAATAGTTATATTTTCCTTTATAGTCGTGTTTTTCTATAGCGTTTGCAAACCATTGTTTTGCACGCTGTATGTTATTAGAAATTTGTGGCAAATAGGTAAACTTTAAAGGTGCACCATATTCTTCTTTTAGTTTCATTAAATCTATACCATGAAACTGTAATTGGTTTTTTTCCAGTTTGAATTCATCTTGTGGAAAATCAAAAGTTTGATTTATTAAATCAATATATTTTGTATTCATTTATTTGAAAATAGTGAATTTGAAAATTAAAACAATAACATAGGACTGAAATTTAATTCAGTTTAAGAAATTGTAAAGATATTCAGATTTGAATTTTCAACTCACATGTAGGCACAAAGCCATATTGATGCTGGCTTGCATAGATTGTAGTAAAAGCGGAAGTTAGCTCTAAAATTCGGTTGCTTAATCTAAAAGCTGCTTTTGAAAATGACTTCCTGATGTCCAAAAGCCCGAACGTATAAACACGGTTCAATTTGTTCAGCTATATTATGTACTTATAAAAGTAATAATATTATAATGCTGCAAATGAAATACTTTTTTTTGAATTGCAAATATATTTTGTGTTATTTTTTTTAAAATTTTAAACCTCAGTGTTTTAAACAAAAAAAATCGAGCGTTTGCTCGATTTTTTAATCTATATTTTGTTTTAAATTACATCATCATTAATGTTTGCACTTCTTGTTCTGTTAATATTTTCCAATTTCCTCTTGGAATGTCTTTTTTAGTTAAATGTGCTATTTGCACACAATCTATTTTTATTAACTCGTGCTTAAAATAATCGAAAATAGTGTGTAAAATAGTGTTACCTGTATTTTTGATTTTTATACCTACTTCGTTCTTTTTATCGTTTACGTAATCTATTTCTTCAACGTTAATTTGTTTACCTTCAATACGTAAACCTTCTCTAATTTTCCTTAAGTCTTCTATTTTTAGATTTCTATCTAATTCTAAATGAAATAAACGTTCTACTCCTTTATTAGAACTTGTAAAACGAGATACAATTTTTTCATCGTTGGTAAATAGTAATAAACCTGTAGAGTTACGACCTAAACGACCAATTGGTTTTATTCGTGACGATGTTGCATTAGCTACCAAATCCATTACAGTTTTACCTTTGTGCTCGCTAGTAGTTGTTGCAAAACCTTTAGGTTTGTTTAATAATACGTATGCTTTCTTTTCTGGATTTATTCGTGCACCGTCGTAACGTACTTCGTCTTCTAGTTTAACTTTATAGCCCATTTCTGTAACTATTTTTCCGTTTACACTTACTAAACCTGTTGCAATATGTACATCTGCATCTCTACGAGAACATACTCCAGAATTTGCTATATATTTATTTAAACGTATTTCGCTTGAATTGGTTGATTTCTTAGGTTTTGTTCCTTTTGCTTTAGAACCTGAGTTTTTTCCTCCACCATTACTCTTTACAACATTGTTTTTGTAAGCTTTTCTGCCTCCATCTGGAGCAGATTTTCCTTGTCTTTTTCCGCTTTGTTTACTCATGGTATATTTTTTTGCAAAGATATAGTATAATTTCGATTAGTAAATTTACTTTCATTTTTTTGTTTAAATGAATTACTATATTATAAAATTCTATTTAATACTAAGTCTATATCTATTAATAAGATACTAAAAATTCCTGCTACTATTATAACTTTTAATATGTTATGCAAAATTACATAATGTATTTTTGTTGAGGATTTCCATAGAAATAATAAAAACGTTATTAAAAGAAATATGGCTAGAAAAAAGTAATAAGTCATGTAACCAATTTCAAACTTATAAATTAAAAGATACAGAGGAATACTAGTTAAAAGGATTAATAATGTAATCATTTTTTTTGAAGTTTTGTCTCCATAAACTACAGGAATTGTTCTATAATTTAAAGCTAAATCTCCTTTCATGTTCTCTAAATCTTTAGTGAGTTCTCGAATTGCTATTATTAAAAATAAAAATAATGCATGTGCAAAAATTACACTATCAAAGTTTTTATAATAAATAAATATTGCGAAAAAAGGTGCTATTGTTAATAAAGCTGATACTATATTTCCTATTATTGGTAGCTTTTTTAATTTGTGAGAATAAAACCAAATAGCAAAAATATAAGCCGAAAAGAATAAAACAGGATTAAAAGACACATAACTTGCCATTATAATTGCCGAGAAATTTAACACAAAATAAAATGATAGTTTTGTGTTTTGGCTTACCAATTTATCTAGCATAGATTTATTTGGTCTATTAATTAAATCTTTCTCAGAATCGTAAAAGTTGTTTATTATATAACCTGCGGCAATAACAGCTGCCGATGCCATTACCAACATTAATAAGTTAACATCTAACAATACTTTTTTTGCTGGCATATCGTGCGCAAAAATATAAACCGAGGTTAAATATTGAGCCAATACAATTATAAGAATGTTGTAACCTCGAACAACAGAGAACAAACTAAAAAATTTAATTAGAATGTGTTTCTGTTTTCTGGTAAACATAAAGATTGTTACATTTTTATTGAGAGCTTGAAAATAATATTAAGAGAGTTGCCAATCTAGAAATTATAAACTATTTCTAATTTAAAGTCTTTAAGAGATTTTTCTGCTTTAGCGATGTCTTGTGTAAAGCCTAAAATATAACCACCACCTCCAGAACCACAAAGCTTTAGGTAATATTCGTTAGTTTCTATTCCTTTTTTCCAAAGTTCATGAAACTGCTTAGGTATCATTGGTTTAAAGTTATTAAGTACAACTTTAGATAATTGTTTTGTATTGCTAAATAATGATTTTATATCTCCTTTTAAAAAATCTTCTACACAAGCATCTGTGTGTTTTATAAATTGATTTTTTAACATTTTACGAAACCCTTCCTGTTTCATACTCTCCATAAAGATACTAACCATTGGTGCTGTTTCACCGGTAACGCCACTATCTAACAAAAATACTGCTCCTTTTCCAGAAGTGCTTTGAGTTGGTATTCCTGTTGCTTCAATATTATCTTTAGAATTAATAAGGATTGGTAAACTTAAATAACTATTAAGTGGGTCTAAACCTGAAGATTTACCATGAAAAAAAGATTCCATCTCAGCAAAAATAGCTTTAAGTTGAAGTAATTTTTCTCTTGTTAAGTTCTCTAAAACAGTAATTTTATTTAGTGCGTATTTATCATAAATAGCAGCAACTAATGCTCCACTACTTCCTACTCCATAGCCTTGTGGTATAGACGAATCAAAATACATCCCATTGGCTACATCTGCTTTTAGTTTATTAATTTCAAAAACTACTAAATCTTCGCTTATGTTACTTAAGTATGATGCATATTTTACTAAACTTGCATTAGATTTTTTAGCTTCTTCAGAAAGGTTTTTATCTGTTTTTAATGCTCCATTATAAAAATTATATGGAATAGATAATCCTTTAGAATCTTTAATAATTCCATATTCTCCGAAAAGTAGGATTTTTGAATAGAAGAGTGGACCTTTCATTTATTACAGTGTTGAGTATTTAGCGCTATTTATAATTACTTAATGAAATTAGAGTTTTTTTGCACCAAATCCAATTCTATCACAAATATAGTGACCATTTTGGCAATATGCAACTAACTCTGTCTTAATGAATTCTAGAATTGTTTTAGCTTCTTTCTCAGGATATAGAATATGAACATTAGCTCCTGCATCTAAAGTAAAGCAAATATGTAATCCTGTTTGTTTTCTAAAATTCCATATTTTATTTATAATTTCTAATGTATTAGGTTTCATTAAAATAAAGTATGGCATACTTGTCATCATCATAGCATGCAATGTTAATGCTTCGCTTTCCACAAGTGCTATAAATGCTTTTAAATCTCCAGATTCTAAAATACCTTTAATTTTAGTAATATTTTCTTCTGCTTCTTTAAAACGTTCTTGCGCAAATGGATGACCATGCATTAAATTATGTCCAACTGTGCTGCTTACTTGCTTTTCACCTTTATCTACTAGCAATATAGTATCTTGATAGTTTTTAAAATTATCATGTACTTGGTATGGATATTTAATACCAAACAAATCGCTGCTTCCATCAATATTATTGTGTTTTCCCCAAACCACTAAATCTCCTTCAATACTTCTGCATGCACTTCCTGACCCTAGTCTTGCTAAAAAGGAAGCTTTTTTATTAAAATATTCTTCACTAATTTCAGGATTTAATTCTTTTTCAACACTCATTAAACACAGTGCTAAAGCACTCATACCTGAAGCGGAAGAAGCAATACCAGAACTATGTGGGAATGTGTTTTTTGTTTCAATTTTAAAATGAAAATCTTTTAAAAAAGGCATGTAAACTTCAATGCGTTTAAAAAATGTTTCAATTTTAGGTTCGAAATCTGGCTTAGGAACATTATCTAAAAATACTTTAAACGAAAAATCTTTACTTGAAGATTCGTTTTTAGAATAATATAAATTAGTTATTGTTTTACATGCTTCTAGCGTAAAACTAATAGACTGATTCTCTGGGATTTGATTTTCTTTTTTTCCCCAATATTTTACTAAAGCAATATTACTTGGTGATGACCAAGTAATTTTACCGCTAATATTTTTCTCTAATATATTTGTAGGAATAAACTTATTTTCAAGCATCAAAAAATTAATTTCCACAAATATAGTTTTTAATTCTATTTAAATATTTCTATTTTCGTCAAATATTAAAACGTATATTTCGTTTAATGATGTTTACCACTAGAGTTTATTTACAATACTCTTAAAGGCTTTAATATTAACTATTAATAAAACAAAACTAACTTTAGCTTTTATACGAAGACCCCATAAATCCCTCTTCTTCAAAATATTAAAAGTCTATACCTATTTTAGACACAATATAAAATGGACAAAAAAAAGAGAATTATTCTTACCATGCTAGAGCTTGTGGTAGAACAAGGAGTGCACGCTACTCCAATGTCTCAAGTTGCCAAGGAAGCAGGTGTTGCTGTTGGTACAATATACCATTACTTTAAAAACAAAGAACAAATTATTGAAGAAATATATATAATGATTTGTCAAGATTTTGGAGTTGTAATGATGGCTAATGTACCTGAAAAAAATGTAAAGAAACAGTTTGAAATTATGTGGCTAAATTTGTACAATTATTTTATTGGCAACCCTTTAGCTTTTAAGTTTATAGAATTTGTAGGTGTTCCTCCAATTATTAATTCGGAAATAAGATCTAAAAGCATTCCTCACTTTATAAATATTAGAGATTTCTTTTTAAACGCAATTTTAAGTAAAGACCTTAGAGATGTACATTTAAGACTTATTATGCAAGTAAGTTTTGGTAATGTAATTTCTGCTGCAAGATTAAAATTTAAGAATGAATTAGAAATGAATAGTAAAGAATTAAGTGATGCTATAAACATGTCTTGGGATTGTATTAAAAACCCTAAAAAGCATTAAGCTAACTGTAGTAATTTATTTATTGTATTATAGTTTCTTGAAGTAGCATTTACTTTTAATTTTTTTTCGAACGTAGCCATATTAAATTTTGTACGCCCATATCCAGTTGATGAATAAAAATAAAGGCAGTTATTTATTATAGAAAATTCTTCGTTTTCAAAACTAATAGCCTCCACTTCTTTAACATATTTTGCATTAGGAATACTATCTAATAAAATGAAATAGCTTTTTATTTTTTTTTCGTTTGAAAAAACACAGTTATCAAAAATAGTTTGCAACTCTAGTTTTGTTTTAACTATTATTGAAACGCTAAAACCAAAATGAAAGTCTATAAGTTGCTGGATTTCTTTTTCTATTTTTTTTGTTTGATTTTCTAATGATTGAAAAACAATATTTCCACTTTGAATGTATGTTTTTACGTTAATAAACCCAGCTTTACTTAACAATTCCCTTAATATAGCCATTGGAACTTTTTTATGTCCACCAACATTTATTCCTCTTAATAACGTGATATATGTATTCATTATTTAAAAATACTTTGCGATAGTATATAAGCTCCTGTCCAAGCGTTTTGAAAATTAAATCCGCCTGTAATTGCATCTATATTTAAGACTTCTCCAACAAAATAGAGGTTTTTGTGTAGTTTACTTTCAAAATTTTTAAAATTTACTTCTTTTAAATCTACTCCTCCTGCCGTAACAAATTCTTCTTTAAAAGTACTTTTACCATCTACATTAAATACAGCTTTTGTTAATTGATTTGCTAAATTTTCTATTTGAACTTTTGTACAATCTGCCCAATTAGTTTCTTTATTAATTTTAGATGCTATTACTAATTGATACCATAGCCTTTTTGGTAAATTAAACTGTGAATAATTAATTACCTTTTTCTTATTAAACTCTTTTTTAATAGACTTTAATCGTGATATTGCAATATCAAAATTTAAGTTTATAAAATTAACTTCTATTTTAAACTTATAATCTCTTTTAGCTAATTCTAATGCTCCAAAAGCAGATAATTTTAATATTGAAGGCGCACTCATTCCCCAATGCGTAATTAATAATGGACCGTAGGATTCTAAATCTGAATCGATTACTTTTATTGTTACGTTTTTTGCAACTACGCCCGGAATATCTTCTATACGCTTATCTTTTATATTAAAGGTAAATAAAGATGGAACAGGTGAAGTTACTGAATGCCCTAAATTTTCTATCACTTTCCATATTTTAGGGTTACTTCCTGTAGCAATTATTAACTTTTTACAAGTTAATTTATTTGTTTTAGTATTAACAATCCAATTGTTATCTTGATTTTCTAAATTAATTACTGGTTGATTTTTTAAGACCTCTACATTATATTTTTTTGCTTCTTCTAAAAAACAATCTATAATAGTTTGAGAACTATTAGATATAGGAAACATGCGTCCATCTTCTTCAATTTTTAATTCTACTCCTCGTTCTTCGAACCAAGCAATAGTATCTCCTGTCATAAAAGTATGAAATGGACCTAAAAGTTCTTTTTCTCCTCGTGGATAATTAAGCACTAATTCTTGCGGAATAAATTCTGCATGTGTTACGTTACATCTACCTCCGCCAGAAACTTTTACTTTTGTTAAAACATCTTTACCACGTTCTAAAATTGTGACTTTTATATGTGGATTTTGTTGAGCTATATTTATTGCTGCAAAGAAACCAGAAGCACCTCCTCCAACTATTATTACATCTTTTTCTATCATAATCTATCTGGAAAATCGCTAATTATAGCGTTTACATTATAAGATTTTATTTTCTCTATGTCTTTAATAGTATTAACCGTCCAAGTATTTACTTTAAAACCATTGTTTTGTATTTTTTTTACATTAGATTTTGTTAGCATATTATAATCTGGATGTATTGCAACTGCATTTATAGATTTTGCAAAAGTTATGGCAGACTCTAAGTTAGATTCTATTAAGACACCTAAAGGTATTTTTTTATTAATTTTATAAACTGATAACAACTCTTCAAAATTAAAACTTGATATAATAATATTATTATAATTCCAATTTTTATTTTTTATGTAATCTTCTATTATAGCAACAGTTTTAAAAGCAGTGTTTTTTCCTTTTAGTTCTATATTTACAATGCAGCTATTATTAACTAAATCTAACACTTCGATTAAAGTAGGAATTTTATAAGTATTAGATATTTGTAATTGTTTTAACTCTGTTAAATTGAAGTTTGATATTTCTCCTTTTGCATTTGTTAATCTATCTAAAGTAAAATCATGAAAAACCACTACCTCTTCAGATTTACACTTATGCACATCTATCTCTACACCATCAACACCTAGCTCTAATGCTTTTAAGACAGATTCTAATGTGTTTTCGGCAACATATGCTTTAGCGCCTCTATGCCCGAATTTTAGTATTTTGTTTTGTTTCATTTTAAAAATTAGAAAACCATCAATAATATTAGCAATGTAATAAAATTGATGGTTTTAATATGGTGATTTTATTTAGAATGCGATTCCAAATCCAAAAGTAAACCTTAAACCTTCTTCGCTATTAAAGAAATTAAATGTTCCTTGAACAGAATCTGCTGCAGATACCCAAAAACCACCACCATAATCGTTATGCCATTTTTCTGAAAAATCGTTTTTTAGCCATACTCTACCCACATCTCCTCCTGCAAAAACACCTATTTGAAGTGGTAATATTGCTGTTTTAAAAGATTTAAAACTGTAACGTATGTCTGCACTACCAACTAAAGAGTTTTTTCCTGTAAATCTTTCGTTTCTATAACCTCTTAACCCATTTATTCCTCCAATACTTGCTGCTTGATAAAAAAGCAAATCGTCTCCTACTCTAACCTGTCCTCTTAAATCGGTTTTTAATACTAGTCTTCTATTTGTTATTAAAGCATTGTAGAATCCTAAACTGGAGTTAAGGTAACCATAAGTATTTTTTGTGTCTTCTGGTTCTGTTTTAATTCCTGTTTCAATATTAAAAGTCATCCCTCTTGTTGGTACAATTTTATTATCGAAACTGGCGTAGTTATAATTAGCTTCTAAGGCTGTAAAATACCTTCTAGAATAAAACTCGGTGTTTAATGTTGAAGGTGCAAAATTTTCTATATAACGGTTTGGTGTTTTACCTATTTCTATGCCTTCTGCAAGTAATTTAAAACCATAATCACTACCAAAGTTTCCTTTTTTAAGAATTCCAACACTAGCCATATAAATACTTGTTTTAACTCTATTGTAATTTAAGTCTAAAACGTCGTCATTATTTATTGTTTCGTTTCCATAACCAAAAAAGTTATTAGAGAAGTTTTCACTTGTTAATTTACCTGCAACATGTAAGTTCCAATCTCCAAATAAATTTGCAAATTCTCCATCGTATTCAATACTAAATCCATCGGTTGCAAAAAAATAACCTCCTTTAAAACGGTGTTGTTGAGAATATGGATTACGCTGAAATCCTTTAGTAGTTTTTATAAAAGAAAGACCCAAACTAAAACCATCGTCTGGATTATATGCTATTGCAGGCGTAATGGTAGATAATCGTTTTATATTTTTATTAAAATCGAAAAGATTGTTATTGTAGATATCTGTAAAATTAATTTTTGCTCCATTATTTTCTTTAATTGTATTGGGTTTTGATTTGTGATCGTAAACACGAACACGTCTACCGTTTTTTATAATGTAAGTGTCATTATTTTGACCACCAATAATTCTTGTAAAAATTAAATTGTTAGCTTTTCCTGTTACTTCAAAAACATCGTCATCATCTAAACCGTATATCCAAAGCTCTTTTGTAATATCTTTATTGAAAGTTCTATCTACTATAACCTCTCCTTTTTCACCATCTATAATTCTTGATATTTTAACATTAGTTTCATTATCTCCAATTCGGTTAATTTCGAAATAATCGTCTTTATCTGTTCCTGTTACAATTACCAATTCGTTTAAATAATTATAATAACGCTCTGCTATATCAAGCATATTAGCTCGTCTTCCTTTAAGTAACTCTTGTATTTCTATAAGAGATTCGTTTTTAGTTTCTTCTGGAACTTTTGAAAACGCTTTGGCAATTACCTCATCGGTAATATTATCCATTAAAAATTTGGCTTGTTTAAGCCATGCTTCTTTTCCTGAATTCTGAATTAAAACTTTATCTAGTTTTATTCCTGCACTATTCATCCACTTTATATCTTTTAATTCGGCATCATAAACTTGAAGTTGTTTTGTTGAACCAGATAATACTTTTAAGACATCTAATACAGCTCCATCAAAATTTGAAAATACTTGATCTCTATCTCTTGGGATTGGTTTAAATAATTTGTCTCCATTTTCTTGGTCAAATTGTGCCCAACGCCATTGGTCTTGGTGTCTATCCCAATCGCCAATTAACATATCGAAAAGTCTAGCTCTAATAAATGAGTTCTCATCGATTTTATATTTTTCGTCTTCACGAATTTTCTCAATAATATCGTGAGTGCTTTCTATATCGTCTGCATATCCAAAATTTCTCTCGTTAGAATAATTTTCTTCTGGTCGTTCTTCAATCATATATAATTCTCCACCATAATCTGTATTGTAATCACCAAGATATTTGTGTTTTGGAATAAAATATAATTCTGGATTGGTATGATAAACTTCTCCGGCATCTGCTAAATCTGGCACAACAAAAAAGGCATATGGATGTGCAGCTGTATAAAAATCTAGTACAAAACTTTCTACTTGAGTTTTATCAAATTCATCTTCGATATAAGTTTCTTTAAATAATACTGTTTGCAAGTATTGTGTAGCACTTTTTCTAAGCGCTCTCATATTTAATTCTCTCCCATCTTTTGTTTTTAATCTTAACGATTTTGTTTGGTGCCCACCACCAGCTCTTACTATTTCTAATCCGCCATGAAGCGTATCTAGAGTAGCAACTTTTGCAGTAATTTTAGTACTATATAAATCACGATATCTTTCGCCTAACAACAGTTCGTGAGTTCCAGATTTTTCAGTTTCCTCTTTAGTGTAAACTGACGCTTGTACGGTTTGCGGAAAAGTATCTGGTAATATTTCTACATCAAATACATCTCTTGTTTTTGGCAGTACTTCTTTTGTAAACATTAATTTTGGCTCTCCGTTTTCTGATACGTATATACTTACCCATGTACTTCCATCTTTAAACACTGTTAATTCTGCAAAACCTTGTTGCCCTATGGAAAATAAGCCGTCTTTACTTAAGGCTGCTGCAGATGTTTTAGCTCCAGCACCAGAAACTATTTGTTTAATCCCATTGTTTTCTATGTATTGTAAAGAGTGTTCGTGACCAGATGCAATAACTATATTATCATACTCTAAAGTTAAAGTTTCTATTCGTTTCATTAACTCATTGTATCTTTCGTTAAATCTATCTTGAATAGAAACACCTCCTTGTGTTCTTACCTGTGCTACTAGTGAAGCTAAAATTGGTAATGGTAATTTACTTTGTGTTGGATATAGATGCTTATTTGCGCTAAAAAAACCTCCATGTGTACCATTTGTATACATTGGATGATGCATTGCTAAGATTACACGTTTATTTTGTGCTTTTTTTAAATCTCCTTCTAATTCTTCTAAAAATCGATTACGTGTTTTTATTTCGCAATTATCGTTTATAGTAGGATTTTTATTCCAATCTTCAAGATACCACTGTGTATCTATAACAATTAACTCTATCTCATCGCTTACATTTATACTTTCTAATGGGCAACCATTTTCTGGTTGATATGTATTTTTCCCTAAAGCTTTTTCAATATACTTTTCTTCTCTTTTTACACCCGGAACTCCATCTGCATACCAATCGTGGTTTCCTGGAATCATTATAGAGCTACCTTTAAAAGTTTCAACAGACTTTATTTGAGCATCTAATGCGTTTATAGCATTTTCATGGCCTTCTTCGCCTTCTTTAATTAAACCATCTGGATAAATATTATCGCCCAGAAATATTGCGTAATCTTTATTTGTATCTTTATTAAGAATATGTTTATTAAAAGCTTGTAAGCCTAAAGACATGCCGCCAACAGGAGATTTTCCAGCATCACCAATTAAAAAAAAAGTTCTATCTATCTCTTTCTCTGGTAGTTTATTAACACTCTCTTCTTTATTTTTATACTGTACTTTATAAGTAGCGCAACTTGATAAGGTTAATAATAAAACTGTTAGAATAATGTTATTTTTATTCATAAAGTAACTTTCTGGTTTAATTTTTAGTAATTTAGATTTCTTAAAACCATTTATAAAATATGTCTTCAATTGTTGAAATTTCGGAAAATTATGTTCTAGAACTCTTTAAAGAACATCTTCCAAATACTTTTATATATCATGATTTTACGCACACCAAGCGTGTGTTTAAAAGTACAAAAGAATTAATTGAAAACTCCGAAATAAATGTTAATGAAGAAAAAATATTATTGTTAGCAGCCTTATTTCACGATACTGGCTATATTAAAACAAGAGAAGGACACGAGGAAGAAAGTGTAAAAATTGCAACAAAATTTTTAAATGATAATGATGTTGACAAAGAGACCATAGAAGCAGTTAACAAGTGTATTATGGCGACAAAATTTAAAGATTCGCCAAATGGTAAATTAGAAGAAATTATTCGTGATGCAGACTCTTCTCATTTTGCAAAAAAATATTTTAATGAAGCAAGCGAGTTCTTAAGAAAAGAATACGAACTACAAGGCATTAAAACCTACACAGCTAAAGAATGGCGAAAAGAAAACATTAAGGTTTTAAGTGAAAACCATAGATATTATTCGCCTTACGCTATAAAAAATTGGCAACCAGAAAAAGACAAGAATCTGGTTAAGTTGATGAAAAAAAAGAAAAAAAGTAAAGCTAAAATTGATAAAGAAAAAATAAAAGCTAAATACAAAGCACAATATAAAAACGAAAGCCCAGAAAGAGGTATTCAAACCTTTTATAGAGTTGCCTTAAGAAACCATATTAAGTTAAGTGATATTGCCGATACTAAAGCCAATATTTTATTATCTGTAAACGCAATTATTATATCTGTAGTTTTGGCTAATTTAATTTCTAAACTAGACAATAACGCATACCTTATTTACCCAACTGTAATATTTACTCTTTTTTGTGTTATTTCTATGGTTATGTCTATAATAGCAACTAGACCAAACGTAACAAGTGGAGAGTTTACTAAGGAAGATGTTATAAACAAAAATGTTAACTTAACATTCTTTGGGAATTTTCATAAAATGGAATTAAAGGAATTTGATTGGGCAATTAATGAACTTTTAAAAGATAAAAACTATGTGTATTCTTCTTTAACTAAAGATTTATATTATTTAGGAAAAGTATTAGAACGTAAATACCGAATTCTAAGAATTACTTATACCGTTTTTATGGTTGGAATTATAGTTTCTGTAATATCATTTGCCATAGCCATTAAAAACAATCCTAATGCAGACTTTAATGATGTTATTAATGTAGAAAACACAACAAAAAATTATACTAAAAACTCCTTATTGAGTTAAGATTTAATTGTTTTCATTAAATCATCGTAAGTGTAAAACTCTTTTTTATCTGCTTGTTTTTGATATAGAATATTTACTCTAATAGCTTTTAAGCCCGTTACACCTTGTAAATCTTCTAACTCTAAAATTTCTACATCTTTTCCTAATTTGTTTTTAGACTGTAAGAAATTTACATATTTTAAATATTCGAACTCATCCTCTTGCTGCGAGTAAACAATAGTTAGTTTCCCTTTTGATGTAATACGCTCGTCTGTTCCTTTTATATTTGCCTTATCGACACGTTTTTTTACTACTTCGTATCTTGCATTGTAAGTTCCATCTACATCAAAATGCTTTTCGTCTGTTCTAAATCTTATAGATAATGGCTGGTTAAAAACCAAAATCATAGATGCGACATCTAATGCAATTGGATATTTAAATTGCCTATTGTAAAAGGCTGTTTCCATCTCAATCATAACCTGCATTTGCCATAAGCGTAAGTTGTAAAGATAGAGTTCATTAAATGAATCTTCTTTAGTTATTGCTTCGCCTATGTACATATTATGCTCTACGCCATCTGTTTTAAAACGTTCGAAAAAATGTGGATACATTGCCTGTGCTTCCACCTGCTTTCTATCTAATAACGATGACATGTTTTTATTAATTAAACTAATGGTGTCATCATAATTTTTACGGTAGTAATAAATTACATTTAAGCTAGAATCTATTTTACTAAAATAATCTTCTATATCTTCTTTTAAATATGGCTTTGTTTTAAATTGATATTTAAATAGAGGAGCTATTTCATATAAAAAAAACTGAGTTATCTTTTGCTCGCTATCTACTTTAAAATTACTTTTTAAATCTTTCTCAAAGGTTTTAATTTGAAATATTAACTGTTCGAAAATTGGTAAACGCTCTTTCTCAAAAATGGTTTTAATTATTTTTTCTACCATTTTTAATTGAAGCGCTAAATCTTTTTTAGTAGCATTATTTCTTGCCTCCGACGAGCCTTTAACATCTATTTGCCCAAATAATGGATAAACATTATCAAAACTTATTTTTTTAAAAGCCGGATTTTCATTTCCGTTATACTCCTCTTTAATAAACTGTCTAGCTGCACTTTCAAATTTCCATTTTACACTTGGATGTATAGATGTGCATTCGCGTTGTATTATTGCTTGAATAAGGTTTTCCTCGTCTAATTTAGAACGCTTTATAGCAGATAATAAAAAGGGCATTACATCTGCAAGCTTGTTAGAGTTAATACTATTTAAAGCTCTTGGAATTTTAGATACTAATTCTAACACTGCTAAAAGCTCTCCATTCTCTGCAATTGGAGCAAAAATAGCACTTTTAAAACCTTGATCTTTTAAAACTTTTACTTGAGGCGATTTGTTTTTTGCATTTTCAAAACTTTTATCAACATTAGAAATCGTGAAATTAGTTTTGTTTTTTAAAATCTTGTCATAACTATAATGACAAAATAAATTTTCGCATTTAAACTCCTCTTTTGCTCTTAATAGAAAACTACTTACACTAGAGTCGTGCAACTTCATTAAGGTGTTTTCTTCTTTATTAAACACAGAAAAACCAACTTCTAAATCTTGAATTCCTAAAAGCGATCTAAAAATCTTTTGAAAGTCAACCATAAAACCTTCTGTTTTACGCTTGTTACTTCCTATTAAAGTAGTTTTTATGTTTGAAATAGATTGATCATCTGTAACATCAAAAATATTAGAGATTACAAATCCTTTAGTAATATAACTCTGCGGCGGAAACTTTTCTTTCCAAAGCTCTATATTTTCAAAATTATCTAACAGTTCATCAAAATCGTCTTGTGTTAATTTTGGAGCATTTTCTGTTGGTAAAACCTCCATAAAATCGGCATTGTAAAGTATTTTATAAATTCTAATTATACCGTTTTCATCTGGAATTTCGTAATACAGTGGACGCTTAAAATTAATTTCATATTTATAATAGAAAGCCATTATAATTGTGCAACTTAAAATATACCAGTCGTCTTCTGGCATATTTTTAATTACTAACTCAAAATCTGGACCAGCTGTTTTAATTATTTTTTTAAAACGTTTTGATGCATTAAAAATGAAATTATGATAAGGAACACTTGCTGTTTTAATTTCGTTTAAACTTAATACTTCGCTAAAAGAATCTTGTAATAAAATTTGAATTTCCTTCTCATGTTTTTTTAACACAGAAGTTTTACTAAAACCATCTCTTAGGATAGGATATGGTTCTTGAGTTTTAAGTATACGACGTGCTTTAGCAGCAATAAACTCATCATCGCTTTTTGCCAACTCCTCGTAACGCTCAATAAGCTTGTTGAAACTTATCTCTAACGTAAAAGGTAAATTAATATTGTCGTTTAGGTCTAAAATCATTGTGTTAAATAATGCAAAAATACGAAATTTAACGTTTAGTCGTACTTTATTTAACAAAATGACATTTTAACACGTACTATTCCACAACTTTAAATGACTTTTTTAATTTAGTTGTAGAATCTCCACCAACCCAAAGGTTAAAATCTCCTGGTTCTACTTCCCATTTTTTATTAACACTATAAAACTGAAGTGTTTTATTATTTATAGTAAAACTAATGGTTTTAGACTCTCCAGGCTCTAATACAACTTTTTTGAAACCTTTAAGCTCTTTTATTGGTCTAACTATACTAGCAACAAGGTCTCTAATATAAAGTTGCACAACCTCTTCCCCAACTACTTTTCCTGTGTTTGTGACTGTTACAGATGCTTGTATTTCTTGGTTTAAATTAATTTCTGAAGCGCTAAGTTTTAAATTTGAATAAGAAAAATTAGTATAACTTAACCCAAAACCAAATGGGTACAAAGCTGTTTTAGGTGCATCTTGATAACCTGAATATGTAACATGTTTGTCGTTCCAAGGTCTTCCTGTATTTTTTTGATTATAATATAATGGCTCTTGACCTACGCTGTGAGGAAAAGAAATTGGTAATTTACCAGATGGGTTATAATCTCCAAAAACAACATCTGCTATAGCGTTTCCAGATTGAGATCCTAAATGCCAACATTCTAATATCGAAGGTACCATTTTAGACACACGGCTTAAATCTATTGGTCGT
Organism: Lacinutrix venerupis; assembly: GCF_003663945.1. Classification (GTDB taxonomy): domain Bacteria; phylum Bacteroidota; class Bacteroidia; order Flavobacteriales; family Flavobacteriaceae; genus Lacinutrix; species Lacinutrix venerupis. The sequence continues at coordinate 98,893 of NZ_RCCH01000008.1, read as the reverse complement.
CCATTAGACAATACAATAACAATGTTTTTATTTACTTTATAAATTGCATCTAACAGTTCATTTTGAAGTCCAAAGAAACCAATATTTGTTTGGCTTCTACCTTCTCCTGTTTGGTATGCATCTTCTCCAATTGCTAATAAAACAACCTCTGCCTTTTTTGCTGCTTCTACAGCTTTTTTAATTCCGGCATTATCTTCGGTATTAAATTTTAAAGGATGCAAAAACTGGTTTTTTCCAGCTTCAACTGTTGGTATTGTTAAATCAATACCTTTTTCGTAATATATTTTAGTGTTTTTATTTGCCGCAGCTTTTATACCTTCTAACAAAGAGACTGCACTATTATATTCTCCTTTTCCTCTCCAATTGCCTAAAGGTGAATTTTTATCGTCTGCCATTGGACCAATAACAGCAATACTTTTTATATTTTTAGATAAAGGCAGAACGTTATTATTGTTTTTAAGAAGTACAATAGATTTTTTAGCTACATCACGCGCTATCTCTAAATTTTCTTTTGAGTATACTTCTGTTTTCTCGCGTTCTTCATTACAGTATTTATAAGGATCATCAAACAATCCTAATTCAAATTTAATACGTAAAATGCGCTTTACAGCATCATCTAATTGAGACATTGTAACTTTACCTTCATTTAGCAAATCTTCTAAATAAGCTTCGTAAGCATAAGATTCCATATCCATATCGCTACCCGCATTTAATGCAATTTGAGCAGCATGTTTTTTATCTTTAGCATAACCATGAGCAATCATCTCTCCTATACTTCCCCAATCTGAAACTACAAAACCATTCCAGTTCCATTGCTCTTTTAAAAGATCTCTTTGCAAACCTCTATGTCCTGTTGCAGGAATTCCATCGACATCGTTAAAAGAATTCATAAATGTTGCAACGCCTGCGTCTGCTGCTGCTTTAAATGGTGGCAATATAGTATTATGTAATTCGTATTCTCCAATACTTACCGTATTATAATCTCTTCCAGCTTCACCAAAACCATAACCTGCAAAATGCTTAGCACAAGCGGCAATGGTATTAACACTAGACAAATCTTCTCCTTGAAAACCTTTAATTCTAGCCACTCCAATTTGAGCATTTAAATATGTGTCTTCTCCAGCACCTTCCATTACTCTTCCCCAACGTGCGTCTCTAGAAACATCTATCATTGGAGCAAACGTCCAATTTAATCCGGATGCAGCAGATTCTTTTGCTGCTACTGCTGCAGATTGTTTTATAATATCTAAATCCCAACTTGCGCTTTCACCTAATGGAATTGGAAAAATTGTTTTATAACCATGTATAACATCGAAAGCAAAAATTAAAGGAATTTTTAATCTAGAATGCTCCATAACCAAACGTTGCGTTTCTTTTATTGTGGCTACAGACGAAACGTTTAACATAGAACCAACTTCTCCTTTTTTTAATTTATCTAATTTGTGTTGATCTCCTTTTGATGATGATGGTCCTGTTGCATCCCAACCTCCGCTATATTGTACTAATTGTCCTATTTTTTCATTAACCCTCATTAAAGCTAAAACAGAATCTACTTTAGCTTCGATGTTTTTTTCTTTTTTAGGCGAATTGTTGACAACCGATTCTTTATTTTGATAATTAAATAGCGCTACAGCTATGCATAAAGGAATAATATATTTCATTGAGATGGTTAGAAATTTCATAATTATAGTTAGTTTAATTCAGTTTTAATTCTACTAAAACTGGAAAGTGATCTGAAGGAAATTTAAAATCGATTGCGCTTGACAATACTCCATATTTTTTAACATCAATAATGTTTTTAGAGAGCATAATATAATCTATCCTTCTACTTACAGGCTCATTGTATTTAAAGCCATTAAATGTACCATTAGGCCCAAATTTTATTGAAGCAATTGCCTTAGAATCGTTCATGGTTTTAGTAAGATTAGTAATTAACTGGCTATCTGGCTCTACATTAAAATCTCCCATAATAATTACAGGATAATTATTAGTATTAATTTCTGCTATTTTACTCTGTATTAAATCCATTCCATTTAATTGAGCTTCTTTACCAACATGGTCTAAATGTGTATTAACAACCCACACTTTTTTATTGGTATTTAAAACAGTAAATAATGCATACGAGCAGATTCTTGGATAAGCAGCATCCCAACCTTTAGAAATTTCTGTTGGATTTTCTGACAACCAAAACGTATTTTCCTGTTCTATTTTTAATTTACTCGTATTATAAAACAATGCAGAAAACTCTCCTTTATTCTCTCCATCTCTTCCTGTTCCAGAAGATTTATAACCTTTTAAAGCTGATTTTAAATCTGCCATTTGATTGGGTCTTGCTTCTTGAACACCTAAAATATCTGGTGCATGAAATAAGACTTGAGAGTTTAAAAAGTTTTTTCTATTTGACCATGCATTTTCGCCATCTACAGCAACATCCAAACGGATGTTATACGTCATTACTTTTAAATTCTCGTTTGTTTGTTTAGCTGCTAACTCTTTATTTTTTTCAACTTTAGTTTCTGTTTCGCTTTTACACGCTAAAACAACTATAGCTAATACAAATATTATTATTAAAAAACGTTTCATCTAATTATTTTTTTTCTGAAAAACTCTAACATAATCCACCTCCATTTTTTGAGGAAAAATAGAATTATCTATACCTTGTCTACCTCCCCACATACCGCCTACCGCGATATTTAATATAAGGTAAAAGTCTTTATCGAAAGGCCACTCGGCAGTTGTTTTATGTTCATTCTCTAAATGATTGTAAACAACGCCATCTAATATAAAATCCATTTTTTCTGGAGTCCATTCTAACGCAAAAACATGAAATGTATCGTTTGGATTTTCAATAAAAATTGTTTTTCCTTTTTGAGTTCCTTTTAAGTGGTTATATGCCTTAGTATGTATTGTTCCATGTATTGTATCATTATCGTACCCAACATGTTCCATAATATCTATCTCTCCACTTTCTGGCCAGCCAATAGCTTTTCTATCTTCACTTAACATCCATATTGCAGGCCACATACCTTTACCTTTTGGTAATTTTGCACTTATTTCAAAACGCCCATATTGCCAAGATGCAATACCTTCGGTTTTTATTCTTGCCGAACTATAATTTGCAGAATCTATTTCTGTTTTATATTTAGCCCATCCTTTAATTTCTGGGTTTTTAAAATCTTTATTATTTACCTTCTCTTTATGAGCCTCAATTATTAAACGACCACCTTCTACTCTAGCATTTTTTAAACTGTCTACGTAATATTGCTTTTCTTGATTTGCTAAAAAACCATAATCGTATGTCCATTTTGTAGGATCTGGCTTTCCAGAATAGTTAAATTCGTCACTCCATACTAATTCGTAATCATTATTTGCAGGACTTAATTTTGCTCTTTCTAAAGCCAATTCTGGTTCATCTGTAGTTATATAATTAAAATTATTTGCTAATAACCAATCTATATCTTCTACTTTGTTTGCTGTCCATGCATTTAGCACTAGTCCTTTTTCTTTAGCTTCTTTAATCCATTGAGGACGCTTTTTTAATTTATAAACTAAATAATCTAATCCATCTATGTTTGCTTCTTTTAATGCTTCTGGAGATTTAGAACCATCCAAATACATTGTTTTTGAAGTAGGATTTACTTTTTTAATATGCTTTAGAATTGTTGCACTAAAACTAATGTAATATGAAATATAAGATTCTGCTTTAAGCTCTTTTACTAATTCTAAAACCTGATTGGCTATTTTTATATTTCTCCCTTCTATTTTTGAAGGTTTAATTTCGCATATTAAACCTGTGCCATTATTGTTTTGCATACCAGCCAATAAGTAAGATCTTAATGTTGGTAACTCTTCACCATTAGACAATTTAAATTTTGCTAATTGTGCATATGTAGACTCTTCAATATTTAAATTATTATTTACAGCATCGTGATATACAACAAGTACATTATCTGCAGTCATTCTTACATCAAATTCTGAACCAACGCAGCCTAACTCTATTGCATGTTCAAGGGAAGCAATAGAGTTTTCTGGAAGTCCTTGAGTCTTCCATGCACCACGATGTGCTATAATTTGGTTTTTTGCAGGAACAAAATCTTTTTTAGCTGAGGCAGAGTCGCAAGAATGGAAACAAATGAAAACTAAAACAATAAAAACTAGACGCATAATTTTGACTTTTTAAGCTAATGATGATTTTGTAATGCAGAAATTATAGCTGCTATTAAATAATTATAAAAACTCACCACTAACTATTACTTAATAATAGTTGATGGTGAGCTTGTTATTTTTTTTAAAAAAAATTCAATTTTGAATATTAGTTATATCCATCGTTTTGAGGATAATCTGGCCCTAACAAATCTAAATCTCTTTGGGCAATAGGCCAATTTATATAATGAGACATCCAGTTTGTTCTTGGGTCTTTTACTCCTAAATTTGCAGGAAAATCTTCTCCATCTCCAGCAAAACTAGTGATTTGAGTATCTATTACATTTTGTCCCATACGTTTTAAAGTAAACCAACGCTGACCTTCGAAAGCTAATTCTCTTGCTCTTTCGTCTAATATAGCTTGCTCATCTACACTTGTTAATAATGAAGCATTTGCTCTTTCTCTAATTGCATTAATGTATGGAAGTGGATCTCCCGAAGATCTCATAATTGCTTCTGCTGCTATTAAGTAAGTTTCGGCTAATCTATATACCAAAACATTACCTCTTATAGTATAAGAATCCTCATTACCATCTTCTTGAGCAAACTTTATACAAGATGGATGCATTCTTTGGTAATATTGAGTATAGTTACTTGATGGAAAAGGTGCATAGTCATTTACTTCTTGCCCTATATTATCTCCAGAGGTGTAATACCATTTTAATCTAAAATAAGTATTATCGTCTCTTGTGTCGTTAGGATCTTCTGCTATAAGATCTAAAAGATAGTTGTTTGGTAAAATACGAGAAAAACCTCTACCACCTTGCTCGTTATTAGACTCTATTCCAGAAATTTGAAAATATTGTGTTACGTAGTTTGCATTCATCATTGTTTCATTTCCTCCTCCAAGTACTTCGTCTATTGGAGATTGGATAACAAATAAAGATTCTGAAGTATTTCTATCTCCTGTAAAAACATCGGCAGTAGAACTTACTAAACTATGTGGAGTATCTGGGCCCTCAATAACATCTAAAGCTTGAGTTTTTGCTTCTTCCCAGTCGCCTTGCCACATTGCCACTTTTGCTTTAACATGTTTAGCTGTACCTTTTGTAATACGACCAAAAGTACCTGTCCAGTCTAAATTTTCTATAGCGTAAGTTAAATCGTTATTTATTATTGCGAATATTTCTTCATCAGTAGATCTATCGTTAATTACATTAAAAGCATTATCTACTGTTATAGTTTCTGTTGTTACATATATATTATTATACATTCTATATAAATAGAAATAAGAATGTGCTCTAAAAAAACTAGCTTCAGCAATTACTTGTTTTCTAACATCTTCGTCGATATCCTCAATAACTTCTGCTGCATTAATAATTGCAGTTGCCTTATTAGCAATGTTATAATAATGTCTCCAAAATAATGTAGATGCAAAAGTTGCTCCTAAATCTACAGGAGAAATAGCACGTTGGTATCTTCCCATAAGTCCTGTATAACCACTTCTACTAAAAGCTAAATCGCTTCTAGAAGACATTAAAACAGAACCCATAAAATCTTCTGTACCATTATCGTAACGATCTCTTTCAAATTTATATAAACTTATTACTCCTGTTTTTAATCCTGCTTCTGTAGTGTAAACAAAATCTGCATCGATTACAGTAGTAGGCTGCTCTTCAAGATATTTTTCGCATGAAGAAAAAGTTAATAGTAGTGCTAATATTGACAAGAAACTATACTTTGTATTTTTATAAAAAAGTGTTGTTTTCATAATATTCTTTTTTTTTAAATTAAAATTTTAAACGTACTCCAAAAGTGAAACTTGTAGCATCTGGATAACCTGTGTCCGCATTAGAAAACGTACTTCTAATATTTACTTCTGGACTATACCCAATATAATCTGTATCTGTAAATAAGTTTGTTCCTGTAATATAGAAACGAACTTGATCTAAACCTATTTGAGATGTTGCAACCTCGTTTAGTGTATATCCTAAACTTACTGTTCTTAATCTTACATAAGACGCATCTTTAACAGCTAAAGCATTTAAGTATAATGGTGTTGCATCAAAATTAGGTCTTGGGTACGAATTTGAAGGATTTTCTGGCGTGTAATAATCTACTTTTACACCATTTACTTTTCCTTGTAATGTTCCTCCGTTATTAAAATCTGATAAAAATGGATTTACTTTTGTAGCTCCTTCTACTACATAAAAGTCTACAAATAAATCGAAACCTTTATACTCTAAATTTGTTGAGAAAGAACCAAACCAATCTGGGTTAGGATCTGTAAACACACGATCGTCTTCTGTTATTTTTCCATCTCCGTTTATATCGGCAACTTTTATATCTCCCGCTCTTAAATCTGGTTGTGGAAAAGAAGACTCCTCATTTGCTTGTGGCGAATTTGCAAAATCTTCACCTTCTTGCCAAATACCTTGAAATTGATACTGTCTAATTACGCCTACTGGATGACCTTCGTAATATCCATATGTAGTATCTTCTGTAAGTGGTGTACCATCTCCATCGTTATAAAGTTTTAATAATTTATTTTTATTATTAGACCAGTTTGTAGATACAGACCATTTTAAATCTTCTTTATTAATGATATTAGCTGTTAAAGCTAATTCTACACCTGTATTTTGTAATTCTCCTGCGTTAAAATATGTAAAAGAATAACCTGTTACTGGTGGCACACCTCTTCTTAATAATAAATCCTTAGTTCTCTGGTCGTAATAGTTAAAATTACCTGTTAATATATTATTGAATACAGCGAAATCAAGCCCTAAATTTAAAGTTGTTATCGTTTCAAATTTAAGGTTGTTATTTGGTAATACTTGTGATGGTGAATAACCTGCTCCTGTGTCGCCATCAAAAACATATGGCTGGGCATCTACAGTAAATAGAGACTTTCCTGCAAGACCTAAATCGTTAACTAAAGAACCATAACTTGCTCTAAGTTTTAATTCTCTTATAGACTCTACATTTTTTAAGAAGCTTTCATTATTTAACTTCCAAGCTAAAGAACCACCGAAGTTATTACTCCATTTATTATCTTCTGAATTTAAAGATGCACCATCTCTTCTTGCTGCAAATTCAAATAAATATTTATCCATTAAATTATATCTTGCTCTAGCTAAAAAACCAACATATCTAATAGTGTTGTTTTCTCTAAACACATTTACACTACTAATAGCATCACTAATACCGTTATACCCTAAATCGTCGAAAGCATAACCTTTTCCTTCTGTTAATGTTCTAGTTAACTCGTCTTCTTGAACAGATTGCACTAAAGTAACATCAAACTTATTATTTTGGTTTATTCTTTTATTATAAGTTAAAATATTTTCTACTAAATACGCTTCTCTTAAATTATTATCTATTCTAGCAATACCTCTATCATCATCTCCTGCTGAACTTAAAGATGACTGATATTGCCCTCTTTCTGAAGTTCTTCTAGTAAAGTTTGTTTTTAATTGGTATTTTAAATTATCTGTTATTTGCCATTGAGGTGTAACATTTATAACGAAGTCGTTTCCTTTTTCTTCATTATTTTGTTCTCTAAGATTCCATAATGGATTAACAGCAGAAAGCTCTTCTCCACTTGGGAATTGTGTTAAATTACCAAACTCATCATAAGCTCTACCTAAAGGAGAAAATGTAATTACATTTACATTTGCTGCTCTTTCTGTATCGTCGTTTAATAAGTTTAAATCGAAATTTACAGATACTTTATCGCTTATTTTTTGATCTACATTTAAACGTAATGTTTTTCGAGTATAATTAGAAGTTGGTATTATTCCTTCTTCTTTAAAATAGTTTATACTACCAAAAACTTTAGTATTCTCTGTACCACCACTAATACTAATGGCTTGACTATTAACAATACCACTTTTAACTAATTCTTCTTCCCAATCTACAAAATCGTTATTTGCAATAGATTCTAATTCAATTTCTGAGAATACAACCTCGTCATCTGAATACGAATCATCGGCATTAGTAGCTCTAACTGCCTCTCTTTTTAATTGTGCAAATTCTTGACCGCTATAAACATCGAAGTTTTTTTCAAGCGTTTTAGATGTTAAAAACCCATGGTAGCTTACTTGCATCTTCTTATTTTTACCACGTTTTGTTGTAATTAAAACTACACCGTTAGCTCCACGAGATCCATAAATTGCTTGTGCAGATGCATCTTTTAAGAACTCGATAGATTTAATATCGTCTTGGTCTATATCCTCGATACCACCATCTCTAATAATACCATCTACTACATAAATAGCGCTTAAATTACCTTCTATAGAACCTTGTCCTCTAAAAATAATATCTGATGTTCCACCTGGTCTTAGTGTACCACCACCAACGTTTACTTGTAAACCAGCTATTCTACCTCTAAGCATTTCGTTAACATCGGATGTTGGTGATAAAGTTGCTTTTTCTAAATCTGTAGTTGCTACTGCATTTACTAAGTCGCTTTTACGTTGTGTACCATAACCTACAACTACTACTTCGTCTAAAGAGTTTGCGTCTTCTTCTAAAAGAATAGTTATTTCTCCACCTGCAGTTGTTACTTCTTTAGTTTTAAATCCTAAATAAGAAACTTCTAATTGTGCTTCATTGTTTTGTAATTGTAAGGTAAAGTTTCCATCAAAATCAACAGAAACTCCATTATTTGTTCCTTTCTCTATAACTGAAGCTCCTACTAAAGGCATATTATCTTCTGCAGAGAATACTTTTCCTGTAACAATAGTTTGTGCCATTACAGCAAAAGAACTGAATAATAGCAAAAAACTAAACAGCGTTTTAATTTTTGATTGTCGTAATTTTAAATTCATTTGGTTGTTAGGTTTGTTAAAATTTATATCAAAATTATTTTTTAGCAATACCTGATTCTAATCATCAAATTATGCATTTGTAAATTTAAGAGCTAAGTTTTGTTAAAATGATAATTTACACCTCGATAAAAAACGAACATGACACTTTTTTGCGTAAAAATTGGATTTTTGGGCAGCTTAAACTAACTATAAACACTACGCATTCTTTGCCTATGTTAAATTAGCATTAATAATGAAAATGTAGTGCTTAATAATTGCTTTGTAGTGGTAAAGTAGTGGTAAAAAACAGGGCTGTCGTGGTATTAAAATTTTAAGATATAATTAACTAAGCTCTCATTATGGCTTAAATTTAATCTTTTACGCAATCTATAACGTTTTGTTTCGACACTTTTAGTAGAGATATTAAGTAGTGGAGCAATCTCTTTAGAAGATAAGTTAAGCCTTAAGTATGCACAAAATTTTAAATCGTTTGGTGTTAAGTCTGGATGTGATGCTTTAATTTTATCAAGGAAATCTTTATCTGCATTATTAAATGCTTGCTTAAAAAATTTCCAGTCTTTATTATTATTTAAATTATCGTCTATTAAATTTATAGCGTCACCTAAATCTTTTTTTGTTTTACTTTTCTTTAATTCCTTCTTTATTTTACTTAACAGCTCATTCTTTTTAATTATACTCATTGTAGAGATTACTAATTCTCTATTCTTACTTTCTATATCTTGGTTTAATTTTTCGTTTTGAATTTGTATAATTGTTTTTTCATTATTTATTTGCTCATGCTTTAATATTTTAGCATAATAAAATTTATAGGCTTTATGTACTAAAAAACCAATAAAGATTAATAATATTAAATAACTTAAAATTGCAAGATTAGAAATATACCAAGGCCTGTTTATTTTAAAAGCATAAGAAATTATATTTTGAGTTTCTTGATTACCTACTTTAGCCTTTACTTCAAAAACATAATCACCAAAAGATAAATTTTCAAACTGCATTGAGCTTTTATCGGTCCATTTACTCCACTTATCTACTTGCCCATTTAAACGATATTGATATTTTACATCTAAATATTTATCATATTGTGGTACAGCATAATTAAAAGATAATGTGCTTTTTTTATGTTCAAAAACACCATTTTTTGACGGAGATAAAAACTCAAAAGATTCATCTAAGTTTTTAATTGAAACAGTATTAAAATAAATATAATACTTCTTGTTTTTTTCTGTTTCAAACTCTGGCAAGTCTAGTGTTAAGTAGCCATTCGATGTACCTAAAACATAAATATCGTTTTGAATATGTTGAATATTTTCGAAACCTAAAACACCAGCTCTTAAATGAGAAGGAATAGGAATGTTGGTTATTTCTGGTGTATTTGTTAAATCGTTATTTTTAATAAAACTAATATTACTTTTTGAAAATAACCAAAGCTTACCTGTATTATCTATTTCCATTTTTCCAGATGAATAATCTGAAGGAATTAATAAATTACTAATTAAAGTATCCTTTGTAAAAAGGTTGCTATTTTTATCAAAGCTATAAATACCTTCATTAGCTTCATACAAAATTTTGCTTCTATAAGATATTAAGCTAGTACTCTTGCCTGCCGGAACTTCTTCATGCAATTTCACGTTAGTAACCTTATCATGCAAGTTATTAAGGTCCATACTATACAACCCTTTGTATTCATGATTTACAAAAATTTGATTACTTTGATTTATTTCAAAAAAACGAGCTGAGTTACTAAAACCTGAAATTTTATGACTTAGTTTCCAAGTATTGTTTTCTTTTTTCAAAAGATACAAACCACTGTAATTACCTTGCAATAAAACATTATCTTGATTAGGAATTTTTTTAAAATTCCAAGCTCCTAAAACAGAACTTATTTTAATTGCATTATTATCTTTTATTAAAAAAGTCCCTAAATGATGACCGCAAATTAAATTTTTATTATTGTGGTTATAAAGACTCCAAACTTGTCCTGCGGTGCCATTAATAAAAGAAAAAGTCTCATTTTTAGATGTTAATTTTTTATAAAAAAGACCTTGATTTGTACCAACATATAGATGATTATTAAAAATAACTGTACTATAAACAGTTCCTAAAACACCTTCATAATCAATAAATGTTTTTATAGGCGAAGTAATATTAATACAATTAATTCCATTATCTAAGCCAGCCCAAACATTATAATTATTATCTTCAAAAAGTGTTAAAACGGTATTATTACCAAGTCCCTTTTTTTGATTGATTGAATATTCAATTTCACCTTTAGTATCCATTTTAAAAACACCATTAGAAATGGTGCCAATTAAAAAACTTCCGTCTTTTAATTGAATACTACTAAACACGTTATAACTCTTTAATACATTTTGGTTTTTTATATCCCAAGACATTAATTTTTCATTCTCTAAAAAATAAAAACCAGAACTTCTTGTTAATAATAAAAGACGATTTTCATGCTCGAAAATATTAATAACGCGATCATTTAATACTACAGCATCATTACATATTAATTTTGGAACACCATCTACAATTCTATAAATACCTTTATTTGCAACATGATAGTATATATGATTGCCAACTAAAAACACTTTATAAATTATACTTTTTGAAGTAATAATTTTAAAGGTTTCATTCGTTTTATTATAGAAATAAAGTACATGCCCAGATTGAAATAACACCCACTCATTATAGTCTATAATATTCCAAATTTGATTATCTATAAAACTATTTTTTTCTAAATTTTTGCTTAAAGATTTATATATTAACTCTCCTAAAGTGTCTTTCTCCCAATAGCCAAACTCCTCGTAACAGCCTGTGTAAATTCTATCGCCAATAACTTTAACAGCTCGCATTACAGAGTTATTAGGAGAAGGATAACTAGTCCATATGGAGCCATTAAACTCTAAAAGTCCTTTGTTGTTAGCAACATAAATAAATTTATTTTTAGACTGAGATATCATCCAGTTTTGGTTGTCTCCACCATAATCTGAAGGCGTATAATTCTCTATTGGAGGTAACTCTTGCGCATATAATGGCAAGATAATTAACAATAAAAATGTAATAAAAATATGTTTCATCTGTGTTGTAAAGGTACTTTTAGATAGCGAACAAACAAAATGCCAAATCTAATTGAATTGGCATTTCTAATTTTTTTTATAAAAATAAAATTTTATGAAAGCGCAATCATTAATAAAGCCGCCAATGTACCGCCAATTAAAGGTGCTACTACAGGAATCCAAGCATAAGACCAATCGCTTTTTGCTTTATTTTTAATAGGCAAAATAGCATGCATTATTCTAGGTCCTAAATCTCTTGCAGGATTAATAGCATATCCTGTTGTACCTCCAAGAGACAAACCAATTGACCAAACCAAAAACGCAACAGGAACAGCTCCTAAAGAACCTAAACCTACAACTGTTTCTGTTTCGCTAATAGTTGCATCTGTAAAATAGAATATGGTGAAAAGTAAAACAAATGTACCTACTGCCTCACTAAAAAAATTTGTAAACGTATTTCTAATTGCTGGAGATGTACAAAAGACTGCTTTTTTTGCACCAGCATCTTCTGTTGCTTCAAAATGACTTCTATACATTAACCAAACAGTTAAAGATCCTAACATTGCACCTATAAATTGCGCAAAAACAAATAAAGGTACATTTGCCCAAGGAAATTTACCAGCAACTGCTAAGGCTACAGTAACTGCCGGATTAATATGCGCTCCACTATGTGGTCCCGCAACAACTACTGCAACGTAAACAGCTAAAGCCCATCCTGTTGTAATTACTATCCAACCACTACTATTACCAATTGTTTTATTGAGTGCAACATTAGCAACAACACCTCCACCTAATAAAATTAAAATTGCTGTACCTATTATTTCTGCTATAAATGGTGTCATCTTTTCTTATTTTAAGTTATTTTTTGTCCAATATTCTAATGCCTCAATAGCTTTATACCATCCTTTAATATTTTCTTCAGTTTCTGTTCTATCCTCTATTGGATTAAAAGTTTTATCTGTTTGCCATATATCTTGAATTTCTTCAGCATTTTCCCAATAACCAACAGCCAAACCTGCTAAAAACGCTGCTCCCATTGCTGTTGTTTCTACAATTTTTGGCCTTACAGTTATTGTATTTAAAACATCTGACTGAAATTGCATTAACATATTATTTATTGTAGCTCCACCATCCACTCGTAGTTCTTTTATAGAAATATCTGCATCGGCCTCCATAGCTTTTAAAATATCCATAGTTTGAAAAGCAATAGAATCTAAGGCAGCTCTAGCTATGTGCGCATCTGTTGTTCCTCTTGTTAAACCAAATATAGTCCCTTTTGCATGTTGATTCCAATGCGGTGCTCCAAGACCAGCAAAGGCTGGCACAAAATAAACTCCATCGGAACTTTCTACGGAGCCCGCTAGTTTTTCTATTTCTGAAGAGTTTCTAATAATTTTTAAACCATCTCTTAACCATTGCACTACAGCTCCTGCTATAAATATACTTCCTTCAAGCGCATAAGTAGTTTTTCCTCCTACTTTCCAAGCAACTGTAGTTAAAAGATTATTTTCAGACACAATAGGTTTTTCGCCAATATTCATTAACATAAAACAACCTGTTCCATAAGTGTTTTTTACCATTCCTGGCTTAGTACACATTTGTCCAAACAATGCTGCTTGTTGATCTCCTGCAATACCTGAAATTGGTATTTTAGTATCAAAAAAACTTGATGTTGTTTGCCCATAAACTTCACTCGATTGTTTTACTTTTGGAAGCATGGTTTTTGGAATGGTTAAAAGCTTTAACAACTCGTCATCCCATTCCATTGTGTTTATATTAAACATCATGGTTCTTGAAGCGTTTGTAACATCTGTAATGTGCTGCGCTCCTTTTGTAAAATTCCAAATTAACCATGTGTCTATGGTTCCTAAAATTAAATCGCCAGCCTCTGCTTTTGACCTCGCTCCTTCAACGTTATCTAAAATCCATTTTACTTTTGTTCCTGAAAAATAAGAATCTATAACCAATCCTGTTTTTTGTCGAATTAAATCATTTTTACCTGCTTTTTTTAATTCATCGCAATAATTAGAAGTTCTTTTATCTTGCCAAACAATAGCGTTATAAACAGGTTTACCTGTGTTTTTATCCCAGACAACAACAGTTTCTCTTTGGTTTGTAATACCAATAGCTGCAATGTTTTCTGCATTTAAATTTTTGTTTGCTATTGCTTCTGTAGCAACACCAGCTTGAGTAGACCAAATCTCTGTAGGATCATGTTCTACCCAACCTGGTTTGGGAAAATATTGAGTAAATTCTTTTTGTGCCAAAGACACTACATTTCCTTTTTTATCAAATACAATGGCTCTTGAGCTTGTTGTACCTTGGTCTAATGACAGAATATATTTTCCCATAATTGTTAGTTTATATTAGTTAAACTTCATCAGAAGATATTAACTTAAGAGTAGTGTATACCAGGTAGAATAAAATTATTTAGAGGTTAACTACACTTAATATTAGTTAGTTTATATTATTTTAAGACATATTGGTCTGCAACTTTTATAAAATTTGAAATTTGCTGACTTCTCCAATCTGTTGTTTGGTCTAATTCTTTTCTAATTAATTCTCCAACAATTGGAGCTATTTCTATTGCTGCTTTAGCATTTAAAAACAGAATTCGCACTCTTCTTGCTAAAACATCTTCAATAGTTCTAGCCATTTCGTGTCTTACTGCAAAAACAACTTCTGCTTTAGTAAATTGCAAATCTGGATGCAACCTTTCAGATAAAGTAGCATCCTCCTTTATTAGCTGCTCTACTTTTACTTTATCTGTTCCATAAATATACATGTGATTTGATCGATCTACAGCACCATTTGCTCCATGAATTAATAATTGTTTTGTTTTACATTTAGCATCTGGTAATTTATTTAATTCTATTATTTTATTAACTGTGTCTTGAGCCATGCGCCTGTAAGTAGTCCATTTACCTCCAGTAATGGTAACCAACTCGGACTCCGAAACTATAATTTTATGGCTTCTTGAAATCTCCTTTGTTTTTTCAGACTTATCCTTAGGCGCAGCTAAAGGTCTTAAACCCGCAAATATGCTTAATACATCATCTTTAGTGACATTCTTGTTTAAATATCTATTTGAAGTATTTAAAATAAAATCAATCTCTTTATCTAATGGTTTTGGCTCTAAACTATGGCTATCTAATAAAGTATCTGTTGTACCAACTACCACTTTATCATGCCATGGAACTAAAAACAGTACACGACCGTCATCTGTTTTAGGAATCATAATCGCATCATTTCCAGGTAGAAACGATTTATCGAAAACCAGATGAATACCTTGACTTGGACGAATTGTATTCTTTAATGCAGCATCATCCATTTTTAAAACCTCATCTGTAAATACTCCAGTTGCGTTAATTACAGTTTTAGCATTTAAAGCATATTCTTCATTTGTTTCTACATCAAATGCTACAACACCATTAACTATACCTTTCTCATTTTTTAAAAGGTTTTTAACTTTACAATGGTTAATTACTGTGGCACCATTCTCAATACAAGTTTGCGCAATGTTTACTGCCAATCTAGAATCGTCAAATTGCCCATCATGATAAACTACTCCTCCCTTTAAATTATCTATTTTTAAAGTTGATAATCTAGAAATAGTTTCAGATTTTTTTATTCTTAAAGATTTTCCAAAGCTTAATTTTCCGGAAAGAAAATCGTAAACTTTTAAACCAATAGTATAAAATAAATTATCCCAATAACTATAATTTGGTATAATAAACGATTGATCATTAACTAAATGTGAAGCATTTTTTAACATTAAACCTCTTTCGTACAAAGCCTCTCTAACCAAGCCTATATTGCCTTGAGCCAAATACCTAACACCTCCATGTACTAATTTAGTACTTCTACTAGAAGTTCCTTTTGCAAAATCCACTTGCTCCAAAAGCAATGTTTTATATCCTCTTGTTGTACAATCTAAGGCAACACCTAATCCTGTAGCTCCACCTCCAATGACAATAACATCCCAATTTTTAGTAGCTTTTAACTGATTTATTAAGGTTTCTCTTTTAAACACGCTTTTTTTATTTTGTTACATTTAGCTTCAAATATATTAAATTAAATTTAAAACGAAACAAAACGAAACTTTTTTTAACTAAAATGGAATAATTAATAGTAATAAAATTTTCGTTTTATTTCGTTTTATTATATTTGTTTTATATGAAAAGACATAAAGACATTTTAGAAAGACTTGCAAAAGAGAAGCACTTAGAGGTTTTAGAACTATGTAAAATCCTTGATGTCTCTGCTGTAACTATTAGAAAAGACTTAAAATTTCTAGAACAAAAAGGATTATTATATAGAACTCATGGAGGAGCATCTGTAGAAAATCCTTACATTAATGAACGTACCGTTCTTGATAAAGAAAAAATTTCGGTAGAAGAAAAAAATGGAATTGCGCAACTAGCAGCTTCAAAAATTGTAGAAAATGATACTATAATGATTGCTTCCGGAACCACAGTTCAAGCACTTTCAAAATTTATTAAACCCAAAAATAAACTCACTGTAATTACATCATCCTTAAATGTTGTATTAAACTTAATTAACGATAAAAATATTGAAATTTTACAATTAGGTGGCTATATAAGACACAGTTCGGCATCTGTTATTGGTAATTACGCAGAATATATTTTAAAAAACGTATCGTGCAGTAAGTTATTTCTAGGTGTAGATGGTATTGATTTAGATTACGGTTTATCAACAACAAATTTAGAAGAAGCAGAACTTAATAAAAAAATGTTAAGTGCTGCTCAAAAAGTAATTATTCTAGCTGATTCATCAAAATTTGGAAAGAAAAGCTTTGCAAGAATTTGCAACTTATCTCAAGTTAATGAAATTATTACAGACAAAGGTATTTCGAGCTCTATTAGAAAAAAACTTGAAGAAAAAGATATTAAAGTAACCATAGTAAACTAACACCATAAACAAAATTTTAAAATGAATAAAAATTTGCTATTAATTCTTTTAATTACAATACTAGCTTGCAATTCTAAGAAAAAAGAAATTACCCAAACCATAGAAAAACCTAATATCCTTTTAATTGTTGTTGACGATCAAGGTTATGCAGATTTTTCACCGTTTAAAACTCATGACACAACTGTTTCTACTCCAAATATTACACGACTAGGCCAAACAGGAACCGTATATACTCAAGCCTATGTAACTGCACCTGTTTGTAGTCCTTCTAGAGCTGGAATAATTACTGGTAAAAATCAATTTCGTTGGGACAAACCTGCTAGTTGGGGACCAGGATTACCAGACAGCGTAAAAACCATTGCCGAGTACCTTAAAGAAGCTGGCTATACAACAGCAAGAATAGGAAAGAATGATTTGGGTAGAAATTTTCATAAAAACAATGTTAGAGAATACCCATTAAATCACGGATATGATGAGTTTTTAGGTTTTTCAGCTCACGCTCATGATTATTGGTTAAACTCACAAAATATAAAAGACAGAACTCCCGACCCTTATGGAACTAGTGCTTTATTAGGACCATTAATGCATAATATGAGCGAAAAAAGTTATGATGAAGGTTACTTAACAGATATTTTTACAGACGAATCAATTGCATTTTTAAAGCGCAAACATAATAAACCTTTCTTTTTAACACTATCCTACAATGCTGTACACCATTTAATACATGAGGTTCCTAAAAAGTATTTAGATAAATATAACGTAAAAGAAATTCCAAATTATGACCCAGATAGCCTATTGGCTTATGGCAAACATAAAGCCGGAACCTATTCTGCTTATTACGATAAATACTCTAGAGTTGGTGCCATACAGCATGAAGACCTTAGAAAATATTATTTAGCAAACTTAAACTGTTTAGACGATAATATTGGACGTGTTTTAAATACCTTAAAAGATGAAAAATTAGACAAAAACACATTAATTGTATTTATATCAGACAATGGAGGCTCTCCATTAACTGGCTCTAACAACTCACCTTTAACAGGTGGTAAATATTCATTATGGGAAGGTGGTATTAGAGTTCCAATGGCAATTAGTTGGCCAAATAAAGTAGATGCTGGAAAAATAGAAACTCAATATGTATCGGCTACCGATATACTTCCAACCTTAGCTAAAGCTGGAGGAGTAACTATTACAGATAATGAAATTGATGGTTTAAACTTACTTGAAAACACAAAAAAAGATAGGCTTTTAGTATGGAAATGGCAGAAAACTTGGGCCGCACGAAAAGGAGACTGGAAAATAACCAATGCTAAAGAAAACCACTGGAAAAGCGAGCCATCTGCACAATACATTGCTCCCATTAGAAATGATTTAACTTTAAAATTATTTAATATTGAAAACGATCCAGGAGAAAGAATAGATTTAGCAAGTGAGTATCCTGAAAAAGTTAAAGAATTGGAAACTGATTATAAAAATTGGTGTGAAAAAAACATTAAAAAATAAATTTTGTTTTGAACAATTTTAATATAAAAAAAGCCCTTATTTTCTATTAAAATAAGGGCTTTTTATCAAAATAATAACAATTACTTTTTAACTAAAATCTTATATTCATTTTTAGCTAAAGGAATCGCATCTCCTTTTAATTCCATCGTTTCATTAGTCATAAAATCTAAATAATTTCCTTTTTGAGGTATATTAGCTTTTACGTTTTCTTCTGAAACATTTGCAATAAACACAACTTCATCATTTCCTTTTGATCTTGAAAAAGAAATCACATCTTTTCCATTATCTATTGCATTGTATTTAGCTGAAGCTTTTCCGCCATGTAAAGCAGCATTATTCTGTTTTAAAGTCGCTAATTTTTCTAATACTTTCCATGTTTTTCCTTTAGTATGTGGGAAACTATCTTTTTCAAAAAACAATAATCTATGGTCTAAATCATACTCTTGACCAGAATAAATTAATGGCATTCCTGGAGTTACATAGGCTAAAGCAGTCATCATTTCACTAGCTTCTCCCATGCGTTCTTTAATGGTACCATTCCATGAGTTTTCATCATGATTGGTTACAAAATTCATTAAAATATCATCTGCTTCGTAACGCTCAAAATCGGTTTGTAAAGCTGTTGTAAATTCCGTTGCATCTTTTTCACCTTTTGCAATATGATTCATAGCATGATGTCTATCCCAAGCATAAGCCATATCAAATAAACCGTCTTTTAATAATTCTGGTTCCCAAGCTTCAGCTAGCATAAAAATGTCTTTTTTAGATCGTAATTCAGGTATTGCTTGTTCCCAAAAGTTAGTTGGTACAGATCCTGCAACATCACATCTAAATCCGTCAACACCTTCTTCTGTTAACCAATAACTCATGTCTGCAATCATTGCTTTACGCATCTCTTGATTGTCGTAGTTTAAATCGGCAACATCTGTCCAATCGGTATCTACAGGATGTACAACTTCGCCTTTATCATTTTGCGTGTAATATTCTGGATTGGTTTTTAACCAAGTATGATCCCAACCTGTATGATTAGGAACCCAATCTAAAATTACATAAATTCCGTTTTCATGTGCTGTTTTTACTAAGTCTCTAAAATTTTCAATAGTTCCAAATTCTGGATTGATTTTAGTAAAATCGGAAACCGCATAATAACTTCCTAAGTACTTGTCTTGTTCTGCTTCTGGAAACTCAGATGCAAACTTACTATCTTCTCCTCCTGTAGCTTTACGTTTTGTTTCTGAAATAGGAAACACGGGCATTAACCAAATAACTTTTACGCCTAATTGTTTTAATTGCGGAATGTCTTTTGTGAATGCTTCAAAAGTGCCTTCTGGTGAATATTGTCTGATGTTTGCTTCATAGATAACAGCTGTTTCTAAATCGGAAGCCGAAATAGGTTGTATTGCTACTTCCTCCTTAGTAACAACTTTAGTTTCTTCTTGTTTTTTCTCTTCTTTACAAGCAAAAACACTAAGTATTGCAAGGGATAAAATTAGTTTTTTCATGTGAGTGTTTATTTAATATTTTCTAATAATAGGATGTTAGATTCTGTTTCAATTGTAATGTTTCCGTTTGTAACTTCTAGAATTTCTCCAGAATAGAAGTCTTTAATTTGCGAGGCTTCGTTAAATACTGAAGACACATCGATAGTATGTTTTCCTTTAGGAATATCGATACCAATAACTACTTCATCTTTAAAATCGTCTTTAGCATAACTCCTGCTAAAAAGGTAAGGTGTATTGCTTAGCATGGTATGTTTTCCTGCTCCAACCGAAGGATGATTACGTCTAAACTGACCTAATTTTTGCCAATGGATTAACAAGTCTTGTTGCTGTGCTATTTCATTCCAATTCATAAAACTTCTTAAAGTAGCATCTCCAACAGTGCCTTCTATAGTCAAATCTCTTGCAGATTCGTCTCCATAATATACTTGTGAAGCTCCTGGAGAGAGTAATAATCGTGTTGCTGTTTCGTAGGTTTTTTCTCTGTTTTTATCAAAAGGTTGTCCATCGTCATGAGAGGTCAAATAGTTTAGTACTCCATAATCTTTTAGGTTGGTATGTAATAGACTATCGTATTTTTTGAATTGCTCTTCGTAGGTTTGCTGTGCTGCATTCCATTTAAATTCAAAATTGATTAAGCTATTAAAAGCATCATCAAAATAGTTGACTTTTTTATCGCCAAAATCGAAAGCTTTTCCTGCTGAAATTCCGTAATTATACACTTCCCCAACCAAGTAAAAAGTATTATCATCTAAAACTTTGTTTGGGTTTTGCTGCTTAAATTCCGCGAAAGCGTTATCACAAACGTCTTTAAACTCTTGCCAAACAAAAACTTCTGTGTGTTTAACAGTATCTACTCTGTAACCATCAATACCAAAATCTGTAATGTAGTCGCTCAACCATTTCATGATATAAAAACGAGGAGCACGAGGATGACCTGTGGCTTTAAAAAACGCATCTAGCTCTGCAACTTCTTGGTCATAACGACCTTCGGCTTTCCATTTTTCTACTAATTGTGGTGGTAATTCTACAGCTTCATTACTTTCGGTTTTAATGTCTGGAAGGTTTTTCACCAAAGTACAAGAAACCGTGTTTTCGTAATTATCATAACTACATTGTGGTTCTGTTCTTACCCAATCACTTGGCCAAACAGGATCTTGCTCTGTAACAGGACCTGTGTGATTAATTACTGCATCTAACAATACACGAATACCTTTTTTATGTGCAGCATCAACTAGATTTTGTAGATCTGCTTTAGTTCCTAAATTAGCGTCGATGTTGGTCCAATCTTTAGTCCAATAGCCATGAAAACCATAAGTGTTTCCTGTACCTTCATCGGTTGCACCGTGAATTTGCTCAACAATTGGTGACATCCAAATAGCATTGATTCCTAAATTGGTGAAATAACCAGATTCTATTTTTTGGGTAATTCCTTGTAAATCGCCACCTTCAAAACCACGTAACACAGCAGTTTCTTTGGTTCGGTTATAATTAACATCGTTGGTTTTGTCACCATTATTAAAACGATCGGTTAATAAAAAATAGACATTTGCAGCTTCCCAAACAAAAGGCATTTTAATTTCTTCTTTTTTCTTGTTTTCTGCGATATCTTGATTTGCTTTTTTATCAGTTTTACAACTGAAAGCAAGAATAGCTATTGCAATTAAAAGTATGCTTTTCTTCATTTTAAATTTAATATTTAATTTGTGCTTCAACCTCTTTTGAAGTATTCCAATTCACCTTAAAAGTCAGTGTTTTTGAAACTTCATTATAGTTAAATTCTATTTTTTTTCTGTTGAATTTTATGCGTTTTGGTGCTTTTGGAAAATTGTGAATTATCACATCTATTGTCTTTGTTGATGCAGAGTAATTTGCACCTATTTCTGCTTGAAAATCGAATTCTAAAGATGTATTTGTTGTTTCTGATTTAAATTGAAGAATTTCATAGTTTCCTTTTTCAAAAGCATTATTAGTTACTCCATCATCATTGTATAAAGCTCTTTTACTATTAGTTACAGAAGCATCAAAATAATAATGTAAGTCGAAGGTGTTTCCATTATATTCTGCAGTACTTTGCATTGGTTTTGCTGAAGGAATAAATGCTCCACCACGAACATACGTTGGAATGCTATTTTCTTCTGTTTTAACAGTAAGTGTTTGTCCACCTTCCACTTTTTTATTGGTATAAAAATCAAACCAATTACTGTTTTTAGGAAAGTAAACTTCTACTTCTTTTTGTTCTGGATTTACAATTGGTGTCACTAAAAAGTCATTTCCCCAAAGGTATGTTGAAGCCATAGTTTGCAACTTCGCATTATCTTCTTCTTCAAAAAATAAGGCTCGCATTAAAGGTGCACCTGTTTGGTTATTTTCGAAAACTAAATTGTAGTTATAAGGTAGTAATTTATAACGTAATTCGATAGACGCTTTAGCTAAGGCTTTCGCTTTATCGCTTCTAAAAACAGGTTCTGCAGGTACTTCTTCTTGTGCATGTGGTCTGTAAATAGGTTGAAAAACGCCATATTGCAACCATCGTGCATACAACTCATCATCTAAATTATTACCAGCAAATCCACCTAAATCGCTATGCATATACGCCAGCCCTTGCAGTCCCATTTGCAGCGCAATTTCTGGTTGAGATTGTAATCCTCCCCAAGTTCTATTGACATCACCAGACCAAGGAATCATACCAAAACGTTGTGAACCAGAACTTCCTGCACGCATTAAAATAAACGGTCTTGTGTTTGGAAAGTTTTGTGTGTACATCTCTTGCACAGATTCTGCCCAATGATGCCCATAAATATTATGTACTTCGTCTGCTGTTCCTGTTGCGTGTTGTAATCCTTTAGGATGTACTTCTGGTTCTCCTAAATCTCCCCAAACACCAGAAACACCTAAATTGGCCAAGTCTTTGTAAATGTTTTGAAACCATTTTTTTCCTTTCGGATTATAGATATCAATCAAACCAGTATTACCAAAATAGAAATCGAAAGTAAACGGATTTCCTATAGAATCTTTAGCCAAAACATCTGCTTTTACCGCTTCGTCCCAACGATTAGATGTGGTTAACACAAACGGCTCTGTTACCAATACTGTTTTTACGTTATTGTCTTTTAATCCTTTTAGCATTTGCATCGGATTAGGAAAAGAATCGCGATCAAATGCTAGATTTCCCATAGTACCTTGAATGGTTTTTCCGAACCAAAAAATATCAATAATTATGGCATCTAACGGAATCTCTTCGTCTCTAAACTTTTGAGCTGTTGTTTCTACTTCTTCTTGCGAATGGTACCCAAATCGGCTAGAAAAATTACCCAAAGCCCAACGTGGTGGCATAGGTTGTGTGCCTGTTAGTTTGGTGTAGTTTTTAGTAAGATCTAACCAAGAGTCACCAACTACTACTTGATAGGTTTTCCTTCCAGAAATCGTTTCGTACGTTAGGGTATTATCTGCTTTGCTATCTAAATCTAAAAACCCAATTGGTGCATTATCAAAATGAATTAAATACTTGTTGGAAGACACTACCATTGGCATGGTGTAATTCATTAACTCACTTCTATCTTCGTAACCATAATGCGCTTTGTTGTACAATTCTAAACGAATACCACGTCGATTCATACCTAACGCTCTTGCGCCTCCACCATATAACACTTCATCAGATTTTAAATTAAAGTGAATGGTTTCAAAATCGTCTGTTTTTTGATAGCCATTTTTTACAGAAGTGACTTGTTTACCATCTCTCCAATAGGAAATATGAAAAGGTGATTTTGTGATTTTTACTGTTAATTTTTCAGATTGAAAAGTAATTTCATTTTTTGTTTCATTAAATTTCACATCAGAAAGCACTTGATCTAAAACAACAGCGTGTGACTTTTTATTAAATGTTTCACCTGTTGGTAAAAATGTAGTTTCTATAATTTCAGGATGGTAAAAATGCATTTTATAGCTTCCATCTGAAACCTGAATATGTAATTGATTGTTTTTGAATGCAACAGATTTATATTCTCTTTTTTGAATAGCATCTTCAAACAACCAAGTGATCGCTTCGGCAAAATTATTACTCCAAAGTGCTTCGTTATGCTTTCCTTCAGGAACGACTTTAGATTGTATATTTTTTTCAGGAAAACCGTTATTTTTTAGAATAGAAATAATACTATTCATATCTGTAACGGTTTGGCTAATTTCATCATAACCAGCATGCTCACCTTCTTTTCCACCTGCTAAAAAGTACATTTTAGTATTTTGAAGATTAGCATGAGATACAGTAAAAGGTTTTACTTCTGGAGCAAACCAAAAGGCTGGCGAGTACACACCAACTTTACCAAAAACTGTTGGATGTTTTAAAGCAGCATAATGCGAAATTAAACCTCCCATAGAACTACCAAAAATGGCTGTATTAGCTCTGTCTTTTTTGGTATTGTAGTTAGAATCAATGTACGGTTTTAGTGTATTGACAATAAAATTGACGTATGCGTCACCTTCGCCACCTCCATATTTAGCATTGGTCCATGGAGAATATTCATCTAAACGTTTAGATTCGCCATTATCGACACCAACAACAATAAGTTTTAAGTTATCTTTAAATAGCTTGTCTAAAGTTTCGTCTACATTCCATTCGCCATAACCCGAAGTACTAGCATCAAAAATATTTTGACCATCATGCATATAAACCACAGGATAATCTTGCTTTGAAGTATGATAATCTGGTGGTAAATACATCCAAACACGACGTTCTCTGTTAAGTTGTGGTATATGAAATTTTTCAGAAATAATGGATACGTTTTTTGAAGCGGTTGAAGGTTCTTCATTTTCAAACAAATGACTCCAACCTGCTATGTTAACCTTTAATGTGTCGTTTGGTTTGTCAAATTTATAAATACGGTTATCTATTGCTTCTCCTGTATTGGTACTTTCTGAAGTCTCCCAATTACCCAAAGTGAATTTAAATAAAATACGTTGTTCTGTTTTAGGAAGTGTTATTTGATGCTTACCATTTACAAATTGTAATTGGTAGTCTTTGTGTCCGCCAGACCAACCTTCAAAATCTCCAGAAATAAATAGGGATGCGTCTTTTGGTGTGTCTTCTGGAAGTGCTTCAACTATTATGGTTACCTGAGCAAAGGTGAATTGAACAAGTAAAAGCGATAGTATGTATATTAGTTTTTTCATTTTTGTTTTAGATTGTGGATTCCGCATCTAGTGCGGAATGACAAACAATTATATTTTTGTAGTTAGTAATAAAACACCTCTTTCTTTCAACGTTAATTCGTTATTCCAACCAACAACTTCACCAGTTATTATATTGTTTAATGGTTTTCCATCTAAACCTATTTCTGAATATCTATTTAAGTCAATTGTGATTGGTTTTTCATTTTTATTAATGATTAAAACAACGGTTTCGCCTTCAATAACTCTAAATAAGAAATACGTTCCCATAAATGGTGCAAAATGGATGGTTTTTCCATGGCGGATGGCATCACTAGACTTTCTGTAATTCAATACTTTTTTAAGGAATAGCTGCATGTCTTTTTGCGCATCTGTTAAACCTTCACCAGAAAATGCATTAACAGTATCATCTTGCCAACCTCCAGGAAAATCGGTACGAATTAAACCATGATCACCTGGTTTTTCAAAATCGTTCATTAAGATTTCTGTTCCGTAATATAGTTGCGGAATTCTAGGTAAGGTTAATAGATAACTTAAGGCTATTTTGGTATTAGGCACATCTCCTTTTAATTGTGTAAAAATGCGACTCATATCATGATTGTCTGGAAAAATCATGATGTCTTTTGGTGATGCATAGGCAAAATCGTTAGCTAAACCTTCATACATTTTTACCAATCCTGTGTCCCATTTTTCTGCTTCATTTAAAGCTTCAACTATGTTTCTTTGCATGGCAAAATCCATAGTGGATTTTAGATTAGATTGGTAACCATCCTTATTTTTATGTCCACCTTGCCAATACGCAATAAGTAACGGATTATAACTCCATTCTTCTCCAACTATTGAAAAATTTGGGTACTCGCTCATAATGGCTCCTGCCCAATTAGACATAAATGTTTTGTCTGGATAAGGATAGGTATCTTGACGAATTCCGCTTAGATTTAGTGTTTCAATCCACCAAATACTATTTTGAATAATATAGTTTGCCATAAACGGATTACGTTGATTTAAATCTGGCATTGTTGGTACAAACCAACCTTCTGCCATTTCTTTTTTATCGCGTTTAGAAGCATACAAATCTTGGTTACTTGTACGTCTGTGATTGGAGTTATTTAATGGTTTATTATTCTCAAAACTCTCTTGTTGGTTCACCCAATCTTTAAACGGTAAATCTTGCATCCACCAATGTGCACTTCCGCAATGATTAGCCACTTGGTCCATGATTAAACCGATACCTTTTTCTTTCGCTTTTGTAGCTAATTCTTGGTATTCTTCTAAGCTTCCATAACGTGGATCTACTTGGTAAAAATCGGTCATTGCGTAACCATGATACGAAGACCTTTCCATGTCATTAGTTAATAAAGGACAAGACCAAATTTGAGTAAAACCCATCTCCTCTATATAATCTAAATGCTGAATAATGCCTCGCAGATCACCACCATGACGTGCATAATCGTCTTTTCTATTGATTGTTTTCTCCTTTAAACCTTCCTTTATATCATTAGAAGTATCTCCATTTGCAAAACGATCTGGAGTGATTAAGTAAATAGCATCTGTACTATCAAAACCCTGATAACTAGAAGTATCTTTTAAACGATTTTTAATTTCATAAGTTTGAACGAGTTCTTTTTCTTCATTAAATTTAAAATGAATATTGAATAGTCCTGCTTTTGTACTTTCTAAAATATTAAGATCTAAAAACAAATAATTAGGACTATCTGCTTTATGCACTTTTTCAATAGAAACTCCTGCATAATTTATACTAGGTGTTGCTTCCGAAATATTAGCATGTTTCACCAATAATTGCACTTGAGTATTTTTAAAACCTGTCCACCAATGCGGCGGTTCAATACGTTCAATGTCGTTTTTAACTTTGGGTACAACTTCAGAAGTTTTTGTTTTTTCAGTTTCCTTCTGACAAGAAAAACTAACACTAATTAAAATTATTAATGCTAGATGTATTAATTTTTTCATTTTAATTAGTGTGTTTAGTTTTAAATTTTCACCAAGTTATTTGGTGAAATAGTTAAGGGATTACTATTTATTATTATGTTTAAATCTGTATTACCTTCTAGCTCGAAAGTTGTTTCAGCTTGTGACACATTCACTTTCAAAATTTGATCTCTAAAGTTTACTTTAAACGAATATGCTTTCCATTCTTTAGGAATACGAGGTTCAAAATGTAGCGTATCGTTTTTAACACGCATACCACCAAAACCTTCTACAATACTCATCCAAGTTCCAGCCATACTGGTAATGTGTAAGCCTTCTTCTACCTCTTTATTATAATCGTCTAAATCTAAACGAGAGGTACGTAAATAGAACGTATACGCTTGTTCCATTTGGTCTAATTTAGCAGCTTGAATACTGTGTACACAAGGTGACAATGAGCTTTCATGTACTGTAAATGGCTCGTAAAAATCGAAATGACGTTTTAATTCTTCGGTTGAAAATTGATCTTCAAAGAAGTAAAAACCTTGTAACGTATCTGCTTGTTTGATGTAAGGCGAACGTAAGATTCTGTCCCAACTCCACTTTTGGTTTATTGGTCTATCTTCGTTTGGTAAATCGGCAACCGTAATTAATTCTTTATCTAAAAAACCATCTTGTTGTAAGTATACTTGGTATTTTTCAGAATAAGGAAAAAACATATTATCTGCTACTTTTTTCCAAGCATGTAACTCTTCGTGAGTAATCTTTGTTTTTCCAACAATACGTAAATAATCTTCGTGATGACCTTCTTTTACTTTTTCGATTTGCTCTAATGCATAATCGATACACCATTTTGCTAAATAGTTGGTATACCAGTTATTATTGATGTTGTTTTCGTACTCATTAGGACCAGTAACACCTAAAATAACATACTTGTTTTTATCTGTAGAAAAAGTAGAACGTTGTTGCCAGAATCTAGCGATACCAATAAGCACTTCTAATCCCATTTCTGGAATATAGCTGTAATCTCCTGTGTAACGATAGTAGTTAAAAATAGCAAATGCGATAGCTCCATTTCTGTGGATTTCCTCAAAGGTAATTTCCCATTCGTTATGGCATTCTTCACCATTCATGGTTACCATTGGATATAATGCTGCTCCGTTTTTGAAGCCTAATTTCTCTGCATTTTCAATCGCTTTTTCTAAGTGATTATAACGATATTGCAGTAAGCTTCGAGCTACTTGTTGGTCTTTGGTAGCCATATAAAAAGGAATACAATATGCTTCAGTATCCCAATAGGTACTTCCTCCATACTTTTCACCTGTAAATCCTTTTGGTCCAATGTTTAAGGTAGAATCTTTCCCTAAATAGGTTTGATTTAATTGGAAAATATTAAAACGAATACCTTGTTGTGCTTTTACATCACCATTGATGGTAATGTCTGACATTTCCCAGATTTTTGACCAAGCCTCTTTTTGATTATTTAAAAGTGCATTGAATCCTAAATCTGAAGCAGTATCTAGTGCTTTTTTAGCTGCAGCAACTAACTGATTCTTATCGTGATTTCTATCTACTGTATAACCACCAAACTTTTGGATGCTTGCAGTTTCGCCTGAATTTACAGAAACTGTATACGTAAATGAAACAGTGTTTGCTTGTTTATCTACTTTTGGTGTTTGTTCTTGTTTTGTCTTATTTACAAAAACCGAAGACTGCATAAATGTACAAGTATGAAAAGCTGTTTTCATGGTTTTGGCTTCAATAAATGCTTGCTCGTTTTCTGTACTTACGTTTAAAGTATCCCAAAATTGGTCATCCCAATTGGTATCTTCATTTGTAATACCTGAATCTAAATACGGTTGAAACTTAATAGTCGCTTCTCCATTTAAAGGTTTTACTTGGTAATTTATAGCTCCAACTTCATCTAAATCTAAGCTTAAAAAACGAAGTGCTTTCACTTCAATTTCTAATTTATTTTGAAGCGTTGCAGTAAACGATCTAGACAACCAACCTTCTTGCATGTTAAGTTCTCTTCTAAAATTAGAAACCGAAACACAGCTATTTAAATCGAGTTGTTCTCCATTAATTTCAACATTAATACCTATCCAATTTGGAGCATTTAATACTTTAGCAAAATACTCTGGATAACCATTTTTCCACCAACCCACTCTGGTTTTGTCAGGATAATAAACGCCTGCAATGTAGCTTCCTTGAAATGTTGAACCTGTGTATTGTTCTTCAAAATTAGCACGTTGTCCCATAGCACCATTTCCGATGCTAAATAAACTTTCTGACGACTTTACTCTTTCTTTATCAAAGCCTTCTTCAATTATAGACCAATTGTCTGGTTGTATATAATCTTGATTCATTTTTTATATTTTTTTGATGAAAATCACTTCGGATAAAATAAGCGTGACTTTCAACATTTTTTATCTATTTATTAATTCTTCTATAAAGCTATTTTCAATTTCAGTAAAATCTGAAAAAATGTAATCTGCTTCATGTAATACGTCTTTTTCACCAATTCCAATTGAAATCATATTTGCAGTATTTGCAGCTTGAACACCAGCTACAGAATCTTCAAACACAATACAATCTTCTGGTTTCATGTTTAAATGTTGTGCTGCAATTAAAAATACTTCTGGATCTGGTTTTGCTTTACTAACATCGTTACCATCAACAATAGCGTCAAATTTGGAAAGTAAATTGACTTTCTCTAAAATTGGTCGTGCATTTTTACTTGCAGAACCCAAGGAAATTGGCTGTGCCTTTTCTATTAAATAATCTAATACTCTTGGTACATCTGGTAAAATTTCTTCATCAGTCATTTTTGCAATGAAGCTTAGATACTCTTCATTTTTTTTACCCATTAATGATGTAAACAGTTCTTCTGAAATGGTTTTATTTCCCCAATTCAGTATTTTTTCTAATGATTTTACTCGGCTAACACCTTTAAGTTGTTCGTTTTGCTCGTGTGTAAAATCTATATCTATACTTTTAGCAAGGTTTTGCCAAGCTAAAAAGTGATATTTTGCAGTGTCTACAATAACACCATCTAAATCGAATATGAATCCTTTTTTATTCATTATTTATATTTCTTCAGCTTGATACGTAATTGCGTTTTTGTTTGTGATTAATAAGTTGCAAAGTCCTGCAATTATTAAACTTATTCCTGCAACTGTCATTGCATTAATGGCTTCTTCTCCTAATAAACTAGAGACAAAGTTGATTCCGCCTAAGGCAGCAATAATTTGTGGAATTACTATAAACATGTTGAAAATTCCCATAATAACTCCCATTTTTTTAGGGTCTACAGAACTTGATAACATGGCGTAAGGCATAGATAAAATACTT
Organism: Lacinutrix venerupis; assembly: GCF_003663945.1. Taxonomy (GTDB): domain Bacteria; phylum Bacteroidota; class Bacteroidia; order Flavobacteriales; family Flavobacteriaceae; genus Lacinutrix; species Lacinutrix venerupis. The sequence goes on along the minus strand of NZ_RCCH01000008.1, from coordinate 68,479 downwards.
CCCCAAGCAAAACCTATTAACACAAAGCAATATTTTAGTTGTTCTGGCGAAGCGTAATACATAGCAAGGAAACCAATACCTCCTAAAATTAGAGATCCCATATGCACTAGCTTACGGTTGATGCGCCTTTTTGAAGTGTATACTACTAATAGTAATGCAAAAGCCATAGATGATAAACCGTAAATTCCCATTGCAGAACCTACTAAATTTGATGATTTTTGGAACGCTGTGTTTTGCGTATCAAACGCTGCTTTTTGTACTGTATCTGCCATATCAAAAGCACTTTCTATTGGAGCTGGTGTATTAAATACATGCTCAGTTAGTGCTGGATTAGCCATACTCCACATAGTAAAAAATGCAAACCAAGAAAAGAATTGGATGACTCCTAATTTTTTCATGGTTAGTGGCATATTACCAATGTTGTTTAAAATGTCTGGAATGAAGTTATTCTTTTTAGCTTTTTCACGTTCGAACTCTTCCATGTCTTCTGGAGGATATTCTGTTGTAGTAAACACAGTGTAGAGAATACTTAGCAAAAACACGAATGCACCAATGGCAAATGCAATTTTTACAGAATCTGGAATAACACCTAAATCTGCAGCGTCACTAACTCCAAATTTTGATACCATCCAAGGTAAATTACTTGCTACCCAAGTACCAATACCAATAATTAACGTTTGAACTACAAAGCCATACGAGCGTTGAGATTCGGGAAGTTTATCTGCGACAAGTGCTCTAAACGGCTCCATTGACACATTAATGGAAGCATCTAATATCCATAAAAATCCTGCTGCAACCCAAAGTGCTGGAGAATAAGGCACAAAAAATAGTGCTAAGGAACTTAAGATAGCTCCTATTAAAAAATAAGGACGTCGTCTTCCCCATTTGTTACTCCAAGTACGATCACTCATGTAACCAATAATGGGTTGAACTAGCAAACCTGTTAAAGGTGCTGCAATCCATAGTAATGGGATTTCATCTTTACTTGCTCCTAATGTTTGAAATATTCGAGACATGAAGCCTCCTTGCAGTGCAAAACCAAATTGAATTCCTAAGAAACCAAAACTCATGTTCCAGATTTCCCAAAAACCAAGGGTACGCTTTTTCATAAATAGTAAGTTTAAATTATTACTATTTTGACAAGCATTTACTCATCAAAACTATATTACCTGAGAAGTAAAAATATATGTTTTGAATGCTGTAAAGATATAAAAGATTTTAATTGAGCAAAGATTTTTTTTTATTTTGTCGACTTACGTTCTATTAATTCTGTTTCAATCACAACAGTTTCTGCATAGTCTTCTTCATCTTCTCTTTCTAAATTATTTATTAATAATTCGGCTGCTTTTTCGCCTATTTTCTTACCATGTTGACTGACTGTAGTTAAGGCAGGAACAGCATGTTTAGACAATACTCCATCTGTAAAACCAACAATTTGTAAGTCTTCAGGAATTTTTAACCCAAGCTTTCTAGCAACCTTCATTGCAGTAATTGCATACAGCTCGTTTACAGCAAAAACGCCATCAATATTTTTATTATTTTTAAACAAATTATCAATTTCTATTTCTAAAGAATCGAGATGATCTTCAGATAATAATTGGTCATGCACCTTTAAAATTAAACTAGCTTTTGGATCAATTTTATGATCTTCTAACGCTTCTAAATAGCCTTGTGTTCTTAATTTACCAACACTTACATAATCCTTGGTTGTTACAATTGCTATGTTTTTACAGCCGTTTTCAATTAGCTTATTAACCGCAAGTTTTGCACCTTGAGAATCATCAACTATTACTTTATCACATTTTATATCATTAACAACACGATCAAACATAACAATAGGCATACCTTGATTTATAGTCTCTGTAAAATGATGATAATCTTGTTGCTGTAATGTTTCTTTAGCTATAGATAAAATAAATCCGTCGATACTTCCATTTGCAAGCATCTCCATATTTATAACCTCTTTTGCAAAAGACTCGTTTGATAATCCTACAATAACATTATAACCTCTTTTATTAGCTACAGATTCTATACCACTAATTACTTTAGAGAAAAAATGGTGTACAATTTCTGGAATAATAATTCCAATAGTTTTTGTCTTTCTATTTTTTAAACTCAGTGCAATATTATTAGGTCTATAATTATATAGCTTAGCAAAAGCCTGAACTTTTAAGCGTGTATCTTCACTAATTTCCACACTATTTCTAAGTGCTTTAGATACTGTAGAAATAGACACATCTAATTCCTTTGCTATTTGTTTTAAGGTTACTTTTCGTTTCATAATTATAGTTAAGTCATTTCAATAATCTCAAAAATACGAGGATTAATTGTTCATTTATTAAAATTGTTTGGATAAATACACAAAAAAAAGAAAAAAGGGCTGTTTTTTTGCCAATTTATCATCTTAAAAAAAAAGTTGTCAACACGAAAACGTTTGCGTAGCCCATAAAATATAAGGCTCTCGTAATATTAACATAATATTTACATAGATTTAACCTCGAGAAGTAAAAATATAAGTTAAAATTTAAAATAACTAACTTAATAATATTGTATGAAAACAATTTTTAAAAGTATACTGTTCATTTTATGTGTGTTACCTGCAATCGCATTAGCACAAACTACAATAACGGGAGCAGTTACAGAACAATCATCATCACTTCCTCTACCTGGAGTGAATGTAATTGTTAAAGGTACAAATAGTGGTACGTCAACAGATTTTGATGGTAAATATGAAATATCTGTTAAAAATGGAGATGTTTTAGAATTTTCTTACGTAGGCTATACCGCTCAAGAAATTACATATTCTGGCCAAACTAATTTAAACGTTGCTTTAGCTGAAGACGCTTCTCAGCTAGACGAAGTCGTTTTAATTGGATATGGAGGTGTAAAAAAAGAAGACTTAACTGGAACAACAGATTTGTTAACCAGTGAAGATTTTAACAAAGGACCTATAGTATCTGCTCAAGCTCTTATTAGTGGTAAAGTGGCAGGTGTAAATGTAACAACTGGTAGTGGAGCTCCTGGAGATGGGCAAAGCATTAATATTCGTGGAGCCGGTTCTTTATCTTTAACTACTCAACCACTATTTGTAGTCGATGGAATCCCATTAGATAATGGAGGTGTTGGCGGATCTAGAAACCCATTAAACTTTATTAATCCAAACGATATTGAAACCTTTGTAGTTTTAAAAGACGCATCTTCTACAGCTATTTATGGGTCTAGAGGAGCAAACGGTGTAATTTTAATTACAACCAAGAAAGGAAAAAATAACGATTTTAAATTTAATATTAGTTCTCAAACTACAGTTTATAGTCCTGTAGACGATATTGATGTATTATCTTCTAACCAATTTAGAACGTTAATAAATGACATAGGATCACCATCGGAAATTGCATTATTAGGAAATGCAGATACAAACTGGCAAGACGAAATATATAGAACAGCATTTGGTCAAGATCATAATTTTAGTGCATTAGGTAGCGCTTTTGGTATACCTATGAGAGCTTCAATTGGTTATTCTGAACATGAAGGAATATTAAAAACTGATAATTTACAACGTACTACTGCTTCTTTAAACTTAACTCCTAGCCTATTAGACGACCATTTAAATATTGAGTTAAATGCAAGAGCAATGTATACCGAAAATACTTTTGCAGATAGAGGAGCTATAGGAAGTGCAATAGGTTTTGATCCAACACAATCAATCTACGATCCAAGCTCTGAATATGCAGGTTATTTTGCTTGGTTAGATGCTGGAACAGGTAATCAAAACAGTTTAGCTCCAACTAATCCTATAGCCTTATTAGATTTAAAAGATGACACTGCAGAAGTAAGAAGACTTGTTGGAAACGCTAAGTTTGATTATAAAATACATGGTTTTGAGAATTTCACAGCAACAATAAATGTTGGTTATGATACTTCCAATAGTCATGGCAGAACTATTACTTCAGAATTTATACCCACAGCAGATGATACTTTTAACGGATCAAGATCAAGCTACATTCAAAATTCTGACAATAAGATTTTTGATGCTTACTTAACATATAAAAATACGTTTAAAGATGTTCATAATTTAACAGTTGCAGGTGGTTATGCCTACCAATCTTTTGAATACGACAACTTTAGTTATGATAGTGAAGCAGAAGAAGATGGTAATCAATTTGAATTTATTGACAAATCTAAAAATGTTTTATTATCTTATTTCAGTAGAGCAAATTACGATTACGACAGTAAATACTATATAACTGCTTCTGTAAGAGCAGATGCTTCATCTAAATTAAATCCAAATGATCGTTGGGGAATTTTTCCATCTGTAGCTGCTGCCTGGAGTATTCATAACGAAGATTTTATGCAAGATTCATTCTTTAATGAATTAAAATTACGTGTTGGTTATGGTGAAGTAGGAAATGTTAATGGATTAAGAGACTATCAATTTTTAACTAGATACCTAGGAAGTACAGATACAGCTAACTACCAATTTGGAAGTCAATTTTACCAAACTTATAGACCAGAAGTAATTAATGAAGACTTACGTTGGGAAATTGGTAAAACATTTAACTTAGGGTTAGACTATGCTTTTCTTGATAGACGCATATCAGGTTCTATCAACGCTTATATAAAGGAAACAAATGATCTTATAGCTGATGCTTTGGTGGATCCGTTTACTAATTTTGCAAACAGAGTTGATAAAAATATAGGTAACATGGAAAACAAAGGTTTAGAATTAAATCTAAATGTAGTACCTGTTAGAACTGATGATTTTGAATGGTCGATAAACTATAACATAGCCTTTAACGATAATGAAATTACTAAATTATCAGTTGACCAACCTAAAGGTGGAATATCTACAGGTGTTGGTAATACCGTTCAAATACACAGAGAAAGTGAATCTGCAAATAGTTTTTATGTTTTTGAGCAAGTTTATGATGCTTCAGGAACACCATTAGAAGGTGTATTTGTAGATAGAAACGGAGATAACATTATTAATGATGATGATAAATACATTAAAGAAGACCCATTTGGAGATATTTTAATGGGCTTTAATACTAATGTAAGCTATAAAAATTGGGATTTCTCTTTACAATCAAGAGCAAGTTTAGGAAACTATATGTATAACGATGTTCAAGCAAATAGAGGTGTTTTAGCAAATGCAACTAATAACAGCATTTTATCTAACATACATACAGATTACTACAATACAGGTTTTACTGTAATAGATGGTAACACAGCCGTAAGTGATCATTTTATACAAGAAGCATCTTTCTTTAAAATAGATAATATTACTATTGGTTATACTTTAGATAAATTAAAAAATACAACATTTAGATTCTATGGATCTTTACAAAATGTATTAACAGTAACAGATTACGATGGCTTAGATCCAGAAATCAATCTAGGAATCGATAATAACTTTTATCCAAGACCTAGATCATTTGTAATGGGTGTAAATATTGACTTTTAAAAAAAATGAAAATGAAAAAAGAACTTAAACATTTAATGGCACTCATGGTATTAGCCTTAGGTCTAATAGCATGCCACGACGATTTAGATCAGTCACCTATCGATCCAGATAGTTTTACGGAAGAAGACGTTTTTGCAAATGCAGTTGAAGCTAAAGGAGCATTAGCAAAGTTGTATGCTAGTTTAGCACTTACAGGTCAACAAGGTCCATCTGGGCAGGCAGATATTGCAGATATCGATGAAGGTTTTTCACAATACTCTAGAATGCTTTTTAATTTAAATGAATTAACTACAGATCACGCAGTTGTTGGTTGGGGAGACGCAGGTTTACCAGATTTACACGGGCAATATTGGTCTGGAGGAAACGATTTTACTGAAGCAATGTATTATAGACTTGCACAAGAAGTTTCATTTTGTAACTCGTTTATAGAAAATGCTAGTGCATTATCAGAAATTGAAGTACAAACTTTCATTGCCGAAGCAAGATTTTTAAGAGCCTTTGCTTATTACAATTTAATAGATTTATATGGTAATGTACCACTTGTTACAGAAGTATCAACAGATTTACCACAACAAGCATCAAGACTAGAACTATTTAACTTTGTAGAATCTGAATTATTAGAAATTCAAAACATCTTAAGTCAAAGTGGATCAAACGAATATGGAAGAGTAGACGAGGTTGCTGCCTGGGCATTATTATCTAAATTATACCTAAATGCAGAAGTGTGGACAGGAACATCTCGTTACACAGACTGTGTAACATATTCTAACAATGTTATAAATTCTACTTATAGTATTAATACAAATGACGCTAATGGTAACGGAACTGCTTATGATGAATTATTCTTAGCAGACAACGATACTAACGGTGCTCAAAACGAATTTATATTCACTTTAAATTTCGATGGTCTTAGATCTCAAACCTATGGTGGTTCTACTTTTTTAGTACACGCTGCAATTGGAGGAGCAATGGATGCAACAGAATTTGGTGTAAATGGTGGTTGGGCAGGCCTTAGAACAACTAAAAGCTTAGTAGAAAAATTCCCGCAATTAAGTATCGCAGATTTAAATAATGCATTAGGTACACAGTCAGATTGGGGAATTGTAGGAGACGGAACACCAAACGGATGGACAGGTCCCGATACAGAAATGTACCAAACTGGTACAAATCAATATGCGCTATATACAGAATTAACAGATGGTTTCTTAAAATTCAGATTTAACGAAGATTGGGGAAACAATTATGGTGATAATGGCGCAGATGGTTCACTAGAATCAGGAGGAGAGAATATTGCAGTTACTGCAGGAACATATTATATTACTTTAGATTTAGATGCGCTTACATATTCAATTACTTCATTTACTCCTACTAGCGATCAACGTGCAATGTTTTATGCAGATGGCCAAAATTTAGAAATCGAAGATATTTCAGAGTTTACAGATGGATATGCAGTTACTAAATTTAAAAACATTGACAGTAATGGTGACCAAGGTGTTGATTCTGGTGGAGATTTTGTAGACACAGATCTTCCTTTAATTAGATTAGCAGAAATCTATTTAAACTATGCCGAAGCAACTCTTCGAGGTGGCGGTGGCGGTGATTTAAATTTAGCTACAACAAAAATTAACGAATTAATTGAAAGAGCAAATGGAGGTCCAGGCGCTAACGTATCAAGCGGAGACATTACTTTAGACTTTATACTTGACGAAAGATCAAGAGAATTATATTGGGAAGGACAAAGACGTACAGATTTAATACGTTACAATTATTTTACAACAGACGCATACCTATGGCCATTTAAAGGTAATAGTCCTCAAGGAACTTCTGTTGCAAATTATAGAAACCTATTTCCTTTACCAAACAGTATTATAACAGTTAACCCAAACCTTTCTCAAAATGAAGGGTATTAATAACTATTAAAATGAAAAACATATTTTATAAATTAGTCCTTTCGTTATGCATTGCAACTCTTTTTGTGAGTTGCGATGATACGGAAATAACAGAATTAAACAACAACGGAATACCGTTAGTAACGCTATCTGAAAACGAAGTAGTTTTAACAGAAGCTAACGCAGACCAAGAAGCTTTAACAGTAACTTGGACAGCTCCAGATTTTGGTTTTAATGCTGCGCCAATTGCATATAAAGTTTTAGTAGATACTAATAACGGTGATTTTTCATCTGCGCAAAGTTCTACAGCTACTATGCCTTTAGAAAAAACATTCACTGCTCAAGAATTAAATTCCTTACTAATAGCATTAGAATTACCACCTAATGAAGAATCTCAAGTACAACTTAAACTTGAAGTTCAATTAAGTACAGTAACTAGTGTTTATTCTGAAGCTGTTAATTTAACTGTGACACCTTATCCTGCACTTTCAGACCTAAGTACTAATTGGGGTATTGTTGGTAGTGCAACACCAAACTCATGGGATGGACCAGATGTTCCTTTCTATAAAACAGATACGGAAGGTGTATTTGCAACATATATATATTTAATTGATGGAGAAATTAAATTTAGAGAAAATAATGATTGGACAGTAAATTATGGAGATACTGGTGCAGATGGTACTTTAGAAGGTGGCGGAGATAATATAGCTGTAACTGCTGGAACATATTATGTTACCTTTAATTTAAATGCCCTTACTTATACATTAGAAGATGCTTCTAGTGAAGATATCTGGGGATTAGTAGGAGACTCTACTCCTAATGGATGGGACGGCACAGACTGGCCAATGTATCCAGCTGGAAACGACATTTATATAACCTATGTAACTTTAGTAGATGGAGAGTTAAAGTTTAGATTAAATAATGATTGGGGAAATAACTTTGGAGACACTGGTGTAGATGGCACTTTAGACTCTGGCGGAGATAATATTATTGTCACTGCAGGAAATTACAAAGTTACTATGGACCTGTTTAATCAAACTTATACGCTAGAAGAAGTAGAGTAATCTTATCTATTAAATATTGTATTAAATAAAACCTTTAAAGCCTATTTACTTGTAAAAACTAAATAGGCTTTTTTTATCTCAACTAACATTTATTTTACGTTTTAAAACCTATAAAAATGAAGAAAATATTATCTTTACTGCTATTCCTTTGCGTATTTATTTCATACGCACAGCTATCTTGGCAAGGTAGCACATCTCCAGACGAAACAGATTCCGCAACACTATTGTTCGATAAAACTGGAACTGGTTTAGAAACTTATTCAGGAACAATTTATGCACATACAGGTGTAACTATAGACGATACTTCAAATTGGGAAAACGTAATTGGAGATTGGGGAAACAATACCACTCAACCTACGCTAACATTAGTATCTGGAAATATCTATAAATTAGATTTAACACCAACTATTAAAAATTATTATAACTATACTAACTCTGGGACTATTACAGCTATTAATATTGTTCTTAGAAGTGCAGATGCTTCACAACAAACCACAGACTTACAAATTGCAGTTGGTTCTTTTCAAGTAACAATGATAAATCCAACCGATAATAACGGTACAATTGTAGTTAATTCTGGAAGCGGAACACAAATATTAGCTCAAAACACAAATGGTACTGCCAATTACGAATTTAAGGCAAACGGCACAACTATAAATACGTCTACAACCTCGTTTTATAGTTTTTATTATTCTAATATAACAGAAAATCAAAATTGTGAATTAATTATAACTCAAGGAGGCACTACAATTACTAGAGAATTTGATATTTTAGTAAACAACACTCAAAACCAAGCCATCCCAAGTGGTTTAAAAAATGGTATAAATTATACAAGTAATACTACTGCAACACTAGTTTTAGAAGCTCCAAATAAAGATTTTGTTTATGTAGCAGGAAGTTTTAATAATTGGAATCCAGATGCTACATATGCAATGAAAAAAGATACAGCATCAGATAAGTTTTGGTTAGAACTTACTGGATTAACAGCTAATCAAATTGAAACTTATCAATATTGGGTTGTAGACCAATCGCCTATTACTAATTCTCCGTCCATGGTTAAAACGGCAGATCCTTACTCTACGTTGGTTCTGTCTCCATACGATGATCCATACATATCAAATAATACCTATCCTAATTTACCATCTTACCCAACTGAACAAGAAAGAGAAGTTACTGTTTTACAAACTGGGCAAACTCCGTATGCATGGCAAGTAACAGATTTTCAAAAACCAAAAAAAGAAGACTTAATAATTTACGAAGTATTAATAAGAGATTTTGATGCCGATAGAAACTTTCAAGATTTAATAGATAAGATTGATTATTTTAAAAATCTAAATATTAACGCCATTCAACTTATGCCTGTAATGGAATTTGAAGGCAATGAAAGTTGGGGATACAATACTTCTTTCCATATGGCATTAGATAAATTTTATGGAACAGAAGAAAAATTTAAGGAACTTGTAGACACTTTCCACCAAAATGGTATTGCAGTTATTTTAGATGTTGCCTTAAACCATGCTTTTGGTAGAAATCCAATGGTACGTATGTGGATGAACGATCCAGATAATGATGGTTGGGGAGAACCAAGTAGTGAAAACCCATATTTTAATGAAGAAGCAAAACACAGCTACAGCGTAGGTTCGGATTTTGATCACTCAAATATAAGAACCCAAGAATATGTAAAGCGCGTAATAGAACATTGGATTAACAATTTTAAAATTGATGGTTTTCGTTGGGATTTAACAAAAGGTTTTACACAACAATGTACCGCTAGTGACGAAACTTGCACAAATGGTTATAGATCAGATAGAGTAGCTATCTTAAAAGACTATGCAGACCATTCTTGGCTTCAAGATGAAACACACTATGTTATTTTTGAACATTTAGGAGGTAATCAAGAAGAAAAAGAATGGGCAGACTATAGAGTTAATGAAGATAAAGGCATTATGCTTTGGGGAAAAATGACTGAGAATTTTAATCAATTAACTATGGGTTATAATTCTAATAATGATATTAACGGTGTTGGCCATAACAGTAGAAACTTTAACGCACCAAGATTAGTAGGATATGCAGAAAGTCATGATGAAGAACGATTAATGTATAAAAATCTTCAATTTGGAAACCAAAGTAATAGCTCTCATGATGTAAGAGATTTAAACACTGCATTATCAAGAATGTCTGCTTTAGGAGCAGTAACCTTAACTATTCCAGGACCAAAAATGATTTGGCATTTTGGAGCATTAGGTATGGAAAATTCTATTTTTACTTGCAACAATGGCACGGTAAACGAGCCAGGTGACGCAGACGGTATTGGCGATTGTAAATTAGATACAAAACCTCAACCACAATGGACCAATAACTGGTTGGCCGATGTTAATAGAAATAAAATATACAACGACTGGGCTCTATTAAATATTTTAAAAACACAAGAAGACGTTTTTGAAGGAAACTATTCCATAAACCAAACAGATAACAGTCTAACACCAAAAATTTATATTTGGGACGATACTCTACCTTCTACTGGACTAAAAAACGTTGTTGTATTAGCTAATTTCGATGTCAATAATCAAAACATTGTTCCTAACTTTCCTTATACCGGTACTTGGTACGATTTAATGGATCCTACTGGTAATACTACAATTAATGTAACTAATGTTAACACACCTATACCTGTTGACGCTGGACAGTTTAAAATGTACGGAAATAAAAACTCTCAAACACTATCTACAATAGATAATGAATTAGACAATAAATTAACACTTTATCCAAATCCTACTAAAGATACATTCTCAATTAATAAAGAAATTTCTTCATTAAAGGTTTACGATATTTCTGGAAAACTTATTAAAACATTTAATGGCAATTTTAAAATTGGGCATTCTTTTAACGTTTCAAATATCTCTAAAGGATTATACATTCTAAAAATAGATAATAGTATAAATACAACCTCTAAAAGATTAATTATTAATTAAAATTTTAACCAATGAAAAAATATTATTCACTATTACTATTTATTTGTGCCTTTAGTTTAAATGCTCAAACTACAATTAACTATCCTCAAAGAGTAGCTAACTATAATGCATTTTTTGATGATGGAGGAGGAAAATATGATAATGCTACAGACCAATTAGGAATGTGGGCTAATTTTAATGCTAAGCAATCTGTAGCTTGGAGAAATTTTACTACCGATGGAACAACATCAGGAACTACTACAACTATGCAGGTTGGAGATTCGTTTACAATTACCGTCTCGGCAACACAAGCCTCGTATGGCGTTATTGGGTTAGCATTACTATCTAACCCAACTGCAACAACAAGTTGGGAAGACAGAATAAATAATTATGCTGTTCAAGTTAATTTAAACGGAAATAGTGGTGCTAACGATCCGTGGGAAGTTGTTTCTAATGGAGGTGTTGTAAACGCATCAAGCATAAATGGATCAACAACTTATAACGATTTTAAATTTAAATTCATTTTAAATTCACCTACAACAATGTCTGTAGATATTAACGATGGAGCCGAAATTTTTAATGTAACACTCAATAATCAAAATATTACTGGTTACTCTGTATATCTTGCAGACGATTGGAATGGTAGTAATAATGCAGATATTTTTTGGAAACCTACAACACAATATACTTATGCTCAAACATTAGGCACTAGTAATTTTACTTTTAACGAAGTAAAATTATTTCCTAATCCAATTTCAAATACTTTTACAGTAAACAAAAAAATTAAAAAATTAGATATTTATTCTATTACTGGTAAATTAATTAAAAGCTTTGATGGAGGTTTAGTACAAGGAACTATATTTAATATTGAAAATTTCTCTAAAGGAGTTTATATAGCTCAATTAGAAAACGAGTTTGGAGCTATTTCTTCTACCAAAATTATAAAACTTTAATTATTATAATTACTCATTAAGTCTAGTTTTAAATTTAAATATTTAAAACTAGACATTTAATGATCCATAACACTACACATAAAATGTATTTGCAAAAGTTGCAGTTTCAGTAAAGAAGTTTCTTATTCTTTTAAAAATAGCAGATAATTTATTTTTTTTCATTTTCATCCTTTTCTTTTTATTACATTTTTTATCATTTTTATCCACTTCATAATTAAAAAATGAAATAGGTTCCCAAACTGTAGGATGACCAGGAATATTTTCAATTGGCTTTTTCATAAAATTTATTTAAAATATCCTAAATAACTTTGCTACAAATTTCAATAGAAAAAAGGAACTGTACTACTACATACTTATCATATATATAATCTATTTTAACTCAACAAAAACAACTACATCTTCAAATTGATAAAATAGAATACTTTTGTGTTAAAAAAACAAATAATTATTCTAAAATTAAAAAAGCATAACTCTAAATTAAAGCACAAAAAAAAGCCTCTCTAATTAAGAGAAGCTTTCTATAATTTGTACGGGCGGAGAGACTCGAACTCTCACACCTCGCGGCACTAGATCCTAAGTCTAGCGTGTCTACCAATTCCACCACGCCCGCAAAAGTGAGTGCAAATATACAAATAGTTTCAATATTCAAACAAAACTTTTACATAAAAAGTTTGTCTCTTTTTGTACTTTTACTAAAATTCAATAAAATACTATGCAAAATATTCAATCTTACATTGAAAAAAACAAAGACAGATTCCTATCAGAATTAATAGAATTACTTAAAATTCCATCTATTAGCGCAGACTCTGCATATAAAAAAGATACTATAAAAACTGCAGACGCTGTAGCAAAAAGTTTAGAAGATGCTGGATGCGATGTTGTAGAAATTTGCGAGACAGATGGCTATCCTATTATTTATGCACATAAAATAATAGATAAAAACTTACCAACAGTATTAGTATACGGCCATTACGATGTACAACCACCAGACCCTATAAATTTATGGGATTCTCCACCTTTCGAGCCTGTAATAAAAGAAACTCAATTACATCCAGAAGGTGCCATTTTTGCACGTGGCGCGTGCGACGATAAAGGACAAATGTACATGCATGTAAAAGCTATGGAGTTTATGACTACGCAAAATCAACTCCCTTGTAATGTAAAGTTCATGATAGAAGGCGAAGAAGAAGTTGGTAGTGTAAACCTTGCAAAATTTGTAAAAGAAAACCAGCAAAAACTAAGTAACGACGTTATATTAATTAGCGATACAGGCATGATTGCTAAAGACACACCATCAATTACAACAGGACTTCGTGGTTTAAGCTATGTCGAAGTAGAAGTTACAGGACCAAATCGCGATTTACATTCTGGATTATACGGTGGTGCAGTTGCAAACCCAATTAATGTTTTAACCAAAATGATTGCTTCATTGCACGATGAAAACAACCATATCACTATTCCTGGTTTTTACGATAATGTAGAAGAACTATCTAAAGACGAGCGCGCACAAATGGCAAAAGCACCATTCTCGTTAGAAAATTATAAAAAAGCTTTAGATATCGACGCTGTTTATGGAGAAGAAGGTTACACAACAAACGAGCGTAACAGTATTAGACCAACGTTAGATGTTAATGGTATTTGGGGCGGCTACACTGGTGAAGGCGCAAAAACAGTAATAGCAAGTAAAGCATACGCCAAAATATCTATGCGTTTAGTACCAAATCAAGATTGGGAAAACATAACCAATTTATTTAAAAAACACTTTGAAAGTATTGCGCCAAAAGGAGTAAAAGTAAAAGTAAATCCACATCATGGCGGACAAGGCTACGTAACACCAATAGACAGTATTGGTTACCAAGCCGCTAGTAAAGCCTACCAAGATACCTTTGGAAAAACGCCAATACCACAACGCAGTGGCGGAAGCATTCCTATTGTTTCTCTTTTTGAGCAAGAACTAAAAAGTAAAACCATACTTATGGGCTTTGGCTTAGACAGTGACGCCATACACTCACCAAACGAACACTTTGGCGTATGGAACTACCTAAAAGGTATAGAAACAATACCAGGCTTTTACAAACATTTTGTAGAACTATCTAAATAAAAAACAACAAAATCCGCTTTAAACAATTTAGAGCGGATTTTTTTTATGGCGTTACCAAAACGAGTAAAAAAACTCGTCTTGGTCAGGCTCTCGGCAGTCGCTCTCTGCGAGGAGCTCCAACAATGCCTCCATCCTTAACGCACCAAATCAACACTTTACAAAATAAATATTACTCTACATTTGTAGAATTAAAATATTTGTTCTACGTTTGTAGAGAATAATCTAAAAATGTAGAACATGCAGCTTACAAAAACCGAAGAAGATTTAATGAATTACCTCTGGAAACTTGAAAAAGCTTTCATGAAAGACTTACTTGAAGCCTATCCAGAACCTAAGCCAGCAAACACAACAGTAGCTACACTTTTAAAACGCATGACAGATAAAGGTTTTATAGCCTATAATTTATATGGTAAATCAAGAGAATATTATCCATTAGTAAAGAAAAAAGATTATTTCTCTAAACATGTAAACGGACTTATTAAAAACTTTTTTAATGATAGCAGTTCTCAATTTGCTTCCTTTTTTACAAAAGAAACCAATTTATCTAAAGAAGAATTACAAGAATTACGCGCAATAATCGATACAGAAATTAAAAATAAGTAACCATGGAAATACTAATTTTAAAATCGGCAGCTTGTTTGGCAATTTTATTAGCATTCTATAAACTTTTTTTAGAACGGTTAACCATTCACACCTTTAAACGCTTCTATTTATTAGGCGCTGTAATTGTCTCTGCAGTAATACCTTTTATAACCTTTATAGAATATGTAGAACCACAATTTAATGTTCCTTATTTTCAAGTAGACCATTCTGCACCAATTAATTTAGTAGTAGAAGAAGAACATTTACCAATAGAATCTACTAACTATTTACCAATTATATTATGGAGTATTTACGGTTTGGGCACATTGTTATTTTTAGCAAAATTCTGTATAAATTTAATTGGTATTATTTCAAAAATAAATAAAAACGAAAAACAAAAATCTGGTAATTATATTTCAGTTTTATTACACGATTTTATAGTACCACACACCTTTTTTAGCTACATTTTTTTAAACAAAACAAAGTTTGAAGCAAAAGCAATTCCGCAGGAAGTATTATTACACGAACAAACACACGCTAAACAAAAACATACTTTAGACATTTTATTTATAGAGTTACTACAAGTTGTATTTTGGTTTAATCCACTACTCTATTTTTTAAAAAAAGACATAAAACTTAATCACGAATTTCTAGCAGACGAAGCTGTTTTAAAGCAAGGTATAGACTCATCAACTTACCAAGAAACATTGCTTCAATTCACATCTACTGCAAACGAAATTCCATTGGCACACGCCATCAATTATTCATTAATCAAAAAACGATTTACAATTATGAAAACACAAACCTCAAAAAAAGCTGTATGGCTTAGAAGTTTATTATTGTTTCCTGTTTTAGCTGGATTGCTGTTTAGCTTTAGCGGAAGAGAACAGGTAGAAAAAGAAGTTGTTCCTGCTATGGTTTTTGCTGAAGAAAATCTAGATCAACAAAGTAACCCACTTACAGATGTAAAACAAGAGCTTCAAAAACTAGGCGATTATAAAATTAATTATACTGCCAGAAGTATTACAGTAAAAGTATTAAGCCAAGGCAATTATGAAATTGACGGTATTAAAGCGACCAAAAATACTTTTAAAAATGTAATTAATCAATTACACCAAGACATTACAAAAGAAATAAGAAATAAGATTATAAACATTCACGTAAATAGTCCAAAAGATATTTCAGATAAAGAAGTTTGGTTTATTTTTAATGCCGTTCAAGATTATGGTTACCATCGTATTGTAGCTTACAATCAAGAGATTATACGCTCAAAAAATAACACGCCATTTGCATTAGATAATGTTTCTAATAATAATGCAAACTATTCTGCAAAAAAACCTCAAAAAGAAGCAACTCCAGAACAAGTTGCAGAATACAACAAGTTAGCTAAATATTATAACGCTAAATTAAAAGTAAATAACATAGTTAAATTAAAAGACTTTAATCGTATTAAAGAATTATATAATTTAATGAGTGATGCCCAAAAAAAGAATGCAGAACCTTTTCCTAACTTTCCTCCTCCACCTGCTCCACCAGCACCACCAAAAGTAAAAAAAGGTGAACCTTCAACATTACCTCCTCCACCTGCACCACCAGCAGCGCCAATAGGCAGAGCGCTTGAAAGAAACACTGCTTTTGTAAATGTTAATGGCACCACTTTATTTAAGGTAGACATTAATGGAGATGTTAAATATTATAACCGCAATGGCTATATAGTAGATAGTAATGGTAAAGTATTGTCTAAATCTCAAGTCGATGGTAGCAAAGTAATACCTGGACAAAAAATAACTAAGGTTTACCAAAAAGGGAAAATTGTTGCTGAGTTTAAAAAAACTTGGAAAGACGATGATAAATTCAATATTCCAGAACCTCCAAAACCAATTTCTCCAAAAGAACATATTAAAAATATGGATTCAAAAGAGGCTAGTTTTTTCTATAATGGAGACGCAGTTACAAAAGAACAAGCTTTAGTACTTGTTGAAAACAATAATAAAATTAATATATCAACCCAAACAAACAATGGTGAATCTACAGTGCATCTATCTACTAAACCAATAACAATAGTAAATGGCAAAAGAATAAGCGATAGCCAAAAAAACAGAGATAAAGCAATTGCAAAAAGAAGAGCATTAACCGAAGAAAGAAAAAATGTTATGCGTGAAAAAAGCGAGGCTTTAAGACAAAAAACTATTGCAAGAAGACAACAATTATTAGCTGCAAGAGAAGCCAGACAATCACGACCATTATCTCAACAATTTCAAGGCATGGAAGCTAATGGTGGCGAATTCTTTTATGAAGGCGAAAAAATAACCGAAGCTAAAGCTATAGAGCTTATAGAAGCCAACCCAAAGTTAAATGTCTCAATGCATAACAGTAATGGCAAATCTACTGTACACCTGTCTAAAAAAGGCATAAAAACAGTAAATGGAAAATTGGTTAAAACAGAAAATTAAAAAAATAGAAATAACCATTTTATAAAAAAAACCTCTTCTTTAAGAGGTTTTTTTTATTGTTAAATTTTGTAACAAAACACAACTTTTAACGTTCTAATAATCTAATCATCAATCAAATCAAAAAACAAATCACTCAATCATGTTAAAACAATTCTTCATTATTTGCTCTGGAGCAGACACAGATATTCTAAAAAATAGTGCTATAGGCGAACAAAATAAATATGCTGGTATTGGCGCCACTGTATTTTTTACAGCATTAATGGCATGTATTGCTTCTAGTTACGCACTCTATACTGTGTTCGATAATTTATACGCCGCTATTGGTTTTGGACTTGTTTGGGGTTTGTTAATTTTTAATCTCGACCGTTTTATTGTTTCAACAATAAAAAAAAGAGACAATGTTATGGACGAAATTATACAGGCTTCACCAAGATTGCTTTTAGCAGTAATTATTGCCATTGTAATCTCTAAGCCATTAGAATTAAAGATTTTTGAAAAAGAAATTAATCAAGTTTTACTAGAACAGAAAAATGATTTAACACTTGCTAATCAAGACCAAATAGCACTTCAATTTAATCCAAAAACCGAAGCTTTAAAACAAGATATTTTAGCATTACAAACTGAAATTGACACAAAAGAAGCTCAAGTAAATGCACTTTATGATATTTATATAAATGAAGCTGAAGGCACTGCCGGAACAAACCTTTTAGGCAAAGGTCCTGTTTACAAAGAAAAACGAGAAAAACATGATGTTGCGCTTACCGAATTACAACAATTAAAGGAAGTAAATAATAAAAAAATAACTGCAATAGAAACTGCAATAGCTAAACTTGAAACAGATTATAATACGCAAATAGAAACTACACAACCAATTATTGATGGTTTTGATGGTTTAATGGCTCGTGTTACTGCCTTAAATACATTACCATGGCTACCGTCATTTTTTATTTTCTTATTATTTTTAGCTATAGAAACGTCTCCAATATTCGCTAAATTATTAGCCCAAAAAGGTGAATACGATTTTAAGTTAGAAGACCAAGAAACTGCTATTAAATCTATAGTAGAACAAAAAGTTCAAGAACGTAAATTAGCAATAAAGGCAGATTTTAATATAAACAACAAAGTCTATAAAGACATTACAGAGGAAGAGGAATTGTATGAGTATAAGCGTAAAAAAGCAAGAGAACTTATGCAATTACAAGCAGATGCTTTTTACAATGGACAGAAAAAACTGTTGTAACAAAAAAGGCTTACCTTTAATTTGGTAAGCCTTTTTACTTATATATAATTTGTTATATTTTCTTTACGTATTCAGTAATTATCACAATTTGTGTTGCACCTACTTTACCTTCAATATAAGTTTCATTTTCTCTATCTAAACGTATGTTTCTTACTGCAGTTCCTTGTTTTGCAACCATACTAGAACCTTTCACTTTTAAATCTTTAATTAAAACAACAGAGTCTCCATTCTCTAAAACAACACCATTTACATCTCTATGTATTAATTTATCGTCCTCATCCTCTCCTTCTCCTGTAGATTTTGCAAACTCAAGTACATCTTCTTCTAGATACATCATATCTAGCAAGTCTTGTGGCCAACCTTCTTTTCTTAAACGCGATAACATTCTCCACGCAGCAACTTGTACCGCTTGGTGTTCACTCCACATACTTTCGTTAAGGCAACGCCAATGGTTAGCATCTGTAATTTCCGGGTTTTCTATTTGTTCAACACAAGTTTTACATGCCGTTAAAGTATCTTTAATACTTTGATCTTTTTTAGGCTCTAATGTATATAATTGTAAATGCTCTTCGTTTTTACACAATTCGCACTGTCCATCGGCACGTTTATTTAATTCTCTTTCTAAACTCATAATTGTTATTTGTATGGCAAAAGTAAGGAATATCTTCAAAAAATTATTGGTTAATAGAATTATGAAAATGCATCTGCTTTTATTTATAAATATTTTATGGTTTAAAATTATAAATCAAAACTCAGTTAGCTTAACTTTTTGTAATTTTATACTCTTCAAAAAAACTTATAATATTATTTTTTGTTTAGGTTTATACTTAAACAAAAACAATGCTTTTTTTCGAAGCTCATTAAAATAAAACAAGACAAATGTCAGACAATAAACGCGTTTTTTTAGTAGACGCATACGCCTTAATATTTCGTGGCTATTACGCCTTTATAAAAAACCCAAGAATTAACAGCAAAGGTCAAGACACCTCAGCTATTATGGGTTTTATGAACTCACTTTTAGACGTTATTAAACGTGAACGACCTAACCTTTTAGCAGTTTGTTTCGACAAAGGCGGTAGCACAGATCGCGTAGAAATGTTTGAAGAATATAAAGCCAATAGAGACGAAACGCCCGAAGGCATAAAAACAGCTATCCCGTACATTTGTCAAATTTTAGAAGCCATGCATATTCCTATCATGGTAAAAGAAGGTTTTGAAGCAGATGATGTTATTGGAACTTTAGCAAAACAAGCCGAAAAAGAAGGCTACCAAACTTTTATGGTAACACCAGATAAAGATTTTGCGCAATTAGTAAGCGACAATATTTTTATGTACAGACCTGTTTTTGGTGGTGGCTATGAAACTTGGGGAATACCAGAAGTACAGAAAAAATTCGAAGTAAAAGATCCATTGCAAGTCATCGACTATTTAGGAATGATGGGAGATGCAAGTGATAATATTCCTGGATTACCAGGTGTTGGCGATAAAACAGCAAAAAAGTTTTTAGCGCAATTTGGCAGTATGGAAAACCTACTGGCAAACACAGACCAGTTAAAAGGTAAAATGAAAGAAAAAGTAGAGGCCAATGCAGAGCTTGGTTTACTTTCTAAAAAATTAGCTACAATCATGCTAGATGTACCTGTAGAATTTCATGCTAAAGATTTTGAACTAGATGCACCAGATATAGAAAAGGTAAAAGAAATTTTTCAAGAATTAGAGTTTAGGCGTCTTACAGATAATTTTATAAAAACGTTTGCTGAAGATACGCCTGCAAGTGCAAGTACAAATTCAAATACAGCAGAAAAATCTGTTACAAGTACAACACCAACATATAATGCTGGCGCAGGTCAATTTAATTTATTTGGAGGCGATCCAAATACTACTGAAACAACTTCAGAAAACGCTTTTGAGCGAAAAACGCTTTCAAACACTTCACATTTTTACCAAAGTGTAGCACCAGGAATGGCAACTAAACTATTCATTAAAAATTTAATGAATCAAACCAGTGTGTGTTTTGATACAGAAACTACAGGTTTAAATCCGTTAACAGCAGAGTTAGTTGGTATTGCATTTTCTTGGGAAACAGGAAAAGGATTCTACTTACCATTTCCAGAAGAAAAACAAGAAACACAAGCTATTATCGAAGAATTACGATGTTTTTTTGAAGATAAAAGCATTCAGAAGATTGGTCAGAATTTAAAATACGACATCAAGGTTTTAGCAAAATATAATGTGCAAGTCAAAGGTCCATTGTTTGACACAATGTTAGCGCATTATTTAATAAATCCAGATATGCGCCACAATATGGATGTACTGGCAGAAACCTATTTAAATTATACGCCAATTTCTATTACAGAACTTATTGGTAAAAAAGGCAAGAATCAACTATCAATGCGCGATGTTCCGTTAGACAAACAAACTGAATATGCCGTTGAAGATGCCGATATTACGTTACAATTAAAGGAGCATTTTGAAAAAGAATTAGGCGAAGCCAATACACAAAAATTATTTGATGATATCGAATTGCCATTATTACGCGTTCTAGCAGCAATGGAATTAGAAGGTATCAACCTAGATAAAGACTTTTTAAATAGTTTATCTGGCGATTTAGATAACGAAATAAAAGCCTTAGAAAGTAAAATTTACGAGGTTGCCGGTGAGGAATTTAACATTGCTTCACCAAAACAATTGGGTATTATTTTATTCGAAAAACTAAAGCTAGTCGATAAGCCTAAAAAAACCAAAACAGGCCAATACAAAACAGGCGAAGATATCCTGTCTGTATTAGCAAAAGAGCACGAAATTATTCGTAATATTTTAGAATATCGTGGTCTGGCAAAATTAAAAAGTACCTATGTTGATGCTTTACCTCTACAAGTGGAAGAATCTACAGGTCGCGTACATACAGATTATATGCAAACCGTTGCTGCAACAGGACGTTTAAGTAGTAATAATCCTAACTTACAAAACATTCCAATTCGTACAGAACGTGGCCGCCAAGTACGTAAAGCGTTTATTCCTAGAAATGACGACTACACTTTACTTGCTGCCGATTATAGCCAAATAGAACTGCGTATTATTGCTGCTTTAAGTAAAGAGGAAACCATGATTGAAGCCTTTAAAAATGGTGAAGATATACACGCGTCTACAGCCTCTAAAGTTTTTGGCGTACCAATTGAAGAAGTGACTAGAGCACAACGTAGTAATGCCAAAACCGTAAACTTTGGTATTGTATATGGTGTATCTGCTTTTGGATTAAGTAACCAAACCGATTTATCTCGTGGTGAAGCCAAAGAACTTATTGATACGTATTACGAAACCTACCCAAAGCTTAAAAAATACATGAGCGAACAAGTAGATTTTGCTCGCGATAACGGTTATGTAAAAACCATTTTAGACAGACGTCGTTACCTAAAAGATATTAATAGCCGAAACGCAGTAGTTCGTGGTGCAGCAGAGCGTAATGCTGTAAACGCACCAATACAAGGTAGTGCTGCCGATATTATTAAAATTGCCATGATTAACATTTATAACAAACTAGAAGCTGGTAATTATAAAACTAAAATGCTACTGCAAGTACATGATGAATTGGTGTTTGATGTTTACAAACCAGAACTCGAAGAAATGACTACTTTAATTAAAACCGAAATGGAAAACGCCTTTAAAATGGAAGTCCCTTTAGATGTTGAGGTTGATACTGGTTTGAATTGGCTGGAGGCGCATTAGGATGAAAACTATTCTTGTTACATGTGCAATCATTCAATTTGACGATAAAGTTTTAGCAGTTCAAAGAAGTAAAAACATGAAACTACCTTTAAAATGGGAATTTGCAGGTGGTAAGATTGAAATAGACGAAACTGAAATTGAATGTGTTAAAAGAGAAGTTTTTGAGGAATTAAATATCAAAATTGAAATCAAAAAAAAGTTAACTCCTGTAACTCATGAATATCCTGATTTCAAGATTAAATTAATACCTTTTATAGCTAAATATCTTTCTGGTGAATTAAAATTAAAGGAGCATTGTAGCTTTTTACTTGCTAATAAAGATGAATTGATTACTTTAGATTGGGCAGAAGCTGATTTGCCTATTTTAAAAGAATATTTATCACTATGAATCAAGGAATTTACGAAGAATTAATAACCCAATTAGTATCTGAAAATTTAAACAAACTTGATAAAGATAAGTTCTACTTAAAGAAAACTATAATTGATAAAGAAGAAGCTTCAAATGTTTTGTCTAAACATCTAGCTAAAACTTTAAAACATGCATTTCAACTTATAAAAGGTAAAGCCGAATTACAAATTGAAATAGCTAATAAAATTATTAAATTAATAAAAGAGGAATTAAATAAACAAGAATTTAATGACGATTTGGTTAGTATTGAAGGAGAAGTTTTAAAAGCAGTATTTTCAAAAACTGATGCCCATTTTTCAAATTTAGATTTAAGATTAAAAGAAATCACACCTTACACAAGACTAACACAAAGTGAATTATTCACTGGTGGAAATGGTGGATTGTCACTAGAAAGTGAACTTAAAAAAGAAATCCTTTCTTCAAACGAAATATATCTTCTTGTTTCTTTTATAAAATTTAAAGGCATTATTATTCTTGAAAAAGAGTTACGAGAATTTACACAGCGTGGTGGAAAACTAAAAGTAATTACTACTACTTATATTGGAGCAACTGATTATAAAGCTATTCAACTACTTTCTAATCTTCCAAATACTGAAGTTAAAATATCATACAATACGAGTAACGAAAGGTTGCACGCAAAAGCATATCTATTTTATAGAAATACTGGATTTCATACAGCATATATTGGTTCTTCTAATTTTTCAAGGTCTGCATTAACAGATGGATTAGAGTGGAATTTAAAAATCACAACAAAAGAAGTTAGTCATATTATTGATAAGTTTCAAAAGACATTTGATACATATTGGGAAAGTGATGATTTCGAATTATTTGATGATGCCATACATAAAGAGAAACTTCAAAGCGCTTTAAAACAAAGTAAATTTAGCAAACCTTATGAAAATTCAACTGCAATATTTGATATAAAGCCTTTTCCATATCAAAAAGAAGTATTAGAAAAACTTGAAGTAGAAAGAACCATTCACAAAAGATTTAGAAATCTTGTTGTTGCAGCTACAGGAACAGGTAAAACCGTTATTTCCGCATTTGATTACAAACGTTTCAAACAAAATAACAAGTCTGCAAAGCTTCTATTTCTTGCACATAGAAAAGAAATCATCCAAAAATCATTATCAACTTTTCAGGGTGTTTTAAGGAATAATAATATTGGTGAATTATGGGTTGACGGAATAGTTCCAGATAACTTTGAATTTGTATTTGCTTCTGTACAATCTGTTAAAAACAAATTTAAAGAATACAACTTAACGCCTGAATATTACGATTTCATAATAATAGATGAATGTCATCATCAAACTGCAAATAGCTACAGAGAAATAATAAATTATTTCAAACCAAAAGTTTTACTGGGCTTAACTGCTACACCAGAACGGATGGATGGTGGAGATATTTTAGAAGATTTTGATAATAAAATTGCTGCTGAAATTAGACTACCTGAAGCAATGAATCGAAAATTACTTTGTCCATTTCAATATTTTGGAATAACTGATAGTATTGATTTAACTAATGTAAGCTGGGTAAGAGGAAAATATGCGCCAAGTGAATTAACAGATTTATATACGGAAAGTGACAGAAGAGTTAGGGAAATTATTAACGCGTTAGACAAATACACAAAAAATATTAACGACGTTAGGGCTTTAGGTTATTGTGTTTCTATGGAACATGCTAAATTTATGGCTGAAAAATTTACATTAGCAGGATTAAAAGCTGATTTTCTAACTAGTAAAAACAGTAAGGACAGAGTCCATATTCGTCAGAAATTAGAGAAAAAAGAAATCAACTACCTATTTGTAGTCGATATGTTTAATGAAGGAATTGATATTCCTGAAATTGATACTGTTCTATTTTTAAGGCCAACTGAAAGTTTAACAGTCTTTTTACAACAACTTGGAAGAGGTTTGAGGCTTCACGAAGATAAAGATTGCTTAACCGTTTTAGATTTTGTTGGAAATTCTAAACCAGAATATAATTTTGAAAGTAAGTTTAGGGCTTTAATAGGTAAAACGAATACAACTGTTAAAAAAGAAATTGAAGATGATTTCCCTCACCTTCCTTTGGGTTGCTCCATCATTTTAGAGAAAAAGACAAAAGAAACAATTCTTAAAAATATTTCGGCTGCAACATCATTAAATAAAAACAAATTAATTCTAAAAATACAGCAGTTTCAGAATGACACTAATTTACCATTAACTATAGGTAACTTTTGCTCGTTTTATAATATACCTCTACAATCAATATACAAAAGAGAAAGCTGGAAGCGTTTATGTCAATTAGCAGGAAGAATAGAAAACTTCAATTCTGAAAATGAGAAAGCTATTGTTTCAGCTATTTCAAACAAATGGTTATCTACAAATTCACTCAGTTATTTCTCTTTTATTTTAAAAATTGCAAAACAGAATTTTAAGGTGACAATTTCAGAATTGAATGAAAATGAAAAAACTATGCTTTTAATGCTACATTACGATGTTTGGCAAAAAGAAGCTGGTTTCAATTCTTTAGAAAAAAGTATAAATCAAATTGGAGTTAACCCTATTTTAGTAGAAGAAATAAAAGAGGTTTTAGAGTTATTAATTGACAAAATAGATTTTAAAGAATTACCTATTCGACTTCCTTTCGAACAACCTTTAAAATTACATAGTCGTTACACAAGAGACCAAATATTAACTGCTTTCCAATTTAGTAGTTTCACAAAAAAATCATCTAATAGAGAAGGAACAGCATTAAATAAAAATTTAAAAACAGAATTACTTTTTATAAATCTCATTAAATCAGAAGAAAACTTTTCACCAACTACAATGTATGATGATTATGCTGTAAATGAATTATTGTTTCATTGGCAAACACAAAACGCTGCAAGACCTGATAAAGGAAAAGGATTGTCTTATATAAAACATCAAGAGGAAAATAAACGAATCTTACTTTTTATTCGTGAAAAAGCAAAAGATGAATTTGGCAATACAAAAGGTTACGTTTTTATAGGAGAAGGAAATATAAAAGACCACTACGGTTCTAAACCAATGAGCATTAATTGGGAATTAAATGAACCAATGCCAAATTATTTGTGGAAAGAAGCGGCAAAACTTTCCGTTGGCTAACCTATCAAGTCAAAACATTTTCCATTCAAGTTAAACCATAATTAAGTAAAGTATTAATTTGTATGTACTAAAAATACATACTATGATAATTACAAAAATATTAGGACTTACCAGTACATTAACAAAAAGTAAAAAAGCCAAAATTGCTATTCTGCTTTTAGAAATTGGCATTTTAGCTTATGCTATTGCAACAAGTAACGAAGAGCAATCCAATAATAAAAGATTAGAGAAATAAGCCTAACTAGTTTTTCCTTCAAAAAACTCCATACATTTAATAGCAGGATTCGTTTTTCGGTTTTTAAAAGCATGAATAGAACTGCTAATTATTAGTATTACAGCTAAACCAATTGCAGTGTAAGCAACAACTGTGTTCTCATTTTTATTAGCAACATAAATAGCAATTAAAGCCCAAGCTCCAACAAGAGCAAACTCTCGCATGTTTCTTGACCAAGTGACTATTATATTTATTACTGCAGCTATAATTAACATTAAAACGGTCCATACAGTTGGTGATATACCAAAACCGTCCCAATTGTACTTTACTAAAACTGCTGAGACATTTGCAATACTTGCTACAGTAACCCAACCACTATAAAACACAAACGGCCACCATAAAAAGGCGATAACTGTTATTGGCGCATCAAACAATTCCATTTTATTATTTAATACTATTTTTAGTAATGAAAATAACAGCAAAAAAATAAACACACTAGACAATAATGTGTAATTGTATATCCAAGCCACAATCCATAAACAATTTGCTATACACGATATTACAAACCACCAACCTGTAGTAAGTATAAAACCGTCATCGCGAACATTTACAAACAAACTACGGCTTTGATAAAATATAAACCCAAATACTAATAGATATATAATTCCCCAAATAGAAAATGCATAACCTGCTGGTGTAAATAAAGTATTGTATTGTGCAGAAACTTCGCCAATAGTTGTATTATTTAACAAACCGGTATTGGCTAAAAAGTTCATTATTAATACAAAAACAAATGCAATAGCGTTAAGTATTTGTAGACTTTTTTTCATTGTAGTAATATAATTAAAATATTACGACAAAGAAATACTGTTTAAAAAAATGTAAGACTAAGTTTAACGACGTTTCTTTTTCTTTCCTTTATACTTCACCTTATTCTTTCGCTGATTAAAAGGTACAGCATCGTTAAAGGTATTTTTAGCTTCACCTTTTGGCTTGTTTTTACGCCATTTTTCGGTTTTTTCAGGAAGTAAAACTTTTAACAAATCTTGACGTCCAACTTTATTCAAGGTCTTTTTTATCCACGCTTTGTTTTCATCTTTATACCAAAAGAAAAAACGGTGTTGTTCGTCCTTTTCTTTTCTAGTTTTAGGCGTATTTACTTTTTTAAGCGTATACGGATGGTAACCAGAATAATAAATTACAGTAGCTACCGTCATTGGTGTTGGTGTAAAACCTTGTACTTGCTCTAGCTGAAAGCCCATATCTTTAGTTTCGGCAGCAAGATTCGCCATATCTTCAACTTCGCAAGCAGGATGATTAGATATAAAATAAGGAATTAATTGAAGCTTTAAATTCCTCTTAATATTAATTTTATCAAAACGCTCTTTAAATTTATGGAAGTACGTAAACGATGGTTTACGCATTAATTTTAAAACAGGATCACTGGTATGTTCTGGTGCAACTTTAAGACGTCCAGACACGTGCTTGGTCATTACCTCTTCTGTATAATCATCCAGCTCTTTTGGATCTGCATTTTTATTAAATTCTGGCACTAACATATCATGCCTAATTCCAGAACCAATAAACGATTTTTTAACCTTCGGGTGACTATCAACAGCCTTGTATAAATCGGTTAATGGTTTGTGAGACGTATCTAAATTACTACAAATTACAGGCGAAATACAACTTGGTGCTACACATTTGTCGCAAATAGATTGTACTTTACCTTTCATTTGGTACATATTAGCACTTGGTCCACCAATATCACTTAAATAGCCTTTAAAATCTGGCATATTAGCAACTTTATCAACTTCTTTCAAAATCGATTCTTGACTACGAGATGCGATAAATTTTCCTTGATGTGCCGAAATAGTACAGAAACTACAACCTCCAAAACATCCTCTGTGAATGTTTATAGAGGTCTTAATCATTTCATAAGCTGGAATTGGACCACGCTTATTATATTTTGGGTGTGGTAATCGTGTATAAGGTAAATCGAAAGAAGCATCAATTTCAGCTTCTGTCATGGTTGGATACGGCGGATTTATCATCAAGGTCTTATCGCCCACTTTTTGAAAAATACGTCTTGCTGCTAATTTGTTAGACTCCTGCTCAATAATTTTAAAGTTAGAGGCGTATTTCTTTTTATCCTTTAAACACACTTCATGCGAAGCAATTTCAACATCTATCCAATTGCTATTTTTAGGAATACTTTCATTTTTATCTAAAAGTACAGCTGTTTGTAAAACCGTATTTATACTGTTAAATGGTACGCCTTTTTCTAATAAACGTACT
Organism: Lacinutrix venerupis; assembly: GCF_003663945.1. Taxonomy (GTDB): domain Bacteria; phylum Bacteroidota; class Bacteroidia; order Flavobacteriales; family Flavobacteriaceae; genus Lacinutrix; species Lacinutrix venerupis. Next base: position 40,031 of record NZ_RCCH01000008.1, on the reverse strand, counting down.
ATTTCACGCAATGGTTGTTCTCCCATACCATAAACCAACATATCTGCTTTAGAGGTTTCTAAAATAGTTGGCATTAATTTATCGCTCCAATAATCGTAATGTGTAACACGACGCAAAGAACCTTCAATACCACCAATTAAAACTGGAGTATCCGGCCATTTTTCTTTTAAAATTTTAGAATATACAGACGATGCATAATCTGGTCTAAAACCAATATCACCATTTGGTGTGTAAGCATCTTTATCACGTTTCTTTTTATTAGCATTATAGTTGCTAATCATAGGATCCATACAACCACCAGTAACACCAAAAAACAATTTTGGCTTGCCTAGTTTTACAAAATCCTGCAAGTTATCATTAACATTAGGTTGTGGCACAATTGCAACACGTAAACCCATACTTTCTAACAAACGACCAATTACTGCAGGCCCAAATGTTGGATGATCTACATAAGCATCTCCACTAAAAAGAATCACGTCTAGCTCTTGCCATCCGCGAATTTTCACCTCTTTATTTGTGGTAGGTAACCAACTTGAAAGTTTTAATTCTTGCATATTGCTGCAAAAATAGATAAAAAAACATTGCTTTTACTCTTATTAATAAAGCTTTAGCATATATTTGTAGGCTAAATTTTAATTTTAAAATGCATTTTAGCACATCTACATTTTTATTTCTTTTTTTACCATTAGTATTTTTAATTTATTTTTATTCGAAAAACAAGTACAGAAATGCCGTACTTTTAGTTGCTAGTTTAATATTTTACACCGCTGGAGAAAAAGCACTTGTGCTAATAATGATTGCTTCTACAGTTATTGATTATAAATGTGGGCATTTAATAGAAAGTGGAAAGAAAAAATTAGGTTTATACTTATCTTTATTTAGTAATCTTGGTACATTATTCTTTTTTAAATACTTTAATTTTGGAATTGAAAATTTAACCGCAACATTAAACTCTTTTGGTTTTGACTCTAGTTTTATCAACTCTATTCCAAAAGTTATCCTTCCTATGGGTATTAGTTTTTATGTTTTTCAAACTATGTCTTATAGTATTGATGTATATTATGGCAAAGTTAAAGCAAGTAGAAAGTTTATAAACTTTGCAACCTATGTTACTTTTTTTCCGCAATTAGTTGCTGGACCTATAGTTAGATATCAAGATATTGAACAATATTTAGTTAAAAGAACCATTACAAAAAACGATATTACTATTGGTTTTGAACGCTTTATAATTGGATTGTCTAAAAAAATAATTATTGCAAATCAATGTGGTAAATTAGCAGATTCTATTTTCGACACTAGTAATGTATTAGACCTTTCTACACCTTATGCTTGGCTTGGAATAATAACTTACGGTTTTCAAATTTACTATGATTTTTCTGGCTATTCTGATATGGCTATTGGTTTAGGAAGAATTTTTGGTTTTAGAATATTAGAAAACTTTAATTACCCGTTTATATCTAAGTCTATTCAAGAATTTTGGAAAAGATGGCACATCTCTCTATCCTCATGGTTTAGAGATTATCTATACATTCCTTTAGGAGGTAATAGAAAAGGAGAAGGCAGAACTTATTTAAATTTAATTACTGTATTTTTTGTTACTGGTCTTTGGCATGGAGCCGCATGGAACTTTGTTATTTGGGGACTTTTTCATGGTGTGTTTTTATTACTAGAACGTCTATTTTTAAGCGATTTATTAAAAAAATCATGGGCTCCAATTCAGCATTTTTATACGTTAATGGTTGTTACCTTAGGATGGGTATTATTTAGAGGAAACAACATGAAAGATATTGGCATATATTTTAAAAAACTATTTGTTTATTCTTCTGGAGATTTTAGTAGAGTAGAATTTTTAAACTATTTTGTTTTAAATAGAGAAATAGGATTTTCGTTAATATTAGCTTTAATATTTTCGTTACCAGTTTACAACTATTTCAAAAAGCTACCTTTAAACAAAAACACCTTATTTATTAAGCATAGCTTTTTAGTTGCTATTTTTATTATAAGCTTAAGTTATATCTCTTCTGGGTCTTATAATCCATTTATTTATTTTAGATTTTAAATTATGTTTACTAAAAGAAAAATAAAAATTTCATTCGATTTTAGAACATTAATTTTTGTTCTAATTTTTAGTCCAATGGTATTATCTATAATAAATTTAGGTGTTCAAAAAATTATAAATCCAGGCAAAAAAGTTAAATTAAGTTTTAAAAACAACTACATACCAAAAGACCAATTATTAAGTTTAAATAGAAATATAAAAGAAACATTATTTGGCACACAACTCATTCCAGAGCGTGCAGTAGAACTTAAAAACGGATGGTTTGTAATTGGCGATTTTTTTAGTGATGCTTTATCAGAATCTAAAGGCTTAATTGTATTTTCTAAAGAAGAAATAAACCAGCTTAAAAATATTTTAATAGAGAGAAATTCTTGGTTAGAGAAAAACAATATTAAATTTTACCTAACTGTTCCTCCTAACAAGTTAACAGTTTACGATAGTTTAATACCTATTAGAAAAAGAGATAGAAATACTAAAATGGAACAAATAGACTCTTTATGTCAAGCTATAGGTGTTCCATTTATTAATTTAGGCGAAGATTTTAAAAACCATCCAGACAAAAGATTGTATCATAAAACCGATACGCATTGGAATGATTACGGAGGATTTTATGGTTATTCTACAGCTATAAAAAGGTTTGAAAAAGATTTTCCAAATCAAAAATTTAAACATTTCGATTTTAATAAACTTGAGAAATTTACAACCAATACGCTTCATGGAGATTTAGCAAAAATTACTCAAATTGACAATAAAGAAGAGTATTTACACTTAAAATTAGACACTACTTTTGCCGAAGTAGTTAAAGAAAAAAAATACCCAATACCAGAAGGCTATAATAAAGAACCTTCTAATTTTGAATTACGCTTTAAAAACAACAAAGGAAACCTTAAACTTTTAGCATATAGAGATTCGTTTTTTGGATATTGCAATCCCTTTTTCATTGAAAATTTTGAAGAAACAGTATTGTTTTGGGACCATAATTTCAATAAAGACGTAATTCTTAACGAAAAACCCGATATTGTAATTATAGAAGTTTTAGAAAGAGATTTAGATATATTATTATCGAATAAAAAATAGCAAAAGAATGATAAATACTAATAAAGAACTCCCATTAGTTTCCATTTGTATACCAACTTACAATGGAGCTAATTACATTGAAGAATCTTTAAATAGTGCCTTAAATCAAACTTATAAAAACATAGAGATTATAATTTGTGATGATAAGTCTAGCGATAATACTATTGCCATTTGCGAAGCTTACGCAAAAAAACATCCCAACATAAAAGTTTTTAAAAATCCAGAAAACTTAGGGTTAGTAAAAAATTGGATAAATGTTATAGAAAAAGCATCCTCTAACTGGATTAAATTTTTATTTCAAGATGATATTTTTGAAAATAATTGTGTTGAAATAATGATGAATGCTGCTTTAAAACACAACGTAAATTTTGTGTTTTGTAACAGAGAATATTTCTTTGATGAAAATATAAACCAAAAGCTACAAAGTTTTTATACTAAAATAGAAAAAACAGACTCTATATTTCCTCACAATACCCTAATAACTCCGGAACAAGCACCAAAAATTATTGGAAAAAAATTATTTAACAATTGTATAGGAGAACCACCATGCTATTTATTTAATAAATCTATAATAAATGAAAGCGATTTTCCTTTAAAATATAAACAGATAATAGATTACGTTTTTGTTTTAAATATTATATCGAAAAACAGCTTCGTTTTTATAAAAGATAGTCTAGTTAAATTTAGAGTACATTTATCTTCAGAGTCTATGACTACTACTGTTAATAAAGATGCTTTTGATAAACTTATTTATGTAAAATATTTTGAACGTTTATTATTGTGTTACGATTTAATACACAATCCTACGTTTAAACTTTTTAAAGAAAACACACCTTTAAAAGATATTGAACAAATAAGAGATTGGACCACATTAAAATCTTTTAAAAGATTAGATTACAAAAAAGCAAAAGACTTTTACACTAAACAATCTATAAAAGACTTTATAATAAATAAAAACACAAAAAACTATAATCGCCTTAAATACAAGCTATTTAAATTTAAAACCAAATCTTTACGTCACATATACAAAGTCTAAATGCCTTTAATTTCAATTATATTATGCACTTTTAATGGAGAAGCTTATTTAAAAGCTCAAATAGATTCTATATTAAATCAAACTTATAAATCTATAGAGTTAATAGTATGCGACGATAAATCTACAGACAATACTATTTCTATTTTAAATGCTTATGCTCAAAAAGACTCTAGAATAAAAGTAAACTCTAATTTAAATAATCTTGGTTACATTAAAAATTTTGAAAAAGGAATAGCGCTTGCAAGTGGAGAATACATTGCGCTATCAGACCAAGACGATGTTTGGGCTTTAGATAAAATTGAAAAACTATACAACAATATAAAAGATTACGATTTAATTTATTGCGATTCGTTATTTGTAGATAAAAACTTAAAGAGTTTAAATAAAAAAATGTCGAGCTCTAAAAACATGATTTCTTCCAATAACCCATTACATTTTGCTTTAGACAATTGTGTTTCTGGTCATGCTCTACTTTTTAAAAAACAATTGTGCAATACTATATTTCCATTCCCAAAACTTATTCCGCATGACTGGTGGATTGCTTTTAATGCAACATTAAATGGAGGCATTACTTATTTTAACGAAGCATTGGTAGACTATAGAATTCACGATAATAACACCTTAGTACTAAATAAAAATAGAAAGTCTAAAGAAAATAAAATATATAAGAGACAAGCCAGAGTTTTAGAATTTTATAAAAAATGTCCAGAACATCACTATGCTAAAAAAATACTCTTAAATTTGGAACTTCTTTATAAAAAACCAACCGCAAAAAATAATTTTAAAAAGATAGCTCTCTTTTTAAAACATAAAGAAGAACTATTTATAATTAAGAAGAAAAAATCTTTGGCATTAATATTCTATATATTAAAGCTATACAATAAAATTAAATAACCATGAAAATTACAATTATTAGTTTAGATAATTGGGGATTTAACAGCTATATAGAAAAAAATCTTATTGCTAAAGGTATTGAAACAACTTCAATAAACTTTAACGATTTCACCTATAAATATCCTACTGTTTTTCATAGAATATTTAATTTCTTTTTAAAGAATCTAACAAAAAAGAACTTAAAAGAGATTCATTTAAAAAAACAAATAAATGACCGCATAGAGTCGCTACCAAAACAAGATAAAATTCTAGTTATTAAGTCAGATTTTCTTAACCTAGAAACCTTACTTCAATTAAAAAGTAAAACTAACGAGCTTATAACCTTTATAAACGACAGTATCTCCAGATACCCTAAAATTAAAAAGAATATAAATCTTTTTGATAAAGTATTTTCTTTTGAAAATAAAGATTGTAAAAAACATGGTTTTACTAAAATTAATAATTTTATTTATACCTGTTTAGATACTAAAGAAAACCACCCAATAGAATATCAAGCATTTAATATAAGCTCTATAGACAAAAGAAAAAAAAGCACCTCTTTTTTTGCAGACTACTTTAATACACACAATATCTCTTTTAAAATTATTGTTTTTAGTTTAAAACCAGCCGAAGAACTTAAAAGCAAAGGTATTGTAATAATAAAAAAGCCATACTCAATATCACAAATGCTAGATTACTTAAAAAAATGTAAAGTAGTTTTAGATTTACAGCGTCCCAAACAACAAGGTTTATCGTTTAGAGTATTCGAGTCTTTAGCATTTCAAAAAAAACTAATTACCCTTAATAAAGATATTGTTAAGTACGATTTTTATGATCCTGAAAATATTTTAGTAGTAAAAAACATAAAACACATTTCTATTCCAGATTCTTTTTTAAAAACCGATTATAAACCGTTAGACAAAAAGATTTTAGAAAAATACCATATTTCTAACTGGACTAAACAAGTTTTTAATTTAGATAAATGAAAAACGAAATTAAAATAGCGTTACTTATTTCAACCTACAATTGGCCAAAAGCGCTAAATTTAGTTTTAGAAAGTGTTTTTAAACAAAGTAAATTACCTCACGAAATTGTTATTGCAGACGATGGCTCTTTAGAGAGTACAAAAGAAGTTATAGCCTCTTTTAAACAACAATCTAAAATTCCAATAAAACATATATGGCATGAAGATTTAGGTTTTAGAAAAAGTATTATTCTAAACAAAGCCATTTTAGCTGTTTCTGCAGATTATATTATTCAAATAGATGGAGATATTATATTACATAAACACTTTATAAAAGACCATATTAATAGCAGGCAGGCAAACACATTTTTATTTGGAAGTAGAATTTCCTTAAGTAAAAGCAAAACACAAAGCATACTAAATCAAGGCAATCAAACCATACACTATTTTACAAAAGGATTAAAAAAAAGAAATCGATTACTAAGGCTTCCTTTTTATAAGTACTTTACAAAAAGAGAAAATAAAAATTCGAAAAAAATAAGAGGCTGCAACATATCCTATTGGAAAAAAGATGCAATGGCAATTAATGGTTATAACGAAGCATTTGTTGGTTGGGGATACGAAGATTACGAATTTATACAAAGACTGGTTAATAATGGTGTTTACGGAAAAAGACTAAAACAAGTAGCATTACAATACCATTTATACCATAAAGAAGCAGCAAAAGGAGATACTACAATAGGCGATAAGATTTTAACAAATATTATACAAAACAAAATCTGTTTTATAGATAACGGCATAATAAAACAAGATTAAAATGATTGCAAAAAGAAACAACCTAATAGATATTTCAAAATTTATATTAGCTATAATGGTTGTAGGTGCGCACACCGATTTTTTTATAGATATAAATAAATTAATATGGTATTTATTAAAAAACGGCCTTTTTAGAATAACTGTACCTATTTTTTTAATGATTAATGGTTACTATTTTTTTAATATTAACACTAAGCAACACTACATTAAATGGTTAAAAAGAGTTCTTATACTTTATTTAATATGGATGGCAATCTATTTTAAATACTGGCATAAACAAGACACGATTACATTTTTTGAGCTTTTTACTTTTGGCTGGCATCACTTATGGTATTTAGCAGCTCTACTATGTTCCGGATTGGTGTTATACTTTTTAAAAAAAGCATCTAACAAGCGATTAACAGCAATAATATTAACACTCTTTCTTACGGGTGTTTTTATTCAATACATAAAAGTTTATATAAACGTAGATATAGAATTTTTAAACAATATTATTAAAAAACCATATGTAGTAAGAAATTTTATTTTTTTCGGCCTTCCTTTTATGGCTACAGGTCTTTTAATAAGAAGAAACCAAGAAAAACTAACAAAAAAAACCACTGTAATTACCATAATAGGTTTTATACTATTATTTATTGAAAGCTATATTAATTATAAACTAACTACAAATAAAGGTTTCGATATATTATTCACTCAAATAATAGTGTGTCCAAGTTTATTTATACTAATACTACAAACTAAAATAAATACAAAGTTTAATACTAAAACTATATCGCTTTACTCAAGCGCAATTTACTTTAGTCATACAATTCCGTGGATATATATTGTAATGCATTATCAATTTACTAATACAACAATTAGTATTATCACCGTATTAGCAACTATTGCATTATCTTACATTTTAATACAATTAAACAAGAAAATTAAATACTTGCTATAACATAATGAATAAAACATTAAACATACTTGTTACAAACAACCACTTGGTAAACGTTGGAGGCTCAGAAACATTTACATACGCTTTAATTGATGGTTTAAAAAAGAAAGGACATAATGTAGAATATTTTACTTTTGAAAAAGGATTAGTTTCTACTAAAATTGAAAATGAACTAAAAGTACCTTTTCTATCTAAAAAAGAATACGATATTGTTTTTGCCAACCATAATACAACCATTAGCTATTTAAAAAAGAGCATAAAAAGCAAATTTATTCAAACGTGTCATGGCATTTTTCCTCCTTTAGAGCAACCACATAAATATGCCGACGGTTATATAAGTATTTCTCAAGAAGTACAAATACACCTAAACAATAAAGGCTACAACTCTACACTTATTTTAAACGGTATAGACTGCAAAAGATTTAAAACAACAAAAGCACCACAACCCAAACTAAAATCTGTACTTAGCTTGTGCCAATCTAAAGAAGCTAATACCGCAATACAACAAGCTTGTAATGCATTAAATTTAGATTTCGAATATTTAGACAAAAACATAAATCCTATTTGGGATATAGAAAATACCATTAATAATCACGACTTGGTTATTGGTTTAGGCAGATCTATTTACGAAGCCATGGCATGCGGAAGACCAGTTTTAATTTACGATAATCGATCCTATGCAGATTCTTTTGCCGATGGTTATTTAAATAAAGAAATTTTAAACAACAGCATAAAAAACAATTGCTCGGGTAGATATTACAAATATAAATTCTCTGTAAACGATTTAGTAAACGAAATAAAAAAATACAACTACAAAGACGGACAATTTTTTAGGGAGTTTGCATTAAAAAACCTAAACATCGAACACCAATTAGATACTTATTTAGAAGTTGCTAATAACACCAAAGTAAATAAAATTAAGCAACTACGTTTTAAGTTTAAGCAATTTAGAGAAAGGAATAAACAAGCTAATTAATAATTTTTATATTAAAAACACATTTATTTTAGTTTTTAAGTGGCTTATTAACAAGAATTCGTGGTTATTAAATGGCTGATTTTTAAAAAATAGCAAGGAAATTAACAAATCGCGAAAACATATCAACAAAGTTATTAAATAAAATACCCTATACTATTTGGTAATCAAGAAGATTGTCGTAAATTTGCAAACTCTTTTTGAGAGAGGAATGTTTAATCGACTCGTATAAAATCGGGTCAAAAATTTAATTAATAACGTGGATACATTAAGCTACAAAACCGTTTCGGCAAACAAAGCAACTGCAGATAAGCAGTGGGTTTTAGTTGATGCTGATGGTCAAACCTTAGGGCGTATGTGCACTCAAATCGCAAGATTATTAAGAGGAAAGCACAAGCCAAGCTTCACACCACATGTTGATTGTGGAGATAACGTAATTGTTATCAATGCAGAAAAAATCAACTTAACAGGAAACAAGTGGACAGATAAATCTTATATCCGTCACACAGGTTACCCAGGTGGTCAAAGAAGTTTAACTGCTACTGAATTGTTTGGAAAAGATCCAGCAAGATTAGTAGAGAAATCTGTAAAAGGAATGTTACCTAAAAACAAATTAGGAGCAGCTCTTTTTAGAAACTTAACTGTTGTTACAGGAACAGAGCATGCTCACGAAGCTCAAAAACCTAAAACAATTAACTTAAACGAATTCAAGTAATGGAAGTATTACACAAAATTGGTCGTCGTAAAACGGCTGTTGCTCGTGTTTACCTTAAAGAAGGTAAAGGAAACATCACGATTAACAAAAAAGATTTAAAAGACTACTTCGATACAGCAACGTTACAGTACAAAGTAAACCAACCGTTAGCATTAACTAACAACGAAGGTAACTTTGATATTTCTGTAAATGTATTTGGAGGTGGTATTACTGGTCAAGCAGAAGCTATCCGTTTAGCAATTTCTCGCGCAATGTGTGAGTTAAACGACGAAAACAGAGGTATTCTTAAACCAGAAGGTTTATTAACTAGAGACCCAAGAATGGTAGAGCGTAAAAAATTCGGACAGAAGAAAGCGCGTAAAAAATTCCAATTCTCGAAACGTTAATATTATCCTTCAACAGTATTGTATATTATCAATACTGTTGAGACAAAACAAAAAAATAAAACAGTTATTGTTGTCCTAGCCTAAAAGCAGGATTTAGTTTAGCATCTAAATGAAGCCATAAGCTATAAAGCCCAATGGAACATTGCTAATTCAACAGAACGTAAACTATTACAAAATGGCAGTAGAAGTAAAAGAATTACTTGAAGCAGGTGTACACTTCGGTCACCTTACACGTAAGTGGGATCCAAACATGGCGCCTTACGTATATATGGAGCGTAACGGTATCCATATTATAAACTTATACAAAACAGCAGCTAAGATTGACGAAGCTGGAGAAGCTTTAGCAAAAATTGCAGCCTCTGGTCGTAAAATCTTATTTGTTGCTACAAAAAAACAAGCAAAAGACATCGTTGCTGAAAAAGCAGGTAGCATTAACATGCCTTACATCACAGAAAGATGGCCAGGTGGAATGTTAACTAACTTTGTTACTATTAGAAAAGCTATTAAAAAAATGGCTACTATTGATAGAATGAAGAAAGATGGAACCTTTTTAACTTTATCTAAAAAAGAACGTCTACAAGTAGACCGTTTAAGAGCTAAGTTAGAAAAAAACTTAGGTTCTATTGTAGACATGACGCGTCTTCCAGGAGCTTTGTTTGTTGTAGATATTAAACGTGAGCATATCGCGATTAAAGAAGCACAGAAATTAAACATTCCTATTTTTGCAATGGTAGATACTAACTCAGATCCACGTCAAGTAGATTACGTTATACCAGCAAATGATGATGCTTCTAAATCAATCGATAAAATATTAACGCACGTTACTGAAGCTATTACAGGTGGATTAAACGAGCGTAAAGCTGAAAAAGCTGAAAAAGCTGAAGGTAAAGCAAAGCCTGCACCAGCAAAAAAAGCTAAAGCAGCTAAAGAAGAGGAAGAATAAATAACAATTTCGAAACATTTATAAGTCGTTTAATTCTTTTCTTTACCGAAATAAATTGAACGACTTTTTTAAATTACACACATTATGAGTGAAGTAAAAATTTCAGCAGCAGAAGTAAACAAATTAAGAAAAGCAACTGGTGCAGGTATGATGGATTGTAAAAAAGCCTTAGTAGAAGCTAAAGGAGATTTTGATGCAGCCATTGATGTATTACGTAAAAAAGGACAAAAAGTAGCAGAAAAAAGAGCCGATAGAGAATCTTCTGAAGGTGCTGCCGCTATTAAAATAAACGATGACAATACTGTTGGTGTTGCTATTGTATTAGGATGCGAAACAGATTTTGTTGGTAAAAACGAAAACTTCTTAGCACTTGCTAACGAATTAGCAGAAAAAGCAATCAACTTTGATAGCAAAGAAGATTTCTTAGCATCAGATTTTGGTGGTATGACTGTGTCTGAAAAATTAGTTGAACAAACAGGTGTTATTGGTGAGAAATTAGAAATCAATGCATTCGAGAAATTAGAAGCTCCTTACGTTGGTTCTTACGTTCACATTAATAAAATTGGTGCTTTAGTTGGTTTATCTGAAGCTAACGAAGAAGTAGCTAAAGATGTAGCAATGCAAGTAGCTTCTATGGGAGCAACTTCATTATCTTACAAAGGTTTTGATGCAGAATATGTAGCAAACGAGACTGAAGCAAGAATTGCAGTAATAGAAAAAGATAACGAAGAGTTAGCACGTTTAGGTAAAACACTTAAAAACGTACCTCAATACATTTCTATGGCACAATTAACTCCAGAAGTTATGGCACAAGCCGAAGCTGATGCAAAAGAGCAGTTAAAAGCTGAAGGTAAGCCAGAACAAATCTGGGATAAAATTTTACCAGGTAAAATGGAGCGTTTCGTATCAGACAACACAACTTTAGATCAAGAACAATGTTTACTTGACCAAAAGTTTATTAAAGATGAAAAGCAAACAGTTGAAGCTTATGTAGCGTCTAAAAACGTTGAAGTAACTGCTTTTAAACGCGTTTCTTTAGGATAACAAATTCCTGCAAAAGCAGGAATCTCATCCAATTTATTTAAAAACATATAAAACCACTACTCTATTTTTAGAGCTAGTGGTTTTTTTGTGTTTAAAAACTAAAGCATAAAAAAAGTAGAATTTCTGTAATATTAGCAATTTCAGAAATAAAAAAATTATGTAGCTTTGCTAAACCTTTATTCTCACGAAAGTGGGAATCTTTTAAAGTTTAGAAACTACTCATGAAATACAAAAGAATCCTCCTAAAATTATCTGGTGAAGCCTTAATGGGAAATCGCCAATATGGTATTGATCCAGAACGTCTTGCTGAATATGCACAAGACATTAAAGCCGTAACAGAAAAAGGAATTGAAGTTGCCATAGTTATTGGCGGCGGAAACATTTTTAGAGGTGTTGCAGGTGCCATGAATGGTATGGATCGTGTACAAGGCGACCACATGGGAATGCTTGCAACCGTTATTAACGGTTTAGCATTACAACAAGCTTTAGAAGATGCAGAAGTTAAAACAAGGCTGCAAACAGCTATAAAAATTAATGAAGTAGCAGAACCTTTTATTAGACGTAAAGCAATGAGTCACTTACGTAAAGGGCGTGTTGTTATTTTTGGTGGAGGAACAGGAAACCCATATTTTACTACAGATTCTGCGGCCGTTTTAAGAGCCATAGAAATTGAAGCCGATGTTATTTTAAAAGGTACACGTGTAGATGGGATTTATAATGCAGATCCAGAAAAAGATAAAGAAGCTATTAAATTCGACCATATAACTTTTGATGATGTTTTACGCAAAGGTTTAAAAGTAATGGATACCACAGCTTTTACATTAAGTCAAGAAAACGATTTACCTATAATAGTTTTCGATATGAACACAAGAGGAAATTTAATGAAAGTAGTATCTGGAGAAAATATAGGAACTCAAGTAAGTTTATAAAAAATTAATTTTGGCTTAATTCTTGAATTACCTAAATTAGTAATAAAATTTTTCAATAATGAACGAAGACATTCAATTTATAATAGATGGCGCAAAAGAGTCTATGGACAACGCTATCGAGCATTTAAAAAAACAATTTACTAATATACGTGCTGGAAAAGCAAGTCCTGCTATGTTAGGCAGCGTTATGGTAGATTATTATGGTTCACAAACACCATTAGCACAAGTAGCAAACGTAAACACACCAGATGGTAGAACAATAACAGTACAGCCTTGGGAAAAAGCAATGGTTCAGCCTATAGAAAAAGCTATACAAATTGCAAACTTAGGTTTTAACCCAATGAATAATGGTGAGCAGTTAATTATTAACGTACCACCTTTAACCGAAGAGCGTAGACGCGATCTTGCAAAACAAGCAAAAGCTGAAGCAGAAGACGCTAAAGTAGGTGTACGTAATGCTAGAAAAGATGCTAATAACGATATTAAAAAAGTAGATGATATTTCGGAAGATTTAAAAGGAAATGCAGAAGCAGATATTCAAAATTTAACCGATAAATCTGTTAAACGTATAGACGAGCTTCTTAGTAACAAAGAGGCAGAAATAATGACCGTCTAAAAGTTTATAAAAAGTTAAAAGCGACTTAATTGTCGCTTTTTTTATAGAATAAAAACTACATTGATTTTTTTTATAAAACTATGCATTACGTAAAATTTATAGCGGTAGGCTTTATGCTTTTTTTTTCTGTGTTTATTTACGCGCAGAAAGACTATAAATTTATCCCAAAAAATCAAAAACTTTTAAGTGATAAGCAGGTAAAAACCATGCAAATCATGATTACTCCAGACATTCTTCTATTTAACGAACAAGGTAAAGTTTTACCTTCATCTCAATTAGAATTAATGACTAATCCTGGCTATAAACCATTGTTTTATGCCAATAGCGAAGGCAAAATTAAATCTGTTATTTTTCAGAAAAAAAATAATAATCCTGCATTTGTAGAAAAAAATCCAGAAGCCCAATTTACAAAAGGAGAAAAAGCTTTAGATTTTATTGTTACAGACCTAAATGGAAATAAAATTAAACTTTCAGAATTAAAAGGCAAGGTTGTTGTCTTAAATTTTTGGTTTACAAAATGTGGACCTTGTGTTCAAGAAATACCGAGGTTAAATGAGCTTGTTAATGAATATAAAAATAAAGATGTTGTGTTTTTAGCCATTACTTTTAATAAAAAAGAGATAATAGAAAATTTTTTATTTGATACTCCTTTTAATTACACAATAGCCGCAAATGCAAATCATGTAATTAATACATATGGTGTACAAAGTTACCCAACAAGTATAGTTATAAATAAAAAAGGAGAAATTGTATTAAAAGAAATTGGATATAGAACAAATATAAAAAGTGTGCTTTCTAAAGCTATTAAAAACCAATTAAAATAAATTATGCGCAAGCTTTTGCTATATACACTTTTCTTTTGCTTCACCTTTATAGCTGCAGCTCAAACACCAGAAAAAGAGACTAAAAAGTCTACCGATTCTATAAACTCCGATGCTTTGCTAAAGCAAATTGGAAACGGTTTTTTTCCAACAAAGGTTTGGAATTTTGATTTAAGATATCTTATAAAATTCAATCAATATGAAGGTTTTAGAACAGGTCTTGGAGGAGTAACAAACGAAGGTTTTTCAGAAGATTTTAGAATAGACTCTTATGTTGTTTACGGTTTTAGAGACCATCGGTTTAAATATAAAATTGGAGGTGGTGTGTTATTAAACAAAGACACAAAAAGCTGGTTAAACATATCGTACACAGACGATTTAATGGAAACAGGAAGCTCTAATTTTTTAACAGATGGGCGTACATTTTCATTTTTCGAGCCACGTTTATTAAATATTAGTTTATTTCACAAGCATATTACCTCAGCCATATCTTATGAGCATGAAGTTAACCCAAAACTAATTACAGAAACCGAAGTTGCTGTTAGTAATATAGACCCAACTTACAATTATACGTATGTTCTAGATAATACACCTTATCAATCTTTTGGTACCAGTACAGCAAAAGTTGCTTTACAGTGGAATCCATTTGTAGAATTCGAATCTATTGATGGTAAAAACAAGATTATAAAAGATGGCTATCCAAAATTCACATTGCAATACAGTAAGAGTTTTAAGAACGTTTTTGATGCCGATTTTAATTTTTCGAAGTTAGATTTTAGAGCCATCCATAAAATAAATCATAATAAAGATTCTCACACTATTGCAACATTGTCTGCAGGTTTGGCACATGGCGATACACCTTTAACACATATGTATCACGCATATCCAAACAATATTAATAAAGAAACAATACTAAATCGCTTTTCTGTAGCAGGAATAAATAGTTTTGAAACTATGTTTTTTGATGAGTTTTTTTCAGACAGGTTTGCAACATTAGTAGTAAAACATTACATAAAACCTTTTCGTATAACAAGTTATTTTAAACCACAACTAGTACTAATAACTCGTTATGCAGTAGGAAACATGAATAACATAAACAGACACCAAAATGTTAATTTTGGAACTCTAAAAAATGGTTATACAGAATCTGGTTTCGAAATTAATAAACTTTTATTAGGCTTTGGTTTAAGTTTCACTTACCGTTATGGCGCCTATCATCTACCAAAAGAAGAAGATAATTTAGCATTAAAGTTCACGTTTAATATTACATTATAATTTCGTAAAATCTTTAGCTTTTCCATACCTTTGCGCCTACTTTTAAAGCATCATGGCGAAACAAAAAAAATCTAAATTTTGGGATATTGTAGCTAGACTAATTTTACGTAATAAAATTGGTATTCTTTTAGGTATAATTACCATCACTATTTTACTAAGTACACAGTGGAAATATATGCGCTTTACCTATACTGAAGCAAATTTATTACCAGATGATCACGAAGTAAATATAGAATATAATAACTTTTTAAAAATTTTTGGTGAAGAAGGCAACCTTATTGTTTTAGGTGTTAAAGACTCTACTCTATTTACTGTTGAAAAATTGAACGCGTGGAACTCACTTTCCGATAGTTTTAGAGCATCAAAAGAAGTTGAAAGTGTTGTATCTATAAAAGATTTACAAAAACTTGTAAAAAATACTGAAGCTAAAAAATTTGATTTAGAGCCATTTATTAAAGATTCTGTTAAAACCTCTAAAGACATTGCAATACTCCAAAACGAGCTTTTTAATCAATATCCTTTTTACGATAATTTCTTATTTAACACAGAAACAAAAACAGTAAGAACTGCTATATATCTAAAAAAGGAACTAGTAAATACTGCTGCCAGAAAAGATTTTGTAATAGAAACTTTAATGGAAAAGGTTAAGGTGTTTGAAGACACTTATAATTTAGACGTTCGTGTTTCTGGTATGCCTTACATTAGAACGTTAAATGCCCAAAATATTGTAGACGAAATTGGTATGTTTGTTCTTGCAGCATTAGCAATAACATCTCTTATTTTCTTTTTATTTTTTAGATCGTTTAGAGCTACTTTTATTTCGTTAATTGTGGTTTGTATTGGTGTTATGTGGACTTTGGGAATTCTTGGTCTTTTAAAATACGAAATAACTGTATTAACTGCTTTAATACCACCGCTTATTATTGTAATTGGTATTCCTAATTGTATTTTTTTAATTAATAAATACCAACACGAGGTAAAATTACATGGTAATAAAGTAAAATCTTTACAACGTGTTATTACAAAAGTTGGTAATGCCACATTAATGACGAATGTTACAACAGCCTCTGGTTTTGCCACTTTTATAATTACAGAAAGTAAACTTTTAAAAGAGTTTGGTGTTGTTGCTTCACTTAGTATTTTGGCTATTTTTATATTATGCCTACTTATTATTCCTATTATTTACACCTTTTTACCATATCCTAAAGATCGCCATTTAGAGCATTTAAACAAACGTTGGATTGGCGGTTTTGTAGACTGGACAGTACGTATGGTTAAACAAAAACGCATTGCTATTTATAGTACAACCTTAGGATTAATTATTATTTGTATTATAGGTATCTATAAAATTAAAGTATCTGGAAGCCTTATTGAAGATATGCCTAAAAAGGCTGAATTTTTTAGCGATATTCGTTTCTTTGAAGAAGAGTTTAATGGGATTATGCCAATGGAAGTGATGATTGATACAAAACGCAAAAAAGGCGTTATGAAATCGACTACTTTAAAACGCATGAATGAGCTTGAAGATTTAATAATAGAAACACCAGAACTATCAAGACCAATCTCTGTAGTTAGCCTAGTTAAATACTCAAAACAAGCTTATTACAATGGCAATCCAAAATACTACCAACTGCCAACAAAACAAGAAGAAGCTTTTATTTTACCATATGCCAAAAACTCGACTTCTGGAGAAACCAATCTATTAAACAACTTTGTAGATTCTACTGGTCAATACGCTAGAATAACTACGTTTATGAAAGATATTGGAACAGATAAAATGGAGCGTATAGAGGATAATTTACTAAACAAAATAAACAACGTTTTTCCAGAAGAAAGATATAATGTTTCCATTACAGGTAAAGCATTAGTTTTTCAAAAAGGAACAAAATATTTGGTAAATAATTTAGCACTTTCGTTATCCTTAGCCATTTTCTTAATTTCATTATTTATGGCATACATGTTTCGTTCTTTTAGAATGATCATTGTATCATTAATTCCAAATCTATTACCATTAGTTGTAACTGCTGGATTAATGGGCTACATAGGTGTACCTATTAAACCATCTACAATATTAGTATTTAGTATTGCCTTTGGAATTTCCGTAGACGATACTATTCACTTTTTAGCAAAATATCGTCAAGAATTACAAGCCAATAACTGGAAAATTAAAAAGTCTGTTTACGCCGCATTACGCGAAACTGGAGTAAGTATGTTTTATACTTCTATTGTATTATTCTTTGGCTTTTCGGTATTTACCATTTCTAGTTTTGGTGGTACTGTAGCACTTGGTGCTTTGGTATCGGTAACATTACTATTCGCGATGTTATCAAATTTACTACTATTACCTTCACTTCTATTATCTTTAGAACGTAGTATTGCAAACAAACAAATACTAAAAAAACCTACAATAAATATTATTCCTATAGATAGTGATGATGAAGATGTTTTAGAGGAATCAGAAGAAAAAAAATAATTTAAAAAAAGTAAAATTTTATATTTGCTATTAAAATAAAATTAAAATGACAAAATTAACTATTGCACAATTATTAAAAGAAACAAAACTACAAGAAGTAGAAGTTAAAGGTTGGGTACGCACCTTTAGAGCCAAAAGGTTTATTGCTTTAAACGATGGTTCTACACTTAATAATATACAATGTGTAGTTGATTTCGAAAACACACCAGAAGATACTTTAAAACGTATTACTACAGGAGCTGCTGTTGCCATAAAAGGTGAATTAGTAGAGAGCCAAGGTAAAGGACAAAGTGTTGAAGTAGTAGTATCTTCTATAGAAATTCTTGGAGATAGCGATCCAGAAACATACCCAATTCAACCTAAAAAACACTCTTTTGAGTTTTTAAGAGAAAATGCACATTTACGTACAAGAACTAGTACATTTAGTGCTGTCATGCGTTTACGTTCGGCTTTATCTTTTGCTATACATAAATATTTTAACGATAATGGTTTCTATTACATGCACACTCCTATTATTACAGGAAGTGATGCAGAAGGTGCCGGAGAAATGTTTAAAGTAAGTACTTTAGACCAAAAAAATCCGCCACTTACAGAAGATGGTGAAATAGACCACACAAAAAACTTTTTTGGAAAAGACACAAACCTTACCGTTTCTGGCCAATTAGAAGCAGAAACTTATGCCATGTCACTAGGTAAAGTATATACTTTTGGTCCAACCTTTAGAGCAGAAAACTCTAATACATCTCGTCATTTATCTGAGTTTTGGATGATTGAGCCAGAAGTTGCATTCATGGACCTTGCCGGAAACATGGATTTAGCTGAAGATTTTATGAAATCTGTTATCACTTATATTTTAGAAAATAATGCAGAAGATTTAGAGTTTTTAGACAAGCGTCTAGCCGATGAAGAAAAAACAAAGCCTCAAGCAGAACGTAGCGAGCTTTCTTTAATTGAAAAATTAAAGTTCGTAACCGAAAACAACTTTAAACGTGTTAGCTATACCGAAGCAATAGATATACTTAAAAACTCTAAGCCTAACAAAAAGAAAAAATTCAATTATATAATTGAAGAATGGGGAGCCGACTTGCAGTCTGAACACGAACGTTTCTTAGTAGAAAAACACTTTAAATGTCCAGTAATTTTATTTGATTACCCAGCAAATATAAAAGCATTTTACATGCGTTTAAACGAAGACGGAAAAACTGTACGTGCTATGGATATACTATTTCCAGGCATTGGAGAAATGGTTGGAGGAAGCCAACGTGAAGAACGTTTAGACGTTTTAAAAGAAAAAATGGCTGTTTTAAACATTCCAGAAGAAGAGCTTTGGTGGTACCTAGACTTACGTAAGTATGGTACCGCAGTACACTCTGGTTTTGGTTTAGGTTTCGAGCGTTTAGTAATGTTTGCTACAGGAATGAGTAACATTCGCGATGTTATACCTTATCCAAGAACACCACAAAATGCAGAGTTTTAAACAAATGCAAAAACATAAATAATTATTAAAACAATCTGCTAAAACTAAATATGTAGATTGTTTTTTTTTATATTTATAAATAATCAAAATTAAATCATGCTTAAACAATATTTACAGTTCAAATTATCTCAAAAATTGTCTCCGCAACAAATTCAATTAATGAAATTGATACAGTTGCCTACGCAAGCTTTTGAGCAGCGTTTAAAGCAAGAATTAGAAGAAAATCCTGCATTAGATACTGGAAAAGAAGAAAAAGTAGATGAGTATGAAGACATGGATAATTCTGCAGATGAATATGATGATAATGAAGTAATTGAAACAGAAATAAATGTTGATGATTATTTAAGTGATGATGAAATTCCAGACTATAGAACTAGCGCTAACAATTATAGCGCAGATGATGATGAAAAAAGCATCCCATACGCATCTGGAACCTCATTTACTCAACATTTAAAAACACAGTTAAACACCTATCGTTTAAGTGACGAAGAGCGTGATATTGCAGAATTTTTAGTTGGTAGTGTAGACGAAAGTGGCTATATACGTCGTGAGTTAAGTGATATAATGGACGATTTGGCTTTTACTCAAAACGTATATACTACCGAAGAAAAAATTGAACATGTACTTAAAATAGTACATCAATTAGATCCTGCTGGTGTTGGTGCACGAAACTTACAAGAGTGTTTAAGCATTCAATTAGCTAGAAAAGAGCAATCTCCAGATGTAGAGCTAGCTTCAAAAATTATAAACAATGCTTTTGAACAATTTACAAAAAAGCATTACAAAAAATTGATGGCGAAATTCGACATTAGCGAAATTCAATTAAAAGATGCTATTCATGAAATTGAACGTTTAAATCCGAAACCAGGAGGAAGCTATTCTGGAAACACTAGAATGATTGAACATGTCGTACCAGATTTTGCTATAAAAATTGTTGACGGACAATTAGAGTTAACTTTAAATGGTAGAAATGCACCAGAGTTACACGTTTCGCGAGAGTATAATAACATGCTTAAAGGCTATAAAGAATCTAAAGACAAGTCTAAAGCACAAAAAGATGCTGTACTTTTTATAAAACAAAAATTAGATGCGGCTAAATGGTTTATAGAAGCTATTAAACAACGCCAACAAACGTTATTTGTCACCATGAGTGCAATTATGCATTATCAAAAAGAATACTTTTTAACTGGCGATGAGCGTAATTTAAAACCTATGATATTAAAAGATATCGCAGATGAAATTGAAATGGATGTTTCTACTGTTTCACGTGTAGCAAATAGTAAATATGTAGACACACCATATGGCACAAAATTAATTAAAGAATTCTTTTCTGAATCCATGACAAACGACCAAGGAGAAGAGGTTTCTACTAGAGAAATTAAAAAAATACTTGAAACAGTTGTTGAGGAAGAAGATAAAAAGAAACCTTTAACAGACGAAGCTCTTGCTAAAATTTTAAAAGAAAAAGGCTATCCTATTGCAAGAAGAACTGTTGCTAAATATCGAGAACAATTAGATATTTCTGTAGCAAGACTTCGAAAAGAATTATAAATTATTTTCCTTTAAACACAAAGGTAATTGTACCTATTTGAGCACTTTTATTAGATGTACTAAATCTGGTATCTGCAGCATACTCTAATGCATGTTTTTGTAAACAAGCGTTATTAGAAGTTGATGAAGCGTTAATAGACGATTTAATTACTTCTCCTAAAGCGTTTACAGTAATATTAACAACAATTTTACCATTAGCCTCACACAAATAAACAGGAATAGGTAAAAAAGTGTCTGTTCTACCTAATAAAGAATAAAATACGGAGCTATTTTTATTGGTTAATTCTTTAGAATTAGATTGTTGTGTTGCTTTTAAGCGTTTATTTAAAATGCTATTAACATTATCAAAAGAAGTTAGCTCTTTGTTATTAAAAGAAGAACCAACATCACTATTAGATGCTTCGTTAGTTTCAATTTCTTGCTTAGAAAAATTTCTAAGTTTAGAATTATTATAGTCTTTTGGTGGCGCAATTGGTTTAAAAGCTTGTGCAAAATGCTTATATTTTTTTGTCTCGTTATAAGCTTTATTTGTTTTTGTAGAATTATTTTTTTGCTCAATATTATCCTCTTTTTTTTCTTCAAACAAATCTGGAGGAGTAATATCTATTAATGTTTCGGCCACAGTTTCATGCTCCATAAAAACAGTATAGTTAAATAGAGAAAGTACAAGACTTACTGTTATTAATAGAGTTATGACTAATGCCTTATGTGAGTTTTTAAATTTCAAAAAAAATCGAAATAATTAAAGTTAATGTAGTGGTAATTTATATACGTTTAAACCACAAACTATAGATGTAACCTCAATAATTATTCCGCTTTTGACGGTAAAGCTTTTATAAAAGCTTCTATAGAAAGTGCCTTATCTACATTAAAGTCACCAATTTTTGTGCGTCTTAAAACCGAAAGGTGTCCGCCAGAGTTTAGGGCTTTACCAAAGTCGTTTGCTAAAGATCGAATATAAGTACCTTTACTACAAACTACTCTAAAATTAACCAAATTAGCGTCAATTTTAGTTATTTCGAACTCTTTTATAAATATTTTACGCGATTTTACTTCTACATCCTCTCCTGCTCTAGCATATTCATACAACCGCTTCCCATCTTTTTTAAGTGCAGAAAAAACAGGAGGAAATTGGTCTATTTCACCAATAAACTGTTTAGTTGTTTCGTGTATTAAATCTTCAGTTATATGCTTAGTAGAAAATGTTTCGTTTATTTCGGTTTCCAAGTCAAAAGAAGGAGTTGTACTACCTAAAACAATTGTACCAGTATATTCTTTAATTTGTCCTTGAAAGGTATTAATTTGTTTGGTCATTTTGCCAGTACAAATCACCAATAATCCTGTAGCTAAAGGATCTAAAGTTCCTGCATGACCAACTTTAATTTTTTTTATATTATAAGCTTGACGTATTTCCCAACGCAGTTTATTAACAACTTGAAATGAAGTCCAGTTTAACGGTTTATCTATTAATAAAACTTGTCCGGATTTATAATCTTCAAGCGTCATTTTTTTAATTTAAAAGTGAAAAACCAATAGCTATTAAACCTACAATAACGCAGTAAATTGCAAAATAAGATAGTTTGCTTTTTTTAACTAAAGCAATCATCCAAGTACAAGCAAATAAACCTGAAATAAATGCAGCTAAAAAGCCTGCTCCTAATGCTGTAATATTATGACTTTCAAAAGACAACTCGCCACCCACAATATCTTTAGCAATTTTTCCAAAAATTAATGGCACAACCATTAAAAAAGAAAAACGTGCAGCTTTAGTTTTATCGTTTCCTAATAAAACCGATGTTGATATTGTTGCACCACTTCTAGAAATTCCCGGTAACATAGCAATAGCTTGAGAAATCCCAATAATAAAAGCATCTTTAAAGCCAACTTTTTTATTAGTGTCTTTTGCTTTATCGGCTAAAAATAATAATGCTGCGGTAACCAAAAGCATAAAACCAACCAACATAATATTACCACCAAAAAGTTGCTCTAGTTGTTCTTCAAAAAAAAGACCTACTATAACAGCAGGAATCATAGAAATAATAATTTTTATAGCAAAACGATGGTCGTTATTAACTGCCGGTTTAAACAAACCTTTAATTATTTCAATTATATCTTTTCTAAAAATTACAATGGTACTTAATGCGGTTGCAAAGTGTAGAACTACAGTAAATAATAAACTTTCTTCTGGCACAGAATTATCACCAAGAATAGCTTTTCCAAGTTCTAAATGCCCACTAGAAGATACAGGAAGAAATTCTGTAAGTCCTTGAATTATGCCTAAAATGATTGAGTCTATAATGTCCATTCGGCAAAAATATCAAAATTGAATGACCAATACGTATTTTGAAGATATTATTTAGGGTCAGAATCTTCCTTACGCGTTAAAATAGCATAAATTTGGAATCCAAATCCTATTAAAACAAGAGCTGGAGCCAAACGAATACGTCTCCAACTAAAAATTGCTTCACTAAAAACATTTGGGTCATCGCTACCACCGCCAGACATTAAAATAAAGCCTAATACTATAATTGCTAAACCAATAAACATAAATTTATAATTACGTTTACCAAAAATAAATTCGCCTTTATTTTCAGAACCCACTTCTTTACGTTTTTGCTCTCCCACTTTATGTAGATTTAATTAAACTCTGTAATATAATCGCTAGTAATTTCACTACCGAATAAATTTGGTATTTGCAAAGTAAAGGATTTATTTAAAACTACAGCCTTTAATGCGCTTAAATTTAAGCTCTGCTTAAGAGCATAATTATTATGGCTAAACTCAAAATTACTATTTTTAATAAAAATATTTGAAGCCGTACCATTAAATACTTTAATAGTTTTTCCTGCTTTAGGTTTACCTTTTTTTACAACTGGAGTATTTAATTTAAATGATAAAAAGAGCTGGTAACACAAAAAAGCAACCCAAAAAATAATTATAATTGCACTAATTACAACTATTCTCTTTTTTGTATTTTCATTTAAATTCAAAATTCTAGTCGTATATACCTTTAATATAGTGCTTATTCGTGTTTACTTTTACAATTTTAATAGACTTGTTTTCTATTTTTTTTTTCGACAGCACAGTTAATGCAGTTATCGCAACAATACCTATAAATACAAATGTTATTCGTTTCATAATTTAAGTTTTAATGATGAATAAAAAGTATTGGTATAGTCAGTATCTTGGTTTTTTGATTATGTAAATATAACCTTGAACTTTATTAAATATTGTTAAGGATTAAGTTAAAGAATGTTAAACTTAAAATTATATAAATTGAGTGCTAAGAAAACTATACTTTAATAATATAGCTTATCTGTATTTAAATTTAAAAAACGCTGCGTGGCAAAAAATGTAGAAATCCAAGTAATAAAAATACCAAGTAAAAATATAAAACCAAATAAGCCAATAAGTAAAATAGGCTTATTTAATAAAGCTAATTCAGGGAACGTTTTATCTATATAATATAAAACAGTAGCCATACCTATTAAAGCTAAAATGGCACCTATAATCCCAAGCTTTACACTTCGCCAAATAAATGGTTTTCTAATAAAACGTTTGGTGGCACCAACCATTTGCATGGTTTTTATAGTAAATCGCTTAGAATAAACAGCCAGTCTAATAGAACTATTAATTAAAAGTACAGCAATTAAAGTAAATAAAGCACTTAGTAACAATATCCAGAAACTAATTTTCTTTACATTGTCATTCATTAAGTTTACTAAATCATTATCGTAACTTACTTCTTCTACAAAATTCTTAATTAAAGCTTCTTCAGATATTGCTTCTAATTTCTCAGAGGTTACAAAGTCTGCTTTTAAATTTACATCAATAGAATTTTTTAAAGGATTACTACCTAAAAAATCCATAAAATCTTCACCACTTTCGGCTTTCATAAACTCTGCCGCTTGTTCTTTAGACACAAAATTGGTAGACTTAACATAGTCGGCCATAGCCAAACTTTTTTCAAGTTGCTTAATTTCAACTTCTTTAGCAGTATCTTTTAAAAAGATGGTAACTGTAACTTGTTCTTTAAAATGATCGGCCACTTTTTTAGCATTAAGTACTAAAAGACCCAATAAACCTAGTAAAAATAAAACTAACCCGATACTTAAAACAACTGAAAAGTATGAAGATATTAAACGACGTTTTTGGTATTTATCAAAAGATGAGCTCATAAAAAGACTTTAGTTTACGATGTAAAAATAATAAAGTTATTCATTACCTAAACTTTAGAACGCTTAAACTTTCAACAGTATTATAGAAAGTTTAAATTTGTGCATTAAATAGTGGAAAAATAAGACAATGCAATACGATTTTAATAAAATTGAGAAAAAGTGGCAAAAATATTGGTCAGAAAATCAAACATTTAAAGCCTCTAATACTAGCGATAAACCTAAATACTACGTACTCGATATGTTTCCTTACCCATCTGGCGCAGGCTTACACGTTGGGCATCCGTTAGGTTATATTGCCAGCGATATTTATGCACGTTACAAACGCCATAGAGGTTTTAATGTATTGCATCCGCAAGGTTATGATAGTTTTGGTTTACCTGCAGAACAATACGCTATACAAACTGGGCAACATCCTGCAGTAACTACAAAAACTAATATAAAAACATATCGTCGTCAGCTAGATCAAATAGGCTTTTCTTTTGATTGGTCTAGAGAAGTAAGAACATCTAATCCAGAATATTATAAATGGACACAATGGATATTTATTCAATTATTTGAATCGTATTATTGCAATAATAACAATAAAGCAAAGCATATAAACGAATTAATATATGTTTTTAAAGTTAACGGAAATAAAGATGCTAATGTTGCTTGCGATGATGATGTAGAAGAATTTACAGCTGAAGAATGGAATAGTTTTTCAGAAATAAAACAACAAGAAATACTATTAAAATATAGATTAACATACTTAGCTGAAACCGAAGTAAATTGGTGTCCAGTTTTAGGAACCGTTTTAGCAAACGACGAAATTGTAAACGGCGTTTCAGAACGTGGTGGGCATCCTGTTGTACGTAAAAAAATGACGCAATGGAGCATGCGTATTTCTGCATACGCAGAGCGTTTATTACAAGGCTTAGAAGATATAGATTGGACAGATTCTTTAAAAGAAACACAACGTAACTGGATAGGAAAATCTGTAGGAGCAAGCGTTACATTTAATGTAAATAATCACCAAGAAACAATCGAGGTTTTTACCACAAGACCAGATACTATTTTTGGAGTTAGTTTCATGACGTTGGCACCAGAACACGAACTAGTTTCACAAATTACAACATCAAAACAAAAAGCAGAAGTAGAAGCTTATATAGAAAAAACTGCAAAACGAAGCGAACGCGATCGTATGGCAGATGTAAAAACCATTTCTGGAGTATTTACAGGAGCTTATGCCGAGCATCCATTTTCTAAAGAGCCAATTCCAATCTGGATTGGTGATTATGTGTTAGCAAGTTACGGTACAGGTGCTGTAATGGCAGTTCCTTGTGGAGACCAACGTGATTACGACTTTGCTAAACATTTTAATATAGAAATTCCTAATATTTTTGATAATGTAGATATTAGCGAAGAAGCTTTTACAGGAAAAGATGGCGTTAAAATTGCAAATAGCGATTTTTTAAACGGCATGAATTATAAAAAAGCAAGCAAGCGTGCCATTTATGAGTTAGAACAATTAGGGCAAGGCGAAGGTAAAACCAATTATAGATTGCGCGATGCCGTTTTCTCAAGACAACGTTATTGGGGAGAACCGTTTCCAGTGTATTATGTAAATGGTATGCCGCAAATGATTGATAAAGCACATTTACCAATTACACTGCCAGAAGTAGAAAAATATTTACCAACCGAAGAAGGCGAGCCACCTTTAGGTCGTGCCAATGTTTGGGCTTGGGATACAAATAAAAATCAAGTAGTTGAAAACGATAATATCGATAATGAAACCGTTTTTCCGTTAGAATTAAACACCATGCCAGGTTGGGCAGGAAGCTCTTGGTATTTTTTCCGTTATATGGAAGAAGCCGCAAATAGAGGCGATGTTTTTGCAAGTGAAGACGCACTAAAATATTGGGAAAATGTAGATTTATATATTGGTGGTGCAGAACACGCAACAGGACATTTATTATATTCTCGTTTTTGGGTAAAATTGTTAAAAGATAGAGGCTTTGTAAATGTTGAAGAACCTTTTAAAAAGTTAATAAACCAAGGAATGATTCTTGGTACTAGCGCTTTTGTTTATAGAGAGGAAAATACTAATAACTACTTATCAAAAGGTTTAATTGAAGGAAAAAATGTATTACCAATTCATGTAAAAGTAAAATATATTAACGCATCTGATGAGTTAGATATTGAAAGTTTAAAAAATGATGCAGAATTTGGAGCAGATTATAAAGATGCAGAATTTATTTTAGAAAATGGTGTATATAAAGTTGGAAGAGATGTAGAAAAAATGTCGAAATCTAAATACAATGTGGTTAGTCCTGATGCAATTTGCGAAGATTATGGAGCAGATAGTTTAAGACTTTACGAAATGTTTTTAGGACCATTAGAGCAATACAAACCATGGAATACTGCTGGTATTACTGGAGTGCATAATTTCTTAAAGAAACTATGGAAATTATATGTAGACGATAATGGTTTAAAAGTAAACGATGCAGCGCCAACAAAAGACAACTTAAAAACGCTACATAAAACCATAAAGAAAGTACAGGAAGATATCGAGAATTTCTCTTTTAATACTTCGGTTTCTACTTTTATGATTGCTGTAAACGAACTTGGTGCACAAAAATGTACAAGTAAAGAAATATTAGAACCATTATTGGTTTTAATTTCACCTTACGCGCCACATATTGCTGAAGAATTATATAGCCAATTAGGCTATAATAATTCTATTTCTACAGTTGCTTTTCCAGAGTTTAATGCGAGTCACTTAGTAGAAAGCAGTAAAAACTATCCAATATCTTTTAATGGCAAAATGCGTTTTACGTTAGAGTTGCCTATGGATATGAGTAAAGACGATATTGAAAAAACTGTAATGGCTCACGAAAAAACAATTGCTCAATTAGATGGCCGTGAACCTAAAAAAGTAATTGTTGTGCCAGGAAAAATAGTTAACATTGTTGGGTAAACTAACAAATTTAAAAATTAAACGTGCCGATAAAATTGGCATGGTTTTCTTTTTTTCATTTGTATTAGCTACAACATTAATATGGTTTTTTGAGGAGCGCTTTAATGTCGAGCAATGGAAAACGCAACCAAGAATGCGTTATAAAATGGCTGATGATATTATTGAAAATAAAATACTTATTGGTAAAACAAAACAGGACATTGTTTTATTACTTGGTAAAGCACAATATGAAATAACAGAAGGTAAAGATCACTTTATTTATCGTTTAGGAAAACCTACAAGTTTTTCAGAATTAAAAGAAGCTAAACTTATTATAGTTTTTGAAAACAACATTGCCGTAAAGGTTATGCAAATAGAAGAATAATAAGTTTAGCTCAACTGTTTTTTATATTTTAGTAAACAAAACTCATGAAATTTATTATTCCTATTTTATTTCTAATAATTAGTTTTTCTGCGGAAGCGCAAGAAAAAAATTTTCCTGAAGATTATTTCGGAATTTATAAAGGCGATTTAAATATTACCAATGCAAAAGGTAAACAAAGTATTGGTATGGAATTTCATTTAACAGCAACAGATTCTGCTGAAATTTATAATTACAAAATTGTATATATTTTTAATGGTGAAAGAAACGATAGAAATTATACTTTAAAAACTGTCGACAAAGATAAAGGTGAATATATTATAGATGAAAATAATGGTATAATTTTAGGCGCGAAACTCGTAGACAATGTACTTTATAATGTTTTTGAAGTACAAGGTAATTTACTAATGACTACAGAAGCTTTTTATAACGACTATATGACTTTTGAAATTGTGTTTTCTGGTAAAGATGCAAAAACTACAACAAAAGCAACCGAAGATAACACCGAGGTTATTAGCTATCCTGTTACTGTGACACAAAAAGCAAAGCTTTTAAAACAATAAAACAGACAAATTTTCTTCCATTAAAAATGGCTTACTTTTTGTTATATTTAAACCATATTTAAAATATTAAAATTATGATGGGATCAAGTTATATGGGTTATTATATTATTATCGGATTAATATCGGTAGTAAGTTGGTTAGTTAGTAACCAATTAAAAAGAAAATTTGCTAAATACTCTAAAGTACATTTACGAAATGGAATGAGTGGTGCAGAAATTGCAACTAAAATGTTGGCAGACCATGGTATTAGAGATGTACAAGTAATATCTACACCAGGACAATTAACAGACCACTATAATCCTACAAATAAAACAGTTAATTTAAGTGAAGTTGTTTACAACCAAAGAAACGCATCGGCTGCTGCTGTTGCCGCACACGAAGTTGGCCATGCTGTACAGAATGCCACAGCATATAAATATTTAACTATGCGATCTAAATTAGTACCGGTTGTACAATTTACATCTAGTATTTCTCAATGGGTAATTTTTGGAGGTATAGCATTAATGGCTAGTGAAGCTATGGGAGTAACCGGAAAATATATTGCTATTGCCGGATTAATTATGATGGGTTTTGCAACACTTTTTAGTGTTATTACATTACCTGTAGAGTACGATGCTAGTAATCGTGCATTAGCTTGGTTAAAAAACAAAAACATAGTTACTCCAGATGAATATAAAGGTTCTGAAGATGCTTTAAAATGGGCTGCAAGAACTTATTTAGTTGCAGCACTTGGTGCAATTGCTTCTCTTTTATATTTTGCTTTACGCATATTTGGCGGTAGTAGAGATTAATTAAAAATTAAGAATAATTAAAAAAGCTCCTTATAAAAGGAGCTTTTTTGTTTTAAAACTTTCTTAATAACTTTAATTTATAAAAGCTAAAAACACATTTAGAATAATAACAACTACTGAAAGTATAATAATTCCAGTTATAAAGTTTTTGTTTTCTATCTTTTCCATATACGGTTGATTTTTATTTAAAAACTCTGTACCATTACAATACAGAGTTTTCTTAAAAAATTAATTTTCCCTTAAAAACTAATTAATAGCAATATAAAGATACCTTGAATTAACGATAAATAAAATACGTAGAACTACGTAATTTGTTTGGCTTAAAATAAGTGTTTAAAAACGCTGAAATCGCCTGTTATACATAATACTAATAAATAATATGGAAGCCTTAAAAATTGGATTACCAATTATAAATCTATATTAAAAACGCAGATTTAAGAAAATCTCTTATACAGTTTTAAATTTAGTTTTAGAGAAATGTAATTAAATATCGCTATAAAAAAGAGAAGCTCTACATCCGGTTAAAATGTAGAGCATTTGCTTCTCCTATTGATATGATTGATTAATAGCACTGTAAAGATAACTTGAATATATGATATAAAAAATACGTAGAACTACGTATTTTTTAGTGTAATTTAAATTTACTCAAATAATATAAAAGCTTTGTTTACAATACTATGTGTTATTTTAAGCATTCTTTTAAAAAAAGAGAAGCTCTACATTATAATATAATGTAGAGCTTTTAGGTTCCTCTTTAAATTGATTAATAGCAATATAAAGATAAAGTGAATATATGATATAAAAAATACGTATAACTACGTATTTTTTTAGACACAACATTTAAAACAAAAATCTTGTTATGCCTTACTATTACTATAAAAAATGACCTTTAAGTGCTTTTTAAAATTTATAACTAGACATTTTGAAAACGTAAAAAAACGCTAAATAAGTTATTTTATAATATAACTAAAATAAGTCTTTATTTAAATTTGCCCATAACATAAGTGCATTATGAGATTTTTGAAGCTTTAATTTTTTTACAATATTACTTCTGTGTTTTTCTATAGTCCTAATAGAACTTTGTAAAGTGTTAGCTATTTCTTGATTAGATTTATTTTTAGAAAGTTGTTTAACAATTTTTAATTCTGTTTTAGTTAACAACTCTTTAATATGCGCATTAGAGTATTTAATTTTTGAATTTAAATAAGATGCAATCTCTTCACTAAAATATTTTTCTTTTTTGGTTACGTGATCAATACAAATTTCAATTTCTTCAATAGCAAATTCTTTTAATATATATCCATATACATTAAACTCTTTAGCTTTATCGAAAAGAGCCTCTTCATTATCGAAAGTAATTAAAATTACTTTGGTATCTAATTTATGCTTTTGACACTGCTCTGCAACCTCTAAACCTGTTAGGTATGGCATTCTTATATCTAAGATAGCTATATCTGGTTTGTGTTTAATAATAAGGTTGTATGCAGATTGCCCATCCTCGGCTTTACCTAAAATGCTATATCCCTTAGAGGATAAAAAATCACTTAAACCACGTAACATTAAAGGATGATCGTCTGCAATAACAATGGAAGTACTCATGTAATAAGACGTTTTATAAAATATGTTGCAATAAAAGTAAGAAAATTATAGCTTTATAGTACCTTTAAATAAAGGTATTTCTTATTATAATCTATAATAGCTTTTCCTTTTTTAAGAATATCTGCTCCTATAATTCCATTTACTGGTTTAGCATTATGCATAGTAAGCGCAGTATTTACGTGTGTTAAATCAAAAAGAACCAAAGTAATATTATTACATTTCCAACGTCCAATTTTAATTTTATTTTTAGATGCTGTTTGTGTTAACATATCTATTGCTCCTGCTCCAGCAGCTTTAATACTAGACGCTTTTGCTTTTAAATTAAATAAGTCTGCATCTTTAAAACCAATACAACTATTTGAAGCTCCAGTATCTAATATAAAAAGTCCCTTTACTCCATTAATTGAAGCTTTTACTTCAAAATGATTAGTTTTAGTAAATTTCAATTTTATTTTTTTATACTCTTTTTCAAGTAGAAATTCCCACAGAGCGTTTTCCATTATTTCTTTTATATAAGAAAAGTAAAAATAGGATAATTACTATTGAAATTCCAATTATTAACCACTTATTAAAATAGTTATGCTCTACTTGGTCAAAACCACCATAAAGTGTAAAAGCACTCCAGTAATATGGCGATTTTTTTATATTACTTATGTTTTTATTATTTAAATATTCAATTTTAGACTGGTGATTAGCAAAACTAATAGATGTTGTATTATCTAAATTTCTATAAAACGAAGTCATAATCTTAGACGTAGATAAATCACTAATTTGCCATAACGAATACAACACTTTTTTAGCTCCTGCGTATTGAAAACCTCTTGCTATACTTAAAGCTCCTTCGCCACGCTTAAGCTCTCCCACTCCAGTTTCGCAAGCACTTAAAACTACTAATTCTGGATTAAGGTTTATGTTGTATAACTCGTTAATAGATAGAGGCTCGTCTATAAAAGCTATTTGTGCTGGGTTAAAAAAATCTCCTCCAGTGCCATGAGTGGATAAATGCAAAATAGAATGCTTTTTTGCCTGTTTAAGAAAGTTACTTTTTGTTGCATTTGCGTGCATTAAAAGTGTTGTTTTAATTTCTTTTTTTAAATTTTTAGATTCGTCTAAAGAATAAGACAATTCTTGACTTGTATCTTTAAATACAGGAAATACGCCTAAAACACTATGTTTATTTTTAGGTGAAGAATTAGTTATATACAATAAAACTGAAGCATTAAAAACTGATTGATGAAACTTTACAAAAAACGGCATGCTATCGAATTTTTCAGTTTCACTTTTTGCTGTTAAAAGTGCATCAAAAGGAATAAAATTTATAAAACCATCTGGTATTATAATAAGATTACTTTTATCTTTTATAATATCTAGTTTCAATAATTTGTAAATTGAATATGCATCTTCTGTAAAATTTGAAATATTATTATTAATAGATGATGAACTTTCGAAATAGTTAATAAAATTTTTAATGTTTTTAGTATTTTCCTTACTTAATATAATTCTATTAAATGCTGTTGCTTGTTCTGAAACTATAATTTGATAAATAGCTTTTTTATCATAAAAATAATTTACTAATGTAGCTTGGTCTTCTTTAAGTCTTGAGTTTAGAGCTGATATTGAAAACGAACTTTGTGAACGTTTATATTTTTTTTCTACATCTTTATTTACTTTTTTTAGTTCTATGTTAATAGATGCTAGTTGCTCTCTAATTATAGTTTTTGAGTCTAAAATGTCTTTAAAAGGTGTTTTATATAATCGGTTAGTAAGTTGTTGCTGTTCTTGCAATAATCTTTGTTGTAAGATTAACAAAGAATCCTCCGGATATAATTTTACTAAATTCTTTTTTTCTACTGTTTCTTTTAAAACTTTAGATTTATAACGTTCGGAAAGCTTTAATGCTTGCAAAGTGTAATTTGATTTATTACTACTATTCTGAAGCTTATAAAGTAAATCTAAACATTTTTCGCTACGGCTTCTATATTCGTTTAATAAAATAAATTTCCCTTCTTGAGATGTAGTGTTCATAGCCAACAAATCGATTACATAAAAACTTAAATTGTAATACTCTAAAGCTTTTTCAGGATTAGATTGCAAGGCAGCATATAAATCGAAAATTTCAATAAACGTATTTTCTGGATACAAATTATCTTC
This sequence comes from Lacinutrix venerupis, assembly GCF_003663945.1. Lineage (GTDB taxonomy): Bacteria > Bacteroidota > Bacteroidia > Flavobacteriales > Flavobacteriaceae > Lacinutrix > Lacinutrix venerupis. Next base: position 6,467 of record NZ_RCCH01000008.1, on the reverse strand, counting down.
GCTTAATATAGATTTAGAATTATAATCTGGGAGTAAATATTTTAAAGCTATTTTAAGAGTGCTTTCTGCTGTATTAAAATCATTTAACAAAAAGTAAAGTTGAGCTTCTTGAAAATATAATTTGGATAATAAACTTGCGGAAGATAGTTGATCTCTTTTTAAGTTTTTTAAACTTTTAAAAACCTTTAAAGCTTTTGCATAATCCTTGTTTTGCATAGCTAACTCGTAACTTAATTCCTTCTCTTGAATGTTACCAAAAGTTTTTAATGGAGAAACTACTTTGTCTATAATAATTACATCTCGGTTCAGTCTAATCTCACTTCTGGACTTTATACCTTTTAATATCCTTTTCTGCTGTGCATTAATTTTTTTTATATTAAGTCCATAGTTTACAAGCTTTATAGATTGTTGGTGTTTTCCTAAAGTTTGATACAGTCTCGATAAATTTATAATACCAGCTACAACCTGGTTGCTATCGTTATTGTTTTTGGCTAAATCAATATAGCTTTTTGTAATGTTCTCGGAACTTAAATAATCTCCAACTCTATTATATAATATTCCTAAAGGTTTTAAACAGTTTTCTATAATATCAAAATCGTAAGAGCTTGCAATATTTTTATCTTTATATAACTTCCAAGCTTTTTCATAAGTAGAAATTGCAGTGCTATTTTTATTGTTTTTATCTAGATAATAAGCTTTATTTACTAAAAGGTAGATAAATGCCATATACTCTTCTATGGAGGTTAACCTACTTTCAAAATTTGCAATGTTTTTATTTAATGCTGCTAGAGCTTCTGGAGATTTTTTAGCATTAAAAGTATCTGTAGCATTATATATAGCATCTTCTATACTTTGGCAAAAAACACTTCCAAAGCTTAATAAAAATAAGATAACTAAGAGGTTTTTCATTATTGACTATTAAAATAATATTTACTTATGCTTGTTTATAAAAACCTTTAGAATTTCCAGATAGCATAAAGCTGCATATAGTTATAATTTTCTTTAGAATTCAATATATAACGAGCGCCAAGACTTGGTCCTATTCTGGCAAAACCAGCTGTAACTTCAAACAGTATACCTGTTCTAAAGTTTGAAAAACTTTCACTTGTTACTATAGTTGTTTCGCTAATGTTTTGATATGGTTCTATATCTAAACCATTTTCAGTTTGAGCGCGATCTATCTTTATACTGTTTGTGCTTTTTTCACTTAACGAAATCATGCCTTGCAGTCCTGCTCCCAAACCAATGTAATTATTTATGTTATATCTAATTAACACAGGTAATTCCCAATCTACATTGTCGAAACTGTTTGCTATAGTGGTACGCTCTCTACCAATAAATGTAGCGGTATCTATATTTTCTTCGGTAATTATTTTATTTCCATTAAACTGGTGAAAGCTGTTTAATAGTTCTACTTGCCAATACCATTTATATGATTTGTAAGGTGAAATTGTTGCTCCTACAAAATAACTTTTAGAGTCATTAAGATTATTAAAAGAGTTGTATCCTGCTTTTGCACCAATAGATATGCCTGGCAAAAAACGAGTGGTCGAGTAATTGGTAATTATAGGTTCGTTTTTATCGAAAATTATAGCCGTTCTAGATTTTGTTTTTTGTTTATGAAAATTTTTTCCAAACTTTAAACTGTATTTTACAAAGCCTTGTGTGGAATCGTAATCCTTAACATTTTTTTGTTCGCTACCTGGTAAATAAATATTTTTAAAGGTAAAAATGGCTTGTTTACTAGTGTAAGTGGTATCTAAACAACTATAACTTACTTCCTGTTTAGGACAAATTTTTACTTTAGGATACATGTCTTCTACGCGAATAGTGCTTTTATCGAACATTTCTGGAATATCTGTTTCTAACCGAATAGTATTTGCTGGTCCTTCTCCATTATTTTGAAAACGAATTTTAAATTTTGGCCTTTTAAAACGTACTAACCTATAATTTAAAAACGTAGCATTAGAAGACATTTTATTAGGATCGTGAGAGGTAACAATTTCCATTTCCATATCTTTTACCTTATGCGTTTTGTAATTATCGTCTGGAATATAAATGCTTCTTACCGAAATTATAGCACTAGTATCCTTTAACATTTCTGGTGTTGTTTTAAAGGTGTAAAAAATGTTTCGTTCTTCGTTTGGCTTCATATTATCGAACTTTACTACGGTCGATTTTTTATATGTGGCTTTGCTTTCGGCCAAGGTTAATTCTAAATTTTCTTTTTCTGTAGAATCTTTAAATTTTGCTCTTAGTAAATTAATATTATTTTTTGCTGAAGCATAAAAAGCTTGCTCATCGTCAATCTCGTGTGAGAAAACATAATCTTCGCTTTCTATTACTTGTTCGTTATTATACACTCTTGTATCTGCTAATTCAAAATTATCTGCTTTATATTTTTGCTCGTTAAAATATAAATGAAGCGTCCCATTGGTAGCATAGTCTTTATAATTTTTATAGCTCATAACTACTACCATTTCTTCATTTGGCCTGGGCTCTCGATTGCGAATAAGAGCAATATCTTCTGTCATAGACTTTGAAGCTTCTGCAGTATCACTTGCGTTATCAATATTTATTTTTTTTGGTCTAGAAGTTGGTGGTTTTCCTGTATCATAAACATTAGTGGCCCAATACTTTACTTCGTAATCACCAGTATTATTATATTTTTTTGTTGGTGTTTCTTCTTTACTATAATCGCCATCTCCAAATTCCCAAAAATGTTTATAAAATGCTTTTGGTGCTCCTGCTATTTGGTTTAAAGGAGGTGTTTTAGGTGTAAATTTCACCTCGTTTCCATTTTTATTATATGTAATATTTGCTACTCTTCGAGTTGTATCTATAACTTGGGAATCTTGACTAAATACAAATTGAAAAAGAAAAGCAAAAACAAGAAAGGAATATAGATTTTTCATAATAGCGATATGGTTAATAGTATTAAATATACAAAAACTGAATTTTTAAAATAAATCCTTCAGCATTTAAAAAAAAGCTAGAAGTAAACTCCTAGCTTTAAAATATAGTTTTATGCAATTGAGGCTAATACACTTAACAAAATAATAAGGCGAATACTAAAATAAAAAACTTGTTCCTGGATTAATTCTGCATTTTTCATAATCATGTGTTTTAATGTTCTACACCTTTATATCAATACAGTAATATATTTGTTACCCTATTTTTAATATTTATTAAAAAAAAGGTCAGATTTTTTTTCTGACCTTTTAAAAGTAGGAATTAAAAATTATGGTAGCGCATTAATAATATTTACAAATTCGGCTTCTGTTGCAAGAGCTGTTTCGTTAAAATTAAATGATATAATATCGTCTGCAACGATAGTTACTGGTTTTACAGCGTATCTCCAAACACCATTGTCTTCGGTTGCAAAAATTACATGACACTCTAAACCTATTGGTATTTGTCCATAATGCTCACTAAACAAGTTTAACGTTCCATCGTAAGTGTCTAAAGAAGCTAATCCTGAATCTTCACCATCATACGATAAGTAAATAGCGCTATTTGTAAAATTATATCCTACAGGAGCTTGTGCCTTAATTAATGTTTTTGGTCTAGGATCGTTATAAAAACGGTCGATATTAGACCACCCAAACTGACCTAAAAAGGCATAATACTCTCCTCCTTCAACAAATACACCTCCTTGTCCTGTAGCATCTTCAACTTCATCCCAAGTTAAATTTTCTTCATTATCTATTGTTCCTTCCCAAAGTGTCATTGCTGGATCTGCACCACCAGTTAAACTATTTGGCACCACTAATTGTATATTACAATTAGTATTTAAGGCTATTCCGCCTTGTGTGGCTTCTAATAAAAATTCACCACCAGAAATTAACAACGCCTTATCTCCATTTGGTAACTCTCCCATTGTAGGTTTATGAGTTGTAAGCATATTTCCTTTTTCAAATAGCTCTACGTATTTAAGATCTACAGTTCCAGAAACTGGATTACCGTTTAGTGTTAAACAATTAGTGTTAATATTAATTTGTACTCCATTGTCTGATGTTAAAGTAATATTGCCATCATTGCCATCGAACTGAAAGGTTTGAGTGTTATTTTCTAAAGCTTGTTCTCTAATATTTTGAAAAGCTTCCATTGTAGGCGGAATTTTTACTTCTTGAGAAATTTCTACACTCTCATTAGGATCGCAACTTGTTAATAGTGCTAATCCTGTAATAAATAAACTTGCAAATACTGTTTTTAAATTTTTCATGATTTCTAATGTTTTATTGGTTTACATCTTTACATAAACTTGATAATTGTTTTGTTACCTAGTTTTTATAATTTTTTTTTATTTAATCTTATTTTCTATTATTCTGTAGGATACAATATCTCCTTTGGCAAGTAAATGGAGCATTCGTTTTGCAGAGAATTCACTAGAGCTAAATCCTTTTGCGTAACCGTGTTCACTTATAACTTCCCAAAAGTAAGTTCGGTTTGTTTTAGAGTGTATTTCACTTCTTAACACATAATAGCTTACTATTTTTTGTTCTAAAACTATTACTCCTTGACCAACCATATTAGCTCTTTTTTTTGCATCGAATAATGTTGAGGCTGTTCCAGAAAATTCTCCTGTGTTAGTTTTAACAGACCAATCGAAAATTTTTATTAAATCGTCTGTTGTAATGTCTAAATTCACTTTAGTATTTATTGATGTTTTTAAATTTGTAGCGTTTACGTTTAAAAAGCTAAATACTATTGTTGCAATAATTAAAATGGAAGTCTTACTTACTCTAATTTTGTTTTTAATTACACGTTTGTAATTTCTATTTAAATAATTCATAATTTCTAAATGTTTAATGTTTAAGTGTTTTGGCACTTTGCCTTTTACAACCTTATATCAAAACCATTTAAAAATTGTTACCTCTGTTTTGCAAAGTTTTTTTAAATTGCTTAGAAACTAACTGATAATTATGGGATTATGAGTGAAAAAAAAATTCACGAAGACCAAAAATATATAGACGGCTTATTAAATAATAATTCCTTTATTATTGAAGCTATTTATCAAAAATTTGTGCCTAAAGTGGTTAATTATATTAAGCAAAATAGTGGAGACGCAGAACAAGCAAAAGACATAATACAAGAAACTATAGTTACAATATATAATCAAGCAAAAGAAAAAGATTTAAAACTCACCTGTCCTTTTGATGCATACTTTTTTCTATTATGTAAACGTAAATGGTTAAACGAACTCAAAAAAAAGAAAAATAAAGAGGTAACAATTAACGAAGAGCTTTTATTTAAAGATGATGGTGCACAAGAATTAGCTTATGAAACATTACTATTTGGAGAAAAACAAGACTTATTTAACGAGATGTTTAATAAACTAGGAAAAGCATGTAAAGATTTAATAAAGGCTACTTTTAAAATAAATTCTATGGAAGAAGTAGCAAAAAGCTTGAATATAAGTTATGCTTATGCTCGAAAAAAGAAATCTTTATGTATTGGACAATTAACAAAATTGGTTCAAGAGTCTCCAAAGTTTAATCAACTTAATTATTAATAAATATGCAAGAGGAAGATTATATTTTATTTGACGCTTATATTAACGGAGAATTATCTGACGATGAAATTTTAAAGTTTCAAGACAAGATGGATTCAGATCTTGAGTTTTCAAGCAATTTTAATTTGTATTTAGATACAACCATTTTTTTACAGAATACTATTAGAAATGAAGATGAAACTAATGCTTTTAAAAACAATTTAAATACAGTATCTGAAAATTACTTTAACAAAGAAAAAACAACTACAAAAATTGTTACACCAAAACGTAAACCGTTTAATATAATAAAATATTTAGCGGCTGCCTGTATTGCATTATTAGTTGGTTTTTTTGTGTTTAATCAATTTTCTGATCCTACTTATTCAGATTTTAATAGTCATGAGCCAATGACTATTGTAAGGAGTGAAAATAATGTAAAAGAATTAATAGAAGCCACAAAAGCTTTTAATAATAAAAACTATGATAAAGCAAATTCATTATTAAAAAAAATATTAGATACCGATCCTAATAATAGCGAATTACAACTGTATTATGCCATTACTAATATTGAATTGGATAACTTTAAAATAGCAGATACACAATTAAACAAAATAGTAGTTGGAAAATCTGTCTATAAAAATAGAGCACTTTGGTATTCGGCCTTAAGTAAACTTAAACAAAAAGATATTGACGCTACAATTGTTTATTTAAAACAAATTCCAGAAGAAGCAGATGACTTTAAAGAAGCTCAGGATTTATTAGATAAGTTAGAGTAATAAATAAAATAAAAAAGCCGCAACTTAGTTGCGGCTTTTTTTGTTGGTTGTATTAGTTGGTTAAACTTTTGTTTAGATGTTTTTTAATTAGCTTTAGGTCCTCCGCTCATGATTCTAAACTGAGAACGTCTGTTCATTTGGTGTTGCTCTTCTGTGCAGTTATTACCACAGTCTATTGCTAATTCTGTTTCTCCTTT
>NZ_RCCH01000007.1 GCF_003663945.1 Lacinutrix venerupis | reverse complement strand
AACTAGCGATTACTGGTTTACTGTAGAATATAGAGAACCTAATAATCCTACGGTTAAGAAACAGTTTAAAGCACACTTTACTTTAAAACGATAAACGTTAAACTATTAAAAACTAAAACGCCCAAACATAAGTTTGGGCGTTTTTTATTATATGTTATATTAGGTATTACAATATCAAATGAAATATATGAGTGCGCTTATGTTGAGGATAGCAGCGCTATTTTTTTGGATGCATTAAATAAAATAACTTAGCTCATATTTAATAGTGTTAGTTCGTTAAAAAAATAAACGCCTAAACTTATGTTTAGGCGTTTGATTTATTTTTTATAAAAGTGATTGTTTAATCTACTTCAAAAGTAATTTTTAAGTTTACTCTAAAATCTGATACTTCTCCATCTTTAACACTTGCACTTTGATCTTTTATGTATACAGAACGTATGTTTTTAACACTTTTAGAGGCGTGTTTTACCGCTTTTTTTGTTGCATCTTCCCAGCTTTTATCAGAATTTGATAATACTTCGATAACTTTTAATACTGCCATAAGTTTTAGTTTTTAAATTAATATGAATCTAAAAATACATATTTTCATTAAAAATGTAAAATAAGTGGAACTAAATGAATGTTAATGTTTTAAACTTAGGCATTAAAATTTATCCGTTTATAGCTTCAACAGTGTTTACCTTACCTTTTAGCATTTCTTTTAGCATATTCTCAATACCATTTTTTAGAGTGAATGTTGAAGATGGACAACCACTACAAGCTCCTTGTAAAATTACTTTTACTGTTTTTGTGTTCTCATCGTAAGATTCAAACTGTATGTTACCACCGTCGCTAGCAACAGCAGGTTTTACGTACTCTTCTAAAATATTCACAATTTCTTTAGAGGTGTCGTCTAATGTTTCAAAATGAGCTTCAATTTTCTCTGTACTTTTTTCTATTGCTTCTGGAGCAGATGATGAAATAATTTCCTTTCCATTTTCTATATAGCCTCTAATAAATTCACGAAGTTGATTTGTAATATCATTCCAATCGGCAATATCGTATTTTGTTATTGAGACATAATTTTCATCAATAAAAACACTTTTTACAAAAGGAAAATGAAATAGTTCTGTAGCTAATGGAGATGATTTTGCTGTATCAATAGAAGTAAACTCAAAAGCAGCATTAGCAATTTTTTTATTAGCAACAAATTTAATTACACTAGGATTTGGAGTGCTTTCTGCATATACAGTAACAGGTGTTTTTTTAGGTGCAATGTCTTGATTTATTACTGGTTTGCCTTCGTTTAAATAATTTTCAACTTGCTCAGACACTTCGTTTTGAACATCTTTCCATTCAACAATATTAAAACGTTCAATAGCAACAAAACTACTTGTTATATATACTTTTTTTACAAAAGGTAAATAGAATAATTGTTGTGCTAAAGGAGAGGCTTTAGCTTCGTCTATATTGTTAAATTCAAAACTTTGATGTTGAGTGATAAATTTATTGACTTCAAATTTTAGTATTGCTGGATTTGAAGTTTCTTGTGTAGTAACTTTAAAAGAGTCCATTTTACAATTTTTTTTTGCAAAAATACTAAAAGTATGTACAGATATCGATATATTTGATATTTAAAAATAAGTTCAATATATCTAAAAATTTAGCTTTTTTGTTAAATCCTTTTTATATTGGAGGCTTTAACTTTTGATAGTCTAAATATTCAAAGTAAATTTATATATTTGGCAACGATATAATTTTATCGCAAATTAAGAGTTATAATAGCATTAGCTTTAGATTTAATACCAACATCTACCTTGAAAACAGAGATTATGAGATTACAAAGGTTATTAACATTAGCAGTAATAGTTTTTTTTACTAGCCAAATTGCAAAGGCACAAGAAGGACTTCCTGTATATTCAGATTACTTAACAGATAACTATTACCTTATTCACCCATCTATGGCTGGAGTTGCTAATTGTTCTAAAATTAGATTAACTGGTCGTCAACAATGGTTTGGAGATGATAACGCTCCTGCTTTATTAACAGCAAGTATTAACGGTAGAATTGGTGATTCTCCTTCTGGAATTGGTGGGATATTATATTCTGATAAAAATGGATACCATTCTCAAACTGGTGCTTATTTTACTTATGCACATCATATTATGTTTTCTAGAAATGAAATAGATTTAAATATGCTATCTTTTGGTTTAAGTGTTGGTGCTATTCAATACAAATTAGATGAAACATCTTTTTTACAAGATGGGTTTGATCCAATTATAGCAGGTATTGAGCAGTCTGCTACAAATTTTAATGTTGATTTTGGTTTTTCTTACCATTTGTATAACTTTTATGCACATGCTACGGTTAAGAATTTATTAGAAAATGACGGAGTAAACTTTAATGAACAAGGTTTAAGTTATGAAAACTTAAGAACTTATTTATTTTCTGTAGGTAATACTTTTAGTAGTTATAATAACGATTGGAGTTTTGAACCTTCAGTTATGTTTATGTACAGAGATGCAACAGAAGAAGCTTCTTTTGATGTTAACCTTAAAGCATACAAAACAATGGATTTTGGTAAAGTTTGGGGAGGAATATCTTATAGAAGAAGTTTAGATGGTGCAGAATTTGTTGATGGTTCTGGAGTAAGTAACCAAAAATTACAATACATAACACCACTTTTAGGTGTTGATTTAAATAATTTTGTGTTTGCTTACACATATAGCTATCAAGCAAATTCGGTAGTATTTAATAATGGTGGCTTTCATCAAATTACTTTAGGATATAATTTTGGTTGCTCTAAGGAACGTTACAGTTGTAATTGTCCAGCAATTAACTAAGCACAATAAAAAATAATATAAAAAAAGCCTCGTAAAATCACGAGGCTTTTTTTATGTTATTATAGAAAAACTATTTCCATGTATAGTTTTTTGCTTTTGCTTGAGATTTTATAGCTTTAATCATAGCGTTTTCTAGTCCATTACTATTTTCTTTATTAGCTTTTAAAATATACTCTTTTCTTTTATTGTTTAATTCTTGAATTTCATTCTGAATAGCTTCTCGTTCTGCTTTTTTATTTGCAACGTAAGTTTTAATTTCTAACGTGGTTTTATGTTTAAGTTCTTGAGGTAATTTGTTTTTGTTTAATTTTTCATATTTAAACTCTTTATCTTTTGAGGCATCTACCAAATCCCAAGATGAATTTTTGTACAAATGCGAACTCTTACTTACAGTTCTACTTACAGCATTAGCATTGCTGTAGCCTTGTGCATTATCATCTTGCTCTGCTTGTAATTGAATTTTTTGTCTGCCTTGATTACCATAAGCTATATAAGTTTTATTTAACTTACTATTTTGTTTTAATATAGCATCATCATAAGGAGTGGCTATATAAACAGTTTCCTTATTATGGTTAATAGACATATAATCTCCATGTGCCAAATCTGCACCATCTTTCCAAGAGCCAGAAACACCTTGATTATAGTCACCACAAAAAATGGTGTTTACAGTTATGTCTTTATTATGTGCTCGCTTTGAAGCATCTTTATAGTTAACTTTACCTTGTGTAAAAGGCTCGTTTCCTGCTATAAAAATAAATTTTAAATCATCTTTACTATCATTCCATTCTAGCTGGTTTAATGCTGTATCTATAACATAACCACAATATTCGTTACCTCCTTTAGTTGTTAAAGAAAATAGTTCTTTAGAGATTTCGTCTAAGTCATCACTAAAAGCTAAAACTTGCCTAATATAACCTTCTTCGGCATTTAAATTATCATTACCATATTCGTAAAGAGCTATTTCTAAATTTGGTTTGTCGTCTTTACATTTAGCATAAGATAATTCGTTTACAATTTCCCATAGTTGTGCTTTTGCTTGGTCTATAAGACCATCCATACTATTACTAGTATCTAATAACAAAGCCACTTTTATATATCTTTTTTCTGGTTTTGATGCTGTAATAGTATTTATAACTTTATTAGAGTTGTTAAATGCTAAATTTTCTGTGTGTTTATTGTTCTTGGCATTACATGCTAAGAAACATAACGTTGTTAATGTTAATAGACTAATTTTAATTGTTGTGGTCATAATTTTATGTTTTAAATTTTAATGCTCTTAAATAACATTGTAAACTTATGTTTAGCATTAATTAAATAAAAAGTATAATGAGTAAGTGGTGTTTTATAATGAGTGAATGAGTTATTTAAATGAGTAAACAAGGTAATTTTGAAAAAAAATCTACTCACTTTAAACTTTTGCCATTTTATTATACAAATTAAAGTGTGTAAGTTTATGTTTTAGTATTTATAAAAATGAAACATATCAAAATATATATTTGTTTAAATCTTCTTATTTTTTTCTCTTTTGCAGCATATAGTCAACAAAACAATACTATTGAGACAGATGCCAAAAAAGCTAGTGATGCTTTTTTTTATGTAAGAGGTTGGGTTAAGGATGAAGAAACTAGTAAAGCCATTAAAAATGTTAATGTGCAGGTAAATGGTGGCGATTACACATCGTCTAACGGAGCAGGAGAGTTTAGAGTGCGCGCAAAAATAGGAGACGAGCTTGTTATTAGTCATAAAGATTTTGAAACTATTTATTATACTATAAAAAGTGATGAGCGTATTACTATAAATGTTTTAGCAAAAGAAGGCTACTCGAATAATAAATTATACAAAAGAACACAAGACAATTCTTTTAACAACTTAATAGATTCTGCATTAGTTTATAAGAAGAAATCTGCCGAGAAAAGTATACAATTTGTAACCGAAAGCTTAAAAAAAAGTAATTCGGCAAAACAAAATTCTGAAGCTTTTGAAGTTCTTGCAGATATTTACATGTATTGGAAACAGTACGATTTGGCTGTTTCTAATTATAGAATAAGCTTAAATAGTTATAGCTCTAATGACGTTAGACTAAAATTAGCTAAGGCTTATATGATGAATAATAATTATCAAGAAAGTGTTTCTATTTTAAAATCATTAAATCAAAGTCAACTATCCAATTATCAATTAGTAGAGTTAAATGAAGGACTTGGCGATGTTTTCTATAAAATGAAAGACTACACAAAATCTATAGCCTCTTTTGAAAAAGCACTAAGTACTGCAAAAAAGTATCTAATAACTCCAAAAATTACCGATTTAAATTCCAAAATAGCCCAAACTTTTGATGCTAGCGGAAGTATAGATAAAGCCGAAAAATATTATAGCAACTCTCTTAACCTTGCATCTCAAGAAAATAAAAAAAGAGCAGTAAAGGAAAAAGTAAAAGTAGCAGATTTTAATAATGCCAATCGTAATTTTGATGATGAAATTCGCTTAAGAGAAGAAGCTATTTTAGATATTGAAGACATAGAAACAGATTCTGTAATAGAAAACGAAAGTGATTTTACAACACAAAAGCAAAACTATAAAATTGGTAATGCTTTATTTATGCAAAAAAATTACGATGAAGCCATTTCATATTTAGAAAAAAGTAGAGCAAAAGCCAGTGAACGTGAAGATTTAGTTGTAGAAAAAGATGCAACTAGAAAACTATCCGAAGTTTATAAAGAATCTGGAGATTACGAAAAAGCGTTAAAAACTTACGAAGAATATACTAAATCTGTAGAAGCATTATACATTAAAAAAGAACAGCAAATAGCACAGGCAGCACGTTTTAATAAAAATATAGCAGAGCAGCAAAACCGTATAACATCATTAGAAAATGATCGAGAATTATCAGAAAGTAGATACAACCTAAACCAAGTTCAAAATAAAAACCAAAAAATAATAATATACTCCTTAATTGGAGGCTTATTACTATTACTTATTGTTGCATATTTAATGTATAAGTACATTAAGCAGCAACGTTTAGCAAATAATCTATTAGCTTTAAAGTCTTTACGTAGCCAAATGAATCCTCATTTTATATTTAATGCATTAAATTCTGTAAATAGTTTTATAGCAACAAACGATGAGCGCACAGCAAATAAATATTTAAGCGATTTTTCCAAACTAATGCGAGCTGTTTTAGAAAATAGCGAACAAGATTTTATTCCTTTAGAAAAAGAAATAGAATTACTAGAGTTATATACCAAACTCGAGCATTTTAGGTTTCAAGATAAGTTCGATTATAATATAAGTGTAGATAAAAAAATAGACGTTGCCAGTTACCAAATTCCGCCAATGCTCTTACAGCCATATATAGAAAATGCCGTTTGGCATGGCTTGCGTTATAAAAAAGAAAAAGGAAAACTAGATATTTCAATTTCTAAAAAAAGTGACAATGAAATAGCAATTACTATTACAGATAACGGTATTGGTCGTGAAAAATCTAAAGCCTTAAAAACCGAAAACCAGCAAAAGCAAAACTCAAAAGGCATGGGTAATATTAAAAAACGAGTAGCCATTTTAAACGAAATGTATAAAGATAAAGTAGATGTTTTTATAGATAATTACCAAGAAGAAGGAGATAGAGGAACTAGAGTTATTGTAACTTTAAAAAGAGATTAATATGAAACTAAACTCAATTATAGTAGAAGACGAGCAAGCAAGCAGAGAGATTCTTAAAAACTATCTCAAAAAATACTGCCCAAATGTAAATGTTGTTGGAGAAGCATCAAACATAAACGAAGGTTTAAAGTTAATAAGAAACAACACACTAGACTTGGTGTTTTTAGATGTAGAAATGCCTTATGGTAATGCATTCGATTTGTTAGACAAAGTAGGAGATAGAGACTTCGAAACCATTTTTGTAACAGCCTATAACAATTATGCAATAGAAGCCTTAAACGCACATGCAAGTTATTATTTAATGAAACCTATAGCAATAGACGATTTAATAAAAGCTGTAGATTACGTAGTAGAAATCAAAACAAAAGAAAACGCACTTCAAGATCAAGTTTTAGTACCAAAAACTACTAATAACGTAAACGGTAAAATAACCATACCACAACAAGATGGATTTGAAGTAATAAGCACAACAGATATTCTTTTTTGTAAAGCCGATGATAACTACACAGAAATATACCTAAACACAAACAAAAAGAAAGTAGTAAGCAAAACACTTAAATATTTTGAACTCGCACTACAAGATTCTAATTTTGCCAGAGTACATAAAAGCTACTTAGTTAATGTGAATGAAGTAGTAAAATATGTAAAAGGAAAAGGAGGAAGCGTTATTTTAAGTAACGGACAAGAAGTGATGGTATCACCATCAAAAAAATCAGAATTGCTATCTTATTTTAAGTAAAACCAACCTTAATTAAAAACATTAAAAAATAATTATGCCAATAATAAAAGCAATACAAGACAAATTGCCACAACTACCAGAAGATTGTTACATAGCAGAAAATGCAACCATAATTGGCAATGTACAAGTAGGAAACCAATGCAGTATATGGTTTAATGCCGTTTTGCGAGGCGATGTACATTACATAAAACTTGGTAATAAAGTAAATGTACAAGATGGAGCAGTAGTACACTGTACCTATCAAAAACACCCAACAAATATAGGTAACAATGTATCTATTGGGCACAACGCAATAGTTCACGGTTGCACCATTCATGACAACGTATTAATAGGTATGGGAAGTATTGTAATGGATAATTGCGTAATAGAAAGTAATAGTATTGTTGCTGCAGGAGCAGTTGTTACACAAAATACCGTTGTAGAATCCGGAAGTATTTATGCAGGAGTACCTGCAAAAAAAGTAAAAGATATTAGTCCAGCCTTAATTAATGACGAAATAAATAGAATTGCAGATAATTATGTAAAATATTCAAGTTGGTATAAAGAATAAATTTTGGGCATTACCTTTTAGGTCGCGCTTTCCGCAGTCGCTCTCTATCGAGGAGCTCCAACAATGCTGCAATCGCTAATGCGGTTTTAAACCAAACTATAGTTTTTAAATAAAACTTATTGTAAAGTCTAAAAACACTGTGTCATTAAAACGCTAAAAAATCAACCTTAAATTTATTACCTAATAAAGATTGCATCACTTCGGTGTTTTTCAAATTAATATAAAATTCATTTTTAGAATTTATAATCTCAGTATTTAATAATTTATTTAATTCTAAAACAGCTTTAGTCTGCTTAGCAACTGCCAAACCAGAATCTATAATTTTAATATGCTTAGGAAGCAGTTTAATAAGCATAGGAATTAAATAAGGATAATGCGTGCAACCTAAAACAAGATAATCTATATTAGCCTCTAACATTGGTTTTAAATAGGTTTTTAGCAATGTTTCCATCTCGTTAGATGTTAGATTGCCATTTTCAATAAGCTGCACAATACCTTCTCCATTTTGCTCAACAATAGTAATCCCGTTAGAGTATAAGTTAGATGTATTATGAAACAAAGCACTAGACAATGTGCCTTTTGTAGCCAAAATACCAATAGCTTTTGTTTTAGTATTTAATGCGGCAGGTTTAATGGCAGGCTCAATACCAATAAACGGAACACTATATTTTTCTCTTAAAACACTAATAGCATTTGTGGTAGCAGTATTGCAAGCAACCACAATAAGTTTACAATTTTTTTCTAAAAGAAACTCTGTGTTTTTAATGCTAAGTTCTAAAATTTTATCTTTTCCTTTTGGTCCATAAGGCGCATTAATACTATCGGCTAAATAAATAGAATTTTCATAAGGTAATAATGTATGTATTTCCTTAAAAATAGAAGTGCCACCAACACCAGAATCGAATATGCCAATAGGCTGTTTACTCATAGTTTTTTAAGTATTCGCTTATAAAAATACAAAAGCCGACTAAATAAGTCGGCTTTAAATATTATTTGTTTTAGATTTTCTTAGAAACCTAATTCTTTTTTTACATCTGCAAGTAAATCTTTTCCTTCAGCCATAATAATACCTCTTCCTGGAGTAGAATCTACTACGTAGTTAAAACCTTGAGCTTTTGCAACTTTTAATATTGCAGCCTCAGCTTTTTCTGTAATAGGTTTTAATAAATCGAATTCCTTTTTTTGTAATTTTTGCTGAGCGTCTGCTGCATATTCTTGCATAGCTTGAGTATCAGACTGAAGTTCGAAATAACGCTTTTCGTTCTCTTCTTGAGTTTTTGTTGAAGCTTCAGCATCAAAACGTTTTGTTTTGGTGTCTAATTCTTGCTTCATTGCTTTAATATCTGCTTGATAAGTTGCTCTAACGCTTTCAATATCTGCTTGAGCAGCTTTTGTTGCAGGCATAGACTGTATTAACTCTTGTGTATTAATGTGAGCGATTTTAGATTGTGCATTTGTTAAACTTGTTGCTCCAATAAATAATGCTGCTGCAATTAGTAATGTTTTAAATTGTTTCATTTTTAAATTAGTATTTGTGTGTGTTATAATTATTAATATTAATCGTCTTGATTTTCGTCTTCTTTAGCACTTTCTTTTTCTTCTTTTGCTTTTCTACGATCCTCTAAGATTTTTTGTCTTTTTTCCTCAAGTAATTTTTTTCTAGCAGCTCTATCTGCTAATTTTTTTTGTCTGCGTTCTTCTAAAATTTCTTCTCTAGTTTTAGGCGCACTAGCATTGTTTTCTTGTTTTTCTTCAACATTATTTTCTATAGCACCTTCTTCTTCACCTTCATTATCTTGTTTCGCTTTATTTCTAGCGTCTAATTTTTCTTGTTTTGCTTTTTCTCTAGCAGCTATTGCAGCGGCTCTTTTTTCTGCAATTTGTTTTTTTCTTGCTTCAACTAAAGCTTCTCTTTCTGCTTTTTTCTTATCTAAAGCTTCTTGCCTAGCGTCTTTACTATCGTCTATTTCAACAGTTACATCTTCTTCTTCTGCAGCTTTTTTGTCTTTTTTAGACTTTAATTGCTGTCTTTTAGATGAGCGTGTAATGGTTCTTAATACTTGTTCGCTTATATCAAAACGTTCAGCAGAATACAACATTACTACATCTGCAGATTTATCAAAAACAAAATCATACTTTTTATTTTTAGCAATATCTTGTACTGCTTGAAAAATTTGGTCTTGAACCGGTTGCATTAATTGTCTCTTTTGGATCATTAAATCTCCATTTGGTCCAAAACGTTTTTGCTGATAATCTAAAATTTCTTTTTCTTCAAAAGCAATATCTTCTTCACGTTCTTCAATTAACTCTTTAGTTAAAAGCGCTTTTTCGTTATTTAAATCGGTACGCTTCTGTTCTACAGTTTTTAATTTTTGATCTATTTCACTTTTCCATTTTTGTACTTTAGATTCTAACTGCGTTGTTGCTGCAGAATATTCTGGAACATTTTGTAATATATATTCTGTATCTATATATCCAATTCTTACACCGCGCTGCGCGTTTGCTTGAAAAGATAGTATTGATACTATGGTCAATAAAAAAAGAACTTTAAATTTCATCTGGTTATATTTTTATATTTAATAACATAAATTCAAAAAAAACAGAGAGTCTAGTTTTTGATTTTGTCTTATTTTGAATCACTTAGTTTTCAAAATAACGAATTTTAATTGTAAAAATTTTATTTCTTTAATCAAATCCTCAAAGTGGTTATTGAAAATATCGTGCCAAAAATAAAAAATTGCTAAAGTTAATAGTTAAGTAAAGGTCTTTTTTTTAACTAAAAAAGACCTTTTATGAATTAAAATTGTTGACCTATTATAAAGTGTGTTTCCCAACCATTCTTTACGGTACCTCCAGGTAATGGGTCGAAACCATGTCCAAAGTCTATACCTAATAAACCAAAGGCTGGCATAAATATTCTAACACCTAAACCTGCAGATCTTTTTAAATTAAATGGGTTATAATCTTTAAAACTATTGTACGATGCTCCTCCTTCTAAAAACCCTAAAGCATAAATTTTTGCAGATTGTTTTAAGGTAATTGGGTAACGAAGCTCTAATGAAAACTTATTAAATATAGTTCCACCATCGTTATCTGATAAGGCTTGATTTGGGTAACCTCTTAAAGCAATGGCTTCTCTACCATCTAAACTGTAAGTTCCTAAACCATCTCCTCCTAAAAAGAAACGCTCGAAAGGAATAACACCTCTATCTTGGTTATAGGCACCTAAGTAACCTAATTCTAAACTAGATTTAAAAACGAATTTATCTACTAATTTTGTGTACCAATCTCCTTTAAATTTTATTTTATAAAATTCTAACCACTTAAAACGTTCTTG
Source organism: Lacinutrix venerupis (assembly GCF_003663945.1). Taxonomy (GTDB): domain Bacteria; phylum Bacteroidota; class Bacteroidia; order Flavobacteriales; family Flavobacteriaceae; genus Lacinutrix; species Lacinutrix venerupis. The sequence goes on along the minus strand of NZ_RCCH01000007.1, from coordinate 207,298 downwards.
ATCTATTTCTGAAATTCTGTTTGAAGCAGCAGCTCTAACATCAGAATCGTTTGTTGTGTCGGCATAAAGAGCTTCGTTTGCATCTCTTTCTTCTGCTAACGCTTCGTAATCTGTTCCATTAAATAAAGAGTATGGTAGAGATAATTTTGCTGTAATAGAGAAGTTTGATCCTCCTGTTGGAAATACTGGATCGTTAAAAGTATTGTTTCTACTTAAACCAATAGTATAGGCTAAGTTATTAGATGATCCATCTCCAAATGTAAAAAGTCCTGTGTTATAATTTTTTAAATCGTAGTGTTGGAAACTTAATGCTTGAGATAATGTAAAATAATCGTCTGGTACAGATAAACGTTTTGCTAAACCTAATGTTAAACCTGTAATGTTAAACCTTCTATCTTTGTCTGCATTTCCAGTTGTTGCATCATACAAAAATTGTTTTGTATGAGATAGAGATGTAGAAAATTGTACTGGTTTTTTACCTCCCATCCAAGGTTCTGTAAATTGAAAACTATACGTTTGGTAGAAACGACTTGCTTGTAAACGTAATGCAAGTTTTTGCCCATCTCCAGTTGGTATTGGTCTGTAAGCATCTTTTTTAAAGATGTCTTTTAAAGAGAAATTGTTAAATGATAAACCAAGTGTACCAATAAAGCCACCGCCACCATAACCACCTTGTAGTTCTATTTGGCTTGATCCAGATTCTACTACACCATATTCTATGTCTATAGTTCCTTCGTCTGGATTTGCGTTTTTAAATTGTGGGTCAATTTGTTCTGCATCAAAGAAACCTAATTGGCTTAATTCTCGAACTGTACGTACCACGTTAGATTTACTATATAATTCTCCTGGTCTTGTTCTTATTTCTCTATAAATAACATGGTCGTTAGTTTTTTCGTTTCCTACAACACTAATTTTGTTGAAATATGTAGGTTTACCTTCCGAAATTCTAATTTCCATATCAATTACATTTTCGTCTGCACTTACTTCAACTGGATTTATTGTAGAGAATAAATAACCGTGATCTTGGTAAAGGTTTGTAATATCGTCTGCATCTGGACTTGTATTGTCTGCTATGCGTTTTTCTAATAAAACACCGTTGTAAGTGTCTCCTTTTTCTATACGTAACTTACGTCTTAAATAATCGTCTGTGTAAACAGTATTTCCAATAAATTCAATATCGCCAAAGGTGTATTTATCTCCTTCTTCAACTTTAATGTTTAGGCTTATTGTTTTTGCATTTTTTTTAATTAAAGTGTCTGAAATAATACGAGCATCTCTATATCCGTTTTCTTTATATTTGTCTATAACGCTAACTAAATCTTCTTTAAAGTTGGCTTCGATGTATTTAGATCGTTTTAGAATACGAATAATATTTTTTTGTTTCGTATTTTTCATGGCTTTTCTAAGCTTTTTGTCGCTTAAAACAGTGTTGCCTTCAAAATTAATTTCGTCAATTTTTACTTTTTCACCTCTATCTACAGTAAGCACCATGTTTACTTTAGCATTGTCTAAAGAATCTACAACAGGAATGGTATTGATATTAACTTTCGTATTTAAAAAACCAGCTTTTCTATTTTTATTTTGAATGTAATTTTTTGTTGTAGTAATTAGGTTTTCTGTGATTTTAACACCTTCTTGAAGCTTGTTTTCTTTAATTAATGCTTCTTGTTTTCCTTTTTTTACACCAACAATTTTTAATTCGTTTAGTGTAGGTAAATCTGATAGTCTAATTTCAAGGTAAGCAGCATCTCCTTCAGTTTTAGAAATGTAAACTTCAATATCACTAAATAGATTTGTTTTCCATAATTTTTTTATGGCATTACTAATCTCTTCTCCAGGAATTAATATTTCATCTCCCTTTTTTAATTTAGAAAATGTAATAATGGTTTGTTCGCTAAAAGTTGTGTTACCAACTACTTTTATGTCGGCAATAGTATATTCTTTACTATTCTCGTAAGAAAGTTCTTGTGCTTGTGTAAAAAAACTAAATAGTGCGAATACTATTATTAATGCGTATTGTAAAATTGTTTTCAAAGGTCTGTTTTTAACTAATTTGTTCACTTGTTTTTCCAAAGCGTCTTTCTCTATTTTGATATTCTATAATAGCATCACATAAGTGTTGCTGTGTAAAATCTGGCCATAATACTGATGTAAAGTATAATTCGGCATACGCTATTTGCCATAGTAAAAAATTACTAATACGTTGTTCTCCACTTGTTCTTATAAGTAAGTCCACATCTGGTAAATTTTGCGTGTAAAGATGCTCATTAATAATTGATTCGTCAATATTTTCTGAAGAAATTATATTATTTTTAACTTTATGGCTAATTTCCTTAACGGCATTTAACAGTTCGTCTCTAGAACCGTAGCTTAATGCTAAGGTCAAGGTCATGTGTGTGTTGTTTTTAGTGCATTCTATTACCTCATTAAGTTCTTTTAGAACCTTTTTTGGTAAGTTATTTAGGTTTCCAATAGCATTAAGTTTAATGTTATTTTTTTGAAGTGTTTTTATTTCCTTTTTTAAGGATGCAACTAATAATCGCATTAAAGTATCTACTTCTAGCTTTGGTCTATTCCAATTTTCTGTAGAAAAAGCATATAGTGTTAGGTTTTTTATGCCTAGTTTAGCAGAGGCTTCTACAGTTTCTCTAACAGATTTTGTTCCGTTTTCATGACCTACAGCACGAATAAGTCCTTTTTGTTTAGCCCAACGACCATTGCCATCCATAATTATGGCAAGATGATTAGGTAACTTATCTTTATTTATTTTACTTGTATCCAAATTATTGTCCTGGGCAAAAACATGGGTTTCTACCAAATGTATATGTTAAAGTAATACCGGTAAAGGTGTACCAATCGTTATTATTTAAATTTCCAAAGGCTCTACTAGCTGCTAATTCTGAGTCTGGCATACTACCATCTAACTCATCACTAAAGGTATAACGCGCACCAATTTCTAAAGCTAAAATAAATTCTGAAGAAATTGCAGCTTTATAACCTAATACCATTGGTATTCCAAATGCTAAACTAGAAGTGTCTTCGTCGTAAATACTACCGTCTGAATTGTAATAGAAATTATCATGCTTAGCAACACTAATTCCTGAATATAAATAAGGAGTAGAAACCTTGCCACCATTGTGTAAATCGAAATCAAAAAACGTGAATTCCATTCCTGCAGAAAGTTCAAGAATATTATTGTTGAACTCTAAACCTCTAATTTGTCTACTTGGGTCATCAGAGTCTAAATCGATACCTTCAAGTTCTGTAAAGGTTAAAGAGATTCTATAAGAGTGTCTTTTGCTTCTATTCCATTTATATAATGCTCCAAAAGCTAATTGTTTTGGTGCTATATAATTTGTTGCGCCTACATCTCCAATAAAGTTACTGCCACCAACAAAAATACCAAATTCGTTAATTTGAGCATTACTAAGTTGTAAGCTTAAAAATGTAATTAATAAAAGCGTTAAATACCTCATAAATCTTCAAAGTTTGCAAATATAATAAATAAGATTAGCCTATAATAATTTAAGCCAAATAGTTACAGTTTAAAACAGTATTAGCATGAATTTATTGTAAAAATGAAAGAATGTATGGTTATAAATTTAAAAAAGTTAATTAATTTCTCTTGTCTTCTCCCCAAAGTAACTTTTTTCTTAAGGTTGTAAGGAAGCTTTCAGAGTTTAATTCTATCATATTAATAGTAAAAGGAGATTTTTTTATAGTTATAATAGTGTTGTTAGATAAAGTCGCTATTCTAGAATCTAAAGAAACTAAATAATTATCTTCCCTACCACTAACTTTTAATTGTATAGTTGTGGAGTCTTCAATAACTAAAGGTCTTGCACTTAGGTTGTGAGGTGCAATAGGTGTTAATACAAAACTAGTTGTGTCTGGTGTAATTACTGGTCCTGCACAACTTAAAGAGTAGCCTGTAGAGCCTGTAGGTGTTGAGATTATTAAACCGTCGCTCCAATAAGAAGTTAAAAACTCGTTATTTAATTTTGTTTCAACAGTAATCATAGAAGTTGTATTTTTTCTACTAATTGCTATTTCATTTAAAGCAAAATTTAAATCTTTTATATCGTTATTCTCTGGAGAAGTTTCAATAGATAATAAGGTGCGTTTACTTAAAGTGTATTCTTTATTTTGTATTTGCTGAATTGCTTCTTTAATGCCTTCTGGTTGTATTGTTGCTAAAAAACCTAGCCTTCCAGTATTAATTCCAATTATTGGGATATTTAAATCTTTAACAAAAGTGATGGCTCTTAAAATTGTTCCGTCTCCTCCAATACTAACAAATAAATCGAAACTTTTATCTAAAGCTGTAAAGGTTTTGTAATTTAACGGGTTTGAAAGTTCTGTTTTTATATCATTAAAAAAATCTTGTTCAAGAAATAATGTAGCGTTTAGTTTTAATAGCTCTTTAGTAAGTGCTTTTAAAGAATCTTTAGACTGTTTTTTTGGATACTGACTGTAAATAGCAACCTTCATAAATTTATATGTTTAGGTATTTGTTTAAATAATCAGAACGTTCTTTAAGTCCAATTAAATAATTATCATCTTCATGTCCAGATAATACATTATAGCTATAACGCCTAAAGGTTTGCATAATCTCATTAAGGTTTGCATTCCCTATTTTTAATGTTATTTGGGTAACATCATTTTCAAATTTTGAAATAAACGAGCCTAATAATTTTCCATTATTAGATTCTACAATTTGGCTAATTTCACTAAAAGAATAATCTGCGCTACCTTTTTCTACTATTAATACAGCTCCTGCCTCAGAAAAGAAAGGCGTTTCATTAAATAGGCTAATAATGTCATTTAACTCGTAGTAACCTAAATATACATTTTTCTTGCTCAAAACAGGCATAATATTAGCCGAGTTTTGTGCAAAAGCTTCAAGTATATCTAACCAGTTTGTGTCTTCCCTAACAAAAAAACCTTCGCCAGAATATCTGTAATCTTGAATAGGTTTTTCGCTATCAAAACAATGTGCATCGTTTTCTGAAATACAACCTAAATAAACACCTTCTGCATTTTTAATAGGAATATGAGAATAGGTTAATTGGTTAAAAAGTAATTGAATCTCTTTAACCTTATCGGTATTAAGTAATGGTTTTATATCGTTTATTATGTAATCTAAAAAATTCATGCTGCATTTCAATTTTATGCAAATTAATTAAAAATAAGAACAATCTCGTGCATCTACTTTGTATTTTTGTACTAATTAACACATATTAAGAAATGACAAAACTTAGCGTAAACATAAATAAAATAGCAACTTTAAGAAACTCTAGAGGAGGAGATGTGCCAAATGTAATTCAGTTTGCAAAAGATGTACAGCGTTTTGGAGCAGAAGGTGTAACTATACATCCAAGGCCAGACGAGAGGCATATTCGCTATCAAGATGCTTACGATTTAAAACCAGTTGTACATACAGAGTATAATATTGAGGGTAATCCTATTACAAAATTTATGGATATGGTACTTGAAATTAAACCAACTCAAGTTACACTAGTGCCAGATGGTATTAATGCTTTAACAAGTAATGCAGGATGGGATACAATAAAAAATAAAGATTTTTTAACCGAAGTGATTTCAGAATTTAAACGTAATAACATTCGTACATCCATATTTGTAGATCCAGACACAAAACAAATTGAAGGAGCAAAATTAACAGGAACAGATAGAATAGAGTTATATACTGAAGGTTTTGCACACCAATATAGTTTAGGTAATAACGAGGCTATAAAACCTTATGCAACTTGTGCTGAACTAGCAAACAAAATAGGATTAGGAGTTAATGCAGGTCACGATTTGTCTTTAGAAAATATAAAGTTTTTTAAAGATAATATTCCAGGTCTATTAGAAGTTTCAATTGGGCATGCTTTAATATCTGAAAGCTTATATTTAGGTATAGAAAATGTAGTAAATATGTACCTAAATAAATTAAAATAATGCAACTACATTCAAATATAATAGGAGAAGGAAAACCATTTATAATTTTACATGGTTTTTTAGGTATGAGTGATAATTGGAAAACATTAGGTAAACAATTTGCCGAAGCAGGATTTCAAGTGCATTTAATAGACCAAAGAAACCATGGAAGAAGTTTCCATAGCGAAGATTTTAATTACGATGTTCTATCTCAAGATTTAAAATTATATTGTGACAATTATAATTTAAAAAACGTCGTTTTATTAGGGCATTCTATGGGAGGAAAAACAGCAATGCTTTTTGCGTCTCAGTATCCAGATTATGTAAATAAATTAATTGTAGCAGATATTTCGCCACGTTTTTATCCTATTCATCATGATGCTATTTTAGAAGGATTAAGTAGTTTAAATTTTAATACAATAAAAAGTAGAGGAGAAGCAGAAGAAGAGTTGGCCAATTACGTTAGCGATTATGGTACAAGATTATTTTTATTAAAAAACTTATATTGGGTAGAAAAAGGAACTTTAGGATTAAGAATGAATCTAGAAGCTTTAACTCAAAACGTTAGCGAAGTAGGTGAAGCATTACCGGTACATTCAAAGTTTGAAGGTGAAACACTATTTTTAAAAGGAGATAAAAGCGAATATATTGGAGCTCAAGACGAAGCCATAATAAAATCTCATTTTACAAATTCTAAAATAAAAACAATTACCAACGCAGGACATTGGTTACATGCCGAAAACCCAAAAGATTTTTACCAAGAAGTAATTAATTTTGTAAATTAAACAAATTAAAACAAGAACATATGAACTTAATAATTAGACTTCTTTTAAATGCAATTGCAGTATTTGTACTAGCAAACGTTTTAAACGGTGTGCAAGTAGATGGTTACGTATCTGCAATAATTGTAGCAATAGTATTATCTATCTTAAACCTTCTAGTAAAACCTTTACTGGTGCTGTTAACATTGCCAATCACAATTGTAACTCTCGGCTTATTTCTCTTAGTTGTAAACGCATTAATTATCCTGCTAGCAGATTATTTAATTACAGGTTTTTCTGTAAATAATATTTGGTGGGCTATATTATTTAGTGTGCTTTTATCAATATTACAGTCGTTGTTACAGTCGTTCTTTGAAAAAGATAAAAAGAAGACATAATATGTGTTGAAATTCAATACATTAAAAAACTTTGATGGAGTGTAAAAAAGTAGTATTTTTGCACTCCATTTTTGGTTACATAAAAAAGATTATTCAAAATGAATATTACAAGAGAAAATAAAGATGCATTAAATGCTGTAGTTACAGTAGCAATCGAGAAAGACGATTACGCAACTAAAGTTGAAAAAATCTTAACAGATTATAGAAAAACAGCAAACATTCCTGGTTTTAGAAAAGGTCATGTGCCAATGGGAATGGTTAAAAAGCAATATGGTAAAGCCGTTTTAATCGATGAGGTTAATAAATTAATTCAAGAAGGATTAAATAAATATTTAACTGAAGAAAAATTAGATGTTTTAGGTCAGCCATTACCAAAACCACAAGACGATATCGATTGGGATTCAGATAATTTTTCTTTTGAGTTCGAATTAGGTTTAGCACCAGAATTCGAAGTAGATTTAGAAGGAAAAAAAGGAATCACGCATTACAATATTGTTGCAGACGATAAATTAATTGATGATCAAGTAGTAAATATCCAGAAGCAATACGGTAAATTAGTTGCATTGCAAGAAGTAGCTAAAGACAGTGAAATAACTGGAGTTTATAAAAATGAAGCTGAAGAAATAGAAAACACAGTAACACTAACTTTAGATAAATTTAAAGGAAAAGCTACCGAAAAGAAATTTGTAGGAGCTAAAGTTGGCGATGTAATTACACTTAAAACAAAAGGTCTTTACGAAGATGATCACGAATTAATGCATGCATTAAAAGTAGATCATGATAAGGCTCATGGTTTAGATATAGAAGTAACTTTTGAGATTACAGAAGTAAACAAACGTGAACTTGCAGATTTAGATCAAGAATTGTTTGATAAGTTATTTGGAAAAGATAATGTAAAATCGGTTTCAGAATTAAAAGAAAAGATTAAAGAAGATGCCGAAAAACAATTTGTACAGCAATCGGATCAAAAATTCTTAAATGATGTTACAGAGCATTTAGTAGCAAATACAAAGTTTGATTTACCAGCAGAATTTTTAACAAAATGGATGCAAACTGCAGGCGAAAATCCAATGGACGATGCAACAGCAAAAGAAGAATACGAAAAGTCTGAAAAGAGTTTACGTTACCAACTTATCGAGGCAAAGTTAATGGAAGCAAACGGAATAAAAGTTGATTTCGAAGACGTTAAAGAAAGCGCAAAAGCGATGATTAAAGTACAAATGGCACAATTTGGTCAAACAAATCCTAGCGATAAAGAGTTAGATGACATTGCAGCAAGAGTACTATCTAATCAAGAAGAAGTTAAGCGTATAAGCGAGCAAGTAGTTAGCCAAAAATTATTAGCACTTTATAAAGAAAAGGCAAACGTAAAAACAAAAGAATTAACTTACGATAAGTTTGTTAAGGAGGTTTACGGAGACAAATAATTTAATTATAAAATCATTATATTTAGGCATTGAATTATTTGTAATTCAATGCCTATTTTATTAGCGTTAAATTCAACTTAAAAAGTTTGAAAACTGCTGATTTAACAATACATTTATGGCCCTTTTAAAGAAATTTAGAGGCTAAACTAAATTATCAAATTCAACAAACAGATATGGATTACGGAAAAGAATTCGAAAAATTTGCTATAAAAGATCAAGGAATAAGCAGTACATACTATAACAAAATTGTAAGTAGTATGATGCCACAAAGTATGACACCTTATATTATAGAAGAACGTCAATTAAACATTTCTCAATTAGATGTTTTTTCAAGATTAATGATGGATCGTATCCTTTTTTTAGGAACAGGAATTAACGATAATATTGCAAATATTATACAAGCACAGCTATTATTTTTAGAAAGCGTAGATGCTAATAAAGATATCCAAATGTACATAAACTCTCCAGGAGGAAGTGTTTATGCAGGATTAGGAATTTATGATACAATGCAATTTATTAAACCAGATGTAGCAACAATTTGTACAGGTATGGCAGCATCAATGGGAGCTGTTTTATTATGTGCGGGAGAAAAAGGGAAACGTAGTGGTTTAACACACTCTCGAGTTATGATTCACCAACCTTTAGGAGGTGCGCAAGGTCAAGCAAGTGATATAGAAATTACTGCACGCGAAATTTTAATTTTAAAAGAAGAGCTTTATAAAATAATAAGTAAGCACTCAGGACAAGATTACGAAAAAGTATATGAAGACAGTGATCGTGACTATTGGATGAAAGCAGATAAAGCTAAAGAATACGGAATGATAGACGAGATTTTAGCTCGTAATTAATACTATATAAGAATTAAGTTAAGTTAGAAATATAAGAGTGAAAACTTTTAACTTTTAACTAATAACTTTTAACTTAAAGAGAATGGCAAAGGAAGAATTAGAATGTTCGTTTTGTGGTAGGAAAAAGCCAGAAACAAGTTTATTAATAGCTGGTTTAGATGCGCATATATGTGATCGTTGTATAGAACAAGCACATGGTATTGTAGTAGAAGAGTCTAAACAAAGCGACAATACAGAGCTATCTGCAGAGCTTATGTTACGTAAGCCTCAACAAATAAAATCTTTTTTAGACGAATACATTATAGGTCAAGAGTATACAAAAAAAGTAATGTCTGTAGCTGTATATAATCACTACAAACGTTTATTACAACCACCTACCAACGATGATATAGAGATTCAAAAATCTAATATTATTATGGTTGGAGAAACTGGAACAGGAAAAACGTTAATGGCAAAAACCGTAGCGAAAATGCTTAACGTACCTTTGGCAATTGTAGACGCAACAGTTTTAACAGAAGCCGGTTATGTGGGAGAAGATGTAGAAAGTATTTTAACACGTTTATTGCAGGCTGCAGATTATAGTTTAGAAAAAGCTGAAAAAGGAATTGTTTTTATAGATGAGATAGATAAAATTGCACGTAAGAGTGATAATCCATCAATAACTAGAGACGTTTCTGGAGAAGGAGTACAACAAGCGCTTTTAAAACTATTAGAAGGAACAGTTGTAAATGTTCCGCCAAAAGGAGGAAGAAAACATCCAGACCAGAAATTTATAGAAGTTAATACAGAAAATATTTTATTTATTGCAGGCGGAGCATTCGATGGTATTAATCGTGTAATCTCAAAAAGATTAAACATGCAAGCCGTTGGTTATAGCGCTTCTATGAGCGATGAAATTGTAGATAACGATAATTTATTACAATATATTATTCCAAAAGACTTAAAAGATTTTGGATTAATACCAGAAATTATCGGGCGTCTTCCAGTTTTAACACATATGGACCCTTTAGACGCTAATACACTTAGAGCTATTTTAACAGAACCTAAAAATGCCATTATCAAACAATATAAAAAACTGTTTGCTATGGATGAAATTGAATTTAGTATAACAGATGGCGCGTTAGAGTTTATTGTGGGTAAAGCGATAGAGTATAAATTAGGAGCAAGAGGATTACGCTCGTTATGCGAAGAAATTTTAACAGATGCTATGTTTGAATTACCAGGAAGCGATACTAAAAAGATTAGTGTTACTAAAACATATGCAGAACAAAAGCTATCAAAAACTAAGTTAAAGCAATTAAAAGCAGTTTCTTAAAAAGAAAATAATAACTTAAATTTAAGTCTACTTTTGTAAAGAAAGTAGACTTTTTTTTATTTAATATGAAACTAATAAACTCTAAAAACCTAGAAAGCAAAAGACTTATTTTAAGAAGTACGAACATGGATGATGTTGAGCTTGTTTATGCTTTACGCTCTAATGCTATTGTAAGAAAGTATATAATGCAACCATTGTATAAAACACAAGAGGAAGCAGTAATACATATAAAAAACTTGCTAACTTATTTAAAAGAAAATAAATCAATAAGTTGGACTATAATAAACAAAAAAACAAATCAAAAATTAGGTAGTATTTGTTTGTGGAATTTATCTGAAGATAGAAAAACAGCTGAGGTTGGTTACGATTTGCTTCCAGAGTATTTTAATAAAGGATACATGTCGGAGGCACTTCAAGAAGTTATATCTTTTGGTTTTAATAAGCTTCGTTTAAAAGCTATAGAAGCCTTTACACATACCGAAAACAAAGCTTCAAAAAAATTACTATTAGCAAATGGTTTTACTCAAGATTCTAAGCGAAAAGATCTAGATTTTCCTAAAAATATTATTTTTACTTTAAAGAAATAAAAAACCACTCATTAAGAAGTATGAGTGGTTTTTTTGAATATGGATTAACTAATTAAATTATCTTCAATAAGGAATTAGTTAATTAATAGCTTGATAAATTTAATGATAATAATTTGATTTTCAAATTATTAACTTGTTTTATTTTTTTTAAACGTTATCTTTAATATTAAAACAAAGCAAGATTAAAAGTTTAATTTTAATAATTCTTCCATGTAATTTCTTGTATTCGATAATCTTGGGACTTTGTGTTGTCCGCCAAGTTTGTTGTTTTCTTTTAGCCAATCGTAGAATAGTTTCTCTCTAGCAATATTAATTTTAGGCTTATTTAAAGTCATGTTATTATAACGCTTTGCTTCGTAATCAGAATTTAGAGATTTTAAAGCATTGTCAAATAATTCGTTAAAATAATTAATGTCTTTAGGAGGTGTTTTAAATTCAATTAACCATTCATGTGCTCCTTTTTCTTTACCTTCCATAAATATTGGAGCAGCAGTATAATCTACAATTTCGCAACTTGTTTTTTTGCAAACTTTTTTTAGTGCATCTTCAGCATTTTCAATTATAAGCTCTTCTCCAAAAACATTAATATGGTGTTTTGTTCTTCCAGAAACTTTAATTCTATAAGGAGAAACCGAAGTGAATCTAACCGTATCTCCAATTTTATAACGCCATAACCCAGCATTAGTAGTAATAATTACAGCATAATTTTTACCTTTTTCAACCTCGCTTAAAGGTATAATACGTTCGTTAGCCTTACCATGAGTATCCATTGGGATAAATTCGTAGAAAATTCCATAATCTAACATTAATAACAATTCGCTAGAATAATTTAAATCTTGGATAGCAAAAAAACCTTCAGATGCATTATAAATTTCATAATACTTAAAATCTTTTTTAGGTAAAATGTTTTTGTATTGTTGTTTATATGGATTAAAACTTACACCACCATGAAAGTAAACTTCTAAATTTGGCCAAATATCAAATAACGAGTTCTTTTCACTTTTATCTAAAACGTTATTAAGTAAAACAAGCATCCAAGAAGGAACACCGGCTAAACTAGTAACATTTTCATTTATAGTTTCGTTTACAATAGCAGCCATTTTAGTTTCCCAGTCGCTCATTAAAGAAACTTTGTTACTTGGTGTGCTACTAAACTCTGCCCAAAAAGGCATGTTGTCAATTAAAATAGCACTTAAATCTCCATAAACAGTGCCATTTTCTTTATAAAGTTCTTTGCTGCCGCCAAGCCTTAAACCTTTTCCAGTAAAGAGTTGTGAGTCTTCATTATTATTTAAATACATACATAATAAATCTTTACTGGCAGCATAATGGCAATTTTCTAGCGAGTCTTGACTTACAGGAATAAATTTACTTTTAGCACTTGTAGTACCACTAGATTTTGCAAACCATTTTATAGGTGAAGGCCAAAAAATATTATGTTCGCCTAACCGAGAGCGTTCAAATAAATCTTGATAACCTTCATAATTTTTAATTGGAACTCTATTGGCAAATTCTTTATAAGTTTTTATGGAAGAAAACTCATATTGTTTTCCAATTTCGGTACCTCTAGCTGTATCTATTAAGTTAAATAGTAATTCTTGTTGTACTTCGTTTGGGTATTTTAAAAACAAATCGATTTGATGAAATCTTTTCTTTAAAAACCATGAAGCGATGGAATTTACTAAAGGAATTGGCATATATTTATAGTATATTTAGACACTAAAAATAATACTTTTTTTTATGATTTACCAAGGCGTGCTAACAAAAATGGCAACAGAATATTCTAGCCCAATTCAATACTATTTAGTTTTCGAAAACGATTTTATTAATATGAATCAATTACTAAATAAAACATTGAAATTTCAATTTGTTAAGCACCAGTGTTTAAACTGCGGATTAAACAAATCTATTTATAGACAAGGATTTTGTAAAAGTTGTTTTTTTGATATACCACAAGCAGCAGATTGGATTATGCGTCCAGAATTAAGTACTGCGCATTTAGGAAAAGAAGATAGAGATTTAGAATACGAAAAGAAAGTGCAATTACAACCACATATTGTTTATTTAGCTAACTCTAGTAATGTTAAGGTTGGTGTTACCAGAAAAACACAAGTACCCACAAGATGGATAGACCAAGGAGCGCATGAGGCAATAGAAATTGTTGAGGTTCCTAATAGATATCTTGCAGGTATAACAGAAGTTGCTTTAAAAGATTTTGTAGCAGATAAAACAAATTGGCGTACCATGCTAAAAAACGAAGTTAAAGATGAGAATCTTGTAGAGTGGAGAGAAAAATTAAAACAGTACATTCCTGCAGAAGCTATGGAATATTTTATTGAAAATAATAGTGAAACCCAGATGGATTTTCCAGTGTTACAATACCCAATAAAACCTAAAAGTTTAAATATAGAAAAAACTGGTACCTATGAAGGTGTTTTAAAAGGTATAAAAGGACAGTATTTAATTTTTGAAGATGATACTGTTTGTAATATTCGCGGTAATGAAGGAAAAGTAGTAACTATTGAGATACTTTAAATACTTATTTTATTTTTAAAATCAATCCAGCGTTGTTGCCTCACAAATTTGCCTTGCTCTTTTGTAATAAAAGGTTTTACGTTTTCTCTTTGGGCTTTTAAATACCCTAAAATGTAATTGTTAAATGTGGCAAAATCATTTCTTTTAATAGCATTATAAGTACCTAAGATAAAAGTTAATATAAAACCATAGCGCATTTTATACATAGCTTGCCCTTGTAGTAAATTTGCTTGTTTACTGTAGTTTGCTCCTGTTGGTTTTAAATGCTTTACTTTTAAGTTGTCGTCTAATAAGATGTTCCATTTATAATATTTAGCTAAAATTTCGTCTATAGTATCCCAACCCATGTCTTTTTTTAACATTCCAATATCTAGAAAACATTGTTTTTTATAAGCTTTTAAAGCTCCTCTAATATGTTTTTTTCCTGTTATTTGCTCTCTCTGCCACGTGTTTTTTTGTTTAACGTAACAGTGTCCAGAAACCATACCAAGGTTTTTGTTAGATTTAAAGTGATGAGCTAATGTTTCGAGATAATTTTCAGGAAAAATTAAGTCGGCATCAAATTTACAAATCACATCATAATCTTTATCTAAAGTTTCAAAACCTTTATAAAAAGCATTAATAATCTTATTGCCAGGTAAATGTGTATTGGCAGATTTAATGTTTACTAATTTTATAAAATGATATTGTTTAGTAAAGGCCTCAACAATAGTTTGAGTGTTATCTAAAGAGTTGTCATTTACTACAACTACTGCTTTAGGTTGTAATGTTTGTGATGCTATAGATTGTAAAGTTTTAGCAATAAAATTGGCTTCATTGTGAGCAGGTATGACGATGTAGAAATTCAAATTAAGTATTTAAAAAATGAAATTAATTAAAAATAGCGTGTTTAATACCTTTCCAGCGTAATTTTCTAATAAATCGACCTTCTTCAATTGTAACTAAAGGTTCTTTTTTTTCTTTTTTAGCTTTAAAATAGCCTTTTAAATCATTTTGCAATATCAAAATATTACTTTGTTTTATACTTTTCTTTAAGGAAGCAATAACTGTAATTACAATACCATATCTCATTTTGTAAAAGGCTTCACCTTGTAGTAATGCGCTTTTTTTAGAATAAGATTGTCCAGTTGGTTTTAAATGTTTTACATGTAAAGTTTGGTCTGTTTTAATATCCCATCCATAATATTTAGCTAATAAAATATCTACTGTATCCCAGCCGATACTTGATTTTAAACCGCCAATATCCTTAAAGCATTTTTTTCTATAAGCTTTAAATGGACCACGAACATGATGCTTTGAAGCAATATTTTCGTAAACCCATTCTTTATTGTTTTTAATATATGCTAAACCTCCAGCAATACCTACTTTGGGATTTTTTTTAAATATTTTAACTATAGTTTCTAAATAGTTTTTAGGAAGAATAATATCTGCATCAAATTTGCAAATAATATCATAATCCTCATCTAAAGTGTTATAACCTTTATAAAAAGCTTGCACCACTTTACTGCCAGGAATATGTGCTTTTGAAGATAGAATAGATAGGCTTTCTATCCAATTATAGTTTTTCGAAAATTTATTAATTTCTTGTTGAGTATTGTCTGTAGAATTGTCGTTCACAACAACTACTTTTTTTGGTAAAAGTGTTTGCTGTGTTAAAGAATTAAGCATTAAGGAAATATAGTCTCCTTCATTATGTGCAGGAATAACAATGTAAATATTCAACTTTAAGTATAATTAAATTATTCTAAATTCAAATTTGCGAAAATTTAATGAGACTACTCAATTTTGCATATTTTAATACAATAAATTTTGTGTAAAACGAATTTATAGGATTGTTGTTTATAGCAATAATAGTTAATGCTTTACCTTTTCTGCATAAACAATATAATAGCGATTAGTAAAGTAGCGTAATAAAGGTCTAAAACCTATTTTTTTGGTTGGGTTAGTCCATTTTTGACTATCTACAATTTTCCAACCTGTTTTTTCTAAAAGCCAATCAAATTGCCAATCTTCAAACTCGTGGTAATGTCTGTCCCATTTATCGGTTTTACTTCTGTATGCTGAAGAAAACCATAAGCGCATAGGAATACTTGCCACTAATTTATCTGCTTTAATAGATTTTAAAATAGTATAAGGCGATAATAAATGTTCAAAAATTTCAAAAGCTGTTACAACTGTAGCTTCAGAGTTTTCTATAGCTTCTGTGTTTTCGTCTAAATCTTCGCCAGAAGTATTTTTTACTGAAAAACCGCCGTTTTTCATGACTTTAGTAAATGGATTTTCAACGCCTAAATCTAATATACTTTCATTTTTAGAAATATGTTTTTCTAAAAATTTATAGGTGAGTTTATATCTTTTGTGTGGAAATTTACCTTCGTACATTATTGCTTTCTAAAAATGAGAGTTTTATTTAATACTTGTATACTATAGCGTTAATATTCATTCCAGCGCCAACACTAGCAAATAAAATAATATCACCTTTATTAATTTCTTGGTTTTCTAATTCACCTTTTAAAATTAAATCATACAAAGTGGGTACAGTTGCAACGCTAGAATTTCCAAGAGTATTAATAATCATTGGCATGATACCTTCGGGCATTTCGGTTTTATAAAGCTTATAAAAACGTTTAACAATGGCTTCGTCCATTTTTTCGTTGGCTTGATGTATTAATATTTTTTTTACATCGCTTATTGAATACCCACTTTTGTCTAAACATGCTTTTAAAGCTAAAGGTACGTTTGTTAGTGCAAACTCATAAATTTTACGACCATACATTTTAATATATCGTCTTTGGCTCGTGTTTTCTGGATTGTTAGTTTCTCCAAAATATATAAAATGAGCTTCGTCTAAAGCAAAAGTTGCGGTTTCATGTGTTACAATGCCACCGTCTTCATTTGTTTTTTCAACAATTACTGCACCTGCACCATCACTATATATCATAGAATCTCTATCGTGTTTATCTACAACACGAGATAGTGTTTCGGCTCCAATTACTAGACATCTTTTTGCAATTCCTGCTTTTATAAAAGCATTTGCTTGAATAACACCTTCAATCCAACCGGGACAACCAAAAAGCAAATCGTATCCAACGCATTTTGGGTTTTTAATTTGAAGTAAATGTTTAACTCGAGAAGCTATACTTGGTACGGTGTCGCTTTGTTCTGTATTATATTTTACATCACCATAATTATGAGCTACAATAATATAATCTAAAGTTTCTTTGTCGATTTTTGCATCGGCAATAGCAAGTTCGGCAGCATAAAAAGCAATATCAGAATTTAATAATTCGTTTTTTATATATCGTCTTTCTTGTATTCCTGTTATGGCTTTAAACTTGTCTACAATAATTTCATTAGAGCTATTTATTTTAGAGCCATCAGCATTTAAAAATTCATGATTGTAAAAATCTTCGTTTTTTTCAACAGTGCTAGGAATAAAACTGCCAGTTCCAGTAATTTTAATATTCATATAAAAAGGAAATTGCCTTTAGTTAAGTTACTTTGCTAATATAAGCAACGAAAACTAAAGGCAATTTATTTGTTATAATATTTTACGATGTTCAGATCGATATTATGAATCCATATAATCCTCAATAGGTGCACAAGAGCATATTAAATTTCTGTCTCCAAAAGCGTCATCTACTCTACGAACACTTGGCCAAAACTTTGTGTCTTTAACGTAGTCTAGAGGAAAAGCAGCTTTTTCACGAGAATAAGGTAAAGTCCATTCGTCGCTAGTTACCATTGCCATAGTGTGTGGTGCATTTTTTAATGGATTATTATGGTCATCTTTATTTGCTTCATCAATTTCTTTTCTAATAGAAATCATCGCGTCGCAAAAACGATCCATTTCTGCTTTACTTTCACTTTCTGTAGGCTCAATCATCATGGTTCCTGCTACAGGAAAAGAAACTGTTGGCGCGTGAAATCCATAATCCATCAAACGTTTTGCAATGTCTACAACTTCAATGCCTTTAGCTTTAAAATCACGACAATCAATAATCATTTCATGCGCAGCTCTACCTTTTTCACCAGAATATAATGTTGGGTAGTGGTCTTTTAATCGTTCCTTTATGTAGTTAGCATTTAAAATTGCTATTTCAGTAGCTTTTTTAAGACCTCTATAGCCTAACATTTTAATGTAGCCATAAGAGATTAAACAAGCTAAAGCAGAACCGTAAGGCGCTGCAGAAATAGCAGAAATAGATTGGTGTCCACCAGTTTTTATAATTGGATTTCCTGGTAAAAATGGTACTAATTGCTCTGCAACACAAATTGGTCCAACTCCAGGTCCACCACCTCCATGAGGAATGGCGAATGTTTTGTGTAAATTTAAATGACAAACATCTGCACCAATATTTCCAGGATTTGTTAAACCAACTTGAGCATTCATATTGGCACCATCCATATAAACTTGTCCACCATTATCGTGAATAATTTTAGTGATATCTTTTATTGCAGATTCGTAAACACCATGTGTTGAAGGATAAGTTACCATTAATGCAGATAAATTATCTTTATGTAATTCTGCTTTTTCACGTAAATCGTCAACATCAATATTACCTTCTTCTGTAGATTTTGTAACAACCACTTTCATTCCTGCCATAACAGCACTTGCAGGATTTGTTCCGTGTGCAGATGATGGAATTAAGCAAATATTTCTATGATGATCTCCACGAGATTCGTGATATGCTTTAATAACCATTAAACCAGCAAATTCACCTTGAGCACCAGAGTTTGGTTGTAGAGAGGTTGCTGCAAAACCAGTAATTTCAGTTAATTGGTTTTCTAAAGCATTTAATACTAATTTGTAACCAATTGGTTGGTTTACAGGTACAAATGGATGTATGCTTCCCCAATTTGTAGAACTTAAAGGTAGCATTTCTGCAGCTGCATTTAATTTCATTGTACAAGATCCTAAAGAAATCATAGAGTGATTTAATGCTAAATCTTTACGTTCTAAAGTTTTTATGTAGCGCATTATTTCGGTTTCAGAATGGTAAGTGTTAAACACTTCTGCTGTTAAAAATTCTGATTGACGCTTTAAATGCTTAGGTATTGTTGTGTTAGTTGAGATAGTTTCTATTCTATCTGTTGTGTTTTCTGTAACGCTTTCAAAAATCTCAATAATTTCATTTAAATCTGAAATAGAGGTTGTTTCATTTATAGAAATTGTAACTGTATTGGTATCTGGATAATGAAAATTTACTTCTCTTTTTTCGGCTTCATACTTTGTTTTAACCGCGTCTACTTTTATCTGGATAGTATCGAAATAATGAGAATTTACTTGTTCTAATTCTAATTTTTCTAAAGCATTAACTAAGGTAGAAGCAGAGTTTTTAATATTATCTGCTATAAAAGTTAGTCCTTTTGGTCCATGATAAACAGCATACATTCCTGCCATAACGGCTAAAAGTACTTGTGCTGTACAAATATTAGAAGTTGCTTTGTCGCGTTTTATGTGTTGCTCGCGAGTTTGTAAAGCCATACGTAAGGCTCTATTGTTGTTAACATCTTTTGTTACACCAATAATACGACCAGGAACATCACGTTTGTACGTTTTTTTTGTTGCAAAATATGCTGCGTGAGGCCCACCGTAACCCATAGGGATTCCAAAACGTTGTGTTGTACCAACTACAACATCTGCACCAAATTTTCCTGGAGCTTCTAGTTTTACAAGGCTTAAAATATCTGCCGCTACTGCAACTTTTATATTTTCGGCATTGGCTTTTTCAATAAAAGATTTTATATCTGTTATTTGCCCGTTTTTACCTGGATACTGTAATAATGCACCAAAATATTCATTAGATAAATTATATTCTGCCTCGTTACCTATGATTAATTCTATACCAATAGGTTTTGCTCTAGTTTCTAGTAAATCTATGGTTTGAGGTAATACTAAGTCTGATACAAAAAACTTATTAACCTTATCCTTTTTTTGAGAACGGTCTCTAACTGCAAAAAGCATGCTCATTGCTTCTGCTGCGGCTGTACTTTCGTCTAAAAGTGATGCGTTAGCAATTTCCATACCTGTTAAATCAATAACCATGGTTTGAAAATTTAATAAGGCCTCTAAACGACCTTGAGCAATTTCTGCTTGATAAGGTGTGTAGGCTGTATACCAACCTGGGTTTTCTAAAATGTTGCGCTGTATTACAGCGGGCAAAATAGTTGGATGATAACCTAAACCAATATAAGTTTTGTAAATTTTATTAAGTTTAGAAAGTTCATTTATATGTGATGAATAATCAAATTCGCCCATTGCAGCATCTAAATCTAAATCTTCTTTTAAACGAATATCGTCTGGAATAGTTTCGTAAATAAGCTGCTCTAAACTATCAACACCAATGGCATCAAGCATTAGTTTTTGATCGTCTTCTCTTGGTCCAATGTGGCGCAATGCGAAAGAATGTGTGTTCATGTAGTTGTGTGTAAATTTTGTTTTGCAAAAATACTGAAAACTTAAAGTAATTTTTCTCTAAAAATTGAAAGTTTTTAACCAAATTCTATGGTTATGAACAGTTTGATTAACTTTGTATAATGCGAATACTAAAACAGTTTTTCGATTTTTACTTAAATAGTAGCATTCACGTTGCTTTAGCTGTGTGTTCGTTAAGCTGGATTGTGTTAATAAAGCATGATGTTTTCTATAACGAAAAGGTCTTGCTTTTTACATTTTTTGCAACCATTACAGGTTATAACTTTGTAAAGTATTTTGGTATTGCAAAATTTCACCATCGTAGTTTAACTAATGCTTTAAAAGTTATTCAAATATTCTCATTTTTTTGCTTTCTGTTATTGTGTTATTATGCTTTGCAATTGCAGATAAAAACATTAATTTTTATTGTTGTTTTTGGAATTATAACTTTTTTATACGCCATTCCGTTTATACCCAAAAAAATGTATTTAGATCACCAGCAAAATTTAAGAGATGTAAGTGGTTTAAAAGTTTATGTTATAGCTTTAGTTTGGGCTGGAGTAACAGTGTTTTTGCCATTAATTGAAGCTAATATTAGTTTTAACGCAGACGTTTATTTTTTAGCATTTCAGCATTTTATTTTTGTAATTGTTTTAATGTTACCTTTTGAGATTAGGGATTTAAAATTTGATAGCTTAAGGTTAGCTACAATCCCTCAAAAAATAGGAGTCAAGCAAACAAAAATAATAGGTTTAATATTGTTGATAATATTTTTTTTTACTGAATTTTTTAAAGATGAATTGCCTCAAAATGAAATTATTTCTACTCTATTAGTAGCAGTTATAACTGCATTTTTTTTAATGTTAGCAAATAAAAAAAAGAGCTATTATTATAGCTCTTTTTGGGTTGAAAGTATTCCAATTATATGGTTACTAATTATTATGCTTCATTAACTCTTTTTCAAAAGTAGATTGTAGTTTAGATTTTTCGTTTGTGTTTAATTTTACAGGTTTTTTACGCACAAGTTTTGTTAGTTTGGCGTTATTTCTTGAATATTTTCTACAAGCTGCACAAAAAATTAAGTGAAGATTTAATTTTATTTTTTCTAAAAAAGTAGCTTCTTTATACTGCGACTTATCGCAAGTATGGTTTGCTTCTTCACAACTTAAAAATAATTTATTACTCATTTTAAAACCAATTTTTTTCAAGACAACCAGCCATTGCAGTTCTTGTTCTATGGATGATTACCCATAGGTTAGACGCAGTAATATTTAATTCATTACAAATAGCTTCGGTATCATAATTTAATATCGTTTTCATTTCGAAAACTTGAGCTTGTTTTGTTGGTAATTTTTCTAAACAGTTATTTATAGCAACACCTAATTCTGTATTTTCGATAGTGTCTTCGGCTGTTTTATCAAAAGGATCTGCTACGCGTTCTTGTAACCAATCACCTTCAGTCTCTGTATCGTTATTGTAGGTCATTCTAACTTCGGCTTTGCCTTTATTAGAGTTTATTTTACGATAGTAATCTATAATTTTTCTTTTTAAAATTGAAATTAGCCAAGTACGCTCACTTGCTTCGCCTTTAAAATTTTTCATAGATTTTAATCCGGCCAAAAATGTTTCGGATACTAAATCTTGAGCCATATCTCTATCGCTTACTCGAGAAACTGTATAGTTAAATAAGTAATCACTATATAAAGTAATCCATTGATTTGGATCTATTTTGTGATTTGGCATTAGTTAGAATTTTTTTCAAAAGTAATTAAAAAATACTTATTATTTATTTAGTGCAGCTTATTATATAATATCCGATGCTTTTTAAGTGTAATCTAGACAAAAGCGCGTAAAATGAACCTTTTAAAGGCTTAAAATTATTTAATTAAACCAGCTCTTTTTAATAAGGCTTCTGGCTTTGGTTCTTGGCCTCTAAAGCGTTTGTATAAAGTCATTGGGTTTTCTGTTCCGCCTTGAGATAATACGTTGTCTTTAAATTTGGTTGCAATGTCTTTGTTAAAAATACCGTTTTGTTTAAAATAGTCGAAAGCATCGGCATCTAATACTTCTGCCCATTTATAACTGTAGTAACCAGAGCTGTAACCTCCTTGAAAAATGTGAGCAAAAGCTGTACTCATACAGTTTTCTGCTACATCTGGATATAATTTTGTGTCTTCAAAAGCTTTGTTTTCAAAAGCTTTTACATTTTTGACTTTTTCTAAAGATTCGCTGCCATGCCAAGCCATGTCTAAAAGTCCAAAACTAATTTGCCTAAGTGTTTGCATGCCTTCATGGAAAGTCGCTGACTCTTTAATTTTGTTTACTAAATCCATTGGTATAACTTCTCCAGTTTCATAATGTTTAGCAAACAACTCTAAAGCTTCTTTTTCGTAACACCAGTTTTCCATAACTTGGCTTGGTAGCTCTACAAAATCCCAATATACGCTAGTTCCAGATAAACTTGGGTAAACTGTATTGGCAAGCATACCGTGTAATGCATGACCAAATTCATGAAATAGAGTTGTAACTTCGTTAAAAGTTAGTAATGAAGGTTTGCTTTTTGTTGGTTTAGTAAAATTACAAACTATAGATACATGAGGCCTTTCTTCCTTACCATTTTTAACAAACTGAGATTTATAACTCGTCATCCAGGCACCATTTCTTTTTCCTTTTCTTGGAAAGAAATCGGCATAAAATATAGACACTAATTCGCCATTAGCATTTGTTACTTTGTATGTTAATACATCTTCATGGTATTTGTCTATATCATTTATTATTTCAAAATGAAGTCCGAATAATTTTTTGGCAACTGTAAATGCGCCATCAATAACATTTTCTAATTTAAAATATGGTTTAAGTTGCTCGTCATCTAAATTAAATAGTTTTTGTTTTAGTTTTTCGGCATAATAAGCAGCATCCCATTTTTGTAACTGCTCTATATTGTCTATTTCTTTTGCAAAGTTTTCTAAACTTTTAAATTCGTTTTCTGCAGCAGGTTTAGCTTTAGAAAGTAAATCGTTTAAAAAAGCAAGTACTTTTTCTGGTGTTTGTGCCATGCGCTCTTCTAGAACAAAATTGGCATGTGTTTTATAGCCCAAAATGTTTGCGCGTTTATGGCGTAGGTTTGCAATTCCTAAAACAATATTTTGGTTGTCTAAATCATCGCCTTTAAATGCTTTGCTTCCAGCTGCTTTAGATAGCTTTTCTCTAAGTTCACGATTTTCTGCATAGGTCATAAAAGGTATATAACTTGGGTAATCTAGTGTAATAATATAGCCTTCTATGTTTTTGCTTTCTGCAAGTTGTTTTGCAGCTTCTTTAGCGCCATCTGGTAGCCCAGAAACATCAGTTTCGTTGGTTAAATGAAGCTCGTATTTGTTGGTTTCGGCAAGTACATTTTCTCCAAACTTAAGTTTTAATTGTGCTAATTTTTTGTCTATATCTCGAAGTTTAATTTTATCGTCTTCGTTTAAATTGGCACCATTTCTAGAGAAGCTTTTGTATTTTTTATCTAATAGCGTGAGTTGTTCTGTTGTTAGGTTTAAACTTTCTTTTTGCTCATAAACAGCTTTTACGCGTTTAAACAAATCTTCATTTAAAGTTATATCATTTCCAAACTCTGTAAGTATTGGAGAAATTTCTTGTGCTATTTTTTGAATTTCATCATTTGTTTCGGCAGAATTTAAATTAAAAAAAATGCTAGTAACACGGTCTAATTGCTGTCCTGAAAACTCTAGAGCTTCTATAGTATTTTTAAATGTTGGAGCTTCGGTATTACTTACTATAGCCTCGATTTCTTTTTGAGTGTCTTTAATAAGCTTTAAAATTGAAGGTTTATAGTCTTCATTTTTAATTTTTGTGAATGGAGCAGAGTTGTATTTTGTCGAAAAATATGTTGTTAATGTGTTCATTTGTAATGTAATAGTTTAAATCTGTTATTTTTTTTGTAAAAAAAACATGTAAAAAATCGAAATTAGTTATAAATTTGCACCATATTTTTTCTAGAGAGCTGGTTACTCTCATTAAAATTATTGATTAATAGCGATGAAAAGCCTCAAATTATTTTGAGGCTTTTTTTTATGCCTACAAAATAGATTACACCATAATGCTTTTTGTCGAATATTTTTGCTTTTAATCGAATTTGCAAATGTTTTTAATCTTATATAATTGAATAATATACAAAATTAGGAGTTTTGCTATAAGTTTTTTTGATGTGAGTACTTATACTCAGCATATAGAAAGATTAATAGCGATAAAAGCCCAGGAGACTGGGCTTTTTTATTTTCTTACTTTTTTACTGGCAGTTTCTACCTTAAGTTTTAATTCTTCTTTATAGGCTATAATTTTATTTAGTACGCTTTGGTCACTAGCTCCAATAATTTGAGCTGCTAATATTCCAGCATTTTTTGCTCCATTTAAAGCTACTGTTGCAACAGGAACACCACCAGGCATTTGTAGTATTGATAGAATTGAATCCCAACCATCTATAGAATTTCTGCTCTTTACAGGAACTCCAATAACTGGTAATGGAGATAATGAAGCGACCATTCCTGGTAAATGTGCTGCTCCTCCAGCTCCAGCTACAATAGCTTTAATGCCACGTGTATGTGCATTTTTACTATAGTCGAATAATTTTTCTGGTGTTCTATGTGCGGAAACAATATCAACTTCTACTTCAATATTAAAATCTTTTAATATGTCTATTGCTTCTTGCATTATTGGAAGATCACTATCACTTCCCATAATTACGCCTACTTTACTCATAATTATTTACTTATTACTTTAATTGTGTTTTTTACTTTTTCAGCAATTTGTCTTGCAACATTTAAGTCTTTATTTACAATGGTTACATGTCCCATTTTACGAAACGGTCTTGTTTGTTTCTTCCCATAAATATGTGGCGTAACGCCTTCCATTTTCATAATTTCGGCAATATTTTTATATACAACATCGCCAGTATAATTTTCGGCTCCAACTAAGTTTACCATTATACCACCAACTTTACTATCTGTTTTTCCTAATGGGAGATTTAAAATAGCACGAATATGTTGCTCAAATTGAGAGGTATAGCTAGCTTCAATAGTTTGGTGTCCAGAGTTGTGAGGTCTTGGTGCAACTTCGTTTATTAAAATTTCATCATCTTGAGTTTGAAACATTTCAACAGCTAATAAACCAACATGATTAAATGCTTTAGAGACTTTTAAAGCCACTTCTTGAGCTTTCTTTGCAATATCTTCAGGAATTCTGGCTGGGCAAATTACATATTCAACTTGATTTGCTTCTGGATGAAATTCCATTTCTACAACAGGATACGTTTTAATTTCTCCGTCTGGATTTCTTGCAACAATTACCGCTAATTCGTTTTTAAAATCTATAAGTTCTTCTGCAATACACTCATCTTTAGGTAGGCCTTTTAAATCGTCCATACTGCGTACAACTTTTACGCCAGTACCATCGTAGCCAAATTGTGCACTTTTCCATACAAAAGGAAATTTTATTCCGCCATTTAAAATAGCATCTTCAATTTCTGAAGCATAAGCAAATCTAGAAAATTCTGAAGTTGGTAAATTACGGTCTAAATAAAATAATTTTTGTTTTGCCTTATTTTGAATAGTTCTTAAATTTTTAGAGCTAGGATATACTTTAATACCTTCACTTTCAAGTTTTTCTAGCGCATCTACATTAACGTTTTCAATCTCAAAAGTTAAAACATCTACTTGTTTTCCAAAGTTATAAACAGTATCAAAATCCATTAAATCTCCTTTAGAAAAAGCATTACATGCCATTTTAGAAGGCGCTTCATCACTTGGGTCTAAAACATAGGTTTGAATATCAAATTTTCTGGTATTATAAAGCATCATTTTCCCTAGCTGTCCACCGCCAAGGATGCCTAATTTAAATTCTGAAGAAAAATAGTTCATTGTGTTGTTACAAAAGTGGTAATCTTTTTAGTTAAAAATAATATCACAAAAATACATTTTATAATGCAAAAGACCTCTAATATTTTGGAGCAATAATCGTATTTCATGTAACAAATACGTATCTTTGCCACTTTTACAAAACTAATATAATGATTAAGTTACACGATAAATATTTTAAGCCTTTTATTTCTGCTAAGCAGATAGATGTGGCTGTTGCTAAAATGGCTAGTGAACTTGCGAAAGATTTAGGTGATGAGATTCCTGTTTTTGTTGGAGTTTTAAACGGTTCTTTTATGTTAGTTAGCGATTTTGTGAAAAAATATCCAAAAGCTTGCGAAGTCACTTTTATTAAATTGGCTTCTTATGAGGGAGTAAAATCTTCAGACGATATCCAACGTCTAATTGGTTTAACTCAAGATTTAACAAATAGAACCGTAGTAATACTTGAAGATATAATAGATTCAGGTAAAACGCTACACGAGATACATCGTATTTTTAAAAATGAAAATGTAAAGCAGTTATTAATTGCGACACTGTTCTATAAACCAGAAGCTTATAAAAAAGACTTTAAACTACATTACGTTGGTATAGAAATTCCTAATAAATTTATTGTTGGCTATGGCTTAGATTATGATGGATTAGGAAGAGATTTACCAGAAGTATATCAATTAAAAATAACACAACACATGACTAATTTAGTATTATTTGGTCCTCCTGGAGCAGGTAAAGGCACACAAGCTAATTTTTTAAAAGAGAAATATAATTTAGTACACATTTCTACAGGAGATGTATTTAGATTTAATATTAAAAACGAAACAGCTTTAGGTACTTTAGCAAAATCTTTTATAGATAAAGGAGAATTAGTGCCAGATCAAGTAACTATAGATATGTTAAATGCTGAGGTAGAAAAAAATGCCGGAGCTAATGGATTTATTTTTGATGGTTTTCCTAGAACTAATGCACAAGCCGAAGCTTTAGATAAATTAATGGAAAGCAAAGATTCGCAAATTAATGCCATGATTGCTTTAGAAGTTGAAGATGAGGTATTAGTTGAAAGACTTCTTGAGCGCGGAAAATCTAGCGGAAGAAAAGATGATGCTAACGAAACTGTAATTAGAAATAGAATTAAAGAATATTATAAAAAAACAGCCATCTTAAAAGATTATTACACAGCTCAAGATAAATATTTTGGAGTAGATGGTTTTGGTGATATTAAAGATATTACTAAACGTTTATGTAATACAATTGATGCACTTTAATTCTTTTTAAAAAAATATATTTTAATTAAAAAATATTTTCGCTTTAGCGAAAAGGAAAAATGACTGAAGGAAATTTTGTAGACTACGTTAAAATGCATGTTACCTCTGGAAAGGGAGGTCAAGGTTCTACGCACTTGCATCGCGAAAAATATTTAGCAAAAGGCGGACCAGATGGTGGAGATGGAGGACGTGGAGGACACGTAATTTTAAGAGGAAACTCTAATCTTTGGACATTAATACATTTAAAATTTAAAAGGCATATTCGTGCTGGACACGGAGGTAATGGAAGTAGTGGAAGAAGTACAGGAGCCGATGGAGAAGATATGTATGTAGAAGTGCCTCTTGGAACAGTTGTTCGTGATACCGAAACAAATGAAGTTCTTTTTGAAATTACAAAAGATGGAGAAGAGAAAATTGTAGCTCAAGGAGGAAAAGGAGGCCGTGGAAATTGGCATTTTAAAAGTTCTACAAACCAAACACCACGTTACGCACAACCTGGGATTCCTATGGAGCAAAAGGATATTACTTTAGAACTTAAGTTGCTTGCAGATGTAGGACTGGTTGGGTTTCCAAATGCAGGAAAATCTACATTACTATCTGTAATAACTTCTGCTAAACCTAAAATTGCAGATTACGAGTTTACTACATTAAAACCTAATTTAGGTATTGTAAAACATCGTGATTTCCAAAGTTTTATAATGGCAGATATTCCTGGTATTATTGAAGGTGCAGCCGAAGGAAAAGGTCTTGGTTATTACTTTTTACGCCATATAGAACGTAACTCTATTTTATTATTTTTAATTCCTGCAGATGCACCAGATATTAAAAAGCAATATGATATTTTATTAGATGAGTTACGTCGTTATAATCCAGAAATGTTAGATAAAGATAGATTTATTGCTATCTCGAAGTCTGATATGCTAGATGACGAATTACAAGCCGAATTAAAAGAAGAATTAGATAATAATTTACCAATTCCTTATGTGTTTATTTCTAGTGTAGCACAACAAGGATTAATGGAGCTTAAAGATTTGCTTTGGCAAGCACTTAATAGCTAGTTTGTTTTTAACTGTTTAAAAATAACATAAGAATATACAACAGGTATTATGGTTATAATTGTTGTTATAATTATAAAGCTTACCATGTTTGGTTTTGGTTCTAAAATAAAACCAAGAAGTATAACTAATAGGACGCCAATAAACCAATATTTACCAGCTAGTTTATGTGTCTTTTTCCAAACAATATCGTTTTCTAAAGTCCATGGTGTGCGTATACCAATAAAGTAATTGGTCTTAATAGTTTTCATGTAATTTCCTAAAATAACATAAAGTAAACCTATTAACATTATTATAATGTTTGGGTTTGTAAAAGATTGACTTTTGGAACTGTATAAAATAAATAGTGCAAGTATCGACATGAAAAGCGTAAGAAGAAGTTTTATGTTATAGAATTTTTTACTAGTTGCTTCTATTTTTTGCTTTGGATCTATTTTAGGAACAAGGCTTAATATTACATAAATTAAAACAGGTAGTATAAAAGGAATAATGAGTAAAGTAGCTTTGCTACCCCAACCATCAATCTCTCCATTTGCATTCCAGTGTATTGGAACTTGTTCTGGTAAAACATTCCATATAAATGCTAAATAGATAAAAGGAATTAAAACAATTAATATTATTGGTAGTTCTTTTTTTAGATACATAATTTTATTTTTTTAAAGTAATTATCCATTGCAAAACATCTTCTAAAATACTTGTGTTAATAGAGTATTCAACAAATTGCCCTTTTTTTTTGCTGCTTACTAAATCGGCTCTTTTTAAAATATCTAAATGGTGCGAAATACTAGGTTTAGAGATGTTAAAGGCATCTGCAATTTCGCCAGCAGTTCTGTCTTTTTCTTTTAATAATTCCAAAATTTGTCTTCTGGTATCATCATTTAAAGCTTTAAATAAAAGATTCATTATTTAGGTATTTAGACAAATATCTAAATATTATTTTAATTATCAAAATAAGAATTGATTTCAAGATTTAAAAAATGGTCTTTTTTTTAATTAACTTTAAACAAAAAAATAATTATGAAGATATTTAAATATTTTGCTTTAATACTTTGTTTAGCTTCTTGTGCGCCAATTTACGTTAATTACGATTACGAGAAAACTACAAATTTTAATGAATATAAAACGTATAATTTTTTTAGTAATATAGAATCTGGTTTAAATGAATTAGATGAAAAAAGATTAATAGCTGCGTTAGATTATAAATTAAACGAAATGGGATTGGTTAAAACGCAAAACGCAAGTTTTTATATAGATATTAAAAGTAATGAGTTTCAAGAAGCATCGAGAAATAATGTTGGAGTAGGAGTTGGTGGAGGTAATCGTGGTTTTGGTGGAGGTATTTCGGTTGGTATTCCTGTAGGTCAATCTAGTATTAACAGGCAAATTACAATTGAGTTTGTAGATGAAAATAAAACTGGTTTATTTTGGCAAGCTATAAGCGAGAGTTCTTTTAAACAAAACCAAAATCCAGAAAAACGGGAGGCACGATTTAAAGCTATAGTTAATAAAGTTTTGGAAGGTTATCCACCAGATATAAAATAAAAAAAAGGCTTCCTGTTTTGGAAGCCTTTTTTATAAAAAGTTTATTATTTATTTTAATGTAATTGGAAATTCGGCAACTGTGTTATCCCAACCAATTTTTAAATGTACAGTTTTAGGTGCTGCCTCGTATAACGCAATAGATAAATTTTCAATCTCTTTGTCGCTTTTACTTACAGGTGCGGTAACGCTTGCAATGTTTTTTGTAGCATCATAACCATAATTTCCCCAACCATCTAAATCTGTATTTAAATTTAATGTCCATTCTTTTTCTGTAGGAATAATAATTATAGTGTAACGCCCAGCTTTAATATCTTTTCCTCCAAAAACAACATCATTTTCAAATAATATTTCGGTAGATTCGTTTGCACCAACTCTCCATGCTTCACCATATTTTAATAGGCCTCCAAAAATATCTCTTCCTTTTTTTTCAGGACGAGAATAAGTTACTCTAATTTGTGGTGTTAAAGCTTTTTGTTTAGCAACATCTTTTTCAAAAGTTCTATGTGGAGCGCCAGCTGGAAAATAAGCACGATCCATTGGGCTCTTGTCCATTTTCGAGAATTTTTGTGCGTTTGCAGTTGTTCCTATAAGTGCAATTGCAATAAGAAATAGTAATTTTTTCATTTTAGTTTTTGTTTAAGTTAATAATATTTTCAGTTTTAATTTTTGAAAGTTCTTTTAATTCTTCAGCTTCATAAAGTGTTGGTAAATCTTTTAAAGGTGTTCCTGTTTCTACTTTATAATTTATGTAATCTTGAAAAGTTATACCGTCTACAACGCTACGGTTGTATGCGCTTCTAAAACGAACGCCGCCTTTGTTTACCGTATAGTTATAAGCTAAATAATCAATTTTATTTGTGTCTTTATTTATCCAGTAATAAAACTCATCATCATGGTCTTCGCCACCACCTTCTTTGTTAAATGTTATTTCAATAACATCGTAATTTTTATTTTTAATAGATGTGCTTTCAACGTATTTAGAATTTACAGCTTTGTCATTTAATTTATGTGGTAATGTTGCAAAATAAATAACCGAATTTATTGCACCTTTGGCGCTTTTAATTTCCTTTTCAGATAAATCTACCCATTCTCCTTTATTACTCTCGTTAAATGTAGTTCTAGAAAATTTATCATTTTTTAAGTAATCTTGAATTAAATTACTATCAGTTTTAGTTTCTTTCCAATACTCATAACCATTAACAGTGTTTTTAAAACTATAAGTATTGCCTCTAAAAATGAAAGAATAATGTGCTGTGTTGTATAAATCACCACCATGAGCGGCAATTGTTTTATTTAATATTTTTTGTGATTTTGAAAGAGTAACAGTGCTTACAGTATCAGTACTATTATTGCTGTCTTTTATAGCATTTGATTTATTTTGCTTACAAGAAAAAAATAGTAATATACAGCAAGAGATTAAAACAATTTTAAGTGATGACATTATAGTTTTTGTTTTTTAATTGAAAACTTCTAATCTTGGTCGAAGTTAAAATAAATAGCTTTCAATTATTTTATAAAAAAGTAAAGATAAATTGAACCAATAAACTATAAGTGTATTTTAACAAAACTAAAGGAATTATAATTTACATTATCTAACTTTATTATTTTTGCAATATGATAGATAACTTCAAAAATGAGTTTTTTGGTATTGGAATACAAAACGGTAAAACACCAGAAAATCTTGGTGTATTATGGAGGTCAGCTCAAAATTTAGGAGCAAGTTTTATATTTACTATTGGAAATCGTTATGCAAAACAAGCTTGCGATACGCATAATGCAGTAAAATCTATGCCTTACTTTCATTACGAAAATTTTGATGAGTTTTATAGCCACTTACCAAAAGGTGCAAGATTAGTAGGTGTGGAATTAACAGATGAAGCTGTAGATTTAGAAACTTTTAATCATCCAAGACGTTGTGTATATTTATTAGGAGCAGAAGATCATGGTTTATCTAAGCAAGCTATAGAGAAATCACACCATTTAGTTAAATTTAAGAGTGAATTAAGTTTAAATGTATCGGTTGCAGGAAGTATTGTGCTTTACGATAGAGGAATAAATAAACCAAGGTCGTAACTTTGCAGTGTACTAAATAAGATTATTATGAGTCATAAAGCAGGTTTTGTAAATATTATAG
The DNA here is from genome assembly GCF_003663945.1 of Lacinutrix venerupis. GTDB lineage: Bacteria > Bacteroidota > Bacteroidia > Flavobacteriales > Flavobacteriaceae > Lacinutrix > Lacinutrix venerupis. Next base: position 175,158 of record NZ_RCCH01000007.1, on the reverse strand, counting down.
GTAATCCAAACGTTGGCAAATCAACATTAATGAATGCCTTTGTAGGTGAAAAATTATCTATTATCACGTCTAAGGCGCAAACAACAAGACATAGAATATTAGGTATTGTAAATGGTGAAAATTTTCAGGTTGTATTAAGTGATACACCAGGAATTATAAAACCGGCTTACGAGTTGCAAGCCTCTATGATGGATTTTGTAAAATCGGCATTTGATGATGCAGATTTGCTTATTTACATGGTAGAAATTGGTGAAAAGGAATTAAAAGACGAAGCTTTTTTTAATAAAATTACCAATGCTAAAATTCCTGTTTTATTATTATTAAATAAAATAGATAAATCTAATCAAGAGCAACTTGAAGAGCAAGTACAACTTTGGGCAAAAAAAGTGCCAAATGCCGAAATTATTGCCATTTCTGCATTAGAAGGCTTTAATGTAAAAGAGGTTTTCGATAAAATTATAGAGTTACTTCCAGAATCTCCACCATATTACCCAAAAGATCAATTAACAGATAAACCAGAACGCTTTTTTATAAACGAAACTATTCGTGAAAAAATATTAATGCACTACAAAAAGGAAATACCTTATGCTGTAGAAATTGATACCGAAGAGTTTTTTGAAGAAGAAAATATTATTAGAATTCGTTCTGTAATTATGGTAGAACGCGAAACACAAAAAGGAATTATTATAGGTCACAAAGGTTCTGCTTTAAAACGTGTAGGAGTAGAGGCAAGAAAAGATTTAGAAAAATTCTTTGGCAAGCAAATTCATTTAGAACTTTATGTAAAAGTAAATAAGAATTGGAGAAGCGATCAACGTCAATTAAAACGTTTTGGTTATAACCAATAATTAAAGTTTAGGTAACGTTTACTTAAATTTTAGTCGTTTTTTTAAATAAATTCTAATTATTTCTTCAATTAGCATTAATGTTTAGTTAATGGTAAAATTTCATTTTTGATGTCAACAAAAAACCAAAAAAATGAAATTTTTAAACAAGAGTACGATTGCGTGTTTAGCGCTTTTAACATTTGCATGTCAAAATGATGATGACAATACAAATATTCCAGAAGAAATTGTTAATACCGATGTTAATTTTCAACATAAGGCAACAATAAATGTTGGAGGAGCAGCATCTGCAGAAATCTCTGCCTACGATGCAATTACAAAAAAAATATTTATTACTAATACAGAAACTAACGAGATTTCTATTTATAACATTTCAGATTTAAATGCTCCTGTACAAGAAACTTCAATAAATTTAAATGCCTTTGGAGCGCCAAATAGTGTGGCAGTTTCAAATGGAAAATTAGCTATTGCAGTAGAAGCAGATGTTAAGCAAAATCCTGGTAAAATATTAGTATACAATACGGCAGATGCTACACTAATTAACCAGTACACGGTTGGAGCTTTACCAGATATGGTAACTTTTACAAATAGTGGAAACGTAATAGTTTCTGCAAACGAAGGAGAGCCAAACGATGATTATACTGTAGATCCATTAGGAACAGTTAGTATTATAGACTTAAACGACGATTCTGTAACGACTTTAGATTTTTCAGCATTTAACAGTCAAGAAGCTTCATTAAAAACACAAGGATTTAGAGTTTTTGGACCAAATGCTAATTTAGCAACAGATGTTGAACCAGAATATATTGCTATTTCAGACGATTCTCAATACGCGTGGGTTTCGTTACAAGAGAATAATGGTATAGCAAAAGTTAATTTAACATCTAAGACTATAGAAGCTATTTATCCATTAGGTTTTAAAGATCATAGTTTACCACAAAATTCATTAGATGCTAGTGACGATGATTCTGTAACAGAATTAAAAAATTGGCCAATTAAAGGTATCTACCAGCCAGACGCAATAGTATATGTAAATATCGCAGGAACAGAATATGTAATTTCTGCAAACGAAGGTGATGCTAGAGATTATGATGGATTTAGTGAAGAAGAAAGACTTAAAGACTTAATTTTAGATGAAACTGTTTTTCCAGCTTCGTTAGAGTATTTAAACGACGAAAATTTAGGAAGATTAAAAACAACAACAACTCTAGGTGACATTGATAATGATGGCGATTTAGATGAGATATACAGTTATGGAGCGCGTTCTTTTAGTGTATGGAATGCAAACGGAACACTAGCTTACGATAGTGGAAATAGCATTGCTTCACAAACACTTGCTTTAACGCCAAACCAATTTAATGATGAAGATGGTAGAAGTGATGATAAAGGAGCAGAGCCAGAAAGTGTTGCTGTTTTAAATATGAGCAACCAACGTTACTTACTTTTTGTAGGGTTAGAAAGAACAGATCAAATTATGGTTTATGATATTACAAATCCAACAGCACCAACATTCTTAACAATATTATCTCATACAGGAGATGAGGCGCCAGAAGGTTTATTAGTAGTTTCTGCAGAAGATAGTCCTAACGGAAGAGATTTACTAATAGTATCTAATGAAGATAGTGGAACAGTTACATTCTACGAAAACCAACAATAAAATAACTAATTAAAATAATAAAATGCTTTGTCTTAAATGTTTAGACAAAGCATTTTTTGCTTTAAATACTTATAAAGAATTAAAAAATGTGTATTTTATCTTAAACTAAACATTACCTTTGCAGCCGCTTACAGGATATGTAATGCAGACTAAAACGTAAATTATGAGTAATATAGTAGCTATTGTAGGAAGACCAAATGTTGGAAAATCAACATTCTTTAATCGTTTAATTCAACGTCGCGAGGCCATTGTAGATGCCGTAAGTGGTGTTACAAGAGATCGCCACTATGGAAAAAGCGATTGGAATGGTAAAGAATTTTCATTAATAGACACAGGAGGTTATGTAAAAGGAAGTGATGATATTTTTGAAGCTGAAATAGATAAACAAGTAGAGTTAGCTATCGATGAAGCAGATGCTATTATATTTATGGTAGATGTAGAAGATGGTGTTACAGGAATGGATGAAGATGTTGCTAAATTATTACGTAGAGTTACTAAACCTGTATTTTTAGTTGTAAATAAAGTAGATAACAATAAGCGTGCAGAAGATGCCGTAGAATTCTATAGTTTAGGTTTAGGAAATTATTTTACCATAGCTAGTATCAATGGAAGCGGAACAGGAGATTTGTTAGATGCTTTGGTTGAAGCGCTTCCAGAAAAAGAGCAGGATGTAGAAAAAGACGAGCTCCCAAGATTTGCAGTTGTAGGTCGTCCTAACGCTGGAAAATCTTCATTTATTAATGCTTTAATAGGAGAAGATAGATATATAGTAACAGATATTGCAGGCACAACAAGAGATGCAATAGATACCAAATATAATCGTTTTGGTTTCGATTTTAACTTAGTAGATACTGCAGGAATTAGAAAAAAATCCAAAGTAAAAGAAGACTTAGAGTTTTATTCTGTTATGCGATCTGTTCGTGCTATTGAGCATGCAGATGTATGCCTAATAGTTGTAGATGCTAATAGAGGCTTCGACGGACAAGTGCAAAACATCTTTTGGTTAGCACAAAGAAATAGAAAAGGAATTGTAATTTTAGTTAATAAATGGGATTTAGTAGAAAAAGACCATAAAACAACAATTGCATTCGAGAAGCACATACGTCAACAATGCGAGCCATTTACAGATGTGCCTATTGTATTTATGTCAGCTTTAACAAAACAACGTATCTATAAAGCTATAGAAACTGCTGTTGAGGTTTATAAAAACCGAACTAAAAAAATAAAAACAAGTGTTTTAAACGATACATTTTTACCAATTATTGAAAATTATCCACCACCGGCATACAAAGGTAAATTTGTAAAAATTAAATATGTTATGCAATTGCCAACACCACAACCGCAATTTGCTTTTTTCTGTAATTTACCACAATATGTTCGAGAACCATATAAGCGTTTTTTAGAAAATAAACTACGTGAATTGTTCGATTTTACTGGTGTGCCAGTAAGTGTGTATATGCGTAAAAAATAACATATTAGGCTGGTTTTTTATATTTTTTTTAAGAGTTTCATACTTTATCTATAGTATTTTCGTTTTTATTTTACGCTAAACTCTATCGTCAATCACTAAAAAACCAACCAAACCATGCGCAAATTATTTTTTTTCGCAGCACTATTATGTGTGTCATTTTCGTTTTCTCAATCTAAAGATTTTAAAGTAACAGGTAAGCTAGTCGATGCCGAGGATCAATATCCTATGGAAGCAGCTACTGTTTTTCTACAGCGTGTTAAAGACAGTGCTTTAGTTACTTATACAATTTCAGATAAAGATGGATTATTTTCTTTAGAAAACTCAACCTCAGATGAGTACTTGAATTTTTATGTTTCTTATGTAGGTTTTAAAACCTATCATAAAAAAATAAAAATGGATAAAGATGTTCAAGATATTGGTATAATTCCACTTGAAATGTCTAATGCCTTAGACGAAGTTGTACTTAAGTCTACAGCTCCAGTAACCATTAAAAAAGATACTTTAGAGTTTAATGTTAGTTCTTTTAAAACAAAAAAAGATGCTAATGTAGAAGATTTACTTAAAGAATTGCCAGGCGTAGAAATAGATGAAGAAGGAAAAATTAAAGTAAATGGAAAAGAAGTAAATAAAATTTTAGTAAATGGGAAACCTTTTTTTGGAAACGATCCGTCTATAACTACTAAAAATTTAACCAAAGATATTATTGAAAAAATCCAGATTGTTGATACAAAAACTAAAGCAGAAGCATTTTCTGGAGAAGCTGGAGATAAAGAAAACAAAACCATAAATCTTACAATTAAAGAAGAAAATAATAAAGGTGTTTTTGGACGCGTTTCTGCAGGTGGAGGAACCGATGAGCGTTATGAGTTTGCAGGAATGCTTAATTATTTTGATAACGATCAAAGAGTAAGTGTTTTAGCAGGAGGAAATAATACAAATTCTCCAGGATTTAGTTTTGGTGAAATTTCTAAAATGTTTGGGCGTGGAGGAAGCACATCGTGGAGTAGTAATGGGTCTTTTTCTATTGGTGGTCGTTCTTTTGGAGGCGGAGTAGGTATTACAACTTCTCAAAATGCAGGAGTAAATTATGCCGATAAAATTGGCGAAAAAACAGAGGCTTCTGGAGATTATTTTTTCTCTTCAAGTAGTTCGGAAAACGAGTCGTCTTCTCAACGAGAAACTATATTATCAGACTCTAGATTTTTTAATAATACTAATTCTAAATCCGAAAACGATACAGATAGCCATACAGCAAACCTAGAATTTGAAATTGAAACAGATTCAACATTTCAAATTAATATAGCACCATCATTTAACTACTCTAAAAGTAGAACACTTTATAGTAGTAACGATGAGACTTTAGACGAAGATCGTGTATTAACAAATCAATCTACCGTAAATTCTAATGTCGAAAGTTTTGGAAAAGATTTCTCTAACGAGTTAAGTTTAACTAAACGCTTTGGTAGCAAAGGTTCGTTTTTGCGTTTTGAATTAGAAAATAGAATAAATGAAACCGAAAACGACGACTTTATAAACTCGAATACCGAAGTTTTTGGTACCGATCCAGAAACTATTAATAGAAATCAATTTACCGATGGAGAAAAAAACAGTAACGGTATAAGTGCAGAATTAACGTATAGATTGCCTTTGGTAGCTAAAAAATTATTTTTAAATTTTGAATATCAATACGCTAGGGATAAAGATGAAAATAGAGAGAGTACTTTCGATTTTAATGAGGTATTACAAGATTATGTAGATTTTAATACAGAGTTAAGTACAGATTTTGAGTATGTAGATTCTAGAAGTATTCCTGGAGTTGCTTTAAGTTACCGAGGAGAGAAATTGTCAGGACGTTTTAATATTAGTTATAATATGAGAACACTTAAAAATAATGATCTTTTAAGGCCTCAATTTAACGTAGAGCGCGATTTTAATAATGCAGAAATAAACTCTTATCTTAATTATCGCTTTAGTCCAAAAGCATCAATTTACGCAAATTATAGACTAAGTAATAATCCGCCAGCTTTAAGACAGTTACAGGCATTTACTGATGTTTCAAATCCATTAAACACTGTTGTAGGTAACCCAAATTTAGAACCAGAAAAAAGTCATCGTGTTTATATTGGTTATAATGGTTTCGATTGGCAGAAAAAAACAGGTTTGTATTTAAATGCTAATGCAGAAATTTCTAATAATCAAGTTATATCTAAAACCACAGTAGATCCTGAAACTTTAAAAAGAGTAACAACTTACGAAAACGTAGATGGTAATTATAATATGGGTATTTATGGAAGATATAGTAAAGATTTTAAGTTAGATTCTATTAGAAAAATAAAATTTAGATTAGGAGCCTGGACTAACTTTACAAAAAATGTAAATTTTAATAACGATGTGCAATACGACAGTAAAGTAAATTCATTAACGCCAAATATAGGAGTCGATTTTATCTGGGATAAGGTTCTAGAGTTTAAGCCTTATTATAGAATTACATACACTAAAAACACTTATGGTATAGAGGCTTTTGAAGATAGAAACTTTACTAGCCATGATGCCGGAGTTAGAACAGCAACTTTTCTACCAAAAAACTTTGAATGGAGAAACGATGTAAGTTTTAATTATAATCCTAATATTGCAGACGGATTTCAAAAAACAGCATGGTTTTGGAACTCAACTTTAGCTTATTCTGTTTTAAAAGATCAAGGAGCTTTAACTCTTAAAGTTTACGATTTGTTAAATCAAAATACAAACGCTAGACGTATTGCAACACAGGATTATATCCAAGATTCACAGAGTACAGTATTACAGCAATACTTTATGTTAAGTTTTAGTTGGAAATTTAATAGCTTAGGTTCTAAAGGAGAAAGTAAGGATAACGATATTTATTTTTTCGATTAATTCCATTTTTTTATAATAGAGTCTAAACTATTGCTCACTCCCTTAAAATAAAGATTTTCTTTAAATTTTGGAACAATAGTAGTGGTAATTATCTCATTTGCTATAAGATCTGTAATTGTTTTTTCTGTTTCGGTACCTGTAGCAATGGCTATTTTTCTATCATATTTTGATATTAAAAGCAAAAGGCCATTGTTTTTATCCTTAGTGCCTACACCAAGTTCCATAGCTAGGTTTGTAGCATAATAAAGTGAGTTTGTGTTTTGTGGAAGAGAATCGATAGTGTAAACACAAATTTGATTAGTTGTTTCCTTTTCGTAATTAATTATTTTTTCTGAAAGTGTTTGTTTTTCTTCAGCTGAAAATAATTGGCTATAATCTTGCACAACATCAATTGCAACAATTGTCTTGGGATTATTTTGTTTGCAAGATATAAGTAATAAAATTATTGAAATAATGACAAGATTTTTCATTTTTAAAATTGAAATATATTAGCAGTGTTAATATGTTTTAGATGGTTTAAGTGTTAAAAACGTAAATTACCATCCGCCAGAAGCTCCACCTCCGCCGAAACCGCCGCCGCCAAAGCCACCTCCAAAACCACCTGAAGAACCTCCACTGCCAAAACCACCTCCAAAACCTCCAGATCCACTTCTATAACCTCCGCGACCAGAGTTGCTTAATATTATAGCTTCAAGGATGTCTCGTGTGGTATTTCTGCCGTCAAACCTATCGCCTCCATTCCCGCCACCACGTCGGTTTTTAGAAATAGATATAAGTATAATTACAAAAACAATAAACATAAAAAATACTACAGCAAAAGGAAAGGCTTCGCTACTGGTTTGTCTTGTTCCTTGGTATTCGCCTTGCATTACTTCAAAAATAGCATCTGCACCACGATTTAAGCCGCCAAAGTAATCGTTACGTTTAAAATAAGGGATAATATCTCGTTCTATAATACGTCGTGATATGGCATCTGTCATTAAATGTTCTGTACCGTAACCAGTGCTAATACTTATTTTTCTATCATCTCGTGCTAATAATATAAAAATACCATTGTCTTTTTCTTGATCTCCAATGCCCCATTTTTGTGCCCATTGCGTACCAAGATAATTTATGTACTCTCCATTGGTTGAAGATATAATTGCTACCACAATTTGAGTTGAGGTTGTATCAGAATATTTTACAAGTTTGTTTTCTAAAGCTGTTTTTTGTCCAGACTGAAGTAAACCATAATAATCGTAAACACTAGTTTGAAATTTTGGAGTATCTGGAATATCGTATTGAGCAAAGGATAAATTACTTAAAAGTAAAAGACCCAAAAAAAGCACAAAAATGTTTTTGTTAAGGCTTACAAATGGCTGATAGTTGCTCACAGAAAATTGTTTGTAAAAACTCATCCTTTAGAAATAGTGTTACTTAATTCATTTCTATCATTTTTAGAAATAGGGAAGAATTCTTTTAGTTGCTTTCCAGCAAGTAAAATACCATCAACTAAAGCTTGTTTTCTATTGCCTTTTTTAAGGTGATTTTGAATTACATTTTTTGTGTCATCCCAAAAATTATCGGCGACTACGGCGTTTATTCCTCTATCTCCATAGATAGCAAATGCTTTATCATTTACTGCTAAATAAATTAAAACAGCATTATGTAACTCTGTATTTTGCATTTTTAAAATAGAAAACACCTCCAAAGCGCGATCTTCTATATTGCCTTTGCAAGTGTTTTCGATGTGTACTCTAATTTCACCAGAAGTTTGTTGTTCTGCCTCACGAATGGCAGCAACAATCTCTTGTTCTTCAATAGTGGTTAAAAATGCTTCAACAGGATTTTGCATGTATTTAAATAAATTAATCGAATTTAAATTCTACATCTGGAACTTTTTCAGAACCTGGGTCTGCTTTATATCTTGCCATTTCTTTAAAGCCAAACATACCTGCAAGTATTTTGTTTGGGAATTTTGTAGTATAAATATCGTATTTGTTTACGGCATCATTATATCTATCTCTTGCAACATTAATACGGTTTTCTGTACCTTCTTGTTGAGATTGAAATTCTTTAAACTGCTCCGTAGTTCTTAATTCTGGGTAACGCTCAAACGATGCAATAAGTCTACTAAAAGAACCACTTAATTGGCTTTGTGCTTGTTGAAATTTTGCTACATTTTCTGGTGATAAATTATTAGCGTCTATATTAACAGAAGTGGCTTTAGATCTTGCTTCAATAACTTCATTTAAAGTTTTTCTTTCAAAATCTGCAGATCCTTGTACGGTTTTTATAATAGAATTATAAAGGTCGCTTCTTCTTTGGTAGCTACTTTCTACATTAGACCAAGCTGTTTTTGCATTAGCTTCAAGTTCTACAGCTGTATTGTTAATGCCAACTCCCCAAGAGTAGATAGCAAAAATAATAACTCCAATAACTACAAGTGGTATAAGAAATTTTTTCATGGTGTTTGGTTTTTTAGTTGAGTGTTCAGGTAGTTCTTTATAATTCATTTTTTAATTTTATTAATTGTGCTTTAATGCCTTCTAATTTACTAATTATTTCAAAATTAGTAAGGCTTTTCTGCTTTTCTTCTTTAATATGAATTTTTGCACCTTCTAATGTGAAGCCACGCTCTTTTACTAAGTGGTAAATAAATTGAAGGTTTTTAATATCTTCGGGTGTAAATTTACGGTTGCCTTTTGCGTTTTTTTTAGGTTTTAAAACATCAAATTCTTTCTCCCAGAATCTAATTAAAGACGTGTTTACGTTAAAGGCATTAGCGACTTCGCCTATGGCATAATATCTTTTTTCTGGAAGGTTTATTTGCATTAATCTAAAGATTGGTTTTCTATAGAAGAACGATCGAGTAGTTTACTATATTCTTCTGCTGTTAAACTACCGTAATAGAAATTAATAGGGTTAATACGTTCTCCGTCTTTAAATATTTCGTAATGTAAATGTGGAGCTTCACTTCTGCCTGTACTTCCAACAAAACCAATTAAGTCACCACGTTTTACTTTTTGGTTTTTACCAACATTGTATTTGTATAAATGTGCATATAGCGATACATAACCATAACCATGATCTATACGTATGTGTTTACCATAGCCAGAACTGTTACTGTCTGCTCGTTCTACAACGCCATCTCCAGCAGCATAAATTGGTGTGCCTCGAGGAGCAGTAAAGTCCATTCCCCAATGCATTTTTCTTGTCTTATTAAAAGGATCTGTACGCATACCATAGCCAGAAGCCATTCGTGTTAAATCTTCATTGTTTACAGGTTGAATTGCTGGAATGGATGCTAAAAGCTTTTCTTTTTCTGCGGCTAAAATGGCAATTTCGTCTAAAGATTTAGACTGTACAACAATTCGTTTTTGTAGTATGTCTAAACGTTTATTACTTTCTTTAATAAGTTTAGAATTATCAAAACCTTCAAAAGCTTTGTATCTGTTTACACCTCCAAATCCTGCTTTTCGTTGTTCTTCAGGAATAGGATTAGATTCAAAATATAATCTATAAATATTATTATCTCTTTCTTCTACGTTGGCAAGTACAGCTTCAGCTTCAGTCATTTTTTTGTTTAATAACTCAAATTGTAACTGCATATTGCTTAATTCTCTTTCAAGTGCTTTTTCATTGGGAGATTTAAAAAACTGACTTGCTAAAAAAACAAAAAGTAATCCAAATAAAGCAGAAGAAAATAAAAAGGCCAAAAAGTACTTTAAAGTACGACGTTTTTTACGTTCAATTTTACGATACGATAGCGTATCAGAATCATAATAATATTTTACCTTACTCATTGTGTAAATTATACTATTTTTGCAGTTAAATGTAACTCAAAATCAAGTTACACTATTAAAAAACGCAAAACAAATATATAAATTGTTTTCTAACGTTCGCGATTAGTTAAAACAAGATTATTAACAATACTATTTGAAATAAGCTATAAATATTAGGTTTAACAGAATCTAAATTGTAAAGTGAGTTTCATTTATTAATATAAAAGCAACAAGTAAACAGATGAAATCTCAAGATATTCGCTCTACATTTTTAAATTTTTTCGAAAAAAAGAAACACGGTATTGTGCCTTCTGCTCCTATGGTTTTAAAGGATGATCCAACGTTAATGTTTGTAAATGCTGGAATGGTTCCTTTTAAAGAATATTTTTTAGGAAATTCTGAGCCTAAAAACACACGTATAGCAGATTCTCAAAAATGTTTGCGCGTTTCTGGTAAACATAACGATTTAGAAGAAGTTGGTTACGATACATACCACCATACTTTATTCGAAATGTTAGGAAATTGGTCTTTTGGAGATTACTTTAAAAAAGAAGCAATAGCTTGGGCTTGGGAGTTGTTAACCGAAGTTTATAAAATAGATAAAGATATTTTATACGTAACTGTTTTTGAAGGTAGCGAAGATAGCGACAACCTTGAAATGGATACTGAAGCTTTCGATATCTGGAAACAATACATTAGCGAAGACCGTATTTTAAAAGGAAATAAAAAAGATAACTTTTGGGAAATGGGAGAACAAGGACCATGTGGACCTTGTAGTGAGATACATGTAGATATACGTTCGGCTGAAGAAAAAGCAAAAGTAAGCGGTAAAGATTTAGTAAATATGGATCACCCACAAGTGGTTGAAATCTGGAACCTTGTATTTATGCAGTATAACCGTAAAGCAAATGGATCGCTTGAAGGTTTACCAAATAAGCATATAGATACAGGAATGGGATTTGAGCGTTTATGTATGGTGTTACAAAATGTACAATCTAATTACGATACAGATGTTTTTACACCAATTATACGTGAAATAGAAACCATTACAGATAAAGAATATAATAAAGATGAAAAAACCGATATTGCCATTCGTGTAATATCAGACCATGTTCGTGCAGTAGCATTCTCTATTGCAGATGGACAATTACCAAGTAATACAGGTGCAGGATATGTAATACGTCGCATTTTACGTCGTGCAGTACGTTATGGTTTTACATTTTTAGATAAAAAAGAACCATTTATTTACCGTTTAGTAGATGTGTTAAGTGATAAAATGGGTGAAGCATTTCCAGAATTAAAAATACAAAAACAACTTATTGAAAATGTAATTAAAGAAGAAGAAACCTCGTTTTTAAGAACATTAGATCAAGGTTTGTTATTACTAGACCGTATTATAGAAACTACAAAAGGAAAAGAGGTTTTAGGAGCTAAAGTTTTTGAGTTAAAAGATACTTATGGGTTTCCTGAAGATTTAACCGATTTAATTTTACGTGAAAAAGGCTACACTTATAATGTAGAAGAATTTAACGCAGAACTTGAAAAACAAAAAAGCCGTGGTCGAGAATCGTCTTCTTTAAAATCTGATGATTGGACAACTTTAATTGATGATGTTGAACAAGAATTTATTGGTTACGATGCTTTAGAAGCTAATGTAAAGTTAACACGATACAGAAAGGTAACCTCTAAAAAAGATGGTGAAATGTATCAGCTAGTATTCAACTTAACACCATTTTATGCAGAAGGTGGCGGACAAGTAGGTGATAAAGGCTACTTAGAAGATGCTCATGGCGATGTCGTTTATATTTTAGATACTAAAAAGGAAAATAACGTAATCATTCACTTTACTAAAAATCTACCAAAGCACATAAACGAAACGTTTAAAGCTGTTGTAGATGCTAAACAGCGTTATAGAACAGAATGTAACCATACAGCAACACACTTATTGCACCAAGGATTACGTGAGATTTTAGGAACTCACGTAGAGCAGAAAGGTAGTGCAGTACACTCAAAATACTTACGTTTCGATTTTTCTCATTTTTCTAAAGTTACAAACGAACAATTACAAGAGGTTGAAGATTTTGTAAACCGAAGAATTGACGGAAAACTAGCCTTAGAAGAAAATAGAAATGTGCCAATGGATCAAGCTATTGAAGATGGAGCAATGGCATTATTTGGAGAGAAGTATGGCGATACTGTAAGAACCATTCGTTTTGGGCAGTCTATAGAATTATGCGGTGGAACACATGTAAAAAATACTGGTGACATTTGGCATTTTAAAATAGTATCAGAAGGCGCAGTTGCTTCAGGAATTAGAAGAATTGAAGCTATTACTAGCGATGCTGTTAAAGATTTTTATGCAGAAAATAGTAAAGTGTTTTCAGAAATGAAATCTCTATTAAACAACGCAAAAGATCCTAAAGAAGCTTTAGTAAAACTACAAACAGAAAATAGCGATTTAAAAAAGCAAATTGAAAGTTTACTAAAAGATAAAGCCAAAAATTTAAAAGGCGAATTAGCAAACAATTTAACCGAAATTAATGGTGTTCAATTTTTAGCCGAAAAGGTAGATTTAGATGCCTCAGGTATTAAAGATGTTGCTTTCGAGTTGGGACAAAAACATAAAAATTTATTTTTATTATTTGGTACAGATGCTGGCGGAAAAGCTATGTTAACATGTTATATTTCTAAAGAATTAGTAGCCGAAAAAGGTTTAAACGCAGGAACTGTAGTTAGAGAATTAGGAAAACTAATTCATGGCGGCGGCGGCGGACAGCCATTTTTTGCAACCGCTGGCGGAAAAAATCCTGCTGGTATTCCAGAAGCTTTAAATGAAGCGAAAAAATATATTCAATAATACAATTTTGTATTTGAGAATTAGCTTATAAATGAAATTACAAACAAACATAAAACTTAAAAAGCAAGAGCATAATCTTATAGATTATAATTCAAAACTCTTGCTTTTGGGTTCTTGTTTTTCAGAAAATATAGGTAATAAATTAGAGTATTTTAAATTTCAAAGTATTTCAAATCCTTTTGGTATTTTGTTTCATCCTAAAGCTATAGAAACAGTAATATCAAGAGCTCTTCAGCAAAAAAAATATTTAGATAACGACGTTTTTTATCACAACGAACAATGGCATTGTTTCGATGCACATTCGGTATTAAGTAATGCTTCAAAAGAAGATTTGCTTAAAGATTTAAATACACAACTTCAATTACTTCAAAAAAGTATTTTAGAGTCAACACATATTATAATTACCTTAGGTACAGCTTGGGTTTATAATTTAGTAGAAGAAAATAAAATTGTTGCTAATTGCCATAAAGTGCCTCAAAAAGCATTTGAAAAAAACTTATTATCGATTGAGAGTGTAAAGAAAAGTCTTCAAAATTGCATAACTAAAATTAGAGCGGTTAATAAAACAGCAAAAGTAATTTTTACGGTTTCTCCGGTAAGGCATATAAAGGATGGTTTTGTAGAAAATATGCAAAGTAAATCGCATTTAATTTCTGCTACACATCAAGTTTTAAATGCAGAAACTTTATATTTTCCTTCTTATGAAATTATGATGGATGAGCTTCGCGATTATCGTTTTTATAAAGACGATATGTTGCATCCTAATACTACTGCTATTAAATATATATGGCAAAAATTTATAGAAGTTTGGGTAAATTTGGATGCACTTCAAATCATGAAGGAAGTTGATGTTGTGCAAAAAGGACTTCAGCATAAACCATTTAATAACAATTCTCAAGCTCATAAAGAGTTTTTGTTAAACTTAGATATTAAAAAAGAATCTTTAACAACTCGATTCTCTCATATTTTATTTTAAACAGAATTCAGCTTTGAGCTTCATTCTTTATGATGTTAGTATTTTTTTGATGAATTTTCTGTCAAATATACATTTAAACAGTTTTTTGTTAATTTTATCGAATAAAAAAAGAACTTAGAATAATTAAGCTTAAATTGGTTTTGCTATTAATCAACTCTATTCCCAAGCATCAGTATTCAAGTATTAAAAACTTGTGTACTGATGTTTTTTTTTAAATATCGATTTATTACTTGTAAATTAATTTTTCACTAAATTAGATATATGAGAAAAATACTTTTTGGAGTAGTTATAACCTTAATAATACTCTTTAGTTTTAAGTACTGTAGTGATAAAAAAAATGATAAAATTATACTTCAAGAGCATTCTGCTTTAATTCAAGAGTCGCTTAAAAATGTAGGTAAACTTGTAGTGACCGAAGGTCATTTTAGTCAGGTTTTTAATTATAATAATTCAAAAGATTTATTTGGAAATTTAATTTCTGTAGAAAAAAAAAGCATTAGTTGTGGTTAATGCAGATGTAACTATAGCTTACGATTTAAGTAAAATTGAATATAAAATAGATGAAAGCACAAAAACACTTTCCATTTTAAATATTCCAGAAGAAGAAATAAAAATTAGTCCAGATTTTGAATATTATGATATTCAGGCCGATTTTTTAAATCCGTTTGAAGCCAAAGATTATAATGCTATTAAACAAACGGTAAACCAACAATTAATGCAAAAAATTGAAGCTTCAGATTTAAAATCTAACACCAAAAATAGATTAATAAGTGAGTTGGCTAAATTTTATATTCTTACCAATTCTTTAGGTTGGACATTACAGTATAATCAAAATACAATAGAAGCAGTTGAAGAGCTTCAAGGTTTAAAATTA
The DNA here is from genome assembly GCF_003663945.1 of Lacinutrix venerupis. Lineage (GTDB taxonomy): Bacteria > Bacteroidota > Bacteroidia > Flavobacteriales > Flavobacteriaceae > Lacinutrix > Lacinutrix venerupis. Next base: position 159,819 of record NZ_RCCH01000007.1, on the reverse strand, counting down.
TAGTTTCTTTTTTAAGCCAATCCAACCACCACCATTTATAGCACTAATATTATTTAAGTTTAGAAATTTTGCGGCTTTTGCAGAACGAACTCCACTTTCACAACAAGCAATAACTGGTTTGTTTAAAGCTTTAACTTCATCAACACGATTGTTTAACTCGTCTATTGGTATGTGTACAGCATTTTCGATATGGCCTTTATTCCATTCGCGTTGTGTTCTTACATCTAAAATTACTGCGCCATTATTTAAATATGTTTCAACTTGTCGTTTTTTTGCTCCAAAAATAAAATCTAAAAATCCCATAGTCTTTCTTTTTGTATAAATTTACAATAATTAAATACAATAAAGACTTGAAACAAGAAACGCGTAAAGAAGAAATTATTAGGGTAGCAGCAAAACTGTTTAAAGAAAAAGGATACAGTGCGGTTACTATGAGGGATTTGGCAACCGCTATGGGAATAAAAGCGGCAAGTCTTTACAATCATATTAACTCTAAACAAGATATTTTAAATACTATTATAATATCAATAGCCGAAGAGTTTACGCAAGGTATGAAGTTAGTGCAAGATTCTAAACTATCATGCATAGAGAAACTAAAGCAAATTGTAGCTTTACACGTTAAAATTGCGAGCGAAAACATTTATGGTATGGCATCCTTAAATAACGATTGGATGCATTTAGAAACACAATTAAACTATTATTTAAGTTTAAGAGATAATTACGAAAAAGATTTTCTTTCTATTATACAGCAAGGCATAGAATCGTCAGAGCTTAAAGAAGTAAATCCAGAAATAATAATGTTTTCAATGCTTACCACATTACGATCACTTTACATTTGGATTCCTAAAAAAGAAGAACTTAACGTAAACGATTTAGCAAATAATTTAAATAAAGTACTCATTCACGGAATTAACATTTAGGTATCAAATTATTTCTTAACTTTGTAACGCTAACTAACAAGTGTTAGTTTGAGGGTTAAAAAATAATAATGGCACAATTCTATACACTTAAAATACAAGATATATATAAGGAAACAGACGATACTTCGGTTGTTTCTTTCGCTGTTCCAGATGATTTAAAAAGCGAATTTAAATTCCGTCAAGGTCAGCATTTAACACTAAAAGCAGATATTAATGGCGAAGATGTTCGTCGTTCCTATTCGTTATGCTCTTCACCAAACGATAACCAGTGGCAAGTTGCAGTAAAGCTAATTTCGGGAGGTAAATTTTCAACATATGTAAACGAAAATTTAAAAGCAGGAGACGAGCTTGAAGTTATGGTGCCAAGCGGTACATTTGGAGTAGAAGTACAGCCGGAAGCCTCAAAAAACTATCTGTTTTTTGCAGCAGGAAGTGGTATAACACCAGTGCTTTCCATGTTAAAAGCACATTTATCGGCAGAGCCTAATGCAACATGTAAATTGTTTTATGTAAATAAAACTGCAAAATCAATTATCTTTAAAGAAGCCTTAGAGCAACTTCGTAACAAATACTTTGGCAGACTAGAAATCTATTATTTCTTAACTAAAGAGCGTCGCGATATCGAGTTGTTTAATGGTAGATTTGATGATGAAAAAATGCAAATCCTTACCAAAACATTCATCGATATTCCAGACACCAGCGAAGTTTTCCTTTGCGGACCAGAAAAAATGGTACACTACGTAAGCGACTATTTAATAAACTCAGGATTACCAAAAGAACTCGTGCATTTCGAGCTATTCGTAACAGGTCTTTCAGACGAAGATATTAAAAGAGCCGAGCGTCTAGCACAACAAAACGTAGAAGGAACACAAGTAACCATAGTCGATGGCGGAAAAGAATTCGCTTTCACTATGACCAAAGAGTACGATAATATTCTCGATGCAGCCTTAGGCGCAGGAGCCGATTTGCCATTCGCCTGTAAAGCTGGTGTTTGCAGCACCTGTAAATGCGAAGTCGTAGAAGGAACAGTAGAAATGAAAATAAATTATGCGCTAGACGATAAAGAAGTCGCGCAAAACTTGGTGCTAAGCTGTCAAGCAGTACCAACAACAGATAAAGTAGTCGTCGATTTCGACGTCTAACAAATTCCTGCGAAAGCAGGAATCTCAAATAATAATTTTGGCGTTACCCAAAGGGTCAGGCTCTCGCAAGTCGCTATCAAAGATGAGCTCCAACAATTGCTCCATCCTTAACGCGCTAACAGCAAAAGGCCAACAGCCAACAGCTAATAAAAAAGAAGTTCAACAAGCTAAAAGCCAAAAGCTAATAGTTAAAAGCTTAGAAAGATGAGTGAAGAACAAATAAAAAGTTTAGAAGAACAATTCGAAGCACGTATCGCAAGAGACGAGAAAATCGAACCAAAAGACTGGATGCCAGAAAAATACCGTAAAACACATATTAGGCAAATGTCGCAACACGCACATTCCGAGATTGTAGGTATGCTTCCAGAAGGTAACTGGATAACTCGTGCGCCATCGTTACGTCGTAAAGTTGCATTGTTAGCAAAAGTACAAGACGAAGCAGGACATGGACTATATCTATACTCAGCAACCGAAACGCTTGGTATTTCTCGCGAAGAAATGTACGAGCAATTACATACAGGTAAAGCAAAATATTCGTCTATTTTTAACTACCCAACAGTAACATGGGCAGATATGGGAGCTATAGGATGGTTAGTAGATGGCGCAGCAATAATCAATCAAGTGCCATTATGTAATACTTCTTATGGACCATACGCAAGAGCAATGATTCGTGTATGTAAAGAAGAAAGTTTTCACCAACGTCAAGGTTACGAAATCATGATAAAGTTGGCAAATGGTACACTAGAACAAAAGGAAATGGCACAAGATGCATTAAACCGTTGGTGGTGGCCAAGTTTAATGATGTTAGGTCCAACAGATGCAGAGTCAATTCATACAGAACAATCTATGAAATGGAAACTAAAACGTAAGTCTAACGACGATTTACGTCAGCAATTTATAGATCAAACCGTTCCACAAGCAGAATTAATAGGTTTAACCATTCCAGATCCAGATTTAAAATGGAATGAAGAACGCCAAAGTTATGACTTTGGAGAAATCGATTGGGACGAGTTTTGGCAAGTTGTAAAAGGTCATGGACCAATGAATAAGGAACGCATGAAAGCAAGAGTAAATGCATGGGAAAATGGAGCATGGGTTCGTGACGCAGCAATGGCACATGCCGAAAAGAAACAAGATAGAAAAGAGAAGAAGGCGGTTTAATAAAGTTAAATAGTCAATGACTTTTGATTTAAAAATCAGTTAGCAAATAATCACCACGTTGAAATGCAGAATAACAAAATGAAATCGTTAAGAATTTTTGAAGCCTTGGAAAAAATTTAGATTTCATTTTGAGGTTTTAAAACTCTAAAAGAAGTTTTAAAAATTCCTAATTTCAACTTGAACTTTTGGTTCGTTTTGTTTCAAGACAAAATGAACATAAAGAAAAAAGAAAATATAAATATAATTAATAAGATACCTGTTTTTACAGGCATTAAAAATTATGTCAACAAAAAATTGGCCCTTATGGGAAGTCTTCGTAAGAAGTAAAAACGGATTAGAACATCGTCACTGCGGAAGTTTACACGCAGCAGATGAGGAAATGGCATTAGAAAACGCAAGAGATGTCTACACTAGAAGAAGCGAAGGTGTAAGTATTTGGGTGGTAGAATCTAAGCATATTACAGCATCCAATCCTGAGAATAATGGTGAAATGTTTGAACCTGCTCAAGATAAAGTATATCGTCATCCAACATTTTACGATTTACCAGACGAAGTAAAACATATGTAACAAATTCCTGCGTAGGCAGGAATCTCATTTAGGAAACTATGAATCAGAATTTATACAATTATATATTAGGCATAGCAGACAACAGTCTTATTCTCGGTCAAAGACTAGGAGAGTTAACAGGTCACGGACCAAGCTTAGAAACAGATATTGCCTGTACAAATATTTCACTAGATTTATTCGGTCAAGTACGAAGCTATTATCAATATGCAGCAAAAATTGCTGGAGATAAGCGAACGGAAGATGATATTGCAATGCTTCGTAAAGAAAGAGAATATGTAAACGTGTTATTGGTAGAACAACCAAATACCAATTTTGCATATACTATCGCACGTCAGTTTTTGTTCGATGTGTATCACTTTCTCTTTTTAACTCAATTAGAAAAAAGTAAGGATTTAACGCTTTCAGCAATTGCAACAAAGTCGCTAAAAGAAGTAAGCTATCATCAACGTTTTTCTACCGATTGGTTAAAGCGTCTAGGAGATGGAACTTCAGAAAGTAAAGCCAAAATGCAAGAAGCTATAAATGATTTGTGGACGTACACAGATGAATTATTTCATCAAACAGAAGCAGATAAAGCAATGGTTGCAGAAGGAATTGGAGTAGATGTTACCACTTTAAAAAAAGCATACTACGAGAAAGTAGAAGCTGTTTTAAGCGAAGCAACCTTAGAAACACCAGAATCTAAATGGTTTCAAAAAGGAGGTAAACAAGGTATTCATACAGAGCATTTGGGATATTTATTAACCGATTTACAATATATGCAACGTACCTATCCAAATATGGAATGGTAAAATTCCTGCGAAGGCAGGAATCTCATAAAATAAACGTCACTTCGAGTGATTTGTGAAGAAGGAACAAATTGTATCGAGAAGCAAAATAAAAGATTCCCATTTTCATGGGAAGTGAACATGACAACAACAGAACAAAACATAGACGAAATTTTAATACCAATTCTGGAAAAAGTTTCAGATCCTGAGATTCCAGTATTATCCATTATGGATATGGGAGTTGTACGTTCTGCTATTATCGAAAATAACATCGTGAAAGTTCAAATTACACCAACCTATAGTGGTTGTCCAGCAATGGATGTTATTGGAGACGATATTAAAGCAGCATTGAAAATTGCAGAATACGATTCCGAAATCGAATTAATTTTAGCACCAGCTTGGACAACCGATTGGATTACACCAAGAGGAAGAAAAGCATTAGAAGATTACGGTATAGCAGCACCTTTAAACGCAGAAGCAGATAAAGATGTGTTGCTGAATGGAAAACGATTGGTAAAATGTACTAATTGTGGTTCCATGAATACAAGATTAGTAAGTCAGTTTGGGTCAACAGCATGCAAAGCACAATTTCAGTGTGATGATTGCCAGGAACCTTTCGATTATTTTAAATGTCTCAAATGATAATTTGTTGTCATCCTGAACTTGATTCAGGATCTCATCAGCAAAAATAAAAGAGAGATTATTAAATAAAACGTTTTGTCATTCCGCACTTGATGCGGAATCCATAATAAAAAATAAATATGAGTAAAAGTATTGAGCTTAAAATTGAAAATAAGGTAGCATATATCACGCTAAACAGACCAGAAGTATTCAACAGCTTCAACCGTGAAATGGCATTTAGTCTCCACGACACATTAGATGCGTGCGAAAAAAACGAAGATGTAAGAGCAATTGTACTTACAGGAAACGGAAAAGCATTTTGTGCTGGTCAAGATTTAAAAGAAGTTACAGATCCAGATTTAAATCCAGGATTTAAAAAAATATTAGACGAGCATTACAACCCAATTATTACAAGAATTCGTGCAATTAAAAAACCAATTATTGCAGCAGTAAATGGTGTGGCAGCAGGAGCAGGAGCCAATATTGCTTTAGCTTGTGATATTGTTGTAGCGCATGAAAAAGTAAGTTTTATTCAAGCATTTAGTTTAATTGGTTTAGTGCCAGATAGTGCAGGAACGTTCTTTTTACCAAGATTAATTGGTTTTCAAAAAGCTTTAGCTTTAGCCATGTTAGGTGATAAAATTGGAGCTGAAGAAGCTGAAAAAATGGGAATGATTTACAAATGTGTTTCTACGGAAGAATTCGAAGAAACAATTAATAAGCTAGCTGTAAAGTTAGCCAACATGCCTACCAAAGCATTAGGCTTAATTAAAGAGTTATATAACAAGTCTATGACAAACGATTTAGAAGCGCAATTAGCGTTAGAGTCTAAATTACAGATAGAAGCAGCAAGTACTAACGATTATGCGGAAGGCGTTGCAGCATTTATAGAAAAAAGAAAACCAAATTTTAAAGGAAACTAAATGAACGTAGGAATAATAGGTTCCGGAACCATGGGAAGTGGCATCGCGCAAGTCGCAGCAACTTCTGGTTGTACAGTTAAATTATACGATACTAATCAAGCAGCATTGGATAAAGCTAAAGCTAGTCTTGAAAAAATATTAAATCGTCTTATTGAAAAAGGACGAATAGATTCTAAAGAAAAAAACAGAATTCAATCTAACATTTCTTATGTTGATAATTTAAAAGATTTAGCAGATTCTAACTTAACGATTGAAGCAATAATTGAAAACCTTGACATTAAGAAAAAAGTTTTTTCAGAACTTGAAACTTATGTTTCAGAAGATTGCATCATAGCATCAAACACATCAAGTTTATCCATAGCTTCTATTGCAGCTTCGTTAGAGAAACCAGAGCGTTGTGTTGGTATTCATTTTTTCAATCCTGCACCTTTAATGAAATTGGTTGAGGTCATTCCTGCTATTCAAACGTCTAATGAGGTTCTTAATAAGTCAATACAAACGATTTCCGATTGGAAAAAAGTAGTAGCAGTAGCTAAAGACACTCCAGGATTTATAGTAAACAGAGTAGCAAGACCTTTTTATGGCGAATCACTAAGAATTTACGAAGAAGGATTAGCAGATTTCGCAACCATAGATTACAGTTTGAAAAGTTTAGGTGGTTTCAGAATGGGACCATTTGAGTTGATGGACTTTATAGGAAACGATGTTAATTACACGGTAACCGAAACCGTTTTTACCGCTTTTTATTTCGACCCAAGATACAAGCCAAGCTTTACACAGAAACGATTAAGTGAAGCAGGATATTTAGGACGAAAATCAGGAAAAGGTTATTACGATTATTCTGAAGGAGCAGTAAAACCAGAACCAACAAAAGATGCAGTATTATCTGAAACTATTTTCAACAGAGTTTTAGTCATGCTAATCAACGAAGCAGCAGATGCACTATTCTTAAATATTGCTTCAGCAGAAGACATAGATAATGCTATGACTAAAGGTGTCAACTATCCAAAAGGATTATTGGCTTGGGCAGATGAAAAAGGTATCGATTGGTGTGTGTCTAAATTAGACGAATTATATAACGAATACCATGAAGATAGATACCGTTGTAGTCCGTTATTACGAAAAATGAACAGAGAAAATAAAACTTTTTTTTAAATGAAAGGCGAAGCCATTCCTCATAAAATGCTATCCAAAGATGCATATAGCACTTGGCTAGGAATAGAAATCCTAGAATGCGAAATAGGTCGCTGTAAAGTAGCAATGACTGTAAGAAAAGAAATGCTAAACAGTATGGATAAAGCACATGGAGGTATTAGTTATTCCTTAGCAGATACAGCATTTGGATTTGCAGCAAACACACATGGTAAATATGCAGTTTCAATAGAAACAAGTATTAATCATATTGAAGCATTGGAAGAAGGAGATTATATTACAGCAGAATCTGTAATAGAAAACGTAAAAAATAAATTAGGCTTTAATATTATTGAAGTCAAAAGAGGAGAAGAATTAGTTGCACTTTTTAAAGGTGTAGTTTATAGAACTCAAAAAGATTGGAACTAATTCCTGCGAAGGCAGGAATCTCTTAGTTAAAAGAAAATAAACTTTGGCTAAGGAAAAACATAACAAGTAAGTGCGTTAGGGATTGAGGCATTTGTTGAAGCTCTTTTTTGTTTTTCTCAAAAAAAAGCGACTGCCGAAAGCCCGACCTTTAGGTAACGCCAAAAAGAATAGTAATAATTAAAAGATACCTGCTTTCGCAGGCATTTAAGATGAAAGAAGCATACATAATAGACGGAATTAGAACACCAATAGGAAACTACAAAGGAACCTTATCTGCTGTTCGAACAGATGATTTAGGAGCATTAGTAATCTCAGAAGTTGTAAAACGAAACCCAAACATTCCAAAAGAAGCATACGACGATGTTGTTATGGGTTGTGCCAACCAAGCTGGAGAAGACAACCGTAACGTAGCACGTATGTCTTCACTTTTGGCAGGCTTGCCATTTACAGTACCTGGAGAAACGGTTAATAGATTGTGTAGCTCAGGATTGTCAGCAATTATTCATGCTAACAGAGCTATAAAAGCTGGAGATGGCGATGTGTTTATTTCCGGAGGAGTAGAAAATATGACACGTGGACCATACGTCATGGCAAAACCATCATCAGCATTTGGAGGCGATTCTAAAATGTACGACTCTACTTTCGGATGGCGATTTGTAAATCCGAAAATGCACGAAATGTATGGTACTGATGGTATGGGAATGACTGCAGAAAACCTAGTTGAAAAATATAATATATCTCGCGAAGACCAAGATAAATTTGCGCATTGGAGCCAAATGAAAGCTACAAAAGCACAAGAAAACGGTCGATTAGCAAAAGAAATAGTAACAGTTGAAATTCCACAACGTAAAAAAGATCCAATTCAATTTTCTAAAGATGAATTTGTAAAGCCAACAACATCTTTAGAAGTTTTAGGAAAATTAAGAGCAGCATTTAAAAAAGAAGGCGGAAGCGTAACTGCTGGGAATTCTTCAGGATTAAACGATGGAGCAGCAGCAACTATTATTGCAAGTGAAGATGCAGTAAAAAAATACAATCTTAACCCATTGGCAAGAATAGTAAGCTCTGCAGTGGTTGGTGTCGAGCCAAGAATTATGGGTATTGGTCCTGTGCAAGCTTCTAATAAAGCATTAGAAAAAGCAGGTTTAACCATGGATGATATCGACATTATCGAGCTTAACGAAGCCTTCGCGGCACAAGCATTAGCATGTACTCGCGCTTGGGGAATTGCAGATAACGATCCTAGATTAAATCCAAATGGAGGCTCTATAGCAATTGGTCATCCATTGGGTGTTACAGGAGCAAGAATTGCGTATTCGGCAGCTTTAGAGTTGAAGGAACAAAACAAGCGCTATGCTCTAGTGACTATGTGTATTGGCGTTGGGCAAGGTTATGCTGCTATTATCGAAAATATAAATTTATAACGATTTGTCATTCCGCACTAGATGCGGAATCTACTATATATTAAATATGAACAAGATTCAGCACTACGTTCAAGGTTCTTGGACAACAGGAAAAGAAGAAGGAACACCAATCTTAGATGCAGTAACTGGCGAAGCCTTTACAAGCGTTGCAATAGAAGGTTTAGACGTTCCTGAAATTTTAAACTACGGACGAACAAAAGGAGGAGAAGTACTTCGTAAAATGACCTTCCAAGAGCGTGGAAATATGCTTAAAAAACTAGCATTGTATTTGACCAAAAGGAAAGACCAGTTTTACGAATTAAGCTATAGAACTGGAGCAACTAAAGTAGATAGTTGGATAGATATTGAAGGTGGTTTTGGTAACCTGTTTGCAAACGCGTCGTTACGAAAATTGTTTCCTAATCAACCCTATCATGTAGAAGGTGATGCTATCGATTTGTCTCGTGGCGGACGCTTTATGGCGCATCATATTATGGTACCAAAAAAAGGAGTTGCAGTACACATCAACGCATTTAACTTCCCAGTTTGGGGAATGTTAGAAAAATGTGCGGTAAACTGGATGGCAGGAGTTCCTGCTGTGGTGTTGCCTGCACCTTCGTCATCTTATTTAGCAGAAGCAGTTGCAAGAACCATTATAGATTCTGGTATTTTACCAGAAGGTGCATTACAAATTATAAACGGAACGGTTAAAAATATTTTAGATACCGTTGAATCTCAAGATGTAGTAACCTTTACAGGTTCTGCACAAACCGGACGCTTACTAAAAGCGCATCCAAGATTAATACAAGAATCTGTACCTTTTACTATGGAAGCCGATTCTTTAAACGCTTCCATTTTAGGAGAAGATGCGGTTCCTGGAACACCAGAATTCGACTTGTTTATAAAAGAAGTTAGAAAGGAAATGACGGTTAAAGCTGGGCAAAAATGTACAGCTATTCGAAGAATTATTGTGCCAGAAAAATTAGTAGACGATGTGCAAACTGCATTAGCAAAACAGCTAGATAAAGTAACTATTGGAGATCCAAGATTGAAAGAGGTGAGAATGGGTTCTTTAGTCAGTCATCAACAAGTTCAAGCAGTTCGAGATTCCGTAAACGATTTATCTAAAGAAGCACAAATTGTGTATGGTAATTTAGACGAAATTAATACTATTGGAGCAGATGCCAAAAAAGGCGCATTTATTAGTCCGATTGTATTACGAGCAGACCATCCATTTCAAAATACAGTGATTCACGAACGTGAGGCTTTTGGTCCAGTAAGTACCATAATGCCTTATAAAAATTTAGACGAAGCTATTACTTTGGCGCAAATGGGAAAAGGATCTCTAGTGTCTTCTATTGCTACCAATGATGATACAATTGCTAAAGAGTATGTAATAAATGCAGCATCGCATCATGGTAGAATTTTAGTTTTAAATAGAGAAAGTGCGAAGCAAAGTACAGGTCATGGTTCGCCATTACCATATTTAGTACATGGAGGTCCAGGACGTGCTGGTGGAGGCGAAGAAATGGGAGGAATGCGTGGCATAAAACACTATTTACAGCGTACAGCCATTCAAGGTTCACCAACAACGATAACGGAAATTACAGGAATATATCAGCAAAATGCAAAATATAAGGAAGCAGAACTGCATCCATTTCAATACCATTGGGAAGACATTCAACCAGGAATGTCATTAAAAACCCATAAGCGTACATTAACAGATAATGATATTCAGAATTTTGCCAATTTAACTTGGGATCACTTCTATGCACATACCGATATTACATCTTTAGATGGAAGTATTTTCGAAAAAAGAACAGCGCATGGATATTTTATTATTTCTGCAGCAGCAGGATTGTTTGTGTATCCAAATAAAGGACCTGTAGCAGCTAATTATGGTTTAGATAGTATTCGTTTTTTACGACCACTATATCATAACGATACTATTTATGTACGTTTAACATGTAAAGAAAAAGTAGATAGAGATGTTGCTTCTGCAGAACATCCAAGCGGAATCGTAAAATGGCACGTTGAGGTTTTTGATGCTAATTTTGAAAATCGTCCAGAAAGTCAGAAAACCGAAAAAGATAGTCCGTTAGTTGCTGTTGCAACCATATTAACAATGGTAGAAAAAAAGCAAGAAACCTTTGTTGAAATGACTTCGGAAAAAATTGACGAATGTCTTTCAAATTTAAAAGCAGATGCTAAACCTAAATGGGGAATCATGACACCACAACATATGATTGAGCATTTAGAATACACCTATAAAATTGCTTCAGGAGAAATTCAAGATTTTGATATTGCAACACCGGAAAAGATATTAGAAAAAGTACATCATAGTTTATATGATTACAGAAAGTTTCCTAAAAACTCTCAATTTCCACATTTAGAAAAAGAAACGCTTGACGATTTAAAACATCCAGATTTAGAAACCGCTATTGAAAAATTTAAAGCGCAAAGAGAAAAATATATAGAGTTTTTTAAAGAAAATCCAGAGGCTAAATTGAAAAATTTGGTTTTCGGTGAGTTGAATAAATACGAAGCGTATTTATTAGAAAGAAAACACCTTAACCATCATTTCGAGCAATTCGGATTAATATAAAAAACAATCATTTAGAAATATGAAACTAATTCAATTCATTATCATTTGTGTTTTAGTTTTCAGCTGTAACAATCCAAAAGAAACAGCAGAAAAGATTGAAATTTCCGAAGATAAAACTTTCGGCGAATTAGCTTTTTTAATAGATGGATACGCTAAAAATACGTTGCAAAAAGGGAACATAAATTCAATTGCGTTAGCGGTTTATAAAGATGGTAAAACTTATCAGAATTATTATGGCGAAATAGAAAATGGAAAAAAAAATACACCTAATGATAGTTCGCTTTATGAAATAGCATCTATTACCAAAACTTTCACTGGTGCATTAACTTCTAAAGCTGTGTTGTCTGATGTAATTAGTTTAGACGATGACATTCGCAAGTATTTGGGTGACGACTATAAAAATTTAGAATTTGAAGGTCAACCAATAACAATCAAACATTTACTAACTCACAGTTTAGGTCTAGAAAGTAAAACAACAAAAGGTTTGCAAACTTATTACAACCGATTAAAAAACGGTGATGAAAATGCGGAGTATACGATTCAAGATTTATTAAAAGATTTAAAAAATGTTGAGATCATAAATAAGCCAGGAACTAAGTTTGTGTATAATAATATTGGGCCTGAAATTTTGGCTTATATTTTAGAAAAGGTAAATAAAAAGTCTTTTAAGATTCAAATAAAAGAATTGTTTTCTGAGATTGGAATGAACAACACATTTTTAAACGAATCAGAAAAATTTAAAGCAAATTTAGTTAAAGGAAATCGAGATGGTAAACCTGCAATGACTGATTATTGTCCATTATATGGTGCAGCTGGTGGCGCAATTTCAACTTTGCCAGATATGGCAAAATACATGCAATATCTTATTGAAAGTAAAAATAAACCTTGGGTAAAGGAAGCGTCACGTTCATTATTTGAAGACAAAGAAGACGATGAAAATATTGGTTATTTGTGGCAAAATATTGGCGTTGGCGAAGAAGAAGGTTACTATTATTCAAAAACTGGTACAAGTAAAGGTATACAAAGTGGATTGTTAATTTGTCCTGATTCCGATTACGGAATTGTAGTAATTATAAACAATGTGTCAGACGCTGCTTTTAATGATTGGGCAAATTTGTTTTTTATCGAAATTGAAGCAGATTTAATAAAATATCCCAAACTTAATTTAGCTTCAAAATTGAAACATTCTTTTTTAAGAAATTCTGAAAATGCTTTTAAAGAATTTAGAGAATTGAAAACAGATACTGCAAAGTATTTAATAAATTTAAGAAGCTTGAATAATTATGGATATCAATTACTGAATGAAAATAAACAAAAAAAAGCGGTTGAGTTTTTTATTCATCTTACAAAAGAGTATCCTGAAAATGCTAATTTTTATGATAGTTTAGCTCAAGCCTATTTTATAACTGAAGATTATAATAATGCATTAAATAGCTATAAAAAATCTTTAGTTTTAGACCCTGAAAACGAAAATGCTAAAAAATATATTAATAAAATTGAGAAGTTAATTTTAGAAAAATCATGATAAAACCATACGTTAAACAAACCATAGAAAACGAAGTAGGATACATAGAATTCTTCCACCCAGCACATAACTCTCTTCCTGGAGATGTTTTAGCGGAATTAGCGCAAACCATCACAGATGCAGGAACTAACGATGCTATAAAAGTAATTGTGCTTAAAAGTGGAGGAAACAGAACCTTTTGTGCAGGAGCAAGTTTTACCGAACTCATAAACATCAACGATGCAGCAACTGGAAAAGTATTCTTTTCTGGATTTGCAAACGTAATTAATGCGATGCGTAAATGTCCAAAATTTATCATTGGTCGCATACAAGGTAAAACCGTTGGTGGTGGTGTTGGTTTAGCAGCTTCAACCGATTATTGTATGGCTTCAAAATATGCAGCTATAAAATTAAGTGAGTTGAATATTGGTATTGGACCATTTGTAGTTGGTCCAGCAATAGAGCGCAAAATTGGTTTGAGCGGTATGTCGCAAATAGCAATAGACGCGAATACGTTTTATCCTGCAGAATGGGCTAAACAAAAAGGATTATTCACGCATGTCTTTGAAAGTAACGAAGAACTAGATGAAGCTGTTAAAACAACAGCAGAACATTTATGCACTTACAATACAGATGCTATGCGCGAAATGAAAAAAGTATTCTGGCAAGGTACAGATCATTGGGATGAATTGTTGGCAGAACGTGCTGCAACTAGCGGAAAACTTGTGCTTTCAGAATTTACAAAAGAAAAACTAAAAGGTTTTAAATAAGCTCTTAGTTATTCAACATAAATTATACTGTGTTTAGGTATGGTTATCCCTTGCTTTAACACAACAAAATTAGAAGTAACTGCCCAAATAGTAGTATTTACGCTCATTAGCTTATTAGAGTTATCTATAAAATAAATTTTAACTTTTGTTTTTAGTAAATTACCTAATTGGGTAGCACGTTCTAAATAATGTGCTCTTAATTTTCTTTTCTTTGAACTTAATAACGTTTCATTTTTAGAAAACTTAAGTTGAGGTATATCTTCTTTTTTTATATCGAATGATGACGATGTGTGATTATATATTTAAATTATTTGTTATTAAATAGTATGTTTAAATATACAAAACCTTACATTTTATTGTCATTTTTATAAGTATTTAATATTTTTTAAAAATTTTATATTGCTATGGTTTATAGTTTTAATGGGTTTATTCCAGTTGTTCACGAGTCAAGTTTTGTGCATCCATTGGCCGCAGTAACAGGAAATGTTATTATTGGTAAAAACTGTTACATTGGTCCTGGAGCTGCAATTCGTGGTGATTGGGGACAAATTATTTTAGAAGATGGAGTAAACGTACAAGAAAATTGTACAGTACACATGTTTCCGGGTAAATCGATTACACTTAAAGAAAGCGCTCACGTTGGTCATGGCGCAATTATTCATGGTGCAAATTTAGGGCGTAATTGCTTAATTGGAATGAATACTGTAATTATGGACGATGCCGAAATTGGTGATGAATCTATAGTTGGAGCAATGGCATTTGTAAAGGCGGAAACTATAATTCCAAAACGTAGCTTAGTAGTAGGTAATCCTGCAAAAGTTATCAAGCAAGTAAGTGATGAAATGATAGCATGGAAAACAAAAGGCACGCAATTATATCAACAATTACCAGCAGATTGTCATGAAAGTTTGAAAGCTGTAGAACCTTTAAGAAAAGTGCCAGAAAGTATGAAAGTTCAAGAAGATGTTTATAAAACGCTTCGTGAAACCTTCAAAAAATAGATTTAAATAGATTAGTTTTTTAAGCTATAAAATAGCACTCAAATCAATCTCGTTAGTCTCCTTGCCAGTTGAGAGTGTAATTAAACTCTGTACATTTCCTAAATAAGGTAATAACGTTAATTTCGAAATAATAAAAGTTTCATAAGCTTCAATATCTTCAACAACAAGTTTTAAAAGATAGTCAAAATTTCCACTCACTCTGTGACATTCAATAACTTCAGGAAAACTATTTATTTGAGTTACAAATTTTTCAAGATAACTTCTAGTGTGTCCTTGTAGAGTAATTCCTATAAAAACAGTCTGTTTTAAACCTATTTTCTTATTGTTCAAAATAGCAACATATTTTTTTATATAACCTTCTTTTTCTAATTTTTTAATGCGTTCAAAAATAGGAGTGGTTGTCATGCCTAATTCGTTAGCAATACTTTTTGTTGTTCGATTGCTGTTTTTTTGAAGAAGAGAAAGAATTTCTGCGTCTATTTTATCCATTGTAAAAGCCATAGAATTTTATTTCATTAGATAAGGCAAATATATTAATAAAAAGTTTTTTATTCTTTTATAATTTAAAATTATAGAATTATATTCTGTTATAGTTTTTAAAGTAAGATTTTAACTAAATAAAATATTGAATATACTTATTTTTATTTCTGATATTTAAATTGAAAATGTTGAAAAATTTTGAATTAAAAATGCCCAAAATGGGCGAAAGTATAACAGAAGGTACCATTATTAATTGGCTAATTTCTGAAGGAGATAGTTTTGATGAAGGAGACATTATACTTGAAGTTGCTACAGATAAAGTAGATAACGAAGTACCAGCACCAGCTTCAGGAACACTAGTTAAAACCTTATTTGAAGCTAAAGATGTTGTGCCAGTTGGAGAAGTCATTGCAGTGTTAGAAGTTTCAGAAGAGGTAAAATCTTCCAATAAAGCAAAAGCATCATCGAGTGCTGTCGAGACGTCTCAAAAGAAAGAAAAGGCATCAAAAAGACCAAAACCAGTTCAGCAAGCATCAACTTCTGCTTCAAATGCTTTTTCGGTTTCAAATTCAAATACATTTTTCTCACCGTTAATACTAGAAATAGCAAAAGAGGAACACATTAGTTTTGAAGAATTAGCCAGAATTCCAGCAACAGGTCATGAAGGCAGATTGCGTAAAAGTGATGTTTTTCAATACATAGAAGAAGGCAGACCATACAAATTTGCACAACCAGTAGCCGAAAAAGATCCAACAGCCTATCGTATTCCACAATTGCAATTCGATAAAGGTAAAGGAAAAGTAATTGAAATGGATCGCATGCGCCAAATGATTGCAGATCACATGGTGTATTCAAAACACACGTCGCCACACGTTACAGCTTATGTGGAGGCGGATTTAACCAACATGGTAAACTGGCGAAATGCAAACAAAGTCGCTTTTCAAGAAAAACATGGCGAACGCTTAACCTTTACACCATTATTTGTAGAAGCAGTAGCTAAAGCAGTAAAAGATTTTCCAAACATTAATGCTTCGGTAGATGGCAATAATATCATTGTGAAAGAAGATATAAACATTGGTATGGCAACCGCTTTACCAAGTGGGAATTTAATAGTTCCTGTAGTAAAAAATGCAGATACTAAAGATTTAAAAACCATTGCTAGCAATGTTAATGAACTGGCAGGAAAAGCAAGAGAAAATAAATTGGCAGGAGACGATATAAAAGGCAGTACGTTCACAATATCAAATGTTGGAACTTTTGGTAGCGTCATGGGAACACCAATAATAAATCAACCAGAAGTAGCAATTCTTGCCTTAGGAATTATTAAGAAACGACCAGAAGTTATCGAAACCGAAAACGGAGACGAAATCGCAATACGTAGCATGATGTATCTATCATTATCATTCGATCATCGTGTTGTAGATGGTTTCCTTGGCGGAAGCTTTGTAAGACGTGTAGCCGATTATTTCGAGCAATTTGATATCAATAGAGACATTTAATTCCTGCGACGTAGCAATCTCTTAGTAAAAGAGAGAGTATATTAATATAAATAGTATTGTCATTCCATATTTGATACGGAATCCACAATAAAAAATAAAGTTTAATTAATGAGATACCCACTTTCGTGTGGGCATAAAATTATGAAACCTAACATTTCAATTACCAAAGTAGAAAAATCCAAAGTCAAAAACATAGACTTCAACAACATTCCATTAGGCACAACATTCACAGATCACATGTTTATTTGTGATTACAATAACGGCGTTTGGGAAAACCCAAGAATAGAACCAATGGGCATGATTCCTACGCATCCAGCAGCAATGGCATTACATTACGGTCAAGCCATTTTTGAAGGCATGAAAGCAACAGTAGATGCAGATGGAAATCCAATGTTGTTTAGAGCAGATAAAAATGCAGCACGATTAAATACCAGTGCAGACCGTATGGGAATGCCACATTTTCCAGAAGATTTATTTGTAGAAGGACTAAAACAGTTAGTCGATTTAGAGCGTAACTGGATTCCACCAACCGATGGTAGCGCGCTTTATTTAAGACCATTTATGTATGCAGACGAAGCCTTTATTGGTATGCGTGCAGCAACACATTATAAATTTATAATCATGGCTTCACCAGCAGGACCGTTTTTTAGTAAGCGTATTAAACTTTGGGCCGAAAAGCATTACATACGTGCCGTAAATGGTGGAACAGGAGAAGCAAAAGCAGCCGGAAATTACGCCGCAGCCATTCGTCCAACAGAGTTAGCAAAAGCAAAAGGTTTCGATCAAGTATTGTGGTTAGATGCTATAGAGCACAAATACATTCAAGAAGTTGGAACCATGAATATTTTCTTTAAAATCGACGGAAAATTCATCACACCAAATCGAGACGGTTCTATATTAGACGGTATCACGCGCATGAGTGTAATCGATATATTAAGAGATAAAGGTTACCAGGTTACAGAGCGTAAAATAACCATAGACGAGATTCAAGAAGCGGCAAAAAACAAAACATTAGAAGAAGCCTTTGGTACAGGAACAGCCGTTGGTATTGCTTACATTCAAGACATTGGAGTAGGCGATGAGGTTATACACGTATCCAACGAAAGTCCAGTAGGTTTAGACGTTAACAACACTTTAAACGCCATTAAAACTGGTAAAGTAGAAGATAAATTTGGTTGGATGCTAAAAGTAGAAAACCAGTTAGCTTAAAATATTTTGGGCGTTACCACAAGGGTCGCGCTTTCCGTTATATCTTTTTTGCTTTTAATGGCAAAAAAGGATGCCACATCAATCGCTAACGCAAACTAACGTAAACAAAAAAAATCTTTTAAACGAATAAAAAAGATTGATTTTTGAGATAATAACAAAATAGATACCTGTTTTCGCAGGCATGAATATGAAAAAAGAAACACTAAAAAAAGGATTTTCAAAACTCTGCACAGCAAAAGCAATGGCAGAATTATACGAAGCTAATTTTAAACAAGTCTCTAAATACGTACACGCTACATCTCGTGGTCACGAAGCTATCCAAATAGCTTTAGGTATGCAGTTATTACCACAAGATTATGCATTTCCATACTATAGAGACGATGCTATGTTATTATCATTTGGTTTAGAACCTTACGATTTAATGTTGCAATTATTAGCAAAAAAAGACGATCCATTTTCTGGCGGAAGAACATACTATTCGCACCCAAGTTTAAAGGATGACGATAAGCCAAAAATTCCACATCAATCCTCAGCAACAGGAATGCAAACCATACCAGCAACAGGTGTTGCTATGGGTATGCAGTATAAAGAATTACAAGGTTTAGATAATTATAGTTTAGAATCGGATCCTGTCAGTTCGAGCGCAGTCGAGAACGCTCTAAATCCAATAACAGTTTGTTCTTTAGGCGATGCTTCAGTAACCGAAGGAGAAATAGCCGAAGCCTTTCAAATGGCAGCTTTAAAGCAAATGCCAATTTTATATTTAGTACAAGATAACGGTTGGGATATTTCTGCAAATGCAGCAGAAACAAGAGCGCAAAATGCTTTTGAATATGCTCAGGGTTTTAAAGGTTTAGAAGCCATTTCAATAGATGGTGCTAATTTTACAGAGAGTTACCAAGCGCTAGAAAAAGTAATAGAAACTATTCGTACAGAACGCAGACCATTTTTAGTACATGCAAAAGTACCTTTGTTAAATCACCACACATCTGGTGTAAGAATGGAATGGTATCGTGACGATTTAGACGAGGCGCGTTCTCGCGATCCATATCCAGTAATCAAACAACAATTATTAGATGCTGGTTTTTCAAAAAAAGAAGTTGAAGAGATAGAAAATTCCGCGAAAGCGAAAATACAATCAGATTTTGAAAAAGCATTACAAGCCGAAGACCCAAAACCTGAAGATTTATTTACAAACGATTTTGTACCAACACCAATTACCGAAGAAAAAGGAACGCGTTCACCAGAAGGCGCAGATAAAGTGGTCATGGTAGATTGTGCACTTTTCGCAGTAGAAGAGCTAATGAAAAAGCACAAAGAATGTTTGCTTTACGGTCAAGATGTTGGTGGACGATTAGGTGGCGTTTTTAGAGAAGCAGCAACTTTGGCTCAAAAATTTGGAGACGACCGTGTGTTTAATACACCAATACAAGAAGCTTTTATTGTAGGTTCTACAGTTGGTATGAGCGCAGTTGGATTAAAACCTATTGTTGAGGTTCAGTTTGCCGATTATATTTGGCCAGGTTTAAACCAATTATTTACAGAAGTTAGTAGAAGTTGTTATTTATCTAACGGTAAATGGCCAGTTAGCATGATACTTCGTGTACCAATTGGAGCTTATGGTAGTGGTGGACCTTATCATTCATCTTCAGTAGAAAGTGTGATTACAAATATTCGTGGTATAAAAATAGCCTATCCAAGTAATGGTGCCGATTTAAAAGGTTTAATGAAAGCGGCTTACTACGATCCAAATCCTGTGGTCATTTTAGAACACAAAGGGTTGTATTGGTCTAAAGTGCCAGGAACACAAGGCGCAACATCTGTTGAGCCAAGTGAAGATTATGTTTTACCTTTTGGAAAAGCTTGGGTTTTACAAGAAATCTGGAAACAAGAAAATGTAGAAACTCTAACGATTGTTACCTATGGAATGGGCGTGCATTGGGCAATGAACGCATCAGAACAATTAGGCTTGCAAGACCAAATTGAAGTTATAGATTTACGTACTTTATTTCCATTAGATGAAGACACGATTATGAAATCGGTTAAGAAAACAGGAAAGTGTTTGGTGGTAACAGAAGAACCTTCAAACAATAGTTTTGCTAGAGCATTATCTGGTAAAATTCAAGAAGAATGCTTTAAATATTTAGATGCACCAGTAATGACAATTGGTAGTGAGAATATGCCGGCCATTCCTTTAAATTCAACTTTAGAGCAAACTATGATTCCTTCAACAGAAAAAGTGAAGACTAAAATTGAAAAGTTACTTGATTATTAACATTTTTGTTAAATTAAACACTATTATTTAACATTTAGTTTGATGATATTAAATATATTTTTACATTTAGATATAACTAATTATTAAAACAATAAAAATGAAAAGAATATTTTTACCACTAATAGCATTATCACTTATGACTATATCATTTGCGTCTTGTAGAGAAGAAAACCAAACAAAAGCTGAAGAACTAATTGAGGAAATGGAAGCTGATGGAGCAGAAATTGAAAAAAAGGTTGATGGTGATGAAACTAAAATCAAGATGGAATCTGAAGAAAAAGAAGTTAAAATTAAATCTGAAGACGGAGAAACAAAGATTAAAGTAGACGATAAATAAACCTTAATAATATTAAATAAAAAAGCAACTTTGAAAAAAGTTGCTTTTTTTATGCAGTATTATAAAGGATATGTATTAATTATAAGTTTTTGTCTTATAGTTTTATTATACTAAAGAGATAGTATTTTAAAATATTCTATTTTTGCAAAACAAATGACAGATAAGAAAAAAGACATACGTGCATTAACAAAAGAGCAACTTCGAGACTTTTTTGTAAAAGAAGGAGATAAAGCCTTTCGTGGGAACCAAGTTTACGAGTGGTTGTGGAATAAAAGTGCTCATACTTTTGAGGATATGACAAATATCTCTAAAGAAACTCGCCAAATGCTTGAGGATAATTTTGTTATAAACCATATAGAAGTAGATACTATGCAGCGTAGTAGCGATGGTACAGTAAAAAATGCTGTAAAATTGCACGATGGGTTAATTGTGGAATCTGTTCTTATTCCAACAGAAACACGTACTACTGCCTGTGTTTCTAGTCAGGTAGGTTGTAGTTTAGATTGTAAATTTTGTGCGACTTCGCGTTTAAAACGTATGCGTAATCTTAATCCAGATGAAATTTATGATCAAGTAGTAGCTATAGATAGGGAAAGTAAATTATATTTTAATAGGCCTTTAAGTAATATTGTGTTTATGGGAATGGGAGAGCCACTCATGAATTATAATAATGTAATTAAGTCTATAGAAAAAATTACTTCTCCAGAAGGATTAGGAATGTCTCCAAAAAGAATTGTAGTTTCTACTTCTGGTGTGCCTAAGATTATAAAAAAAATGGCAGATGATGAGGTTAAATTTAATTTAGCGGTATCACTTCATTCCGCAATAGACGAGGTGAGAACTAAAATTATGCCGTTTAATAAAACATTTCCGCTTAAAGATTTAAAAGAAGCTTTAGAGTACTGGTATAAAAAAACAGAACGAAAAATAACGTACGAATATGTGGTTTGGGATGGCATTAATGATAGAATGGAAGATATTCAAGCTTTAATTAAATTTTGTAAATATGTGCCTTGCAAGGTTAACATTATTGAATACAATCCTATAGATGATGGTGAGTTTCAGCAGGCATCTAGTAAGGCTATAGATAATTATATACAAGAATTAGAGCGTAATAGAATAGTTGTAAACGTGCGTAGGAGTAGAGGGAAAGATATTGATGCTGCTTGTGGACAGTTAGCGAACAAAACATAAAACTGTATTAGATTAATTAACATAAAAAAGCCTCATTTTAATTATAAAATGAGGCTTTTTTTAATTATTAAAATAAATACTTAGTATTTATTTCTTTACAAATTTTATAGTTTCAGTTTTACCTTCAATACTAACTTTAGCAATGTAAATACCATCGTTTAAATGAGATAAATTTAGAGACTCATTAGTTTGAGATAATTTTTTACTTAACACTTGTTGACCTAATATGCTGTAAAGTTCTACGCTTGAAAAAGGTAACGTTGATGATGTTAATGTTAAATTGTTTGTATCTGTATTAAAGAAGTGAGAAATAGAATTATTTAATTCAAATTCTTCAGTAGATAATGATATGTCACTGTTTGTGGTAAAATTCCATGTAGCACATCCTGTAGCTTCTCCAAAGCAATTTGATGGTACTACGCTCCAAGTATAAGCTGTAGATGGTGTGAAACCAGAAAAAGTAACACCAGATGTACGTATACCTTGAGAAAAATTATTTATAAATAACTCATAACTACTTGCGTTTGGATCTGTAGTCCAAGAAAAAGTTACATCAATATCAGTTCCATTTCCAGTACCAGCAGATGTTTCTCCGTCTATTGGAGTAATAGGAGTAACACAACTAGGTGCAGCAGTTTCAGCACATTGGTAAACGCTAACATTATCCACATACCAAGCAACAGAGAAATCTCCAGTCCATCTAAAACGAACTTGTGCACTAGAAGCTCCAGCAAGTTCTGTAGTTACATCCGCAGTAATTAAGCCTCCAGCATAATTATCAGCATTGTAAGTAGCTACATTATTCCAAGTGGTTCCACCATCAGCAGAAACTTCAACAAGGCCTTCTCCTCCAAAGTTACCAGCAAATAAATGATTATATTCTAAAGTTACTTGTGTTAAAGCTGCACAACTAAATATAGGGCTTTCTAACGCTACGTTTTCTGGTAAACTGTTGTCACTTGTGCCATCACTATCAAAAGCGGCATAATTACCATCTGCACCACCAGTAGTGAATATTAATGTGTTTCCTGCTCCAGCTAAAGCAGCTTCTCCGCTATCTTCAATAGTCCAAGTGTCTCCAGCAGCAGCAATATCATTGTTAGACCATCCTGCTGGGATAGTTAAACTAGAATTAAAATCTTCAGAAAGAACAACTTGTCCGAAAGAAAATGAAGCAGTGAGTAAAATAAAAAATAAAGTAATTTTTTTCATAAATAGTAAGTTTAAATTAATTCTCACCAAGATATAAAATATAAAAAGAGAGCTAAAAATATAATTATTAAAAAAATCTTAATTTAATTATATTATTTGTGATAGGTTATTTTTTTAATTCTAATTTTTCCGCAAAATAATCGCAGAAATCTTTCATTGTAGCGGTCATTTTTTCATCTTGTGTTGCTCGATTAAAAGTATTACTCATTGCAACTAAGGTTTGATGGAAAAAAACTTTCATTTCATCTACAGGCATATCTTTTGTCCATAAATCTATTCTTAAAGATTCTTGAGCGGCGCTATCCCAAACAGATAGCATCATTGCTTTTGCTTCGGCATTTGTTATACCTCCATCTTGTGCTGTCCAATTTAATTTTTCTGGAACTCTATTTTCGTCTAACTCTACGTTTAAGGTGATTTTAGATTTTAAATTTGCCATTATTTTCTAGGTTTATATTTTGCGTTATCAAATATTTCTTCTGTGCTTTTAGTAAGCATTTGTTTAAAAGAGATTGTATTGTTTTCCATATAAGCACGTACTATTTGCCATCCTATATATTTACCAATTTCTCCTGGCGATTCACTGTCTATTTGTTCTAAATAAAATTTTGAAAAAGGAGCAGGATTAATAAAACGACTAGCTAATTTATTGTCTGTGCTAAATAATAGTTCTTTATCTACAAAATAACGCCATATATATTCTTCGTTATTTTGAGCCCAATTATATTGGTCTTTTGTGTAATTTAATTTTTCTGCATCTGTTTTAAAAGGAATGACTTTGTCTTTAAAATATAGCAGCTTTCCTTCGTAAATTAAATCTTCTAAAAAAGTTTTTCTTTCTTGAAGAGGAGTATAGTGCTTAGCATACTTATCTGCTAAATCTACAATTATAAAATTTGGTTCTAAATCCTGCGCAATATATTCTTGAATTCCTTGATAAAAATAATGTGTTTTACCTAAGTAATTAGTTAGCGGTAAAACAACAATAGAATCTGTTACAATGACTTTATTTCTATAATCTACATCAGATGCTACAGTAATTATTCTTGGTGTATTAAATTGAGGAAAATAATATTTTAAATGTTTAAATAAAGATTTTATCTCGTTTGTTTCTTTGCTTAAGTTTTCAAATTTTTTAATGGCTTCATTTTGTAATTCAACTTGTAGCGTATCTTTCATTTTTTCAACCCAAAAAGCATCATTATATTTTTTGGGAAACATAAAAGGAAAAGTTTCTTTTAAAGCAGTTAGGTCTTTTTCCTTAGCTTGTGCAAAAGCTTTGTCGAATCTTTCAATAGAAAAATCGATATTTATTTTCGAAATTTCAGTTTCAATTTTATCATCTTTTTTACAAGAAAATATAGTTAAAAATAAAATTAATAGAAGATAAATAGGTTTCAAAAGGCTTTTCATTTTTATAACTAGTGTGTTTGCTTTATTTTTGTTAGGCAAAGGTACTATTCTTTGTTTAAAATACTTCAAAAAATGCAAACAGAAAAAGTTGTAAATCATATTGTAAAATGGTTAAAAGAGTATGCTGTTAACGCGAAAGTTAATGGTTTTGTTGTTGGAATTTCAGGTGGAATAGATTCTGCTGTAACATCAACATTATGTGCAAAAACAGGATTAGATGTTTTGTGTATTGAAATGCCTATTCATCAGGCAGAAAGCCATGTGTCTCGTGCGCAAGAACATATTAAAAAATTAAAAGCTAAATTTCCAAATGTAAGTGCTACAAAAACGGATTTAACTCCAGTTTTTGAGGAGTTTAAAACCGAAGTCTCTTTAGAAGGTAAACAGGAAGTTGTAGATATGGCTTTAGCTAATACAAGAGCTCGTTTAAGGATGACTACTTTATATTATCATGCTGGATTATTAGGTTTGCTAGTAGCCGGTACTGGAAATAAAGTAGAGGATTTTGGTGTTGGTTTTTACACTAAATATGGCGATGGAGGTGTAGATTTAAGTCCTATAGCAGATTTATTAAAAAGCGAAGTTTATGCTGTTGGAGAATATTTAGAAGTTTCTAACTCCATTATGGTTGCAGCACCAAGTGATGGTCTTTTTGGTGATGCACGAAGTGATGAGCAACAAATAGGTGCTTCTTATCCAGAATTAGAATGGGCAATGGAAAAATGTGAGAATGGGATGACGGAAAAAGATTTCAAAGGAAGAGAAAAAGAGGTTTTTAATATTTATAAAAGATACAATAACGCCAACAAACACAAGATGGTACAAATTCCTGTTTGCGAAATTCCTAAGGAATTCAAGTAGTTGTTAAATTTGTAATAATATTTCCTACCTTTGTTTTGCTATTATTATTTATCTATATAATTTTTTTTTGAGTTAACTACTTAAATTAAAAGTAAAACTTGTAAACTATGGTCAAGCTATTAGTGGTTGATCAGCATCCTATTGTAAGCAAAGGTCTGGAGCTTGTATTTAATGTATCACGTGATATTAAGTTCATGGGCAGTGTTGATAATGGCGAAGCTATCTTCGAATTTCTTAAAAGCACGCCTGTTGATGTGATATTAACAGAAATTGATTTGCCTAAACTTAACGGTTTAACAGCTATTAGACGCATAAAAAAAGATTTTCCAGACACGAAAATTATAATGTTTAGTGCGCAGTCTGAAGATGTTTACGCTGTAAGCTCTATAAAAGCTGGTGCTAATGGATTTGTGCCAAAAACTGCCGGTATTATAACGCTTAGAGAAGCTATATTAAAAGTATATAATAATGGCATGTATTTGAGCAATAATTTAATGCAGCGCTTAAATAAAAACTCTAAAGACTTTAAAGGTAGTTCTTATTACAAAAAACTTTCTACTAGAGAAGTCGAGGTGTTAAAATTACTTGCATCTGGAAAACGTAATAAGGATATTGCTTCGGAACTTAAAATTAATGAGAAAACGGTAAGTACCTATAGAGCAAGATTAATGAAAAAATTAAATGTAGATAATTTAGTAGATTTAGTTAATCAATCTAAAACCATGGAGTTATAATACTCGGTTTAATTTTCTAGATAATAACATTTTTAGCCCTGAATAATCTTTTACTTCTTCTAAAATATTTTTGTTAACCTCGTTTTTGTTTTCTAAAGTTTGTTGTTGAAAACCAAGTACTTTTCTGTCTATTAAATGGCAACGTAAGCATAAAATAGTTTCGCTAACTAATTGTGCAACAGTGTCGTTTTTAGATTTTGGAAAAATATTTTTGCGTTCCCAATCAGACAGGAAATAGCGTTCGTCTTCCATTAATATAGTGGTAATAGCATTGCCAACCTCTGCATCTACAGTATTAATTAAGTTTTCTGATGAAAATTCTGGATTCTGATTTAATGTTTCAATTATCTTGTAATATAAATTTTTAAATTGCTCATTAGAGAATTCCATTTCATCGTCTTGCAGGTCTAAAAATACTTTTTCAAAAACTTTTGCTTGATGAATAACAGGCTCTAAAACTAAATCACCATTATCGTTTTCTTTTAAAACCAAATCTTCAAAATCTTCGGTTTTATTACCATAAAGTAAAAGAATTTCTATAATTTTTCTTTCTAAAATAAATTGTACATCTAATTTTTTTACTGGCTCTTGCTTGATAACTTCAAAAGCTTGCTGCGGTTTTTGTTGTTGTTTGGCTTGGTTTTTATTTTCTTTTTGAGTTAACTGAGCTAAGGTGCTAAACAAAACACCTTCACTTATATCCATAATTCTTGAACATTCTTGAATGTAAACCTCTCGTTTAATGCGATCTGGAATTTTAGCAATACTATTAATTATATCGCTTATAGTTTCGGCTTTTTTTATAGGATCGTTTTTAGAATCTTCATACAAAACTGAAGCCTTAAATTGAATGAAATCTTTAGCGTTTTCATTTAAGTAGTGTTCTAACTCTTCTAAAGTATTTGTTTTTGCAAAACTATCTGGATCTTCACCTTCTGGAAAAGTACAAACTTTAACGTTCATGCCTTGCTCTAAAATAAGATCGATACCACGTAATGATGCACGCATTCCAGCAGCATCACCATCAAAAAGTACAGTAATATTTTTTGTTAGTCTGTTTATTAAGCGAATTTGATCGCTTGTTAATGCTGTTCCAGAAGAAGAAACAACATTTTTAACTCCGGTTTGATGAAACTGAATAACATCTGTATATCCTTCTACTAAATAACAATTGTCTTCCTTTGCAATACTTTGCTTTGCATGATAAATACCATATAAAACTTTACTTTTATGGTAAATATCGCTTTCTGGAGAGTTTAAATATTTAGCAGCTTTTTTATCGTTAGTTAAAATACGTCCTCCGAAGCCTAAAACACGACCGCTCATGCTTTGTATAGGAAACATAACACGTCCTTTAAATCTATCAAACTGTTTGTCTCCTTTGTCTATAGTTAAACCAGTTTCGGCTAAAAACTCTAATTTATAACCTTTTTTTAAAGCTTCGTCTGTAAATGCGCTCCAAGAATCTGTACAATAACCTAAATCGAATTTTTTTATAGTTTCCTCTGTAAAACCACGCTCTTTAAAATAGCTTAAACCAATAGATTTGCCTTTATCTGTTTTGTGTAAAATGTGTTTAAAATATGTGTTTGCATATTCGCTTACTAGATATAAACTTTCGCGTTTGTCTTGGGCTTCTTTTTGCTCGTTAGATTGTTCTGTTTCCTCAATTTCAATATTATATTTTTTTGCCAAATACTTTATGGCTTCTGGATAGGTAAAATGTTCGTGTTCCATTAAAAATGCAACTACATTTCCTCCTTTTCCGCTAGAGAAATCTTTCCAAATTTGTTTAACAGGAGATACCATAAAACTTGGCGATCGTTCCTCGCTAAAAGGACTTAATCCTTTAAAATTACTACCTGCTTTTTTCAATTGAACAAAATCGCCTATAACCTCTTCTAATCGAGCGGTTTCATATACTTGGTCTATGGTTGATTTTGATATCAATTGTAGTAATTTTTATACGTTGGTAGATTTACTTTGTAAATGTAATATAATTGTGGTGGTTTTAAAAGAGTACTGTTTTATAAAGAGTAAATATTTAACTGTTTTGTATTAATGATTAGCTTTTAAAACCTCTGGCATTTTAGCTTGAAAACGTTTTAATCTAGGTATAGAAACATTTTTTATGTAAGAATTGTTTGGATGTAATTTTTCGTAATTTTGATGATAATCTTCGGCTATCCAGAATTTTTGAAACGGATATACTTCGGCAGCAATTGTTGTTCCTAATTTTTTTGATAATGCAGCTTTTTTAGTTTCAATAATTTGTTTTTGTTCTTGGTTTTGGTAAAAAATTATTGAACGATATTGAGAGCCTCTATCTGGACCTTGGCCATTTACTTGAGTTGGATTTTGCGAAGCAAAATAAACATCGACTAATGTACTAAAGCTTACAATGTCTGGGTTATAAATAATTTCTACAGCTTCTGCATGCCCAGTTCTTCCAGTATTACTAGCTTCGTATGTTGGATTTTTTGTATGCCCTCCAGCATAACCAGAAATAGATTCTTCTACACCTTTTACACTTTCGTAAATAGCTTCGACGCACCAAAAACAACCGCTTGCAAAATAGGCTTTAGCCATGCCATTTTTTAAAGGAACTTCTATTGGTGTTGCCGTTTTTATAGATTCTTGTGCTTTATTGTTTTCTGAGCTTTGAGCTGTGTTTTTACAACTAAATAATGTTGCAATAGCTAATAATAAAAGTGTCTTTTTCATAGATTTTTTTTTAAAATAGTCGTAATAATATATAAATACTAAATAGCATTTGTATTAAAATTTTCATAAAAAAGATTGTTATAACTTTAATACAAGCTATAAAAAAAGCCTTCATAATTTATGAAGGCTTTGATTGTATTATTTAGAAATGGATTATAGTTTTTTAAACAATTTTTCCATTTTCTCTTTTTGTTCTTCAGCTAAAGCTTCATCAACTAAAATACGTCCTGAATGCTCATCTGTAATAATTTTTTTACGAGAAGCAATTTCCATTTGTACTTGTGGTGGAATTGTAAAGTAAGAACCTCCAGATGCACCTCTTTCGATTGGTACAACAGCTAAACCATTTTTTACATTAGTACGAATACGGTTGTAAGCTTTTACTAAACGATCTTCAATCTTCTTTTTGTAGTCGTCAGATTTTTTTAGTAATGCTTCTTCTTCTTTTTCAGTTTCTGCTAAAATAGCATCTAATTCACCTTTTTTATGTTTAAGGTGAGTTTCACGTTCTTTTGTGTGCTCTTTAGTTTTTTCAATAACTTCTTTCTTTTGCTCTATTTGAGCTTTGAATTCTCTAATGTGTTTTTCAGCTAATTCAATTTCAAGTTCTTGATATTCTACTTCTTTAGTAAGTGAGTTAAACTCTCTGTTATTTCTAACATTTTGTTGTTGCTCGCTATACTTTTTTATTAAAGTTTTTGCTTCTTCAATTAGGTTTTTCTTGTCGCTAATTTGTGCATCGATAGATGTTAAATTATCTTCAAGTTTTTCTAATCTAGTTTTTAATCCAGTAACTTCGTCTTCAAGGTCGCTAACTTCTAAAGGTAGTTCTCCACGAACGTTTCTTATCTCATCGATTCTAGAATCGATTAATTGTAAATCGTATAAAGCTCTTAAACGTTGTTCTACACTTATTTCTTTACTCTTTGCCATATTTTAAAAATACTTAACAGGATTGGTGTTTGTCTTCGATAAAACGATTGCAAAATTACTAATTTTTTTTGTAAGATGTGCAACTAAACCGTTTTTTGTGTATTGTTCACTTTCATAATGTCCAATATCTGCTAGAAGAATACTATTTTCTGCTGAAAAAAAGTCATGGTATTTTAAATCTGCAGTAATAAAAACATCAGCTTTTACTGCCTTTGCGGCTGTAATTGCAAAACTTCCCGAGCCTCCTAATACTGCAATTTTTTGTACAGGCTTATTTAGAAATTTTGAATGGCGGATGGCTTGAACATTCATTTTTGTTTTTAAATAAACTAAAAAATCAGTTTCTGTCATTGGTTTTTGTAGAGTACCAACCATTCCCATACCTATATTTTGATTAGTGTTTTCTAAAGTAGTTATTTCATATGCAACTTCTTCGTAAGAATGAGTTTCAAAAAGTGTTTTTAATACTTTAGCTTCTAAATGTTTTGCAAAAGTTATAGTTATTTTAGTTTCTTCTTCAAAAGCAGTTTCTCCTTTTTTTCCAACTACAGGATTAGAGTTCTCGTTACCATTAAATGTTCCAATGCCTTCTACATTAAAACTACAATTACTATAATTTCCAATATTTCCTGCACCAATATTAAATATTGCTTGCCTTAAATTGTTGGCTTCTGCTTTGGGAACATATGTGGTTAGTTTTTTTATAGTTTGCGCTTGCGGTATTAAAATTTTTCGATTTTCAAGTTTTAATTGTTCGCAAATAATATCGTTTACACCGTGTATGTGGTTATCTAATGCAGTATGTATAGCGTATATGGCAATATCATTTTTTATAGCTTTAAGCACTGTGCGTTCTACATAAGTTTTTCCTGTAAGCTTTTTTAGACCTTTAAAAATAATAGGATGAAAGCTAACAATTAAATTACAATTGTTTTCTATGGCTTCGTCCACAACCGCCTCCAAGGTGTCTAAAGTTACTAAAACTCCTGTTAAATTAACATTTTTGTCGCCTACAAGTAAACCTACATTATCAAAATCTTCAGCATATGCTAAAGGTGCAAAGTCTTCTAGGTGATTAATAACATCTTGAATTATCATAAGTTTCAGGAATTGATTTACAGTTTTTAAGAATAACAAATATAAAATTTTTACTTTCGTTATGTTGAAACTTGATTAATGAAATTTATTAGACTTTTATTATTACCTATTGTACCTATTTATTTTATAGTTACTTGGTGCCGAAATAAATTATACGATTTAGGTATAAAAAAATCTAAGAATTATAATTTTCCTATTATATGTGTTGGAAATTTAAGTGCCGGTGGAACAGGAAAAACTCCTATGGTAGAGTATTTAATAAAGTTATTAAATGAAAATTATAATTTAGCTACTTTAAGTCGCGGTTACGGAAGAAAAACAAAGGGTTTTGTTTTAGCTTCAGAAAATTCTACAGCTAATACTTTAGGCGATGAGCCTTTTCAGTTTTACAATAAATTTAAAAATAGTATTCGCGTTTCAGTAGATGAAAATAGACAACGTGGTATTTTAAATTTAAGAGCATTAAACAATAAACCAGAGTTAATTATTTTGGATGATGCTTATCAGCATAGAAAAGTAGAGGCAAAACTTAATATATTATTAACTACTTACTCTAATTTGTATGCTAAAGACATTGTTTTGCCAACAGGTAATTTGCGAGAACCTAGAGAAGGAGCAAAACGAGCACAAATAATTGTGGTTACTAAATGTCCTGATAATTTATCTGAAGAAAAGAAAGTTAGTATAATAGCTGAATTGAGGCCTAAAGATTATCAACATGTATTTTTTAGCTCTATTAGTTACGCAAAAGAAGTGATAGGAAATAGTGGTGTAGTAGCTTTAAATAATTTAAAAGAATTTACACTTGTTACCGGAATTGCAAATGCAAAACCTTTAGTTGTATTTTTAAAAAATAGTGGTTTAAATTTTAATCATTTAGAGTTTAGCGATCATCATAATTTTTCTAAAAAAGAGATTGAGACTATTGCTAAAAATGATTTAATTATAACTACCGAAAAAGATTATGTTAGGTTAATTGCAGAATCAACTTTAAGCAATAAACTTTTTTATTTGCCTATAGAGATTACTATAGATAGACAGATCGATTTTAATAACCTTGTTAAGACTGCTATTAAATGTTAGGCTTTTTCTTTAAGAATTAAAGCTTCAAAAAGTTTCTTTTCGAAATCTTCTTGCTTAAATGGTTTGCTAATAATGTCTGTAAATCCAGCATCATCAAATTCTGCCATTTTATCTTCTATAGTTACGGCAGTAAGTGCAAAAATAGTAAGGTCTTTATTAAATGTTCGTATAATTTTTGTTGCTTCAATACCACTTATTCCAGGCATGTGGATATCCATTAGTACAACATCGTATTGGTTTTCTTTTACTTTTTCAACAGCATGCTCACCGTTTTCAACAACTTCGCAATTAAGCTTCATTTTATTTAAGATCTTTTTGGTAATCATTTGGTTAATTTTGTTGTCTTCAACTACCAAAATCTTAATGTTACTTAATTCTAATTCGT
This sequence comes from Lacinutrix venerupis, assembly GCF_003663945.1. Classification (GTDB taxonomy): domain Bacteria; phylum Bacteroidota; class Bacteroidia; order Flavobacteriales; family Flavobacteriaceae; genus Lacinutrix; species Lacinutrix venerupis. The sequence continues at coordinate 127,437 of NZ_RCCH01000007.1, read as the reverse complement.
TAATATCTTTAAAGTAATTTAATTGTTCTTTTTTAACTGCTTCTTCTGCATATTCTAAAGGAAGTTCAAAATAAAAGCTAGAGCCTTGACCTAATACACTTTTAAGGTAGATTTTACCATTTAAAATATCTATTAATCCTTTAACAATAGAAAGACCTAAACCAGTTCCTCCATACTTTCTATTAATTTGTATAGAGCCTTGAGAGAAACTTTCGAACATGTGTTCTTGCTTTTCTTTACTTATGCCAATTCCATTGTCTTGAACTTCAAACCTAATATTATATATTCCGTTTTTCTCATTAATTTTTGTGGCGCGAACCCAAATATCTCCATCTTTTGTAAACTTAATAGAGTTACCAATTAAGTTAATTAAAATTTGAGAAATTTTAAGTTGGTCTGCATTGTAATTATGAGGTAAATTTTCGTCGTATTCAAAATGTAAATTTACATTGTTTCCTGCTGCAGAATTGTTTAAGGCAGAAATTACATTAGCTATTTTCTTTTTTAAATTAAATACTTCTTTTTCAATCTCTACTTTATTAGCCTCAATTTTATTAATTTGAAGAATATCATTTATAAAAGTTAGTAAGTAATCTCCAGAAAATTTTAAAGATTTTAAATGTGGTATTTGTTCTGGTTTTGGATTCTCGTCCAAAAGCATATTTGTTAAGCCTGTTACTGCGTATAAAGGTGTACGTAATTCGTGAGTTACGGTAGATAAAAAATTAGCTTTAGTCTTAGAGGCTAGTTCTGCTTTTTCCTTACTAATAATAAGTTCGCTATTTTTTTTATGTAATATATTGTTAGATTTTAATCTAATATTATTGTTTTTGTAAAGAGATAAAGTTAACAGAGAAAGTATTGTAATTAAGGCAATACTTAAAATTGTAATTAGTTGTGTAATGATATTTGCACTAGTTTCCTCTTCTAAATCTGCTTTACTATTTTTTTGATACTGAATTTGATTAGCTATTAAATATTCGTTTCTTTTTTCTGGAGAAACTAATGCTCTTTTGATATTTAATAAAGAATCTGATAGTTTTAAATGAGATCTTAAATATTTATTGGCTAGTTTGTAATTACCATCAGCTTCGTATAGGTTACTTAAGGTTAAATAGCCAGCACTTAATACATCTAAATTTTTATCTTCTTTAGCAATTGTAAAACCTTCATGAGCTATTTTTAACGCGATACCTAGTCTGCCTAATTCTGCTTGTGCTTCGCCTAAATAAATTAAACTACTACTTAATAGTTTGTTTAATTTATATCTTTGAGATAGAGAAACCGCTTTACTTAAAGTGCTTTCAGCTTTTTTAAAATTCTTTAAAGCAAGGTAGGCTTGTCCTTTTTTTAATAATGTTTCTGCTTCGTAATTAGGTAAATCTTCTTGATTAAAAAGTGTTTCTGCAGATTTATAATAATCTAAGGCTTTTTCATATTTTTTTGTTGCCATATAAACATCTGCAAGTGTTTTGTATGTTTCGGCAATATTTATATTATCTTTTGCAAAGCGTTGTATTTCTATAGCTTTAATAAGTGTATTTGTAGCTTCGCTATCTTCTTCTAATAAATGTTGAATTTTTCCTAATTTAGAATAAACTAAACCTAAGCTTTTTTTGTTATCAAGTTTTTTAGCATTTTCTAAAGCACTGTCTATGTTTGTTTTCGCTTGAAAATAAAAAGAGTTCTCTATGTTTTTTTGAGCAAAAGAAAGATCCGTATTTACTTTTGCCTGAAGTATATCTAACTCCTCTAAAGAAAGTTCTTGCGCATTTACAAGAGCTCCAAAGAGTAAGAATAGTATAAAAAAGGTTTTATAAAAGTGGGACATTTTAGGATATTTACTAACAACAAATATACTTATTTAACAGTTAAATGCATTTTTTTTTGCGATAAATTGGTAATCAAGTCTATAATACGATTTGAGTAACCTGTTTCATTATCGTACCAACCAATAATTTTTACCATATTACCAATTACAGATGTCATTTGAGAATCGAAGATACACGAGTGCGAATTGCCAACAATATCAATAGAAACTATTGGATCTTCTGTATATTCTAAAATGTTTTTATATTTTTTTTCTGATGCTTTTTTAAAGGCATTATTAATAGCTTCTATCGATGCTGTGTTTTTTACATTAAAAGTAATATCTGTAAGCGAACCATTTGCAACAGGAACACGTATACCACAACCGCCAATAACATTAGCTAATTCTGGAAAAATTTTGGTAAGTGCTTTTGCTGCTCCAGTAGTAGTTGGTACAATAGATTGTCCGGCTGCGCGTGCACGACGTAAATCGCGGTGAGGTTGATCGTGTAAACTTTGGTCTGTTGTGTAAGAATGAATTGTTGTAATATAAGCTTGGTTAATACCACAAAGCTCATTAATAACATCAATCATTGGAGCAGCATTATTTGTTGTGCAAGATGCGTTTGAAATTATGCTCTCGTTACCATTTAAAATAGTTTCATTAACACCTAAAACAATTGTTTTTATTTCATCATCAATAGGAGGAACGCTTAATATTACACGTTTTCCTCCATTTTTTATATGAAAATCTAACTCTTTTTTAGTTTTAAATTTTCCTGTTGCTTCAATAACAAAATCAGGGCTAAATGATTGCCAGTTAATATTTTTTGGATGAGCTTCATTTAAAAGCGCAACTTTATTTTTATTTACAATAATAGAGTCTTTGGTATGCGCTATTTCGGCATTAAAAATACCATGAATACTATCATATTTTAATAAATGGCTTAATGTTTTTGCATCTGCCAAGTCGTTAATTGCAACAACTTTTATATTGTTTTTTTCTTCAAGTAATCTAAAAACACGACGGCCTATGCGCCCAAAACCATTTATAGCAACAGTAACCATTTAGTTAATGTGTTTTTGAGCTTTATAAGATGAACGTACTAATGCGCTACTTTCTACATGTCGAAAACCTAAGTCTAAGCCAATAGTTTCGTATTCTTTAAATTGATATGGTGTAATAAATTGCTTAACAGGTAAGTGTTTTTTACTTGGTTGAAGGTATTGCCCAATAGTTACAACATCTACATCATTATTTCGTAAATCGTGTAATGTTTCAATTACTTCTTCACGAGTTTCGCCTAAACCTAACATAATACCAGATTTTGTTCTGCGTTGTCCTTGTTGTTTTAAATATTTTAAAACACCTAAACTACGTTCGTATTTTGCTTGTATTCTAACTTCTCTGGTAAGACGTTTTACAGTTTCTATATTATGCGACACTACTTCTGGTGCAACATCAACAATTCTATCGATGTGTTTTTCTATACCTTGAAAATCTGGAATTAAAGTTTCTAAGGTGGTTTCTGGATTCATTCTACGTACAGATTTTACAGTTTCTGCCCACATTATGCTTCCCATATCTTTTAAATCGTCTCTATCTACACTAGTTAAAACGGCATGTTTAATTTTCATTATTTTTATTGAGCGTGCCACTTTTTCTGGTTCATCCCAATCTACCGTTTCTGGTCTTCCAGTTTTTACACCGCAAAAACCACAAGATCGTGTACAAACATTTCCTAATATCATAAAAGTTGCAGTGCCTTCTCCCCAACATTCTCCCATATTTGGGCAACTTCCAGACGCGCAAATAGTATTTAATTTGTATTTATCTACTAATCCACGAAGCTCTGTGTATTTTTTTCCAGTTGGTAATTTTACACGTAACCATTTTGGTTTAGGCTGTCTTTCTTTAGGAAGAATTACTGATGCTGTTTCTGTACTCATAGAATTTTTCTTTCGGTTTACAAAGATACAAAGTATTCTATTAAACCTTTAGAAGTTGTTTTAGTTTAACCTTTATTTGGTAATTATTTCTGCCAATAATTTTTTTGCACGAAGTAATTTTACTTTTACATTATTCATTGGCTCATTAAGTTGTTGGCTTATTTCGGCATAGGTTAATTCTTGAAAATACCTTAGGTTTATTACTTCTTGATAATGAGGTTTTAATTTTTTGATATCACGAAGTAATTTGGCTAGATTTTGTTCTGTAATAAGTTTGTCTTCAACAGTTGGAGAATCGTCCATAACACGATAAACTGTATCATTTTCATGATCTGTAATTTTAGAGTTTATAGAGCTTTTTTCTTTACGTTGTAAATCTATTTGAATGTTTTTTGAAATAGTAATTAGCCAAGTTTTAAACTTATATTTCTCATTAAAAGTATCAATTTTATCAAAAGCTTTCGAAAAAGTTTGTATAGTTATATCTTCTGCATCATGCTCGCTAGATACTCGTTTTAATTGGTAACCATAAACATAGTCCCAAAACTCATCTAATAAAAAATTAAATGCTTTTTGGTTATTTTCTTTTGCTTTTGCTATGGCTTCGTTTATTTCCAATATTTTGGTTTTGAAATAATATTTGTGATAAATATAGTTAATTGAAAACCAATTAAGAATATTTCAAGTAATGGAAGTAAATAAAGAACATCTATTTCGTTTAGTTTTTTTGCAGAAAAACCAATTGATAAGTATTGAATTAATAATCTAATAACTAATATAGCAATAGCCAGTTCCCAATAAATTTGAAGTGTAAATGTTATTATTAATAATAACCAAAATAGTATTTGAGATATATAAAATAATGCTAGCAATGCTTTGTGCTTAAACTTATAGTTATTTGCTGTTGAAACATGGCGGCGTTTTTGCCTAAACCATTCTTTAAATGATTTTTTAGGAATGGAACTTGTAAAACTTGTTTCTGTATAGCAAATAGTTGTGTTTTTTGAATTTGCAGCTTCGTTTATAAATAAATCATCGTCTCCAGAACGAATTTTTATATGTTTTATAAAGCCATTTGTTTTATAAAATTCATCACGATGATATGCTAAATTCCTGCCAACTCCCATGTATGGCATGTTTAGTTTTGCAAAAGAAAAATACTGAATAGCAGTTAAAAGTGTTTCGTACCTTATTAATTTATTTAGAAACGATTTAGGTATTTTGTGATATGCACCATATCCTAAAACAATTGTTTTTTTATTGGTGAAATGAGACGCCATTTCACTAATCCATTGTTTTGAAACGGGTTTACAATCTGCGTCTGTAAATAATAAATGGTCATGTTGAGCAGCTTTTATACCAAGTGTTAAAGCATATTTTTTATTAGCCCAAAAGGTTTCATTATTTCTAACATTAACAATTTTAATATTATTGTGTTTTTCTGAATAATGCTCCATGACTTCTAAAGTTTTATCTGTAGAAGCATCGTTTATTAATACTATTTCAAAATTATAATAGTCTTGCTCAATAATAGAAGGCAAAAATTGTTTTAAATTTTCAGCTTCATTTTTTGCGCATATTAATATAGAAATTGGAACGCTTTGCGTTTTTGAAGGTTCTTTCTTTTTAAATGAAAAACTACCAAAAAGAACACCATAGTATACTACTTGAATAAGTGCTACAACAACAAAGCTGTAGAAAGCAACGTCAAGTAAACTCATTAAAAATTAAGAGTGTTGTGGTTCGTTACAATTTTCGAATTGGTCTGGAGTTTTTCCGCAGAATCCACAAGCATCACCTTCTTTATTAAGCATTGGATTTTGGCTAGCACAAGTTCCTGCAAATTTACCATCTTTTTTTGCCCAAATTTTAATAGCAATTCCTGCAAATGCAATTCCTAATAATGATAACGTAAGTAGTAAAAGTTTCACGTAAATATATGTTTGAAATTATAATACTGCAAAGGTAATAGTTTTATATGATTTAAAAGAAGTTATGTATTTGCTTTTTTAAACCATGTTTTTTGCATTTTAACGTATTTGGAAAAAAATGTAGTTGTCAATCTCTACTAAATTATTTTATGTAACTAATTTAAAATCATAATTTTAAAATTAATCAACATTATGAAAAAACTTTTAGCAGAATTTTTTGGAACTTTTTGGCTTGTATTTGGAGGTTGTGGTAGTGCAATTTTTGCAGCTGGATATCCAGAATTAGGAATTGGATTTGTAGGTGTTTCGCTAGCATTTGGTTTAACCGTATTAACTATGGCCTATGCTGTAGGTCATGTGTCTGGAGCTCATTTTAATCCAGCTGTATCTATAGGGCTATGGGCTGGTGGAAAGTTTCCCGCAAAAGAATTATTAGGCTATATTTTAGCGCAACTTGTAGGAGCTATAGTAGCGGCAGGAGCTTTGTATTTAATTGTTTCTGGTAAAGATGGCTTTACAGATATTGGTAGTTTTGCTGCTAATGGATATGGAGCGCTTTCTCCAGGAGGTTACTCTATGACTTCTGCACTTGTAGCCGAATTTTTATTAACCTTATTTTTCTTATTAATTATTCTTGGTAGTACTTATCCCAAAGCACCTAAAGGTTTTGCTGGTATAGCTATAGGTTTAGCGTTGTCACTAATACACTTAATAAGTATTCCTATTACAAATACATCTGTAAATCCTGCTAGATCAACTAGTCAAGCTTTATTTGCAGGCGGAGATTTTACTTCTCAATTATGGTTGTTTTGGTTAGCTCCAATAGCAGGAGCAATTGTAGCAGGTTTTATACATAAAGCTTTTTTTAATAAAGACTAATATTAAAATTAGTAGAAACAAAAAACGCCTTGCAATTGCAAGGCGTTTTTTGTTTTATGAATATTTTAGAGTATTAGTCTTCTAATTTTAATTCTATTTCTGCAACAGGAGTATCGTTATTATTGCTGTTTGTTTTAACTCCTTTTTCTTCAATAGTAATACTTAAACCTAATGCGTCTTTAGTATAAGGAATTTGTTGTAATTGTCTATCTCTAACGCTTAAAATACCTAAATTTACTTGCTTATCTTGTAACTCGGCCCAAATTTGATATTCTTGGTTTTCTGGTAATGTAGGGAGAGAAACAACATCTATCATAGATGTTTTTTCTTTAGGATTAATATACGCAACAGTTTTTAAGTTTTTTGCACGACGATTTCCTTTTAAAATATATTTTTCGGTTTCAGGATTATTAAGTTGCGAAAATTGCTCTGCTAACGCATTTAACTTTAAATTATTTTCGTTTATATCACCTCTTAAATCGTATAATTCTTCAACAATAGTTTGGTTTTCGTTTAATAAATCTTGATTTTGAAAGTAAAAGTAAACAGAGCTGCCTGCAAAAATTAAAGCGGCTACACTGGCTGCAATTCCAAAATTAAACCAAGATTTTTTAGGTTTTTGTTTTAATGCAATAACAGGTTTCTCGTCTAAAGATTCTAAAATGTTATCCAATAAATAATTAGGAGCTTCTTCAGCATTAGCAAAGGCTACTAGTTCTAATTTGTTTTCAAGTTTATTGTATGCTTCTTTTACTTCTGGAAAAGTATTTATATAGCGTTCAACCTCAAGATTTTCTTGAGAGTTTGTTAAACCTGTTAGGTATCTTTCTAACAAATCTGTTTTTAAAAATGCGTCTTTATCAACAGTCATCACTTTAGTGTTTTTACAATTAAGGGTTGTAAATTTTTTTTAATTCTCTTAATCCAATTTTTAATCTGGATTTAATTGTTCCTAATGGAATATCTAATTCTTCGCTTGCTTCTTGTTGTGTCATACCTTCAAAAAAAAGCGCGTTTAGCACTACCTGATATTTTAAATCTAAACTGCTTAAATGCTTTTGTATATCTAGCGTGTCTTGATTTAAACTCTTGGTCGTCAGCTTATATACGTTAGAATCTTCAATTTGGACTTCTTTTTTTATCTTATTGTTTAAAGAGCGTACTTTATCTATTGCCGAATTATAGAAAATACGGTATAACCATGTAAATAACTTAGCTTTATCTGGGTCATAAGTTTTTCCTTTTTTCCAAACTTTTATAAAGCTTTCTTGTAGTACATCGTGAGCAATGTCATCATCAGAAATAACTTTTTTTACTACACCTAGCAATGCACCAGAATAGTTTTCATATAGAAGTGAAATGGCTTTTTTGTCTCCATTTTTTAATAAAATTATTATATCTTGTTCAATTACAGTGCTCAAACTTTGTAGGTTCTTTTGTTTATTATTTTAACTTTAAGATTGCAAACTTATTGTTTATAAAATATTTACTTCTGCTTCAATAGAAATATTAAAGATACGATAAATTGTTTTTTGTATTAATTTAGAAAGTTCAAGTATTTCTTGCCCTTTTGCTCCTCCATAATTTACTAAAACTAATGCTTGTTTTTTGTGCACACCATAATTTCCAAAAGTTTTACCTTTAAAACCTGCTGTTTCAATAAGCCAACCTGCAGGAACTTTAACCTCTGTTTTTGAAACAGGATAGCTAGGAGCTTCTGGAAAATTAGTTTTTAATTGGTTAAATGCTTCTGTGGATATTATTGGATTTTTAAAAAAACTACCGCTATTTCCAATTTCTTTTGGATCGGGAAGTTTACTTTGTCTAATTGCTATTACTGCATTAGAAACATCTTGAATAGTTGGCGTAGTAATACCCATATTCTCTAATTGAGAAGTTATGGCTCCGTAATTAGTGTGTAATTGGTGGTTAGTTTTTGTAAGTTTAAAAGTAACACTAGTAATAATGTATTTACCTTTAACTTCATTTTTAAAAATTGAGTTTCTGTAACCAAAATTACAATCTTTATTATTAAAAGATTCAATTTTTAAGTTTTCTAAGTTTAATGCTTCGCAGGATATAAAATTATCTTTTAATTCTATACCATAAGCACCAATGTTTTGAATAGGAGAGGTGCCTACATTTCCTGGTATTAAAGACATGTTTTCTAAGCCGCCAAAATTATTACTTAAACACCAAAGTACAAATTCATGCCAATTTTCTCCTGCATTAGCTGTAATTATTGCGTGATTAGTATCTTCTTTAACAATAGTAATACCTTTTAAGTTAATGTGGATTACTAAAGCTTCTACATCTTTAGTTAAAAGCATATTGCTACCACCACCAAGAATTAATTTTTTAGGATAGTCTTTAACTTTTAAAACTTCAATTAATTCGGCTAATGTGTTAACAGATATAAAATACCTTGCATTAACCTCTATTCCAAAAGTATTAAATTTTTTTAATGATATGTTATGCTGTATTTGCACTAGTCTTTATATACTTTTAAAGCTTCTTTTAGAATGTTTACTGCTTTAATTAAACTTTCTTTGTTTAAAACATATGCAATTCTAATTTGATTTAAACCAACACCAGGAGTAGAATAAAAACCTGCTGCAGGAGCAACCATAATTGTTTCTCCATTAACGTCGAAATCTTCTAAAAGCCATTGAGCAAAAGCATCACTATTTTTTACTGGAAGCTCTGCTATACAATAAAATGCACCTTTTGGATTGGCAACTTTTAGACCTTCTACTTTATTTAATTCAGAAATTAAAGTGTTTCTTCTATCTACATACTCTTCAATAACATCGTCAAAATAACTTTGCGGTGTCTCTAAAGCTGCTTCACTAGCAATTTGTGCTAATGTTGGCGGACTTAATCTTGCCTGAGCAAATTTTAATGCTGTTTGTATAACTTGTTTGTTTTTTGAAACTAAACATCCTATTCTTGCACCACACATGCTATAACGCTTAGAAACAGAATCTATAACTATGGCATAATCATTCAGGCTTTCTTCTTGTAATATAGAGTAGTGTGTTGCTCCATCATAGGCAAACTCTCTGTAAACCTCATCTGCTATTAAAAATAGGTCGTGTTTTTTTACTATATCTGCTAATTTTTTTATTTCTTCTTTAGAATATAAGTACCCGGTTGGATTTCCTGGGTTACAAATTAATATACCTTTTGTTTTTGGTGTTATTAATTTTTCAAATTCCTCGATAGGAGGCAGTGCAAAATTGTTTTCTATTTTAGAAATAACAGGTACTACTTTTACACCAGAGGCTGTTGAAAATCCATTGTAATTGGCATAAAAAGGTTCTGGAATAATAATTTCATCATCTACGTCCATAATACTTCCAAAAGCAAATAAAAGCGCTTCGCTTCCTCCTGTGGTTACAATAATATCATCGTGATTTACATGAATGTCATTGTTAGCATAATATTTTGCTATTTTTTGTCTGTATTGTTCAGAACCTTCAGATCTTGTATAGGCTAAAATATCTAAAGAGTGTATTTTAACTGCGTCTAAAGCTACTTGAGGTGTTTTAATATCTGGCTGTCCTATATTTAAATGGTATACTGTTTTGCCTTGTTTGTATGCTTTTTCAGCAAATGGAACAAGTTTTCTTATAGGAGATTGTGGCATTAATTGCCCTTTTTTAGAAATCGATGGCATAGAATTAATTTTAAAAAACAAAGTTGCAAAAAAAAAGTCTAATCTATGTTAATAAATTTCTTAACTTCAATCACTATGATAATTAAATTGAGATTGCTTTTTATATTCTTATGGTTTCCAATACTTTGCTTTACACAAGGAAGTTATGTAATTAATAATAAAAAAGGAATAGATAAAATTAATTTCGAAATTATTAATAATGTTATAATTATTCCTGTTGAAGTAAATGGAGTTAAACTTTCTTTTTTGTTAGACACTGGAGTTAGTAAGCCAATTATATTTAATTTTTTAAAATCATCAGACTCTTTAGAAATTTTAAATGCCGAAAAAATTTACCTTAAAGGTTTAGGGAATAATGGTGAAATTGAAGCTTTAAAATCTTCTGGTAACACTTTTAAAATTGGAGATGCAGTAAATAATAATCAAGATTTTTATGTGATTTATGATTCTTCAATAAATTTTGCACCTAAACTAGGTGTGGCAATACATGGCATTATTGGTTACGATTTATTAAAAGATTTTGTTGTAGATATAAACTATAGTAAAAAGCAACTTAAGTTAACTGCTTTAGATGGGTATAAATACAAATCATGTAGTAGGTGCGAAAGCTTTGATTTAGAGTTTTATAATAATAAACCATATGTTAATATTGCTGTAGATATAGGGAGTAAAACTATTCCTGTAAAATTATTGATAGATTCTGGTAGTAGTGATGCATTATGGCTTTTTGAGAATGATAGTTTAGGTATATCTATTAAAGATAATTATTTCGACGATTTTTTAGGTTACGGCTTAAGCGGTAGTGTTCACGGTAAGCGTTCAAAAATTAATGCTTTGAAATTAAATAGCTATACTTTATATAATCCATTAGTAGCTTTCCCGGATAAAAGTTACACTTCTGTTTTAAGGGAGATAAAAGGTCGAAGAGGTAGCGTTGGCGGAGAAATTTTAAAGCGTTTTAATATTACTTTAGACTATAGTAAGCAACGTATGGTGTTAAAGCGAAATTTTAATTTTAATAAAGAGTTTAGTTATAATAAAAGTGGTATTGAAGTAGAAAATGAAGGTGTTAGATTAATTACAGAGTATGATAAAAATATTATTTCAAAAAACGAATTTTCAATGGATGGCGATATTATAAATGTTCAGGCTGTTTATGTAAATACGGGAAAATATGTAGCTAAAAAAGCATATACTGTTTCTTCGGTAAGAGCTAATTCTCCAGCCGCTAGGGTAGGAATAAGAAAAGGAGATATAATTACTAAAATTAATGGGCACGATACTTTAAAATACAGTTTACAAGAATTAATATTTCACTTTTATGGTAAAGAAGGAAAAAAAATAACGATGGAGTTAGAGCGTTATGGAATTAAATTTATCGCCATATTTAGATTAGAATCTTTAATAAAATAAAAAAGCCGAAAAAAAATTTCGGCTTTTATAAATTTTATGGAGTATAGATTTACTTTTCCATTACACTTTTACTTCTAGACTTTTCAAGTACACTTGTTTTAGAAGGATCTATAACTTCTCCTTTTATTTTTAAAGATACAGTTGGAGTTTCTGCATTAGATAAAACAGTAATTGTTTTTCTAATTGGCATTACACGTTTTGTGTCATATTTAACCTCAATTTCACCAGTTTTTCCTGGCATAATAGGTGCTTTAGGTTTTTTAGGTACAGTACAACCGCAACTAGAACTAACTTTAGATACAATTAATGGAGCGTCTCCAGTGTTTGTAAATTCAAATGTTCTTACGCCATCAGCGCCTTTTTCAATAGTTCCGTAATCAATTGTAGTCTCTTTAAATTCAATTTTTGCTACTTTTTCTTGAGCATTAATTGAAAATGTAATTAATCCGACAAATAATAATGTTATTAAATTTTTCATTTTATTTTGATTTATAATGGTTTTGTAAATTTAACTCCTTTTTCCTCTATCTGCAAAAATATTAGATGTAATGCAATCTCACAAGTACATTCAACTTATTTAACTATACATTAATACTCTTTAATATTTCGCAGAAACAGAAATATAAGTATTTTTGCTAATCAATATTCAAAAACTATTCCAAAGTATGAGCATTCCATCTAAATATGATGCAAAAACCGTAGAAAACAAGTGGTATAACTACTGGATGAAACATAATTATTTTCATTCTACACCAGACGAGAGAGAACCTTACACCATTGTAATTCCGCCTCCTAATGTTACAGGTGTATTGCATATGGGACACATGCTAAATAATACAATTCAAGATGTTTTAATACGTCGTGCACGATTACAAGGTAAAAACGCTTGTTGGGTGCCAGGAACAGATCATGCATCTATTGCAACAGAAGCAAAAGTTGTAGCGCGTTTAAAAGAGCAAGGTATAGATAAAAACAACCTTACAAGAGACGAGTTTTTAAAACATGCTTGGGATTGGACCGAAGAATATGGTGGCGTTATTTTAGAGCAACTTAAAAAATTAGGATGTTCTTGCGATTGGGAACGCACAAAATTTACAATGGACAACGACATGTCTGAAGCTGTAATTAAAGTCTTTGTAGATTTACACGAAAAAGGTCTTATTTATAGAGGTTACCGTATGGTAAACTGGGATCCTGAAGCCAAAACTACTTTGTCTGATGAAGAGGTAATACACGAAGAACGCCAAGGTAACTTATACTATATCAATTATAAAATTGAAGGAAGTGATAATACTTTAACCATTGCTACAACACGTCCTGAAACTATTTTTGGAGATACTGCAATTTGTATAAATCCAGAAGATGAGCGTTTTACTCATTTAAAAGGAAAAAAAGCAATTGTTCCTATTTGCGGAAGGGTTATTCCTATTATAGAAGACGAATACGTAGATTTAGAATTCGGTACAGGTTGTTTAAAAGTAACACCTGCTCATGATGAAAACGATAAAGTTTTAGGAGATAAACATAATTTAGAAGTAATAGATATTTTTAATGAAGATGCTACATTAAATAGCTTTGGTTTACAATTTGAAGGCCAAGATCGTTTTGTTGCTAGAAAAGCCGTTTCAAAATTATTAGAAGAAACAGGTGCTTTAGTTAAAACCGAAACACATATTAACAAAGTTGGAACTAGTGAAAGAACAAAAGCTGTAATCGAGCCAAGATTAAGCGACCAGTGGTTCTTAAAAATGGAAGAATTAGTAAAACCAGCTATAGAAGCCGTTTTAGGCGAAGATCCTGAAATTAAATTATTTCCAAAGAAATTCGAAAACACCTACCGTCATTGGATGGAGAACATTCGCGATTGGAATATTTCTAGACAGTTACTTTGGGGACAACAAATTCCTGCCTATTTCTATGGTGAAGGAAAAGAAGATTTTGTAGTTGCAGAGAATATAGAAAAAGCAGTTGAAAAAGCGCAAAAAGTAACTGGTAAAACAGATTTAAAAGCGGAAGATTTAAAACAAGATACCGATGCCTTAGACACTTGGTTTAGCTCTTGGTTATGGCCAATGAGTGTTTTCGATGGTATTCGTAATCCAGAAAACGAAGAAATAAAATATTATTACCCAACTAACGATTTAGTAACAGGTCCAGATATTTTATTCTTTTGGGTAGCACGTATGATAATTGCTGGTTACGAATATAAAGACCAAAAACCTTTTAATAATGTATATTTAACAGGTTTAGTTCGCGATAAACAACGTCGTAAAATGTCTAAATCTTTAGGAAATTCTCCAGATGCTCTAAAGTTAATTGACGATTATGGAGCTGGTGGAGTTCGAGTTGGTTTACTGTTAAGTAGTGCAGCAGGAAACGATTTAATGTTTGACGAAGCACTTTGCGACCAAGGTAAAAAGTTTGGAAATAAAATATGGAATGCCTTCAATTTAACAAACTTATGGGAAGTTAGTGATGCAATTGCACAACCAAAATCTAGTGAAATAGCTTTAAAATGGTACGAAGCTAAGTTTCAAACAGCATTAGTAGAAATAGAAGACCATTTTAGTAAATACCGTTTAAGCGATGCTTTAATGGCAACATACAAATTAATTTACGATGATTTTTGTGGTTGGTTATTAGAGATTGTAAAACCTGCTTACCAACAACCTATAGATGCTAAAACTTACAATAATGTAATGGCTATTTTTGAGGACAACTTAAAAATACTTCATCCTTTTATGCCATTTTTAACCGAAGATATTTGGCAATATATTTCAGAACGTACACCAGAAGAAGCTTTAATAATTGCAAAATGGCCAGAAGCAAAACCTATTAATAAAGAGCTTATATCTCAATTCGATTTTGCCTCAGAAGTTATTTCAGGAATAAGAACCGTTAGAAAAGAAAAAAATATAGCTTTTAAAGATGCTATTGGTTTTTCTGTAATAAATAATGAAAAAGCAAATACTGTTTTCGACGAGGTTATTTCTAAATTAGGAAATCTTGAAAGTATAGATTACGTTAATGAAGCCGTAGAAGGAGCATTAACCTTTAGAGTAAAATCTAACGAGTATTTTATACCTATGGAAGGTGCAATAGACGTTGAAGCAGAAATTATTAAATTAACGGAAGAATTAAAATACACCGAAGGATTCCTTAAATCTGTGCAAAAGAAATTATCAAACGAACGTTTTGTTGCAGGCGCACCAGAACAAGTAGTTGCAGCAGAGAAGAAAAAAGAAGCAGATGCTTTAGCTAAAATTGAAACATTAAATACAAGTTTAGCCAGTTTAAAATAGAACAGACATATTAAAACCTTAAAGCCTTTTCATTTTGAAAAGGCTTTTTTTGTTTACACTCTTGAGGTAATCTTATTTTTTTAATAAAATATTATGTTTTATTTCAACATTTGTTAAATAAAATTGTGATTTTGTTAATTATTATCAAAAATTTAAGACGATTTTACAATTCTTTTCTTTATTAAAGCATGTCATGGTTTTAACTTTGTACCGAACCAAAAAACTAAATATTATGAAAAATTTAAAAACATCAATATCGGTATTAGCAATGTCCGGATTAATTTTTACGTCTTGTATGGACGAAAATAAATCTAAAGACATGAAAGATATGGACGAAGAAAATAAGGTTGAAATGAATTCTGAGAAAGAAGATATGCTTAAAGAGAATACTTCTAATTCTGATACAGAACAAATGATGGCTTATAATAAAGTAACATCTGTAGATGGAGAAGTTGTTGAGCGTTCAATAAATAATGATGTAAAGGCTTTACAAATTAGTGGTTGGGACGGATTTAATGAATTATCTATCGAAATGAAGAAATTAGAGGATGCAGATTTAAATACAATGCAAACTGCATTACCAAATTTTGAAAGTACCATTGCGTCTTTAAGTACAACTAGACCAGAATGGATGATGACCGAAGAGATAAGTGAAGATATTGAAGATTTGCAAAAGGAATATAAAGCTCTTATGAGTTCAGATAATACTAATGAGAAAAAGTATAAAAGAGATCTAGAAGAGGTTAATGAAGCGTATGATGATTTAGTAGAGGAAATAAACGAAACATTTGATACTTACGTTAAAATAAACCGTAAGGCTAATGAGAAGCTAAATAAGAATGTTGATAATGCTAGAGAAAAATATAATAAGGAAATCAACAAATTAAACGAAGTAGCAGACGATAAAAAATAATAATTATCTATATTAGTTTAACACAAAAAAAACCTCGCATTTGCGAGGTTTTTTTATTGGGCTATTTTTTATAAAAATAATAATGTTTATGAAATTATTCAACCGTAATTCTACTGCCTTCACTATGGCTACTAAATTCAGGAGCATACATACTTTGTATGGTTGTAATACCATTACTCATATTTCCAGCATTACTTACTCGTAAATCGTATTCAAAAACATAAATGCCTTTTGGCAAATAATCGAAAAAGAAATTTGTTGATGCGTCTTTTGTAGCTTCATAATAGCCTAAACCATCTTGGTATTTGTATTGAGATAACACATTTACAGGTTCTAAACCTGCAGCTCGCATATCTTTCATGTGTACAAATTCCATAGCACGATCGCTACGTAATTCTATACGAATACGAACTAAATCTCCAACTTCAAGTTTGGTGTCTTTTGTAATATCTGTTATTACTTCACCTTTATCTGTATTCGTTTTTTTAAAGAGTTTTTTCTTCAGTTTTAAAGGTGTTTCAGCTGAGGTAATTTTGTCTAAATCTTCGAAATATTGCCAGTACATACTTCCCCAAGCAATACCATTTCCTTTTTTAGTAATTTTTACTTCGGCCATTTCTGGTTTAATTTCTTCACCATTCCAAGACGTTTTATAATAACCGGTTCCTGCTTCTATTTTTACAGCTTCTAATTTTGAAGGATTAATACTTTGTCCCCCAATAACAACCTCTACCATATCTGTAACACTTAACCAATCGCTACCTTGAAGCAATAGAGCATAAACCGCTTCGGTTGTGGCTTTAGTAGTTTTCCAACGGTTAGTTTGCTTATTTTTAAGTAACCAAATTTTAAGTTCGTCTATGGTTTCTAGATTTTTAGCTTCGCTCTGAATAATAGTTCCTGCTTCAGAGAATGCTTCAATCATTAACGCTTGAGTTTCAATAGGTGCTTGATACCAATGCCATGAACTAGTATTTGCTTTCCAATACATGCCTAATTCTTCGCTAGTAATACTTGTTTCTTTTAGAGATTTTAAAATTTTAGCAGAAGTTACTTCATCTTTCATTCTATAAGTGATTAATGCCATCATACCTTTTGCATATAAAGGTCTTTTTAACCAATAGTTTTTAATTTGAGAATGGTAATATTCCATAATCTCACGAACTTCTTCACTAGGTTTATTATTTGGAAAGAAGCTTCGCATGTATAAGTAATGTAATTGTGTGTAGCTTAATCTATCAATATTTAAATCGGCATCTTTATCGTATTTTCTAATGTCTTTATATTCTTGCACGAATTCTGAATCAAGATAATTTAGCGCTTTATCAATCATTTGAGACGTGTCGCCTGCGCTCGACGTGACATTTAATTTATCAAGATGTCCAAAACCGGTAATAATATGCTGTGTGATGTAACGGTTTTCGCGATAATCTCCAAACCAAGACCAAGCACCAGAAGACATTTGGTTTTGTTTTAATTTGTTTTTTGCTTTAGATAGTTCGTTATTCATTTTATTTAAATCGAATAACAACGCAATACGTTTTTTCTGTTCGGTTTCACTTTGCGCATCACGTAACCAAGGTGTTTCTTGAATTAAAATAGATTTCAATTCTTGATTCTTTTCTAAATTACTTAATAAAGCATCTGTATTTTTCCATTGGTTAAAGACCTCTTGAATTCTAGGATTCGAGTTTGCAATATGGCTTGCTAAAGCGTTGGCATAAAAACGAGAGAACGTTTGCTCGTTACACTCGTAAGGATATTCCATTAAATAAGGTAGAGCTTGCACTGCGTACCATGCAGGATTACTTGTCATTTCCAACGTTAACTTATGGTTTTTAAGTGTTGTTGAGGTATTGTTTTTAAGTTTATCTAAAGTGAATGTTTTGGTTTGGTTACTTCTAATCCACATTGGTAAACTCTCTGTTACTAACATTCTGTTTGTTAAAACAGGTAATGCATTTTGCTCACCATCGCTATAGTTACCAGATTTTGCTATTATTTTATATTGAATAGCTTGTACATTATCTGATACATTTAAATTCCAAGTGACGCTTGTACTACCTTTAGCATCTACAGTAAAACTTTTATTATTGTTAGCATTCGCTAATTGGTTATCTATAGATTTTCCAGTTAAAGCATCGAACAGCTGAAGCACAGCAACACCATTTAATTCCTTTTTAGTAAGATTAGATATTTTAGTAGATATACTAATTTGATCGCCTTCTCGTAAAAAACGTGGTACGTTTGGTAACACCATTAATTCTTTTTGGGTAACTGCTGTAAGTGATGTTGTAGCGTGTTCTAAAGTTTTAGTGTGTGCTAATAATTGTAATTTCCATTTAGTTAATGCTTCTGGTGTTGTAAAGCTAAAACTTACTTCGCCTTTTTCGTTTGTTTGTAATTGCGGAAAGAAAAATGCCGTTTCTTGAAGATTTTTACGGATTTTTACGTTATCGAAATTTGCGTTAGAATTTTTAGATGTGGTAACAATTATAACGCCATTTGCTGCTTTAGATCCATACAAAGCGGTACCTTCAGCTCCTTTTAATACATTTATTGAAACAATATTTTTTGGGTTTAAAGACTGAAGAATTTCATTTGTAGAAATTTCTCCATCAATTACAACTAAAGCTTTTTCATTTCCTGAAATAGAGCTATTACCACGAAGAGTTACTTTCTTTGAGTACATATTCCCTCTATAATAAGCAAAATCTTCTTCCTGCTCCATGACTGATGGATTAGATGCTTGTGTTAATTCATCAGCAGTTATCCTTTTTGTTGATGATGTTAGTTCTGCTTCTTTTTTTTCTGATCCCAAAGTAACAACCACTTGACCTAAAGAATTATCATTAAAATAGATTTTAAAAGTATTTTCTTTACCTATTGTTATTGTTTTCTGGTTGCCAACGTAGCTTAATGTTAATTTGTCGCCAGTTTTTGCATTAATAGTGAATGCACCATTACTGTCTGTTGTTGTTCCTTTTCTTTTTTCATTAACAATAACATTAACTCCAGCAATTGGTTGATTTCCACCATCGAAAACTAAACCTGTTACTGTTCCTGCTTTTAAATCCTTATCGTAAGTAGAAACAGTTTTTTGAAGTGATTTTAAATACTGTTGGTATTGCCATTTATTATTCAAATTAAAACCATACCAATTTAACTGGTCATATTGTTGTGTTTGAGGATAGTTTTTATACGATGTATTACGCTGCACATTAAAATTAGTATTCCCAAAACTTTTATAAGCATGACGTCTAAAGCTAGAGTAGTAGTTATAACGATAAATAGGATTAAAACTCCAGTTATGAGATTTAAACTCGTCTAAAGACGAATCGTACATACTTGCTAAAAGTTCAGCAGCTACTTTATCTCCTTTTGGTCCTTTAATTTTAAATTTCCAAGTCTCGTCTGTTCCTGGTTGAAGTTTCTCTCTAAAGGTTAATGTTTCAATTTCTAAATCGGTTTTAGGATAAGGCACATTTATTTTAACCGAATTGCTGTGAAAACTATTAAAAGCCGCAAAACTATAATGTACAACAAAACCACCAAGATCTTTTGAGGTTACAGGAATTTTTATGGTTTTACTGTTTCTATTAAGTTTTATTATTTCAGTTTTAACAATGTGGTGGTCTTTTTCAATATCCACAGTTACCCAAATATCATTAGCGGCTGTGGCAAATGTTAGTTCCACAGTTTCGTTAGTTGCATATTGCTCTTTATCTGTTGTAACACGAAATAATTGATTGTCTGCTAATACTTCATCTTTATCGCTATACACTCTCGTTTTAGCTTCGTCTTTTACATCTTGACCAAATTTGTCTTTGGTTTCTAGAATGACAATATATTCTCCAGATTGCCATTTTTTAATGTTTCCTAAATCTAATGCTGCAGATTTTTCGGTGTCAAATTTTTTCTCGTAAACTAACTCACCTTTTTCCCAGTTTTCAGTTTGGTGCTCGTTTGTATAAGCCTCGTGAGGAAAATGTTTTTTAAATTCGGTTTCGGTAAAATTTTGATAGTCTGGAGCATTCCAAGGTCTTGGACGTAGCACATGTTCTGGAGCTTTTAGTTTATAAATTTTTAATGTTCCTTTTGCAGGTACAAATTCTCCATTTAAGTTACGTGTATCTATTTCTACTTTATGGTCTTTATTAGTTTTGTCTAAAGTATTATTAATTGAAATAGTTGCGGTTAAAGCATGGTAGCCAACATTTACAATAGTTTTTGTGTTTCTTGTTTCGCCATTAATATCTGTAACATCAGCGGTAATCTCGTAATTAAAAATTGGTAAGCTTTTTTTGTCTACACTTTCATCTGGAATGGCTTTAAAAGTAATCTCATAATTTCCAGAAGCATCAGTCGTGGTTTCACCTTGTGTAATTTCTTGACCTTGATCTACAGTATTGTTTGGTCCTCTCCAATAATACCAACGTGGAAATTGTATATTTCGTTTTACACGATACACTACTTTTGCATTGCTAATAGTTGAGCCAGCAAAAGCTAAAGCTTCGCCTGTAACTTTTACACTGTCGTTAACTTTTATAGTTTCGGTAATAGGTTTAAAATTGGTTTCGAATTTTGGTCGTTTGTATTCTTCAACCAAAATATTAGTGTAGCCACTATTGTAGTTATTACCTTGTAAGCGAATAGAAAAATTACCAGTTAATCCGCCTTCTGGTAAAATAAATTCTCCAGTAACAGAACCATAATCGTTAGTTTTTAAATCGAGCTCTTTTACAGTTTCACCATTTACATTAAATAGCTTTGCTGTTATGTTTTGGTTGGTAACAACTTCAGATTTATTATCATGAGTTTTTATAGAAATACCTTTAAAATAAACCGTTTGTTCTGGTCTGTAAATACTTCTGTCTGTAAATACAAAGGTGTTATATCTTGGTTTTTCGTCTCTGTTTCTATCTCTGTAATAATTGTTGATATATAGGTTAGAGTAATAGGCAACATCACTAGAGGTCGAAATTTTTACTTGTATGTTATTTCGATTTTTTTTCGATTTGCTAATACTTAATTTTCCATTAGAATCTGTAGTTTTATTTATAGTTTCTACTTTTTCATTTCCATAAGTATAATCTAATTTAACTTTTGCATTTGCAATAGGAATTCCATTATTTCTATCTATAAATTGCAAGTGTTTTTTTGTAGAATCGTCGTACTCTAACATTGCAATATTAGTAACTTGTACTAAAGTATGCGCTGAGAAATTTTCTTTTAATGCTGAAGTGTTAGCAGTTATAAGGTAGCGACCATTATCTAACTTAGGCATTAAAATTTCTGTAGAATGTACCAGGTAATCTTTTTCATTTTTAAGTGAAGCATCCCATGTTTTATAAGTGTTTAGTCCAGCTATAAACTCTTTTTTTTCATCGTTTCTATAAATTTTAGAAAAAGTGTTATACTGTTTTTCTGTTAGTTTGTGAGCTTTAAGGTTAATGACGTCCAGTGCTTTATAAGTGACTAAAAGTTTTGCTTCGGTTTGAATGGGAAGTATTGTTTCTGTTAGTATTTGTAAACTTGGATTTTGCATGTTTTGTTTTAAAACATTACACTGTTCTGCACCTTTACTTTTTGGAAATTTTGAAATAGCAGCATCACAAATAGCAATTGCCTCCTTAATTTTCCAACGTGCATCTGGATTGGTTTTGGCATTATAAGCTAAAGCATGAGCGTTATAAATTGAAGCTAATTGAAAACTATATAAAGCAGAAACCTCGTGTGTTTTATGTTTTTCAATTTCAGCTTTAAGCGCGCTTATATAAATAGCATCTTTATTATTAAATGTAGCATACTGTTTTACAAAATTTAAGCGTTCTATATTAACAGTTGCTAAAGCATAAGGCTCTTTATCTTTTAAATGAAATTTTATAAGTTCTTGGTATAATTTTAAAGCATTAAACTCTAAAGAGCTGGTGTCTTTAGTCTCAATTTTTGAGGCAGCAAACGCACTTGAGGCAGATAGATATTGTGGGTTATCTATTATAAATTTATAAGCAGGTTTTGTAATATGTGTTTCTTGATGTTTGTAGAAAATAAGTGCATTGTGCGCTAAAAAATCGAATAATGTAGGTCTGTAAATTCTAGAATCTTTTTGCTTATGTATTATGGCATCAAAATTATCTAAATTGGTTTGTTGTAAAATTAAACCGTTATTAAGCGAGTTTTTATAGTGCAAGTGTACTTCTGCAAAAAGTGTCTCTAAATCCCAAGTTCTAAAATCGTTAGAATCGACTTTGTCATTTGTTTTTGTTCTGTTATAAAATTTCCAACGGTTTTGCTGGAAATATTGCCAATATAATGTTGCTAAAATATTCTCTAGAACGTTTTTAGTTGGCGCATTGCTTTTTTTAATTTCAGCTTTAAAAGCTTCAATAATATTAAGTTGTGCATCTTCTTCAAGCGTAAGCATGAATTTACTTTTAAACAACATAATTTTAACAAGCTGCGACGCATTGTTTTCGGCTTTCGCTTTGTCTTCAATAACTTCTAAAGCTTTTAATGCCGATTTAGGCAAGCCTTCAATTTCAAAATTTTCAACATCATTCCATAATTTGGAATAGTTGTTGTCTTGAGAAAAGGACGTATTAGCAAAAAGAATAATCATTAATATGGAAACTATTTTGTTCATTTTATACATTTTTGAAGCAATATAATTGGAAAGCTAAATTTATAAAACACTAAATGTGTAACACAAGCGTTTGAATGAGTAAACTAAGCGATTTTAAAAGTAAAGCTTTTATTTTCTTTCTAAAAATCAAAAACAATACCAATAGATGATTATTTTAGCTTTGATTTATAAACTATGAAAAAAATACTATTTATTTTAATATTAAGTCCCTTATTGTTAATAGGACAATCAAGTTTAACCGATGCAGAAGCATTTATTAAAGATAAAAATTTCTCTAAAGCAGAAACCGTTTTAATTAATTATTTAAACACGAATCCTACCAATTTAAAAGCAACCGAATTATTAGGAGATGCTTACGGTCATCAAAAAAAATGGGATGATGCCATAATATATTATAAGCAGTTAGTTGAAGCTAAACCTAGCGAAGCAAATTTTCATTATAAATATGGAGGCGCTTTAGGTATGAAAGCTTTAAGCGTTAGTAAAATTAGAGCTTTAGGTATTATAGGAGATGTAAAAAGTTCTTTCTTAAAAGCAGCAGAGTTAGATTCACAACATATAGACACACGTTGGGCTTTAGTAGAATTGTATATGCAATTACCAGGCATTGTTGGTGGTAGTAAAAATAAAAGTTTAAAATATGCGAATGAGCTTGAAAACCTTTCTAAAGTCGATGGTTATTTAGCCAAAGGTTATATTTATGAGTATGATAATGAACCAGAACTAGCCGAAGAATTCTATAAAAAAGCAATAAAAGAAGGAGGTTCTATTACCTGTTACGATAAGCTAACAAAACTCTACGAAAAGGAAGGTAAATCTACCGAAGCCATTTCTAACCTTGAAGCAGCGCATGTAAAACACAAACGTAACGCTATGCACTACCAAATAGGGAAAGTGTGTGCAGATTATAACGTACAATTAGAAAAAGGAGAATTTTGCCTTAAAGTTTATATCGAAAATTATACTGCTAAAGACGGTGTGCCAAAAGCATGGGCTTATTACAGGTTGGCACAAATTAATAAACATAAAAACGATAAAAGCGAAGCACTTAAATGGATTGATAAAGCAATTACAGACCTTCCAAAAATTGAAGTTTTTAAAACATTTAAAGCCTCTATTTAATAATTTTTAAAATTTGGGCGTTACCTAAAGGTCGGGCTTTCACTACTCGCTTTTTTTGAGAAAAACAAAAAAGAGCTCAAACATACCGTTCAATCCCTAACGCAGAAATCCTTGCACTTTATTAAAATTTAGTATTACAATTCATATCTTTACAGTCCATTAAAAAACTCTATGAACGTACATTTTATAGCCATAGGAGGCAGTGCTATGCATAACCTTGCATTAGCATTACATAACAAAGGATACCAAGTAACAGGAAGTGACGATACTATTTTCGAACCATCAAAATCTCGATTAAAAAGTAAAGGTTTATTACCAGAAACTTTTGGGTGGTTTCCAGAAAAAATAACACCTACTTTAGATGCTATTGTTTTAGGTATGCATGCAAAAGAAGATAATCCTGAGCTATTAAAAGCACAAGAATTAGGCTTAAAAATATACAGTTATCCAGAGTTTCTATACGAGCAATCTAAACATAAAACCCGAGTAGTAATTGGAGGAAGTCATGGTAAAACAACCATAACCTCTATGATTTTGCATGTTATGCACTATCACGATCGCGATGTCGATTACATGGTTGGTGCACAATTAGAAGGTTTCGATGTTATGGTAAAACTAACCGAAGACAACGATTTTATTGTACTTGAAGGCGATGAGTATTTAAGCTCACCAATAGACAGACGACCAAAATTCCATCTCTACAAACCCAATATTGCATTACTAAGCGGTATTGCTTGGGACCATATTAATGTGTTTCCTACATACCAAAACTACGTAGAACAGTTTAGTATTTTTGTAGACTCTATTGTACAAGGCGGAAGTATAAATTATAACGAAGAAGACGCTGAGGTTAAAAGAGTAGTAGAAGCTAGCGAAAACCCAATTAGAAAAATAGCTTACCAAACACCAGAATATACAGTTGAAAATGGTGAAACATTATTAGAAACGCCAGAAGGACCTTTGCCAATAGAAGTTTTTGGAAAACATAATTTAAACAACCTTGCTGGCGCAAAATGGATATGCCAACACATGGGCATCGACGAAGACGATTTTTACGAAGCCATTTCAACCTTTAAAGGAGCAAGTAAACGTTTAGAAAAAATTGCCGAAAGTAAAACCAGTGTTGTTTATAAAGATTTTGCACACTCGCCAAGTAAGGTTCAAGCGACTACTAATGCTGTTAAAGAGCAATACCAAAATAGAACTCTAGTAGCTTGTTTAGAGTTACATACTTATAGTAGCTTAAATGCCGAATTTTTAAAAGAGTATAAAGGTGCACTAGATGCAGCAGATGTTGCTGTTGTTTTTTACTCTCCGCATGCGGTAGAAATTAAAAAGCTAG
The DNA here is from genome assembly GCF_003663945.1 of Lacinutrix venerupis. GTDB lineage: Bacteria > Bacteroidota > Bacteroidia > Flavobacteriales > Flavobacteriaceae > Lacinutrix > Lacinutrix venerupis. Next base: position 102,451 of record NZ_RCCH01000007.1, on the reverse strand, counting down.
AAGAGGTAACACACGAGCAGATAGCTAGTGCTTTCGAGCGCGACGATTTAATTATTTATACCAATCCAGAGGAGTTTAAAGACTTTTTATTTTCTCAAAATTTTAATGAGAAAGCATTATTATTAATGAGTTCTGGAAATTATGGAGGATTAGATTTTGAGGCTTTAAAGGCGTTGGTTGGGTAAGTTTTTGAAAGGTAAGTTTAACGGTTTAGTGTGTGAGGAATTTCGAAAGGAAAATCAGATGCAGCAAATACGCAACTACCTTTGTTTTAGTACTAAACTGCAATTGTTTTAATACATTGTTGTAAGCAGTTTTTTATTCAATCATTTTCACAACTTGCTCAAATCCGTCGCTTAATTTATTATATATTTCTTGAACAATTGTTTTGTTTAAAACTTTTTTTAAAGTCAAGCTCTATAATAGTAAGTAACAATCAGTTTTACGCTGTATTTTAAAGTGTTAGTATTTGTTATTCTAATTGGTCAAATCCTATTTTATAAATATTTCCATAACTATTTAATGGACTATTAGAAAGTGATTTTAATTCTTCTACACTTTCTATTTTTTTATCATTAATCGGTTTTCTTTCACTTGTAAAATAAAAGTTTCGTGAGTTCCAATCTACAAACGGACAATAATCTAATTTATCTGAATTTATAGTTTTCCCTAAGTTTTTAGATGCCGTCCATTTACCCAAACTGTCTTTACGACTAATGTACAAATCTCCACCTCCAAAACCATCTGCTCTACCAAATGAACTAAAAATAAGTATGTTTTCTTCAGGGTTTATATAGGCATTAAATTCAAACGCAGTTGTGTTTATTTCTGTAGGTAATGGTTTAGGAGACTGAAATTTATTTTCTTTAAATTCAGAAATAAAAATATCTTCTCTTCCCACACCAGAAGCTTTTGTAGCTGTAAAATATAAATTTCCATTATTGCTTAAAGATGGATAAAATTCATCGTTTTTAGTATTTATAATAGAATCTAAAGCAACAGGATTAGACCATTTATTGTTTATACGGTCGCTATACCAAATATTATAATCGGTCCTTAAAGTGTCATTATAGATTGGCCTGTTAGATGCAAAATATAATCGGTTTCCATTGTTACTATAAAATGGTTCTATATCTTGATATTTTCCTGATATGTTTAATATTTGTGGTTCAGTCCACTCGTCACTATTTTGTGATAAGTAAACAAGACATCTTCTATTCTGTTTATAATCACCTAAGGTATAAATAAGTTCATTACCTTGAGGAGAAATAGCCATATCTCTTTCATATAGAGGTGTAGAAATTACATGTTCTGCAAACAATGTTAATTGCTTTGCAGTTGTTTTAATATTTATTGTATTTGTAATTAATTTTTCCTGTTTTTTAGATTTTGTTTTACAATTAAACAGAACGATTGGAAATATAAAAATTACTATGTATTTTGTTTTAAACACTATTTTGGATGGTTTATTATAGATTAAATGTTAGCCGAATTTCGCCTTTTTTCCATATTAAGCAAAATATAACACTAATTAAAAAACACTATTTAAAAATTGCTTAATACTTTCTTGGTTTGCACGAATCAATTCTGCTCTTGCATTTTTAATATCCTTTGGATGTTTGTCTTGAGACAGTTTAAATTTGCCTTCCCAACTGTTAATTTCTATCTCAAATAATTTTATGTATTTAAGGTTAGCATCTAATCTTGGGTTTTCTGGTTCTAACACATATTTATGGTCTGGAGACTCAAGAAACTCTGTCATTGTAATTAAGGATTCTTTTAAAGCGTTAGTATTTTCAATAGCATTTACTTTTCCTTTTATGTGTACTCTTATATAATTCCATGTTGGTAATTGCGTAGTAGTATAAATACTTGGTGAGATGTAACATTGCGGACCATTAAAGAGCACTGTAATATCATTATTGTCTTTTAGTAAGTCGGTTTGCGGATTGTAAATATCTATATGTCCAACTAATTTATCGTCTTTAAAAATTAAAGGTAAGTGTGTAATTAAAGGCTCGTTATCTTTTACCGAAATAATAGTTGCTAAAGGATAGGTTTTAATCACTTCTACTATGTGAGTTCTATTGTTGTCTTGATGATGTTTCGGTGGATATTTCAATACTAGTTTTATTATTGTAAAGGCTAGTTACCTTTTAATTAATTATAAAATTTTAATGGACTTAAATTTACAATAATTATATTTACTACATGACAGAAAAAGACGCTTCGTTTTCTATAAAAAACTGGTCGCAAGACGACCAGCCTCGAGAAAAACTACGAGATAAAGGTAAAGCAAGTTTAAGCGATGCCGAGTTGGTGGCTATATTAATAGGTTCTGGAAATAGAGAGGAGAGTGCAGTAGCATTATGCAAACGTATTTTAGCAAGTACAGAAAATAATTTAAGCGAACTTGGTAAGCTATCTATAAAACAGCTTACGCAATTTAAAGGTATTGGTGAAGCGAAAGCCATTTCTATAATCGCAGCATTAGAATTAGGTAGACGTAGAAGAGGCGTAGAGGCTTTAGAACGTAAAAAAATTACGTCTAGTAAATCGGTTTTTGAATTCTTACAACCAGTAATTGGTGAGTTACCACATGAGGAGTTTTGGATTGTTTACTTAAATAATTCTAATAAAGTAATACAAAAAAACCAATTAAGTAAAGGTGGTATAACTGGCACTTTGGTAGATGTGCGTTTGGTTTTAAAAACAGCTTTAGAGGTTGGAGCAGTAGGTCTTGTATTGGCTCATAATCATCCTTCTGGAAACTTAAAACCAAGTGAAGCCGATAAACAACTTACCCAAAAATTAAAAACAGCAGCAGAAAGTTTAGATATTAAAGTTTTAGACCATTTAATAGTAACAGAAAACGCATATTTTAGTTTTGCCGATGAAAATATTCTTTAAAGATATAGTGTAGTTATTACGACTATATTATAAATATAAGTAACAATTAAGATGCTTTTATTACTTTTGAGACTATTGTTTTAAAAAAGCTAACCGTTCTAGAATATTGCAATTAAATATGCTATTAGTTTATACACATAAAATTACACCTAGATTGCGTTATATCTTTAAGCAGGTTTGTACCCGAATTTTAGATATACCAGTTAGTTTTACTACCACAATCGAAGAGTTTATTGCACACGATAGCTTAAAAATGTCTTATACAAGACAGCCTTTAGGAAAAGAGTTTTTTATACGTTCTAACGAGTTACTTTTCGAACAAGGCTTAAGCGATATAGAAACAAAAGTAAGTGATTGGAAAGACACAAAATGTTTTTTTTCTAATGGAGAGCAAAGCGCTTTACCTTTCGATATTTTTGCCGCTTCTTTTTATTTATTAAGCCGCTACGAAGAATATTTACCACACGTTAAAGATGAATTTGGACGATTTACTGCCGAAGAAAGTTTAGCTTTTAACAATGGATTTTTAAGACAGCCAGTTGTAGATATTTGGGCTTATAAATTTAAAAAAGCTTTACAAGAACAATATCCAGATTTTACATTTGAAGAAAGAGATTTTAAAGTAACACCTATTATAGATGTTCCAAAAGCTTATAGTTATAAATTAAATGGAATAATGAGAACTATTGGTGGTACATTAAGTGATTTTTTTCGATTAAGGTTAAAAAACGTTTACAAACGGTACTCTGTTCTATTTGGTTTAAAACATGATCCTTTTGATACTTTTAAGTATATTATAAACAAACAAAAGCAAGTTAAATTTAAATTTATTTTCTTTTTTTTAGTAGGTGATTTTTCTACTTACGACAAAAATATTAATGTACAAAAAAGTAAATTTGTATCGTTAATAAAGCAAGTAGGAGACTACTCTAAAATTGGTTTGAAAGCCTCTTTTTTTGCTTTAAATAATATTTCAATTCTTAAAACCGAAAAACTAAGAATGGAATCTATTATTAATCAAGATTTAAAAGCATCAAGGCAATCTTATTCTAAATTAAATTTACCAGAATCTTATAGAAATCTTGTGGAATTAGAAATAACCGAAGATTATACTATGGGTTATATAAACCATATAGGATTTCGAGCCGGAACGTGTACACCTTTTTTCTTTTACGATTTAGATTACGAAGTACAAACACCACTTCGTATTAATACTTATCACGTTTTAGATTATGCGTTATTAAAATACCAATCGTTATTAGATAAAAAAATGCACCTAAATCAAATTATTAGCGCAGTAAAAAATGTAAATGGAGAATTTGTTTCAGTTTTTCATAACTATACATTTAGTGCTTCAGAAACTTGGAAAAATTATAAAGAGCTTTTTAATATTATTTTAGATGCCGCAAATAAAAAATAAAATAACCGATATATTTTTTGATCTAGATCATACACTATGGGATTTTGATAAAAACTCTGCTTTGACCTTCGACATAATTTTTAAAAAGAATAACGTCGACTTGGATTTAGAACGTTTTTCAGAAATATATAAACCTATAAACCTTAAGTACTGGAAATTATATAGAGATGAGAAAGTATCTAAAAGTAAATTAAGATACGGAAGGTTGAAAGAAACTTTTGATGCTTTAAAAATTAAGGTTGAAGACCGTGTAATTAATCAGTTATCAATAGATTATATAAATTATTTAACAGAATACAATTATGTTTTTGAAGGTACTATTGAAATTTTAGAGTACTTAAAACCAAAGTATAAGTTACACATAATTACTAACGGTTTTAAAGAAGTACAGCAAACAAAATTAGAAAAATCTAATATTGCACACTATTTTAGCACAGTTACAAGTTCTGAAGCTGTTGGTGTAAAAAAACCTAATCCTAAAGTGTTTAATCACGCTTTAAAAATAGCTAATATTACAAAAGAAAATGGTATAATGATTGGTGATAATTATGAAGCCGATATTCTTGGAGCATTAAACATAGGTTTAGATGCTATATGTTACAATTACCATAATGTAATTTTAGAAAAAGAAATAAAAGAAATTAAACATTTACTAGATTTAAAAAAATACTTATAAATATTATTATGAAAAGAACAATTTTAATTTTACTTGCTTTTATTGCATTAACTTCAGTTTCAGCACAAACTAGTTTAAACGATTATAAATATGTAATTGTACCAAAACATTATGATTTTGCAAATAAGCCGGATGAGTATATGCTTAATTCGTTAACAAAATTTCTTTTTGAAAAGTACAATTTTGATGCTTTAATGGAAGGTGAAACATTTCCAAGTGATTATGGGAAAAATAACTGTTTAGCTTTAAAAGCAGATGTTTTAAAAGAGTCTACTATTTTTAAAACTAAACTAACAGTACAATTAAAAAACTGTCAAGATCAAATTATATTTACCAGTACGCAAGGAGAATCTAGAGAGAAAAAATATAATGTAGCTCATAACCAAGCATTAAGAAATGCTTTTAAAAGTATTGAAGCGGCAAACTATAAGTACAACCCAGATAATGCATTAGTTAATAATACTGTTGAAGAAGTAGGAGAGCAACAAGATGAAATAGTAAAATTAAAAGAAGAAATAAAGGTTTTAAAAGAAGCTAAAGCTAAAGAAACTATAACAGAAAAACCAGAATTAATAGAAAAGCCGCTAGTAGAAAATGCTAAGTTTAAAGCCGAAGCTATTGATGGTGGATTTATGGGCTATAATCTTGTGAATAGTAATAACGATAAGGTATACACAATTTTCTTTTCAGGGAAAGAAGATTTGTATATAGTTAAAAATAGAGATGCCGTAATTTATAAGCTAAATAATAAGTGGGTAATAGCAGAAGCTAAAGGCAAAGACTTACAAGTTAAATCTATAGATATTAAATTTTAGTATCCATATTTTTCTTTCCAACGTGCTTTTAAAAAATCGCGTTGTGCTTTTTCTCTACTATTATTTCCTGGCTCATAAAGTTTAGTGTTGGCTATTTCTTTTGGTAAGAATTCTTGCGAAGCAAAGTTGTTTTCGTAATTATGTGAATATTTATAATTTTCACCATAACCTATTTCTTTCATTAATTTTGTAGGTGCATTACGGATATTTAATGGTACAGATAAATCTCCTGTTTGTTTAACTAATTGTTGAGCATTACCTATGGCCATATAAGCGGCATTACTTTTTGGAGAGCAAGCTAAATATGTTGCGCATTGACTTAAAATAATTCTAGATTCTGGATAACCTATAGTAGATACAGCTTGAAAAGTTGTATTTGCTATTACTAAAGCAGTTGGGTTTGCGTTACCAATATCTTCGCTAGCTAAAATAAGAAGACGACGTGCAATAAATTTTACATCTTCACCACCTTCAACCATTCTAGCTAGATAGTATACTGCAGCATTAGGATCGCTACCACGTATAGATTTTATAAAAGCCGAAACAATATCATAATGCTGTTCGCCAGTTTTATCATATCGCACTGTATTGTTTTGTACCTTTTCTAATACTAAATCATTTGTTATTGTTATATCATTAGAATCTTCAGAATTTACAATAAGTTCAAAAATGTTAAGTAATTTTCTAGCATCACCTCCAGAAAGACGCAAAAGCGCTTCAGTTTCTTTAAGGTTTATCTTTTTTTTAGATATTTCCTCATCAGTTTCTATTGCACGCTTTAAAAGCACTTCTAAATCTTTTTTTTCAAAAGGTTTAAGAATATAAACCTGACAGCGTGACAATAATGCTGGAATAACTTCAAAACTCGGGTTTTCAGTAGTTGCTCCAATTAATGTAACCCAACCTTTTTCTACTGCTTGTAATAGAGAATCTTGTTGAGATTTACTAAATCTGTGAATTTCATCTATAAACAAAATAGGATTTTTTGTTGTAAATAAACCACCACTTTGTTTTGCTTTTTCAATAACGTCACGTACATCTTTTACTCCAGAGCTAATAGCGCTTAAAGTATAAAAAGGCCTTCCTGAAGTTTCTGCAATTATATTGGCTAATGTTGTTTTACCAATACCAGGCGGTCCCCAAAAAATCATGGAAGCAATCATGCCTAAATTTATTTGCTTAGTTAATGTTCCATTTTCACCCACTAAATGAGCTTGACTAACATAATCTACTAGTGTTTTTGGTCTTAATCTTTCGGCAAGAGGAGTATTCATATAGTAAAATTAAACTTTTTTGATTTAAAATAATGTTATGTAATTCATAAATAAAGAAACAAGCTAGTGTCTATTTAGTATTTTAAAAAATAAATAAAGGTTTTATTTAAGTGGGACTGACATTGTAACATTTTTTAAAATTTGGATTGCAAATTGCTATATTTAATTTTATATGAAAAAACAAATACAGCCTTTTACTTTTAGTATAGATACCATTTTGTATCCAATACTATTTGTGCTATTAATTTGGTTAGTTTTTGCTGTAGAAATTCGTTTTGGTTTACGTTTTAATAAATATGGTGTTTATCCACAAACTTTAAAAGGTTTACGAGGTATAATATTTAGTCCATTTATTCATTCTGGAATAAAACATTTATATTCTAATACTATTTCATTATTTGTATTGTCTTCTGCGTTATTCTATTTTTATAGGCCAATTGCATTTAAAGTAGTTGTTTTCGGTATATTATTTTCTGGATTACTTACTTGGATAATAGGAAGACCATCCTATCATATAGGAGCTAGTGGTTTAATTTATGTGTTATTTAGCTTTAATTTTTTTAAAGGAATTTTTGCCAAAAACTATAGGTTAATTGCATTATCCTTAGTGGTTGTTTTTATTTATGGTAGTATGTTTATGTACGCTTTTCCAATAGATGAGAAAATTTCTTGGGAAGGACATAGTGCAGGTTTATTAGTTGGTTTTATATTCGCTTTAATATTTAGAAAAGAAATAGCAAAACCAAAACGTTACGTTTGGGAACAACCAGATTACAATGAAGAGGATGATGAATTTTTAAAATATTTTGATGAAAATGGAAACTTTATAGAATTGCCTCCAGAAACCGAATGGTTTGCTGAAACAGATGAAATTTCTTCAGAAATATCAAAAATCAATTATATTTTTAAAGAAAATAAAGATTAAAATTACAAACGTTGTCTTACAGCTTCATATAAAAAGGCACCACAAGCAACAGAAACATTTAACGATTCTATTTCTCCAAGTAAAGGTAACTTGGCTTTGGCATCTACTAGTTTTAATACAGAAGGATTAATTCCACGTCCCTCACTACCCATTATTATTGCACAAGGTTCTTTAAAAGAAACATCAAAAATTGTGTTTTCTGTTTTTTCGGTAGCTGCTATTACTTTTATACCACAGGCCTGCATATGAAACATAGCATCTTTAATATGGTCTACTTTACATATAGGAACTTTAAATACAGCTCCAGCACTAGTTTTTATGGTATCACCATTAACTGGGGCACCACCTTTCTTTTGTACTATTATTCCATGAACACCTGTACATTCTGCCGTTCTTATAATAGCACCAAAATTTCTAACATCACTTAATTGATCTAATAAAAGGAATAGAGGAGTAGCACCACTTTCTAATGTTTTTTCTACTAAAGTATCTAAATCATGAAACTCGATAGGAGATATTTGTGCAACTGCGCCTTGATGATTATTTTTAGTAAGACGGTTTAACTTTTCCACAGGTACATAAGAAGAGTTTATACCATTTTGTTTTATTAAACTTTCTAATTCAACAAATAATTCTCCTTTAAGACCTTTTTGTAAAAATACTTTATCTATTGTTTCATTTGCGTTTATAGCTTCTATTACTGATCTTAAACCAAATATTTGAGTGTTTTCTTTCATTGGTGTAAAGGTATAAAAAAAGAGTCTGATATAAATCAGACTCTTTTATAAATTTAATTATTTAGGAGTTATTACTCAGCAGCAACAACTTCTCCATTAGCGTTTAATAATGAATAATCTCCACCAACAACTCTTAAGAATCCTAATAAAGTTTCACCATTTCCTCCACTATCAGAAGGTGTATTATTACTAAAATAAGTAGATGGGAAATCAAGACTAGCATTAAATGTACCAAAATGGTTAACATAAAGAGTAAAAGGTAAAGCAAAGTCACCATCTAATACTTCGTTAGTATCAGCATCTAAATCTAAATCAAATCCCCATAAATCAGCTACAATTGGATAATCACCATCAGCTAAAGGACCAGAAGGAGCAGTTGTATTTCCAGGGTTAGCAGCAGCGTTTTCTGCACTAACTTCTTCAGGACAACTAGCCCAAGAATAGAAACTTCCAACATATAAATCAAAATCAGCTAAATTACATAAGCTAGTAGTATGACCTACAGTTTCATCATCTAAATCTGTTTCTATAATATTTCTTTCGATGGTATTATAAGTTACAGTTTTATCAAAATCTAGAACTACAACTACTTCATCACTAACAAGGTTAGTAACTTCAAGATTAATCATTATAGCACCGTTAGCAGGTAATCCATTACCATTATCTGTACTTGTTAATTTAAAAACTAAATTCTCAGTTGCTTCAGCAAGTACGTCTCTTGTAGCTGTAATGTTAAATGAGTGTGTAGTAGCGTAAGCTGGGAATTCAATTTTATAACCAAAAGCTCCAAAACCATCATCTACAGATGTTGCTCCAACTTCTGCACCGTCGGCATCACTAACAAAATAATCTGCATTTTGTCCACCAGATACAAGCTCTAGTTTAAAATCCATTCTTTCTTTATAAGTCATATTCGTTTCTAAAGAAACAGTTATTGTTTCACCTTCCATAACAGAAGTGGCAGATTGACTAGTTTTTGAAACTACTGGCTTTACAGATGTTGTATAATTTGCATCATCATCTACACAAGAGCTTAAAGCTACAAGTGAAAAAGAAAGTAGAATACTTTTTATATAGTTAAATTTCATTTTTTATAAGTTTTTATTGTAATGTTAATGTAATTGTAGCTCCTGAATATATTGGTCCAGCTGAACCACCTATTCCAAATTCTGGGAAAACTAATTGACCAGAAGCGTTAACAAAACCAGGAGAACCTTGAATGATTTCGTTAGAGAATACCCATTCTGTAAATATTAACTGACCAGCACAAGCATAGAAGTAAGATGTGTAACCACTAGTTGACCATCCAAACATACTACTTAACTCATAATTTCCTGCACCTAAGTGTGAAATTGTGTAAGTTCCAGGTCCTAATACATCTGATGATAAAGTGTAAGTTCCTGCTAAGTCAGTACGACATAATTGTAATTTAACTAATGTAGACTCTAATTGCTCAGAAATAACAACATTATCAACTGTTACTAACGTCTTTAAATTTACAACAAATACAGTTGTTTTTGCATTATCTAAAGCATCATTGTTTACTGCAATTGGAATTAAATCAAAAGTTGAATTTGCAGGAATTGTAGTTTCTAAAGTTGTATCTACCCAATCAAAATGAGTTCCTTCTTCTGCGATAGGATATTTTCTTTCATCATCAGAAGGATCATTAGGTGTATTATTAACATCTAACATTGTGTTAAGTTCAGCTAATTCCTCACTATCTATTTTTAAGTCTGAGAAATCACCGATTTCATAAGACATAGTAATAGTAGCATTCGAAGGTTGCCCTGAAGCACCACCAATTAGGTGAACAGGAATATCGAATGGAAATACAGCTCCAGGCTCTTCAACAAAATTACCTAAAGTTTCAGCTCCTTTAAAACCAACAACTAGAGGTCCGTTGTATGTTTGATCATTTTGATCTATTTCATCGTCAACTAGACAAGAAACAGATAATAAGCAGCAGATTGCAGCTGCAAAATAAATTTTTAAATTTTTCATAATTTTCTCTTTTTATAGTTTTTTTTTATTGTGCCCAAAATGGACCTGTTGCAAATGCATCTGTACTTGTTACATTTGGTACATTTGATGCATTAGACGTAAGCTCAGAAGAAGGGTATAATAATCTCTTAGGTCTTGTAGTAGACTGTGCTGTTAAAGCTAATGGAATTCCTGTAGGATATCCAGTTCTAGTAAACTCAATATAAGATTCAATACCATTTATACCGTTAAGAGCAGTCCACTTTTGTCTCATTATTGCTTCTAACTTATCATCATCACTACCAGCCCATGCAATTCCTGGAGCTGTTGGGTTGTATGATGCAGATGATAATCCGTAAAGATTAAATGAAGCATCGATAGCAGCTTGGAAACTTGCTTGAGGATCTCCTGAGATTTTTCCTCTTAATTGAGCTTCAGCTTGTAATAATAAACTTTCTGCAGCTAACATAATGTAACCATCTTGTGCAGAGTTAATAACTAAACCAGGACCTATTGGAGATAAAGTTGCTGGAGAGTTATCTCCATCAGCACCTTGTACGTGTCCAGTATATCCACCGTCATCGTCTTCTCCATAGATAGCAGTTAATCTTGCATCTGGTACAGCTCCTGAAGCATTACCTTTTAAGTATTCTATTGCGTAATCAGAACCTCTGTAAAAGTTATAGTTAACAGATGTTGACTCGTCATTAGAAAACATTATTGCGTAAAAAGGATTTTGCTGAGCAACTTCACCATCAGAATAACCAGGATTTATTGTTGCGTCTGACCCGATAAATGTAGCACCATCTAAAGCTGCAAATTGAGCATCTAAATAGGTTGCAGATTCAGCATCATTTAAATCGTAAGCTTTTGTAGACTCTCTTAATAAGATTCTTAATTTAATTGTATTTGCTAATGCAATCCAATTTGTCATACTTCCGTTGTAAACAACATCTTCAGCACCAACAGCTACTGCTGAAGTACCTTGATTTTGAATAAGACTAATAGCCTCATCAATCTCTGCAACTAACTGTCTGTAAACTGCTTTATCATCATCATAAGCAGGAGTTAAATTCTCTATTCCTTGGTGTGCTTGAGAATAAGGAATGTCTCCATATAAATCAACTAAATATTGAAAATAGAATGATTTCATGATTTTAGCAATTGCCTTATGGTTAGCATATTCATCACCTGGATTATCAATAATCTCTTGGAAATTTGCTGTTGATAAATATAATCCTGTAAAAATACCAGAATAAAAATTGTTATCTATTGCTAATGAGAATTCTTCTGAAAAACCACCTGTAAAAGCATTTACGTTGGCTCCCCATCTATTCATCATAACATTACCCAAAATATTCATAGTTCTCGATTGAGTTCTATACGTTTGAGTTAAAGCTCCTGCCAAGATTAAATCTGGAGAAACAAGTTCTGAAGAAGGACTATTTGGACTTTCGTTGATATCTAAGTAGTCGCTACATGATGTAGTAATTGCGAGAATTACTAGTAGTAAAAATTTATATTTCGTTTTCATATTTATTAATTAAAAAGTTAAATTAACAGTCATACCGTAAGTTCTTGTTGCAGGATATTGTCCTGTAACACTTAAACCTTGTGCATTACCTGTAGTGTTTGAAAATTCTGGATCTGCATAACCTCTGTTTTCTTTTGGAAGAACAACAAATGGATTTCTTGCGTTAATACCGATTCTAAAATCACTAAACCCTAGAGCATTAAGTACATCTTTATTGAAAGCATAGCTTAAAGAAAGTTCTCTTACTTTAAAAGCTGTAGCATCAAGTACAAAGTTTTCAGAAACATCTCTATACTCATTAGAGAAATAATCTAAGTAGTTAGCATAAGTTGTACCACCTGTTACAACATTTGTGTTAGCTTGATATACACCTGGAGAAGTTTCTATAGCAGAGTTAGGGAAAATAAATCCACGTCTACCGTTTTCTGCAGACTCTACTAAGTGTCCACTCCATGATAACCAATCTTTAGTTCCAGCCCAGAATTGGTGACCAGTTCTGTAATCAAAAACACCAGCTAATCTAAAACCTTTATATGTTAAGCTTGTATTAAGACCAACAATGTAATCAGGGTTAGCAACACCTAAATTAATAAATTCTGATGTTTTTAATGGGTTTCCTGTACTTGGGTCAATTAATACTCTTCCTTGAGGATCTCTTTGGTATCCTGTACCTTTAATTAATGGGAATGGCTCACCTACTGTTGCAAAAATACCAACATCTGCATTACCATTTCCTAATGAAACTTCGTCTGTGTTATCAGATACTTTTTTAACAATTGTTTCATCAGAAGATAAACTCATGTTAATATCCCATCTAAAATCTGCAGTTCTAATAGGAGTAATTCCTAAATCAATTTCATATCCTTTAGTTTCTGTTTCACCAATATTAATTGTTGAGTTTGTTAAACCAGAAGCTGTAGAAGTACTTACATTAGTTACTAAGTCTTTGTTGTTAGTAATATAGTAAGATGCTCCTAAAGTAATTCTATCTCCTTTGAAAAATGCTAAGTTTAAAGAAACTTCTTTAGAGTCAATAAACTCGTTTACTAATAAAGGATCTGCAACTGTTGCATCTATTGCAAATGAATTTAAACCTCCATAAGGATATCCAGCAACTTGATTAAGTGTACTATTTGTTTCGTAAGTTCCTACTCTGTCGTTACCTACACGTGCTAAGTTAGCAGATATTTTAGCATAATTTAAAACACCACCTTCTTTTAAGCTAGGAAAAGCAGTTGTTGGTACAAAAGATACACCTACACTTGGATAGAAGAATGAGTTTCTATCTGCAGCTAATCTTGAAGTCCAATCATTTCTTCCTGTTAAAGTTAAAAATAAATAATCTTTAAATCCAAAATCGAAACTTCCAAATAATGCATAACTTCTACTTCTAAAAGAACTATTGCTAACACCTGGTATACCAGTTATGTTACTAATGTTGTAAAAGTTAGGAATTGTTACATTACTACCATTTACAGAAGTTAAAGAAGACCAGTTATCTTGAACGTTATTTCCTAATGTTGCTTTGAATGATAAATCATCAGTTAACATGTAGTTAAAGTTCACGAAAATATCGTTATAAAAATTCTTAGACTCTTGATTGTTAGTAGCGAATTGAGAAACAGTAGAGTGATCTCCTCCACCAACACCTGAAGTATCAGTGTATTCATTAGTATACCCAACAAAATTACTGCTAAAAGTTCTTAAACTTGTTAATGAGCTTAAACTAATGTTATCGTTTATTTCATATTTTAAGTTTATGATACCGTTAAAACGGTCAGACTCTGTAGTATTTCTAATATTATCTCTCATCCAATATGGACTTCTGTAATAAGATGTCCAGTGTCCTTCGTTTCCAGAATTAGCAAATTGCTCAACAGGAACGTTTGTAGCTGTCTGTAATAACTCTGTAAATAAACTAGAAGTTGTAGTTTCTGTTTTTGAATTTACATAGTTAATGTTTCCACCGATATCCCATTTTCCAATTTTCTTACCAGCCTTAAATAAAACGTTTGTTCTACCTAATTTATCATCTTGCACCACAAACTCTGTGTTTTGGCGGTTAACAGATAATAATGCATAAGAATTTGTATCACCTCCAGAGATAGATACACCTGTTTGTGCAATAGTACCAGTTTGGAAAAATTGCTCAATGTTATCTTCAATAGGAGAGTATGGTGCCATAATGTATGAACCATCTGCTTGAGCTAAACCTACAGGCTGAATAGAACCATCAAATTCTGGTCCCCATCCACCATTTTCATAAGTTACATGACCTCCGTTCCAACCTTGACCGTACTTAGTTTGACGTTGTGGAAGAAAAGATATGTCTTCAAAAGAGATTGATGTATTAACAGCAATGTTAATTTTTTCATCAGCAGTACCTCTTTTTGTAGTAACGATAATTACACCGTTTGCTCCTTGAGAACCATATAGTGCACTACCACCAGCTCCTTTAATTACATTTGTAGACTCAATAATTTCTGGTGCTAAATTTGCTAAAGTGTTAGCAGATGAAATAGCTCCATCAATAACTATTAAAGCCTCGTTGCTTCCTGTTAAAGATCTGTTACCTCTTAATACAATACGAGTTGATTGATTAACTCCGTTGTTAGTTGTATTAATTTTTAAACCAGAAACTTTACCAGCTAAACTCTGTATTACGTTAGGGTTAGATGCTTGTGTTAAAGTTTCAGCTTTTACTATTTGTGTAGAAGATGTAAGCTCATCCGCCTTTCTTTCAACACCTAAAACAGTAATTACAACTTCTTCTAAAGCATTTTCATTCATAACAAAACTTATGTCGTTACTTGCTCCTACAGTTTTTTCTACTGTATTACCAACATAAGAGAATACAAGAACATCTCCTGTGTTTGCTGAAATTGAATACTTACCGTCAAAATCTGTTGTAGTACCATTACTAGTACCTTTAACAAGAACATTTACTCCAGGTAACGGTAAATTATCTCCATCGGAGATGGTACCTGAAATTGTTTTTCCCTGTGCGAACGTGAGTTGCACAACAAACGCTAGCAATAGCGTTAAAATTCCACTAAACTTTGTTTTCATTTTATATTTTATTTGAATTAGTCTGTGCCAAAAATCATAATAAAAAGTTAATAAAACAATATTTATTGGTTAAATTTTTGATTTTTTTTCAAAAAAAAAATTTTTTTAGTTAAAGAAGTTTAAAAAAATGAGACTAAACTTATGTGAATCTTACTATTTGAAAACACGAAGTTTTGATTTTCAGATTTTCCGTTTGCAAAGTTAAATTTTAACAATCCTGCCCTTGTTAAAAGTCCAAATCCTAGTCCAAAACCATATAGGTTTTCTTTCGTATTTGAAATTTTATTTTCGTAGTTTGAAAAGTCAATTATTGTGTAGCTGTATAAGTTTTTGTTTAGTTCGTATCTGTATTCTGTATTAAAAACATAGAACTTATTTGCTAAAATACTATTTTCTTGAAAACCTCTTATGGAATTTATTCCTCCAAACCTAAATAATTCGTTTTCAAAATAAGTTTCAGAGTTTTTTGTAGCAGCTTGTATTCTTGTGTAAAAACTGTTTTTTTTGTTAATTTTAAATGTATAAAACGCGTCAATACTATATTTTTCCTGTTCTTCAATTAGATTTTCTGTTTTTCGTTTTCCAAAACTCAATTCTAGGTTTATTTTGCTGTTTAATCTAAAAAGATTACTGGTGTTGTTTGCGTTTTCAAAAATATATTTGAGATTAATATTGTTGCTATTGTAATCTTCTATGTCTAAATTTAATTCGTTATTTAATAAATTGTTAGACTCTACATTTTCAATGCCTAAAAATATTTTGCTTTTAGGTGTTAGCTGATAAAATAAATTTGCTTTTTGACTTACAGATGTAAAAGAGGAATCTCTCTTTAAGATTTGTAAAGATAATTCTGTGCCAATAGGAGTTGAGAATAAATATGGTAAATTTAAATTTATTTCAAAATTCTTTTGTTGACTTTCATCACTTTTGTAAATTAAATTAAAAGACTCTCCATAGTTAAGATTGTTATTTAGCTTTAAATTAATATATCCGTTAAAGTCTATTTTATTTGTTTCTTCATTAGTATTAAAACCTAAGAAGCCATCAAAAGCATTATTTTGTAATTTTTTAAGATATATGTATAACGTTGTGGAATCTTTTGTAAATAAAGCTTCAGGATTTTTC
Organism: Lacinutrix venerupis; assembly: GCF_003663945.1. Taxonomy (GTDB): domain Bacteria; phylum Bacteroidota; class Bacteroidia; order Flavobacteriales; family Flavobacteriaceae; genus Lacinutrix; species Lacinutrix venerupis. The sequence goes on along the minus strand of NZ_RCCH01000007.1, from coordinate 85,983 downwards.
GTTTGTTCAGCAAAACCTAAGCTCTTTAATGTTGTCATTTTTCTGTTTATCTCTTCTATATTGAATTTTTTTTGAGTTTTAATTTTAAGGAATCTTTTTAGGTATGATTTTGGGAATTTTTCATATCCTTTAATTGTAATCTTATCTAAACTTCTTTTATTGCCACCTTTTAGAATAATTAAATTTGCGGTTAGAGAATTTTTACTCTCTTTTTTTAGGTTTGAAAGTTTGATTTTTGAAAAAGGAAATCCATTGTTTGAAATTTTATTATTTATTGTTTCTAATGTTTTTTCAATATTTTTAAATGGAATAATAAAATAATGTTCGAAACTATTCTTTGAGATTTCGTCTATTATTTTTTTGTCTATAACAGAGTTGTTGTAATTTATTTTTATGAGATTGTATTTTGTGTTTAGCTTAAGTTTAATTTTAAATACAGTGTCATTAAGTTTTTTTATTGGTGATTGTTCGTAATCAATATAACCTGTTTTAATCAATTTTTGAGCAACAGTGTCTACTTCATTTATAATAGAGTTGTAGTTGGGATGTTTTTTTTTATACTCTAAACTATTAATTATGGTGTTCTCTTGATTGTTCGATCCAGAAATAATTAAGTTTAAGTCTTGAGCAAGTAGATTCGAGAGAGAGAATAAAAAAAAGATTAGTATTATGTAGGTGTGTTTTGACACAGAATTAATTTATTATATATGATTGTAAATCTAACGGAAAAACATTGGATATAATATAGACTGAAATGGAAATTTAAAAAAGTATTGAAAATTAATCTTTTAAGGTTTGAATTTCAAAAATTAATTTCTACCTTTGCAGCCCTCTTAGAAGAGGTCAATTAAATTTATATATAAATATATATGCCAACAATTTCACAATTAGTAAGAAAAGGAAGAGCCAAAATAACCAAGAAGAGTAAATCGGCTGCTTTAGATTCTTGTCCACAGAGACGTGGTGTGTGTACTCGTGTGTATACAACGACACCTAAAAAACCAAACTCAGCAATGCGTAAGGTAGCAAGGGTTCGTTTAACAAATGGTAACGAAGTAAACGCATACATCGGTGGAGAAGGTCATAATCTACAAGAGCACTCGATAGTATTGGTTAGAGGTGGAAGGGTAAAAGATTTGCCAGGAGTTAGGTACCACATTGTACGTGGAGCATTAGATACCGCAGGTGTTGATGGTCGTACGCAACGTAGATCTAAGTATGGTGCAAAACGCCCTAAGAAGTAATTTTAAAACTTTAAGAAGAAGACATGAGAAAAAGAGCAGCGAAAAAAAGACCGCTTTTACCAGATCCGCGTTTTAACGATCAGTTAGTAACTCGTTTTGTTAACATGATGATGTGGGATGGAAAGAAGTCAGTAGCTTTTAAGGTATTTTACGATGCGATTGACATTGTAGAGTCTAAGAAAACAGACGAAGAAAAAACAGCATTAGAAGTATGGAAGGATGCTTTGTCTAACGTTATGCCTCACGTAGAAGTGCGTAGTCGTAGAGTTGGTGGAGCTACATTTCAAATTCCTAACCCAATACGTGCAGACCGTAAGGTTTCTACAGCTATGAAATGGCTTATTAGCTTTTCTAGAAAAAGAAACGAAAAATCTATGGCACAACGTTTAGCAGCAGAAGTTTTAGCAGCGGCTAAAGAAGAAGGTGCAGCGGTTAAGAAAAGAGTAGATACTCATAAAATGGCTGAAGCAAATAAAGCATTCTCTCACTTTAGATTTTAAGAAAAAATGGCAAGAGATTTAAAATTCACAAGAAACATAGGAATTGCAGCTCATATTGATGCTGGTAAAACAACAACAACAGAGCGTATTCTATATTATACTGGAGTTTCACATAAAATTGGTGAAGTACATGATGGTGCTGCAACAATGGACTGGATGGAGCAAGAGCAGGAGCGTGGTATTACTATTACCTCTGCGGCTACAACTTGTACATGGCAGTTTCCTTTAGAAAACGCACAGCCTACTCCAGAAACAAAAGGGTATCACTTTAATATTATTGATACTCCTGGTCACGTAGATTTTACAGTTGAAGTAAATAGATCTTTACGTGTATTAGATGGTTTAGTATTTTTATTTAGTGCAGTTGATGGTGTTGAACCGCAATCTGAAACTAACTGGAGATTAGCAGATAACTATAAAGTTCCAAGAATTGGTTTCGTTAATAAAATGGACCGTCAAGGATCTAACTTTTTAGGTGTTTGTCAACAAGTAAAAGATATGTTAAAATCTAACGCGGTGCCAATCGTTTTAAACATTGGAGACGAAGCAGATTTTAAAGGTATTATAGATTTAGTAAAAAACCGTGCTATTGTATGGCACGATGAAACTCAAGGAGCAACTTTCGATGTTATCGATATTCCTGAGGATATGAAATCTGAAGCTCGTAAGTACCGTGCACTTTTAATTGAAGAAGTTGCGACTTATGATGAGAACTTATTAGAAAAATTCATGGAAGATGAAGATTCTATTACAGAAGAAGAGGTGCACGCTGCACTTAGAGCTGCTGTAATGGATATGGCTATTATTCCAATGATTTGTGGTTCAGCATTTAAAAATAAAGGTGTACAGTTCTTGTTAGATGCAGTATGTCGTTATTTACCGTCTCCAACAGATAAAGAAGGTATTAGAGGAATTAATCCAGATACAGAAAAAGAAGAGCTACGTAAGCCTGATGTAAAGGAGCCATTTGCTGCTTTAGCATTTAAAATTGCAACAGATCCTTTTGTAGGACGTTTAGCATTTTTTAGAGCGTATTCAGGACGATTAGATGCGGGTTCTTACATCTTAAATAACCGTTCAGGTAAAAAAGAGCGTATTTCTCGTATTTACCAAATGCACTCTAATAAGCAAAATGCTATCGATTTTATTGAAGCAGGAGATATTGGAGCAGCAGTAGGATTTAAAGATATTAAGACTGGAGATACGATGTCTGACGAAAAGCATCCAATAGTGTTAGAATCTATGGATTTCCCAGATCCAGTAATTGGTATTGCTGTTGAGCCTAAAACTAAAGCAGATGTTGATAAATTAGGTATGGCATTAGCTAAGCTATCTGAAGAAGATCCAACATTTACAGCAAGAACAGATGAGGCTTCTGGACAGACAATTATATCTGGTATGGGTGAGCTTCACTTAGATATTATTGTAGATCGTCTTAAGCGTGAGTTTAAGGTTGAAGTAAATCAAGGTCAGCCACAAGTAGAGTACAAAGAAGCAATTACACAACGTGCAGAACACAGAGAAGTTTACAAAAAACAATCTGGTGGACGTGGTAAATTCGCAGATATTGTATTTACATTAGAACCTGCTGAAGAAGGAAAAGTTGGTTTAGAATTCGTTTCTGAAATTAAAGGTGGTAACGTTCCTAAAGAATTTATCCCTTCAATTGAAAAAGGATTTAAAATGGCAATGATTAACGGACCATTAGCTGGTTACGAAGTTGATGCTATGAAAGTAACATTAACAGATGGGTCTTACCATGATGTGGATTCTGATCAATTATCGTTCGAATTAGCAGCGAAGCTTGGATTTAAAAATTCAGCTAAAGCAGCAAAAGCGGTAATTATGGAGCCAATCATGAAGCTTGAAGTTATTACTCCAGAAGAAAATATGGGTGATATTGTAGGTGACTTAAATCGTCGTCGTGGTCAAGTAAGTGATATGGGTGACAGAGCTGGAGCAAAAACAGTTAAAGCTACTGTACCATTATCTGAAATGTTTGGATATGTAACAACATTAAGAACATTATCTTCAGGTCGTGCAACATCAACAATGGAATTTTCTCACTATGCTGAAACACCTTCTAATATATCAGAAGAAGTAATCAAAGCAGCTAAAGGAGTTGAATCGTAAATCTTAAGAAAATGAGTCAAAAAATCAGAATAAAATTAAAATCTTACGATCACAACTTAGTAGATAAGTCTGCTGATAAGATTGTAAAAACAGTTAAAAGTACTGGAGCTGTTGTAACTGGACCAATTCCATTACCAACACACAAGAAAATTTTTACTGTACTACGTTCGCCACACGTAAATAAGAAGTCAAGAGAACAATTTCAATTAAGCTCTTACAAGAGATTATTAGATATTTACTCTTCATCTTCAAAAACAATTGATGCTCTTATGAAATTAGAGTTACCAAGTGGAGTAGAAGTAGAAATCAAAGTTTAAGTATAAACTTACATGTCCTTAACGATGGTTGAGGAAAAACGGAAAAAAATACAATTCAAGGCTGAAACGTATTTTCGGCCTTGAATGTTTTTAATAAATAATAATAAATAAATAATAATTATGTCTGGGTTAATTGGAAAAAAAATCGGTATGACCAGCATTTTCGACGAAAATGGAAAAAATATTCCATGTACAGTAATCGAAGCTGGACCATGTATCGTTACCCAAGTCAGAACTGAAGAAGTTGACGGTTATGAAGCTGTTCAATTAGGTTTCGATGACGCGACAGAAAAAAGTGCTACAAAAGCAGACTTAGGTCACGCTAAAAAAGCAGGAACTTCTGTAAAACGCAAAATCGCCGAATTTCAAGGTTTTGAGGAGGAGTACAAATTAGGTGATGCTATCACCGTGGATCACTTCGCAGAAGGCGAATTTGTAGATGTTTCAGGAACATCAAAAGGTAAAGGATTTCAAGGTGTTGTAAAACGTCATGGTTTCGGTGGTGTAGGTCAAGCTACTCACGGTCAACATAACCGTTTAAGAGCGCCAGGATCTATTGGAGCTGCATCTTATCCTGCAAGAGTTTTCAAAGGAATGAAAATGGCAGGAAGAATGGGTGGAGAGACAATTAAAGTTCAAAATTTAAGAGTTTTAAAAGTAGTTGCTGAAAAGAATCTACTTGTGGTTAAAGGATGTGTTCCTGGTCACAAAAACGCTTATGTAATTATTAGAAAATAATGAAAGTAGCAGTTTTAGATATAAACGGAAAAGAAACAGGTAGAAAGGCAGACCTTTCTAGCGATGTTTTTGCTATTGAGCCTAATAATCATGCTGTGTATTTGGATGTTAAACAATATTTAGCAAACCAAAGACAAGGTACTCACAAATCTAAAGAAAGAGCTGAGATTACTGGATCTACACGTAAGATTAAAAAGCAAAAAGGAACAGGTACAGCTCGTGCAGGTTCAATTAAATCTGGAGTTTTTAGAGGTGGAGGACGTATGTTTGGGCCAAGACCAAGAAACTATAGTTTTAAACTTAATAAAAGCTTAAAGAGATTAGCTCGTAAATCAGCTTTTAGTATCAAGGCAAATGAGAAGGCAATTGTAGTTTTAGAAGACTTCAATTTTGATTCTCCAAAGACTAAAAATTTCACTAATATTTTGAATGCTTTAGACTTACAAAATAAAAAATCACTCTTCGTGTTGGGTGCGTCAAATAAAAATGTATATTTGTCGTCACGCAATTTAAAAGGCTCTGAAGTTGTAACCGCTTCAGAATTAAGTACTTATAAGATTTTAAATGCAAATCAAGTAGTGCTTTTAGAAGGAGCTTTAGAAGGAATTGTAACGAATTTAAGTAAATAAGAAACAAAATGAGTATCTTAATTAAACCTATAATCACAGAAAAAGCAACTGCAAACAGCGAATTAAACAACTGTTTCAGCTTCTTCGTGAACACTAAGGCGAACAAGGTAGAAATAAAAAAAGCAGTTGAAGCTGCTTATGGAGTTTCTGTAGAAAAAGTTCGTACTATAAATGTCCGTCCAGATAGAAGTACCAAGTATACAAAAACTGGTATTCAACATGGTAAAACTAACGCAAAGAAAAAAGCGATAGTACAACTGGCGGAAGGTGAGATAATTGATTTATACACTAACATGTAATTAAAGACAAATGTCAGTAAGAAAATTAAAACCAATCACACCAGGACAGCGATTTAGAGTTGTTAATGGATTTGACGCCATTACAACTGATAAGCCGGAGAAAAGTTTATTAGCTCCGAAAAAACGTTCAGGTGGTAGAAACAGTCAAGGTCGTATGACAAGCCGTTATAAAGGTGGTGGTCATAAAAGAAGGTATCGTATAATTGATTTTAAAAGAACTAAGGCGGGAATTCCTGCAGAAGTTGCTTCAATTCAATACGATCCTAACCGTACAGCGTTTATCGCATTATTAAATTACCAAGATGGTGAGAAAACTTATGTAATTGCTCAAAATGGATTACAAGTTGGACAAACTGTTGTTTCAGGTGAAAATGTAGCTCCAGAAATCGGAAATGCAATGCCTTTAGCAAATATACCATTAGGGACAATAATTTCTTGTATAGAATTACGTCCAGGTCAAGGAGCTGTTATGGCTCGTAGTGCTGGTGCTTTTGCTCAGTTAATGGCAAGAGATGGAAAGTTTGCAACAGTAAAGTTACCTTCAGGTGAAACAAGATTAATCTTAGTTACATGTATGGCTACAATTGGAGTAGTATCTAATTCAGATCACCAATTATTAGTTTCAGGTAAAGCAGGTAGATCAAGATGGTTAGGTAGAAGACCAAGAACAAGACCAGTAGTAATGAACCCTGTCGATCATCCAATGGGTGGTGGTGAAGGAAAATCATCTGGTGGACATCCACGTTCTAGAAACGGTATACCAGCTAAAGGATTTAGAACTCGTTCTAAAACTAAAGCAAGTAATAAATATATTGTAGAACGTAGAAAAAAATAAGACATGGCAAGATCATTAAAAAAAGGACCTTACGTTCATTATAAATTAGAAAGAAAAGTGGCGGCTAATGTAGAGGCTAATAAAAAAACAGTTATCAAAACTTGGTCTAGAGCTAGTATGATAACTCCAGATTTTGTTGGACAAACAATAGCAGTACACAATGGGCGTCAATTTGTTCCAGTATATGTTACTGAGAATATGGTAGGACATAAATTAGGAGAATTTTCACCAACAAGATCTTTTAGAGGTCACGCTGGTGCTAAAAATAAAGGTAAAAAGTAGTAAGCTATGGGAAGTCGTAAAAAACAAATGGCAGACGCTATTAAGGAAAGTAAAAAGCAAATTGCTTTTGCAAAACTTAATAACTGTCCTACATCACCGAGAAAAATGCGTTTAGTAGCCGATTTAGTAAGAGGTGAACGCGTGGAAAAAGCACTTAATATTCTTAAGTTTAGCTCTAAAGAAGCATCAAACCGTTTAGAAACTTTGTTAGTATCTGCTATTGCAAACTGGCAAGCTAAAAATGAAGATGCATCTATAGAAGAAGCAGAACTTTTTGTTAAAGAAATTAGAGTTGACGGAGGATCTATGTTAAAGAGATTACGTCCAGCACCTCAAGGACGTGCACACAGAATAAGAAAACGTTCTAACCACGTAACAATCGTAGTTGGAGCTAACAATAATACACAAAGCTAAGATAGATATGGGACAAAAGACAAATCCAATCGGGAATCGCTTAGGAATTATCAGAGGATGGGAGTCTAACTGGTACGGAGGAAACGATTATGGTGACAAACTTGCCGAAGACGATAAGATTAGAAAATACGTTCACGCGCGTTTATCTAAAGCTAGTGTAAGTAGAGTAATAATTGAAAGAACTTTAAAGCTTGTAACCGTTACTATTACTACTGCAAGACCTGGAATCATTATTGGTAAAGGTGGGCAAGAAGTAGACAAGTTAAAAGAAGAACTTAAGAAAATTACTGGTAAAGAAGTTCAGATCAATATCTTTGAGATTAAAAGACCTGAATTAGATGCATTTTTAGTAGGAACAAGTATCGCTCGTCAGATAGAAAATAGAATTTCTTACAGACGTGCAATTAAGATGGCTATTGCTGCTACTATGCGTATGAATGCTGAAGGAATAAAAATCCAAATTAGTGGTCGTTTAAATGGAGCTGAAATGGCACGTTCAGAACACTACAAAGAAGGACGTATTCCTTTATCAACTTTTAGAGCCGATATTGATTATGCTTTAGTTGAGGCACATACTACTTATGGTAGATTAGGTGTTAAAGTATGGATCATGAAAGGTGAAGTATATGGTAAAAGAGAACTTTCTCCTCTTGTTGGGTTATCTAAGAAGCAAGGAAAAGGTGGACGTGGAGGAAACAGAGACAACAAATCACGTCGTAGAAAGTAATTTTTTAAAGAAAAGACAAAAATGTTACAGCCTAAAAGAACAAAATTTCGTAAACAACAAAAAGGACGTATGAAAGGTAATGCCGGAAGAGGGCATCAACTATCTAACGGAACTTTTGGAATAAAATCACTAGACTCGAACTTTTTAACTTCGCGTCAAATAGAAGCAGCACGTATTGCAGCAACTCGTCACATGAAAAGAGAAGGGCAACTTTGGATTAAAATATTTCCAGATAAGCCAATTACTAAAAAACCTCTTGAAGTACGTATGGGTAAAGGTAAAGGTGCAGTAGAATATTGGGCAGCAGTAGTAAAGCCAGGTAGAGTCCTTTTTGAAATAGGAGGTGTGCCATTAGACGTTGCAAAAGAAGCATTACGTTTAGCAGCACAAAAATTACCGGTAAAAACAAAGTTTTTAATCGCTAGAGATTACGAAGCATAATTTATTTGATATTATGAAACAATCAGAAATTAAAGAATTATCTGTAGCTGAGTTACAAGAGAAACTTAGTGAGACAAAAAAGAGTTATTCAGACCTAAAAATGGCACATGCAATATCTCCTTTAGATAACCCAATTCAATTACGTTCTGTAAGAAGAGATGTAGCTAGATTGGCAACGGAATTAACTAAAAGAGAATTACAATAATTCTGCTGAAAGATGGAAAAAAGAAACTTAAGAAAAGAACGTATAGGAGTAGTTACTAGTAACAAAATGATGAAATCAATTGTTGTTGCCGAAGTAAAAAAAGTAAAACATCCTATGTACGGAAAATTCGTTTTAAAAACGAAAAAATACGTAGCACACGACGAAACAAACGACTGTAACATTGGAGATACAGTAAAGATCATGGAAACAAGACCTTTATCTAAATCTAAATGTTGGAGATTAGTTGAAATAATTGAAAGAGCGAAGTAATTATGGTACAACAAGAATCAAGAATAAAAGTAGCAGATAACACAGGAGCTAAAGAAGTTTTAGTAATCCGTGTTTTAGGAGGTACTAAAAGAAGATATGCTTCTGTAGGTGATAAAGTTGTTGTTTCTGTTAAAGATGCAACTCCTAATGGAAACATTAAGAAAAAAGCAGTATCTACAGCAGTAGTTGTTCGTACTAAAAAAGAAGTAAGACGTCCAGATGGATCTTATATAAGATTTGATGATAATGCTTGTGTACTTTTAAACCCAACGGGTGAAATGAGAGGAACACGTGTATTTGGACCTGTTGCTAGAGAACTTCGTGATAAACAATTCATGAAAATTGTATCATTAGCACCAGAAGTGCTTTAAGACATTTAATAAGATGACAAAGCTTAAAATAAAATCTGGAGATACTGTAAAAGTAATTGCTGGAGATCATAAAGGATCAGAAGGGAAAGTACAAAAAGTATTAGCCGATAAGAACAAAGCGATCGTTGAGGGCGTGAACATGGTAAAGAAACATACTAAGCCAAGTGCACAAAGTCCACAAGGAGGAATCGTTGAAAAAGAAGCTCCTATTCAAATTTCAAACTTATCATTGTTAACTTCTAAAGGAGAAACAACAAGAGTAGGTTATAGAATGGAAGATGGAAAGAAAGTAAGATTTTCAAAAAAATCAAACGAAGTAATATAGTTATGGCATATTCACCTAGACTTAAAGAAGAGTATAAAAGCAAAGTAATTGCAGCTCTTACAGAAGAATTTGGTTATAGTAATGTAATGCAAGTACCTAAACTTAAAAAGATAGTAGTATCTAGAGGTGTTGGTGCAGCAGTTGCAGATAAGAAATTAGTTGACTACGCTTTAGATGAGTTAACAACTATAACAGGACAAAAAGCTATCGCTACATTGTCTAAAAAGGATGTTGCAAGTTTCAAATTACGTAAAGGTATGCCTATTGGTGCTATGGTTACGTTAAGAGGAGAAAGAATGTACGAATTTTTAGATCGTTTAGTAACTTCTGCTTTACCACGAGTAAGAGACTTTAGTGGTATTAAAGCAAAAGGTTTTGATGGAAGAGGTAATTACAATTTAGGAATTACTGAACAAATTATTTTTCCAGAAATTGATATTGATAAAATCAATAAAATTTCAGGAATGGATATTACATTTGTAACTTCTGCTGAAACTGATAAAGAAGCAAAATCATTATTAACAGAATTAGGTTTACCTTTTCAAAAAAACTAAGTTATGGCTAAAGAATCAATGAAAGCCCGCGAGGTGAAGAGAGCTAAAACAGTAGCAAAATATGCAGAGAAACGCAAAGCTTTAAAAGAAGCTGGTGATTACGAAGCATTACAAAAACTACCAAAAAATGCATCTCCAATTCGTCAGCACAATAGATGTAAATTAACAGGAAGACCAAAAGGTTACATGCGTACATTTGGTATTTCTCGTGTTACATTTAGAGAAATGGCTAACCAAGGATTAATACCAGGAGTTAGAAAAGCAAGTTGGTAAAATTATAAATTGGTCTAAGGTTCGCAATAGTGCGAAAACCCAGTCCGCAAATTAATACATATGTATACAGATCCAATTGCAGATTATCTTACAAGAGTTAGAAACGCAGTGCGTGCTAACCATAGAGTTGTTGAGATACCTGCATCAAATTTAAAAAAGGATATAACTAAAATTTTATTCGATCAAGGATATATTTTAAGTTATAAATTCGATGATTCTTCTGTACAAGGAACAATTAAAATTGCTCTTAAGTACAATAAAGAAACAAAAGAACCAGTAATTAGAAAGTTACAAAGAATCAGTAAGCCTGGTTTACGTAAATATTCTAGTTCAGCTGAATTACCAAGAATTCTTAACGGATTAGGTATTGCTATCGTTTCAACTTCTCATGGAGTAATGACAGGAAAGCAAGCACAACGTGAGAATGTTGGTGGTGAAGTTTTATGTTACGTTTACTAATCTATAAAACAAGAAAGAGATGTCAAGAATAGGAAATAATCCAGTGGCAATTCCAGAAGGAGTTACTATAGAGGTAAAAGATAGCGTAATCACTGTAAAAGGTAAGTTAGGAGAATTGTCTCAAACTTATGATACAGTTGAAGTAAAAGTTGAAGATGAAAATGTTTTAGTTACACGTTCATCAGACAATAAAGAAAATAAAGCTAAGCACGGTTTATACAGATCATTAATCAATAATATGATTGAAGGTGTATCAAAAGGATGGACAAAAGAGCTTGAGCTAGTAGGAGTAGGATATAGAGCAAGTAACCAAGGTAACAAATTAGAGTTAGCCTTAGGTTTTTCTCATAATATTATTATGAGTATTGCACCAGAGGTGAAAGTGGAAACAGTTTCAGATAAAGGTAAGAATCCAATCATTAAGTTAACATCACACGACAAACAACTTGTAGGACAAGTAGCTGCGAAAATTCGTGGTTTTAGACCACCAGAACCTTACAAAGGAAAAGGTGTTAAATTTGTAGGTGAATTACTAAGAAGAAAAGCTGGTAAATCAGCATAATAATTAAGTTATGGCGTTAACAAAAAACGAAAGAAGACTAAGAATAAAAAGCAGAATCCGTAAGGTTGTTTCTGGAACAGAAGCAAGACCTAGATTAGCTGTTTTTAGAAGTAATAAAGAAATTTATGCTCAAGTAGTTGATGATGTTTCAGGTAAAACTATAGTAGCATCTTCTTCAAGAGATAAAGACATTAGTTCTGCAAAAGGTAATAAAAGTGAAATCGCTACATTAGTAGGGAAGTCTGTTGCCGAAAAAGCAATTAAAGCAGGGATAAATACTATCGCTTTTGATAGAGGTGGGTATTTATATCATGGAAGAATCAAATCATTAGCTGAAGGAGCTAGAGAAGCAGGACTTAAATTCTAAGAAATTATGTATCAAAAATACAAAAGTGCAGAGTTAGTAAAACCAAGTGGATTAGATCTTAAAGATCGTTTGGTTGGTGTACAAAGGGTTACAAAAGTAACAAAAGGTGGTAGAGCATTTGGTTTTTCAGCAATCGTTGTGGTTGGTGATGAAGCAGGTGTAGTAGGACACGGTTTAGGAAAATCAAAAGATGTAGCAAGTGCTATTGCAAAGGCTATTGAAGACGCTAAAAAGAACCTTGTTCGTATTCCTATTATTAAAGGAACTTTACCTCATGAACAAAAAGGTAAATTTGGTGGAGCAAGAGTAAACATCATTCCTGCAGCTCCTGGTACAGGAGTAATTGCTGGTGGAGCTGTAAGAACAGTTCTTGAAGCAGTAGGAGTACATGATGTACTTTCTAAATCTCAGGGCTCATCAAATCCTCATAATGTAGTAAAAGCAACTTTTGATGCTTTATTACAATTAAGAAGTGCACAAGCTATTGCTCGTGAAAGAGGGATATCATTAGAGAAAGTTTTTAACGGTTAATATTTACAGAAATGGCAAAAATAAAAGTAACAAAAGTTAAGAGCGCAATCAACCGTACTAAAAGACAAAAGCTTACATTATTAGCTTTAGGTTTAAAAAAAGTTGGACAAACTATTGAGCACGAAGACACTCCTAATATTTTAGGAATGATTAGAAAAGTTAATCACTTAGTTTCTGTAGAGGAAGCTAAATAACAATATACTGAAAAATGAATTTAAGTAATTTAAAACCTGCAGAAGGTTCAGTAAAAAACCAAGGAAAAAGAATAGGAAGAGGACAAGGTTCTGGAAAAGGTGGTACTGCTACTCGTGGTCACAAAGGAGCAAAATCTCGTTCAGGATATTCTAAAAAGGTTGGTTTTGAAGGAGGTCAAATGCCACTTCAAAGACGTGTGCCTAAATTTGGTTTTACTAACATCAATCGTATAGAGCACCAAGGAATTAATTTGGATACTTTACAACAATTAGTTGATGATAAGAAAATTAATGATACATTAGATTTTGAAACTATCGTTTCTTTAGGATTAGCTGGTAAAAACGAGCTTGTAAAAATCTTAGGAAGAGGAGAGTTAAAAGCAAAATTAAATGTAACTGCACATAAATTTACTGCTACCGCTAAAGCTGCTATAGAAGCTGCTGGTGGAAAAGCAGAAACTTTATAAGACCTACTAAAGAATATGAAATTTATAGAAACGATTAAGAATGTCTGGAAGATCGAGGAACTAAGAAACCGAATCATATTTACTTTAGGTTTATTATTAGTTTATCGTTTTGGTGCACAAATTGTATTACCAGGAATTGATGCTACTCAGTTAACAAATTTACAGAATAGTACTCAAGACGGTATATTAGGAGTGTTAAATGCCTTCACAGGTGGAGCTTTTGCAAATGCATCAGTTTTTGCTTTAGGTATTATGCCATACATTTCGGCTTCTATTGTAGTTCAGTTAATGGGAATAGCTATTCCTTATTTGCAAAAGCTTCAAAAAGAAGGTGCTAGCGGACAAAAGAAAATAACTCAAATTACTAGATGGTTAACTATTGGAATTTGTTTAGTACAAGCTCCAGGTTATTTAGCTAGTTTACAGCCAATGTTTGGTATTCCAAACTCTGCTTTTCTATTAGGACAAGGCGGTGTATTCTATTTTTCATCTATAGTAATTTTAGTTACCGGTTGTATTTTTGCTATGTGGTTAGGAGAAAAAATTACCGATAAGGGTATTGGTAATGGAATCTCATTATTAATTATGGTAGGTATTATTGCAACATTACCAAAATCTTTCTTACAGAATGTAAGTGCTAGAACAACTTCTGGAAGTGGAGCAATGATGATTCTTTTTGAAATTGTAATTTGGTTTGCAATTATAGCAGCTTCTGTATTATTAGTAATGGCAGTTAGAAAAATAGCAGTGCAATATGCTAGACGATCTGCAACAGGAGGATACGAAAAAAATGTATTTGGAGGAGCAAGACAATTTATTCCGTTAAAGCTTAACGCTTCTGGAGTAATGCCAATAATTTTTGCTCAAGCAATTATGTTTGTACCTGGTTTAATAGGAGGATCGTCTTTATTAAAAGATACTTCAACAGGAATTTGGATACAAGCTAATTTTCAAGATATGTTTGGCTTATGGTATAATATAGTATTTGGATTGTTAATTATAATATTCACATATTTTTATACAGCTATTACAGTACCAACTAATAAAATGGCAGACGATCTTAAACGTAGTGGAGGTTTTATTCCAGGAATTAGACCAGGATCTGAAACATCAGAATATTTAGATAAGATCATGTCTCAAATAACATTACCAGGTTCAATTTTTTTAGCTTTAATTGCTGTTTTTCCAGCATTTGTATTTAAGTTAATGGGAGTACAATCAGGTTGGGCGTTATTTTTTGGAGGAACATCATTATTAATTATGGTTGGAGTTGCAATTGATACTATGCAGCAAGTAAATTCTTATTTGTTGAATAGACATTATGATGGCTTAATGAAAACTGGTAAAAATAGAAAAGCAGTAGCTTAATATTATACTATGGCAAAACAAGCAGCAATAGAACAAGACGGAACAATTATAGAAGCATTATCTAATGCTATGTTTCGTGTAGAATTAGAAAATGGTCACATAGTGACGGCACATATTTCGGGTAAGATGCGTATGCATTACATTAAATTGTTACCTGGAGATAAGGTGAAATTAGAAATGAGTCCTTATGATTTAACTAAGGCTCGTATAACTTATAGATACTAACAGAGATGAAAGTAAGAGCATCAGTTAAAAAAAGAAGCGTAGATTGCAAAATCGTACGTAGAAAAGGAAGACTTTACGTCATTAACAAAAAGAATCCTAGATTCAAACAAAGACAAGGATAATTATGGCTAGAATTGCAGGTGTAGACATACCAAAAAACAAAAGAGGAGTTATATCTTTAACTTATATCTATGGAATAGGTAGAAGTAGAGCTCAAGAAATTTTAGCGACAGCTAAAGTAGATGAAAGTATTAAAGTTCAAGATTGGGACGATGATCAAATAGCAGCTATTCGTGAGTCTGTTGGAACATTTACTATCGAAGGAGAATTACGTTCTGAAACACAATTAAACATTAAGCGATTAATGGATATCGGATGTTACAGAGGTATTCGTCATAGAGCTGGTTTACCTTTAAGAGGTCAACGTACTAAAAACAACTCTAGAACTAGAAAAGGTAGAAGAAAAACTGTTGCTAATAAGAAAAAAGCAACTAAGTAATAATTAAATATTTAGTCTTTAGTATTTAGGCGTTGGAAAGAATCTGTTTGAAATTATAATAGTTTAGGATTCTAGCGACTATACACTAATTACTCAACCCTATAGAAATATGGCAAAGACAAATACAAAATCAGCTAAAAAACGTAAAGTTATAGTTGAAGCTGTTGGAGAAGCTCACATAACAGCTTCTTTTAACAACATTATTATCTCATTAACAAACAAGAAAGGTGATGTAATTTCATGGTCATCTGCTGGAAAAATGGGATTTAGAGGTTCTAAAAAGAACACACCTTACGCAGCACAATTATGTGCAGAAGATGCAGCAGGAGTAGCAAAGGAAGCTGGATTAAAGAAAGTAAAAGTTTACGTTAAAGGTCCAGGAAATGGTAGAGAATCTGCTATTCGTTCTATACATAATGCTGGTATTGAAGTAACAGAAATTATTGATGTTACACCTTTACCGCACAATGGATGTCGTCCTCCTAAGCGTAGAAGAGTTTAATTACATTGCATTTGCATTTATAGATAAAATTAATATCAGTTATTTAATATAGCTGATGTTAATTTTTTTGTGTAAATTTGCAAACTGAAAAAATAATATTAACAAGTATTAACGAGAGACCAACGCTAGTCGAAGGATAAGATTAAGACCTTAATTCACCAAGCACTCTCATAAAACAATTTAAAATGGCAAGATATACTGGTCCTAAAACTAAAATAGCTCGTAAATTTGGCGAAGCTATCTTCGGAGACGATAAAGCCTTCGAAAAAAGAAATTACCCACCAGGACAACATGGTAACGCACGTCGTCGTGGAAAGAAATCTGAATATGCAATCCAATTAATGGAAAAGCAAAAAGCTAAATATACTTACGGTGTATTAGAGAAGCAATTCAGAAATATGTTTAAAAGAGCAACAGCTGCTCCAGGTATTACAGGTGAGGTTTTATTACAATTATGTGAGTCTAGATTAGACAACGTAGTATTTAGAATGGGAATCGCTCCAACAAGAAGTGCCGCAAGACAATTAGTATCACACAGACACATTACGGTAAATGGAGAGTTGGTAAATGTACCTTCTTACCAATTAAAAGCAGGTGATGTTGTAGCAGTTAGAGAAAAATCTAAATCTTTAGAAGCTATCGAAAGATCATTATCAAATTCAAGTAATGTTTACGAATGGATAACTTGGAATTCTGCAACTAAAGAAGGAACATATGTTTCTGTTCCTGCTAGAATTCAAATTCCAGAAAACATTAATGAGCAATTCATCGTCGAATTATACTCTAAATAATAAATTATTAATATTGGTATTTAGCCAAAGGGTTTATTTGTGTTCTTCAAACTTATTAACCGCGCAACTAAATAACAATTAAAACGAAGAAAAAAATGGCAGTATTTAATTTTCAAAAGCCCGATAAAGTAATCATGATTGATTCTACTGATTTCGAAGGTAAATTCGAATTCAGACCACTAGAACCAGGATATGGATTAACAGTAGGAAATGCTTTAAGAAGAGTTTTATTATCTTCTTTAGAAGGATTTGCAATAACATCGGTAAGAATAGAAGGTGTTGATCACGAATTTTCTGCAATAGCAGGTGTCGTAGAAGACGTAACAGAAATTATATTAAACTTAAAACAAATGCGTTTTAAGCGTCAAATAGAAGATGTAGATAACGAGTCTGTTTCTATCTCTATTTCTGGTCAAGATAAAATTACAGCAGGTGATTTCCAAAAGTTTATTTCAGGTTTCCAAGTATTAAATTCAGATTTAGTAATCTGTAACTTAGATCGTAAAGTGAGTGTTTCTATGGAAATTACTATTGAAAAAGGAAGAGGTTATGTTCCTGCAGAAGAAAACAAGAAAGCTTCTGCACCAATAGGAACAATCTTTACAGATTCAATTTATACACCAATAAAGAATGTTAAGTATAGCATTGAGAATTACCGTGTAGAGCAAAAGACAGATTACGAAAAATTAGTTTTCGAAATTCAATCTGACGGATCAATAACTCCTCAAGATGCTTTAACAGAAGCTGCAAAAACGTTAATTCACCACTTCATGTTATTCTCAGATGAGCGTATTACATTAGAAGCTGATGAAATAGCACAAACCGAAACTTATGATGAAGAGTCACTTCACATGAGACAGTTGCTTAAAACTAAATTAGTGGATATGGATTTATCTGTACGTGCACTTAATTGTTTAAAAGCTGCTGAAGTAGATACATTAGGAGACTTAGTATCTTTCAATAAAAACGATTTAATGAAGTTCCGTAACTTCGGTAAGAAATCTTTAACAGAGCTTGAAGAGCTTGTAAATGTAAAAGGTTTAAATTTCGGAATGGACTTATCAAAATATAAGTTAGATAAAGACTAACAATTTTTTTATTAATCATATTTTGCTCCTCAAAAAATGAGTTTGGTAGCAAGATGATAACACAAATGTCATGAGACACGGAAAAAAAGTAAATCACTTAGGAAGACAAACCGCTCATAGAAAAGCAATGTTAGCAAACATGGCTTGTTCTTTAATCGAGCACAAACGTATTAACACAACTGTTGCAAAAGCTAAAGCTTTAAAAGGTTTTGTTGAGCCAATGATTACAAAATCTAAAAACGATACGACACATAATCGTCGTTTAGTTTTTTCTAAATTGCGTCAAAAAGATGCAGTTACAGAATTATTTAGAGATGTAGCCGCAAAAATTGGAGATCGTCCAGGTGGATATACAAGAATAATTAAGTTAGGAAACCGTTTAGGTGATAATGCTGATATGGCAATGATTGAACTTGTAGATTATAATGAAATCTACAATGCAGATAAGAAAGCTAAGAAAACTACGCGTAGAAGTCGTCGTGGTGGAAAAGCTGCAGCTACTCCAGTTGAAACTAAAGCAACTAACGAAGAAGAATAATAATGTTAATTAACATTATTTTAAAAGGATAAACTATTTTAGTTTATCCTTTTTTTTTATTTTTGGTTTAACCACCCAAAAGGTATAATTCTTGATACCTTAATTATAACTAATAAAAATACAATTATGAAAAAAATAATGTTTATTGCATTAACTCTTTTAATAACTTTAACTTCTTATTCTCAAGGAAGCGCAAATCCCATGCAGAATTTAAGTGGCCCGGCAGCATCTAACGATTTTAGAAACGCTTTTGATGCCGTTAATTCCAGAGGACAATGGATGACTTCTTCTTGGAAAACTACAGTAAAAGGGACGCCATTAGCTTTAGAAGATAATTGCAATTTAGTTATTTTTACAAAAGATGATAAAGTTTATAAAATTGAAAATGGTAATTATAATGCTAAATTAGATAAATTAGTAACAGAGTATACTAAAGATTCAATTTATGTATTTGGAGATAAAAATATCGCTCATGCAAAACTTGATAACGTTGTTTTAAGAAAATTTAACGATACAGAATCTAATAAAAGTAGATTTCATTTTATATTAAGTCAAGGAGAAAAACTTACATTAACAAAAGCTTATTTTTCTACCATAAAAGAAGGTACAATTAATGTAATGACAAAGTTGAAAGAAACAAGCGACAAATACATTCTTAATGACGATTATTACATTTCAAAAGATAATTCAACAGTTGAGGAGATAAGACTTAAGAAAAAACATTTATTAAATGTAATGTCCGATGCAAAAAAAGATATTACAGACTATGTTAAGAGAAATGACTTATCTTATAAAGAAGAAGAAGATGTAGTTAAAATTATAAAATATTATAATACACTATAATTTAAATTAACATTAATACTTAAAAGGATAAACTTAAACAGTTTATCCTTTTTTTTTTTTGTTTGTTTATTTTTTATTTTTTGGTGTGATTTTTGATATTTTTTATAGTAACCAAAAATATTTTAATTATGAGAAAAGTAGTTTTTATTGCCATTAATTTTATTTTTTTTATCAGTAATGCTCAAATTAACCAACCTAACGTTGGAGCAGTAGGAGAAAGCAGTTTAACGCTTAACCCAGAAACTTATAGTCACGCCATGTGGCAAGGGCCTCAAATAAATAATAACGATCGTTTAGCTTATGCCGCAGTGAACTCAAAAGGCCAGTGGATGTATGTAAATAAAGAGGAACTAGTTAAAGGAACTCCGTTAGTTTTAGAAAACAATAGAGAGTTAACTATTTATACTAAAGATAAAAAAGTATATAAAATAGAAAACGGTAATTATAATTCGAACGAAGATAAATTGGTTACCGAATATAAAAAGGATTCTATTTACATGTTTGGAGACAGTAATATAAATTATGCCAAACTTGATAATATCCTATTAAAGAAGATGAACAATATTGAAACAAATAAGTCTAGATTTCATTTTCTCTTATCTCAAGGAGAGAAAATAACTTTTACAAAAAGCTATCAAGGAGAAATTTTAAAAGGATCTGTAAATGTTCTGACTAAACTTAAAGAAACAAACGATAGATATTATATAAAAGAAGACTATTTTTATTCAAAAGACAACTATAATGTTCAAGAAATTAAATTAAAAAAGAAGCAGATTTTAGATATAATGTCCGATTTTAAAAAAGAAATCGTTAGCTATGTAAAGAAAAATAATTTATCTTATAAAGAAGAAAAAGATGTAATTAAGATTATGAAATATTATAATTCGTTATAATGTTAATAATCATTTAATATATAAAGGATAAACTATTTTAGTTTATCCTTTTTTTTATGCAATTTTGCAAAACTTTTTGACACAACTACTACAAATTATGAAATATCAAAAATTAAAGAAAGCAGTAATCTTATTAGCCGATGGTACCATTTTTCATGGTAAAGCAGTAGGTAGGGAAGGCAGTGCATTTGGTGAAGTATGCTTTAATACCGGAATGACTGGTTATCAAGAAATATTTACAGATCCTTCATACTACGGCCAGTTAATGGTAACAACAAACGCACACATAGGAAACTATGGTGTTAATAATGAGGAAGTAGAGTCTGACTCTATTAAAATAGCGGGCTTAATTTGCAAGAATTTTAGCTATAATTTTTCTCGTGATGCTGCAGATGGATCTTTAGAAGACTTTTTAAATGAAAACAATCTCTTAACAATTTCAGATGTAGATACAAGAGCATTAGTTGCATATATTCGAGATAATGGAGCAATGAATGCAGTAATATCTACTGAAACTGATAATATAGAAGAATTAAAAAAAGAGTTAGCAAATATTCCAAATATGAATGGATTAGAGTTAGCTTCAAAAGTATCTACAAAAGAACCTTATTTTGTAGGAGATGAAAATGCACCAATAAAAATTGCAGCATTAGATATTGGTATTAAAAAGAATATTCTTAGAAACCTTGCAAAAAGAGGAAGTTATATAAAAGTATTTCCTTATAATTCAACTTTCGAAGATTTAAGTTCTTGGAACCCGGATGGATATTTTTTATCAAATGGACCAGGAGATCCAGAACCATTAATAGAAGCTCAAGAAGTTGCTAAAGAAATTATTAAAAGAGATTTGCCTTTATTTGGAATTTGCTTAGGACACCAAGTAATAGCATTAGCTAATGGTATTTCAACATACAAAATGCACAATGGACATAGAGGAATAAATCATCCTGTAAAAAATCTAGTAACAGGAAAAGGAGAAATAACATCTCAAAACCATGGATTTGCAATTAATAGAGAAGAAACCGAAGCACATGATGATATAGAGATTACACATGTACATTTAAACGATAATACTGTAGCAGGTATAAAAATGAAATCTAAAAATGTATTCTCAGTACAATACCATCCAGAAGCAAGTCCTGGACCAAATGATTCATCTTATTTATTTGATGAATTTATAAATATTTTAAAAAACAAATAATATAAAAAAAGCAATAGAAATTCAATCTGTTGCTTTTTTTATTATACTAAAACGTTATCGCAAAATTTATATTCAATTCTATATGGAAATTTTAAAAAACACAGAATTAAATAGTAAATTTGAAGGTTAAATAAATTTTAAAACACCAATTATGAGTATAATAATCAACGTTCACGCAAGACAAATTTTCGATTCAAGAGGAAATCCAACGGTAGAAGTAGATGTAGAAACCGAAAACGGATTTTTAGGAAGAGCAGCAGTACCATCTGGAGCATCAACAGGAGAACACGAAGCAGTAGAGTTGCGCGACGGCGGAAATAAATTTATGGGAAAAGGTGTTACAAAGGCCGTAGAAAATGTAAATACTATTTTAGCCGAGGAACTTTTAGGAGTAAACGTATTCGAGCAAAACTATATAGACACATTAATGTGCGAAATAGATGGAACATCAAATAAAGCTAAGTTAGGAGCAAATGCTATTTTAGGAGTTTCTTTAGCAGTAGCAAAAGCCGCAGCAGCAGAATTAGGAATGCCACTATATCGTTATGTTGGAGGAGTAAGTGCTAATACTTTACCAGTACCAATGATGAATATTATTAATGGAGGTTCGCATAGTGATGCTCCTATTGCTTTCCAAGAATTTATGGTTATGCCTGTAAAAGCAGAAAGCTTTTCTCATGCATTACAAATGGGAACAGAAATTTTTCATAACTTAAAAAAGGTATTACACGATAGAGGTTTAAGTACAGCAGTTGGAGACGAAGGGGGTTTTGCACCAAATTTAGAAGGAGGAACAGAAGATGCGTTAGATACTATAAAAAAAGCTGTTGATAATGCAGGATATACTTTAGGAGATGATGTAATGATTGCTTTAGACTGTGCAGCAGCAGAGTTTTATGTAGATGGAAAATACGATTACACTAAATTTGAAGGAGAAGCAGGAAAAGTAAGAACAAGTAAAGAACAAGCAGATTATCTTGCAGAACTTTCAAAAAAATATCCAATTATTTCTATTGAAGATGGAATGGATGAAAACGATTGGGATGGATGGAAATATCTTACCGAGCAAATCGGAGATAAAGTACAATTAGTTGGAGACGATTTATATGTAACTAATGTAGAAAGGTTATCTAAAGGAATTAAAAAAGATATAGCTAATTCAATTTTAATTAAAGTAAACCAAATAGGAACTTTAACCGAAACTATTGCAGCGGTAAATATGGCACACAATGCAGGTTACACGTCTGTAATGTCACATAGGTCTGGTGAAACAGAAGATAATACTATTGCAGATTTAGCTGTAGCATTAAATTGTGGTCAAATAAAAACAGGTTCAGCATCACGTAGCGATCGTATGGCAAAATACAATCAGTTATTACGTATTGAAGAAGAATTAGGAGAGGTAGCATATTACCCTAAAATGAATGCCTTTAAAATAGTATAATAGCATTTATTAAGATATTAAAATTTAAGCCTTTCATTAATTTTTTGAAAGGCTTTTTTGTACCATAATTTTTATCAATACTTAAATTGTTAAATCCTTGTAAATATACTTTATAAATAGGAGCTTATTTTGTAAATTAGCAGTCCTCAATAAACTAGAAAAAAACAAATAAAAATATGTCAAAAACTGCTACGTTAGAAATAGACGGAAAAAAGCACGAGTTTCCTTTAATTGTAGGAACAGAAAATGAAGTCGCAATAGATATAAAAACACTTAGAAGTGTTACTGGTGGAGTTACTACTATAGATCCTGGTTATAAAAATACAGGTTCTTGCGAAAGTGCCATTACCTTTTTAAATGGAGAAGAAGGTATATTAAGATATAGAGGTTACTCTATAGAAGAACTAGCAGAAAAAGCAGACTTTTTAGAAGTTGCATATTTGTTAATTTTTGGCGAGCTACCAACTCAGCAGCAATTAGATAAATTTAATGAAGATATTAAAGAGCAATCTGTTGTAGATGACGATGTAAAGAAAATATTAGATGCTTTTCCTAAGTCAGCACACCCAATGGGAGTGTTATCATCTTTAACAAGTGCGTTAACAGCTTTTAATCCTTCATCGGTAAATGTAGATTCTGAAGAAGATATGTACAATACCGTATGTAAGATAATGGGAAAATTTCCAGTATTAGTCGCTTGGACAATGCGTAAGAAAAAAGGTATGCCATTAAGTTATGGAGATAGCTCTTTAGGTTACGTAGAAAACATTTTAAATATGATGTTCTCTAAACCAAACGAAACTTATAAACAAAGCGATATATTAGTAAATGCATTAGATAAATTATTAATTCTACATGCAGACCATGAACAAAACTGTTCTACTTCAACAGTAAGAATAGTTGGTTCTGCACACACAGGATTATTTGCATCTTTATCATCAGGTATTTCTGCACTTTGGGGACCATTACACGGTGGTGCAAACCAGGCAGTTTTAGAAATGCTTGAAGCAATTAAAGAAGACGGAGGAGATACTAAAAAGTTTATGGCTAAGGCTAAAGACAAAAACGATCCTTTCCGTTTAATGGGATTCGGGCATAGAGTATACAAAAACTTCGATCCTCGTGCAAAAATTATAAAAGTTGCTGCAGACGAAGTTCTAGGAGATTTAGGTGTTGAAGATCCAGTATTAGATATTGCTAAAGGCTTAGCAGCAGAAGCATTAAGTGACGAGTACTTTGTAAAAAGAAAATTATATCCAAATGTAGATTTTTACTCAGGAATTATTTACAGAGCTATGGGTATTCCTGTAGAAATGTTTACAGTTATGTTTGCTTTAGGTCGTTTACCAGGATGGATAGCGCAATGGAAAGAAATGAGAAACCGTAAAGAGCCAATAGGACGCCCAAGACAAATTTATATTGGAGAAAATTTAAGAGATTTTAAATCTATAGAAAATAGATAAAATAATTAAAATTTTATATAAAGCTTCATAAGAAATTATGAGGCTTTTTTTTATATTACTACCATGTTAAAACTTAATATAAAAAACGAAACATCACGGCTTAGAGCTGTTGTTTTAGGTACAGCAAAAAGTAATGGGCCTACGCCAAGTTTAGAAGAAGCTTACGACCCTAAATCTGCAGAGCATATTAAAGCAGGAACTTATCCTGTAGAAGAGGATATGGTTAAAGAAATGGAAGCTGTAGCTAGTGTGTTTAAAAAATACGATGTAACAGTTTATAGACCAGAATTAATAGAAAATTGCAATCAGATTTTTGCAAGAGATATAGCTTTTGTAATTGACGATGTTTTTGTAAAAGCAAATATATTACCAGACCGAGAAAATGAGCTAGAGGCTATACAATATATTATAGATAAAATTAATCCAGAAAAGGTTATACGTCCACCGGAAGAAGTGCATATTGAAGGAGGAGACGTTATGCCTTGGAACGATTATATTTTTGTTGGTACATATAGAGAAAGCGATTATTCAGATTATATTGTAGCAAGAACAAATATTCAAGGAGTTGAATTTTTAGAAAAAACATTTCCTCATAAAAAAGTGAAATCTTTTAATTTAAGAAAGTCGCAAACCAACCCAAGAGATAATGCATTGCATTTAGACTGTTGTTTTCAACCTATTGGTACGAACAAAGCAATCTTACATAAAGAAGGTTTTCTTGAAGAAGAAGAGTATGAGTGGCTTTTAAATTTTTACGGAAAAGACAATTGTTTTATTATAACAAAAGAAGAAATGTATAACATGAATAGTAACATTTTTTCAATTTCTGAAAACGTAATTATTTCTGAAAAAAACTTTACACGATTAAATACTTGGTTGAGAGAGCAAGGTTTTACAGTTGAAGAAGTGCCTTATGCCGAAATTTCTAAACAAGAAGGATTATTACGCTGTAGTACAATGCCTTTAATTAGAGACTAATTAAAATAATAAATATTTAAGCAAATACATGTGCTAATTTAATTGTGTGTTTTAAACTAAATTAGTACATAAAAATTAAATACATGCACATGTATTAGTTATAAATTATCTTATAAGTTTTATAATATTTGGGTATAAACTGTCTGTTTTACCTTTATTTGTTTTAATGGCAAAAAATATTGGTAATATTATATTTAGAGCATAAAGACCAATAAATATGTAAAGTAATATAGGATAGTATCCATAATGCATTATTTTAGAAAATGCGTATCCTGAAATAGATAAGAATGCTATTATCGACCATATAATTTGAAAATTCAATAAATTTTCACCAATTTTTTTAAGACCAGTTATTTTATCTTTTTTATTCATCCAAAGAATTAAAGGAAGAATTATATTTCCTACTGGTATTGCTAAAAATGTTATTACAGAAAGATGAAAAATTATAAGATAAGTTTTATCCTCTTTCTTTCCGTAATCCAAAACGTCTTCTGCATTTATATTTAAAACATTACAAATTAAATTTAGTGTTTTGCCACGCGGTTCACTCTCATTATTTTCAATTCGTTGAATAGTTCTTAAATTAACTTTAGCAGATTCTGCTAATTCTTCTTGAGATAATCCTTTTTTCTTTCTTATCTCTTTTATTTTTTTTCCGATTTCAGTCATAATTAATTTTGGTTTATTGTTTTAACAAAACTACTTATGAAACAACTTGTTTGATAACGGTTTGTTTGCGACATTTTTACGACATTCTTGTCAATCTATTGATTTTATTGAGTTTTTTAAGTTTAATAATATTATTTAATATTAGTTTTTACACAAAACTAATTTAAAAACATGAAAAAATCAATTGCTAAAAAAATACTCTAAAACTTAAATTAGGAGTAAAACCAAGCGATTTATTATCTATTTTAGAAATAGAATTATCGTTATTTAAAATATAGTATCTATTAATTGTGTTTTTTCGGTTTAGTATGTTCCAAATAGAAAAACCTAACTCTGCTTTTGTTTTTTTTGCCAAATTAAAATTATAAGTACCAGAGAAATCGGTTCTAAAATAATCGTCTAAATTGGTGTTGTTTGCAGTGTCGTAATTAATAGCATTATCAAATACAGGTAACTCATTGTTTGGAGTAGTAGTAGGTTTTCCAGAGCTCCAATTAAAACCAAGAGCAAATTTTAAACTATTTAAAGTATAGGTTCCTGCAAAGGTTAATGCATGAGATATATCTGTATTATTAGCAAAAGATTGGGCGTTGTTTAATGTAGGAAACGAATAGTTATTATCACTTATAGAGTAGCTTAGCCACGAGCTAAATGTTTTAAATTGCTTATTTACTAGAAAATCAATGCCTTTTGTTTCGTAATTTCCAATAGCATTGATGTTTTGATATTGGTTTTGAAAACCTTGACTTCGGGAAGTAATACCATCTACATGTTTTATAAAAGCTTCTGCGCTAACTAACAGTTTGTTTTTATTATAGTGTAACCCAAGTGAGGCTTGATTACTTTCTATTATAGGTAATGTAGTGTTATTAGCTAAGATCCAGCGGCGTTTTTCAATTCCTAAAAAATCGTTTTGTCTTTCTATAACTTGAGATGTAACTTGACTTTTTATTTCACCTAATAATTCAACTTTAAAATGTTTAAAAAATTTATGATTTACACTAATTCTAGGTTCTAATAATAATACATTAAATGGTTTAAAATAGTTACTTCTTGTACCAATTTTTAAATGTGTTTTATTGTTATAAGAAGAAAAAGTAAATTCACTAAAAGTAGAATGAGTATTTACTACATGTTCAGTATTGTTTCTAAATTCAGGATTATTTTGTATTTCTAAATTGGTAATACCAACTTGAGAAAACTGATAACCATTAATCCATCGTAACCGATCGTTAAAATCTAATTTTAACTGAAAAGTAATGCCTTTGTCTAAAACTTCGTTGTTTTGCTGTAAACTTTGGTTGTTTTGGCTATTAAAGTTTGTCGCTTTTAATTTATAGTCTGAAACATTTATTTGCAATTCACTACTTACAAATTTACTCCATTGTCTATTATAGTTTAATCCTGCTGCAAGATTATTTTGCGTAATACCATTATTTAAAGCAGTTGTAGTATTATTGTTGAAGCTACTCTCTATATAATCAAGAGAATTATAAATGGTAGTAAAACTAATTCTTAATTTATCTTTATAGGAGAGGTCGTGTAATAGTTTTGCGCTTATATCGTAGAAATAAAAAGTTTCGTTAGAAGTAGATTTTTTACTGCTTATTGAAGAATTGTCTGCGTCTAAATCTTGAAATATTTTATTAAAGTACTGTGTATATGTTGGTGTGTTAACAATATCTGTATTAGAGCGTCTAGCAGACACTTGTAGCTCCATATTATCTTGTAGTTTAAGTTTAGTAAATCCATCTAATTGAATTAAATTTAAACCTAGCCCAGAAGTGTTTTTTTGATTTAAATCTGTATCTAATCGCATGTCAATTGTACTAGAAACTCCATCTCCATATAATGCACTTGTTCCATTTTTAGAAATCACAACGTTAGATACTAAATTTGGATTAAATGCAGAAATAAGTCCGAAAAAATGTCCGGATTGATACATTTTAATGCCATCCCACAAAATTAAATTTTGGTCATGAGTGCCACCACGAATATTAAGATTAGAAACCGATTCGTCTATACTTAAAACACTAGGTAATGCTTGTACAGTTTGTAAAACATCTGGCTCTATAAGACCAGGAAGTATGCCAAATTCTTCTGTATTTAATACAACTTCTCCAGTTTTAGTTTTTAAAATACCTGTGGTTAAATAGGTTTTTAATTGTACTTCTTGTAAAGCTTCAATTGGTCTAGTTACTTTTCTACTTGGTGCAATAGCAACAAAACGACTATTTATTATTTTAAAATTTAAATTAGTATTTGTTCTTAAGTAAGTTATAGCATCATTATAAGATAATATTTTAGATGGCTCATTAATTTCTACACCTTCTATGGTTTTATCTGCATAGGTAAACCTAATATCAAAACGTTTTTCTAAAGCTTTTAAAATTGTTGTAAGCGGAAGTCTTTCAGTTTTAAAAGTTTGAGATTTCACACTAATAGAACTAAAAAAGAATAGGATAATTAATAGTGCGAACGTAATTTTTTTACTCACGCTTAAGCGATATCTTATTGTTATTTTTAGAATAGGTTAAGTTAAGCGGTAATGTAATGGCTTGCAATGCAATGTCCAAATTATTATGCGCAAAACTACCAGTAAACACTTTATTAGTGTCTATATCTTTAACGCTAAATGTAACATTGTATTGTCTTTCAAATTCAGCAATCACCTGTGAGTAAGGCATGCTTTTAAAAGCAGATTCATTATTAATCCAAAATGGACTCGTGTTATTTACAATTGGTTTTTCAACTATATTACCGTTTAAAATTAAAAAACTTTCTCCAGGTTTTAAAATTCGTGTAGTAGTATTATGTTCTACTTTTACAGAACCTTCATAACAAGTAACTTCAAAAAGATTTGTTCTGTTTTTTACATTAAACTCTGTACCTAATACAGAAATATTTCCAGCATTGGTGTGTACTGTAAATTTAGAGCCTTTAGCTACTTTAAAATAAGCTTCACCATTTAGGTCTAAATCTCTACTGTCTTTCCAGCTACTTTTATTAAAAGCTAGAGTAGATTTAGCATTTAGTTGAACTTGAGAATTATCTGGAAGTAAAATACTTTCTTTTTCGGCTAATTGTGTATTAAAATTCGTGTCTAAGGTTGTTGTATAGTAGTAATAGCCAGTTAAACAAATAGCTAAAATTGCGGCGACACGTAAAAAAGGTTTCAACCAATTATTTTTCTTTTTGATTTTATTTTTTAAGGTAGCATTTAACCTTTCTAATTCGTAGTCCGAATCAAAATTTTCAGGTTTAAATTGCTGTAAAGATTTGTTCAACCTTATTAATTCGTCATAATCTTCAAGCGCTTTAAAGGCTTCAAGTTCCTGCGAGTTAAGGCTGTTATCTAACCATTTTAATATTAAATCTTCTCGTTTCATATTACTTATCCAACTATATAACAACTAAATAATAAAATCTCCTACCATAATAATTTTTTTATACTAGTTAGAGTTCTTTAATGTCTTCTCTTAATTTTTTTAAAGCACCATAAATTCGTTTTTCAACAGCTTTAGTACTAATTCCTAAAAGTTCAGCAATTTCTTTATGTCTTTTACCTTCTACACGATTCATCATAAAAGCTACACGTTGCGCATCGGTTAAGTTTGAGAGAGCAGTTTGTAGTTTTAAATTATATTCCTGTTCTTCTAAAATAAATTCTGGAGATTCGTTTGTATAATGTTTTGGTTTAGTTTGATGGTGTTTTAATACAACTTTATGATGTTTTACTTCATTCAGCATTAAGTTATTAGCAATAGTAAATAAATAGCTTTTCGCTTTATCGGGAGTTACCTTTTTGCAATTTTGCCATAATTTAATAAAAGCATCTTGAGTTTTGTCTTTTGGATTTAAGTGGTCTCCAAATTTATAATATAGGAAGTTACTTAAGTCTTTTGCATGTTTTTTAAACAATGCATTAAAACGAATTTCATCGCAAATATTATCATGTAAATTTTTAGGCATAAACATTTTTATAACTTTCTAAAAGTAAAAAAAAACAAATACAGAGCTAGGGATTTTTAAAAGTAAATTGTTTTAATATTAATTAAACCAGTTAAAAAAAACTAAATATACTTTTTGGGTTATGTTTTTTAAATCATTAAAATTCATTTATAAAAAAAAATATTAGTTGTTAGTAATGCTAGAAGAGAACTGATATTAGATAAATATTGTAGTTAATTTATCTTTTTAAGTAATGCCATATTGCTTTTTAAGAGAGTTAATTTGAAAGCGCTGTCGTTTTTTTTGGCAGCTCTTTTTTTTGATTTAATTTATTGAGTTGAAACTTCATTTATACACTTCAAATTATTAAATTTGCGAATCTTAAGAACGCGTCAGGCTGCCTATTGTAACCTGATTATAGAATACTAAAAGACTATGTTTAATAATTTAAGTGAAAAGTTAGATAAAGCGCTACACGTACTAAAAGGTCACGGAAGCATTACAGAAGTAAATGTTGCCGAAACTTTAAAAGAAGTACGTCGTGCACTTTTAGATGCCGATGTTAACTTTAAAATAGCAAAAGAATTTACAAACCGTGTAAAGGAAAAAGCTTTAGGAGCTAACGTATTAACAACATTACAGCCAGGACAATTAATGGTTAAAATCGTTAAAGACGAATTAACCGAGCTTATGGGTGGCGATGCTACAGGTATAAACCTATCTGGAGCACCAACCGTAATATTAATGTCTGGATTACAAGGTTCTGGTAAAACAACATTTTCTGGTAAACTAGCAAACTTCTTAAAAAGCAAAAAAACTAAAAAACCTTTATTAGTAGCCTGTGATGTTTATAGACCAGCAGCCGTAGACCAATTACATGTAGTTGGAGACCAAATTAAGGTAGATGTTTATAGCGATAAAGGTAATACAGATCCTGTTGCCATTGCACAAGCAGGTATTGCACATGCAAAGGAAAATGGACATAATGTTGTAATTATTGATACCGCTGGTCGTCTTGCTGTAGACGAAGCCATGATGACCGAGATATCTAACATTCACACAGCAATTCAACCACAAGAAACACTGTTTGTAGTAGATTCTATGACAGGTCAAGATGCTGTAAATACAGCAAAAGCATTTAACGATGTTTTAAATTTTGACGGTGTAATACTTACAAAACTTGATGGTGATACGCGTGGTGGAGCAGCAATTTCTATTAAATCTGTAGTAAATAAACCAATTAAGTTTATTGGTACAGGTGAGAAAATGGAAGCGATAGATATATTTTATCCTTCACGTATGGCAGATCGTATTCTTGGAATGGGAGATGTTGTATCTTTAGTAGAAAGAGCTCAAGAGCAATTTGACGAGCAAGAAGCAAGAAAACTTCAAAAGAAAATTGCCAAAAACCAATTTGGATTTGACGATTTCTTAAAGCAAATTCAGCAAATTAAGAAAATGGGTAATATGAAAGATCTTGTAGGCATGATTCCTGGAGCAGGAAAAATGATGAAAGATGTAGACATAGACGATGACGCCTTTAAACACATAGAAGCAATAATACATTCTATGACTGTAAAAGAAAGAACCAATCCAGCAATTATAAACGCCAGCAGAAAAAAACGAATAGGAAAAGGTTCAGGAACATCTGTGCAACAAGTAAACCAATTACTAAAGCAGTTTGACCAAATGAGCAAAATGATGAAAATGATGCAAGGCGGAAAAGGAAAAGCAATGATGAATGCAATGAAAAACATGAGGTAACTCATGTTTTTTTGTTTACACTAAAACCAAACCAGAACTCGAATAATTAGAGTTCAAATTATAAATAAACAAATTAGAAACGGTTTTAAATTTAAAACCTAGTATAGAAACCATTACGATACTATGACAATTTTAGACGGTAAAAAAATTAGCAACGATATAAAAGAAGAAATCAAAGCTGAAGTTGATAAAATGAAAGCTAACAACGAAAAAGTGCCGCATTTAGCAGCTGTAATCGTTGGTAATGATGGCGCCAGTTTAACATACGTTGGAAGTAAAGTACGTGCTTGCGAGCGTGTAGGTTTCGAGTCTACAATGGTACGTTTATCTAACACCACAAGCGAAATAGAATTATTAGATAAAATTGAAGACTTAAATAATGATGATGATATCGATGGTTTTATAATACAATTACCATTACCACCACAAATAGATACTCAAAAAGTATTAATGGCGGTAAATCCAGAAAAAGATGTTGATGGTTTCCACCCAATGAATTTTGGAAAAATGGCACTAGATATGTCAACCTTTATTCCAGCAACACCATTTGGTATTTTAGAATTACTTGATAGATACCAAGTAGATACAAAAGGAAAACACACTGTAGTAATTGGGCGTTCGCACATTGTTGGTCGTCCAATGAGTATTTTAATGGGTCGTAAAGGATTTCCAGGAAACTCTACAGTAACACTTACTCACAGTCACACAAAAAATATTACACAAATAACATCTCAAGCAGATATTATTATTTCGGCATTAGGTGTGCCAAACTTTTTAAAGGCAGAAATGGTAAAAGATGATGCTGTAATAATAGATGTAGGAATTACAAGAGTTACAGATGAGTCTCACCCAAAAGGCTATGTAATTACAGGAGATGTAGATTTTGAGAATGTAAGTAAAAAAGCAAGTTTTATTACACCCGTTCCTGGTGGAGTAGGACCAATGACAATTGCTATGCTACTTAAAAATACATTATTAGCAAGAGAGCAACATAGGTTAAAATAAGTTTTTAATAGTGGTTTTTGCTAACGCACTTACAACTTTGCAGGTTGTTATTGGTAGTATAGAGCATATTGTACCTGTATTATTTGCAGCTATATTTACAATATGCTTAATTATTTTTGCTAATAAAAAACTAAACAAGCAACAACAAATTACCGTATTTAAAAGCTTAGGTGTTTTTGTATCGCTTACTGTATTAATATATCATTTGTACGCCTATTTTAAAGGTGGTTATAGTATTGTAACAGATTTGCCATTGTACTTGTGCAGTTTTATGGCACTGTTTGTATTTACTTTTACACACTCAAGAAAATATTGGCTTTACGAAATTTTATTATTTTGGATTATTGCAGGAACAAGCCAAGCAGTTATAACACCAGATATTTCTAAAGGCTTTCCAAGTTTTGAATACTTAAGGTACTGGATTGCACATCTAGGTTTACTAGTTATTATATTTTATGCAACTTTTGTTTTAAATATGCGACCTAAATTTAAAAGTGTATTTAAATCATTTATCGCATTACAACTATATATGCTTATCATTTTTGGAATTAATTACGTTTTAGGCGGAAATTATTCTTATTTAAATGAAAAGCCAAAATCGGCGTCTTTGTTAGATTATTTAGGTGATTGGCCAATGTATTTGTTGGTAGTAGAATTAATAATTTTGCCTTATTTTTTAATAATATATTTACCATTTTACTTGGTAAAAAGGTTTAAAAAATAATTATTTTGCAAATAATTGATTCATGTCTCTAAAGGCTTTAAACTCTAAGGCATTACCAGAAGGATCTTTAAAAAACATTGTAGCTTGTTCTCCAACTAAGCCTTCAAACCTTATGTATGGTTCTATAACAAATACAACATTTTTCTGTTTTAAATCTTTAGCTAATTCTTGAAAAGTTTCCCAAGGTAAAACAACACCGTAATGCGGTATTGGTACCTGTTTACCATCTACAGGATTAGAAGCATCTTCTTTATTTTCTATTGTTGATTTTGCTTTGTAATGTATAACTAATTGATGCCCAAAAAAATTAAAATCTACCCAATGGTCACTACTTCTACCTTCTTCACAATTAAGCACGTTTTTATAAAAATCACGGCAAGCCTCTAAATTATGTACAGGAATGGCAATATGAAAAGGAGATATTTTAGACATAAATTTTCGGTTTAATTAGGTTTTCTTCTGTTTATTTTATGAACCTTTTTAGCAGGTGTAGTTTCAGAATAATCTTTATCAGAATCTTCTAAAAGCATGTTTAAAGTTTTTAATTCTTCAGCAGTAAATTCTCGATATTCACCAATAGGCACATCAAGTTTAATATTCATAATACGAACACGTTTAAGTGATGTAACTTCGTAAGTTAAATACTCACACATACGTCTAATTTGCCTATTTAAACCTTGAGTTAGTATAATACTAAAGGTTTGAGAATCTATTTTCCTTACGGTACATTTTTTCGTTGTTTTATCTAAATTTTCAAGATAAATACCACCAGCCATTCGCTTTATAAAAGTTTGCGAAATTGGTTTATCTACAGTAACAATGTATTCTTTTTCATGATTATTGCTCGC
The DNA here is from genome assembly GCF_003663945.1 of Lacinutrix venerupis. Classification (GTDB taxonomy): domain Bacteria; phylum Bacteroidota; class Bacteroidia; order Flavobacteriales; family Flavobacteriaceae; genus Lacinutrix; species Lacinutrix venerupis. The sequence continues at coordinate 52,052 of NZ_RCCH01000007.1, read as the reverse complement.
TCTAAGTATTTTGTTTACAATATCACCATCGTCTGTTAAAAAAATTAAACCTTCACTAGGTTTATCTAACCTACCAATTGGGAAAATACGTTTTGGGTATTTTATAAAATCTATAATATTGTCTTTTTCAACACGTGTATCTGTCGTGCATACAATACCTACAGGCTTGTTAAAAGCAAGGTAAACAAAGTCTGCTTTTCGTTCTGTAATAGATTTTCCGTCAACTTCAACAACATCATTGTCTCCAACTTTAGTACCTAATTCTGGTACAGTGCCATTTATAGTTACACGTCCAGCATCAATTAACCTATCGGCTTCACGTCGTGAACAATAACCAGCTTCGCTAAGATATTTGTTTAGTCTTGTTTGTTTTTCTTCCATAGAAAGCAAAAATACAATTTAAGATTGGATGAAATCGATAACATGCTTATTAACAACTTCATTTCGTAAACCATGGCCATAACCTTTTGTAGAGATGAATTCTACGTTTTTATGATGTTTTGCAATTAACTCTGCATCACTATGCGGTATAATTTTATCTTCAACATCATGTATTAAAAGGGTTTTAGTGTCAATTTTTTTAGCAAAATTAGCTAAAGAAAAATGAGAAGGTTGCTTGTTATAGCGCTTTATAACAAGGTTATTTAAGCCATTTTCAATTTTCTTGTTATATCCCATCATATCTACATAACGTTTAAAAACACCTGTAAATTCTGATGGCGCACCTAGTAAAACTAATTTTTCTAAATCTTTATTTTGGTAAGTATGCTGGTAAAAGCCTGTAGACATGCCACCGACCGAGTGTCCAACAATAATTTGAGGTTTGTAATGTTGCGCTGCTACATGTATACACTCCGAATATAAAATGGCATTAAATTTTTTTCCAGTAGAAGCACCATGTGCAGGAGCATCTATAGAAATTATATTGTAATTTAATTGTTGAAGTTCTTCAATTAAAACTTGCCAGCGGTGAGAATTACTTTCCCATCCATGAGCAAGTAAAATGGTTTTACCATCACCTTTCCATTGGTAAGTAGTAATGCTTAAACCATCATGTTTAAGCTGAAATGTTTTAGCTGTATTTAAAAAAGCCTTTTGTTTTTCTGAAATGCGTCCTTGTCTTGGTGTTGCAAATAAATCTAATGCTTTTTCTGAAGCATATTCTGGAGCAAACAAACTAAGTGCGTTTAAAGATCCACCAATTATTTTTACTATTGTATTTGCCATTTATTCTTCTCTATTTACTAAATCCATAGAAAATGCAGGTGTACAAATTGCAATATATTCGCAAGCTATTGTAAACGGATTTGAATATTGTACTCTAGTATTTTTTTCAATTTTAATAGACTGTCCAGCTTCTAAAATTATTTCTTCACCATCAATAATAAACTGCTTTTTGCCTTTAATAATATAAGTGTACTCGTCAAACTCTGGTGTTTGAAACGGTTCGCTCCAGCCAGCAGGAGCAACCATATGTGCAATACTAATGTCTTTATTGCCATCTGTAGCTTGCCCAAAGTGTTCTTCTATTAATTTACCATCAGTTGTTGGTACAACAAATGGGCTGTTTTGTATTGTAAATTTCTTTTTCATAATCTTATTCTCTTTTTATTTTAAAGGCTTTTTTTTAATCATTCCGCCTCTTAAATCTTTTACTATACCCATTATAATAAAAGCATTTTTATCTATTTTATCTATTTCTGTATTAAGTTTAGCTAATTCTAACCTAGTTACGATGGTGTAAATAATATCTTTATCTGTTCCGCTTGCGTTGCTTTCGTAGCCTCCTTTTCCTGCATAAATAGTACAGGCACGCTCTAATTTGTTGGTTATCATTAACCTCATAGCTTCATGGTGTTTAGAGATAATAGTTACGCCAACATATTCCTCTACGCCATCAACAACAAAATCTACTGTTTTTGCAGCAGCCAAATAGGTAAGTATTGCGTAAAGTGCAGTTTCTATAGAAAGCGTGTATGCACCTACTGAGAAAATAAGGATATTAATTAGCAGTAAAACATCACCAATGGTTAGAGATAATTTTCTGCTTAAATAAATAGCTAAAACTTCTGTACCATCAATAACGCTTCCGCCACGCATTGCCATTCCTATTCCTAATCCTAAAAAAAAGCCTCCAAATACGGCAATTAATAATTTGTCTTCTGTTATAGTTGGATAATTAACAAAATGTACTACAATTGCTAAAAATGTAATGGCTATAAAACTTTTTATTGCAAATTTAACACCAATGGTTCGTGTTGCTAATAACAAAAAAGGAAGGTTAACAAATAGTAATAAAACACCAAGAGGTAAGGATGTTATATTTTGAAGTAATAATGAAATACCAGTTGCGCCACCATCTATAAATTGATTTGGAAGTAAAAAACCGTTTAAACCAAATCCTGCTGAGAAGACACCAAAAATTATAAAAATATATTCTTTAATTGCATGGCTAATTTCAACTTTTATATTGTTTACAACTGGCGCAATTTGTGTGTCTGTTATAGGTTGTTTTTTTAGTTGTTTTCCTTCTATTCTTTTACGAGCAATATCTACTAAAAATTTACCAAAAAGTGGATTCATTGTTTGTTTATTTTACTTTCATATTCTTCAAGAATACTAGTTAACTTTTGTAAAGATGCTTTGTCAAAAATTTCGGTGTTTATTTTAAATGATTTTTGATGTTCTGAAACCAATTCATAGCTCGAAGCAAATCTGATTATTTTACTTAAAGAAGATAGGTCAAATTCTTTTAATGGAAAGTGATTTTTTTTTATTTTTTTATTTTCAATAATGTAAAAAGGTTTTCTTTCGTAAAAAGAAAGAAAAATATAAAGAATACCTAAAACAAGGCTTAAGCCATTAAAAAATGACATGCTCTTGTCTTCGTCTAATAAAGAACTGAAACCCGATAAAAACCATATAATACCTATAGCTAAATTTAGTTTTGGAAATGTTTTTTTATGAATTTCTACTTTGTTCAATTTTTTTAAATTTAAATGTATAGTTTTTATAACTATTAATTAAGTGAAATTTAAACTACCATCGTACCATAAAGTATTTTATTTTAGCATTGTCTGGAATGTTAATTTCGTCAATTTTTTTAGCTTCGTCATAACGTAATTCTTCAGGTAATTCTTCTTTACTTATTGTAAAAAAGGTATTGTTTTCATCTACAAAAATAATAACGTTTCGCATTGTATTTTCTATGCTAGATATTTTATGATTTTGTTTAATATCACTAAACGTACTTAGTGTAGAAATACCAGTTTTAGTTTTAAAACGTGGGTCTATAATTTTAACTGTGCCAATAGTTGTTGTAGAGTCAAGAGCTTCTTTAGGTAATAATTCTAATAATGGTTTTCCTCCTTTTTCAAAAATCTTAATTTCATTTACATTGCCCAAAAACTCATCTCCGGCAATTTTTCTTACTATAGAATCGTTTACAAAAACTGTTTTTAGGTCTTTAACTTGCGTAGAGTCTGTTAATAGGCCAATGTTGTTTTTTGATATTAAAAATAAATCTACCTCTTTGCTGCAAGAAGTCATTACTATTAAAATTGTAAGTAGGGCAAAAATTGTTTTTTTCATTTAGTTTATTTTGTAATAATTTATTTAACCTTTCTTTTAATTTTAGAAAGGTTTTTTAGGTATAATAATTTTAAGTGCTAACTTAATTACATTACTTTTTTTAGTATGCCAAATACGCTACGAATAAAGGTTGCGCTTGTTAGTACTTTTACTATTGGGTTTTGTGCAGTGCTTCGTCTTCTGGTTGTAGTTCTACTTGCTGCCTTTCTAGCTTTAGCTTCGGCTTTTTCCTTTTCTTCTTGTGCTTCTAATTTGGCTTTAGCTTCTTCGGCTTTGTCTATTTTTTTATTAAGCATTTCGTAAGCACTTTCTCTATCAATCTCTTCGTTGTATTTTAATACAAGCTTAGAGTCGTCAAGTAAATTTTGAAGTTCGTTAGGAGTTAAAATATCCATACGACTCATTGGAGCACGCATCATTGTTGCTGCTAATGGTGTTGGACGTCCTTTTTCATCTAAAGCAGAAACTAAAGCTTCACCGGTTCCTAAAGCGGTTAAAATTTCGGCAGTGTCATAGTATTCTGTATCAGGATAATTTTGTGCAGCTAATTTAATTGCTTTTCTATCTTTTGCAGTAAAGGCACGTAAAGCATGCTGTATTTTTAAACCTAATTGACTTAATACGCCTTCAGGAATATCTGTTGGGTTTTGGGTTACAAAATATAAACCAACGCCTTTACTACGTATTAGTTTTACAATACTTTCTATTTGGTTTAATAATGCTTTAGAGGCTTGGTTAAAAATCAAGTGAGCTTCATCAATAAACATTACCAATTCTGGTTTGCCAGAATCGCCTTGTTCTGGTAAAGTTTCATAGATTTCGGCTAATAAACTCAACATAAAAGTTGAGAATAATTTTGGTTTATCTTGTATATCTGTTAAACGAATAATATTTATATAACCACGAGAATCTCTTGTGGTTCTCATTAAATCTTCAACTTCAAAGCTTTTTTCTCCAAAAAACAAGTCGCCACCTTGCTGTTCAATTTCAATTACCTTTCTTAAAATAGCGCCGGTGGAAGCAGAAGAAATTCTTCCATATTCTTCTTTAAATTCTTCTTTTCCTTCGTTAGTACAGTATTGTAATATTTTTTTAAAATCTTTTAAATCTAATAAAGGTAATTTGTTATCATCACAATATTTAAAAATTACAGCAACAATACCTGCTTGTGTATCTGTAAGGTCTAATATTCTAGATAATAGTACTGGACCAAATTCTATAATTGTAGCACGTAAGCGTACGCCATCTTGCTCAGAAAGCGACATGATTTCTACAGGAAAACCTTTAGCTTCAAAATCTAAACCTATAGCCGCGTGACGTTCATCTATTTTGGCGTGGCCTGGACTTGGTTGGGCTAAACCACTTAAGTCTCCTTTAATATCCATTAATAAAACGGGAACACCTTGATCGCTTAGGTTTTCGGCTAATACCTGTAAGGTTTTTGTTTTTCCTGTTCCAGTTGCACCTGCAATTAAACCATGACGATTCATAGTTTTTAAAGGCACTTTTACAAAGGCATCCTTAATAGTTTTGCCATCTAACATGGCAGAGCCTAAAGTAATAGATTCTCCTTTAGTAATATTACCGTTCGTTATGTGTTTAAAGAATTCGTCTTGTCTACCCATGCTTATATAATTTTGGATAAAAATACATGAAAAAATAAGAAGAAAAAAATGAGGTTTTCGACTAAATTATCGGCGTTTTTTACAGTATTAGTAGCTATGTCTTAATTTAGTTTGCTAATACCAAGATTAATAAATCTAGCATGTAATGGACTGTCGCCATTATTTAAGACGTAACGGAATGTAACAATGTCATTCTCAGAAATAGGATACATAATATTTCCACTGGTTCCCCAATAATTAGTACTTGGTAAAGAGGAGTAGCCTCTCGATAAATACCCAACTAAGTTGCCATTAATTTCAATTGCTAAAATGTATTTTTTATTACCGCTAGGCATATTTGAGGTAGAGAGAGATGCACTAAATAAATAATTTCCTTCTTCTTTTATTTTTACTCTTCCATCACCAATAACTTCATATGCATTTGGATTTGTAGCGATAACATCATCACTACCAATAGGGAAATCTACATAGGTGTTATCGGGTGTTTGTAAGGCATTATTTCCGTTAGAATAACTTTTGTTTAGTATAATGGAACTATTATTCAAGCTAGACCAATTATTATTTTTAAAAACACAATAGGAATTTAAGGTGGTATTAAAAACTAATGCTCCATCTAAAGGAGTGGAAATCGAATTCATCTGTTCTGTAGTCATTCTTGGTGGTACAAAAGCACCAGTAGTACTATCAATTTGTAATGAAGATCCATCGTCTGGATTTGTAGTGCCAATACCTACTTGAGAATAGGTGTTTAAGAAATTAAAAAGAACAACAATTAGGGTAATACTTATTTTTTTAAACATTAAGGGATATGTTTGAGGGTTTTATTTTGCTATCGTTACAAAACTAAAAAAAAATAAATAGAAAAATTGAACTATAAAAAGTTTAACGTAATGTATCTTTGCAAGCTATGACGCAAGAAGTTCAAAATTTAGTAAACCAAGGTAAAATGTTACCGTTAATGGAAGAGTTTTATACCATACAAGGTGAAGGCTTCCATAAAGGTACAGCTGCTTATTTTGTAAGAATTGGTGGTTGCGATGTTGGTTGCCATTGGTGTGATGTTAAAGAAAGTTGGATAGCGCAATTGCATCCGCCAACAGAAACAGAAAAAATTGTTGCTAATGCAAAGCAATACAGTAAAACTATTGTTGTTACTGGTGGCGAACCACTAACATGGGATATGACCGAGCTAACAAAACAGTTAAAAGCTGAAGGTATGAGTATTCATATAGAAACATCTGGAGCTTATGAGTTAACAGGTGAGTGGGATTGGATATGTTTATCACCAAAAAAAATGAAACTACCTACTCAAGGTGTGTACGATAAAGCAAACGAACTTAAATGTATTATATACAATAAAGACGATTTTCGTTTTGCCGAAGAACAAGCAGAAAAAGTAAATGGCGATTGTATTTTATATTTACAGCCAGAATGGAGTAAAAGAGATAAAGTAGTCCCAATGATTGTAGATTACGTTATGGCAAACCCTAAATGGAAAGTGTCACTACAAACTCATAAATATTTAAATATACCTTAAATAAAAGCCTTCAAATTTGAAGGCTTTTTTATTTTAAAGCACTAAACTTAACAATTTAAAGTTTGGACTTCCTTTTTTATGTTTTATTGTTTCGTTTTTAATACATTTTTTTAATTTAAGTTTTAAAGTGTAAGTGTTATAGTGTTTAATGTTTCAATATTGAAACATAAAACCAATATTTGCTATATCAATTAGAATAAAAGAATTTAAAATATATAAGTTATGTGTGGAATTGTATGTGCTTTCGATTTAAAACAGAAAAGTGAAGATTTAAGACCTCAGGTTTTAGAAATGTCTAAAACCATTCGTCATCGTGGTCCAGATTGGTCAGGTATTTATAGTGACGACAAAGCTATTTTGGCACATGAGCGTTTGGCAATTGTAGATCCAGCATCAGGAAAACAACCGTTATTTAGCCCAGACAGCAAGTTAGTGTTAGCTGCAAATGGCGAAATTTACAACCATAGAGAAATTCGTAAGCAATTTCAAGGAAAATACGATTTTCAAACACAAAGTGATTGCGAAGTTATTTTAGCTTTATACCAAGAAAAAGGTGTTGATTTTGTAGACGATTTAAATGGAATTTTTGGATTTGCAATCTATGATACAGAAAAAGACGAATACTTTATTGCTCGTGACCATATGGGAATTATTCCTTTATATATAGGTTGGGATCAAAACGGAACTTTTTATGTAGCTTCAGAGCTTAAAGCTTTAGAAGGTATTTGTACAAAAATAGAATTGTTTCCTCCAGGACATTATATGTCTAGTACAGATGGTAAGTTTGTAAAATGGTATAATAGAGATTGGAGCGAGTATGAAGCTGTAAAAGAAAACGAAACTAGCATTGCTGAGGTAAAAGAGGCTTTAGAAGCTGCAGTACGTAGACAATTAATGAGTGATGTACCTTATGGTGTTTTACTTTCTGGCGGATTAGATTCTTCAGTAACTTCTGCAATTGCAAAAAAATATGCGCAAAAGCGTGTGGAGTCAGACGACCAGTCAGACGCTTGGTATCCACAATTACATAGTTTTTCGGTTGGCTTAGAAGGTTCTCCAGATTTAGCAGCTGCACAAAAAGTAGCAGATCATATTGGTACAGTGCATCATGAAATTAAATTTACAATTCAAGAAGGATTAGATGCTATTAAAGATGTAATTTATAACATTGAAACTTACGATATAACAACAATACGTTCAAGCACACCAATGTATTTAATGGCAAGAGTTATTAAATCTATGGGAATTAAAATGGTATTATCTGGTGAAGGAGCCGATGAGATTTTTGGAGGTTACCTATACTTTCATAAAGCGCCAAACGCAAAAGAGTTTCATGAAGAAACAGTGCGTAAATTAGATAAGTTACATATGTACGATTGTTTAAGAGCTAACAAAAGTTTAGCTGCTTGGGGAATTGAAGGTCGTGTACCATTTTTAGATAAAGAATTTATGGATGTTGCAATGCGTATTAATCCACAAGATAAAATGATTAATGGAGAACGCATGGAAAAATGGGTAATCCGTAAGGCATTTGAAGACATGTTGCCAGAAAGTGTAGCATGGAGACAAAAAGAGCAATTTAGTGATGGAGTTGGTTATAGCTGGATTGATACTTTAAAAGAAATTGTAGAAAAAGAAGTAAGCGATGAGCAAATGGAAAATGCAAAATTCCGTTTCCCAATCCAAACACCACAAAACAAAGAAGAGTTTTATTACCGTTCTATTTTCGAAAGTCATTTTCCAAGCGATGCGGCAGCTAAAAGTGTACCACAAGAAGCAAGTGTAGCATGTAGTACAGCAACAGCTTTAGAATGGGATGAGGCTTTTAAAAACATGAACGAACCTTCTGGTCGTGCAATTGCAAACGTTCATGATAAATCTTATGCAACGTCTTAAAAACGCGTTTTTTATTAAAAATAGATTAGATTATTAGCATTAAAATCTCGCATTTGCGAGATTTTTGCTTTTTTAGCTTTTTACAAGAATTAAAAATAAGCTAAAATCTATTTTAAGGTGGTTTTTAAGCGATTTAAGCAACTTTTTAAAAATCAACAATTGTTAATAAAAAACGCGTAAATCCGTTAAACGGTGTTAAATAAGCTTAATGTTTTCGTATATTTGTTTGTCGTCAAAAATTCAAATTTTGTGACAGTACAAATTAATTTAAGAAATATAATATCTATATGAGCGATAAAAAAGAAGAGTTTAATAAGCACAATTATTCGGCCGATAGTATTCAAGCATTAGAAGGAATGGAGCACGTACGTATGCGTCCTTCAATGTATATTGGAGATGTAGGAGTACGTGGTTTACACCATTTAGTTTACGAAGTAGTAGATAACTCAATTGATGAAGCTTTAGCTGGACATTGTGATAATATTACAGTAACAATTAACGAGGATAACTCGATTACAACAGAAGATGATGGTCGTGGTATTCCTGTAGACATACATAAAAAAGAAGGTATCTCTGCACTAGAAGTTGTAATGACTAAAATTGGAGCAGGTGGAAAATTCGATAAAGATTCTTATAAAGTATCTGGTGGACTTCACGGTGTTGGTGTAAGTTGTGTAAATGCATTGTCTGAACATTTAACAGCAACAGTTTACAGAAACGGTAAAATTTGGGAGCAAGAATACGAACGTGGTAAATCTTTATATCCAGTAAAAGCCATTGGCGATACAGATAAAAGAGGAACAACAGTAACCTTTAAACCAGATCCAACAATATTTACTCAAACTTTAGAGTATAACTACGATACTTTAGCAAGTAGAATGCGTGAATTAGCGTATTTAAATAAAGGTATTACATTACACTTAATAGATAAAAGAAGTAAAAAAGAAGATGGTTCTTACGAAGGTGAAACATTTCATTCTGAAGAAGGATTAAAAGAATTTATCACTTTTTTAGATGCTACTAGAGAACCTTTAATGAAAGATGTAATTTCTTTTGAAGGCGAAAAAAATGGCGTGCCAGTTGAGGTAGCCATGATATATAATACAAGTTATGCCGAAAATTTACACTCGTATGTAAACAACATTAATACACACGAAGGTGGTACACACCTTTCTGGTTTTAGACGTGGTTTAACACACACGCTTAAAAAATATGCAGATGAATCTGGAATGTTAGACAAACTTAAGTTTGATATTGCAGGAGACGATTTTCGAGAAGGTTTAACAGCAATTGTATCTGTAAAAGTTCAAGAGCCACAATTTGAAGGACAAACAAAAACTAAATTAGGAAACAGAGAAGTATCTGCATCTGTAAGTCAAGCAGTGTCTGAAATGTTATCCGATTATTTAGAAGAACATCCAGAAGATGCTAAAACCATTGTACAAAAGGTAATACTTGCAGCACAAGCGCGTCACGCAGCACAAAAAGCGCGTGAAATGGTACAGCGAAAAACAGTAATGAGTATTGGTGGTTTACCAGGAAAATTATCAGACTGTTCAGAGCAAGATCCAGAAAAATGTGAAGTATACCTTGTAGAGGGAGATTCGGCAGGTGGAACTGCAAAACAAGGTCGTGATAGAGCATTTCAAGCTATTTTACCATTACGAGGTAAAATTCTTAATGTCGAAAAAGCTATGACACATAAGGTTTTTGAAAATGAAGAAATAAAAAACATTTTTACAGCTTTAGGTGTAACTATTGGTACAGAAGAAGATAGTAAAGCACTAAACCTTTCAAAATTAAGATACCATAAAATAGTAATCATGTGTGATGCCGATATTGATGGTTCTCACATTGAAACACTTATCTTAACATTCTTCTTCCGTTATATGAAAGAATTAATCGAAAACGGACACATTTATATTGCAACGCCACCTTTATATTTAATTAAAAAAGGAGCTAAAAAGCAGTATGCATGGAACGATGAAGAACGTGCAGCACTAATGGCAGAATATGGAGATGGAGCAAAAATACAGCGTTATAAAGGTCTTGGAGAGATGAATGCAGAACAACTTTGGGATACAACTATGAACCCGGAATTTAGAACATTACGTCAAATTCATATAGACAATGGAGTAGAGGCAGATAGAGTATTCTCAATGTTAATGGGAGACGAAGTGCCACCAAGACGTGATTTTATAGAAAAGAATGCTGTCTATGCAAATATTGATGCATAAATACTTTTACAAGTTTTAAAAACTTAAATCAAAAGCCTGTAATGTTTTATTCATACAGGCTTTTTTTAATTCTATTTTTATGTTAGGTGTTAGAAGTTGTCTTTTTATAATAATTAGTCTTTTTGTGCTCTCATGTAATACAAGCTCTAAAACAAATAAGGCACAAGGCGATAATGTTAATTTTTCTGTAGAAAAGAGAGATTCTATTGTAAATAATGTTATGGAAAAGGTTAATAAGTATTATTTAAACTCTCAAGAAAGAAGACTAGCTTTAGATTCTGCTATAAAAAAATATCCTAATATTGCTTACTTCTACCAACAAAGAGCTATGCCTTTGTATAAACAAGATAAAGATGAGTTAGGATTACCGTATTTAGAGAAAGCAGCAGCTTTAGATCCAAAAACATATGTAGAATATATGGCTTTTATAAAATGTATTTTCTCTAAAAACTATAAAGATGCAATATTAGATTTTAATAAGGCATTAAAGCTAAATGGAGCATCTTATGTTATGGATCATTCTTACTATTTTTATTTAGGTTTATGTAATTTGCAATTAAATGAATTTAAAAAAGCAGAAGATTATTTTCAAAAAAGTATAGATCAATCTATAAGAGAAGAAAGCGAAGATTGGGTGCATTATACAGATTTAATGTATTTAGGAATTGCAAAATATGAATTAAAAGATTACGAAAATGCTATAAGAATTTTCGATAAAGCCTTATTGCAACAGCCAAAATTTAGCGATGTAAAATATTATAAAGCCTTAAGTTTGTTTAATTTAAAAAAAATAGATGAAGGCCAAGTTGTGCTTATAGAAGCTAAAGAAGATTTTTTAAATAATAATACTATGCGTGAAGATAATTCAATTTATGAGCGCTATCCGTATCAAGTACAAAAACATTGGTTTGGTTTATAAAAATTTTAAAACTAAAAACCCTCTATTTACGTTAATATAATAACTAACAAAAAAATATAGAACATGAAAATTAAAATAACATTAATAGTAACGTTACTTTTTTCGGTATCAATATCATCACAAAATCTAGACGATTTTTTAATTGCTGGAGCAGAAGATGCACAACGTTTTGCAGCAGATTATCTTAGACCAGCCAATAGCGCGTTGGTTTATGGTATTAATAATAGTTGGTACAACAATACAAAAACACTTAAACGTTTTGGATTTGAAATTTCAATTATTGGAAATGGAGTATTTATTAAAGGTGAAGATCGAGAATTTGTTTTAAGAGCAAATGAGTATAATAACTTACGTTTTCCAGATAATAGTGCTTCAAAAACAGTAGTTACCGCTTTAGGGCATAGAGACCCAAAACAACAAGTAATTCTTACCTACGATGCGCCAATATTTGGAGGTCAAGAAATAACAATAGATTTGCCAACAGGCCTAGCCGAAATGAATATAAACACCTTGCCAACAGCTTTCTTGCAAGCTAGTTTTGCTCCATTTTATGGTACACAAGTTAAGGTGAGATACTTTCCTAAAATAGACCAAAACGATGTCGAAACAGGCTTTTATGGTATTGGCTTACAGCAAGACTTTACAGCATTTTTAAAAGAAGATAGTTTGTTCCCACTTACGGTTACCGGACTAATTGCTTATACTCAATTAAACGGTGAGTACGATTTACAAGGAAACATTCGTGTAGCGGGAAGCAATCAAAGAATAGAAACAGAAACTAGTACAATGTTATATCAAGCTATTGTTGCTACAAAACTAAATAAAATTAATTTCTATGGCTCAATTGGTTATGTAGATGGCCAAAGCGAAACAAAACTAGCCGGAGAATATCGTGTATCTAATCTTGCTGTTTTTTCAGAAGGAGTTACAGATCCAGTTAACATAAATGAGGATACAGACGGTTTAATTTCAACTTTAGGAGCAAATTTAAAATTAGGAATCTTTGGATTAAATGCTTCGTATTCTTTTGCAGAATTTAATAGCGCTTCTTTAGGAATGAATTTCACCTTTTAAAAGTTTTATTAATCACTATTTTCTGAAGCAAAATTTGTAAATTTGATACTTAAAATTAAAATAAACAAAAAACATAATTAAAATGAAGGTAACAGTAGTTGGAGCAGGAGCAGTAGGTGCAAGTTGTGCTGAATATATTGCTATTAAAGATTTCGCAAGTGAAGTTGTAATATTAGACATTAAAGAAGGTTTTGCCGAAGGTAAAGCAATGGATTTAATGCAAACTGCTTCTTTAAATGGTTTCGATACAAAAATTACAGGAAGTACAAACGATTACTCTAAAACAGCAGGATCAGACGTTTGTGTAATTACTTCAGGTATTCCTAGAAAGCCTGGTATGACTCGTGAAGAGTTAATTGGTATTAATGCAGGAATAGTAAAAAGTGTATCTGCTAGTTTAATCGAGCATTCTCCAAATACAATTATTATTGTAGTATCTAACCCAATGGATACAATGACTTATTTAGTTCATAAAACAACAGATTTACCTAAAAATAGAATTATTGGTATGGGTGGAGCATTAGATTCTGCACGTTTCAAGTACCGTTTAGCAGAAGCTTTAGGAGCACCTATTAGCGATGTAGATGGAATGGTAATTGGTGGACATAGCGATAAAGGTATGGTGCCATTAATTGGTAAAGCAGCAAGAAACAGTGTAAAAGTTTCAGAGTTCTTATCAGAAGAAAGAATGGAGCAAGTAGTACAGGATACTAAAGTTGGTGGAGCAACACTTACAGGATTATTAGGTACTTCTGCTTGGTACGCACCTGGAGCAGCAGTATCTGCAATGGTTCAGGCAATTGCTTGCGATACTAAAAAAATATTCCCATGTTCAGCTTTATTAAATGGTGAATTTGGATTAAGCGATTTATCAATTGGTGTACCTTGTGTATTAGGAGCTAACGGAATTGAAAAAATTGTAGAAATTAGTTTAACAGATGCTGAAAAATCAAAATTATCAGAATCTGCAGAAGGAGTTAAAAAAACAAACGGCTTATTAGAGTTATAATAAAATAACACAGCTTATAAGTTTTTTAATTTTCAGATTTAAAAACTATAAAAAAACCTCACAATTACCTTGTGAGGTTTTTTTGTTTTTGATGATTATTATTTTTTAAAAATTATATTGTAAATTGATTTTCAGTAAATTAAAATTAAATTTTATGTATAATTATTACGCTAAAATAATAGGTGTTTACGATGGTGACACTGTAACCGCAGTTGTAGATTTAGGGTTTTTACATTCTCAAGAAATGAAACTTCGTCTTTATGGTATTGATACTCCAGAATTACGTGGAGAAGAAAAAGAAGAGGGAAAAAAAGTTAGAGATATTTTAAGAGAAATGATTCTTGATAAAGAAGTCGAGCTTATAACATATAAAGATAAACAAGGAAAATACGGACGTTATTTAGCGACTATTATTATAGATGGCATCGATGTTAACCAATGGTTAGTTGCAAATGGTCATGCAAAGGTTTATTTGCCATAAAAAAAGCGATTCATTTTTATTTTGAACCGCTTTTTAAAGTGTTTTTTATTTTTTCATTTCTGGTGGATATTCCATCATGATTTCTGAAACAAATTCTTTTATTCTTGCTTCTTTTTTATCTACATTAGAAGTTCTGCTTAAATAACCAGAACCTTTACCTTGCCAAACTAGCTCTTTCTTTTTAGCATCAATAAGATCTATGTATAATGAACCTTGTGTTGAAGAAGTAACATTGTGGTTTAAATTACCGTAAAATGGGCTCCATCCCCAACCATAACCAAAACCACCATATCCATTATTCCAAACATTTACTTCTTGCCTTTCTTTTGTAAAAATACTAACAAGTAAATCTGGTTTTTCAGATTTTGTAAATCCTTTTGCAATAAGTTCAGCTTCTATAGCTCTTAAAATTCTACGTTTGTCTAAATCGCTAATTTCAGCTTTATCAATTCCTGTTTTAAAAAACGCAAAAGTTTTATAATTGTTGAAATCTGCATTTTTATCGTAATCTGAAGCTACCTGAACAGACGAGCAAGAGCTAACAATAATTAATAATGCTAAAAATGGTAATGTTTTTTGTATTAATTTTTTCATAATAAAAAGATTTAAATAGTTATAACGAATCAATTATAGCATCATCTACAGTGTTAGGTAATGTTACTTTTAAATTAGGCTCTATTTCCATGGCTCGCTTTATAGCAAAAATCGCGCCTTCGTTTCTAGCCCAACTTCTTCTTGAAATGCCATTATTAACATCCCAGAATAACATTGATTTTAAACGTTTTGAAGCTTCTTTACTACCATCAAGAACCATACCAAAACCTCCGTTAATAACTTCTCCCCAACCAACGCCACCACCGTTGTGAATACTTACCCAGGTTGCGCCACGAAAACTATCGCCAATAACGTTGTGTATTGCCATATCTGCTGTAAAGCGTGAACCATCGTAAATATTACTAGTTTCACGGTATGGAGAATCTGTACCAGAAACATCATGATGGTCGCGACCTAAAATTACAGTTCCTATTTCTTCTCTTACAATAGCTCGGTTAAAAGCTTCGGCTATTTTTGCTCTACCTTCAGCATCTGCATAAAGTATTCTTGCTTGCGAGCCAACGACTAGTTTATTTTCTTGGGCACCTTTTATCCATTGAATGTTATCTGCCATTTGCTGTTGTATTTCTACAGGAGAATTTTGTTTTATTTCTTCTAAAACAGCACAAGCAATAGCATCGGTTTTTGCTAAGTCTTCTGGTTTCCCAGAAGCACAAACCCACCTAAATGGTCCAAAACCATAATCGAAACACATTGGTCCCATAATGTCTTGAACATAGCTTGGGTATTTAAAATCTACTCCGTTTTTAGCCATAACATCTGCACCAGCACGAGAAGCTTCTAATAAAAAAGCATTACCATAATCGAAAAAATAGGTTCCTTTTGCTGTGTGTTTATTTATGGCATTAGCATGACGACGTAATGTTTTTTGAACTTCGGCTTTAAAGGCTTCAGGATTATTTGCCATCATATCATTTGCTTCTTCAAAAGATAAACCTACAGGATAATAACCACCAGCCCAAGGATTATGAAGTGATGTTTGGTCGCTTCCTAAATCTATATGTATGTTTTCTTGGTCAAATTTTTCCCAAACATCTACAATGTTGCCTAGATAAGCTATTGAAATAGTTTCTTTGTTGGCTTTCGCTTTATTTACGCGCGTTACCAATTCATCTAAATTGGTGATTTTTTCGTTTATCCAACCTTGATCTAAACGAACTTGAGTTATTTTCGGGTTTACTTCTGCACAAACCGTAATGCAACCAGCAATATTTCCGGCTTTTGGTTGTGCGCCAGACATACCACCTAATCCAGAAGTAACAAATAAATTACCTTTTGGCTCTTTTTTAATTTTTCTAAAACCATTTAAAACGGTAATAGTTGTACCATGAACAATACCTTGTGGACCTATATACATGTAGCTTCCAGCAGTCATTTGTCCATATTGTGTAACACCCAATGCATTAAATTTTTCCCAATCGTCTGGTTGCGAGTAATTAGGTATCATCATTCCATTTGTAACGACTACTCTTGGAGCATTTTTATGAGATGGAAATAAGCCCATTGGATGACCAGAGTACATAACTAAGGTTTGCTCATCATTCATTTCGGCTAAATACTTCATGGTTAACCTATATTGTACCCAATTAGAAAATACACCACCGTTACCACCATATGTAATAAGTTCGTGTGGATGTTGTGCAACAGCATAATCTAAGTTGTTTTGAATCATTAACATGATTGCTGCTGCTTGTTTAGATTTTGCAGGATATTCTTCTATTGGTCTAGCGTACATTTTGTAATCTGGACGCAAACGGTACATGTATATTCTTCCGTAAGTATCTAATTCGTTTTTAAATTCTTTTATTAATATTTTATGGTGTTTTTTATCAAAGTACCTAAGAGCATTGCGTAGTGCAAGCTTTTCTTCTTCTTTAGTTAAAATAGCTTTTCTTTTAGGTGCGTGATTTATTTCTTTTTCAAAAGGTTTTACACTTGGTAATTGTTCTGGTATACCTTCTAATATTTGCTCTTTAAATGTCATATTATTTTGTGCCTTTACTTTTTTTTACTGAGTTTGTTTTTTTATCAAATCCGTATGGGCAATGCCTACAACCGCTTTCGCAACAATAGCCTCTTTTTAAATGGTATTGTTCTGTAAAGCATTTATAACCTTCGGGTGTTAAATAGTAATCGCCTTCTTCTATTGGAATATATTTCTTCATTATATTACAAATATAACTTAAATTGGAGTGATTTTTGAAAACATCAATTTGTGATATTAATTTCTAAATATTTAGTGCCTAAAGGTTATACTGGTATAACAATATTTCCATTTGTTTTTTTAAAGAGTAAAGCTTTAAAGAAAGATAAGGTATTGATTAATCATGAAAAAATTCATTTAAAACAGCAGCTAGAGTTATTAATAATTCCTTTTTATTTTTTTTATACGCTAGAATTTTTAATAAGATTGATTCAGTATAAAAATTGGTATAAAGCATATAGAAATATCTCTTTTGAAAGAGAGTCTTACACTAATGAATCTAATTTAAAGTATTTAAATGAGCGCAATTTTTGGAGTTTTTTAAAGTATCTTCGCAACCCATGATTTTTAAAGTAGAGCAAAGCATAAATGAGGCTGTTAAATTAAAAAACAGCTCAAATGTCTCGTTATGTATTAAACGAGAAGACGCTATACATAATATTATTTCCGGAAATAAATACAGGAAATTAAAATACAATATCGAAGTAGCAAAATCAAAAAAAAAGACTGTTTTATTAACATTTGGAGGTGCTTTTTCAAATCATATAGCTGCAGTTGCAGCAGCAGGAAACGTATATGGTTTTAAAACAATAGGAGTTATAAGAGGTGAAGAGTTAGCATCTAAAATTGATGAAAATACAACTTTAAACTATGCTAGAAATTGTGGTATGGTATTTAAGTTTGTTAGCCGTAGTGATTTTAGAAAAAAAAATGATTCTAATTTTATTGAAGCCTTAAAAATGGAGTTTGGAAACTTTTATGTAATTCCTGAAGGCGGTACAAATAGTTTAGCTGTAAAAGGATGTGAGGAAATATTGCTAGAAGAAGATTATAATTTCGATTATGTCTGTGCTCCAGTTGGAACAGGAGGAACTTTAGCGGGTTTAATTAATGGTTCAAAATCTAATCAGCAAATTTTAGGTTTTTCAGCCTTAAAAGGAGACTTTTTACAAGAAGATATTAGTAAATTTGCTAAACAAAATAATTGGGAGTTAGTTAGTAATTACCATTTTGGTGGGTACGCGAAAATAAATACAGATTTAATTACGTTTATAAACAGATTTAAGACAGAAAATAAAATTCAGTTAGATCCAATTTATACAGGAAAAATGATGTATGGAATTGTAGATATGATTAAAAATAATTATTTTCCAGAAGGCTCAAAAATTTTAGCAATACATACAGGAGGATTACAAGGTATTGCAGGAATGAATAATAGATTAAAACAGAAAAATTTACCATTAATACAATAGTTGATGAAAAGATTATTTACAATATTATGCTTAATGGCTTTAGTTGCAAGTTGTGGCTCAAGCAAAAAAGTAACCACTAAAAAATCTAAAACCAAAACAGAGCGTGTAGTTAAAACTAAAAAGAAACCTAGAGTTGTTGTAAATGCTCCAGAAAACAAGGAGGTTACTGTTGTTATAAAAGAAACTCCAGAACAATATGCAACACCAACAGATGAGTATATAGCTATTTACAGCGATATTGCTCAAGACGAAATGCGTAACTATGGTGTTCCTGCTAGTATTACTTTAGCTCAAGGTATTTTAGAGTCTGGATCTGGAAAAGGAAGGTTATCTGTTGAGGCTAATAATCATTTTGGTATAAAGTGTCATACAGGTTGGACCGGTGGTAAAATTTATCATGATGATGATGCTAGCCAAGAATGTTTCAGAAAATATAAAAATTCTAAATATTCTTTTAGAGATCACTCTCTATTTTTAAAAGAACGTTCTCGATATGCAGGATTGTTTCAACTTGGAAAAGGAGACTACGAAGCTTGGGCAAAAGGTTTAAGAAAAGCAGGATATGCAACAGATAGAAAATATCCAGAAAAACTAATAAGTTTAATAGAACGTTATCAACTATATCGTTTCGATAACGAAGTTTTAGGAGTTGAAACAGAATTAAACGATAAGCATACAGTTGTATCTGGTGATACTTTATATTCATTATCTAGAAAATATAATATTTCAGTATCAGAACTTAAAGTTTTAAATAGTTTAGAGTCTAGCGATTTATTTGTTGGACAAGTATTATTTATCAAGCCCTTACCAAAAGATTAATTATAATGATTTATAAACGTAGTAGTACTCTTTTTGCAAATGCAGAAAAAGTAATTCCTGGAGGTGTAAATTCTCCAGTTCGAGCCTTTAAAGCCGTAGGTGGAACACCAATTTTTGTTAAAGAAGCTAAAGGTGCATATTTATATGATGAAGATGGAAATGTTCTAATAGATTATATAAATTCTTGGGGACCAATGATTCTTGGTCACGCATACGCTCCTGTAGTTAACGCCGTTGTAGAAAAGGCAAAAAAAGGAACGTCCTTTGGGATGCCTACCGAAATTGAAACTGAAATTGCAGAATTAGCAGTATCAATGGTACCAAATATAGATAAAATTAGATTTGTAAACTCTGGAACCGAAGCTTGTATGAGTGCTGTAAGGTTAGCAAGAGGTTATACAGGAAAAGACAAAATTATAAAATTTGCAGGCTGTTACCATGGTCATAGCGATTCATTTTTAATACAAGCAGGAAGTGGAGCAGTAACTTTTGGAAGTCCTAATAGTCCTGGAGTAACAGAAGGTACAGCAAAAGATACATTACTTGCCAATTATAACGATTTAGAGAATGTAGAAGCATTAATACAAGCTAATAAAAATGAAATAGCTTGTATTATTTTAGAGCCAGTTGCAGGAAATATGGGTTGTATACCTCCAGTTTCAGGTTTTTTAGAAGGCTTAAGGTCGCTTTGCGACGCTAATAATATTTTATTAATATTTGATGAGGT
Organism: Lacinutrix venerupis; assembly: GCF_003663945.1. Taxonomy (GTDB): domain Bacteria; phylum Bacteroidota; class Bacteroidia; order Flavobacteriales; family Flavobacteriaceae; genus Lacinutrix; species Lacinutrix venerupis. Next base: position 32,066 of record NZ_RCCH01000007.1, on the reverse strand, counting down.
AATGACTGGTTTCCGTCTTGCAAAAGGTGGAGCTCAACAATTATTAAACGTTAATGCAGATATTGTTTGTTTTGGAAAAGTAATTGGTGGTGGATTACCTGTTGGAGCTTTTGCTGCTAGAAATGAAATAATGAATTATTTAGCACCTTTAGGACCTGTTTATCAAGCAGGCACATTAAGTGGAAATCCATTAGCTATGGCTGCAGGATTAGCAATGTTAAAAGCATTAAACGAAGATTCTGAAATATTTAATAGATTGGCAGAAAAAACCGAATATTTGCATAAAGGCTTAGCTAAAGTTTTAGAAAAAAATAATATTACACATACAATTAATAGAATGGGTTCTATGATTTCTGTTCATTTTGATGAAGAAAAAGTAATAGATTTTAAAACAGCAGCTAAAGGAAATAATGAAAGGTTTAAAACCTTTTTTCATGGTATGCTTAATAACGGTATTTATATAGCTCCAAGTGCATTTGAAACTTGGTTTATAACAGATGCTTTAACTTACGAAGATTTAGACAAAACAATAGCAGCTTGTGATGCTGTATTTAAATAATATTAAAATAAGTTCAATAAAAAAAGGCGATAACTAAAATAGTTATCGCCTTTTTTTATGTTTCAAATAAACATTAGTCCACAGTGTGTTCTAATTCATTTATAATTAAATATCTTTTATATAAGTCATTTCCTAAAGCGTTTTTTATACCTTCTTGTAAAGTATTATTTAAGGTTGCCATAGAATTGTTATAATCTGAAGATCCAGATTCTTGGTGCTCAGAAATAGATAAAAATTTGTATTCGTATGCTTGGTAAGCTTTATATACCTTTTCTAAAGTATTATCGTCAAATTTTAATGTAGAACGTAATTCTTTAGCTTTAAGGTAAGCCTTTTCATTAACTTTAGCATTGTCTTGAGCTAATGCAGATTGAGTTCCAATTAATAAAGCAAAAGCAAAAAAGCAAAAAGTAAATATTTTTTTCATTGTCTTAGTAGTTATTCGTTAATATACCAAAGTAAAGCTATTTACTTAACTATTGCAAATAAAAAAGTGCCGAATAGATAATCGGCACTTTTTTACTATTAAATGATTTAGGAGTTATTCTTTCTCCATTTTATGCTCTTTCTTTTCACCTTTTTTGCTCTTCATTTTACCACGCATTCCTTTATTTCCACGTCTTTTAGACATTTTTGAATACTTTTCATATTGCTCTGGTGTTAAAATAGCTTTCATTTCTCTTTTTGTAGCAATTTCTTGGTCTAACCTTTCGTTTTCTCTTTTTAATTTATCTTCAGGAGAAAGTTTTTTGTCAGTGTCTTTTGCTGCCATTCGTTTTTCCATTGCAGCTTTGCGTAAATCTGCATTTTTAATATTTATTTTCTCAACTTTACTTTGTTGTTCTGGAGTAAGATCTAGCGCAAGCGTCATTTTTTTAGTTTGTAAAGCTGCAATTTCTTTGGAATCCATATTTCTATACTGTTCCATTTTTTCTTTTCTCAGCTCTTTTTTGTTTTCTTTTTTGTCTTGAGCATTTATTTGTAATGCAAATAATGCTACTGCTACTATTAATAATTTTTTCATGTTTTTATTGTTTTAAATTGTTCTACACTCTTAAGACAAATAAAAACGAGAATAGTTTAAATGTTATTAAATATTTAGCTTTTAATTAACATTTTATGCGTTATAAATAAGCTCTTAGTATTTTGTAATGTATAAATCTAAAATGCATAAAATATGTTTTATTATAATAGATAATATATAGTATATTGTTTTTTTTAAATTTTAAAATAAATGAAAAACCTTGTACTACTATTTTTAAGTTTCTATAGCGTTATGTCCTTTGGGCAAATTAATAACGGATTTATAGATAACTCAATAACCAATTTTAAACTTAACGAATTTACAGATGAAATAGATTTATATTCTTATTACTTTTTTATCGATTATTTAGAAAATAATCAAGATGAATTTTATGTTTTTGACGAAAAGTATTCTGGAGATATAAAACAAATAATAACCAAGGTTTATAAAGAAAATGAAGCAGATGAAAATTTTCTAGGTTCTCGATTTGAAATATTCAACAATCAAAACCAGAAAAAATATGCCAAAGATTTAGATAAACCAGATGATAGAGAAAACTCTGTTAAAGAGTATTTTTATACATATAATGAAGCAAATAAATTAAAAGATTTAAAATTAGTACTTAAATACGATTCTAAAAATATTCAAGAATTAGAAAGTGTTTATTATAATTTTGAGCACTATAAAGACTCTATAGTTATAAGTCAAAAAGAAGACTTTTACAAAAATGTAGTTGACGATCCAGATTTTAATGATGATTCCAAAGGTGAGTTTGAAAAATTTCAGAAACTATACTTTAAAGATAATAAGTTAGTAAAAAATGAAAGCTTTTCAGGACTTTCCAACTCTAATTCTTATATAACATACAACAACAATGGTTACGAAATAAAAGATGAAGGTTATTTCTCTACAAATAATGTAATAATGACTTATAATAAAAACAAAAATGAAGTGCGTTTTTCTAATCAAGAATCCTCAAAAAAGATAAATTTTGTAACTATATATAAGTTTGATGATAATAATAATATTATAAGTGTTTCTGAAGATTTGTATCGAGTTAAAGGAGAATATGTAGAGAAGCCTATTCATACAAAAAAGCAAACCATAAAATACAAATACGATGAATATAACAATTGGGTTTATAGAGAAGTAAAAAACGAAACTAAAAAAACAATTAAACTGTTTTTTAGAACTATTGAGTATAGATAAAAATTTATCCTAAAGCTCCAGATAAAACCACAAAAAAGGTTAAAATATAGCACACTAGGCCTGTAACTACATTTGCTTTAATAAAACGCATGCCATAAGAGTCTTCTTCAGACAAGGTGGCCGCAATAATTAAGGATAAAAGTATAGAGCCTACAGGTATTACTCTAAATAGAATAATATCTAAATTGTCTAATAATTTTAGTAAATCGTATTCGTTGGTGCTCTGCTGCGTAATTGCAAAATAGGTAGCAACAATAAAAACACCACTTAGCGCCAAACAAATAACTAGAGTCCAAGCCATTCTGTTTTCTTTATTATTTTTTACAATAACTTTAGCATGACTAAATAAAAGGTTTTTTGTACTTTCATCAATGTCTTGCTCATTTAAATAGGCTCTAGCTAGTAAAATATTGTTTTCTTTTTTTAAAATAAGCTTTATGTGCTCAAGATGTTGGTTTGCATTCATTATAATGGCAATATTTTAAATTTAAATAACAGAATTTTACCTCATGTCTAATTTAATACTTATTAAATTAACTAACTTTACAAAGCGATAATTAATTCCAATAAACCAATGAAAAAAATAATATATATTTTAGTATTTGCTACTGCTTTTTCTTGTAAAGAAGAAGTTAAACAAGTAGAAACTATAGAGACAGAAAACACAACAACCGAAATGCAAACTAATCTTGATAAATACGTTAATGTTAAATTAACTACAGATTTAAGTGTTTTATCCGATAAAGAAAGACAAATGCTACCTATATTAATTAGTGCAGCTAATAAAATGAACGATTTATTTTGGTACGAAGCTTATGGAGATTGTGATGCTTTATTAGCAGATATTAAAGACGAAGATACCAAGAAGTATGTAAAAATAAATTATGGGCCTTGGGATAGGTTGGCAAATAACAAACCGTTTGTAGAAGGAATTGGCGAAAAACCAAAAGGAGCTAATTTTTATCCAGCAGATATAACTAAAGAAGAGTTTGAGACTGCCGAAATGGAAAATAAATCAAGTCTTTATAATTTTGTGAGACGTGATAACGACGGTAAGTTATATACAATACCTTATCATAAAAAGTTTGAGGCAGAAGTAAAAGAAGTGTCAAATTTATTAATAGAAGCTTCAAAATTAGCAGAAGATGCTGGTTTAAAAAAGTATTTAGAATTAAGGGCACAAGCAGTATTAAACGACGAATACCAAGAAAGTGATTTTGCTTGGATGGATATGAAAACAAATACACTTGATATTGTAATTGGTCCTATAGAAACTTACGAAGACCAATTATTTGGAAATAAAGCAGCGCACGAAGGCTATGTATTAATTAAAGATCAAGAGTGGAGCGCAAAATTAGCTAAGTTTAGTAGTTTTTTACCAGAGCTTCAAAAAGGATTACCTGTAGAAGAAAAATACAAAAAAGAAAAACCAGGTACAGATAGCGATTTAAATGCTTATGATGTTGTGTTTTATGCAGGAGATTGTAACTCAGGTAGTAAAACTATAGCTATTAACTTACCTAACGATGAAGAAGTACAACTTAAAAAAGGAACAAGACGTTTACAGCTTAAAAATGCTATGCGTGCTAAATTCGATAAAATATTAATACCAATTTCGAATGTGTTAATAGACGAAAGCCAGCGTAAACACGTTACTTTTGATGCCTTTTTTGAAAACACAATGTTTCATGAAGTTGCTCACGGATTAGGAATAAAAAATACAATTAACGGAAATGGAACAGTAAGAACTTCGCTTAAAGAACACGCTAGCGCTTTAGAAGAAGGTAAAGCAGATATTTTAGGCTTATACATGGTAGAGCAATTACATAAAAAAGGTGAGTTAACAAACGATTTAAAAGATAACATGGTAACTTTTATGGCAGGTATCTTTAGATCGGTGCGTTTTGGAGCATCAAGTGCTCACGGTAAAGCAAACATGATAAGATTTAATTTCTTTAACCAAATGGGAGCTTTTACAAGAAACAGTAATGGTACATATACTGTAAATTTTGAAAAACTAAAAACAGCTATGGAAATGCTATCTCAAGTTATTTTAACTTACCAAGGAGATGGTGATTATAAAGGCGTTGCCAAGTTTGTTAAAAATTATGGTAGTATTGCTAAAGAGCTTCAAAGCGATTTAAACCGTTTAAGCGATGCTAATATTCCAGTAGATGTTGTATTCGAGCAAGGAGTAGAAACTTTAGGTTTGGAATAGTTAAAATTGGTAGAAAAGTTAGAATAAGTAAAGGAATTACAGAAATGTAATTCCTTTACTATTTTATTTAGTTTTTTTAGCAGCCTATTAAACCAAAAGATACTACTTGTTCTTGGCTTATTTTTTCTCCTTTTTCGTTTTCTGCAGGATTCCATTTTCCAGGTAAATTTTTAATTAATGCTATCATGGTTTTATCTACTAAAGGATAATTTGAGCTTCTGTCTAATTTAACATCTGAAATTTTACCGTCTTTACTTACTGTAAAGTATAGTTTAGCAGGTTGTAATTTCATTGGGTCAACATTAGCTTCTTCTCTAACGGCTTTACTGTTTTCTCTTAAATAAGTTTTAAGGGCCTCTTTTCCTTTAATATATTCTGCTTGTTTTTCTGGAACAATTGTTATGTGAGGTGAGTTAAATTTATGTTCTAATTGGCCAATGTAATTTTTTTGTAAATATTCTATACGAATATTAAAGTGAGAAGAGTAATCGAAAGATTTAATTAGCTTTAATTGTGCATCTGTAAATGATTTTGTGTAACCAATTTCTCTTTTTTGCGTTTGTCTTTCATTTTCAATAACAATAATTTCAACAAATTTAATACTAGAAATAGAGCTTAGTTCTTCTTCTGTAAAAAAATGGTTAAGCGAAGTTGCTTTTTTTATAGCACTTTTTTTCATTGGTTTAAACCTAGAGCCTACATCATAAATAAAATCTTCAAAAACTTCAGGTTTTGTTTTAATGGTATCAATAGTATCATTTTTTAAAACTGGACCTATTGGTTCTTTATATGTAAAATTGGAGTCTAATTTATTGTTTGATTTTATGGCAATAGCTTTTACATTCTGTTTTTTATTTTTAAACTCTTTATTGGTTACTACAAAAGCACTTAAGCTTAATGCTATAATTATTGCTATAAAAATTAATATTTTCTTTTTCATATCTGTTACGTTTTAAAGATTGATAAATGGATTATATACTTGTTTTGCTGTTACAAATCTATGATGGCTTGATAGTTAAATATGTAAAAAGAATGTAAAAGAAGTGTCAACTATTGTAAAAAGTCACGAAATTGTATGTTATTTATGGCTAATTATGAATATTAAAACTCCACTTAAATATAAAAGCCTCATTTTATGTGTGCTTCTATTTTGCATTATATCTTGTAATACTACTACAGATAATAACTTTACCGAAACAGTAAAAATATCTTTACGCGAAGTTGGGCATCAACTATTGCTAGCTAATCAAGATTCTACAACTTTAGTAAAACCAGTTATTAATATAAGCGATAATAAATTTCAAGTAAGTTTTGAAAACACAATATCTATCCAGCCAGATAGTTTGGTTACCATTATTAAAAGCAGTTTTGAAAAAACAAATTTACCGCAGCAGTACATAACCGAGGTAAACCGATGTTATGATAATGAAGTTGCGTATAGTTATGCAATGAAAGAAGAAGTGGAGCAAGGTATTATACCTTGCATAGGAAGAGAATTAAAAAATGAATGTTATCTGGTAACTGTTCATTTTACAAATATTGCAAAATCAAATAGCAACAAGATAATGTACATATGTGTACTAGTTTTTGTGGTTTTAACCATGTTTGCAATTTTTTTATATAAGCAAAAACCAAAAGATGTTATAGAAACGCAAGAACTTAATTACAGTACTTTAGGGTTGTTTAAATTTTATCCAGAGCAAAATAAATTAATAAAGGAAGCAACAGAAATTAACTTATCTAAAAAAGAGTGTGAAATATTAGCTCTGTTTGTAGCAAAGCCAAATCAAATTATAAAAAGAGAAGAGCTTATAAAAAAAGTTTGGGAAGATAATGGAGTTGTAGTTGGAAGAAGTTTAGATACTTACATATCCAAACTTAGAAAAAAGCTTAAAGAAGATGAGTCTATTAAGCTTACTAATATTCATGGAGTAGGGTATAAGTTAGAAGTAGTTTAGTAAAATTAGAGTATAAAAAAAGGAGCTACATTTTAATAGCTCCTTTTTGATATAAAATTTTATTTAGTGTTTTACTTTTTAAACCATTTCCACAAATAAACCATCATCGGTTTTGCTAACTTTTGCTACACCAAGTTTGGTTAAGCCTTTTATGGTTTTATCCCATTTTTTATTACTTAAACCAGATTGTCCTTTTAATTCATTTAAATCTATTGAAGAACTCTTTTTTAAGATTTCAAAAACAGCTTTTTCCTCTTCACTCATTGGTACTGCTTTTTTCTCTGGTCTCATTTGCGGGAAGAATAATACTTCTTGTATAGATTGGTTGTTAGTTAAAAACATAATTAACCTGTCCATACCAATTCCCATTCCAGATGTAGGTGGCATACCATATTCTAGAGCACGTAAAAAATCATGATCTATAAACTCTGTAGCCTCATCATCTCCTTTTTGAGCCAGTTTTAATTGGTGTTCAAAACGCTCACGTTGGTCTATTGGGTCGTTAAGCTCAGAATAAGCATTTGCTATTTCTTTACCACAAACCATAAGCTCAAAACGTTCTGTTAATTCTGGATTATCTCTATGCTCTTTACATAGTGGACTCATTTCCTTTGGATAATCTGTAATAAAGGTTGGTTGTATGTAATTTCCTTCGCATTTTTCACCAAAAATTTCGTCAATTAATTTTCCTTTACCCATAGTCGCATCCACTTCAATTCCCATGCCTTTTGCAGCATCAAAAATTTCGGCTTCTGTTTTTCCTGTAATATCAAATCCTGTAAACTCTTTAATAGAATCTGCCATTGTAATACGTTTGTATGGCGCTTTAAAGTTTACTTTATGTTCTCCAAAAGTAGCTTCGCTTGTTCCATTTACGGCAATTGCACAATGTTCTAAAAGTTTCTCACAGAAATCCATCATCCAGTTGTAGTCTTTATATGCTACATATATTTCCATAGCGGTAAATTCTGGATTGTGCGTTCTATCCATTCCTTCGTTTCTAAAGTTTTTAGAAAACTCATAAACACCATCAAAACCACCAACTATTAAACGTTTTAAGTATAACTCGTTAGCAATACGCATGTATAAAGGAATGTCTAAAGAATTATGATGTGTAATAAAAGGACGTGCAGCTGCTCCACCAGGGATTGGTTGTAATATTGGCGTCTCTACTTCAAAATAACCAGCATCGTTAAAGAAATTACGCATGGCATTAAAAAGTTTAGTACGTTTTACAAACACTTCTTTTACATGTGGATTTACAGCTAAATCGGCATAGCGTTGTCTGTAACGCATTTCTGGGTCTACAAATGCATCGTGTTCTTTTCCTTCTGCATCAGTTTTTGGTAATGGTAAAGGTTTTAGTGCTTTACTTAATAAGGTAAAACTTTTTACTAAAACAGTTTTTTCTCCAACTTTAGTTGTAAATAATTCGCCTTCAATACCTATAAAATCTCCAATATCTAATAGTTTTTTATAGACATCGTTATATTTGCTCTTGTCATCACCAGTACAAATTTCATCTCTATTAAAATACACTTGTATTCTACCATCGCTATCTTGAAGCTCTGCAAAACTTGCATTACCTTGAATACGACGCGACATTAAACGTCCAGCAATAATTACCTGTTTACCTTCTTTAAAGTCCTGTTTTATTTGTTTTGATGTTTCGGAAACAGGAAATAAATCGGCTGGATATGGGTTTATTCCCAAATCGCGAAGCTTTGCTAGCTTTTCTCTTCGTACGAGCTCTTGCTCAGATAATTGTGACATAATACTTTTTTAATATAAAAATTTGAAGCCACAAAGATAATGCTTTGTAACAAATCGCAATAGATTGCGTCCTATTTATACATCATCAATCAATTAAAAAATAAATTATGAGTATTTGGAGAGTTATACTTTCAATTATTTGCCCACCTTTAGCGGTATTAGATAAAGGTTGTGGCTCTATAGTAATCACATTTTTGTTATGGCTTTGTGGTTGGGTTCCTGGAGTAATTGCAGCTTTGGTAATTTTAAATAATCCTAAGAATTAAATAGGTAGTGTTTGGTTTTTAATAGGTAGCTACTTACTCTTATGCAAAAGCATGATTTTATTCTTAATTTATCGTAATTTTGTAGTCTATGAATAAAACAATTGCACTTCAAGATTTAGGCTCTAAAGATTTTAAAGATACTTGGGATTACCAAGAGGAACTTTTTAAAGGTATTTTAGATACTAAAATTAAGAATAGGAGAGAGGATGCTGGTTTAGAAACCAACAATTACTTTTTGTTTGTAGAGCATCCACATGTTTATACTTTAGGTAAAAGTGGAGATATATCTAATTTATTGTTAGATGAAAAACAACTAACCGAAAAAGGAGCTACGTTTTACAAAATTAACAGAGGAGGAGATATTACCTATCACGGTCCAGGACAAATAGTGGGTTATCCTATTCTGGATTTAGATAACTTTTTTACAGACATACATAAATATCTTCGTTTTTTAGAAGAAATGATAATACTTACATTGGCAGAATATGGGCTAAAAGCCGTGCGTTCTCCTGGTGAAACAGGAGTTTGGTTAGATGTCGGTACACCATTTGCTAGAAAAATATGTGCTATGGGCGTTCGTGCAAGCCGTTGGGTAACTATGCATGGTTTTGCATTAAATGTAAATGCAAATCTTGGGTATTTTGATAATATTATTCCTTGTGGTATTCGTGGTAAAGCAGTGACTTCGCTTAATGTGGAATTAGGTAAAAAAGAAGTCGATGAAGCTGAGGTTAAAACTAAATTATTAAAGCATTTTAAAACTCTTTTTGAAGCAGAGTTTACTAGTATTGTAAATGTGTAATCTTTATTAATTATTTATTCTAATAATGAATAATGTGCTCTTTTAAGTCAAGGTTTAGTCTAAAAAGAGAAATGCATTGTGTTTTGGCATAAAAATCTATCTTTTAATCGGTTTTTTTTGTAGTAGTTTAGTTTTTGATTTGTATTTTTGTATCCCCTAAATTAACAAAAATGAACAAAAAAGTAACCTTCTTAACTTTTATTGTATTCTCTTTTTATACAATAAAATCAATATCTCAAGTAGGCATTGGCACAGTAACTCCAGACACATCTTCAATTTTAGATATTACATCTACAACGCAAGGTTTATTGACACCTAGAATGACATCTACCGAAAGACTAAATATTGCAACACCAGCAGAAGGACTATTAGTTTATGATATCACAGAAACCTCTTTTTACTATTGGGATAACACAACATGGGTTCGTTTGTTGGGTGATACTGCAACATCACAACCGGTTAGAGATAGTTATAAAATAATAAAAAATATAACCGATTTAGCAGATGAGTTAACTGCTGGTGGTGGCTCTACATACTTATTAAATACTGATTATTTATATGAAATTAATGGAACTGTTACCTTTGATTATACTATAGATTTAAATGGAGCTAATTTAGTAGGTAGAGATACTGGAGAAGATATTTTAGTTAATAATTCTGGTGGTCCATTGTTTTCTGGTATGAATGGCGGAAGATTAAAAGACCTCTTAATTGACGGTGGTGGAAATGACATTTTTAATATAACTAGTGATGCTTCTCAATCTATAGTTGGTTATAGCGTTATTGTAACTAATGCCTCTAGTTTAGGTACATTAAGTAATTTTGCAGTTGTGTTTTTTGAAGTTTTTCAAGTTGTTAATACTAATAATGGTTTTAATTTATCAAATATATATTCCTTATTTATTAATAAGGTATTTTGGACAGAAAGTAATACTGGTACTTTTTTAAATCTTAGTGGCACATTTCACGATTTACAAATCGCAAATGGACGAGCAGCTATAGACTCTGGCGAATATGGAATTAATGTAAGTTTAAACCCAACAATTGGAACATCTGCTTCACTAACAGGAATTAATTTTACAGGTAACGGAGATAGAGTAGTGCCTTATACTTCGGGAACATATATTGGATATAATTTTACTAATTTTTGGGATGTAGATTGCCAAGGTATTCCGCAAGAAACAGATAATAATGCTATTGGAGATTATAATTTGAGTTTTACAACAGGAACAGCAAATACCACAACTTTTACATCAAATGGGCAATCAAAAAAAATAGTAGGATTAACTTCTTCAAATAACTTATTTAGATTTCGAGCAGTTGGTAACAATAGGTTAGTTTATGAAGGAAAAAGAACACGGTATTTTACAGTAACAACAAGTATTTCGTTTAGAGGTGTTGCTAATAATGATGTTTTATTATTTTATATAGCAAAAGGTAATAGTGGAGATACTACTGCAACGCCTATATATAATACCGCTACAGCGAGAGAAATTGGTGGTAATTTTGATATTGGTGCGGTAGCTGTTGTTGGCACAGTACAGTTGTCTCCAGGAGATTTTATAGAGTTGTGGACAGAAAGAAACTCTGGATCTGGAAACTCTGTTTATATAGCATCATTGTACACTGTTATTAAGTAAATACGAGTAAATACAAATAAAAAAAGTGACCAGCTACTAGCGGTCACTTTTTTATTTAACTCATATCAATAGAATTGTTTGCTGGTAAAAACATAGCATTAGTTTAAGACTTTATTGAAATTAGTTATTACTCTAAAAGTATAAATTGTTTTTTCTTTCTATGGTCGCTCATCATAATAAATTTATTTAACTCATGCGTGCCATAGTTTGGTAAGTAATATGTTTGGCCTGTAGTTGTTTAATTTATTTCTTTCCAAAAAAGCCTTCTATTGACCTTGAAAATCCTATTTGTAAAAAAAGTTTTCCTTCATTTGAACGACCTCCAACTTCTCCAGTTATAGGATAATTAGGATGTATTTCTACATATAGTCTATGTGTATGATCACGTTTCCATTCAAAAAAATATCCTGTTGCAATGTATGGGTTCAACTCTCTTTCAGATGGTGTACTTAATAAATTTAATAGAGGTTTGCTTGGAGCTTCTCTAAAACTAAAAACAGAAGCAGAATTTTCATCAAAATAATCTTCCATTACTCCAAAAATTAAATGGTCTCTTTTAGCTGTTCTTGTATTTCTATAATAACTAAATTTTAAACCTGCTCTAATTTGTTGATATGTTGTGTTAGATTTTGCTCCTTCTCCAATTTCTTCTGGATCTATCCAGTTGTTAGATGAAAAATTACGACTCCCAGACTCGTATCTTCCATAAAGTTTTATGTTTTTATGACCTCCAAAAATTTCTGCTCCATAACCATAACTGGTGTTGAAATCTGTAAAAATAGGTGAAAAACCTGGTTCAAATCTTCCAAATATATTACCACCAGCATATTCCATTTCATAACCAATTTTAAGAGCTAGCCTTAAATCTATCGTAAGGGCTGTAGTTGGGTCATTGTTAGGAGCTCTAGTAACAATGTCTCCGTTAGAATCAGTCGTTGTTTTAAGACTGTTATGGGCTATTGGAAAAAGAGAAATGCCATATCCCAAATCAAAATTAACGTGAAAATTACTACCTGTATATAAGTCTTTTGCAGGTAGTCCCATTCTATCGTAAATAATACCTCCTAGCATATATAATATTCCGGCAGATGAAGCGGCGGCAGAAGAGGCAATGGCATTATTCTCTCTGCGTTGGTTTTCAATTCTATCATTATACGCTTTTTTCTTTGCTTGTATTTTTTTTCTTTCTTCTTCTTTACGCTTTCTTTCTCTTTCTTCGGCTTCTTTTTTTTCTTTTAATTTTTGCTCCTCTTCAAGTTTTTTTTGTTTGGCTTCTTCCTCAGCTTTTTCTTTTTCTGTTAAAGCCTCGTCATCTTCATTTTCTTCTTTTGAAGTTTGCTCTTCTTCTTCTTCCTTTTCTTCAATTGTATCAATGTTTTTTTCTATTTCTTGAATTTCATTGGTATAATTGTTTTCCTCATCAATATTATTTAATTTTTTATATAAGTTCTTTTTTTCTTGTAGGTCTTTTTTTGAGTTTCCAAGATTATTTATCTGACTTTTTAAATCATTTATATCCTTTGTTTTTTTGTTTCTTTCGTCGGAAATTTTTTGTAATTTTTCTTCAATACTATTTATTTGGTTATTATAACTACCGGTTTTATCTATTTCTTTTAATTGTTTGTAAAGAGTTAATTTTTGAGTTAAATCACTTTCATCACTTCCTAAGTTATTTATTTGTTTTTTGAGATTTTTTATTTTCTCTTCTTTCTCTTTTTTGGCTTTCACTTTTTGTAAATAAGAATTTAAGGATTCTGAACAATCTAAATGTTCGGATTCATATGAAACACCATATCTTTGTTTGGCAGCTTCATCAAACATAAATCTTACATCATATATTTTAAAAGTTTTATATTCTTCTGAATAATTCTTTGTTGAACTGTATGATTCTCCTGGATCTAATGTGTTTCTGCCACCAGTGCCCAATCCCCATAAAGAGGTGCTTACACTAACAGGAAGACTAGAGTTGTTTTTAACTTCAAGTTTAAATTTGTATGGAGCAGGTTCATATTCTGATGCTTTAACATATACATTTACTTCCAAAAATTTAAAGCAGTTAAGATTAGTAGTTGAAAGTTTAATGTAATCTGGAGCAATAAATTTAGATTCTCCTTTAACTGTTGTGTTGCCTGGGAAGTGTGTTACTTTTATTGTAGCAGATTTTTGAGCAAAACTTAAAAATGAGCAGAGAAATAGGCATAAAATTGTTGTTGTAATTTTAAATTTCATTTTTTTTGATTTTTATAGGTGTTAGATTAGTAGCTAAAAGATTTTTCTGACCATTGCCATTTGTTAAAAGACCAAGTTTTTATTTTACTATAATTATCAACATTTAGGTTGCCTCCATTAGAGGCTTTTCCTTTTCCAACAAAACCAATGTTTACGTCTTTTTGTCTGGTTTTTCCATCTGTCCAAGTACTTACAACATTAAATACTTTTACATATACATATTTATTTCTTTTATTTACAGCTCTAAAGGTTACTCCGTATTCTTGCTGTTTATAATAAAGCGATACGCCATCACTACTTCCATGAAGTGTGTAACCATCTAAATTTTGAGATAAAGATTTTGTAGCTGTTCCAATAAGAAACACTAATAATAATAAGGTTTTGGTTTTCATTTTTGAGCTGGTTTTTAAGGTTAATGCAATAGTTAGCAAACCAATAAAAACATTAGGCTTCCTGCAACTTTATGTCGTGGATGACATAAAATTGTACGCAAGTGACATGGTAAAAATTAGAATTATTGAATGTTTAATCTTCTTTGTGTAGAATGTCTTTAAGTTGTTGTTTGTAGGTCCTTGATAAATTTATCCAAACTCCATTGTCAAGCATTACTTTTGAAGAGTTTATTATTTTAATTCGATAAATATTTACAACAAAAGATCTATGAATTCTAACGAAAGAACTATTTGGTAATATTTTTAAAACTTCATTTAATGAGTTTCTATCTATTTCTGGTTTATTTTTATTGTCTAAATGGTATTCTACATAATGTCCATCAGATTTTATATATAGAATTTCACTGCTGTTTAATATAGCTTTACTTTTTAGATTTATTAATTCGCCTTCCTTTATTTTATTACTATTTAATCTTTGTTCTTTTAAAGTGTTTAGTTCTTGTTGTATTGTTTGAAATTCATTTTTTGATACATTATACTTTTTTTTGAAAAATAAAATAACAAATGATAAAACAATTATTGTTAGGATACTAATTAGTAAGGCTGTTAAGTTTTGCGTTCGCTTATTTTTTAAATTTAGATTTTCATTTTCAATTTTAATTAGCTTATTTTCTTTTTCAGAAACTTCGTATTTTAATTTAAATTGGTAAATTTCTTTTTCGGTTTTTTTAGATACAATAGTATCTTTATATAGTTGTGCTATTATACTATTTGTGTATGCTTTTTTATAGTTTTTTGTTTGGAAGTAAAATTCTGAAAATTGAGTATATAAGTCGAAACTGTTTTCATAACTAGGACTAACTGCGTTTATGTTTTTACTTTTATTTAAGGCGTCTAAAGAAAGAGAGTGTTTTTTTTGCGCCAATAAAATTTTAGAGATGTATAGGTTTATTAAAAAATTCTTATCCAAATTGCCTATTTTGTTATAGTAGCTTTTAGATTTATTGAAGGTGTTTAATGCTTTTTTGTATTTTTTTAATTTTAATTGCATTGAACCAACGTTAATTTCATTAGTGTAATAAGCTAAAGTGTCTTTGTATTTTAAGGCTAGAAGACCAGTGTTTATATAGTGTTTTAAAGCGTCATTATATTTGCCTTCTATTTCTTTAAAATAACCTCTAAAATATTCACAGTCGGATACAGAAGTTTTACTTTTTGTTTTACTTGCTATTTCGCAAAGGGAGTTAAGATATATTTCATAATCGATTAATTTTGGGTCCATATATGCTATGATTTCTACTATAGCACCTTCTAATTCTGCTTGATTTTCTATATCCCTTAATTCGATAAACTGTTTTCTAGCTTTTAGGTAGTGTTCTAAAGCTTTTTTATATTCTTCTTTATGAAAAAACTCGTATCCTTTATAGTAGTTAAAATTTGCTTTATCTTCTTCGGTTACAATATGTTTTTTTAAAATTTTTCTTAAACTATCTGTTTTTATCCAGTTTTTTAAGAGAATTGCATCAAAGTATAAATTCTCAATTTCATAATTTTTTTGATTTGATATTTGAGATAATAAAGTATTTGTAAATAATAGGAATACGATAATTAAACTTATATTAATATAAATTTTGGGTATGGTTAAGTTCATTTATTATTTGTTAGTTTCGTTCTATCAATTATTAATAGGTCTGTTTTGTATTAAACGCTACTTAAAAATTGATAAGAGGTAGTAAACGAAATTAGTTTTTATGTTAAGTTGTTTAGCTATTTAATTACTCTAAAGTCATAAAAATTTTTTTCTTTCTACCGTCGCTCATCATAATAAATTTATCTAACTCAAAAGTACCATAGTTTGGTAAATAATAGGTGTTACCTCTATTGTCTTGTATTTTATTGTATGAAACTTCTCCGTTTGTAGTGTATTCAAAATCGTATAGTGCAGAAGATTCAAACCATCCTTTAGATACTTTTGTTCTGCCATCGTTTTTTTCTGTAAGATTCTTACCAGAGTTTAATACAACATGTAACTTGTCGTTTTTTAAAAAAGTGTTATAAGACGGTACATTTGCTCTTTTAAAAATGCTTCTTCCCCAAGCTAGCTCTCCACTTGGGCTAAATTTTAATATTAAAATATCGTCGTAATGGTAAGTTGTTTGCCAATAACCACCAGACATTCCAGTTTGTACATAAACTTGAGTAATATAAAACTCTTCGGCAATTAAAAAAGTGCCTCCTTTACTGTCTGTTAAAACATAATCTATGTAAAAATTTCTTAGTTCTTTCTTTTTCTTGTTTTTTCTTTTAGCGGTTCTGTAGCCATATAAATCTTCGTAAACTTGTTTAGGTAAGGCTTGTGCTTTTTTAGATTTTACATTAAAATTATTAGTGTCTATAACAAAATCGCACCCACCTTTTATTCGTCCTACATTTAATTCTGAATAGAATCCCATTAAATGTAATTGATTATTGTTTTCTGAAATACTAAGGGATTGTATATGTTCGTCTTTTAATTCTAATACTAGCTCTGTATTACTGTCTTTTGTTATTTTGTTTAAAACAAACTTGTAATTAGCATCTCCATTAAACTTTTTATTAGAGCGTCCTTTTAAATATAGTTTTCCTAAAGAATATACTGTGCCGTTATTGTCTATATGTAAATCGTTATGTTCGAAGTTTTTCTTTTCGCTTTCTTGGTATGCTTTTGTATAAATTAGTTTTTCGGTTTCTGCATCAAATACACGAATAGTGTATGAGTTTTTATGTTTTCTAATATTATCTGTAGCTATGGCAAAATATTTACCATTGTTAGATAATGCAAAACTGGTATTGTGGTTTTTTCTGGAGCCAAATAAACTTTGTTTTTTCTCGACAGTAGTGCTAAATATTGTAGATTTATTATAAGATTTTGTGTTTAAATTTAAAGTATGACAGTAAACAATACGTTCGTCTTTTTTGGGAGCAAATACGGTAAATAGTTTTATGGTATTGTTATAAAATAGATCACCAACATAAGTTTCTTTTTTATCGCTTTCTACAACTTTAGAAAATGTTTTATTGAGATTACTATCGAAAATATCGAAAAGGAAATCTCTTTTTGCGTTTCTTACAATTCCTGTTTCGCCAGAATTATTAGTATGTATTGTTAAGACATCTAAAGATTTTACTTTGTCTTTATATTCTGCACTTTCGCTAACTTTTAAATTGGTAGTAGATTGTGAAAAGCTTAATTGTACTATTAGTAATAAGCTTAGAATAAGTAGTTTTTTCATTTTGGTTTTTAGATTAGGAATTTAAAATTAAGTGATTTATAGCAAAAAAAAAATGACTAATTATTAGCGTTTATAATGTAGTCATTACGTAAATATATGGTATTTATTTGGCATCATTAACTTCAACCCAATAGCCGTTTGGATCTTTAAAGTAAACTTGCTTAACACCATCGTTTCTAACGTAAATTTTATTTGGCTCGTCTACCCAATTAAAATATTTAATATTTAACTGCTCTAAATGTAAAACAAAGCGTTCTATGTTTGTGGTGTTTAATGCAAAATGTACAGCTTTGCTAATTTTTATTTCGTCTTTTGGACGTGGAATTAAATGTAACTCTTTGCCTTCTCCAAGAGAAAGCCATCTTGTTTTAGAGCTAGAAGCTGTATTTTTAATTTCTTTTAAATTAAATACTTTTTGATAAAACGTTATAGATTGATCTACATCTTTTACAGAAAGTGCTATGTGGTTAAATGTAAAGGAGTTCATTTTTTAAATGTACGATTTTAAACATTAATGTTTGTTTTAATAAAAATACATTTTATCCTTCTGCATTAAAAAATACTTTATAATAATGCATTTTCTTTTCTTCGTCATAACCACGTTCTAAGTATTCGCTAGCGGCGTCTGGTGCGTCTATATCTAATTTTATTTGAATATTAGTATCGAGTTTAATATCAGTTTTTATTTTCTTCTTGTCCTTTTTTACTACAGCTTCGGCTAAATCAAACTGGTTACGTAGTAAAATGTTTTGTTCACCTTCGTATTCTTTTTTAAAATCTTCAAAAAGACGAATGTGAGATTCCTCGGTAAAAATTTCTTCTTTAAAATTTTCGACGTTAATTATTTCGTTCTCTTTAAAATAGTCTATTGTTTTTGCAAGAAATATATTTCGTTCTTGCTCGCCATAACTAGGCTTTAAAATTTCGGTAGAAAATTCACTACACATGTTCAAGTAATTGTGTGTGTGATTATTCATATCATCGGCATACTTAATATTTAGGAACTTTTCTAGCCAATATTGTGCATCGTAGCTGTTATTGTCTACACTTAAAACAATATTACCTTCCATATCTGTTTGGTTTAATATTAAGCAACCTTTGTCTACTTTTTTAGACGAGATTCCTTTTTGTACCAAAACATCATAACTATTGTCTTCTAAATAGGTTTGAAAGAAATTTATTTTATTTTCAATTTTAAAAATACCAATTGCGTTAGTAACCATTTCTTTATATTCTATACCCTCAAAAATAGCCACTAAAACATCTCCAGTTTTTATTTGTGCAGAGTTGCTTTGCTCGTATAAGTGTTTTACTATGTTTTTTGATGTTTCTACAAAAGCATCATCATCGTTAAAAATAGTTTTAGCGTAAGCATTAATTTCGTTTAACTCTACATTGGCATGATGGTTAAAACGGTAGCTTTGTACAGCACTACCAAATGGTCTTAATAAAAAAGGCAACATAAGTTCGTAGCTTTCTTCATCAAAATGTACTTCTTTATCTGAAAATGCATTTTTTGTGTCGTTATGTTTATTACCTACTTTATGAATTATAAATTTTGAAATACTTGCTTGGTTACGATTAATCATTGTAAAAAATAAGATTGAAAATGAAGTACAATAGTAAACATTTAAGTAGAAAAAAGGAATAAAAAAAACCGAAGACTTTTGCCTTCGGTTTTTAAATTTAAAGAAAATTAGTAATTAATATGCAATACCATAATAGTCGCAAACAGCTTGATAATCTTTAATATCTATACCAGCTTGAGCAAGCTCATTGTAAATTTGTTGTTTACCGTTATTAGTTTTTCCTGCTGTTGTACTTGTAGATTCTATAATAACAACTTTAAGAGTTTGTAAGTTTCCAGCTGTAACGGTATAGGCAGAACCAGATGCATCTTGGTAATCTAAGTCCATTCCACCATCATAAAGTGTGACATGTACAGAAAAGTTAAAGGCAATAGTATCGTAAGGGCAAGGTATTGGAACCCATACAGAGTTGTCCTCTGTTAAATAACTTAATACAACATCGTTATCTATTACATCTTGTGTAAGTTCTGTTATTGCTACAGAGTCATAAGAACCTGCAAAAGTTGTAGCATCAAAAGTTAATGTTTGCACATTGGCATTACCATCTACACCATTTGCTCCGGCAGGTCCTGCAGGACCAATGGCTCCATCTTCACCATCTTCTGGAGAGCATGAGAAACTAAAAGCTACTAATAAAGCTAATAGAAAATATTTTGTTGTTGAAATTGTTGTTGAAATTGTTTTCATGATTTTAATTTTAAAATGTGATTAATAGTTTATTTACCATTTAATGTTATCAAGAAAAAAAGGTTAACATAAAGACTAAAAAAAAATAAAAATAATTGCATTTAAGCTTTGCTAAAGGTTATAAACAAAAAGAAAAAGAGCCGAAGTTTTAACTTCGACTCTTTAACAAACTAACCTAAAAATGAAATCTATTTAATAGTTATAAAGGGAAAATAAAAATTGATATAATGTTTTTAAAAATAAGCTGTAAAACCTACACTAAAATAAATGGTGTTTAAAATAATTTTATTGTCTTCAGAGCTTCCTTTGGGTTTTTGACTTTGACTTGTATAATTTATTGCAGGTTCTATTGCTACATGATCGCCTATAAAAAAGGAATATCCTGCAGTACCACGTAAAGCAAAAATGCTAGATTGCATGTCTCCAAAAGCAGATGTGGTTTTAGATGTACCAATAGCTGCTGTAACTTCTGCAAAAACTCCTATGTCAAAATAATATCGAGCAAATGGTCCAGCAGAAAGAGCATTAGAAGTGGTTTCTCCGTCAAAACCTTCTATTTTACTAGTGGTAGTTCTTACTTCAAGTTCTAATCCAGCAGTAACTTTATCTGTAATAAAATAACCTAATCTTGGTGTTCCTGTAACTTGAAATGTTGAGCCTACATCGTTTGTAGTGCCTCCAATTTTAGATTTTTCGTTTGTAGAAATTACACCAATTGTTCCATTAGCATAAAAGTTGCCTTGAGTTTTAGCGGTAAAACTTTCTTGTGCAGTACTTATTAATGTAATAAAGAATAAGGTTATAGTGATTATTAATTTTAGAGTTCTGTTGTTATATGTGGTTTGTATATTCATAATTATTATTATTTAATTGATGTGTGATTACATTATTTTTTTATAGTTAGTTGTGTCTATAGAGAAATTTTCTTCCTTTAATAAAACACAGTTCATAGTTGTAGTTTTTGCTTTTCTTCTAGAAGTGTCTGTTATTTTCATTTCCATTGGTAAGCCATTAACTAAAGACATCCAGGTTTGGTCCATTCCTTTTTTTTGTTTTGTTCTGTAAAAAGTTTTAGAAAATGAAACTCCTGCATTTTCTGTAACCCAAACATTGCCATGTAAATCTTTACCTTTTACATTATACTCTTTGCAGGTGTAACCTAATATTGTTTTTGTATTACCTGTTGCTGTTACAGAATATTCTGTGTCTTCAATAGCATCATTTGTTATTTTATCCAAATTCATATTCATGGACATTAATGTTTTGTCTCCTTTATTATCCATAAACATGAACATGACTTCTTTTTCTAAATCCATTACTGTAATTGTTTTATTTTTTAAATCCGGAATTTCGAAGCCTAAGTAGTTGTTAGATTTATTAAGATAATAGGTCATATTTAGAGGTTTTTTACCATCGCTTATTTCCATATTATATTTATGGCTAAATTGATATGAGTTTTCTGGAATAGCGTTAGACATGCCAAATAACTTGCCACTAGTTTTATTATTTTTTGTTTTACTTTTTTTTGAATTATTAAATGTAGAGTCGAAAGCTTTGTCTGTTTCGCGTTCTGCCTTTTCTTCAACCTTTTTTTCTAAAGTGTTTTCTACAGCTTTCTCGGCTTTTTTAGATAATTTTTTCCAAATTTGAGCATTAGTAGTTGTGCTAAATGCAATTATAATAATGGTTAATAATGTTTGTAAAGTTTTCATTTTAAAACGTGTTTATTTTAATTAATCGTCTGTTTCTTTTGCTTCAAGAATCCTTTTCTCAATAGCTTTACCTAAAGAATCTTTTTGTTTTTGAGTAAGATCTTTTGCTTGTATATGGTATAGGTTTTTGTATTCTGTTTTTTCGGCTTCAGATAAATCAGATTTTTCTAAAAGTTCTAAATAGCCAATGGTTTTTCCGTCTGTATTTCCATCTAAATTAGAACCAAAAACCTGTGATATAACATTGGCTCCCATGTCTAATAAATTGTCTTTTTTTACAAGCGTAGAATCTGCTTTTTTTTCTTGTGCAATGGCAAATACCGAAAAGGCAAAAGCAAGTATTGCTAAAATTATTTTTAAAGTTTTCATATTAAAAATTTTAATTTGTTTACTTCTTAATGCATTAAAAAAGAAAAGGTTAACAGATTGTCTTTTTTATTTAAAAAAAGTTAATTTAGCTAAGCATCTGTTAACCTTTTAAAGCGCAATACCATTAAATGATAAACCAACAAGAGCATATTATCCTGGAAGATTTAAAACAAGGTTCGGATAAAGCACTTAGAAAAGTGTATGAAGAGAATAGAGATAAGTTTATAAATTTTGCAAGGCGATACAATTTGCCACAGGACGATGTGGTAGATATTTATCAAGATGCCTATGTTATTTTTTATAATAATATAATGTCTGGTAAAATAGAAACGTTAACTAGTAGTATATCTACATATTTATTTAGTGTAGGTAAGTATTTAATTTTTGATAAGATGAAAAAGAATAACAAAAAGGTAGGCTCAAATTTCGACTTATCTATTGTTAGAGATGATGATAAATTACTAGAAACGTTTGAAATTGAAGAACAAGCTTTAACTCACGAACAAGAATTATTGCGAAAGCATTTTTCAAGTTTAGGAAAACAATGTCAAGAGTTATTAAACCTGTTTTATTATAGAGGTTTTACAATAAAAGACATTTTAGAACAAGGGAATTATAATAATGAAAACGTAATTAAGAGCGCAAAGTCGCGTTGCATGAAAACTCTTAAAGAACGTATTAATAGCAACTAATAATGACTAACGAAGATTTACTATATCGATATTTTTCTAATAGTTTAAACGAAGACGAATTAATAGTCTTTAATAAGCGTTTAGAAAGTGATGCAAAATTTAAAGCTGATTTTGAATTTGAAAACAATTTAAAACAAGCAATTAAAAAAGAGAATTCAAATAAGCTAAAAGAAAAACTAAAAGCTTTTGAAGCAGATATTTCTACAACTGAAACTTTTAAGAAAAAATCAAAATTTAATTGGCGTATTGCTGCATCAATAGTATTTTTTCTTGGAGCAAGTTGGTTTGGATACAATTCTTTTTTTGGTGTAAATTATAACAGTTTGTACGATGCTAATTTTAGTAACTATCCTAATACCGAATTTCCAATAACACGAAGCGATACAATTGATTCTTTCGAGCGTAAAGCTTTTGTGGCGTACGAGGCTGGAGACTTTGATAATGCAATATCTAATTTTAAAATTATTCCTATAGAAGAACAAAAACCTTATCAAGCTTTTTATAAAGCTCAAGCGTATTTAGAAATAGGCAATTTAAAGGAGGCAAAAAATATATTTAATAATATTATTAATAAAAACAGCACATTTGTTGCAGAGTCACACTGGTATTTGGCTTTAATAGCAATTAAAGAAAAAAATAAAATAGAGGCTACCAAACAATTAAGAATGTTAACCGAGAATTTTAATTACAACAAATCTAAGGCTGAAGCACTTTTAAAAGAATTACACTAATTTTTACGTTTTAGATAGAGTAGAAGTAATAAAGCTAAAGCAGTAGCTATGCCAAACCAGAGCCAGTAATTTGTAGTATTTAAGGCAACAATATTTCCAGAAATAATAAAGCCAGCCCAATAATAAGGATGGTTAAGTGCATTGTCTCTATTATTATTTATAAAATTAACTTGCGCTTTTTGTAAAGCACTGTTTTTGGTGCTTCCTTTAGATAGGTTTAAATAAAAATTATCCATTAAATTTGTAGCAGAAGCATCGTTAATTTTCCATAAAGTACTAGCAATACTTTTTGCGCCACTAAAATAAAAGCCACGAGCTAAACTCATTAAACCTTCTCCACGTTTTAATTCTCCAATACCACTTTCGCATGCACTTAATGTTACTAAGTCTGCATTTAATTTAAGATTATAAAGATCTTTAGTATAAAGTAAGTTTTCTTTTCCTGGATTTTCCGAAAAGGCTAAAAAAGAATATTCGGGATTATAATCATTAAAAACAGCATGAGTTGCCAAATGTAAAATACTATATTTAGGACTTTCTGTATTGAATTTAGTTAAGGTAGCATTTTCGTTTTTTAAAGCACTTCCCTTAAAATAATTTAAACAATTGTCTGCTTCCTTTTTGTTATTAGGTAAAGGTAATAAAGAGTTGTTGTTGCTAAAGCTTGGAGCAAAAGCTAATAAATTATGGTTATTTATTTGCTTGCTTTGCAATTGCTTTAATAAGGTTGCGGAATTTATATAACTAACAGTATGATTTTCTATTAAATACTTAGAGTTATTATCTATTAATGTAGCAAACGGAATATAATTTAATAATCCATCTGGAATAATAATTAAATTTTTATGCATTAAAGAAATAGGAGCAATAGTGTTTTTGTGTAATGTTTTAAGTCGATTTTTTAGCTGGTTTAAATTAGACTTTGGGTTACTAAGCATTCTGTATGTTAATTCTATATCGCTTTTAATATTAGAATTTAAAGATGTTTTTATTAATTGATTATTATTTCTAGAAACAGAAATAGTGTATAAAGCGTTTTCTCCAAAGAAATAAGATATAAGTTGCTCGTTATTGTTAAGCATTTTCTTTGTTTCGTTTAATGTAATAGCTTGAAAGTTGTATTTTAAATTATAATAATTTTTATAATCTGTTTCAAGTTTTTCAACAAATTTGCGATGTTTAATTTTTAAATTAAAGAGCTCATCTTCTAGAGTTTCGTTTTTATTACTGTTAATTTTTTTTTCTAAACTTGTAATTTCGTTTTTTAATATTTCTTCTTCTTCTAATATTTTTATAGGAATATTTGCATACTCTGTAGCTTTACTGTTTAATAAAGCTTCTAATAGTAAAACACTTTTACTTTTTTCGGTATATAAAAAAGCTTTTTCAATATAATTGTTTTTCTTACTTTTTATGTTTAGCTGGTAAGCTGCGTTTATTCCATACTCAAATAAAGGAAAAGCATTTTCTATTAAAAAAAGCTTATCATTATTATTTTTAAAACTTGGTTTTAGTTCATCTAAAATAGAAGAGGCGTAATCTACAGTTGCTATAGTTTTTTTAAAATCTCCAATATTATTTAATGTGTTTGCTTTTAATTTTAATGTTTTTAAAAGGTGTATATTATTTATGCTCGATTTTATAGAATCATTTTTAAAAAACTGTATGGCAGTATTAAAATTGTTTAATGCTAGATTGGGTTTGTTAAATTTTTGTTGCAACTCGCCTATGTTGGTATAGGCTAAGCCTAAATTTTGATTTTTGTTTTTTGCAGTTGTAGCGTAGTTTTTGTAAAAATATAAAGCTTTATTTAGTTCTAAAATAGCCTTGCTGTAGTTGCTTTCCTGGCTATAAATTTGGGCGTTTAGCTCATGATAAGTTGTATTGTATAAATGGTTTTTATTTAAATGTTTTTTAGCAATATTTAAATAGTATTTAGCGGAATCAATTTTAGATAATTCAATATAATTTTTTGAAATATTAAAACTAGAAGACATTATAGAATTTGGACTGTTTTTAGATATATGGTATGCAAGAGATTTTAAAAAATAAGCATTGGATGCAGTGTGCTTTTTTTCTTTTTTTAAAACTTCGGCAAGTAAGTTGTAGTTATAAAAAATAGAACTTTTATTCGTACTGTCTATTTTTTTTAATAGTCTAATATTTTTTTGGTATAACGAGCTGGATTCAGATAGTTTTCCTTCATCTGCATTCATTTTTGCAATGTAGCTATATGCAACAGATAAAAAAGTTTTATTTTTTTTTAATGTTTCACTATCCTGGTTTTCTGTGTCATCAATTATATTTTGAAAATATTTTTTTGATGTATCGTAATTGTTTAGTCTAAAAAAATAAAAACCATAATAATAGTTTATATGGTTTTTATATTTAAGTGTGTTATCTAGTTTGTTAAAATAATGCTCTTGTTTATTATATAAAGAATCTATGCTCTTTAAAATAATTTTTTTTTTGTGTAAGTTATTATAATGAAAAGCTATGTTATAACTTTCAAAATAGGCATCCATTGCGTATTGCCAATGTTTTTTTTGCTTAGAAAGCGCAATGCTTTTTTGTAAATAAAAATATCCGGAATCTTGATCTTTAAAGGCTACAGAAATTGCTTTGTTATATAGCGTTTTAATAGACTTCTCGAACTCATTATTTTTTTCTTGCGAAAAACTAAAGCAGGTTATAATTAAGAAAATGGAGGATAAGATGTTTTTCATTATTATGAATAATCTTATTTAAACTTTACAACATAAGGTCTTTTGTTTCCAGATTTTACTTTTAATTTATTTTCACCATTACATATAGATGCTTTTAATTTTTTTAAAGAAAATATTAAACTTCCATCTTTGTTGGTTTCTAAATCAGATTCTGTAAACTTTTGCACTTCTTTATTGTTCTCATCTAGTAATATAATTGTAATATTTTTTGTGCCTTTTTTAAACGTAACATATCTTAATGTAGGGCAACAATCTGTATAAGAACTGTCTGGGCAAGGTGGTAGAGGATCTCCACCTCCAATAGGAATAGAATCTAAAGAGGTTGTGTTCTCGTACCTTTCGTCACTGTTTTTTTTGTGTAAGGTAAATAATTGAGCTTCTGTTAAGTGATTTTGCTCGGATAATTTAATACTTTCTTTATCATCATTTTTACAAGAGTTTGCTAAAGTAAATAAGAAAAATAAAGCTAAAATAGCTGCTTTCATAAGTTTTTGTTTTGTGTTATATTAACTTAATGTTTGGAGCAGTCTAAAGTTAACATTTTTTTTGTAAAAATGTTATAATTTGCTGTAATAGATTGAAATACTGTAAAATAAACAGTTGTTTAGTGTAAAGAGTAATAGATTTAATTTATTTCATACAGTAAAATATTATTACTATCGCCTTTAGTAATAAATTCTAAGTTGGCATCTTTATCTATGTTGTCAAGCTCTATTGTAGAGTTTCCATATACAGGAAAATTTTCAATAGATTTTGCTTGACTATCAAACAGTAATACTTTTTGAGATTGCAAATCTGTAACCGAAACATAAATTTTATCGTTTAAATAAAATATTTTTGGCTTTGTGTAATTTCCTAAATCTAGCTCAAGTGTTTTACTTTTTATATTTAAAATGTTTTCGCTTTGCGATACTAAAGTTTTGGTTGTTGTTGCTAAATGATGATTTTTAGATAAGTTAAATGGTTTAGTTGTTATATTTCCTTTTTGGTCGATACTCACTATTTTTCCATCGTTAGTCGTTGTTGTAAATGTATTGTTGTAATTAAAAACAGCTTCGTTAGAAAACTCTATATCTGAGTTAACTTTAACTCTAGTTAATCCTCTTCTTGTTAATATGTTAAGTTTTTTATCTGTTTTAATTATTATATAATCTTTATTTCCAATCCTTATATGTTGAGGTTGGTGGTTTATCTCGTTTTTAGCCGAAGAGAATTTAAAACCTTTAACTGTTTTGCCTTTAGCATCATATAATAGAACATTTTTACCTTGTGTAACAAATAGTCTGTAGTTCTTTCTTTTGTCGTAATCGAATACCGAAAGTGGTTGTGTAATTTTATCATTAAATTTTAATGGATATCCAGTTACATCACGACCAGTTCTATCTAATAAATAAACTCTGTTTGGTGTAGCAAACGCTAATTGTAGTCTGCCATTTTTATAAATGTCTATCTGTTCTATATTACCTAAAACAGGACCGTTTAATTGTTTTTTCCAAAGAATATTACCAACATTACTAATTAAGTATAGCTTATTGTTGATGTCTTGTACAACAATTTCTTTTTGTTTTGTTCTATGGTTGGTTACAAATTGTGGATTGTTTAATAAATCGGCATCCAGTTTAATATTTAAAAGTTCGGTAACAGCATTGGCTTCAGCTTTTATTTTGTTTTTCTTGATCGCTCCGTGTAAATGGGCGTAGTGAGAATCGTATACAAACTGTAATGCGGAAAATTTGTAATCTTTAAAATTAGTTTCTAAATGCTCGTTTAAATTTAAATCTATTAAATCCTTTAATTTATCATTATTTAACACCTGTAAAATTGAAGAGGCATTACTTAGATTTTTAGTTATATTTTTATAGTAATCACGACTGCTTAAAGTGGTTTTATTTTGATAATTCGCAATAATATTTTCAAGAATTTCTTTGTCTTTAGCAAATACAAAAAAGTGGTTTATAACACAGTAATAATCTATATTATTATAATGTATAAATGGATAGAAAGTAGTTTCAAATAAATCTGGTTTACTAAATTCAAAAATAGGAATTTGTCTATAAGTATCAACTTCGTTTTGTTCGCTAATAAGATTATCTTTAGTAGAAATTACATCTATAGAGTTTAATACTATAGCTTGATTTTCTGCAGAGAATATAGTGCCGATTTCAACAATATTATCGAATAAGGAGGTATTTATTGTACTATCATTTTTTTTATTTAAACTATCTAAGTTAGATTTAAAGGTTCTAAAACTATTAAAAGTAAAGCTTAAAAAGCCGTCACAATTATTAGGAGCAATCTTAGCTAATTCATTTTCTTGAGGAATGGTGTTTTTAAAAGCGTTTATAAATTTTCCAGAAGAGTCAGATGCTTTAGTGATGCCGTTAAAAAGTATTTCATCTTGAGAGATTACGGCATCAACAGAAGTGTAATTGCTAAAATTTTTATAAGAAAGAGTTTCAGAGTAAAAAAAAGAAGATATTAAGTTATTATTTGTATTGCTTAAAACTATAGAAATTGGTTTGTTTTTATCTATAGTATTAATAATTTTTTTTAAATTTTTATTCTCTTTTTTTTGGTTTAAAAGGCTTAATAATAGTTTGCTACTTGATGCAGCAATAGCGACACTATCTTTAAAAGTAGTGTAAAGTTCTTCGTTATTAAAGGTGATTTTTTTTGCAGAATATTTTTCGATTTTTAAAGTTTCAATTTTATGATTTGGAAAAGAATCTGGCAAAAATAAATTATTAATTTGCTTTGTAGATATGCTAAATTGAAGACTATCGTTATCATCCTTTAGAAAAGAAATTATAATAGGATTTTCTGTATTTATATATTTTAAATGATTTAATTTTTTTGAAACATTTTTATAAACAGAAGATTTAGAAATACCACTAATAAAATTGTTATTATTAATGTTAGTTTCTAAGCTTTCAGTATCATTTATAGTCGCAATAATAGAAGCTTCATCAGGAATAAAATCGTAAATAGATGCTTTTTTATTGCTAATAGTATTGCAACCAACTAGTGTAATTAAAAAAATTAAAACAATATAAGTACGCTTCATTATATAATAGAGGGATTTTTGCACATTCAAAATTACAATTCTAATTTTAATTGTTCGGGTAAAAGCCTAAAGCTTTTTCTGTGATATTTTGTAATACCATATTTTTTTATGGCTTCTCGGTGTTCTTTAGTAGGGTAGCCTTTATTTTTTTTCCAATTATACATTGGATATTCTTCATGAATTTTATTCATATATTCATCTCGGTAGGTTTTTGCTAGAACCGAAGCAGCGGCAATACTTAAAAACTTACTATCTCCCTTTATAATAGTTTCGAAAGAAATATCATTTAAAGGTTTAAATCTATTTCCATCTACAATAATAAATTCAGGAGTAGGGTTTAATTTTAAAATAGAGCGTTGCATGGCTAATATTGAAGCGTTAAGAATATTAATTTCATCAATTTCATTTTCAAAAACATGAGTAAAAGCAAAAGAAATAGCTTTATCTTCTATAATAGGCTTTAAAAAATTACGTTTAATTTCAGAAAGTTTTTTAGAGTCATTTAAAACACTGTTTTTAAAACTATTAGGTAAAATAACAGCCGCTGCTGTAACAGGTCCAGCAAGGCAGCCTCTTCCAGCTTCATCAGTTCCACACTCTAGTTTAAATTTTGAAAATTTTAATTTTAGCATTTATAGTATTCTTAACAAAAAACAGTTTTATTTAATATAGATTGCGTTTCTAATTTTATTTGCCAAACAAATAGAGATATTTCATATTTTTGACAAAATTTTAAATTTTAACCTGCGTTTACTTAGCAAGGTTAAAAATAGATATCATTTAATGAATAAAATAATTTTTACATTTTTTTTAATATGTTTTGTAAGCATTTGCACTGCTCAAACTCGACCAAAAAGAACACTTAGTCAAAATAATAGTCAAAGTCTAGATGCTATTTCAAGTAGTAGCAGCGATAGTTTGTCTAATAATAGCACAAGAAGTACTAGTATAGATAAAATAAAAAATAAAGATGCAAAAATTACCGACTACTTAATTATATCTTATAAAAACGATACTACATATGTAGATACAACACTTACTATACAAAAGGAGTATAAGTATAATTATCTTAGAAAAGATGAATTTAATTTAATGCCTTTCTCTAACATTGGGCAAACATATAATACTTTAAGTCAGGATTTTGAAAGTATTTCTTTAATGCCGCAGTTTGGAGCAAGAGCCAGACACTTTAATTATATGGAGATTGAGGATATTAATTATTATCATGTTCCAACTCCGTTAACAGAGTTAATGTATAAATCTGCATTTGAGCAAGGTCAGTTATTAGACGCTTTTTTTACAGTGAATACTTCAAAACAATTCAATTTTTCTATAGCTTATAAAGGTTTACGCTCTTTAGGTAATTATCAAAATCTACTAACAAGTACAGGTAATTTTAGATTTACAACAAGTTATAAAACTAAAAACGAGAAATACATAGCAAATTTGCATTTCGTTTCTCAAGATTTATTAAATCAAGAAAATGGAGGTTTAACAGACGATAGTGTTGCTTTTTTTCTTTCAGATGATGAAGATTTTGATGATAGAGCTGTACTTGAAGTTAATTTCCAGGATGCAGAAAACATTTTAAAGGGAAAAAGATTTTATATTAATCAGAGATATAATATAATCAATAAACAGGATTCTCTTTCAAGTAATAATTTAAATGTTACACATATAATGTCTTTAAAAGATAAAAATTATATGTTCGAGCAAACTACTCAAAACGATATTTTTGGATCAGCATTTAATAGTACTAATCTTAAAGACGAAGTAACACTAGAAGAACTTAGTAATCAATTACAATTAAACTATTCAAATAATATAATTGGAAATTTACAATTTAATGCAAGCCATACAAATTATAATTATGGATACGATAAATTAGTTGTTTTAAATAATAGTTCAGTTAATAATACTATTACTAATAGGTTAAAAGGAGATATTTTTGCTGTTGGAGGTAAATATAAAAAACAAATTAAAGGATTTAATATTCAGGGAGAATTAGGAGTAAACGTTTCTGGAGACCTCTCTGGTAATTTTGTTAAAGCATCAACCTCTTATAAATTAAATGAAGATTTAATTGCTTCTGCTCAAATCAATCATAATACCGCTGCGCCAAACTATAATACATTATTATATCAAAGTGATTATGTAAACTATAATTGGGAAAATAATTTTAATACTGTAAAAACACAACAATTGTCTTTTGGTTTAAAATCAAAAAAAATAGCAAACATAAATTTAGACCTAACTACAATTAATGATTATGTGTATTTTGGTGTAAATGAAACAACCAAGTTGGTAAACCCATTTCAAAACGATAAGTCAATAACGTATTTAAGATTAAAACTTAATAAGGAAATTAAATATAAAAACTTCGCTCTTAACAATACCGTGATGTATCAAAATGTACAAGACGAAAATCAAGTTTTTAATGTTCCAGAAATTATAACAAGAAACACATTATATTATTCAAACCATGTATTTAAAAAAGCAATGTACCTTCAAACAGGTATTACTTTAAATTATTTTACAAAATACAATATGAATGCTTACGATCCTGTTCTAGCAGAATTCTATACGCAAAATGATCAAGAATATGGAGGGTTTCCACGTTTAGACTTTTTTGTTAATGCAAAAATACGCCAAACAAGAATATATATAAAAGCAGAGCATTTTAATGCAGCTTTCACTGGGCATGATTATTTTTCAGCACCAAATACTCCATTCCGCGATTTTAAAGTGCGCTTTGGACTCGTTTGGAATTTCTTTTTATAGTGCTCAATATTGTGGTGTTTAGTGTAATTCTTTTTTATTTAATATTCATCCTTTAAATACTCACCTATAATTAATATACTATTGGTGATCATTATCCTCAAATAGTAATGGTGTATTTTAATAATTAGTTTAATCTATTGTGTCAAGAATAAAATAGCTTATTTATAAAGATGTTTTGTCCTATATTTTTTTTATTTCTGCTAGTTCTACCTTAGCAAAAACTTTTGTTATAATATGTATATTTCTTACCTACTATAACCAGACAATAAATTAAGAGGTTTTCCCATTAAAAATCGTGTATATATAATAAGGACAAATAGTAGAATAAAATTTTAAAAAAAACAGAGTGTATAATGTGTTGATTAGAAGCTTT
>NZ_RCCH01000006.1 GCF_003663945.1 Lacinutrix venerupis | reverse complement strand
GCTAACATTGCTGAACTTCAAGCTTGTGCTGATGATATTAATGTTACAATTACTTCAGATTACAACTTTACAAACCTTACTTCTACTTGTGGTGCAGGTGGTACTATTACTGTTGTATACACTGCTACAGATGATTGTGGTAATGCAGAGTCTGTTACTGCTACACTTACACTTGAAGATTCTGTTGGACCTGACCTTACGGCTTGTTCTGTAACCGATCAAACTATGGAATGTGATGGTACTAATAATGAAACAATCGCTAACGATTGGAATGCTGCTAATATTTTAGCATTACAATCTTGTGGTACAGATAGCTGCGATACCGATGCTACTTTTAATGTCACTTCAGATTATGCATTTGCTAATCTTGTCTCTACTTGTGGACTTGGTGGTACGATTACTGTTACTTATACCGTAGCTGATGATTGTGGTAACGAAGCAACTATCACGGTAACACTTACACTTGAAGATTCTACACCTCCAGATGTTACTATTTGTACAGATGTGGTTGATGAAACTATTGAGTGTAATGGTACTTTAAATGAAACGATTGCTGCTGATTGGGATGCTGCTAATATTTTAGCACTACAATCTTGTCCTGGTGATGATTGTGATAATGATAGTACTTTTACTGTAACTTCTAATTACAACTTTAATAACTACAACACTACTAACGCTTGCGGTCTTGGTGGATCATTACCTATCACTTATACGGTAGCTGATGATTGTGGTAACGAAGCTACTATCACGGTAACACTTACTCTTGAAGATACTACACCTCCAGATGTTACTATTTGTACAGATGTGGTTGATGAAACTATTGAGTGTAATGGTACTTTAAATGAAACGATTGCTGCTGATTGGGATGCTGCTAATATTTTAGCGCTACAATCTTGTCCTGGTGATGATTGTGATAATGATAGTACTTTTACTGTAACTTCTAATTACAACTTTAATAACTACAATACTACTAACGCTTGTGGTCTTGGTGGATCATTGCCTATCACTTATACGGTAGCTGATGATTGTGGTAACGAAGCAACTATTACTGTAAAACTTACTCTTGAAGATACTACTGGACCAGACTTATCTAACTGTGCTGTTACAGACACTACTTTAGAGTGTAACGGTAGTGAAAATCAAACATTAGCAGACGAATGGAACACAGCAAATATTAATACATTAATATCATGTGGTGTTGATGATTGTGATGTTGACAGTGTAAATACTGTAACTTCAGATTACAATTTTGTTAATTTAGTATCAGATTGTGGTTCTGGAGGAACTATAGAAGTAACTTATACAGTTGCCGACGATTGTGGAAATACATCTACTCTAGTTGCAACTTTAACAATTGAAGATACTAGTGCTCCTGTTTTATTAACTAATATTGAACCAGAATCTTACGTTATTTGTTCTGAAATTCCTGCACCTCCAACTTTACAATTTTCTGATGAGTGTTCTAACATAGATGTTGTTATCGACTTCACAGAAACTAATAATAATCTTGGAAATGGTGAAGATTATCAAATTATTTGGGAATGGACAGCTACAGATAGTTGTAATAACTCAAGCGTGTATACTCATATAGTAAATGTTATTAGTGAAGACTTTGTAACAGATATTGATGCGGAGCACTGTAATACTGATGGTATTGTTAATTTATTTGATTATTTAGCAGAAGGTATTGACGATACTGGTGAATGGGTTGTAGAACAAGGAGACGTTATTGTTGATTACGATGGTACTTTTGATCCTGTAGATTTAGAACTTGGTGATTATATATTTAATTACTCTGTTTCAAGTAGCGATTGTATTGCTACAACAAGATTAACATTAAACATTAATGACGAATGTAGTGTACAACCATGTGGAACTGAAGGTTATACTATATCTAAAGCTGTAACACCAAATGGAGATGGGCATAATGATTTCTTCTTTGTTCAAGGAAACTTAAAATGTGGATTCATTATAGATTTACAAATATTTAACCGCTATGGTGCTATAGTTTACGATGTTAAAGATTATAAAAATGATTGGAGTGGTCAAGCTATTAAACAATCTGTTGGATCGGCAGATAAGTTACCAAATGGAACATATTACTATGTAGTAACTTTAAGAGATAGCGGAGCAGATCCAATTACAGGACCATTATATTTAGGTACTAAATAAAAAAATTAATGAAAAAAAATAGAGTTTACATATTTGCTATTATAGCATTAAGTTGTTTGTTTTCATATGCTCAACAACTACCTCAATTTTCTCAATATATGTTTAACACAATATCTGTAAATCCAGCATATGCGGGAAGTAGAGAAACAATTAGTGTTGTTGGTTTACATAGAAGTCAATGGGTAGGATTAAAAGGTGGACCTAGTACACAAACACTATCTATACACTCTCCATTAAAAAATGAACAAGTAGGTTTAGGGCTATCTATAATTAATGACCAGTTAGGTTATGAAAATTTTGTATTCATGTATGGAGATTTTTCATACACAATTAATGTAAACGAAACTACAAAACTAGCCTTTGGTTTAAAGGGGGGTTTTACACATTATAATTTAGATACTATTGATTTTTTAGATGATGAGCAAATCTATTCAGATCCATTTTTTAGCGATATTTCAAGTCGTTGGAATCCAAATATGGGTGTAGGTTTATTTCTGCATAGTAACAAATGGTATTTAGGTTTATCTGCTCCAAGAATATTAAATACAGACTATAATTTAAGAGGAAACGAAGATGCTGGACCAGAGTATTTAGCTTTAGAACGTATTGGTTATTATCTTACTGGTGGTTATGTTTTTGAACTTAATGAAAATCTAAAATTAAAACCTTCTACCCTATTTAAAGTTACTAATGGAGCTCCAATTTCATTCGATATAAATGCAAACTTATTATTCTTCGAAAAATTCTGGATCGGTGGAGGTTATCGATATAATCAAGACACATCAACAATTGGTGCTTTAGCAGATTTTCAAGTATCTCAACAATTAAGAATAGGTTATACTTACGAATATTTTCTGTCTGATTTAAGACCATACACAAGTGGAACGCATGAAATTTTATTAATGTTCGAAGTCTATAAACCAAGAAAACGTATTAAATCTCCAAGATATTTCTAATAAATAATGAAAAACAACATACTATACATATTGTTCTTTTTTACAGTCTCAATTTCGACTGCACAAATTAAAGTTGCCGATAATTTTTTTAAAGATTATGCCTATTATCAAGCTACAGAATTATATTTAGAAGTTTTAAAAAAAGGCGATACTACAGAACATGTTTTAACAAGACTAGGAGACTGCTATTACAATAATTCTAATGTACAATTAGCGAGTTACTGGTATAAAAAAGCAGTGACAAAGTATAAAGATGTTAATCCAGAATATTTATATAAATATATTCAAACATTAAGAAGTTTAAATCAATTTGAAGAATCTAAAAAATGGTCTGTTATTTTTAAAGAACGTAAAAAAAATGACAGACGAGTTAAAGATGATGAATTTGATATTGAAAAATTTGAAGCATTAGAATCTGTAGAAAAAGTTTATGTAGATTTTGAAAACCTTGACATTAATACCGAATATTCAGATTTTGGTAGCTTTGAAAAAGACAGCATCCTATATTTTGCATCAACAAGAGTGAAAGATACTATTTTAGATGAAAAAAAATTATACCAATGGAATAAAGAACCCTTTTTAAATATTTACCAATCTACAGTAACAATTAAAGATGGTAAGAAAATAGTTGAAACTCCTGCTTTAATATCTTCTAATGAAGTAAATTCTGACTTTCATGAAAGTTCTGTTGCCATAACAAAAGATGGTAAAACAATGTATTTTACTAGAATTAATTTAAACAAAAAAAATAAAGCTAAATACGATAAAGAAGGCACATCTCAAATAAAATTATACAGAGCTAAAAATATAGACGGAAAATGGAAAAAAATTGAAGAGCTTCCATTTAATGGCGAAGATTTCTCAACTGGCTCTCCCGCCTTAGATCCAGAAGAAAAATTTTTATATTTCTCTTCAGACCGTCAAGGCTCATTAGGACTTACAGATATTTATAGAGTTAGAATAAATAAAGATGGAACCTTTGGAAACCCTATAAATTTGGGAGGAAAAATTAATACAGAAGGAAGAGAAAACTTTCCATTTATAGCAAAAGATTCTACATTATATTTTTCGTCAGACGGACATATAAATTTAGGGCTTTATGATATTTTTGAAACTAATGCACTAAAAAAAGACACATCCGATGTTTATGTAAGAAACCTTGGAGCGCCATATAATAGTGGCTTTGATGATTTTGCATTTTTTATTAATACAGACACAAACACTGGATACTTTTCTTCTAATAGAGAAGGTGGAAAAGGAGGAGATGATATTTATAGTTTTGGTAAGTACGAATGCAAACAAATAATTAAAGGTATAACAAGAGACAAATTATCTAACGAGCCATTAGCAAAAGTTATTGTTAAACTTATGGATGAAAGTGGTAAGGTAATTCAAACTGAAACTTCTAATGAAAATGGAGAGTATGAATTTAAAGATGTAGGTTGCAATAAAACTTTTGTTGTACTTGCCGAAAAAATTATTTACAGACCAGACCAAAAAGATGTTGTTACATCACAAGAAAGTGGTGTAGAAACTATTGTAGATCTTTATCTAACTCCATTAATTATAGATAGTGAAATTGTAATAAATCCTATATTTTTCGATTATAATAAGTCTAACATTAGACCAGATGCTGCTTACGAACTTGAAAACATTGTTGCTGTTATGAGAGAACATCCTAATATGGTAATTAAAATTGAATCTCATACAGATAGCCGTGGTAGACACTCTTATAACGAAAAATTATCTGATAGAAGAGCAAAATCAACTAGAGACTATTTATATTCAAGAGGAATTGCAACAAATAGAATTGAAAGTGCTATTGGTTATGGCGAAAGCCAATTAATTAACCATTGTGATGATGCTAACAAAAATAAATGTAGTGAAGAAGAACATCAAGCAAACAGACGTTCTAAATTTATAATTACTAGTGGTTATGTAAATTAATTATTGTTTACTTTTTCAAAATAATTAATACTATTTACAAGTTTATTTAAATAACAACTCTTTCTAATCATACCAAGTAGTAAAAACTTTACCGTTTATAATTCTTTATTATAAGTTGCTTAAAATTATATCATTTTTGTATTAAAGCTCTTAGATAAATCATTTTATATAACCTATTACTTAATAACAAATACTAAATAAGAATTGATAAAAATTATTTAATTTTTTTTATACATTTTTATTTATTTAATAATTAATAGAAATAAAATATACTATAAAGAAAGAGGTAGCAATTTTATATTGCTACCTCTACTCTATTAATTAATTATTTAAATATTTGCTATTTATAGCATATATAAAGACTAATTTTTCATAAAAATATTAGTAAAATACCATTTACCCTCATCATTCTGTTCTGCCGATACATCAAAATTAGTGTAGTCTCCTAACATGTTAATTCTATGCCCTTCACTATTAATCCAAGCATTTACAACAGTTTCTGCAGAAGAATACCCATAAGCTACATTTTCTGTTACAATATTAGCTCCTGCATTATTTACTAAAAAGTTTTTTCTAAAATAAAAGTTTAAATGAGAAATATTATCTGTTTCTGCCATGTAATCTGAATGGCTATATGTTTGAGATTTTATTAATCCGTGATTAGATAAAGCATTTAAACCATTTTCTATTCTATATGCATTAATAAGTTCCATAATTTCAATTTCAATAGTCTTTGCCTCTGGAATAATAATATTTCCTAATTCCGTATCGTCTACGTTTTCTTTAGAACAAGAAGTTGCTAAAATTAAAAATAAGGCTAACAATAGTAGGTTAAGATTAGTTTTCATATTTGGGATAATTTGTTTGGGTGATTAAATATACCCAACTATAACCCAACCAAATGTTAAAGAAATGTTAAAATCGATTAAAAACATGCATTTCATCGAAAACATATGTTTTTAATCGTTAAAAACCGCTTTTTAAACACAAAACACAACTCTTTAACGTTTAAAACAAACACTTAAACGTGCATCAAGGTGATAATCTTGTTTTTACCCATGAAAAATCCTTTTCAAGCTTATAATGTATACGATCATGCAACCTATTAGGCCTACCTTGCCAAAATTCAAATTCTATTGGCTTAACAATATAACCTCCCCAAAACTTTGGTCTTGGTATCTCTTTGCCTTCGTAAATTTTTTCAAGCTCTTTTAAATTAGATTCTAAAACATCTCTATCTTTAATAACGCTACTTTGGTTAGAAACAATAGCTCCTAATTGACTTCCTCTAGGTCGAGACTCAAAATAACCGTCGCTTAAGTTTTCTGCAATTTTTTCAGCTTTACCTTTTATTATTATTTGTCTTTCGGCACCAGCCCAAAAAAAAGACAAACATATTTTGGGATTTTTATTTATAGCCTGGCCTTTTTCACTATTATAGTTTGTATAAAAAATAAAACCTTCGTGAGTATATTTTTTAAGTAGCACAACCCTATTTTTAGGAAAACCATTGCTTCCTATAGTAGAAAGTGTCATTGCATTAGTTTCATCTTCTGTAAAATGAGCATCAACCTCGTTAAACCAAATTCTAAATAACTCAATAGGATTTTCTGGTGTGTCTTTAAGA
This sequence comes from Lacinutrix venerupis, assembly GCF_003663945.1. Taxonomy (GTDB): domain Bacteria; phylum Bacteroidota; class Bacteroidia; order Flavobacteriales; family Flavobacteriaceae; genus Lacinutrix; species Lacinutrix venerupis. The sequence goes on along the minus strand of NZ_RCCH01000006.1, from coordinate 283,009 downwards.
AGTAATTCATTTTTTTCGTAAGACTTTCTATAATTACCTAAATCTTTTTCCATAATTGTAATTTACAAGATTAAAAAACAAATTTAAGCCTTAAGTTTTAATACTTAATAAAAAAATAGATTATTGCAAGCCTTAAAATTCATCTTTTATAGTTTAAAAATTATATATTTAATAGCATCTATTTATACTAAAAATTAAATAAGATTTATTAATATATTTGCTTTACGCTCTCTTACCATGTTTAAACAATCTAATTGAAAATAGGTGAAAGAATTTTAAAATTTAGTTTACAAGAAATAGTATAACAATTAAGGAAAGTAAATAATTATATTATTTTTTAAAACTATAATGTTAATATTTACGTAGTTGCATTAATGAAACTAAGTTTCATTATCAAAATTCAACCACCTACATTAAAACCTACTTATGATTGAACCATTAACACCTAAAAATGAGTACGAGAGACAAAAAGCAGTTGAAAGCTATTCCATTTTAGATACCTTACCAGAAGAAAGCTACGACAATATTACCGAAATAGTGTCGTATATAACAAAAGCTCCAATCTCACTTATAACACTTTTAGATAACGATAGAAATTATATTAAATCTAATTGTGGTTTTCCTATTTCAGAATCTCCTAGAAATATTTCTTTTTGCGGGCATGCTATAAATCAAAAAGAAAAAATTATGGTTGTTGAAGACGCTAGAGAAGATGAAAGATTTATAAACAATCCTTTGGTAGAAGAACATAAAGCCATTTTTTATGCAGGTGTACCGTTAATAAATCCGCAAGGTTATAAATTAGGCACTTTATGTGTTTACGATCATGAACCAAGACAATTAAATAAAACGCAAAAAAAAGCTTTAATTTCCATGTCTAAACATGTAGTTAATCTTTTTGAGCAACGCTTACAAAACAAGGCATTAGAAGACATAAAAAAAAGATTAGAGAAACGTAATCAAGAACTTAATAAATTTGCCTCAATAGTTTCTCATGATTTAAAATCACCAATAACAAATATTATAGCTTTAACAGAGCTCTTGGAGGACGAAAATAAAGGCAAACTTAATGATGAGTCTAAAACATATTTAAACTATCTAAAAAGCTCATCTACAGCTTTAAAAGATTACATAGATGGTTTATTAATATATTATAAAAATGATGATTTATTAGAACTCAATAAAGAAACAACAACTTTTAACGATTTAATTACAAAAGCTACTAAAATTGCTATTCCAGAACGTGATGTAATATTAAAATCTACTCAATCAGATAAGGAGATTATAGTAAACAAATCTGTAATACTTCAAATTTTTGTTAATTTATTGACTAATGCAGTAAAATATGGAGATAAAAATCCAACAGAAATATTTGTAGAGTTTAGCGAATCTGAAAAATATTATAATTTTAGTGTAAAAGATAATGGTAAAGGCATGCCTAACAACCAATTAACTTCTATTTTTGATTTATTTACCACTCTTAAGGTTAAAGATAAGCATGGAAATTTAGGTACTGGAATTGGTTTAGCTTCTGTTAAAAAACTAGTCGAGCATCAAGGAGGTAGTATCTCTGTTAATTCTACAGAAGGTTTAGGAAGTATTTTTTCTTTTACAATTGAAAAATAAAAAAAGTGTGTTTATTTTTAATAAACACACTTACTAATTAAAAAGCTATCAATCTTCATTTTTAATTACTTTTTTTAAATCATTATAATTTAAAGTTAGCTTCAAGTTGTGCTTTAGAGCTTCCGCCTACAAAAACTTTAAAGTTTCCTGGTTCAACAACAAATTGGTTTTGATTATTAAAAAATCCTAGCTCTTTCTCTGAAAGCGTAAACTCTATCTCTTTAGATTCACTAGGATTCAACTCAACTAATTCAAATCCTTTTAATTCTCGTACTGGTCTAGTAACACTAGCATACTCATCTTTTAAGTAAAGTTGAGCAACTTCCTTTCCTTTATATTTTCCTGTATTTGTTACCGTTACACTTACAGTAACATTTTTAGAATTTTTGTATAAATTTTTAACTTTAAGATTGTTATACTCAAAAGTTGTATAGCTTAACCCATGCCCAAAAACATATAACGGATCATTTTTTTCATCTTGGTAATGAGACCAAAATACAACATCTGGTCCTGGTAAACTAGGTCTTCCTGTATTTTTATAGTTATAGTACAATGGTACTTGGCCAACATGTCTTGGAAAACTCATTGGCAATTTCCCACTCGGATTGTAGTCTCCATAAAGTACTTGCGCAATAGCATTCCCACTTTGTGTACCTAATTGCCATGCCTCTAAAATAGCTGGTATGTTTTCATGGGCCCAGTTAATTGCTAATGGTCTACCGTTATTTAAAACCAATACTATATTTTTATTTACTTTAAAAACGGCTTCTAGCAATTCTTGTTGCACTCCTGGTAACCCTAAATCTGTTCTACTACGTCCCTCTCCACTCTGGAAACCATGCTCTCCTAATACCATAATTACAACATCGGCACTTTTTGCTGTAGCAATTGCTTTTCCAAATTCGCTTTTATTAGTTGAATTAATCTTAACCTCTGTAATAAAATTAGGTTCTCCAACAACTACATCTGCTCCTTTTGCATACGTTACTGTATTACCTTTATAAGCCGAAAGACCTTCTAATACCGAAACTGCACTATTATCTTCGGCTGCAATTCTCCAACTTCCTAAAGGACTCGTTTTATCTGAAGCTAACGCACCTATAACTGCAATATTTTTACCTTCTTTTTTTAGAGGTAATACATTATTTTCATTTTTAAGTAAAACAATAGATTTTTTAGCCATATCTAAAGCAGCATCATGAAGTTTTTTACTTCCTGTTACTTCTTTTTCACGAGCTTCATCTAAATATTTATAAGGATCATCAAATAATCCTAGTTCAAACTTTACTCTTAAAATTCGTCTAGCAGCATCATCAATAACAGACTCTTTTACTTTTCCATCTTTTACTAATTTTGCTAATTCATTAACATACAAATAAGATTCCATATCCATATCTGAACCAGCATTTGCAGCAATTTCTGCAGCATGATTTCCATCTTTTGCAAAGCCATGAGCAATCATCTCTGTTATAGATCCCCAATCTGAAACCACAAAACCATCAAACTCCCACTTATCTTTTAAAATATCTCTTTGAAGGTATTTATCTCCAGTAGCAGGTACACCATTAAGTTCGTTAAACGAATTCATAAATGTTCTTACTCCTGCGTCTTTAGCAGCTTTAAATGGAGGTAGAACAACATTATTTAATGTAGAAGTACCAATATCTGCCGTATTATAATCTCTACCGGCTTCTGCAAAACCATAGGCTGCAAAATGTTTAGCACAAGCTGCAATAGTGCTACTTATAGATAAATCTTCTCCTTGGAAACCTTTTACTCTTGCTACTGCAATTTTAGAACCTAAGTAAGTATCTTCACCTGCACCTTCCATTACACGTCCCCAACGTGCATCTCTAGAAATATCCACCATTGGAGCAAAAGTCCAATTAATACCAGCTGCAGAAGCTTCTAAAGCAGCCATTTCTGCAGAAACCTTTATTGCTTCTAAATCCCAACTTGCAGATTCTGCAAGTGGAATTGGTGATAATGTTTTATAACCATGAATAACATCGAAACCAATTATTAATGGTATTCCCAATCTTGATTCTTCTACGGCTATTTTTTGTACTTTTCTAACATCTTCAACTCCTCTTACATTAAGCATAGAGCCTACATAACCTTGACGTAAATGATCGTATTTTTTCGCTGCATTTCCGGCTTCTGGTGCTGGACCAGTTAAATCCCAAAATCCATTATACTGGTTCATCTGCCCTATCTTTTCCTCTAAAGTCATTTTTGATAATAAATCTGCAACTTTCTTTTCTATAGAGGAAACACTAGATATTTCATTTGAAGAATTTACAGCCAAATATTTATCTGTACTACTACTTTCATTTTTACATGAAAATATTACTAAAAAACATAACAATATTGTTATACTAACTCTTTTCATATTCTATTATTGATAAACTCTTATATATTCAATTTCTAAAGTTTCTTCTGTAAACGCTGGATCTACATCTCCTCCAAAAGTGCCTCCTATTGCCATATTTAGAATTAAAAAGAAATTACTATTAAATGGTAATGAATCAGAATTAATTACTGTATGGTATACTTCTCCATCCACCAAGATTTTTATTACATCTGGTGTCCATTCCACAGAGTAATCATGGAATTCTGAAGTAGCTGTGTCTACTGTAGTGGAATTACCATCTGCATTACCTGCCGACATTCCTGGATAATGTAATGTGCCGTGTATAGTGTTAAGATCGTTACCAACATGTTCCATATAATCTATCTCGCCACATGCAGGCCATGGATTTGTTATATAATCTGCTCCTAACATCCACATAGCTGGCCACGTTCCTGCAGTAGCTGGTAATTTTGCTCTTGCCTCTATTCTACCATATGTAAACTCATAAAGACCTTCGGTTTTAATTCTTGCTGAAGTATAACCAGAACCATTTGCTTTTGCAGTAATTTTAAGCATACCATCCTCAATAATTATATTCTCAGGATTATTTGTATAGGTTTGTAATTCTTGATTTCCCCAACCATTATCTCCAGTTCCCAAATCGTAAGTCCATTTTTCTGGATCCGGAGCTCCGTTTACATCAAATTCATCTTGCCATACCAAGTTATTATAAATTGATTGAAAATCGTTAGAGGCTCCTTCTTCTTCAGATGTAATAATAAACCACCAATCGAATTCGCTATTACCATCTGTAGTTCTTAAAACTAATTCGTTAGGTGGTTGCTCTGTACGTTGGAATAATTCATATTTATGGTTTCCTCCAGTATAATAACCAATAAAACCTAAGCCTGTTAAATTAATTGTTTCTATTCCTCCTGGCGCAGTTATCACCCAACTTTCTGAATAATCTTGATAAGGATAGTTTTCTATATCGGCACCGTTTGGTGTTTCGTTATGTGGTCCTAATTCATTTATTAGTGGATCTCTTCCAAAAACAGTACCCGTTACATCTACAGTTGGATCGTCGTTTGTACTATTAGTAATATGAGTAAAAGTACCATCTGCATTAAAAATATAACGATCATCATACATGCCGGTTGCAGATTTTTCTTCTGGACCAGCTTGATACCATTCTGCTTGAACCGTACCTCCTACAGGTCCAAGTCCAAAATGTGCATTTTGTTCAGATTTTATTCTCCATGTTTTTGACCCATCTCCAACTAAAGTTGCTAATAAATCTGCTGGTGGCGAATAAGTTGCTAAAACATCTACCTCTATTGTTGTACTTGTTGAAACTCCACCAACACCATAAGCGACTACAACTACGGTATAAGTGTTTACACCCAAATCTGAAAATGTAAAAGTAGTTACTCCGGATGGTGCATTTTGTTGTGCTGCACCAAAACTGTACTTATAACTTAATGCGTTATCTGCTGTGGCTGTAAATGTTACCATTCCACTTCCGTCTCCATTTGGGTTAGCACTATCTTGCCCTGCAATTTCTGGAACAACTACTATGTTTGTAGGTGCTAAAATTTCTCCAAAAGTTTGATCTTCATCTTGACATGCGATAAAGAAAACTGTAAACAGTGCTAGTAAACTTATATTAATAAAATTATTATATTTTTTCATAATTATATTTTAGTTTGTTAATTCTACATCATCAAAATAGTAGCTATTTCCACTTCCATTAGCTCCAAAATTTGGAAAAATAACTATTCTATCATAAGATTCTGATGTACTAAAAGTAGCTCCGGTTGTTAAATCGAAAGAAATCACTTCCCAAGAGTTTGAAACCGTTGTAAGACCATCTATTTCTACAAAAACTGTTGGATTACCATTTGCATCTGGCGTAGACATCGAGTCTTCTAATTTAAAACGAATGGTCTCGCCTGCTGCTGGAGACCAAACTTTCATATTAATTGTTGTTCCGTTAGTAAAATCTACAGCTCCATCTAAATTCATTGATGCTCCAGCCCATATTTGAGCGCCTGTAGTTTTTTGTATTTCTAGAACATTAGCACTTGTATTTATACCTGTTGCATCTGGATTTGCAATTACAGCTGCTGGTATTGGGCCAAAATTTACATCTCCAAATCCCGTCCACTCGTAAACTATATTAGAGTTTTCGAAAGAAACTGGTATTTGATTTGCAGTTACTGCATTAGCAAATACGATATCATCGAAATAAAATGTCTCTCCATTTCCTCCTGCTCCAAAATTTGGGAAAATAACTATAGTGTCGTAAGACTCTAAAGTATTAAACGATGCCCAAGTAGTTAAATCAAAAGATAATACTTCCCAACCATTCGCTACAGTTGTAACAGCATCTATCTCTGCTACAATAGTTGGATTTCCATTTGCATCTGGAGTTGACATTGAATCTTCCAACTTAAATCTTATAGTTGCTCCTGCAGATGGCGACCAAACTTTCATATTAATTGTTGTACCGTCTGTAAAATCTATAGCTCCATCTAAACTCATAGATGCTCCTGCCCAAACTTGAGCTCCTACCGTTTTTTCAATTTTTAAAACGTTAGCACTTGTATTTATTCCTGTTGCATCTGGGTTTGCTATTACTTCTGCAGGTATTGGACCAAAACTAGCATCTCCAAATCCTGTCCACTGATAATTTATTGTTGTTGACTCAAAATCTACTGGTATTGAAGGTACAGAAGAAACACTTGGTTCTTTATAAAAGTAGAAATTATCTATATATACAAATGCAGCGACTTCATCTGAGTCTATTAATAATTGTGTAATACTATTTTTGTTTGCTAAATTTCCATTATCGAAACCTGTCATGTCTAATTCTATACTTTGCCATGAACCTGCAACAGTATCTCCTAAAGGTTGTTCTGCTTCTCCTCCATCTACTGTATTTACAATTTTAACAGATAAACCATTTGTTATTCCTGATGGTACCCAATAATCGATATGCATTTTTTCCATAGAAGAAAGGTCTATACCACTATCGTAATTTGTTACCATTCCTATAAAATCTAAACCAGATAACTTCCATACATTATCGCCTTCTATTGTAATAGCTTCAAAAGCAGAAGAAGACCAATCTGTTGGCAGCTCGTTTAAAGTTACATTTGTATAGGCATCACTAAAAACCGAAACTACATCTTCTGCTGCTCTTGCTGGAGGTGCTTGTGCTGCAACTAACGGCGCTAAAATTTCTGTTACTTCAAATTCTTCTGAATAAGAAATTGTATCTACAGAACCACTAAATGCTGTAACTGTTATTGTATAAGTTCCTGCATCGTTATAAACAAAAGAAGTTGTCTCGTCTATATTAGACATTATTATTGTTCCTGCTGGATCTCCAAAATTCACCTCATAAGACATTGCAAAATCTGCAGAAGCAGTAACGTTTACTTGTTTTGAAATATTAGCATCGTTTTCGATAGTGACTACTAAATTTTCTGGTGCTTGAAACGATACTTCAATAGTTTGCGCTATTATAGTAGTTTTTCCATTAATTCCAGTTGCTGCAATAACAATTTCATAAACTCCTTCTTCGTAAGTGTTTTGAGCACTTTCTCCAGGATTTAAAAGTCCTGAATCTGTTCCAGATCCATCTCCATAATTTACTCTAAAACTAGCAACATTTTCTCCTGTTGGTGTTATAGTTACTAATCCAGAGTTATCTTGAGCTATAGTTACAACTGCAGCTACATTAAATGGTGCTGGTAATGCGCTAACATCCGGTAAATCGTCTTCTTGTTCACAACCTAAAAAAGCTGTGATAATAATAAATAAGCTAAAAATGTACTTTAAATTTTTCATGATTTTTCTCATTTTAATTTTTATTAATATCCTGGATTTTGCGCCCAACGATTACCAGTTAATTCTATTTCTATTTGTGGTATTGGAAATAACTCATGTTTTCCGGCTATAAATCCATCAATTTCTTGAGCAGCTCGACCAGTTCTAACCAAGTCGAAAAAACGATGTCCTTCACCTACAAGTTCTACACGACGTTCGTGATAAATAGCTTCTGTTAAAGCTGTACCAGAAACTGTTACATCATGGTTCATATCTCCAAAGGCACGTTGTCTTACTCTATTTAAGTAATTTTGAGCTCTATCATCTGCAATACTTCCTCTATTTAAAGCCTCTGCAGCCATTAGTAATACATCTGCAAAACGGATTGCCCTATAATTATTTGGATTTGTTAAGTTTTGATCACCAATATTACTATCTCCTTTACGTGCTATATATTTTCTGTTATAATAACCTGTATGCTCGTAGCCTGTACCAAAAGTTGCTCCTGTTGAAGCTGCCCAAGCCTCAATATCTAATATTGCTGTTTCAAATCTTGGGTCATCGCTTTCAAACTCGTCTACAGCTTCTTGTGTTGGAACATTAAAACTAAAACCAGAATCGAATAATGGCCCGTTATAATTGCGAATACCATTAAAACCAACTGCTACATTACCTTCACTACATTGTAAGCATTCGAAACCAGCACCTTCTTGATCTGTATATTGCACCTCGAATACAGACTCTATATTATTTTCGTTATCATTTTCGAAAAGTGTTGTATAATCAGTAACTAAATCATGAGGCCCATTATCTATTAAATTTTCTAAAACTAATGCTGCAGCACCAAATTTGTCTTGATATAAATAGGCTTTACCCAATAGTGCTTCGGCAGAACCTTTTGTAATTCTCCCTACTTGTGTTTGTGTATATGGTAAGTTATCTATTGCATAAATTAAGTCTAACTCTATTTGAGCGTAAACAGCCTCTTTTGGAGTTCTATCTAAATCGTTTTGTTCTCCAAAAAGAATACGTTTATCTACAACTAATGGCACATCTCCAAACCATTTTACAAGTTCAAAATAATAGTATGCTCTTAAAAATCTTGCTTGCGCTAATATGTTTTCTTTTCCGTCGAAGTCTATATTATCCTGAAACTCAAGAATAAAATTTGCACGATTGACACCTGCAAACATCCAACCCCAAATAGCTCGTAATTGTGAGTTACTTGAAGTATGAATCATATCATCAATTTGCTGAAAACCTGGCACGTCTGTAGCACTTTCTCCTCCACACAAAGTATTATCTGATGCTATTTCGCCTAATAAAACATTTTGATAAGTAGTTTGAAGCAAATCGTAAGCTCCAACTAACGCATCTTGGTAGTCTTGTTCTGTATTAAAATAGTTGTCTGATGCTGGATTTGCAGGTTCAACATCTACAAAATCATCACTACAAGAAATAGTAGCAATTAATGCAACAGATGAAAGAATTATATATTTTATATTTTTCATAATTTAAAATTTTACGTTAGTACCAAATAAAAATGTTCTTGGATTTGGATAAAATCCTGGATCAAATCCACTTCCTATGGGAGCTCCATTTGATGCTGTAGCATCGAAACCACTATACTCTGTTAAAGTAAACACATTAGATACAGAGACATATAGCCTAATATTATTTAAACCAATATTTTGTAACTTATCTTTATCGAATGTATAACCTAACTGCATATTTTGTGCTCTTACAAAAGAGCCGTCTTCTACATAATAATCTGAAAACAGAAAATTAGTAGTTGCTGCTTCTGTAATTCTTGGATTAGAGTTTGTTGAACCTGGACCAGTCCACCTGTCTAAAGCATAAGATGTTAAATTTGTTTTTGCACTATTTCTATCGTAATTTCTTACTATATCATTTCCTATTGAAGCAAAGAAATAAGTTTGAAAATCGAAATTTTTATAATCGAATGTTAAGTTTAATCCCATTGTTACATCTGGAATTGGATCTCCAATAAATGTTCTATCTTCAATATCTATTTTACCATCTTGATTAAGGTCTACATATCTTAAATCTCCAGGTTGTGCATTGGCACCTAAAGCTAACTGAGATGGATGCGCATCTACCTCTGCCTGTGTTTGAAAAACACCATTTGTTTGTAATCCATAAAATACACCTATTGGTTGTCCTACTTGCATTCTAGCAGGAGGCTCTTGACCAATTCCAAAAGAACCTCCCTCTACGAAATCTGCTCCATTATTAACTTCTAAAACTTCATTTTTTAAGGTTGTAAAATTATAACTGATATTAAATTTAAAATTATCTGATAGATTGTCTTTATAACTAATCTGAAATTCTAAACCTTTATTTTCTACAGTACCTGCATTAACCGTTGGTGGTCCAGCCGCTGGAGCTGTAGTACCTAAAATTGAAGATGTTTGAATATCTAAAAGTAAATTTTCTGTTTTACGTTTAAAATAATCTGCAGTAATATCTATTTTATTATTAAATAGTCTTGTTTCAAAACCAATATCTAAAGCTTTTTGCTCTTCCCATTTTACTTCTGGATTTGCAATTGCTCCAGTAGCAGAACCAGTTATGATTTGGTCATCAAACACATAAACGCCTTCTCCATTAAGGGTAGATACAAACTTAAACTCATCTATTCTATCGTTTCCTAAAACACCATAAGACCCTCTAAATTTTAAGAAATTTATAGTATTACTATTTTCTAAAAAACTTTCATCTGAAGCGACCCAACCAGCAGAAGCTGATGGGAAATAACCAAACTTATTTTCTGGACCAAATTTTGAAGAACCATCTCGTCTTAATACTGCAGAAAATAGATACTTGCCTTTGTAATTATATTGCAATCTTCCAAAATAAGATAGTAATCTAGAATCGAACTCTGTACTTCTTCCTAAATTTGGATTTGTTACATCTAAAGCATCAAATACGTTTGCAGAAGCAAAAACTGTACCTTCTGGAAGATTTTCTCCTACTAGCGAATTAAAGTTTCCTGAAGTTTTAAACACAGAGTTACCTAAAGTTAATTTAACATTATGACTATCGTTAATATTTTTTTCATAATTAACGATGGCATCAAAAGTATAATCTCTAAAGTAATTTAAGTTTTCGGTTAAAGAAATGCCACTAACATTATCGAAAACTGAACTATTTCCATATTCTACTATTGGAGAAAAATAACGTTCTCTTACTTCGGCATAATTCCATTGATAATTTACTTCTGCAGAAAAACCATCTAAGAATTTATAATTTAAACCAAAGACACCACTTATTTTATCGACTTTAGCTCTGTTAAATGTGTTTTCAATTTGCTTTAAAGGATTTACAACCTCTATAGGATAATTTGCCGAAGAGGTGAATGCTCCGTTTTCATCTGTTGGCGCATCGGTTGGAGCAAAGTTTACAGCATTAAACAATACAGAACCTAAACCACTTTCTGGCAATGTTTTTCTGGTTGTACCTGTATATATAAGGTTAGCTTTAAGATTAAGGTTTTCTATAATTTCTAAACCGTAATTTATACGAGAATTATATCGTGTAAAATTAGCTTTACTACCTCCCACTATACCATCTTGAGTTAATAAAGAAGCACCAAATGAGTATGTTGACTTTTCTGTCCCTCCGCTTGCAGTTATTGCATTGCTAAATATTGGAGCAGTTTCAAAAACTTCGTCTTGCCAATCTGTACCTTTACCTAAACCATATGTATTAGGGAAAGGTAAATTATTACCACTTGCAGCAGCTGCTTCATTTTTTATTAAAGCATATTCTGTTGCATTTAGCAAAGGAATTTTTCTTGTTGTTTCTTGAAAACCAACATAAGCATCATAATTAAATGACATTGGTTTATTTTTTTTACCTGTTTTTGTTGTTATTAAAATAACACCATTTGCAGCTCTTACTCCATAAATACCTGCTGTTGCATCTTTTAATACTGTATAGCTTGCAATATCATTTGGGTTTATAACACTTAAATCTTCAATAACGTTTCCGTCTACCAAAATTAAAGGTCTATTATCTTTATTAGTTGAAACTCCTCTAATTCTAATATCTGAAGCACTACCAGGTGCACCAGATTGAGAGGTTACATTTACACCTGCAACTTGACCTTGTAAAGCTTGCTCTATACGAGTTGGCTTAAGCGCCTCTATTGTTTCTGCCGAAACTGTAGCTACAGCACCTGTTACTTCTTTTTTCTTTTGAGTTCCATATCCTATTATTACAACCTCTTCCAGTTTTCCAACATCTCCTTCCAATAAAACATTAATTGATGTTTGACCATTAACTGCAATTTCTTTAGTTATATATCCTACATAAGAGAATTGAAGTATAGCATTTGTTGGTACATTTTCAATATTGTAAATACCATCGAAATCTGTAGAGGATCCTATATTAGAATCTTTAACAATAATATTTACACCTGGAATTGGGCCTCCATCTACAGCATCTGTAACAGTACCCGAAATATTAATATTTTGAGCGTAGTTAAAGTAACTTATGCACAAGGTTAATAATAAGGTTATTTTTATTTTCATAAAGTTAGATTTATTGTTTCCTCAAAATTAAAACTGTTTATTAAAGATTTGTTAAAAATAACCGCAACAAAAAATATACAACACAAAAAAAAGAGCCTAAAATTATTAGATTAATAGTGCTAAACCTTTAAACATAAGGTGTAAGAAATATCAAAATAGCATACTTACCTGTTAAAAAAAACAACAAAAAAAATAAATGTTGTGGTAATGTATAGGTAAAAATAGATAATGTTGTGTTACTACAACTCTATGATGTAGTTTGCTAAACTCGTTTTATGAGGTAAATTCATTTTTTTACGCAAACGATATCGTTTAACCTCTACACTTCTTGGCGATATATTAAGTAATGGCGCTATTTCTTTGGAAGACAGATTTAATCTAAGATAAGCACACAATTTAAGATCATTAGGAGTTAAGCTACTATGCTTTATTTTTAATTTTTGTAGAAAGTCTTTATCTGCATTATTAAAAGCTTCTTGAAAGAATTTCCAATCATCTGTATTGTTTAAGTTTTTATCTATTATCTTAATAACAGATTTAATATTAGCATCTGTTTCCTTATTATTTAATTCTGCTTTAATACTATTTAAAAATTCGTTCTTTTTAATTAAACTCATAGTAGAAATAGCTAACTCTCTATTTTTGTTTTCTATATCTTGTTGCAACTGTTGATTTTTAAATTGCATTTGTTGTTGCTTATTTTCTAATTCTTTACGTTCTAAATCTCGTTGTGCTTTAATTAATATTTTTTCTCTTTGCTTTTTGTAATACCTATTATAAAAATAATGTAATAAAAGAATTATAAAAATCGTGCTTAACACATATGCTATAACTGCCACATTAGACGCATACCATGGCTTATTTATATAGAATTGATAAGTAGCGTTTTTTGATACATCTTCCCCTACTCTTGCTCTTACAACAAAAGTATAGTCTCCTGAAGGTAGATTTTTATATCTTACACTTGGTGTTGAAGACCAATTACTCCAAGTATTATAAATACCATCTAATTTATGCTGATATTCCACAACATTAAATTTATTAAATTGTGTAAAACTAAATAAGAACTCTATATTATTACTATTTGGTTTTAAATCTGCAAATTCATTTAGACTTAATGATGTACTTTCACCATTATTTTTACTACTTATAATTTGATTAAGCGCAACATTTCCAGTAGCATTATTAAATTTTTCGGTATCAATTATTAAATAACCTGATGCAGTACCAAATAAATATTCATTACCTTTTATATGAATTACATTCTCATAACTAGTAACGCTATTTCTAAGACGCTTTGGCAATGCTATTCTTTTTACTTCTGGTTTAGCAGATAATTTTCCTGGTTTTATATATATAACATCTGTATTTGTAAATCCCCAAAGAGAGTTAGATTCTTTATTATGTATTAATTTACCGGAAACGTAATTATCTGATGGAAAAAAACTACTTATAATTGTGTCTTTTACAAACTTATTTTTTTCAAAATCGTATTTATAGAATCCTTCTCTATAAACATAATTTAAATTATTGTTATACTTAATTAAGCTTGAATGCGCTCCTTTACTAATATTTTTAGTTTTTACTGTTTTAATTTTAGTAAATGCTGAATTACAAGTAATTTCATAAACACCTTTATATTCATGACTTACAAAAATAGTTGTGTTATTTACTATTTCGAAAAAACGAGAAGAAATATCGAAGCCTTCTATTTTATTTCTAAAAGTCCAATTATTATTTATTTTTTCTAATATATATAGTCCACTATAATTTCCTTGCATTAGCAAATTAGGCGCTCCTTCAATTTTCTTTATAGACCACGTTCCTTGTATATTAGAAATTTTTTTTGCTTTATTTTTTTCAATAATATACGTCCCAGAATTATGCCCACAAAATAATTGATTGTCTATAATTTGCAGATTCCAAACTTGCCCTTGAGTACCATCAATAAACTTAAAAGATTCTGTAGTATCATTAATATCTCTATAAAAAAGTCCTTGATTTGTACCTAAATATAAAATTTCATTTTTAATTGCAGATGTATAAACAGAACCAAGTTCTCCTTTAAAGTCGTTAAAAATTTTTATTGGAGATTTACTATTTATACAATTAATACCGTTGTCTAAACCAAGCCATAAATTATTATTTAAGTCTTCGAATACTGACAACACTGTATTATTACTTAAACCTAAGTTTTGATTTATTTTATAAACTAAATCTCCATTTTTATTTAAAATAATTACTCCATTAGAAATAGTACCAAAGGCAAAACCTCCATCTTTTAACCTTATACTGCTATATACACTATAATTAACTAAAGATTTGTTTATCTCCTTTTCCCATGGTATTAATATATTGTTTTTATACGCATAAATACCGTTGTTTTCTGTTTGAACTAATAAATTTCCTTGGTAGTTAAATATATTTACAATAGCATTATTTCTTATAATTTCACTATCTATAAATAAAGATTTTTTTCCGTTTATAATTTTAAAAATTCCCTTATTAATATCTTGAAAATAAATAGTATTATCTACTTTAAACAATTTAGTAATTGTAAATTTTGATTCTATTATTTTAAAAGTTTCATCTAAAGTATTATAAATATAAATTCGATTTAGTGATCTAAATATCATCCATTTATCAAGATTTACAATTTGCCAAAATTGCTCATCCTCAACTACAGAAAAGTCTTTTTTTTGAGAAAGTGATGTGTATTCTAATATACCAAAACTGTTTTTTTTCCAGTAGCCAAATTCCATGTAACAGCCTGTATAAATTTTATCACCTACCACATTTACAGAACGTAATATGGTTTCATTTGGAGAGTTATATCTTGTCCACTTAGCTCCGTTATACTCCAAAAGACCAGCATCGTTTGCTACATAAATTGTTTTATCTAAAGATTGAGAAATTGCCCAATTTTGATATTCACCATTATATTGTTGTGGTGTAAAAACATTTATTGGTGGTATTTCTTGTGCGTTTAATTGAAAAGAAAACAATACAAAAACCAACAAAAATAAAAGCTTAATATGTTTTTTGTGTGTTACAAGCATGACATAAAGTTGTATTGCAATATACAACTTTGTATGGTTGTTGCTTACACAAGCTAATCGATCTAATTTAGGATTAAATAAAAAATGTTGAATTGGGTTAATTCAACATTTTTTATTTTTAAAAGAATATTCGCTATTAATTGCTTCTAAATTTTTTTAGTAATGTATAATATTGATTCTTGAACAAAGAAAAATCTTTTACTAAAGAAATATAACTATCTTGTTTCTGTCCATGCACTTTTAACCTATTTAAATCGTATTCTGTTTTACCGTACTCGATTTCTTGAAGAAGCTCTTGCTCATACTTACATAAACTAGCCATAAGCATAACATTTTTTCTACGTAATGCGGTTATTATGTTAGAAACAGAAACATTTTTTAACAATTGCTTTTCAATAATACTTAAATAATCTAATTCAATATTAAAAGCCTCTAAAGTATTATGCCAATAAGACAACTCGATTAAGTCTTTTTTTAGACAAAGTCTTCTATGCGACTCTATTTTATTTAACCCTACCAACTTAATCTACTTAGTCTATTATTTATTAGTTTTTACTAAAGTAAAATTGCCTTGAACTTTATTAAAAAACTCATCTTTTAATCTTCTATATTTATCTAAATGGTATAAATAGCTTCTTCTATAGCTTTCGTGTTCTGTTATGTAAACCATATCACACTCTGTATCTTCACATTCCACAATATTAGATCTGGAATTAGAATACTTTTTAAGTGCATTGTAAAGCGTTTCGTTTTCTATTTCTTTTTTTTCAAAACGTTCAACTACACTATCATCATCAAACTTTTCGTTAAGTTCGTTTTTACATATATTAATAAGATTTATAAGTTCTTTTTTAATATATTCTAAATGATTTAACCAATTGTCTAACTCCATAGTGTTTATTTTATGTGTGACATCTACGTTTGTATCATGATCGAAAATTTCAATATTTTTAGTTTTCATAATAAGTTTATTTTAAATTACAACATCTAATCCTTTTAAAGATTCTGAGATTGTAACATCTACAATTTTTAGTTTTTGTTTTCCTCCCGGAAAATCCCAATCAACAATATCTCCTTTAGAATAACCAAAAAGCGCTGCTCCCATTGGTGTTAAAATAGAAATCTTATTTAATGATAGGTCTTTATCTTGAGGTATTACAACCTCTAAAACTCTTTCCCATCCTTTGTTTGACTTTAAAGTAACAACACTATTAAATCGAACTACATCTTTAGGCATTTTCTCTTCATCCAGAATATTCGCTGTTTTTAATTCTTCGGTTAATTTTAATAATGATTTTCTTACTACATCATCATTAGCATAACCCGAAATATTAAGTATACGTTTTAAATATACATACTCTTTTTTCTCTAAAATTAAAGTCTTGTACTTCATTACAATACTATTATAATTAATAAATCAAGGAAAAATACCTCTTTGTATGTATGCCTTTTCAATACGTTTTATTGCTATACAAAAAGCGGCTGTACGCATATCTATACCTTCTTCTTTAGAATAATCGTAAACTTTATTAAAAGATTCTTGCATCTTTTTATCTAGCTTGGCCATTACCTCGTCTAACTGCCAAATTTCACCATTTCTATTTTGCAACCACTCGAAATAACTACCTACTACTCCTCCCGAATTACATAAAATATCTGGAATAATAGCTATACCTCTTTCTAGTAAAACCTTTTCTCCCTCAACGTTTGTTGGACCGTTTGCTCCTTCTGCTATAAGTTTTGCTTTAATAAAAGGTGCATTTTCACTTGTTATTTGGTTTCCTAAAGCCGCAGGAATACAAATATCACAATCCAAACTAAAAAAATCGTTTTTACTTACAGGCTCAGAATATGGAAAACCTACAATGCTTCCTTTATTAGCTTTAGCGTAATTAAAAAGATCTTCTACTTTTATTGTATTAGCACTTTTAATACTTCCATAAGCATCTTGAACTCCAACTAATAATGCACCATCTTTTTCTAAGAAATAAGAAGCCCAATAACCTACATTTCCAAATCCTTGAACAATATATTTTTTACCTTTTAAGTTTACATTATTCTTTTTCGCCCAAAATTTAATAGATAAATACACTCCATAACCTGTAGCTCTATCTCTACCTTCTAATCCACCGCTTCCATCTGGTTTTCCAGTAACTACGTGCTGATTTGCTGATCGCTCTGCTGGTGGACGCGTACTCATATACGTATCCGCAATCCATGCCATAGTTTGACTACTTGTATTAACATCTGGAGCTGGAATATCGTGTTCTGGCCCAATATTATCTGCTAATGCATAGGTAAAACGTCTTGTTATACGCTCTAATTCTGATTCTGAATATTTTGAAGGATCAATTTTAATACCTCCTTTTCCTCCACCGTATGGCAAACCTGCTAACGATGTTTTCCAGGTCATCCACATAGCTAAAGCTCTTGCAGCGTCTATGTCTACAGTTGGATGGTAACGTAAACCTCCTTTGTATGGACCTAAAGCACTATTGTGTTGCACTCTATAGCCTGTAAAAACTTCTACATCTCCATTATCCATTTTTACTGGAAAGTTTACAAGAATTTCGTTATTAGTAATACTTAATATTTTTTTAATATTTGGATGCAGGTTTATATGGTTTGCAGCACTATTAAACTGCTCCATAACGTTATCCATCATACCTTTTACAGGTACTTTTTTTGTTTCTTTTTTTAAATCTGCTGTAATTGTTGTCATATTTTATTCTTATTTAAAATATCGATTTACTATCGATCTCTCATTATATTTTTCTGTGATATATCGGCTTCTAGTTGCTCTAGAACTAGAATTTTTATTTACTACATGTCTATTAGAAAATAATGACATAAATGTGTTTAAATTCATAATACTTATTACTTTAAAAATTATATTAACTCTAGTTTCTTTTCTATTTGTGGTTTGCTTTTTATTATGGAGTTGCTTGGTTCGATTGCATCAAACTCACTGCAAGACCATACTTTATCTTTTTGCGTTGTTAATGCACAATAGCTTTGATGTATACAAATAGGACAAATATTAAAATGCTTCATAATTAAAACTTATAAGGTTATTTATAAGCTTAAAAGCAATGCGTATGCCAATTGAAGAATTAAAAAACAGCAAGACACCAAAACCCTTATAAACAAAGAAAAAGCTAAAATATTTAATATTTTAAAGAAATATTTTAGCGGTACAAAAAGTCCCGATTGAGTAATATTGTACCACTATTTTAGGTGTGAAATAAATATTATTTATTTGTGAAGATTTATTATGAAAAAATATTAAACTGAAAAGCAAAAATTATTCTTCTAATTTTTTCCTAATTGTTTTTCTATCTATTCCAAGTATTTGTGCCGCTTTAGTTTTATTATTTTCTGTTAGCCTTAATACTTTTTCTATATATTGTTTTTCTATTACTTTTAAAGCAGGCAATTCACTTTCATCAAAATTTAAAACATACTTTAAATGTTCTGGTAAATGTGTAATATCTATATGCTTATCGCACATTATTACAGCACGCTGAATAACGTTTTCTAATTCTCTAATATTACCAGGCCAATTATATCGTTCTAAAACCGATAAAGCTTCTGGTGTAATTTTTATAAATCTGTCTTTATATTCAATACCATATTTAAAAAGAAATTTATCTACCAATAAAGTAATATCTTCTTTTCTTTCTCTTAGAGGCGCTATTTCAATTTCTACAACTGTAAGTCTATAAAACAAATCCTCTCTAAAAGTTTCTTTTACAATCATAGCGCGAAGATTACTATTTGTAGCTGCAATAATGCGAACATCTATTTTTTCGGCTTTTGTAGCACCAACTTTTACTATTTCTTTTTCTTGCAACACACGTAATAACCGAGATTGCACAGTTAAGGAAGCATTACCAATTTCATCTAAAAAAATAGTTCCGCCATTTGCCGCTTGAAAAAAACCTTCTCTATTAGTTTCGGCTCCTGTAAAAGCACCTTTTATGTATCCAAAAAGTTCTGCTTCTAATAGGTTTTCTGGTATTGCTCCACAATTTACAGCTACAAAAGGTGCTCTAGAAAATTTACCTTGATAATGGATTGCTCTTGCTACCAATTCTTTTCCTGTACCACTTTCTCCTTTTATAAAAACGGTTGCTTTATTATTTTTTACACGCTCTATAACCTGAATAACATTATTTATTTTTTCAGAATTACCAATAATTTCTCCATAAGCTTTATTATTAACATCAAGCTTTTTGTTTTCTAACTGTTTGTCTTCTGTAGCTTTTAAGGAGCGATTTAACGCAAGCTTTAATTCGTTTTTTGTAAATGGTTTGGTTAAATAATCTACAACTCCAGATTTAATTGCTGACAAAGAATCTTGAACCGAAGGATAACCTGTAACTACTAATTTTGGAAGTTTTGGATAATGTTCTGATACAAATTTTATTAACTCAGACCCATCTAATTCCGGCATCTTTAAATCGGTTATTAATAAATCTATCTTTGTATCTCGTAGAATTACAACTGCTTCTTTTACAGAGATAGCTTTAAAAACATGATAATTCCAAGATTGAAGGTGGCGCTGTAATAATTCTAGAATATTAACATCATCATCCACAATTAATATATTTTCTTTTTGTAATTGCATAATTTTTACTCTTTAGGAAGTATTACGGTAAATGTAGCACCGTTATTTTTGTTATTCTCTGCTTTTATTATGCCTTTATGAGATGATACTATTCCATGTACAACGCTTAATCCTAAACCAGAGCCTTCTCCTGTTGGTTTAGTTGTAAAAAAAGGTTGAAATATTTTATCTAAATCTTCTGGTAAAAAACCTTTACCTTCGTCTTTAATTTTGAGAATAATGTTATTTTGCTTACTCTTAGCCTCAACAACTACCAATCCATTTTTAGGCGAAAAATAAATAGCATTCATTAATAAATTAAATATAATTTGCGTTAATTGAATAGGATCTGCTTTTAAAAACAACTCTTCTTCTTCTATTTTAACAATGTATTTAACTTGTTCTTTTCTAAAAGTAGCATCTAATAAATTTATAGCATTTTTAATGTTTGGAATTACGTTTACACGTTTCATTTCCTGAGGCATCTCGCAGGCAAAAAACATAAGTTTTTTTACAACCTCTCTAGAAAAAATAGCGTTTTGTATAATTTTATTAACATCTTCTATTGCTTTGTTACTAGCTTTTAAATCGTCTTTTAACAATTCGGCAAAACCCAAAATATTAGCTAAAGGTGTATTTAACTCGTGTGCAATTCCTGCGGTAATCTCGCCTAAAATACTTAAACGATCTGCCCGCTCCATTTGTCGTTTTAGAGAAGCTTCATTTTTAATAATTTCTAATCGCTCTAGAAGACTTCCTATTTTTAATGCAATATTGTTAAGCAAAAGTTGCTCTTCATCTAAAAAATCTTCTCTTTTAAATTTATTTGCATTTAAATGTGCTATTAATTGCCCTTCAGCTTTATTAAAAATGGATATATTAGCCTTAATAGTGACTGTATTTTCTGTGCTTTTGTTTGTTGAAACCGTATTAGCTTTTGTTATTATTTCTATTTCTGTTTCTTTTGGAAATTGAAATCCTTTTTTAAGGCTATAAGTAATTGCTTTTAGCGTACTTTCTATATGTTCTATGTTGGCATTTTCTACAATAGAAGACACTTCGTAAAGACACGTGAGTTCTTTTATTCGTTCTTTTAATGCTTTTTCTGCGCTACTCATATTCTTAAATTAACATATCATATTTTTAACAACAAGATATTACAATTCATTTGTAAAATAACAATAGTTAAAGCGTTTATGATAAGGTATAAATTTATATTATATAGCTGTTTTACTATTTAATTATTACTTGTTCTGCTTTTGTTTTATTAAAACGTAAAATGCAATATCCTATAATTGCTGAAATAAGGGAACCAATAAGGATTCCTATTTTGGCAGAATCTATATATTCTGGTGTAGATGCAAATGCTAAACTTCCAATAAAAATTGCCATTGTAAAACCAATTCCCGCAATAAAAGATACTCCTAAAATATGCGTAAAACTTATATCGTGCGGTACTTCTATTAATTTTATTTTTTTAGCAATAAGTACGATTAAGCTTATACCAATTCCTTTTCCTAAAACTAAACAAATAATAATATTTGTTACTAAAGCAATATTTAAATTTTCGGTACCACTTATTAAAACTCCTGCGTTAGCCAATGCAAATATTGGTATTATAAAGTACGCTACCCAACCATGTAGGTTATGTTCTAAATGCTGTAAGGGAGATTGAAATTTGTTAGACCAATCGTTTAAATTATCTATAGATTGAATTTGTTCTGCAGATAAAATTGGTTTTTTTAAAACACTTGCTTTTTTTATATTGTTAAAAACATTTTCTAGCTGATTTAAGAATGTACTTGTATCTATTTTTTGACTAATTGGAACTGAAAAAGCCAGTAATATTCCTGCAACAGTTGGGTGAATGCCTGATTTTAAAAACAAAAACCAAATAATTACACCAAAGAAAAACATTATAAATCTAGAATAATAACCTTTATAAGAAAGAAAGTATAAAAACGCCAACATAAGTATAGCTACTAATAATAGTGTTGTATTTATGCTACCACTATAAAACAAAGCAATTACAAGTACTGCTCCAATATCGTCTACTATTGCAAATGCTGTTAAAAAAACTTTTAAACTTAATGGCACTTTTTTTCCTAAAACATTTAAAATAGCAAGCGAAAATGCAATATCTGTTGCCATTGGGATTCCCCAACCTTTAGCTGTTTCCGGATTATTATTTAAAAGTAAAAAAAACACAACCGGAATTACCATACCGCCAATTGCTCCTACTAACGGAAATGCTATTTTTTTAGGAGAGTTTAACTCACCAATAGTTAATTCGCGTTTAATCTCTAGACCAATTAGGAAAAAGAATATAGCCATTAAGCCATCGTTTATCCATAGGATTAGAGGCTTTTTAAATTCGAAGGTTTTTGTAATAATGCCAATATCGTATTGCCATAATTCTCTATAAACATCTCCAAATGGTGAATTTGCCCAAACTAATGCTATAATTGTAGCAAGCATAAGCAAAATACCACTAAGGCTTTCAATTTTTACAAATTTTTGGAATGGTGTGAGGAATACTTTTTTAATCATACGGCTAGTTTTCTAACAAAAATATTAATCTCAAAGATAAGATTTCAATATAGAAAAGCTTGCAGTATATTTTTAGTTTAGTTTTTATTTAACACAAAATAAACACTTTAGCATATTATAAGTTTTAAGAAGTATAAACTCTAAAAATAAATTAACGCCTTCTTCCTCCAGAATACGTCATAGCTTCTCCTTTACCAAAACCATAACTTAATCCTAATGTTACAAAACGTCCTCTTTGACTAAAACTATATGTTTGAAAAGTTGGTTGAGATACAAAGGTTTCTGAGATGCGAGACTCGAACATATCTCGAATACCTAAATTAACTACTGCTTTTCCTTTTAATATTTTTTTTCTAACTCCTAAGTCTAAAAAAGCATAACCTGTTACGTCACCTTGAAAGGTTTTGAAACCAGATTGATAATTACCTGTTAATTCTAAATCTATGTCTGCAGGTAAGCCTATTTTAGAACCTAATCTTGAAGACCACTGGTTGCCAGAAAAATTAAACGATTGCTCTTGAAAAGCTCCTACACGGTCGAAAAAATTAAAATTAAAATCTCCTGTTAACACAAGCCATTTATTAACATTATATTTTCCGTTAGTTTCGAAACCTACCGATGCATTAGTACCTATGTTTTCTGGCGTTGTAGTTGTTACATTATCTGCAAATGTAGAAACGCGTTCTACAACTTCTGTAGTATATTTATGATATAAACTTGAACTAAAAGAGGCTTTTCCTATTTTATAAATACTTGTTAACTCGTAAGAATCTGTAAACTCTGGTTGTAAATTTGGATTTCCTTGTCTTACATTAAAATTATTACTAATATTAAAGAATGGATTCAAGTCCCATAGTCTTGGTCTAAAGATTCGTTTAGAATATCCGGCTTGAAAAGATACATTATCATTTATTTTATAAGAGGTATGAAACGATGGAAAATAATTTGTAAAATTTTGAGAATTAGCTTCGTTTGTATTTGTTAGCAGCGTATTTAAATCTGTATTTTCTAATCTTATTCCTGCTTTAACTCCCCATTTATCAAGCTCATAAGCACCTGTAAAATAAACACCTAACACTTTTTGATTGTATTCAAAATTATTAGTTAAATCTTGATTAACTACGTAAACTCCATCTGTAAAGTCTCTTACTTCATAATCGTTACCAACATCGTTAATTAGATATTGTGCGCCAGCTTCTATACTATAAGTTTTAGATAATGGATTTGTATAATCTGCTTTAAAAGTATAATCTGATTGTTGGAATTCTGTATCTGTTTGTTGATTACCATCAACGTTTGATCCTGCTATAGTAGTATTTTTAAATTGTGAAGCTTGGTCTTTTCCAAAAAAACGACCTAGAGCACTAAGTTGTAAAGAGTGGTCTTTATTATTTTTAAATTGTTTTTTATAATTAAGTTCGTATTGATATTTTGGATTGGTAGCATCGGTTACTTCTTCTCTCAACCAATTGGAAATTAAAGTATTATTAGAATCATAAAAACTAAAATTTGTTTTAGAAGGTTGGTCTTCAACTTCGTATGCAAAATTTCCTGATAAGGTTAGTACATTAAAATCATTTATATGATAATCTGTTCCTAAAGTTATATTATAAAACGTCTCGTCTCTATAAGCTGTACCGTTGCTATATATAACTTCGTTATCTATTAAGTTTCTATTAACCGCTTCATTGTCTCTTGGTAGCGAACGGTAACCAACACCAATTTGTGTAAATAAATTAAATTTTTCTGTTCTGCGATTAAGACTAATACCTACACTATGATTGTCTGGTGTGCCTGTATTTGCAGAAATGGAACCATTCCATCCTTTTTTCTCTTCCTTTTTTAAAATTATATTTAAAATACCAGCTGTACCAGATGCTTCATATTTGGCTGATGGATTGGTAATAATCTCTATACTTTCAATCATATCTGCTGTTAAAGTACCTAACGCATTACTAGACTCGTCTGCCAATACAGATGGTTTTCCATTTATTAATATTTGAACTCCAGAGCTTCCACGTAAGCTTATTTCTCCTTCGATATTTACATTTACAGAAGGAACGTTATTAAGCACCTCTAATGCGCTTACACCAGTGCTACTAATATCTTTCCCTATATTAAAAACGCGTTTATCTAATTTAAAAACAGTTTTTGAAACCTCTCCAGTAATTACAACTTCCTCTAGCGTTTCGTTATCTTCAGAAAGTACAATAGTTCCTAAATCTATTTTATTATTTTTTACTGTAAAATTGGTAATACGCTTTGTTTTAAAACCGATAAAACTAATTTGAATATAAAAATTAGATGCAGAGGTGTTTATTGTAAATTTTCCTTCATCGTTTGAGGTCGTTCCGGTAATAATCTCTTTGCTATTATTTTTATACAAAGCTACTGTTGCGTAAGGAATTGTTTGATTACTTTGATTGTCTACCAACATACCAACAATTTCTATTTTATTGTCTTGTGCAGTAGCACTATTAACACCTAATAAAAGTATTATAACAACTATATATTTAAAGACTGCTTTCATGTTTGTAAACTATATTTATTTCTTTTTTATACAGACAACAAAAATAGCGATTAACGCTTTAAATACTAATAATTTAAAGCGTATATATTTTATTAAAAGCTAAAAATTATTTAACCCAAACATAGCCGTTTTAATTTTATAAAACATATATAGAAAACTAATAGTTTCTAAAATTGGAAACATCCTAATAAAATTTTATAAATTTGCTTTTGCTGTAAAAACAGACTGTTTTTATAACAAATATTTTCTATCCATTAATTAAGACACTTTATGAAAGTTCGCGAATATTTTTTATTAATATCTGTTTTAGTAACTATTGCAATTATATCTATTGCGCTATTTTGGCAACCTATTCTGTGGTTATTTTTAATAGTTGCACCTTTAATATTAATGGGACTTTTTGATATATTTCAAAAATCTCATACTATAAGAAGAAACTTTCCTCTTATTGGAAGATTTAGATATGTTTTAGAGTCTATTCGTCCTGAAATTATGCAATACTTTGTGGAAACAGATACGCAAGGTCGTCCATTAAACAGAATACTTAGATCTTTAGTTTATAGGCGTGCAAAAGGAGAAAACGACACCGAGCCTTTTGGTACACAAATGGACCTTTACCATTCTGGATACGAATGGCTAGAACATTCTATGTATGCAAAAACAAACCCTAAAGATATTGGCGTTTTTCCTCGTTTAATGATTGGTGGTAAAGATTGTAAACAACCTTATTCTTCAAGCTTATTAAATATTTCTGCAATGAGTTTTGGTTCTTTAAGTAATAATGCAGTTCTCGCTTTAAACAAAGGTGCTAAAATGGGAAATTTTGCACATAATACAGGAGAAGGAGGAATTAGTGAATACCATTTAAAGCACGGAGGAGATTTAATATGGCAAGTAGGAACAGGATATTTTGGGTGTAGACACGAAGACGGCACTTTTAATGAGGAAACCTTTAAAATAAATGCTCTACGACCAGAAGTAAAAATGATAGAAATAAAACTATCTCAAGGTGCTAAACCTGGGCATGGAGGAATTTTACCGGCATCTAAAAACACAGAAGAAATTGCTAAAATAAGACATGTAAAACCAGGAATTGCAGTACATTCTCCACCTTCACATTCTGCTTTTAAAGATCCAATAGGATTTATGCATTTTATAAAAAAACTAAGAGACCTTTCTAACGGGAAACCTATTGGTTTTAAACTATGTTTAGGTAGAAAGCAAGAATTTATGGATTTTTGTGAAGCTATGCTTCATACTGGAATACAACCAGATTTTATTACAGTAGACGGTGGCGAAGGAGGTACCGGTGCAGCTCCAGTTGAATTTTCGAACTCTATGGGAATGCCTTTGCGTGAAGGTTTAATTTTTGTTCATGATACACTTGTAGGATTTGGTATAAGAAAAGATATTAAAGTTATTGTTGCTGGTAAGATTATTTCTGGTTTCCATATGGCAAGAGCAATTGCTTTAGGTGCAGATGGTTGTAATAGTGCTAGAGCTATGATGTTATCTATTGGGTGTATTCAAGCTTTACAATGTAACACAAACACATGTCCTGTAGGTGTTGCAACACAAAATCCTTCTTTAGTTAAAGGATTAGTTGTAGATGATAAAGCACCTCGAGCTCAACGCTACCATGAAGCAACAATACACAGCTTTTTAGAACTTGTTGCTGCTGCTGGCTTAAATAGTCCTAACGAATTAACTAGAAATCACATTAGCAAACGAGTTGGTTTATATGATGTTAAAACTTACGAAGAAATTTACCCTTATGTAGAAGAAGGATCTTTAGTAAATATAGACACTATTCCAGAGGATTACATGAAGTTTTTTAAGTCTACTCGTGTAATGTAGTTGTGGTTTGTTACAAGGTTTATTTCTTTTAGCTATTTTAAATTAAAGCATATTGGTTAAATAAAATAATCTCAAATTTAATAGCACAAATTTGTATATTCATATTGTACCTTTACTTTAAATTTTAAGCAAACTTCATATTTTAAATTATATTTTAAATAACTCTAAGGAACTTTTAAATTTCTTTAAAAGCACAAGTTTTAGCAAAGCTATTTTAATTAGTCTTGCCGTTATTATACCTATAATTCTAGGCATAATTACTAAACGTTTTGAAATTGGTTTAGCCTTATGTTTTGGTGCTTTTTGGTGCTCTCCAAGTGATGTTAATGGTAGTTTAAAACACAAGCAAATTGGCATATTATTTTCTGCCTTATTAGTTTCTATAATAAGTTTTATAGGTGGCTTTCTTCACTTAACAGGTTATTTTTTATATCCAATTTTAGGTGTTTTAACCTTTTGTATTGCTTTTATCTCTATTTATGGGTTTCGAGCTTCATTAATAAGCTTTTCTGGACTATTAGCTTTAGTTTTAAGTTTTGCACATACTTTAGAAAATCTTGAAGTCTACCAATATGCATTATTAATTGGTTTAGGTGGTTTATGGTATTTATTAATATCAACAATATGGTATTATATAAACCCTAAAGCACAAACCGAAGAACTTCTTAAAGAAACCATTGTACTTACAGCAGAATTTCTAAATGTTAGAAAAAAATTAATAGGTAAGAAAAAAGAAAAATACAGCTTAAAAACTAAGCTTATGACTTTGCAAAGTGAGTTAACCGAGCATCATGAAACTTTAAGAGAAATACTCATTTTATCAAGAAAAAGCTCTGGAAAATCTAATTACCAAAGTAAGAGGCTACTTGTATTTATACAGCTAATTGAAATTTTAGAAAATGCAATTGCAAATCCTGTAAACAACGATAAAAGAGATGCTTTACTTAAACTTCATCCAAATATAAAAAGAGAATTTAAAAATATAATTTCAGAACTATCAAAACAATTATTAAGTATTGCTGAAAATATTAATAATCCAAAAAAAATACAAGTTAGTAATATGCTTACCAAAGCATTTACCACTTTAGAAAAAAGTATTTTAAAATTTAAAAATGAAAATAACTCTGAAGATTATGAATTATACTTAATGCTTCATAATTTTTTAGACTATCAAAAAAAACAAAACGAAAAACTAAAGAAAATTAAATGGCTTTTAGGTAATCCAGATTTAAAAAGTGATGATTATATTAAAAACGATAAATTAAATCGTTTTATAGTTTCACAAGACTATAACCCTAAATTACTAATTAGAAATTTTAGTTTTAGATCTAATATTTTTAAACACTCTTTACGTTTAGCATTTGTGGTAATGCTTGGCTATGCTGTGGGTATGTTTTTAGATTTTCAGAATCCGTATTGGATTATACTTACAATAATTGTGATTATGAGACCAAGTTATGGTCTAACAAAAACAAGAACTAAAGATAGAATTATTGGAACATTAATAGGTGCTATTTTAGCAAGTGGTTTAGTATTTTTAATAAATAGTCCTTATTTATATGGTGGTTTAGGTATAATTGCTTTGGTTATTGCTTTTTCTATGGTACAGAAAAACTATAAAGCTTCTGCTACTTTTATAACACTTAGTGTAATTTTTATTTATGCTATTTTAGAACCTAATATTTTAAAAGTTATCCAGTTTAGAGTTTTAGATACTTTAATTGGAGCATTATTATCTTTTGCAGCAATGCTATGGTTATGGCCTGCTTGGTCTTTTATGGAAATAAACGAGTATTTAAAAAACAGCTTAAAAGCAAATACATTGTTTTTTAATTCTATTACCAATCATTATCAAACTAAAGGAAAAGTACCAACAAGTTTAAAAGTTAATAGAAAAGAAGCCTTTTTACAAACCTCTAATTTAAGTTCTGCGTTTCAGCGTATGGCTCAAGAGCCTAAATCCAAACAAAATCATATTGATGACATATACCAATTAGTTGTTATAAACCATAGTTTTCTTTCTGCTTTAGCTTCATTAAGCGCATATATTCAAAATCATGCTACAACAGAAGCTTCAAAAGATTTTAAATTAATTACTAATAAAATAACAAACAATCTTAATACTATTTGCAAAGATTTAGCAACTATTAACTTTGAAGATATTGAGTTAAAAAATAAGACTTTAGAAACAAAAGACAATGCTTTTATTTTTCCGTTTAAAACTATAACCAATCAAGTATTATTACAAACTAACAATATAAGAAACCACAAAGAGGCACACTTGATTTGGGAACAATTATATTGGTTGTATAGTTTAACCGAAAAGATGCTAAAAATAGTAAACAAATTTAAATAAATATTACAATTTTATTTTGTTAAAGGTTTCTAACTAAACTTTTAACTAACACTTAAAGTTCATATTTTTGTATTAATACTTTTATAAACTTTTTAACACAAGTATTAATTAATAAAAAGTATCTTATACACATATGAAAATATCAAACTTTAATATTACTGTAATTATTTCGGTTCTTGTAAGTGTTTTAATTTTAGGATTACAAAAACCAATTACAGACTCTATTCTTAAAAAGCAATTAACAGAAGAAGATAAATACCATGCAACTTACTCTATAAAAAACGCATATATTTTACCAGAGATATTAAACGAAATTAGCGGTATTACCTCTCTTGGTAATGGGCGATTTGCATGTGTTCAAGATGAAGATGGCATTATTTTTATTTATAATATAAATGATAATGAAATAGAATATAAAGTAAAATTTGGTAAACCTGGAGATTACGAAGCTATAGCCATAAACGAATCTGATGCTTATGTAATGCATAGCGAAGGTGTTATTTTTGAAATTAAAGATTATGAGTCTGAAAATCCTGAAATTTCTGAAATTGAAACACCTTTTAAAGTAAAAAATAATATTGAGAGTTTAACTTTTGATCCAAATAATAACCGATTACTTACCATTGCAAAAAATATAGATTTAGACGATAAGAGTTTCAAAAATATTTATGAAATACCTTTAGATACTAAAATAATGAACTTAGAGCCTATTGCTAAAATTAATTTAAATGACATTAAATTTAAATCGTATAAACAAAAAAGTATCGAAAAAACCTTTAATCCTTCGGATATAGCAATACACCCGAAGACTAAAGATATTTATATTATTGAAGGTAAAAATCCAAAACTTTTAATACTTACCAAAAATGGTGAATTATCTAAAGTACTACCATTAGATAAGAAGAAATTTGAACAACCGGAAGGTATTACTTTTAGTGACGACAGTAGATTGTTTATATCTAACGAAGCTAATAGTAGTAATGCAAATATTTTAGAAGTTATTATAAAAGAATAGTTTTAACGAAAATTATTTAATATAATTTTTAAGAATTTTTTTAAGAAGCTTTTCATCTTCATTCTTCTCACGCTTTAAATTCTGTTGTTTATCTTGTTCAAATAAAGCATAATCAATTTCAATTAAATTAATATTTTTCTTTTTAAGTATATCTTTTCGTTTATTCTTATACTTTATTATTTGCTCACCTCTAGTAATACCACTTACCGTCATTACCTTTAATTTTTCTATCTCTTGCTCTGTTTTATTTTGCTTGTCTAGAAATTCAATAACTAAATTAGCATCGTTATAAAATGCAGCTAAAGGAAGTTTTGTTCTAGTTTTTCCTCTTTTATGTAAATCTCCAACTAAAGAAGCAAACGTATGCTTACGTGAAGATTTTTCGTTAAGTAGCTCATCGCAAATATTTAAAATATAGAACTCGTCGCTACGCTCTCTACTTTCTTTTAATTTTTCTTTTTTAGACACAGTAACAATAGCATCATTTTTTGGCAAGTTAGCACCTTCCCTTACTAAATACCAATACACAGCTGTTTCTGTTCTCTCTGCATGAATAAGTGGTATTCTATCTAGTTTATTATCCTTATCTAAAGCTCTTAATACTTTTCTAAAGGGCAAACCCTTTTTAACATCTTTATTAAATACACCAGCGCTTACCATATCTGGCATGATATCTTTTATTGCAATCCAGTTTACTTTAGTATTATTATTAAAATAATTTTTAATAACATTATTTATTTGGTCTATATTATCCTTTTTATCAAGCTTATTATCCATAATTATACTTTAAAATTAATTTTATTTTATACAAATAAAACGGCCGCAAGATAAGCGAATATTATTACGATATAATTATAAAAACACATAATATCACCTTCTAAGAAACTAATAGTCTGTTTATTGTTTTTTTAAAATAACATAGAATTTAATTACATAATAATACAACCGTTTAAAGTATAAATTAATTATAGAAGCAGACTTTAAAACTTTATTTACATCAAAAATACGTATTTAATCCGATAAAAATGCATTTCATAATTATTTAACTATCAGCTGTTTAAAACACCAAATAGCTTTTAATCGTGTTTTTTTGCGTTTTATAGATGATATTTGAATCATTTTTAATAGTTTAGCAAACTAAATTAGATAATCCAATTCTACTAAACATGAAAAAAATTACTTTACTATGTGTTGCCTTATTTATGGTGGCATTTTCTTTTTCGCAAGAAAAGTATTCTCGCATTAAAATTAACCATGCAAACCAACATATAGCAAACACTATTGCTTTGCAAGGCATTGATTTAAATTGTGGCGCTAAACATGAAGGAGAAGCTATTTCTCTTGATTTATCTGCAAAAGAGATTAATAATTTAAGAGCAAACAATGTTTCTTTTACGGTTGAAATAGACGATTTACAAAAATTTTACTCCGAAAAAGCAAAAAGAGACCTTCCTAAAGCTAAAGCCGAATTAAAAAATGCTCAATCTCGAGCAGCGGCACAATCTAACAATAATAAATCTTCAATTTCAAATATTGTAACAAATAACATTATTCAATATACTGGGTGTGACGAAATAGATTTTGTCGAACCTCAAAATTTCAATTTAGGTAATTGGGCTGGATGTTTAACATATAGAGAAGTACAAAATGAGTTAGATGACATGTACACATACTCTCAAACTAATAGTTTAGATATTGTATCTGTTAAGGCAAATGCATCTTCTACCGGACAAAAAACTTGGGGAAATCCAGCAAACACAATTACAAATAATGGTCTTACTTACTCTGGACAAGGTACAGCGAGCTCATTTGAAAATCAACCAGATAGAGACGGTAAAACATTTTGGGACCCAGAAACTATATATTATATAAGAATAACTGGAGATCAAAGTACAACACCAGAAGGCACAAAACCACAAATATTATTTACTTCTATGATTCACTCTAGAGAGGTAAGTGCTTTAATGAATAACATGTACTTTATGTGGTATTTAGTTGAAAATTACGCTACAGATCCTGCCATTAAAGAGCTAGTAGATAATAACGAATTATATTTTGTACCTGTTGTAAATCCTGATGGTTTAAAATGGAATGAACATTTAGATGCAAGATTAGACGGATTAGTAGACGATGGGAGCTATTACCAACGTAAAAATTTAAGACCTAATACCGGAGGCACTGGAAATACTTCAGAAAATAGAGGTGTCGATTTAAATAGAAACTTCGATTACTATTGGGGTCTAAACGATATTGGTTCTTCAGGATTATCTACTAATAACGGAGCAAATGGAACGTACAGAGGACCAGCTCCAGAGTCTGAACCAGAAACACAAATTATGGTAGATTTTATTACTACACGAAATATTAAATCTGCAGTATGGAACCACTCTTATGCTAACTCTGTACCGCATCCTTATGGAGGCGAACCTACCGATAGTTCTGGTAGAGAGGACGAATTTTACAGATGGCATGAGGAAATGACTAGGTATAATAGATATCTATATGGTGCTACTATTTTTTACGAATCTAATGGAATACCAGATGATTGGATGATGGGTGGTGACGTAGATAACAATGGATCTACAGGTTCAGGACAAGCAATTATTGCAACTACTCCAGAGCATGGTGGTGAAGGTTTTTGGCCAACACCTTCTACAATTATTCCTATTGCTAAACGCTCTATGCGAATTAGCTTAGCCACAGCTTATTATGGTGGAAAATATGCCAAACTACACGATTTAACACAAAGTAATCTAACAAACTTAACTGAAAATATAGAGTTTGGTATTGAACGTATTGGGCAAACTGCAAGTGATTTTACAGTTACAGTAACTCCTGTTTCTTCTAATATAACAAGTATATCTTCTCCTGTAACAGAAACAGGAATGCCTGTACTCTCTCAAAGAACAGTTTCATTTTCTTTAAATTTAGATCCAAGTATTACTACTAATCAAGAAATTCAATACAATGTTAAACTTTCTAATGATGATGGTATTATTTATGAAGCTAACTATAAAAAATATTATCAACCAACACTATTATTCGACCACGATCCAGATGCTACAGGTTTAACAGGTTGGACACAATCTAATGGTTGGATTAACACAACGTCTGATGCATATTCAGGATCTAACGCTATTAGCACAGGAACATATAATAATAATGTTACAAAAACATTAACTACCACAAATAGTTACGATTTTACCAATTCAGAAGAAGTCCTTATACAGTTTTATTCAAAATGGGATATAGAAAGAAATTATGATTTTGTTGAAGTTTTAGGTTCGCCAGATGGTGGTTCTAGTTGGGTGTCACTTTGTGGAAATTACACAAAGCCAAATGCAACTAGTGCAACAACTAGTCATGATAATAAAAGTTCTTCATATGCCAATTTTCAAGCTAATAGTTCTGGGCAAGTTTATGACGGAGACAGAATGGATAATTGGGTTATGGAAGAATTTACCATAGACGCCAGCAATTACGCTTCTCTTATTAACTCAAACAACGTAAAAATAAGATTCAATTTTAGAACAGATGCATTAAACGTAAACGAAAACTATTCTACAACAAACGATGGTTTCTTTATAGACGATTTTAAAATTATTAGCGTTAATGTAGCTTGCCAAACTACTGTTCCTACAAATATTACATTTTCAAACATTTCAGCATTCTCTGCACAAGTAGATTGGTTTGAAGTAACTTCTGCTACTTACGATTTAAGATATAGAGAAACTGGATCTGGAGCAGCTGGTTGGACAACTGTTACAAACCTTTCTACAAATAGCTACACTATTACAGGACTGTCGGCAGATACAGATTACGATGTACGTGTAAGAACACGATGCGAAACTAACACTTCTAGTTATAGCGCTATTGAAAATTTTACAACTCCGGCAGCTGTTCCTTGTACAGGCACTCCTGTTGTCTCATTTCCATACTCTGAAAGTTTTGAAGCAGATTTCGGTTTATGGACAAATAACACAAGTGGAGACGATATAGATTGGACAAGAAACTCTGGAACGACACCAACAAACACTACTAATAATCCAGATATTACTGGTCCTTCTGGAGCAAGTGATGGCACGTTTTATATTTATACTGAAGCATCAGGAGAAGGAACAGGTTATCCAAACAAAGTTGCTTATATCACAAGTCCATGTTTTGAATTAGATGGTTACGAAAATTCTCAATTCTCTTTCGACTACCATATGTTTGGTGCAAC
The DNA here is from genome assembly GCF_003663945.1 of Lacinutrix venerupis. GTDB lineage: Bacteria > Bacteroidota > Bacteroidia > Flavobacteriales > Flavobacteriaceae > Lacinutrix > Lacinutrix venerupis. The sequence continues at coordinate 248,442 of NZ_RCCH01000006.1, read as the reverse complement.
AATGGGAAATTTATATGTAGAAGTTAGTACAGATAATTTTGCAACTTTTAATACTGTTTTTACTCAAATTGGTCAGCCAAACTCTCAAACAACAGCTAATTCAAATCCATGGTTAACAGAAACTATTGATTTATCTGATTACGATGGCCAAACAATTAAATTACGTTTTCATGGTATTACTGGTTCTGGTTTTAGAAGTGATATCTCTGTAGACAATATTAATTTTACAGCAGATGTAGCCACTTCTTCACCACCTGTAGCGGCTTGCCAAAACATTACAGTACAATTAGATAATACCGGTAATGCAACTATTATAGCAACAGATATAGATAATGGTTCTACAGACGATGTAGCTATTACAAACTACGCAATAGATATTGATACTTTCGATTGTTCTAATATTGGAACTCCAGTAACCGTAACACTTACTGTTACAGATGCCGAATCTCAAACCGATACTTGTACCGCAACTGTTACTGTAGTAGACCAAGTAAACCCAGAATTCGTTAATGTACCTAGTGACCAATCATTTACCTGTGGAAACAATAATCCAACATGGACAGACCCAACAGCAACAGACAATTGTGATACCACTTTAACTGTTGTTAGAACTGATGCTACAGGATTAAACAGTGGAGACACTTTTCCTACTGGAAACACAACTATAAGCTACTCAGTAACCGATGATAGTGGTAATACGGAAACAGCGTCGTTTAATGTAAACATAATAGCGGACAACGAAAATCCAACCGCTGTTTGCCAAAACATAACTGTACAATTAGATAATTCAGGTAATGCAACAATAACAGCGTCTCAAATTAATAATGGCTCTTCAGATAATTGTGGAATAGCTAGTATTTCTGCATCTAAAACAAGTTTTACTTGCGAAGATGAAGGTGCAAATAATGTAACCTTAACTGTGACGGATGCTAATGGAAATTCTGACACTTGTACAGCCGTTGTAACAATAACACTACAAGATGAACCTCCTACAGTAAATTGCTGGGACAATTACACTTACAACTATACAAATTGTTCTTGGGAAAACACAGGTACTCAAGATCCTGAACCAACTGCTGTTAACTGTTGGGATAATTACCAATTTAACGATAGCACATGCCAATGGGAAAACACAGGAACTCAAGATCCTGAACCAACTGCCGTTAACTGTTGGGATAATTACCAATTTAACGATAGTACATGCCAATGGGAAAATACAGGAACTCAAGATCCTGAACCAACTGCTGTTAACTGTTGGGATAACTACCAATTTAACGATAGCACATGCCAGTGGGAAAACACAGGAACTCAAGATCCTGAACCAACTGCTGTTAACTGTTGGGATAATTACCAATTTAACGATAGCACATGCCAATGGGAAAACATAGGAACTCAAGATCCTGAACCAACGGCTGTTAATTGTTGGGATAACTACCAATTTAACGATAGTACGTGCCAGTGGGAAAACACAGGAACTCAAGATCCTGAACCAACTGCTGTTAACTGTTGGGATAATTACCAATTTAACGATAGCACATGCCAATGGGAAAACACAGGAACTCAAGATCCTGAACCAACTGCCGTTAACTGTTGGGATAATTACCAATTTAACGATAGTACATGCCAGTGGGAAAACACAGGAACTCAAGATCCTGAACCAACTGCTGTTAACTGTTGGGATAATTACCAATTTAACGATAGCACATGCCAATGGGAAAACATAGGAACTCAAGATCCTGAACCAACTGCTGTTAATTGTTGGGATAATTACCAATTTAACGATAGCACATGCCAATGGGAAAACATAGGAACTCAAGATCCTGAACCAACTGCTGTTAACTGTTGGGATAATTACCAATTTAACGATAGCACATGCCAATGGGAAAACATAGGAACTCAAGATCCTGAACCAACGGCTGTTAATTGTTGGGATAACTACCAATTTAACGATAGTACATGCCAATGGGAAAACATAGGAACTCAAGATCCTGAACCAACTGCTGTTAACTGTTGGGATAATTACCAATTTAACGATAGCACATGCCAATGGGAAAACATAGGAACTCAAGATCCTGAACCAACTGCTGTTAATTGTTGGGATAATTACCAATTTAACGATAGCACATGCCAATGGGAAAACATAGGAACTCAAGATCCTGAACCTGCTACAGAATGTTACGAAACTGCAACGTTTAACGAAACTACATGTACATGGGAAATAACAAATAACGGAACAGCAATCACTTATTATGCAGATACAGATGATGATGGATATGGTGATGCAAATAATTCAATTCAAGATTGTACTCAGCCAATGGGCTACGTTACAAACGATACAGATTGTGATGATTCTAACAACTTAATAAATCCAGAAGCAACTGAGATTCCTCAAAATGGTATTGATGAAGATTGTGATGGATATGATGAAGAAACCTTAGGATCTACAGAATTTGAAAATGAAAACATTAGTATTAGTCCTAATCCTTTTAATTCAACTATTAATATTTTATTACCATTAAATTATAATAATGAAATAATAACAGTAACAATTTACGATTTAAATGGAAGAGTTGTTTATACTAAGGCTACTACTCCATCATTAAGAAAATTAACAATTAATGGTTTAGAAAGATTAGATCAAGCTCCTTATTTTTTAAGACTTTCTAATTCTAAAAATTCAATTATTCATACTCAAAAAATGATTAAATTCTAAAGTAATTATTTAATTAATAAAAAAAGTTGGGTATTAACATGCTCAACTTTTTTATTTTCAAACAATCTTTCATCGACAAAATACACAATTACACGCTCAAATACACTGATTTTTTATATCGCAAAACACTGAAAATCAATATATTAAAAACACAAAATGCATTTCATCGATTATTTTTGCTTTTTAAGGACTAATATTGTAGTTTTACAACCTATTACAAACTAGGTTCCCTAAATTAACCTAACTACTTATGAAAAATTCTACCCTCGCATTTAAAAAGTATGCATTACTACTTTTTATCTTATCATTTTTTAATGTAACATTTTCGCAAACTACAATTGGAAATTACACTTTTGATAGCGGTTTTCAAGGTTGGACAAGTGGTGGCACTTATGCAAATCGTACTACTAATAATAATTACCGTTGTACTAATGTTGGTGCTATTTTTGTGTACTATTCGCACAATTTGGATAACTCTAGTAGAATAACATCTCCTAATCTAAATTTAACAGCCTATGATAGTGTTGATTTTCAATTTTGTTTTACTTCATTAAATATTGATAATAATGAAGGTTTTAATTTGCAATATTTTGATGGTACTTCATGGGTTACACTAGAAGATTACAGAAGAGGTGTAGAGTTTGCTAATTCAAGTACAACTCAACAAACTTTCACTTTTTCATTAAATAGTGCAACATATAATTTCAATGCAAATTCTGCCTTTCGATTTACAGGCCAATGTAACGGAACTGATGAATATGCCGTTTTTGATGATATAGTAATTACTGGATATTCATGTGAAACTACAGTAGACACTTTTCCTTACAATGAAGGATTTGAATCTGGTATAGGAAATTGGATACAAAGTACTAATGATGATAATGATTGGACTAGAAGAAGTGGAGGTACACCATCTAACAACACAGGACCATCTGCAGCTAATGGAGGGAGTTGGTATATGTTTACTGAGTCTAGTAGCCCTAATTATAATGATACTTTTATTTTATCAAGTCCTTGTTTTGATTTAACATCTGAAACCGCAGCAGATTTTTCATTTTATTACCATATGTATGGTGATAGTATGGGAGACCTTTTTGTAGAATTAAGTACAGATAATGGTGTAAATTTCTCAACACTTTGGTCTCAGTTAGGACAAGACCAAACAAGTAGTAATCAAAATTGGAATTTAGTTGATATAGATTTAAGCGCTTATGTAGGTCAAACCGTTAAAATTCGCTTTAGAGAAGAAACAAAAAATAACTTTACAGGAGATATGGCTATTGATGATATTTCATTAGTTACAAGTGTTGCTCCACAACCAGAAATTAATATTCAAGGTAATGCTGTAAATATTGTAGATGGAGACACAACACCAGATGTGGCAGATGATACTGATTTTGGAACTGTAAATGTTGTAATTGGTTCACAAAACAATACATTTACTATTGAAAATTTAGGTTCAGCTACACTTAATTTAGCAGGAGCTGCTCCTTATATAACTATATCAGGATTACATGCTGGTGATTTTACGGTAACTACAGCACCTTCTAATTCAATTTCAGCAGGAAGTAGCACAACCTTTACTATTAATTTTGATCCAAGTGATGTAGGATTAAGAACAGCTACAGTAAAAATCACTAATGATGATGCTGATGAGAACCCATACACTTTTAATATTCAAGGTAATGGTTTTACTCCGTTTTCAGAAATAAACATCCAAGGAAACGCTACTACTATTTTAGATGGCGATACTACTCCGGATTTTTCAGATGATACAGATTTTGGAACAATCGATATTGCTGGAGGAACCAATGTAAATGTTTTTACAATTATGAATAATGGTTCTTCAGATTTAAATTTAACAGGAGGCACTCCTTACGTCAATATAACTGGTGCCAATGCAGCAGACTTTACAATTACTACAATACCTACTACTCCAATTACTGGAGGTAATAGTACAACTTTTGCTATCACGTTTGATCCAAGTGCTGTTGGCTTAAGAACTGCTAGTATTAGTATTGATAATAATGATAGTGACGAAGACCCATATAATTTTAACATTCAAGGTACAGGATTTATTCCACCTCCTTGTGGATCTATAGATATACACAACGCTACTTTTGAAAGCGGTTTAGAAGGCTGGACTTCTGGCGGTGCTAATGCATCTCGTCAAAATAATGCGACATGGTCTTACGATGGCAACTTTAGTTTAAGAGTTAGTAATAGTGATGCAACTGGAAATACTTCATCATTTATTTCTCCTATTTTCGATATACTTACTTATGACAAAGTAGATTTTAAATTCTTTTTCAAACCTGAAGGAATGGATAACGGAGAACGCTTTTTTATTGAATATAGTAGTGATGGTGGTACAAACTGGATAGTAATTGGAAATTTTGTAAGTGGATCTATAGTAAATAAAAATGCAGATTTCGAAGCTACAGAAACTCCATTTGCTTACTCTAAAACATCTACAATTTTCGCAACAGATTATTCTTTTACAACCAATAGTAGGTTTCGAGTACGTTGTAATGCTAACAATAGTAATGATAGAGTTTATGTAGATAATATTAAAATTTCTGCGACTACATTTTGTACACCTACAGTAGCTCCTGGAGGAGTAGTATCTGGCTTAGACTTATGGTTAAAAGCAGATCAAGTAAACGGAACTACAACTGCTACCGATGGATCTCTTGTAAGCCAATGGATAGATAATGGAAAAGGAAATAATGCAGAAGTTGTTGTTGCTGGTCAAGAACCAGTATTTAGAAACAATACTGTAAAAAACATGAACTTTAATCCTGTTATTGAGTTTGAAAACGACAACACTACAGCATATGCTGATATGACATATATTACTAATAGAGATGAGCTAAAAGGAACTGGAGGTTTTAATACAAATGATATGTTTGTGGTACTAATGCCAGATCCTACAATTACTACAGGAATGGTTCCTTTAGACACTTTTACAGGCTCAGATCCCTTAACTGAAAGTTATACAGAAGATGTTACTGGTTTTGGTTATGGATCTTACACTGCAAGGTTTAATAACGAAAGGTTAACTTTCTGTATTGGTACAACTAGCGAAACACCTTCAAATCCTGCCGAAAATGGATATGGAAGAGCAGATACAAACTCAACTAACGATTATAATAAAATTCAAATAATAAATATTAGACAAAATGCATCTGATACTGATATGGAATTATATTTCAACGCCAACCAGGTTGGAAACGAAACAAATGACATTTCCAGATATGCTACTATTAACAATGGAAGATATTGGTTAGGAAGAAGCCAATACTGGAATGGTAGTTTTGATGGTCGTATTGCAGAAGTAATAACATATAACTCAAGAAAATCTGATGCCAACCTTACTCAAGAACGTAATAGAATACAATCTTATCTTGCCATTAAATATGGTATAACATTAGGTGTTAACGGTACTTCGCAAGACTATGTAGATAGTGACGGAGGCGTTATCTGGGATCAATCTGCAAACATTGGATACAATTACGATATTGCTGGTATTGGTAGAGATGATGATGGAGAATTAAACCAAAAACAATCTAGAAGTGTAAATGATGCTGTAGATGGTTTTGGAAGAATTGAAGGTATCCTTACTATGGGATTAAACGACATTTATAACACTAATTCAGAAAACATTTCAACAAATACTGAAACTTTAAATGATAAAAACTACTTAGTTTGGGGAAATAACAATGCTAGTTTAGATGCTGCTCCAATAACTGTTGCTGTAGATTTAAGTTCTGGAATTTCTGGATTGTCGACTCCTGTAAGCTTTTTAGGAATGCAACGTATCTGGAAAGTTGTTGAAACTGGTGGAGATGTAGGTTCTGTAAAAGTAAGTATTCCTCAAGATGCTATCAGAAATATTAGTCCTCCTGGAAGTTATTATATGTTTATTTCAGATACACCAGTATTCGATCCTACTGCAGATTATAGATTAATGCAAATAAATGGATCTAATCTAGAAGCAGATTACGATTTTAATGGTACTAAATATATTACTTTTGGTTATGCACCGCAAGTAGAAGTAACACGTTCTGTTTATTTTGACGGTTCGCAAGACTATATCGATATGTCTAATAAGTTAAATTTAAATCCATCTGGATTTACAATTTCTGCTTGGATAAAAAGAGATGCCGCAGATACTGGTAATGCATCTATTATATCTAAACGAGATGTAGCTTATACAGAAGGTTATGATTTTAGGATAATAAATGATAACAGAATTCAAATGCGTTGGATAAATGGAACCAACCAAAACCTAACATCTAACACTTCTATTCCAGACGATGAGTGGCATCACGTTGCTGCCATCTACAACGGCACAAGAGTTTACCTATATATTGATGGTGTATTAGACCGATCTGCAAATAGAAATGCACCTATAGATACAGATGAGTCTTTTAATATTGCTGCTGCAGGAAAAAACACGCCTACACAATACTTTAGAGGAAATATTGATGAAGTTAGAATTTGGGATACAGAACTTACTCAAGCACAATTACAGTATATAATGAATCAAGAAATTCAAGAAAACACTGGTTTTGTTAATGGTAAAGTTATTCCATCGTCTATAACTAAAAACGATGTTGCAACCATACCATGGAATGCTTTAGCTGCATACTATCCAATGTCTATTTATACATATACAAATACAGAAGATGCTTCTGGGAATGGAAATCAAGGTGCTTTAAGAAACTTAAACACAGTAGATTTTCAAACTGCACCATTACCTTACCAAACGGCAAATAATACAGATTGGAATTTAAACAGTACATGGCTTAACGGAGATGTGCAAACAATTCCTGGTGCAGCTTCTATAGTAAATAGCGACACTACTGTAGATTGGAATATTGTAGAAACAAACCACAACATTACTATGGATAATACATCGTTACCTACTGCAAACAATAGCAATAGAGTTTTATTATCTCTTAATGTTATAGGTAACACTTTATCTGTAGCAGGAAATACAGCTACAAACTCAGGGAATGCTTTAACAATATCTCACTATCTGAACTTAGATGGTAAAATAGATTTAGAAGGAGAATCTCAATTAATACAAACTATAGATTCAGATTTAGATGTAACAAGTTCTGGACTATTAGAAAGAGACCAACAAGGTACACAAGATTTATACACATATAATTATTGGTCTTCACCAGTTGGTGTTAGTAACACGACCACTAACAACAATAATTACACAATTCCAGATGTATTGTTAGACGGTACTAATCCTGCTTCACCACAAGCTATTAATTTTATAATTAATGGTTATGATGGAACATCTGGCTCACCTATAGGTATTGCAGATTACTGGATTTGGAAGTATGCAAACTTAGCTACAGACTATTATAACTGGCAACATGTACGTAGTACTGGAACAATGTCTGCAGGAGAAGGATTTACAATGAAAGGTGTAAGTAACACTAATGGCAATATTGCTTTAGAACAAAACTATGTTTTTAGAGGAAAGCCTAATAATGGTGATATTAACTTAACTATAGATAATAATTATGATTATTTAGTTGGTAACCCATATGCATCAGCATTAGACGCTAATACATTTATATTAAATAACACAAACACTACTGGTACAGTATATTTTTGGGAACACTTTGGTGGAGGATCTCATTATGTATCACAATATGAAGGAGGTTATGCAACATATAATCTTTCGGGAGGTATACCAGCTATGCAACACGACTATACAACAGGAGGAACTACAACAGGAGGAACACCAACAAAAACTCCAGACCGTTATATTCCTGTTGGACAAAGTTTCTTTATTACAGGATCTAGTTCTGGAACTATAAACTTTAATAACGGACAACGTGTTTTTGAAAAAGAAGGAGCTAACTCTGTATTTATAAGACAAAGCAATAACCAACCAAACGAAACTGTATATAATGATAATAGATTAAAAATTAGATTAGGTTTTAATTCTGTTAATGACACTTATACAAGACAAATTCTAGTAACACAAGATGTAAATGCTACACCACAAGTAGATTTTGGATATGATGGAGAGTCTAACGATTCTCAAGTTACCGACATGTTTTGGGATATAGATGATAAAAAATATCTTATTCAAGGAACAAACCAAATAGATGTTTCTACAATTTTACCATTAGGAATTATTACTAATGAAAACGGAGATAACAGTATTAAAATTGATGCTCTAGAAAATGTTCCTAATGATTTAGAAATATACATTTATGACAACGTTACAGATACTTATTTTGATATTAGAAATAACCCAGAATTTACCGTTAATTTAAATGCAGGTGAGTATTTAAACCGTTTTGACTTAAGGTTCTCTAACGCAAATACTTTAAGCACTCAAGATTTTGAAGCTGAAACTAGTTTACAATATTATTTTGCAAACAATAACGAAACTATTGTTATTAATAATCCAGAATTCGAAATTATTAAATCTGTAGAATTATTTAATATTTTAGGTCAGTCAATTATAAAATATACCGAAATAGAAAATGATAGTATTATTGAATTAAAAACTAATAATATTTCTACTGGAGCATATATTATAGAAATTAATACCGAAAACGGAAAACTCTCTAAAAAAGTTTTAGTTGAGTAATATATAGAAATCTAAAAATTCTAAAGCCTGAAACATTAAGTTTCAGGCTTTCTTTTTATGTAAAAAGTAGTTAATCGTAAAAATTAACACAAACTTGCCGTATATCGTATTTATTAGTTTTTTGTAGCTTTTTTTAAAATTTAACTTACTTATTGCTATAAATTTGAGAGAAACAAAATCTTACTTTTTTTGTTTTTTAAAATCGCTAACCATGAATAATTTTTCGCTAAAAAAAATATTATATACGTTTATAATTACATTATTCTGTATCAATTTATTTGCTCAACAAGGGACTAATAATGATAATAGAATGAAAATTAGATTAGGCTTTACCTCTACAACCAATACTCACAAACAAATTTTAGTTACTGTAGATAATAATGCGACTGCAGGAATAGATTTTGGTTACGATGCCGAAATTTTTAACACTAATCCAGATGATATTTACTGGATAATAGATAATAGAAAATTTAATATTCAAGGTATAGACAATATAGACGAAAATTCAATTTTACCTATAGGTGTACATACTGCTATAGATGGTGATTACACTATAGTTATAGACCAATTACAAAATGTACCAGAGGATAGAGAGATTTTTCTTTTTGATAAAGAAGACAACACTTATTACAACATAAAAAATAACACTGGAGTTTCTTTAGCTTTAAATGCTGGAGACTATGTAAATCGGTTTGAATTACGTTTTATAAATGAAAATGAAAACACAGAAGAAGAAGAAGAAGAAAATTCTACAACAGATAATACCGATGAAGAAGACGAAGACGGTTTTGGCATAAACATAGATATTAGCCTAGGATTAAAGGCTGAAGCTGGTGTTCAAATTCAGTTTTTAAACAACTCAAAACAAATTAGTATTAACAATCCTGATACTGCTCCTATTACATCTGTCGAAATTTATTCATTTTCTGGAAAATTAAAAGCAAAGTATAATTCCATTGGTAAAGAAGAAAAAATTGTAATACAGACAAATAACTTAAAGTCTGGACAATATATTTTAAGAGTTAATTCGGATGTAGAATCAAAATCAAAAAAAATATTAGTTAATTAATTTATTACTTGCATCTAAATAAAAACTAAAAAACCTGAGAACAACAAGTCCTCAGGTTTTTTAATTATTATAATATTCCTATTAATTTTTTAATAAACTTATTAGTTTTTTTAGCTCTACTTTATTCTGTTCTCCAGATTTCATATTCTTTAAAGTATAACTATTCTTATTCATTTCCTCCTCACCTACTAAAACCACAAATGGAATATTACGTTTATTAGCATAATTCATTTGCTTTTTCATATGCTTTCCATTTGTTATTTTATCTGGATAAAGCTCTGCATTAATACCAGTTTCTCTTAAATATTTAATTGCTTTTAAACTAAATAATGCTTCGGCATCTCCAAAATTTATAAATAGAACTTCTGTACTTTTAGCAATAGTTTCTGGAAACAATCCTAATTCTTCTAACACTAAATAAATACGGTCTAACCCAAAACTTATGCCAACACCACTTACATTTTTAAGACCAAAAACACCAGTTAAATCGGCATATCTTCCTCCACCGCCAATAGATCCCATTTTTACTCCTTGTGGTGCAGACACTTCAAAAATAGCGCCCGTGTAATAATTTAATCCTCGAGCCAAAGTAACATCTAACTGTAAATTAGCCGTTTTTAGGTCTAGCTCACTAATTGCTTTATTAATAAAATCTAATTCTTCAATACCTTTTTTTCCTTCTTCGGAAGTACTAAGAATGTCTTTTAAACTTTCTATTTGAGAATTAAAATCTCCAGTTAAAGAAAACAATGGTTGCAATTTATCTATTCCGCTTTGCGAAATTCCTTTACCTAACATTTCTTCTTTTACCTTCTCCTCTCCTATTTTATCTAACTTATCTAAAGCTACAGTAAAATCTATAAGTTTATCGCTAGCACCTATTACTTCAGCAATACCAGAAAGTATTTTACGATTATTTATTTTAATAGTAGTTCCTTTTAAACCTAAAGCAGTAAACACATTATCGTAAAGTTGTATAAATTCTACTTCCTGCCATAAGCTATCACTGCCAACAACATCTGCATCGCATTGATAAAACTCTCTAAATCGTCCTTTTTGTGGTCTATCTGCTCTCCAAACTGGTTGCATTTGATAACGCTTAAAAGGGAAATCTATATCGTTTTGGTGTTGCACTACATATCTAGCAAATGGCACTGTTAAATCGTAGCGCAAAGCTTTTTCTGAAATTTTAGCGGTAATTTTATTAGAATCTTTACCTGCGTATTCTTCATCATTTACTTTGGATAAATAATCACCACTATTTAAAATCTTAAAAATTAAGCGATCACCTTCTTCACCATACTTTCCCATTAAAGTATCACTATTTTCAAAACTTGGTGTTTCTATAGGTTGAAATCCAAAAGTTTTAAATTGAGATTTTATAGTATTAAATATGTAATTGCGTTTTGCAACTTGTTCGGGATTAAAATCTCTTGTTCCTTTTGGTATACTTGGTTTTTGTGCCATATCAACTTCCTGCGAAGGCAGGAATCTTTTTAATGTCTTCTCGATACAATTTGCTCATGCTTCACAAATCACTCGAAGTGACGTTTTCTTAAATTTAGATTCCGCATCAAGTGCGGAATGACAAAAATAGTCGTTTAGTTGTAAATAACGAAAGTTAATTAATGAGATTCCTGCATTCGCAGGAATTTGTTAATTTATAAGTTTAAACATATATTCATACAATTCGCCCTTAGTAATGTTAGATCCTTGCTGAATAAGTGTAAATTTATCTAAGTTTTTATCGTCGCTGTAGTCCTTTTTAGCTTGTACAAACTCTACATTATCATGCATTAAGTTATTTCTTAACCAATTAAAGCCTTCTTTTGTTGTTAAATCGACATCTTCTTTTACTTTAATACCAATTAAATGCATGTTATCTTCGTTTAAAGAAAACAAATGAATATCGTTTGGAGAAATGTGTTCTAAATATCTGGTTTGATTTAGTACTCCTTCCCAAATTAAATCGCTAAAAACATCTAATTCTACTTCTGCTAATTCTGGCTTATTGGCTTTTAAATTTGCCCATTCTTCTGCTGTTATAGATTGTGTTGCTAAAAAGTTTATAAACTCCTTATGTAACTCTTCAAACTGCTCTTTTGTTAACCTAGCGTATTTCATCTTAATTGTTTATTCTATTTTTTAATATTTAAAGCTTTTGCTACCGCAAACGGTCTGTCTGTTGCAAAAATATCTATTCCTTTATTTTTCCAAACACTGTATGGCACTTCTCCTTTAGATTTTGCTTGATTATCTAAATTTCCTAATGTACCCAAAATTGTTTTTATACCATAAGATTGTACTTTTTTATAAAACGCATCTGGAGATAGGCGTGTTCCAGTAAAAGCTAACATATTTTCGGTAGGAATATTAGAGTGCAATAACCAGTCTAACTCTTTATCATTCCTTGCAGAAACAGATAATAGAAGTTCTGGTGCCCACTTATAAGCTTTCTGTGCTTGTTTTAAATCGTAAGTAATTATAATACAGTTATCTTCTGCTTGTTCTTTTCTAATAGCATCTATTACTGTTTCAACATTAACACTTCTTTTAATATCTACTGTTAACACTACATTATTTTGCTTTGCCCATTTTAAAACATTAGTAAATAATGGAATTTTAAAACTGGTTTCGTTACCAAAATCGTCAACCATATTAAAGGCTTGTAATTCTTGATAAGTATAATCTAAAATTTTTCCAGAACCTGTAGTTGTTCTATCTAAAGTATTATCGTGTAATAATACAAGTTTAAAATCTTTTGTTTTAGCTACGTCTATTTCGTAAATAGCAGGAATACTATCGTTTACATATTGTAAAGTCTCTAAGCAATTTTCTGGGTAGTTTTTTATACTCTTTCCTCCACGATGTACACTTATAATTGGTGCTGCATTAGGCTTATATTTAAAAGTTTCAATTAAAACAGACTTTTTTATAATTTCTGTATTAGTTTGAGGTAAAGTTTCATTTTTAGAAACATCATTCTTGCAAGAAACAAGTAAGACAATTAATACTATAAAATGTAAATGTTTTTTCATTAGTAATTCTGCGTTAGCGTAAAATTTAAAATTAAAAAAACCGTTTGAAGAGACTCCAAACGGTTTTGTATTATGTGATTTAAAATCTTAAGATTTAGCTACAACTTCAAAATCAATATCTGCTGTTGCTTCTCTGTGTAAACGTACAGTTGCTGTGTACTGTCCTAAACGTTTAATGTTTCCACCTGTAATAGTGATAAACTTTCTATCAATAGTGTGTCCTTCTTTTTCGAAAGCATCCACTAAATCTAATTTAGTTACAGATCCAAATAATTTATCTCCAGCTGAAGCTCCTTCTGTTGCTTTAGCAGCGATTTTAATATCTAATTGTTTTAAAGCTTCAATTGTAGTATTCGCTTCTTCAATTAATTTTTTGTCTTTAAAGGCACGTTGCTTTAAGTTTTCGGCTAATACTTTCTTTGCAGAAGATGTTGCCAATACAGCGTGTCCTGTAGGAATTAAAAAATTTCTACCATAACCGTTCTTAACCGTTACAACATCGTCTTTAAATCCTAAGTTTTCAACGTCTTGTTTTAATATAAGTTCCATTGTTATGCTAGTTTTATTTTAATAAATCTGTTACGTATGGTAATAAAGCTAAGTGACGTGCTCTTTTTACTGCTACAGATACTTTTCTTTGGTATTTTAAAGAAGTTCCTGTTAAACGTCTTGGTAAAATTTTACCTTGCTCATTAACAAACCCTAATAACCAATCTGCATCTTTGTAATCTACATACTTGATTCCAGATTTTTTGAAACGACAATATTTTTTTTGCTTGTTCGTATCAATATTTAAAGGTGTTAAATATCTAATTTCACCTTCTTTTTTTCCTTTTGCTTGTTGTTCGATAGATGCCATAATTACGCTTTTTTGTTTAATTTAACTCTTCTTCTCTCTGCCCACGAAATCGCGTGCTTGTCTAAAGCTACAGTTAAGTAACGCATAAAACGCTCATCACGTCTAAACTCTACTTCTAAAGGAGTAATGTGTTCACCATCTATAGTGTACTCAAATAAGTGGTAAAATCCACTTTTTTTGTTTTGAATTGGGTAAGCTAATTTTTTTAAGCCCCAATCTTCTTTGGCTACCATCTTTGCTCCTCTTTCAGTAAGAAAATCTTCGTATTTCTTTACTGTTTCCTTTATCTGTGTATCAGATAAAACGGGATTTAAGATGAAAACAGTTTCATAATGATTCATAAAAATCTATTTATTTGTGTTAAAAATGAGTGCAAAAATAACTCTTTTTATTATAACTCACAATTCTTTTTAAAATTAAATTGAAACAATTTTTAAGCTCATTTTAAATCTAAAAAAAATGTTAAATTTTACATTTAAGCGATGTTTTTTGGTTTTAATCCGAATTTTTTGTAACATTGTCGATAATTAAACCCAAATATACAAACGCTATGACTCTAAATTGTGTAGTAGTTGATGACTCAGCAATACAAAGACTTTCAATAGTTAAATTGATTGAGAACAATAACTCATTAAATCTTATTGCTGAATACAGCAGTGCTTTAGAAACAAAAAACGGATTAAATACTCACAAGGTAGATCTTATATTTCTAGATATTGAAATGCCCGTACTTAATGGTTTCGAGCTTTTAGACGTATTAAATAACAGACCACAAATTATTTTTGTTACTGGAAAAACTGAATACGCTTTTAAAGCTTTTAATTACGATGCTACAGATTACCTACAAAAACCTATTACTCGTGAACGTTTTAATCAAGCTGTTGAAAAAGCTTTAGAACAACATAAACTTAAATTAGATTTTAACGAAACCGAAGGTGAACATATTTTTGTAAAAAGTAACCTTAAAAAACGTAAAGTATATATTAAAGATATAAAATGGATTGAAGCTCTTGGTGATTATGTAAAATTAGTTACCGAAGATACTTCTCTTGTTGTTTTATCTACAATGAAAGCTTTTGAAGGCGAATTACCTGACGGTAAATTTTTAAGAATACACAAATCTTATATTGTAAATCTTGACAAAGTAGATAGATTTAACAGTAAAAATGTTGAAGTTGGTTCCTACGAAATCCCTTTAAGTAGAAATAAAAAAACATTGCTTGTTGATGCCCTAAATAATATTTAAACTTAACCGCACTTATTTTAATTAACTAAACTAATCCTACTCTATCGAGTAGGATTTTTACTTTTAAACAGTCTTTTTAAGCGTGCTTTTTTATACAAATCTCGCAAAGTGCTGTAACAACAATTATTACTAATAATTATCTACGTTTATTATAACGCGAACACCTTTAAAAGGTCCAACAGCCTCAAAACTTGAATTAATTTTATTAATAGCTTCTTTTGTTTTTGCTAAAGATTGCTGTTGCGGAATTTTAATTAAAATGTTTTTTAAGTATTGATTTCTTACGCGAGATACCGGCGGAAACTCTGGGCCTAAAATATTAGTTTTAAAAACTTGCCTTAAAGACTTTGCAAACCAGTCGCTAGCTGTTTCTACTTTATTATAATCTCTATGTTTTAATGTTATTTTTATAAGTCTAAAAAAAGGAGGATATTTAAAATCACGACGTTCTTGCAGCTGTTCTTTAAACATGTCTAAATAATTATTGGTAGACACTTGTTGTAAAATTTTATGATAAGGATTATAAGTTTGAATTAATACTTTCCCTCTTTTATCTGTTCTTCCTGCACGACCAGAAACCTGAAGCATGAGTTGAAAACTTCTTTCGTGAGCTCTAAAGTCTGGAAAATTGAGCATATTATCTGCATTCATAATCCCAACAAGTTTTACATTTCTAAAATCTAATCCTTTAGTAAGCATTTGTGTACCAACTAAAATATCTATTTCTTGCTGTTCTAAAGCTGTTATTATTTTCTCGTAGCCATGTTTCCCGCGTGTGGTATCTAAATCCATTCGTGCAACTTTAGCTTTTGGAAAAAGTGATTTTGCTTCGGTTTCAATTTGTTCTGTTCCAAATCCTTTAGTATCTAAATTTGAAGTTCCACAAGCCATACACTTTTGCAACATTGCGCTGTTATGTCCACAATAATGGCAACGTAATTGTTTTCTATATTGATGATAAGTTAAACTTACATCGCAATTTGGGCATTGTGGAGAATGACCACAAGTATTACACTCTACTATTGGTGAATAACCTCTTCTGTTTTGAAACAAAATAACTTGATATCCTTCTTCTAAGGCCTCGGTGATTTCTTCAATCATTCTATCGCTAAAATGACCTTTCATAAGTTTTCTCTTATATTTATCTGCAATATCTACTAATTCTGTATCGGGTAATTGCACATTATTATAACGTCTATTTATTTCTACTAAACCATATTTATTATCTATTGCATTCTTGTAACTTTCTAAACTTGGTGTTGCGCTTCCTAAAAGTGTTTTAGCTTTGTGCAAATGAGCCAAAACTACTGCTGCATCTCTTGCATGGTATCGTGGTGCTGGATTAAATTGTTTAAAAGATTGTTCATGTTCTTCATCTACAATAATTAATCCTAAATCGTGAAATGGTAAAAATATAGAAGAGCGGGCACCTAAAATTATTTTAGCTGTATTAGTGTTTTCTAATACATTATTATAAACCTCAACACGTTCATGAGCAGAGTATTTACTATGAAACACAGCAACCTGCTCTCCAAAATAGTTTTGAAGCCTTGTTACTAATTGTGTAGTTAATGCTATTTCTGGTAATAGATATAGCACCTGCTTTCCTTTTAATAAAACATCTTCTATAAGCTTAACATACACTTCTGTTTTTCCAGAAGAAGTAATGCCGTGCAATACTATTACATTTTGAGTTTCAAACTTATTTTTTATTTGTTTTAACGCTTCTGTTTGGTATTGGTTTAATGCTTTTGTTGCCTCATTATCTTCTCCTTCGTATTGAACACGATCGGTTTGAATATGATATTCCTCTAGAATCTCTTTATCTATTAACGCTTTTACAATTGCAGCAGAAGCTCCACTTTCTTCTATTAAATCTTTTACTTTAATAGGCTTCTTTGTTTTTGCTGAAATTGAAAACAAAGTCATAACAACTTGTCTTTGCTTTTCGGCTCGACTTAAATCTTGCAAGAGTTGATGTAACCCTATTTCGCTTGTATATTGCGCCTGAAGTTTTACATACCTTACGTATTTTGGTTTGTATTTATCGTAAATTTCTTCTTGCAATAAAATAACTTCTTTATCTATTAATCGCTTAATTACTGGAAGCACATTTTTTTTATCAAGAATACTAGATACTTCTTGTATTTTTAAAGTAGATTGATGGTGCAAAGCTTCGAAAACTAAAAATTCGTCGTCCTTTAAGTCTGTATCTTTTATTTCTTTTTTTAAATTTCTACTAATTAGTGTTTCGCTTTCTAAAATAAATGCATTTGGTAAAGCTGCTCTCATTACTTCTCCAACAGTACACATGTAATACTTTGCAATCCACTGCCAGAATTCAAGTTGTTTTTGAGTAACAATAGGTGTTTCGTCTAAAATTTGATGAATCTCTTTAGCTTCATAAATTTGTGGTGCGTTAGTATGTATAGCTCCTACTAATCCGGTGTGAATTTTAGATTTACCAAAAGGCACAGACACACGCATACCTACTTGTAAAAACTCAGATTCTGCCTGTGTTATACTGTAGGTAAACATCCTTTCTACGGGAATTGCCAATATTACGTCTATAAAATAACCCATAGCCCAAAGGTAATAGGTTTACACAAAAAAACCATTGCTAAAAGTAATGGTTTTTAAGGTTAAAATTTAATCGTCTATTTTAAATAGTTTTTTTAAAGACGATGTATCTTTTTTCTTTTTAGATTGTATGCTTTGTGTCGTTTGCGTTTTATTTTGAGATTGACTTCTTGTTTGATTGCTTGTAGTAGAGCGTCTTCTACTAGGTTTATTAGAACTTAATACATTTTCTGCGCTATCTTTAAGTTTTGGAATATTAGCAATTGAGCCGCCATTATTTTTATCTGCTACGGCTCTTAAAATAGCTACTTCAACATCCATCTCGCCAAAATAAGCTAGGTCGTATAAAGTAATAGCTTCTGTATAATTATTTCTTTCCTCATGTATTAGTGCCATTAAAAGCAGTTCGTGTCGTCTTGATTTTATGTTATCTTTATTTGGGTTAATTTCTATACAAGATTTAATATCTGTTTCTGCTGCATCTAAATTTCCTAAATTATAATGCAATTGTGCTCTAGAAAAATAACTATAAGTATTTGGAGACATAGCAACAAGCTGATTAAATTTTTCTAAATCACTTTCTCTAGCTTGTTCTCTAATTATAAGTTTCTTACTTAATTTTTCGCTTTCTAAATGATTAAAATAAGCTTCGCAAGTATATACCAATTCTGGTCTTATAGAAATAAGCAAATCCTTTCTAGCTAATTGGCCTAAAAGCATTTTTTTATTAATATCTTCTTCAACAATTTGAGCATCAATTAATGTTGCATATTTTGGTAATGTTTCTCTAAAGCATGCTTTGTATGCATTTTCTGTAAGCTTACGTTTTTGTATTTCTAATGTTAAACAATCGCACATATCTACTCTAAATGATGGTTTATACGACTGACTATTAACCAAATTGACTAAGAAAAAAAGACTTGTTACAACTATAATTTTTAAAACATTCATTTTTAATTATTGTTTAATTTTTATTGTCATCAACACTCTCTTCTTCCTCACCTTTAAAATACATTTTAACCGTTTGCATACAGTATTTAAGTGCTTTTTTAGACTTATTTAAATTAATGGTTGCTTTTCCTTTTTTCATAATATTAGCGTTTCCACTAGTCATATCATCTAAAATTGTTGGTAAAATTTGCCACAAACTATCTACATCTCGTTCTGCCCGTTCAATTAAAGTATCTTCAATTTCAGCAGGTACCTCTACTCCAACTGTTGTTAAACTATCGTACACAAATACCTTATGATATAAATCAAAAGAGTTTTCTACAAATTGATCTACACTTTCAATTTTCGAGACTCGTTTTGGTGGTTTTAATCTTTTTTTCTGAGAGAAACCTAGCAATGGTATTAAAAATAATAGAGCCATAACTATACATATGCGTTGTTGTAATATTCTTTTTGTTTTCATAAATTTTTATTTAGAACTTTTTTTAAAACATAAATTAAGCTACTGTTTAATTATTTTTTTTGTACTTGTTTTATTGTCTTTAGTAATTTGTAACAAATACATTCCTGTTTTTAATGTTGAAACATCCACTTTATTAATTCTGTTTAATATGTTTTGAGTAAAAATTTTGCGCCCATTAACATCGCATATCCTAATGACACCTGTAGTATTGCCTTCTATTTCTATAATTAGTTGATTTTGTACTGGATTTGGGTAAACTTCTAAACTTGAAAAAACGACATCTTCCGCATTAAGAGTTTGACAGTTTGGATACGTACGGCGATCTCTTGTAGTGTTAGTCCAAGTTCCTAAAACATTAGTTTGATCTACCACTATAATTTGGTTACCATCACTATTATTTGTGTAAAGCTTTCTTTGAGTCTCATCGTAAACGCCTGTATTTAAGTTCCAATTTGATTGTAACAGTTCTATTAAAAAACCATTACTATCGTAACTATAAACTTCAATATTATTATTTACCCATTGGTTGCCATCCCAATTTTGGGAAATTTTAGAAACTACTACATTATTTGAATTATATACATAAGTTATTTTTGAACTATCTATCCAGATTGAATTAACCGCATCCCAATTACTATTTATAATTGTATCTATTTGAGAAAATGCAGTATACGTGTAATTACTTTTATCTCTATTAACAAGACTATTTAAAGGTATACTCCATTCTTTATAAAGAGACTCTATTAATAAATCGCTGCCATTATAAGCGTTTTCAATGGTTTCGTTAATTTCCCAATTACTATTTTCCCAAATATAAACTTCTACTAAACTTAAATTATTACCTAGGTATGAAAAATCTGTACGCCTTTCGTTCTCCCAAACTTGAAGATTGGCATTCCAAAGTTCATTTGTACTCGTCGTCATTTGGGAATTAGCATTATAACTAATGCTTAATTGTGTACTATTTCCAAAAATACTTGTTGAAAAATCTAATGTTTGTTGTAAAACATAATCTGGCAGACAATCTGAATTAAAACTATAATTTACAGTAGCTACATGTAACCAATCGTCTACAAACCAAAGATCTGTTTCCCAAGTCTCTGGAACTGGCGGTGCTTGCAGTTGTGCGTTTGCATTTGAAATGATAAGAATAAAAATAAAAAGTAATTTTGCTTTCATTTCTTTTTTTATTTGGATTAAGCCTTTATAAAGCAATCCTATTTTTATCAAAAAAACTACAACAAACTTATTATCGTTGACTTTAAACACATTAACGTTGCTTTTGTAAGTTACTTCTAACAATTAATTGCTATTTTTATACAGCTATTAATTATTAAAGTTTAAAATGAAAAAAGTACTACCAACACTCTTTTTCATGGTATCCTTGATATGTTTTTCTCAAAACAAGACCATTGATTCTCTTGAAAACGTTATTAAAAACTACAAAACCGAAGACACTACTTATATAGATTTAAGGACAAAACTTGTGGCTAGAAAGATGTTTTTAACTCCAACAGATTCTACTTGGATGGATTACAATCTTAAAACTTTAGAAATCTCAAAAAAACTCGATTATAGTAAAGGAATGGTACTTGCTCTTAATAGTATTGGTATTATTGAGCATTATTTTAAATCTAATCCATTAAAAGCTTTAGATCATTATCAAGATGCTTATACCATTATAGAAAAACATCCAGAACTCGATAAATATTCGGTGGGAGTACTTACAAACATTGGACTTATTCATTACGAACAACAAGATTATAAAAAAGCATTAACTAGCTATAAAGCATTATTAAAATATCCTATACACAGAACCAATACCTATTTTAATATTGGCAATATTTATGGTCATCAAAAAAAAATCGACTCCTCAATTTTTTACTATAAAAAAGCTATTGCAGTTGCAGATACAGTAAAGCAAATTCTACACATAGCTAATATTAAAAGTAATTTGGGTTTAGTACAAACCAATGGCGGATATATGGTAGACGGTTTAAATAACACAAACCAAAGTTTAGAACTTGTTGAAAACCACAAACTAGAAGTTTTACGAGTATCGGCATATGTAAATGCTGCTGAAGTTTATTTAAAAAATAATATAATTGAAAAAGCCGAATATTATGCCACACATGCTTTAGAACTAAATAAAGCATTAAATAATATGGCCACAAAAAATAGTGCTTTAGCAACGTTAGCAAACGTTTATGAAAGTAAAGGCGATTACAAAAAAGCACTCACTGCCTTTAAAGAACATATTGTTTTAAGAGATAGTGTTATTAATGCAGATAGAAAACTTGAAATTTCAAGAAAAGAAATTCAATACGAAGCAGATAAAGACAGAGCTATTTCCCAAGTAGAAATTGAAAGGCAAAAATCAATTAAAAACACATCTATTATAGGAGGTAGTGCTCTAATTTTTGCATCCTTAATTGGATTTATATTATACCGAAGAAAACAAGAAGCTGTAACAAAAACCAAAGAAGCCGAGTTTAATGCTAAAGTATCTGATACAGAACTTAAAGCTTTACGCTCGCAAATGAATCCTCATTTTATATTTAATTCCTTAAATTCTATTGGTGATTATATTTTAAAAAATGATACAAAATCTGCTAGCGATTACTTAGGTAAGTTTGCAAAATTAATGAGGTTAACCTTAGAAAACTCTGAAAAAAGTGAAATTTTATTATCCGAAGATATTGCACTTTTAAAAATGTATTTGGATATAGAACGCAAAAGATTTGAACAAAAATTTGATTATACTATTGAAGTTGAAAAAAGCCTAGACCCAGAGAATATAATGATTCCTCCTATGATTTTACAACCGTTTATAGAAAACAGTATTATTCATGGCTTATCTCAAACTAACAAAAAAGGCAGTATTATTATTACTTTTAAAAAGCAGAATAAAATGATTCTTTGTAGTGTAGATGATAATGGTGTAGGGCGAGAAAAAACAAATAGCATAACTTATTTAGAAAACAAAAAATCTATGGGAATGGCTATTACAAAAAGTAGAATTGATATTATTAATAAAGTAAAAAAAACCAAAGGCGATATTAAAATTATTGACAAATCTCAAGGCACTAGAATTGAAGTATTGCTGCCAATACAACTTGTATATTAAATGATTAAAACAATACTTATAGACGACGAGCAACATTGTATTACTCGCTTACAAGATTTAATTTCAAGACACCCAAATACTTTTAACGTTATTGCTATTTGCAATACTGTTGAAGAAGCTTTAAATGTCGTACCAAAATTGCAACCAGATTTAGTTTTTTTAGATATTAAAATTCATGACAGAACAGGTTTTGATTTTTTAAGAAATTTGCAGGCAGTAAATTTTAAAGTAATATTTACAACCGCTTTTGATAAGTACGCTATAAAAGCTTTTAAATTTAGTGCGTTTGATTATTTATTAAAACCAATTGATGTTGACGACTTTAACGATTCGGTAAATAGGTTAAAAAACAAAAAAAATAATGAAACAATTGAAAGTCAAATAAAGCACCTGTTTAATAATTTAAAACCTAATAAAAATAAAATAATTACAATTCCATCATTAACTGGCTTTGAAACGCTTAAAACAGAAGATATTGTACACTTAGAAGCAGATACAAGTATTACTCATATTTACACTAAAAATAAAAAAACAGTAGTTTCAAAACCTATTAAATTTTATGAAGATTTATTAGATGAAACGTCGTTTTTTAAAACACATAAATCCTATTTAATAAACATTAATCATGTTAAAAAATATTACAAAGGAAAACACAGTTATGTTGTAATGTCTAACAATGCACAAGTTCCTATTTCTGTTAGAAAAAAAGAAGAGTTTTTAAAACGGTTTGATTAGCTTTCTCTAACCCAATATTGAGTGGCATATAAAAAAGAAATATAACCACGAACCTGTAATACATTTGGATCTTCTGTTAATGCTAATCTACACTTATATTCTTTACCATTTTCTGGATCGAAAATAGTACCGTTTTTGTAGTATTTACCACTTTTAGTCATATTTTTGATAAGCTCAAAACCTAGAATAGGCTTATCTTTATCTTCGCCTGTACATTTTGTGCATATTGCATTTTTATCTTCAGGATTTAGTATTTCAATAATTTTCCCAAATACTTTTCCTTCTTTCTCATAAATCTCTACAATGCATTTAGACTCTCCATCTTTAGCATTAACTGTTTTCCATTTTCCCAAAACACCTTGAGAAAATCCGGAAAAGGAAAATAAAAAAAACACTAATAATATTCTACTCATAACTATGTTGTTTTTTTAAATTCATTATAGACATATTTAATTCAAAACCCAACAATAAAATATTAGCATTAAGCCAGAGATAAAACAATAATATTAACAATGCGCCAATGGAACCATAAAGCTCGTTGTATCGAGAAAAGTTTTCAATATAAACACCAAACAAATACGAAGTTAGCATAATTAATATTGTAGTAAAAAATGCTCCTACAGAGAAAAATTTAGCTTTTCTACCTTCTCGTGTTCCTAAATAATATAACGTTGCTGTAGCTAAAAAAGTAACAATTACAAAAAAAGCATATTGTGCTATACTTGCCCAAAACTCAGTTTTACGTCTAGATTCATAACCGTATTCTCTAAAAAAAGCTAATGTATTATCTACTACATATATTTGAAAATATCCTAATACAGCAACTGTTAAAATTAAAAGTAAAGACAAAATTAATGCTACACCCATAGCAAAAAAGTATTGCTTAAATGGATTTCTTGTTAATTGCTCGTGATAAGAGTTTTCGAAACCTGAAAACAATGCATTTACGCCATTTGCCATTAAAAAAACAGCAACAATTAAAACCGTAGATAATAAGCCTGTATTATTATTACTGCCTTTTAAGGTTTCAAAAATATTTTCGTGAAAAAAGTCTGTTGTTGTTGGTGGTAATACAGATTCTAAAAATGCTAAAAAATCGGTTTCAAAACCATCCATTGGTATACTTGGAATAATAATTATTATAAAAAGCAAAAATGGAAATAGTGCTGTAAAAAAACTATACGCTATTGCACTTGCACGAGCTGTTAACGCTCCTTTAGCAATACCAATTACGTATAATTCTAACAAATCGTAAAGCGATAAACCTTCGAAACCAGGTAACTTTATTTTGCTTAAAAATTTTATTATAATATTAAGCACTGGAATTTTAAGCAGCTTTTCTTTTATATTCTGCTCTTTAAGTTGCTCGTCTACAACTATTTCTTCAATAAGTTCATCGACTCTTGTTTCTGGCATTTATATTTTATTTTAATCTACAGCCTTTAAACTTAAATCTAAATTATAAACCGAATGCGTTAATGCACCAGACGAAATATAATCTACACCACAAAGCGCATAATCTCTAATTGTTTTTTCGTTTATTCCACCAGAACTTTCAGTTAAGCATTTGTCTCCAATTAACTTTACAGCTTTTCTAGTATCCTCGTAGTTAAAGTTATCTATTAAAATTCTGTATACACCATCACTTTTAAGAATTTCTTCAATTTCATTTAAATTTCTTGCTTCTACAATTATTTTTAAATCGCGATTGGTATCTTTTAAATACTGTTGTGTTTTTTCTATAGCTTTTGTAATACCGCCCGCAAAATCAATGTGATTATCTTTAAGCATAATCATATCATACAATGCAAACCTGTGGTTCTCTCCTCCTCCAATTTTAACAGCCCATTTTTCTAGAGCACGAATGCCTGGAGTGGTTTTACGAGTGTCTAAAATTTTAGTTCCAGTGCCATCAAGTAAGTCTACAAACATTTTAGTTTTAGTAGCAATAGCACTCATACGCTGCATGGCATTAAGCACTAATCTTTCGGCTTTTAAAATAGATTGTGATGCTCCTGTAACATAAAATACAATATCTCCGTATTTTACTTTACTACCATCTTCTATCAAGGTTTCTACTTTCATTTCTGGATCTACATAAGCAAACACTTGTTTTGCAAATTCTACTCCAGCAATAATTCCATCGTCTTTTACCAATAGCTTAGCTTTACCTTGAGCAGATGCTGGAATACAGGATAACGAACTGTGGTCTCCATCTCCAACGTCTTCACGAATGGCATTAGCGATTATTAATTCTATTTCTTTATTAAATTGTTCTTGAGAAATCATTTGTAAAAATTGTTTTAGCTAAAATAATGATTGCAAATCAAAAAAATGAAAATATTAAATCTCAAATTACAAAAAGTTTTACCTTTGGCGTATGACTATTAAACTCCTTGCCATTGGCAAAACAGATAATAAGCAACTTCAAGCTCTAATAGACGAATACCAAAAGCGTTTAGGCTTTTATATTAAATTTAAATTGGAAATTATTCCAGATATAAAAAATTCTAAAAACTTAAGCGAAGCACAGCAAAAACAAAAAGAAGGCGAACTTATTCTAGGAAAATTAGCTAATACCGATGTATTAATTTTGTTAGACGAAAACGGCAAACAACACGACAGTGTTGGCTTTTCTAACTATCTACAAAAACACATGAATTCTGGTATAAAACAACTTGTTTTTGTAATAGGTGGCCCTTATGGGTTTAGCGAAGCTATTTACAATCAGGCAAAAGGAAAAATTTCACTGTCTAAAATGACGTTTTCTCATCAAATGGTACGATTATTTGTAATTGAACAATTGTATCGTGGATTTACTATTTTAAGAAACGAACCTTATCACCACAGGTAAATAGACTATTCTTCAGCACAAGATTTTTTAGGCAAAATAATTTGTTTTTTGTACTTATATATGGATAAAAGTCTATAATCCATTTCTACTATTTTATTGTTTTTATCTTGAAAATAAATTCTTCTAAATATACCTTTAGGTAAATACTCCGAAGATTTCCATTTTTCATATTCATCTGTTATAAAGAAAAAAGGTAAAATATATTCTGTATCAGGTTGAATAATAAAATGATGAGATAACATTTTATTCTTGCGTTTTTTATTATACCTATTAAAAGAATAATACTTAAGTGTATCATTATGTATAATTGTATCTTTTTCTATTTTAAAACTATACTTCTTAAAATAATTTGCCGGTTAAAAACTATAATTACAATCGAGCGTAATTGTCTCTGCTTTAAAAAACAAGTCGTTTTCTATAGTAGAATTCATATTTGCTATATTGTGATGAATAAACTTCATATAACCATTATCCCTAATTTTAGAGAAAGTTAAATTATAGGAGTTATCTTTTGAATTTACAAAAACATAAGCCTTAGATAAGCCTAATGAATCTTCGGTTGCATTTTCGTATTCTAAAACATAATCAAAATTATATATTCTTTCATTTTTAGTTTCTTGACCAAAACTTAGAAAATAAAAAACTAGCATTAATAAGGTTAGTGAGTTTTTTCATTAAAATTATAATATATATGTCGTTAATAATTATAAACCATTTAAATAAAAGCAAGTATAAAATTAACTTATTCGCAATCAACAGTTAGTTTAAGCACTTTTTTAAACTTAACCGTATTAACAAGTTTTAATTTAAAGTTTTTTAAGTTTCTATTAGTTACTTTTATTTTTCTAAATACTAATAAACCTTCAAAATCTAACTTACTTTTATTCCATTGTTCTAACTCAAAATAGTTATTAAAATTTATTTTTTTAAATTCTGGATTATTTTCTATTACTACAAAATCATCAACATCTATTTTTCCTCTTTTTAACCTTCTTTTTCTAATAGGAGCAAATTTAACTGCTGCTTTTCCATTAATTACAGTATCTTTTAACTTATGGTAATTAAGCTTATAACTATCGTCTAATTCTACAATTTCATTTGCATAACCATTTCTAGAAATGTTTTTATAACCACATTTAAAATCTAATGTATCGGGCTTAACAAAATCTGTTTTTAATATCTCGGCATTAGAAAAATAATTATATAAATCCTTAAAATATAAATTAAACGAATCCTTACCTTTATTATAAAAAGTTAAATTATAAGTATTGTCATTAGAGTTTATTAATTTAAAAAATTTACATTTTTTATCAAAACATTCTCCTCCTGTACTAGAATACTCTAAAAGATAATTAAACTCGTAAATTTTTTCTTTTTTAGTGTTTTGAGAAAAACTTAATACAGAAAAAAGGAACACTAAAACACATACTAATTGCCTCATTAAAATTACTTTTGTCATTTAAGCTAAAATAAGTTAATTATATCACACTATGCAATTAGTATTCGCAACAAACAATCTTAATAAGTTAAAAGAAGTACAATCTTTAATCCCAAAGCATATAAAACTATTAAGCTTAAAAGATATTGGCTGTTTTGAAGATGTTCCAGAAACACAAAATACTATTAAAGGTAATGCTATACAAAAAGCCGAATACATTAAAACACATTATGGCTACGACTGTTTCGCAGATGATACGGGTTTGGAAGTTGAAAGTTTAAATAACGAACCTGGTGTTTTTAGCGCACGTTATGCAGGACCACAACGTAATGCTAAAGATAATATGGATTTATTACTTAAAAATTTAGCAAAAAAAACAAACCGAAACGCCCAATTTAAAACTGTAATCGCATTACATTTAAACAACAAACTAGAAACCTTTACAGGTATTTGCAAAGGCGAAATTACGCAAATAAAAAAAGGAGAAAAAGGTTTTGGATACGATCCTATTTTTATGCCAAATGGCTATACTGAAACTTTTGCCGAAATAGATTTAAACTTGAAAAATAAAATTGGGCATCGTGGTAATGCTGTTTTAAAATTAGTAGCGTTTTTAAATAGTTTGTAAGTATTAACTTTTTATAAAAATATTAAACAAAAAAACGCACACAAACATTTAAGACCATTTTAAAAAACCATTAATTTTTAAAGAAACAACCTGTAATCTCTATAAAATTGTTACTTTTAAAACAATAATACAATTGTGTATAATTATGAAACAAACTTTAAAAATTACAATTTTATCTCTAATATTAATTTCAAATATTGGGTTTTCACAAAATAATTTAACTGAATTAAAATTCGACACAAAATTTTATAACGCAATTGATAAATGGGTTGCCTTTCCTAAAAAAGATACAGATTCCACTTATGCCTATGGCTTTATTTATATAGACAATCAAGCAGGTTTTACATTTAATTACGAAACCAATTTCCAAATAAAAGAGCAGGAATTAATTAATATAAAATCAGATTCTAATATAGGATTTATAAAATATCGACTTGAACCTAACACAAGTCCTGTTTCTGTTTTAACCGAAAAACAAATTTCTGCATTAAAATTACCTAAAGAACCAGAATGGTTATCTCTTTATAAAGAAGGCTCCAATAAAGTATCTTATTTAAAACAAGAAGGCTATCACTATAACCACGTTGGCGCTTGCGAATTAGCACTAAAACCATTGTTAAAGGCTTATAAAATTGAACCTCATTTTGAAGGACTTGAATTTGAATTGGCTTATGCTTATAATCATTTAGGAAAGTTTGAAGAAGCGATTCCTATATTAGAAAAAGCAATTAAAAATAATTCAAAGAATTTTTATTTCTACAGAGAATTGGGATATTCATATTTAGGATTAAATAAAATTGTAGAAGCTGAGAAAACATACCGTAAAGGAATTAAAATGTCTGATAATAATTTTGAGAAAAGTGAAATGTCTGTAAATATGTCTCAAGCTTATTTTAAATTAAAAAATAAGAAAAAATTTGACGAATGGGCCAAATTAACTAGAAGCTATGCTAAAGAAAACTCAAAATATGCTCAATATATAGACTATTTTGAACAGAATTGGGATAAATAATAACTACAAATATTGCTTGCATAAAAAATATAGGTTTTGAGCTTAATTATAGTTTTTAAATTAATAAAACCTCTATAATTAATTAAAGAGGTTTTATTGATAGCTTATAAATTTTTTAAGCATTTATACTTTTAAAGTCAATATCATTTAAATCCCATTCTTCAAGAGTTGATAAATTACTAAAACTCATAACATGTTTTAAAGGTTTAGCTATTGTATCTACCCATGATTTATCTAACACTTTAGCCTCTGGCAAATCCAACGTTTTGTTATTATTTACATCTTTTATAAGATTAGAAACATATTCATGTAAACTTTTCCAATAATTTTCAAGTGTAGTAACTATTGTTTTTGAAAACTCATGACTTTCACTAATAGATGCCATTTGCGCTACAGCATTATTTAGAACTTGTAGATCACGCTCTACTCCACTAAGCTTTTGGGTTAATTTTTGAATTTCGTTAATTAATTTTATAGACTCAACATCTAAAGCTATTATTTTAACTCCTGCTTCGGCAGCATTCATTGCCAAAATAGCTCCAGTTTTAATGGCGTCTGTATACTTTTCTGAGCCAACGCTAACCGCAATAGCTACACCATTTTTTACCACATCCTTGGCCTCTTCTAAAGCTAATTTTGAAATCGCTTTGTTATTTGCTTTAAGTTTTTCTTGAAGTTGTTCTCTTTTAGTTTCTAACTCATCTGTATAATTTGTTAAATTACTTAAAGAGTTTTTTGCCTCTTCGTATGTGTTTTTTAAAATTACTCTATAATTAGAAAGGTCTCCTTCATAAACAACCAAAGCACTTAAAGCTTTTTTTGCATTTAAATGTTTAGCCATTAATAAATCTTTCAATCTATTTAAAGTTGCAAGTAATAATTTGGCGTTTTTTGATTTATTATGATGGCAGATATAATCATAATAGCTATGAAATTCTACATTAGCAAAATGTTGTAAATCTATAAAAATTGATGTGATATTATTTTCTGTAATACCAAACCACTCACCAGACAAACTTTGGATGTGTGGATATTCTATATCAATTTTTCTTTGTAGCATTTTAATTTCTCCTACTATCTGTATATCATCAACTTTATCAATATACAATTTTGGAATGGGCATTTGCTCTACATAATCTGAAAAATTTCTTGTAAATTGAATTGTTGCCATAGAAGGAATTAATTCAATAATGTCGTCCTGAGGTAAAAAATCTATTCCTTTCATTATGCTACAGAGTTAAGTATTGGTGTTGATGATGCTTGACTTTCGGCGTTCATTTCTTTCATTAATTTAATATAAAAAGGAGAATCTGGATCTTCTAAAATTTTTGCCCATTTACCATCACTAGCCATAGCAGACCATTTTGGATCTTCTAATGTTTCATTATCAAAAACTGGTCCCATTAAAGTGTGTACACAATCTGTAAGATCTTTAAAATCACCACTTATTAATTCGTAATCTAAATCTAAACTATCTAAATCACCAAGATCTGCTATAAAACTTTCCATATCTGTTAAACTAGCATCTATATAGGTTCTAATTGCGCCAATACCTTGAGACAAACTTTCTAATCCTGCCACCATAGATTTAATTTGTGTAGCATAATGCTTCGTTGCATAATAAGGTTGAAGAATACTTTCTTCAGCTTCAGAAATAAAAACATTGGTTTGATCTGTAGCAACTTTTGTTATTTTATCTGCTTTATCTACTGCTAATTCAGCCTCACCAACAGCAGTTCCAGCAGCGGCGGCCCAACCTATTGGATTCCAAAAATTAGTTATAGCAATTAAACCTCCAACAATTCCAATACCAACTTGACCTACTGTTTCCCAAGCTATTTCTTGTTGTAGCGTGCTAATATTATTATTTAAAGAATTAATTTGTTTATCTAATTTACTTTTAGCCTCTGCTTCTGTTAAATTGGTTAAATCTAATTTACTACCATCGCCATCGGGAATTGCTGCTTGCATGTTAGTAAAATCTGTATTTAAATTACTAATATCCTTGTTTAGTTCTTTATGGATAACATCAAAAGCATCTGCTGGAATACTACTTTCTAAATCTGCAAGTGATTTATCTATTAAATTTAAATACTTAGTTATTTTTGTTTTTGTTTCTGGACTTAAAGGATTTGGATTATTTTTTACAGCGGTATAAATAGCTTTTACCGAAACTTCTCCAGTACGAGAAAAATGCCAA
This sequence comes from Lacinutrix venerupis, assembly GCF_003663945.1. GTDB lineage: Bacteria > Bacteroidota > Bacteroidia > Flavobacteriales > Flavobacteriaceae > Lacinutrix > Lacinutrix venerupis. The sequence goes on along the minus strand of NZ_RCCH01000006.1, from coordinate 216,898 downwards.
ATTTTACCAAGTATAGTATTTGTGTTTTCTACTTGAGCAAGTTCTTTTTGTGCATCATTTTGAATTTTATTGAAATGTGTTTTTAAACTTATGTTAATTGCATTTAAATCATCAATCACTTTTTGTTCTACTTTTCCTTTTGCATAATTTGTATTAATTGATGGTATTCCACATTGTTGGACATAGTTAATAAAATGTTGTATGATTTTTTGAAATGAAACTGTGTTAAAAGTACCTTTTACAAATTCTTTTCCTGGTAATAGAGCTTTAAACCCTTTTTTTGTTGAAGTTTCCATAATTATTTTTTGGTTTTGATTAATATTAATTACAAATTATTTGGCGTTTTTTATAGCTGTCCAATCAGATTCTACCAATTCTATATATAGACTTTCTATATCATTATCATGTGTATTTAATAGTTCTTTAATGTCTGTGTCTAACGCATGTAATAAAGTTGAAAAAACAACCCAATATCGACTTTGACTATCCATCTCTGCGTCAAATGACGTTAGAGTTCCAATCATACTAGAAGCTGCTCCAATAGCAATTGAGTTTGCATTAAATTGCAATTGTATTTGCGCTAAATCTCTCTCATCTTTTTCTAATTTATCTTGTAACTGGAAAGTAATGGCATCCCAAATTGTTTCAACAACGCCAGATACTGTATGTGTTCTCGCTTTTATTTTCTGGAGTATTTCATTTCTATGCCTTTTTAATACTCCATCATTATCTTTAATCGCTAATTTTTCACTGGATAATTCTGATATTAATCCATTTAATTTTTGTTCATACAAATCTAAATCTGGAGTAATACCTTCGTTAATTATTTTTTGTACTAATTGCGATTGAGCAAGAGCAGTTTTTAAAGCTCCTTTTAACTCATTAACATCTACATTAGAGACTTTTAAAGCTTCACATATTTTAACCATATTTTCACCAAAAGTTTTAATTTCCTTCTCTGCTATATTTATACATGCAGCTAAATCCAACCCAATACTTTTTAATTTTGGCACAAGATTATCTCTAATATCTACAGCAAAATTAAAGGCCGTTCCCGAAAGCGAATTGATTTTAGCTTTCATCTCAATATTTTTATTAAAGGTTTGAATATTGGTAGACAACCTATTTATATTTTTAAAGCTTACTGTAAAGTCTTTAGGTGGTGCAAGTTTTGCAAAACTCATAATATTGTGGTTTTAATTAAAATAACAGACTACAACAAAACAAATGTAAATAACTTAAAACCAACACAATAGAGTGTAAATACGTGTTTTTTAGAAAGGTATAAATACGTGCGATAAGCGACTGTAAACGTATTATGTATTTATCTTTCTATAAAAAAAAGACGAAAACTATTTAGTTTTCGTCTTCTGGTTTAATAAATTCTGAATGATATTTTTCTAAAAATTGTTTCTGCCGTTTAATCATTTGTTGCCTTATTTTATCTATATCCATAAAATCTGAGCCAAAATCACTTTTAAAAAAATCATCATTAAAGTAATAATTGCTAAAAAGAGAATCTTTAGAGAAAACATCGTCGAAACCATTATTTTTAAAACCAGAGAAATTTTTAAAAAAGTTTGATTTAAAAGATTGTATTAAACTATCACGGTCTGATAATGATAGGTTATTATATGTATTGTTAGAAGACCAAGAATAAATACTGTCGTATCTAATTAAATTTCCGTTTTCGTCAAATTCTTTATCTACTTTCCAAGCGCCTTGCGGCTCGTTAACAGTCGTTTTGTCTTCCTCTTTTTTTTCTGTGTTTTTTATGTCATCATTTTGGCTATTACAACTAACACTTAAAAAGCCAATTATTAATAATAAAATATATTTTTTCATAGCTATAAACTTTAAAAGTTAGACATGTATAGAAGTATAGAGGATACCAGTAAATTGATATCCTCTATATATTCATTATTTAAACAAAAATGTAGTGATTAAATTATGAAATTTTAATGCTTCGTGGAGGCTTTTGTTTTGCCTCTTCTTTTTTGGGTAAAAGAATATTTAAAATACCTTCGTTATAACTTGCATTAATTTTTTCTTCATTTACAGTTTCAGGCAAAGTAAAAGTTCTTTTAAATGAAGAGTAACCAAATTCTCTTCGTGTGTAATTTTCTTCTTTATGTTCATTTTTTTCCTTTGTCTCTGTAGAAATTGATAAGGCTTGATTATCGATTTCAATATAGAAATCAGACTTTTTTAGACCTGGAACTGCCATTTCAACAATAAAAGCATCGGCAGTTTCTTTAATATTTACTTTGGGTAAAGTAATACTTGTATTAAAGTTTGAGGTAAATACCGATGGTAGGTCTCGATTAAATATGTCATCTAACCAATTTGACAAAGTCGGGAAGTTTTGATTTGAATTGCTGTTTGCTAAACTTCCGTTTTTAGGAACACTAACTAAATTGCTCATAATTACAAAATTTTAAATTAAACAATGTTTCAAATTTGAAATCCTTATTGATTTCGACTTATATAAAACAAAAAAAATACCAAAATCTATTAAACAAAAAATATCATTAAAATTATATTTAAAACACATATTTAGTTGTCAATTTTTCACAATAAACACGCATTTTAACTTAAATAAATGTCAAATTGACATTTTTAAAATATAGAAGGTAACAAACAATAAGTGAAAATTTAAAGTAATAATACTTATAACCATAACTTAAAACAAAGCTCATAGCTTATTTAAACTTCTCCTACCATTTGTAATAATTTAGTCATGCTTAAATGTTTATATTTTATTTATTAACTTAGTTTTAAATAATTTTAAAACAATAATTATCATACCATTACAACCACATAATTAATAACAACAAAAAGCTATTATCATGTACTCCAAAAATTCTAAAATTATAATGACGTTGGATTTGGATTAAGTCTATTACATTAATTGGCATTCTATAAAATAGAAAGAAACTAAAAATTTAAACTAGAGAACATTTAAACGTTTTAAAGAATTAACACAAAATACTTTATTATTAAAAATCGCTATTAAATGATAAAATTTACTCTCCGAAAATAAGTTTAGTAAATATTTAATTTATGCCATTGGCGAGATTGTACTTGTGGTTATTGGAATTTTAATTGCATTACAAATTAACAATTGGAATGAAAACCGAAAACAACAAGCTGAAATTACTGATATTTACACCCAAATTGAATTAGATTTAGATAACGATATCGACGAGTTTTCAAACACTATAAAATATTACGACTCTATAAAACCTGTTTACGATGCTGTCATTTCAGACACTAGAACTATAGATTTATTAGACGATGGATTATCTCGATTAATGGCTGGAGGTCCAATAACTAATATGAATAAAGGTGGTATTGAACGCTTAAAATCTGTCGCTTCTAAAGATAGCCTATCATTGCATTTAATTGAAATATATGATACTGGTACATTTCTTAAAACTTTAGAGGAAAAAATTTCTAATGAAACTTGGCTACTTGTAACTACATTTAGAGATAATTACAGTTGGTATCCAGAGTGGATAAGTAAAACAATAACAAAAGACAATAGTAGTAAAGAGCTACAAGATTATTTTGTAAATAGTCAAGAATATAGGCGTTATGTAATAAGTAATTACCAGAAAATATACAATGCTTATCTTCCAAATTTAGAATATGGTATTGTAGAATTGGAAAATATAAAGAAATCAATTAATCAACGCATAGATAAATAACCAAGTACAGCAACGCATATAAATAATTGCATCACTCTTGCCTAATTCTAAATACTTTAAAAATCACATCTGGTTTTTAAATGTTACAAAATTAGGTACTTAAATACAATAAGTATTTATGTAGAAAACAAGTAACTATCTATTAAAAATCAATTAACTTCGTATTTTAAACTATTGTTTGATATAAAACATTTAAACGTTTTCATATCAGTCGACACGTTGTATGTCATTAAAAAACGAAATACAAAGAATGAAAAATAAAACATACAAGAAAATATCTAATTGGTATCGTAAATTTCAAATTAGTAAATCACCTCAAATGAATTTAGTTTGGGGATTCTTTTTGTATACGCTAATTGGATTTCTTTTACTGTCTATTCCTTTATTCCACAAAACCGATATATACTTTTTAGATAATTTGTTTATTTCAACTTCAGCTATTTCAACTACTGGACTTGTAACTATAAGCGTTTTCGATTCCTATAATTTTTTTGGTCAATTTGTTATTATGGCGTTAATACAAATTGGCGGAATTGGATATATGACACTAACAACATACTATTTATTATTTACTACCAAAAAAATAACGCATTGGCATAGTAAATTAATAGGTACGGAATTTACTTTACCCAATACAATTCAGATAAAAGATTTCATCAAAAGCGTTATTGTTTTTACCCTAATAATGGAAACTATTGGAGCTATACTTTTCTACTTTGCCTTTACCAATTCAGGAATGGGCAGTTTAAAAGCAATTTGGTTTTCAATTTTTCATAGTATTTCATCGTTTTGCACAGCTGGATTTGGATTGTTTAATGATGGTTTCGAAAGCTATCAAGACAATACTTTTATAAACACAATTATTTCTGTATTAGCAATTTCTGGTTCTTTGGGTTTTATTGTAATTACAGATTTGTGGTATCGAATTAGAGGTAAATCAAAAGAAATATCGTTCACAACTAAAATCATTATCTATGGGGTTTTGTTTTTACTTTTTTTAGGTACTTTACTCATTTACACAACAGAGTCAACATCTATTCTTGGTTCAAGTAGTTCACTAATGACATCTTTCTTTCAAGCAATGTCAGCTATGACAACAGTTGGGTTTAACTCAATACCTATTGGTGAATTATCCTTGCCAATATTATTGCTTATAACCTTTCTTATGTACATTGGAGCTTCGCCTTCAGGAACAGCAGGTGGAATGAAAATAACAACATTGACGGCAATGCTATCGATATTGAAAAGCAGATTGTTTGGTCAGAAAAAAATCACATTTTTAAACAGACTCATTCCATTTGAGAGAATATATGTTGCGACATCTACTTTTATGCTTTACACAAGTTTAATTTTCTTGTTTTCATTTTTACTTTCTTACTTTGAAAACTTTTCTTTTGACAGTATATTATTTGAAGTAGCATCCGCTTTAGGAACTGTTGGATTAAGCACAGGAATTACAGGAGATTTATCTAATATTGGTAAAATATTGATAATTATTTTAATGTTTATTGGACGAGTTGGAGTTCTAACTTTTGGATTTGCTTTGTTGCAACAAAAAGAGAACGATTCTAAAAAAATAAGAACTGATGATTTGGCTGTATGAAAAAATTAATGATAAGAAAAAAAGCCACACAACAACAGCTATAAGTAATTGCTTATTCTCAACTATTTTTGAAAATCCTAACGAAGTTTTTATTCAGTTTTTATTTGCTAAAATTCCAAGAGTACCTATGCAAAAGCATATAATTATTTATTAAAAAAAATTACCTTCGCAGCATAAACTATCGCTTAATATAAAACATTTAAACGTTTTCATATCAGTCAACACGTTGTGTGTAATTTAAACTAACCAACCGAATGAGTTGTAAAAGAGGAAAAGCATCACCAAATCCATTTACTAAAACTAAATTATTTGCAAATTCAGGTGGTTTTTGTCAAAATCCAGATTGCAACGAAAATCTATTCAAAACTTTTGAAGAAAAAGAAATTCATATTGCTGAAATTGCACATATTATTAGTGTTAATAAAGGAGCTAGAAAAAACAGCAAATTAACACCTGAAGAAAAGGGTAGTTATGAAAATTTAATATTACTATGTCCTAATTGCCATACTACAATCGACAAAGCAGAAGATGACTTCCCTACAGAACTAATTCTCAAATGGAAAAGTGAACATAAAAATAAACTTAATAATGTATTTGGGATAAAAAAATACAAAAATAGAAATGAAGCAAGAAAGCATATAGAGCCAATTTTACTAGAAAACAGAATGATTTTTGAAACTTATGGACCAAATACAGATGAAAGGTATAATCCAGAAAGTACAATGCCAGTTTTATGGTTAAAGAAAATCAGAGAATTTATAATACCTAATAATCGAAAAATATTAAATATAATTGATTCTAACTACGACTTGTTAAATAGTGATGAGAAAATTGTTTTTGAAAGTTTCAAGCATCATTTACACGATTTTGAATCAAAGCATATTTATAACGAAGAATCCAATGGAATTCAATTTCCAATAAAAATAACAGAAACGTATGTATAATGACAATTGGTCAAGTAATTTTTTAAAAGATAAATTAAAAGATTTTGATAGTATTAAAACAATAATCCCAAGTGATAATAACCTTTTAAAAATAGAAAGAAAAAAAGGTGCATCATTTTTAACTTTCACAATGTCATTAGAATCAATCAAATTAAATGACATTGAGGAAATTGTAAATTACAAGAGCGACATTAAATTCATTACAAATATTAAAAAGGAATATAAAATTAGTGGTTCTGCAATGAATTTTTTGAACAGTAAAAAGATTTCGTTTGGTGGAATGGGAGACCTAATGAGATTTGCTAATAAAGAAGATAACTCATTGCAATTAGATAAAGAATTTGGTTTTGTCCATCGAGGCTTAAATCAGCACGACAAGGTAAAATCAATTGAACGACTAGATAACAAAAGAATAAAAATTGAAAGAGTTGTACTAAAAGATGTCATCGCTGTTATGAACAACGACTATGAGCTTGGAGCAGAATCTGTCAGGTCATATAAAGCTAGATTTAATGATTTTAAAGTTATGATTTCGACTAATCCCAACGCAAGGATATCAACTGAAGCATACACAATTGCAAAGTCTTTAAATATTGATATTTGTAAATGGGGAGAGTTGCTAGGTAAATTAAATACGTCTTGGAGTTAACCGAATTTATAGAAAAGTTTATTAGCTTTATAAACACTTTAAAATTAAAGTCTGAATTTGAATTCTATTTATTTGGTTCATTCTTAAAAAATGAACATTATAATGATGTTGATATACTGATTATTTATTCAGATTTTAACGAATTAAAAAAAGTTAAAGATTCAATAAATAAGGAATTCCAATACAAACTGCCACATTTGACTTGTCTCACTAAGAATGAGGAACTGGAGTTAAATTTTATCGATAAGACGAATAGCAGAAAAATAAAACTACACACAACAAAGTATAAAAATAATTGCTATTTTGTGCTTAAATAAAGGTAGTTGCGTATTTGCTACATCTGATTTTCCTTCGGAAAATCCTCGCATACAAACCCGCAACTATTCTTATACATAAACGATAGTTTAAATTACGAATCAAAAAATATTGAAGTTGTAAAGTCATTCTCTACCAAATCCATTTTATGCATATTCTCTAAAACACCGTAGGCACTTATAAAAGTAATATGTACCATTTTTTTAGACTTTGTAACCGTTTTTAAACCTTCGCGTTTGGTACGTAGTTTTTGTGCATAATCTTTAGTAATAGCAAATTCATCGGCATAAAACTTCATTTCGCAAATGTTTATTATGTTATCTTTTCTATCAATAAGCATATCAATCTGGAAGCCTTTTGGGTAGTTAGCATCCTTTCTGTGCAAAAAACTATTCACTTTAGTTTCTACACCCAAAATACCTAAAGCCGCTTTAATGTTTTCAATATGTTTAATACATAAATTCTCGAAAGCATAACCACACCAAATTTTATACGGTTGTGTTTCGCTAACACGTAGCCAATCACTTTTGTTAAGCTTATTTTGTCCTACCATAAAGGTGAGATAAAACAACGAGTACTCATCGGTTAACCTAAAAAGTGTGTCTTTTTTACTTTTTTCTAAAGGCTCGAAGGTTGAAATAAATCCTGAAGCCTCTAACTCGTTTAAAATGTTTGTAAAATAACCACCATCAGACAGTTTTGTTAATTTTAAAATACTTTGTCTGTTTAATCCGCTAGCCTTACTAGCCAAAGCTTTTACAATTTTAATATGGCTTCCTGCATTATCGAATAAAGCAGGATAAAGGTTATTAAACTCTGTAGTTAAAAAGCCATCCTTTTTAAAGCACAAATCGTTAATGTTTTGTGCAGCACTTTTACCTTTTTCTACTTGATCTAAGTAATGCGGAATGCCACCTAATGCTAAATATAGCTGTATAATTTGGTAGTGACTCATTACTATATTTTTTCCCTTTAAAAAAGCTTCGGTTTCATGTAATGTAAAAGGCATTAATGTAATAAGTTTGGTAATTCGATTATGCAAACCACCTTTTGCATTTACCACATGCTGAAGCATCCATGATGCGGCAGAGCCACAAACCACTACAATTATGTTTTGTTGCGACGCCCAATTATTCCACCAGTGTGCCAAAGCTTCCATAAAACCAGAGCGCTTACTGGCAATCCATGGCAATTCATCTAAAAAAACAACAGGCTTTTTTAAACTACTATTGCTCACTGCTGCACTTAACTCACTAAAAGCCATTAACCAACTTTCGGGCTTTGTATAAGGTTTTTCAGCTTTAAAATACAAATTCATTTGTATGGTAAAATTCATTAACTGGTCGTGAAGATTAGCATCTTTTAAACCAGTCATTTCAAAAACCTTGTCGTTTTTATATACTTCGCGTATTAAAAATGTTTTACCAACACGACGACGACCAATAATAGCCAACATGTGTGCTTTTGTATCGCGCTGCATAGCTTGCATGGTTTTACGTTCGTCTTTTCTACCTATAATTTTCATACTATACTTAGCGGAATCTATGTAAATATACAACTTTCAGCGTAATATAAAATTATAATACGCGGAATCTTTTTTAAAAAAGCACTTTCCGCGCAATAAAGAAAATAAATATATATTAAGTAATAAAAATAAGATAGTTACAAATCGTAAAATATATGTACCTTTGCACCTTGAAAACGCAAAATGGCGTTTAATTGACTCCTCAGAGTGAGGATGTGTTACTAGAAGTTTTAGGTTAAGTATGTTCAATGCACTTCTATTTGTAACACCAAACAGATTGACATTGAAATACATAAAAAAGAATGAGCACATTCCAAGAATTAGGTCTTAACGATGACCTATTACAAGGTATTACAGATTTAGGTTTTGAAACACCATCTGAAGTACAAGAAAAAGCAATCCCAATTTTATTACAAGACGAAGGCGATTTAGTCGCTTTAGCACAAACAGGAACAGGAAAAACCGCAGCCTTTGGTTTCCCTATGCTTCAAAAAATTGACGTTAACAGTCGTACAACTCAAGGTTTAATTTTATCGCCAACGCGTGAACTTTGTTTACAAATTGCAAACGAAATGAAAGCTTACGGTAAATACTGTAAAGGTTTAAATGTTGTTGCAATTTATGGTGGTTCTAGTATTACAGAGCAAGCACGCGAAGTAAAACGTGGCGCACAAATTATTGTAGCAACGCCAGGTCGTATGAAAGATATGATTAGCAGAAAATTAGTAGATATTACTAAAATTCAATATTCGGTTTTAGATGAAGCTGATGAGATGCTAAACATGGGTTTTAAAGAAGATATTACAGATATTCTTTCTGGAACACCAGAAGACAAAAGTACATGGTTATTTTCTGCAACTATGCCAAAAGAAGTTGCTAGAATAGCTAAAAATTTCATGCACGAACCGCAAGAAATTACTGTGGGTCATAAAAACGAAAGTACCTCTAACGTAACTCACGAATACTACTTAGTAAATGCTCGTGATCGTTACCAAGCTTTAAAACGTTTGGCAGATGCTAATCCAGATATTTTTTCGGTAATATTTTGTAGAACAAAACGTGACACACAAAAAGTTGCCGAGCAATTAATTGAAGATGGTTATAGCGCAGGAGCTTTACACGGTGATTTAAGTCAAAACCAGCGTGATATTGTAATGAAACAATTTAGAACACGCCAAATACAAATGCTTGTAGCAACAGATGTTGCCGCTCGTGGTATTGATGTTGACGATGTTACACACGTAATTAACTACCAATTAAGTGACGAAATAGAAACATACACACACCGAAGCGGTCGTACTGGTCGTGCAGGAAAAACAGGTGTTTCTATGGTAATTGTTTCTAAAAGTGAAGTACGCAGACTTAGAAGTATTGAGCGTATTATTAATAAGAAATTTGAAAAGAAAGACATACCAAATGGTATGGAAATTTGCGAAGTACAATTAATGTCTTTAGCAAACAAAATTCATAATACAGAAATTAATCACGAAATAGACAAGTATTTAGAAGACATAAACACGATGTTTGAAGATACTTCTAAAGATGAGTTAATTAAAAAATTCTTCTCTGTAGAGTTTACACGTTTCTTTAACTACTACCAAAAAGCAAAAGACTTAAACATATCGGCTGGAGATCCAAACCGCGATGGTGGTCGTGTTTCAAGTGGTAATGCAACACGTTTCTTTATTAACGTAGGAGAAAAAGATGGTTTTAACTGGATGACTTTAAAAGACTTTTTAAAGGAACAACTAGGTTTAACTAAAGACGATTTATTTAAAGTAGATACAAAAGATACATTCTCTTTCTTCAACACAGAAAAAGAACACGAAGAAAAAGTTTTAGCACATTTTAATGAGTTTAAACACGAAGGTCGCTTTGTAAATGTTGAAGTAACCGAAGATAAACCAAATCGTGGTGGTCGTGGTCGCGGTCGCTCTGGTGGCGGAAGAAGACGCGATGGCGGAAACGGTGGCGATAGAAGACGTAGCGAAAGACGTTCTGGAGGAAGAAATGACGACAGACGCAGCAGACGTAGCGAAGGATCTGACAGAGGTGATAGAAAAAGAAGAAATGACGATAAACCATCACGCTCTAGAAGAAGCGATAGTGGCGATAGAGATAAAAGTGAATTTAAAACAACACATTCTCGACCAAGACGTTCTAGAAGATAAAAATTAAACCTTTGTGTTAATATTTAGTCAAATAAAAAGCTGCAAGAGTACTAAATAAAATTTGTTTAGTACTTTTATAGCATATATGTTTACAATGAAGCACTTTTTAACTCTTTTTTTTATAATAATTAGTTCCTTCTATGCTGTTGCACAAGAAGAGGATAAAACAGCAACTGTAGTAGCAAAAAATACTGTTGAAGGTGTGATAATAGACTCTCAAACAAGAAATCCTATAGAGAGTGTTAATATTGTAAACCTTAATCAAGTTATTGGAACATCTACTAACAGTAAGGGAGAGTTTAAACTTAAGGCTAAAGCAAACGATACTTTACATTTAACTTATGTTGGTTACAAATCTATTAAAGTACGTGTAACTAACGATTGGCTTAAATTTGGAAGTTCGGATATTATATTAACAGAATTGGCACTTGCCTTAGAAGAAGTAGTTGTTAACGAGTTACAACTTACTGGCTATTTAGAATTAGACATTAAACAAGTACAAGTAAACACTAATTATCGTTATAGTATTTCTGGATTAAGTACAGGTTACGAAGCAGGAAATAACAAATCTCCTAGTAAAATTAGTAAAGTTTTAGGTTCTATATTTAATCCGTTAGATTTTCTTTATAATACATTTAGTAGAAAAGGTACAGAGTTAAAGAAACTTAAACAAATGAAAAAAGACGATGAAATTAGAAATCTTTTAGCGTCTAGATTCGATAGAGAAACACTTATGGTATTATTGCAACTTACAAAAGTAGATTTAGACGAAATTGTATCGCAATGCAACTACTCTAAAGATTTTATTAATAGAGCTAACGATTTACAAATGTTAGATGCTATTAGCCAATGTTACGAGGAATACAAAGTGTTAAGCCGCGACAGAAAGTAAATAGTAAGATTATATAATCACAAAAAAACAGCCTAAAAATATTTTTAGGCTGTTTTTTTTATAAAGACTCACTTATAGCTTAACTAGAAAATAAAACTGCAAATCGCTATTGCTCTTCATAATATCGTTTCACAATTTCGTCATGGCTTTTAATTGTTTTTTTACACCAGTCTAATCGTTTTTCTAATTTCTCTGCTTCTGTTAATTGCCAATCTATAGTAGTTTTTTTAAGTTTTGATGTAGCATGTTGAAGTGTTATAGCTGCAGATACAGATATGTTTAAACTCTCTGTAAAACCTACCATTGGTATTTTTAAAAAAACATCTGCTTCTTTTAAAACCTCATCACTAAGTCCTTCGGTTTCTCTTCCAAAAAAGAAACAAGATTTTTTAGTAACATCAAAATCGTATAACTCGCAATCATTTGTATGCGGTGTTGTTGCAACAATTTGATATCCCTTTTTCTTTATATCTTTTATACAATCTTTTACAGAATGGTATCGATTTAAGTCTACCCATTTTTGAGCTCCCATAGCAATCTCTCTATCTATACTCTTGCTATTAGTTTCTTCAATAATATTTACTTCTTGAATTCCAAACACATCGCAACTGCGCATTACAGCACTAGTGTTATGTAATTGGTAAACATCTTCTGTAGCTACAGTAAAATGCTTTGTTCTTTCATTTAATACTTTTTGGAAACGATGTAACCTGCTTTCGGTAAGATAAGTTTCAAGGTGTTCTAGAAGTTTTATATCAATCATTTTGTAAAAATAAAAAAACCTGACGCAACAGCATCAGGTTTTAAAAAATCTATATCTTCTTTATTTAATTTGCTCCTATATTTCCTTGAGAAATTAACAATGTATTACTTGTGCTTAATTCTACATCAATATAACCATCTACAGTTAAAACATCATTATATAAAAAAGGAGTACCATCGTTTAACTCTTCTACATTTGTATCACTAGATCCTGTTGTACCATTAATTAAATTAAAAGTAAAAATATTAACTCCTGAAGCTGTTGCCATATCTCCAGAACGTATAAATGCTGGATGCTCTCCGCCTGAAGGTGTTCCTGTAAGGTTAAAAACGGCTAATGCTTCGCCATTTTTACGCTCTTTAAAAGTTATATCTCCAAAACAGTCTGTTAAATCTCTTTCTTCTAAAGTGTAAGTAATTTGATTTGCTGTTAATTCATTTTGCCCTATATCTGCATTTGCAACTGGCGTATTTAAATTTACATCGTTAGACTTTACTTCTATATGTCCATCGAAATTTAATAATGCATCATAAGAAATTGGTGTACCATCATCTAAAGCAGTAAAAACAGTAACGCTTCTTCCTGTTTCGCCTACCACTGTATCTAAAGTTAAAGCAACCTCTTCTCCATTATTAGCTACATTATCCATATATAAAAAAGCAGAATGAAAATCGTTATTACTTGTACCATTAAGGTTTAGCTCTATACTTAAAGTAAAGTTCGAGTTTCTAATAATTCTGGCTGTTCCAGAAATTCCAGAATTATCTACCATAGTAAGCACATAACTTTTAGACGCTAATTCTAAAACTTGGTCGGTTTCGGCATCGTCTGATCGGCAACTAGATATTAATACTAACGGTAATAATATTAGGAATTTAAAAAGTGTTTTCATTCTATTTGGTTTTTTATATTGAATGCATAGCGAAAACAAAATTACAGATTAATCGCAAGTCTAACAACCATAAAATAAATAATACTAACTTTATATTTTTAATTTTAATTTTGAATGAAACACATTGTCGTATTAACTGGTGCAGGAATGAGTGCCGAAAGTGGTTTAAAAACCTTTCGTGATGCTAATGGTTTATGGGAAGGCCACAATGTTATGGAGGTTGCTTCTCCAGAAGGATTTAAAAATAATCCTGAATTAGTTCTTGATTTTTATAACCAACGTAGAAAACAGCTTTTACAGGTTAAGCCTAATGCAGCTCATTTTGATTTAGCATCCTTAGAAAAGGATTATAAAGTAACTATTATAACACAAAATGTAGACGACTTACACGAGCGTGCCGGTAGCAGCAACATTATTCATTTACATGGCGAATTATTAAAAGTACGCTCTGTTGAGAATGAAACACTTGTAAAACCATGGACTAAAGATGTATATATTGGAACTTTAGACGAAAATGGCCATCAATTAAGACCGCATATTGTATGGTTTGGTGAAGCTGTACCAATGATTGATAAAGCCATAGAAATATGTAATACAGCAGATATTTTACTTATTATTGGCACTTCAATGCAAGTGTATCCAGCTGCTAGTTTAATGCACTATGTACCAGAAAATACACCAACATACTTTATAGACCCAAAACCTTCTATTGGTAGCAATAGCAACCTAACTGTTATAGAAAGCACAGCAACAAAAGGTGTAAAACAATTTATAAATCTGTTATAATTAAAATGAAATATATCTTTTTCTTCTTTTGTATTGGGTTAACTTTTAATGGTTTTTGCCAAGAAACAGTGGATAAGGATTCTACATATATTACTTCATTTAAACACAAAATAATATTAAAAGCAAATATAAATACACAAACCGAATCGTATTCTATACAAAAAAACGATACGGAGAATTTTAGCTTAACCGCAAATAATAATTTTAAGTTTACACTATCTGCTAATTACGAATTTCTTGGGCTAAGTATTGGCTTTTCTCCTAAAGCTAGAAACCTACCTTACAAAACATCTTTTCAAGATATTAAAATGCGCTTATTTGTAAAGCAATGGATACAGAGTTTTCAATACAGACGTGTTCGTGGTTTTTATAGAGATGGAGAAATTTTAGAAAACGTTCAAGAACAATTTCCATATTTTAAAACCATAAGTTGGAATGGTACAACATCTTATGTTTTAAATCCAAATTTCTCTTTAAAACATGTTTTATTTAATACAGAATGGCAACGAAAAAGCGCAGGAAGTTTAATACCAAATTTACGGTATGGCTACCAACGTATTACAGATCGTATAGATAGTTTAAAAGAAGTACAAAATATTTATAGTATTTCTCTAGCTACAGATTATTATTACACTTGGGTTATAGAAAACAATTGGTTTGTTACTCCTGCAATTTCTCCAGGTATAGGTTTACGTTTTACAGATTATAATTTAGATAAATTTAATGAGCAAAACACTTTATTTACCACCGCTTTAAATTTAGGATTATACTTTGGTTATACTTCTCCAAATATGGTTATTGGAGCTAACTTTAATTTCGACTCTAAAGCGTCTAATGCCAAAACGAAAACTAATATTATAAGCGATAGAAGTTATGCTAAGCTTTATTTTGGCTATAGATTTAATGCACCAGCTTCAGTAAAAAAACAAGTAGATTGGATAAAAGAAAAAGTAAAAAAATAATAGCTTAAAGATTCATTTCTTTAATACTTTTAATACGGTTTCTTTCTAAAAAGGCATCGATAGTTTCAAAATGTTCTATAACACGTTGATCTTTAAATTCGAATACTTTTTGAGATAAACCTTGTAAAAAATCACGATCGTGAGATACTAAAATTAAAGTACCATCAAAACTTTGAAGCGCTTCTTTTAAAACATCTTTACTTCTTAAATCTAAATGGTTTGTTGGCTCATCCAGAATAAGCAAATTAACAGGCTCTAATAATAGTTTTACCATTGCTAGCCTTGTTTTTTCACCACCAGAAAGTACACTTACTTTTTTATCTATATCGTCACCTTTAAACATAAAACGACCTAAGATATTTTTTATTTGAGTTCTTACATCTCCTTTTGCTACTGCATCCACAGTTTGAAAAACAGTTAAGTCTGTGTCTAATAAAGCGGCTTGATTTTGCGCAAAGTAACCTACTTGCACATTATGCCCTAAACTACACTTCCCTTCTACTTCAATTTCGCCTAAAATAGATTTAATCATTGTAGACTTTCCTTCTCCATTTCTACCAACAAAACAAACTTTTTCGCCTCTAGCTATAGAAAAACTAGCATCTTTAAAAACAGAAACATCGCCATAGCTTTTAGATAAACCTTCTACAATTACAGGATAATCTCCAGAACGTTGTGCTGGTGGAAACTTAAGTTTTAATGCAGAATTATCTACTTCATCAATTTCAATAATTTGTAGTTTTTCTAGCATTCGCTCTCGAGAAGATACTTGGTTTGTTTTAGAGTAAGTGCCTTTAAAACGTTCTATAAAAGCCATATTATCTGCAATAAACTTTTGCTGCTCTTGGTAAGCTTTTATCTGGTGGCTTCTTCTATCTTCTCGTAATTGTAAATAGTGAGAATAATTTGCTTTATAATCGTAAATACGTCCCATAGTAACTTCTATAGTACGATTTGTAATATTATCTATAAACGCACGGTCGTGAGAAATAACCATAACCGCATTAGCTTTATTAACTAAAAAGTCTTCTAACCAAATTACAGATTCAATATCAATATGGTTTGTAGGCTCATCTAATAAAATTAAATCTGGTTTTTGAAGTAGTATTTTGGCTAATTCAATACGCATACGCCAACCTCCAGAAAACTCGTTTGTTAACCTTGTAAAATCTTCTTGTTTAAAACCTAAACCTTTTAAAGCTTTTTCTACTTCTGCATCGTAATTTACATCTTCTAAAGCATAGTATTGCTCACCTAACTCACTTACCTTTTCTATAATAGACATGTACTCATCGCTCTCGTAATCTGTTCTAGTTTCAAGTGCTTTATTTAGCGTGTCCATTTCGCTTTTCATTTTAAAAATGTGAGCGAATGCTTTAGATGCTTCTTCAAAAACAGTACAATTATCTTCGGTTAACAAATGCTGCGGAAGGTAAGCGATTACAGTATCTTTTGGATGACTTATTTTGCCTCGAGTAGCATTTTGTACTCCTGCAACAATCTTCATCATAGTAGATTTTCCTGCACCATTTTTTCCCATTAGTGCAATTTTATCGTTAGGGTTTATAACAAAATTAACATCGCTAAATAAAGTTGTACCACTAAACTCTACTGCTAAATTATCTACTGTAATCATGTGTAATATTTTGTAAAATTTTAAGCTGCAAAACTAAGAAAAAGCTAAAGATTACTTTTATATATTTTATTAAATTAAGCATTACAAGTTTCTTTTAACATTATTAAAACCTTAATAATTTAATACAGCAAAAAACTGCCCTTTACATTTTGTTTATTAGTTTATATTTACACTTCGCTTAACTTTTTATGAAAAAAATAATTGCCAAATACAAAGACAGTAAATTTAGAATGTTTATAATGGAGCATAAAAAATATGCACCAATATTTTTTTTTATAGCTGGTTTTATTTTCGATACTTTAACACTTGGCCGTGTAGATAGGCTTTACGATACCGTAGTATTGTGTCTACACATGACCTTGCTTACTGTTACAATTTATTTGTATAATTTAGCAGATGATGGTAAGTGGCAAAACACATTGTTAGGACGCTACGAACTCTATTTACCACTGGCAATACAGTTTTTTTTTGGTGGCCTTTCTAGCGCATATGTTATTTATTTTTTTAGAAGTGTTTCGGTTTCTAAAACGGTTTCCTTTTTTATTTTATTGCTTTTATTGCTGTTTGCTAATGAGTTTTTTAAAAAACGAATTGCAAATAAGTATCTACAATTTAGTGTGTATTTTTTTATAAGTTTTACATTCTTTTCTTTTATAATTCCAGTGTTTATAAAAGAAATGAATACTTCTATTTTTCTTCTCTCTGGCTTTGTTAGTTTAGGTATTACTTTAGCATTTATAACATTTATTTATGGCTCAAGCCCAAGCACACGTTTAGAAGTACACTATGCAAAACTTGTTGGCATAATTATATCTATTTACATATTTATTAATTCATTTTACTTTTTAAACCTTATTCCTCCAGTACCTTTAGCATTATCTAACGGTGTTGTAGCACACAGTGTTATTAAAAGGAATAATAAATATATTGTTACATACGAAGCAGAAGAATGGTATATTTTCTGGCGAAAACACAGAGAAAAGTATATACACAAACCAAACGATAAAGTTTATATTTTTGCTTCTATTTTTGCTCCAACCCATTTAAAAAAGCAAGTATTACACAGGTGGAAATGGTATAACAAAAACACAAGTACTTGGGAAACTGTGGAAGATATTGACTACAATATTACAGGAGGAAGAGATCATGGTTTCCGTGGTTATACTTACAAAAGCAATGTAAAAGAAGGCCTTTGGAAAGTAGAAGTTATTACCGAAGAAGAATTAGTTTTAGGTGTTATAGATTTTGAAATTATTACCGATAAATCGTTACAACCAAAACGCTTGGTTGAAAAGCGGTTTTAAATTGCAGTGACTTGATATCATTAGAAAAATACACTAACTTCGTCTATAGTCACATATAAAACATTAAAATGATTTCATATTAGGCGGAGCATTGACAGCAAGCTGAAACAATTGAAAGAACCTTATGAAAAATTTAATCATTCTACTTTTTCTTATGCCAGTTGTATTAATGGCACAAGATAATTCTTTGACAATATTTAAATCATTGGAAAATTACACATGGAAAGCAGAAGGAACTTGGGGAGATGGAAGCAAATTCAAACAAGAGATAAGTTTGAAATTTTCATTAGACAACAAAATAGTTATAGTTGAATCCTTGGGATTCACGAATAAAGAACAAACTGAATTCGGTTTAAGAAATCACGGAATCAGACAATATGACGAAAAATTTAAAAAAATAAGGTTTTGGGAGTTCGATATTTTTGGCAATCTAACAGAAGGAACTGTGGAAAGCGAAGAAAAAAACTTGAAATACATGTATAATTACGAAGGAACATTTGTTACGGAAATGTGGATTTATAAAGATGAAAAAACATACGACTTCATTGTAGGAGTTTATGAAAATGGAGAATGGAAACAAAAATTTCTTGAAACTGAATTTAAAGGTAAAAGTAAATAAAGCCTGACAGCCAACAATGACTATAAGTAGCTACTTGTTCTCACCTACTTCTGAAAATCCTCACAGATTTTCTATTCGGTTTTTTATTTGCTAAATCAGCTACTTAAACACGTAACTTCCTATACACAAACATTAAATTTTATATACTTGACTTGGTTAAAAAAATACACTAACTTCGTCTATCGTCTGATATAAAACATTAAAACGATTTCATATCAGGCGGAACATTGTATGCAATTTGAGAAATGAACCGAAAAACGATAATATTTAGTGGAATAATATTAATTCTAATCGGAATTGGGTTGTGGAATTATGGATTTTTTAACCGATTTAATTACTTAACTGCTAAATCTGACATTAATAAAAATTCACCTCACAAAGTATTAGTTGGAGAGTTAATGATTTCACCAATGGAAATGGACAAAATAAGCCAGAAATATGGATTCACAAATGTCGGATTTGGATGCATCGTAAGCGGAACTGAATTAAACGGAATAGAAATGTATAACGCTGAAATTGATAAATATTTGACCAATAAAAACGGAACTGACTGGAAAGCGGACTATCTAAACGAAATTGACTCGCTGACTGAATTAAAACAACGTGAGTGGAAAGAAAAATTTGAATAATAAAAACTGCATACAACACCGGCTATAATTCATTGCTACGGATTTTCCTATCGGAAAATCCTTTCTCTTTTACTATATTTGGTTTACGGCGGAAAATCCTCGCGGATTTTCACGCAACGAAACCATAGCCAAAACCGATAGACGAAATTCAAAAAAAATCTAAATCTTATTGAAATTACGTTGTATATTTCTAACCAATTCTTCTAAACCATTTAATTTAAGCATATAAACGGTTTCAAGCATTTCGCCTAATTTTCCTTTTGGGAAACCTTTGTTATGGTACCAAACCACGTAATATTCTGGCAAATCTATTAAATACCTGCCTTCGTATTTACCAAAAGGCATTTTAGTATGTGCTAATTTAATAAGGAAGGTTTTATCGGGTTGTAGTTGCATTAGTTGCTTTTAAACTTTTCTAAGCGTTTTAATTCTGTATTTACAAAAGTCACCCACTTTGCTTGTTCCTCTTTGTTAATAGAATAATTGGTTTCTGTATCGTATAAATTTTGCATTTTAGATAAATCTATATTGGCTTGTTTGTGTAATTTATCCAAATCCTTAGCGACAGTATTTGATACTTTTAATTTTGAAATATCTTCGCGTAAGTATCTTACATGTAATTCGGTTATATTAAAATGAAACTGCTCATGGTTTAATATGTGGTCGTTAATAACTTCTTTTTTACACCAGGAATGTTCTGGGTAAAAATGAGCAAAAACCTTTGCTTTAAAGCCTGTAACACCACGAATACTGCTTTTTTCTATAGAGTAACTAAACGTTATGCCAGATGCTGTTACAGCTGCTGCATGAGAACTTATATCTGGCTCACCTTTAAAATCGGACCATTTTAATTTATCGCTTTCTTGCCATGAAAATTCTGAACGGTCGCTTTGAAAACATAATAAAAAACCAATAATAAAAAGAAATTTACCCATAAACTTAGTTACATATAACCAATTGAAAACGAATAAATTATACTATTTATTGCTTAACTTCTTCAATTACTAAGTCTTTATATCGTACTAAATACACGCTCTCATTGTAATAGCCTCCAAACAATTTCTTTTTGTAAGCAAATTTATTCTCTATATAAGATGTCATTGGAGCGTCTTCTACAGATTGGTATAAATCCTGAGAGGTTGCCAAACGTAATACCACATCCATTGTTAAATCGAAACCACGAATGGCATAAGCATTTGGAGAAATATTATATTTCTGTTTATACTCTTTTACAAATGAATTACTAGTTTCTGAGTTTAACATTTTTGAAATTGAAGGATAAGTAAAATTTAAATTAGATAAATGATAGTTATCTACCTCATCATGCTCAAAAGCTTTATTTTCGTTGGTAGTTGCTAAAGTAATTTTTGTGCCTTCTACTTGTAATCCATTAAGTAAGCTTGATACATTAGACACAAAACCAGCATTATCGGTTTCTAAAAACACAACGTTATTACCAGGCTTTATTACGCTTACTAAATCTTGCTCTACTACAAAATATTCATCCTTTTGTGTTTTCTTGTCTAAACGAGAATTTACTAGTTTTGCATTAGCAAATTTATTTTTAAGGTTTGTACTTGAGGCTTTTCTTTTTAAATCTGAAACTATTATAATTTGAGCAGTAGAATCTGCTTTAAAATAATCTATAATTTTAGATTTTAAATCGGCATCATTTGGTCTAGACTGAAACACATTACGGCCAATATTTACAGTTTTAACAACTGGCGAAATTATTGGAATATTATCTTGTTCTAAAGCACTTGCCGCTGTATTAAAATTATTTGGTAATAAAGGTCCTATAACTGCATGCGTGTTAGAGAAATCGTTATTTCTTATAATAGAACTTACTTCGCTTAATCTATTTTGCGTATCGTAAACATCTACTTTTAAATTTACACCTAATCTTTTAACAGAGTCTAAAGCTATTAATACACCAGAGTAAAAATCTAAAGTAACACCTAATGTTCTATCATTTTTAATTTTTGATTTTGAATCGAAAACAGAATCTGTATTAATTTTATTAAGCGTAAAAGGTAACATTACAGCTATATTTTTAGTACTACTATCTGTTACATTATTAGATAATTGTACAATTTCTGAAACATTATCAATGCCATTAAATTGTGAGTTATCTATAGTTGTATTATTTGCAATAGTATCTAAAGGTACTTTTAAAATCATACCTTCTTTTAATCCTGTTGTGGTAAGTTCAGGATTTAAACGTTCTAAATCGGCTTGTTCTAAACCTAATTTTACTTTTAATCTATAAAAGCCTTCTTTTGGTAATACTTTATAATAACTGTATTGCTCATCGAAAGTTTTTACTTTATTGCTCTCTAAATTTGGAACATTTATTGTTTGACCTGGCTTTAACATGCTAGGCATGTTTGGATTTAATGCTTCTAGTTCTTGTACTGTTATACCATATTTATATGCTATTCTCCATTTTCCTTCCTTAGGTTGTACAACATATGTAGCATTTTTTGATTTTACATATTTAGTTACCGTTTTAAAAACTGGAATTTGAAGTTTGTCTCCTTTTCTAAGATTATTGGCATATAAAAATGTATTGTGCTTTTTAATATCTTCAATCTCTACATTATACTCTTTTGAGATGCTAAACAAGGTTTCTTTTCGTTTTGTTTTATGCTTAATGTAATGGTCGAAAGTTTTTTCTACAATGGTATCTTGGGCTGTTTGTACTGGTGTTACAGACGTAACTGCTTCACTACTTTCGTTTGGGATAATTAAAATAGCATTAGGTCTCAATTTTTCTTTAGCATCTGGATTTAGTTTTAAAATATCTGTAGTAGATACTTTATAATCTTTAGCTATTGTCTCTAATGTTTCTCCAGATTTAACTCTATGTGTATTATACTTTTGTGCATTTACAGAGGCACAAGTAAAGAATAATAATAGGCTAAGTATATATATTATTTTTTTCATATGTTTATTATACGTTAAAAGTTGCGTTAGCGGTTGCAGTGGCATCCTTTTTTGCAAAGTAATCCCAAAACTAGTTTGGGATTACTTTGCAAAAAAGATATAACGGAAAACGCGACCCTTGTGGTAACGCCCAAAAATTATTACTAATTTCTATATATTATAATGTTATTAATAATAAAAGAGTGTATTACTCCCACTCTATTGTTGCTGGTGGTTTACTACTAATATCGTAAACTACTCTATTAACACCTTTTACTTTATTTATTATATCGTTACTGGTTTTTTGCAAAAATTCGTATGGTAAATTTACCCAATCTGCAGTCATTCCATCTGTGCTTTCTACTGCTCTAAGTGCTACACATTTTTCGTATGTACGCTCATCTCCCATAACACCAACACTATTAACTGGCAATAAAATTGCTCCTGCTTGCCAAACTTTATCGTATAAGCCAGCATCTTTTAATCCGTTTATAAAAACGGCATCTACTTCTTGTAAAATACGCACTTTTTCTGGAGTAATATCTCCCAAGATTCTTATGGCTAAACCTGGTCCTGGAAAAGGATGACGCCCTAACAGTTGTTTGTCCATTTCCATTGATGCTCCTACTCTACGTACTTCGTCTTTAAATAAGAGTTTAAGTGGTTCTACAATTTTAAGTTTCATAAAGTCTGGCAATCCACCAACGTTATGATGACTTTTAATTGTTGCACTTGGTCCTCCTGTTGCACTTACACTTTCTATTACATCTGGATAGATTGTGCCTTGTGCTAAGTAAGTAACGTTTTCTATTTCGTGTGCTTCATCATCAAATACTTCTATAAATACACGACCTATTGCTTTACGTTTTTCTTCTGGATCACTCTTTCCTGCAAGTGCCTCCAAAAAGCGTGCCGAAGCATCTACACCTTTTACATTTAAGCCCATACCTTTGTACTGCTCTAAGACATCGGTAAATTCGTTTTTACGTAATAAGCCGTTATTTACAAATATACAGTACAGGTTTTCACCTATAGCTTTATGCAATAACATTGCAGCTACAGAAGAATCTACACCTCCAGATAAACCAAGAACTACTTTATCGTTTCCTATTTTATTTTTAAGTGCTTCTACTGTTTCTCCCACAAATGCGTTTGGTGTCCAATCTGGATTAACATTAGAAATATCTATAAGAAAATTTGATAGTAATTGTTTTCCATCTGTTGAGTGGTATACTTCTGGATGAAATTGTATTGCATATGTGGTTTCGCCTTCTATTTTATATGCTGCATTTTTAACATCGTGTGTACTTGCTAAAAGCTTTCCGTTTTCTGGTAAACTTTTTATAGTATCACTATGGCTCATCCAAACTTGGCTTCCTGATGAAATGCCTTTTAAAAATGCATCATCTTCCACAAAACTTAAATTTGCTCGGCCATATTCTCTAGTATTAGATTCTGCCACCTCACCTCCTGAAAAATGAGCCAAATATTGCGCTCCATAACAAACAGCGAGCATTGGTTTTTTTCCACGGATACTTTTTAAATCTGGATGAAAAGCATCTTTTGATCTTACAGACATTGGACTTCCTGAAAGGATAACCGCCTTGTAATCATCAATATTTTCTGGAATTTTATTGAAAGGGACTATTTCGGAATAGATGTTAAGCTCTCTAACTCTGCGCGCAATAAGCTGTGTGTATTGCGATCCGAAATCTAAAATAAGTACTTTATCGTGTTGCATGCGCAAAAATAGTAATAGATTTTTAATTTACGAATGTAGACTTGTGAATTTTAAATTAAATTGTTAACACAGTAAACTCGCCGTCTAAAGGTTTTAAATTTTTTATTAATTCTGGTATTAAATCTTCTCCAAACTCTAAATACAATTCGCTAAAATTAGTATTACGCTCTTGTAAACTTTTATTCGGAAACAGCTCATTTTGCAAATCTGTTATTCGCATAACATGATCTTTTAGTTTTCTCTTTTGCGCTGTTAATAAACGTTTTTCTAAATTCTGCAAACCATTTATTTGCTTTTTTTCTTGTGCAGATACTGCTCCAACAAAAGACTCATCGGTTTGCTTAGCTAAATTATATAAATCTTTAAATTGATTTTTAAGATGTTTTATTTGTGACGAAAAATCGATATCTATATTAGAAATTTCTCTTACCTTTTTGTTTATAAAAGATTCTCGTTTTAAGAAAATATCCTTGTTTGATATATTTAATTTTTCGAGCTTTTGAGCTTGTTGTTTTGTTTTTATTAAAACAGAATTACGTAGCAACAACATAGGAAAAACTACATGATGTGCTTTAAAATTAGATTTTAATTGAAACCAATACGCTAGTTCTCCTCCTCCTCCAATATAGCATAGATTTGGTAAAATAACTTCTTGATATAATGGTCTTAATATTACATTAGGACTAAAACGCTCTGGTACCTCATCGAGATGTTTTAACAACTCACTCTTACTCCAGCTTATGTTTGTATTTAATACTTTATAAACATTGTTTTCTAAAACAATACGCTCCCTAATACCTTCTCCAATATAAAATAAATTTATTGCTCTTGGGTTTACTTGTATTCCAAAATCTAACGCTTCAATTTTAGCATTAGTTTCTAATACATTTTGTTCTGAAATTTGCTCCAACAATTCTTTTTGCATATGCGGAACAAATAATCGTTTTAGCGCTGTATTATTAGCTTCTACAATTACTAATCCATAGTCTTTAAATAACTCGTTTGCTATGTAAAATGTAGCTTTTGCTAACGTATTATGCTCTAAATAACCTTTTTTAAATAGAGTCCTTAGAGTTTCGGCATTTTTACCAACACCTAATTCCTTAGAAAAAATATTAAACACATCTTCTAAGCCTTCGGTTTTTAAATCTCCAACGGCACCTGAAGCTTCAAGGTTCCATTGTATTTTTTTTCCTTTGAAATTAAAATAATTTATTTCATCAAAATCATGATCCTCGGATGCCATCCAATATATTGGTACAAAATTATGGTCTGGAAATTCTGTTTTTAATTGTTTAGCTAAATTTATTGTAGATACAATTTTATGTAAAAAATATAACGGTCCTGTAAATAAATTTAATTGATGTCCTGTTGTTACAGTAAACGTATTACTACTTTGCAGATTATTAATATTACTAAAAGTAGTTTTAGATGTTTCAACACTTTTATATTGTTCTTCTAAAACATTTACTAAAACGTCTCTAGTTTCTTGCTTAAAAGCAGTGCTTTTTTCTTTAATTTGAGCCTGAAAATTTTCAAGTTTTGGAAAACGATTATAAAAAGGCTTTAGTGTTTCAGCTTCAGCTAAATAATCACAAATAAGTTTAGAAAAATATCCTGTGTCTTTAAACGAAATATTTTGTACTGGCATAAAAAAAGGTAATTCGGTGTAAATATAAGACTCTTTAGACGAAGTATAGTCTTAAAATTAACATAAAAAATGAAGATAATCTCCTTTGGTTTCCTTAACTTTAAATGGTATATAATTACGCTATAGCATGATGAATAACAAATATTTTACAGCAAATAAACTTTATATTTTAATTTCTTTTTTTTTATTAATCTTTTCTTTTGGTTTTGCACAAAACATAGTTGAGTTTAAAGGAAAAGTGGTTGATACAGATACTAATAATGCTTTAGCTCTAGCCGATTTAATTGTTATTGGCACAAACATTAGTACGATTACAAATAGTGAGGGAGAGTTTTTACTAAAAGTACCTACAGAATATATAGACAAATCTGTTTTGGTATCTTATTTAGGCTATAAAAAACTACAAATACCGCTTTCTAAATTTAAAGAAAATAATACTAAAATTGAACTAGTTATTGCTGCTACAGTGCTTGCTCAAGTAGATGTTAACGCACCAAAAGACGCCTTAAGTTTGGTAAAAAAAACATTAAGTCTTAAAGCAGAAAATTACTTAAATAACGAAACTGTAATGACTAGCTTTTATAGAGAAACTATAAAAAAAGGAAATAGAAATGCATCACTATCTGAAGCTGTTTTAAAAATTTACAAACAACCTTACACATCTGGTAGAAAAGACGTTATTGAACTTGTAAAAGCCAGAAAAAACACAGATTACTCCAGATTAGATACTCTAGCCCTTAAACTACAAGGTGGTCCTTATAGTGCATTAAGCACAGATTTAATAAAGTATCCAGAGTTTGTTTTTAACGATACAGATATTAATGATTATAACTTTAGTTTTAATAAATCTACACAAATAAATAATAAACTGGTTTTTGTGGTTAATTTTAAACAAAAAGAAAACATATACAAACCAATGTATTATGGTAAATTATATATAGATGCAGAAAATTATGCACTAACAAGTGCTATATATAATTTAAACGTAAGCAACAGAGAACTATCAAGCCAACTTTTTGTTAGAAAAAAACCTAATAAAGCAACTGTATATCCTACAAATGCATCTTTTCGTGTAAATTATAGAGTAAAAGATGGAAAATGGTATTATGGTTATAGTAATATAGAACTTTCATTTAAAGTGAAGTGGGAAAACAAATGGTTTAATAGTCGTTATACTTTACAAAGTGAAATGGCTATTACAGATTGGAATAGAAATATTACAGAAGATGTAGGCAAACCAAAAAATAGGTTAAAAAGATACAGCATTTTAGCAGATGAGGCTTCTGGTTTTGCTGATTCTGAGTTTTGGGGAGAATACAATATTATAGAACCCGAAAAATCTATAGAATCTGCTATTAAGAAAATAAGCAGGCAGTTATAAAAATCTTAAATTATTATAAATACTCACGGTATTGAAGCACTCTAAAATCGAAAGTATTAAACTTAGGATTGCTAGCTTTAAGTTGTTTGTATAAAGGATTACTACCTATTGAAATATTAGCAGCGCCAGAAGAAGATGTTAAAGAAACTGTTTTAACAACTCTATTTTTTAATGCTTTTTTTGAGTCTTTATTTTCATTATTGATAACAAATTCATGAATTTTAGGAGTATTGTTAGATATTAATTGTAGCTTTAAATTATATGCTTTTATATGCTTTCTAAAAAAGTACTCTGGACCATTTTTAGAACGTCCACCAATAAAAAGAAGCGTTTCTATATTTGGATATTTTTTTAAATACCCAATAATATCTCTAAGTTTAATATTTTTCATTCCTAAATCTGAAGCATCAATTTTTTCACGCTCGCAACTTTCCACAATGTCGCAAACACCTATTTTATTATTAATTAAAAATTTTTTTCTTTGTTGTATCGCTTCTTGAGAATTATCGTAATGTAAATTGAGATTGTGTATTTTATCTATAAACAACCATAAATTATTATAATAACTACCATAACAAAAATCGACATCTTTTTCTAGTAAATTGCCAGTAGTAAATCTTGGAGGTGGTAATGTTCCAACAATAAGTTTTTTAGTATCGTGTTTAATAAATGGTTTGTATGGATGCTTGTGCTTAAACATTTAATACATACTTTTTAAAAGCTTTTCTACCTCATTAATAGTTGACCTGTATTTGTTTTTGTTAGGCTTAGTCATGTGCTTAGACTCTGTAGATATTTCATTTAAAATATCTTTTGCTGCTTCTAGTTTATTATTCTCTATATAAAATTTTGCTAATACTAATCTCTCGGTGTAATTAGAATAACGCTGGTCTATAGATTGTAAATGTTTTTCGGCAGCATTGGTTTGTCCTGTTTTATGTAATGCCAAACCATAAATAAATTCTGATTTCGATTGTGTAAATTCCGGATGACTTTTAAGCTTTGCACCGTAAGAAATGGTATTATTATAATCTTTTAAGTTATAATATGCTGCTATTAATTTTTCTAATATAAAATAGTTGTTCTGGCTTTTATCTTGTAAAGCCACTTCGTAATGCGTTATGGCATTTTTATAATCTTTCATTTCAAAAAAAGCATCTGCTAGATCTAATCTATTTTGAAATGTCTCTGAAAATTGAAGTCTTTTCTCTAAATCTTTAACCTTTTTTGTTGGTATTAAAACCGAAGTTAAATTCTCTTTAATAATATTAGCATCGCGCTTATTATAAACTTGAGTTACTAAATATATTAAACAACCAATTACAGGAATAAAAAGGATTAAAAAAATCCAGTAATATTGATTTCTATATTTTATAACATGATAAATACAAAAAGCTTGTAAAGCAAAAATTAAGTAATAATACATTAGTTAAAATTAATTTAAAGTGATAAATATACTAAAGTAACTCCTAAAATATTTGCTATCTTTAATGAATTCAATATTATATAGAACTATGGGAAGAGGAGATAAAAAAACAAAACGCGGCAAAATTAGCAGAGGAACTTTTGGTGTTAGACGACCAAAAATTAAAAAACGAGTACGCCCTGAAACTAAAATTGAAATTAATAAAAAAATTAAGCCATAATTATCTTGTAAATACCAAGTGGTTTTTACTAGACAACTCATCGCTTAAACCATAACCTTCGGTTTTAAATCCTTTTAAATCGTCTATTGTTTTTGCGTTTGTATCTACAATATATCTAGCCATTAAGCCTCTTGCTAATTTAGCATAAAAGGCTACAATTTTATATTTTCCGTTTTTAAACTCTTTAAAGTCTACAGTTACAACTGGTACTTTTAACGCCTTAACATCTATTGCTTTAAAGTATTCTTTACTGGCTAAATTTACAAAAACCTCATCGTCTTGTAATTCTTCATTAAGTGCTTTTACAACGTCTTTTTTCCAAAATTCATAAAGATTCTTTTTGGTGCCAATAGGTAATTTAGTTCCCATTTCTAATCTATATGGTTGAATTAAATCTAAGGGTTTTAAAATACCATACAAACCTGAAAGTATTCTTACTTTTTCTTGTAAAACGTCTATTTTATCTTTTGAAATAGTATAAGCATCTAATCCTTTATAAACATCACCACTAAATGCGTAAGCTGCTTGCCTTGCATTCTCTGTAGTAAATGGCAATTGCCAGTCTTGATTACGCTCGTAATTAAGCTGCCCTAAAGCATCACTAACATGCATTAATTCTGAAATTCCTTTAGCAGATTTCTTTTTAAGTATTTTGCTAATTTTCTCAGACTGATTTAAAAATTGAGCTTCTGTATAATTCTCTGTTGGTAATTTGCTTTCAAAATCTAAAGATTTTGCTGGTGATAATACTAATTTCATAAATTCTTTTTTCTATTACGAATTTACAATTTACCTTATAAAAATTAACTCAATAAAAATGAATTGTTCTATACAATTATAAATATTGATTATAGGTTAATTGCGTTAGGGATTGATGCGGCATCCTTTTTTTGAGGCACGTAAAAAAAAGATATAGCGGAAAGCCCGACCTTTAGGTAACGCCCAACTAAGATTCTAAGTGCGTACTATAACCTCTCCACTTCTCTATACAATCTTGCATATCCTTTGGAACAGGCGTTTCAAAACGCATAAATTCTCCTGTTTTAGGGTGCTCGAAACCTAAAGTTTTTGCATGCAGTGCTTGTCTTGGTAAAATTTTAAAACAGTTTTCTACAAATTGCTTGTATTTGGTAAAGGTTGTACCTTTTAAAATACGCTCACCACCATAACGCTCGTCGTTAAAAAGCGTGTGCCCAATATGTTTCATGTGTACACGAATTTGGTGTGTTCTTCCTGTTTCAAGCTTGCAACTTACTAAGGTTACATAGGTTAAACGCTCTAATACTTTGTAATGTGTTACAGCAGGTTTTCCTTTATCTGCTTCATCATCAAAAAATACAGTGTTTTGTAATCGGTTTTTAGGATGCCTACCAATGTTGCCTTCAATGGTACCTTCATCATCAGTTATATTTCCCCAAACAATAGCCACATATTCGCGCTCACTGGTTTTATCTTTAAACTGTTTAGATAAATGTGCCATGGCATGTTCGGTTTTTGCAACTACTAATAAACCACTAGTATCTTTATCTATTCTATGCACTAAACCTGGTCTATCGCTAGAATTTTTTGGTAAATTATCAAAATGATAAATTAAACCATTTATTAGTGTTCCAGAATAGTTTCCATGTCCTGGATGCACTACAATACCTGCTGGTTTATTAACTACCAAAAGTGTATCGTCTTCGTAAACAATGTCTAAAGGCATGTTTTCTCCAACCAATAAATTCTCGAATGGTGGATGAGAAAACAACACACGAATTTCGTCTAAAGGCTTTACTTTATAATTAGATTTTACAACAACATCGTTTACATAAATATTACCATCTTTAGCAGCTGCTTGAATTTTATTTCTTGTAGAATTTTCTACTTTATTCATTAGCCACTTATCGATGCGTAAAGGTGCTTGACCTTTATCTGCTGTAAAGGCATGATGCTCGTAAAGCGTTTCTCCTTCTTCGTTTTTTTCGGGTAATTGCGGTGTGTAATCTGCCATTATATTAGTTTGCACGATTTCCGTTTCCTAAAACAACATCAATTTTAGAGTGCTTAGGCAACAAGGTTCCTGGTTTTAATACTTTTCCGTTATAGCGTAAGCTTAAAACCTCATCTTTTCCAATATTATCTATGTAGGTTTTTTTACCAATTTCAAATTCTAAAGATTCTAAAGTTGGTCTTGCTTGACGAAATGTACGGTTTATAATATCTGGCACAGGAATTTTACGATAACCAGAAGGATTAAGTGTAATGTAAATTTTTCTATTTTCTTTTACGTTTTCTCCTGCTGGAGGATCTTGTTCTATTACAGAATATTTTGGGTAATCTGGATTAAAATTTGCCGAATCTTGTATTTCCATAACCAAGTTATTTTCATCTAATTCAATTTTTGCAACATCTATAGATTTTCCTGTTAGGTTTGGAACTGTTTCAAAATTACCATGGTTAGTAGTAACATTCAACCATTTAAAAATGA
This sequence comes from Lacinutrix venerupis, assembly GCF_003663945.1. GTDB lineage: Bacteria > Bacteroidota > Bacteroidia > Flavobacteriales > Flavobacteriaceae > Lacinutrix > Lacinutrix venerupis. The sequence continues at coordinate 185,684 of NZ_RCCH01000006.1, read as the reverse complement.
TAAAACATAAAACTAATACTGCAACTATAGCTAAACCTAGTTGTTTAAAAAACGTTTTACTAGTAAGAAATTTAATTATACTCATTGGTTGATTTAAGTTAAAAATACTGTGGCAAATATATAAAAACAAAAAGGTTTTCGTTTGCTATAAAATAAATGATATTTTAGCTAAACTAATAAATTGCGAGCTTATTATTAAGCTTTAATATTATTATACGAAGTTTAACTGTTTTAAGATTACCGCATTTGCGGAAACTAACAATGAAAAAAAATATTGCCATAATAATGGGAGGCTATTCTAGCGAATACCAAATTTCTTTAAAAAGTGGAAATGTAGTTTATAATACTTTAAGTAAAGAAAAATATAATGTTTACAGAATACATATTTTTGAAAACAAATGGGTTTATGTAGATGATTATGATACTGAATTTACAATTGATAAAAACGATTTTTCTGTTTTGGTTAACGAAACAAAAATTAATTTCGATTGTGTTTTTAATGCCATTCATGGCTCTCCCGGAGAAGACGGATTTATGCAATCTTATTTTGAGTTAATTGGCATACCACAAACAAGCTGCAATGCTTATCAAGCTGCTCTAACTTTTAACAAACGTGATTGCTTGAGCGTATTAAAACCATATGGTATTTTAGCAGCAGAAAGTTATTATCTAAACCTAGGAGACAGTATAAATGAAGAAGATATTATTACAAAGGTAGGTTTACCATGCTTTGTAAAAGCTAATAAAGCTGGTAGTAGTTTTGGAATTTCTAAAGTACATAAAAAAGAAGATTTAAAAACCGCTATAGATCATGCTTTTAAAGAGGATAATGAGATTATTATAGAATCTTTTCTTGATGGCGTAGAGGTTTCTGTTGGTGTTATTACCTACAAAGGAGAAACTAAAGTTTTACCTATTACCGAAATTGTAAGTGAAAACGATTTTTTCGATTATGAAGCTAAATACCTTGGTAAATCTCAAGAAATTACTCCTGCAAGGTTAACTAAAACACAAGAAGATAAAGTAAATACTCTTGCCAAAAAGGTTTACGATGTTTTAAAAATGAAAGGCTTCTCTAGAAGTGAGTTTATTTTTAAAGATGATGAACCTCATTTATTAGAAATAAATACTGTTCCTGGTTTAACTAACGAAAGTATTTTACCACAACAAGCCGCAGAAGCTGGCATTTCTATGGCAGAATTATTTGAAAGCGCTATCGACGAAGCTTTAAAATAATTTAATAAAGATATCTAACTTTAAACTGTGTTTAAAGTTAAATACATTGCAAAAACTAAACAATTTAATTATATTATAATTACTTAGAATAAAACTATTAAAACAACAATCATGAAACGTGCACTTTTTCCAGGATCTTTTGACCCTATAACTCTTGGTCATTATGATATTATTAAGCGTGGTGTAAAACTTTTTGACGAGGTTATTGTTGCCATTGGAGTAAATTCTGAAAAAAAATACATGTTTTCATTAGAAGACAGGAAGCGTTTTTTAGAAGAAGCTTTTAAAAACGAACCTAAAGTAAAAGTTGTTACTTATAAAGGATTAACCATAGATTTTTGCAAAGAAATGGAGGCAAAATTTATTTTACGTGGTTTAAGAAATCCAGCAGATTTTGAGTTTGAAAAAGCTATTGCACATACTAATAGAAAACTCTCTAAAATAGAAACCGTTTTTCTTTTAACTGCTGCAAGAACATCATTTATTAGTTCTAGCATTGTTAGAGAAGTAATACGCAATAATGGAGACTACACTGTTTTAGTTCCAGATAGTGTACGGGTTAAACAATAAACTAAATAAAAAAGCGAGCCAATTGGCTCGCTTTTTTATTAAAATTTATATTCCGAAAGTGGTTTTGGAAATTCCTCTGGATTAGCTGCTAAATGGTAGCGAGGATCATCTATATCCTCAACAATTACCTCTCTAAACTTTGGACTAGCTTTATATAATAAAATTTTACAATCTTCACTTAAATGTTTTAGCTTAATCTTTTTTCCTTCTGTTTCATATTTTTCTACTAAATTAAAAATAGCTTCTATTGCAGAGTGATCACTTACACGAGATTCTACAAAATCAATCTCAATATTTTCCGGATCGTTTTTAGCATCAAACTTTTCGTTAAATGCTTGAATACTTCCAAAAAATAATGGTCCCCAAATTTCATAAACTTTAGTTCCATCTTCTTTAATACGCTTTCTTGCTCTAATTTTCTTAGCATTTTCCCAAGCAAATACTAAAGCCGATATTATAACACCTACAAATACCGCTACTGCTAAATCTACAAAAACAGTTACTAAAGACACTGTAATAAGTACAATAGCATCAGACATTGGAATTTTTTTAAGTATTCTAAAACTAGACCATGCAAACGTTTCTATAACCATCATAAACATAACTCCTACTAAAGCAGCAATTGGCACCATTTCAATTAATTTATCGGCAAAAAGAATAAAGGATAATAATGTTACAGCCATCATTATTCCCGATAAACGTCCTCGACCACCAGCATTTATATTAATTACCGTTTGACCAATCATACCACAACCACCTGTTCCACCAAAAAGACCAGAAACTATATTTCCAGCACCTTGTGCCACACATTCTCTATTTCCATTTCCTCTAGTTTCGGTTAACTCGTCTACCAAATTCATAGTCATTAAAGACTCTATTAAACCAACAGACGCAGCTAAAAACGCAGGTAAAGCAATAAATTTAAGAGTATCAAAATTAAAAGGCAATTTTTCCCAAAGCTCTAAATTAGGTGTTGGAAACTCTCCTTTTAAACCAGTTCCTCCTCCTTCTACTATGTAAGATCCAACCGTAGAAACATCTAAATTAAAACCTACAACTATAAAACTAGTAATTAAAATTGCTGTTAACGCTGCAGGAACTTTTTTAGTTATTTTTGGGAGCACCCAAATTATTCCCATAGTTAAAAGCACTAAACCAATCATGGTATATAACTCTGAACCTTGCATGTAAGTACTTACATACTCATTTACACCAGCATCTGATACTTGTAAAGATTTATGAGAGAACATTTTTACTTGAGCCATAAAAATAACTATAGATAAACCGTTTACAAAACCCATCATTACTGGATGCGGAATCAAACGTACAAAACGTCCTAATTTAAAAACTCCAGCAAATATTTGTATTATTCCCATTAATACAACACATGCCATAAGGTAAAAGAAACCCATATTTTCTATAGGCGTATCCATTAACATACCTTTTGTATGCCCATCTGCAATCATACTAACAAAAATAACTGCAACTGCTCCAGCTGCTCCAGAAATTAAACCTGGTCTACCTCCAAAAATTGCTGTAATTAAACCAATTATAAAAGCACCAGATAATGCCATTAACGGATCTATTTGTGCCACAAACGCAAAGGCTACAACCTCAGGTATCATAGCTAACGAAACGGTAATTCCGGCTAAAACATCATCTTTCGCATTGGGTACTATTTTTCTAATAAACTCTGTCATTGTCCTATTTTTTGAAGCTGCAAAAGTACGTTTAATTACTAGATAGACAAAGTCGCTTATTCTATATTTGTTTACTTTTAATTTTTAAAATAATTAATATGAAAAAAATTGTTGCGCTTTTACTTGTTGTGTTTATTTTTAATTGTAAATCTAAAAAAGAATATAAATTTACATCGGTTTTTGAAAAATCTAATGGTATAGAAACTGCTACTTACTTTGAAACTATTGAGTTTTACAAAAACTTAGCTGCTGTTTACCCAACTATTTCAATTGATTCTATAGGTATAACAGACGCTGGAAAACCACTTCATATTATAACCTATAATAAAGATGGCGTTTTTAAATTTTCGGAAATAAGAAAAAACAAAAGTATACTTTTAATAAACAACGGAATACATCCTGGAGAAAGTGATGGTATAGATGCAACTATGTTACTCTATAGAGATTTAGCCGAAGGAAAAATAGAAACTCCTAAAAAAACGGCTTTAGTTACCATCCCTATTTATAATATTGGTGGTAGTTTAAATAGAAACTCTACAACACGAACAAACCAAAACGGACCTAAAGCATACGGATTTAGAGGAAATGCTAGGAATTTTGACTTAAATAGAGATTTTATAAAATCTGACACTAAAAACGCTAAAACATTTGCACAAATTTTTCACTTAGTAAAACCAGATGTATTTATAGACAACCATGTAAGTAATGGTGCAGATTACCAATACACATTAACACATTTATTTACACAGCACAATAAACTTGGTGGAGATTTAGGACATTATCTACACACTAAAATGATGCCTAATTTAGAACAAAAACTTGCTGAAAAAAAATGGGATATTACTCCATATGTAAATGTCTATAATAAAACTCCAGACAATGGTTTTTCTCAATTTTTTGATTCTCCTCGTTATTCTACCGGCTACACAACTTTATTTAACACACTTGGTATGATGGTGGAAACACATATGCTAAAACCCTACAAGCAACGTGTATATGGTACTTATGAATTAATGAAAAGTATGATTGAAATTATTGAAAATGATGGAGAAACAATAAAAAAGTTACGAGTTGAAGCATATAATAAACTTATGGCTCAAAAAAAATATCCTTTACATTGGGAAATTGATACTACCAAAAATTCTCAATTAAACTTTAAAGGCTATGAAGGAGAAATGATTACCAGCGAAATTACTGGCAAAAATCGCCTAAAATATAACAGAAACAGGCCTTTTGAAAAAACTGTTAATTATCAAAATTATTTTAAACCAACAACAGAAATTACTGTTCCAAAAGCATATATAATTCCGCAAGGTTGGTATAACATTATCGAATTATTAAAACTGAACAATACAGAAATAACTAAACTTAAAAAAGATTCTACGCTAGTTGTACAGAGCTATAAAATTGAAGAGTATGAAAGCCGTAAAACACCATATGAAGGTCATTATCTTCACTTTAATACTTCAGTGTCTACAACTAAACAAACTATTACATTTAAAAAAGGAGATTACTTGGTTAAAACAGGCCAACCTAACTACAGGTATATTATAGAAACTTTAGAACCTCAAGCATCAGATTCATTTTTTAACTGGAATTTTTTCGATACTATTTTACAGCAAAAAGAAGGATTTTCTGCTTACGTATGGGAAGACAAAGCTTTAGAGCTTTTAAAAAGTAATGCAGAATTAAAAATAAAGTTTGAAACTAAAAAAGAAGAAGACTCACTGTTTAACAATAACTGGTATCAACAATTAAATTGGCTACATAAGCATAGCGAAAATTATGAGAAAGCTCATTTACAGTATCCTGTTTATAGAGTACTTTATTAATTTTTAAATAAAAAAAAGACCACTAAATTAATAGTGGTCTTTTTTTTATAGTTTAACAACTATTCAAGCTTTAATGTAAAACTTGAACTTTTTTACTAAAGCTTCTAAAGTTAGATTTAAAGTTTATAATATATAAACCGTTAGAAAGACCATTAACATCTACTTTAGTTTTACCAAAGGTAGAATTATCAAAAGTTCCTCTAAGCACTTGTTTTCCATTTATACTATATACTGTATAATGCATAACCTCTGCATCTAATAATAACAATTCTACATTTAAATTGTTGCTAGCAGGATTCGGATATAATTTAATATCTGTACTATTATCTAAAACAGGTTTAAACTCTTCTTCAGTTGCTTCTTTTTCAACAATTACATCTTTAACAATAGGATCTTTAACATCTCCTGATGCATCATCATTATTTGTTGAAGCTTGTTTTGGTGGTGGTGCTATTACTAAAAATTGCACTCCTACCTCTTCTAAAGAAGCACATAGGTTATTTGAACTTATTAAATTCTCAACATCTGTTGCAGTAGTTTGTTGTAATTGTATAGTAGCTAAATCAAGAGTTGCAGGATTAAATACTAAAACATGTACTCTATAAACACCTAAATCTTGTAATCCTGAAAAAGTAAACGAATTACTTGTTCTCGTCCATCTTTTTATTACTAACTCACCATTTAAGTTAGGTTGAGATAAAATAAATGCTTTATCAAATCCTGATGGTACAACAGCATCTCCATTTAAAGATATGTTAATTGCAACAGTAGAACTTAAATCTAATATTGGTAATGTATTAGTACTTAATGATATTGTTCCAGAATCTGCTTCACATGCAACATCTTCTATATCGCTTATTGTAATAGTAATTGTTTCTTCATCACACAGTGTACTGTTACAATAGTTTCCAGAATACATAGAAGCTTTAATTTCAAAAGTACCTGTTCCTAAATTCCAAGCACCTCCACCTGCTGGATAAGTATATGGAATATAGTTTTCAATTATTGAGTATTGTTGGTTTGTTTCTACATTTTCAACTTCAAATCTAACACTTTCTGATGCTCCAGATACAATTGCATCTACATAGAAATTAGATGGTAAATCACTTAACTGATAAGTTGCTCCATCTGTTAAAGTTGTTGTTTCTGTACCATTAGTGAACTGTAATTCTGTTATATCACCACAGTTTTGTTCGTACAATGTAAAGGTGTAACAAATGTAATCGCATTGTGTACCATAACAATTGTCGTATTTGTACACTTTAGAAATAAATTGAAATGTTCCTGTTCCTAAAGACCACGCACCATTTCCACCTGGATAAGTATATGGTAATATATTTTCAGTATTTGTATAAACTTGACCAGTGTTTAAGTTTTTTATTTTATTGTATGCACTATCTGTCATACCAGAAACAACTACATCAACATAAAAGTTATATGGTAAAGTTGCAATATCATAACTGCCTCCATTGCTAATATTAACAGTGTTTGTTCCGTTAGAGAATACTAAACCATCAATTTCACCACAAGAAGGAGTATTAGTTAACTTAAATCTAATTTTTTCTTTATCACAGTACCAACCAGAGCAACTATTATATTTATAAATTTTTGCTTCAATTTCATAATAACCTGGTCCATAACTCCATGCACTTCCGCCGTTAGGAAAAGTATATGGTAAATAGTTTTCTTGAATATAAGCATACTGTCCCGTGTAAAGGTTTTTAACCTTAATTCTAGCACTTCTAGAATAACCAGACACTAATACGTTTATATAAAAATTGTTTGGCAAATCTCCAATGTAATATTCTCCACCATTTGTTATAGTTGTAGAAGAATTTCCATTAGAAAATTTAAAACCAGAAATAGAACCGCACCAGGTATCTTCATTAGATATTAAGGTTTCTTCGGTTGTTGCGTAAGATTGTAATGAAAAACACAACAATATTACTGCTAAAAAGTTTTGTAACCTTTTAACTTGAGGGAGTTTTTTAGGTAGTTTTTGTTTCATGATTAATTAATTTAATTTGTAATAACAATCAAACTTAAATAATCATAAATTTATCTTAAAATTTCTCGGTCATAATACACTATTATTCTACGAATGGTGCAAAAAGCAAGATTAAATAACCTGTAAGAAAACTCTCTAAAACAAAACGCTTATATTTTATTACTTTTTGCTTTTATTAACAACTTAATATTTGAGTAAGAGTTATTTAACGCTTCTAGAGATTTTTCCTTATTTAGCCATTGTACTTTAGTAATACCTTCGGCTTCTTGCGGATATAATTCACCTTTAAAATTGGTTTTCATTTTAAACCAATAGGTAATTTTAATTTTTAATTTATCGTTTCTTTTAAAAAGATGATAAGTAGTCTCTAATGGTTTTACAATTTTTAAACCAGTAACTCCTGTTTCTTCTTCTACTTCACGAAGTGCAGTTTCCTCGATACTTTCATTTTTTTCTGCTTTACCTTTTGGTAAATCCCATTTATTGTTCCTAAAAATAAACAATACTTCATTATTATTATTGTAAACTTTTCCTCCTCCAGCAATAACGTTAGGTAATTTTTTTAAAAACTTTTTTAGTATAGTTTCTTCGTTGTGATGAATAAGCCTAATAGAATTAATTTTCTTTTTTTTAAGTACTTTTATAGCTTCTTCAATATCAACATCTTTTAACAAAAAGTTTTTAAAATCGGTTTCTTTTTCAACTATGGTTGTTAAAATTATAGGTTTGTTGTTTACAAAAATGTAATACATATTTTAGCGTCTAGCAATTGGTTAGCTTTGGTAAAAATATTATTTTTATTTTAGTTTCTTACGTCTTAAAAAAATATTTTTTTAGATTTATAACTAAGCCATAAAGTTAAATTATTGTTTATTTTTGCAATTATGATTTTTGACAAACACATCGCCAGACAAGCCGCAAAGGTTTTACTACAAGTTAACGCTATTAAATTAAGCCCAAAAGAACCATTTACATGGGCTTCTGGATGGAAATCTCCTATTTATTGCGACAATCGTATTATTTTATCATTTCCACCTATAAGAAATTATGTACGTGAAGAAATGGCTAAGTTTATAGAACAGCAATATGGAAAACCAGATGCAATAGCAGGTGTTGCTACAGGAGCCATAGGTATTGGAATGTTAGTTGCAGAATATTTAGGCTTACCTTTTATATATGTAAGACCAGAAGCAAAAGGCCATGGCCGCCAAAACCAAATTGAAGGTTTTATTGAAAGCGGACAAAATGTTGTTGTTGTAGAAGACCTAATTAGCACCGGAAAGAGCAGTCTTAATGCAGTAAAAGCATTAAAACAAGCAAATGTAAATGTAAAAGGAATGATTGCTATTTTTACTTACGGTTTTGATATTGCCAAAGAAAATTTTGAAGCAGAACATATAGATTTACATACTTTAAGTAATTATGAAAATTTACTTATTGAAGCTGCCGAAACAAATTATATAAAAGAAGATCAATTAGAAACTTTGTCTGCTTGGAATAGTAATCCTAGCGAATGGAATGCTTCTTGATATCTAAATACTATAAAAAAATAATAAAAAATCTAATATGAATTTAGAATCTAAAAAAGTTACTTTAAATAAATCTGCCGAAGACGCTTTTAATTTTTTAAACAACGTTAAAAACTTCGAAACACTTATGCCAGAAAACATAAGTAAATTTGAAATTCTTGACGAAGATAAATTTTTATTTGCGTTAAAAGGCATGCCAGAAATTGTACTTAAGAAAAAAGAAACTGTACCACACAGCAAAATAATTCTTGGAGCTGCTGGCGGAAAATTAGATTTCTCTCTAATTGCAAATATTACAGAAATAGATAGCAATACTAGTGAAGTGCAACTAAACTTTCAAGGAGAATTTAATGCTATGATGGCAATGATGATTAAAGGTCCTATAAGTAAGTTTATAGACACTTTAGCTGGAAACATGACTGTAGCTGTTTAATATAATAAGGTTATTTCGTTTAAAGTAAATTCTTCTATAATTTCATCCTCTAATAAGAGTACTAAATTACCACTTGAAGAAACGCCTTTAATAAAACCAGAAAACAAATTACCTTCGGCATTTTTAAATGTTGAAGGTTTATTTTTTCTAAATAATTTTGATTCATAGTCTGCTTTTAATGCTTCAGTAGCACCAGAATCTAAACTTTTAAATGCCATTTTAAATTCAACTATAAACTTATGCATTACTTCATCTAAATCAAAAGTTTTACCACAACTATTTTTTAAGGATGTAGCACTAACTAAATCATTAAATTCTGTTTGGTTAACATTTAAACCTATGCCAATAATAGAATATTCTAATTTGCTTTTTTTTACAATATTTTCAATTAAAATACCTGCTATTTTTTTATTCGCTGACAAAATGTCGTTAGGCCATTTTACAAATAAATTAGGAACATTATAATATTTTAATGTTTTATATAATGCAAGCGAAGTAACAATACTAAGATAAAACTGATTAGAAAACTGCAAGTTACTTATACGTTTAAACACACTAAACGTAAGGTTTTCTCCTGCATTAGAAGCCCAAACTTTGCCCATTTGCCCACGTCCTCTATTCTGTTGTTTAGCAACAACAATAGTGTAATCTTCAAGAGTATCTGCGCTACTAATCTCTTTTAGAAAAGTATTTGTAGAATCGATGGCATCAAGTTTGATTATACGCATATAAATTGGTTATCTTCGTTGTTTAAATTTTATAATTAATCTTTATAAAAATTTTAAAGTATAAAGAACCAAAAAATAATAACTTTGCACAAATTAAATATTAGTTAATGGCTAAAAAACAAGTAAATGACGATGCATTAATAACTACAATTATTAGTGGTATTGAAGATGTAAAAGGAAAAGAAACAACTATTCTAGACTTAAGAGAAATTGATAATACTGTTTGCGATTATTTTATTATTTGCGAAGGTACCTCTAATACACAAGTAAATGCAATTGTTAATTCTATTCAGAAAAAAGTAAGCAAAGAGCTAAAAGATAAGCCTTGGCATATAGAAGGAGAAGACAATGCAGAATGGGTTTTAATGGATTATGTAAATGTTGTTGTACATGTTTTCCAAAAACATATTCGTGAATATTATGACATTGAAAGTCTTTGGGGAGACGCTAAAACTACACTTATTGAATCTAAATTTTAAACCCATACATGGCAAATAATAATAAACCGCAAGCTCCAAAAAAACCTAAGTTTAATCCGTATTGGATTTCAGGAGCTCTTTTAATTGCATTAATCGCTTTTCAAATTTTTGGAACAGGCGATACTAATGACAATAAAAAAATAACACCAATAGAGTTTTATCAAATTTTAAAAGATGGTGACGTTAAACAATTTGATGTCATTAAAAACACTGGTTTTGTAAAAGTATACCTTACAGATGCAGCCGAAAAACTTGAAAAACATAAAAAGTCTGTTTCAAATAATTTTAGTTTTAGTGCTACTAAAACACCTAACTACATTTTTCAATACGGTAGTTTAGAAAATTTTGAAGATAAGTATACAAGTATTATAGACGAAAATAATCTTAATACAGTTTACGATAACGACAGAGAAGAAAATTTGTTATCAGATTTGCTTTTTAGTCTACTACCGTTTATTCTTTTAATTGCTGTCTGGATATTTATCATGCGCCGTATGTCTGGTGGTGCTGGAGGAGGCGCTGGTGGTCAGATTTTTAATATAGGAAAATCTAAAGCCAAACTATTCGACGAGAATACTAAAGTAAAAACAACTTTTAAAGATGTTGCTGGTTTAGAAGGAGCCAAAGAAGAAGTACAAGAAATTGTAGACTTCCTTAAAAATCCAGAAAAATATACTTCTTTAGGAGGAAAAATACCAAAAGGAGCCTTACTTGTAGGACCTCCAGGAACTGGTAAAACTTTATTAGCAAAAGCTGTTGCTGGTGAAGCAAAAGTGCCATTTTTCTCATTATCTGGATCAGATTTCGTTGAAATGTTCGTAGGTGTTGGAGCCTCTAGAGTAAGAGACTTATTTAAACAAGCCAAAGAAAAATCTCCTGCAATTATATTTATTGATGAAATTGATGCCATCGGTCGTGCAAGAGGAAAAAATGCAATGTCAGGAAGTAACGATGAACGTGAAAACACATTAAACCAATTACTAACAGAAATGGATGGTTTTGGTACAAACACAAACGTTATTGTATTAGCTGCTACCAATAGAGCCGATATTTTAGATAAAGCCCTTATGCGTGCTGGTCGTTTTGACAGGCAAATACATGTAGATTTACCAAATCTAACCGAAAGACGTGCTATTTTTGAAGTACATTTAAGACCGCTTAAAAAAGTAGACGGTTTAGAAGTAGATTTCTTAGCAAAACAAACACCAGGATTCTCTGGTGCAGATATAGCAAATCTTTGTAATGAAGCTGCATTAATAGCAGCTAGAAATAATAAGAAAGCAGTAGATAAACAAGATTTCTTAGACGCAGTAGATAGAATTATTGGTGGTCTAGAAAAACGAAGTAATTTATTCTCTGTCGAAGAAAAGAAAACCATTGCTTATCACGAAGCAGGACACGCAACTGTAAGTTGGTTCTTAGAACATGCAGATCCTTTAGTTAAAGTAACTATTGTACCTCGTGGACGCTCATTAGGTGCTGCATGGTACTTACCACAAGAAGCCTTTATTACTAGAACAAGCAAATTTTTAGACGAAATTTGTGTAACTATGGGTGGTCGTGCTGCCGAAAAAATTATTTTTAATGAAATCTCTACTGGCGCATTAAGCGATTTAGAAAATGTAACCAAAAAAGCAAAAGCTATGGTTATGATTTATGGCTTAAATGAAAAAGTAGGTAATATTACATATTACGATCCTGCTGGAGAAAGTGGTTTTGTAAAACCATATAGTGAAAATACAGCAGAACTTATAGATAACGAAATTAAAAACATAGTTGAAACGCAGTACCAACGTGCATTAGAACTCTTAGAATCTAAAAGAGATGTGCTAGATAAACTTGCCGAAAGATTAATTGAAAGAGAAGTTATTTTTAAAGATGATCTTGAAGAAATATTAGGTAAGCGTCCTTTTGATACTACTTCTGAAAAACCATCAGAACTATTAAAAAAAGAAAACAATTCTAAAAAAGAGGAAGAAGAATAAACCTTATTTTTATAAAATAGTCTTAAAATCTCAAATTAACGCTATAGTTAATTTGAGATTTTTTATATTTGGTAATTACCTTAGCAGAATAGGTTAATAGCAAAGTTATAAATGAGCATTTTTAAAAACATTTTTCGTTCTAAATCTGATAAAGAAAAAAAAGATATTAGTAACGAAACAAGAGGTAAATACATGCCTCAAGAAAAACTACCAATTGACGAAAGTTTTACTATAAACTTTAAAGCAAACGGTGGTAAGTTTTTATATTGTGAAAATTTAGATGAAATTTACGAAAACTTAAATCTTATTCTTGAAGAAAATAATTGGACAGAAAAAGCTGGTTTTTTTTACGACAAAAACCTAAAACAACGTTTTAAAAGTTTAAACTTAAAAACAGATGCTTTAAATGCTGCAACTTATTTTTTTACAACTTGCGAAAGTTTAATTGCTAATGATGGTTCTTTACTTATATCATCTCATCAAATAGCAGAATCTAAACTTAGAGAGTTCCCGAATAATTTTATTGTTTTTGCTACTACAAGTCAAATTGTCACAAATATTGGAGAAGGTTTAAGAAAAATTAAAAACAATAACGCACAAAAAATACCCACAAACATTACTACAATAAAACACTTTAAAGATCTTGATGAAAAAGACTTTTTAACGTATGGTAGTGCCTCAAAAAACTTATATTTGCTACTTCTTGAGGATTTATAATAAGAACTCATTTATTTTTTAATGAAAGAAACTATAACTAGAGCATTATCTGGAGTACTTTATGTATTACTACTACTTTCATCACTATTAAATCAGCATGCATTAATCATTCTGTTTTTTATATTTGGAATTATATGTATTGCAGAATTTAAAAAACTAATTAGTTTAAAAAGTTTTGTTCCTTACATTGTTTTCACGGTTTTATATTTTATTTTTGGGTACTGGCAATTACTCATGAATTCTTCAAAAGGTTTAGACGAAGCCACGCAAATACTTCAAGTTATTACTATATTTGTTCAACTTCTTTTAATTAAAGATTTATTTTCAGAAAAAGTTATTCCACTATTTATAACAAAGCGTTTTATATTAACCACGTTTTATATTTCTAGCGGCTTTGTTTTTTTAATATTAATAGCAAACCATAATCATACCTTTACACCAAAACTTTTGTTTGGTTCATTTATTTTGGTTTGGGTAAACGATTCTTTTGCCTATTTAGTTGGAAAAAACTTTGGTAAACAAAAGTTGTTTTCAAGTATATCTCCTAAAAAAACTGTAGAAGGTTTTCTTGGAGGATTATTATTTTCTTGCATAGCAAGTTATTTTATAGCAACTTACACGCATACTTTAAATTTTAATAATTGGCTTATTTTAGCTGTAATTATTAGTGTTATAGGTACTATTGGAGATTTAATAGAGTCTAAATTTAAACGTCAAGCAAATGTTAAAGACAGTGGTGTAATTATGCCAGGTCATGGAGGTTTGTTAGACCGTTTCGATAGTATTATATTTGCAGCACCATTTATATATTTATTTTTAAGAATATTACATTATGTTTCATAAAGAAGGCCATAAAATTATTGTCATAACTTTTATACTTATAATCGCGTCTTACATAGCTGTAGATTACTTTATAGATATTAATTGGCTTAAATATTTACTGTTTTTCACTTTAGCAGTATTTTTATATTTAATTCTTCAATTTTTTAGAAATCCTAAAAGAAACACAATAAACAATAACAACAACGTTTTATCTCCTGTAGATGGTAAAGTTGTAGTTATTGAAGAAGTTTTTGAAAAAGAATATTTTAAAGAAAAAAGACTACAAATAAGTGTGTTTATGTCTCCATTAAATGTTCATGTAACACGCTATCCTATTAATGGAAAAGTTTTATTTAGTAAATATCATCCTGGTAAATATTTAGTTGCTTGGCATCCAAAAGCGAGTGAAGAAAACGAGCGAACAACTGTTGTTGTAGAAAATGAATCTTACGGTAAAGTATTATATAGACAAATAGCTGGAGCATTAGCCAAACGTATAGTAAACTACGCTAAAGTTGGTGATGAAGCCGTACAAGGCACCGATTCTGGTTTTATAAAATTTGGCTCGAGAGTAGATTTATATTTACCTTTAGATACTAATGTAAAAGTAAGTTTAAACGATAAAGTAAAAGGTGGCGAAAGTATAATTGCCGAATTATAATGACTTCTGAAGAAATAGATATCGCATTTCAAGAAGCTGTAGAGCGTATTAACTCGCATACAGAACCTTTTCCAGCAGACTTTTTGCTACGCTTATATGCGTATTTTAAAAAGGCTACAAATAATTACGAAAGACCAAGCAGCCGCACACCAATAATTAATGCTTTTAAAACTAATGCTCTATTTCAAATTCAAGGCATTACAGAAGACCAAGCAAAACAAACCTACATAGAGCTTGTAAATAATTACTTTTTATATAGAAAGTAAACTTATTATATTTTGGAACAACTAGAATATTTAATTAATCCACTTTCGCTTAGCGGCATTGTATTTATTATTTTAGGAATAATTATGTATAAATTTCCTCCTAAAAAAATAAATATGTTTTATGGATATAGAACAGATACTTCTATGAAAAACCAACAAACTTGGGATTTTGCACAAAAGTATTCTTCAAAAAAAATGGTTTTTTGTGGTTGTATAAAATTACTATTAGGTATAGCAATTATTGCATTTAATATATCAAATAAAAATACAATAATTATTAGCTTAATTATTATTGGAGGAAGCGTACTCTACATGCTTTTAAAAACTGAAAAAGCCTTAAAAAACAAGTTTAAAAAGTCGTAAATTATTTTACACCAAATATTAATCTATAACAAAATCTAAAACATTTCCTGTGGCTCCATTTGGGAAACTAATTCCTAATAGAGCAGAGATTGTAGGTGCTATATCTGTAATTTCTGTTTTAGTTAAGGTACTTCCTTTTTTAATTCCATTTCCATAAAAAAGTAAAGGAACGTGAGTATCGAAAGTAGAACCAGAACCATGAGTAGAACCTGTTTTACTGTAGCTTATCACAGCAGGATCTTTAACTAAAATTATATCTCCAGAACGTTTTTGGTGATATCCGTTTTGTAACAACGCTTCAATTCCACCAAAAAATGTAGAACTTTGCATGGTTTTAGCAGAATATGCTTTATCAATATGGTTGTAATTTATAACTTCGTTTACAATGGCATATTGTACATCTTCTAACTTTAAATTAAACTGTTTTAAACGAGCTTTATTTAAAAATATTTGATCGTTACTTATATTTTCTATTAAATCTGAAGCCGAAAATTCTTTTACTAAAAAGTTGTTTAATTTTGTTTTAAATTCATCTCTATTAAAGTAACCTGCAGGAATTTTTACACTTTGTAAATAAGCAGGAACCTCTACAGCTCCATGATCTGAAGTTAAAAATAAAGTATACTCTCCTACTCCAATTTTCTCATCTAATGCCTTAAATAAACGTGCTAAATCTTTATCTAAACGAATATAAGTATCTTCAATCTCTTTAGAGTTCACACCAAAGTTATGGCCAACATAATCTGTGCTCGAAAAACTAACCGTTAAAACATCTGTAATATTATCTTGCCCAAGTTGCTCTCCATCTATTGCTTTAATTGCAAAATCTGCTACAATACTATTGCCAAATGGTGTTGCCTTAATAATATCGAAACCACCATTTTTATCTTTTAATGTTGCTAAATCATAAGGAAAAGTAGCATTGTCTTTACCTTTAAAACCTGTTTCAAAAACATTTAAATCACTCCCACTTTCTGTATATGTATTAATATCGTATAGTGTATTCCATTCGCGTAAATAGCTTTCTGCGGTAGTAGTTGCATTAAAATCGTTTACCCATTGAGGCAGACTATTCATGTAGTAATTTGAAGTTATAAAATTCCCTTCATCTTTTCCTCTAAACCAATATGCAGCATTAGCAGAGTGACCTGCTGGTAAAATTGCACCTCTATCTTTAATAGAAATACCAATGGTTTTTCCTTTTAATTGTGTGTGAAGCCTGTTCTCGTCTGCAAAACTAGTAGTCTTCATTCTACGAGGAGACATTTTCTCTTGGTCTGTATCACTACCAACTGCTACAACTGTAGAATCTTCTGCACAATACACCATTTTTTTACTAAATTTATTGTACCAATTGTTAGCAATTATACCATGATTTTTTGGTGAAGTTCCTGTATAAATTGAAGCATGACCTGGACCTGTAAAGGTTGGCACATAGTTATAATGATTATTTTTACAATTAAAGCCATCGTTAATTAATCTTTTAAAACCATCATTTCCATATTTATTATAAAAACGTGTTAAATAATCGTAACGCATTTGGTCGACAACAACACCAACTACTAATTTAGGATTAGCGTTTAAAGTAACCTCTTCTTGAGGTTTAACTTGTATAACATTACTTTGCGCATTACAGTTAAATAGGAATACCGATAAAAATATAATTGATAAAAATCTCATTTTCTCTTATTTTATTTAAGATTTCAAAAATAAACTTTTTTAAATATCTTAACTTAAAATTATCGTTAAATACTTTACAGATTTTTATACATTAGCAATTAATACAATTCAAGTTATTACCTAGCACATAAAGTCTAATCGTTTTAATAATTTTATGCAGTATCTAAATAATATAGGAACATATTTTTTAATGATTATAGAGCTATTTCGTAAACCTACAAAATGGTCTGTAATGCGTCATCTTATTTTAAAAGATATAGATGATTTAATTATTGGTTCTTTAGGCATCGTATCTTTTATTGCTTTTTTTGTGGGAGGAGTTGTTACTATTCAAACAGCATTAAATATAGATAACCCGTTAATTCCAAAAACGCTTGTTGGTTTTGCCACTAGGCAATCTATTCTTTTAGAATTTGCGCCAACATTTATGTCTATTATTATGGCTGGTAAAGTAGGGTCTTTTATTACCTCTAGTATAGGAACCATGAGAGTTACAGAGCAAATTGATGCTTTAGAAGTTATGGGTATAAACTCTTTAAACTATTTAGTTTTCCCTAAACTTGTTGCCATGGCTTTTTATCCTTTTGTAATTTCTATTGCTATGTTTTTAGGTATTATAGGTGGTTTAACTGCTTGTGTTTACGGCGGATATTCTTCAGTAGATGATTTTATTACAGGAATACAACAAGACTTTCAACCTTTTCATATTGTTTATGCATTTATAAAAACGTTTTTATTTGCATTTGTTTTGGCCACAATACCATCTTACCATGGCTATTATATGAAAGGTGGCGCCTTAGAAGTAGGAGAAGCTAGTACAACCTCTTTTGTTTGGACCAGTGTTACTATTATTTTATTAAACTATTTAGCAACTCAATTATTATTAAGCTAATGATAGAAGTAAAAAATTTACACAAATCGTTTGGAGATGCTCATATTTTAAAGGGCATTAGCAATACTTTTGAACAAGGAAAAACCAACCTAATTATTGGGCAAAGTGGCTCAGGAAAATCGGTATTTTTAAAATGTTTATTAGGCTTATACGATTACGAAGAAGGAAGCATTGAATATAATGGAGAAGTTTTTGCTAATTTAAGTGAAGACAAAAAAAGAGATATGCGTGCCAAAATTGGAATGGTATTTCAAGGCAGTGCATTATTCGATTCTTTAACAATAGAAGAGAATGTTATGTTTCCATTACGCATGTTTACAAAGCTTAAAAAAGACGAAATGCGAGAACGTGCATCTATTGTTTTAAAACGTGTAAATCTTGAAGACGCCCATAAAAAAATGCCAAGTGAAGCTTCTGGAGGTATGCAAAAACGTGTTGCTATCGCGCGTGCAATTGTAAATAATCCGAAATATCTATTTTGTGATGAACCAAACTCTGGTTTAGATCCTAAAACAGCTATTGTTATAGATAATTTAATTCATGAAATTACAGAAGAGTACAATATTACTACTGTAATTAATACACACGATATGAATTCGGTTATGGAAATTGGCGATAGTATAATGTTTTTAAAAGATGGTTTAAAAGCTTGGGAAGGCAGCAAAAAAACCATTTTTAAAACAGATAATAAAATTGTTACAGACTTTGTTTACTCTTCAAACTTATTTAAAAAAGTACGTGAAGCTGTTTTAAAGGAACAAGGTTAATTAATTATGCTCTATATATACTGTATCTACTTTTATTTCCTTTTTTAACCATACACTTAAGGCTTTTTCATTTTTTCTAACTAAACTGTCACTTAAATTTTTATTCCATTTAACACGGGCTACTGGCATAGTATCTATTCTAATAAAATCTCTAGATTCTAACATAGTTGCATAACTAAAGAACTCTAAATCTTTAAATGTAATTTTAGCATCTTTAGCTAAAGTTGTAAAAGACACTGCTCC
This sequence comes from Lacinutrix venerupis, assembly GCF_003663945.1. Classification (GTDB taxonomy): domain Bacteria; phylum Bacteroidota; class Bacteroidia; order Flavobacteriales; family Flavobacteriaceae; genus Lacinutrix; species Lacinutrix venerupis. Next base: position 166,773 of record NZ_RCCH01000006.1, on the reverse strand, counting down.
TTTTAAGTTATTTTTATTCTCTAATTCTAAATTAAGTGTATTAATATTATTTTGTAATTCTTCAATTTGCTTTTGTAAACCAGCAATAATATTATCTCTTCTATCTAAATCATCGTAAGCACGATCCAAAGATTCTGAAATTCTATCTATACTTCTAGATTTATTAGCGTTAATTACTAATTCAAAATCTTTAAGATTACCGTAATTATTTCCTTTTTTTAATTCATTTTTCAAATCTGAAATTGTAGCTTCTCCTATTTCGCCATTAAAAAACAAACTTATCTTTTTTGTTGCTATATCCATGTTTTCTCGCTGTAACCATAAATTATCATTAGCAACAATTTCATTTTTTATAAAATTATCGTAATCCATTTCATACTTACTTTGTTGTAGTACATTAATAAATGTATAAATAGCAGGAATCATAACCACAATAGCTACTAAAGAAGCAAATCTTGCAATACGCTTACGCTTTGCAGAATTTGCATATTTAAGCATAGGGAAACGTAGTATTTTTAGAACCAAAAATGTGGCAAGAGCAATAAATATAGTATTTATAGTAAATAAATACATTGCACCTCTAAAATATACCCAATTGCCTTTTGCTAAACCATATCCTGCAGTACAAAGTGGTGGCATTAATGCTGTAGCAATAGCTACACCAAATATTACCGAAGCTATTGTTCCTTTTTTTGTTCTTGCAATTATTAGTGCTAATCCACCAAAAAAAGCAATAAGAACATCTCTAATATCTGGACTTACACGACCTAAAAGCTCTGATGTATCTTCACTTAAAGGAAAGAAATAAAAGAACAAAAATGCGGTTAATAAACTTAAAACAATCATGGTTGCTAAGTTTATAAGTGATCGTTTTAACGTATCGATATCATTAATAGCAATCGCTAAACCAACACCTAAAATTGGGCCCATTAGTGGAGAAATTAACATGGCTCCAATAACTACTGCTGGTGAATTTGCATTTAAACCAATTGAGGCTACAAAAATAGAGCATATTAAAATCCATGCTGTTGCTCCTTTAAATGGAATATCGGCTTTTATTGCTGCTATTGTAGCATCTCTATCTGTATCGTGCCTAAAATCTAAAAGTTCTGTAAAGAATTTTTTTATACTCTCGTAAAAACTTTGCGCCTCTTTTTTTACTGTTTCCTTAGACTCTTTTACAGCTTCATCTTTTCTTGCCGCTTCGGCTTTTGCTGCTTCAATTTTAGCTTCCTCGTCTTTTTCAGACTCGTTAGTAAAGTTAAATTTATTTTCTTCACTCATAGTTTATCCTAAATGGTCTCCAAATTTGTTTTTTACATTTTGGAGTACTTTTTTAATATCTTGTTCTTTTGCTTTTGGAAAGATAAGCAAAACTTCGTCTTTATCTACAATAATATAATCTTGTAAACCATCAACAACTACAACTTTATTTGCTTTGGTTCTTATCATGTTACCTGTAGCATCTTCGGTTATTGTTCTTGCGTTAACAACGGCATTTGCGTTATCATCTTTTTCTAATTTATCGTATAGGCTTCCCCAAGTTCCAAGGTCGTTCCAATCGAAAGTTGCAGGAATTACATAGACATTTTTAGACTTTTCCATTATAGCATAATCTACCGAAATATTTTCGGCTTTGCCATAATTATCTTTTATAAAATTGTCTTCAAAATCTGTATTATATGTTGTAATTCCTTTTTCAAAAAGATTAAATAAATCTGGTTGATTATTTTTAAAAGCCTCTATAACACTTTTTACACTCCACATAAAGATACCTGCATTCCACAAAAAATTACCTTGAGAAATAAAACTTTTTGCGGTATCGTAATCTGGTTTTTCTCTAAACTGTGCTACTGGTTTTATATTACTGTCTGAAGTTTTATTATATTCTATATAACCATAGCCTGTATTAGGAAATGTTGGTGTTATACCTAATGTCATTAAAGCATTATTATTTTCACAAAAATTAAATGCTTGTTGTACATTGTTAGCAAATGCTCTTTCATCTTCAATCCAATGGTCACTTGGTGCCACAATCATTATTGCATCTTTATTTTCCTTTTGTATTTTTAATGATGCATATAAAATACAAGGTGCTGTATTACGCATTGCAGGTTCTAAAACTACTTGTCTTTTAGTAACGTCTGGAAGTTGCTGGAACACCAAATCGTTATAGCGTTCGTTTGTTAAAATAAAAATATTTTCTTTTGGTATTAAAGTAGCTAAACGATTAAATGTTTTTTGTATTAACGTCTCACCAGTTCCTAACATATCATGAAATTGTTTAGGAAAATCTTGTGTACTTACTGGCCAAAATCTTGAGCCTACTCCACCTGCCATTAATATGGCGTAATAATTTTTGTTCATCTTATTGGTTCTACTTCTGCATTTGGGTTAAATAAATATACTTTACCTGTTTTAAGCTCTGTACATTCATAGCGTTTTGTTCGTTTTTTACCTTTTTTAAAAATCTTATTATTTCTAAATATAAAGGTTTCACCCAAAGGTAATTCAAATATAAAGGTTTTATTATTTGGTTCGTCGAATTGCCTTAAACTTAAGGCGAGTTGCGTGTCTGTATCGCTAGATGCTTTGGGATTTTTAAAGTGCTTAGCCAATAATGGTAGTAAATCCAAAGGAAATATTTCTGGATTAATAAATGGCAACATTAAATGTTGAAACGTTCGCTTCCACTCTAAGCCATGAGGTTTTATATGTTTACCATATGTTTTATAAGTTTCGAAATGTGCAATTTCATGAATAAGTGTAATTAAAAATCTGTAGCTATTTAAATTCTCGTTTATAGTTATTTGGTGTTTACCGTTTGGCAATTTTCTATAATCTCCGTGTCTTGTTTTACGTTCTTTCTTTACTAAAACTACTAAATCGTCATGCTCTAAAAGTTTTAAAACTCTAGGTATAGCCTGACTTGGGACGTGGTTTTGTATTGTATTCTCCATTACCACAAAAATAGAATTTATTTTTGATAAAAATACGTAGTTCTACGTATAGGACTTTGTAGGAAAAAAGTTTTAGTTTTGGCAACTTAATTATCTAAACTAATTGAGGTCACAATAAAGCCCTCAAAAGACCTTAAAATATTTAGGGCATAACTAAACCTAACAAATTAATGAAAAAAATTATTTTAACACTTGCAGTAGTTGCAACTTTAACTTCTTGTAGATCGAGTATTTACAGCGGTACTTTTAACCAAGTAAACCAAACGCAAACAGTATTAAATAGTTCTAATTTTGAAGTTCTTGGTAGCTTTAAAGGAAGTGCTACCGAAAAAATTAAAACTGGTAATATTACCAACAGAGAAGGTATTATTTCTCAAGCAAAAACGAAAATGTTAGAAAATGCAAAGGCTGCTGGAGTAGAATTAACAGGAAGCAGAGCGTTAGTAAATGTAACTGTAGATTTTATTAAAACTAGTAAAAGAGTAAACGCAACTATTTCTGCTGAAATTATTGAGTTTAAATAAAATTATTACTTTTTTAAATAATCCCAAAGCAATATTACTGTTTTGGGATTATTTTTAAAATTTTATTAAATGAAGTGTGTTTGACTTTGTTAAAATTTTCTGCTAATTTCGTTTATCGTCAGATATAAAAAACATTGAAACGATTTTATATCAGTGAAACACGATAAACGAACTTTCAAAATACACGCTTTAATTCTGTTTAAAACTATAAAAAATTAGCTCTATACCACTCTACTTGAGCTTTAACACTCTCCAACAAAGTTGTTTTTGGGTTGTAGTTTAATAATTTTCGAGCTTTATCTATATTAGCTTTAGTACGTAATTGATCTCCAGCTCTAGCCTCTACATTATTAATTTTAATAGTTTTTCCTACTATATTTTCAACTGCACGAATACCATCTTGTGTTGTGTGCTCTACTTCGGTTCCAAGATTTATAATTTCGCCATTTACTTTAGCATCATTACCTATAACACTTGTAATACCATCTACAATATCGCCTACATAAGTAAAACTTCTTAGGTGTGTTGCACTACCATTATATAAAGGAAACTCGGTATTATTAAATGCACAAGCTATTAATTTAGTGTACATTTTTTCTGGGCGTTCACGTGGACCAATTACAGAATATAGTCTTAAAGAGCATGATTTAAATAGTTGTTCTCTACTTTTTTGAAGCACTAATTGCTCTGCTGCTAATTTAGTAACACCATAATAAGATGCTGGTTTAGGTACAATTGTTTCAGCAGAAGTTGCCTCTAAGCCATAAATAGAAGATGTACCTATGTTTACAAATAATTTTAAATCTGGTAGCGTTAAAGCATAATCTATTAAATTTTTTGTACCAATTACATTATTGCTTAAATAGTCTTCAAAACTCGATGTGCTTGATAAACCTGGCTGCGCTGCAAAATGAAAAATATAATTTATATCCTTTGGAAGCGCTTCTGCAAAAGCATTATCTCGCAAATCTTTTTTAATTATAGATATATTCTTTTTATTAAGCGCATTTTCATTTAAATGCTTTAGCTCTAAATTATAATATGCCGAAAAATTATCTAAACCTATTACTTCATGACCTAAACCTTTTAATCTCTCACAAGTGTGAGAGCCTATAAATCCTGCTGCTCCTGTTACTAATATCTTCATATTTCTAAATATACAAATACAAAGAAACATATTTTATTTCACACCTAATTTCTATTCTTAAAAAAACAATACATTTGCATTAAATTTTAATTATTAATGACTTATCAATTTACCATTGTTGTTCCTGTTTATAATGAAGAGGAAAATTTATTACGAGTAGAAAAAGAGCTCTTGGCATATACAAAAATTGCTACTAAAGCAACTAAAATTTTGTTTGTTAATGATGGTTCTAAAGATAAAAGCCAATCTATTATTGAAACTATTTGTAATAGAAACGATATGTTTTCATTTATTAAATTTAAAGAAAATAGAGGCTTAAGCGCAGCTATTAAAGCTGGTTTTGATTATACAGAAACTGAATTAGTAGGTTATATAGATAGCGATTTACAAACGGCTCCAGAAGATTTTAATTTACTTTTAAAACATATTGGCGAGAATGATTTAGTTACAGGTGTTCGTGCTAATAGAAAAGATAGCTTTGTAAAAAATATGTCGTCTAAAATTGCAAATGGTATTAGAAGAAGTTTTACACACGATGGTATGGACGATACTGGCTGTCCGTTAAAAGTAATTAAAACCGATTTTGCAAAACGTATTCCAATGTTTAAAGGTTTACATCGTTTTTTACCTGCCATGGTTTTATTACAAAACGGAAAAATAAAACAAGTTCCTGTACAGCATTTTCCTCGTGTTGCTGGTGAAGCAAAATTTGGTGTTTGGAATAGATTAATAGGACCTTTAATGGATTGTTTTGCCTATTTATGGATGAAGAAAAAGCATATAAATTATCAAGTTTCTAAACAAGGTTAATGAGCGACTGGATTATATATAGCATTGGGTTTTTGGCTCAAATTTTATTTTCCTCGCGGTTAATTATACAATGGATTACAAGTGAAAAAACAAAACGTGTAGTTACACCAACATTGTTTTGGACATTAAGCTTAATTGCCTCCTTTCTATTATTTATTTATGGATATTTAAGAGATGATTTTGCAATTATGCTTGGACAAACACTTACCTATTTTATTTACATTAGAAATTTACAACTACAAAATCAATGGAAAAAAATACCAGTAATTTTACGATACATATTACTGTTCATGCCACTATTTGTAGGTATATTTTATTTTAATAACAATAGAATAGATGTAAATATTTTCTTTAAAAATGAAGATATTCCTTTTTGGTTATTAGCTTTAGGTATTGTATCTCAAATTATTTTTACTTTACGTTTTGTATACCAATGGTTATATTCTGAAAAACATAAAAACTCTACATTACCTTTTGGTTTTTGGGCATTAAGTTTAATAGGCTCTTTACTTATTTTAACTTACGCCATTTTTAGAAAAGATCCTGTACTTTTTGTGGGCCATATTTTAGGAACAGTAATCTACATTAGAAATTTAATTCTTTTAAAAAATCAAGATGCCAAAATCGCTTAAAATCTATCCGGTTCTTACTATTTGTTTATTTGTAGCAATTATGTTATTGCCAAATTTAGAAGTATTACAAGTATCGATTATGGAAGCGAGAAATTTTATTACTGCTCGCGAGATGCTAAATAACGACCATTGGCTTTTAACCACAATGAATAATGTTGCACGTTACCAAAAACCTCCTTTACCAGCATGGTTTTCGGCCTTTAGTAGTATTGTTTTTGGTACAAAAAGCCTTTTTGCAATGCGACTTCCTGCGGTATTAATGGTTATGCTTGCTGGTAGTTTTACGTATTATTTATCGCGAACTATTTTAAAAGGAAAAACACATAGTATAATTAATGCGCTTATTCTGTTAACCTCTTTTTATGTTATTGGAATTACATTTGAGGCGCCATCAGATATTTTTACACATGCTTTTATGCTTGTTGCTATTTATTATTTTTTTAAAATTTTTAAAACCGAAAACTATACATGGAAACATGCCATTAAAGCTGGCTTATTTTTAGGATTGTCGATACTGGCAAAAGGTCCTATTTCTATTTACGCTTTATTTTTACCGTTTTTAGTTGCTTATGGCTTTAGTTTTAAGTATAAAAATTTAGCAAAAAAAACACCATATCTTATAGGCTCCATTATACTAGGAATTGCCATTGGAGGCTCTTGGTATTTGTATGTAAAATTGCAGGATACAACAACATTAAATGCTATTGCAAGTAAAGAAACCAGTACTTGGGGAAACTATAATATTAGACCATTTTACTATTATTGGAGCTTTTTTACACAAAGCGGCATTTGGACTGTTCCTGCCTTTATCTCTCTACTCTATCCGTATTTAAAAAAGCGTGTTAGCCATTTTAAAGCATACAAGTTTAGCTTAATATGGACTTTAGTTGCTGTAGTTTTATTATCTGCAGTGCCTATGAAAAAGTCACGATATTTAATGCCTGTTTTAATTCCTTTAGCATTTAATATTGGATTTTATATTGAATATTTAATAAGAAAATTTAAGGTTTTAAAAGACAAGCGCGAAACCTTTCCTGTTTATTTTAATTTTGGTTTAATTGGTATTATAGGCATTGCTTTTCCAATAGTTATGTGGCTTCTTTTTAAAGAGCAGTTACAAAACCATATGTTTAAATTTATAATAGCTTCAATTGTATTATTTGCAATTGGAATATTAATTTTTATGCAGTTAAAAGCTAAAGAAATTAAAAATGTATTTTTATTAACTGTTCTGTTTTTTGCTTCAGCATTTATTGTGGTTTTACCTTTAACAGAAGCTTTTAAGAATGAAAATTACAAAAGCCTTTCTACTTTAAATAAAGAAAACCAAATGCGTAATATTAATTTATATGCTTTAGATTATGTTGCTCCAGAGTTTATTTGGGACTATGGTGATATAATTCCAGAAATTAAAATAGAAAATAATAATTACACCTTTCCTTTAGATAATTCTTTTGGTCTTTTAGTAAACACTATGACTCCAGAAATTGAAACTAAACTAAGTTTAAATTACAACATAAAAGAAATAGGAACTTATAATTTAAATCGATTTGGAAGCGCTTCAAACCAAGATAATTGGCGTTTAAAAAGTGTATTCTATATACTTACTCGTAAATAAAATTATACTTTATTATAAATAAAACGCTGCTGAAGATATTTATCTAATCTATAAAATGCGTAACCAGATAAACCACCAAATACAAAACCACTTAATACATCTAGTGGGAAATGTACACCAATGTATATACGGCTGTAACCCATAAACAATGCCCAAATAAGCATAAAATAGATTAAATATTTATACTTATCTTTTAACAACATTCCTGTAAATATAGCTACTGCCATAGCATTGCTTGCATGTCCGGAAAAATAACCAAATTGTCCGCCACAATAAGATTTAACTAAACGCATACTATCTATTAATTTAGCATTATGGCACGGTCTTAATCTGCCAACGCCAGATTTAAATAAATTTGCAACTTGATCTGTAAACGTAATCATAAACACAATAACAATTAATGTAAGTATAAACATTTTACTGTTTAATCTTCTATACATTAAATACACTAAAAGAGCATAAAAAGGAATCCAGTGAAATTTAGCGGTATAAGCCATCCAAAAAGCATCCCAATATACATTACCTAAACTGTTTAGGTATAAAAATAGTTCGTGATCTAATTCTACTAATTGTTCTAACATTTGTTATTTGTTCTATTAAGCTGAAGAGATTGCAGTATAGTTTCTTCGTTTTATTTAAGCAATACCGTTATTTTATTCTTCGTAACGCGCTACTTCTCTATCGTAAAAAGCGGTTGCTTCTTTAATCATGTTTTCGGTTTCCATTTCCAATTCCTTTTGGTCATGCTGGTCGAAATCTTCTAACCACTCGACTTCATCATCTTCAAGATTAATAATAAACATAGGGAATTCTGTGTGGATTACAAAAATTGCGTTGGGAAAATCGGTATTATCGCCTAATATAAATTTTGGAAGTGTCATTATAGTTTGTCTTTATTTATTTGTTATTAGTCTGTTAGACAAAATTAGTTTTTTTGTAAGATAGTTAAATCTTAAATACAATAAAATTGAAGCAGTTGTTAAACCTGCTAATAAGCCTAACCATATACCAAAACTTGCATAAGCCTCTTCTTTACCTAAAAACCAACTAATAGGAAAACCTACTAGCCAATAAGAAATAAATGTTATTATGGTTGGTATTTTTACGTCTTGTAAACCTCTTAAAGCTCCCAAAACAACAACTTGAATACTGTCACTTATTTGAAAAACTGCTGCTGCTAATAATAATTGTGACGCTATAGATACAACTTCCATATTGTCATTAAAGTTAACGGCATCATCAAAATCTACATAAATTCTTGGTAAATAATCGTGAAACAAGGCAAATATTAATGCAAAACCAACGGCAAAAAGAGTTCCTAAAAGAAATAATGAAAAAGCAATACGGCGTAACTCGTGATATTTTTTTAATCCTTTTTGATTTCCAACTCTAATCATTGAGGCTACACTTAATCCCATTGCAACCATAAACGTCATAGAACTTAGGTTTAAAGCTATTTGGTTTGCTGCTTGAGGATTTTTACCTAACAAGCCACTTAACCAAATAGCTGCAGTAAAAATAGCTACTTCAAAAAACATTTGCATAGCACTTGGTGTACCTAAACTTATTATTTTTTTAAGCATTAATTTATCTAAAACAAATAGTTTTATATTGGTTACAAAATCCTTTGATTTGTCTTTTTTCTTAAGCAAATACCATAAATACCATAACATAATAAATCTTGATGCTAAAGTACCATAAGCTGCACCTACAATACCTAACTCTGGAAAACCAAATTTTCCAAAAATAAATAAATAGTTAAGTACCACATTTACAACATTACCAATAATGGTTGCATACATAGGATACTTGGTCATAGACAAGCCATCACTAAATTGCTTAAAAGCTTGAAAAATAATTAATGGAATTAAAGAAAATGCAACCAAATCTAAATATGGTAATGCTAATTCTACAACCTCAACAGGCTGTTTCATTAAATACATTAATGGTTTTGCAAAAAATACAAGTAGAAATAATAAAATACCTAAAACCGAACATAAAAAGATACCATGTTTTAATGCTGATTTTCCTCCTGCAAAATCCTTTGCTGAATCTGCTTCTGCAACTAATGGTGTAATAGCTGTGCTAAAGCCAATTCCTAAAGACATAGCAATAAACATAAAACTGTTTCCAAGGGACACCGCAGCTAATTCTGCAGTACCCAATTGCCCAACCATAATATTATCTATAAAGCTTACAAAGGTATGGCCAAGCATACCCAACATTACTGGTGCGGCCAGCTGCCAGTTGTATTTAAATTCTTTAGTGTAGTTGCTTAAAACCATTTGGCAAAAGTACTGCTTAGGTTTTGGTTTTTGAAGATAATTTTAAAAAGATTAACTTGATGTTTCTACCAAATAAAATCGCTTAGGCATATTATAAATTAAGAAAATATTAATAACACAATAATAAACGTGTATTTACATAATAACTAAAGTGCCACAACATTTGTTTTTGCTTCCTCAAATTCAGTAACCATTTCTTCCACAATTGTTGCAACCGGTTTTATATCGTGTATTAATCCTGCAATTTGTCCAATTTCTAATTCTCCGTCTTCAAGATCACCTTCAAACATGCCTCGTTTAGCTCGAGCTCTACCTAATAATTCTTTAAGTTGTTCTGGTGCAGGCGCTGTTTTATAAAGTTCTTGTAAATCGTTATAAAACTTATTTTTTACTAAACGTACAGGTGCTAATTCTTTTAAAGTTAATTGTGTATCTCCTTCCTTTGCATCTACCACAACTTGTTTAAAAGCCCTATGCGCACTAGACTCTTCACTAGCCACAAAACGACTTCCTACCTGCACAGCGTCTGCTCCTAAAACCATACAAGCTAGCATAGCTCTTCCTGTAGCTATACCTCCAGCCGCTATTAAAGGAATTTGTAATTGCTCACGTACCATTGGTATTAATGTTAAGGTTGTAGTTTCGTCTCGACCATTATGACCTCCTGCTTCAAAACCTTCGGCAACAATAGCATCTACTCCAGCCTCTTGAGCCTTTAAAGCAAACTTTACACTACTTACAACATGTACTACTGTAATACCTTTGTCTTGTAACCATTTAGTCCAAGTTTTTGGGTTTCCTGCAGAAGTAAATACAATTTTTACGCCTTCCTCTACAATAATATCCATAATCTCTGTAATATTAGGATATAGCATTGGCACGTTTACACCAAAAGGTTTGTTTGTAGCTTTTTTGCATTTTTGAATATGCTCTCGTAACACATCTGGGTACATACTTCCTGCTCCAATTAAACCAAGAATTCCTGCATTACTTGAAGCTGATGCTAATTTCCATCCTGAGTTCCAAATCATTCCAGCTTGAATAATTGGATATTTTATATTGAATAGCGTAGTTATTTTATTTTTCAATGGAATAGTTTTGTTTTTTTAATTTCTAGATTTTTTTTAATCGAACACACTAATTAACAACTAACTTTAATGTTTTAGCTAAACCTGCAGCTTCAACTTTTAAAAGGTAAACTCCTTTAGAAAAAGAACTCACATTAACTTTGTTGTTAGTTTGAGAAATAGCACTTTCTAATACTTTTTTCCCTATAACATCATACAAAGTTATTTGTCCTGTTTCGTAGGCGGTTGGTAATTTTATAAATAAGTTATTTTTAACAGGATTTGGATACACTATTAAATCTGTAGTTGTTTCTGGAAAATCTTGCACGGATAATCCTTGAGCTAAAGCCAACGATAAATCTGGAATACCATAACCTAAAAAATAATCTGGATTGTTATATTGTGATGCTGTTTCTCGAACCAATTGCATAATTTCGGCATTAGTAAAATCTGGTAATGCCTGCCATAAACAAACTATACCGCCTGCCATAATTGGTGAACTAAAAGAAGTGCCATTTGCTGTTGATATTGCACCACTTTGACTAATAACATAACTCCCTTGTCCTTGCGCGGCAACATCTGGTTTTTGTGTTAACTGTATAGCACTACCTTGCGAACTAAAGCTTGCATAATTCTCATTACTATCTACAGCTGCAATAGTAAAACTTCCTGGTGCATCACCTGGAGCACTTACTCCATTTGCTCCCGAATTTCCTGCAGAAGTAACCATAAGCATACCTTTTTCGAAAGCAATATTCGCTCCTTTAGAAATATATGTTGTTAAACCATCTAAATCGGCATCGGTATGAGAGTAGTTAGTATTATCATAGTCTTTATAACCTAACGATGTATTTACAACATCTACACCTAAGCTATCTGCACGTTCTACTGCTTCTACCCAATAACTTTCTTCAACAGGATTTTCATTTGGTGCATGTTCTGTAATGAACAAATAATACTCAGCATCTGGTGCTGTACCTACAAAATCATTTTCTATATAACCTACCATATCACTAAGCACTAAAGTACCGTGATTACTGGATGTATTATTATAGACATCTATATCTCTATTTACAAAATCGTAAGTCCCTAAAATATGAGAAGAATCTCTTACACGCTGAAATCCAGCAATAACATCTACTCCTGGAAATCCTGAATCTATTACAGCAACTGTCATTCCTGTTCCTGTATAATCTGAAATATGTAATTGATCTCCATTAAACATTTGAATTTGGTTTAATGCGTTTCCATAATCAAAAATAACTTGTGCGTTTTCCGTTTTAAAACTTGAAGCTGGTGAACTTGTATTAGTATTTTCTGTTCTAGCGTTTAAACTATCGTCTGCAAAAATAATTTCATCTACAAAAGCTAAATTTTCTAAAGCATTAATATCTGTTTCTAATCCTCGAACATGAACAGCATTAAACCATTTAGATTTAGCTAACACCGTAATTCCTGTTTGAGTTTTTAATTGTGAAATGTAATTTTCGTTTACTGGCACATCTCGTTCATCTATAGGAATATTATGTGCCGCTTTTCTATCAATTGCTTTTTGAGTAAGTATAGAAATTGGGTTTGCTATAGAAGTTTGAACATTTTCTTTATCTAATAAATATACCCATGCATCTTCTTGGGCTAAACTATTTAGTTGAAATAATAAAAAAACAAAACATATAATATTTCTAAACATAACAGAAAGTTTATTTACTGCAAGTTAAGAAATTACACCTGAACCAACTAATTCGTCTTCTAAATACCAAGCTACAAATTGACCTTCGGTAATTGCAGATTGTAAATTTTCAAATTCCACATACATTCCAGACTCTACCTTATGCAATATGGCATTTTCTAAAGGTTGTCTATACCTAATTCGTGCTAAAACTTTTAATGTTTCGTCGGTTTTTAACATTAAATCTGGTCTTATCCAATGTAACTCTTCGTTAGAAACATATAATGCTTTTTTATAAAGACCAGGATGGCCTTTACCTTGTCCTGTATATATTACATTCTCTTTTACATCTGTATCTATAACAAATAAAGGCTCAACTTTTCCGCCAACAGAAAGGCCTTTACGTTGTCCTTTTGTAAAATAATGTGCTCCTTGATGCTTTCCAACTATTTCGCCATCTGAAATGGAATACTCTGCTTTTCTGCTTAAATATTGAAGTTCTTCGGTTTTAGATTTAAAAGAGGTTTGAGTTGTTTTGTAATGAAAATTATCTTTAGGAATTTCTACTATAACACCATCTTTTGGTTTTAATTGTTGTTGAAGGAAATCTGGCAATCTTACTTTGCCTATAAAACAAAGACCTTGTGAATCTTTTTTGTCTGCTGTAATTAAATCGGCTTGTTTAGCAATTTCACGTACTTCACTTTTTTGTAACTCTCCAATTGGAAATAATGCTTTTGCTAATTGATCTTGAGATAATTGGCACAAAAAATAAGATTGATCTTTATTATTATCTTTTCCAGAAAGTAATTGATATACCTGCTCTCCGTTATTCTCTATGGTTCCTTTTCTGCAATAATGTCCAGTAGCAACGTAATCTGCTCCAAGATCTAAAGCTATTTTCATAAAAACATCGAATTTTATTTCTCTGTTACATAATACGTCTGGGTTTGGTGTACGTCCTTTTTCGTATTCGTTAAACATGTAATCTACAATGCGCTCTTTATATTGCTCACTTAAGTCTACCGTTTGAAACGGAATACCTAATTTTTCGGCAACAAGCATTGCATCATTACTATCGTCTAGCCATGGACACTCATCTGAAATGGTTACAGAATCGTCATGCCAGTTTTTCATAAAAAGACCTATAACCTCATAACCTTGCTCCTTTAACAAATAAGCTGCAACACTAGAATCTACACCACCTGAAAGTCCTACAATTACTCTTTTTTTCATATTATTTTTTCTGCAAAAGCAGTGATATTATTTATAACATTTAGGCATTAATTTACCGTTTGCAAAGATACAAGATTTTAATTTTTTATTACTTATAATAAAAATTTTCAAAGCATGACTTTATTTTTGTTTAATCTTTTCAAAAATACATTTAACAAATATTTTACATATTTTGTTTAATGTTTTTATATTTTTGATAAACAAAACAATAAATAAAATATAATTATTATGAAAAATCTAAAGAAAATCTCTCTTGCTTTATTAGCAATTACATTATTTTGGTCTTGTAGTGATGATGATGACGCGACATCTACAGTACCTGTAACACAACCATTAAACATTGTAGAAATTGCACAAGCTACACCAAGCCTAAGTGTTTTAGTTGATGCAGTTATACAAGCCGGATTAGTTGATGCTTTATCTGTAGAAGGAGAAAGAACTGTTTTTGCTCCAACAAATGCCGCATTTACGTCTTTTTTACAAGCTAAAGGTTTTTCTTCTTTATCTGAAGTGCCTAACGATGTACTTACACAAATATTATTAAACCACGTTATTGCGGATTCCAATATAACATCTACTGCATTAGCAAATTCTACAGGCTATGCAACTACTATGGCTAGCGGACCAAATAACAGCAATTTAAGTATATTTTATAATGGTAATTCTGGAGTACAATTAAATGGAGTTGCATCTGTTACCACTGCAGATGTTACTACTACTAACGGTATTGTACATATTGTAGACGAAGTTATAGACTTACCAACTGTAACTACTTTTGCCGTAGCAGACCCGAATTTTGATACGCTTCAAGAAGCTTTAACAACATTAACGCCACAAACAGATTTTGCTAGCATTCTTGCAAGAACTGAAAATAATGCAGATAATATTAATCCAGATTTTACTGTTTTTGCTCCTACAAACGATGCTTTTAGCGATATAACAATTCCTACAGACGAAACAGTGTTAACAAATATTTTATTACACCATGTAATTTCTGGTGCCAATGTAAGATCTACAGATTTAACACCTAATGGAGATACAACAGCTCCTAGTCTTGAAGGAGATAATATTACTGTTACACTTCCTGGAACAGGAAGTAATATTGCAGATGTAACAGATGGATCTGGAAATACAGATATTGGTATTATTGCAGTAGATGTTCAAGCAACTAATGGTGTAATACATGCCGTGAACAAAGTATTATTACCTATGTAAAAGATATAGTATTTTAATATGAGGCATAAAAAAAATCGTTAGATAGATTAATAGCAAGAGTTCTTAATATTAAAATCAAAAGCGCTTAGATAATTATCTAAGCGCTTATTTTTTTACTTTTTCTTATATGGATTTTTACTACGTCTTGTAAAATCTTGCTCTTTTATAAGTGTACCTTTTTTATAGAATTTCCAAATGCCGTGTCGTCTATCTTTTTGGTAGACACCTTCTTGTTCTATATTTCCCTTTGTATCGTATATTTTTGCAGGCCCATGTAATTCTCCATTTTTATAATTAAAAACTTTTAAAAGTTTTCCCGACTCTGAGTACCATTTGGATTCTCCATCTACAATCCCAGAATTATAATTTTCTTGTTTTGCTAATTGACCACTTAAATAATACGTTTTCTTTAAACCTTCTAGTTTACCTTTAGCATCGTAAAACTCCTCCGTCATGACGACTTTAGATCTGTTGTGGTAATAAATCCATTTTCCTACAAAGGTTTTGCCTCTCATTTTTCCTTCGCTTATTAAATGCTTGGTAGATGAGAAAAATTTTACATCGGCTAAATCACTTGTTTCACTAAATGTTCTAGTTGCAGTTAAAACAGGTTGGTTTTCAATATTTTTATAAAACTTAAATGTTCCAACTTCTTTACCGTGGTTAAATTTACCTTCATAGCGCAATACTTTTGTACCTTCAAAGTTTTTTTTCCAAACACCATGACGATTACCATCTGCATCCATTTGATTAATATTTTGTGCAGATAAGGTAAATGAGACTAATGCTAATATTAGCAACAAAATTCTATTCATTTTTATATTTTATTTTTTTTGCATCCTTTTAAATAAAGGAGTAAATATACTTACGGTTAACGTATTTTTCTTTTTCTAATTGTATAAAACAAAAAAGCTGCCAAACTTAATATTGTATGGCAGCTTTTATAAAAATTTAATAATATTATTTTTTATTACGTTTTTGAGCTTGTTTTTGCTGCTCTGCCTGTTCCATCATTTCTTTCATTTTTTTCTGGAATTTACTTTCTTTTTTAGGCTTTGCTTTTTGCTCTTGAATTTTAGCATGAATTTTATCTTCATCTAAAATAAAGTTTTTGATAACTATTAATATACCAATACTAATTAAGTTAGATATAAAATAATATAAACTTAATCCTGACGCATATTTATTAAAGAATACCATCATCATTATTGGTGCAAAATAAATCATGTACTTCATCATTTTTGCCATATCTGGCATACCTTCTTGTTGTGGTGCAGACATTTGTTGTTGTCCTGTTGTCATTTTCATATAAAAGAAAATTGCAATAGCTGCTAAGATTGGGAATAAACTTATGTGATCTCCGTAAATAGGAATATCGAAAGGTAATTTTGCAATAATATCGTAAGATGATAAATCGTCTGCCCAAAGAAACTTTTTCTGTCTTAAAGCAAAAGCTGTTGGAAAAAACATAAATAAAGCATAGAAAACTGGCATTTGTATTAATGCTGGTAAACATCCCGCCATTGGGCTTGCACCTGCTTTATTTTGTAGCGCCATAGTTTCTTGTTGCGCTTTCATTTTATTGTTTTTATGCTTTTCGCGAATAGCATCTAATTCTGGCTTAAGAATTTTCATTTTCATTTGCGATAAATATTGCTTGTATTGTACAAAAGACATCGCTAATTTAATAAGCACCGTCATTACAATAATTGCAATACCAAATGGTAAAAACGAGCTTAAAAAGCCAAATAACGGTATAAATAAATATTCGTTAATCCAGCCAAAAAGTCCCCAACCAAGAGGAATACTTTCTTCTAAGTTTTTATCGTAAGGTTTTAAAACTGTACTGTCTGTTGGGCCGTAAAAAAGACCAAAGTTTTGGTTTAATTCATTTCCTTGTAACGCTAAGGTTGTTTTTGCACCAAATGTTTTTGTAAATAAAGTATCTATTGTCTCTTCTTCTACTAAGTCTTTAGAAGTTAACATTACAGATTTTAATGGCTTATCGGCCACTAAAATAGAACTAAAGAAATGTTGTCTAAACGATAACCAATCTAAGTCTTCTACCGTTTCTTCATCTTCACCAGATTGCGATAGTTTGTCTATATTACCTCCATCATGCTGGTAAGTTAAACGTGTATAACGGTTTTCGTAACTTATACTTTGATCGTGACGTTTACTTGTTTGTTCCCAATTTAAATTAATGTCTTGAGATCCATTGATTACATTACTTAATCCTTGAGATTTAATTGTGAAATCTATCATGTAATCGTTAGGTTTGATTACATACAAGTATTCTAAAAACTTAGTTTCAGACACTTTTAATTTCATAGAAACTAAAGTGTTTTCTCCGTTTTTAGTTACATTAGATTGAAACGGTAAATCTTTAGTATTTAATATTCGGCTATCTGTTGTTCCAAAATTAATGTTGAAACTTGCATTATTATCTTTTACTAAATAAATTGGAATAGAATCGAAATCTACAAACTTATTAAGCTTTACTTCAGATAAATGTCCACCTCTTTTAGAGAATGTTAAATCTAAAACACCATTATCTACAGATACATCTTCAGAATTTAATCCGGCTCCGTATGCAAATGCTCCAAATTTATTTTGGTTTGCTATTTGTTGTAATGAATCTCCTAATGTTTCGTTAGAGAAATCGTCTGCTGTTGTTACTTTAGTATTATCGTTAGCGGCAGCTTCTTTTGCTTTTTTATCTGCTTCAATTTGCTCTTGTTTTGCTTTTTCTTCAGCAGCAATTTCTTCTGGTGATGGCTGGTTTTGCCACATCATGAATAATAAAATACCAAATATAAGTACAAAACCTATAATCGATTTTACATCTAATTTTTTTTCTTCCATATTACTTAAGCTATCTCAAAATAGTTGAGATATAATCTAGTTAGTTTTTTAAAAAGTATATTTTGGACTCTTCAAAAAGTAATCCGTTATTTAATTTATGCCAAACTGACACTTTATTTATTTGTTTTATGCTTTAAGGCTGCTGCTACAAAAGCCACAAAAAGTGGATGTGGATTTGCAACTGTACTTTTATACTCTGGATGGTATTGTACACCAACAAACCAAGGATGACTAGGAATCTCTACAATTTCTACAAGACCTGTTTCAGGATTTAAACCTGTAGCAATCATGCCTTTAGCTTCTATTTGAGATTTATAGTCACTGTTAAACTCATAACGGTGTCTGTGACGTTCTTTTATAACATCTGTATTGTATAGTTTTCCTACAATACTGTCTTCTTTTAATTTACAATCCCAAGCTCCTAAACGCATAGTCCCACCTTTGTCTGTAATGTTTTTTTGCTCTTCCATTAAATTAATAACAGGATTAGGTGTTTGCTCATCCATTTCTGTAGAATTTGCGTCTTTTAAACCTAATACATTTCTAGCAAACTCAATAACTGCCATTTGCATACCCAAACAAATACCTAAAAACGGAATATTATTTTCTCTTACATACCTAACGGCATCTATTTTACCTTCAATACCACGCTCTCCAAATCCTGGTGCTACTAAAACACCGTCTAAATGAGATAACATGGCTTTTGCATTCTCACCATTTAAATATTCAGAATGTACAGATTCTATAGTAACATTTACTTCTTTTTCTGCACCTGCATGAATAAAGGCTTCTAATATTGATTTGTATGAATCCTGAAGTTCTACATATTTACCAATTAAACCAATGGTAACTTCAGATTTTGGATTTTTATGTCTTTTTAAAAATTCATTCCATTGTGTTAAATCTGGAGTATGGCTTTCTAAACCTAATTTTCTTAAAACAACAGTATCTAACCCTTCTTCTAGCATTAAATTTGGCACATCGTAAATTGTAGATGCATCTATAGATTGCATTACAGAATCTGGTGTTACATTACAAAAACGTGCTAATTTATGGCGAATATCTTGAGACAATTCATGCTCTGTTCTACATACTAAAATATCTGCCTGCACACCACTTTCCATTAGTGTTTTTACACTATGCTGTGTTGGCTTTGTTTTTAATTCTCCTGCAGCAGCTAAATATGGAATTAAGGTTAAATGGATAGATAAAGTATTATTTTCTCCTAATTCCCATTTTAATTGTCTTACACTTTCTACGTAAGGTAAAGACTCGATATCACCAACGGTTCCTCCAAGCTCTGTAATAACAATATCGTAATCTCCAGAACGTCCTAAAAGTTGAATTCTGCGTTTAATTTCGTCTGTTATATGTGGTATTACTTGTACAGTTTTACCTAAAAATTCACCTCTACGTTCTTTATCTATTACACTTTGATATATACGACCTGTTGTAACATTATTAGCCTGGCTTGTAGGTACATTTAAAAAACGCTCGTAGTGACCAAGATCTAAATCTGTTTCTGCACCATCATCTGTAACATAGCATTCGCCATGCTCGTATGGATTAAGTGTACCAGGATCTATATTAATGTATGGATCTAATTTTTGAATTGTGGTTCTATAACCTTGTGCCTGAAGAAGCTTTGCTAAAGATGCTGCTATAATACCCTTTCCAAGTGAAGAAGTTACTCCTCCGGTTACAAATATGTATTTTGTTGAATTTGCCATAGTGCGTTGTTAAACGCGAGCAAATTTACGATATTTTATGAGAATGTTTAAGGTTTAAACTTTTATTTTAGAATGAATTTATTCTTAAATGTTAACCATTTTTATTCTAAAACATTAAGTACATAAACAATGTACTGTGAAACTTCTTAATGAAACATAAAGCAAACAATATATATTGTCTCTAAAAAGAAACATTAAGAATATATAAAAAGCGTTTGGCCAAAAATGTATAAAATCATTTTTAACTAAACGCTTGGTTTTTTTAGTACAATAAACGTTGTCTAAAAAAAACACACGAACTTCGAATTTAATTTTACCTTTACATAAAACATTAAAAATCTTACCATTATAATTTTAAAATGATAAAACAAAAAAATTACTTGATTACTGTTTGTTTATTAATTTCATTGTTTAGCTTAAAAACATATTCCCAAATTAAAAAATCTAATAATGAACTTTGGATTGATTTTAAAAACTCGGCTCATAAAATAGGTTTTTGTATTTATCATGTAAAACAAGAGGCGTGTAAAGAACATTTACTAGTAGAAAATGAATTAAAAAAAGTTAGTAAACCAGAATCTGATTCTGACATTTATTATTTTTTATTAAATCCAAAATGGGCAAAAAAGAGGCTTATTGATTACTCTAAAAATAACGACTCTAAACCAGAAGATTTTTTAATACTTTTTGATATTGACCAAAATTCTTTTAAAAAATTATACGATTCCACTAAAACATCGAATTCGTATAAAATGTTTTCTATTCTTAACTTAAACGACAAATTTGAATTTAAAACACATAGAGAAACAAATTCTAACATAATATTCTATATTTCATCAAGCAGAACAAATTCAATTTTAAGTAATACAATGTGGAGAGAATTTATGAGCAATAGACTTGGTCGATTAGATTCAAAAATTAAAATTTCAATAACTGGAGTTAATGCGCTAAATGATTATCGCTATTTTAAAAATTCATTTTTGGCCTTTATTGGGAAATAAAACAATAAACCGTATAATTTCTTTGCTTGTACATAGACTATAAACATAGTCTAAAATAAAAGTTTAAACTCCTAAACCACCTCAAAATAAAACTTCTACAAATAAATACATTCAAAATCCAAAACAAAAGAGTACTTTCGCGCAAAAATTAGAATTGCATTATTATGAAACGCATAAACGAGTATAAAAAGTTATTTGAAGTTGAAGGACAGCCAACACTTAGCGAACTTAAAAAAAAGTACAGAAATCTTGTAAAGGAATGGCATCCAGATAAATTTCAAGATAATGATGCTAAAGCAGAAGAGGCTGAAATTATGAGCCGTAAAGTTATTGATGGCTACCATTTTTTAGTAAGTATTGCGCCTGAAACTAAAGCTGCTAATTTAGAAGAATATAATACTACAATCTCTACTCCTATTATGGATTGGAAACACAAAGGATTGCTTTTAGAGGTTACTTTTTTAGATGGTAACACTTACGAGTACTTTGGTGTAAACAAAGCGTTATATATTAAATTTGCTCAAAGCGATAAGCAAACACGTTTTGCAAAACGTAGTATTTTTAACTCTTTTACTTACAGAAAAATAAAGAAACAAGATGTTGTTGCTTAATTAAAAGTAATTACTTAATCTCATAAAAAAAGCCTCAAAAAGTAATTTTTGAGGCTTTTTTATGTTTTAAAATGTAGTAAAACAACTTGTGTTATTATTCTTTAACACGTTGTAAGTCTAAATCTTGAAAATCGAAACTAAAATCTATATTAGGAGAGATTCCTTTTATTTTAATTCCTTGTGCTTTGCCTTTTTTATCTAAAGCAAATGTTACAAAAGCATCGACATTCATGTCTTGGTATTCCCATTTTACTGCAAAAATATTCTCTTTATAATACTGTAATTCTCCATTAAGTTTAGGAGATCGCAAGAACCTAATCCATAATTTTCCTTCTTTTTTAAATACCTCTGCTTTACCAAACCAATTATCTCTATAAAAGCCAATAAAGTTTTTTTGTTTTATCTGCGAGGCATCTGCTGCTGCAACTTCGTCCCAAACTTTTTTAGTAAAATCATCGTTTCCTGTTGTGCGTTGTGTAAAATAATTAGCGTATTTATCTACCCAATTAAAATTGTCTAAACCTAAATAATCATCTGTAATTGCATTTGCTACTGCAGAAAATAATCCAGCACCATCATCGCTAGTATTAGTTAAAATTACCACACCTAAATTTAAATCTGGAATCATTACTGTGTTAGATAACATTCCTGGTAAACCTCCTGTATGTTCTACTTTCATATTGCCTTTTACGTCCGATAAAAACCAACCTAAACCATAACCTGCAAAATGAGAATTATATCTTGGATTTGGATCTGTACTCATTACAGTATGTATACGCCACATTTCGCGATGGCTTTTTTCTGTAAAAAGTTGCTTATTTAAACTATCGCCATACTTACCTTTATTTAATTGTAGTAACATCCATTGAGAAATATCATCTACATTAGAAAATATACCACCTGCAGCACCATTCATCATCTCTTTAAAAGTTGGTATTACTCTAATATTTCCATTTTCTACAGTATGGGAGGCAGCTAAATTACTAGTATCTTTTACATCTGCTAAAGACGCATAACTATTATTCATATTTAAAGGCTTAAGAATGTTTTTTGTAATAAACTCTTCCCAAGTCATGCCGCTTTTTCTAGCAATAAGCTCACCAGCGACTAAGTATAGTAGATTATCGTAATCCCATTTTGTTCTAAAAGCAGATTCTGGTTTAAAATATTGAAAACTGCTTAATAAATCTTCCATTTTAAAATCGGCACCATCTGGAAAAAACATTAAATCTCCCATACCTAAACCTAATCCACTACGATGTGTTACTAAATCTTGAATATTAAAATTATCTTCTACATATTGATTATACATTCTAAATTCTGGAATATGATCTTTTACTTTATCTAACCAAGTTATTTTTCCTTCTTCCACTAAAATAGCTAATGCTGCTGTAGTAAAAGCTTTACTGTTTGATGCAATAGCAAATTGCGTATGTTTGTTTACAGGTTCTTTTGTTATTATAGATTTTACTCCATATCCTTTATTATGAATTACTTTTCCATCTTTAACAACAGCTACAGCACAACCAGCAACATTAAACTTACTCATTGCATAATTTACTAACGAATCTACTTGTTTAGTATTCATTTGAGCTTTCACCAATGAGGCAAATAGTAAAAACACTAACAATGTTGTATTTTTAAATACTGTGCTTTTCATAAATATAGTTTTAAGTTTAATAGCGTAATTATTTCTTATTTTTCTCTTCTATCCACTTACTCATAAACTTAGTACTTTGTAAAGTATGATGCATGATCATACTTCCTGTAAAGTTATTTCTCCTGTGTAATTCTATGGCGTTCTGGGTATTTTCTACTTTAAATAAAAAATCTTTAGTGTATAACAATTTATCAAAACGAAGATTAACAATTTTCACACCTAACTTCTGCTTTCCTGCCCAAAATATTTTATTGGTATAAAGCTCTACTGCTTTTTCTGCAAAATCTTCTGGTGCATCTTCTATAAACCCATTAGGTTCTAAGTTACCATACATTCCTTCTGCTCCAATACTTGTTGTTACACATGGAACTCCATTAACCATTGCGTCTAAAATTTTACCTTTTAAACCTGCTCCGTAACGCAAAGGTACTAAGCAAATTTTGTAATCTTTCATTAGTGTATTTACGTCTTCTACATAACCTTTTATTAAAAAACCTTCTTTTTCGTTATTTAATTGTTTTGCTTGCTCTGTTACATAAGCACCGTAAATATGAATTTCTGCTTTAGGTAATTTTTTTCTAATTAATGGCCATATATTTTGTTTTAAATGGATTAAGCCATCTACATTAGGTTTATGTAAAAAATTACCAATAGTTATAAAGTGTTCTCTCTTTTTAAAATCTGGTAAAGCTTTTTGTGTTTTTTGAGAAATAGATTCTACCAAAAAAGGGAGATAGCATAGCAAACCATCGTTTACTAAAAACTGCTGCCTTAATATTTGCATTTCTATTTCCGATATTATAATGGTAAGATCGCATCTATAAATACTAGCCACTTCACGCTTTGCTGTATCGTTATACAAATAACTAATATCAAAAACGGTATTATCTTTTAAGGCCTGTTCTCTTCCTCTTCGTAAACAATGTAAATCTTCTGTATCTAAAATTCTTAACGCTTTTGGGCACTGCTCTGCCACTCGCCATCCATATTGTTCTTCAATCATAAACCTATCAAACAACACCACGTCTGGATTTAGATCTTTTATAAAACTATCGAAACTCGAATTGTTAATTTCAATGTTTTTGGTTTTTATGTTTATTGTCTTTAAATCGAAAGCATTTTCACTTTTTGCACAAGCAGTAGCAAAAGTAATGTCGTAATTTTTAGATTTAAAGATTTCGATTAATTGCATCATTCGACTTCCTGCGGCAGAACTTTGAGGTTCTGGCCAAACGAAACCGATAATAAGAAGTTTTTTATTCAAGAGGGATTATTTAATAATGTTCTATTAATATAACGTTTTTTTATAAATTATTGAGGTCTTGGTTGCAATGCATACATTGTACGCACTTGGTTTGCCCATTTTAAAACATCTGAAATTTGCTGGTTGCTTAATTTTGCATCTCCATGTGCCCAAGTGTAAGAAGGTAAAGGCATTTCTTTATCTTCTACCATTTCTATAAGTTCTTCAAACTTATGATCTTTTCTTTTTACTGAAGAGCCTTCCCAAGCAGAGACATTAAAATGTTTTTTTCCATCTTTTACGTGGTTTGATAACCAATAATTTACAGGAGTAATATTACTATACCAAGGATATCTTGTTACATTACTATGGCAATCGAAACAAGTTTCTACCAATATTGTTTTTACATGTTCAGGAGGTTTAGTTTCTTCTAAAAAAGCAGTTACAGACTCTAACGAACCTTCATTTTTTTCAGGCCCAAAAAATTGAGCAACTACAAAAACCACTAATAAAAGTAGTAGAATTTTTTTTACAATCTTCATATAGCTTATTTTTATTTTAAGTTGTTACAAGACCGAAACAATTTACCTAAAAGCTTTATTAAAAAACACTTAAATTATTGTTTCGTTTTCCTTAATTTTATTGCTTAAAAGTAATAATTTCTATTGACTACTGAAGCTTTATACCAAGAATTAAATTATGTAAATCACTCTCGAGAGAAGCGATTATACTATGCTAATTTAATAATTAACAATCCAGATTTATTACCTAAGCTACTGGATATCATGTTTATGGTAGACAATAAAATTTCACCTCGTGCTGCTTGGGTTTTAGAGTTTATGTGTGGAAAAAAATTAAATAAAATAATCCCTTATTTAGATTATTTTACAACAAACATTAGTAAAATACACATAGATTCTGCCGTAAGACCTGTTGCAAAAATTTGCGAATATTTAACAGTAGCATTGTATAGCAAGCAAGATAACGACATAAAACACGCATTAACCGCTTTCCATAAAGAAAAAATAATTGAAGCTTGTTTCGATTGGATGATTAACGATGAAAAGATAGCGCCTAAAGCTTACTCTATGAATAGTCTTTTTTTATTAGGTCAAGAGTACGACTGGATACATCCTGAATTGGCAATTATTTTAGAACGCGATTACCAAATGCAAAGCTCTGGGTTTAAAGCTAGAGCCAGACAAATTTTAAAAAAAATTAAGAAATAATAGATTAGTTAATAACTACCTAAAACTTATTTCTTCTAACTTTATACTTTTAACTTTGTTAGCTATATTTGTTGCTTTCAAAAAATTGAAACAAAACAACACACAAACTATGTCATTATCTGCATTAAATGCCATCTCACCAATAGATGGTCGTTATAGAAATAAAGTTGAAGCCTTAGGTAAATACTTTAGCGAAGAAGCCCTTATTAAATACCGAGTTTTAGTTGAAGTAGAATATTTTATCGCACTTTGCGAGCAACCTTTACCTCAACTTAAAAGCATTGACACTTCTGTTTTTGAAGATTTACGTAAAATTTATAAAGAGTTTAATGCTGAAGATGCTCAAGCAATAAAAGATATTGAAAGCATAACAAACCACGATGTAAAAGCTGTTGAGTATTTTATTAAAAAAGAATTCGATAAACTTGGTTTAGAACAATATAAGGAGTTTATTCATTTTGGATTAACCTCTCAAGACATTAACAACACTGCAATTCCTTTAAGTATTAAAGAAGCGATGAACGATGTTTACGTGCCTCAATATTTTGAAGTATTAAAACGTTTAGAAGCTTTATCTAAAGAATGGGCTACAATACCAATGCTTGCCAGAACACACGGTCAACCAGCCTCTCCAACACGTTTAGGAAAAGAGATTGAAGTATTTGTAGTACGCTTAAAAGAACAATTTAATTTATTAAACGATATCCCAAGTGCAGCAAAATTTGGAGGTGCTACTGGTAATTTTAATGCACATAAAGTAGCTTATCCAACTATAGACTGGAAAGCTTTTGGAAGCCATTTTGTTCAAGAAAAACTAGGGTTACAACATTCATTCCCAACCACTCAAATTGAGCATTACGACCATATGGCAGCTTTGTTTGATTGTTTAAAACGTATTAATACTATTATTATAGATTTAGATCGTGATATTTGGACTTACGTTTCTATGGATTACTTTAAACAAAAAATTAAAGCTGGCGAAGTAGGAAGTAGCGCGATGCCACATAAAGTAAACCCAATAGATTTTGAAAATTCTGAAGGTAATTTAGGTATAGCTAATGCTATTTTTGAACATTTATCGGCAAAATTACCTATTTCGCGTTTACAACGTGATTTAACAGACAGTACTGTTTTGCGTAATGTAGGTGTCCCTTTTGGGCATACGTTAATTGGTTTTTTATCTACCTTAAAAGGGTTAAATAAACTACTATTAAACGAATCTAAATTTGCTGAAGATTTAGAAAATAATTGGGCTGTGGTTGCAGAAGCTATACAAACTATTTTACGTCGCGAAGCTTACCCAAACCCATACGAAGCCTTAAAAGGTCTCACAAGAACAAATGAAGCTATTACAGAAGCATCTATTTCAAATTTTATTGATACCTTAGAGGTTAGCGATGCTATTAAAACAGAATTAAAAGCGATTTCGCCAAGTAATTATACTGGAATATAAACATGATAACAGACAGACAATCTCTATACTTAGCATCTATTGTAGTTCTCAGTTTTTTTATTGCTGGCTTAGCCAACTTGCTGCATAACGTGATAGTGCAAATTATTATAGGTATTCTCTACGCTATAGTTGTTGTAAATTTATTTATACCAAAAAAGAAATCGGTAGATATTGACGATTCTAAATTAAACGACACCAACTTATTTAAATAAAAAAAAGGCTTATCTCTCGATAAGCCTTTTCTCTTTTTTTATTATAAATTATTCTTTAAAATAATCCATCACTTTTTTAAGTTGACCTTCGGCTACGTCTGCTTTTTGAATTTTAGATATTAATTTATATAATTTTTCTGGCTGCATATCTTTACCTAAAACTCTTAATACTGCAAACCCAAGTTCTTTTGAGCTTGCTAATACTAAAAACTCATCAACATCATTATTATCGCCTACGGTATTAACAATAAACTTTGTACCATTGTCGCTAAACTCCATTAACTCATTATATCTCTCATCTTTAAAAATAGTTTTTATTTTTTCTAATTCTTGAGCGTAGGTTTCTTTATTTCCTTTTGAAATTTTATATGCTAAAATATTTACTTTCTCAAAAGACTCGTAAACTTGTTTTTGTTCTTCGTCTAATTCTACTTTAGATATATCTAACATTTTTGGAGAAAGATCTAAAGTTAAAAATTCTGGTTTATCTTGATTGTCTACAAAATAACTTTGTATTGATGCTTCGTCTTTACAACTTACTACAGCAAGAGCTAAACATAAGCTTAAACAAACAGTTTTTATAATTGATTTCATGATATTTATAGGTGATGATTGATAAAAAACGAATAACTTATTATTTTTTCTTTTTGTCTAATTCTTTTCCTCCTGGTAAATCGAAAGCATTAATTAGCTTAGATAATTGATTTAAATCTATATCTCCTGTAAAAGAAACTAATACAGATTCCATACCTCTTTTCTTTCCGTTTACGTTAACATCTAAATCTTTAGTAACTGCATCTAAACCATTAACAAACATTAAAAGTTCTGCTACAAAATTTTCATCTCTACCTTCTTTAACATAAAATTTTACAACTACACCATCATCTTTAATTTCCATTAATTCTTCAAGAGATCCAGAACGTGCTTTAACCCATTTTGCAATATCTCCAGCTACATTTTTATCGTCTGTTGCCAAAGTTTTAAAACTAGTAATACTTTTTACCATTTTCATGTACTCTTGAGCTTCCTTACTATCTGTTTCAATATCAATTCCTGCTAACATTTGAAACATTTTTGGCTTTATAGATGCATATGTTACATTATCACTATTGCTATATTTTTCAAATATATCGGTTTGAGCCATTGCTGTTAATGGCATTAATAGTATTGCTAATGCTAATACAACTAAAGATTTTTTCATCGCGTTTAATTTATTTATTGTGTTCATTTTTCTAATTTTTAAAGTGTTATTTATATAAATGATGTTGAGATTTACTTTAGAATTTATTTATAGTTTTTAAATTCATCACATCACTTTTTATTTTTTATTTTTAAATAAGCGATCCATAGGATTGGTTATTTCTTTTAAGTAGTCAACTTGTGTGCCAGCCTTATTAATTGCTCCTAAATAATTTACTTGCGCTGTACCTTGATTAAGGTGTTTAGACATAATTGCTAAAGCTTCTTTAGCATTTTTAATTTCTGTTTTTTCTGCCGCTGTAAGCATTAGTTCTTCATTATTAAAAGGTTTAGTTATAAAAATTGACACCATTAAAACCACAACTGCTGCAATAGATAGCCACTTGTAATTAAATACTTTTTTAGATTTTAGTGGTAATTGCTTAGTAAACTGTTCTTGTTGGTTTACTACAAAATATTGAAACATTGGTTTATACATTTCTAAATGTGGCGCTACAGTTTCTTGAGAAAAATAGTTTTTTAACTGCTGCTCTTCTTTTAGTGATGTTTCACCATTTTCGTATTTTTCTAATAAATGTTCTATATTATTTAACACCATAATTATGTGTTTTCGTTAATTTTTCTCGTATTGTTTTTCTTGCTCTTGATAAAGCTACACGTATTGCAGTTTCATTCATATCAAGCATTTTTGCTATATCTTTAAAATCGTACTGTTCTATATCTCTTAATTGAACTACCATTTTTTGTTGCTCTGGTAGCTCTTGCATAATTTTTTCTACCCAATTTAAACTATCATTTAATTCTACTGCTTTTTGTAGAGACACATTATGGTCTTGATAATTATTATGTACAATTTTTAAATTTTGAGCCTGTTTAGACTTTAACTTATCGAAACAAAAATTCTTTGTCATCGTCATAGAAAAAGCTTCAATATTTTTATAATCTTTTATTTTTGCTTTATTTTTCCACAGTTTAATTAAAACTTCTTGTGTTGCATCTTCAGCCTCTTCTCTAGACACAAGCAAACGTTTTGCTAGTCTAAAGACTTTGTCTTTAAAAGGCGTTACAACATTTAAAAATTCTAACTGTGTCATTTCTTTTGGTTGGTTTATGTTATTACGACGAACCACTTTCTATTTTGTTACAAAATATTTTTACTTAAATTAAAAATAAGTACTTTTAAGCTGAAAAAGAAAAATTATATACTTATGAAAACTCCCAAGATACTGTTTCTTGCCTTGTTATTACCTACTCTTTTTACAAGTTGTTTTGAAGATTTAGACGACAAAGCTATTAGTTCTATAGATATTAATGAATTTGTCTATCGCGGTTTAGATGCCTATTATCTTTATAGAGATTCTGTTAACGATTTAGTTGAAGATAAAGCCAATAGCGCTGGTTATACAGATTATTTAAACAACTTTAGTTCTCCAGAAGCTTTATTTGAAAACTTACTTTTTGACCGAGAAAATACTGATAGATTTAGCTGGATAACAGACGACTATATTGCTTTAGAACAACAGTTTGATGGCATTACAAAATCTAACGGAATGGAATTTGGTCTTAAACGCTACACACCAGGAGGTAGTGACTTATACGGTGTAGTACGTTTAGTATTACCTAATACAAGCGCCGAAGCTAATGGTTTAAATCGTGGCGATTTATTTAATGCAGTAAATGGCACACAGTTAACCACTAATAATTGGAGGACGCTGTTAAATCAAGATAATTTCACATTAAATCTTGCCGAATATAATACCAATGGTACTCCAGAAATAGATGACGATACTATTGATAGCTCAACAAATACAGTAAATCTATCTGCAATACAATACACGGAAAATCCTGTTTTTAAAACGGCAATACTAAATGTTGAAGGTGAAAATGTAGGTTATTTAATGTACAATGCTTTTACAAGTAATTTTGACAATGCGCTAACTGCTGCTTTTAGTGAGTTTCAAGCTAATAATATACAGCATCTAGTATTAGATTTACGTTACAATCCTGGAGGTTCTGTAAATAGTGCCGCTCATTTAGGCAGCTTAATTACTGGACAATTTTCTGGTCAGGTTTTTGCCAAACTACAATACAATAGCTTGCAACAAGGCGATAACTTTAACTATACTTTTACAACAAATCCTAGCAATAGTTTAAATTTAAATAAGGTCTACATATTAGCAACTGGCTCTTCGGCTTCTGCTAGTGAAATGGTTATTAACAGCTTAAATGCATATATAGAAGTTGTACAAATAGGAACACAAACAGTAGGAAAGTCTCAAGCTTCAATAACACTTTACGATTCTCCAAACTTTAGAAGAACCGAAGCCGACCCAAGACATACGTATGCAATGCAACCATTAGTGGCTATTACAGTGAATAAAGATAATACCCAAGTACCTGCACAAGGTCTTACTCCTTTAATAGAAATAGAAGAAGAAATAAACAACTATGGTATTTTAGGTGATGAAAACGAACCACTTTTAGCTGAAGCTCTAGCACATATTGCCGCAACTAACCGTATATCTAACACTCCAAAAGGTAAAAAGACTAAAACCGTTTTTGATAGTAACGATTTGCTTCCGCATACAAAAGACATGTACATTGAGCGTTAAAACCTATTTTAATTGGAGCACAGGAAAAGACTCTGCTTTGGCTTTACATTACTTATTAAAAGATCCAGATTTTTCGGTTGAAAAGCTAGTTACTACAGTAAACGCGCATTACAATAGAGTTACTATGCACGGCTTACCAGTTGCATTATTAAAAAAGCAAACTGAAGCTATTGGCATACCACTTCAAACCATTAATCTTCCCGAACAACCAAGTATGGAAGATTACGAAACCATTATGGCAAAAGCTATAAATAATTTAAAAACAGAAGGCTTTACGCATAGTGTTTTCGGTGATATTTTTTTAGAAGATTTAAAACAATACCGAGAAGATAATTTAAAAAAAGTTGGTATTTCTACGGTATTTCCACTTTGGAAAAAGGACACTAAAAAATTAATTACCGAATTTTTAAACTTAGGCTTTAAAGCTATTATTGTATGTGCTAGTGCAAAATATTTTTCTGAAGATTTTGTTGGTAAAACTATTACTAAAGAATTAATTGATAATTTACCTAAAGCAGTAGATCCTTGTGGTGAAAATGGAGAGTTTCATACCTTTTGTTACGACGGCCCAATTTTTAAAAAACCAGTTCCATTTACAATAGGAGAAAAAATTTATCGCGAATACAATACACCAAATACCAAAAATGAGAAATCTGGTTTTTGGTTTTGCGATTTAATTACTGAATAAAAAAAAAAGCCTGCTAAATAGCAGGCTTTTTTTTTATTTACATATAGCTTATTTAAGCCTTACATTTAGTTGAAGTAAAAACCATTTGGCGCAACACCAGCTACATTTTCCGAGAGTAATTCTCCAGATGTAGAATATTCGTAAAATGTACCATTAGAAGAAAAATCTGCTCCATCACCAATGTATATAATATCATTATTTACAGCAAAACCATACATTACACCATAAGCAGAATCAGATTGATACGTTATAATAGGTGTTTCAGATACTGTTGTTTCTCCTAAATTAAAACTATAAACAGATGCATCTGAAGTGAAATAAACGGTATCATTATCAATATCTAAGTTTTTTGTATTAGTAATTGATGCTGGAATATCTAATGTATTGGCAACAGTATTATTTACTACGTCTATTTCTATAAACTTACCAGATCCTGTTAAAACGTAAACATCGTCATTAACTACCGCTATAGAGTTTGACGTATTACCATTTCCTAAATCTACATCTGTTACCGTTAAAGTATTTGTATCTACTATAGATACAGAATGCTCTGTCCCATACTGGTTATTAGTTGTAATAACTTTATCTCCTACAGCAGAAATTCTATCTAAGTAGTTTCCTATTAACACTTGAGAAGTTGAGTAATTAGACAAATCTATAACCGTTAAAAAATCGTCTGTAACAGAACCAAAATCTCCGTTGTTTGTAACATAAGCTTTTCCGTTTACAACTACTCCATACCTTGGTGCTTCTAAATCCGTACTAATAGTAGTAATATATTCAAAAGAATATCTATTTACAACAGTTACAGATCCACTTCCTGCAACTATAAATGCTCTTGTATCATCAAAAAATATGTTTTGAATAAATGTACCTAATTCTTCAGCATCCGGATTTTCTATTCTAAATACATCGTTTGTTCTAGTACCATCATTACTTATAAAAATTATAGAATTTGTTGCAGCGCTTCCTCCTCCTTCGTTTAATACAAAATATCCATTTTCATAATCTCCTAAAGGTATCGATGGGATATCGACAAAACTATCATCATCATTACTACAAGAGGTTAAAAAGAAAGCACTTGCTAATGCTAAAAACATTATTTTTTTAAATTGTTTCATTGTATAAATATTTATTAGTGTTTAAAAATTAAAATTTAAGTAAGTATTAAAATGTGTTCCTGGCATAAAACGCCCTAAAACACTTTGGTAATTATGATTGAAAATATTATTTACTTGAGCACCTAACCTGAAGTTTTTATTACTTCCAAAAGTATAATCAACTCCAAAATGAGAAAGATAATAAGCATCTATATTATACTTTTTATTATTATCGGATTGTGTAAAAACCTCTCCAACATACAACTGTTGGTAGTATGCCGATAAGCGTTTATAATTATAACTCAATGTTGCTGTAGCCTTATGGTATGGCACATAAATAAGTTGTGTTTCTCGTTCCTGATCCTCGGAAACTGTATAAGCATAAGTACTTGAAAGTGATAAATGGTTTTCTCCAAACGATTGCTTAACGTTTAAAGCAGTTTCAATACCATATGTTTTAACATGATCGGTATTAATTGGCATCCAAATGGTACCGGTTGGCAACCACCTAATCATATCTTTTATATCGTTATAATAACCTGTAAGTGATAAATCTAAATTTTTATAAGTAAAGACATTACCAATTTCAATTTGATAAGAATTTTCTGGTTTTAGGTTTAGGTTTCCACCATCTTGCCAGTACAAATCATTAAAAGTTGGTACGCGATAATTTTTAGAACCATTTATAGATAAAGTATACAAGTCTGAAAAACTGTATTTTAAGCCTAAGCTATATAATAAAGGACTATTGTAATTATTTGTTATTTCTTGTCGTGTTGTAATTTCATATAAAAAACGTTCTCCAATATTATGTTTATACAATAAATTAAAGCCTGTAACATCACGTTTTACCTTATTTATACTAGAACCTTTTCCACTATTTTGAGTGTAATCTATAACAGGATTAATTGTAATATTATCGTCTAATTTATAAGATAAATCGTATTTTAAAATCAAACTATTAACATCACCATCTGTATAAGTATCTCTTGCTATATTAGAAAAGTATTTATAATTTTCTGTTATATAAGCAACTTTTAACTTAGAAGTAAATTTATCTGTAAGTCCAACATATTCTATTAGATTTCGAGTATCTCTATTCTTATATTTTGAAGGTGTTTCGGTAGAAGTTTGTAAAGCAAAATGGCGCTGTCCATCATAAAAACTACTATATACCTTAAGTATATTATTGTCGTTAATTTTATAACCTAGATTTAAACCAAAATTATTGCTATAAAATGCACCGTTTAAATTACTTCTATTGCTATCTACATAATCGTAATCATTTTCAGATTGTAAATAACTAACATTAGCATTAACACTTAATTTGCTTGTAGAATAATGACCTTTATAAGTTGTATTTATAGTACTAAAAGATCCAAAACTTGTACTTATATAATTTGTATTTTCATTATTATATCTAATCTCATTATTTAAATGTACAGAGCCGCCAATGGCTCCACTTCCATATAACACGCTTCCACCTCCACTACGTACATCTATATTATCGAAAATTTCAGTATTTACCGTACTAAAATCTGTTTGACCATTAAGTTGAGAATTAATATTTATACCATTCCAAACAACAGCTGTTTGTTGTGCAGTAGTACCTCTAAAAGAAGCCGAAGACACCATGCCATAACCGTTTTCTTTAAAATAAATAGGCGTATTACTATTTAATAAATGAGTTAAAAGTGCATTTTGTTTTTTTATAACACTGTCTGTTATTTTTAAAACAGACTGCGTATTAGTAAACGTTTTTAGTTTACTATCACTCAAAATAACTTCGTCTAAGTTTTGAATAGAGTCTAGCTTAGTTTGAGCCAAACAGCTTAAACTACAAATAATTGTAAATAAAATTAGAATACTTTTTTTCATAAATCTTAAAATCTTTCTCCCGAAGATTCTTTTGATAATGAATTTGGCAGGTCTCCTGACTTTTTTAATGTTACCATACCTTCCCAGAAAACTTTTCCAGTGGTTTTGAAGTTAATAACACCCTTTAAAAAGGTACTCAAACAAGTTGAGTATAAAATTACAGTTGCGGGAACAGTTCAAGTTTTGCACTTGATTCCCTTTTAATCAACAATGCTTCATTGCAAAGTCGAACCAAAATTCGACGCAAATCTACTCTTTTTGTTTAATCTAACACACAAAAGATTAAATAATCTTATTTTTGGAGTGTAAAAACCTAAGATTTTGAAAAATATACTATTCCTTTTTGTTGCAACTCTTATTTTTTCATGTAAAGAAGAGAAAGCTAATAATATTGAAATACCTCCAGCACATGTTGATAAAAATGAAAATAAAACGATTACTTATGCTGAAGGTTTTACAATTACAAAAAACAACAACCACTCTATTTTAGAGATTAAAAGTCCATGGCCAAACAGCACACAAACTTTTAAATACGTATTAATTTCAGCAGAAGAAGCTGCAAAAACTACGTTTATGAAAGAGGAGTACGATGCTATTTTAATAACACCTATAGAAAAAATAGTAGTAACCTCTACAACACACATTCCTGCTTTAGAACTTTTAAATGTTGAAGAAACCCTAATTGGGTTTCCTGGAACAAATTATATTTCTTCTGAAAAAACAAGAGCTAGAATTGATAGTAGCCTTGTTAGAGAATTAGGAAAAAATGAAGGCATAAATACCGAAGTGCTTTTAAATATAAATCCAAATGTTGTAATTGCTTTTGGAGTAGATGGAAAAAGCAAATCTTTAGAAACCATAAAAAAAGCTAATATTCCTGTAATTTACAATGGTGATTGGGTAGAAAAATCGCCGTTAGCAAAAGCCGAATGGATTAAGTTTTTTGGTGCTTTATATAATAAAGAAAACCAAGCCGATTCTATTTTTAATAAAATTGAAAAAGATTACACCCAAGCTAAAAAACTAGCCTTAAATGCAAAAAATAAACCTACTATTTTATCTGGAGCTATGCATAAAGATGTATGGTATTTACCAAACGGAACAAGTACAGAAGCACAGTTTTTAAAAGATGCTAATACAAACTATTTATGGAGCAATACAACCGATAAAGGAAGCATTGCCTTAAATTTTGAAGTCGTTTATGAAAAAGCTAAAACTGCCGATTTATGGTTGAGTCCTTCGTATTACACAAGTCTTGAAGCCTTAGAAGAAGCTAGCCAACATTACACTAAATTTGATGCCTTTAAAAACAAGCAAGTGTATTCATTTACTAACACTACAGGAAAAAACGGAGGTGTTTTATATTATGAATTAGGCACTGCAAGACCAGATCTAGTTTTAAAAGATATTATTAAAATATGTCATCCAGAATTATTAGAAAATTACGAGCCTTTTTTCTTTAAAAAATTAGACTAATTGGTAACATCAAAATCATATAAACTTTCTTTTATCATTCTAATAATTGTATTAATTATACTCTTTTTTGCGAATGTTAGTTTAGGTTCTATTTCTATACCTTTTAATACTGTATTTAATAGCTTAACGGGTAGTGCAGATAATTACATTATTCTAAACTATAGATTACCAAAAGCCATAACAGCCATATTAGTTGGTTCGGGTTTAGGTATATCTGGTTTATTAATGCAAACCTTATTTCGCAATCCATTAGCAGGACCATTTGTTTTAGGCATAACGTCTGGTGCAAGTTTAGGTGTTGCACTTGTTATTATGGGATCATCAGTTTTAGGTGGCTTTTTTGCAACATTACTTATCTCAAAATGGAGTTTAGTTATCTCTGCAAGTTTAGGTAGTTTTTTAGTTTTACTTACGGTTTTAATAGTCTCTTCTCGTGTGCGTGATACTATGGCGATTTTAATTATCGGGCTTATGTTTGGTAGTATTACAGCTGCGGTAGTTAGTGTACTGTCGTATTTTAGTTCTGCCGAAGAGTTACAACAATACATTTTTTGGGGATTTGGAAGTCTTGGCGATTTACAATGGAACGAGCTTAAAATATTTGCATTAATTTATAGTGTAGGCTTACTATTTAGTATTGCATCAATAAAAGCATTAAACACATTATTATTAGGCGAAAACTATGCAAAAAGTTTAGGTTTAAACATTAAACAAAGCCGCTTGATAATTATAATAGCAACCAGTTTACTTGCAGGAACAATTACAGCTTTTGCAGGACCAATTGCTTTTATTGGCTTAGCGATACCACATCTTACAAGGCAGGTTTTTAATACATCAAACCATAAAATATTATTACCTGCAGTTTTTTTATTTGGCGCTATAATAATGCTTATTTGCGATAGTATTGCACAATTACCAAATACAGATTACACCTTACCAATTAACGCTATAACTAGTTTAATTGGTGCTCCAGTAGTCGTTTGGTTATTAGTTAGAAAGAAAAAAATGGTGTTTTAACATGACTAAAGAAACTAAAAATATAATTTTAGAAACCAAAAACTTATCTATTGGTTACAAGTCTAAAAAGACCGAAAATACTATTGCTTCAAATATAAATATAGCACTTAAACAAGGTGAATTAATAGCTTTAGTTGGTGCAAACGGTATTGGCAAATCTACTTTACTACGCACACTTACTAATGTACAACCAAAATTAAATGGCGCCATAGCTATTAACGCTAAACCGTTGCAAGATTATGCACAGGTTGAACTTGCAAAAGTGCTAAGTTTGGTTTTAACCGAAACAGTATCATCTAAAAACCTTTCTGTATTCGAACTTGTTGCGCTTGGCAGACAACCATATACCAATTGGGTTGGAAATCTATCTAAAAACGATATAGATATAGTAAATAAAGCCATTGCACAAACAAATATTGAAGGTTTAAAACATAAAAAATGCTTTGAATTAAGCGATGGACAATTACAAAAGGTAATGGTTGCACGTGCTTTAGCGCAAGACACTTCACTAATTATTTTAGATGAGCCAACCACACATTTAGATATGTATCACAAAGCATACATTTTAAAATTGCTTCAAAAATTGGCTAAAGAAACAGGTAAAACTATATTGTTTTCTTCTCACGAAATAGATTTAGCTATTCAGCTTTGCGATAATTTAATTGTGATGAGCCATAACAGTTGCATGCAAAACACACCAGAACAACTTATAAATCAAGGTGCTTTTAACACTTTGTTTCCAAACGATTTAATAGTTTTCGACCAAACAACAAAAAGTTTTAGAGTAAAGAAATAATAGAAAACTAGTTACTTGTTTCTTACTCTTAAGTCTAAAAAAATTATCTTTGATAAAATTCAATAAAAATAAATGAACGACAACATCATTCTCATAATTGCCATATTAATTGCTGCTGCCATTGGTGCTTATTTAGGCATGTTATTTACTAAACTGAAAAGCAAAAGTGAAAAAAGTACTTTAGAAGAACGAAATAATAATTTACAACAGCAGTTTAATGATTTTAAACAATTTTCTGAAACTGAAAACCAAAAACAAAATCAAAATTTCGAAAATAAAATAGAAGAATTAAAGACGTCGCTTTATAAAATTGAAGCTGAACGTGAAGACATTAGACGTGAAAAAGACTTTTTAAGTACCGAACTAGCTAGAAGAAATACAGAGTACGAAAACCTTCAAAAGCTAAATTTAAAAAGAGATGAAGAGTTAGAAGAACGCCAAAAACAACTGCGTACAGATTTTGAAAATTTAGCAAATAAAATTTTAGATGCTAAATCTGAAAAATTTACACTTCAGAATAAAGAAAACATAAAGAATATATTAAATCCGCTACAAGAGAAAATTCAAATTTTCGAAAAAAAAGTAGACGATACACACAAGGAAAACTTCGGCTTACATTCTGCTTTAAAAACCCAATTAGAAGGTTTAAAAGAGCTTAATCAACAAATGACAAAAGAAGCTACAAACCTTACTAAAGCATTAAAAGGAGATAATAAAATGCAAGGTAATTGGGGAGAACTTGTTTTAGAACGTGTACTCGAAAAATCTGGTTTAGAAAAAGACAGAGAATACTACGTACAACAAAGTTTTACACGCGAAGATGGCACAAGAGTATTACCAGATGTTGTGTTGCATTTACCAAATAACAAACGAATGATTATAGATAGTAAAGTATCTTTAATTGATTATGAGCGTTTTGTAAACGCAGAAATGGAAGACAGAAGTCAATATTTAAAGGCTCATATAAATTCTATTAAAAAGCATGTAGACCAATTATCAGACAAGAATTATCAAGATTTATACGATATAGAATCTCCAGATTTTGTATTACTTTTTATACCTATAGAACCTGCATTTGCTATTGCAATTAATGAAGACAATTCACTATATAACAAAGCTTTTGAGCGTAATATTGTAATTGTTACACCTTCTACTTTACTTGCCACATTACGTACTATTGATACCATGTGGAATAACGAAAAACAACAACAAAACGCTATAGAAATTGCAAAACAAGCTGGTTCTTTATACGATAAGTTTGAAGGTTTAGTAAGTGATTTAATGGGTGTTGGCAAAAAAATAGATGCTGCTAAAACAGATTATTCTGCTGCCATGAATAAACTTGTTGAAGGTAAAGGAAACCTTGTTGGACGTGTAGAAAAACTAAAGAAAATGGGTGCTAAAGCAAAAAAAGCATTACCAGAAGCTATTATAAAACGTGCAAACGAAGAAGACTAAACACCTAAAATTAACTAACATAAAATTATATGAAATTTTTAATTAAAACACTTATAGTCATACTGCTAATAATAGCAGGTTATTTTGCTTTTGTTTATTTTGCAACTTACAGCGAAGGTGTTAGAGCTGGAGAATTAGTTAAGTTTAGTAAAAAAGGTGTTTTATTTAAAACTTGGGAAGGCGAAATTAGCCAAGGTGTTAGTGAAGCACAAATATTTAAATTCTCGGTAGAAGATGGAGAAACTCAAGTTATAGAAGACTTAAATAAATACCAAGGTCGATTAGTAAAACTAAGTTATTTTGAGCGTTACAAAACTTTATTTTGGTTAGGAGACACACACTATTTTGTAACTAAGGTAGAGCTTAACACAACAGAAAACCAGTAACATTATGCCAAACTATATTAAAGTAGATAATTCGCGCATTACCATTTCGGAGTTAATGGTGCCAGCACACACAAATTTTAGTGGAAAAGTTCATGGTGGTTATATATTAAGCTTAATGGACCAAATAGCATTTGCTTGCGCAAGTAAACATTCTAAAACATACTGTGTAACAGCATCTGTAGATACTGTAGATTTTTTAAACCCAATAGAAGTTGGCGAGTTAGTTACTATGAAAGCTTCTGTAAATTATGTAGGTAGAACATCAATGGTTGTTGGTATTAGAGTAGAATCTGAAAACATACAAACAGGAGAAAAAAAACATTGTAATTCTTCTTATTTTACAATGGTTGCAAAAGATGAAAATGGAAAATCTGTTGAAGTTCCTGGCTTAATTTTAAACGATAAAAACGAAGTAAAACGTTATTTAAAAGCCATTAAACGAAATGAAACTAAAAGAACCAGACAGGCAGAGTTTAACGATCAAAATTTTTCACATCACAACTACTTAGATCAACTTAAAGATTTAAAAGTAAAAATAGAATTACCAGATAATTTTAAATAAAAAAGCACTTTAAATTAAAGCACTTTTTTTCATTCTATTTTAAAATCTAAAGCTTTACAAAACGCTTAGTTAATTTTATATCCTGATTATTTGATGTTAAGCGTACCAAATACATGCCGCTTTTCCATTTACTAATATTTAATTTTGTATTTAAGCCATTTAAATATTCACTGTAAACACGTTTTCCTAGCAAATCAAAAACTTCTAATTGTAGTTCATCACTTAATGTTGGTATATTAATATTCATTTCATTATTTCCTGGATTTGGAAAAATTGAAAACTTAGTTGGTGTTTCAAATTGTTGCACTCCTAATGTACCTTCAGAAACAACTGTTATTGTTCCAAACATATTTGTTGAGTGTGGTTGACAAACAAAATCTGTTGTACCAACACTTGTAAAAGTATGAGAAAAATTTACACCTGGTGTACTAGTTGGAGCTCCACTGTTAAAGGTTTCGGTTCCTCCTGTAGAAGCAACATTGTGAGTACCTGAAGCATACCAATTCCACTCTACCGTATCTCCTACTTCTATAGTTCTATTTGTATTTGCATTTCCTGATGCAGTTGGATTTGATCCAAAGCTCCAATCTATTGTAACGGTTTCAACTTGTGCCGCTAAACTTAGAGACATAGTTATGCTTAAAATAAAGAGTAATTTTTTCATCATATTAAGTACATTTAATTATCTAAAAGTACAAAAAAATAATAAAAAAAGCACAGATTTTAAAAATAAAAAACTGTGCTTCAGTTAATTAAAAAAAATCAATAAGCTTATTTACTTAAATACATTTTACGTCTTGAGTATAAATTGTAGAA
Organism: Lacinutrix venerupis; assembly: GCF_003663945.1. GTDB lineage: Bacteria > Bacteroidota > Bacteroidia > Flavobacteriales > Flavobacteriaceae > Lacinutrix > Lacinutrix venerupis. The sequence goes on along the minus strand of NZ_RCCH01000006.1, from coordinate 125,617 downwards.
TTCATCGTCTTTTAAATCGTCTATAAATAAGATGCTTTCTCCAGTACTTTTCATTTCTGGGCCTAGTTTTTTATTTACATTATGAAACTTATTAAAAGAGAATACTGGTTGCTTAATTGCATATCCATTTAACTTTGGATTAAAGTTAAAATCAGTAATTTTTTTCTCACCTAACATTACTTTAGTTGCAAAGTTAACATAAGGTTCTCCATAAGCTTTAGCTATAAAAGGTACCGTTCTAGAAGCTCTTGGGTTGGCTTCAATAATATAAACTTTATCGTCTTTTACAGCAAATTGTATGTTTATTAAACCTACTGTATTTAATGCTAAAGCAATCTTTTTTGTATGGTCTTTAATTTGTTGCATTACTAAATCTCCTAAGTTAAAAGGAGGTAATAAAGAGTTACTATCACCAGAGTGTATTCCACATGGTTCAATATGCTCCATGATACCAATAATGTAAACATTTTCACCATCGCAAATGGCATCTGCTTCAGCTTCAATGGCACCATCTAAATAATGGTCTAACAACAGTTGGTTTCCTGGCATACGGCTTAATAAGTCTACAACATGTTTTTCAAGTTCTTCTTTATTAATAACAATTTTCATGCCTTGACCTCCAAGTACGTATGATGGCCTTACTAGAATTGGAAAATCTAAAACATCTGCTATTGCAGAAGCTTCGTCTGCTGTTGTAGCAATATCAAATTCTGGATAAGGAATTTCTAATTCTTTTAATAAAGTAGAAAAACGACCTCTATCTTCGGCTAAATCTAATGCTTCAAAACTAGTACCTAATATTTTCACACCGTAACGTTCTAGTTTTTCGGCTAATTTTAAAGCGGTTTGTCCACCAAGTTGTACTATTACACCTTCTGGTTTTTCATGCTTAATTATATCGTAAATATGTTCCCAGAATACTGGTTCAAAATATAATTTATCTGCTGTATCAAAATCTGTAGAAACAGTTTCTGGATTACAGTTAATCATGATGGTTTCGTAGCCACATTCTGCAGCAGCTAATACACCATGAACACAACAGTAATCGAACTCGATACCTTGCCCAATACGGTTTGGACCAGATCCTAAAACAATAACTTTTTTCTTATCTGTAACAATACTCTCGTTTTCTGCTTGACGTACACCATCTACTGTTTCAACATCGTTTTCAAATGTTGAGTAATAATAAGGTGTTTTTGCTTCAAACTCTGCTGCACAGGTATCTACCAGTTTATAAACACGATTAATATTTAATTCTTCACGTTTATTATATACTTCACTTTCTAAACAGCCTAACATGTGAGCTATTTGTCTGTCTCCGTAACCTTTTTGTTTTGCTTCTAGTAATAAATCTTTTTGTATAGTATCTATTGTAAAGGTTGAAATTTCTTTTTCGATAAAGTATAGCTCTTCGTATTGCTTTAAAAACCACATATCAATTTTAGTGATTTCATGAATACGACTTAATGGAATTCCCATTTGAATGGCATCATAAATAGCAAATACACGATCCCAACTAGCATGTGTTAATTTATCTATAATCTGGTCGTAGTTTTTATAACCTTTACCATCTGCACCTAAACCATTACGCTTAATTTCTAGCGATTGTGTTGCTTTGTGTAAGGCCTCTTGGAAACTTCGTCCAATTCCCATTACTTCTCCAACAGATTTCATTTGTAAACCTAAAGTTCTGTCTGATCCTTCAAATTTATCAAAATTCCAACGTGGTATTTTTACAATTACGTAATCTAAAGTTGGCTCGAATAAAGCAGATGTAGATTTAGTAATTTGGTTTTCTAATTCATCTAAATGATAGCCTAACGCTAATTTAGCAGCAACTTTTGCAATAGGATATCCTGTTGCCTTACTTGCTAAAGCAGAAGAACGTGATACACGCGGATTTATCTCGATAGCAATAATGTCTTCATTTTCATCTGGACTTACAGCAAATTGTACATTACAACCACCTGCAAAGTCTCCAATATTACGCATCATATGGATAGCCATATCACGCATTTTTTGGTATGTTTTATCACTTAAAGTCATTGCTGGAGCAACCGTAATTGAGTCTCCTGTATGAATACCAATAGGATCCATATTTTCAATAGCACAAATAATAACAACGTTATCATTAGAGTCTCTAAGTAACTCTAACTCGTATTCTTTCCAGCCAATTAAGGCCTTATCTATCATAACTTCGTGAATTGGAGAAATCTCTAAACCACGAGTTAAAAGTTCATCAAAATCTTCTTCTTTATATACAAAAGAAGCTCCTGCTCCACCTAAAGTAAAAGATGCTCTAATAATTAATGGGAAACCAAATTCTTGAGCAATTTCTTTTCCTTTTAAATAAGAGGTTGCTGTAGCTTGTGGCGCCATAGGAATACCAATATCAAGCATTAACTCTCTAAACTTCTCTCTATCTTCGGTAATATTTATGGCATCGATATTAACACCAATAATTTCTACATCAAAATCTTTCCAGATACCTTTTTCATCTGCTTCAATACATAAATTTAAAGCAGTTTGTCCTCCCATAGTAGGTAAAACAGCATCAATTTGTGGATGCTTTTTAAGTATTTCTATTAGAGATTTTGTAGTAAGAGGTAACAAATATACATGATCTGCCATTGAAGGATCCGTCATGATAGTTGCTGGGTTAGAATTTATTAAAATAGTTTCTATTCCGTCTTCTCTTAACGAGCGTAAAGCTTGAGTTCCAGAGTAGTCGAATTCACAGGCTTGTCCAATTATAATAGGACCTGAGCCAATAATAAGTATTGATTTTAATTTAGAGTTCTTTGGCATTGTTATTAATTATTATGTGGTGCAAAAATAGTAAAACTTAGATATAAAAAAAGGCGTTACACCTAAGTAACGCCTTTAATATATTAACAATTGTTAATCATTATTTTTTATGTCTAGTTTCAGTTGAAACAGATAATTTCTTTCTTCCTTTTGCTCTTCTACGAGCTAATACCTTTCTACCATTAGCAGAAGCCATTCTTTCTCTAAAACCATGTTTATTTCTTCTCTTTCTTTTCGATGGCTGAAACGTTCTTTTTGGCATTGTCTTATTTTTTTAAATCTGAATTGTAAAATCTATCTCATTTTTGTTTTGAGCATTCCCCAAAACTGAGCGCAAATATACAACGACTTTTTTATTTAGCAAACCTTATTTAAAAAATATTTTATTATGATTTGTTTTCTTAGCAAAAATAAAGGCTTTTGCAAGAAAATAAGGGTATAATAACGTACAATTACATTTTTTAACTAAGGATATTTCAGAAAAATTGAGTTTCTTTGCAGTCTTAAAACAGAAAAATAACGCTAGAAATATGTAGAGCGTTATTAAAACAATAAATATATAACAATGTATAATAAAGTATTTAAATTAATAATTGCAGGTTTAATTTTAGCTACTGCTATTTGGCAGTTTACAGAAGGTGGTATTGGAAACGGTATCATGCTTATTTTTTTAGCTTTAATTTTTGTGTTTCTATATTTTAAAAATGAATTTATTTTACTTGCCTTTTTAAAATTACGTAAACAAGATTTTCCTGGTGCTCAAAAATGGCTTAATAAAATTAAAAATCCAGAAGCAGCCTTAGTAACTAAACAACAAGGTTACTTTAATTATTTGCAAGGTATTATGGTTTCTCAAACCGATATGAATCTTGCTGAAAAACACTTTAAAAAAGCTGTAAATTTAGGTTTAAGTATGGACCAAGATATGGCAATGGCAAAATTAAACTTAGCCGGAATAGCTTTTTCTAAAAGAAGAAAACAAGAAGCTACTATATTAATTAATGAAGCTCAAAAACTAGACAAAAATAACATGTTAAAAGAGCAAATTAAAGAAATGAAAGCAAACATGAAACGTGCACAAGGAGCACCAAACCAACATTTTGGACAAGGTGGCTCTATGAGAGCGCAGCGTAGAGCATCGCGCAGATAAGTTTTATTAAAATATTTTTACTAAAAGCTCACGTTTGTGAGCTTTTTTTATTTTATAATAATGGCGCCCAAAGCTTACAATAAGCTTCTTTTAATTTTTGAATTTTAGATCTATTTTTCCATTCTTCAGGATTCATTTCTATTGCATCTTTTAAATCTTCCATAAAAATAAATTTTAACTCTTTACTTTTATCTTTATCGTAAATAACAGCGTTAATTTCGAAATTGATATTAAAACTTCTATAATCTAAGTTTGAAGTTCCTATTGTAGAAAACACATTATCTACAACCATTGTTTTTGCATGAATAAATCCTTTTGTATAACGATATACTTTAATATTTGCGTTAAACAAACGTTGTAAATAAGAGTTTGTAGCATGTTTAGCAATAATAGAATCGCTTTCGTCTGGAATAAGTAGTCTAACATCTATACCACTACGAGAAGCAATTTGTAATGCCATAATAATCTCATCGTTTGGAATAAAGTAAGGTGTTGTTAAATAAACATAATCGTCTGCAGTGGTAATTGCAAAGAAAATAACATCCATAATATTAGACCAATCTGTATCTGGACCACTAGCAGCAATTTGCACCGCTACTGTATCTTCACATTTTTTATTTGGAAAATATTCTTTTGAGAGATCTTCTATTTTAGAGTCTGACACAAACTGCCAATTGGTTAAAAACTGTACTTGCAAAGTTATTACTGCCTCACCTTCTAATCGAATATGTGTATCTCTCCAATATAATTTTTTACCTGGTTTATTTACATAATCGTCTGCAACATTTATACCTCCCACATAACCTATAGCACCATCGATTATGGCAATTTTTCTATGGTTACGGTAATTCATTCTACCTGTAAATTTTGGAAATAAAACTGGCATAAAAGAATAAAACTCGACACCTGCGCTTTTTAATTGGTGTTTCATTTTTCGAGAAATACTTGCACCAACATCATCTACACTTAAACGTACTTCTAAACCTTCTTTTGCTTTTTCACATAATAAATTTAATAGCTGTGTACCAATGTCGTCGTCTTTAACAATGTAATATTCTATATGTAAATGGTGTTTTGCTTTTTTTATATCCTCAAATAATCGTTTAAACTTATTTTCACCATTTTTAATAATTTCTACACTATTGCATCTTGTTAATGGTGCTTTATCGCTTTTTTGGAGTAATTGTGCTAAACGAATTTTATCTTCAAGAAAATCGTCTTGTAGTTCTTTTAACTGCTTATTATTTTGTTCTAAATCTTCATTTAAAGATTTTATAATTTTTTGATTTAAAACATTTTTACGGTTAAATATTTTATTCTTTCTATATTCTTGACCAAATAAATAATAAACCAAAAGTCCTAAAAAAGGAAAAAACACTAACACAATAATATATGTTAGTGTTTTTGTTGGATTTAAATTTCTAAAAAGTATTGTAATTACTGCAGAAATTGCAAGTAAATAATTAATTGAAATTATTATTACAAACCAATTATTTTTTAAAAACTCTATCATTTATGGAGTTGTAGAATAATAACCTTTTTCAGGTATATCTATAAAATATTGTTTTCTAGACGCATTATTAAGTTTGTTTTCTCGTAACCAAGGATTATGAATTTTTAATATTTTATAGTTAATTCCCATATCTTTTGCAAACTGAGCAAAATCTGTAACAGCAGTATCTACAGCCACTTTATATGTTGGTATAGCAGAATACAAATCTTTAGTTCTAAAGTTAAAACCATATTTTGCAGGATTAGATAAAATCTCTTTTAAAGCTATTATTCTAAAAACATAACGTCCGGTTTCTTCACCTAAAAGCAAATCGTAGTAATTATCTACTTTTTGCTCTTCTAATCGTCTTGAAACACCATAATTTCCGGCATTGTAAGCAGCAGCAGCATTTGTCCAAGAACCTAAACGTTCTTTAGATTTTTTTAAATAATCGCAAGCTACTTGGGTTGCCATTTCTAAATTGTAACGCTCATCTACATTACTATTTACTTCTAATCCATTTTCTTTACCAGTAGCTTTCATAATTTGCCAAAAACCACTTGCTCCGGCAGGAGAACGTGCATTTGTTAATCCGCTTTCTATTACTGCTAAGTATTTAAAATCATCTGGAATACCGTTTTTAGCTAAAATAGGTTCTATAATAGGAAAATATTTTTGAGCACGTTTAAACATTAACAAACCATTAGATTGCCAATAGGTGTTTACTAACAACTCTTTATCCATACGTTCTAATATATCCGGATTTTCTAAAGGTACGCGCTCTCCTGCAAAATCTAAATAATCTGGTACTTGTAAGGCATAAACATTATAATCGTTAATAATTTTCTTTTCTAAATTCTCATCTGTTGGTGCTTCTTGTAAAGCATTAATAAACAATAATCCTAAGCATACAAGACCAATACCTGCCAATACTTTTTGTGCAATTTTCATCATCATTTCGTTTTTTATAAATTTATAATAATTTAATTAAAAATTATTCTTTTTCACCTAAAATTAACTTTGGTAAATTTTCGTTAAACCACTTGTATTTATCTATTATCATAATATGTGTTCCATTTTTTACAGTAATACAATTTGTTATGCAATTGTGCGGAAACACTTTGTCTTTTTCTCCATGAATATGAATGGCTTCTGGAATGACTTTATCTTGCTCCCAATTAATAACTTGCTCTATAGACCAATCTAAATAATATTTATCATTAACAGAAAGATATTTTTTATATAAATCTATACGTTTTTTAATTAAATCTCCAAACGAAAATTTTGCCAATAAATCGAGGTTACTTGCTAATTGTGTTGGTAATAACTTATATGCTTTAGTCGTTTTTAAAATTTTAAATCTATTAGGAAGCTCATGCTTAGTTTTTACACTAGAGACTACAAACAATTTCCTTAATTTAACATGTTTACTCATCTCTTGCACTAAAATACCTCCAAAAGAAACGCCTAATAGTACAATATTTTCATGTTTAATATTATTAATCATTCTTAAAGCATAATTACTTAATGTTTCATTTTTAATAGGAATTTCCCATGTAAGTTTATGTAATTGAAACTGATCTTTGGGAAGCGAAATATTATCAAAAATTGAAGGATTAGCCGCCATACCAGGCATTAAATAAACATGTATTATATCTTGACTCATAAGCTTTTAACAGTTATTAATAATCACTTAAGGATAATTTTACGTATTTTTGTAATGCGTAAAGCTATAAAATAGATGGCACTATTTTTGTTCCCTTAACAATAAATTAAACTTATTATAATATGACTGCTGCTGCTGAACTAGTTGACAATGATTTTCTACGTCAATTCGAATTAAAAACCGGGAATGATTTTGCTAAAATTGAATATTCTTTACAAGAGCGAAAGATATTTTTAACAAAATTAATTATTCCTGAAGAAGTTACAGACCAAAACTTTGCCGGAGATTTTTTAAAATTGGTTTTTGAAAATGTTGAAGAACGCAACCTAAGTGTTGTACCTACAAGTCCTGAAATTGCTAAGTTTATTAGGCGTAATAGGCAGTATAAAAAATTACTACCTGTTGGATTAAGAATATAATTTATAAATAAACAAAATTAAAACTGAAATTAACGTTTCAGTTTTTTTTTATACCAAAATGTTTTCAAATTCAAATCTTACCAAGCCATCATCATCTATACTTGTAAGCTTTACTTGATGGATAGTATTTACTAAATATGGATCCCAAGGTGCTTTTACTTTTACATAATTTTCTGTAAAACCATGTATATAACCTTCTTTGTTTTCGCTTTCAAACAATACACTTCTTGAAGTGTTTATTTGCTTTTCATAAAAAGCACGGCGTTTTTTTGCACTTAAACCGCGTAACATTTTACTTCGCTTACTTCTTATATTTTTTGGCACAACATTTTTAAAACTTGCAGCTTCCGTATTATCTCTTTCGGAATACGTAAACACGTGTAAATATGAAATATCAAGTGCATTTAAAAAATTATATGTTTCTAAAAAATGCTCTTCGGTTTCTCCCGGAAAACCAACAATAACATCTACACCTATGCAAGCATGAGGCATGACCTCGTTAATTTTTGCTACACGATCTACATATAGTTCTCGCATATAACGACGTTTCATTAATTTTAAAATATCATTATGTCCACTTTGTAATGGTATATGAAAATGTGGTACAAATGCTCTAGACTTACTTACAACATCTATTGTTTCATTTTTTAATAAATTAGGTTCTATAGACGAGATACGTAATCGCTCGATACCTTCTACTTGATCTAATTCTTGAACTAATTCTAAAAAAGTATGTTCGTGTTTTTTATTACCAAATTCACCTTTTCCATAATCACCAATATTAACTCCTGTTAATACAATTTCCTTAATACCTTTTGCTGAAATTTCTTGAGCATTTTTTATAACATTTGCTAATTCATCGCTTCGCGAAATCCCTCTAGCTAAAGGAATAGTACAATAGGTACATTTATAATCGCAACCATCTTGTACTTTTAAAAAAGCACGTGTTCTATCTCCTATAGAATAGCTACCTACATAAAAATCGGCATCATTTATATCGCAAGAATGTACTTCTCCAAAATCATTTTTAGTAAGATCGTTAAGGTAATCTGTAATTTTAAATTTTTCTGTAGCACCTAAAACCAAATCTACACCATTAACATCTGCTAATTCCTCTGGTTTTAATTGCGCATAACAACCAACTGCAGCTACAAAAGCTTCTGGATTTGCTTTTTGAGCTTGCTTAACTATAGTTTTAAAACGTTTATCGGCATTCTCGGTTACAGAGCAAGTATTTATTACATAAATATCTGCGGTTTCAGAAAAATCTACGCGCTCAAATCCTTCATCTTTAAAACTCCTAGCAATTGTAGATGTTTCAGAAAAATTAAGCTTGCAGCCTAAAGTGTAAAATGCGACTTTTTTATTCATTTTATAGTTTTATCTTTTCCTTACAGAAAGAAATCTCATTATATTTACCAATTAACTCTCGTTTTAAAGGAAGCGCAAATTTACAATTAAATTACAAAATGATAAAATTGAAAAACAAGCAATATTTTAGTTTAATTAACTACTTAACAGCAACTTGCCTTTTCTTTTTATTTTTTTCTTGTAATAATAAGCATAACACCATAGACAATACTCTTGTTTTTAGATATAACGAGCATAAAAATATAGGGTCTTTAGATCCTGCTTTTGCTAAGGACAATGCAGATATTTGGGCTGTAAATCAACTATTTAATGGTTTAGTGCAAATGGATAGCAACTTAAATGTAAAACCTAGTATTGCAAAAAATTGGTCTATTTCCAAAGATGCACTTACCTACTCTTTTACTCTTAGAGATAATGTTTATTTTCATAAACACAAGCTGTTTGGTAAAGATTCTACACGCACTGTAAAAGCTTTAGATTTCGAGTATAGTTTTAATAGACTTATTGACAAAGAAATAGCGTCTTCTGGACGTTGGGTTTTAAATAAAGTAGAGCATTTTTATGCAGAAAATGATAGTACTTTTAACATTAAACTAAAACAACCATTTCCGGCATTTTTAGGTTTATTAACCATGAAATATTGCTCTGTAGTACCAAAAGAGATTGTTGAACATTATGGTACAGAATTTAGAGCGAACCCAATTGGCACAGGTCCTTTTAAATTTAAACGTTGGGAAGAAAATATTAAGTTAGTTTTTAGAAAGAATAATAATTATTTTGAAAAAGATTCTAATGGAAATAGTTTGCCTTATTTAGAAGCTATTGCTATTACTTTTTTACCAGACAAACAAAGTGAGTTTTTACAATTTATTCAAGGTAATTTAGATTTTTTAAACTCATTAGATGCTTCGTACCAAGATGATATTTTAACCAGCAAAGGCGAGTTAAGATCAAAATACAAATCTGCTGTTAATATGATTCGAGGTCCATATCTAAATACAGAGTATTTAGGTTTTTATATGGATTCTGAAATTCCTGAAATACAATCGGAATACATAAGAAAAGCTGTAAATTATGGTTTTGATAGAAAAAAAATGATGACTTATTTACGTAATGGCATTGGCATTCCTGCAAATGGTGGTTTTATACCCAAAGGTCTACCAGGTTATAATGCAGAAATAGGATATTCTTTTAATCCTGAAAAAGCCAAAACACTTATAAATTTATTTAAAAAAGAAACTGGTAATAATACGCCAGAAATTACTATAACTACAACTAGCAATTACCTTAATTTTTGTGAATATATACAACGTGAATTACAAAAAATAGGACTTATAGTTAATATAGATGTTATACCTGCTTCTACTTTAAAAAGCGCTAAAGCTAATGGTAAATTAGATTTTTTTAGAGCTAGTTGGGTTGCCGATTATCCAGATGCTCAAAATTACTTATCACTATATTACAGCAAAAATTTTGCACCAAACGGTCCGAATTATACTCATTTTAAAAATGAAAATTTTAACACTTGGTACTCACAATCTTTTACAGAGACTAATAATAAAGCAAGAGAAATATTGTATACTAAATTAGATAGTTTAATTATGCAAGAAGCTCCTATAGTTCCTCTGTATTATGATGAAGTAGTTAGGTTTACTAGGCAAGATGTAAGAAACTTAGGTATAAATCCAATAAATATGCTAGATTTAAAACAAGTCTCTAAAGCAAATATTCATTAGCTATAAATCTATTTTTATATATAACCAAGTAATTAAATTAAGTCATTACAACAAAAAAGATAATTAGATTGCAAAATATCTACACCAATTTTTCTTTTATCTTAACCTCTATTAAAATACCATACACAATTATAAAATAAGGTTTTTTAATTTCAAAAATTGCTTTTAACATTTAGTATTACAATTATTTATTATCTACTTCTTTTAAAATTCCAAACACAATAAGATATTGCGCTAAACAATAAAAAAACATTATTGTTAGTTTATTGTATGCTATTAATGGATTATAAAACATCTTAAGCATATTAATACTATCTGCAAACATAAATGCTACAACTCCCACCATTACTAACCAAAAACTTTTAGAATTCACTTCTTCTTTTCTTAAAAAAGCAAATTGCATCAATAACATTGCTACAAACAAATAGATAAGAAATGGTATAAAAAAACCACCTAAATTACTGTATACAAGAAACATAATTACACTCATATAAGTAAAACAGAACAGTAAAAACGGAATTAATTTAGATATTTTAAAATCTTTATTATTTAAAAACCGTATAGAGTAAAATATTTTTGCAATAGCAAATAATATTCCTGCAATAACAAAATGTATAATATTATTATCGTTACCTCTTATAAAAAAAAAGTCTCCTAAAATAAATAGACTTAATGCTGTAATTACAAGTTTCTTTTTATTAGCGTCTTTTTGTTTAGTATTATAAAGATAAAACACAAGCAAACTTGAGCTTAACAATATTTTTGAAACATACCTACAAGAGTATAAAACATCGCTATTCTTAAAAAAGGCGTCTAGAATATATAAAATAAGATATATAATTGTAAACCTAAATGGATATTTAAAAATAAATTTCATATTCGCATTTGGAATATCGAATATAAAATTTTTAATTTAATTTTAACAAAAAAATACGCACAAAAAAAATCTTTAAATACTCATTTTCAACTATTAAAGTTTAGTCTCTTCTAAACTTTTTAGTCTCTTCAAAAACATGTTCTAAAATAGATTGATCAATATCTGTAAACTCTAATGCTCTTCTAGACATTACTACTTTACACACTTCAAAAGCCTTTTTAGTTAAATATGTTGTAAAGCCTCCACTTCCTCCCCAACTATAACTTGGGACAAAATTTCTAGGAAAACCACTACCAAAAATATTTGCATTCACACCAACTACAGTTCCTGTATTAAACATAGTATTAATACCACATTTACTATGGTCTCCCATCATTAATCCACAAAACTGCAATCCTGTTTTAGCAAAACCTTCAGTTTCATAATCCCAAAGTCTTACTTCTGCATAGTTATTTTTTAAATTAGAATTGTTAGTATCTGCTCCTAAATTACACCATTCTCCTAAAACTGAATTCCCTAAAAAACCATCATGACCTTTATTGGAATATCCAAACAAAACTGAATTATTAACTTCTCCTCCAACTTTACTATGCGGTCCAACTGTTGTTGCTCCATATATTTTTGTTGCTAATTTTAAGGTAGCATTATCACATAAAGCTAATGGACCACGCACCACAGAACCTTCCATAATTTCTGCATTTTTTCCAATGTAAATAGGTCCTGTATTTGCATTAAGTGTTGTAAATTCTAACTTAGCACCTTCTTCTATAAAAATATGTTCTGCACCAATTATATTATTAGATTTTGGAATTGGTTGAGACGTTCTATCTTGAGTAATTAATTTAAAATCTTGAGTAATTGCCTCGGCGTTTTTTGAAAAAATATCCCAAGTATGCTCTATTGTTATAGTTTCATCTTCAAATTCGATAGCTTCAAAAGTAGACAAATCTATATCTTCTTGTCCTTCTTTCGTAAAAAAGGCAATAACTTCTTCATCTTTAAAAATGGCTTGATTTTCCTTTAAATCTTTAATTTTTTCAACTAAAGCCTCTGTTGGACAAAACGACGAATTAATCATCACATTTGTTTCCAACTCAACCATTGGCCATTTTTCAGACAAATAATCTTCAGTAACTGTAGTTGTAGTAGTTTGCAAATGCTTTTCCCATTTTTCTCGAATGGTTAAAATACCAACTCTAATGTCTGCAACTGGTCTTGTGTACGTAAATGGTAGCAATTGGTTTCTTGCTGGACCATCAAAAAGAATATAATTCATAAGTAAATTGAAAGGTTTAAGAATTATAAGTTAAAAGCTTTACCATTAACTTAAACTAAAGATTAAAACAAAAGTAGCTTAAATACCGAAAACAAAAAAGCCTTTCATAATTATGAAAGGCTTTTAAATATATTGCAAGCTAAATTATTTTTTAAATTTAGCGTATTTGTTTTTAAACTTGTCAATACGACCAGCCGTATCAATTAATTTAGATTTACCTGTATAAAAAGGGTGAGATGTTCTAGAGATTTCCATTTTTACTAATGGGTACTCAACACCATCAACTTCTAAAGTTTCGCTTGTGTTAGCTGTAGATTTTGTTAAAAAAACGTCTTCGTTAGACATATCTTTAAATGCCACTACTCTATAATTTTCTGGATGTATATCTTTTTTCATCGCTAAATGCTTTTATTGTATTCTAAATTCGAGGTGCAAATTTAATCATTTTTTATAATTCTACACTATTTTTTTAAAAATAATTTAAACTTATTTCTGTAACGTTTTTTTATCTTTGACTACTAACTACTATAATCAACAAAAAAACACAAAAATATGGAAACTACAACAAAATCATCTGCTACTAATTATGGGTTATATTTAGGTGGAGTATTAGCTCTTGCAACAATATTAGTTTATGCTTTAAAGCTTGAGCTTTTTGCAAGTATAACATTAGGAATTATTCTTTTTGTAATAACATTAACCTTTGGAGTAATTTCAATTATTAAAGCTAAAAAAATACAAAATGGTTTTATTAGCTTTAAAGAAGCTTTTACATCTTACTTTATAACAGTGCTTATAGGTATTGTAATTAGTTCTTTAATTTCTTTTATAATTTTTAATTTTGTTGACCCAGAAGCTGCAGAAACATTAAAAGAAATAGCATTAGAATCTCAAGTAGAAATGTTAAGAAACTTTAATCAGCCAGAAGAATCTATTGAAATGGTAGTTGAAGCTTCAGAGAAACAAGGCAACTTATTTTCTATTCAAAATGTATTTACATCTTTAATTGGATACATTATATTTTATAGCATTATTGGACTTATTATTTCTTTAATAATGAAAAGAAAGCCTGAAAACGCATAATAGTTTTATATTTGAAGTATTAATTTCGAAATAATACATGAATATATCTGTAGTCATACCACTACTTAACGAACAAGAATCTCTTACAGAATTACACGATTGGATTGCTAAAGTTATGCAATCCAATCGTTTTTCTTATGAAATTCTCTTTATAGACGATGGCTCTACTGATGAGTCTTGGAAAACTATAGAAACATTATCTAAAGCTAATGCAAATGTAAAAGGCATACGTTTTCTTAAAAATTTTGGTAAATCGCAAGCACTTCATGCTGGATTTGAAAAAGCCAAAGGAGACGTTATTATTACTATGGATGCCGATTTACAAGACAATCCTGAAGAAATACCTGCTCTTTATAACAAAATTACAAAAGATAATTTCGATCTTGTTTCAGGATGGAAAAAGAAACGCTACGATAATAAATTTACAAAAAATTTACCTTCAAAACTCTTTAATTGGGCGGCCAGAAAAACATCTGGTGTAAAACTAAACGATTTTAATTGTGGCCTCAAAGCCTACAAAAATGTTGTTGTTAAAAATATTGATGTAAATGGTGAGATGCACCGCTACATTCCTGTTTTAGCAAAAAATGCAGGTTTTACTAAAATTGGAGAGCAAGTTGTGCAGCATCAAGCTAGAAAATATGGTGAAACTAAATTTGGAATGGAGCGTTTTATTAATGGCTTTTTAGATTTAATTACCATTTGGTTTATTTCTCGTTTTGGAAAAAGACCAATGCATTTATTTGGTGCATTGGGTGTTATTATGTTTGCTATTGGCTTTGTTTTTTCTGTATATTTAGGAATAGATAAGTTATTTTTTCATAAAACTGGAAGATTAATAACAGAAAGACCGCAATTTTTTATTGCGCTAACAACAATGATTATTGGTACACAGTTTTTTATTGCTGGTTTTTTAGGCGAAATAATTTTACGTTCTAAACAAAACAAAAAACGATATTTAGTAAAAGAAGAATTAAATTTAAACAACACTGTAATTAACTAACCACTATGATACATATAGAGCCAGAATTGCTAAATAGAGTTAATACTTGGTTAACTCCTACTTTCGATAATGAAACACAATTATATATAAAAGATCTTATAGGTAGCAATCCTAAAGAACTTAAAGAATCTTTTTATAAAGACTTAGAGTTTGGTACTGGCGGTATGCGTGGTGTTATGGGTATTGGCACTAATAGAATTAATAAATATACTTTAGGAAAAAACACTCAAGGTCTTAGTGATTATATGCACAAAGTGTTTCCTAACGAGAATTTAAAAGTAGCAATAGCTTTTGATTGTAGACACAACAGTAAAACCTTAGCAAAGGTTGTTGCAGATGTGTTTTCTGCAAATAATATTGAAGTTTATTTGTTTGAAGATCTTCGTCCAACTCCTGAGCTATCTTTTACATTAAAACATTTAAATTGCCACTGTGGTATTGTATTAACAGCATCCCATAACCCACCAGAATATAATGGTTACAAAGTATATTGGCAAGATGGAGGACAATTAGTACCTCCTCAAGATGGTGAAGTAATTTCACTTATTAATAAGTTAGATTATGCTGATATTAAATTTAATGCTAATGAGAAACTAATTAACTATATAGGTAAAGAAGTTGATGATGTTTTTATTAATGCATCAGTTAAAAATGGAAGTTTTAACACATTAAAAGAAGCTAAAGAAAACTTAAATATTGTATTTACTTCTTTACATGGCACATCTATAACAGCAATACCAGAAACGTTAAATCGAGCCGGCTACACAAACGTAAATATAGTTGAAGAACAACGCGAACCAAATGGTGATTTTCCAACTGTAGTATCGCCAAACCCAGAAGAACCAGAGGCTTTAAAAATGGCTATGGCATTAGCTAATAAAGTTGAAGGAGACATAGTTATTGGTACAGATCCAGATTGCGACAGATTAGGCGTAGTTGTTAGAGATTTAGAAAACAATCTTGTTATACTTAACGGTAATCAAGCCATGATTTTAATGACGGACTTTCTATTAAAACAATGGCAAAGTGAAAACAAAATTAATGGCAATCAATTTATAGGAAGCACTATCGTTTCTACACCTATGATGAGTGTTTTAGCCAAAGCATACAATGTAGAATGCAAAATAGGCTTAACAGGCTTTAAATGGATTGCTAAAATGATAAAAGATTTTCCAAACCAAGACTTTATTGGTGGTGGCGAAGAAAGTTTTGGCTTTATGGTAGGCGATTTTGTTCGCGATAAAGACGCTGTTACTTCTACTCTACTCGCTTGCGAAATTGCAGCTCAAGCAAAAGCAAAAGGCAGCAGCTTATATCAAGAATTAGTCAAATTATATGTAAAACATGGTTTATATAAAGAACGCTTAATTTCTTTAACCAAAAAAGGAATTGAAGGTGCTCAAGAAATAAAACAAATGATGATTGATGCTCGTAAAAATCCGCTTACAGAATTAAACAATTCTAAAGTTGTTTTAATTGAGGATTACCAATTATCAACTTCAAAAAATACAGTTACAGGAGAAACTACTGTAATAGATATTCCAAAATCTAATGTATTAATTTACCACACAGAAGATGGTAGTAAAATTGCTCTAAGACCAAGTGGTACAGAACCTAAAATAAAATTCTACATTAGTGTTAATACTTCTTTAAACAATGTGTCTGCTTTTAAAGAAACGGAACAACAATTGGAAAACAAGATTGATGCTATCATTAAAGATTTGAAATTAAATTAAATGAAAACTCTTACACTATTTAAAACTTTTTTTTTTACTATATTAATTATATCGTGCACTAGCGATGATTCTAGCACTATCGTACAAGAAGAGACTGAGCAAATTTCGCAAATATTAATAAATTCATACACTCCCAATCAAGGTTTTCCCAATGACGTAATAACAATTAATGGAGAAAATTTTAATACTCTAATTTCCAATAATACGCTTTTATTTAATAATGTTATTGCAAATATTACGTCTATTACTACAACCCAAATAAAAGCTGAAATTCCAAATGAACCTGCAGGAAATTATAATATTTCTTTAAATGTAAATGATGAAATTTTTACAATTGGAAATTTTGAAATACTTGATAACTCTAAAATTCTTGTATACTCTCCATTAGGGCAAATACATGAAGTATATACTGGATCTGGAGAATGCAATTTAATAAATACCATTAATTATGATTTTTGGAGTCAAGGAAATTTAAATGTTATAGATTTTTCTGAAGACATTTTATACATTGCCGATTTTTCTTCATCAGAATTTAGAATACTACAATATAACCTAAGTACAAATACTTTAGAAACTACTTCAAATACTTTTAGTAATATTCCTGAACTTACAAGCACAAATTTCCCAGCAATAACAGCTATTAATTTTAATATAAGTGATGGATTATTATATTTATTATTTGCCGGTGACGATCAAGCAAATGAAAGTTTTCCATATTATTTATATACATTTAATCCACAAACTGAAGAATTTTTAAACGCTAACTTAAGTTTTAATTTAGATATAATACGTTCTACATACATATCTAATAACACTTGGTATTTATCTTCTAATAATGGCTTAATAATAAATATAGACTTACAATCTAGTACAACATCGTCTCAACTAATTAATAAACCATTACATAAAACGTTTAAATATAACAATTTACTATACGGTATATATAAAAACCCTTCTCAAATTGAAGCTACCTTAACGAGTCTGGAAACATCATCTGGAAATTTAACAGATATTTCTAATAATACTTTAGGCTTTTTAAACCCGTCTGGATCTGGTTTTATAAATACGCAAAACGAGTTTATAGATTTTACAATTGTTTCAAACAACAATAATGGATTTACTAATAACGGACTTTATAAATATAATTTACAAGATAATACATTATATAAGGTATATTTAGAAAACCAAGATTTAGGCTATGGTACTAAAATTTTAAAAGAACTAAATTAAAATTTCAAATTACATAAAATACAAACTTAGACAATGTGTCTGCTTTTAAAGAAACGGAACAACAATTGGAAGCTAAGATTGATGCCATTTTAAAAGACATGCAGCTAAATTAGATGAAAAAAATATTAAATCAATTATTACCTTTTATTAAAAACTATAAAAAACACGTTATTTTAAATGTAGTTTTTAATATTTTAAATGCCTTATTTACAACACTTTCATTTGTTGCTCTAATTCCAATGCTAAATGTTTTGTTTGACAAAACAAATAGAGTTACCAAGGAACCAGAATGGACTGGAATTGGTGGTTTAAAAGATTATGGTAACGATTTACTTAATTATAAAGTAAGTAGTTATTTAGATAACAATAATGCCCAAATGGCTTTAATTATAGTTATTGCCATAGTAATTATAACCTTTGCATTAAAAAACTTATTTGGCTATCTAGCAAACCAACATGTTATGTATTTAAAAAACGGAGTCTTAACAGATTTACGTAATGATATGTACGATAACATTATTAATCTTCCATTAAGCTTTTATTCTAAAAGACAAAAAGGAGATGTAATGGCTAGAATATTAGGAGATATTGCCGAAATGCAAAATTCTTTATTTATAGTTCTAGAGTTAATAGTTAGAGAGCCTTTAAATATTCTCTTTGCATTAGGAACTATGTTTTACATAAATTGGAAACTATCAATTTTTGTATTAGTATTTATTCCAACAGCCGGATTTATTATATCAAGAATAGGAAAGAGACTTAAAAGTCAATCTTTAACAGCTCAACAAGAATCTGGTAGATTAATTTCTACAGTAGAAGAAACACTAACAGGTTTAAAAATTGTTAAAAGTTATAATGCAGAATCTGTGTTTAAAAACAGTTTTAAAAATTCTGCAAACAGATTATTAAAACTTTCTAATAGTATAGGCTTAAAAAACAACCTAGCTGGACCAGTTAGTGAAATTTTAGGAATAACTACAATAGCCATTTTATTATGGTATGGTGGTAAATTAGTATTAATAGATCAAGTTATAGAAGGTACAACATTTATTGGCTTTATGCTTCTTGCATATGGTATTTTAACACCTGCTAAAGCTATTAGTAAAGCATCATATCGTGTAAAAAACGGAATGTCTGCTGCAGATCGTGTTTTTGAAATTTTGCATCATAAAAATGAGATGCCAGATTTACCAGATGCAAAAGAGTTAACATCATTTAATAACGAAATTACCATTAACAACATTTCCTTTAAATATGAAAATGACTTAGTATTAAAAAACTTTTCTATAAAAGTGCCTAAAGGAAAAACTGTAGCATTAGTAGGACAATCTGGAAGTGGAAAAAGTACTATTGCAAACTTACTAACACGATTTTACGATGTTAACAACGGTAACATATCTATTGATGGTAACAATATAAAACATGTTACAAAAAAATCTTTACGAGCTTTAATGGGATTGGTAACACAAGACTCTATACTATTTAACGACACTATTAAAAACAATTTATTAATAGGTAAAGAAGACGCTACAGAAGAAGAAATAATTGATGCCCTTAAAATTGCAAACGCATGGGAATTTATACAAAACTTACCAAAAGGGATAGAAACTAATGTAGGTGATGCTGGAAACAATTTCTCTGGTGGGCAAAAACAACGCTTAAGTATTGCTAGAGCAGTATTAAAAAATCCTCCAATAATGGTTCTAGATGAAGCTACCTCTGCTCTAGATACAGAAAGCGAACGCCTAGTACAATTAGCATTAGAAAATATGATGAAAAACAGAACCTCAATTGTTATCGCACATAGGTTATCTACAATACAAAATGCAGATGAGATAATAGTGATGCATAAAGGTGAAATTGCAGAACAAGGCAAGCATAACGAACTTATAGCCTTAGATGGTATTTATAAAAAACTGGTAGATATGCAGAGTTTTGAATAATTACTATTATTATAAAATTAAAAAGGATAAACAAATGTTTATCCTTTTTTTTGTTTATGTATAGAATTGGGGCTCTAAAACATAAGTATTATTTTCTAATGTAAACATAATTTAAAAAATGTTAGAAAACAAATATTTTGTCTTTTAATCGATAAAAAACATCTTTTAATCGTGTTTTTAGTTAAAAATCAGATTAAACAGAAAGCTGTTAAATAACATGTCTTTCTTTAAAAAAAAAATCAAATTATATTTAAACCAAATTAAAATTCTGCAGTCTAAAAGAAAATAGCTTAAGTGACAGAAGAACTAGAACTCATATCTCAATTACAATCTAAAGGCAACAAAGATGCTGCATTTAGAGTACTTGTTGCGCAATATAAAGAGCGATTATACTGGCATATTAGAAATATTGTAAAATCGCACGACGATGCAGACGATGTATTGCAAAATACATTTATAAAGGTTTATAAAAATATCGAGAAATTTAAGGGAGAAAGCAAACTTTATTCTTGGTTATATAGAATAGCAATAAACGAAGCTATTACACTAATAAACAAAAACGCAAAACTATTACAGATTACAAATGAAGAGGCACAAAATTTAGCATTAAACAATTTGGAATCTGATGTATATTTTGAAGGAGACGCCATCCAGCTAAAACTTCAAAAAGCAATTGCAACATTACCAGAAAAACAACAATTAGTTTTTAATATGAAATATTTTCAAGAATTAAAATATAATGAAATGTCTCAAATTTTAGAAACAAGTGAAGGCGCTTTAAAAGCTTCTTACCATATAGCAGCAAAGAAAATTGAAGCCTATTTAAAAAACAATTAAACTATTTAATAAATATAGAGTCTTATTAATAGAAACAAAAGAGTTTCCATATTTGGAAAGAAACATGAAAAATGAAAATTTAAATAACGTAAAAAAAACTGGATTTAAAGTCCCTCAAAATTATTTTGAAGAGTTTGAAAATTCAATTTTAACCGAAGCTAAACTTAAAAACTTAGTAATCGATTCTGGATTTAAAGCTCCAGAAGGCTACTTAGATAACTTTAGTGTTCCTATTGAAAAAGAAACAAAAGTTATTTCTATTTTTAGTAAAAAAAATATGCTATTAGTTTCAAGTATTGCTGCAGCTATAGTTCTATTTTTTAGTTTAAATGTGTTTGATAATTCACCACTATCTTTTGATGATTTAGATACAACAACAGTAGATAATTATATTTTAAATGAAACCGAAATTGGTGATTTAACATATTTATTTCAAGATAACGAGTTAAGCGAAAATCAATTTATAGATTACTCTTTAAGTGACGAAGCTCTAGATAACTATATAGAAAATATAGATTTTAACGACTTATATTCAGAATAAAAAAAATAAAAATAATGAAAAAAATAATATTAATACCGGTTTTTGCTTTACTACTATCCATAAGTAGTTATGCACAAAAACTTGACAGAGAAAAAATTAAAGCTTTAAAAATAGCACATATTACAGAGCAAATGGATTTATCTGCAAAAGAAGCGCAAGCTTTTTGGCCAGTTTATAACACAAAGGAAGAAGCAGAAAATAAATTAAGAGAACAATCTTCGAAAAGACGAAAAGATAAGAAAGTAGAAAATTTATCTGAGACTGAAGCTAAAGCCCTTCTTTTAGAAATGGTTGAAATTGAGAATAAAAAACAAGAATTACATTCAAAATTTATAACCGATTTACTTAATATTCTACCAGCAAAAAAAATAATTGCATTAATGCAAGCCGATCATTCTTTTAAAAAGAAAATGATTCAAGAATACAGACAGAGACATCAAGCAGATAAATCTAAAAAATAATAAAAAAGGCAGCTAATTAAGCTGCCTTTTTTATTATCTAAAAGTTAATTTTGCAATCCTTTTGCTTCCTCCAGCATAAGCAACACTATCATTTATAAAACGTAAAGTATAAAAACCTTCATCGCTTAAATGCGTCCAGCTTTCGCCAGCATTGTTAGAATAATCTATACCTTTAAAACCAACAGCAACTAACTCTTTTGCATCTCGACCAGGAATATATTGCACACAACTTCTGTAACCTGGACTTTGATTTTGCGCAACTAATTGCCATGTTTTTCCTCCATCTTGTGTTCTTATTTTATTTGCTGTGCTATCTCCTGCTTTTGTGTAGTCTCCACCAATAGCAAAACCATTTTTATCATCATAAAAATCTAGCGAGTAAATACCTGTAGTTTCTTTACCTTGCACAATTGGAGTCTCGAAAACCTCCCAAGTTTTACCTTTATCTGGAGAAAATAATATTCTACTTGCCTTTCCGCCTGTGGCTACCCATGTATTATCTCCAACTATAGCAATATTTGTATCGCTTGCTGCAAAAGCTGCTTCACCTTCTTTTGTTTTTGGTAACACGTCGCAAGATAGCTTGTTCCATGTTTCTCCTCCATCGCGAGTAATTATTATACTCATACAATTTTCTGTGGGATCACCAATTGCAATACCTTCTTGGTTGTTCCAAAAATCGATAGAATCGTAGAATGCTTTTTCATGATTTTCTTGATAAACTATTTTTTTACCTGAAGCACCTTGTTTAACGAGGTAAGCTGGCGAACCTATTGAAAGGAAAAACGCTGTATTATCTGTACTTGATACTGCTCTAAAATTGAATTTGAGTGAATCTATATTAATGTTATAAGGTGGTGTTATCCAATAACTATTTCTATCTGAGTCATAACTATAACTACCATGACCACCGCTAGCATTTCCATATAACATTTCATCCTTCTCAAGGATTTCTATAGCTCTTACATTTAAAATAGAATCTCTCAATAACATACCTATTTCAACTTCTTTAAACGCTCTTGGTTCTGTTATTTCTTCTTCAACATCAATATCTTTTTTTTCTGTATCTTTTTTACAAGAAACAATAGCTAAAGCAATACAAATTATGGTGATTAGTTTTTTCATATTTAATTGTAAATTTCTATAAATGTAAAAAAGCTTTACGACATAATCGCAAAGCTTTTTACCAATCAATCAAAAAACTAATTTAACCTTGTTTCTTCAAGGCTTTAACATCTACTATTAATTGTGCCATTGAGGCTCTATTTAAACCATTATAAATACCTCTTATATGTTTATTCTTGTCTATTAACAAAAAATTCTCTGTGTGCAAAAAATCGTCCATGGTTTTAGGTGCTCCTAAATCGTTTTCTATAAAATATTGAGCTCTACCAAGATTATAAATAACTTGTTTATCTCCTGTTACTAAATGCCATTTATTATCTATTACACCATGTTTTTGGGCATAATTTTTTAAAACGGGAACAGAATCTTTTGTTGGTGTTACGGTATGAGATAAAAATAACACCTCATCATCGTTTAAAAATGCTTCTTGTAATTGAAACATGTTTCCCGTCATTTGCGGGCAAATACCAGGACAGCTAGCAAAAAAGAAATCGGTTATATAAATTTTATTTTCAAACGTTTTTTGAGACACTTCTTCTCCCAATTGGTTTGTTAATGAAAAGTCTGGTATTTTATGAAAAATTTGCTCTTCTTCTGTTTCTGGCGTCAACCATTTTGGTGTAAAAGATGCTTCGTTATAATATGGTAAATACGCTACTCTACTGGTTTCTTCGGCTTTACTAATTTCCTTTTTTACAGTTTTTTTACAACCTATTACTAATAAGGTTAAACTTAGTAAAAGTAATAGCAGACTATTTTGAAATAATAACTTTTTCATTTTCTAATTTATAACATGAGTTTGCTCGCATTAAACCAAAGGTTCTACCGTTTTTTGCTTCATAATTAACATAAAGTTGTCCTGTTGGTAACCAAGCTTTTTGAATGCCGTTTTCTTTACCGTCTTTTAACAACCTTAATTTTGATAGTTTTCCGTTAGAATACCATTGTTTTTCTTCTCCTTGCTTTTTTCCGTTTACATAATTAACTTCTAAGGCTAGGTTACCATTTTCCCAAAAACTTTTATAAACACCAACCAACTTGTTTTGGTTGTAATAAGACTCTATACGAAGTACTCCATGCTCTGACCATGTTTGAGCAATACCTTGACGTTTTCCGCTATAGAAACCAAGCTTTTCTTTTATAGTATTATTTTCGTGATACTTTAAAGAGTAGCCATTGTAAGGTTCTTCTTTATAATACCAAACGCCTTGTAGTTGGTTTAAAATTAATTCTGATTTAAGAACTTCAACATCTTTAATTGTTATAATATTTTCACTTTTAATTGTATTATTTTCTTCAGAAAAATTGTTTTCTGTTGATTGCTTACAACTCAAAAAAGACAGAACAAGTATAACTGTAAAAAATGTTTTCATTACTTTAATATCCTTGGTAAGGTCCTGCGAATGCTAAGTAAGATCCTGTATTAGAATATACTTCGTTTATTATATGATAGTGGTATTCTTCTTCTCCATCTGTATATTGTGTTATAGATGTATGTCCGCCTGAAACATCTAAATCTTCTGGGTAAGAACCTGTAGCACTACATTTTCTTCCGTAAAGGAAAACACCATCTAATAGTACACCTACTAAGGCATCATCATCATTAGAAAAAGCTTTGGGCTCTAAATGATAGTGATAGACACCTGGCCCAATATGTGCACCTGTATAATCTAAACTTGCTGCTGCTTGGTCTAAAGGTCCGCCACCTTCTTGATCATTAAAAATTGAAGCGCCACTAACTGCTATACCAATAGTATTAAATGTTGTAGATACAGTATTTCCTGTTAAATTTGGTGTAGCATCTACTGTGATAGTTACAGCATTATTGTTACTAGACATTATACTAGGTGTTACTTGTACATCTGGCTCTTCTATGTAAAGCGGATGTCCTTCTCCCCAATAAACGGTTTGGTGATCTGGTAAACCTGTAGTTTCTATTACAACATTTGTTCCCGTATTGTCTATATAAATTGTTGTAGCATCTGTATTAAAAGCCGAGTATGCTGCATGAAGCTCTGTTACAACTTCGTCTTCTGTAACAGTTGTTGTGCTTGCAGCATCATCATTTGAAGTACAAGCGATACTTAATGTAAACACCGCTACCATTAATAATATTAGTTTAAATAGGTTTTTCATTTTTTATATTTTTAATGTGTTTATCTCTTTAGATGCCTAATAAAAAATAAACTTGCGCTTTTTTTAAATTAATTATGTTTTGGTGGTTTTTTTTATAAATACTTGCGTTTTTAAAGTTTGAAACTTGAAAAAAGCCTCATGACTTTTACATCACAAAGCTTTTAACTACTAACCAACCAAAATACTATTCTAATCTCTTTTTCTTCTTTTAGGCTTTGGTACTTTTTTTAATTCTTCTTCAGAAATAAAACTATCTTCATCTGTATCAATTTCAGAAAAACCTTCTTTCAATGGACCTTTAACTTCTGTTTTAGAAAGTAAGCCATCTTCATCCTTATCTAGTTCTTTTAATAACTCACTAAATGTTGGCGGCGTTTTTTGTTCTCTTTTTTCAGATTGACCAAATGAACTATTTAAAACTAATACTGCTATTCCAAACGTTAATATTGTTTTTTTAAATGTGCTATTATTCATAATCTATTCTTTATAATTGTTTTGTTATATAAGTTTAGATGATGTAATTGAAAATAACTTGTGTTTTATTTTGTTAAATAAAACACAAAAAAAAGACCTTAATTAGTTAAGGTCTTTTTGTAAATACGATTATTCATTTTTAAGGTCTTTCTGGCCTACTTGATCTTTCGGGTCTTCTTGATCTTTCGGGTCCATTACCATTAAAACGTCTCGCTTTTTTTAAAATAGCACTAAATCGTTTTTTTTGATTTTCGTCACAAATCTCATAAATGCCTCGAAGCTTATTAAAAAGTTCTTTTTCTTTTAATAAATCTGCTTTAGAAATTTCAATTATTAAACTATCTACTTTATTTCTATCTATTGTAGGTGCTGTAATTTTTTTGAATAATTTGTCTTTATTTACTTTAATATCATCTCCATTTTTTTGCATTGTAAAATGATGATTTTCTTCTAGTTGTTTAAATTTTTCTAGTTGAGAAGCATTAAAATTTAATTCTTTTACAATAAAAGCACTTGACTCTTTTACTCCTTTATGCTGCGGCCTACCTAAGTAATTGAATAGAAAAAAACCATTCATTATTATTAATACAATAAGCAGCACATATAAAACTGTGTTTTTTTTTATTTTTTAAAAATTGAAAATTGATGATTCTTGTTCTCTTGCAATTCCATAATCTGAAGCAAAACTTGAAATTGATGATTCGTATTCAGAATTATTTATTTCTTTAATGGCATAAAAATTAACCAATACAACACATACTAAGGTAGCTAATTGTAATTGTGGTGTAAACTAGCTCCAAAATAATGGTGTAACTTTTTCTTCTTTTTCAGCAAATAAAAGCTGCATGGTTTTATCCTTAAAAAAAGGTGGTGCTTTTACAGTGTCAATTGTATCAAATACTTCTAAAGTCTTTGTTACCTTTTCTTCTATATTCATATTTGTTTTCATAATCTATATTTTTTTAGATGCACAAGCGTAAAAAAACTTGCGCTATCTATTATTTTCATAAAAATTTTCTAATACCTTCTGTAAGTTTTTTTTAGACCTAAACATTAAAGACTCTACAGACGATAAACTTTTATCTACAATTTCACTTATTTCATTATAACTTTTACCATCTATTTTATGCAACGTAAAAACAATACGCTGTGCATCTGGCAATTGGTTTATAGCAGCAAATAACACCTTGCTAGTTTCTTTGTTTTCTAAAACTATTCCAGGATGATTCATCTCTGTAAAATAGTTTGTCATATCAACAGGAATTGCATTTCCTGTTATAGACTATAAAAAAGCAAAACGCTTTTTAGTGTTTTTTTTACGTATAAATTCTAAACATTTATTAGTAGTTACTTTATAAATCCAGGTAGATAGTTTAGACTGCCCTTTAAATTTATGTATAGCATTAAATACTTCAACAAAAACCTCTTGCGCAATATCTTCGGCATCCTCTGTATTTGGCACAAAAGAGATACAAGTAGCATATACCTTTTGCTAGTAGTCATCTAAAAGCTTACTTTACGCCTGCTCGCTTTTGCTCTTTAGCGCTTCTATAAATTTGGTTTCAGTCAAAAATTAAATTTTATTGTAATATAATTTAGATGCAGTTTTTAATTAAAACTTGCGGGAAATTTTAAATAATTTTGAAAAGATAGCATTTTACTATTAACAAATAAATATCTCACCTTATTTATACCAAATTATTCTATATAAAACCGTACCTTTGCACGCCGAATTATGGGTCATAATAAGTTGATTTATAATTCAATTAAATACAAAAAATGAGATTACATAGAAATTTATGCTTTGCCACAGTTGATGGATTACTACTAATCTTTAACGAAGGTAATTATGCAGATAAAGTAGTGCAACAACTACTAAAACGCGACAAACGTTGGGGAAGCCGAGATAGAGGTTTCGTTGCCGAAACAACTTACGACATTGTACGATGGAAACGTTTATATGCTGAAATTGCAAACGTAAAAGAACCTTTTTCTAGAGACGATATCTGGCGTTTATTTGCTGTTTGGGCAACTTTAAAAGGTATAAAATTACCAGATTGGAAGTACTTTGAAAATACACCTACAAGAAAAATTAAAGGTCGTTTTGATGAGCTTTCTCAAATTAGAAAAATTAAAGAATCGTTTCCAGATTGGATAGATGAGTTAGCCGAAAAAGAATTAGGTGAAACCGTATGGAACAAAGAAGCTGCTGCACTTAACGAACAAGCAGATGTTATTTTAAGAGCAAATACGCTTAAAACTACAAAAGAAAAATTAAAATCAGAATTATTTGATTTAGATTTTGTTACCGAAGAAATTAAAGGTTATCCAGACGCTTTAAAACTTAAAGAAAGAGCTAATGTTTTTACTACAGAAGCCTTTAAAAAAGGATGGTTTGAAGTACAAGATGCATCATCTCAATTAGTCGCAGAGTTTCTTGATGTAAAACCAGGCATAAAAGTTGTAGATACTTGTGCAGGTGCTGGTGGTAAAACATTACACATTGCTGCTTTAATGGAAAATAAAGGTCAAGTAATTGCTATGGATATTTATGAAAATAAATTAAGAGAACTAAAACGACGTGCAAAACGTGCTGGTGCTCATAACATAGAAATGAGAACCATAGACTCTACAAAACCAATTAAAAAACTTTACGATAAAGCAGATCGTGTACTTATAGATGCACCATGTTCTGGCTTAGGCGTTTTACGTAGAAATCCAGATGCTAAATGGAAACTTGAAGCTTCTTTTTTAGAAAGAATTAAAACCACACAACGCGAAATTTTAAGTAGCTACTCTAGAATGGTAAAACCTGGAGGAAAACTGGTTTATGCAACATGTTCTATATTACCATCAGAAAACCAAGAACAAGTTAAACATTTTTTAACATCAGAATCTGGAAAAGAGTTTACTTTTGTTAAAGAGAAAAAAATACTATCGCACGAATCTGGTTTCGACGGATTTTACATGGCATTATTAGAAAGAAAAAACACAAAATAATCTTATTTTCATGAAACATAATTACTTAACTATATCTTTTTTATTAGTAACTTTTATAGGGTTTGCGCAAATTCCTGCAAATTATTATGATAGTGCTAATGGTTTGGATGGATATACTTTAAAAACAGAATTAAAAAACATTATAACTTCTGGACACACCGACCAAGGTTATGGAGGACTATGGATTGCTTACCAGACCACAGATATTGATAATACAAACCAGTATGATAATGATGGTTTTATATTAGATATTTATTCTGAAGATCCAGATAACCCAGAACCTACATATCTAAATTTTACATACGGTTCAGACCAATGTGGAAGTTACAACAGCGAAGGTGATTGCTACAATAGAGAGCATCTTGTACCACAATCTAGTTTTGGTGAAGCTTCACCAATGAAAAACGATGTACATCATGTCTATCCTACAGATGGATACGTTAATGGTGGACGCGGTAGCTTTCCTTTTGGCATAGCCGCTTCTGGAGGAACTACTTATACAAACGGATCTAAAAGAGGTAGTAGCTTAGTTTCTGGTTACTCAGGAACAGTTTTTGAACCTATTGATGAATTTAAAGGAGATATTGCAAGAGCATTACTATATTTTGCTACTCGATACGAAAATAATGTAGACAATTATACTAGTTTCGATATGTTTAACGGTTCAAATGACCAAGTTTTTCAAGATTGGGCAATAGATTTATTATTAGATTGGCACTATAATGTTGATCCGGTTAGTCAAAAAGAAATTGATAGAAATAATGCAGCTTATAACTTTCAAGGTAATGCAAATCCGTTTGTAGATCATCCAGAATATGCTAATTTAATTTGGAATCCAAATCCAGATATACAAGCACCAACAGTGCCAACAAATTTAACAGCATCTAATCCTACATCAAATTCTGTAGATTTAAGCTGGACAGCATCTACAGATAATGTAGCAGTTACAAGTTATGATATTTATGTAGATGGAACATTTTATGTTTCTACAAACTCAAATTCAACAACTTTTACAGTTACAGGTTTATCTCCAGAAACAAATTATACATTTACAGTTTTAGCAAATGATGATTCTGGAAACGCGTCAACACAAAGTGCTTCTGCCAATGAAACTACATTAGCAGGAAGCTCTAGTGCAAATGATTTATTCTTTTCAGAATATATTGAGGGTTCTAGCTTTAATAAAGCCTTAGAAATTGCGAACTTTACTGGAAGCACAATAGACCTTTCAAACTATACTATTCTTCGTGATGGAAATGGTAGTGGCACTTGGGATTTAGGTATAACACTATCTGGATCGCTTGCAAGTGGACAAGTATATGTTATTGCTAACGCATCAATAGACGCTTCATGTCAAGGTTCAACTACAATCGATCTTTCGATACCACAAAGTAATACTCCTACTAACTATAATGGCAATGATCCTATCGGACTTTTTAATAATGGAACCTTAATAGATATTATAGGAACTTTTGGTGGTGGATCTTCAAATTTTGCCCAAAACACCACCTTAGTTAGAAAAAATAATATTGATAGCGGAAATACTTCTTTCAATATTAACGAGTGGGATCAATTCCCATCAGATACTTGTACATACTTAGGATCTCATTCTACAACCTTAAGCGTAAACGAAATAAACCTTTCTGAATTTAAAATATACCCAAATCCTATAAAAGGAAATCTTTTAAATATTGAAGTAAAACAAAACACTCGTTTTGAAATTTATGATATTTTAGGAAAGAAAATTTTAAAAGGAAATGTAACACCAACAAATAGTAAAGTAAGTGTTTCAACATTAAATAAAGGTGTTTATATTTTAAAACTTAATACACCTAACGGAAGTATAACTAAGAAATTAATTAAAAGTTAATTTTTAAAAACATATAATTTTAAAAGCGATTCAATAAGAATCGCTTTTTTTTTGGTTAATAACCACGTGAATAACTATAAAATTTAGATGCATTTTTACTAAAACTATTCCGCTAAAAAAACTAAATTTGTGCTTTTAAAAACAACTTCAAACTAATTATATAATGATTCATTTCTTCGGAAACCAAAACAGTAAAGTTTTTACTGTTCAAGCAACAAAAGAATTATCAACCCAAACCGTTTCAAAATTGACATGGTTATTTGGCAACCAGCCAAAAATAGAACAAGCATCATTGGATGCTTTTTTTGTTGGACCAAGAGCAGCAATGATAACGCCTTGGAGTACAAATGCTGTTGAGATTACTCAAAATATGGGTATTGAAGGTATCATTAGAATTGAAGAATTTATCGCTTCAACTAAAGATTTCAAGGATTACGATCCTATGATTTCAGAAAAATATAACGGTTTAAATCAAGAATCGTTTACTATTGAAATTAAACCAGAATCTATTCTTAACATCGAAGATATTTCGGCATACAACCAACAAGAAGGTTTAGCTTTAAACGATGAAGAGATTGAATACTTAGAAGGTGTTTCAAAAAAAATAGGAAGACCATTAACAGACTCTGAAGTTTTTGGATTTTCTCAAGTAAATTCAGAACACTGTCGACATAAAATTTTCAATGGTACTTTTATTATAGATGGAGAAGAAAAAGAAACTTCTCTTTTTAAATTAATAAAAGAAACCTCAAAGCAACATCCTAACGATATTGTTTCGGCATATAAAGATAACGTAGCGTTTATTAAAGGCCCAAAAGTAGAGCAATTTGCGCCTAAAACTGCAGATAAACCAGATTTTTATGAAACTAAAGATTTCGATTCTGTAATATCTTTAAAAGCCGAAACACATAATTTCCCTACAACTGTAGAGCCTTTTAATGGTGCTGCAACAGGTTCTGGTGGAGAAATAAGAGATAGATTAGCTGGTGGAAAAGGATCTTTGCCTTTAGCAGGAACTGCTGTTTACATGACCTCGTATTCTCGTTTGGAGGAAAACAGACCTTGGGAACAAAAAATGGAAGCTAGAGATTGGTTATACCAAACGCCTGTAGATATTTTAATAAAAGCAAGTAATGGAGCTTCAGACTTTGGAAACAAATTTGGCCAGCCATTAATTTGCGGTTCGGTATTAACATTCGAGCACGAGCAAGATGCAAGAAAACTTGGTTTCGATAAAGTTATTATGCAAGCCGGTGGAATTGGTTATGGAAAAGCAGAACAAGCCATAAAAGCTACTCCAGAAGCCGGAGATAAAATTGTAATTCTTGGCGGTGAAAATTACCGAATTGGTATGGGTGGCGCTGCTGTATCTAGTGCAGATACTGGAGAATTTGCTTCTGGTATCGAGCTTAATGCGGTACAACGTTCTAATCCGGAAATGCAAAAAAGAGCGGCAAATGCAGTACGTGGCATGGTAGAAAGCGATGAAAATTATATTGTTTCTATTCACGATCATGGAGCTGGCGGACACTTAAATTGTTTAAGCGAACTTGTAGAAGATACTGGTGGAAATATCAATTTAGATAAACTTCCTGTTGGCGACCCAACATTATCTGCAAAAGAAATTATTGGTAACGAGTCTCAAGAACGTATGGGATTAGTTATTGCAGAAAAGCACTTAGAAGCTTTAAACAAAATAGCAGATCGTGAACGTTCGCCAATGTACACTGTTGGTGATGTTACTGGAGAACACCGTTTTACTTTCGAGTCTAAAACCAAAGGAGACAAACCTATGGATTTAGCTCTTGAAGACATGTTTGGAAGCTCGCCAAAAACAATAATGAACGATGTTACTGTAGATAGAAATTATGGTGGCATTTCATACAATACAGATAATTTTTACAACTATCTAGATCAAGTATTACAATTAGAAGCTGTTGCTTGTAAAGATTGGTTAACAAACAAAGTAGACCGTTGTGTTGGTGGAAAAGTAGCCAAACAACAATGTATTGGACCATTACAAATACCACTAAATAATGTTGGTGTAATGGCTTTAGACTATAAAGGAAAAGAAGGTGTTGCAACCTCTATTGGCCACTCGCCTATTTCAGGATTAATAAATCCTGTAGCAGGAAGTCGTAATAGTATTACAGAGGCTTTAACCAATATTATTTGGGCGCCATTAAAAGATGGTTTACAAA
Source organism: Lacinutrix venerupis (assembly GCF_003663945.1). Classification (GTDB taxonomy): domain Bacteria; phylum Bacteroidota; class Bacteroidia; order Flavobacteriales; family Flavobacteriaceae; genus Lacinutrix; species Lacinutrix venerupis. The sequence goes on along the minus strand of NZ_RCCH01000006.1, from coordinate 93,182 downwards.
GTGTTTCACTATCTGCAAACTGGATGTGGCCTTGTAAAAATGAAGGTGAAGATGCACGATTATACGAAGCCGTACAAGCCATTTCAGAATATGCAATAGATTTAGGAATCAATGTTCCAACAGGAAAAGATTCGTTATCTATGAAACAAAAATATCCTAACGAAGAGGTTATTTCTCCTGGAACTGTAATTATTTCGGCAGCAGGAAATTGTAATGCAATTTCTAAAGTTGTAGAGCCTTTATTTAAGAAAAATGCTGGAGATATTTATTATATAAATCTATCTCAAGATCATTATAAATTAGGAGGAAGTTCTTTCGCTCAAATTTTAAATAAAGTTGGTAACGATGCGCCAAATGTAAACGATTCTACATTTGTAAAAACAGTATTTAATACCATTCAAAAACTAATTAAAAACGAGCAAATTGTTGCAGGACACGATGTTGCTTCTGGTGGTTTAATTACTACTCTATTAGAATTATGCTTTGCAGACACTAATATTGGAGCGGAATTAGATATTACAGCTTTAAACCAAAAAGACTCTCATAAAGTATTATTTGCTGAAAATGCGGGTATTGTTTTTCAGTCAAAAGATGCCTCAATAGAAACTGTTTTAAATGAAGCAAATATTGAGTTTTTCAACATAGGAAAAGTTACAGATACAGATGTTTTAAGTATTATTAATAATGCTGAAGTATTTACCATGACAGTTTCTCGTTTACGTGATGTTTGGTACAAAACGTCTTTCCTTTTAGACCAAAAACAAACAGCAAATAATCTTGCTGAAGCACGTTATAAAAACTATGCTGTTCAGCCTTTAAAATATACATTCCCAAAACATTTTACTGGAAAACTACCAGTATTTGATGCTAATAAACCAAGACCAAAAGCCGCAATACTACGTGAAAAAGGATCTAACTCTGAACGCGAAATGGCAAATGCAATGTATTTAGCTGGTTTTGATGTTAAAGATGTACACATGACCGATTTAATTTCTGGTCGTGAGGATTTAAAAGACATACAGTTTTTAGGTGCAGTTGGTGGTTTCTCTAACAGTGATGTTTTAGGCTCTGCAAAAGGTTGGGCTGGAGCCATTAAGTACAACGACAAAGCGAATAAAGTTATCAACGATTTCTTTAATAGAGAAGACACACTTTCGGTTGGTATTTGTAATGGTTGCCAATTATTTATGGAATTAGACCTTATAAATCCTGAACATGATGTGCATGGGAAAATGATTCATAACGATTCTAAAAAACACGAAAGCTCGTTTACTTCTGTAAAAATTCAAGAAAACAATTCTGTAATGCTTTCTTCATTAGAAGGTACAGAATTAGGTGTTTGGATTTCGCATGGCGAAGGTAAATTTAACTTACCAAAAACCGAACAGCAATACAATATTGTAGCTAAATATGGTTATGAAGGTTACCCAAACAATCCTAACGGATCTGACTTTAACACCGCAATGCTATGCGATAAAACAGGAAGACATTTAGTAACTATGCCACATATTGAACGTTCTACTTTCCAATGGAATTGGGCAAACTATCCTGAAGGTAGAAAAGACGAAGTGTCACCTTGGTTAGAAGCTTTTGTAAACGCAAGATTATGGATTGAGAATAATTAATACAATTATACATTTTTAACAGTCTCAAGCTATTTTATAAATATAAGACGCTTTAATATGTAATTGATTTCAATTTGAAATTTATTAAGCTACAAAAATGCACTAATTTTAATAAGAAAAATCGTATTTTTGTAATGCTACTTAATTGATAAATTACAACCAACCATATGATTTATAAAGTTTACAAGAGTACAGACTCTTGTAATTTAATAGACGAGTTTTTTGAATTAAAAATAACAAAATCCGCATTACCTTTTCAAAGTAAAGTACTTCCTCTTGGCAAGCACTCTATGGCTTATACATATAAAGGTTTACACAAAATTACTGTAGGAGACAAAGTGTTTAAAGGAAAAGAACTTATTGTTTCTGGACAAATAAAAAAATCTTATTTATTAAATGTTGATGAAGAAACTCATTGTAAAGGCATATTGCTTCACCCAACAACACTTTATAAATTAACAAAATTAGATGTTTCCACTTTAAATGATAAACACATACCTTTAAGTGTTTTTTCTCAATCACTCCACAACATATTAAATCCATTTTTTGTAAAAAAAATGAATGGTGATAATGCTCTTAAAGTTTTAGAAGATATTATTAAAAAGCAACCACTTACACTAAATAATCACACTAAAAACGTAGATAAAGCCTTAGCTATAATTAATAAAAAGGAAGGTAAAATTTCTATTAATAACCTTTTAGAGCAAATACCAGTTTCTCAAAAAACACTAGAAACCAAATTTAAACTCATGGTAGGTTTAACTCCAAAAAAATATGCTAGACTATATAGATTTGGTTTGTTAATGAGAAAATGCAATGAAAAAGAATTAAGTTTTAAAGATTTAATAGAAATGTATAATCTTCATGATAGCTCACACTTTTTTAAAGAATTTAGGTTTTTTATGAACCAATCTCCAAAATCTTACTATAAAAATGAGAGTGATTTTATAAAAAAGTATTTAAAACCCTAAACATTACGATTTTTTACATTTTTTTTTTAATATAACTGTTTATCTTTACGAAGAATTTATGTAAAATTTATTTAATTAAATGAAAGTTAAGGGATTCATTTAAAAATAGTTAGTTATTAAATAAACAAAATTAAAACATAAATTCTTGCTATCAATCTATTAGCTGAGGAGCTGTTTTTAACAGCTCCTTTTTTTTCATACTATTTGAAATGCACTTAAAAATTCATACTTTGCAAGACTTTTAACTTCCAATAAAAAGAATGACAGAAATCACACGCCTTTTCGATTTTCCATATTATCAACTTGAAAAATATAATCTCGAAGCCGCTTTAGTAACTAAATACGACGGTATATGGACTCCTATGTCTACAAAAGAATATGTGGATAAAGCAAACGCGGTTAGTCGTGCTTTACTAAGAATGGGAATTCAAAAAAATGATAAAATTGCTGTAATTTCATCTACTAATAGAACCGAATGGAATATTATGGATATAGGAATTCTGCAATTGGGAGCACAAAATATTCCAATATATCCAACAATTTCATCAGAAGACTATGAGTATGTTTTAAATCATAGTGAATCTATATACTGTTTTGTTAGCGATGAAGAAGTTTTAGCCAAAGTCAATAAAATAAAAACTAATACAAAACTTAAAGAAGTATACTCTTTTAATCATATTGAAGGTTGCAAACATTATTCAGAATTATTTGAACTTGGTAAGGATAAAAGTAATCAAAACGAAGTGCAAGCAAGAATGGATGCGGTTTCTCCACACGATTTAGCAACCATTATTTATACTTCTGGAACAACAGGCAAACCAAAAGGTGTTATGTTATCTCATAATAATATAACAAGCAATGCTTTAGACGCATCGGAACGTTTACCTTTTATGAATAGTGAAGAAAATAGAATTTTAAGCTTCCTCCCTATTTGTCATGTATTCGAGCGTGTACTTATTTATTTGTACCAATACGCAGGAGCTTCAATTTACTTTGCAGAAGGCATCGATAAAATTGGTGATAACGCAAAAGAAATAAAACCTCATTTAATGAGTGTTGTACCTAGGTTACTTGAAAAAGTTTACGATAAAATCATGGCTAAAGCAGAAGAGTTATCTGGTGTTAAAAAAGCACTATTCTTTTGGGCCGTTAATTTAGGTGAGCAATGGCAACCTTATGGAGCCAATGGTGCTTGGTACGAATTTAAACTAAAAATTGCTAATAAACTTATTTTTAGCAAATGGCGTGAAGCACTTGGTGGAGAACTTAATACAATGGTATCTGGTTCTGCAGCTTTACAAGTAAGACTTTCTAGAATATTTTCTGCAGCAGGAATGCAGGTTATGCAAGGCTATGGTTTAACAGAAACATCTCCTGTAATCTCGGTAGAAATGTACCGAAATAATCATTTTAGATTAGGAACCGTTGGTAAACCTATAAAAAATGTTGAAGTAAAAATTGCCGAAGATGGAGAAATACTTGTTAAAGGACCTAACGTAATGTTGGGCTATTATAAAGATCCTGAAAAAACCACAAGTGTAATGACAGGAGACTACTTCCACACAGGAGACAAAGGCGAGATAGATACAGACGGTTTTTTAAAAATTACTGGGCGTAAAAAAGAAATGTTTAAAACCTCTGGTGGAAAGTATGTTATACCAACACTTCTAGAAAACGAGTTAAAACAATCTCGTTTTATAGAGCAAGTAATGGTTGTTGGAGAAGGAGAAAAAATGCCAGCAGCTATAATTCAACCTAATTTTGAATTTATAAAGGAATGGATTCAAAAAAAGAAAAAAAACATTGGTACCTCAAACCAAGAGATAACAGAATCTCAAGAAGTTATAGATAGAATTCAAAAAGAATTAGATATTTGTAACAATCATTTTGGTAAGTGGGAACGAATAAAACGATTCGAACTTACTTCAGAAGTTTGGTCTATAGAATCTGGACATCTTACTCCTACCATGAAAATGAAGCGAAGCGTCATAAAAGAGATTCATCAAAATCTTTACGATAAAATTTACAGATAAATAAAAAAAAGCTCCTTTAATTAGGAGTTTTTCATTTTATAAACAATATTTTCTTAATTTATTATGCGTGCATAGTAAATTTTTGTATATTTGAATATCAAAAATTTACTATATGAAAGATGCCACTATAGATTATGTACTTAGGACTACATGGTTAGCGGTAACCAAAATGTATAACGAAGAAGCCGCTAAATTTGATAGCACTATGGCTACAGGTTTTGCCCTACTAAGTATAGATCCTGTAAATGGTACGCCTTCTACTTCTCTTGGTCCAAAAATGGGTATGGAAGCAACTAGTCTTTCGCGTACTTTAAAAAATATGGAAAATAGAGGATTAATAATTAGAAAACCAAATCCTGAAGATGGACGTGGTGTACTTATATTTCTAACCGATTTTGGAAAAGAAAAACGTAATTATTCAAAAGAAAAAGTACTCACTTTTAATGAAACTATTAAAGCAAATGTAACTCAAGAAGAACTCGAAAATTTTCATAGAGTAGCAGAAATCATTAACAATATGATTTCAAACAAAAAAATATACAATCAAAAACAATCTGTTTAATATAATGAGCACACGTAGAATTAAAAAAATAGCAATTATAGGTTCTGGTATCATGGGATCTGGTATTGCATGTCATTTCGCAAACATTGGTGTTGATGTCTTACTATTAGATATTGTACCAAGAGAACTAAATGAAAAAGAAAAAGCTAAAGGCTTAACATTAGAAGACAAAGTGGTAAGAAACCGCTTAGTAAACGATGCCTTAACAGCATCTTTAAAATCTAAACCATCACCAATTTATCATCCATCATTTGCCAATAGAATTACTACTGGTAACTTAGAAGATGACATCGCTAAAGTAGCAGATGTAGATTGGATTATGGAAGTTGTAGTAGAAAGACTTGATATTAAACAACAAGTATTCGAAAAACTAGAAAAGTATAGAACACCAGGAACATTAATTACCTCTAACACTTCTGGTATTCCAATTAAATTTATGAGTGAAGGAAGAAGTGAAGATTTCCAAAAACACTTCTGCGGAACACACTTTTTTAATCCAGCACGTTACTTAAAATTATTTGAAATTATTCCAGGACCAAAAACAGATGCTTCTGTTTTAGAATTCTTAAATGGTTATGGTGAAAAATTCCTAGGTAAAACTTCGGTTATAGCTAAAGATACACCAGCATTTATTGGAAACCGTATTGGTATATTTAGCATTCAAAGTTTATTTCACACAGTTAAAGATTTAGATTTAACAATAGAAGAAGTAGATAAATTATCTGGACCAGTAATAGGTAGACCAAAATCGGCAACCTTCCGTACGGTAGATGTTGTAGGATTAGACACTTTAGTTCACGTAGCAAACGGAATTAGAGAAAACTGCCCAAAAGACGAACGTTTAGAGTTATTTGAATTACCAGATTTCATCAACACCATGATGAAAAACAAATGGCTAGGAAGTAAAACAGGTCAAGGTTTCTACAAAAAGCAAGTGTCGGCTGATGGTAAAAAAGAAATTTTATCATTAGACCTAAACACATTAGAATATAGATCTGCTCAAAAAGCAAAATTTGCAACCTTAGAACTTACAAAAACGATTGATAAAGTCGCAGATCGTTTTAAAGTATTAATAAAAGGAAAAGATAAAGCAGGAGAATTTTACAGAAAAAGTTTCTCTGCACTATTCGCATACGTTTCAAACCGTATTCCAGAAATTACAGACGAGCTATACAAAATTGACGACGCCATGAAAGCTGGTTTTGGTTGGGAACATGGACCATTCCAAATTTGGGATGCTATAGGTGTTGAAAAAGGAATCGAAATGATGCAAGCTGAAGGTTTAAAACCTGCAGATTGGGTTGCAGATATGTTAGAATCTGGTAGCGATAGCTTCTACTCTATTAAAGATGGAGCAACCTACTTTTACGATATTCCTAAAAAAGAACAAGAAAAAATACCAGGACAAGATAGCTTTATCATATTAGATAATATTAGAAAAACTACCGAAGTCTTTAAAAACTCTGGAGTATCTGTACAAGATTTAGGAGATGGTATATTAAACCTAGAATTCCAATCTAAAATGAACACTATTGGTGGCGATGTTTTAGCAGGAATTAATAAAGCCATTGATATGGCAGAAAAAGATTTTGCAGGTTTAGTAGTAGGTAATCAAGGACCAAATTTCTCTGTAGGAGCAAATATTGGTATGATTTTCATGATGGCTGCAGAACAAGAATACGATGAGCTAAATATGGCTATTAAGTATTTCCAAGACACAATGATGCGTATGCGTTATTCTGCAATACCAACAATTTCTGCACCTCACGGTATGGCACTTGGTGGTGGTTGTGAAATTTCATTACATGCAGATAAAATTGTAGCAGCAGCAGAAACTTATATGGGACTTGTAGAGTTTGGTGTTGGTGTTATTCCTGGTGGTGGAGGTTCTAAAGAAATGGCTTTAAGAGCATCAGACACCTTCAAAAAAGGAGATGTACAATTAAATACACTTCAAGAATACTTTTTAACTATTGGTATGGCAAAAGTATCAACTTCAGCCTACGAAGCTTTCGATTTAGGCATCATGCAAGAAGGTAAAGACGTGGTTGTAGTAAATAAAGATCGCCAAATAGCAACAGCAAAAGCACATGCAAAAATAATGGCAGACGCTGGATACACACAACCAGTAAAAAGAAACGATGTATTAGTACTTGGTAAACAAGCATTAGGTATGTTTTTAGTAGGAACAGATTCTATGAAAGATTCTAATTACATTAGTGAGCATGACATGAAAATTGCAAATAAATTAGCTTACGTTATGGCTGGTGGAGATTTATCTGAACCAACTAAAGTAAGCGAACAATATTTATTAGACTTAGAACGTGAAGCATTCCTTTCGCTTTGTACAGAACGTAAAACATTAGAAAGAATTCAACACATGTTAACAAAAGGTAAACCTTTAAGAAACTAAGAAAAAGATGAAAACAGCATATATAGTAAAAGCATATAGAACAGCAGTTGGTAAAGCACCAAAAGGCGTGTTCCGTTTTAAAAGAACAGATGAATTGGCAGCAGAAACCATCAAATATATGATGAAAGAATTGCCAAACTTAGACCCAAAACGCATTGACGATGTTATTGTTGGTAATGCAATGCCAGAAGGTTCTCAAGGATTAAATATGGCTCGTTTAATCTCTTTAATGGGATTAGATGTTGTAGATGTTCCTGGAGTGACTGTAAACCGTTTTTGCTCTTCTGGAGTAGAAACTATTGGTATGGCAACAGCAAAAATACAAGCTGGAATGGCAGATTGTATTATTGCTGGTGGAGCAGAAAGTATGAGTAGCGTACCAATGACAGGTTTTAAGCCAGAATTAAATTACGATACCATTGTAAAATCAGGTCATGAAGATTACTATTGGGGAATGGGAAATACGGCAGAAGCTGTAGCAAAACAATTTAATGTCTCTCGTGAAGACCAAGATGAGTTCGCATATAATTCTCACATGAAAGCATTAAGAGCTTTAGCCGAAGACCGTTTTCAAGATCAAATTGTACCTATAGATGTAGAACAAACATATATTGATGCTAACGGTAAAAAAGCAACAAAATCTTATACTGTAACTAAAGACGAAGGTCCACGTGCAGGAACAAACAAAGAAGCACTAGCAAAACTAAGAGCTGTATTTGCTGCTGGAGGAAGTGTAACTGCCGGAAACTCATCTCAAATGAGTGATGGCGCTGCATTTGTAATGGTTATGAGCGAAGATATGGTTAAAGAGTTAGGCCTTGAACCAGTAGCAAGAATGGTAAATTATGCCGCTGCAGGAGTTGAACCTCGTATCATGGGAATTGGACCAGTAAAAGCAATTCCAAAAGCATTAAAACAAGCTGGTTTAAAACAAGACGATTTAGCATTAATAGAGTTAAACGAAGCTTTTGCTTCTCAATCTTTAGCAGTAATTCGCGAATTAGACCTTAACCAAGATATTATAAATGTAAATGGAGGAGCTATTGCACTTGGTCACCCATTAGGATGTACTGGAGCAAAACTTTCTGTTCAACTTTTTGATGAAATGCGTAAGCGCGACATGAAAGGAAAATATGGAGCAGTAACGATGTGTGTTGGTACAGGTCAAGGTGCTTGTGGAATATTCGAATTTTTAAATTAATTAAAAGAACTTAATACAATACTATAAAATGGCAGATACAGAAAAAGATATCCTACGTGGAGGTCAATTCTTAGTAAAAGAAACAAAATGCGAAGATGTTTTTACTCCTGAAGATTTTTCAGAAGAGCAAAACATGATGAAAGAATCCGTAATGGAATTCAACGAACGTGAAATTATTGCTCACAAACCAAGATTTGAAGCTAAAGATTATGCTTTAACCGAAGAAGTTATGCGTAAAGCTGGAGAAATGGGATTTTTAGGCGTGGCCGTACCTGAAGCTTATGGCGGATTAGGAATGAGCTTTGTTTCTACCTGTTTAACTTGTGATTATATTTCTTCTGGTACAGGATCTTTTAGTACTGCTTTTGGAGCGCATACAGGTATTGGTACTATGCCAATTACTTTATATGGAACAGAAGCTCAAAAACAAAAATACGTTCCTAAATTAGCCTCTGGAGAATGGTTTGGTGCTTATTGTTTAACAGAGCCAGGTGCAGGATCTGATGCTAACTCTGGAAAAACTACAGCAGAACTTACAGAAGATGGTAAGTCTTACAAAATTAATGGTCAAAAAATGTGGATCTCAAATGCAGGTTTCTGTAGTGTGATGATTGTTTTTGCTCGTATTGAAGACGATAAAAATATTACTGGTTTTATAGTTGAATACGATCCTGAAAATGCTAATGGAATAACATTGGGCGAAGAAGAACATAAATTAGGTATTCGTGCAAGTTCTACGCGTCAGGTATTTTTTAACGATACTACAGTACCAGTAGAAAATATGTTAGCTGGTCGTGGTGAAGGTTTTAAAATCGCAATGAATGCATTAAACGTTGGACGTATTAAATTAGCTGCTGCTTGTTTAGATTCTCAAAGAAGAATATTAACTACAGGAGTACAATATGCAAACGAAAGAAAACAATTTAAAACACCTATTTCAGACTTTGGTGCAATTAAAGTTAAGTTAGCCGAAATGGCAACTAATGCTTATGCTGGAGAATCTGCAACATATAGAGCTGCTAAAAATATTGAAGATCGTATTGCATTGCGTGAAGCTGCAGGAAATACGCACCAAGAAGCAGAGCTTAAAGGTGTAGAAGAATATGCAATTGAGTGTTCTATTTTAAAAGTTGCTGTATCTGAAGATGTACAAAGTTGTGCAGATGAAGGTATTCAAATCTTTGGTGGTATGGGATTCTCAGAAGAAACTCCAATGGAAGCTGCCTGGAGAGATGCTAGAATTGCTCGTATTTACGAAGGAACAAACGAAATTAATAGAATGCTTTCTGTTGGTATGCTTGTTAAAAAAGCAATGAAAGGTCATGTAGATTTATTAAATCCTGCACAAGCTGTACAGCAAGAATTAATGGGTATTCCTTCTTTTGAAACACCAGATTACTCTGAGTTATTCTCTGAGGAGAAGGCAATGATAGCTAAACTTAAAAAAGTATTCTTAATGGTTGCTGGTGCTGCTGTTCAAAAATTTGGACCAGATTTAGAAGAGCACCAACAGTTATTAATTGCAGCTGCTGATATTTTAATTGAAATCTACATGGCAGAATCTACAATTTTAAGAACTGAGAAAAACGCTAAACGTACAAGTGAAAAAGAACAAGCTGTACAAATTGCCATGTCTAAATTATACTTATACAATGCAGTAAGTATTGTTGAAGGTAAAGGAAAAGAAAGTATCATTTCTTTTGCTGAAGGCGATGAACAACGCATGATGTTAATGGGACTTAAACGTTTTACAAAATATACAAATTACCCTGATATTGTTGATTTACGTAACGAAATCGCGGAAAAAGTAAAAGCAGAAAATAAATACTGTTTTTAATCTAGTTTTAATTTTTTAGTAGAAAAAAAGTCAATACTCATAGAGTATTGGCTTTTTTTATTAACTAAACTTTAGTTTTTATCAAGTGCTTTTAAGTAATCAAAATTGTAAATTTGAATATACCGCAACATTTTCACTAATATTTTAAAAACACTTTTTTATGGAATGGATATATAGTAATAGTGACCCAATCTTACAAACCTTAGTAGGTTGTTTTCTACTTTTTATAATAATTATATTTCTTACAAGAATTATTGGTTTAAGATCATTTGCAAAATTTACAGCATACGATTTTGCTTTTACAATTGCCATAGGTAGTATAATCTCTTCTACCCTTACCTCTTCAACATCTATCGCTCATGGATTTACCGCTATAGCTGGTTTACTAATACTTACTTATATTTTCTCTGTATTACAACGTAAAATACAACCTTTAAGTAAATTAATATCTAACGCACCAATACTATTAATGGATGGCAATACTATTTTAGAAGATAATTTAAAACATGCCAGAATTGAAAAAAACCAACTTATAGCTAAACTTAGAGAAGCAAATGTATTAAACTACAATCAAGTTGTGGCAGTAGTTTTAGAATCTACTGGTGCTATTTCAGTACTTCATAAAACAGAAAATAGCGACGAGAAATTTAATAAAGAATTACTTTTAGGAGTTAGAAAAACACCATAAAAATATTATATTTTAAAGTTTTAAAATATTTAAATAAGTTATTTAATCAAAAGACAACTTTTTATTTTTTACTATTTTTAGCTAAAATTTTATATATGAAAAATAATAAATTCCTTGTATTACTATTTACTTTATTTATAACTTCATTTTCGTTTTCTCAAGGTTTATTAGAAGAAAAAAATAATTTTACACATCAAGACACGCTTCGTGGTAGCATAACACCTGAGCGCGAATGGTGGGATTTAACGTATTACCATTTAGACATTAAGGTTAATCCAGAAGAGAAAACTATTGCTGGAAAAAACACAATAACCTATAAAGTTTTAAAGCCTTATCAGGTTTTACAAATAGATTTACAAGAACCATTAACGTTAACCAAAGTAACTCAAAACGATAAAGAATTAGAGATAAAACACGATGGCAACGCACATTTTGTAACACTTAAAAATCAACAAAACGTAGGAGACATTAATAGTGTTGTTGCATATTACAAAGGTAAACCACGTGAAGCTGTACGCGCACCTTGGGACGGCGGAATTTCTTGGAAAAAAGACAAAAACGGAAAACATTTTATTGCTTCATCTTGTCAAGGTTTAGGCGCTAGTGTTTGGTGGCCAAATAAAGACCATATGTATGATGAAGTAGACAGCATGGATATTAGCGTTACAATACCAAAAGGATTAATGAATGTTTCTAATGGAAGACTTAAAAGTATTGTAGATAATAAAAATGAAACCATTACAACCCATTGGCATGTTTCAAACCCAATTAATAACTATGGTGTAAATATTAATATTGGTGATTATGTTAATTTCTCTGAAGTTTACAAAGGCGAAAAAGGAGATTTAGACATGAACTATTATGTACTAAAAGACAACCTTGACAAAGCAAAAAAACACTTTAAAGACGCACCAAAAATGATGAAGGCTTTTGAGCATTGGTTTGGTCCATATCCATTTTACGAAGACAGTTTTAAACTTGTAGAAGTACCATATTTAGGTATGGAGCACCAAAGCTCTGTAACTTATGGAAACCAATATCTTAAAGGTTATTTAGGCAACGATTTATCTGGTACTGGTTGGGGATTAAAATTTGATTTTATTATAATACATGAAGCAGGACACGAATGGTTTGCTAACAATATAACTAACGTAGATATTGCAGACATGTGGATACATGAAAGTTTCACAGCATATTCCGAAAGTTTATTTTTAGACTATTATTATGGTACTCAAGCCTCTGCAGATTATGTTATTGGTACAAGACAAAGCATTCAAAACGATAGACCATTAATTGGAAAATACAATGTAAACAATGAAGGTTCTGGAGATATGTATTATAAAGGTGCAAATATGTTACACACCTTACGCCAACTTATAAATAACGACGAAAAATGGAGACAAATACTACGTGGTTTAAATAAAACTTTTTATCATCAAACCGTTACAACGCAACAAATTGAACACTATTTAGCACAAGAATCTGGTTTAAATTTACAAGGCTTTTTTGACCAATATTTACGCACTACAAAAATTCCTGAACTACAGTATACCATTAATGGAAAAAAATTAACTTACAAATGGAATAATGCAGTTAAAAACTTTGTAATGCCAATTCAAATTGAAGTTAATGGTATTTCACAATGGATTTCACCTACTCTAAAAAACCAAACCTTAAAATTAAAAACTAAAAAACCAAAAATTGTAGTGGATAGAGATTTCTATATTAAAACTAAAGCGCTTTAAAATGAATCAAGAAGAGCTCTATTTTAAAACAGATAAAGAATGGCGAGAATGGTTACATGAAAATCATGAAAACGATAATGGCATTTACCTTATCTTTTACAAAGTTGACCACGAAAAACAAAGCATGCGTTGGGAAGAAGCCGTAAAAGTTGCTTTATGTTATGGTTGGATAGATAGTACTGTTAAAAGTTTAGGTAATGGAAAACGCAGACAATATTTTTGCAAACGTAAACCCAAAAGTGTATGGAGTGCTGTAAATAAAAAACACATAGAAGTTTTAATTGCTGAAAATTTAATGCATAAAAAAGGAATTGACAGTATTGAAATAGCAAAGCAAAATGGCAGTTGGACAGCGCTTGACGCTGTTGAAAAAGGAATAATTCCAGAACTATTACAAACAGCATTTAATGTAAACCCAAAAGCATTTAAAAACTATAAAAACTTTGCTCCTTCTTACAGAAAAAGCTATTTATATTGGGTAAATCAAGCCAAACGAGAAACCACAAAACAAAAAAGAGTTGACGAAATTATAAAATTATGCGAAGCTAATATTAAGTCACGCGGAAATTGGTAAACCTTCTATTTTTGAAAGGCTAATTCTTTTTTACGACTGATTATAAAAACTAAAGCAAATGAACATTCAAAAAGTAACTTTCAAGAATACTAAAAACGAAACATTAGTTGGACGTTTAGAGCTGCCTGTTAATCAACATCCTCATAACTTTGTAATATTTGCACATTGTTTTACATGTAATAAAAACTTATCTGCGGTAAAAAATATAAGTAGAGAACTTACAGCTAATGGTTTTGGAGTATTACGCTTCGATTTTACAGGTTTAGGTGATAGCGAAGGTGATTTTGAAAACACTAATTTTTCTGGTAATGTTAAAGATTTAATTCATGCTTCAAATTTTTTAAAAGAACAATATAATGCTCCAAGCTTAATAATAGGTCATTCATTAGGTGGAGCTGCTGCAATTTTTACAGCTTCAAAAATAGAATCTATTAAGGCTGTTGCTACTATTGGCGCACCTTCAAATCCTAAACATGTTCAGCATTTAATACAAAGTAGCGTTGAAGAAATTAAAACTACAGGAATAGCAAATGTTAATATTGGCGGTAGACCTTTTACTATTAAAAAACAATTTTTAGACGATATTGAAACTAAATCTTTACCAGATGTTGCACAAAAACTTCGTAAAGCATTGTTGGTTATACACTCGCCACAAGATACAACGGTATGCATTCAAAATGCCGAAGATATTTATGTTGCAGCAAGACATCCAAAAAGTTTTGTTTCTATAGATGGTGCAGACCATTTATTATCAAACAAAGAAGATTCTAACTATGTTGGAAAAATTATTTCTAGTTGGGCTACACGTTATGTAAATATTCCTGAAACTGAAATTATTAATACACAACATGATGTGGTTGCAAGTTTAGATGCTTCTGAAGGATTTACAACTAAAATGAAAGTAGGCAATCATTACCTAACCGCAGATGAACCAACTAGTTTTGGTGGAAATGATTTTGGCCCTTCACCATACGAGCTTGTATCGGCAGGATTATCGGCTTGTACTGCTATGACTATACAAATGTATGCTAAACGTAAAGGTTGGGATATTGAAAATGTTGAAGTTCATACCAAATACTCAAAAACACATGCTGAAGATTGTAAAGATTGTGAATCTACTTCAGCAGAAATTGATACTTTTCATAGAGAAATAAAACTTATTGGTAATCTAGATGAAAAACAAATAAAACGTGTACTTCAAATTGCAGATAAATGTCCTGTTCATAAAACATTACATAGCGAAACACAGGTTATTACTAAGTTAATTTAAATACATTTTATATAAAAAAAAAGCGCAATTAAAATTAACTGCGCTTTTGTATTTAATATTTATAAACCGCTTATAAAACTTCCGTATGGATCTTTAAACTGGATACCTTCGGTATAACGGTATTTACTTAGTTGTTTATATTCTACTAAAGCCCATAAAACAAATTCTTTTACAAAATAGCTTTCAGTTTTATCTAAATTTGGTTGGTATTCTCCAAGTAAATCATCTAATGGAGTAATAGCATCTAATAAATGTTTGTACTCTTTATCTCTTAAATCGTCTAAAAGTTCAAAACCATCACGATTATTAAAAAACCATGATACTACATCGTCATACGAACTTTCGTCGCCTTGTTTTTGTAGCTTTTCAATTTTAGGAAAAAACTCTGGAAATAAGCTTTTTACGGCTTCACCTATTAAATTAAATGCAACTTTTGCAGCTCCTTCTTGTTCTCCTTCGTAAACTAATTCTACTTTTCCTGTAATTGCAGGAATAATACCTAAAAAGTCACTTAAACGTACCATTGTTTTTGTGTCTCCTGTTTTTAAAGCACGAAGTTCTGCTGTACTCAATAAATTTTCAAAAGCTGTAATACTTAATCTTGCACTTACACCGCTTTTAGCATCTATATATTCGCTTTCTCTGGCTTCAAAAACAATTTGCTCTAATAAATCTTTAGCCAATTCTGGAATGGCAACCGTATTTGTTTGTCTTTTATCTAGTTTTGCTTCTTGTTCTGTAATTATTTTTGCAGTTTCAATATCTTCTGGATAATGCGTTAAAATTTGAGAACCAATTCTATCTTTTAAAGGCGTTACAATACTACCACGATTGGTATAATCTTCAGGATTTGCAGTAAATATAAACTGCATATCTAAGTTTAACCTAAGTTTAAAACCTCGAATTTGTATATCGCCTTCTTGTAGAATATTAAATAAAGCCACTTGAATTCTGGCTTGTAAATCTGGTAATTCATTTATAACAAAAATACAACGGTTGGCACGCGGAATCATACCGTAATGAATTACACGATCGTCTGCATAACTTAGTTTTAAATTGGCTGCTTTTATTGGGTCTACATCACCTATTAAATCGGCAACAGTTACATCTGGCGTTGCTAGTTTTTCGGCAAAACGTTCGCTTCTATGTAACCATACTATTGGTGTATTATCTCCTTTTTCTTTTATTAATTCTATAGCAAAACGAGAGATTGGTTGTAATGGGTCGTCATTAATTTCGCTGCCTTCAACTACAGGAATATACTTGTCTAACAAATTTAACATTAAACGTGCTAAACGTGTTTTTGCTTGACCGCGTAATCCTAATAAGTTAATATTATGTCTAGATAAAATAGCACGCTCTAACTCTGGAATTACAGTATTTTCATAACCATGAACGCCTTTAAAGGTGGTTTCTTTATTTTTTATTTTTTCAATTAAATTATCTCTTAACTCATCTTTTATAGACTTACTTTTATATCCAGCTTTTTTTAATTCGCCTAAAGTTTTTATATTTTTTACTTCCATAGTTTTTTTTAAATCTTTTTCATTTAGTGATTAAAACTTTTCACTTTATAGCCCTATAATTTTTACTTGTTTTATCCTTTAATTCGTTTTTTTCTATTGGTTTCATAATCTTCAAATATCATTTCTCCCAATCCTTTTAATCCTGTATAAAATGCTTTACCTTGATTAGCTCTTGTAAATTCTTGAACAAACTGCATCAAATAATTATCTTGAGCAATCATGAATGTTGTTATTGGTATGTGTAATTTTCTAGCTTGTTGCGCCATAGCATAACATTTGTTTGTAATGTGTGGGTTTAAACCGTTACTATCTTTATAATAAGTACCATCTGGCAAACGCAAACAACTTGGTTTTCCATCGGTTATCATAAATATTTGTTTATTGGTGTTACGTTTTCTTCTTAACAAATCCATGGCTAATTGTAATCCTGCTACTGTGTTTGTGTGGTATGGACCAACGTTTAAATATGGTAAATCTTTAATTTTTATTGGCCAAGCATCATTACCAAAAACCAAAATATCTAAAGTATCTTTTGGGTAACGTGTTGTAATTAATTCGGCTAAAGCCATAGCTACTTTTTTTGCAGGAGTAATTCTATCTTCACCATACAAAATCATACTATGGCTAATATCTATCATCAACACTGTACTCATTTGAGATTTGTGTCTTGTTTCTTCGACTACCAAATCGTCTTCGGTAATAGTAAAGTCACCAATTCCATTATTTATTTGAGCATTTCTAAGGCTTTCTGTCATAGAGACTTTATCCAAGCCGTCACCATATTGGTAATTTCTAAAATCTCCGGTATGCTCATCTCCTATTCCAATACCTTTACTTTTATGGTTTCCGCTTCCACTTCGTTTAATTTTTCCAAAAATTTGATCTAAAGCAGCCTGACGAATTGCACGTTCTGTTTTTGCTGTAATGCCAATTCCTTTTTTGCCATCTGGTTTTATTTCTTCTCTTATAAAACCTTTTGCTTTTAAATCTTCAATAAAATCGTCTATTGTATAATCTGGCGTGGTAAGTTTATATTCTTTATCTAATTCTCTAAGCCAATCTATAGCTTCGTCAAAATCTCCAGAAGTATGTGTGATTAACTCTTTAAAAATATCAAAAAGTTTATCGAAAGGTGATTGCGAAGGTGCTTCATAATTTTTAAAAACAAAGCCCTTTTTCTGTATATTATTTTCTTTCATTGCATTATAAAAATACAACAAAATGCCATCAAAATATACCTCTTAACACCTTTTTAAGATTATGTTGCTTAACTTTATGCAAACTAATCTACTAAAAATGAAAAAACTTTACATTTTACTACTATTACTCTTTTCTATTTCAGCCTTTTCGCAAGATTTTTCTATGGATTTGGTTAAAAACATGACACCAAGAAATATTGGTCCTGGCGGTATGTCTGGACGTGTTACAGCAATTGACGCTGTACATACAAATCCAGATATTATGTATGTTGGTACAGCTTCTGGTGGTTTATGGAAATCTACTTCTGGAGGTATTAAATGGGATCCTATTTTTGATAATGAAGTTACCGCATCTATTGGTGCTGTTGCTATACAACAATCTAACCCAAGTGTTATTTGGGTAGGAACTGGAGAAGGCAACCCAAGAAATAGTTTAAATGGTGGTTATGGTATTTATAAATCTTTAGACGCTGGAAAAAGCTGGAAATCTATGGGTTTAGAAAAAACACGACATATTCATAGAGTTGTAATAGACCCAACAAATCCAGATATTGTTTATGCTGCTGCTATTGGTAGTCCTTGGGGAGAACACAGTGAGCGTGGCGTTTACAAAACTACAGATGGTGGTAAAACATGGAAAAATATATTATTTGCAAATAATAAAACTGGAGCTGCAGATTTAGTAATGGATCCTACAAACCCTAACAAATTAATTGCTGCAATGTGGGAACACAAACGTGATCCATGGTTTTTTAATTCTGGTGGTGAAGGCTCTGGATTACATATAACTCACGATGGAGGAAAAACATGGAAAAAAATTACAGAAAAAGATGGTTTTCCAAAAGGTAATTTAGGTAGAATTGGTGTAGCAATTGCTAGAAATAAACCAAATATAATTTATGCTTTAGTTGAAGCTAAAAAAAATGCCCTTTACAAAAGTGAAGATGGCGGATTTTCATGGAAAAAAATAAACGATAAAAGTGATATTGGAAACAGGCCGTTTTACTATTCTGAAATTTATGTAGATCCACAAAACGAAAATCGCGTGTACTCTGTATTCACTTATATTAATGTAAGTGAAGATGGTGGAAAAAGCTTTAAACAACTTATGCCTGCTTATGGTGCAAACAACGGTGTACACCCAGATCATCACGCCTGGTGGATACATCCTGAAAACGGAAATTTTATGATTGATGGTAACGATGGCGGAATGAATATTACAAAAGATGGCGGAAAATCGTGGCGCTTTATTGGCAACATGCCAGTAGCCCAATTTTACCATATAAATGTAGATAACGAGTTCCCATACAATGTTTATGGTGGTATGCAAGATAATGGTTCATGGCGTGGCCCTGCTTATGTTTGGAGAGCTCAAGGTATTAGAAATAGCTATTGGCAAGAAATAAGCTTTGGTGATGGTTTTGATGTTATTCCAGATCGTGACAACTCACGTTACGGTTGGACAATGAGCCAACAAGGTTATGTAAGCCGTTACGATTGGCTAACAGGTAATAATTATATGGTTAGACCAACACATCCAGATGCTAATGTACTATTACGTTTTAATTGGAATTCTGCAATAAATATAGATCCCTTTAACAATAGCACCGTTTACTTTGGAAGCCAATTTGTACATAAATCTACAGATAAAGGTGATACTTGGAAAATTATTTCGCCAGACTTAACAACTAATGATCCTGAAAAACAAAAACAACGCGATAGTGGCGGATTAACAATTGATGCTACAGGTGCAGAAAACCATTGTACAATATTAGTTATTGAACCATCGCCGGTAGAAAAAAATATGCTATGGGTTGGTACAGATGATGGACGTGTACACATTACAAAAAACGGTGGCGATACTTGGGAAGACGTAAGTAAAAACCTTAGTGGTTTACCAAAAGGCAGCTGGATAGTACAAATAAAAGCAAGTAATAAAAATAAAGGTGAAGCTCTTTTAGTTGCAAATGATTATAGAAGGTTTAATTATGAACCTTATGCATACAGAACAAAAAATTATGGTAAAACATGGCAACGTATTGTAGATAGTAATGATGTTGAAAGCTACGCGCTTTCAATTGTAGAAGATATCGAAGAACCAAACCTTATGTTTTTAGGTACAGATGACGGATTGTACATATCTACAAACGCAGGAAATAAATGGACAAAATGGACAGAAGGTTTCCCAACAGTTCCTGTAAAAGATTTAGTAATTCACCCAAGAGAACACGATTTAGTTATTGGTACATTTGGTCGTGCTGCATGGATTTTAGATGACATTAGACCATTAAGAGCTATTGCTAAAAACGAAATTTTTAATACCAAATTAGAATTATTTTCACCTCCAACAGCCTACAAAGCAGCTTACCAACAACCAACTGGTAGTCGTTTTGGTGCAGACGCTATGTATAATGGCGAAAATAGAGGTTCTGGTGCAAGATTTAGATACTTTGTTAAAGTAGACAAACCAGTTAAAGAAGATAAAAAAGAATCGGAAAAAGAGGAAAACGAATTAGATGAAAATATAGTGAAATGGGATTCTATAAGCCTTAAAATTTACGATAACAATAGGCTTATTAGAACTTTAAAACGAAAAACTCCAGATACAACAGGTATATATAACTGGACTTGGTATATGCGTGAAAGCGGAAAAGATAGGCCATCAAAATCACTACGAAAAAGATCAAGCGAACCAGGAGGCGTGACAGTGAAACCTGGAACTTACAAAGCTGTAATGCATTATGGTAATTTAACTTCGGAAGAATTAATTACTGTAGAAGAAGATCCTAGAATAGAAGTTTCTACTCAAAATACAAACGAAATCTATACAGCTTTAAAAGCTATTGAAGATTTAAGACAAACCATGGCAGATGCTACAAAGCAATTAGCCGAAAGTAAAAAAACAGCCGAAAAATTTAAGAAAAACCTTAGCAGTTTAGACAAAAAGAAATACAGAGAAGAGATAAAAGCATCTAAAGAAATAATTAAAAAAATAGACGAACAATTTGCTGTTTATTTTGGTAAAGAAGACGACAGACAAGGTATAACGCGTAGTAACATACCAACCGTTAATTCTAGAATAGGAAATGCAAGTAGTTATATAAGCTCAAGACAAAACGGTTTAACAAGTACAGAAACAATACTACTAAACCATACAAAAACTGCCTTAAAAGAAGCTTTAAAAGAAACAAACACCTTTTTTAATACAGATTGGAAAAACTATAGAAACACTATTGAAAACTTAGACATTTCTGAATTTAAAGCCATTGAAAATTTTTCTATAGATTAAAGAAAAAATTATTTTTTGATGAGTAAAGAACTAAAAATGTGAGATATAAAATTTAAATTTAATCTTAAAACATAAATAATTAAAAGATACTTGCAAAAAACTATTAATAACCTTAAATTCCCTATAATGATAATTAAAAAAACTAATCCAATGAAAAAAATAGTATTATTAGCACTTTTAGGTGCATTTACAAGTCTTACCAGTTGTAAAAAAGATGCAAAAGATAAAGTTGAACCAGTTACAGAAGCAGAAAAAGCTGTAAAAGTTAAGTTCGCTTTATCACCAAAAAGCGACAGTAATGTAAAAGGTAATGTTGTTTTTACACAAGAAGACGGTACAGTAGAAATGACAGCCATTTTAGAAGGTTTAGATCCTGGTGAACATGCAATACATATTCATGAAAAAGCAGATTGTTCTTCTACCGATGGAACATCTACTGGAGGTCACTGGAACCCAACTGCAGAACCACATGGAAAATGGGGAGACGCTGCAGGATACCATAAAGGTGATATAGGAAATTTTAATGCAGACGAAAAAGGTTTTGCTGCTGTAAACTTTTCTACAAACGAATGGTGTATAGGTTGTGGAGACGACACAAAAGACATTTTAGGAAAAGCCATTATTGTACACCAAGGTACAGATGATTTTACTTCTCAGCCAAGTGGTGCTGCAGGTAGCAGAATTAGCTGTGGTGGTATAATTCAATAAATTTTATAAAAGTATATGCAATTAGAAACATTAGTACTTAAATTTCAAGAAAAGGATGAGAAAGCCTTTGAGAAATTATACAATATGTATAGCGAAAGCATGCATGGTGTTATATATAATATCGTTAGAGATCATGACATTGCACAAGAAGTTATGCAGGATGTTTTTATAAAAGCATGGCATAAATCGGACTCTTATAACTCTAAAAAAGGACGTTTTTTTACTTGGATTCTTAATATTTCGAGAAATGCAGCAATAGATAAAACACGCTCTAAAAGTTTTAAAAACAGTTCTAAAAACCTTAGCTCTGATTATTTCGTAGATATCATACCAACTCAAGATGACCTCAACACTTCTACCGATGCTATAGGCATTGCAAAATATGTTGGGAAGTTAGCCGAAAAGTGTAAAAAAGTAATAGACCTACTTTACTTTAAAGGTTATACGCAAAAAGAAGCATCTGAAACATTAGAAATTCCTATTGGGACAATAAAAACTCACAATAGAAATTGTATTAAAGAATTAAGAGAATTGGTATTAAATTAATATGGAAAAAGAACAATACATAGCATCTGGAATACTAGAACTCTATGTTGCTGGTTCGCTAACCGAAGCAGAAAACGAAGAGGTACTTAGTATGATGCAAAAACATCCTGAAGTTCTTCAAGAAGTTTTAGATATTGAAGCTGCTGTAATTAAATTAACTAAAGCTGCAGCTCCAAAAAATAAGATTTCATTTAAAACGATCCTTGATAAATTAAAAGGAACAGATAGCCAAAATAACGTAGTAACTTTAAACAATAAACCTAAAAACAATTGGTATAATTATACTGGTTGGGCTGCTGCACTTATTTTAGGTGGTGGATTATTATGGATGAATAATCAAAATAATACATTAGAAAATAAAATTACTGAAATACAAACTGAAAAAGATTTCTTTGAAACACAAATAGAAGATTTAAACAGTGATTTAGCAGACTCTAAACAAATAATTAATGTCTTTAGGGATAAAGATGTAATTAGTGTTCCTCTTGCAGGACAAGCTGTTTTTCCTGAAGCTTATGCAAAAGCATACTGGAATAAAGACAACAAAACTGTTTACTTAGATTTAGCAGGTTTACCAGAACCGCCAGAAGGTAAAGTTTACCAAGTTTGGTCTTTAACTTTAAATCCTCTTACACCAACAAGTTTAGGTACTATTGATAATTTTATATCTGATGATAACAAAATATTTAGCTTAGAAAACACAAACGAGTCTCAAGCATTTGGTATTACCTTAGAACCAGCTGGAGGAAGTGTTTCTCCAACGCTTGAACAATTATATACTTTAGGAGTTGTTGAAAAAACTTCTTAAATATAATTTTAGATATTTATTTAAGTCGGCTGTTATTTTATAACAGCCGACTTTTTTTTATAAAATAGTTTTATAAAAACTATTAAATATTTACTTAATAATAACGCATAAAAAAGCTCAGATAAAAACCTGAGCTTAGTTAATAAAGTAATTGTCTTCCCTTACATTACTTTATTTTGATAAAGAAAGTCCTTACTTATATAGTTAGGAATAAGCAAGGCACTTTCCAAATCAACCAACAAAAAAACAAACAAAATTTATATCTTTTTCATAGCTTTAAATCTTATATTTTAATGTTAATGGATGATTTTAAAATACTTACGTAAAATTCATCCATAAGGTTTTAAAAATTATAAGTTAAAGTTGCTTTAGCATTAAATGGAGTTCCTGGTGTAAAATGAATTTCTTCTGTAGAATCAATTTCATTTTGTAGTCTAGACTCTGTTAAGAATTGAGTTTCGTTCCATTCTGTATCAAATATATTTTCTATTGAAATACCTAATGTTAGATTTTTATTAAACTTATAATTAAGATTAAAATCTGTTACAAAATAACCTTCTGCTGTAACTGAATAGTCTTCGTTTGCAGCTCTATCATCTAAAAATCTATAACTTAAAGCTCCAGAAAAACCTTCATAATTATTTAAAGCTAATCCTCCAACCATAGTAAAACTTGGTGCTAATGGAATATAATCTTCACCATCATTTTCTTCAATACTTCTAGCTTTTGTTAATGTTGCATCTGTATTAAAATATAAATAATTGTTTAATTGGTATCTTAATCCTAAATCTAAACCTAGACGTTCTGTTTCTCCGCTAGGTTCTACAATTCCAGCATCTCCAACGTAAACAAATTCTTGTTCTAAAAACAAATACCATGCTGTAGTATTAATCACTAAATTTTTAGTTGGTTTCCATACATTACCTAAATCTACTCCATAAGCTTTTGGTAAAATATCTCTTCCTTGTTGGCTTACTACTACTCTTGCATCGTTAGAATGAAAACCAATTCCAGACTTTAAAAACCATTGTAGATTATTGTTTTGATTGAATTGTATGTTAAGCTTTGGCAATAATGCTGTTTTAGTTTCAGATTGCGTTTCATAATCTTCGCTTAAAGCATCATTATATAAAAATTTAAAATATTCTAGTCTTAATCCTGGAGTAATTTTAACTTTTCCTAAATCGAATCCAGCTTTATAATAAGCAAACGCATTGGTTTGGTTTATATCGCCAAGTTGTATAAACTCTAAGGTGGTATTTCTATTTAGTGTATGAGATAACTCTACATCATTAACCTTATCATATCTTAACCCAATTCCGCTAGTAGTCTCAATAATTTCATTATTAAAGGCGTTTTGTTCTTTTATTTCGGTATTAAAACCAAAAATAGAGCGGTCTTCTTTTTGTTTTATCTGGTCTCCATTAATAGGGTCGTCAAGAAAAAAGGTAAAGTTAGAATACAGTTCAAAATCGTAATGAGAATAAAATGCATTAGACTTTACTGTGGTATCATCACTTGCAAAAAACTTGTGTTCTAAGTTTATGTTTGTTCTACTTGTATTGCCTCCTTCGGTATCATCAATAGCACCAAAACGGTCTATCAATCCGCTTTCAACAGCACGATTTGGTATTTGTCCAGAAGCATCCCAACGACTATTAAAGTGAGTAACAGTTGCTGTAATTTTATTTCTATTTTGTAATAAAGTAGAATACTTACCAATAAGATTAAGTCTGTTGAAGTTTTGAGAGCTATTAAATGGGCCATCGGTTTCAATATATTCTATACCTGCATAGGCATTAGAATTTTTATTGTTATCTGTTAAATTAAAAAGACCTAATGTTCTAATGGTATTAAAATCTCCATAAGATAATTTAATAGTATTATTTTCTATACTACTTTTAGTTTTAAAATCTACATAACCTGCTGTTGTAAAATCTCTAGCATTAGCATAATATGGTCCTTTACCAAAGTTAATACTCTCGATAGTTTCTGGAATAACAAAGTGTAAATCGCTGTAACCTTGACCATGTGCATGAGATACATTGTTTACCGGAATTCCATCCACATTTATAGAAATATCTGTACCATGATCGATATCGAAACCTCTTAAAAAAATCTGTTCGGCTTTACCTCCACCAGCATGCTGCCCTATTATTAATCCTGGTATTTTTCTTAATATTTCTTGAGAAGAATTTATAGGTGAAGTTTGTACATCTATTTTTGTTAATGTATTTAATACATTTTCTTGTTCGGATAAAACCAATTCATCTAATTGAAAAATTTTACGTTCTAGATTTATACTAATTGTAGTATTAAAATCTTCTTCTTTAAGAACTATGTTTTTCTTTTTAAAGCCTAATAAACTTATAGTTATTGTGTCGTTTACTTTATTGTTTTCTAAAACAAAATATCCATTATCTGCAGTGTGAGAGTGCGACTTTGTATCTAAATTATAGATATAAGCGGTAGCTAAAGGCTGTTTATTATTTAAAACATATCCTTTTACTTGTTGTGCAGTAAGAATTTTGAAACTTAGAAAAAAGATAAAGAATAATGCAATGCGCAGAATACTTTTTGGGTTTTTCATTTTTTATTTATAGTTGGTTAATTTTAATTTCGGTTACAGGTCCTAACTCGTATGTTGCACCAAGTAGTTCTTTTTTTAATGGTTGTAGTTCATCATTCATATTATTTGCCTTATATATCTCGGCAACATGGTATAATACTTCTGGTTCAAAAGTTTTATTTATTATATGATTATTTGCAATGTCTAACGCCTTTTTATAATCTCCTTTGTTATAATAAGCCCAAGCCAATAAATCGTAAGATTGAGGTGTTGCTCTATTTTCTATTTCTTTTTTAGAAATTGTAATTGCAGAGTCAATAAGCGTTGTGTCTTCTGCAAATAACTTAGCATTATAGGCATTATACATCTCGCCGTATTGTGTGTTTTTAATTGCTTTTTTATAAGCCGCAATATAATTATTTTTGGAATTTTGATCCTTTAAAAACTCTGATATTTCTGCTTTTAACAGTAAGTAATCTGGCGCACTATATTCTTTAGTAATTGCTGTTAAAATTCTAAGAGCTTCTTCTGGATTACGCTCGTGAGAGTAGATAATCCAAGCGATTCCTTTTTTTGCATATGCATTATTAGGATCTAATTCTAAAGCCTTTAAATAGTATTTATAAGATTTATTTATTTGCCCATCGTGCCCATAAAAATCGGCAATATTAGTATAAGACCAAATTTTTAAATTTTTAAGATTTGAAGACTCTGCTTTAATCATAGCCATTTCCATATATTTAATAGCAGCATCAAGGTTTCCTATATGGTCATTCCATTTTGCTGTTCTAATTAAATAATCGAAACTGTTTAAATCTACTACTTTTTCTAGGTAGGATTTAGCTGTATCAAAGTTGCCAAGTTCCATATGCACATCAAACATCATTTTTTGAGTGCTTTCTAACTCATCACCAATAGTTTCGGCTTTTTTTAAAAGTTCTAAAGATTCTTTAAAGCGATGTTGAGAAATGTAATTTCTTGCTAAAGCTCTTAATTCTCCACATTTTTCAAAATTATTTTTAGTATTTAGTTCTAATAAATAATCTTCAGATTTTTTAAGATTTTCAATATTTCCTGTGGCATCAAACAATTGGTTTTGAGCATTTGCAAGTTGGGAAAAATAACTTACAGGATGTGGTGTTTTTTCTTGTTTTGCAGACCAAAATTTATATTCTTCGGTTGCATTCTCTAATTTTTTATTTTCTGCAATTAGATATCCATCATAATTTTCAGAATTTGTAATTGTTTTGGCTTTTTCTTCGCAACTAAAAAACAAAGTTAAAAAGAATAGGAAGTATAAATATGTTTTCATGTCTGTTTGTGTTTGTTGGTAAGTTTATTATATAAAAAAACCAGAGCACTAAAAAAAGCACTCTGGTTTAATATATTATTTAGTGAGGTGTTGCTAAATAAGGGAAAGATGTTAAGAAATCTTTATCGTTTCCTGCAACATAATCCGTTGTTAAAGTAGGATTATCTGTACCCATTGGTCCACCAAAGATTAATAACAATTCTGTATCAATAACATCGTCTGCAAGAGTTCTTCCTGTTAAAACGTTAGTACCGTCGAAAAAAGTGGTAACACCATCTAAATCTACACTTAAAACATCTGTAGCTAAAACGCCTGTAAAATCTTCTGCATTTAATCCTAAAGCATTAGTAGTATAAGCTCCGTTTAAAGCTAATAATCTAGTTTCGAAACTTGATTGAAAAGCTGGTCCTTGTGCAGAAGGCACTGTTGTATTAAATGTATTTTTCTGGCTATCGCCTACACTAAACACAGTGTTTATAGCAGGTCTACCCATTTGGTCGTCTTGTGTGTAAGTACCTGAGAAATCTATAGTAGCTTCTCCTATTGGTGTTACTGCATTATCATCATCATCAGAGCAATTAAATGCTGCTCCAGAAATTAATAATGCTATCATTAATGTTTTTATATTTTTCATAATTATATATGTTTTTAGGTTGATTATTATTATTTAGACTTAGTTTCTAACCAAGTATTAATTGTACCAGTTCCACCAATTAAAGTTTTTGGTACTTCTACAACTATTGACAGTACATTTGTACCAGCAAACTTATCTGTTCCTGGGTTGTTAAATCCTCCTGGAGCATTACCAGCTAAGATTTCATTATACTGATCGAAATCAAAATAAAATGGATCATCTCTAGGTCCTGCAAATGCTTTAACTCCATTAGAAGCGTTAGTTGCTGTAATTGCTGAATCATTGTAACCTGTAATATCTACTACTGTTAATGGAGCAGATGTGTTAATTGTACTATTTAATCCTGCTGAAGATCCAGCTGCAAATGGTCCAAATACATACATTTTTCCATCTCTTGCTACTGCTTGAATTAATAAGTCTTCAACAGTATCTGCATCTGTATCAATGTTAATTTCTACTAATACATTCTCATCAAACTGTGCTGAAGCTGATGCTGTTGGACTTAATAAACCTTGCACATTTGCAACAAATGCAATGTTGTCTTGATCTTGTGCTCTAAAAGCATAGAAATCTGTAATGTCACTTGTTCCACCTGCAACTGCTGGTGCGTCAATGTGATCGGCTGCTACCATAAAGAAACCTGCAACTGCAATAGCTGAAATTCCTAATAAAATTTTTAATTTTTTCATAATTTAATGAGATTTTTGTTAATTAATTTTTTGGTTCTCAGTCTACATACGAGAAAATGCAGAAGTCGGTTTTGTTAAACTTGTGTTAACAACTTGAACCACTTATAGTCTATAAGTTTCATTTAGTATAAGTAACTTAGCGGCTAAAAACTAATAATAAGTGAACCCATCTTCATTTGGCTGGATAAATAAGCAAACTTTAATATTTAATAAGGTTTTCTCTAACAAAGCTTTGACACTTATAAGTCTTTATCAAGAATTAATAACTTGTGGTTATATATATGGTAGCAATACGGATATAGCATTATCTTACATTGATAAGGCAGATTTTTCTTCTGAAGAAATATGTAAAATCAATCATCTTACTGCTTTAATAGTTGTACATCAATCTCTTAAAGCAAATGAAAATTTTATAGAAGATACCGTTTTATTTTACAAAAAAATTAATGCACATAAAACGCATTTTCTATCTGAGATTATAAAGAAGAATAATAGTACTGAAGCTTTAGAAAAAATAATCCATAAGCGTATTCAAATAGATAGCAACCTTATTAATAAAAGCTTTAACTATTTTATTACAAATGCATTGTTATTTATAGATGTATTGGCTTATAAAGAATATTTAATTTCAGGACATATTACCGAAGCCTCTATTATTAACGAAGAAAGTGCAATAGAAACCATAGTTTTAAAAACTTTAAATGCTAAAACCGAAAAAACTAAGTACGATTATAGCCTTATTAATCTATTTGAGCAGTCTTTACGTTACCAGCAAACGAACCAGCTTACTTATGCTCAAGCTATTAAATATTTAAAAACACCTTTAGAAAAGCAATACATACTAGATTTAGCATGTATGGCAACTTGGACAGATAAAACTATTGATGATAAAGAGCGTTACTTTTTATTTAATTTAGGTAAAGATCTAAAGCTAAAAAATACAGATGTAACAACTGCCATGCAGTCTATTTCTACTTTTTATGAAACACATAAAAAAGATATTGTATTATTAGGTTCTAAAAATATTGTAAAATCTTTTTATGATAACTCAAGTAAAATTGTAATTAAACTAATCTCTAGAAATAGTAAACGTTTATTAAAAGAACTCTCTCAAAGTAAAGAGTTAATGATTTTATTAACAAAATCAACAGTTAAGGACCTCTCTAAGGAAGAACAAAAAAAAGTAAACGAGCAATTATTAGATATTTTTAAAGCCATACCAAGTCTCGCTATTTTTATATTACCTGGAGGCGCACTATTACTTCCGTTAGTTATTAAATTTATTCCTAAATTATTACCATCTGCTTTTGATGATAATAGAATTGAAGATTAACTATTCTAACCAAGACTTAAATTTTTTAACACGTTCACGAGCTACAATAACTTCTTCTCCTTTATAAGTTTTTAGTTTTATTTGTAATCTTGAATTTGTATAACTTACCATATCTTCTATTGCTTGAATATTTACAATAAATTTTCTGTTTATTCTAAAAAAATGTTCTGGAGCTAACTCTTCTTCTAAACTATCTAAAGTAGTATCTAACAAATAACTTCTGCCTTGATTTGTATGTAAATAAGTGCCTTTATTTTCACTATAAAAACATTCTATATCTTCTATATTAACTAATTTTAAATGCTGACCTACTTTTACCGAAAAACGTTTTTTATACTCACGCTCTATAGGATTAATTAAAAGTTTTTTAATTTCATTAAAGTCTAAAGAAACTGTTTGTTTTTTGGGTAAGCGTATTTTAAATTTAGATACCGCTGCTTCTAACTCTTCATCATCAATAGGTTTAAGTAAATAATCAATACTATTTAATTTAAATGCTTGAAGCGCATACTCATCGTAAGCAGTTGTAAATATTATAGCTGAAGTTATATCTATTGCATCAAAAATTTCAAAAGATAGACCATCACTTAACTGTATATCTAAAAATATTAAATCTGGATGCTCGTTATTTTGAAACCATTGGATAGATTCTTCTACAGAGTGTAACATCGTATCTACCTCAATATCTAGCGCTTTTAACATGCGTTGTAAACGTCTGGCAGAAGGTTTTTCGTCTTCTATTATTATTACTTTCATAATTATAGGTTGGTGAAAATTTAAAAAATTACTTAATAGTTTTTAGCGCTTTAATTTAAAGATAATTACTCCCACACATTGTTTTCATTTTCCATAATTTCTTTAATTTTTCGTTCTTCCCAATTTGTTCCTAATATAAAATTAGGTAAAAATACAGTTAGACCATGAATAATTAATGGTATTCCCCAAATGGTTAGTGTTATAAAATTATACCATTGAAAATAAGATTGTCCGGGTTTTAAATTATCAATATTTATAAACACAATAACTGTATTAATTACAATATAAATTAACAAGTGTGTATAAAAACCTTTTATTCTTTTTACACGTTTTTTTGCACGTTCTAAACGTTGTTGATCTATTTGATTTGTGTTCATGTTTACTCCCATTTTTTATTTTCTTCTTTTAAATACTTTTCTATTTTTCGTTTTTCCCAAGCTTTACCAAACAAAAAGTTTGGTCCAAAAACGCCTAAAAAATGAAACAACAATCCAATTCCCCAAAAAATTACTGTTGAAAAGACATTAAACGACCAAAATTTTTCTCCGTTTAAATTTTGAGAAATAACATATAAAATAAAAATATTAATTACTATATAAGATGCTAAGTGCCAATAAAAACCAAGAATTTTTTTAACTCTTTTTTTAGCTCTTATATAAGCTTCTTCTCTATCAAAATTTTTATGAGAATTAGTGTTGTTATATGGATCTATATTTTGAGACATAATTATAGATTGTATTGGTTACCTTCTTCTTCTTTCATGAATTTTTCAATTTTACGCTCCTCCCAACTTCTGCCTAAAACGCCATCGTTTACAAAAACCTTATAAGCGTGTATACTTAAGCCTAATCCCCAACCAAAAAGCGGAAAGAAAAACCATTTAAAATCCCAATATGTGTTATAATTTATAAATATTAAAAATGGAATAACACAGCAGTAAGAAATTAAATTATAATAAAATTCTTTTAATTCGTCTACTCTTTTACGAGCTCTTATATAACTGTCGTCGTATTGTTTTATTGCTGTTTGTTTCATAACTATAATTTGTTTTGTTAGCATTGGAATAGCGACCTTAAATTTGATTTTATCCTCTGTTATACTAACTGTTTTATTTGATAATAGCTGGTAACGCTGTTTAATATTACTTAAGCCTACTCCACTACTCTTTTTTATTACTTGTTTGGTTTGTAAATTGTTTTCTACAATTAAATTTCCGTTGTCTTCGTAAATTTTAATGTGTAAAGGTTTACTTTCTGTTACTGTATTATGTTTTACTGCATTTTCTAGAAGTAATTGTAGTGATAATGGCACTACTTTACTTTCTGGGTTTGATGCTTTTTCAAGAATATTAAATACAATACTGTCTTCAAAACGCATTTTTAAAAGCGACATATATGTTTTTGCAAATTTTAGTTCTTCGTCTACAGTAACTAAATCTTTATTTTTTTGCTCTAAAACATAACGATAAACTTTAGATAGACTAGTTGTAAATTTTTGTGCACTATCCGGATTTTCTTCAATTAAACTAGTTAATACATTTAAACTATTAAACAGAAAATGTGGGTCTAACTGGTTTTTTAAAGCATTAAACTTTGCACTTGCAGTTCCAGCAATTACTTTTTGTTCTTTAACCTTTCGATCCTGTTTATTTTTGTAATAATAAATACTATAAAAAATTACAGTAATTAAAATTGAAATTCCTAAAGCAAACAGATAACTACTTAGTGTTTCGGTTTTTAAAAAATTACTAAACGTGCTGTTATAAATTATTACTCTTGTTATGTATCGAATACAAAAAATAGATAGTATCGAGACTCCAATAGATAATATTACAGCCATAATAAGGTTTTTAAACTCGAAGAGTTTGTAACCCATTTTATCTGTCATATAATTAATTGAAAAAGAATTTGCTAAATATAAAATAACCGAATAAGCTTGATTATATATAAAATATTCCAGTAGATATTTATCGAACGCAATAGTATCTCCATTAATAAATCTAAAAATACCTATTACAATAAATACTAGAATACCAATGCTAAAGGCTTTACCAAATGCTTTTAAGAATTTAATCATACTTATTAATTACAAGATTTAATCATTTGCTCTGCTCTTTCCTTTCCCCAATTTGGGTGAAATTTAGATTCTGGTTTAAAGTTAACAAAAAGTTCTAAGGCTTTATTAAATTCGTTACAAAATGGCTTAGTGTCTTGACCAAAATATCTTGCGCTTCCTATGTTCCACTCGGCTCTATTTAATACTACTCTTGGGTTTTTAGAATCAAGTTTATATGCTTGTTCATACAACTGTGCTACTTTTGGCGCTAAGGTCATGCCATATTTTGCTCCATCACTTGCTACATAAACGGTATGTAATAATGCTTGCATAACTAGAATTTCGGCATTTTCTTTACTTTTTGTTTTTGCATCATTAATAAAATTTTGAGCTCGTTTTAATTGTGCATCTAATTTTTCTGAGTCTTGAAGTTTTGTAAATCCATCAAGGATTAATACTTGAGCTGCATAGTAACTTGGTAACCAATTTTCGTTTTCTGCACTCGAGATACGCTCGAATAAATTTACAGCTTCCTCTGTTTTTTGTTCTTCCCATAAGCTAAATGCTTTTAACATACCGGTTTCATATTTACTTTCGGTTTGTGCATTTAAATTAGAAGTAATCATCATAATAATTAATAGTGCTAATCTGTACATAATTTTGTGGTTTTAATTGTTAGGACAAATATCTTACGCAAATACTTGTTTAAAAAAAACGAATTACCGAACTGTTATTTTTTAATACTGAATTGTAAAAAACTATAAAACATTACATTCCTTAACAATTTGGAAGCATAAATTTTAAAATTAATTACTTAACTTTAAGCTGCTATTAATTTAACTGTAAAAACTAAACAATGGATTATACATTAATTGTGCAAATTGTTATTGGCATAACCATTTTATTCCTAATACTTTTTAATATCTATTTGTATTTTAACGATGTAGAAAATGACACTGTAAATTTTCTAATCAAGCGTTGGGCATACCATAAATATTTTTTTCTAACAACTGCTTGGGGAATTTTAGGTGGACATTTTTTTTTAGGAACAGAAGTTCCACTTTTAGGACCTAACGCCTGGCTTCCTGTTGTTTTAGTAGTTGTTTTATTAATTGCCTTATTAATAATAGGATTAAAACAAGACAAAGATTTTGTAATGAAACGACGTATACAATTACTACTATTAATTTTGGGAGTTATTTATGGTCACTTTTTTTGGTCGCAGCGTCATCTAGATTATTTAGACATATTTAATTAAAAATCATGCAAAACTTAGAAACGTATTTTGAAACACATCCTAAATTAGTTCGCATAGTACAATATATTTTAATTGGCTTATTTGTAGTGCTAATTATATTCGATATTATTTTAGCGGCGACTAATAATATTACCATTAGCGAAGTTATTAAAGGTGAAACCGAAAAGGCATTTTTTGTACTTACTTATTTTTGGGGAGCAGTTGCTATAAACTTATTTTTTACACGAAAAAGCAAAAAATTAGTTCACGAAGTTACTGGCACAATTATACTTTTTTCAATTGCGGCATTAATTTATTTTTTAAAAATTGGACCTTTTTTAATTGAAACTGTTGCAAAAATACCTAACCAACCAACACAAAACGAAATACGCATAGCACATGCAATATCTATGGCCTTTGGATTATTAATTGGGTATTTATTTTGGAGACAAGATCATGTGGAATAATCTAAAATGTATGGATTTAAATAAAAATAAAATATTAAGTAATACTATAAAAATGAAACCAATAAAACACCTTTTTTTAAAACACACACTACTTCTTTTTTGCGTATTACTTTTAGCTAACTGTAAAACCTATTTAGCACCTAGCTATAATCAAACAATTATAGATAAATCTACAGAGGCTACAACAGAGACTTTTTTATTTCTAGCAGAAATTGCTGGAGGTACAAATGAAGAAAGTTTTTCTAGACGAGAAAACACATACAACTCATTAATAAGCAAGTTTGAAACCTTAAATCTACTTGCTAAAGCACGACCAGTACCAAGCAACAAAACTACTGAGCAAATAAATAATTTATTAGCAGAACGTAATAGCCCAACCTCATCTAGCGATTACCCAAGTGCTTTTGCCTTTAATCGTATTGTAGAAAACTTGGTTAAAATGAAAGAAAAAGACCAATCTTCTGGTTTAAGCCCAATAGTAATAGAAACTTTTAAAGGTGAAATTAAAATATTTTTAGATCAAGCCGTTACCTACGAAAGCTTTTTAAAACGTTAATATTATGAATAACAAAACAGCTAACTTAATAGATTCTATAAAAAACGTAGCTTCTAACATATTAGAAAAAGATATTGCTTTGGTAACAGGTTTTAGCGAGCGACAAGCAGAAGCTATTTCTAAGCAAGCTCTTATTATAAAAGCAGGTATTGCTACTGGAGAAATTGAAGACGATCTTATCGGTTTCTTTCTCGATGGCTTAAAGCATATGGTTACCAACTTTGTTAACACACTAAAAGGAATTCTTAAAGTTGTTTTAGAAAAAGTATGGAATGGTATTGTTACTGTTCTTTATGAAGCTATTGGGATTTTTAATGTTTAAATATAAAATAAAGTTTACAAATTATCCAGCTGGTTATCATTGCCGTTTTCGCTAATAGTCCAAAAGAAACCTACAAAAAAGAACTGATCTGCGGCAGGACGCAAAGCACGACTAGCAAAATTATTATTTACATCTGGCGTATTTGCATATTGGTAACCGTTTACGTTTTTAAACCCTAAAGCGTTGTTAAAAGAAAAGTATAAAATTTTCTGCGGACTTAATAAATACGCCCAATTTAAACTTAAACTATTATAGCTTTTGGTTTTTTCATTTAAAAAACCAGCTTTATTTGGGTTGGTATAAGTTCTCCCAGAAGCAAAACTATAACTTACACCTAATTGACTTTTCCAATTTTCAATCCAATATTTTCCAACCACAGAAAGGTTATGCTTATTAGCAAAATTAGGTTGTGCAGCCGTTAAGTAATTTTTATAATCTCTTTCTGTATCTAAATAAGAGTAACTTAACCAATAATCGATATTCTTTATGCTCTTATTATCACGGTAAAATAAATCTAATCCCTTAGCAAATCCAGTTCCTAAATTATTATAATTACTTTCCAATCCAGCAAATTCTGTATTATATTTTACTAAATTATTATAACCCTTATAATAAGTTTCTGCTCTAAATATTTTACCATCGTTATTGTATTGGTAATTTAAAATATAATGTTGTGTTTTTTGTGCTTTTAAATCTTGTTCAAACTTTAAAATACTACTGTTTGGATTTTGATAAAAATCGCCATAGGCTAAAGATAATTGGCTTTTAGCTCCTGTTTTATATGCTAAAGACAAGCGTGGTGCAATACTAGTTTCTTTAAATAATTGGCTATATTCTGTACGCAAACCTGCTTTTAAAGCTATTTTTTTAGAGAAAATTATATCGGTTTCTGTAAATATTGAAGCAATATTATTTTTAAATCCATAATCTAAAGGCGCCATTAACTCGTTATTAAAATCTTCGTTAAAATCTGTTGCAAAATATTCTGCTCCAAAATTTAGTTTAAAACGATTACTAAAGCTTTTTCTAAGTTTTAGCTTAGCATGAAAAGAGTTTTCAATATCATCAATATTACTATTATCTATATTCATTTTGCTTTTAGCATGAGTATAACTAATTCCTGTAGCTAGTTTCCATCTGTTTTTTAACTTTTCGGTATAAGAACCATTAAAATAAAGGTTTGCATTATTTAGTTTAAAGTGCATTCCTTCTGGTTGATTGATGTCTTCTTGAATGAGTTCAAAATTTGTTGTATCGAAAGCTGAGTACAATTTAAGCAGCCCATTATTAGTTTTATATCTGTAAACAGCTTCTCCAGAAAAATTTTCAGGAGATTTTTTCCAATCGTTTCTATCTTTAAAGATGGCTTGATATGGTTCTAAATTAATATAAGAAGCATTAACACTTAACGCGCTTTTGTCCCATTTTTGTGTATTGCCTAATGTTGCTCCCAACGTCATAATACCAATGTCGGTTTTTTCTTGTTCTGGCTCGTCTATAGTATTTAATAATAAAACACTTGATAAGGCTTGCCCATATTCTGCACTGTAACCGCCTGTAGAAAAAGTAATACCATCAAACAAAAAAGGAGAATAACGTCCGCGAGTTGGTGTGTTATTTGTAGAAGGTGAATAAGGTGTAAACACGCGAATACCATCTATAAAAATTTGAGTTTCTTCTGCCTCACCACCACGAACAAATAATCGACCATCTTCTGCTACTGTTGTAGTTCCAGGTAAAGTTTGTAAAGCACCTACATAATCGCCAAGGGCACTTGCGGTAGTAACAACATCTAAAGATGTTAAAGCTGATACTTTACTATTATCGCCTGCCGAAAAAGTACCTGCCGAAAGCACTACTGTATCCAACGCGTTTACATCTTCTCGTAACGTTATTTTTAAATTGTTTAAAGTAGAAACATCTCCTGTTAATGTGTATGTTTCGAATGAAATAAAAGAAATATTTAAAGTTTGTGTTCCTGTTTCTGTTGTTTTAAAAAAAAAATTACCTTCTGCATTGGTAGTTGTACCGTCGTAAGTTCCTTTTAAATAAACATTGGCACCTTCTATAGGATTGTTTTTAACATCTATAACTTGTCCTGTAATAGTTTGTGCAAAGCATTGACCACTGATTAATGTGATTAGAATTGCGGTAATAAATTTCATAATTGTTGCGTTTTTGGTTAACTAAAAAATATTTTCAGCCTGATTGATGGTCCAAAAATGCAACCGAAGTTTAGTTTTTAAAATTGATTATTACCGAATTGTTGTTTTTAAATGATGAAATGTATTTGTTCTCTATTTTTTATTAAAAGGCCTAATTATTAATCGTGCTGCTTTATCAAAATTTATATAGTTATAAGTCCAATTAAAAAAAATAATTACACGATTACGAAAGCCTACAAGCGACATTAAATGTACAAACATCCATACAAACCAAGCAAAAAAACCAGAAAACTTAAAATATTTTAAATCTACCACTGCTTTATTTCTACCTATTGTAGCCATTGAACCTTTATCTTTATATATAAAAGCTTGCATAGGTTTTCCCTCTATTAGTTTTAAAATATTTTTACCTAACAATTTTCCTTGTTGAATTGCTGGTTGTGCTACTTGTGGGTGTCCTTTTGGGTATGCTTCTGTTTCCATATAAGCAATATCACCTAAGGCAAAAATAGAGTCTACACCTTTTATTT
Source organism: Lacinutrix venerupis (assembly GCF_003663945.1). Taxonomy (GTDB): domain Bacteria; phylum Bacteroidota; class Bacteroidia; order Flavobacteriales; family Flavobacteriaceae; genus Lacinutrix; species Lacinutrix venerupis. The sequence continues at coordinate 55,562 of NZ_RCCH01000006.1, read as the reverse complement.
GGTTGTATTGGTCAACTTTATAACGGTTAGAACGTTCTTGTAAAACTTCTGCATTTAAACCATAAACTGGATCTCCAGTTACACCTGCTGCCCAAATAAGTGTTTCGCATTCTAAAGTTAAATTTGTATTTGTGGTTACTGTTTTACCATCATAATCTTTAACCTGTGTGTTACAGTGTACTAAAACGCCAAGTGCCTTTAAAAAGTGTTCTGCTTTTTTAGATGCATGAGAACTCATTGGTGGCAACACACTTTTACCTCCTTCTAGAAGATAAATTTGCATCATCTCTGGATCTAAATCTCTGTAATCTCTTGGTAAAATATTATTTTTAAGCTCTGCAATGGCACCAGCGAGCTCAACGCCTGTTGGTCCTGCTCCAACTATTACAAAATTAAGAAAGGCTTTTCTTTTATCTTTATCGCTTGTTATTGCTGCTTTTTCAAAATTTTGAAGAATTAAACTTCTAATATCCAAGGCTTGCGATACTTCCTTCATTGGCATACTGTGGGTTTCTATTTTTTTGTTTCCAAAATAATTAGTTTTTGTACCTGTAGCCAAAACAAGATAGTCGTAATTAAGGTTTCCTATACTTGTATTAATTGTTTTATTTTCTGTATCTATATTATTTACCTCGGTTAATCTAAAAAAAGAATTTTTATGCTTTTTTAAAATTTTACGTAAAGGATAAGCAATAGAATCTGGTTCTAATCCTGAAGAAGATACTTGGTAAAGTAGAGGTTGGAAAGTATGGTAGTTATGCTTATCTAGCAATACAACTTGTACTTTTTTATTAGCCAGTGTTTTAGCAAGATTGATACCAGCAAAACCGCCACCAACAATTACAATTCTTGGAAGATTAGTTTTGGGAATATTCATAAAAAAAAGAGATTTTATACTATACTCAAAGATACAATATAAGCTTTATAAAGACTATTTATTTTATTTAGAATCTATGGTTTTTAACACTATATTGGCTTGCGTTAAGGATTGAAAGGTTTGTTTGAGCTCCTCGCAGAGAGCGAGCCTTGAAAGCCTGACCAACCGGAGCTTTTTTGCGGAGGTTGGGAACGCCAAAAATTAAATTATAAAAAATTTGTAACATATTTTACATTTATTCTACTTATAGTGTAACCTAACCAAAAACATTGAATAAAGAACTTGAACATAGCTTTGTAGAACTGCTGGAAAAACACCAGAACATTGTGCATAAAGTGTGTAGATTATATACTAATAACTACGATGCGCATAATGATTTGTTTCAGGAAATTACCATACAGTTATGGCGTGCGTATCCTAAATTTCGTGGAGACTCGAAGTTTAGTACGTGGATGTATAGAGTAGGTTTAAATACGGCTATTACATTATATAGAAAGTCTAAACGTACTATAAATACAACAGAGTTTGATACGGTACAGTTTAAAATAAAAGCGGAGGATTATGATGATACCGAAGAACAACAATTAAAACTTTTATATAGTGCTGTACACCAATTAAATGATATTGAAAAAGCTCTTGTTTTCTTGTATTTAGAAGACAAAAATTATAAAGAAATTAGCGAAACAATGGGTATTACTGAAGTGAATGCTAGAGTAAAAATGAATAGAGTGAAAACAAAATTAAGAACCATTTTAAATCCGTAAACATATGGATGAATTAGATTTATTAAAAAAACATTGGCAGAAGGATACTGTTGAAGAAAAGCGATTAAGCTCTAAAGAATTGTATCCTATGTTATGGAAAAAATCGTCTTCTATTGTTAAGACGCTTTTTTACATTAGTATTGCCGAACTTATATTTTGGATTGCAATTACTTTTCTACCAAAATTATCTGCTTCTTATAGAGCAAAGGTTGAAGCTACGCATGTTAATGAAGGTTTATTGTTAGGTTTAACAATTTTAAGCTTTACCGTAATATTAATATTTATTTACTTACTGTATAAAAGTTACAAAAGCATATCTGTTACAGATAATGCTAAAAAACTTATGGAAAGTATTATTAGTACTAGAAAAGTAATAAAATACTATGTGGCTTATAATTTAATTATGGCTTTTGTTTCTATGGTTTTAGGCTCTTATTACGCAACAAAAACAGATCCTAAATTAGAAGAAGTAATAACTAAATTAGATACTAGTGGCAAAATTACAGTTGCACTTATTATGCTAGTAACCACAATAGTTTTTGTTGGTTTAATTTGGCTTTTTTACAAGTTAATTTACGGTGTTTTAATGAAGCGCTTAAACCGAAATTACAATGAGCTTAAAAAAATGTAGGTTTAGAAATTAATAATTTTTAAGTTAAATTTTTACTTATTGTAAATTGAAAAGAGCTCCCTAGATTTAATTGAGAGTTTACCACAATAGTTCCATTGTGGAGCTCTACTATTTTTTTACAATGCGCTAAACCTATTCCTGTTCCGGTATATTTATTGTTTTGATGTAATTTTTGAAAAATAAGAAATATCTTTTGTTTAAATTTTTCGTCGATTCCTATACCGTTATCTTTTACTGTAAATTTATAGTTAGATTCTTTTTCTTCTGAAAATATTTTTACAATTGGAGCAACATCGGGTTTTGAAAACTTAATTGCATTGCTTATTAAATTTTGAAATAAAAGTCTTAATTCTACTTCAAAAGCATAAATTACTGGTAATTTTTCTATAATAATATTTGCTTTATATTTTTTAACCAATGCGTCAAGATCTTGTAATACTTCGTTTACAAGAAGGTTACAGTCTATTTTTTTTAATTCTGGTTTTTGACCTAGTTTTCCATAATCAAGCAATGCATTTACGAGCTCTTTCATTCTATATGAAGCATTATGGATATACTTAAAATTTTTTTTCTCTAAATCGCTTAAAGTATTATTAGGTTGATCTTCCAACATGTCTATAAGACTAATTACCGTATTAATTGGCTCTTGCAAATCGTGCGATGCTATATAGGTAAACTGCTCTAATTCTTTGTTTTTTTCTTCTAATGCTTTTAAAGACTGTTCTAATAACCGTTTACTTTTTCGAAGTCTTAACAAATTCATTACCTGTTTTGAAAGCGCATCTAAAGATAGTATTTGGTCTTTTGTTAACGTTTTTGGCTTGTTATCTATTACACAAAGAGTCCCTAAAGGATAGCCGTTTTCGCTAATTAACGGTACTCCTGCATAAAAAACTATATTTGGGTCTCCAGTAACTAATGGGTTATCATGAAAGCGCTCGTCTTTTCTAGCGTCTTCTACAATAAAAATATTATTAGAATCATTTATAGCATGTGCACAAAACGCATAATCTTTAGGTGTTTGGCTTGTTTCTAAACCATGGTGAGATTTAAACCATTGTCTTTTATCATCTAACAAACTTACCAAGGATATTGGTGTATTACATATTTGCGAAGCTATTCTTGTTAAATTATCATAATCACTCTCTGGTAAGCTGTCTATAATAGAATAAGATTCTAGGTCTCTAAGCCTTTCTTCTTCATTATTATGCTTTTTAGGTGTAATCATAATTCTTATATTTTTTAACAAAAAACAGCATCACTATTTTAAAAGCAAGTAATCATACCAGAATTTTAAAATAAATGTTTGGTTTTACTATGAGTCTAACCATTCTCTTTGTTTATTAAGTTCTTCTTGGGCTAACAACTCTTCTTGTGGAATAACTTTTAAAAATGAAGGATGTTGCTCGATAGCATATTCTATTTTCTCTACAATACTGTCTATAGATTCATTATCGTAATCGATTTCTAATGGTTTTTTAATTTCAAAAGATTGGTAGACGTTTTTCTTTTTTATAAATAGTCCTTTTTTATCGAAAGAGCGTCTAAAACCATCTATTACAATTGGTACTACTACTGGCTTATATCTTTTAATAATATGTGCTGTTCCTTTACGAATTGGCTTAAATGGTGTTGTTGTACCTTGCGGAAATGTTATTACCCAACCATCTTCTAAAGCTTTAGAAATAGCAGAAATATCACTCATTTTTACTTGCCTATTTACATCTTTACCTTCGCTTCTCCATGTACGCTCTATACTAATAGATCCTGTGTAAGCAAATATTTTAGGTAAAATACCCGATTTCATGGTTTCTTTTGCAGCAACGTAATACATGTTTAATTTCGGGTTCCATAAATAACCAACATTTTTAATAGAATCTTCTCTATTACTTAAACTTGCGTTAAATACATGAAACATTGAAAATACATCTGCAAAATAGGTTTGATGATTAGATATAAATAAAACGTTAGTATCTGGTAAATCTTTAATAATTTCGGAGCCTTCAATTTTTAAATTATTAAAACCTCTAAAGCGCCTATGAGAAAGTAAGCCCAAAATTCTAATGAGCCACTTTTTCACAAATAATATATGTCCGAAAGGATTTCGTTTAAATAAACCCATAAATTTTAAAAGTTCTAGGATATACAAATGTAGCGAAATCCAACTATTTAAAGCTAGCCTTTAACAAGTCTTTCACTTCACTTAACATCATTGCTGTTGCTCCCCAAACCAAATGATTCTTTAAACCATAAGCTGGAACACTCACTTTCAACCCATTAGCCATAGATACTGTTTTAGTTGTTAATGCGTTTTTATTTAAAAAATCTTTAAGCTTTACTTCTAATAACGCTTCTACTTCGGTTTCTTGCTTTATAAAATTTGGTGTTTTTTCTACGTAACCAATAAAAGGCTTCACATTAAAATTACTTGGTGGAATGTACATTTGTGTTAACGCTCTTAAAACAGTTATTGTATTTTGTTTTACACCAATTTCCTCTTCTGTTTCTCTTAACGCTGCTTGTTTATTTGTTTCGTTTTTTTCTAATTTTCCTCCCGGAAAACCAACTTGTGCAGAGTGTACACCTTTATAGGTTTTTCTTAAAATAAGAATAATACATGTTTCGCCTTCGTTATTTGGATAAAACAATGCCATTACAGCACTATTTCTTGCTTTCTTTATTCGTTCGGCTTGCATTTTTATTAAATCTGCTCGGTATGGAGGAGACATTTTAAATTGTGAAGTTTCACCTGGTAATGGTAAATTTTCTATTTTTACAATAGATTTTAAAAACGATTCAAATTTCATTTATGAGACTAGTTCTACTTTTTAGCTTAATTTTATTATTTAACTGTGAAGATAAAAAAACTAAACCAAAACCTGTTAAAAGTAAAGTTACAAAAGTTGATACGATAGCACCTGAAATAGAAGAAAAAGTTATAGAAATAGATAGCTCTAAGCTTACCTTAGAAGAACGCTACCTTCCACTAAACGATGATAATGCCATGGATTTTTTTGAAGAGTATGGCAAAATTAATAAAGAAAACAAAGTACGTATTTATACCAAATTTGGAAATATTGATTTAGAACTTTTTAATAAAGTTAAATACCATAGAGCCAACTTTATTTTCCTTACAAAAAACAAGGCTTTTGATGGTACACAATTTCATCGTGTGGTAAAAAACTTTGTTATTCAAGGTGGCAATAGTGATGAACCTGAAGTTTTAAAAAAACGCAGAAAAATGGGACGTTATCTTTTACCTCCAGATGTTAGATATGGTTATAAACATAGAAGAGGTACAATTTCGATTCCTAGTGGAGAAATTGAAAATGCCTACAAATTAGCTTCTCCATTTGAATTTTTTATTACTCAAAAAAATCAATTTCATTTAGATGGAGAATACACTGCCTTTGGACGTGTTATAAAAGGTATGGATGTTGTAGATAAAATTGCAGACCAAGAAGTTGATGGTGGACATTGGCCAAGACATAATATTTATATTAATAAAGTTGAAGTAATAGATTAATTTATTTCAAAAAAAATAGTACTTACTTAATACAAATTTGGTAACCTCAACTTAAATTTTACTGCTAAAATACGAGTAATAATTACAACTAATCCTGCTATAATAAAAACAAAATTTCCTTCTAAAGGTAAACGTTTTATAATAAAGTAAACAATACCACCCAATATACAGGCTGTTGCATAAATTTCTTTCCTAAAAATAACAGGAATTTCATTACATAAAATATCTCTTATCACACCTCCAAAACAAGCAGACATTGTTCCTAAAGCAATACAAATAATTGGATGCAAACCTGCCGAAATACCTTTCTCTACTCCTACAACTGTATATAAACCAATACCAATAGTATCGAATAAAAATAGTGACTTACGTAAATAGTCGATTTTAGATTTAAAAATTATAGCCATTATTGTAGAAGCTAACACTACATAAACAAAAGTTATATCTTTCATCCAACTTACAGGAGTTTCTCCTATTAAAATATCTCTTAAAGTTCCACCTCCTACAGCAGTTACAAAAGCAATAATTAATATTCCAAAGGCATCCATTTTTTTATTTAACGCAACTAAAACTCCAGAAATGGAGAAGGCAATAGTTCCTAAAATATCTATTATATAAAACATTACTTTTTGCGGTCTATTATTAATATAATTTTACAAAAAGTAAAATTTACATATTCTGTGTATAATAATTATAATCTTTAATTACAGTATCTAAAAAAGCTATAGGCTGTTCTTCTGGTTCAATCTCCATAATATCCTTCACTTTAATAAACAATTTTAAGATTACATTATGGTTTCCATTTCTTTTAGCTTCATCAAACAAATTTTTAATAGTTTGTATTTCAGAATCTTTAAACAAAGTTACTTGACTATATGTTGGCACATAATCTGGCTCAATATCTCTAATAATAGTATCTTTAATAGAAACTTTTCTTTTTTCTGAAATTACTGTTGTTTGCGCTGCAATGTCGCCTATTCTCTGCCCATTTCCTTTTAACAATATTACAAGTGCTGCCAATCCTCCTGAGGTTAAAACTACATCAATAATACGCAATAGCCAACGCACAAGATAATTAGCAAAAGTTGGCTTAGAACCATCTAATTTTACCACCCTTATCTTCATTAGATTTTTACCAACAGTCTGGCCATTCCAAAAAGTTTCAAGTAATACATAATATAAAAATGCAGGTAAAGAGACCAGCAAATAGATAGCCCAACTATCTCTAAAATCTAGTTCTAATAATACTAATAATAGTATAGTAGCAAATAAATAAAAATAAATAATAAATGAATCTATTAAGTAAGCCCACATTCTATCCATTATATTTGCTGCATTTTGAATAATGGCAACATTTTGGGCGGTTTCTATTTGAAATTCTTTCATATTTTCTTTTCTTTGAAAGCTTAATAAGATATTACATGCGTGAAGCTGCTTTCGTAAAGCAAAATAAAGATAAATGGTTAACATTTGAAAATGTTCTTTCAAATAATATACTAATTTCACCAGACGAACTTTCTAGTTTATATATTGAAATAACAGATCATTTAAGCTACGCTAAAACTTTTTATCCAAATAGCAACACAGAAGCTTATTTAAATGGCTTAGCCTCTTCTGCTCACCAAAAAATTTACAAAACTAAAAAGGAATCTAAAAACAGATTAATTACCTTTTTCACTCATGAGTTTCCATTAATGTTTCGCCAGCACCATCGCGAATTATTGGTTGCTTTTTTAGTCTTTATATTATTTGTTGTTATTGGAGCTTTTTCGGCTGCTAACGAAGGTGATTTTGTTAGAAGTTTTCTTGGTGATGGTTATGTAAACATGACTATGGAAAACATAGAAAAAGGTGATCCAATGGGTGTTTATAAAGAACAAGGTGAGTTTAATATGTTTTTAGGTATTACATTAAACAATATTAAAGTGGCTTTAATGGCTTTTGCATACGGCATTATGCTAGGTATTGGTTCTTTATTTATTATGATGCAAAATGGCATTATGCTTGGCAGTTTTCAATATTTATTTTACGAGCAAGGTTTACTTTGGCAGTCTGCAAGAACCATCTGGATTCATGGTACCATAGAAATATCTGTAATAATAATTGCAGGATGTTCTGGGTTAGTTTTAGGAAATGGTATGCTTTTTCCTGGAACTTATACACGCTTAGAATCTTTTATTAAAGGTGTTAAAAACGGACTTAAAATATTAGTTAGTACTATTCCTTTTTTTATAATAGCAGGATTCCTAGAAGGTTTTGTTACAAGACATACCGAAATGCCCGATTGGCTAGCCATTACAATAATTATAAGCTCACTAACTTTAATAATTTTTTACTATATAATTTACCCAATAAAATTATCTAAAAAAGAAAAACTAAAACAAGAATTAACCAGAAATAAAACCACCATTTAATATGAAACAGTTTATACAATTTAAAAAACAGCGAGAGTTAGGAGAAATGATAAGTGATGTTTTCGCATTTTTAAGAAACGAATACAAACCATTTTTCACTTTAATATTACAGATTACATTACCATATTTAATATTATTTTTTGTTGGGTTAGGTTTTATGCTTTACAGTTTTGGAGATTTAACATCTGTACTAGAAGGAGCCTCTACTTTCGATACTGAAGAAATGGGCTTTTTAACGCTTGGTATATCTATATTAGTACTTGTTATTGCAGGAATAATGGTATACGCTCTAGCATACTCTGCAACGTTACATTATGTAAAATCTTATACAGAAAACAATGGCACTATAAATACAAGCCAAGTAAAAACAGAAGTAAAAAATACATTTTGGAGTTTTATAGGATTAAGTATCCTAAAAGGTCTTGCCTTGTTTGTAGGATTTATGCTATGCTTTTTACCAGGAATTTATCTTGTAGTACCAATGGCTGTAGTGTTTTGCATCATGATTTTTGAAAACAAAAGCGTTATGGATGCCTTTAGTGATAGCTTTAAATTTGTTAAAGACGAATGGTGGATGTCATTTTTAACATTATTTGTTGTCACGCTTTTAATTGGTGTTATTGGTTTTGTACTTAACCTTCCTGCAACCATTTACACTTATATAAAAATGGGTATATTTTCTGGAGAATTTAATCCAGAAGCTAATCCGCTTGCCGTATATAAAGATCCAATTTATATTATTTTAAACCTTGTTAGTTATGCATTTAAATTCTTTTTAAACTTTATAACAATAATAGTAACAATCTTTATTTACTATAATATTAACGAAAAGAAAAACCACACTGGTACTTTTGAGCAAATTGATTCTTTAGGAAACACTCAGCAATAACATGCAATTATTAAGATTTCTTTTTTTAATACTGTTTATTGGTAATTTTGGCTATGCTCAAGATGCTGTTATTATTGATGATAATACTGCTCCATATTACCAAAAACAAGATATTAGTAAAGAAAATCTTGATACTTATAAAAATAAAAAAGCTTTTAATTACGAAGAAAAAGTAGCTGATGAAGATTCTCTATGGACAAAATTTAAACGCTGGTTAAAAGGCATCTTATACAGGTTCTTCTCCTCTATTTTTGGTATGGATGCCGCCACAGGTATTTTATGGTTTATATTAAGAGTTTTACCATATATAGTTTTAGCCATCTTAATATTTTTATTAATAAGGTTCTTTTTAAAAGTAAATAGCAGAAATCTAATTTATGGCGAACAAAAAAAGGCCGAAATTTTATTTACAGATGAAGAACAAATTATTAAAAATGAAAATATAAACGCACTAATTGCCGAAGCCGTAAAACAAAACGATTACAGATTAGCGATTAGGTACTACTATTTATTAGTAATAAAAGAACTCTCTGAAAACAATATAATAGACTGGCAGCAACAGAAAACAAACGAAGATTATATAAAAGAAATAAAAACTAATAGCATACAAATGCAGTTTGAAAAAATCACCAAAATTTACGATTACATATGGTATGGTGAATTTAAAATAGATGCTATTAAATTTGAAAACTTAAAGCTAAATTTTATAAATCTTAATAATCAAGTAAAAAAATAATTTGGATAGAAGAGGCAAAATATACATTATCCTAACTGCTTTAGTTGTTATACTTATTATAATTATTGAATATAATAAGCCACAGAAACTAAATTGGTTTCCTAGCTATGCTAAACACCACAAAATTCCATATGGCTCTTATGTATTTTACGACCAATTAGAACGTGTTTATAATAATAACATAACAGATACAGAGCGTCCACCTTTTGAGTATTTAACCAAAAACGATTCTATTTCTGGCACATATTTCTTTTTAAACGGAATTATAGATTTCGACGAAGCAGAACTTAACAAAGTACTAAATTGGACAGCAAAAGGAAATACTCTATCAATTGCTTCAACTACAATTTCAAAAAAAATTTTAGACACCTTAAATTTAGAAACCTCATTAATAAGTAATTTTAATAATTTCGATAACATTTTCGATGTACAATTAAAAAACAAAGACTTAAACAATCAACAAAAATACACCTTTACAAAAGCAAACTTTTTAAACTATTTTTCTGTAATAGATTCTACTAAAACAAAAGTAATTGGTACAATTTCAAACACAGAAAAAAACGATTCAATTATACCAGAGCAACACATAAATGTTATTAAACAAACATTTGGTAAAGGTGAAATTACATTAAATTTATTTCCGCAGGCATATACTAATTATTTTATTTTAGAAGATAATAACAAGGATTACACAGCAGGATTGCTATCCTATTTAAACACTAATCAACCGTTGTATTTTGATAAGTATTATAAATCTGGAAAAAAAGTAGCAACATCTCCTATGTATGTGTTTTTAAAAGCTAAAGAGCTACGCTGGGCATATTACATTATGATAATTGGAGCATTATTTTACGTTATTTTTGATGGTAAACGTAAACAGCGTGCTATACCAATTGTAAAACCTTTAAAAAATCAAACTTTAGACTTTACACGTACTATTGCAAATATGTATTACGAAAGTGGTAAGCATACAGATATAGCACAACATAAAATTCAGCATTTTTTAGAATACATTAGAACAAGCCTACATTTAAATACCAATACCATAGACGATGCTTTTATTAAAAATTTAGCATCACGTAGTAATAATACAATAGAAGACACCAAAGCATTATTTAAAGATATAGAAACAATATCTAGTAGCACAAAAATAACAGCAGAAGCTTTAGAAAACCTAAATGCTTCTATAGAAAACTATAAATCCAATAACACATGGACAACCAAGATTTAGAATTTAATAACAGAATTCCTTTAGAAGATTTAAAAAATGCAGTAGAAGCCATTAAACTAGAGCTAGGCAAAGTTATTGTTGGGCAACAAGAATTTATAGAATTATTAATTGTAGCACTTTTAGCAGATGGTCACGTTCTTATTGAAGGTGTACCAGGTATAGCAAAAACTGTTACAGCAAAGCTGTTTTCTAAAGTGTTAAAAACCGATTTTAGCCGTATACAATTTACACCAGATTTAATGCCTAGTGATGTATTAGGAACTTCGGTTTTAAACATGAAAACTTCAGATTTCGAATTTCATAAAGGTCCTATTTTTTCTAATATTGTTTTAATAGACGAAATAAACCGTGCTCCTGCAAAAACGCAGGCCGCTTTATTTGAAACTATGGAAGAAAGACAAGCCACCGTAGATGGTACAACCTATTCTTTCGAAGCTCCATTTATGGTATTAGCTACACAAAATCCAATAGAGCAAGAAGGTACTTATGCTTTACCCGAAGCACAATTAGACCGCTTTATTTTTAAAATTAAAGTAGACTATCCTACGTTAGAAGACGAAATTAAAATTATACAAACACATCATGACCGTAAAGGCGAAAAACCTCAAACATTAATAAAACCTATTTTAAACGCTCAAGAATTAGCAGCATATAAAACAAAAATTCAATCTATTGTAGTTGAAGAAAAAATAATAAAATACATAGCCGAATTGGTTTCTAAAACTAGAAATCATCCACACTTATATTTAGGTGGTTCTCCAAGAGCTTCAATTTCTATATTAAATACAGTAAAAGCTTTTGCAGCAATTAATGGTCGTGATTTTGTAACACCCGAAGACGTAAAAAAATCTCTAAAACCAGTATTAAACCATAGAATTATTTTAACTCCAGAACGCGAAATGGAAGGTATGAGTACAGAAAATGTTATCGATATGATTGTACAATCTGTAGAAGTGCCTAGATAACCACATGAAATTTATTAAATCTCTATATTTACATAATGGTTTCTTTGTCTATTTGGCAAGTGCTGCTGTATGTTTTTTATTATCGTATTGGATACCTATGCTATATCCAATAGCTTGGATAATTACAACTGTAATTATAGTGCTATTTTTAATGGATTTACTTCTGCTCTATCGTATTAAAGATCCTATTTCTGCTAGACGATTATTACCAGAAAAGTTTTCGAATAGCGATGAAAATCCGGTACCCATTACAATAACCAACAAATATCCATTTAAAGCAGAAATCTCTATTATAGACGAGTTACCTATACAATTTCAAAAAAGAGATTTTTATTATGTAACCACACTAAATCCAAACGAGGTACATGATTTTACATATAGTGTTAGGCCTGTAGAGCGTGGCGAATATTATTTTGGCTATTTAAATATTTTTTGCTCTTCTTCTTTAAAAATTGTAAAACGAAAATTTAAGTTTCAAAACGAGCAAATGGTAGCCGTTTATCCGTCTTTTATTCAAATGCAGAAATACGATTTTCTTGCTATGAGCAATAATTTAACAGAATTTGGCTTAAAGAAAATTCGCCGTATTGGTAATACTTCAGAATTCGAACAAATAAAAGATTATGTTCAAGGTGATGATTTTAGGACCGTTAATTGGAAAGCCACAGCCAAAACAGGCAAGTTAATGGTAAACCAATATCAGGATGAAAAATCGCAACCCATCTACTCTATAATAGATACAGGACGCGTAATGAAAATGCCATTTAATGGTTTAAAACTACTTGATTACGCTATAAATTCTACTTTAGCTTTTAGTAATGTAGCATTAAAAAAACACGATAAAGTTGGTATGCTTACGTTTTCGAAAACAGTAAATTCATTTTTACCAGCTATTCAAAAACTAACCTATTTAAATACTATTTTAGAACGCTTATATAATATCGATACCAAATTTACAGATAGCGATTATGGTCTTTTATACGCACAATTAAAACGAAAAGTTACGCATAGAAGTTTACTTATGCTATATACTAATTTTGAACACATTAGCGCTTTAAAAAGACAATTACCATATTTACAAGCCATTTCAAAAAAACATTTATTAGTTGTTATTCTTTTTGAAAACACAGAGCTAGATGCACTTATCGCCGAAGATGCAGAAAACTTGCAAGCTATTTACCACAAAACTATAGCCGAGAAATTCTCTTTCGAAAAACGTTTAATGGTAAAAGAACTTCAAAAATATGGAATTCAAACCATTTTAACTGCTCCAGAAAAATTAACAGTAAACACTATTAATAAGTATTTAGAAATTAAAGCCAGAGGTTTACTTTAATTTAAAAAATTGTTCTTTATCCTTAGTTTAAGCGTTTTAATCGCTAAAGTTTCATTTATTTTTTAAAATTATAATTTTTAGTATATCTTGCTATTGCTATTAATTAATTCAAATAAAACCCAATGAAACCGTTTAGCTTTTTTTTTCTAACAATAGCTTTTATTCTAAGTATTCAATTTACTAATGCACAAACCATAAATAATCCATGGATAACAAGCTTTGGAGCCAATGCAATTAACAATCCTTTACGCGAACAAGAAGCTGGTTTAGCACGTTTTAAAACTTGGAATTTAAATGCTGCAGGATTTAGACTATCTGCAGGCCGATTAATTAAACATCGAGTAACTTTTGAAGCTGTTGCTTCGTTAAATAGCTTAGAAGAAAACTTTCCAACAGAAGAAACTGCAAATTTAGAATTCCCATATATTTCTTTAGATGGGATGTTTAAATATCAATTTACAAATGGACTAAAAATATTAGATCCTTACATTACAATTGGTGGTGGTTATACCTGGTTAGACACTATTGGAGCAGGAACAGTAAACGGTGGAATTGGCACAAATATTTGGGTAGGTAACTCCTTTGGATTTACTATTCAATCAACATACAAACATGCTTTTGAAGATTACGGCTTAAAACATTGGCAACACTCTGCCGGTATTGTATTTCGTTATGGTGGAAAAGATAAAGATAAAGATGGCATAAATGATGATGAAGATGCATGTCCAGAATTATTTGGAACCTTTGAAACAAATGGATGTCCAGATACAGATAAAGATGGTGTAATAGACACAGAAGATTTGTGTCCTAATGATTATGGACCTTCTACAATGCGTGGTTGTCCAGATAATGATGGAGATGGTACACCAGATAAGTACGACAAATGTCCTAAAGTTAAAGGTGAAATTGAAGACGATGGTTGCCCAGTTTTTGACACCGATAAAGATGGAGTAATTGACAGAATAGACAAATGTCCACAACAACCTGGACCGCCTCAAAATGGTGGTTGCCCAACACCGCAACAAATACAACAACAAAAAACAGCAGAACGTCAAAAAATTATAGACCGTAACAATAAAATTAAAGCACAAGTTATTAGTCAATTAGAAACTTTTGCAAAAAACATTAAGTTTGAAAATGGTAATACTATTTTAACTAATGACGCTAAAACTAATTTAGATAAAATTGCAGATATTATAATCTCTCAACCAAATATGAAATTTCATATTGCCGGACATACTGATAGTGTTGGAAATAATGAAAATAATATGCTACTTTCAGAGAAAAGAGCTAGCGAAGCAAGAAAATATTTAATTTCTAAAGGTGTAAATTCAAAAATTATTACCTCTCAAGGTTACGGTGAAAACAAACCTATAGCAGATAATAATACTAAAGACGGAAGATTAAAAAATAGACGTATAGAAATATTTATTGTTAATTAACACTTGGTCTCTTAAAAACTACAGTTCGGTTTATTATTTTTTAGTGTAAGCTATTTAAAAATGATATTTGATTAATCAATAACATTAAAACTCTTTAATTATGAAATCAATTATCTTAACATTTACTTTTATTTTTTCTTTTGTATTTTCTTTTTCACAAGATAAAAATACACAAAACATTACTGTTACAATTTCTAATATTAAAAGTGATAAAGGAAAAGCAATATTAACATTACACAATGAGAATACTTTTATGGTTACAGAAGGTATTCAAAATATAGAATCAAATATCGAAAATGGTAAGATTATAGTAACATTTAAAAATGTATCACCAGGAACGTATGCTATTATGGCAATGCACGATGAGAACGATAATAAAAAAATGGATTTTAGTACAAACAGAATGCCACTTGAAGATTACGGCATGTCTAACAACCCAATTAATTACGGTCCTCCACAATTTAATGATGCTAAGTTTAAGGTAGAAAATAAAGATTTAGAAATGAGAATTACATTTTAATTAATCTTTATAGCTTATAAAAACAAAGATAGAACAACATAATTTTGATTCTATGTTTAAATACAATTAGAAAAAGCGTCTTAAAAAAAGACGCTTTTTCATACTAACCAACCAAAAATATGATAATTACTTACTCTTAATTTAAAGTAACCACACTTTAAAATAGTCTATGTAAGAAATCTCGAAATAAGTATTTCAAATTGTATGCCAAACTTTATTTCTTACTTTTTTTTATCCTATTTTAATTTGGTATTTTGCAGCAACTAATTAAAAAAATATGGACATTACTCTTCCGTTTAATAACGATGCCATTGTTTTTGGCTTACTATTTCTAGCCTTAGGCTTTGTGTTTTATACAGAAAATATTAAAACAGGCTTTTGGAAAACATTTTACAAGTTTGTACCAGCATTATTAATGTGCTATTTTATTCCATCGTTATTTAGCCTGTTTGGTTGGGTAGACCCAAAAACATCTCAAGCTTATTTTGTAGCTAGCCGTTATTTTTTACCAGCTTCATTAGTATTATTTACATTAAGCATAGATTTAAAAGCTGTATTTAATTTAGGACCTAAAGCATTAATTATGTTTCTAACAGGTACAATAGGTATTGTAATTGGAGGTCCATTAGCAATTTTATTAATATCTGTATTTTCTCCAGAAACAGTTGGCGGAGCAGATTTTAATGCTGTTTGGAGAGGATTATCTACACTAGCTGGAAGCTGGATTGGTGGCGGAGCAAACCAAGCGGCCATGTTAGAAATATACCAATACAATCCAGAAAGATATGGAAACATGGTAATTGTAGATATTTTTGTAGCCAATGTTTGGATGGCAATTTTATTATTAGGAATTGGTAAAAGAACTAAAATTGACAAATGGTTAAAAGCAGATAATACAGCAATTGATGCACTACAAAAAAAGATGGAAAATTTTGCTGAAAAAACAGTAAGAAATCCATCTTTAAACGATTATATGGTTATACTTATGATAGCTTTTACAGCCGTAGGTATTGCACATTTAGGTTCTGAAATTATAACTACATTTTTAAAAAATAATTTTGAAGCCGTAAGCGATCCCAAAAGTGCACTATCCTCTTTCGGTAGTGGTTTCTTTTGGTTAATCTCTATTTCAACATTAATAGGCGTACTACTATCTTTTACAAAAGCAAAAACTTACGAAGGTGCAGGAGCAAGTAAAATAGGTAGTGTATTTATATATATTTTAGTAGCTACTATAGGTATGAAAATGGATTTAGGAGGAATTCTTGATCAACCAGGCTTAATTATGATTGGTTTAGTTTGGATGGCTATACACGCAGGATTGTTAATATTAGTTGCAAAATTAATTAAAGCACCATATTTCTTTTTAGCAGTAGGAAGTCAAGCCAATGTTGGTGGTGCAGCCTCTGCTCCAATTGTTGCGGCAGCTTTTCATCCATCATTAGCCACTGTAGGAGCTCTTTTAGCTGTCTTTGGTTACGTTGTTGGAACATATGGAGCAATACTTTGTGCCGAATTAATGAGAATAGCAGCCGTTGGTTAGCATTTAATTAATTTTTATATCATATTTGCGCTCTTAAAATTTTAAAATTAAACATGCAAAAATTATTTATTCTATTAGGATTATGTCTTTTATTTTCTTGTGGAGATAAAACTTCAGATTCACTTATTGTAAAAGGAAATATTAAAGGATTAAAAAAAGGAACCGTTTATTTAAAAAAAGCCAAAGACACTACCATAGTAACTATTGACTCAATGGTAATTAACGGAAACTCAAATTTTGAGCTACAAAGTAAAATTGATACTCCAGAAATTTTCTATTTGTATCTTGATAAATACAATAATGAAGATAATAGAATTACATTTTTTGCCGATAAAGGTATCACAGAAATTAATACTTCCTTAAAACGATTTAATTATGATGCCAAGATTAAAGGATCTAAGCAACAAAAAATCTTAGAAGAATATATTAGTGTAGCTTCAAAATTTAATAACAAAAATTTAGAACTAATTAAAGAAAATTTTGATGCTATAAAAGCTAATGATACCGTATTAATTAATAGCACCGAAAAAACTTATAAAAATCTTGAGAAGCGTAAATATTTATATACTGTAAATTTTGCCATTAATAATAGAGATAGCGAAGTTGCTCCTTACTTAGCTTTATCAGAACTATATAATGCAAATATTAAGTATTTAAATATGATAAACGACACATTAACTCCAACTATTAAAACCTCTCATTACGGCAAAGAATTACAAGGTTTTATTAACAAAATAAAAGAAGAAGAGAATTTATAAAATATTAATAAATTATAGAAAATCTAAAGGACTTGGTATATTTTGTAACGTTTTTTGTGTTACATGAGTATAAATAAGAGTAGTTTTAATAGAACTATGTCCTAATAATTCTTTTATAATTCTAACATCTGTACCTTTATCCATTAAATGTGTTGCGTAAGCATGCCTTAAACTATGCAATGTAATTTTCTTATTAATATTAGCTTTACGCAATGCCAATTTAAAAACTTTACGCAAACTTTCTGGAGCATATTTTTCGCCATTTCTACCACAAAACAAATAAGTTTTAGGCTTATACTGAGCATAATAACTCCTTAAAAGAGTTTTTAAAGAATCCGGCAAAGGTAAAACTCTATCTTTATTTCCTTTACCAGATCTAATTAAGACTTGATTTCTATCACCATTAATATCTTCAATCCTCATATTAATTAATTCTCCACTTCTTAATCCCAAAGCATAAATTACCGTAAGCATAGCTCTATGCTTTAAATTATTATGGCTTTCTAAAATTGCCTTAACCTCTTTTGTAGAAATAATATTGGGCAAAGGACTAGGTCTTCTTGTAGGGTAAACTGGCAAAAAATCGATTTCTCGATTATACATTTCTTTATAAAATAATTTTAAAGCAGCGCAGAGTTGTTTATGCGTAGTATACGCTAATTCCTTTTCCTTTACAATTTGAATAATTAATGCTAGTAACACTTTATTTTCAATTGTATTTAAATCGATTTCAAAGCCAACATACTTATGAAAAGATTTAATTAAACCTAAATAAGTATTAATACTATTATCGCTATATCTTTTAATTTCTAAAAGTTTTTTAAAATCTAAAAAAGTTGCGATATCCGACATAAAATCAAATATATACAAACTTTAATAAAAGTTGGTATATTCTTACAAATTAGTTTGTTAAACAGTACAAAATGATTATGTTTGGTATATAAACACGTTAGCCACAAGTTAAAAAAACACTCGTCAAGAAAATAAAAATGGATAAATATATTTTAACGGAGAACCAAAAGAGCGAATTAGCTTTACACCTTGCGATGAAAGGATTAAATGACGGTCAGATTTCTGATATTTTTCAGCGAATAAAAACTGAATCTGACTATAAAAAATACTTGAAATATGAATAAGCTATTAGTCTCTGTAATCGGAAAGAGAAACTCGGGAAAATCATCGACTTGGAATTCATTATTCGGTCGAACTGTGAAAACTGGAACGAGATTGAAAAAGTTATATTTAACAGAAACGGAATACGTTAATGTGTTTTTAGTTAGTGGAAGTCCGGAAGAACGAGAAACATACGTTGGACAATTAATTACAATCGAAAACCCAGCTATCGTACTTTGCTCAATGCAATACCGAAAAGATGTTTCACAAACAATCGACTACTTTACAGAAAGAAATTATCAAATTTATTCCCAATGGTTAAATCCAGGATTTGATGACCAAAATGAATTACCTCAATTTGATACTCTTGGAATTTTTAATTATTTAATCGGTCTGAATTCTACTGTTGGAATTAGAAATGGGAAAATAGATTTGAATAGCAGAGTTCAAGAAATTCGTGAGTATATTTATGGTTGGGCAAAATATAGGAATTTAATACTCACAGACTGAAAAAAAACCTGTGGCTAACACCGTGTATAATTCATTGCTAGTACTCGCCTACTTACGAAAATCCTCGCGGATTTTCTATTCGGTTTGTATTTGCTAATTTAGTTGCTGAAACACGCAACGAAATCATACACAAACACGTTGTGTGTCATTTGAACTCAAACCTATGAAAAGAATTTTGACCTTACTTTTTTTAATTAGTCTGACTGTTTCTTGTGCGCAAAATGAACAAGATAAAATTATTGGAAAATGGAAAATCGTTTCGGTAGATAGCGGAGACTTTTATCTGAACACTAAAACAGATTCGATTTCTATTTCAAAAGAGTTTAAAAAAGTGTTTAACGATTCTTTGGCATTGGACAATGTTATTAATGTTGCAAAAATGACTTATAACAATAATGTAATGGAATTCGATGATAGCGGAGTTTTTAACCAAATGATTGACAACGAATTAAAAATGTATGGCACGTACGAAATAAAACCATCGATTGAAAAAATAAATGTGTTGTTAAAAGACAAAGTGAATTGGGAAACGGACTATGAATTAGTCGAAAATCAATTACATCTGACCACAACACTTTATGGAAAAAAATCTGAATTTGTACTTGAACGTGTTAAAAAATAAAAACGCCACACAACAACGGCTATAGTTCATTACGGCTGAAATTCCTAATCGGAATTTCAAGCCTTTTTGCTAAATTTATGGTTACGGCGGAATGATACTCGCGTACCATTCCGTAACGAAACCATAGCCAAGACCGTTGTACCACATATGAGAAAACGAAATCTGAAATACATAATTGGAATTTTATTTATGACATTTCAATTTCAAATCTTTGCTCAAGAAACTGAAATGGAAAAGAAAATAAGCGAATTGTTTTTCGGACTTAACCTAAACCAAAAGCCGAGTGAAATAGTTAAAGAATCTGACTTCAAATTTGAATATGGTTGGACAAGTACAATTGTTGATGTTAAAAATCACTCATATGCGACTGAATTTAATAACCATCCGACAATCAAAGGAGAAATTAAAGAGGGAATTTTTAGAATCAACTACGACTCGCACCAAGAAAAATATGGCATTTTCTCGCTGACAATGGTAATTAGATTTACGAATGAATACACACAAATTGACGAATACGAAAGACTTACACACGAATTTGAAAAGTATAGTTCAAAAACCATAATTGAATCAACTCAAACGGAGGATTATGAAACCAAATCTCAAGTAACAGTTTATCAGAAAAATAAGGAATTTGAAATTCCAAAACTTGACTTTTATTTTGACCAATCCGATAAAAATGATTTTCCTTTAGTAGTGACTTTTACTACAAGTTGGAAAATGGACGAATTAAAAAAACTGATTGAAAAACAAAAGAAGACGGAATAAAAAATACGTGGTACAACACCGTATATAATCCATTGCTAGTACTAGCCTACTTACGAAAATCCTCGCGGATTTTCTATTCGGTTTTTATTTGCTAAATTAGTTGCTCACACACGCAACGTATCATATACAAAACCGTTGTGCCCAATTAAAAAATCCGTTTCATAACATTATTCAGATTAAATGATTGTATCTTTGATAGTATCAAATGATAGTATCAAAAAATGAAACCACCTTACGAAATTACATCTTCTATTTTAAAATTAATAACTTCTATCTCAGAGAAAATAGGAGAAGTAAATGCTAATTTATTAAACAGGCCTTCACCTAAATTGAGAAAACAGAATAGAATCAAAACTATTCATTCTTCGTTAAAAATAGAAGGAAACACACTTACAGAGGAACAGATTACTGCACTTCTTGAAAACAAAAGAGTTATTGGACCTAAAAAAGATGTTATTGAAGTTTTAAATGCAATCAAAATCTATGAAAATTTAGATGATTACAATCCTTCTAATGAAAAATCTTTTTTAAAAGCGCACCAAAACTTAATGGAAGGTTTAATCGAAAATTCAGGGAAATATAGAACTCAGAGTGTCGGTATTGTAAAAGGCTCTAAAATTGAGCATTTAGCACCACCATTTGAAAATGTGCCATTCTTAATGAAAGACCTTTTTGAATATTTGAAAAATTCTGATGAAATTGAATTAATTAAAAGTTGTGTTTTTCATTACGAAATGGAATTTATACATCCATTTTTGGATGGAAATGGAAGAATGGGAAGATTATGGCAAACTTTAATTTTAATGGAAAAATATCCAATATTTGAGTTTTTACCTTTTGAAACATTAATCAGTAATGACCAGGAAAAATATTACAAAGCTTTAGCTGAAAGTGATAAATCTGGAAAGTCAACTAAGTTTATTGAATATATGCTTAACGTAATTGACATTTCAATAAGTCAATTATTAGATTTTAATAATCGAACTTTAAATGAAAAAGATAGATTAGAATATTATGTTTCATTAAACAAAATTGAATTTACAAGAAAAGATTATATGGATGTTTTTAAAGACATTTCTTCAGCAACTGCAAGTAGAGATTTAAAAAAAGGAGTTGAATTAAATTTATTTGAAAAAATAGGAGAAAAAAATAAGACAATCTACCGTTTAAAATAACTGGGCACAACACCGTATATAATTTATTACTAGTTCTAGCCTACTTACGAAAATCCTAGCGGATTTTCTATTCGGTTTTTATTTACTAACTTAGTGACTTAAACACGCAACAAACCATACACAAGACCGTTGATACATCGAAGTCGCTAATACGCTTTCGGATATTAAAAACTTAAAAGAAAATTACAATTTAAAAGCTAAACAAGTAGAAGCTATGACAGAGGCTATTGATCTCTCTATTAAACTTTTTAAATCGGCTAGAGCAGAATATACTGAAGTATTATTAACACAACGTGAAGCCTTAGATTATAAAATTGAAATTATTGAAACAAAAAGAGACCAACTTTTGGCCAATGTTAAAATATGTCAAGCCTTAGGTGGTGGCTGGAATTAGCTATAAAACACTCTATATTAAAGCCATTCTGTAAAAAAAGTATAGAATGGCTTTTTTATCTTAATTATAAACTGAAATTTTTAACCAAAAAAAAATTAGAGCTTTTATGAAAAAAAACATTAAAAAACTAGTAAGTATAAAAGTGCACAAATTATAACGGTTTGACTTTAAACGTCAAACCGTTTTTAATTTAAAACAAGTAAATTAATAGATTATTATTTATAAACTTCCACAAGTATAAAGTTAGCATACACAATAAATAATAGTATTAAATTCTATAATTAAATAAGATTACATTTATCTTTATACTATAAAAGAGTGTAGATTAATCTTAATTTGTAGCAAATATTTTAAAACAAATCAAACAATAAAGTCGTGTTAAAATGAAAAAAATACTACAAATTTTAATTTTAAATTCAATATTAGTTAGTTGTACTAATTTTAAAGAAGACAAAAATTCTAGTGTAGAAAAAGAAAAACTACAATTAGAAATTGATAGTCTTAAAAAATTAATAAACGAAAACAACTCTAATAATCATCAAATAGCCACATTTCTTACATTTCAAAAAAACAATGCCGAAAATGCAATGAATTTTTATGTAGAATTATTTGATAATTCTGAGATTATTAATGTAAAACGATGGGAGAAAAATGCTCCAATAGATGAAGGAAAAATTATGCATGCCACATTTAAATTAAATGGAAATCTATTTATGTGTAGCGACAGCCCACCAATTCACGATTGGGATTTTACTCCTGCTGTTTCCAATTACATTGAGTGCAAAAATGAAAGTGAACTTGAAAAATTATTTTCAAAACTATCACATGATGGAACAATTATGATGCCTTTAAATAATTATGGATTTAGCAAAAAATTTGGTTTTGTTCAAGATAAATTTGGAGTGTCATGGCAATTAAATTTACAGTAAATCACAGTTAAATCATATAAATATCTTTTCTACTATTAACTAAATTAAAAAAAAGAAAAAATAATTTTATTACATGTGGATAGCCTAATAAAAGATATATCAAATTGTAATGTTTGCAAAGAACACTTAGAGCTTGGTCCACGACCAGTACTATCGGCACATCCAAAAAGTAAAATAATTATAATTGGACAAGCTCCAGGAACTATAGTTCATAAAACCGGTATTCCTTGGAATGATAAAAGTGGTGAAAATTTAAGAAGCTGGATGAAAATTGATAAAACTGATTTTTACAACTCTCAAAAAATTGCAATAATTCCAATGGGTTTTTGCTATCCCGGAAAAGGCAAATCTGGAGACTTACCACCAAGAAAAGAATGTGCTCCATTATGGCACAATCATTTATTTAATAAATTACAAAATGTAGAGTTAATTTTATTAATAGGGAAATATGCACAAGATTATTACCTTAAAGAGAGCGCAAAGAGAACATTAACAGAAACAGTAAAAAACTTTAAAGAATATTTACCAAAATATTTTGTACTTCCACATCCATCTCCAAGAAATAATATTTGGCAAGCCAAAAACGAATGGTTTACACGTTTAGTATTACCTGAATTGCAAAAAGAAATAAAAAGAATCTTAAAATAAATGATTGCCAAAAATCTATAAAATTAAAACAGATTATAAAACCTACACAAACATTTAAATCGAGAATTAAATATGCAGAAATACATCATAATTTTAATCTTAATTGTAATGTCTTGTAAAGGTCATTCTAAAAAAAATAATCAAACAGACTATTTAAAATCTGAAATAATAAAAACTTCAGAATTCCAATTAATTAAAGCAAAAAAACAAAAAGGACTATTAATTTTATTTCCTTGTTTCCCTTGCGATGCTGAGAACACATTAACTGAATTTAAAATTGCAGATATTAGTGTTGCAAATAATTTTTCGGTTTTAGCTATGAATTTAAACCAACGCTTATACCTCAAACCTGAAGAAAAACAAGAATTAAGCGAGCAGCTTACAAAAATAATTAACGAACAGCAACTTAACAAAAACAACATTTATATTGGTGGCTTTTCCAGCGGAGGAAATGTAAGTTTATTAATTAGCGATTATTTAGTAAAAAATAAAAGTCTAGTAAAACCTAAAGGAGTGTTTATAGTAGATTCTCCAATTGATCTTTTAGCACTTTACCAAACAGCCGAAAAAAATTTAGAATTAAACTATTCAGAACGTGCTATTCAAGAGTCTAAATGGATTAAACACATGTTAGATAACGAATTTGGGAATCCACAAAACGGAATATCTAATTACGAAAAAAACGCTCCTTTTACATTTAAAACACAAAACATTAACAACTTAAAAGGATTAAAGAAATTAAAAATAAGATTTTATACAGAACCAGATTTAAAATGGTGGAATAATCACGCTAAAAATAGTTACGAAGATTTAAATGCATTCTATATTCAAAAATTATCAGAACAATTAAAAACCACGTTTGGCAATAAAAATATCCAACTTATAAAAACAAAAAACAAAGGTTATCGAGCAAATGGAGAAAGACATCCACATTCTTGGTCTATAGTTAACGAAAAAGACTTGGTAAATTGGATGTTAGAATAAAAAACATCTAAATAATATTTTTAACCATTGCAAGCTAAATAAACACCTTGTAGGATTACTAAAAATGTATACCTTTGGTTAGATTGAAAAGTAAAAGCATGCAAAGAAAATTTAAAGACTATTTTTTAATAGCACTTAAAGGTGTAGCTATGGGTGCAGCAGATGCTGTACCAGGTGTTTCTGGTGGAACTATAGCTTTTATCTCTGGTATTTATGAAGAGTTAATTTCTTCAATTAGCAACATTAACTTGTCGCTTTTTAAAACACTAAAACAAGATGGTTTAAAATCATTTTGGAAACAAGCTAACGGTAATTTTCTTTTAGCTTTATTAACAGGAATCCTTATAAGTTTTGCTTCATTTATGCGATTAGCAAAATATTTAATAGAACAACATCCTGTTTTAATTTGGTCGTTCTTTTTTGGACTTATAGTTGTAAGTATTTATTTTGTTGGAAAACAAATCACCAAATGGACAATTGGGAGTGTTTTTGTACTTTTAGCCGGAGCTGCTCTTGCCTTTTACATTACTAGTTTACCTTCTCTTGGAGCAAATAATAGTGCATGGTTTTTATTTTTTGCTGGAGCTATTGCCATTTGCGCAATGATTTTACCAGGTATTTCCGGCTCATTTATCTTAATTATTTTAGGAGCATACACAGCTTTAAGTAACGCAATAAACGATTGGGATTTTAAAAAAATAGGCCTTTTTGCAATAGGTGCTATTGCTGGCTTATTAAGTTTTAGTAAATTACTAAAATGGCTATTTAAAAACTATCATAATACAACCTTAGCTTTATTAACTGGATTTATTTTAGGTTCTTTAAATAAAATGTGGCCTTGGAAAAGAACAATTTCAGTAATGAAAGACGAAACAGGTAAAGTAATAGATTTTAATCAAGTTTCAGAGCTTGGTACACTATCTGTTTTTCAAAAGGAAACTAACGATTATGAAAGCTATAAAACTGTTTTAGAAGAAAGTATTTTACCTAATTTATATTCAGAACTTAATGGAGTTAATCCGCAATTAATTTTTGCTATTCTATTAATGGTTGTTGGTTTCTTAACCATTTTTGTGTTAGAAAAAATAGGGTCCAAAAAAGTATAATGCAAAGTACACGCACATTAACAGATAAACTTTTTTTAATCCTTAAAGGATTAGGAATGGGAGCTGCAAATAAAGTTCCTGGTGTATCTGGTGGTGTTGTGGCATTTGTTGCTGGTTTTTATGAAGAATTTATTCATTCTTTAAAACGTGTAAATGTAACCGCATTTAAGTTATTTTTTAATGGCAGATTCAAGTCATTTTTTTACTACATAAATGGAAGATTTTTAAGCTTATTATTTTTTGGAATGCTAGTGAGCTATTTTAGTGTTTCAAAAATTTTAGACTATTTTATTAAGCATTACGAGTTGTACGTTTGGAGTGTTTTTTTCGGGATGATTATAGGCTCAATCTATTACATTAGTAAAGATTTTAAAGATTGGAAAATAACAACCTACGTAGCACTTTTAATTGGCGCACTTATTGGTATAAGTATAAGTTTTCTTGATCCTGCAATGGAAAACGACAATCTATGGTTTGTTTTTTTATGTGGTATTATTAGCGTTTCCGGAATGACGTTACCTGGTTTCTCAGGCTCTTTTATTTTAATATTATTAGGAAATTATGTACTACTTCTAGTAGATTCTGTTAATGCACTTTTTGATACCTTTTACGAAATTCTTGGAGGCAACTTTAGCTTTATTAATAATACAGAACGTGTAAGAATGCTTAAAGTTCTTTTTGTATTTACTTTAGGCTCTGTTGTTGGGTTGGTTAGTTTCTCTCACATATTAAGTTACATCTTAAAACATTATAAAAGTGTTACAACAGCATCTATAATTGGTTTTATTGTTGGCTCTCTAGGTGTAGTTTGGCCTTGGAAGGAAACTATTTTTAAAACTAATAATTTAGGCGTTAAAAGTTTAGATTCTGGCGGAAAACACATAATAGAAAACTACAAACGCTTTATTCCAGAACTCAATACAGAAACTTTTATAGCTATTTTTTACATTATAGCAGGTATTGCAATTGTACTTGGTTTAGAATGGTATGGCAGAAAAACACGACAAACACATGCGTAAATTTGGTTTAATAGGAAAAGACATTTCATATTCCTTCTCAAGAAATTATTTTAAAAATAAATTTGAAAATGAAGAAATAAAAAATACAACTTATGAAAATTTTGACCTTGAAAACATTTCTTTATTTGAAACAAAATTAAAAAAAGACAAAGCCATTAAAGGCTTTAATGTTACAATACCTTATAAAGAAAGTGTTATGCCTTTTTTAGATAAGTTAAATAAAAAAGCAAAAGCTATAGGTGCTGTAAACACTATAAAAATTACAAAAAAAGGAAAATACGTTGGGTACAATACAGATTTTTACGGCTTTAAAAACACCTTAAATCCTTTTTTAAAAAAGCATCATAAAAAAGCTTTAATTTTAGGCACAGGCGGAGCAAGTAAAGCCATTGCTTATGCATTAAAATCTCTTGATATTGAGTATTCGTTTGTATCCAGAAAAGCATCACAAAATGTTACTTTTACCTATAATCAACTTTCAGAATCAATAATTAATTCTCATCAAATAATAATAAACTGCACACCTTTAGGCACCTTTCCAAATGTGGAAGCATGCCCAGATATTCCATATCATGCAATAACAAATCAACATATATTATTCGATTTAATTTATAATCCTTCAGAAACAAAATTTCTAAGATTAGGAAAGAAAAATAATGCTACAATAATTAATGGAGAAAAAATGTTAGAATTACAAGCTGAAAAATCCTGGAGCATTTGGAATAAATAGCGCAATTTAAACAAGTTAAAAAACTGAAATTGTTATTAAAAAGACAAGTTTTAGTATATTTGAAAGTATAATTTATCACCATAAACAAAACATTTTATAAAATGTCAGAGCAAGATAACCTGCAAAATGCAGACGGAAACAAAGAAAACAAAGTACCAGAAAACACATCTCCAAAACAAGTTGAAGAAGTCAACGCGGAAAGCATTAGCGAAACCACAAAACAACTTCAGGAACCTGAAAATGAACACTCTGAAGATGATGTAATTAATGAAATTGACAACTCTAATGCAGAAGATGCAGAAGACGAAGGTACTAGTGATCGCCATAATATAGAAGAAAAAAATTATAGCGAAATGTCTTTAGACACTTTGGTTATTGAGCTAGAAAACCTAATAAAAAACGAAAAAATACAAGCTATAAAAAAGCATGTAGAAGAGATAAAAAATGAATTTAACGACAAATTCAATGCTCTTTTAGATGAAAAAAAGCAAGAGTTTTTAGATCAAGGTGGTAACGAAATAGATTTCCACTACTCTACACCTATAAAACAAAGTTTTAATGAAGCCTATAAAGACTATCGTCAAAAAATAAAAGCACATTATAATAACATAGAAAAAGGCTTAAAAGATAATTTATCCATTAGACTAAAAATTATTGAAGACATCAAGACACTTACAGATCTTGACGAAACAATGAATACAAAATACAAGCAATTTAAAGAATTGCAAGAGCAATGGAAAAACGCAGGCTCAATACCTAGAGATAAGTATAATAATGCATGGAATAGCTATCATTTTAACGTAGAACGCTTTTACGATTTATTACACTTAGACAGAGATTTACGCGACAAAGATTTTGAACACAATCTAGAAAAAAAGTTGAAAATTATAGAGCGTGCAGAAGAATTAGCAAAAGAAGATAATAATAACCGTGCCTTTAGAGAGCTGCAAGCTTTACACAAAATGTGGAAAGAAGAATTAGGTCCTGTAGCAAGAGAACATAGAGAACCTATTTGGGAGCGCTTTAAAGAAGCAACAAAAGTTATTAACGATAAGCGTCAAGAATATTACAAACATTTAGACTCTTTATACGAAAAGAATTTAGAGTTTAAAACAGGCATTATTGGTTTAATACAAGAAAAAACAAACGAACCTGGAAACACGCATAAAGCGTGGCAGAAAAAAATTAAAGAAGTTGAAATGCTTCGCGAAGAATTTTTTAAAGCAGGAAAAGTACCTATTAAAGTTAATGAAGCTACTTGGACTAAATTTAAAGCAGCAGTTCGAGAATTTAACCATAAAAAAAATTCATACTATAAAAGCTTAAAAAAAGAACAGTATGATAATTTAGACAAAAAGCTAGAGTTAATAAAAATTGCCGAGGACAATAAAGACAGTGATGATTTTACTGCTACAACGCAATTAATGAAAAAAATCCAAAGCGACTGGAAACGTATTGGGCACGTGCCAAGAAAAGACAGCGATAAAATTTGGAAGCAATTTAGAGCCGCTTGTAATTATTATTTTGATAGAGTTCATGCAAAAAGAAATGAAGCAAGCGCAGAAGAAGAAAAAGCATATACAGAAAAAGAAGAGCTTCTAAATACAGTTACCGCAACAAAACTTTCGGGCGAGCAAAAAGCAGATTTAGCAACTATAAAAGACTATATCGCAAAGTGGAAAACAATTGGTCGTGTTCCTGGCAATAAGCGTAAAATTGAAAGTGATTTTAATAAAGCTTTAGACACTTTATTTGGTACTTTAGATATGAATAAAAATGAAGTAGAAATGATGAAGTTTGAAAATAAACTTCAAGATTTATCTTCTGCTCAAGACCAAAGAGCTCTAGAGAAAGAATACAATTTCATTCGTCAAAAAATTGGTGATATTAAAGGAGAAATAAACCAATTAGAAAATAATTTATTGTTTTTTAAACATGCAGATGAAAAAAATCCGTTAGTAAAATCGGTTTACGATAATATTAAAAAACATAACGAAGATTTAAAAATTTGGAAAGCAAAGCTGAAGAAAATTAAAATTATGGAAAACACTAAGGCTAAAGCCGAAGCTGAGTTAGAACAAAATAAGAGCAGTGAAGTAAATGAATAAAACATTTTTAGTTGCCCTTATTTTATTTTCTCTTTCTTTTACAGCAAAAGCTCAAGATGCAAGTGTAGAAAAATCAATATTTGGAATTCAACTTGGTGCAATAGGCCTTTGGGCACATAATGAAGCTAAACTATCTCAAAGCATAGCTTTACGTACTGAAGTAGGTGCTGAATTAGGTTTTTACAGTAGTAGTTTTATTAACGATTCTGGCGTATATGTCATTCCATCCATTACTTTAGAACCTAGATGGTACTATAATTTAAATAAAAGAGTTTCTAAATCGAGAAGAATTGATGGAAACAGCGGAAATTTTGTTTCACTAAAAGTTAATTATCATCCTGATTTATTATTGACATCTTTAAAAGAAAATTACAATTTTATTAGTGACCTTACAATTATTCCTACTTGGGGAATTAGAAGAAATATTGGTAAACATTTTAATTATGAAACAGCTATTGGTGTAGGTTATATTAAATATTTTGAAGAAGCTAACACCTTTTTTGAGCAAGCAGATATTGGAGTAAACATACATTTACGTATTGGTTATAAATTTTAATAAAAAAATGCTCATTTTAAAATGAGCATTTTTTTTATTAACGAAACTACTAAAAAAACCAAATCCTGCTTGATTTACATCAAACAGGATTTTGGCTCCTAACTAAACTAACCAATTATTTCTATTTCGCTTACTAGAAATAATTTTATGTAAAATGACCTATAAAAAGTTTACGCTATTAACCAATTTTCCTATGAAGAAACAAGGTCATTTGGTATTATATACGCATACATCTTAATTTTGGACTTCAAAAAAATAAAAAAATTACTTTTTAAGTAAAAAAAATATATAAATATTTGATTTTCAGTATTTTAAGCGAACAAAAAATTATTTTATTAGCTGTTTTAATTATAGTTTTTTGGCTTCCTCCCAAAATGAAATATTTGAAAAAATCCAATTTTAGATTTTTTCAATTACAGTTTTTTGGCTTCCTCCCAAAATGAAATATTTGAAAAAATCCAATTTTAGATTTTTTCAATTACAGTTTTTTGGCTTCCTCCCAAAATGAAATATTTGAAAAAATCCAATTTTAGATTTTTTCAATTACAGTTTTTTGGCTTCCTCCCAAAATGAAATATTTGAAAAAATCCAATTTTAGATTTTTTCAATTACAGTTTTTTGGCTTCCTCCCAAAAAACATCCATTTCAGCTAAAGTCATATCTTTTAAATCTTTATTTAATGATTTTGCTTTAGATTCTAGATATTGAAAACGTTTTGAGAATTTTTTATTAGTTCTTTCTAAAGCATTCTCTGGATTTATATTTTTAAAACGTGCATAGTTAACTAAAGAGAATAATACGTCTCCAAATTCGCTTTCCATTGCATCTCTATCGTTTTTAGCTACCTCAACTTTAAATTCGCTTAACTCCTCTTCTACTTTTTCCCAAACTTGTTCTGGCTCTTCCCAATCAAAACCTACTCCAGAAACTTTATCTTGAATACGGTTTGCTTTTACTAAGGCTGGTAAACTTTTGGGCACTCCTTCTAAAACACTTGTTTTTCCTTCTTTAAGTTTTAGTTTTTCCCAATTACGCTTTACTTCTGCTTCATCTTTTACCTTTACATCTCCATAAATATGTGGATGTCTATGTATTAGTTTTTCGCAAATAGAATTACAAACATCTGCAATATCAAAACTATTAGTTTCACTTCCTATTTTGGCATAAAAAACTAAATGCAACAAAATATCTCCCACTTCTTTTTTTATTTCTTCTAGATCGTTATCTAATATAGCATCACCAAGTTCATAAGTTTCTTCTATTGTTAAATGTCGTAAACTTTCCATGGTTTGCTTTTTATCCCATGGACATTGCTCACGAAGCTCATCCATAATCGTTAATAAACGATCGAAAGCTTTAAGTTGATTGGCTCTAGAATTCATAAAAATTATTTTTTGTAAAGGTATTTAAAATGAAAAAAATCCAGCTAAAAAGCTGGATTTTAATTTATGTTTTAAAATAGTCTATCTAACTATTCTTCCTCTTCTGAGCTTTTTTTATCTTCAAAATCTAACAAATTATTTTTTTGAAGCATATTATACCACTGTATTACTTTTTTAATATCACTTGCATATACTCTATCTTCATCGTAATCTGGTAAAACATCAAAGAAATATTCTTCTAATTTGTCTTTAGATTCTTTGTGATTTATTGATGTTTGTTCACCGTTTTCTTTAGCTTTTATTTTTTTAAAAACCTCTCGTAAAGGAACTTCCTCTGTTAAAGTATAAATAGCAATTTCGCTTAATACACTTACATTTTGCTGGATACCTACAGAAATTTTACGGTTATCTAATAACGATTTTGCAATAAAACCTCCTCTAGTTTGCGTAACTAATTCGTATAATCCTGGTTTTCCTGAAATTGCTAATATTTTATCTAATGCCATATTTATATTATTTAAAGGAGCGCAAATATCTTGTACTGCACTATGTTTTGCAAGTTTTTAACGTTTCTTTTTTAGGTTTGGAAATTTCATGCGATAATCTACATTAATTTTTCCTTTAGAAATGTTTTGCAATTTGCTTTTAATTAAACGTTTTTTTAAACCAGATAATTTATCTGTAAACAATATACCTTCTATATGGTCGTACTCATGCTGGAAAACTCTTGCTGCTAAACCACTTAATTCCATGGTGTGCTTTTTGAAGTCTTCGTCAAAATATTCTACTTTAATATTAGGTTTTCTAAACACATCTTCACGAATATCTGGTATGCTTAAGCAACCTTCGTTAAATGCCCATTCATCTCCAGATTCTTCTAGAATTGTTGGGTTTATAAAGGTGTGTTTAAATTCTTTTAAAAAGTTGCGTTCGTCGTCGTCCAACACATCGTCGTCTGCAAATGGAGATGCATCTACTAAAAAAATACGAATTGGCAAACCTATTTGTGGTGCGGCTAAACCTACACCGTAAGCGCCATGCATTGTTTCTTGCATGTTTGTTATAAGTTCTTTAAGGTTTGGATAATTTTTATCTATTTCCTTAGCTTTAACTTTTAATACTGGATCGCCGTATGCGACTATTGGTAATACCATATTATTATTTATTGTAAAGGTAACTTTGTAATATTATTGTTGCACTAATCTCGTCTACTAGTGCTTTGTTTTGTCTTTGTTTTTTCTTTAATCCACTATCAATCATGGTTTGCATTGCCATTTTAGATGTAAAACGCTCGTCTACTCTTTTAATTGGTATTTGTGGAAAAAAGGTGCGTAATCTACTTATAAAAGGAGCTATTAAGGCTTCGCTTTCACTTGCTTCATTATTCATTTGTTTTGGTTCGCCAACCAAAAACAACTCTACATTTTCCTTTGTTGTATAGTCTTTTAAAAAATCTAATAATGTTGTGGTAGCAACTGTGGTTAGTCCAGAGGCGATAATTTGCATATCGTCTGTTACTGCTAATCCGGTTCTTACTTTACCATAATCTATTGCTAGAATTTGAGCCATTATTATTTTTTATGCAAATTTAAGATATTCTATACTACATACATAAATATTATGCCAAATTATAAATAGAGGTTATATTTGCGTGAAGGATGGAGGCATTTGTTGGAGCTCCTCACAGAGAGCGACTGCCGAGAGCCTGACCTTTAGGGCACGCCCAAAACACTAAAAAAATTATTATTAATGAAAGATTTACAACAAACAATTGAAAATGCTTGGGATAACCGAGATTTATTAACTGAAGATACAACTAAAAACGCTATTAGAGAAGTCGTTAAGTTACTTGATGAAGGTACTTTAAGAGTGGCCGAACCTGTTGAGAATGGTTGGCAAGTTAATGAATGGGTAAAAAAGGCTGTGGTTTTGTATTTCCCAATCCAGAAAATGGAAACTATTGAGGTTGGTATTTTTGAATTTCATGACAAAATTCCATTAAAAACGGGTTATAAAGAAAAAGGCATTCGTGTTGTACCTCATGCAGTTGCTAGACATGGTGCTTATATTTCGGCTGGTACAATTTTAATGCCAAGTTATGTTAATATTGGTGCCTATGTTGATGAAGGTACTATGGTAGATACTTGGGCTACGGTTGGTAGTTGTGCTCAAATTGGTAAAAATGTTCATCTTTCTGGTGGTGTTGGTATTGGTGGTGTTTTAGAGCCTTTACAGGCTGCTCCTGTTATTATAGAAGATAATGCTTTTATAGGTTCGCGCTGTATTGTTGTTGAAGGTGTACATGTTGAGACTGAAGCGGTTTTAGGTGCTAATGTTGTACTTACGGCTTCTACTAAAATTATTGATGTTACTGGTGATGAACCTGTTGAGATGAAAGGTCGTGTTCCTGCGCGTTCTGTTGTTATTCCTGGTAGTTACACAAAATCTTTTCCTGCTGGCGATTACAATGTGCCTTGTGCTTTAATTATTGGAAAGCGTAAAGAAAGTACTAATAAAAAAACGTCGCTTAACGATGCTTTACGTGAGCATAATGTAGCGGTTTAATTTAGTTTTCTATTGTTAACTATTTTTTGAATATATAGTAAAAATGAAAATATTGGTAATCCAGCAAAAAATGATTGGTGATGTGCTTACAAGCAGCATTATGTTTGAAGTTTTGCGTGCTAAATATCCTAATGCACAACTGGATTACCTTATTAATACTCATACTTTAGCTGTTGTAGAAAACAATCCTAACATTAGTAATTTTATTTTTTTTACTAAAAAAGAAGAGCATAGTAAAAGAGCCTTATTTAAATTTGCAAAAAACTTACGTAAAAATAATTATAGTGTTATTATTGATGTTTATTCTAAATTATCAAGTAATATTATAACTCTTTTCTCTGGAGCCAACACAACAATTTCTTATTATAAACCTTACACAACTTTTGTTTACACAAATAATATTAAAAGGTATAAGAACACAAAATCTAAATCTGGCTTAGCTATTGTTAATCGTTTACAATTACTAAAACCTTTAGGTATTGAAGCTACAGATGTTAAACCAAAAGTTTATTTAACAGAAGTTGAAATAAAAAATAGCAAAACGCTTTTAGAAAGCAATGGCATTAATTTAAAAAAACCATTGTACATGATAGGTGTATTAGGTAGTGGAGATAATAAAACCTATCCTTTTGCATATATGGCTAAAGTTATAGATAGAATTGTAGAACAAACTAAAGGTCAATTATTATTTAATTATATACCTAGCCAAAAGGAACAAGCGCAAACTATTTATAATTTGTGTAAAGAAGAGACTAAACAATATATTTTCTTTGATGTTTTTGGTAAAAGTCTTCGTGAATTTCTTGCTATTACCAAGCATTGTAATGCATTAATTGGAAATGAAGGTGGTGCCATTAATATGGCTAAAGCGTTAGATATTAAAACCTTTGCGATTTTTTCTCCTTGGATTAGTAAAGACGATTGGAGTCTTTTTGAAAATAACGACAATATTGCCGTACATTTAAAAGACTACAAACCTGAACTTTATAATAATAAAAAGGAAAAAGAGATGAAAGGTGAAGCCTATAAACTTTATCAAGAATTTTCGCCTATGTTTTTTTTCGATAAACTAAATGGATTTTTACAGCAAACTATAAGTTAATAAATGCATAAACTAACAGCTATAATACCTACTAAAAATGAAGCTCATAATATTGAAGCCGTTTTAGCTTCTGTAGATTTTGCTGATGAAATTTTAGTAATAGATAGTTTTAGTGATGATGCTACGGTTGAGAAAGCTACAGCTTTGGGTGCTAAAATACTACAACGTAAGTTCGATTTCTATGGCGCTCAAAAAAATTATGCAATAGACCTAGCAAAGTACCAATGGGTTTTATTATTGGATGCCGATGAACGTGTGACTCCCGAATTAAAAACTGAAATTATTTCAATTTTAAATCAAGACACAATTAACTACGATGCTTTTAGTATAAAGCGCATAAATCATTTTATGGGACAACGTGTTAATTATAGTGGTTGGAGAAACGATAGCGTTATTAGATTATTTAAAAAAGATGCTTGTAAGTACAATAACTTACATGTACACGAATCTCTTATAGTAAACGGAACTACCGGCAAATTACAACATAAATTTTTACATTATTCTTATCGTAGTTTTAACCAATACATGCAAAAAATGGATAGGTATGCAACTTTACAGGCTAAAGATTACGATAAAAAAACTGGCCGCTTAACGCCTTATCATTTTATAATAAAACCTTTTTGGGGATTTTTTAAACACTATATTTTACAAAGCGGTTTTAGGGATGGTGTTGTTGGTTTAACCATTGGTTATGTACAAGGTTATGTAGTTTTTATGCGCTATGTAAAATTATGGCTATTAAGAAAAAATAGAGTTTAAGTTATTTTTTCCAAAATTTTAAACTGTTTTTTAGTCTTCTGCGTCTGTGAAAAGATTCTTGAAACGCTTGTGTTTCTTGCCACATTAAATTAAAAACTTTGTTATAATCTTCGTTTATTAATTTTGCATATTCATCGCTCATTATTTCAACCATGCTTTTATGTATGGTAAGCTTTGCAAAGTTTTTAATACGTTTCTTTAGGCTCATATTTTCAAAAATCATTCGGTTTAAATCCACTAAATAAAATTTATAATTACCATTATTAAATTTTATTAACGTATTTCCTGGAGAATGATCTAGAAAATTAATTCCTTTTTCATGTAAGTTAAATGTAAATTTTGTGAAAGCTCGTAAAATTGCTTCGTAATTAGGTATAGTAAAATCTGTTGTAAGTTCTCGATAAGTAATATCGTCGTTTAATTGCTCACTTATATAATAGCTTTCACCAAAAAACAAACCGTCTTTTTTCTCGTAAAATGCAACTGGATCTGGAGTTCCTACAGAAAGTGCTTTTAATTTATTAGCATACTCAAAAGAACGTTGCGCCTTACTTTTTCTAAAAAATTTATAAACTACTTTGTTTACTAGATTAGGCTTTTTAAAAGATTTTACATTTAGAGTTTTATCTTCTAGTTTAAATAAACGTAAACTATTTCTATCTTGATTACCAAAAGCTTCGCCTTGCGTCTTATAGTTTTCTATAAGGCTGTCTAGCGCTTTTGTGTGCATTTGATATTTAGGGTTTACAACTTTACGCATCTTTTAAATATTTGTCCACACCATTTTTTGCCCAAGTTATAATATTATTAACTGTTTCTTGTTCTATTGAGTCGTTTGTTTTTAATCTTCCTTTCGATTTTTCTTTATGCCAAATATGAAAAACCACACCTGTATACCTTAATCTCTTAGCTTTAACACCTTTATTATGCATTCGTAACATAAGTTCACTATCTTCTCTTCCCCAACCAGTTATTGCTTCGTTATAACCATTTACTGAAATAAAATCTGATTTAAAAAACGATGTATTACAACCACGAAACTTTTTAGAAAAATTATTTTGAGTTTTGTATAAACTAGCTAAAAAAGGTGAATAAATTGCTCTAGTTCGTTTTTTTATTCCTTTTGAAAAAGCATTAAATTTTATTTTCTTTTTTTTAAATAAACTGTTTAAATAACTTTCTTGAATATTTACTCGAGCTCCAAATAAATAAGTATTTAATGCAGCAGATAACATATGATCTTTAATAAAATTATAGTGCATAATACAATCTCCATCTATTTGAATAATATAATCTCCTTTTGCTATTGCAATGGCTTTATTTAATATAATAGATTTTCTAAATCCGTTATCTTCATGCCAAACATGGTGTATTGGTATTAAGGAGTTAGATTTGTATTGTTCTATTAAAGCCTTTGTTGTATTTGTTGAACCATCATCTGCAATAATAATTTCTTCTGGTAATTGGTTTTGGCTTATAGCACTTTTAAGCACTAAATCTAAAGCTTCTGGCCAGTTATAAGTTGAGATTATTAATGTATTTGAAAACTTTTTCATTTTAAAAAATAAGATTCAAAGGTAGTGTTTTGCTTTTTAAAAATTTTTAAAAACTTAAACCATTGTCCAAAATTCTTTTTGTTTAAAAATGATTGTTTTACTTTTAATTTATTGTCACTTTTTATAAGTTCTCTTATTTTATTTAAGTTTTTTGATGGCATATAACCTAAACCTTTCCAAATAGTAGGATCAAGATAAAACAAGTTTTTAAGCTCTTTATAATTGGTTTCGTTTGCTTTTTTCCACTTAGGTAAAAACTCGCTATTTATTTCATGACTGTGTCCCCAATTTTCTAATTTAAATTTTAATTCTTTCTCTGTTCGAGACAAACATTCATGCAACAAAATATTATTTGTATAAATAACACGTTGTTTGGTGTTTCTGGCGCGTTTATAATTTGGATAATTTGTAGCTAACATAACTTTTGTTGGCTCATTAACATATAGTATTCCATTATCTAAATACTTATATATATTAATTAGAAAACCTGCTATTTGAATTGGTGTTTTAACTGGATTATTTAAATACGAGTTGTTTTTTTTTAAAGTATTAACAAACCCTTTAAAATCTATAAAAATTTCATCTGCATCTACTTGTATTAACCAATTCCCAATGCCCATTTCTTTAGCTAACAAATAACGTTCTCTTGTATCGTTCTGTAATGTGCTTAATTCTGGAATGTAAAAATTATTTCTATATATTTTAATCTTTTTGGCTGTATCAAAAGTTTCAATCCAAGTAAAAAAATCTTTATCTATTTCAAATCTATTACCTTTCCAAGTTCTTTGTTTGTTATCTAAAGCTAAATAAATTGTATCTGCTTCTTTATAAACAGGTGGAATAGAATATTTAAGTTTTTCATAGTCATAAGACATTAAAAAACCGACTTGAATTTTTTTCATAAAGTGTTAAAATCTAATAACAAACTCAAAAATACTAAACAATGTGAGATTTATTAAACAATATATTACATTTACAGATAATAACAATTTTTAGCATTTAAATAAACTAGTTTTAAAATTTAAAATGACAGAACTTACTGTAATAATGCCAGTATATAATGGTGAAGCATTTTTAGCAGAAGCTATAGATAGTGTTTTAAAACAAACATTTACTAACTTTAAGTTATTAATTTTAGATGACAATTCTAAAGACGATACTGCTAACATTTTAAACAGTTATAAACAACAAGATTCTAGAATAGAAATTATTACTAAAACCGAAAATGTTGGTCCTGCTAACTTAAGAAACGAAGGAATTTTACATGCTAAAACAGAATACATTGCACTACTTGATGCAGATGATATTGCTTTGCCAACACGCTTTGAAAAACAGTTACTTTTTTTAAAAAACAATTTAGAATACGGCGTTTGCGGAACTTGGTTTACATTTTTTGGTGATAAAAAAAACAAAACTGTTAAGCACGAGGAAACCCATAAACAAATTAAAATACAGATGCTAAACAATTGTTGTATTGGCAATCCTACGGTTATGTTAAAAAAATCTCATCTTGCTGACTTACGTTTTGAAAACCAATACGTTCCTGCTGAAGATTATGCACTTTGGAGTCAATTAGTTTACAAAACAAAGTTTTACAATATTCAAGAATCTTTACTACAATATAGATGGCATCCAAACAATATTAGCCAGACTAAGGCTGAAAATTTAAAAAAATCTGAAAATATAATTAAGAAAAAACAATTATTAAATTTAGGAATTATTTTTAAAGATGCTAATATTAATGCCTATTTAAATGCTATAAGTTTAACTAGAGGACTCACTAAAAATGAAATAAAAAATACTGTTGAAGCTTCAAAAAAATTAATAGCATTAAACGTAAAGAAACAAGTATATAGCCAAGAATTATTTATTGCTCATATAAATAGAATAATAATAAAAAGTATTAGAAATTGTACCGAAAACAATTGGTCTTACTACAAATACATTAAAAATTATTCTGGTTATTATTCTAAAATTCCAACTATAGATAAAATTGCTTTATTTTTTAAATGCTTATTTTAAAAACTTGTATTTAAACAGTTTTTTATAGTATTTAATTTTAGTTTTAAAATCTGCTTTTTTTAAATAAGTTTTCATAAAATCTAATTGATTTTCTGTAACTTTTTCTCCTTTACTTTTAAGCTTTAAAACTTCATACATTGTAGCATTACCAAGAGATTTTACTACCTTATTTATATTAGCTGTTTTAGATTCTGGAACAGCATTTGTAACCTCTAAAACATTTAAATATGAAGAATAATTTTTAAAAAAATTAGACTGTAAAGAATACACACCTCCTTCATGAACACGATAAACAGATGACAAAACATCCATAAAAACACCTTTTCCTTTTTTAAGCAAAACAATGTATAAAGAATTATCTTTAGAATGCTTAAGCGATTTTAAAAGTTCTAAATCTAAAGCTTCTTTTTTAAAAACTGCCGTTAACGTTAAAGTACAATATGGTGAAAAAATATTATTATAATCTATAGTTGTAATCTCTTTTGTATGTCCAAAACTATTAAACGAAAAATCTGTACCGTTAAAAATTTTATAGTTAGTCCAAGAAATTACATAATTAGAATTTGCTTCTAAAAAATCAACCTGTTTTTGAAGTTTTAATGGGTCTATCCAATAATCATCGCCTTCACATAAAGCAATATATTTACCACGCGCTTGTGGGAAACTGTAATGCCACCAAGGCATTATATGTTGTGAATATTTATTTTCCGTTTGAAGAATTAATTTAATTCTAGAATCTTTTTCTGCATGCCTCTTTAAAATCTCTGGAGTAGAATCTGTCGATGCATCATCATGAATTTGAATTTCAATTGGGAAATTAGTTTTTTGAAGATAAAAACCTTCTAAAGTTTGTTCTATATACTTTTCTTGATTAAAAGTTGTACAACAAATAGTCAATAATGGTTTCATTATTAAATGTTTTTTATTTTTCCAGGAACACCAATTATTGTATTCTCTGTTAAACAATTTTGTATAACCACTGCTCCTGCTCCAACGGTTACATTGTCTCCTAAAATTATGTTAGGCAAAATAATTGCTCCAGATCCTATATTACAATTTTTACCAATATTTGCTCCTCCTAATATTTTGGCTCCTGGAGATACATCGCAATATTCGCCAACAATAACATCGTGGTGAATTTGCGCACCAGTATTTATTAAACAACCACTACCAATGGTAACATTATTGCTTATAAAAACATTTGGCATAATGTTACATCCTTCTCTAATATTCACATTTAAATTGCCAATTATTGCGTGTTTAGAAATAATAGATTTATAAATAGCACCAAGTTTTATAAATTTTTCTACAATGGTTCTTCTTATTTTTGGATCACCAATAGCAGATGCAAACTCTGGCTGTTTACTAAAGTCAATTTTATTAAAATGATGTATAATAGGATATTTTTCTAAAAAAAATGCTTCTTCAGGTTTTGTATAATCATCAAAAAAAATAAGATTAGATTGTGTTTTTAAAGTTTCATTTAAAACCACTAATACATCTTTTGCATGTCCTTTTGCACCAATTACAATCATTTAAATAGTATTAATAATATTACAAATTTCAGCTACTTGTTGCTTTTCTAATTCGTAATATAATGGCAAACACAAAATTTTACTAGAAATAGCTTCAGATATTGGCATATTTACTTGTTCTTTTAAATATGGCAATGTATTAAGAGATGGATAAAAATAGCGTCTTGGGTATATTTTTAATTCAGCTAATACTTGTAAAGTTTTATCTAATAACTTTTCACTTTTAAAAATTACTGGCATATAGGAGTAATTTTTTTCTGTTAACTCTCTAAAATTTAAAAAAGTAATGTTTTTATTATTTTCTAATAAATTCTCGTATTGCTCTGTTAGCATTTTTCTTTTTTCAACAACCTTATCCATATAAGGTAATACGCTTAAACCAACAGCAGCTTGCATTTCTGAAGCTTTTGCATTAATACCTAAACCATGAAAATTTAGAGGTCCATTATGTCCGAAATTATGCTGATAAAAACATTTTTTGTACAAGTTATTATTAGGCACAAAGATAGCTCCTCCTTCTCCTGTATGAAATAATTTAGTAGCGTGAAAACTTGTAGTACTTATATCTCCATAAGAGAATATAGATTTCCCTTTATAATTTACTGCAAAACAATGTGCAGCATCATAAATAACTTTAAGATTGTATTTTTTTGCAATCTCTTCAATAGCTTCAACATCGCAAGGATTACCAAAAACATGAGTGGCTAAAATAGCTTGTGTATTTTTTGTTATAGCAGCTTCAATTTTTGTTGGATCGATGGTTAACGAATCTTTTTCAATATCTACAAAAACTGGCTTACAGTTTTCCCAAACTATAGCAGAAGTTGTG
Source organism: Lacinutrix venerupis (assembly GCF_003663945.1). Taxonomy (GTDB): domain Bacteria; phylum Bacteroidota; class Bacteroidia; order Flavobacteriales; family Flavobacteriaceae; genus Lacinutrix; species Lacinutrix venerupis. The sequence goes on along the minus strand of NZ_RCCH01000006.1, from coordinate 13,521 downwards.
GCAACATAACTAAAAGGAGTTGTAATAACTTCTTTAGTAACATCCAATGTTTTTAGTGCAATTTGAATGGGTAACGTACCATTTGTTGTTATAAAAAAGTTTGAAATTTTTAAATAGTCTGCAAGTTTAGATTCTAATTCTAAAAGTAACTCACCTCTATTTGTAACCCATTTTTTATCCCAAGCACGTTTTAAAATTTTTTCGAATTCTTGAATTGGCGGCAGGAAAGTTTGTGTAACATTTATCATTAAAACAAAATTAAGAAACTCCAAATTGTATAAGCCATAAAATATTTTTATTTAAAATTGAAGAATTTGCTTGCTAAATGTATAATTTTACAAGACAAAAAGTGAAAAAAATGAAAAAAAAAGTTCTAATTATACCATCTTGGTATCCAAATACGAACAATAATTTAGTTGGAACTTTTTTTAGAGAGCAAGCATTTTTATTAAACAATAACGGTTTTGATATTAAAATTCTTTTTGGTGTAGAGCACAATCTTGGCTTATTTAAATATTTAAAAAGTTTTTTTACAAAAAAAACCAATCTAAATAAAAGTTATTTAATTCAAGATCCCGAAGCTTATTCTTTTTCTATTTACCATTATAAAAAGTGGCCAAAAAAATGGAAATTAAAAAAAACTAAAAAAGCTTATCAAGCTGCATTTAAAAACATATCTACAAATTGGGCGCCAGAAATTATTCATGCTCAATGCAGTGCAAATGGTGGAATTTATGCACATCAATTATCAAAAAACAATACTATTCCTTTTGTAATAATAGAACACCAAACTTTTATTTTAAATTATTATCATAAAAAAATTCAAAAAGAAATTAAGGAAGCTTTAGAAAATGCTTATAAAGTTGGAGCGGTAAGTTACCACCAACAACGCAGTATTTTAATGAATAGTATTAAATGTAACCCAGAAGTAGTATGGAATTTAATGGATGAAAATAAATTTAAAATAAGTAAAAAAAATACAACGAAAAAATTTACAATTCTAACTATAACCTATCCGCATTTAATTAAAGACACCGAAACATTTTTTAAAAGCTTAAAAATATTTAAAGAAATTTGTAATGATGATTTTGAAGCTATAGTTATTGGAAATGATGCCTTTACCGATAGCTCAAAAGCAAACAGCTCTAATTTTAAAACTCTAGCTAAAAAATATAATGTATTAAACAAATGTACTTTTTACCCACAACTTACAAGAGAAGAAATTAATACCAAACTACAAACTTGTAAAGTTTTTGTATCTACAAGTATTGCAGAAACTTATGGCGTAGCAGTTAGAGAAGCTATGCTTTGCGGAAAACCTGTTATTGCTACAAAAAGTGGCGGTGTTGAAGATTCTATAACGCAAAAAACTGGAGTTTTAGTAAACATAAAAGATGCTAAAGCTATTGCAGAAAATTTATTAAAAATTAAAAACGAAGTACTCATTTTCAATCCCGAATATATTAGAGCTTATATAATTAAACAAAGTGGTCGTGAAGCTTTTATTAAAACAATGACACAGTTTTACAATTAACTTATTTAAAAAAATAAGCTTTTATTTTTCTTTACCTATTGTTTTTATAGTCTATATATAAAGTTTTCAACTTTCATATTTATTATCTTTGTAAACTCAAAATAAGACCAAATATTTTAAATAAAAATGAGAGAAGAAATCGATAAAGCTATAGCCGTTTTAAAAAGCGGAGGTCTTATAGTTTATCCTACAGATACTGTTTGGGGAATTGGTTGTGACGCTACAAATGCCGAAGCTGTAAAAAAAGTTTACAAATTAAAACAACGCCAAGATAATAAAGCTCTTATCTGTTTGGTTAACAATTACAGCATGTTAGAAAAACATGTAGACAATGTACCAAAAATGGCCTATACCATATTAGACATTGCAGATAAACCAACAACTATTATTTACGATGCTCCAGCAGGAGTTGCCGAAAATTTAATTGCCGAAGACAATACCTTAGCCATTAGAATTGTAGATCACGATTTTTGCAAAAAACTAATTCGTTATCTAGGTAGACCAATTGTTTCTACATCTGCAAATATAGCAGGAAAACCAACGCCAAAAAGCTTTAAAGAAATAGACGAAGCTATTTTAAAAGGTGTAGATTATGTGGTAAATTTGCAGCAACAAAAAAATGGTGGAAATCCTTCTACTATTATAAAACTAAGTAATACTAGCGGTGTAAAAATTATACGAGAATAGCTAGTTAGCAAATAAGAATGAATTACAAGCAAGCATTAAAACATAAAATCTTTAAAACAATCTCCAAATCTGCTGCCGAATTAAATTTAGACAGTTACGTTATTGGTGGTTTTGTACGTGATTTTTTACTACAACGTGGTGATGCCAAAGATATAGATATTGTAGCCATTGGAAGCGGTATCGATCTCGCAAAACAAGTTGCTAAAAACCTACCTAACAAACCCAAAGTACAAGTTTTTAAAACTTACGGTACTGCTATGTTAAAACTTAACGATATAGAAGTTGAATTTGTTGGAGCTAGAAAAGAATCTTACAATGAAGACAGCAGAAATCCTATAGTAGAAAATGGTACACTGCAAGACGACCAAAATCGTCGTGATTTTAGCATAAATGCATTAGCTTTAGATTTATCTGAAGATAATTTTGGAAACCTATTAGATCCTTTTAACGGTATTCAAGATTTAGAAAATAAAATAATTCGTACTCCGTTAAATCCAGATATTACATATAGCGACGATCCTTTACGCATGATGAGAGCTATACGTTTTGCGACACAATTAGGCTTTATAATTGAAAAAGAATCGCTAGACGCCATTACACGAAATAACAAACGCATAAAAATTATTACTAACGAACGTATTGTTGTAGAATTAAATAAAATTTTAGAAAGTAAAACACCATCTACTGGGTTTTTACTTTTAGAAAAAACAGGTTTATTACAATATATCCTACCAGAATTAACTGCTTTAAAAGGTATTGATGAAGTAGACGGACAAAAACATAAAGACAATTTTTATCATACTTTAGAAGTTGTAGATAATATTGCAAAACATACAGACGATGTTTGGCTGCGTTGGGCAGCGTTATTACACGATATAGGAAAAGCACCAACAAAAAAATTCAATAAAAAAGTAGGCTGGACTTTTCATGGTCATGAATTTGAGGGTTCTAAAATGGTTTATCATTTATTTAAGCGTTTAAAAATGCCTTTAAATGATAAAATGAAATTTGTGCAAAAATTAGTATTCATGAGCTCTAGACCAATAGTTTTAGCTCAAGATATTGTAACAGATTCTGCTGTACGACGTTTAGTGTTTGATGCAGGTGATTATGTAGACGATTTAATGACACTTTGCGAAGCAGACATAACAACCAAAAACCCTAAAAAGTTTAACAAATACCATAACAACTTTAAAATTGTTAGAAAAAAAATAGTTGAAGTTGAAGAAAAAGATCATGTCCGTAACTTTCAACCACCAATTTCTGGAGAAGAAATTATAAAAACGTTTAATTTAAAGCCTTCAAGAGAAATAGGAATAATTAAAGAAGCTATAAAAGAAGCTATTTTAGAAGGTGAAATTCCTAATGAATATGAACCGGCTTATAAATTAATGATTAAAAAAGGACAGGATTTAGGTTTAAAAATTTCGGAATAATGAAACTGAATATTTTAAGAACAGATTCAAAAAATCCAGATTTTATTGCTTTAGTAAAATTACTAGATAGTTATTTAAAAACTACAGATGGTGATGAACACGATTTTTACAACCAATTTAATAATATAGATGTTTTAAAACACGTCGTTATAGCGTACAAAGACAATAAACCAGTGGGCTGTGGTGCTTTTAAACCTTTTAATAATGTTTCGGTAGAAATTAAACGCATGTTTACCAAACCCGAATTTCGCGGTCAAAATATAGCTAGAACAATATTACAAGAACTTGAAAATTGGGCTCAAGAGTTAGCATATAAAAACACTGTTTTAGAAACTGGAAAAAGACAAACTGAAGCTGTAAATTTCTATAATAAATGCGGGTATAGCATTATTCCCAATTACGGTCAATATAAGCATATGGAAAATAGTTTATGTTTTAAAAAAGAATTAAGTTAAATGAAAAAGCACTTTAGAACCATAGCCAAAACAGCCTTAATTTTAGTGTACTTGGTTATTATTGCTGGAGCAGTTGTACGCATGACAGGTTCTGGAATGGGCTGTCCAGATTGGCCAAAATGTTTTGGTTATTACATACCACCAACACACGCATCAGAATTAGAATTTAAACCAAATCACAACTACAAAAAGGGCATTGTTATTATAAGAAATGAGGCGCTTTTAGTTGCAGAAAAAGATTTTTTATCTTCAGAAAGCATAAACCTTAATAATTGGGAAACATACACAAAGCACGATTACGCCAAGTACAATCCCATACACACTTGGGTAGAATATATAAACCGATTGTGTGGCGCATTGTCTGGTATCCCAATATTAATTTTCACCATTATTTCTTTTGGGTATTGGCGTAAAAATAAATGGATTACAATACTATCTATACTTACTGTTTTTGGTATGGCATTTCAAGCTTGGCTTGGAAAAACGGTTGTAGACTCTAATTTAGCTCCATATAAAATTACCATTCATATGGTAATGGCTTTAGTAATTGTTGCTTTTATTTTGTATTTAATTTATGCTTCAAAAACAACATTTAAAAAACAAATTTCGGATTCTAAATTTAGAAATATTTTACTTTTTGCCATTCTTTTAACCTTAATACAAACCGTGTTAGGTACACAAGTAAGACAACATGTTGATGAGCAGGTTAAAGCTATTGGCTACATAAAAGAATTATGGCTTCAAAATCCAACGCTTCAGTTTTATATACACCGTACATTTTCATTTTTAGTATTCTTCACTAATGCATGGTTATATATTAGAAATAAACGCTTAAACCTAGGTTACAATAAAATGAATTTAGTTATTATTTGTATTGTTTTTGAGGTAATATCTGGAATTGCAATGTATTATTTCGATTTCCCATTTTTATCTCAACCTTTACATTTGGTAATTGCAACTATTTTATTCGGAATCCAATTTTATGTATATTTAGAAAACAGACATAAAAGTATTTTTATTTCTAAAAATATTTAAACAACAATCGTACCTTTGCAAACCAAAATTTAAATTATGATTTACAGATTTAGAGTCATTTTAGACAACGATACAAAAGAGGATGTGTTTCGCGATTTAGAAATTAAAGAAACAGATACAATGGAAGATTTGCATAATATAATTACGCAATCTTTTGGGTTTGATGGTACAGAAATGGCTTCATTTTATTTAAGTAATGATGAATGGGATCAAGGAGAAGAAATATCTCTTTTTGATATGAGTGAAGGTGCAAACCAAGTAAGATTAATGAATGAAACTTCTTTATCTGACACTGTTCACGAAGCGCAAACTAAACTTATTTATGTTTACGATTTTTTAAACATGTGGACCTTTTTTGTTGAATTAGCAGAAATTGCTGAAGAAAATGAAGGTGTTGATTACCCAAATTTAATGTTTGTTCAAGGTCAAGTTCCAGATCATGCGCCTGAGAAAATTTTTGAAGCAGAAAGTGATGATGAATATGATGATGACGATGATTTTAATATTGACGATTACGACAATTTAGATTTTAACGAAAACTGGAATTAAATTAATACTAAAAATTCTTAGTGTTTACACCTTCATAATTACGCTTAACATAAGCTAGAGCATTTTTTAAAATGCCTCCCATATTTTTACTTTTTTTAAACTTTATATCTAATGTATAATCATAGATTTTAGACTTTAATAAATTAATGTGTGCTGCATTAGAAATTTCATCGTTAATCATACAATTAATTAGCGCTTCAATTCTATCATTATAACTAATCATTCGTTTAGCAACAATGGAGCGCTCTTCAATTTTATATTGATCTATGGATTCTTTTTGAAATTTTTCTGAAACTAGCTCAACCATTTTTAGGTTTTCTTTGAAAAATTGAGGTCTATAAACATTAAACTTTCCTTCGTAAGATTGTTGGTCGAAATCTATTGCTCTAATTTTAAAAACAACATGATCAAAATCATGTGTTGGAACAATAACATAATTATAAGATCGCATATCGCCAAGTAACCTAATCATACAGCGCTCGTTAAATTTCACAAATTCTTTAGCTATTTGAGATTTTTCAGAAGCAGTACAATCGTCAAGCATATTTTCTATAAACTCATCTCCTGGAATTCCAGCAATATGCTCTTCTATTAAAGTATCTTTATGTACCATAAAGTTTAAGTTATATGGAGATAGCATGTGCTCCAATTCTAATCCATAAACACGAGAAGCATCAGCTTTTTTTACATAAAAATAGGTGTAATTATCATTTAAAATATTTCTAATCTTTACTCGAAATGGCTTTGAGTTTCCAAAAGTGCAATAATCTACAGCGTCTACATTTAAAAAAGGAATTGTTTTTTCGTTACCATCACTATGCAATGTTGTGTACACTTTTTTAAGACTTAAATCTATTTCTGCTCTATCAAATTCGCTATAGTAAACACGAATCCAAAGCGTATCTTTATCATCCTTATCGTATACTGTAATAGAGCCTTGAAACCTAAGTAAATCGTCGTAATTAATAGCAACACGAGTATTTCTATTATACTCATCCAAATAGTTGTTTAACATACTATTAATTGGATACGACGGCTTTTTCTTAGAAATCTTTAAATCTTTCATAACTTTAATTATACTCAAATTTAAAACAATTAATACTAAAGTTGTAACAAAAGTTCGGTAGCTTCGTCTTATTTTTAAACCAATATATACTGTCTTTTAATTATATAACATTTAGTATCTAAAAATCAACCATCTTGGAAACCATTTTACAAATTAATAATCTCACCAAAAAATTTGGCAATTTAACTGCTGTAAACGACCTTTCTTTTACTATAAAAAAAGGAAATGTTTATGGAATTTTAGGACCAAATGGAAGCGGAAAATCTACAACCTTAGGCATTACTTTAAATGTTGTAAATAAAACAAGCGGAGATTTTAAATGGTTTGACGGCTCTGTATCTACACATGAGGCATTAAAAAAAGTTGGAGCCATTATAGAGCGCCCAAATTTTTATCCATATATGTCTGCTTACAAAAACCTAAAATTGGTTTGTAAAATTAAGGGTATAGATTATTCTAAAATAGACGAAAAACTAGAAGTTGTAGGTCTTTTAGAAAGAAAACATAGTAAATTTAAAACATATTCTTTAGGGATGAAACAACGTTTAGCTATAGCATCGGCATTGTTAAACGATCCTGAAATTTTAATTTTAGATGAACCAACAAACGGTTTAGATCCTCAAGGAATTCATCAAATTAGAGCTATAATTAGACATATAGCAAGCCAAGGAACAACTATACTTTTAGCTTCTCATTTACTAGATGAAGTTGAAAAAGTATGCTCTCATGTAGTCGTGCTTAGAAAAGGTGAAAAATTATATTCTGGACGCGTAGACGAAATGATTTCTAGTAATGGTTTTTTTGAATTAAAATGTGATGATGAAGAAAAGTTATTACAATATTTAGAGCAGCATACATCTATTGAAAAAACAATTAAAAAAGAAGGTTTAATTACTGCTTTTTTAAATGCACCATTATCTGCATCAGCATTTAACAAAGAATTGGTAGAAAAAGGTATTTATATTTCTCACTTAGTTATGAGAAAGGAAAGTTTAGAAGAGCAATTTCTTCAGCTTACAGATAATAAATAAAAATCTATTTATCAATAAACGCATCTCTGCATTACAAACCATCACTGAAAATTTTTCAGTATAAAAAATAAAAGACCATGTTAAGACTTTTAAATATAGAATTTATTAAACTTTGGAATAATAAAGCCAGTAAAGTATTAATTCTTGCTTATTTCATTTTACTTTCACTAATAGCAGGAATTGCTGCTATAAAATTCAACTTTGGAGTTTTCGACTTTCATCTTGCAGAACAAGGCATTTTTAATTTTCCATTTATTTGGCATTTTAATACATATGTCGCTGCAGAATTAAAATTCTTTCTTGCTATTGTTATAGTTTCTATGGTTGCAAACGAATACAGTAACAAGACTATTAAGCAAAATTTAATTGATGGATTAAGTAAAAAAGAATTTATAATTTCAAAATTTGTAACCGTTGCTGTTTTTGCATTTATTTCTACACTATTCATTTTTATTTTATCGTTAATTCTTGGTTTAATCTATTCTAGTTACAATGAGACTAGTATAATATTTTCGGATTTAGAATACTTATTCGCTTTTTTTGTAAAACTTTTAGGTTTTTTCTCTTTCTGTTTATTTGTTGGTATGCTAATTAAACGTTCTGCATTTGCGTTAGGTTTTCTTTTTATATGGTACATGTTCGAAGGCATTGTTAGATTAGGTTTATTTTTAATGGAAAGCACAAAAGAATATGCCGATGCTATTACTCAATTTCTACCTTTAAAATCGATGTCTAATTTAATAGAACAACCACTTGCAAGACTTGGTGCCGCTAAAGAAATAGCTAGCATGGCAGGAGAAGATTTAAGTTACGATTACGCTGTACATTGGTATGAAATTGCTATAGTTTTAGGTTGGACAGCTATTTTTATTTTCTTCTCTTATAGACTTTTATTGAAACGAGATTTATAATAAATCTATTAAAATCTACTTTATTTTAACATTCAACTTATAGATATGTTAAAGCAATTGTAATATATTTGGTTGCTATTGCTTGTAACTAAATGAAAAAGATTGTTTTAATACTTACCACATTATTATATTGTGCAATTTCTAATGCACAAAAAGAAGCCTCTAATTGGTATTTTGGTGATAACGCTGGAATTAATTTTAATTTAGACACAAATACGGTTACCGCTATAAGTAATGGCCAATTAGCAACAGACGAAGGTTGTACAAGTATTTCTGATAGCAACGGAAATTTATTATTTTATACAGATGGAAGAACGGTTTATAATTCCAATCATGCTATAATGCCCAATGGAACGGGTTTAAAAGGAGATCCATCGAGTACGCAATCTGCTATAATAATTCCAAAACCTCAAGACCCAGATACATACTATATTTTTACTGTAGACACACCTTCTTTAGACAATATAGATTTAGGTTTTCATTTCTATGAAGTTAACATGAATTTAGATGGTGGTTTAGGTGGTGTTGTTGCAAACTCAGAAACTCAATTACTTAGTAATACTTCCGAGAAATTAAGTGCTGTTTTAAAAGATTGCCTAACGCAAGATGTTTGGGTTATTACATACGCAAGCAACAACGGAAGTAATAATAACAATACGTTTTACGCATACCAAGTTACAAATACTGGTGTAAATACTACTCCTGTTGCAACTCAAATAGGAAACTCTATAAGTGAAGCTAGAGGCTATTTAAAGTTTTCTCCAGACGGCACAAAATTAGTAAGTGCTAATGTTGCCCAAGGCTTATTTTTATATGATTTTGATAAAAATACTGGAACGGTTAGTAATGCTCAAATTATAAATACAAATTTTACCGCACAGGACGGTACGCTTTTAAGATCTTATGGTGTAGAGTTTTCTCCAAACAACAAATTATTATATGTTTCGGTATTTAATAATAGTACCAATGCTAACAGTTCTAATAATCAATACGGTGCATTGTTACAATTTAACTTAGAAGCACAAAACATAAGTGACTCTCAAGTTGTAATAGACGATAGACAAACCTATAGAGGAGGCTTGCAATTAGGTCCAGATGGCAAAATATATAGGGCAATGAGTGATAACTATCAATTAGGAAGCCCTTTTTTATCTGTAGTAAATAGTCCCAACCAAATTGGCACTGCCTGTAATTATGTAAACAATGCAATTGCTTTAACAAACAATTCAAGACAAGGCTTACCTCCTTTTATTACTTCGTTTTTTAGTGAAGATATAGATATTATCCAAAATGGTATAAGCACAATAAACTTAGGGCTTTGTACAGGAGAAACATATACTTTAATGGCAGATGATATTCCTGGTGCGACTTATACATGGACTAAAGACGGCTTACCTTTAACCGAAAGTGATTTTGACTTAGTTGTTTCAGAAGAAGGAACTTACAGAGTAGAAATTGAAGTGAATGCAAACAGTTGCGGCTTATTGGAAGGCGAAGCCAATGTTACGTATTATAATATTCCAGTTGCTAATCCTGTAGGAAACATAAATGCTTGTGATAATGATAATGATGGCATAACAACTTTCGATTTTACATCGCAAACAAGTACAATAATAGACACACAAGATGCTACTGTGTTTGAAGTTAACTACTTTGAATCTATGGAAGACGCCACAGATAATGTTAATGCCATTAATGGTACCTATACAAACACTAGCAATCCACAAACAATATTTGCTAGAATAGATAATATTAACAACAGAAACTGTTTAGATATTACCACTTTTGAAATTGAAGTATTTAATACGCCAACAATAGCTTTATCAAACGATTTACAAGTTTGTGATATAGATACAGATCCTACAGATGGACAAACGCAAATAATCCTATCAAATTTTAATACAGATATTTTAGGTAATCAAGACGAAACAGTATACACTGTTACTTACCATGAGTCGCAAGCCCATGCAGATGCTGGTATTAATAATTTATCTAATAACTACACAAATCAAACACCTTTAAACGAAACAATTTTTATACGAATTGAAAATAACAACAACACAAATTGTTATAATACAGGAAGTTTTAATCTAGTAGTAAATCCTATTCCAGAAGCTAACGATTCTTACATTTATCAATGCGATGAAGATGGAATAGTTAATGGTTTTACAACATTTAATTTAACAGAAGCTAATAGTGCATTAACTGGAGATACAACAAATAGAACTACACAATTTTATCTAACATTAAATGATGCTATAAGCAACACAAACGAATTAAACGGAAACGCATACAATAATATAAGTAATCCTCAAACAGTATTTGCAAGAGTAACAAATACTATAACAAGTTGTTATAATTTTTGTGAACTTATTCTAGAAACAAGCGATACACAAATTTCCAATTATACCGCTCCAATAGTTTGTGACGAACCAGATTCTCCAGATGGAAAAAACACTTTTAATCTAGATGATTTTTCTACCGATATTTTATCTGGATTACCATCAGGTTTAGAGATAGCTTATTACGAAAATGCAAACGATGCACTTTTAGAAAACAATCAATTACCTTCAATATACGAAAACACAGTACCATATTCGCAAACCATATATGTTAGAGTAGAAAATAACAATGCCTGTTACGGTATAAACGAAGTTTTATTAACTATAGATACAATACCAGATTTAGATGATGATGAAACTGTATTATATTGCTTAAATGAATTTCCAAATACTATAACTTTAGACGCAGGTTTAAATGATTCTCCTTCAAATTACAGTTTTAGCTGGGACAGTGGAGAAACTACAGAAACTATTGCTGTAAATACAGCAGGAAACTTTACAGTAACCGTTACAAACAATACAACTTTATGTAGTAACACAAGAACAGTTACTGTAGAACCATCTAACATCGCCACTATTAATGATATTGTTGTTGTAGATGGAGATATAAACAATAATACTATTACTGTTATTTTAGAAGATAGTGAAGGTGAGTATTTATATGCTTTAACAGACGACGAAGGTAATACAACACTTTTTCAATCTAACAATACTTTTTATAATGTATCACCAGGTATCTACAATGTATTAATTAAAGATTTTAAAAATTACTGCGGAACTGTAGAAAGCAAAGTTTCGGTTATAGGCTTCCCTCCTTATTTCACTCCAAATGGAGATACTTTTAACGATACATGGCAAGTTTATGGTGTTTCTAAAATGTTTCAAGCAAAGTCCGAAATTTTAATTTTCGATAGATTCGGAAAACTTATCACTCAAATTAATCCATTAGAAAAAGGATGGGACGGTACTTTTAATGGTACTCCTCTACCACAAAGTGACTATTGGTTTTCTGTAACTCTTCAAGATGGTCGTGTTTATAAAAATCATTTTACTTTAAAAAGATAAACGTATCAAATTACAAATCTTTATACTTATACTTAAAGCATATCTACTTTAAGTTATTATAATAGTATTAAATTTACAGCCGAAATTATTTTATAATTTCTAAAATGCAAACTCTCAACATACAAATAAATACCAAATGCTTAAGAATACTTTAAAAATAACATTTATACTTTTTTTATTAATACAATCTACTTTTTCTTATGCACAACAACCTAACGATTGTGTTAATGCCGTTGTAGTTTGTGGCGATTCCGATATTGTTTTAGATGTTAATGGCGCTGGAAATAACAGTAACGAATTTCCAACATCATGTAGTAGTGGAGAAAACAATAGTTTATGGCTTGAAGTAACCGTTACAACTTCTGGTTCTTTAGCTTTTACACTTACTCCAAATAGTACAGCTATTACAGAAGATTATGACTTTTTTATTTTTGGACCAAATACAACCTGTGGAAATTTAGGACCAACAATAAGATGCTCTACAACAAATCCACAAGCCTCTGGTCAAGGCAATAACTTAACAGGTTTAAGTACAGTAGAGACAGATAATTTTGAAGGACCTGGAGCTGCCGGCAATAGTTTTGTTAGTGCTATAAATGCAACCGCAGGAGATTCATATTTTATTGTTATAGATAGACCTGTTGGTAATAGTCCATTTAGTTTGCAATGGACGGGAACTGCTCAATTTAGTGATGCACCAACAAGTGAAACAGATCCAACAGGAAATGCTTTAGATATCACTATTTGTAATACAGGAAACTCATCAGCATTTAATTTAGAACAAAATACGCCGTTAATTATTGGTTCGCAAACAGATATTGATGTCGCATATTATGAAAATGAAAGTGACGCAAATATTGGAACAAATGCTCTATCTAGTCCTTATCCAAATCTAAATAATGGTCAAACTATTTATGCTACTATTACAAATACAATTACTAATTGTTTTACCATACAAGAATTTAATCTTTTTTTAGAAGATAGTCCACAAATTACCTCTTTAACAAGTAACACCAGTGTTTGCTCTGGTCAAGACGCCATTTTCACCATTACCGGAGATGCAGGCAATGTTGTAGACTACAATATTAACGGTGGCGGTACAGTGCAAGTAACACTAGATGCAGCAGAACAAGGTATTGTTACCGTTGCAGGAGCTACAGCAGACCAAACCATAACTTTAGAAGCTGTTACCAATCCTTCTACAACATGTACAACAACATTAACAGATACCGAGACAGTTACTATTGGAGCAAATCCAACCATTACAAGTTTAACAACAAACACAGATATTTGTTCTGGAGCAGATGCTATATTTACTATAGATGCCACTGCCGATGATGTTATAGACTATACTATTAATGGAGGCGCAATACAACAAGTTGTTGTAGATGCTACAGGTCAAGCTATTGT
>NZ_RCCH01000005.1 GCF_003663945.1 Lacinutrix venerupis | reverse complement strand
AAAGGAGAAACAGAATTAGCAATAGACTGTGGTAATAACTGCACAGAAGAGCAACACCAAATGAACAGACGTTCTCAGTTTAGAATCATGAGCGGTGGACCTAAAGCTAATTAAAAAACATCTAAACAAAAGTTTAACCAACTAATACAACCAACAAAAAAAGCCGCAACTTAGTTGCGGCTTTTTTATTTTTTAAAATTTATTTCCCTCCTAACATTAATAATTCATTACAAACAACTTCTGTTGTATAACGCTTTATACCATCTTTATCTTCCCATGCACGAGTTGTTAGTTTTCCATCTATAGCAACCTCTTTCCCTTTTACCATATATTTCTCAATAACATCTGCTGTTTTTCCCCAAGCAACTACTTGATGCCATTGGGTATCTATAATTTTTTCACCTTGCGAGTTTTTGTAACTTTCATTTGTTGCTAAAGTAAATTTCGCAAGTTTTTTACCGGATTCTAAATTAACAATTTCTGGATCTTTACCTAAATTACCAATTAACTGTACTCTGTTTCTTAACGTATTCATAAGATAAGTTTATTTTAATATTGAATGTCATTAGTTCGATTCAACACTGCAAAGATGCGATGCAGAGAAAGAATTAAACGGTATTTACACATTTAATGTCGGATGTAAACATTTGTAGTCGTTTGTAAACGAATAAATTGTATCTTACAAATCAACTATTTAGAAATAAATGATTATTAATATAGAAACCAAAAGGCTTATACTTAGAGATATAAGAACTGAAGATTTAAATGGTATGTTTGAATTAGATTCTAATCCAAATGTTCATAAATATTTAGGTAATAATCCTGTTAAAACTAAATCTGAATCTTTAAAATATATTGAAAAAAAAACCAAACAATTTATTGGTTGGTCTGGTATAAAATTTAATACAGGACCAAAAGAAGCTTTAGGAAGCAAAACAGATTTTTACGATATTGGATACCGCTTTATTGAGCGCTATTGGAATAAAGGTTACGCAACAGAAACTGCTATTGTAGCTCTTGATTACGGTTTTAAAGAATTAAAATTAAAAACTATTGTAGGTGCTGCAGAAATTGGAAATATAGCATCAAATAGAATTCTTGAAAAAATAGGTTTAAAATATAAAGAGCAATTTCCATTTGAAAATGAATTGATTAATTGGTACGAATTAAACACAGAAGACTATGCAAAAAAAATGTCCTGAATGTGGTGATAAAATTGTTGGGAGAATAGATAAAAAATTCTGCAGCGATGGATGCAGAAATGCACACAACAATAAAGTAAATAAAGATGGAAAAAATCTTATACGTAATATAAATAACCGACTACGTAAAAATTGGCGAATTTTAGAAAGTTTAAATCCAGAACAGAAAACAAAAACTACTAAAACGAAATTAGAAGCTAAAGGATTCGATTTTAATTATTTTACAAGCATTTACACAACAAAAGCAGGCAAAGTGTATTACTTTGTATACGACCAAGGTTATTTGCCTTTAGAAGGCGAATATTATGCTATAGTAAAGAGAAATTAAACTTATTTAATGTAAACAAATATTAAGGCTTCCAATTTTGTTGTTTTAATTGCATAGCAGCTTTTAAAATATCTTTTTGGCTTATTTGCCCAACTAATTTTCCGTTTTCAACAATAGGAAAACGTCTTCTTTTTGAGGTTAAAAAAACTTGTGCAGCATCAAATACATTTAGATTACCATCTATAGTTTCAACATTAGTTATCATATGTTTTTCAATAGAATTATTATCCATTGGCATGTTATGATACCTACTATCGCTAATTTGTTTGATACAATCACCTTCAGAAATAATTCCAATTAATTCATTATTATCATTTACAACTGGACCTCCAGAAATTTTATATTTAATTAATGCATCTACAACTTCTTCTACTGTTTGTGTAGCTTTAAAAGTTATTAAATCGCGTGTCATAAAATCACTCACTTTAAAATTTTCTTTTAAAATACTATTATTTTGCTGAGTCACTTTTCGTGCTCCTTGAAAGCTTTTAATTCCCATAATTTTAAGTTTTTTTGACATTAACAAACAACTTAAATCTACTCATTTTTAGACTTTTAACCTAATTATTTAATAAATTTTAGTATTTAAAGTTATGCGTAAATAGATATTAAAATAAAAAAGACCTCGTAAAAAACGAGGTCTTTTTAAATTATTTATTACAAAATTTTACTACCAAATTCTCACACGCTTCTCTGGCGCTATATACATTTTATCACCTTCTTTAATATTAAAAGCTTCGTAAAATGCATCTACGTTTAAAAGTGGTTGTACAGCTCTATTCATTCCAGGAGAATGTGGATCTGTTTTAATTTTAGTTTTTAAAGCATCGTCTCTCATTTTAGTTCTCCAAACTGTTGCCCAACTCATAAAGAAACGTTGCTCTGGTGTAAAACCATCAATATTTTCTGGTCTTCCAGATTCTTCATAACTTAACTGTAAAGCATCATAGGCAGCTAAAACACCTCCTAAATCACCTATGTTTTCACCTAGAGTAAATTTACCGTTTATGTTAACTTCTGGTAACACTTCAATAGCATCGTATTGTGCTGCTAAATCTGCTCCTAAGCCTTCAAATTTTGTTAAGTCTTCTTTAGTCCACCAATCGTTTAAGTTTCCATCTTTATCGTAACGTGATCCAGAATCGTCAAAACTATGAGAAATTTCATGACCTATTACTGCTCCAATCCCACCATAATTTACCGCGTCGTCTGCTGTATAATTATAGAAAGGTGGTTGTAATATTGCTGCAGGAAATACAATTTCGTTATATGATGGGTTAAAGTAAGCATTTACTACTTGAGGCGCCATATACCACTCGGTCTTATCTACTGGTTTTCCTAATTTATCGATATCTTTTTTAAAGTTCCAAGCTCTAGCATTTAAAGAGTTTTGAAGATATGATCCTCCTTCTTCGGTACTTTTTATCTCTAAAGCAGAGTAGTCTTTCCACTTGTCTGGATAAGCGATTTTAACTTGAGTAGCTTTTAATTTTTCTATAGCCTTTTCTTTAGTTTCTGGGCTCATCCACTCTAAATTATTAATTCTGTTTTCGAATGCTAAAATTACATTCTGAATCATTTTCTCTGCTTTTGCTTTTGCTTCTGGTGGAAATTTTCTTTCTACATAAAGTTTTCCTAAAGCTTCTCCTAAAGTTCCATTTACACTTCCTAATGCACGTTCATCTAAAGCACGTTGTTTTTTAGCTCCATTTAAAGTTTTACCATAAAACTCCCAATTTGCCTTGTCTAATTCTGTAGATAAACGACCTGCAGCATTATCAAATGTATGCCATCTTAAATAGGCTTTCCAATCGCTTACATTACCTTCTGCTAGAATTTCTTGTAAACGATTATAATATCCTAAATCCCCAACAATTACTGTGTCTAAGTTT
This sequence comes from Lacinutrix venerupis, assembly GCF_003663945.1. Lineage (GTDB taxonomy): Bacteria > Bacteroidota > Bacteroidia > Flavobacteriales > Flavobacteriaceae > Lacinutrix > Lacinutrix venerupis. The sequence goes on along the minus strand of NZ_RCCH01000005.1, from coordinate 326,242 downwards.
TTTGCTCCAATACCATCAAAGAAATTTCTCCAATTTACAGCTGGCACCATTTTTTGTAATTCTTCAATTGATCTTGGATTGTAACGTTTACGAGCATCACGCCTATCTACTTTATCCATTTTAGCTTCTGCTATACGTGTTTCGAAGGCTAAAATTTTATTGGCTTGCTCTTTTGCTTCTTCTTCTGTATCTCCTAAATACTGTAACATTCTAGAAACATGTTCTAAATATTTTGCTCTTTTTTCTTTAGAATCTTCATCGTCTTTTACATAGTAATCTCTGTCTGGCAATCCTGTACTACCTCCTCCAACATAGGCAACATTTCTATTACTATCTTTTGGATCACTTCCTACACCAAAACCGTAAAGTCCGCCACCACCTTTAGGCTCCATCTCTATCATGTAAGCTTGCAAGTCTTCGATTGTTTTTATAGCTTCAATTTTAGCTAAATATGGCTCTAAAGGTTTTATACCTTGTTCGTCTCTACCCACAGTATCCATTATTGTTTGAAAATAATGTACTGCTTTTTCTTGGTCTGATCCTGGAAGAACTTTAATAGTTTCCATTTCTTCATTGGTATTCATAGCTGCTTTTAATATAGCTAAAGCATCTGCATCGGTATTTTTTCTAAGTTCAGAAAAACTTCCCCAAGTAGAACGATCGTCTGGAATTTCGTTTGTTTCCAACCACTTTCCGTTTACATATCTAAAGAAATCGTCGTTTGGCTTAACAGATTTATCCATAAAATCTAGGTTAATACCTGGTGTTTCTTCAAGTTTTACCATTTCTTTTTTAGGTTCTTCTTTACAAGCAACAACAGTTGCAATAGCAAAAGCACCTAATAATGATAATTTAGTGATTTTAGTTTTCATTTGTTTTAGTCTTTAGTTGATATTTAGCGTGTAATTTACACAGATATTTAGTAATTTTTATTTGATTTAACATAAAAAGAAGTTTTAACTAAAATATTGTAGACATTAATAAGTATATACTTACTTAAGTTTTAGCTTTTTAATATAAACACTATCAAAACTAGTTTTTAATTTTACAACTTCTGTTACATTTTCATTGGGAATAGTTATAGATAAAACGTAATGAGCCACTTTCCACTGGTTGTTTTCAAGTTTTAAAATACCAGATCCTCTACATAATTTCATTTGAGTGTCTAACAACTCATCAAACCAAGCTATTTTATGGTTGTCGTAAACATAAATATTTCTATCTACAGTAGTAAAACTCCAAGCTTTACCTTTATCGAAATATGGTTTTGAAAAAGATTTAAAGGCATCGTTTTGCCAATTTTCTGTAGCATCTGTACCAATAAAAACTCCATCATCTGTCATTAAATTAAAGTAGTTATCGAAATTTGCTTCTGTTGCTGCTTTATGCCAATTATCTAATGTTGTATTAATATTTGTTTCTATTTCTTTAATTGAGATAGTTTGATCTTTATCTGTATTTACTTTTACTTCTGTTTTACAAGATACTAAAAGTAATCCTGCTAAAAATGGTATAATTATTCTCATAACGAATCTGGTTTTATAATGTTTTGTGCTTCTTTTTCAAACTTTTTATTTATTTGAAGTGTAACGTATGAAAAAGATTGAAACAACTCTTTTACACCTATTAACTTTTCTTTTTTACTAGAAGTATTTAGGTTTATTATTTCTCTAAATTTTAAAAGTTTTGTTCTTAAAATTAAAATTCTTGCATTAATTGATTCACTATTAATAGCTTCTGGAATAGTAGTTTCTAAATCGTTTAATATTGTTATAAAAACCTGGTCGTCTGTTTTAAAAAACTTAAAATCACCTTGCTTTACTTCTTCTATAGCTCTATATACTATATTATAAGCTTCCCAAGAATCTAAAGTTACTCTTGCTTTATTGTCTATACCGTATTCAATAAAATTTATTTTAGAAATATCTTCTTTAGTTATTTTTGTTGAGTCGTTTACCTCTACACTAGTTTCTATTGAAGAATTTGACTTATTATTACAAGATGAAAGTATTATTAAAAAGGCTAATATAATTATGTGTTTCATTTTAAATTTATATTGTTTATTACAAATATATTGTATTCAAGCTTTTAAGTTCTTAGTTATATCATAAAAATAAAGTCTCTTTATTAATATTTTAGTTTTAACTAAATGTTGAATAAAATCTTATTATTTTTGGGACACATTTTACACCTTAATAGTTATGTCATCTAAAATTTTAATTATTGGAGCTTGTGGCCAAATAGGCTCTGAACTAACATATAAACTTAGAGAAATCCACGGAGACGACAATGTAATTGCTAGCGATATTAGCTATAATAACCTTGGCATTGTTAATTCTGGAATTTTTGAAATTATAGATGCTATGGATTATAAATCCATTCTTGTTTGTGTAGAGAAGCATAAAATTGATACTATTTATTTAATGGCTGCTATGTTAAGTGCAACTGGAGAAAAATACCCAATGAAAGCATGGGATTTAAATATGACTTCTCTATTTCATGTTCTTGATCTTGCAAAAGCTAAATTTATTAAAAAAGTATTTTGGCCTTCTAGTATTGCTGTTTTTGGACCTTCTACTCCTAAGGAAAATACACCACAATATACAACCATGGAACCAACAACTGTTTATGGTATTACTAAACAAGTTGGAGAACGTTGGTGTGAGTATTATAACGAAAAATACGATGTAGATGTAAGAAGTATTCGTTATCCTGGCATTATTAGCTGGAAAACTTTACCTGGTGGTGGTACTACAGATTATGCTGTTGAAATTTACCATAAAGCACTAGAAGAAAGCAAATACGAATGTTTTTTATCTGAAAAAACTGCGTTACCAATGTTATTTATGGACGATGCTATTAAAGCAACGGTAGATATTATGGAGGCTAAACCTGAAGCTATTAAAATAAGATCGTCTTATAATTTATCTGGAATTAGTTTTACACCAGAAGAAATTGCGTTATCAATACAAAAGCATATTCCAGACTTTAAAATGAGTTACAATCCAGATTTTAGACAAAAAATTGCAGATTCATGGCCAAAAAGTATTGACGATACTCAAGCTCGTGAGCAATGGAACTGGAAACATAGCTTTGACCTAGAAGCTATTACTAAAGAAATGTTGACGCAACTAAAAGCTACTAAAAAATAGCTTTTAATTACGCATAAATTATTAATACCCAACTTTAGCTCTAACACGCTTTAAAACAGCATCCGCAACAACTCGTGCTTTTTCTGCGCCTTTGGCTAATGCATCTTCTATTTTGTCTAAATTACTCATGTAATAATTGTAACGTTCTCTTTGTGTTTCGAACGTTTTTAATATTAATTCAAACAAGGCTTGTTTAGCATGACCATAACCGTAATTACCATTTTCGTAATTAGCTTTCATTGTTGCTATTTCTGCTTCAGAAGCCATTAAACTATAAATTGCAAAACAATTACATGTAGACCAATCTTTAGGGTCTTCTAATGCTGTACTATCGGTTTCAATACTCATTATTTGTTTACGCAGTTTCTTTTCTGGTAAAAAAATGTTTATTGTATTTCCTTTACTCTTACTCATTTTAGCACCATCTGTTCCTGGAATTATCTTACCATCTTCCTTTAATTCACTTTTAGGAATAACAAAAGTTTCTCCCATTTTTGCGTGAAAACGCGAAGCTACATCACGAGTCATTTCTATATGTTGCAATTGGTCTTTACCAACAGGAATAATTTCGGCATCATACAATAAAATATCTGCAGCCATAAGCATTGGGTATGTAAACAAACCAGAGTTTACATCCTCTAACCTATCTGCTTTATCCTTAAAACTATGTGCTAATGTTAAACGTTGGTACGGAAAAAAACAACTTAAATACCAAGACAATTCTGTTGTTTGTGGTATATCACTTTGTCTATAAAAAACTGTTTTTTCTATATCTAAACCTAAAGCTAACCATGTTGCTGCTGTAGAATACATGTTATTTCTAAGTGTTTCACCATCTTTTATTTGAGTTAAAGAGTGCATATCTGCAATAAATAAAAACGATTCGTTTGCTGTATCGTTTGCTAAATCCATTGCCGGTATTAAAGCTCCTAAAATGTTTCCTAAATGTGGTGTTCCTGTACATTGTATTCCTGTAAGTATTCTTGCCATGGTACTTTCTGCTAAATCTTAAATTTTTAATGCGAATTATTTAAAATTCGACGTAATTCTATTCTGAAAAAACAAAGGTATTTTTTTTCGTTTAAAATAGCTCAAAACAATTATGTATTTTTGGTGGCTATGATTGTATTTAAATACATTTTTTGGTTTTTATATCGTATTTGGTTTTACATATTGGTTGCATTACCAATTATAATTATGTTTCCATTACTTATTCTTTCTATTTTAAAAGAATCTTGGTATCCATTCTTTTTTAAGTTGGCTCGTATTTGGGCTCGCTTTATATTAATAGGCATGGGTTTTAAAACTAAAACTATTAAAGAGCAATATCCTGAAAAAAACAAGAGTTATATGTTTATAGCTAACCATACCTCTATGGCAGATATTATGCTAATGTTGGTTACTGTAAAAAATCCATTTGTATTTGTTGGTAAAGCAGAGTTAGCAAAAATTCCTTTATTTGGCTTTTTTTACAAGCGTACTTGTATTTTAGTAGATAGAAATAGCCCTAAAAGTAGACAAGCCGTTTTTTTAAGAGCTCAAAAACGCTTAAAGCAAGGTTTAAGTGTTTGTATTTTTCCTGAAGGTTTAGTGCCAGAAGAACATATTCTTTTAACAGATTTTAAAGATGGTGCTTTCCGTTTAGCCATTAATCACCAAATACCTATTGTACCTATTACTTTTGGAGATAATAAAGAACGTTTTTCTTATACTTTTTTTAGCGGAAGTCCTGGAAAAATGAGAGTGAAAATTCACAAATTTATAAAGACTGAAGGCTTAACTAAAGAAGATGCTAAGAACATAAACGAGCAGTCTAGAGCTGTTATTTACAATCAGTTATTGGCTTTTGGGAGTAAATAGGTTAACTGCTAACTAAATTTTAAAATCCACGCTCTTTTTGCAGCTGTTCGTAAGCTTTTTGTACTTGTTTAAATTTGTCTTCGGCTCCTTTTTTATGTTCCTCTCCTAAGTGCTCTACTTTATCTGGATGGTATTTTTTAGCCATTTTTCTATAGGCTTTTTTAATCTCGTCGTTAGTAGCAGATTTTGTAATTTCTAGAATTTTATAAGCATTATTACTGCTATTATAAAACATTGCTTTTATACTATTATAATCTCCTGAACTAATCCCTAAATAACCTGCAATAGTATAAATTTGGCGCTCTTCATCTTCGGTTACCATACCATCTGCTTTAGCAATATTAAATAAGAAATGCATAAGTTGTAAGCGAGAGGCATGATCCATCATTTGTTGTATTTGCATACAAACTTGACGTAGTGGTATGGTTTGCTGGCTTACTTTTTTAAATAATGAAAACGCTTTATTAGCCCTATCCTTACCATACATACTAACAAACTGAGAGCGCACATAATCCAACTCACGTTGATCTTGTTTACCATCTGCCTTTATAACTACGGTTGCCAAAATTAGTAAGCTTACCTCAAAATCTCCAGAAGTAGTTTGTGCTCTTCTTTGTTGCTGCGTTCTATAATTTGGTCGTCTTTGTCTACCTCTTGTTTGCTGGGTATCACTATCTCCTAATAAAAAACCTCCATTTCCAGAAGCAAAGGCATCACCAATACTGCCTAATGCTAATCCAATTATTGCCCCTATTGGTCCTCCAAAAGACCAGCCTAATGTGGCGCCAATCCATTTTAATCCACTCATTATTTTACCATTGTTTTTTAAGATTGTAAATATAATACTTTGTTAGTTGTCAATACTCTTGTTTTGTTACAACTATTATTTGATATGTACATTAAGAATTTTCACGTTTAAATAGCATAATCTAACTTTTTAAAGTTTTTGCTAAAAAGAGAATAATAATAGTCTGACCTTATGGCACCATAAAAGATATAAGGCAATGCCATATTAATTATTGCATGGTTTTTGATTAACTTTGCATAAGTAGATATAATAATATTAAAAAATAGAAGATATGTATCCAGCAGAAATGGTAAAACCTATGAGCGAAGATTTAACAAATGCAGGTTTTGAAGCATTACACACAGCAGAGTCTGTTGACGAAGCTATAAGAAGAGAAGGAACTACTTTAGTGGTGGTAAACTCGGTTTGTGGTTGTGCAGCAGCAAATGCACGTCCAGGTGCAAAAATGAGTTTAAATAACGATAAAAAACCTACCAATATTGTTACTGTATTTGCAGGTGTAGATAAAGAAGCAGTAAACCAAGCAAGAACACATATGGTACCTTTTCCTCCAAGTTCGCCAAGTATGGCTTTATTTAAAAATGGAGAATTGGTACATATGCTAGAACGTCATCACATTGAAGGTAGACCTGCAGAATTAATTGCAGAAAATTTAATGGATGCTTATAACGAACATTGTTAGAAAACATTAAGTTTTTATAGCAGCTTATTAATAGTATTTAGTACTAAGTATTATTTAAAAACCACGTTTTTTAAACGTGGTTTTTTTATTTTTGAAAGATAGATTTATTACTACATCATGAGAAAAATTCTAGCATACCCTTTAACATGTATTTATTTCCTATTTTTTGGGCTAACTCTACTAGTTTTTCACCCAATACAATGGTTTTGCTTTAATGTTTTTGGTTACACTGCACATAAAAAAAGTGTAGATATTTTACAGTTTTTTTTAATGCGTTGTATTAACCTCTTAGGTTCTACGCATCAATTTATTAATCCTTATAAGCTAGATAATTCTCAACCTGTAATAATAGTTTCCAACCATCAAAGTATGGCAGACATTCCACCATTAATGTGGTATTTTAGAAAGCATCATGTAAAGTTTGTTAGTAAGAAAGAGTTAGGCAAAGGTCTACCTAGTGTTTCTTATAATTTACGACATGGAGGCTCTGCTTTAATAGACCGTAAAAATCCTAGACAAGCTATTGCAGCTATTAGAAAATTTGCAGATTACATAGAAACTACAAACCGTGCAGCAGTTATTTTTCCTGAAGGCACTAGAAGTCGTGACGGTAAACCTAAAGCTTTCCACACAAAAGGTTTAGCAACATTAATAAAATATGTACCAAGTGCTATTATAGTTCCTGTTACTATTAACAACTCGTGGAAAAACTTACGTTATGGTAAATTTCCAATGGGAATTGGAAATCATTTAACCTTTACAGCGCATAAACCTGTTAAACCTAGTGATTTTGAAACTCAAGAGTTATTACTCAATCATATTGAAAATACAATTAAGAACAGTGTAATACTATAAAGTTATGTCAATAAAAAATGTAAGATTAGAAGTGATGAATTTTCTGGAAAAAGACATAGAATCACTTATAGAAAAATATTTAATTCCTGTTGAAACCATATGGCAACCATCGGACTTTTTACCAAACTCTGAAGGCCCAAACTTTTTTGAAGAAGTAAAAGAAATAAGAGAACTCTCTAAGGAATTGTCTTATGATTTTTGGGTAGTTTTAGTTGGAGATATGATTACCGAAGAAGCGTTACCAACCTACGAATCTTGGCTAATGGATGTTGAAGGTGTAAATCAAGTAGGTAGAAATGGATGGGCAAAATGGGTAAGACATTGGACGGCCGAAGAAAACCGTCATGGAGATGTTTTAAACAAATACCTATATCTTTCTGGACGTGTAAACATGAAAGAAATAGAACAAACTACACAGCACCTTATTGCAGATGGATTTGATATTGGCACAGCTCAAGATCCTTATAAAAACTTTGTTTATACTAGTTTTCAAGAATTAGCAACTTACGTATCTCACAATCGTGTTGCAAAATTAGCAAAGCAAAAAGGCAATAAGCAATTAGCTAAAATGTGTAAAATTATTTCTGGAGACGAAATGAGACATCACCATGCTTATAGTGAATTTGTAGAGCGTATTTTTGCTGTAGATCCAAGCCAAATGATGTTAGCATTTCAATATATGATGAAACAAAAAATTACTATGCCTGCTCATTTTTTAAGAGAATCTGGAGGAAAAATTAGTACTATTTTTGAAGAATTCTCTAATACAGCACAACGTATTGGTGTTTATACATCTATGGATTATATAGAAATTCTACAAAAATTAATTAAACGTTGGGAAATTGATAAAATCACAGACCTTACAGATGAAGCCGAAAAAGCTCGTGACTATTTAATGAAACTACCTTCTAGAATGATACGCTTAGCAGAACGCATGAAAATTCCAGAAAACTCTTATCAATTTAAATGGGTTGAACCAGCAAAACTATAATATGTTTAATCAAGATATAATTGAAGCTACCAAGGCGTTTGTAAAAAAAGAATTTGTTGGCGCCGAAGGTGGACACGATTGGTTTCATACTTTAAGAGTTTACAACAATAGTTTACTTATTGCAAAAACAGAAAATGCCAACGCTTTAGTAATTGCATTAGGCGCACTACTTCACGATATTGCAGACAGCAAGTTTTATAATGGAGACGATAGTGTTGGGCCTAAAAAAGCAAGAGAGTTTCTTTTTAAACTAAATGTAGATTCTGCAATAATAGAACACGTTGTTGCTATTATTGAAAACATCTCTTTTAGTTCTAATATTGGCAAAAAAACACTTTCAACTCTATAGAATTACAAGTGGTACAAGATGCAGATCGCCTAGACGCAATTGGAGCAATTGGTATTGCACGTACTTTTAATTATGGTGGTTTTAAAAATAGAGCGCTTTATAATCCAGATATTAAGCCAAATCTTAATATGACTAAAGCAGAATATAAAGCATCAACAGCGCCAACCATTAATCATTTTCATGAGAAACTATTACTTTTAAAAGACACTATGAATACCAAAACAGCCAAAAAAATTGCCAAACAACGCCATAATTATATGGTTGGTTTTTTAGACCAGTTTTATGGAGAGTGTAATGGAGATCGTTAATAAATTAAATAAAAGTGAAAACTACCAAACCAAGATTAATTTTATACGTGGTTTTAATTATAGCCGTTTTTACCAACTTTATTTTTAATGGCTTTTCACAAAATTTTATAGACTATAAAAGCTTATGCTTTGCAATATTGCTTTTAGCAATTGTTTTATTAAGTACATTCCGTATAAAAAAAGAATAATTGAAACCTAATAAGATTATTGTATAATCTGCTTCATTTCACCTCTATATTTAGATGCATTTTTTCCAGTAATTTCTTTAAACAACTTATTAAAGTGAGAAAAGTTATTAAAACCACATTCAAAACATACATCTGTAATACTCATTTGTGTTTCTACTAATAGTTTTGTGGCATGTACAACTCTATATTCGTTCACCAATTTTGTAAACGTTTTACCTGTTGCCTTTTTAAAATAACGACAAAAAGCTGGCACCGTCATACTCACTTGTTCAGCAATAGTATCTAAACTAATATGTTCTTTAAAATTACTATATACGTATTTATAAACAATATCTATTTTTGCATTGTCTTGTAAATGGGTTTCAAAAGCATAGCCGTCTGCATTTAATAATGTATAATCTTCTGCTTCTGCTAAAATATTAAGGATATCCAACAACTTTATAACACGTTTAAATCCTTCATATTTAGGAAGTTTTGTTATTTTATCGCCTACCTTTTTCTTTGTTTCTGGTTGAAAAAGCACTCCTTTTTTTGCGCGTTCTAATAATAAAGAAATACTTGCCATTTGTGGAAGGCTAAAAAAATCTTTACCTAAAAATTCTGGATGAAACTGTATTAAGGTTTCTTTACCTTTAGCCGTTAGCCTATTTTCGAATCCGTTATGTGGTAAATATGAACCTATTAATAAAAGTTGACTATTATTAAAGTAAGACATATGATTACCAATATGTCTTCTACCTTTACCTTTATTTACATAAACTAGTTCTATTTCTGGATGAAAATGCCAAAAAGCCTGGTCTCTTTTTCTCTTTTTTAATTTATTTACTGCTAAAATAGAGTTTCCAAATCCAGGAGAAATTTTTTCTAAAATGGGTTTGTTATTCAAATGAATGTATGTTTTAAAATTAATGTAAAATTAATACTTCTGTTTTTAAAAATATATACAAAATTATCTTTTATTTATCTTATTTTAACCTTAACACCCATTAAACACTTTAAAAGTGTTAATATAACATATATATTAGCAAAAATAGACGTTTTCTAGACTACCCATTACGCATACCTTTGTAGTGTTAATTATAAATAAATAACATTATGAAAAAAGCAATTAAAAAAAGTTTATTATTTGTTGCTGTATTGGTAACAATGGTGAATTACGCAAGTAACGTATCTCCATTAAATGAAGATGACAACGTTAAAAAAACAGTTTTAACATTAAACAATGTAAAAGAAGGTCAACAATTATTAATTAAAGATAATAATCAAGTTATACTTTATAAAGAAGCAATTTCAAAATCTGGAGAATATAAAAAAGGATTCGATTTAACAGCTTTACCTAATGGAGATTATTACTTTGAACTTAATAAAGATATTGTAATAGAGGTTATTCCTTTTAAAGTTAAAAACAACCTGGTTACTTTTAATAAAGAAGATAAAACGCAAATTTTTAAGCCTTTTGTAATTTTAAAAAACAATACTCTATTTGTATCTTCTCTTTCTTTAAACGCTTCTCCTATTGAGTTTGTTATATATTACAAAAACGCTTCAACAACCGAGCTAATTCACGAAGAGAATATTAAAGATAAAGTAAACATCCAAAAAGCATACACATTAGATGCTACAAAAAAAGGAGACTATGTATTTGTTACTAAAACACAAAACAGAGTCTTTACAAACAATATTAACCTTTAGGCTCTAAGATAAGAGAGAGTTTAAGACCATTTAGTTAGTTAGTAAAAAGTGAGCTTTAAAAGCTCACTTTTTTATTTAAATAAACTTAACTGCCCATCTTTAAATTCCTTGTATAATGTAGTATTGAGATGAGGCATAGCTTTATTTTTAAAATACTTTAATTTGGCAAGTTTTACTATGTCGTTAATTTGTTTAGCAATATTTCCTTCACCATGCATACGTGTACCATAACGACTGTTATTTAAACTACCTCCATGACAGTTTTCAATTTGATGTAAAACTTTTTCTGCTCTATCTGGAAGTGTTTTTCTTATCCAATCTGTAAAAATTTCTCCTATAGCTCCATTTAATCTTACAATTGTGTGTGCTATGTTTAATGCTCCAACTTCGGAAACAGCTTTTGCCAAAGGTAAAATTTCATGACTATTAATAGATGGAATAATAGGTGCTAGCATAACATTTACAGGAATACCATTTTCACTTAATATTTTAACTGTTTCCAACCTTTTTTTAGAAGTCGCGGTTCTTGGTTCTAAAATACGCCTTGTTTTTTCGCATAAAGAAGTAATAGAAATATTAACCGAAATTAGATTGTCTTTTGCCAGTGCTTTTAAAATATCTAGATCTCGAAGTATTAATGCGTTTTTTGTAATAATAGCTACAGGATGTTTATACTTTAAAAATACTTCTAAACATTGCCTTGTTATTTTATAGTCTTTTTCTGCTGGCTGATAACAATCTGTGTTACCAGACATAACAATTGTTTGCGCCTTCCAAGATTTCTTTTTAAGCAATGCTTCTAAAAGTTTAGAAGCATCTTTTTTTACTAGAATACGTCGTTAGAAATCTAAACCAGCACTGTATCCCCAAAACTCATGACTATTTCGGGCATAGCAATAAATGCATCCGTGTTCGCAACCTTGATACATATTCATAGAATATGCCATACCAACATCGGGACTTTTAACTTTATTAACTATTGTTTTGGGAAAAACAGGAAGATAAAGTGTTTTATTTTTATCTGGTTCTTCACCTTCTTTATGGCAAAATTCTAAAAAATCGTCACGCTGCTCGTGGCTTAATTCAAAAAAACGATTGTGTACATTGAGTTGTGCACCTCGTCCTTTTATAATAGACTTGGAGTTCATAATGCTAAAAATTAAAGGTGATTACTATTATTGTAGTTACCTAAAATTAGCTATTTTTTTAAAGCAAATATGTTAAAGTAACTGTGTATTATTAACAACTTCTACAACTACATTAAATTAACATAATTATACAAAATATTGACCTTTATGTTGTTTTAAATACCACATCGTGTTAATATACTATATAAACAAGCAAATATATAATCTAATAAATCTTACTATGTTATATAAATTTGCACTTTAAATTTAAATATAAAATGAAAAAAGCAATCAAGAAAAACATAGTATCTGTAATAAGCTCTTTTAACTATTATAGTTAAATATATAATTACATAATTTAGTATACACACTAACAAAAGAAAGCTTCAATTAAATTGAAGCTTTCTTTGTTTTAATAAAACTCAATTCAAGAGTTTTAAATATTATTTCCCAGGAAATTCTGCCTTACGTTTTTCTAAAAACGCTGTAGTTCCTTCTTTAAAATCTTCGGTTCCAAAACAATTTCCAAATTGTTCTATTTCTGTTTTATAACCATTTACACCATCTACATAATTAGCATTTACAGCAGTTATAGCTTTACTAATGGCTACAGAAGAATTTCTCATAATTTTACTTGCTATTTTTTCGGCTAGAGGTATTAATTCTTCTTGAGATACAACATGGTTTACTAAACCATAATCCTTAGCTGTATTAGCATCAATCATACCTGCTGTCATTATCATTTCCATAGCACGACCCTTACCAATTAATTGCGGCAAACGTTGTGTACCTCCATAACCAGGTATTACACCTAAAGAAACTTCTGGTAAACCCATTTTTGCATTATCACTTGCTATTCTAAAATGTGCTGCCATTGCCAATTCTAATCCTCCTCCAAGTGCAAAACCATTTACAGCTGCAATAACCGGTGTGCTTAAATTTTGTACAAAATCGAATAACAACTCTTGACCTTTTGCTGCTAATTTTCCTCCATTTTCTACGTTAAAATTTGCAAATTCACTTATATCTGCTCCAGCTACAAAAGCCTTTTCTCCAACTCCCGTAATTATTATCACTTTTACAGAAGCATCGTTATTTGCAGTTTTAAACGCATCATGAAGTTCTTCAATTGTCGCCTTATTTAATGCGTTTAATTTTGAAGGTCTATTAATTGCAATAGTAGTAATAGCGTTTTGAGATGTTGATATAATGTTTTCGTAATTCATAATAAATATGTTTATTTCTTTTAATTACTCAGCTTTATAACTGATACTTAATATTTTGTGAGTTTTAAAACTCTTATTTAACTCAAGGTTTATTTTTTAGGAAAAATTACGGTAAATGTTGTGCCTTGATCCTTAATAGATACAAAAGTAATAGTTCCATTGTAAGTTTCCACAATATTTTTAACCATTCCTAAACCTAATCCCATTCCACTAGACTTTGTGGTAAATTTAGGTTCGAAAATTTTTAATTTATTTTCTTCGGAAACACCAATTCCATTATCTGATACTGTTATTTTTATATTTTCATTATCATCGGAAACGTTAACAATTATTTGAGGCTGCCTATCTTCAGGAATTGCTTGAATACCATTTTTAATTAGGTTTGTAACCACTCTTATTAATTGGGTTCTATCAAACTTAGCTATAATTTCTTTTTTATCAGATTGAAATGTAATGTAGTTTTCATTGAAAATATCGAGTGTTAAATCTACTATTTCAACAACATTGAGTGTTTCGTTTTTTTGTGCCGGCATTTTTGCAAAATTAGAAAAAGCACCTGCAATAGAACTCATTGTGTCTATTTGCTGAATTAAAGTTTTAGAGTATTCATCTACTTTTTGATGAATATTTTCATCGTTTGGATCGAATTTTCTTTGAAAGCTTTGTACTGTTAATCGCATTGGTGTTAATGGATTTTTTATCTCGTGCGCCACTTGCTTTGCCATTTCCCTCCATGCTTGTTCTCGCTCGCTAGTTGCTAATTGCACAGCACTTTCTTCTAACTCATCAATCATATTATTATAAGAGTTTACTAGTGCAGAAATTTCTTCGCTATTATCTGTTACATCTATTTTAGAGTTTCGTTTTTCTAGCTTTGTAGCTCTCATTTTTTCACTTATAGTTTTAAGTGATTTTGTTATATATTTTGATAAGAAAAACGCCAATGAGATAGCAGCCAACATTACTAAAATAAAAGTATAGGCTAAACGTCTTAAAAATTCGTTTAGCTCTTTAGCAAGAAAATCGTCTTTTTCTAAATAAGGTAAGTTTAAAATTGCTAAAGGTTTAAATTTAGCGTCTGTTATATAGTTATAAGAAGATCTGTATGTAGCATCTTCGTCTTCTCTTTTTACTACTACACGATGCTCTGCTGTATTTAACAACCTATTTAATACTTCTGCATTAATACATTTAGTTGTTTGTTCTGGTTTTAAATCACTTTTAGAAGATATTAATAAAGAACCTTCTAAATCGTAAAGATTAATTTGAATATTATGTACCTCGGCAACCTCGTATATTTTAGATTTAAATATTACAGGTACTTTTTCCGTTATAACTTCAAAAGAGGTTTGTTTTATTACATAGTCTAAGCTTGTTATAATAGCTTTTTCTTTTCTAATTAAACGTTCTCTGTGATAGTCTTGAGTTTCTTCGTTATATTGATATATTACAACTACTGCTATTAAAATAGAAGATAATAATACCAGTAAAATCATTGCTATAAAAATTCTGGTTCGTAAAGACAGTTTTTTTAATTTCATATGTTTTTTCTGTTTCTACGTTTAGCTTTTTTAGCTTGTTTGGCTTTAAATTTTAGGTATTTATGGTGTGCTTTTATTGTTTTTTCATCTAAATAGCCGTTTGCATCTAGATTGTAACCCAGGTTTATAAGTTGGTTTTGGTACGAAATAAATTTTTCTTTCTCTTTACCCGTTTTCTTTACAGTAAAAACATTAGTTCCTGGTAATTTATTTTTTTCAGATTTGTTACATTCTACTTCTTTCCATTCCACAGGCTTATCATAATAGAAACAACGCTCATAACATTTTCCTTGCTTAAAATTTGAAGGCAAGCTTATATTTTGAGCATTTACACCACTAAATGTAAAAGATATTACTGCTAGAAAGAATGAAAACCTCATAAAATTAAATTTCAATAAATATAACAATAATCAAACCAAAGTTGTTGTGTATAAATTTGAAAAGCAATACTATTTTTTTCTAGGCTTCAGGATTTTTTTTCCGAATAGACTTATATAATTTAAAACCTAGCATTAACAAAATGCCTAAAATAAAAATACCTATTACTCCAAAAACCCAATTAAAAGCACTTTTTAAAAGCACCAAAAAGATTACTGCAAATAAAATAAATGTGGCTCCTTCATTCCACAAACGCATAAAATTAGATGTTTTTTTTACTATACCTTTTTGTAATTGTTTAAAAAAAACATGTGTTTGTAAATGGTATATAATTAGTAAAACTACAAAGCCTAGTTTTACTTGCATCCAATCTTGATATATTAAATATGGATTTAAATAAAATAAAGTTAGCCCAAAACAAAAAGCTAAAATAGCTGATGGCCATGTAATAATAGTCCATAATCGCTTTGCCATTAATGCTAATTGCTTACCTAAAATTTCCTTTTCTGGAGATGGTTTATGGGAAGCTTCTATTTGATAAACAAATAATCTTGGAATATAAAACAATCCAGCAAACCATGTTATTATAAAAATAAGGTGTAGCGCTTTTATGTAATTATAGTAATCTTCCATTAATTATGCTTCAACACCATTTTTAGACCAATTATTTATTTTATTTGCTAAAAAGGTTACCCAATCTTTATTAGTATTTAAGCATGGAATTGTTGTAAATTCTTTACCACCCATTTCATGAAAAATTTCTTCGCCTTCCATAGCAATTTCCTCTAAAGTTTCTAAACAATCACTTACAAATGCTGGTGTTGCAATCGCCATTGTTTTTATTCCTTTTTTTCCTAAACGCTCAATAGTTCTGTCTGTGTATGGTTGTAACCATGGATCGAATCCTAAACGCGATTGAAATGATGTTGAATATGTATCTGGTTTTAGTTCTAAATATTCTGCCACCAAACGTGTTACTTCTAAACATTGATGACGATAACAAAACTCGTGAGCTTTACTTGGTGTTGCACAACAAGACCCATCTATTTTACAGTGCGATTGTGTTACATCACTCTTTTTAATATGGCGTTCTGGAACACCGTGGTAAGAAAACAATAAATACTCATAATCTTTACCTTTTAACTCGCTTTTTATGCTGTTTGCTAAAATAGAAATATAGTCTGGATTGTTATAAAATGGTGGTAAAGAGTCTATTTTTAAATTTGGAAAAAATTCTTCGCGTAATTCTTCGGCTAAAACCAAAATAGTCTCTGTTGTTGCCATAGCAAACTGAGGATATAAGGGAATTAAAAATACCTCGTCACAACCTTTATCTACTAATTCTTGTAATCCTTTTTTAATGGTCATACTTCCATAACGCATTGCTAAAGCTACTGGCAAATTAGTTTCTTCTTGAACTTTGTCTTTTAATCTTTCAGACAATACAATTAATGGAGAACCTTCGTCCCACCAAATTTTCTTGTAAGCCGCCGCAGATGCTTTTGG
This sequence comes from Lacinutrix venerupis, assembly GCF_003663945.1. Lineage (GTDB taxonomy): Bacteria > Bacteroidota > Bacteroidia > Flavobacteriales > Flavobacteriaceae > Lacinutrix > Lacinutrix venerupis. The sequence goes on along the minus strand of NZ_RCCH01000005.1, from coordinate 309,579 downwards.
TCTTGTATTTAAAATAATTCCTTTTACTAATGCTGTTCTAGCTACTAATGGAATATCTATTACACGTTCGTCCATTAAAAATTCGCCAAGATATTTTTTTACATCTTTAGGTTCTGGACTATCTGGTGATCCTAAATTTACAAGTAATGCTCCTTTCATATAATTTTTTAAGAAAAAAGAAATCTTTTTTATTGTTTATGCAAAAATACAACACAATAATATATTAAACCATATATTAAATCATTGCTTATGTTATAAACACGTTAAAATCCTATAATTTATAGTTAGTTACTACGAATTAAATATATTTATATTCGCTTAATATTAAATACATGCAAAAAACGCTAAAAACACTTTTCCTATTTATTGGTTTTGTATGCTTCTCTCAAACACAAGAACAAAGTTTACTTTGGGAAATATCGGGTAATGGTTTACAAAAACCATCTTATATATACGGCACCATGCATGTTAGCAAAAAAGTAGCATTTAGATTAGACGATGTTTTTTTTGAAGCATTAGCAAAAAGCGATGCTATTGCTCTTGAGAGCGATCCTTCTACTTGGTTAGACTACAGTTATGATTCTGCTATTTTAGCTCCTCAAAATATAAACACCAACTATAAAGAAGGCTTTTACTCCTCTAAATTTAGTTTAAAGCAACCAAACGAACTATTAATAAGAAGTGCGATTCGTCAAGATAACCGTATGTTAAATGGTTATTTGTACCGAAAAAACTCGAATACAGATAATTTTGAAGAAGAAACCTACCTCGATATGTTTATTTATCAAGCAGGTAAAAAGAAAAATAAGCCAATTATAAGTCTTGAAGACTTAGATGAAGCAGAGTTTTTAACCAGCAAGGCACGCACAAATGCTTACAAGAAAAAAATAGATCCATGGCTAACCGAAATTTATAAAAAAGAGCCTCCTTATTTATTACAAGAAAACACTTATCGTGAACGCAATTTAGCACTTTTAGACTCTATTGGAGAGGCTTCAAACACACAATATTTTAGAGAAAATATGCTTTACACTCGAAACGACAACATGGTTAAAGTTTTAGATAGTGTTATGCAAGAAAAATCAATTTTTGCCGGTGTTGGCGCTGCACATTTACCTGGAGAACGCGGGATGTTAAAATTGCTACAAGATAGAGGTTATACCGTAAAAGCATTACTTAGCACACAAACTAAAAACGGACAAATAAAAAAACAAAAATTAGAAAATTTAATAGTTCCTCCTGTTTTAAAAGAATATGCTACCTCAGATGGTTTTATAACCATGAAAAGTTTTAGTGATTTAAAAGAATATTTTTACAACGGTCAAAAATTTTCAATTTCTCCAGACATGACTAATGGTGCTTTTTTAACTGTTAGCAGGTTTAATATATTCGATTATTTACCAGTCGAAGAGAAAATTACTTTAGAGCGATTAGAAAATTTTTTATTTGAAGACATTCCTGGTGATATAGTTTCAAAAGAAAAAATAACGGCTCCTTTCACTGGTTTAAGCATTTTAAATAAAACCAAGAAAAACGACTATCAAAAATATCATATCTATAAAACACCTTTAGAAATTATTGTTATAAAATTTGGAGGACCTAAAAACTATGTTTTAGATTATGAAAAAGAACTTTTTGAATCTATAAAATTTAAAAAACCTTCTAATAAATTAGAAAATTTTAAATCTCCTTTTGGTAAATATGAAGTGCATTTGCCCAAATTTAACACACAAGACAACCTTAATAATGCTGGGGATAAACTTATTCAAGCCAATATTGGTGACGATTTTTATTTTATAAAAGAAGCTGTAAATCAAGACACCTATTACATTGAAGAAGATGCTTTTGAAGCTAAATACATAACAGAAAACTTTTTTAAAGATTTAAAAATCAAAAACAACATATCTGGCGAATTTAATAATGAAACCTACAAAAGCTACGAAGCTATTGGCGCTTTTGATTCGGTTTCAAACAGAAAAATTCATCTTAAAACTATTGTAAAAGATGGTAGTTATTATCTTTTAGGTTATTCAGGAAATGAAAAAACAAAAGCAGATGCCTTTTTTAAATCTTTTAAGTTTAAAAACACAAACTATAATGGTTTTAAAACTATTACAGATACTTCGCTGTATTTTACTGTATTAACAAATACAAAACCAGTAATTCCTAGATATAATCGTTATAAAAATAATAACAAAAAGGATTACGAAGAAAACACAAAACAAGCTACTTATTACTCTAAAGCTAACGAGCAAATATCGGTAATTAGAACTAAGTTTCACGATCTTGAAATGTATAACAACATTGATAGTTTATGGCAAGAAATAGAAGATTCTAGACTACCTAAATTTAAAAATGAGGATAATAAAGTACTTCAAATAAATAACAAAAAGAAAACACAAAAAAACAACATATATACCTATAGTTATACCTTAACCGATTCTCTAAGTGCAAAAGCAATACGCGTAAAGCACATTGTAAAAAAAGGCGTATTATTTACTATTAAATCTTTAAACGATTCAATAGATAAACCATCTGCTTTTATTACTAATTTTTACAAGACCTTTAAACCCATAGATACTATTATGGGAGAAACTATTTTTAAAGATAAAACACAACGTTTTTTTAATGCACTAAAAGAAGACGATAGCTTAGTGATAGATACTTATCATTTATTAAAATTCAATAAATCGCATACAAATACTATTATTGAATTAGTTAAAAATTTCGATTTTCCAGAAAATAAAGAAGACATAAAAATTAATTTTATAAGTGAATTAATAGAGTTAGACGCTGCAAAATCTTTACCTTTTTTAAAGACGCTTTATGTTAACTCATATTCTAATCCAAAAATTCAATCAACCATTTTAAAAGCGCTTTTAAACAAAAAAAATAAAAAATATTATAAAGAGGTACTAAACTTAATGCAAAAGGATTTACCATTAGAAAAATACGCAGTACAATCACTTTTTTATACGTATAAAGACTCTCTAGAACTTAAAAAAGAATTATTTCCGGAACTTTTAGAATACACAAGTATTCAAGAATACAAAGAACCTATTTATAATATTTTAGCCAAATTAAAAGATAGCAGTTTAATAAAAACTAAAGATTATAAAAAGTACAAAAAAACTATTATTAATGATGGTAAAATGGAAATAAAACGCAGTTTAAGCGAAAAATCTGGCTACCAATCTAGAAAAAGTGCATTATATAGTTATGTTAAATTAATTTTCCCTTTTAGAAAAGAATCTGCCGCAGAAAGCTTTTTCCAAAAACTACTAGACAGTGAAAATGCAGAAGCCTTAACAACATACTACGCATTATTAGAAAAAGCAAAAGAGCCTATTCCTGCAAAACTTAAAAACAAAACTTTAGACGAGTATAAAAATCAAGCCTTGTTAGTCGATAAGCTATATGCGTTAAGCTTAAAAAAACCTTATTTAACTAAAGAAATTTCGCAGCTTAAATATGCAAAATCTTACCTATTTAGCAATGTAAATATTGAAACCGGAATAGACTTTATTTCTTTTGTAACACAAAAAGATTTTGAAACAGATAAAGGCAAAAAAGGAACAATTTATTTCTTTAAGCTCGACTCTAAAAGTGAATATGGAGACTCTAAAAAAATGTATTACGTTGCTTTTTTAGAAACAAAAAAAGAAAACGAACTAGCCACAGAAGTTTATTTTCAATCTAATTACAATGGAACTTATATTAGTGAAAAAGAAGAAGAAGTTATTGAAAACGTTCTAAAATTAGTAAAATATAAAAATAGAAAAAGAATTAATTCAATTTATAATTAGTTTAAATCACTCAATAAATCTAGCCAACAGACTGCACATATTTTTTAGGCGTTGTTCCATATTTTTTCTTAAAAGCAGCAATAAAATGGCTCGACGTACTATAACCAACACGCAAACCAACCTCGTTAACATTATGTGTTCCAGATTCTAGTAGTTTTCTAGCTACCTCCATTTTATAATCTAACAAAAAACTAAAAACACTATCACCATAAATTTGCTTAAAGCCTTCCTTTAGTTTTTTAAGTGTTAAACCTATTTCGTCTGCCAACTCCTGTAAACTTGGCGGCTCTGCCATTCTGGAAATAACAATATCTTTTGCTTTTCTAATTTTTAAAACATTAGCTTCATCTACAAGAAAAGGACACTGTTCAATATCTGCATCTTCACTTCTATTAAAATATAAGCTCAATATTTCATAAGCTTTGGCTTTAAAATAAATATTTTTAATTGAAGCATTTAAATTATAATTAACCAATTGGTTTAACGCTATTGCCATAGATGGAGAAATTTTACCATCTTTATAATACTTTTTGTCGCGATTATCCTTACTTAAAAATGTAATATAGTCTGCTTCTTGAGAAAATAAACCATGAAATTTTTTAATAGAAATAATAACCGATACCAACCAAGAATTTGGTTTTACTTCTAAATGAATTGGTAAATCACGCTCAGGGTTATAAAGTAAAAGAGAAGTCTCCTCTGCAACATTTAAGGTGTAATTTCCATTATTAAATAAAAATAGACTCTCTCCTTTTAAGCAAAAATGAAACTGTATAAAACTACTATCTATTTCACGCTCTATTATTTTAACTTCCTGTGTATCATTTTGATGTGTTAAAATAAAAACACCATCATCGGCACGTGTTTCTACAAAAAAACCTTTAGCGATACTTTTACTATTTTTATTTTCCATATATATTATAACTCTATTTAGATTTGTTCTAAACTACAAAACAAATAACGCTCGTAATTATAGCAAATATAGTACTTTTCAAGATTTATCATTAAAAACAACGACAAAAAACCACTAGCGACACTATTAGTTCTTTTAGCGTTGTTTTATCACCTATTGAGATATTATTTTTGCTGTCGTTACATTATGAAGCAATATCACATTTCAAAAGGTTCTACATTTTACGCCATTGGCTTAAGCTACAAAAAAGCTGATGCCGAAATTCGTGGTCATTTTAGTTTAAGTGATGACGCTAAAATTAATTTGCTTAATCAAGCAAAAAATAATGGTATTGAAAGCCTAATAGTAACTTCTACTTGCAATAGAACCGAAATATTTGGTTTTGCAGAACATCCTTTTCAACTTATTCAATTACTTTGTGAAAACACAAAAGGAACTGTAGAAGAGTTTCAAAAAGTAGCATATGTTTATAAAAATAAAGATGCTATTTCTCATATGTTTCGTGTTGGATCCGGGTTAGATAGCCAGATTTTAGGCGACTTCGAGATTATAAGTCAATTAAAAACAGCTGCGAGAATATCTAGAAAACATCAATTATTAAATCATTTTATTGAGCGTTTAGTAAACTCTGTTATTCAAGCTAGTAAGCGTATAAAAAATGAAACCGATATTTCTTCTGGTGCAACATCTGTATCATTTGCATCGGTTCAATATATAATGAAACACGTTGAAAACGTTTCAAATAAAAACATTTTATTATTTGGAACTGGAAAAATAGGAAGAAACACCTGTGAAAATTTAGTAAAACATACTAAAAACGAGCAAATTACACTAATAAACAGAACTAAAGATAAAGCAGAAGCTGTTGCCGGTAAATTTAACTTAGTTGTTAAAGATTATGCAAATCTTCAAGAAGAAATCAATGCTTCAGATATATTAATTGTTGCAACAGGAGCTCAAAATCCAACAATAGATAAACATATTATTCAGTCTAAAAAAGACTTATTAATTTTAGATTTATCAATTCCTAAAAATGTAAATAATAACGTTCAAGAATTAGACAACGTTAAACTTATACATTTAGATGACTTATCGCAAATTACCGATGAAACTTTAGCTAACAGAAAGCAACACATTCCTTTAGCAGAAAGTATTATTGAAGAAGTAAAATTAGAATTCAACAATTGGCTTGAAACAAGAAAATTTGCACCTACAATTAAAGCTTTAAAAGTAAAGCTACACGATTTTAAAAAATCTGAATTAGATACACAACGCAAAAAAATTGCAGATTTTAACGAAGAACAAGCCGAATTAATTAGCAATAAATTAATTCAAAAAATAACAAATCACTTCGCTCATCATTTAAAAGACGAAGCCATATCCACAAACGATAGCCTGGAACTTATTCAAAAAGTATTTCAGTTAGAACCTATAAAAAATGTCTAAAATTATAAGAATTGGAACTCGCGAAAGTGAGTTAGCGCTATATCAAGCCAACGCTGTAAAACAACAATTAGAACATTTAGGACATAAAGCAGTAATTGTTCCAATAAAATCTACAGGTGATATTGTTTTAGACAAACCATTATACGAGCTTGGTATTACTGGAATTTTTACCAGAACTTTAGATATTGCAATGCTTAATGGAGATATAGACATTGCCGTACATTCTTTAAAAGATGTACCAACCGTTTTACCAAAAGGAATTGTACAAGCTGCAGTTATGAAACGAGGAAACGTTCGAGACACTTTAGTATTTAAAGGTACCGAAGAGTTTTTAGGCGCAAAAAATGCAGTATTAGCAACAAGTAGTTTACGCCGAAAAGCACAATGGTTAAACCGCTACCCTACACATACTATCGAAGATATTCGTGGAAATGTAGCAACTCGCTTACAGAAATTAGAAGAAACAAAACATTGGAATGGAGCCATTTTTGCAGCAGCTGGACTTGGCCGTTTAAATGTTCGTCCTGAAAATTCAGACAATTTAGAATGGATGGTTCCTGCTCCAGGACAAGGTGCTATAATAACTGTTGCTCTTGAAGAAGATGAAGAAACAAGAGCTATTTTAGCAGAAATTAATCATGAAGAAACACAAATTTGCGTACAAATAGAACGTGAATTTTTAAACCGATTAGAAGGTGGTTGCACAGCTCCTATTGGCGCTTTATGCTACATAAAAGACGACGAAGTAAATTTTGAAGGTGTTTTATTAAGCCCAAACGGAACTAAAAAAATAAGCGTTCAACGTGTTAAGCCATTAGGGCAGCATAGCGACATGGCACAATGGTGTGCAGATTATGTTATAGAAAAAGGCGGAAAACGTTTAATGGATAACATTAAACAATCTACCAAACCAATAAATGTTTATTCTACAAAATCATTTACAGAAGATCAACGCTTGTTGTTTAACGAAAAAGTAAATTCAGACAGCAGTGATTTTGTAAAAATAAGTTTAAACAGAATAGCTCCAAGACTATTAAAAAACGAAATAGAAAACGTAATAATTACAAGTAAAAATGCTGTTGAGGCACTACTTACTAACTTTTCTCCTATAGAATTACAATTTAAAAACATTTACTGTGTTGGACGTAGAACAAAACGCATGGTAGAAAAAAGAATTGGTAAGGTAAAACATAGCGAGAATAATGCTAAAAAATTAGCAGAATATTTAGTTGAGTTTATGGATGGTACAGAAGCTACGTATTTCTGTAGCGATTTAAGGTTAGACGATTTACCAAACATACTTAATGAAAACAATATTAATGTAAAAGAAATTGAAGCTTACCAAACAAAATTAGACAGTGTTAAAATTAGCGATTCTGTAGAAGGTGTAATGTTTTACAGTCCATCTACAATAAAAAGTTTTAAACAAGAAAACACAGTAAAAGATAACATGATTGCTTTTTGTATTGGAGACTCTACAGCAAAAGAAGCGAAGCTTTACTTTAAAGACGTTAGAGTAGCAAAAGTTCCAACCTTAGAAAGTGTTATTGAGTTGGTAAACGAATATTATATATAGAATTTAATAGAGAGTTGACAGAGTGGCCGATTGTGCTACCTTGGAAAGGTAGTGTACTTGCAAAGGTACCAAGGGTTCGAATCCCTTACTCTCTGCAAAAAAACCTAAATTAGGTTTAAAAGAAATAATACCATTAAAAATATTCCTGAATTCTCAGGAATGACAGAAGTATGATTAAAAACGATTTATTTTTAAGAGCATTAAAAGGAGAAACAGTAGAACGTCCACCAGTTTGGATGATGCGTCAAGCAGGACGTTATCTTCCAGAATTTATGGAAATTAAAGCTAAATACGATTTCTTTACACGTTGCCAGACACCAGAATTAGCAAGCGAAATCACCGTACAACCAATACGCAGATATGGTATGGATGCTGCAATATTATTTTGTGATATTTTAGTAATACCACAAGCAATGAATATTGAAGTACAAATGAAACCTAATTTTGGACCTTATTTACCAAATCCTGTTCGTACTCAAAAAGATGTTGACAATGTAATTGTACCAGACGTAAAAGAAAGCTTAAGCTACGTTTACGATGCTATTAAAATGACTAAAGAAAAACTAAACAACGAGATTCCGTTAATTGGTTTTGCAGGTTCACCATGGACAATTTTATGTTATTGCGTACAAGGCCAAGGCAGCAAAAACTTTGATAAAGCAAAAGAGTTTTGTTTTACAAATCCTGTAGCAGCACACCAATTACTTCAAAAAATAACAGACACAACCATTGCTTACTTAAAAGAAAAAGTAAAAGCAGGAGTTAACGCTGTACAAGTATTCGATTCTTGGGGAGGCATGTTATCGCCAGTAGATTATCAAGAATTCTCTTGGAAATATATACAACAAATTATCGATGCCTTAAAAGACGAAACACCAGTAATTGCTTTTGGTAAAGGTTGTTGGTTCGCACTTGGTGAAATGGCAAAATCTGGAGCATCGGCTTTAGGTGTAGACTGGACGTGTTCTGCACGTAACGCACGTTATTTAACCGGAGGAAACATTACATTACAAGGTAATTTTGATCCTACACGTTTATTTTCACCTCCAGCAGAAATAAAAAAACAAGTACACCAGATGATTAATGAATTTGGTAAAGATAAATACATAGTAAACCTTGGTCATGGTATTTTACCAAACATTCCATTAGAAAATGCTAAAGCGTTTATTGATGCTGTAAAAGAGTATAAAGCATAACATATAAATGCTTATTTTGGTTGTTCAATTTGTAACAGGTAAGTCAAATTTTCGTCTACTAAGTTATTCAACTTAAAACCAAAAATGATTAAAAATATAATTAAGGGTATTAAAGCATACACTGGAGCTTTCTCGTTAATTTCAAAATTAAAACTTTGGAAGTTTTTTTTAGTTCCCATTATTATAAGTGTTATTACAGCAACAATTATAGGTCTTACAGCATATAGTTTGTCTGACAATATTGGGAGATTTATAGCCAAAATATGGCCTTGGGAAAAAGGCATAGAAACCTTTACTTCTATTTCAAGCTTTCTTGGAGCTGCAATAATAATTATTTTAGGCTTTATACTTTATAAACATATTGTAATGGCGCTTTCTGCGCCATTTATGAGCCCGGTTTCAGAAAAAATTGAAACGCATCTTACGGGCAAACACAAGCATGAACATAGAATAACATCGTTTAAAGAACAATTATGGAGAGGCATTCGTATTAACGTTCGTAATCTATTTAAAGAAATCCTATTTACAATTCCTTTAATTTTAATAAGTTTTATTCCTGTAATTGGCTTTGTTTCTACCATTTTAATATTCTTAGTACAAGCTTTTTATGCCGGTTTTGGGAATATAGATTACACACTAGAGCGTCATTTTAAATACAACGAAAGTATTGCATTTGTAAGAAAAAACAGAGGCTTTGCCATAGGAAACGGCATAGTATTTATGTTGTTTCTATTAATCCCTTTTATTGGAATTATAATAGTTTTACCACTTTCGGTTACTGCAGCAACTACGCAAACAGTAGAACGTATTCGAAATGAAAACGAACTTATAAAAGCAGATAACGCATAATATGATTCAAGCATTTAATGGTTTCGAAATAAACCCAATTCACGAAGGTGATGCTTGGAAAATTTGTGATTTTATGGTTACAAATCAAGATCGTTTTAAACGTTATTTCCCAAAAACTTTAGAGCAAAACTTAAATCCTACATTATCGCAATTATTTGTAGAAACCAAAGTAAAACAGTTTAATAAAAAAGAGGAATTTTTATTTACGCTAAAACATACCGAAACCAGAAAGCTCGCAGCAATTATTTACATTAAAGAGTTGAATTGGATAAAAAAACAAGGCGAATTTGCTTACTGTATAGATTATAATTTTGAAGGACAAGGTTTAACCTCTAAAGCCATAGGTTATTTATCAAACCATGCATTCAACCATTTAGGCCTTGAAACACTTCAAATAATAGCTTATAAAGACAATAAATCTAGTATTAAAGTAGCTTTAAACAACGGATTTATTTGGCAAAAAACATTACCAAAAGAATACACTCCTATAGGTGAAAAACCTTTAGACATGGAGTTATTTGAATTATATAAAATATAGATATGAAAGATAAATTCTTTAACTACATACACGAATTACAAGACACTATTACTGCCGCTTTTGAAACCATAGACGGTAAAGCCAAATTTCAAGAAGATATTTGGAAACGTCCTGAAGGTGGTGGCGGAAGAACCAGAGTAATTGAAAACGGTAATGTTATAGAAAAAGGTGGTGTAAATATCTCTGGTGTACATGGTAAATTGCCAGACTCTATGCAAAAATATTTTGGTGTAGAAGATGCCAATTTTTTTGCCTGCGGATTAAGTTTAGTTATACACCCAAAAAATCCAATGGTTCCAACCGTTCATGCAAATTGGCGTTATTTCGAAATGTATGATCAAGACGGTAATATTGTAGACCAATGGTTTGGTGGCGGTCAAGATTTAACACCTTACTATCTGTTTGAAGAAGATGCGAAACACTTTCACCAAACCTGTAAAACAGCGTGCGACAAACACAATCCAGAATTCTACCCTAAATACAAAGCACGTTGCGACGAGTATTTTTATAATACTCATAGAAACGAAGGTCGCGGTGTTGGTGGTTTATTTTTCGATTATTGTAAAGCTTCAAATGATATGAACATGCAAAACTGGTACGATTTTGTAACAGAAGTTGGTAACAGTTTCATTTCGGCATATCTTCCTATAATGGAAAAAAGAAAAGATTTACCATTCACCAAATCACAACGCGACTGGCAAGAAATTCGTCGTGGTCGCTATGTAGAATTTAATTTGGTACACGACAAAGGCACGCTTTTCGGTTTAAAAACAAATGGTAGAATAGAAAGTATTTTAATGAGTTTGCCTCCGCACGTTCAATGGGTTTACGACCATAATCCAGAACCTGGTAGCGAAGAAGAAAAACTAATTAAAGTATTAAAAAATCCTGTAGATTGGGTGTAATATGAATTGCTACTGCGGAAATAATAAAAGCTATAAAGCTTGCTGCGAAGTATTTCATTTAAATAATGGAAAAACCGAAACTGCCGAACAATTAATGCGGTCTCGTTACAGTGCTTTTGTATTAGCAAATGGCGATTATTTAATGCAAACGCACCATAAATCTACAAGACCTATAAAAGAAAAGCAAGCCATTGTAAAATGGGCAAAATCTGTGCAATGGATTAAATTAGAAATTCTAGATACAACAACAGGTTTAAAAAGCCACAACAAAGGTACCGTTACCTTTAATGCTTATTTTTACGAAAATGGAAAAGTAGATGTTATACATGAAAAATCTGCTTTTGTAAAAGAAGATAAGCAATGGTATTACTTAGGTTTTGCTTAAAGCTACTTCCAAACTAAAACCTCTTTAGTTTTCTTAGTAAAAGCATTATAAACATTATACAATCTTGCTTTTAATAAGAGTTTTCTACCATCAAATCGTCTCGTGTAAATTAGCTTATTTCGACCTAGATATTTTCTCCAGTTTTTTTGAAATAATAATGCATTTTCTTTTTTATCTCCAAAAACATCTGGAACAGAATAAAAACTTTCTACATCTAATTTTTTTCTAAATAAATTTGTTTTCACAATTAAATAGCGTGGAGAATTTATAGGTTCTAATAGCTGAGTAAGTGCTTTATTAAAAATAGAATTTTCTAAAGCGTTTGCTCCTACTAAATTACAAACAACATCGCCTCTGCCATAAATCTGAGAGGTTACATAAACATTATTAATGTTAGTGTTAAGAAGTTTTAAATCGTTTAAAGTATCTAAAACCGTCTGTCCCATTTTTTTAATTTTTTTATATAGAAAACCATAACGTAAATACAACTTAAATGCTTTGTATAACTTATAGCCAAAGGTTAAAAAAAGAGCTACTAGTAGAGAATAAATAAAATAAAGAGCACCTTTTTGTAAAATAAGTTTAAAACTATAAACCACAAATTCTACATAAAACAACATAAATGCAATAATAATTTCTGCTATAAAAAAGCGTAATGCATCAAAATAATATATCTGTTTTTGCTTTTTAAAAGGCATTTTACCAAAATGAAATAATTTTAATTGTCTCGTTAATTTTGTGCCGCTTCCAATACTGTTTTCCCATTTAGCAATAACATTATTTCTTTGCTTTGCTTGATTTAGAGTATGCTTATTTAATCCATCAATCTGTTCTGGTAGAATATTGTCTGGAAAATATAAACGTTCAAAGCCATTAGAAATAAACGGAATATCGTTTTCTGTAACACCAACAAAGACTTCAAAACGGCGTTTTAATATTTCAACCTCTCTTCCTCCATCCGTTTGTGTGGGATCTATGCTTGCCAAATGCCATATATTTCCTGTTTTATTTGGCATATTAGCATTTGTTCTAATTGCTCTACCTCGCATTTGATTAGACGATACAAACGAGCCAACAAAAGATGCCAAAATTAAACTGTTTATAGAAGGCGCATCCCAACCTTCACCCAATAAAGATTTTGTTCCTACGAGTACTTTAATTTTACCATTTTCAAATAATTTGGTAATACTACTAACTATCGATTTTTTAGCACTTGTATTTGGTGTAATTTGCACAAAAGAATTATCGACCTCTAAAGGTTTTATTAAAAAATCTTCTCTTCTTTCTATTTCAAATAAACATTCTAAAACAGATTCATGAATTATAACAATGCTTCCAGAAAGCACTGCTAACGATTTATTATTTTCACAATAACAACGCACATATTGGAAAATAGATATCACTCCTATTTTATTTATAGTAGTGATATCTTTAGTTGTTAAAAATTCTTTTCTAATGTAATCTGTAAGAATAACACAGCTTAAATTTTCTTTTAAATAAGTGCTTTCAGAATTTATAATACTTACAATACTTTTTAGTTTTCTTGGACTATTGGCTAGTGACTTATAAATTAAATCTTTACCTACAAAGTCTACCTTTTTTTTATCGAAAACATGTAAAAGCCTAAGTTGCTTTTCTAGCTTTTTTAAATATGTTTCATGTTCGAATAATTGCTCTCTGTCTTCAACTAATATATTCTGAAACAAAATTTCTAACCAGTCTAATTCAAGATTTGGAAATTTAATCTCTTCATTTTTTTCGAAACCAAGAATCTCCAATTTCTTTTCATTAATAGTTAAACCATAAGCATTTAATGTTATAAATATAGATGATAAGTACTCGGTATTTGCGTACAACTCATCTAAATGCCAATTAGGGTTTTTATAATATCGGTGATTTTGTAGAAAGTTTATAAAATTGTCATCTTTTAAAAGCTGATCTTTAAAATCGGCTATTTTTTGTCTAAATTCAACTATAAAATTTATTTCAACAGCTTCTGGTTTAGAAAAATAAACATAATCTTGGTGCGCGCATAAATCGCCTTCTTTAACCAAATCCGGCACAGCAATTTCATCATCTACCTCGCCACAAAGTGTAAAATATTTAGAAACTTCTGCTCTACTACTATCGTAAGGCGGTGTTGCTGTTAACGATACCATATAGAAATCACTATTATTTTTTAAATCCATTAAGCACGTCCACCAAGCATTTTTTAAATGGTGTGCTTCGTCTAAAACAAGCGTTTCAATTTCATAGGTTTTAAAAAATTGGTAGTAATCTTTTTTATCTTCAAATGTTTTATAAAAAGCATGTAGCGATTGGTAGGTAGAAAATGTAACGTCACTTGGTGCTTTAATATCAAAAGAAAAACTATTAAATTTTTTGTTTTCAGAAAAAAAAGTTTGCAACCTATCTTTCCATTGATTTCTAATGGTTAATGTTGGTGCCAATACTAGTGTTTTCTTTCCTAAACGTTTAAAAATCTCAATTCCTAAAATAGTTTTTCCAGAGCCTGGAGGAGCAATTACATGAAAATGATTGTCTGCCATATGGCTTTCAAAATGCTTTAGCAGTTTTGCCTGGTAGCTTCTCCAAGGAAAAATAAATTTTAAAGCATCTAAGGATTCAATCAATTCTAAAAATGGGTTTTAATGTTTAACTTTGTATTCGATAAAAGTAATAAAAACTATGTATCCAATTAGAAGAAACAGACGCTTAAGAACAAATAAAGCTATTAGAAGTTTAGTCAGAGAAACTATTATTTCACCAAACGATTTTTTAGTACCACTTTTTGTGGTTGAAGGTAAAGGCATAAAAGAAGAAATTGCCTCTATGCCAAATTATTATCGCTATAGTTTAGATTTATTAGAAGCTGAAGTAAAAGAACTTTGGAAACTAGGTTTAAAATCGGTTTTATTGTTTGTAAAAGTTCCTGATAATTTAAAAGATAATAAAGGAACCGAAGCTTTAAATCCAGATGGATTAATGCAACGTGCTATTAAAACAGTTAAAAACGTATGTCCAGATATGTTGGTGATGACGGATGTTGCACTTGACCCATATTCATCTTTTGGGCATGATGGTATTATTGAAAATGGTAAAATTGTAAATGATGATACCGTTGAAGTTTTAGCCGAAATGAGCTTATCTCATGCTCAAGCTGGAGCAGATTTTGTTGCTCCAAGCGATATGATGGATGGGCGAATTCTTGCAATTAGAGAAACCTTAGAAGACGAAGGATTTATAGATACCGGCATCATGAGTTATTCGGCAAAATATGCATCAGCTTTTTATGGCCCATTTCGTGATGCGTTAGATTCTGCTCCTGTAGATGCACAAGAAATACCAAAAGACAAAAAAACGTATCAGATGGATTATGCTAACCGTTTTGAAGCCATTCGTGAAACCGAAATGGATATAGATGAAGGCGCAGACATCGTCATGGTTAAACCAGGTTTATGCTATTTAGATATTGTTCGAGAAATTAAAAACGAAGTCGATGTTCCTGTTGCAGTATATCAAGTTTCTGGAGAATATGCTATGCTAAAAGCAGCTGCCGAAAAAGGTTGGCTTAACCACGACGCTGTAATGATGGAACAGGTTACCGCTATTAAACGCGCCGGCGCAGATATAATTGCTAGTTATTTTGCTAAGGATGTTGTAAAATTAATATCGTAAATTAGCAACAACATTAATTTAAAAAGTCCATGGGATTATTAATATTTTACGGAGTTATCTCCATATTTTTCTCTTTTTTATGTTCTATTTTAGAAGCTGTACTTCTAAGTGTAACACCAACATTTATAAACGTTAAAAAACAGGAAGGCAAAAGCTATGCTTTAGCATTAGAAGCTTTAAAAAAAGATGTAGACAGACCTTTAATAGCTATACTTACCTTAAATACAATTGCGCACACTGTTGGTGCAATTTTAGTAGGTAAAGAAGCAGAAGGTTTATATGGAAATGGTGATGGTTACGGCGTGTTTATTGTTTCGGCAGTAATGACAATTTTAATTTTAGTAGCTTCAGAAATTATCCCAAAAACCATTGGTGCAACCTATTGGAAAAGCTTAGCTAATTTTACAACCAAAGCACTTAATATTTTAATTTTCCCTTTAAAATGGACAGGTTTGTTATGGCTAATGCAACTTACAACAAAACTAATTGGAGGTAAAGGTCATGGTAGTGTTTTAAGTAGAGAAGGCTTTTTAGTTATGGCAGATATGGCACATGAAGAAGGCGTTTTTGTTGATAATGAAAGTAAAATAATTAAAAACCTTTTAACATTTAAAGAAGTACTTGTTAAAGATATCATGACACCAAGAACTGTTATGAAAATAGAAAACGAAACTACAACAGTTGAAGATTTTTTTAATAAAAATATGAATGTGCGTTTTTCTCGTATTCCTGTTTTTCAAGATACCGAAGACAATATAAAAGGTCTTGTTTTAAAAGATGAAATATTTAAAGAAATGGCTTTAGGTAATGGTTCTAAAAAACTTTCCGAATTAAAAAGAAACATTGTACATGTAGATCGTGAAACACCTATTCCAACCTTATTCGAAAAACTTGTAGAAGGTAGAAATCACCTTGCCTCAGTAGTAGATGAGTATGGAACTGTTAGTGGTTTGGTAACTATGGAAGATGTTATAGAAACGCTTCTTGGTTTAGAAATAATGGACGAAAGCGATAATGTTAGCGACTTACAACATCAAGCCAGAAAAAACTGGGAGGCAAGAGCCAAAAAGCTGGGTATTATAGAAAACATAGAGGAAAATCAATAAATGGAACAAGAAACCTGCTATATCAATTCACCTTTAGGCATCACTAAAATTGTTGGTGATCAAGATGGTATTGCTTCGGTTTCTGTACTAAATAACAACGAAAAAGTATCCGATATTATTCCTGAAGTTTTAGAGGATTGTGTACTTCAATTAAAAGAATACTTTCAAGGAGAGCGCGAGATATTTAGCTTAAAATTAAATCCAAAAGGAACCATCTTTCAAGAACGCGTTTGGGCTGCTTTACAAACTATTCCTTACGGAAAAACAACATCATACTTACAATTATCAAGACAGCTAGGAGACGAAAAAGCCATTAGAGCCGTTGCAAATGCCAATGGTAAAAATCCACTTTGGATAATTGTGCCATGTCATCGTGTTATTGGTAGCGATGGTAGCTTAACAGGTTACGCTGGTGGCTTACATAGAAAACAATGGCTATTAGAACACGAAAGCCCTTATAAACAACAACGTTTATTTTAATGTACAAAATTATAACCAACTTTTTAAAACGTTTTTTTAAAACGTCTACTATTTATAAATACGGTTTTAATTGGTCTCCAATGTATAAACGAAGTACAGCAAAATTAATCCAGGTTAGTGATAATTTACAGTACGTAAAAATCAGGTTAAAACCCAGTTGGAAAAACCGTAATTATGCGGGCTCTATTTTTGGAGGCTCCATGCTAAGTGCAACAGATCCCATTTATATGATACAACTTATACAAATACTTGGTGATGACTTTGTTGTTTGGGATAAAGCAGCAAGTATAAAATATAAACGACCTGCAAAAGAAACTATTTATGCAGAGTTTATTTTTTTAGATGAAGAAATTGAAGCTATAAAAAGTGAGATAAAACTTAAAAACGAAGTTAATATCACCAAGAAATTAACTTTAAAAAATACAGACAACATAGTATTTGCTGAAATTGAAAAGACTATGTATGCCGCAACAAAGTCTCACTATAAACAAAAACTAAAACAAAGAAAACAAAAACAAAATACTGCGCAATAAAAAATTATTAGTATCTTATTTTCAAATTAAATTAACTAAATGAAATTTCTAAAAAACCTCTTAAAAGTACTTGTAGTACTATTTGGCTTACTTATTGCCATACTTTACATTACAGATACAGATTATTTAATAAAAGCCGTTCGCACCATTTATATGCGAGGTTACACAACAGCCTTCTTAGACGACTACAAAAAATTCGATAACCGCACCATAGATATTGGTACACCTCAACCTTGGCCAAACCATAAAAATTATAATACCGCTACAGAAACTGAAACTTTAAATAAAGCCAATAAAGATTGGGGAACTATAGCTTATGTAATTATTAAAAACGATAGTATTTGGTTTGAGAACTATTATGATGGTTACAATGAAAACTCAAAATCTAATTCGTTTTCAATGGCAAAAAGTTATGTATCTGGACTAATGGGAAAAGCAATAATGGAAGGCTACATAAAAAGTGAAGACCAACCAGTATGCGATTTTCTACCAGAATTTTGTGATGGCTTAGCGGCAAAAATGACGGTTGGAGATTTATCTACAATGAGTTCTGGTACTAATTGGGATGAAGCATACTACTCACCACTATCTATAACAACACGCGCTTATTTTGATGATGATTTAGCTAAAGTTATGAATGGTTTAAAAGTAGTAGAAGAACCAGGAAAAGCTTTTAAATACGCTAGTGGCGATACACAAATGTTAGCAATGGTAATTGAAAAAGCTACAGGTAAAAAATTATACACGTATTTAGAAGAAAGCTTTTGGAAACCTTTAGGTAGCGAAAACCAAACATTATGGCAGGTAGATAGTGACGATCATGATTTAGTAAAAGCGTATTGTTGCATTGCCAGCAATGCTAAAGATTTTGCGCGTTTTGGTAAACTATATAAAGATCATGGAAAATGGAATGGAAAACAGGTTTTAGACTCTGCTTTTGTTGCAAAATCTTTAACACCAAAATTTGATCCTGTTTATGGTTACGGTTGGTGGCTTAAAAACCATAATGGAAAAGATTTTAAAATGATGCGTGGACACTTAGGACAATACGTTATAGTGCAGCCAGAAGATAATATAATCATTGTTCGTTTAGGACACCAAAAATCTCCAGACGCTGGTATTGGACATTATACAAAAGATATTTCACTTTATATTGATGAGGCTTATAAGATGTTAAACCAAAATAAAAACTAATTTTAAAACATTTGTTTTTGTATAGTATGCTATGATTTCTAAACTCAACTTAGAAAATATTTTATTTTTAGATATTGAAACAGTTCCAGAAACTGAAAATTTTTCTGAATTAGACCAAACCAAGCAAGAGCTATGGGAAGCTAAGTCGCGATACCAACGTAAAGAAGAATTTTCTCCAGAAGAGTTTTACGACCGTGCTGGTATTTGGGCAGAGTTTGGTAAAATTATTTGCATTTCGGTAGGTTATTTTACAATTCAAGGAGATACACGACTGTTTCGTACAACTTCTTTTTATGGCGAAGAAGCTACACTTTTAAAAGAGTTTAAAAATTTAATAATTTCTCATTTTAGCCAAGCTAAACATTTATTGTGCGCTCACAATGGTAAGGAGTTTGATTTTCCATACATTGCCAGACGTATGATTATAAATAATATTGAGTTACCATATAAACTTAATCTCTTTGGAAAAAAACCTTGGGAAGTACCTCATCTCGATACTTTAGAATTATGGAAGTTTGGAGACTATAAAACATACACTTCGCTAAAATTAATGACAAACGTTTTAGGTATACCATCTCCAAAAGACGATATTGATGGTAGCGAAGTATATAAAACCTACTATAAAGACAAAGATATTGACCGTATAATTATCTATTGCGAAAAAGATACCATTGCAGTAGCTCAGATTTTTTTAAGGTTACGAGGTGAAAGCATTTTAAGCGATGATGAAATTATTCACGTATAATCTCAACTTAATTACCTCTTACAATCTTCAAGTCCCCAATTATCTAAACTTCTTAAAATAGCTTCCAGAGATTGACCTCTTTTACTCAAACTATATTCAACTTTAGGAGGAACTACAGGAAAAACTTTTCTATAAATAAGTCCGTCTTTTTCTAAATCTCTAACTGTTTGCGTAAACATTTTATTGGAAATACCAGGAATTTTCTTTTGTAATACTCCAGAACGTAAACTTCCTTCTAACAAATGAAATAAAATTAAAGGCTTCCATTTTGTACCTATTAAATTCATTGTATAATTTAATGGACAACTATTTTCTTTATTCAAATTTTAAACTTTATATTATTGATTATCATTATTTTACACGTTTAAGCAACTATAGTACTTTTAGGTAAGTTATTGCTAATAAGACAAATATAAATTAATTTTGTAATCTAAAATATAAATTATGACAACAAATAAAAATTATCCAAAATCATTTTCACATATTGGTTTAACTGTACCAAATATAGAAGAGGCTGTAAAATTCTATTCTGAAGTAATGGGTTGGTATGTAATTATGGAGCCATCAAAAGTAAAGAAGGAAACAGATACTGCTATTGGCCAAATGTGTATTGATGTTTTTGGTGATGATTGGACAGAATTTGAAATTGCTCATTTAGCAACCTCAGATGGTATTGGAATTGAATTATTTTCTTTTCCAAACGGAATTAAAGAAGCTCCTGAATTTAATCCTTTTAATACTGGACTTTTTCATTTCTGCATACAAGATCCTAATATTGAGTCGCTTATTGAAAAAATAATATCTTACGGAGGAAAACAGAGAATGCCAATTAGAGAATATTATCCAAATGATAAGCCATTTAAAATGTGCTATGTAGAAGATCCTTTTGGAATTGTTTTCGAGATTTATACACATAGTTATGAGTTAACCTATTCTTCTGGCGCTTATTCAAAATAATATTATAGCTTGATTTTATAAAAAATAAATAGTGTAAATTAAAAAAGCCCAAACATTAGTTTGGGCTTTTATTTTTAATAACAAGTCTTAAACTTATTGCTTAATAAACTTTCTTGTTTCGGTTGTATTGTTCACATTAAACTGAATCATGTACATTCCTGATTCAAGATTTGCAACATTAACACCTTGAGCCGAAGTTCCTTTTGCTACTTGTTGACCTAACATATTCACAATAGTAAATGGTAAGTTTTCTATATTAGATTTAACAAACAGTATGTTTCCTTTTACTGGATTTGGATAGACTGAAATATTAACTCCTAAATATTCTACAAAACCTTCGTCTGTTGTTCTTGCAGTTCCACAAGCACCTAAATTAATCCATCCAGATGAAGTTCTTTCGTATAAACTGCCTTGATAAGTTACTTGGTCTCCAACCGAGTATGATTGACCTGAAACATAAGGAGAAACACCAGCACATTTATCAGACGAGGCAGCTCCATTACTTAAACCAATAGCATCTATAGCCATGTCTCCTTGCCATGTTGTTCCTGTAGTTCCGTCAAATCTTAAACTAACATTATTACCTTCGTAAGAAGATAAATCTATACTAGCATCTTGCCAAGAATTCCCTTGGTTTCCAGATCTAGTCCAAATAGTACTCCAAGTTGAACCGTTATTTGTGCTTATTGCCACATTTAAGCTTCCCATTGATGACGCACCATACATGTGATATTTAAAACTAAATGTTGCTTGGTTTTGTCCTGTTAAATCAAAACATGGAGAAACTAAAATAGCTCGTTTAGTAGAATAATTAGGCGAAGAAGATTCCATATAAACATATTGAGAGCCTGCTGCTGCACTTGATGGCCCAGTATTGCTTGAAGGCGTAGACCCAGATTGTCTTGTCCAATTAAAATCGTCTCCAGATCCTTGAGTCCATAATCCAAAATTAGACTCGAAACTTTCACTATATGGGAAAGATGAAATTGCTCCTGTACATCCTGTTGGTGGATTTGATCCTCCAGATGTTATATTTACAGTATAATCCTCTACCTCTCCATACGAGAATGTTTCGCAAGATGTTGGTATACCATTATATTTCATAGATACACGTAAACGCTTATCTCCACTTGCAGTTCCTGCTGGCACTGTAAATGTCCCACTAACTGGAGAAGACTGCGTTGCTGCAAGAGAGAAAATTTGTTCTCCAGAATCTGTAAAATCTCCATCGTTGTTATAATCTATCCATGCTGCGTAACCTTCGCTATATGTTGTTCCTGTCCAGGTTGGTGTTACCGTAATTGTGTAACTTGAACCTTTACTTAAATCTGTAGAAGTACTTGTGAAATCTGAATATAATTGTGCTCCAGAAGATTTATTAATACTTCCTACTTGCACTCTTGAAATATACTCATCGTTTACACTATTACCTTGAGATGCACAATATTGTGTACCTGTTTGACATGGAGTACAAGAACCACCACAATCTACTCCAGTTTCATCTCCGTTTTGTATACCGTCTGTACACGTTGGTTGTGCTACTGCTCCACATTTATCTGATAATGCTAAAGAACGTCTAACTCCTCCGGCTTCTAATACTGCACGCATTCTATTTTTTTGTCCTGTAGTAAACAAGTTCATACAAGAATCATTAGTATAATCCATATAATTTTGAACCATATCTGTAGAACCACAAGAAACTTGACCAACAGGACAACCTCCATTAGAGGTTTGATGAGTTGGTGTATCGCTTACAAAATCGTTTCCACAGTTGCTATCTCCCCAAATATGACGAAGATTTAAAAAATGACCTACTTCGTGAGTTGTTGTTCTACCTCCATCAAAAGGAGCACTTACTGCGCCCACTCTTCCAAAATAGTTATAACCCATTACAACACCATCTGTTGCTGCACTTCCACCTGGAAATTGAGCATAACCCAAAATAGTACCACCATTACTTAACATTTGTGGTACAACCCACATATTTAAATACTGACTAGTATCCCAAGGATCTATTCCTCCTGTAGAAGATCGTTTCATGTCGTCACTAGTTCCCCAATCACGACGTGTTGTAGATTTTCTTGTTATTCCAGTAGTAGCATTTCCATTAGGATCTACAGTTGCAAGACAAAACTCTATTTGAGTGTCTGCTGCTTGTGACCATGTATTATCTGCATCTGGATTAGTTCTTCTAAAATCTTCGTTTAAAACATCTAATTGAGACTGTATTTGTGCTACGCTAATATTCTCGGTAGCATTTCTATACAGTACATGTATTACAACCGGCAATGTTATTATATCTCCTACTACTTTATTTTGGCTATTACTATCCATTTGTTGTAGTTTCTGTCTTGTAAACGTTTCAATGTCTTCCATGCGTTGAGCAAGCTGAGGATCATTTTGTTTTCTATACTCCAAATTTTTCATTGTAGCACATTCTCTATCCACTTGTGCAAAAGCACAAAACGCAAATAAAAAACTCATAATTGATAATGTAATTGTTTTTTTCATGTGAAATGTTTAAAATATTAATCAAAATTTTATTAAATCGATAAGAAATGTATTAAAATAAAATAGAATACATATTTAATTTTCGGTTTTTTAGCTAAAAAACTGTTAATTTTTTTAACATTTGCAATTGATTACGGCATTTACCGTAATTTTTCGTGTAAAAATTCTATTTTTACTAAACATGAATCACTTACTTTCTATAAACAATTTATCTGTTTCATTTTTTTCTAATAAGAAAGAAAACAGAATCATTCATAACATTTCATATTATTTAAAAACTAACGAAATACTAGGCATTGTTGGCGAGTCTGGTTCTGGAAAATCGGTATCTTCATTGGCTATTTTAGGGCTGCTTCCTAAAAAGATTTCAAAAATAACTTCTGGAAGTATTCTTTTTGAAGAAAATGATTTAACCACACTAACACCAAAAGCTTTTCAGTTTATAAGAGGAAAAAAAATAGCCATGATTTTTCAAGAGCCAATGAGCTCTTTAAATCCATCTATGACTTGTGGTAAACAAGTTGAAGAAATATTGTTTCAGCATACAAAATTATCTAAAAAAAATATTAAAGCAGAAACACTCTTATTGTTTGAAAAAGTAAAACTACCAGATCCTTTTCGTGTTTATAATTCTTATCCACATGAAATTTCTGGTGGTCAAAAACAACGTGTAATGATAGCTATGGCTATTGCTTGCAAACCACAAATTTTAATTGCAGATGAACCAACAACAGCTTTAGATGTTACTGTACAAAATGATATAATAGCTCTTTTAAAAGAATTGCAAACTGAAACTAAAATGAGTATTATTTTTATAACTCATGATTTATCGTTGATTTCTCAAATTGCAAATCGTGTTTTAGTTATGTATAAAGGTAAAATTGTAGAACAAAATACGGTTGAAGCTATATTTAAAAATCCAAAACACGACTATACTAAAGCATTAATAAACTCTAGACCATCCTTAACCACAAGGTTAAAAAGACTACCAACTATTAATGACGTTATGAATGGCAATGTATTAAACGAAGAAATAACTTCTGAAATAAGAGCTAAAAATCATGAAAAAATATATAGTAAGACACCCTTATTAGAAGTTGTTAATCTTGAAAAAGAATATATTTCAAAATCTGGATTGTTTTCTAAAGCAGAGAATTTTAAAGCTGTTAATAATGTTAGTTTTAAATTATATGAAGGAGAAACACTAGGTTTAGTAGGAGAATCTGGCTGTGGAAAATCTACATTAGGAAATGCTATTTTACTTTTAGATAAACCTACTAAAGGACATGTTTTGTTTAAAGGTAAAGACATTGTTAACTTATCGGCTTCTGAAGTTAAAAAGCTAAGAAAAGATATTCAAATAATTTTCCAGGATCCCTATTCTTCTTTAAATCCTAGGTTAACTGTAGGTGAGGCTATTATAGAACCTATGGTTGTTCATAATTTATATAATAATACTAATGAAAGACGAGACAAGGCTATTGAAATTTTAGAACGTGTAGGTCTTGATGCTTCTCATTTTAACAGATATCCACACGAATTTTCTGGAGGACAAAGACAAAGAATAGGCATTGCTAGAACTGTTGCATTACAACCTAAATTAATAATTTGTGACGAATCTGTTTCTGCTTTAGATATCTCTGTTCAAGCGCAAGTATTAAATTTATTAAACGAATTGAAAGAGAAATTTAATTTTACTTATGTATTTATCTCTCACGACCTTGCCGTGGTAAAATATATGAGTGACCAATTATTGGTTATGAATAAAGGGAAAATTGAAGAATTAGATGATGCTGATATTATTTATAACTCACCAAAAAAAGAATACACAAAAAAGTTAATAAATGCTATACCTAAAGGATTATAACATAAATACTTTTTTAGTTAAATACATTATATTTCCTATAAGTTTAAAAGTTTTCTTTACTTTTTTATATTGGTTTAAAAGAAATAAATCTGAATTCATAACGTAGGCAGTTTATGATAAATTTGAGTCAAATTATAAAGCTTATATTTTGCATAACAAAGCAATTAAGCTATGGTACATTTGGCTATATAATTTTCGATAGGTTTGGGACTGCTAATATATATTAGATTTTCATATTTATCAGTCAAAAAGCATAATTATTCGACGAAACGCATAAAACTTTAACATTTAATAAATTTTTACTATATTAAATATTCATTTCTGGTATTTCTCCCTCAACAATTAAATTACCTTCTGTAGCTTTTTTAATCTCATCTACAGAAACTCCTGGTGCGCGTTCTAATAATTTAAAACCCTTATCTGTTACTTCTATAACCGCAAGATTAGTTACTATTTTTTTAACACAACCAACACCTGTTAATGGCAAAGAGCATTTTTTTAGCAATTTTGATGCTCCAGCTCTATTAGTATGCATCATTGCCACTATAATATTTTCTGCACTTGCAACTAAATCCATAGCTCCACCCATACCTTTTACCATTTTTCCTGGTATTTTCCAGTTTGCTATGTCTCCATTTTCTGCAACTTCCATAGCTCCTAAAATAGTTAGATCTACATGTTGACCACGAATCATCGAGAAACTCATAGCGCTATCAAAAAAACTAGCGCCTGGTAATGTGGTAATGGTTTGTTTTCCTGCATTAATAATATCGGCATCTTCTTCGCCTTCAAAAGGAAATGGTCCCATACCAAGTACACCATTTTCACTTTGAAATTCTACTTCTATATCCTCTCGCACATAATTTGCTACTAAAGTAGGAATACCAATTCCTAAATTTACATAGTAACCATCCTGCACTTCTTTTGCTATACGTTTTGCTATTCCTGTTTTGTCAAGCATAATATTTTGTTTTTTGTCTTCGCTTACGCGGAAAATTTCATTAATTACTTTAAGCATATAATATGTTTTACATGCTTAAATACGAATAAATTGAAACTACATTTACTCTTTTTGTCTTACCGTTCTTTGTTCTATACGTTTCTCGTAATTTTCACCTTTAAAAATACGTTGCACAAATATGCCTGGAATATGTATTTGGTTAGGATCTAATTCTCCAACTGGTACTAACTCTTCTACTTCGGCTACTGTAATTTTTGCGGCTCCGCACATTACTGGATTAAAGTTTCTAGCTGTACCTTTAAATATTAAGTTTCCGGCTGCATCACCTTTCCAAGCTTTTACAAAAGCAAAATCGGCTTTAAATGCGTGTTCTAAAACATACATTTTACCATCGAACTCTCTAGTTTCTTTGCCTTCGGCAACTTCTGTTCCATAACCTGCAGGTGTATAAATAGCTGGAAAACCAGCTTGTGCTGCTCGACATCTTTCGGCTAAAGTACCTTGTGGAATTAATTCTACATCTAACTCTCCAGAAAGCATTTGGCGTTCGAACTCATCATTCTCACCAACGTAAGAAGACACCATTTTTTTTATTTGCTTTTTTTGTAATAATAAGCCTAATCCAAAATCATCTACTCCTGCATTATTAGAAATACAGGTTAAACCTTTTATTCCACTATCAACTAATGCTTTTATGGCATTTTCTGGAATTCCAGATAAGCCAAAACCTCCAAGCATAAACGTCATGTTATCACTTATACCTTTCGTAGCATCGTTAACCGAGTTTACTTTTTTGTTAATCATTGTTTTGTTTTTATTGTGGCTTAAATTTATGAAATAAAAAAGCCATTTCGTATAGAAATGGCTTGAAAATATTTAATACTAATAATTTTTTTCTTTCTTAATCTTCGTCAGCCAACATAGCCTTTAAATCATTACTATAAGATGGATAAGTGAAAATGAGTCTTTTAAATTCTGAAACAGTCATTTTATTAGAAATTGCCATAGAAAACAAGTTAATATTTTCATTAGCACGTTCACTTAAGATATGTGCACCCACAATCTCTTGAGTACGTTTATTTACTATTATTTTATAAGCGTATGTATTTTGATTGGATTTTTTGGCATTAAACCAATCTGTTGCTTCTCCTTTAAAAACTAAAATGTTTTTATAGCGTTTTTTTGCTTCATCTTCCTGCAAACCAATACTAGATAAATTAGGTTGAGTAAATACAGTTGATGGAACCACAGGAAATTGAAATTCCTTTTTATTATTATTTATTATATTTTCTCCAACTATATAGCCTTGCAAACCGGAAAGTGGTGTTAGCGGTAAAGATAAACTAGATACATCGCCACAAGCATAGACTTTTTTATTGGTTGTACTTTGAAGAAAATCGTTTACTACAATTCCTGTTTCGTCTAATTTTATATTTGCATTGTCTAATTTTAAATCTTTTACAGAAGGTATTCTTCCTGCTGTATTAAAAACTTTTCGGCTTTTATGACGCATCTTTTCTCCATTTAAAGCGTATTTAATTTTTATATTTTTATTTAATTTTTCTACTAAAAATTGATCGAAATTTGAAAGCGCTTTATCTCCTTGTTCAAAAATAGTAACCTTGCAACCTAATATAGCTAGCATTGTTGCAAATTCCATACCTACGTAGCCAGAGCCAATAAAACTTGCTGTTTTAGGAATTTTTTTAAGATTAAGAATAGCATCGCTAGTTTCTAGATGTTTACTTCCTTTTATAGGTAATACTCTTGGTGTTCTGCCTGTGGCAATTACAAAGTAATCTGCTGTAATAGTTTTCCCTTCAACCAAAATTTCATTTTCATTAATAAATTCTGGTGATTGGTGATATAAATCTATATTTAATTTTTTAAAACTCTCTTCAGTTTCTACCGGAATATCTTCAACAAACTGTGTTTTAAATTGCTGTACTTTTTTCCAACTTATTTTTGGGAGTTTTGAAACACCTATTTTTTCTAAGCGTTGAGACTGTTCTAATAATGCAGAAAACTGAATGACTATTTTTTTAGGATCACAACCTCTATTGGCGCAAGTACCACCAAACTCTCGATTATCGGCAATAGCAACGGTTAATTTTTGTTTTACACATGCTTTTGCAACAGTTTGTCCAGCAATTCCGGAACCAATAACGAAGACGTTATAATGTTTGGTTTTCATAATTTTCAGTTTAGAAACTGAAGTTATAAAAGCAATTTTTATTTTATATTAATTATAGCTTAAAGTTTTGATGTTATTACTTTTTCCCACCAACTACAATTACAATTTCTCCTTTTGGTGGCTTGTTTGTGTAATGTGTTAAAACATCTTTGGCAGTACCTCTAATGGTTTCTTCGAACAGCTTGGTGAGTTCTCTTGATACAGAAACTGGCCTATCTTCTCCAAAATATTCACAAAAATGTCCAAGTGTTTTTATGAGTTTATGTGGGCTCTCGTAAAAAATAATGGTTCGGGATTCTTCGGCTAGTAATTTTAAGCGTGTTTGCCTTCCTTTTTTTACAGGTAAAAAACCTTCGAAAACAAACTTATCGTTTGGCAAACCAGAATTTACTAATGCAGGTACAAAGGCTGTAGCGCCAGGCAAACAGTCTACTTCAATTCCATTTTCTACACAAGCTCGTGTTAGCAAAAAACCAGGATCGCTAATGGCTGGTGTTCCTGCGTCGCTAATAAGCGCAATAGTTTCTCCGTTTTTAATACGCTCTACCAAACGCTCTACCATTTTATGCTCGTTATGCATGTGGTGACTTTGCATTGGTGTTTTAATCTCAAAATGTTTTAATAATTTACCTGAAGTTCTAGTGTCTTCGGCTAAAATTGAATCTGAAGATTTTAAAACCGAAACCGCTCTAAAGGTAATATCTTCAAGGTTTCCAATAGGTGTTGGTACTATATAGAGTTTACTCATTATTACTTGCTTATAATTTCAAATTTACAATCTTTTATATGTTTTATACGCAACCTTTTATTAAATTGTCATCTACTAATAAAACCAACCAATGCAAAAAATCGCTATTTGCTTACTATTATTTTATTTTTCATTTTTTAGTGTAAAAGCACAAACTACAGATTTATCTATTGTGGTAGAAGCCCAGAATTTATCTAATACTTCTGTTTCGCAAGTTAATATCTTTCAAGATTTTCAATATTTAATAACTATTTTAAATTCTGGAAACGCAGTAAGCAATGCTACATTTTCTCAAACGCTAAGTACAAATGTTAGTTATTTTACAGCTATGGGACAAAACCAAAATGGAGGTGCAAGTGATGTATCGAATTTGGTTTTTGCTGGTAATACACTTACAGGAACTATTGCAAATATGCCAAGTAACTCTAGTGTAGAGGTGTTAGTAAACGTTCGTGCTCCTATTTCTCCAGGTGGGATTGCAACTAATGTTACTGTTTTTCCACCAAGTGGCACTACAGATAACAACAACTCTAACAACCAATCTATAATATCTATAGATGTTAATGATTTGCCTATTGATTTTTCTGTTGTCTATTCTCAAGTTTCACCACCTGAAGGTACAGGTATTTCTAATTGGGATGATACGGTTACCTATCAATTTACTATAACTAATAACAGTAGTATTGCGTTTCCTTTAGATAGTTTTTCTGGCAGATTACAACTAGCTAATGCTATAAATTTTGGAGTTCCAAACGTGCAGTTTGAGTCTATATCTTGCTTAAATGGAACCAATGGCACCATATGTCCAGATGTTTCTAGTTTACCACAATTAACTACTCTTGTTTCTACCGCTAGCCCTCAATACACTTCACTTTTTCTTTATGATGATCCTATTTTGTTTAATGCTAATAGCTCTTTAAGTTTTGAGGTAGTATATAAATATTTAGAACCTGCCTGCAGTATAGATATTGCGCCTTTGGCAATAGATAGTTATATTCATATTGAAATTCCTCATGCTAACCAATCGTCTAACAACTCTAACACTGTTTTTACACAACTTATCGAGACCTCTGTTTGTGCAACAACAGATTTATGTATTGAAACTACACAAATAACACCTTTACCAACACAAATGGTAAATTGGGATGAAGAAATTACTTTTGAAACCATTGCTTGTAATAATGGACCACTAGATGGCTTTGGTCGGTTTTTTCTTCAAAATTTATCTGTAAATATAGAGTGGGACATAGTGTCTGTTACCTGCGATGCTACTACTGGACCCATAACTTGTAACGATTTTACTATTACAGATCAAGATATTTTTTGGACTACAAGCAATTTTATTGTACCCGCAAATACAACTATAACTTTTACTACAGTTGTAAAATTCTTGGAACCAGACAATTGTTCTACAGGTACTCCAATAGCTTCGGAAGGACATGTAAGAAGTGGTGCTAACCTTTTAGATACCAATGTTCTAGAAAGTAATACTGCAAATAATGCTGAAAGCGATTTTGTGATTTTGCCACCTCTATCAATTTGTGATCCTGAAGATATAGTAGACTTACAAATTACAAAAACACAAACAAACCCAATTTTACCATTAGGAAGTGATAATACTAATACTGTGGGCTGGCAACCTGTTACCTACGAGATTACTGCTACTAATCCAAATACAGATACAGATGCAATAGTAGAAATTATAGACTATATGCCTGTTGGAGCTAATACACTTGCAACAGCTGCTTTAGTATCTGTAAATTGCATCTCCACAACTGGCACAGCAACATGTCCTACAATTAATAACGCAAATATTGGTATTGAAATGGATGGACTTCCTCAAGGCGGATTAGAAGATGTGTTTTGGAGCATTGCTCCTGAAGACAATTATACTTTACCTGCCCAAAGCTCAATTACTTTTGAAGTAGTTGTAGACTGGCAACCAGAATGTTCTAATAATGCAATACCTGTAACAAATGGAGCTAGAATTAATAGTGTTGATAGCATACAAGATTCTAACCTAACTAATAACCAACAAAGTGTGGTAACTTATTTTGCACCATGTGTAGATTTAATAGTACAAACGTATCCACAGTTTACTCAAGTTGTTGTAAACCAAAATTTTAATTGGATTATAGACATTACAAACAGTAATACAAGTTCTAATGCTATTAACATAGATTTTCAAGATATTATAGGAAGTGAATTTACAATTAATGGTACACCTACTTGCGCTGTTACTAATGGTAATGCAAGTTGTACCACATTTACAACGTCAGGAAATACTATAACAGGAGTAATACCTAATATGGATGCCGCATCAACAATACAAATTATAATTCCTGTTACCGCTCCAAGTTATGGTGGTGCTTTTTCTAATAATGCACAAGCAATACCAAACCCAAGTGATAATCAAGAATTAACTATTGAAACTAATATTTCTATTAGTAATGTACAGGTTATTGCTCCTAGCGTTGTAAAATCTTTTACACCTAACCAAATTATTGTTGGGCAAGAAAGTATATTAGAATTTACGGTTAATAATTTAGCTGGAAATCCCGCACAAAATAATATAGATTTTACCGATAATCTCCCTAACGGATTAACTATTTCCGGTCCAATAACTTGGACACAAAGCAATGGTTGTACTGCTACTTTTTCTGGAAATAGTGGTGATACAAGTATAATGGTAAACGATTTAATATTTCCTAGTGGTGTAGCAACTTGTACATTTGCGGTACCGGTAACCTCGACTATTATTGGTAATTATTTAAATAATAACGATAATTTTACAGATCAAAACAATATTGATTCCTCTTTAGCTAGCGCAAGTTTAGATGTTATTGCAGATAATACAAATGTGGATATTGAAGTATTAAAATCTGTATTGCCAACACAAGCTTTTGTAGGAGAAAATGTAACCTTTACCATTAATGCTTCGAACCTTGGAACTTCTGAAGCCACAAACATTTCAATATTAGAAAATTTACCTAGCGGTTATCAGTTTATATCGGCTTCTGTTAGTACAGGAAGTTATGATAGCACAACGTATTTATGGAGTTTAAATAATTTATTACCTAACCAAACTGAAACGTTAACTATTGTTGCCCAGATTGTAGCAGATAATAACTTATTAAATGTTGCTAGTTTAAACAGTGTTACACAAACAGATAGAGACCTTACAAATAATGAAGACACAGCCGAAGTAATTATTTTAGAAACCGATGTAGATATTGAAGTTTTAAAATCTGTATCTCCACAACTTGTAAGTATTGGAGAGACTGTAACATTTACAATTACTGCAACAAATGTAGGTACAACTAATGCTACAGATGTTTCAATATTAGAAAGTATTCCAAGCGGTTATATTATTTCAAGTTTTAATACTTCATATGGTACATATAACAGTAATACTTTTCTCTGGAGTTTACCTAACTTAATAGCTAATCAATCTGAAACATTAAATATAACAGCACAGGTAATTTCATCTAACAACTTGCTGAATATAGCTTCTTTATCTGGTGTAACAGAAATTGATAGAGATGAGACAAACAATGAAGATTCTGCAGAAGTAACTGTAAATGATTGTTTAAAAATTTCTCAAGGTATATCGCCAAATAATGATGGAGATAACGAAATGTTTACTATAAATTGTATTGAAGATTATCCTGAAAATAATGTGAAAATTTTTAATCGCTACGGTAAGTTAGTATTCGAAACCAATAACTATAAAAATAATTGGAATGGTATTGCTAATACTGGCTCTCCAAATTCAGGTAATTTACTACCAGTAGGAACTTACTATTATAGTATTACTATAGACACAATAAATAGACCTTTTGTTGGCTGGTTATACCTTAATTATTAATTACATTACCTCTTACTTTTTTACCTAAAAAATAAGAGACTAAAATAAAAGGAATAACAAAATAAGATAAACCAATATCATGGTTTGCATTAAAATGTGCGGCACTTGCTAAAATAGCATTAAAAAAGAATCCTGCATACGCCCATTCTGTTAACCAATTATTTTTACGTAATAAAATTACTATTACACCAATAATTTTTAAGCTAGCTAAAGGATAGATTAAATACGTAGGATGGTTAAGTGCCTTAAAAAAACCTTCTACCATACTGTATTTGGTAAAGTACATAGTTGCAGAAAATAAAAAAACACCACAAACAAAGAGTGTAGAAACCCAATAAATTATTTTTTGAATTTTCATTCTAAAATTTAATTAAATCTAGCCTCAATAATCTCCATAAAACGCTCCGTATATTCCTCTTTAGATTCCCAAGACTCATAATCTGGTTTTACAGTAGTTTCAATAAAATTTTTAGCTTCATTAAAACTAGTCATTGTGTTTAATTGCGAAATAACACGATCGTATTCCACATTTTTCCCATCAAACAAATGTTTAATAAAAGCTAATTTATCATTTAAACCTATACTTAAACCACGTGATTTTAATTTATCGTTTAAAGATTTCTTTTCTGGAGGTTTAACATCACTAACTTTATCGAATACAGGTATTTTATCGAAATCTGCTGTTATTTCTTCAAAATCATTTTTATGGTATTTAGGTTTAATAGCTTCAAAAACATCATCAACCTGTTGCGTTTCTTGTGGCATTTGCGCAACCATGTCTTTAATTTTCTCCATTAAAGGCTCCATTATTTCTTCGTCATCGCGCTCATCTACATTAACATAGGTTTTATTTCCAACCTCAATATTATCGCTTACCGTATTGTTAAATGCGGTATCTAACATACCAAAGAACGAAGAGTCGTTGCCTATAGTTGGCAAATCTTCCTCAAAATTCTCTTGTGCAAATTTTAAAACTGTAAGTTTTTCGTATAAAGCAGCCACTTCTGTATGCATTTTATTTACATCCTCTTTTCCTTTTAGTTTAAGAATCTTATGAGCAATACTCATTAATTCGGATTCTAATTTCTTCTTCATAAAATTAAATTTTTTATAATTATTGAAATTTATACAATTTAGGCCTTAGATTTTTAATAAATTTGAGCCACCTTTATAGCAACGAGAAATTTATCTCGTTTGTTTGATAAAATTACGAAATGTTTCTTGAAAATACAGTAAATCAAAAAGAACAATTTGGTTGGATTGAAGTTATTTGCGGATCTATGTTCTCTGGAAAAACCGAAGAACTAATTCGCAGACTAAAACGTGCTCAATTTGCAAAACAAAAAGTTGAGATTTTTAAACCTGCAATAGATGTTCGTTATGACGACGAAATGGTGGTCTCTCACGATGCAAACGAAATACGCTCTACACCAGTACCTGCTGCAGCTAATATTCCTATTTTAGCAGACGGTTGTGATGTAGTTGGTATAGATGAAGCTCAATTTTTTGATGACGAGATTGTACGCATTTGCAACGATTTAGCAAATAAAGGTATTCGAGTAATTGTTGCTGGCTTAGATATGGATTTTAAAGGTAATCCATTTGGTCCTATGCCAAATTTAATGGCAACTGCAGAATATGTTACTAAAGTACATGCCGTTTGCACAAGAACAGGAAATTTAGCTCAATTTAGCTACCGTAAAAATAAAAGTGAGGATCTTGTATTATTAGGTGAAACCGAAGAGTATGAACCTTTAAGTCGTGCAGCATATTACAAAGCAGTAACAAGAGAAAAAATAAAAGCTTTAAATGTTAATGATGCTCAAGAGTTAAAATCTAAAGATAAAGATGCCTAAAGGTCAAGAAACCGTTCTGGAAATAGACTTAAACGCTTTAAAACACAATGTTACTTTTATTAAATCTAAACTTAAAAGCAACACAAAGTTTTTAGCTGTAGTTAAAGCATTTGCTTATGGCAGCGATGCTATTGAAATAGCAAAATATTTAGAAACTTTAAATGTAGATTATTTTGCTGTTGCTTATACAGACGAAGGCATAGCTCTTAGAAACGCAGGTGTAAATACACCAATTTTAGTATTACATCCACTTCCTATAAATTTTAAAGATATTGTAGAATACCGCTTAGAGCCTAATATTTACTCTCAAAGAGTTTTAAATAACTTTATAACAACATCTAAAGAACTAAAACAAAACAATTATCCTATTCATTTAAAATTTAATACAGGTTTAAATAGATTAGGTTTTGCTGAAAATGAGATTACCACTATTGCTAATAAACTACAAGAAACACAAGCTATTAAAGTAAAATCTATTTTCTCTCATTTAGCAGCAAGTGAGGATAAAAATGAAGAGAAGTTTACCTTAAACCAAATTGAAAGTTTCAAAAATATTTCAAAAAAAATAATAGATCTTTTAGGCTATCAATCTATTCTACATCAATGTAATACTTCTGGAATATTAAATTATCCTCAAGCGCATTTTAATATGGTAAGAAGTGGTATTGGGCTATATGGTTTTGGAAATGATAAAGAAATTAATAAAAAACTTAAACCTATTGCAACTTTAAAAACAAGTATTTCGCAAATACACACTATAAAAAAAGGAGATAGTTTGGGTTACAACCGCGCTTTTATTGCAAAAGAAACCACAAAAACGGCTACTTTACCTATTGGTCATGCAGATGGTATAAATCGCCTCTTTGGTAATGGAAAAGGATTTGTTTACATAAATAACCAAAAAGCACCAATTATAGGAAATGTTTGTATGGACATGATTATGGTAGATGTTACAAACATTGCATGTCAAGAAAGTGACGAAGTTATTGTTTTTGGTCCACAACATTCGGCAGAAGATTTAGCAGAAAGTATAAATTCTATTTCTTACGAATTGCTAACATCCGTATCTCAACGTGTTAAACGCACGTTTTATCGATAACTATATAAGCTTTTACATTACGACCTTATGATTTTTTAAAAAATTAAGCTAAATTTAATTTTATAATTAATAATTCAACTAATATTAAAAATTAAAATTATGCTTAAAGAATTTAAGGATTTTATTATGACAGGAAATGTCATAGATTTAGCTGTAGCAGTTATTCTTGCTGGAGCTGTAGGAATGGTAGTAAACGGCTTCGTATCGGACATTATGATGCCAATTGTTGGTAATTTTGCTGGCGGTGTAGATTTTGCCGATTTAAAATATGTATTATCTCCAGCTACAATAGGTGCGGATGGAGTTGTTACAAAACCAGAAAATGCTATTATGTATGGTAAATGGATAAACTCAATAATAAACTTAATTATTGTTGGATTTGTATTATTTATGATTGTTAAAGCTTATAATAAAACAAAAACTCCTCCGGCTCCAGCTGCTCCAGCAGGACCATCTGAGTTAGACATATTAAAAGAAATTAGAGATGCTTTAAAAAAGTAATTTAATTTTTTTAAAATATTTTATAAAAATCGGTTTTGTATTGCAAAACCGATTTTTTTTATGCTGTATTTTTACGAAAAAAATAATTATTTTTTTTACACTAACTATTACAAATACAATAGCTTTGTAATTCTATTTTAATTTAGAATAAAATATTAAGTTATGAAATTAGCAGTTATTGGTGTTACAGGCATGGTTGGTGAAGTTATGCGCACAGTACTAGAAGAACGAAATTTTAAAATTACAGAATTTATTCCTGTTGCTTCAGAACGTTCTGTAGGAAAAAAAATAAATTTTAAAAACAAAGAGTTTACAATTGTAAGTTTGGCAGATGCAGTTGCAATGAAACCTGACGTAGCTTTATTTTCGGCAGGCGGAAACACATCTTTAGAATGGGCTCCAAAATTTGCAGAAGTTGGTACAACAGTAATTGATAATTCTTCGGCATGGAGAATGGATCATTCTAAAAAATTAATAGTTCCAGAAATTAATGCAAGCGAGCTATCAAAAAGCGATAAAATTATTGCTAACCCTAATTGTTCTACCATACAAATGGTAATGGCTTTAGCACCACTTCATAAAAAATATAAAATAAAGAGAATTGTAGTATCTACATATCAATCTATTTCTGGAACTGGTGTAAAAGCAGTACAACAGTTAGAAAATGAAATGGCTGGTATAGATGGTGATATGGCTTACCATTATCCTATTCATAAAAATGCAATTCCGCATTGCGATGTTTTTGAAGAAAACGGATATACTAAAGAAGAAATGAAATTAGTGCGTGAAACGCAAAAAATTCTTAACGATAAAACTATTGCCGTAACTGCAACAGCTGTTAGAATTCCTACTTCAGGAGGACATAGCGAAGCTGTAAATGTAGAATTTGAAAACGATTTTAATATTGCAGATGTAAAGCAATTATTAACTGAAACAGATGGAGTAACATTACAAGATAATTTAGACACAAACACCTATCCAATGCCGCTATACGCTAATGGTAAAGATGATGTTTTTGTAGGTAGAATTCGTAGAGATGGTTCACAACCTAATACTTTAAATCTTTGGGTAGTAAGTGATAATCTTAGAAAAGGTGCCGCAACAAATACTGTACAAATAGCAGAATATTTAGTAAAAAATAATTTAGTGTAATTATAATATTGTTAAAAACAGATTTAAACACACTTATTAAAAACCTAAATTACTTTTAATTTAAAAATTAATAGTAAATCATTTTAGTCTTTAAAAGCGCTTTCAATTATAAGGAAGCGCTTTTTTTGTTTATTTTTATACTCTATAAAATTTAGTAGCCATGAAAAAATTAGCAATTTGCTTAATAACACTTTCAATTATTATGTCTTGTAAAGAAGAGCAAAAAAGTAAAAAAGAAATTACACTTAACTATCCAGAAACACAAAAAACAGATACTGTAGACACATACTTTGGAACAGAAGTTAAAGACCCATACAGATGGCTAGAAGATGATAGAAGTGAGGAAACTATGGCTTGGGTAAAAGCACAAAATAAAACTACATACGGCTATTTAGACAACATTCCATTTAGAAATGAATTAAAGGATAGATTAACAAAATTATGGAACTACGAGAAAATTGGAGCGCCTTTTAAAGAAGGAGATTACACTTATTTTTCTAAAAACACAGGACTTCAAAATCAATATGTAATTTATAGATATAAAACAGGAGAAGACCCAAAAACTGCAACTGTATTTTTAGATCCAAATAGTTTTAGTGATGATGGTACAACCTCATTGGGTGGTACTAGTTTTTCTAAAGATGGAAAAATACTAGCCTACGCAATTTCTGAAGGTGGAAGCGACTGGAGGAAAATATTAATAATGAATACAGAAACAAAAGAAATTATTGAAGACACCATAGTAGATGTAAAATTTAGTGGCATGTCTTGGTACAAGAATGAAGGTTTCTATTATTCTAGTTACGACAAACCAAAAGGAAGTGAACTTTCTGCAAAAACAGATCAACATAAAGTGTATTACCATAAACTAGGTACTTCTCAAAAAGATGATAAAGTTATTTATGGTGCAACTCCAGAAGAAAAACACAGATATATTTATGCAAGTGTAACAGAAGATAATAACTACCTATTAATATCACCTCGTACATCTACTTCTGGAAACAAACTTTACATAAAAGATTTAACTAAAACCAACGCTCCTTTAATAGAAGTTATTGGAAATACAGATAGTGATACTTATTTATTAGAAAATGTAGGCTCTAAACTTTACCTAGTAACAAATTTAAATGCACCAAATCAAAAAATTGTTACAGTAGATGCATCAAATCCTACTCCAGAAAATTGGGTTGATTTTATACCAGAAACTAAAAATGTTTTGAGTCCTTCTACAGCAGGTGGTTATATTTTTACTAATTATATGGTAGATGCCGTTTCTCAAATTTTTCAATACGATTACTCTGGAAAATTAGTTAGAGAAGTAAAACTACCAAGTATTGGAACTGCTGGAGGTTTTGGAGCTAAAAAAGAAGACAAGGAATTATACTACTCATTTACAAACTATGTAACACCTAATAATATTTATAAATATAATATTGAAAATGGAACTTCAGAACTATATAAAAAATCGAGTATAGATTTTAATTATGATGATTATGAAAGCACACAAGTTTTTTATTCTTCAAAAGATGGTACAAAAATTCCAATGATAATTACACATAAAAAAGGTATTGAGCTTAACGGAAAAAACCCAACAATTCTTTATGGTTATGGAGGTTTTAATATTAGTTTAACGCCAAGTTTTAGTATTGTAAATGCTGTTTGGATGGAGCAAGGTGGTATTTATGCTGTTGCAAATTTAAGAGGTGGTGGAGAATACGGAAAAGAATGGCACGATGCAGGAACACAATTAAAAAAACAAAATGTTTTTGATGATTTTATTGCTGCAGCAGAATATTTAATAACAAAAAATTATACCACATCAGAATATTTAGCAATAAAAGGAGGATCTAACGGAGGACTACTAGTTGGTGCTACTATGACACAAAGACCAGATTTAATGAAAGTTGCTTTACCTGCTGTTGGCGTTTTAGATATGTTACGTTATCATACATTTACAGCTGGCGCTGGCTGGGCATACGATTATGGAACAGCTGAGGATAACAAAGAAATGTTCGAATATTTAAAAAACTATTCTCCTGTACATAATGTAAAAGAAGGAACACAATATCCTGCAACTTTAATAACCACAGGCGATCATGATGATAGAGTTGTACCAGCACACAGTTTTAAATTTGCGGCAGAATTACAAGCAAAACAATCTGGAGATAATCCAACATTAATTAGAATAGAAACAGATGCAGGTCATGGTGCAGGAACTCCTGTAAGTAAAACTATAGAACAAGCTGCAGATGTTTTTGGATTTACACTTTATAACATGGGTTATAACGTATTGCCTAGTAAAACGAAAGATGAATTTAAAGACTAGAAATTTATAATATATTTTAGACCTTAAAATCTTTATAGACTTTAAGGTCTAATTATATTTATACAATATGTTAAAAGTAAATAACCTATCATTTAATTATAATAAATCTCCAATATTAAAAGCACTTTCTTTTAATGTAAAACCAGGAGAATACCTTGCTATAATTGGCGAAAGTGGTTCTGGAAAAAGCACACTTTTAAAAGTACTTCGTGGTGAATACGACTTAAATAACGGAACTGTATTCTGGAAAAAAGAACAAATTCTTGGTCCAAAACATAATTTAGTAATTGGTTATGATTTTATGAAATATGTTGCTCAAGAATTTGAGTTAGAACCTTTTATTTCGGTTGCAGAAAATATAGGACAACATCTTTCAAACTTTTACAAAGAAGAAAAAAAAGAACGCATTGCAGAACTTCTACAAGTTGTAGAGCTTACTGCTGTAGCAACAACTAAGGTAAAGCTATTAAGTGGTGGACAAAAACAACGTGTTGCATTAGCACGAGCCTTAGCAAAAGCTCCAGAAATTTTATTATTAGATGAGCCTTTTAGCCATATAGATAATTTTAAAAAACAATCGCTAAGGCGCAGTATTTTTAAATATTTAAAGGATAAAAATATTACTTGTATTGTTGCTACCCATGACAAAGAAGATGTTTTAGGTTTTGCAGATAACATGCTTGTTTTAAACAATAACAAAATTGAAGCTTACAACACTCCTAAACAATTATATAAAGACCCAAAGACTGCTTTAGTTGCTTCTTTTTTTGGAGAATTTAATATTATAAATAATGATATTATTTATGCACATCAATTAAAAATAGTAGATAGTTCCAACTTAAAAGCAATCGTAAAAAACAATTATTTTAAAGGACATTATTATTTAATTGAAGCTAATTTAAATGGAGAAAATGTATTTTTTAAAAACAGTAAAAACCTAGAAAAAGGTACTATTATTTATTTAAAGAAAATTAAAAAACCTCACTAATAACAAATTTAGTATCTCTAAAAACTACTGTATCGCCAACTGTTTTAGAAACTAATAAAAGACCTATTGGTGTATTAGGTGAGATTGCATAAAATTTAATATTATCAACCTCTAGTTCACCAGCACTAATACTAATAAAGTAATTTGCTTTATTAGTATAAACTACACTTCCGGGTTTTATTATTTTAGACTGATTAGTAATATCAATTTTAGATAAATTTGTTTTAATTTTTATAATTTCTGCAAGTTGATTTCCTGCTTTTTCTCTCTCTAATTGTAACATTGCTCTGCCTGTTTCATGTTTGTCTCCTGCACTGCTTTTTGTTTCGGAAAGTAGAGATTCTTGTATTTCATTCATTGTAGCTTTAACTGTTAACAAACGATTATCTATGGCATTTAAACACAAGTTATATAACTTTTCTTTTACTGTCATTATTTAGTTTTTAAGTTTAAAGTACCATAAAATTGCATTTGCTTTACAATCCATTGTTTTCTTTGTTGAATAAAAGAAGAAGCTGGGTTTGCTTTATATTTTCTAGGGTTGGGTAATATAGAAGCTATTGCAGCTGCTTCATAACTTGTTAATTTAATTGCAGGTTTATTAAACCAAAATTGTGACGCTGCTTCAATTCCATAAACATTATCTCCCATTTCTATACTATTTAAATAGACTTCTAGAATACGCTCTTTAGTCCAAATTTTTTCAATTAAAAATGTAAAATAAGTTTCTAAACCTTTTCTAAACCAACTTCTTTTTGGCCATAAAAACACATTTTTTGCCGTTTGTTGGCTTATGGTACTTCCTCCTTTTATACGTTTTCCTTTCTTATTATGCTCGTAAGCTTTTTCAATAGCTTCAATATCAAATCCATTATGTGAAACAAATTTTTGATCTTCACTACAAATAACTGCTAATTGTATGTTCTTAGACATTTCCTCAATGGGAATCCAATTATGTTTCCATAGTTTTTTTTCTGATGGGTTTTCAAAATAGCGAATTACCATTAATGGCGTTACAGGAACAGGTACAAATTTAAAAACCACAACTAATCCTATTGAAAGTACAACACTCCAAAAAAATAATTTAACTATAAATCTAAACAGTTTCTTCATAAATTATTTTAAAAAATCTGCTAATTGTTTACCAATATTACTTCCAATAGCAACTCCCATTCCTCCTAATCTAACTCCACAAAACACATTATTACTCAATTGCTTTATAATTGGTTTTTTTTGGCTTCCTACACCCATAATACCACTCCAGCGATGTTCTATTTCAAAAGCTGTATTTGGTAAAATAGTAGATTTAAGCAACTCTTCTAATTTATTTTGAATAATATTAGTTAAAGCCATTGTAGTAGTTTCTTCGGTTTTAAAATCTAGATGCCTACCACCACCTAAGAGTATTCTATTATTTATGTTTCTAAAATAGTAATAGCCTTCTTCTAAATGAAAAGTACCTTTTATTTGTAAATTTTTAATTGGTTTGGTAATTAATACTTGTGCTCTTGCTGGCTTTACTTTTTCTTTAATTAACTGTGAAGCAAAACCGTTAGTTGCAATTAAAAGTTTAGATGTAGTAAATTCAAACTGATTAGTTTTAACTTTAACGGATTCTCCAATATCTATAAAAGATTCAACAACCGTATTGTTTAGTATTTTAACTCCTTTACTTAATACCAATTGTGTTAATGATAACATCATTTTACCGGTATCTATTTGGCCTTCAAATTGGTTAAAAACAATCTTTGGCTTAATATTTTTAAATTGAAAGTTATTTGGTTTTATACTAAAAACATCTGCTTTAAATAATGGTTTTAAAAATTTATTAATGCTTTCTTTTTTAGATAAGCAGTCTTCAAATAATACATTATTTTTTTTTGAAAACAATTCGTAGCCGCCCAATGGTTTATAATCTATTACCTTGTCTCCTAAAGTTTCTCTTAGTTGTTTTAAGCCATCTTGTCTCTGTTTTACTAAATCTAAAACCTCTTCGTTAGAATGTTGCTTTAAATCGGCTAGTATTTCGCTTAAACTACCAAAACATGCAAATCCTGCATTTTTTGTACTTGCTCCTTGCGGTAAAATACCTTTTTCAAGAATTAAAATATTGGCTTTTGGAAATCTCTCTTTTAATTGCAAAGCACAGTTTAGTCCCACAATACCACTTCCTACTATTGTATAATCTACATTGCTTAACCATGTTTTTATTTCCCAAAAAGACATCTCCATAAAACGAAAATAGCTTAAATATTTAAACTATTATAAAATAAAAAAACTCCGAAATTGCTTTCGGAGTTTTTAATTTATTTAAAAGTAGAAAATTATTCTACAATAATCTTTTTAGTTATTGTTCTATCTCCGTCTTTTACATTTAATAAATACATTCCAGATTGAACATCTCCTAAGTTAATAGCTTCATTAAATGCTCCTGAAGTTGTGTAAGATTTATTATAAACCGAACGACCTCTAACATCAAATATAGAAATAGCTATATCATTAGATACTGAGTTAAATTTAATATTAAACTCTCCGTTGTTTGGGTTTGGAAAAACTGAGAATGAATTTTCTAAATCAAAATCTGTTGTTCCTAAAATTGGAATATTACCTGTTTCGCAAATAGTTAAAGTTAAGCTATTCCAAGTAGCTCTATTTCCATCTACTATAATATCTCCAATATTAAAAATCCAGTCACCTAAAGAATTTTCTCCGTCTGCAAAACTTAAAGGTTCTAGAGGTTGAAGAGAAAGGTTAGTACTTGTACTTGTACATGCATTTGGAATACCTTCGTCATCGTAAGTTATTAATGCATCTGGTAATCCAGCACATCCATTATTAGTACCAGATTGTAAGAAATGTAAATTTGTTTGATCTCCAAAAGGGCCTCTTATAGCCATTGCTAATTCAGCATTATTTGTAGTAGTAACATCTACGCTTATATTTAAATCTGAAATAGTTTTAGAGTCGTTTACTGTTAAAATAAATCCTCCAAAGGTTGCATCGTTTTCTTCTAAAAGCGTATTTGCTGCAAAAAAGTAATCTTGGCAAACATCTCCTGGTCCGTAAGTATAATTACCTACTGCAAAATATTCATCATTAACATTAAAGAATATATTGTTAGAAGCCTTAACCATAATTCTACAATATGGTGCACTAATATTACTAGGTACAGTAATATTATAAGATCCTGTATTTGGTACATTA
Source organism: Lacinutrix venerupis (assembly GCF_003663945.1). Lineage (GTDB taxonomy): Bacteria > Bacteroidota > Bacteroidia > Flavobacteriales > Flavobacteriaceae > Lacinutrix > Lacinutrix venerupis. Next base: position 265,997 of record NZ_RCCH01000005.1, on the reverse strand, counting down.
GTAGCTAAAACTACATCAAAATCTTCTGCATCTTGAGTTTGAGATGTAGATAATAAAATATCTACGCTTGATTCATTTATACCATTTCCTGTAGTTCCTGCAACATCCCAAGTAATAGTTTCTGTACTTCCTGGCGTCCATACTATTTGATCTGTATCTTGCGAAGTAACTATAAATGGTCCAGCAACTGCATTTACATTAACTGTCATTTCATCTACAGCAGTCTGTCCTCCAGTAGCATCGTTATCTCTAACTGTTAATCTGAAATTTTGAGATCTTGCTACAGAAGCAAGTTTTTCCCAAGTTGTAGAAACACCTCCGTTAGCTACAACACTTGCTAATTGAGGTATAACTCTTGTAGGACTTGATGTTCCTTCAAACGATCTTACCATTGGTCCTGTAAAGTTAGTTTCTTCTGGTAATCCTGCTGGTCCTAAATCGTACTGTTCCCATGTGTAAGTATGCGTAGCTGTTCCGTCAGTATCTGTTGATGATCCAGTTAACATATATGGTGTAGATTTTGGAATAGTATAATTTGATCCTGCATTTGATGTTGGAGCACTGTTTCCTGTTGGAGTTGTTGTTGCACATTGACTGTTTCCAGAAAATACATTATCCCAAATCATTTGTAAACTTTTTTGATGGAAATAAGCATCACTATTACTTTGAACGTTTTGTGGTGCACAAATACCTGCATATGCCATAATTGTAGTACCACTTCCTGGCTCGTAAGCGTTAGTAGCTTCTCTATTACTTCCAGCACAATTACCTGTGTTTCCATTAAATGTATGTGGTGCTCCAAATTGGTGTCCTAATTCATGAGCAACAAAATCTACATCGTAAGCATCGCCAACTGGCGCTGGTAAACCTGTAATACCTCTTGCTTTGTTTCCTGTACAAGGAGAATTTAACTGTGCTAAACCTCCACCACCTGTACTAAAGGTGTGACCAATATCATAATTTGCAGTACCTATAGCACCATCGATTACTGTTTGACTTTGGTTTATTAATGTTCCTGCATTATCATTGTTAAAATTATCTGAATTGATAAATACAATTGTATCATTATTTGCAACAAGCGTCATTGTTATAGATAAATCTCTTTCATAAATTTGATTGTTTCTATTTATTGTAACAACAATCGCTGCCATAACTGCAACTTTTTTTGAAGCTTCAGTATCTCCAGCTGCAAGTCCTGCAGCCATCCAGTGAAAAGAAGAATATTCAATAGTTGTAGCTATAGCTAATCTGAAATTTCTTAATAAACCGTCATTAGCATTCATTTGTGCTGCACTATTAGAAGCTCTATTTTCATAAATTTCTTCTCCTTCAATTACTCCACATTCCCATGGCTCATTAAGCATAGGTAAATCTTTTTTAGAGTATACTATATAGTCATTATTGTTTTTTGAATATGGATCAATAAATTGAGTTCCATTATTGTTAGACATAGACATTGTGTGTAGTCCTTGAGGAGTAATACTAAATCGAATTACAGTTCCTGGAGTATTAACACTTTCTCCTATATATGTTCTTAATTGTGGATATTTGTTTTGAAGTGCTTCTTCCATTACTGGTGCTTCCTTCACTCTATAAGATTCAAACGTTCCTTCTGCTGTTGGAAAATCTACTATAACATTAGACGTTCCAGCAAAATTATTTCTATTTGGAGCGTTCTGTAATTGTTGCTTTAAAGCGTTAATATCTAACTGATAAAATTCTGCTTTATTTGGTTCTGTTTTTCTATAAACTAATTCGTTATTAGATGCTTTGCTGTAAGACGTTTTAGTCCAAAAAGATTTCCCATTTTGGGAAAATGCTGGTAGTGTTAATAGTACTGAAAGTACTAAAGTAAAAAACCAGTTAAAGTAAAGTTTTTTCATGATTATTTTTTATTTTAATAAATGTGCTTAAATATATGCTGATAATGAAGAATGGGCAACTATTTGAAGTTAAAATTTATGAATATGCTACTAAAAGCAGTATATAATTATAATTTTAAGATATTTCCTTTCTTTTAAGGATATAATTTTTTTAGTCAATTAAAAAATAGTATAAACTACTAAATAAAAAAAATTAATTTTTAGCAATAAGTATTTTTAAAACTAAAACAGCGACTTAAATATTTAAGTCGCTGTTTTTTTTAATCTTCAATTGGTTTTTGCATTACAAAATCTTCCATAAATTTTGTAGTATAATTCCCTGATAGATAATCTGGATGATCCATTAATTGTCTATGGAATGGTATTGTTGTTTTAATGCCTTCTATTACAAATTCATCTAAGGCACGTTTCATTTTATTTATAGCTTCTTCTCTTGTTTGAGCAGTTGTAATTAACTTAGCAATCATTGAATCGTAATTTGGCGGGATAGAATATCCTGCATATACGTGAGTATCTAAACGAACGCCGTGTCCTCCTGGTGCATGTAAAGTTGTAATTTTACCTGGTGAAGGTCTAAAATCGTTATATGGATCTTCAGCATTAATTCTACATTCTATAGAGTGTAGTTGTGGTAAATAATGTTTTCCAGAAATAGGAACTCCAGCAGCAACAAGGATTTGTTCACGTATTAAATCGAAATCAATTACTTGCTCTGTAATTGGGTGTTCTACTTGAATACGTGTATTCATTTCCATAAAGTAGAAGTTACGGTGTTTATCTACCAAAAATTCTACTGTTCCTGCTCCTTCGTATTTAATATATTCTGCAGCTTTTACGGCTGCTTCACCCATTTTTTTACGTAAAGCTTTGGTCATGAATGGAGAAGGAACTTCTTCTGTAAGTTTTTGATGACGACGTTGTACAGAACAGTCTCTTTCTGATAAATGACATGCTTTACCATTAGAATCTCCTACAATTTGAATTTCAATATGGCGAGGCTCTTCAATAAGCTTTTCCATATACATATCATCATTTCCAAAAGCTGCTTTAGATTCTTGTCTTGCAGATTCCCATGCCTCTTGCAGATCTTCTTCTTTCCAAACGGCACGCATACCTTTTCCACCACCACCGGCAGAAGCTTTTAGCATAACTGGATAGCCTGTTTCTTTAGCTACTTTTTTACAATCTTCAAAATTCTCTATTACTCCTTCACTACCTGGTACACATGGTACTCCTGCAGCAATCATTGTTGATTTTGCATTTGCCTTGTCTCCCATTCTATCAATCATTTCTGGAGAGGCTCCAATAAATTTGATATCATGTTCGGTACAAATTTTAGAAAATTTAGCATTTTCTGATAAAAATCCATAACCTGGATGTATAGCATCTGCATTAGTAATTTCTGCAGCTGCTATTATGTTAGACATTTTTAAATATGATTCGCTACTTGGTGCTGGACCAATACAAACAGCTTCATCTGCAAATTTTACATGAAGACTATCTGCATCTGCAGTAGAGTATACTGCTACTGTTTTAATGCCCATTTCTTTACAGGTTCTAATAACACGTAGTGCTATTTCTCCTCTATTGGCAATTAATATTTTTTTAAACATAATTCTTTTGAGTTTATAAGTTTATAGGTTTACTTGTTTATTGCTCTAATTAGTAATGTAAGAGCTTTAAAATTTAAACTTTAAACTTCAGATTATGATGGGTCTACCAAAAATAATGGTTGATCGAACTCTACTGGAGAAGAGTCGTCCACTAAAACTTTAACTATTTTTCCTGAAACTTCAGATTCTATTTCGTTAAATAATTTCATAGCTTCAATTATACATAGTACATCTCCTACTGCAATAGATTGTCCTACCTCAACAAATAATGGTTTATCTGGAGATGGTTTTCTATAAAACGTTCCAATAATTGGAGATTTTACAGTTATATATTTAGAATTATCGTCTGCTGCTGGTGCTGCTGGAGCCTCACTTGCTACTGGCGCTGGCGCTGATGGAGGTGCAGCTTGCATTGGCATTTGTGGCATTTGTGCCATTGGCATTTGCTGTACAATTGTTGTTTCTTCAGATCCTGTTTTTATTGTAATCTTAACGTCTTCTGTTTCTAATTTAACCTCACTTGCACCAGATTTTGCTACAAATTTAATTAAGTTTTGAATGTCCTTTAAATCCATAATATAAGAGTTATTAAGTGTTTTTGTTAGTTTTTAAGAATTATAGGCCCACTTTAAATATATTGAGCCCCAAGTAAAGCCGCCTCCAAAGGCAGCAAAAATAATATTATCTCCTTTTTTTAGTTGCGATTCGTAGTCGTTTAATAATAAAGGTAATGTGGCAGAAGTAGTATTTCCATACTTATCTATATTCATCATTACTTTTTCACTATCTAATTCTATACGATTTGCTGTTGCATCTATAATGCGCTTGTTTGCTTGATGTGCTGCTAACCAAGCTATATCGTCTTTATTTAAATTATTTCTTTCTAGAATTTTAACTGCTACATCTGCCATATTAAATACAGCGTTTTTAAATACTGTTTTCCCGTCTTGAAAAACAAAATTTTCTTTTCTTTCTAAAGTTTCTGCTGTAACAGGATAAGAAGAACCACTTGATTTTACTTGAAGAAACTCTCTTCCAGCACCATTACTTCTCAAGTATTCGTCTTGCAATCCTAATCCTTCTTCATTTGGCTGAAATAAAACGGCTCCTGCTCCATCTCCAAAAATGATGCATGTTGCTCTGTCTTCATAGTTTATCATTGAAGAGTTTTTGTCTGCTCCAATAAGTAATACATTTTTATAACGTCCTGATTCTATATACTTGGCTGCTGTAGACATTCCGAATAAAAAGCTTGAACATGCTGCTTCCAAATCGTAAGAAAAAGCGTTTACGGCTCCTATTTCGGTTGCTGTATAAGCTGCTGTTGATGCTGCTTGCATATCTGGAGTAGCTGTTGCTACAATTACCAATTCTATGTTTTCAGGATTAACGTTAGATTTTTCAAGAAGGTTTTGCGCGGCTTTTATAGCCATATAGGAAGTTCCTTTACCTTCTCCTTTTAAGATACGACGCTCCTTGATACCTGTTCTTGAGGTTATCCATTCGTCGTTGGTATCGACCATAGATTCTAAAATCTTATTGGTTAATACGTATTCTGGCACATAAGCGCCTACAGCTGTAATTGCCGCAGAGATTTTACTCATATTTTTAAGTTAATTTGACCAAAAAATGACTAAAAACACCTAATTTTGGCATAATTTTAATCAAAATAGGAAATTTTGGTTAATTAAGTGCAAATTAAGTTGTTTTTAACTTAAAGAAAAATATATCATAAAAAAAACGCTCACGAGGGAGCGTTTTCTGTATGCACGCATAATAAATTATGCGATATTTTCTTCTGCTACTGCATTGTCAATTAAAACTTGACCTCTATAGTAAAGTTTACCTTCAAACCAATGTGCTCTATGGTATAAATGCGGCTCACCTGTTGTTGGGCAAGTTGCAACCTGTGGCGCAGTTGCTTTATAATGTGTTCTTCTCTTATCTCTTCTTGTTTTCGAGATTTTTCTTTTTGGATGTGCCATTTTATTTTTTTATTTATCCGTTAATAGTTTCTTTAATGTATTCCACCGAGGATCTATTTCCTCTTGGTCTTCTTTTATATCCTTTTCTTTAGGACTTAATTCTTCTAATTTTTTAAGTATGTCTGAATCTAATGTTCCATCTTCAACTCCTGGATGAACTCTTTTTGTTGGCATTGCTAATACAATTAATTCGTATACATATTGTTGTATATTAATTTCGTATTCTCCATGAGGAATGATTAATATATCTATATTTTCATCATTATATTCCTCTCCAAACTTAACAACTAAATCAAACTCATTGTTTAATGGTTGATTATAAGGTTCGTTTGTTACGTCACAATTTATATTAACTGTACCAGAAACTTCAAAATGTAGTTCTAAAAGTGTTGTTTTCTTTTCTAATTCAACATCTACTTTTAAATTACTACTATTAAAGTCATCATACTCAAAATACTCAAAGAACTTATTGTCAATTTCGTAATCAAAATGATGTTTTCCTACTTTTAGTCCTACAAATGGTATTGTAAACTCTTTCAATGGCTTCATTATCACATCTCTTTTGAGCCTGCAAATATACAAATATTTATTTATTGAACAGACTTATTAACAATTTTTTGTTTACTTCTTTTTAGATTCGTACTTTCTCTCGTCAAATCTCTTTCTTTTACTAATAGCAAGCGGATTTTTATTTAGCTCTATAAATTCATTTCTATTATTAAAAATACTTACAGCTGTAAATATTGCTTCTTTAAAAGAACTTGTATCTGCTTCACCTTTTCCTGCTATTTCATAGGCTGTTCCATGATCTGGAGAGGTTCTTACTTTATTTAATCCTGCTGTAAAATTTACTCCTTGCCCAAAAGATAAGGTTTTAAATGGTATTAGACCTTGATCGTGATAAGAGGCTATTATTGCATCGAAATTTTTATAATTATCGCTACCAAAAAAACTATCTGCTGCATATGGTCCAAAAACTAGCTTGCCGCTTTCTTTAATTTTTTGCAAGGTTGGACGCATTACAACATCATCTTCGTTTCCTATAACTCCATTATCACCATTATGAGGATTAATTCCTAAAACAGCAATTCTTGGTTTATTTATTCTAAAATCTTTTTTTAACGAGTTATATACTGTTTCTATTTTTTTTGTAATTAATTCTGAAGATATATGACTAGACACATCTTTTACAGGCACATGGTCTGTTAATAAACCAACTCTTAATGTGTTTGTTACCATAAACATTAAACTATCTCCTTCTAATTCTTTTGCCAAATAATCTGTATGGCCAGGAAATTTAAAAGTTTCAGATTGTATATTGCTTTTATTAATTGGTGCTGTAACTAATACATCTATAGTACCTTCCTTTAAAGATTGGGTTGCTGCTTCTAAAGATTTTATTGCATATTCACCTATTTTTACATCTTGTTTACCAAAATTAATATGTACGTTCTCTTTCCAGCAATTAACAATATTTACCTTTCCATGTATAATTTCTTTTACATTGTTAATTCCATTTAAATTTATATTTAATTTAAAATGGTTTTTAACAAAAGACATTGTTTTGGTAGAGGCAAAAATAACTGGAGTAAAAAAATCCAACATTCTATTGTCTTCAAATATTTTTAATACAATTTCAGAACCTATACCGTTTAAATCTCCTATAGAGATACCTACTATTATTTTTTCTTCTCTCTTCATTAATAATGCTAACTATTGTTCGTAATTTTACACTCGCAAATTTAACCAAATAATATAGTAAAAAGTATGTTTACAGGAATTATTGAAACCTTAGGTTATGTTACAAATCTTAATTATGAATTAGAAAATTTAAATATTACTGTAAAAAGTAATATCTCTAAGGAGCTAAAGATAGATCAAAGCGTTGCACATAATGGTGTTTGTTTAACAGTAATTGAAATTATAGACGATTGCTACACTGTTACAGCTATTAAAGAAACTCTAAACAAAACTAATATTGGAAAATTAAATATTGGCGATGTTATAAATTTAGAGCGCGCTATGAAATTGGGAGATAGACTAGATGGACATATTGTACAAGGACATGTTGACCAAACTGCAGAATGCACTAATATAAAAGAAACTAATGGGAGTTGGTTATATACTTTTAAATATGACTCTTTGCTTAATAATATTACTATAGAAAAAGGCTCTATAACCGTAAACGGTGTTAGCTTAACAGTTGTAAATTCTAAAAGAAGTGAGTTTAGTGTAGCAATAATACCATACACACATGAGCATACTAATTTTAAAAATTTTAAAATTGGCTCTACTGTAAATTTAGAATTTGATGTTATTGGAAAATACGTTTCTAGATTAAACGCATTAAATAAATAATTTAAATATGCTTTTTTCTAAGATGGTATATTTTATAAATACCAAATATTAAGCCAGCTCCTAATAATACAAGTATTCCATTATCGATAGGTAATGGTAAACCAACCGGTCCTGGACCTGATGGCGGAGGCGGAGGTGTTTGGGCTGAGCATACAAAACTTATTAATACAAATAAGGTTGAGGCAATTGTTTTTTTATCTTGTATCATAATTTCAGGCTGTAAATGTATAAAAAAAACCTTCTAAACAAAATTTTTGACTATATATTCGATTAAAAAATTATCTATAAACGGTGTTTTTTTTCGATAAAATGCTTAAAAAAGGATAGTTTAACAGTTTAATAAAAAAGGAAAGAGAACAAAACCCAAAAGTTTTTAATTAAAAAATCTTTTGGGTTCTATTTAGTTTTTTATTTCCAAAAACCTTCAATCTCTTCAAGAGATTTGCCTTTTGTTTCTGGTATAAATTTGTAGGTTACAAATACAATAATTAATATAAAAGCAATAAATATAAAGTACGGTAACGAACCATTCCAAGGAGCACTATTATTAGTTTCACTTCCCATTACTACAGGAAAAGATTGTGATACTATATAGTTTGCTGCCCATTGTGCAGCAACAGCTACAGACATAGCTACGCTTCGTATTTTATTTGGAAACATTTCTGATAGTAAAACCCAAACTACAGGACCCATAGATAGTGCAAATGAAGCGATAAACATAAGTACACCAATTAATGAAACCATACCAACATTTTCTTGCTGTAAACTAACTCCTAAGAGTAAAAATCCAACTATCATTCCTATAGAACCTATATAAAGTAAAGGTTTTCTTCCAAATTTATCTACTGTAAACATCGCTACAAATGTGAAAACTAAATTTACAAATGCTAATAATATTTGTTGCGCTAACACATCTTCTTTACCAAAACCTAATGCTTTTTCAAAAATATCTGCTCCATAGTATAATACAGCATTAATACCTGTAAACTGTTGAAGCATTGAAAGTACTGTACCAATTGCTATTATTACAAAAATAGCTTTAGAGAAGTAACTTACCTTAACGCCATCATTATCTTCATTTATAGATTTTTTAATAAGGTCTATTTCTTTTAAAGCATCTTTTTCATCTTCATTTATTTTTTTTAAAACAACCAATGCTTCATCATCATTTCCTTTTAAAGCCAGCCACCTTGGACTTTTTGGCACAAAGAATAATAAAATTAAAAACATTAAACTTGGCACTAACTCTGACCAAAACATTTGGCGCCAACCAAAAGCTATATTCTCTTCTATTGTTAAATCTTTTCCTATGTAGTATGTTGCAAGAAATACAACAAAAAAACCAATTACGATTGCTAACTGGTAATAAGTAACCATTCGTCCTCTAATATTTGACGGTGCAATTTCTGCAATGTACATTGGCGCATTCATTGATGCTACACCAATACCTAAGCCTCCTATTATTCTAAAAAATACTAACATGCTTACAGACTGAGGGAATATTTCTGGTAAGCCAGAACCATAAGCAGATAGAGAGAAAAATATAGCTGAAATTATTAACGACCATTTTCTTCCAATTTTTATACTTAATGGACCGGCTATAATAGCGCCAATAAAACAACCTAAAAGAGCACTACCAACAACCCATCCTTTTAGAGCATCACTTAAATTAAAGTATTCTGTTAAATAAAACTGTGCTCCATTAATTACACCTGTGTCGTATCCAAATAGTAAACCTCCTAAGGCAGAGACGGCAGCTATTAGCAGTAAAAAAACTCCTTTTTTCATTTTAAAAATATATTTAGTTAGTATTTAAGCTCTAAATATAAGGTATTATCTGTTTAAAAAAAGAATACAGTTTTAAAAACAAAAAAGCCTTTCAATCTCTTGAAAGGCTTTACAATTTTTAAGTGGTCCCACTTGGGCTCGAACCAAGGACCACCTGATTATGAGTCAGGTGCTCTAACCAACTGAGCTATGGGACCAAAATTGGTCTGCAAATCTAATATTATTTTTAAAAGACCACAAGAATTTATTTCTTTATTTCTTATTTTATTTCTTGACAGAGCTCAATAAGCACTCCATTAGACGATTTAGGGTGTAAAAAAGCAACTAATTTATTATCTGCTCCTTTTTTTGGTTTTTCATTTAAAACAATGAAACCTTCGGACTTAAGTCTTTCAATTTCAGCAACAATATCATCAACATCAAAAGCGATATGGTGGATTCCTTCTCCTTTTTTTTCTATAAATTTAGCAATTGGACTGTCATTTTTAGTTGCTTCTAACAATTCAATTTTATTTTCTCCTACTTGAAAAAAAGATGTATTTACACCTTCAGATTTTACTTCTTCAATTTTATAATGTGGTTTTCCAAAGAGTTTATTAAATAATTCGTTTGAATTTTTTAAACTTTTTACGGCAATACCTATATGTTCTATTTTATTCATATTTTATATTTTAAAGATATTATGTAATTTATACTTAAAAAGGTACAAATTTTGCTTTCAAAAATACTATAATATTTAAAAAGCGTATTTTTGCATTTCAAAGCAATTTAATAAAGCTTTGAATTAATACAACAGATGAAAACAGAAGAAAGTCAAAGACAAAAAAAAATAGGATCGGTTTTACAACGTGATCTAGTAGATATATTACAAACGGCAGCTACTCAAGGCGGTATGCGTGGTGTTATAATATCGGTATCAAAAGTTTCGGTAACTGTAGATTTATCTGTAGCAAAAGTATATTTAAGTATTTTTCCTAATGATAAAGCAAAGGAATTGGTTGAAGGTATAAAATCTAACCAACCTTTTATTCGTCATGAGTTAGCTCAACGTACAAAAAACCAATTACGTAGAATGCCACAACTTTACTTTTTTGTGGATGACTCTTTGGAGCATATTGATAAAATTGAACAGTCTTTAAAAGGAATTGATAATCCTTTAAAAGATCCTGATCTTCTAGGAAAACGTAAAAAATCTTAAAATTCTTTTGAGCTTTTCTCTTTATATAGCAAAACGTTATTTACGCTCTAAAAGCACTAATAATGCTATAAATTTTATAACATATATTGCTATTGCCGGTATTATAATAGGTTCTGCATCTTTATTTGTAGTGTTATCTGGTTTTGCTGGCCTTAGAGATTTTACTCTTGAATTTACAACAGTAATTGATCCAGATTTAAAAGCCGAAGCTACCATTGGCAAATCCTTTGTTTTAGATTCTATTCAAGAAAAACAGCTTCAAGACATTCAAGGTATAGCAAGTTTCTCTAAAGTTATAGAAGAACGTGTTATCTCTTCTTTTGATGATAAAAAACAACCTTTAATTATTAAAGGTGTTGATGCAAATTATAATAAAGTTTATGTTTTAGATTCTATTTTATGGAAAGGCAGCTGGTTAACAGATAAAACAAATCAAGTTGTAGTAGGTTATGGTGTTTCTAATAGTTTAAATATAGGTTTATTAGATTATGGAAAACGTATTACTTTATTAGTACCTAAACCAGGAAAAGGACAAATTACCTCGTTAAACCAGGCTTTTAATCAAATAGAAACTGTAAATGTTGGTGTGTTTACTGTAAATGAACAATTAGACGGTTCTTATATTTTTTCAAGTTTAGAAGCTGCACAACAATTGCTTAGTTTTAATAATAATCAAATTACAAACATTGAATTTAGGTTAAAAAAAGGAGCAAACGAAGACAGTATAAAAACCCAAATTCAATCTGTTTTAGGAGATAATATTACATTAAAAAATACAGCGCAGTTAAACGATGCGTTAAACAAAATGTTAAATACCGAAAATCTTCTAGTGTATTTATTATTGACGTTAGTCTCTATTATTTTAATATTTAATGTTATTGGCTCAATAATAATGATGATTTTAGATAAGAAAAAAACACTAACTACACTTTATAGTATAGGAGCAACACTAAAGGATATTAGAAGAATATTTTTTATACAAGGTGCAGCAATGACAATTATTGGATCTTTAATAGGTTTATTTCTTGGCTATTTAGTTTCATTAAACCAAGTATATGGTCCAGAGTATTTAAAAGTTTACATTACACAAACCTTACCGTATCCTCTTTCTATAAAATTAGAAAACATGCTTATTGTTTTTGTTACTATTACTGTTTTAGGTTTAATAGCATCAAAAATAGCTTCTACTAGAATTTCTAAAAATATGGTTAAAACAGGATAGTATTTTAAGAGACTCGCCTAATTATTAAACTCATTAAAATATTTCTCTACTAACTTAAAAAGGAAAATAAACACACCATTTAATCCTTTTTGAAGCGCACATATTTTTAGTTTTAATTAAAAAGAGTAATTAGAAGTCATTATTCTGTAAATTGAAAATCGCCAAATTTTTCTAAAACCTCATCAAAAGCAGCAAACACATCTTTTGAGTCGTCACTTGTTACCATTTTCATGCGATATTCTTTAAAATGTGGAATTCCCTTAAAATAGTTTGTGTAATGCCTTCTGGTTTCAAAAACACCAAGTACTTCACCTTTCCAATCTATAGACATTTGTAAATGCCTTCTGGCTGCTTCTACGCGTTCTTGCATAGTAATTGGTCTATAATGCTCTCCTGTTTCGAAAAAGTGTTTTACTTGTTTAAAAAACCATGGATTCCCAATTGTAGCTCTACCAATCATACAACCATCTAAACCGTAATCGTCTCGCATTTCCATTGCGCGTTCTGGAGAAGTAACATCGCCATTACCAAATACAGGAATATGCATTCTTGGATTGTTTTTTACTTGAGCAATAGGTTTCCAATCGGCTTCACCTTTATACATTTGAGCTCTAGTTCTACCGTGAATTGCAATAGCTTTACAGCCTACGTCTTGTAAACGTTCGGCAACCTCAACAATTTTAATAGAATCGTGATCCCAACCTAAACGGGTTTTAACAGTAATAGGAATATTGGTACGTTTAACCATTTCGGCAGTAAGTTTCTCCATTAAACAGACATCTTTTAAAATACCTGCTCCTGCACCTTTACTTACAACCTTTTTTACTGGACAACCAAAATTAATATCTATAATATCTGGTTTAGATGCAGAAACAATATCTATAGTTTCTAGCATACTATCCATATTAGCACCAAAAATTTGAATACCAACAGGTCTTTCTTTTTCGTAAATGTCAAGCTTCATAACGCTTTTTGCAGCATTACGTATTAAACCTTCACTACTTACAAATTCGGTATAAACAACATCTGCACCTTGCTCTTTGCATAATGCTCGAAATGGTGGATCGCTTACATCTTCCATTGGTGCTAAAAGCAATGGAAAATCTGGAAGTTCTATGTTATCTATTTTTACCAAAGTGTTCAATTTTGTGGCAAAATTAATGCTTTTTCTCTAATTCTTTATAAAAGACCTTATAGGTTTTAAAAACTATAAGCTTTGAAATAAAATTTCTAATATATTTATAAAAAAAATAATCTTGCAAATTCCATTTGAACCCGTAATTTTAGGTTACAACATAAATATACATCTTGTTTTAGAGTACTTGGCTTTTTTTATTGCTTTTCGCTATTATGTTTATTTAAGAAAACATAGTATTGATGTTATTTCTGGAGGCAACAGGTTGTCTATAATATTAGGTGCTGCAATTGGTGCTTTAATTGGTTCTCGTTTGATTGGTTTACTTGAAAATCCATTTGTAAATTGGACTCAAGCAAATATTTTAAATCTTCTTAATACAAAAACCATAATGGGCGGATTGTTTGGCGGATTACTTGGTGTTGAATTAGCTAAAAAGTACATTGGCGAAACACATTCTTCTGGAGATTTATTTGTTTTTCCTATACTATTAGGCATTTTTATTGGTCGTATTGGTTGCTTTTTATCTGGCGTAAAAGAGTTTACTTATGGTAAAGAAACCTCATCTATTTTCGGTATGAATTTAGGAGATGGTTTACTACGCCATCCAACTTCTTTATACGAATTGTTTTTTTTAATACTCTTATTTGTTTTTATAAAATACCTTCAAAAAAAGGCTACTTTAAAAAATGGAGACTTGTTTAAAGTTTTCATGTTAAGTTATTTTGGCTTCCGCTTTTGTATTGAGTTTTTAAAACCAAATGTGTTTTATGTATTAGGACTAAGTAGCATTCAAATTTTATGTGTAATTTGTTGGTTGTATTATTATAAATTCATCTTTCAAAAAATAAAAAATGCCGGTTAGAAAATATACGTATTACGATTTTACATTAAGCTTATGCCCAGAATGTTTACGCCGTGTTGATGCCAAAATAGTGTTTGAAAACGGTAATGTTTATATGTTAAAACGCTGTAATGAGCACGGCAATAGCAAAGTACTTATTGCAGACGATATTGAGTACTATAAAAACATAAGAAACTATAATAAACCAAGCGAAACACCTTACAAGTTTAATACCAAAACACATTATGGTTGCCCTTACGATTGTGGTTTGTGTCCAGACCACGAACAACATTCTTGCTTAACCGTTGTAGAGGTTACAGACCGTTGTAATTTAACTTGCCCAACTTGCTATGCAGGTTCCTCACCTACTTATGGAAGACATAGAACTTTAGACGAAATTAAAGCTATGCTTGATACCATTGTAGCTAATGAAAAAGAACCAGACGTTGTGCAAATTTCTGGCGGAGAGCCAACAATACATCCACAATTTTGGGAAATTATGGATTATGCAAAATCCTTACCAATAAGGCATTTAATGCTTAATACAAACGGTATAAAAATTGCAAAAGATCTCGCTTTCGCGGAAAGACTAAAAACCTACGCTCCAGATTTTGAAATTTATTTACAGTTTGATTCGTTTGAAAACAGTGTACTTAGAGAACTTCGTGGTGCCGATTTAAATACTATACGTAAACAAGCGATTAAAAATTTAAACTCTGTTAACCTCTCAACAACATTAGTTGTAACGCTTCAAAAAGGATTAAATGATAACGAAATTGGAAAAATTATTGATTATGCTTTAAAACAAAAATGTTGTCGTGGTGTTACACTACAACCAACACAAATTGCAGGAAGATTAGATAATTTTAATCCCGAAACAGACCGAATGACACTTACCGAGGTTAGGCGAAAAATAATGGAACAAACCTCAATTTTTAATAGCGACGACCTTATTCCTGTACCATGTAATCCGGATGCTTTAGTTATGGGTTATGCACTTAAATTAGGTGAAGAAGTGTTTCCTTTAACACGCTATATAAACCCAACAGATTTACTAGATAACAGTAAAAACACTATTATTTATGAGCAAGACGAGCAGCTACAAGATAAAATGATAGAACTCTTTAGTACAGGAAACTCTGTAGAAGTTGCCGAAGAAAATTTAAAATCTATTATGTGTTGTTTACCTAATATTGATGCGCCTAACTTAGGTTACGACAACTTATTTAGAGTTATTATTATGCAATTTATAGACGCTTATAATTTTGATGTTCGCGCTATAAAAAAATCGTGTGTACACATTGTAGATAAAGACAATAAAATAATTCCTTTTGAAACTATGAATTTATTTTATCGCGATGATAAAAAAGAACGATTAGAAGAACTTAGAAACGAAATATAATTATGAAAACATTTTTGTTGGAAGCAACCAGTGGTGGAGGTTACGAAGGAATTATAATTTTAATAATTGCCATAATGTTTGGGCCAGCTATTTTACTTGCTATTATTGGTCTTATTGTTTTAAAAAAGAATAAAAAAGCAGCAAAAGTACTATTTATTCTTGCTGTAGTTTATGTACTTGTAAGTTTAGGAATTTGTGGAAGTATAATGGTATAAAATTCAAAATACTTTAAAAAACTAAAAAATAAAGCCACACATTAAAACGTAACTTCTGTTTCTATTAATTCTTCACCTCTTTTTACGGTTACTTTCGTAGTGTTTCCTTTTTTAAAAGTCGATAAAGCTTTCATATAACTCATCATGTCTGTAATATCGTTATCTCCAATTTTAATTACAATATCTCCTTTTTTAATTCCTGCATTTGTAGCTGGAGTATTAGATCTTGTACCATCTATACGCATACCTTTACCATCGTACAAATAGTCTGGTGTAACACCTAAACCTACTTCAAATTTTGGAACCTCACTACTTTCATTTTTAGTTTCTCTAAAAGGTAATTTTCCGTTATTGTCTAGGTCTGTTATTATTTCAAAAATATAATTTGAAATGGTTTGCATACCTTCATAATTTAACTTCTCGGTATCATCACTTGGCTTATGGTAATCTTCATGCTGACCTGTAAAAAAATGAAGTACAGGGATTTCTGCGTTATAAAAAGAAGTATGATCACTTGGTCCAACACCAGACTCTTTAACTACCAATTTAAAATTAGAATTGTTAGAAGTAATTGTTTGTTTTAAAATAGGAGACGTGCCAACACCATACACAGCTAATGTGCTATCTGCTTTTAGGCGTCCTACCATATCCATATTAATCATGTAATCTATTTTTTTAGTATCGATAGTTGGATTTTTTACAAAATAATTAGAACCTAATAATCCCATTTCCTCTCCAGAGAAAGCCATAAATAAATAATTGTTATTTATATTTTTTCCTTTTAATCTATTGGCTAAATTTAAAAGTACTGCAACTCCACTCGCATTATCATCTGCTCCATTGTGTATAGCTGTTTCTCCTCTATGTAAAGAACCTTCTGCGCCTAAACCTAAGTGGTCGTAATGTGCACCAATTATAATTGTATTCTCTGCATTGTTATCTATAAAGCCAATAACATTTGTTCCTGTTATTGTACTATCACCATCTTTTACAGTATAATTAACTTCTTGGTGTGGATCTGTTTTTGGGCGAAATGAAAATGACTGAAAATAGCCTTCTGTACCTTTCTCTTGTAATCCTATATTTTTAAATCTTTCTGCAATGTAAGCCGCTGCTTTTTGTTCTCCATTACTTCCAGTTTGTCTACCTTCTAAAGCATCGGAAGCCAAAAAAGTAACATCATCTTTTATTGAAATTGTTTTAATACTTTCATCTGTTTCTGTTTTACAAGCCATTAAAGACATTAAAAAAAGTGAAGTGATTATGTATTTCATAATAAGAATATTAGTTTTGTACAAAATTAGGCATTAAATACCATTTATTAAAGCAAAGGATGAAAACACCTATATTCTATTTATTACTTACCTCAATACTTTTTTTTTCTTGTAAAAATGAAGTGAAAAATGAAACTGAAAAAACAGAAACTGTATTAGAAAAAGCAGAATCAAACAATCCTTTAATATATCCTGAAGAAACTCATTTTAAAAGCTTGCGCCAAGTTACTTTTGGTGGCGATAATGCCGAAGCTTATTGGAGTTTTGACGATAAGCAGCTAGTTTTTCAATCTAACTATACTAAATGGAATGTTAGCTGTGACCAAATGTTTTTAATGAATGCTAACGATACTTTCGACAGTATTGCACCTCCAATGGTAAGCACAGGAAAAGGTAGAACAACTTGTTCTTATTTTATGCCAGATAACAAACATATTATTTACGCATCTACACATTTAGCAAACGAAAATTGCCCAGACACACCATTACGTAAAAATGGAAAATATATTTGGCCAGTTTACGATACTTTCGACATTTTTGTTGCTGATTTAGAAGGTAATATTGTAAAACAATTAACCAATGAAAAAGGTTACGATGCTGAGCCAACAGTTTCTCCAAAAGGAGATAAAATTGTATTTACATCTACTAGAAGTGGTGATTTAGAATTATATACCATGAATATTGATGGTAGTGATGTTAAACAAATTACAGATGAATTAGGTTACGATGGAGGTGCATTTTTCTCTCCAGATGGTACCAAAATTATTTTCCGTTCTTCTAGGCCAAAAACTGAAAAAGAAATTAAAGATTATAAAGATTTATTAGCTGAAGGTTTAGTAGAACCAACAGATATGGAACTTTATATTTGCAATGCAGATGGAAGCGATTTACGCCAATTAACAGATTTAGGTAATGCCAATTGGAGTCCGTTTTTTCATCCAAGTGGAGAAAAAGTGTTATTCTCTTCTAACTTTGAAGCAGAGCGTGGTTTCCCTTTTAATCTATATTTAATTGATATTGATGGTAAAAATCTTGAACGTGTTACGCATAGTGAAACTTTTGATGCTTTTCCTGTGTTTTCTAACGATGGTAAAAAACTAGCCTTTTCGTCTAACAGAAATAATGGAGGTGGACGTGATACAAACTTGTTTATTGCAGAGTGGAAAGATTAAATATATTCTCTTAAAACATAAAAAGGCATTAAATATTTATACTATTTAATGCCTTTTTGTTTTAAAATATACGCTTTTACTTCTCTAACCTACTACGCTCTTTAAGTTCTTTAGTGCGTTCATTTGTTTTTAAAGTAGTGTTACCAAACTTATAATTAAAACCTAGCTTTACATAACGGTTATCTAAATTTGTATAGTTTCTATTATTTTGATTTCCAAATTTAGACACTACACCAAAGTCTTGACTATTAAACAAATCTGCAAAAGCTAAAGACAAAGTACCTTTATTTTTAAAAACAGATTTACTAAACGTTAAGTCTGATACTAAACGAGAATCTACTTTTTGAAATCCTTGTTGATTTTTACCAACATAAGTTAAAGTAAAATTAGCATTAAGAGATCTATCTTTTAAAAAAGAGAAATTATTATTTAACATAGTATAATTACTCCATTGGTCTATTTTAACATGTTGGTTATCTATAAAAGCCTCGTCTTGTACATTATACAAAGAGGTTACAAAATAAACAGACCAATTATCTTTTATATTAAAATAGGTAATAAAATCAAATCCAAATTCTATTGTATTACCAATATTTGTTGGCGAATAAATCAATAAATTATTAATATTATCCTGTCTTGGAATTTCGTTTATTTGATTGGATATATCTTTATAATACGCTTCTACTGTGTAGCGCGAACCTATCTGCGATCCAATAATATAGTGATTTGTAAATGAAGGTAACAAATTAGGGTTACCAGTTACAACTGTATTATCATTTAAAAAGAAATTAAACGGATTTAATAATTGATAACTTGGTCTAGAAATACTACGGTTATAATTGGTATAAAGGCTTAAATTATCTTTTAAACTATACATTAAATTTAACGTTGGGAACAATTCTAAATAATTTTGCATGCTCTCTACATTATTAGAAACAGAAAGCCCATCTATATTTGTGTTTTCAAGTCTCAAGCCTCCTCTAAAATTCAATTTTCCCCAAGTTTTATCGTAACTAGTATATGCCGCAAAAATAGACTCTTCATAATCATAAATATTAGAATTTTCTGCATTTAAAATTGTATTACCCGTAACGGTATCATTATCGAACTGTGTAATATCACTATCTGTATTTATGTTTGAAGACTTCACTCCAATAGCAAATTCCGATCCGTCATTTCCTGGTAATATGTAATCTATTTGAGAAGTTTTAATATTTGTAGCTTGATGGCTAACTGTATTAAAACTAGTATTAAAATTATCTACGCTACTTGAAAAGAAATATTCGCTATTTACATTTTGATCTCTCTTATAGTTATAGTCTGTATAATGAGCATTAAATGTTAGTTTCCCATGGTTTTTAAAACGATGTACAAAGTCTAAATTAAAACCTAGGTTATGTTTATCGTCATTAGATTGGTTAAGAGAATTAAAATTATAAATTGGAGTATTTGTGTTGTCAAAAATTAATGTTTGACCATGTATATTATAATCGAAAAACGGAACTATTAATCCATTTGCAGAAAAACTTAACGTGTTACTATCGTCTAGAAAATAATCGAAATTTAAATTAACATTATGTGTTTTAGAAGTTGTATTTCTATTATTATTTGTTTCCCATTTTTCATCTAAACTACCTGAATGATCAAGATAATTAACACTGTTATCATTCTCTCTATTAATTTTACTTTGTGTAAAACTGTAATTTAAATTTACGTTTATTTTATTTGTTTTATAAAACTGATTTATACCAGCATTATATCTAGGAAAAACACCTTGTGTATAATTACCATACACATTACCACGATAACCAGTAATTAAGTTTCTAGTCATAACAATATTTAAAACGGCTCCGCTTTCGGCATCATATTTTGCTGGTGGATTTGTTATAACTTCTACTTTTTTAATAGTATTTGCAGGAGAGTTTTCTAAAAGCTGAGTAATTTCGGTGGCAGAAAGGTTTACTTTTTTATCATTAATATAAACTGTTGGTACAGTATTTTTTACAGTTATAGCATTATTTAAAATTAAAACTCCTGGAGTGTTACGCAATACTTCTAATAAACTTCCTTCACTTAAAGCAGTATTAGCAACATTAAATATTAAACGATCGGATTCTTTATTTAAAGTAGGTTTTGCAGACACAAGATTAACTTCATCTAAGGTTTCTAAATTTTCTTTTAATACAATAGATCCAAAACTCTTATTAGAAGAAAGTTCAAATTCTTTAGTAAAAGTTTCGAAACCCATAAAAGACACGCTTAAAGTATAATTATTAGCTTCTACATTTGTAAAAATAAAACTACCATCTTCAGCTGTTGTTTTACCTGTAACTAGTACTCCAGATTCATTTAAAATTAAAATATTTGCATAAGGTATAATTTGACTTTGCTCATCTAATAACGTTCCAGATACTGTAAATTCCTGTGCAATAATTTTAGAAGAAGAAAGGAAAAGCAGGGCGTATAAAATATATTTCATTTGTAAAATTAAGATAGGATGCAATATAATGATTGTTTTTTTAAAATTATTACGGTAAAAACCGTAAATTTTAGGTATTTGTATTACCAATAAAAACTAGAAAAATCGCCAATTTTTGCCTTATATTTGCAAACTCTTGCTTTTATTAAGAGCACATAGATTATGAAGAATATTAGAAACTTTTGCATTATTGCACATATAGATCACGGAAAAAGTACACTTGCCGATCGTTTACTCGATGTAACAGGCTCTGTAACTGCTCGTGAACAACAAGCTCAACTTTTAGATAGTATGGACTTAGAGCGCGAACGTGGTATTACCATAAAATCGCATGCCATACAAATGGACTATGTTTTAGATGGCGAACACTACGTTTTAAATTTAATCGATACGCCAGGTCACGTAGATTTTTCTTACGAAGTTTCTAGATCTATTGCTGCTTGCGAAGGTGCTTTATTAATTGTAGATGCAGCACAAAGTATACAAGCACAAACCATTTCTAACTTATATTTAGCTTTAGAAAATGATTTAGAAATTATACCTGTACTTAATAAAGTAGATTTACCAAGTGCAAATCCAGAAGAGGTAACAGACGATATTGTAGATCTTTTAGGTTGTGACCCAGAAGAAGTTATCCATGCAAGTGGTAAAACTGGTTTTGGAGTTGAAAATATTTTAAAAGCAATTATTGAGCGTGTTCCAGCTCCAAAAGGAGATCCAGATGCACCATTACAAGCCTTAATTTTCGATTCGGTTTACAATACATTTAGAGGTATTGAAACTTATTTTAGAGTATTTAATGGCGAAATTAAAAAAGGACAAAAAATTAAATTTGTTGCCACAGATAAAGAATATTTTGCAGACGAAGTTGGTACTTTAAAACTCAACCAAGTTGCTAAACAAAGTGTAAAAACAGGAGATGTTGGTTATTTAATTACAGGTATTAAAGCTGCAAAAGAAGTTAAAGTAGGAGATACTATTACAGATTTTGCAAACCCAACAACAAATGTAATTGAAGGTTTTGAAGATGTAAAACCAATGGTTTTTGCTGGTATTTATCCTGTAGATACAGAAGATTACGAAGAGCTTAGAAACTCTATGGAAAAGCTACAGTTAAATGATGCTTCTTTAGTTTTCCAACCAGAAAGTTCTGCAGCTTTAGGTTTTGGTTTCCGTTGTGGATTTTTAGGAATGTTACACATGGAAATTATACAAGAGCGTTTAGAGCGTGAGTTTGACATGACAGTAATTACTACTGTACCAAACGTATCGTACTATGCTTATACTAACAAAGAACCAGATGTTCCTTTAATTGTAAATAACCCAAGCGATTTACCGGAAACTACTATGATTAATAGGGTTGAAGAACCTTTTATTAAAGCAACAATAATTACAAAGTCTGATTTTGTTGGTAACGTAATGAGTTTGTGTATCGAGAAACGTGGTATGATTACTAATCAAACCTACTTAACACCAGAACGTGTTGAGCTAACTTTCGATATGCCTTTAGCAGAAATTGTTTTCGATTTTTACGATAGACTTAAAACCGTTTCTAAAGGTTATGCTTCTTTCGATTATTCTCCAATTGGTATGAAAACATCAAAACTTGTACGTTTAGATGTATTATTAAATGCACAACCTGTAGATGCACTTTCTGCATTAATTCATGCAGATAATGCACATACAATTGGTAAAAAAATGACAGAAAAACTTAAAGAATTAATACCACGTCAACAATTCGATATTCCAATTCAAGCTGCTATTGGAGCAAAAATTATTGCTCGTGAAACTGTAAAAGCATTACGTAAAGATGTAACAGCAAAATGTTATGGTGGTGATATTTCACGTAAACGTAAGCTATTAGAAAAGCAGAAAAAAGGAAAAAAACGTATGCGCCAAGTTGGTAATGTAGAAATACCTCAACAAGCATTTATGGCTGTTTTAAAGTTGAATGATTAATTTGAGTTTATAGTATAAAAAAACCTTCAGTTTTCACTGAAGGTTTTTTTATTTTAAAGACATTAAATTATCTTTTAAACTTCTTCGTTTGCTACAACTTCAACATCAAAAGGTTTTCCTAAGTAAACAAGTAGTGAGTTTTCGTCTATAGATTGTATATCTTTATTGTAAGATGAAATTATCTCAAATTCTCCATTGCTGTTTTTAATAAAAAGCGGAATTATTTCTTTATCATTATTACAAATCTCTATTAAACTATCGTAATGCTCTTTATCTTTTAATTCAATTTCCTGAATACTTGGATACTTTCTAGTAACGTTTGTTAATGTGTTATAATCGTCGGTATGGCTAAATAAACCTTCTTTAGGGTTTTTAGACATATCATTCATCTCATCTGTGGTAACTAGTCTAAACGCTCCATTTTCACCAAATTGCTTACTAAATTTGTTAATTGCATATTGATTTATATCTGAACTTCCAGTTAATGCCATTAAATATCCTACATCATTTAATTCTATATTATCCATTAAATTATCTGAATAGATATTTGTTGTAAAAGCTTCTAATCCCAGTTCTTTAGCTTTATTTATATTGCTTTGATTACTATCAATTAATACAACATGTCTTCCATTAGATTCTAAAAAATGTCCTAATAACCTTGAAACTTTTGAAGCTCCTACAATTAAAATACCATTAGATTTTGTTAAAAACACGCCAACTATCTTAGCAAATAATCGAGCAGTAGTTGCATTTAATAATACAGTTCCTAAAACTATTACAAATACTAAAGGCGTAATATATTCTGCACCAGTAATACCTTCTTTAGCTAGTTTTAAACCAAATAAAGAAGCAATACCTGCTGCTACAATTCCTCTTGGTCCTACCCAACTAATAAATAGTTTTTCGTTGAATTTTAATGATGAACCATAGGTACTTAAAAATACGCCTAAAGGTCTAATTATAAAAACAATTATAGCAAATAATAATACTGTGTTCCAGCTAAAAATTAAATATAGCTCTTCCATATTAATATTTGCAGCCAATAATATAAATAGAATAGAAATTAATAATACACTTAAAGATTCTTTAAAGTATAATATATCCTTAAGGTGTGGAGATTTAGAATTACCTAAAACCATTCCCATAACCACAACAGCTAATAAACCTGATTCGTGTGCAAAAACATCGGATAATACAAAAACACCTAACACCGTGGCTAAAGTGAATACATTCATTAAATAATGCGGAACTAGCTTTTTGTTTAAAATAAAATTTAATCCATGAGCAAATGTAAAACCAAAAGTGGCTCCAAAAAGAACAATTTTACCAAACTCTATAAATGCAGTTTTTGTAAATTCTCCTCCTGCATCAACACTTATAAACTCAAAAACTAAAACGGCAACTAATGCTCCAATTGGATCTATTAAAATACCTTCCCATTTTAATACTGCCGATACATCTTTTTTTAATGGAATATTTCTTAAAATTGGTGTTATTACTGTTGGTCCTGTTACTATTATTAATGCAGAAAATAAAAATGAAATTTTCCAACTTAAATCAAAAATATAATGTGCTGAAGCTCCAGCTGCAAAAAAAGTAACTATAGAACCTATAGAAATTAGTTTAGTAATTGCAGGAGCAACATTTTTTATTTCTCCCATTTTTAAAGTTAAACCTCCTTCAAAAAGAATGATGCTTATGGCGAGTGAAACAAAATAAAAGAGGCTTTCTCCAGGAAATAAACCTTCTTCTCCATTCCAAATTGGTTCAATCCATTTGGTACCATCATCACTTAAAAATTCTGCCGCTATTGGTCCTACTAACAGACCTATTAAAATTAATGGTAAAATAGCTGGAATTTTAAATTTCCATGCGACCCATTGGGCCAAAATTCCTAAAATAATAATACCTCCTAATTCTACCATATACAATTGGTTAGTTGTTAAAAATGCTAAATTAAAAATATTTAAATTAATTATGTAAAACTTCCAAGATTACTTGAATGCTTGTAAGGTACTACGAAAAAATCTATCTTCATTTTTTTTAAAACTTTTTTAAGTTGTCCTTAAAAACAACACTTATTTATCATTAT
The DNA here is from genome assembly GCF_003663945.1 of Lacinutrix venerupis. Lineage (GTDB taxonomy): Bacteria > Bacteroidota > Bacteroidia > Flavobacteriales > Flavobacteriaceae > Lacinutrix > Lacinutrix venerupis. Next base: position 241,378 of record NZ_RCCH01000005.1, on the reverse strand, counting down.
GTAATTTAATAAGCATTAAATTAACTCGTAATCGCTTAGCAAGTATAAATAAATTAAAACATTACAATTTTACTAGGTTAATTATAACAATTAAATTCTTAATAAAAACTTAACGTTTACTTACAATCCTTACATTTTTCATAATTTGCAGCTATGAATTTATATCCTATTAACGCAGGTAATTTTAAACTTGATGGTGGCGCTATGTTTGGTGTTGTACCTAAATCTTTATGGACAAGAACCAATCCCGCAGATAGCAATAACATGATTGATATTGCTGCTCGTTGTTTATTAATTGAAGACGGAAAACGTCTTATTTTAATAGATACTGGAATGGGAAACAAACAAAGTGAAAAATTTTATGGTTACTACCATCTTTGGGGAGACGATACTATTGATAAATCTTTAGCAAAATATGGTTTTCATCGTGATGATATTACAGACGTTTTCATGACGCATTTACACTTCGATCATTGTGGTGGTTCTATACAATACAATAAAGATAGAACACTTTTAGAACCCGCTTTTAAAAACGCTAATTTTTGGAGTAATAAAAATCATTGGCAATGGGCAACACAGCCTAATCGTAGAGAAGTTGCATCATTTTTAAAAGAAAATATTTTGCCAATGGAAGAAAGCGGACATTTAAAATTTACTAAATTACCGCAAAACGCTTCAGAAGATATTTTAAAAAACTCTGCTCTAGGATTCGATATTTTCTTTGCTAATGGGCATACCGAAAAACAAATGATTCCTATGCTAAATTATAAAGGGAAAACTATTTGTTTTATGGCAGATTTATTACCAACTGTTGGTCACTTGCCTTTACCTTTTGTAATGGGTTATGACACAAGACCTCTATTGACATTAGACGAAAAAGAAAAATTCCTCAATTTAGCGGCAGATAATAATTATTACTTATTTTTGGAGCACGATGCACATAACGAACTTATAACTGTGCAACATACCGAAAAAGGAGTGCGTTTAAAAGACACTTTTTCTTGTAAAGACATTTTTAATATATAACAACTAAATAAATACTTATAAAAAATGAAACTAATTAATAAAACACTATTGTTTTCAGTATTTTCGGCAGCTATTTTATCAAGCTGTGGTGGTGGAGCACCAATTTTAACTACTCCAGTAGAAAACATAGATAGCTCTCCTTTAAAAGAAGCTGAATTAACAGATGCTGAAGCTAAAAACTGGGGACACCTTGACCTTGCAAAGGATACTATTCCAGGAATGAGTGTTGATAAAGCATATTCTGAAATTATTAAAGGTAATAAAGGACAAAAAATTATTGTTGCTGTAATTGATTCTGGTATAGACATTAGTCATGAAGATTTAGATGGTGTACTTTGGACTAATAAAAAAGAAATTCCTGGAAATGGAATTGATGATGATAAAAATGGTTATGTAGACGATATACATGGTTGGAACTTTTTAGGAGATGGATACGATGAGCAATTAGAGTATATACGTTTAGTTGCAAGCGGAGATACAAATGCGCCAAGATATGCAGAAGCTAAAGCAAAATACGATACAGATTATGCTAAAGCATTAGCAGGTAAACAACAATACGAAGGTATTTATAACTCTGTAAATGATGCTCATAAAACATTAACAGCTCACTTTAATAAAGAAGATTATACATCTAAAGAAGTTGCTGCCATTACTACAGATGATGCAGCATTAAAAGCTGCAGCAGATACTGCAACAAGTATGTTTGGGCGTGGAGCTCCTTCTTTACCAGCAGTACTTGAACAAGTTCAAGGCGGATTAGATTATTACGGAGATCAAGTTGCTTTTAACTTAAATAAAGATTTTAACGGAAGAACTACTGGAGATAACCCAGACGATTTTAACGATAAACCAGGTTATGGTAACGCTAATGTAATGCCGGTAAAAAAATCTGAAAGCCATGGAACTCACGTAGCTGGAATTATTGCTGCAGAGCGTAACAATGGTTTAGGAGCAAATGGTGTTGCTAATAATGTTGAAATTATGAGTATTCGTGCAGTACCTAATGGAGATGAGTACGATAAAGATGTTGCAAAAGCAATACGTTATGCAGTAGATAATGGAGCAAAAGTTATTAACGGAAGTTTTGGTAAGAGTTTTTCACCTCATGCGGATTGGGTAAGAGAAGCTATTAAATATGCTAGTGATAACAACGTTGTTTTTGTTCATGCTGCAGGAAACGATGGAAAAGACGTAGATACAGAACCTAACTTTCCAGACGATAATGTAAACTATGTAGAAGTAGGTAATACTTACATTCGTGTTGGTGCTTTAGCTCCTAAATACGGAACTGGTATGGTTGCAGGTTTTTCTAACTACGGAAAACAAAATGTAGATGTTTTTGCTCCAGGAGCACAAATATATTCTACATACCCAGAGAATGAATATAAAGCTATTAGTGGTACATCTATGGCCTCTCCTGCTGTTGCTGGAGTTGCTGCTTTAGTTTGGTCTCAATATCCAAAACTAACTGCTGCACAAGTAAAACAAGTAATTTTAGATTCTGGTTTAGCAATTAACACTAAAGTTGTTGTTGGTGGAAACGGAGAAGACGTTAGAGATTTTGGAACACTATCAAAATCTGGAAAAATGGTTAATGCTTACAATGCATTAATTATGGCATCGCAATTATCTAAATAATTAATAATTTTAAAAAAACCTCAGTAGCCAAAAGTTACTGAGGTTTTTTTGTTTAAAATAAATTAAAATGAAAAAAGTTCTTCTATTTAGCCTTTCAGCTTCATTATTTTTAATGGGTTGCGGCTCATCTAAAAGTGTATCTACTCCAATATCAAATCAAACTAGTACAAATACCACTTCTAATAAATCTACTTATTGGCAACAACATGTAGATTATAAAATGGAAATTGATATGGATGTTAATAACTTTCAATATCAAGGAAAACAAAACCTAGTATACACAAATAATTCTCCAGATGTATTAAAAAAAGTCTTTTATCATTTATATTTTAATGCTTTTCAACCAGGAAGCGAAATGGATGCTAGATTACAGTCTATAGTAGATCCTGATTCTAGAATGGTAACAGAAGTTAATGGAGAAAAGCAAAGTAGAATTAGCACGCTAAAGGCTAACGAAATTGGTTATATAAATGTTAGCGATTTAAAACAAAATGGAACTGCAGTTAAACATGAAACTGTTGGTACAATTCTAGAAGTAACATTAAATAAACCTATTCAACCAGGAGAAAGTGTAACTTTCGATATGGTTTTTAATGCTCAAGTACCTGTACAAATTCGTCGTTCTGGTAGAAATAATGCAGAAGGTGTTGCACTTTCAATGACGCAGTGGTATCCTAAATTAGCAGAATACGATTTTGAAGGTTGGCATGCAGATCCATACATTGGAAGAGAATTTCACGGTGTTTGGGGAGATTTTGATTTAAAATTAGCTATCGATAAGGATTATGTTGTTGGTGGTACAGGCTACCTTCAACCCAATCCAGAAATGAATGGTAACAAAAAAACACTTCATTTTAAAGCTCCTAATGTTCATGATTTTACTTGGGCAGCAGATCCAGATTATATTCACGATACTGTACAAGTACCAAATGGTCCAGTATTAAACTTTTTTTATAAAAAAGATTTACCAGCAGAAAACTTAGAAAATTGGAAAAATCTTCAGCCTAAAACTGTAGAAATGATGCAATATTTTAGTGAAAATATAGGTAAATATCCTTACGACCAATACTCTGTTATACAAGGAGGAGATGGTGGTATGGAATATGCTATGTGTACTTTAATTACTGGAAAACGTAAATTTGGTAGCTTAATGGGAGTTACAGCTCACGAGTTAGCACACACATGGTTTCAATTTTTATTAGCTACTAACGAAGCTAAACACGAATGGATGGACGAAGGTTTTACAAGCTATATTAGCGATCGTGCAATGGACTATATTACTAAAAAAAATGCAGATAATCCTTCTTTAGGTGCATATAGAGGTTACGATTATTTAGCAAAATCTGGTAAAGAAAAACCACAAACAACACATGCCGATCGTTTTGAAACTAATATGGCTTATAGTATTGCTGCATACAACAAAGGTTCTGTATTTTTATCTCAATTAGGATATATTATTGGTGAAGAAAATTTAAAACAAACCTTAAAACAATATTTTATAGATTGGGCTTTTAAACACCCAACACCAAACGATTTTATTCGTGTTGCCGAAAAAGTATCTAATTTAGAATTAGAATGGTACTTAACAGATTGGACTATGACGACAAATACAATAGATTATGGTGTAAAAAGTATTAATGGTAATACAGTAACGTTACAACGCATTGGCGAAATGCCAATGCCTATAGATTTAGAAGTAACCTATGTTGATGGCTCTACAGAAAGTATTTACATTCCTTTACAAATGATGCGTGGTGAAAAACCAACAAATGCAACTATTATAAAGGATTGGGCATGGGCTCACACAACATATTCTTTTGATGCAAAAAAAGAAGTTAAAAGTGTAGAAATAGATACCAAAAATTTAATGGCAGATATAAACAAAGAGAATAATAAAAAATAAAAATCTCTTAAAATATAAGTTTAAAACCTCATCAATTGATGAGGTTTTTTATTTTCTTAAAAATTTAATTTCTACTTGATGTTTGTATATTAGCATCTTATTGCTATTTTTAAAAAGTAGCACTTTCTTTTACTATATAATGAAACTTACCTATAACAAACACGAAAAACTTAAAAGCCAAAAAACTATCGAACAATTATTTCTCGAAGGAAAATCGGTTTCGGCATATCCTTTGCGGTTAGTCTATTTAAAATGTGGAGATTCTCGTAAAGTTGGTGTTTCGGTTAGTAAGCGTAATTTTAAAAAAGCTGTAGATAGAATTCGTATAAAACGTTTACTACGTGAAGCTTATAGATTAAATAAAAGCATGTTAATTAATAATGATGTTAACAATTATGCGTTAATGATTTTATATATTAGTAAAGATATGCCAGATTTTGAATTGGTTAATACCAAAATGAAGAAAGCATTAACAAAATTTACAGATACTATTTCTAACTTATAGAACTATGAAAAAATTATTAAAACAAAAAGTACTAATTCCTGTTCTAGCACTTACAATTTTACTTACAGGTTCTGCATTTAAATCCTACAATAGCGATTTTTTTGAAATTGCAAAGCAAATTGAAATATTTACAACTCTTTTTAAAGAGTTGAATATGAATTATGTAGACGAAACAAATCCTGGAGAATTAATGGATAATGCCATTAAAAATATGCTAAATGAGTTAGATCCTTATACTAAGTTTTATAACGAACAAGATGTAGAAGCAGCTAGAATTAAAAGAACAGGAGATTATACAGGAGTAGGCGCACAAGTACGTATTTTAAAAGATAAATTATTAATTGTCGAACCATACAAAGGTTATCCAGCAGATAAAGCTGGTTTAAAAGCAGGAGACGAAATTATAGAAATAGATGGCCAAGTAGTATCAGATTATAAAGATGATGCAGGAAACCTGCTTAAAGGAATTCCAAATTCTGAAGCACAAATTACTTATGTAAGACAAGGCAAAACTGCTAATACAACAGTAAAACGAAGTGAAATAGAAATAAATGCAGTCCCGCATTTTTCATTAATAAATGAAACGACAGGTTATATTGTATTAGGAAAATTTAATGAAAAAGCTTCACAACAAACCGGTTACGCCTTAAAAGATTTAAAAGCACAAGGTGCAAAAAATATTATACTAGATTTACGTGGAAATCCTGGTGGATTATTAAGAGAAGCTGTAAATATTGTTAATTTATTTGTTCCAAAAAATCAATTAGTAGTTACAACAAAATCTAAGGTTAAAAAATATAATAGAACATACTATACAAAAAAAGATCCTATAGATACCGAAATACCAGTAATTGTACTTATAAACGGTAGTAGTGCATCAGCTAGTGAAATTGTTTCTGGTACTTTACAAGATTTAGATAGAGCAGTAATTGTAGGATCGAGAAGTTTTGGAAAAGGCTTAGTACAACGCCCTAAAAAATTAACTTATGGTACGCAGTTAAAAGTAACCATTTCTCGTTATTATACACCGTCTGGTCGTTGTATACAAGCTTTAGACTACTGGAATAAAGATGAAAAAGGAAATGCAATACGTGTAAAACAAAAAGATTATAACGTTTTTAAAACTAAAAACGGTAGAAAAGTATTTGATGGTGGTGGTGTTTTTCCAGACGAAGCATTAGATTACTCTAAAAACTCTGCAATTACTAAAGCTATTTTAAGCAATCAAAGTGTATTTGATTATGCAACAAAATACTATTACGAACATCAAAATATTAAAGATATAAACAATTGGGAGTTTACAAATTCAGATTTTAATGATTTTAAAAATTTCTTAAAAGCTTCAAATTTTTCTTTTGAAACCGATACTGAAAAGTCTTTAAATAAAGCACTAGAAATTGCAAAATCTGAAAATTTAGACGATGATATAAAACGCGATTATAATACATTAATCCAAAATTTAGGTCAAGCAAAATTAAAAGCTGTAGACGACAATAAATCTCAACTTATGAGTTTATTAAATGATGAAATTATTAAACGTTATGTATACAGAGAAGGATTGTATGAGTATTATAAACTACATAATAAAGAAATAAAAAAAGCTACAGAAATATTAGCTAATCCTATTAAATATAATAGCTATTTAAACTAAAAACATATAAATTATTATAGATTAATTTATATAATAATCTATTTATTAAAATGAAATTTTTAATCACCATATTATTTTTTGTTTCCTATTTTGGGTTTTCTCAAACTCAATTTACACACGATGTATATTTTGATACAGATAAATATATCGTACCATTAACCGAAGAAAATAGGCTACTACTCTTTATTTCATCGTTAGATAGTATTCCAGTAGAAAAAGTTTCTATCTATGGTTTTACAGACGATAGAGGTTCTAATGAATATAACTTACAATTATCTCAAAATCGTGCAGACGCTATAAAAGAAATGTTTTCTGGCTATGGTATAGATCCTAATTTAATAACAAATGTAAACGGAAAAGGAGAAATACTTTTAAAAGTTTTACATGAAGATGAAGTACACCAAATTCGTGGTTTAAATAGGAAAGTAGAAATAATTGTAACTAAAAAAATTAATAAAAAACAGATAGAAAATAGTATCGAAGAAAATGTTGATGTAGACGATGGTCTAAAAGAAAAAACAACAAACGATATTAAAAAAGGTACTATAAAAAAAGGCGATAAAATACGTTTAGATAAAATTTATTTTAAAACAAGTTATAGTTATGTAACCTCAGATTCTAGAAAAACATTAGAGGAATTGGCTAAAATAATGGTTGATAATAAAAATATTTATTTTACTATTCAAGGTCACGTGTGCTGTACTCAAAACAGTCGTGATGCAGTAGATAAAAAAACAAGAAAAAGAAACTTATCTGTAGCAAGAGCTAAATATATTTACGATTATTTAGCAAGAAAAGGTGTAGATAAAAAACGTATGAAATATGTAGGTTTACGCAGAAAATTTCCTCTTGGTGGAGAACCAAAATTCGATAGACGTGTGGAAATTTTAATAACTTATGTTGGCAAATCTGAGTAAAAACATACTATTGTAGTAATACTTCTATTAAGCTATTTTTTTATGTAATCTTCTAAGTGTTAATTAACAAGGTTAAAATACACTACTGTTTATCTCTTACAATTTACACTTTATCTTATAATTTGTTTTTAAACAAATAATTTTGAAACTGAACCGTATTTTTTCTTTTAATTAAAAAGAACATTTATGTTTGGTATGCTATTAATCAATTATATGTAAGTAAATAATTTTTAGTAGAGTTTTTTACTTATAAAGTCTGTGTAAAAATTTATACAGACTTTTTTTATTTTTTATACAGCATTCCAATGTGTGGAATTCCATCTTCAAGATACTCCTCTCCCACTTCAAAAAATTCTAAATTATTATAAAATTTTTTTAAATAACATTGTGCCGAGATTTTAATTTCTGATGTATTAAAATATTTTTTAATAGCTATAATAGATGCATTCATAATATCATAACCATACTTATGTTGCCTTTGGTTTTTAGCAACCACTACTCTACCAATACTTGACAATTTAAAATAATCACCAGGTCTAAATATGCGAGTATAAGCTACTATTTTTTCGTTTTTGTAACCAATAACATGTAATGCTTTTTGATCTTTAAAATCTATGTCTTGATATACACAGTTTTGCTCTACTACAAAAACTTCACTTCGTAATTGAAGTAAATTATATAATTCTTGTATTGTAAATTCATTAAAAGCTTTAATTTTAATTGTTATCATAATTTAATCTTGCACAATTACATCTTTAACATCATCTTTTTCAAATTCTGGTTGAATGTTAACATGATTGATATCAAATTCTTTAAATAATAGTTTTTCTATTTTAGTTAGAATAACATCAAATTCTGTTAATGTTATATTATGTTCAAAATCTACATGAGCTTCAAAATGTATTTCTTCTTCATTTAATTGCCAAACATGTACGTGATGTACGTTTTTTATTTCTTTAAAAGCATTTAATTTTTTAATTATTAATTCTATAGGAATTGTGTCTGGAGTAAACAACATTAATACTTTTGTAGATTCTTTAAGTAAATGAAAGCCCATCCAAATTAAATAAATAGCAATAGCTAGTGTTAAAGCGCTATCTACCCAAAATAAATTGTAAAACTTCATTAATAATCCACCTATTAAAACGGCTACACTAGCCATCATATCTGTTAAAAGATGTAAATACGCACTACGCATATTCATATTAGATTTACTATCTTTTTTAAGTAATAATACGCTAAATCCATTTCCAAGAATTGCTATAAAGGATAACCAAATAACTAGACTACTTTCTATTTCCTGAGGGTTTTTAAACCTTTTTATAGCTTCTATAATAAGTAAAATAGCAACTATTATTAATGTTGAAGAATTTATAAAAGCAGCTAAAATTTCGGCACGTTTATAGCCAAATGTTTTATGTAGTGAAGCTTTTCTTTTTGTTAATTTATCTGCTATATAGCTAATTATAAGTGATACAACATCGCTAAAATTATGTAAGGCATCACTTAATAAAGCAAGACTTCCAGATAATAATCCACCAATAATTTGGGCAACAGTAATTATTATATTTAAAAGTATAGAAATTAATAAGTTTCTTCCTTTTAAATTAACATGATCATGTGTATGGTTATGTTGATGGTTTTGTGACAATTAACAAGGTATTTTGTCTACTCTATTTTGGTGTCTTCCACCTTCAAATTTAGTATTTAAAAATGTATCTACCATTTCTATAGCCTGTTGTAAAGCTGTAAATCGAGCTGGAATACAAATTATATTTGCATTATTATGTTGCCTTGTTAAAGCTGTAATTTCTTTTGTCCAGCAAATTCCTGCACGTATTCCTTGGTGTTTATTAGCTGTCATGGCAACACCATTTGCACTACCACAAATTAATATACCAAATTCAGCATTATTTTTTTCAACATCATTTGCAACAGGATGTACAAAATCTGGATAATCTACACTATCGGTAGCATCTGTTCCTTGATTTATAATGGCTATTCCATTACTTTCTAAATGTTTTATAATAGCAAATTTGTAATCTGTTCCAGCGTGGTCGTTTCCTATAGAAATAGTCATAATCTAATTTATTATTTGTTTCGTTTTTTATCGAAAACAAAATTATTTTATTTAATGCTGTAAATTTAATAAAACGCTTTTTTAAAACATTAATATGTTATTAAAACTTAATTAAATAAAAAAAACTTGAGTAAATAAATACTCAAGTTTTTAAATAATTGATTAATAGCTATTTATTTAATCCATTATTAAATTATAAAACCATCCCTTAACTTGATTTTATAAATATATATTTAATGATTAGTATGAAATTTCAAAACTTAACTGCAATGCTAAATAATATAAATTAAAAATTTAAAAAAATGTTACCAAATGCTTTATTTTGGTTATCAAATACATCACTAATAAGGTTTTATATAATGTAAACTAATGCATATAAACATAAAATGTAAAACTGTTAACAACTACATCTTTTAATATTGACTATTTGTTAATATCTAATCATAGTTTTTTAAAACTTTTATTAGGATTATTCAATAAATTTTTCAAACAAAAATATAAATATAAACACCAAAAAAGTTATCTATTTTCTTTTGGTTAATTATCATTAAAAAAAATGGATATACAAACACTAAAAAATAAAATACTTATTAAAAAAAGGTTGTCAACTAACGTTATAAACAGTTGTTAATAGTGTTATTAATTTATGTAAAAATCAATACTTTAAGATGTTTATAACGTGTTAGCAGAAACAGAAAAGTAACATTTACAACTATTGGCTAAAAAAGTTATACCGCTATTAACAAGCTATAATAATCATTATTATTTTTTTAAATTTTTAAAAGAAAAAGATTATAATATATATATATGTGAATAAGTGTTTACGTTAACATAATATTAAATAAATTTCTATTAAATATTAAAAGCGTAGCTTTGTATAAACTTAATAATCAATCTTCTCCTTATAAATTAAGTTTAAATAACAGAATTTCACATAACTTAGAAATTCAATTAGATTACAAATTAAATGACAAAAAAAAAACATAGGAAACCAAGTCATAACAAGATTTCCAACCTAACAAATACAATTCTAAGTATTTTAAAAAAAGATAGAAACCAATCCTTTAACTATAAACAAATTGCAGCTAAACTTGGCGTTAACGATGCTAGTAGCCGTAATCAGATTATAAAAAAATTAGCGCAACTTAAAGCTAAAGAAGAGATTAAAGAAATAGATCGTGGTAAGTTTCAAATAGTAAATAATACAGAATACCATACAGGAATTTTTGATGCAGCTCAACGTGGTAACGGATACGTTATTTGCGATGATTTTGAAGATGATATCTATATAGCATCAAACAATGTTAATAAAGCTTTAAATGGTGATGAAGTAGAATTATACGTTTATAAAAGAAGAAAACGTGGCAAATTAGAAGGCGAAATAACTAAAATTATTAAACGTGCTAAAACAGAGTATGTTGGAATAATTCAACTTCATAAAAATAATAATTTTGCTTTTGTAGTGGTCGATGGTAATAAAATGAAAACAGACATTTTTGTACCAATTAACAAAACTTTAAAGGCCGAAGATGGTGATAAAGTACTTGTAACACTAGAAGATTGGCCAGAAAAAGCCGATTCTCCTAACGGTAAAGTTTTAAAAGTATTAGGAAAAGCTGGTGAACATAATACCGAAATTCACGCCATTTTAGCAGATTATGGTTTACCATACGAGTTTCCAAAAGAAGTGGAAGATTATGCAAATAATATAGATTTAAAAATACAACCAGAAGAAATTAAAAAGCGTCGAGATATGCGTAAAGATTTAACCTTTACCATAGACCCAAAAGATGCTAAAGATTTTGATGATGCATTATCTTTTACCGTTTTAGAAAATGGAAACTACGAAATAGGAATTCATATAGCAGATGTTTCGCATTATTTACAAGAAGGAACCGTTTTAGACGATGAAGCTTACGAGCGTGCAACATCTGTATATTTAGTAGATAGAGTAGTGCCAATGTTACCAGAAATTTTAAGTAATGGTGCATGTTCATTACGTCCGCATGAAGAAAAATATACATTTTCTGCAGTTTTTGAGCTCGATAATAAAGCACAAATTAAAAAAGAATGGTTTGGTAGAACAGTAACTTACTCTGATGCACGTTTTGCATATGAAGAAGCACAAGCCATTATAGAAAATAAAAACAATACCATTCCAGCCGAAGTTTCATTAACAGGAAAAGAATATAAAACAGATCAAGCCATTGCAGACGCTGTTTTAAAAATGGACGAACTTGCAAAAATAATGCGTGGAAGACGTATGCGAGATGGTGCAATATCTTTTGATAAAGTAGAAGTTAAATTTAATTTAGATGAAGATTCAAATCCTATAGGAGTATTTTTTAAAACCAGTAAAGATGCTAATAAATTAATTGAAGAATTTATGTTATTAGCAAACCGAAAGGTTTCAGAATTTGTTGGTAAACAAAAACCAGAAAAAACATTTGTTTACAGAGTACATGACGAGCCAGACGAAAGTAAATTAATGGCTTTGCAAGGCGTTGTCTCTAAATTTGGACATAAAATTAACTTTAATAGTAAAAATGGTATAGCATCTTCTTTAAATAAGTTATTAAACGATGTACAAGGTAAAAAAGAACAAAATCTTGTAGATACTTTAGCTATTAGAACTATGTCTAAAGCAGAATATACAACACATAATATTGGTCATTATGGTTTAGCTTTCGACTACTATAGTCATTTTACATCTCCAATTCGTCGTTACCCAGATGTTATGGCACATCGTTTATTACAAAGGTATTTAGATGGAGAAAAATCTGCAAACGAGGAGGTTTACGAAGAAAAATGTAAACACTCTAGTAATATGGAAAATCTAGCAACAAAAGCCGAAAGAGACTCTATTAAATACATGCAAATTCGTTTTATGCAAGATCATCAAGACGAAGAATTTGTTGGTGTAATTTCTGGAGTTACAGATTGGGGAATTTATGTAGAAATAATTTCTAATAAATGCGAAGGAATGGTTAGAACTCGTGATATAAAAGGCGATTACTATGAATTTGATCAAGATCAATTTGCTTTAATAGGACAAAAAACAAAAATAATGTATCAGCTTGGAGACGAAGTTATTGTAAAAGTAAAACAAGCCGATTTAGTAAAACGACACCTAGATTTCGAATTAATTGGAAAAGCAAATAGTTAAATTGTATAAACTTAAATTTTGTAACATTTTTTATAAAGTAACAACTAATAAAAAAAATAATTATGGTTTTAACTACAACAAATTCAATTGAAGGTTTTAGAATTATAGAATATAAAGGAATTGTAACAGGAAACTCTTACGAAACAAAAACAAATTTTTCTTTTAATTCAGGCAAGAATAAAGCTATTATGGATAATGTAATTAACGAAGCTAAAGAAGTAGCTTTTCAAAAATTACAAAACAATGCTAGAAATTTAAATGCAAATGCAGTTGTTGGAATAAATGTAGATTTTGAAACCGTTAATGGTTCTTATTTTTTTGTATCAGTTACTGGAACAGCTGTAAACGTAGCTACAGAAAAATAATTTTGTAATACTGTAACACTTTTAACTTTTAATACTCTTTAAAAGAAACAATACTTTATTATGAAATATATTACAACAGTAGTGCTTCTTTTTATGTCTATTGCAATATTTGGACAAAATCCAAAAGAGATGAAAGTACAAGATTTTAATACAGTTAAAGTCTTCGATTTAATACATATAAGCTTAGTAAAAGCTAATGAAAACAAAGTTATAATTTCTGGACAAGATGCAGATGATGTAGAAATTATTTCTAAAAATGGAATATTAAAAGTACGCATGAAATTTGATCGTATTTTTGATGGAACTAAAACTTTTGTAGCTGTACATTATACAAATTTAGAGGTAATAGATGGAAATGAAGGTACTAAAATTGTTGGAAACGAGTTAATAGTACAAGACAAAATAGAACTTCGTGCACAAGAAGGAGCAGTATTAAAAATAGGATTAGATGTAAAAAATCTTGAAGTAAGATCTGTTTCTGGTGGTATAATTGCAACAAAAGGTAAAGCTCAATCTCAAGAAATAGTATTAAATACTGGAGGCATTTATGAAGGTCGTGAGTTTGAAACAGAAAACACAATAGTTAAAATTAAAGCAGGTGGAGAGGCAGATGTTAATGCAAGCGAAACAGTAGATGCAAGAGTAACAGCAGGTGGTGATATTTACATTTATGGAAATCCAAATAATGTAACTAAAAAACACACGTTTGGAGGTAAAATAGAAATTAAAAAATAAAATTTACCCGATATTTAATTAAAGAGCTTCAGAGTAATCTGAAGCTTTTTTTATTTTAAATCATTTAACTAAAAATAGTAAATACTTTACTTTAACCACTTAATTTCTTTACTTTGTAATAAACATTTACTTTTTATATGATTGAAGATATTCAGGCGGCAATACCATTAGGCTTTTTTCTAGCTTTTATGATTGGTCCTGTATTCTTTGTATTATTAGAAACTAGTGTAATAAAAGGATTTCGTGCTGCTCTAGCTTTCGATTTAGGTGTAATTGTAGCAGATATTTTATTTATTGCTATTGCATATTTTTCAAGTTTTCAACTCTTAGAAAACTTAAGTAATCAACCAGGACTTTATGTATTTGGCGGTACTATTTTAGCAATTTATGGCTTTATTATCTTTTTTAAAAAACCTAAAAAAGAAGCTATAGAAACTATGAAAATAGTAATACCTAAAACCGATTATTTTAGATTATTTATAAAAGGTTTCTTTTTAAACTTTATAAACATTGGTGTTTTAGTATTTTGGTTAGGAGTAATAATTGTAGTTGGTCCAAGTTTAGAAAATAATGCAAATAGATTTGTAGTATTTTTTGGTGCTATGATTGGAGCTTACTTTGTAACAGATATTTTTAAAATACTATTAGCAAAACAACTTAAAAATAAATTAACACCTAATGCTATTATAAAAGTTAAACGTTTATTAGGTTTAATTTTAGTAATCTGTGGAATTGTACTTATAATTAAAGGTTTCTTACCAAAAGATAGTTTAAATCCTCAAGAAATATTTGAGCAAATAGAAGAGAAAACTCATTAAAAAGCCCTTATTAATTACTATAAAAATTTTAAAATAAAAAAAGCGTTACTTAAAAAGTAACGCTTTTTTAGAGGTGTCGAGCGGATTCGAACCGCTGTAGATGGTGTTGCAGACCACTGCCTAGCCACTCGGCCACGACACCTTAATTGGAAGGCAAATATAAAAATAATTACCTTTTAACACTACATAGTTTAACTTTTTCTTTTTTCAGTTAATTCTATAGTTACCATTTCAACATCTCCTCCTATAGGCGGATTTATTTTACTTACAGCAACTGTAGCAACGGTAACTAACTTATCTTCAGTAAATATACGGTCTAAAATACGTTTAGCAACATGCTCTAAAAGTGCACTTGGAGTTGCCATTTCTTCAATAACAACTTTGTTTAAAAAAACATAATCTACAGTATCACTAAGTGCATCAGAGTTAGCACTTTTTTGTAAATCGGCTTTTACCTTTAAATCTACACGATAATCACTTCCAATAGCAGTTTCTTCTTTTAAACAACCATGATATGCATAAACGCGGATATTTTCAACTTTAATTATTCCCATTAAATTATTTTAATTAGTAAAAAAGTCAAAGATATTACTAATTGTACTAGTTTTAGACTTAAAAAACTCTGTATATGTACACTTTTTACATGTTACAGTTGTAAATCTCTTATTTTGAATGTTAAAAAGCTTTGAAAATAGTCCTCCAGTAGCTTGCATTTGGTCTATATCGCATGAAGTATTATGGCATTTTGGGCATTCGTAATTCATAATTTTAAAATTTTACATAAACAATTCAAAGTATAAGTATTATAAATATATATTTTGTTACGTAATTTCATTAATTTTACAGCTTATTAAAATTGATTTAATAGCATTAATCAATAGTTATATTTATGTCTACAGAAACCAAATCGCTCAATTTTTTAGAGCACATTATTGAAGAAGATTTAACCAACGGATTATCTAAAGATAAATTACGTTTTCGTTTTCCACCAGAACCAAATGGTTATTTGCATATTGGCCATACTAAAGCTATAGGAATAAGTTTTGGACTAGGTGAAAAATATAATGCACCAGTAAATTTACGTTTCGACGATACAAATCCTGCAAAAGAAGAACAGGAATATGTAGATGCTATTAAAGAAGATGTATCTTGGTTAGGATACAAATGGGCAGAAGAGCGCTACTCTTCAGATTATTTTCAAGAACTTTACGATTGGGCAATACTACTAATTAAAGAAGGAAAAGCCTATGTAGATTCTCAATCAAGCGAAGCTATGGCAGAGCAAAAAGGAACACCTACACAACCTGGTGTAGATGGACCTTATAGAAATAGAACGGTTGAAGAAAACTTAGCTCTTTTTTCTAAAATGAAAGCAGGAGAATGTAATGAAGGCGAACATATTTTACGTGCTAAAATAGACATGCAACACGTAAATATGTTAATGCGAGATCCTATTATGTACCGTGTTTTAAAAAAAGACCACCATCGTACAGGTAGCGATTGGTGTATATATCCAATGTACGATTGGACACATGGAGAAAGCGATTATATAGAGCAAATTTCTCACTCTTTATGTTCGCTCGAATTTAAGCCGCATAGAGAACTTTACGATTGGTTTAAGGAACAAGTATATAATTTTGCAAAGAACAAGTATCCAATGCTTCCTAAACAACGTGAATTTGCACGTTTAAATTTAAGTTATACCATAATGAGTAAACGAAAGTTACTTAAATTGGTTGAAGATGGTATAGTTTCTGGTTGGGACGACCCAAGAATGCCTACTATTTCTGGTTTACGCCGTCGTGGTTATACACCACAATCTATTAGAAAATTTGTAGAAACTGTTGGTGTTGCCAAGCGAGAAAATATAATAGATGTATCTCTTTTAGAATTTTGTATTCGTGAAGATTTAAATAAAAAAGCCGATAGAGTAATGGCTGTTTTAAATCCAGTAAAACTAGTGATTACTAATTATCCAGAAGATAAAGAAGAATGGCTAGAGGCAGAAAATAATCAAGAAGACGATAGTGCTGGTTTTAGAAAAGTACCATTTTCTCGAGAATTATACATTGAAAAAGAAGATTTTAAAGAGGAAGCAAGTAGCAAATTTTTTAGATTAAAATTAGGTGGTGAAGTAAGGTTAAAAAATGCCTACATTATTAAAGCAGAAAGTGTTGTAAAAGATAATAATGGAGAAATTACAGAAATACGCTGTACATATTCTACCGATACCGAAAAACGTGTAAAAGGTACCTTACATTGGGTATCTATAAAACACGCTATAAAAGCAGAAGTTCGTGAATATGATAGATTATTTACAGACGAAGCTCCAGATAGCCATGCAGATAAAGATTTTATGGAATTTATTAATCCTAATTCTTTAAATGTAATTGAAGCTTTTGTAGAACCAAGCTTAGTAGAAGCAAAAATAGGTGAGCAGTTTCAATTTCAACGCTTAGGTTATTTTAATGTGGATAAAGATTCTACTGCAAAAAAATTAGTGTTTAATAAAACAGTTGGTTTAAGAGATTCTTGGGCGAAAGTAAAACCTAAAACAAATAATAATAACCAACAAAAACAATCACAACAAAATAAGCGTCCAGCAATAGATCAAATTAAATCTTACGGTAAAAAGTACGATAGAATGAAGGATGAGCAACGTGAAAAAGCTAAATTAGAAATCCAAGAACTAGCTAAAAATATTAGTTATCAAGATATAGAACCACTCTTTGGAACAGCAGTAAAAAAGGCTGGAACACGTATAATTACTATGATTAGTTTAGGCGTATTATTAGAAAATGGATTAGAAAAAAATGAAGCAATAAACGAGTTTATTTCTAAAGCATTAGCCGATAAAAACGAATTATTAGTAACAGAAGCTAAAGCATTAGCCTAAATTTAAATAACATATATAAAAAGCCTTTAAATATTAATTTAGAGGCTTTTTTGTATCTTTAAAACAACTAACCTAACACAAAATAATTATGGAATTTAATTTTTTAGCAATTTTAGTTGCTGCAATTGCACCTATTCTAATAGGTTTTTTATGGTATAATCCAAAAACTTTTGGAAATTCATGGATGCGAGAAGCAGAAATGACACCAGATAAAATGAAAAGTGGTAATATGGCTGTTATTTTTGTACTTACTTTATTACTATCATTTGTTTTAGCTTTTTTTTTACAACAATTAACCACACACCAAATGGGAGCTTATAGTTTAGCACAAGGTGAACTTGGCGAAACAGCAAATTATAAAGCTTTTATGGAAGAGTATAAAAATGAATTTAGAACTTTTAAACATGGTGCTTTACACGGTATTTTAGCAGGTGTTTTCTTGTTTTTTCCTGTAATAGCAATTAACGGTATGTTTGAGCGAAAAAGTTGGAAATATATTTTTATTAATTCTGGATATTGGATTGTTTCTTTAGCTGTTATGGGAGCAATTGTTTGTGGTTGGATTTAATAATGTAATTTTATAAAAAAATAAATTTAAGACTGATGGGTTGCCATCAGTTTTTTTATGAATAAACTACAAGTTAAAATATATAATAAAGTTTCTCAACTTCCAGACTCCTGGAATGCTTTACCTAATAATGATGTTTTTTTAAAAACACCATTTTTAATCGCATTAGAGCAATCTTCTCCTAAAAATATTACTTTACATTACATAGCTTTTTTTAAAGCTAAAGAGCTTGTTGGAATAGCTATAATACAGCGAGTAGAAATGTATCTTAAAGATATTTTTAGAAATAATAAGGATAAGTATTTAACTCAAAAAACAAAACAGTTAATATCTAAAATAGTTAGAGGTAATACGTTGGTTATTGGTAATATAATGCACACAGGACAACACGGTTTATATTTTAATATAAAAGAGATTAGTTATAAAGAGTATTTAGAGCAATTATCTTTAGTTATTAATGAAATTAAAACTAATTTAAAACAAGAACAGAATAAAAAAATTAGACTAATAGCTTTTAAAGATTATTTTAAAAACGATGTAATCCATAATAATCAGGACTTTTTTAATACCCAAAAACTTTACAAAGTTCAAGTACAACCCAATATGATTTTTAATATACCAGAATCGTGGAATACATTAGAAAACTATACATCGGCCTTTACAAAAAAGTATAGAGATCGTTTTAAATCGGCCAAAAAAAAGGGAGCACAAATTACTAAGCAAGAATTAACTTTTAAAGAGTTAAACATGTTAGAATCTAAAATGTATCAATTATATAAAAATGTATCAGACAATGCGCGTGTAAATACTTTTATATTAAAGCAAAATCATTTTAAAATTTTAAAAAGAGAACTAAAAGATAATTTTAAAGTGTTTGGTTATTTTTTAGAAGAAGAACTTGTTGGTTTTTATACTTTAATTTTAAATAACTCAACATTAGAAACCTATTTTTTAGGCTATAATCATAAATACCAACATAAAAACCAATTATACTTAAACATGCTTTTTGATATGGCACAATTTGGCATTAAAAATAATTTTAAAAAAATTGTTTATGCAAGAACTGCAATGGAAATAAAAAGCTCTATTGGTGCAAAACCAAAGCCTATGTATATTTATATGAAACATACAAACTTTGTAGCAAATTCAATGCTTAAGCTTATTGTTAAGTATTTAAATCCAACAATAAAGTGGAAAGAAAGACATCCTTTTAAGTATTAATTAACTTTAAAAATTTCTAGTTAAGTAATTGTTTTTATAATTTTAGAGTAAATCAAAACATTATGGAAAATAGAGACCTTCTTACTAAAATTAGTAATATAACTAGAGAAATTGAAGATAATTATCCTGAGGTTTATAAGCATTTGGATGAAATTCCTCAAACAATCCCTTCAGAAGAAAATCCAGAAGTTCATAAAAAGCAACTAGAAAATTATTTAAATAGCTTGCAAAATATTTTAGCTAAGGCAAAAGAAAACCCGAAGCTTTAACTTCGGGTTTTCTACTATTTATAACTAGTTAGCTATTGCTTATCTAGTTTCTTTTTTAGTTTAGCTTCTTTCATAGCCTCTCCAATTTGATTACTTGCTGCAAAGCTAGCAACCATATCGTTAAGCATATTACTTCCTGCTTGTGGTGAGTTAGGTAATAAAATTAAATTACTATTAGTTTCACCACCAATAGCTTGTAAAGTATCGTAATGTTGTGTTACTACAATTAAAGCAGAAGCTTCTTGAGAGTTAATACCAACTTTATTTAATACCTCTACAGATTCTTCTAAACCTCTAGCGATTTCACGACGTTGGTCTGCAATACCTTGTCCTTGTAAACGTTTACTTTCAGCTTCAGCTTTTGCTTTTTCTACAATTAAAATACGTTGTGCATCACCTTCATATTGTGCAGCAGTTTTTTCTCTATCTGCAGCATTAATACGGTTCATAGCTTCTTTAACTTGTTGATCTGGATCAATATCTGTAACTAAAGTTTTAATAATATCAAAACCATAATCTAGCATAGCATCGTTAAGTTCAGATTTTACTGCAATGGCAATATCATCTTTCTTTAAGAATACGTCATCAAGAATCATTTTTGGTACTTCGGCACGAACAACATCAAAAACATAACTTGTAATTTGATCGTGTGGGTAATCTAGTTTGTAAAAAGCATCATAAACCTTTTGGCTTATAACACGGTATTGTACAGATACTTTTAAACGAACAAAAACATCATCTTTAGTTTTAGTTTCTATAATTACATCTAATTGCTGAATTTTTAAACTTAAACGTCCAGCAATTTTATCAATAATAGGAATTTTTAAATGTAACCCAGATTGTCTTATACTATGAAATTTTCCAAATCTCTCAATAATAGCTGCTGTTTGTTGTTTTACAACAAAGAATGCAGAGATTAAAATAATGAGACCAAAAAATAAAATTGGAATTAAAATAAGTTTACCCATAACAGTTTTAAGTGGTTTAAAAAAGCTAATAATATTAGCTTTTACGATTAATAAATATGAAATACTAAAATAAGCTATATTTGCTCATAAACACCCAAATTAAAGATGAAAAGAATACAACTTTCCTTATTAGTAGCACTTATACTATGTTTTGTTACAAAAAGTTTTTCGCAACATAGAAATATAGATATTAAAAATGGCTTTGGTTTGTTTGGTGGTATTACACAATTCGATATTATAACAGACAATTTTGAAACTACAAAAGGAAACGGTTGGGTTGCTGGAATGAGTGCAACTGTAGAAATTCCGCATAAATGGTATAATGCAAGTTATGGCATGCAATTATCAGAAAATAATTTTGGCATTGCTGGAGTTTCTAATTTAGATTTTACAACCCAAGAATTAGAATATAAAGTGTTTACAGCACAGGTTCTTTTTCTTTGGCACGCAAAACTTGCAGGAAGTTATTTAACTTTTGATTTTGGACCAATGCTACAATATAATAGCGATTTAGAATTAAAAAATGAACAACAAGAACAGTTTTTAGTAACCAATTATACAGCTTTAACGGCTAAAGAAATTGAAGATATTTCTAATTTTAATGCCAATGGAGTGGTAGGTTTAACAGCTGGATTTAGTATTATAAAATTTAAAGCACAATATATTTATGGTTTTTTAAATACACTTAATGCATTAAACTCTAACAATAATATAGATATGGAGGATAATAATAAGTTTAAAGGAAATCAATCTATGTTTGCTTTTTCTGCAATGATTACTTTTTAAAAAATTGTAACTATCTTGTGCTTAATTAATTAATAAATTAACGAATTATGAAACAAAAACTACTTTTTTTTTACTTTATGCTTTTTAACTTATCTATAGTTTTTGGGCAAATAGATGGCGAAACTATTGCTCGTAATTGGTTAGAAAATAATAAGCATGAGTTAAATATTCAAGATAATCATACTTTAGATATGCAATTTAGTAGAGTAGGACCTTCTGGAGAAACGTTTCGTTTTTATCAAATGATGAATGGTGTACAGGTTTTTAATGCAGAAGTTACAGTTCATTTATCTAACAGAAAAAATGTAACATACCACGCAAGTACTTACGATTCTAGTATTGAAACCATAAATACAATACCAAGTATTTCTCAAACAGAAGCTCAACAAAGCGCTTTAACAAATTTAAATGTTGAATTAGAAGATGTTGTAAATTTAGAAAAGAAACTTTTTATAATAAAAAGCAATAACCAAACAACACTTGCTTACCGCTTTTTAGTAAATGCTTATACTAAACCTGGAGCTTGGGAGGTAATGGTAGATGCTCAAACAGGAGCTATTTTAAGTAGTAAAGATGTTGCTTTTTATTATTCTCATGGATATAAAGATAAAAAACACAAAACAACTCCATTAAAAACAAAAAACACCTCTTCAATTATGATGGCTTCTGGAACTGCAATGATATACGATACAGATCCATTAACAGCAACTACAAGTGCTTATGGCGGACAATATGTAGATGAAAACGATGTTACTAATGCTGCTTTAGATGCGGCAAGAACACCTGTTACACTTTTAGATATTGAATTATCAGGAGGAAATTATACTTTAAAAGGTCCTTACACGCAAATAGCAGAACTAACAGCTCCAAATAAAGGTTTATTTATTCAAGCTTCAAACAATTTTGAATTTAATAGACAAGAAGATGGTTTTGAAGCTGCAAACGTATATTACCATACAGATAAATCTATGCGTTATATTAATTTAGATTTAGGTATTACGTTAGCTCCATCTCAAAATGGTGGTGTAATCCGTTTCGATCCACATGGAGCAAACGGTGCAGATAACTCTTATTATACTAGTGGAACTTTAAATTTTGGTGAAGGTTGCGTAGATGATGGTGAAGATGCCGATGTAATTTTACACGAATTAGGTCACGGTTTACACGATTGGATTACTAACGGAGGTTTATCTCAAGTAAACGGATTAAGTGAAGGTAGTGGAGATTATTGGGCAAACTCTTATAAAAGAAGTTTAGGGCAATGGTCTGCAAGTGATGCTGCTAGAAATTGGGTTTTTGGTTGGGATGGACATAATGCATGTTGGCCTGGAAGAAGTACAGTTTACGGAGCACAATATCCAGGAGGATTAGTAGGACAAATACACACCGATGGACAAATGTGGGCAACTACATTAATGGAAATTTGGGAAGATATAGGTCGTGAAAAAACAGATAAAGCCTTTTTAGAAGGACTTGGTATGACTAATAGTGGTACTAACCAACAAAATGCTGCAATAGCTGTAAGGCAAGCGGCAATAGATATGGGAACAGCTCATGGTTATACTTGTGCAGATATTCAAGCCATGACAAATAGATTTACTGCACAAGGCTATAATCTACCAGCTTATACTTGTAATTTAAGTGTAGATGAATTTAATGTAAATACAATTTCAATATTCCCAAATCCAACAAATGGAGTTATTACTTTTAAAAATATAAATGAAGAATATAATGTTACTGTATTTAATATGTTAGGTCAAAAAGTTAAAGACCAAATAATAAATACTACTAATAAAACAATGGATGTATCTCATCTTTCTACAGGAACTTACTTTGTTAAGTTTAATGGAGTAGATGCTGTATTAAAGTTTATTAAAGAGTAAAAATTAGATTTATTTATAAATAAAAAAGCGAGCTAAATGGCTCGCTTTTTTTCTATATATATTTTAAATTTTATAAAACTGAAATTACTTTTTCTATACGCTTTATAGTTTCTGCTTTACCAATCATGTAAATAATATCAAAAACATCTGGACCTTGTAAAGCACCAACAAGAGCTAAACGTAAAGGCATCATAACTTTTCCAAAACCTATTTCGTTTCCTGTAATCCATCCTTTTATTTCCTTTTGAAGCGTTTCTACTTCAAATTCTTCAATATTAGATATTATTGAAACAAGTGTCGTCATAAGTTCTTTTGTTTCGTCTTTAAAAGCTTTTTTAGATGCTTTTTCATCAAAACTTTCTGGTGCTACGAAGAAGAAGCTACTTAAGTCCCAAAAGTCGTTTACAAACGTTGCACGTTCTTTTACTAAATTAACAACCATAGCAATGTAATTAACATCGATATCTTTTAACTCGTCATGATTATTTTTAAAAGCTTCGGCTAACTCATCGTTATTTTGTTCTTGCATGTAATGGTGGTTAAACCATTTTGTTTTATCTGGATCAAAACGTGCTCCGGCTTTATTTACACGACTTAAATCGAAAGCAGTAATAAGTTCTTCTAAACTAAAAATTTCTTGTTCTGTACCAGGATTCCATCCTAAAAATGATAAGAAATTAATAACTGCATCTGCAAAATAGCCTTCTTCTTTATAACCTTTAGATACATCTCCATTTGGTGATGTATACTCTAAAGGAAATACTGGAAAACCTAATTTATCGCCATCACGTTTGCTTAATTTTCCTTTACCAGTTGGCTTTAAAATTAATGGTAAGTGTGCAAATTCTGGAGCATCCCAACCAAAAGCAGTATATAATTGCATATGTAATGCTAAAGATGGTAACCATTCTTCACCACGAATAACATGAGAGATTTCCATTAAATGGTCGTCTACAATATTTGCTAAATGGTAAGTTGGCATACCATCGCTTTTAAATAACACTTTATCGTCTAATATATTAGTGTCTATTTTTATATCACCACGTATAATATCTTTTAAATGTAATGTTTGGTCTTGAGGCGATTTAAAACGAATAACATAATCATCACCATTATCTAATTTAGCTTTTACTTCTTCTTGAGAAAGAGATAAAGAGTTACTTAGTTTTAAACGGTTATGCCAGTTGTAAATAAATGTTTTTCCGTTAGCTTCATGGTCTTTACGGTGTGCATCTAAACTCACTGCAGTATCAAAAGCATAATATGCATTACCAGATGCTATAAGTTGCTCGGCATAATCCTTGTATAAATCTTTACGTTCGCTTTGTCTATAAGGGCCAAATTTTTCGTTTTTATTTGGGCCTTCATCAAAAGGAATATTACACCAGTTTAAAGCATCAATTATATATTGTTCTGCGCCTTCTACATAGCGGTTTTGGTCTGTATCTTCAATACGTAATACAAAAGTACCATTATGTTTTTTTGCAAATAAATAATTAAAAAGAGCAGTTCTAACTCCTCCTATATGTAAAGGTCCAGTTGGACTAGGTGCGAAACGCACACGAACATTTTTAGACATCAATTTAAGTTTTAAGTGCACAAAGATACAATTAACACATAATTATTAGAGTTTGAAAAATAAAATTGTAGTTTTATAAGTTGTAAACAAGTGGTTTTAAGCAGTAGTTGTTAAAAAAGAATTTATAAATTAATGAGCAATTTTAAAAATATACAAACTAAACTTGAGCAATTCATTAAAAAATATTACACCAACGAGTTAATTAAAGGTGCTATTTTATTTTTTAGTATTGGTTTGTTATATCTGTTAATTACCTTATTAATTGAACATTTTCTTTGGCTAAATTCTACCGCTCGAACAATTTTATTTTGGTTATTTATAGCTGTAGAAGTGGCGCTTTTTATTAAGTTTATAGTTATTCCGTTAGCAAAATTATTTAAACTTCAAAAAGGGATAAATTACGAAGATGCCTCGTTAATAATTGGTAGTCATTTTCCAGAAGTTAACGATAAATTATTAAATGTTTTACAACTTAAAAGCTCTAATTCGGACTCAGAGTTATTATTAGCAAGTATTAATCAAAAATCCTCCGAATTAACGCCAGTACCATTTAAGCTCGCTATTAATTTTAAGAAAAACACTAAATATTTAAAATATGCTGCTATTCCATTAGCAATAATATTAATCACAGCAGTTTCAGGTAAATTAAATTGGTTTAGCGATAGTTATGAACGTGTAGTTAATTATCAAACTGCTTATGAGCCACCAGCTCCTTTTCAATTTTTTGTATTAAACGAAAGCTTACAGGCTGTTGAAAATAAGGAGTTTAGATTAATTGTAAAAACTGCTGGCGATGTAATACCAGAAACTGCACAAATTACTTTTAACAACGAAACATATTATTTACAACAACGTGGAGCAGGAGCTTTTGAGTATGTTTTCGAGCAACCTAAAAACAATATAACTTTTAATTTATTTGCTAATAATGTAACATCTAAACCTTATACTGTTTCTGTTGCTCCAGTACCAACACTATTAAGTTTTGATATGGTTTTAAACTATCCAAACTATACAAATAAACGAGATGAGGTATTAAAAAGCACAGGTAATGCCATTGTTCCAGCAGGAACTAATATAACATGGAAATTAAATACAAAAGCAACAAATTATGCTACACTTTATGCAAACGATACAATACAATTTAATACCATAGAAAACAACAAGTTTTCTGTACAAAAAAGAGTATATAATAATTTAGATTATAGTATTGCAACAAGTAACAAGCAACTAAAAGATTACGAAAGTTTATCCTTTAACATTCAAGTAGTTCGTGATGAATATCCAGAGCTTAAATTACAATCTAAAATAGATTCTTTAGACCAACAATCTTTATATTTCTATGGTAAAGTTAGCGACGATTATGGTTTAAATAAATTACAATTAGTTTATTATCCAAGCGAAAATGAGAAGGATAAAAAAATAGAGCGTATACCAATTTCGGGTTCAAATTTTAGTGAATTTGTTAGTGCTTTTCCTAATAATTTAGAAATAAAAGAAGGTACGAGTTATAATTTATATTTTGAAGTTTTCGATAATGATGCAGTTAATAAAAATAAAAGCACTAAAAGTAGTGTGTTTAGTTATAGAAAACGTACTGCAGATGAAGAGGAACAAAAACAATTAAATGAACAAAATGAAACCATTCAAGATTTAAATAAATCTTTAGAAAAATTCGATAAGCAACAAAAAGAATTAGAAGAACTCTCTAAAACACAAAAAGAAAAATCTGAACTTAATTTTAACGATAAAAAGAAAATTGAAAATTTTATAAAGCGTCAAAAACAACAAGAACAAATGATGCAGAAGTTTAATAAAAAACTTCAAAAAAACTTAGAAGACTTTCAAAAAGAAAATAAAGAAGAAGATCAATTTAAAGAAGATTTAAAAGAGCGTTTAAAAGAAAATGAAGAGCAGCTTAAAAAAGACGAAAAACTTCTTGAAGAATTAGAGAAACTTCGCGAGAAAATGAATAAAGAAGAATTCTCAGAGAAGTTAGATAAACTTGCTCAAAAAGCAAAAAATCAAAAAAGAAGTCTCGAACAAATGCTTGAATTAACGAAAAGATATTACGTTAATAAAAAGATGGAAAAAATTGGAAATGAATTAGATAAGCTTGCAAAAGAACAAGATAAACTTGCAAATAAAGACCCAAAAGAGAATACAAAAGAAAAGCAAGAGGAATTAAATAAAAAGTTTAAAGACATACAAAAACAATTAGACGAACTTGAGAAGGATAATAAACAATTAAAACAACCAATAGATTTACCACGAGACGAAAATAAAGAAGAGAATGTAGCACAAGATCAAGAAAAAGCTACAGAAGAATTAGATAAAAAAGAACAATCTCAAACTGAAGAGCAGAAGCAAAGTCAAAATTCAAAAGCTAAAAAAAATCAAAAAGGTGCTGCCCAAAAAATGAAAGAAATGAGCATGAAAATGCAAGCACAAATGTCTCAAGGAGGACAAGAAGCTTTACAAGAAGATATAGAAACCTTACGACAAATTTTAGATAATTTAGTCCTTTTTTCTTTTGATGAAGAGCGTGTAATGAAGCAGTTTAAAAGCATAGAAGTTAACCATAATGAATATGCGACATATTTAAAAAAGCAAAAAGAATTACGTACACATTTTGAACATGTAGATGATAGTTTATTTGCATTATCACTACGTCAACCAAAAATTTCTGAAAAAGTAAATAGAGAAATTTCCGAAGTTTATTCTAATATAGATAAAGCATTAGCAGATTTAGCAGAAAATAATTTATATAGAGGAACATCTTCACAACAATATGCAGTAACATCTGCAAATAATTTGGCAGATTTTTTAAGCAATGCTTTAGACCAAATGCAAAATGCTATGGCAATGCCATCGTTAGGAAAAGGTAAAGGAGAAGGCGGTATGCCACTTCCCGATATTATTATGAGTCAAGAAGAACTCAATAAACAAATGGAAGAAGGTACAAAAAAAGGCAAAAGCGGAAAGCCGCAAAGTGAAGGTGGCGAGAAACCTGGAGAAAAGCCTGGAGATAAACCTGGTGAGAAGCCAGGTAAAGGTAAAAAACCTGGTGAAAATGGCGAAGACGGAGAGAATGGAGAAAGTGGAAAAAATGGTAAGAAGGGAAAAAACGGAAAAGGTGAAGGTGAAGAAAAAGGAGAAGGTAATGGAGGAGGTAAAGGTGAAGGACAAGATGGAAACGATGGATTTAGTGAAGATATAAATGGAGAATTATATAAAATTTACCAACAACAACAATTAATACGTCAAGCTTTAGAAAATAAACTTGCTATGGATGAAAAACTAGGAAAAGGTATTCCTGCAAATGCAAAGCAATTACTAAAACAAATGGAAGATGTAGAAGATAATCTTATAAATGGCGGTTTTACAAACGAAACTTTATCCAAAATGATGAATTTGCAACATCAATTATTAAAACTTGAAAAGGCAACATTAGAGCAAGGTCAGGATACAAAACGTAAATCTGAAACAAATAAAAAAGATTTTTCAAATACTACAAACAATCAAATTCCTAAAGCAAAAGAATATTTTAATACAACCGAAATATTGAATAAGCAAGCCTTACCTTTGCAACAAATTTATAAACAAAAAGTACAAGAATACTTTAAAGAAAAGAATGATTAGTTTTAACTACGAAAACGATTTTAAGCTTGTTAATGAAGCTAAAATTTCAAAATGGATATCTTCTGTTATTTTCAACGAAAACTGTAAGGAGGATGAAATAAACTATGTTTTTTGTGATGATGATTACCTACATAAACTAAATGTAGATTTTCTAAATCATGATACATTAACAGATATTATTAGCTTTGATTATTCGGTAGGAAAAAAGCTACAAGGAGATATTTTTATTTCCACAGAAAGGGTAGAGGATAATGCAAAAGATTTTAAAGTTTCTTTTGAAACAGAACTCCATCGTGTTATTGTTCATGGAATTCTTCATTATTGTGGGTATAAAGATAAAACAGATATTGAAGCAAAGCAGATGCGAGATAAAGAAAACTTCTATCTTAATACACTTATATAGAATTCATTAATTCGTAGTATATTTGCAGACTTTTTTATTTTAATAATATAATGTTTCACGTGGAACATTGTATTTTAAATTGAAAGAAAGCTTAATTGTTTCACGTGGAACACTAAAAAAGATAATTCTGTAGTTACAGGTGTAGTTGTAGCTAAATTTAAGAAGAAAGAAATTATGTTTAACGAAATTTACGATGTTATTGTTGTTGGAGCAGGTCACGCAGGAAGTGAAGCTGCTGCTGCTGCTGCAAATATGGGAAGCAAAACTTTGTTAATTACCATGAATTTGCAAAACATAGCACAGATGTCTTGTAATCCTGCTATGGGAGGAATTGCTAAAGGACAAATTGTAAGAGAGATTGATGCGCTTGGTGGTTATAGCGGAATTGTAAGTGATACGTCTGCTATACAATTTAAAATGCTAAACAAATCTAAAGGGCCTGCAATGTGGTCTCCAAGAGTGCAAAGTGATAGAATGCGTTTTGCAGAAGATTGGAGAATGCTTTTAGAAAATACTAAGAACTTAGATTTTTATCAAGAAATGGTCTCTGGGTTAATAGTTGAAAACGGAAAAATAGTAGGAGTAAAAACATCTTTAGGAATCGAAGTAAAAGGGAAGTCTGTTGTTTTAACAAATGGAACTTTTTTAAATGGCTTAATTCATATAGGTGATAAAAATTTTGGTGGTGGTAGAGCAGGAGAAAAAGCTGCTACAGGAATTACAGAACAGCTTGTAAATTTAGGTTTCGAATCTGGTAGAATGAAAACAGGAACACCTCCAAGAGTAGATGGTCGTTCTTTAGATTTTTCTAAAATGACAGAGCAACCTGGTGATGAAATTCCAGAAAAATTCTCTTTTTTAGATTCAACAAAACCATTAGAGAATCAAAGATCATGTTACATGGCGCACACAAGTGAATTGGTTCACGATTTGCTTCGCGAAGGTTTCGATCGTTCTCCAATGTTTAATGGTAGAATTAAAAGTTTAGGACCAAGATATTGCCCAAGTATTGAAGATAAAATAAATAGATTTTCAGATAAAAATAGTCATCAATTATTTGTTGAACCTGAAGGTTGGAATACTGTAGAAATGTATATAAATGGTTTTTCTACTTCTTTACCAGAAGATGTTCAGTTTAAAGCGATGCGTTCTATTGTTGGTTTTGAAAACGTAAAGTTCTTTAGACCTGGTTATGCAATAGAATATGATTATTTTCCACCTACACAATTAAAACATACATTAGAAACTAAGTTAGTAGATGGATTGTATTTTGCTGGTCAAATTAATGGCACTACAGGTTACGAAGAAGCTGCTTCGCAAGGTTTAATGGCTGGAATAAATGCATCTTTAAAAGTGCAAGAAAAAGATCCGTTTATCTTACAAAGAAACGAAGCATATATAGGAGTTCTTGTAGACGATTTAATTACAAAAGGAACAGAAGAACCTTATAGAATGTTTACGTCTCGTGCAGAATATAGAACTCTATTAAGACAAGATAATGCCGATTTTAGATTAACACCTCGAGCTTATGATTTAGGTTTAGCTAGCGAAAAACGATTAAGAAGAATGGAGGAGAAGCGTGAAGCTTCAGAAAAATTTGTTCAGTTTTTTAAAGACACAAGTGTCACTAAAGAAGAAGCAAATCCTATTTTAGAATCTAAGAACTCGGCTAGTGTAAAACAGCAAGGTAAAATGCATAAAATATTTGCAAGACCAAATATTACTATTGAAGATATGCGTAAAATTAAATCTGTAGACGATTATATTAAAGAGCATAATTTAGATAGGGAAATTATAGAGCAAGCCGAGATTCAGGTAAAATACTCTGGATATATTGATAAGGAAAAGAATAATGCAGACAAATTAAATAGATTAGAAAATATTAAAATACCTCCTAATTTTAATTATTCAAAATTGCAATCTATGAGCTTAGAGGCAAGAGAAAAATTAAACAAAATTCAACCAGTTACAATTTCTCAAGCATCGAGAATAAGTGGTGTTTCTCCTGCAGATATTTCTGTGCTTTTAGTGTATATGGGAAGGTAAAAATTTAGCAATTAATTTAACGTTCCACGTGGAACGTTAAATTAATTTTTCTTTTTTATATTCTTTCATTAGGAATTTTTCTAAATATTCAATTATAGAATTTATTTGAAATATTTAAATAAAGAGCAATTTTAAGATGAGTTTTATATATAGTATAAATCTATTCCTATTGGAAATAATAATACTACAAAGATGTATTTCTTAAAGAATATTGTATTACAAAAAACAATAAAAAGCATTATTAGAAAAAAAATAAATTAATATGCAGGTAAAAGATTTTTCGGTTTCTGGAGAAGAATTCCAATTAATAAAAAATAAAGAATTTGGTTATTTAGAAACGACACCGCAACCGTCTTTAAAAAAGCTATCTAAATATTATGAAAGTGAAGATTATATTTCGCATACTAATAGTAAGCGAAACTTGTTTGAAAAAGCATATCACTTTATAAGAGATATTTCCTTAAAACGAAAATTAAAACTGATTAGTTCATTTAACTCAGAAGAAAAAAAAATACTAGATATTGGATGTGGTACAGGATCTTTTTTAAAAATAGCTAAAAACAATAATTGGAATGTTGTTGGAATAGAGCCAAACGAAAAAGCAAGAAGTATTGCAATCGAGAATTGTGGTAACTCAATTTTTGATACTAATAAGATAGAAGAACTTAAAGATGGTAGTTTCGATGTTATTACACTTTGGCATGTTTTAGAGCATCTTCCAAATCTTGATAGACAAATAGCGTCTTTAAAAAGGCTTTTAAAAGCTAACGGAACTTTAATAATCGCTGTACCAAATTTTAAAAGTTTCGATGCAAAATATTATAAAGAGTTTTGGGCTGCTTATGATGTGCCAAGACATTTATGGCATTTTTCTAAGGAATCTATTATTAAATTGTTTTCTACAAAAAAAATGATAGTAGTAAAATCTCTTCCTATGGTTTTTGATGCTTATTACGTGAGTTTACTTTCAGAAAAATATAGAAATACATTTTTAAGAATAATACCTGCATTTTTTATAGGATTGGTTTCAAATTTAAAAGCTAAGCAATCTGGAGAGTATTCTTCTCTTATTTATGTGATAAAAAACAACAAAAACTAATTTTAACACGTTTTAAAGCTGTTTATTTTGTTTTAATATATGTTTTACTGTTAAATCTCTAAAACAGGCTTAAATACACCTTAAAATAATGCAATTTTAATAGATATTTATTATTTATAAAATATTTTAGTATAAATTATATTTATAGTTTGTTTTTCTCCTTTAATTTAGATAATTATTATAGCCACTTTTCTATTTTTGCGCAAACAGAAAATTATTTTATAAAATGAAAAAATTAATATTAGCAGTAATTGTATTAGTAACTTTTGCATCTTGTCAAGAACAAAAAATAGGATTTGTAGATAATGGAAAAGTTATTAACGATATCCAAGAGAAAAAAGATATCGAAACTAAATATGATGGTTTAACAGAAGCTTTTAAAAAAAGAGCAGATAGTATAGGTCAAACTTACCAAGCCGAATACCAAGGACTTCAAGCAAAGGCAGCTAGAATGTCTCAAAGTAAACAACAAGAAGAAATACAAAAGTTTCAAGCAAAAGCGCAACAATTTCAACAAATGATGCAAGCAGAGCAACAGCAAATGCAAACAGCTTATCAAACAGAATTAGATTCTGTAATTTCTAAAATGAAAACTACTGTTGAAGATTACGGTAAAGCAAATGGTTATAAATTTATTTTTGGAACAAACGAATCTGTTGGAACTGTATTATACGGCGATGAAGCTTCAGATTTATCAGATATTATAATTAAAGAAATAGATTCTAAATACAAAAAGTAATTAGTAATTAATCTTTTTCACTTTTAAAAAACGCTAAATAACTATTTAGCGTTTTTTTTTGTTTATTAATCCCGTAGAATTCAGCGCAATAAAATAAATTGCCTATATTTAGATCAATAATTTAACGCTATTAATTATTCTATTTTAAGATGATGAAAAACTGCATAACCATCAGTTTCATCGTCTTTACTTTTTGTGGGTTTTTATATGCCCAAGAAGCAGTTCCGTTTAAAGTTCAAAATGAATTTTTTATTTACGGAGATGCTGCTGTTATTGGTAACAATATACTAAGTAAAGACGCTAAAAAACCATTTAACGACACATCATTAACCAATGATGATATAAATATGGTTTTTGTTGATATTGACAACGATTCCTCTACTTTTAGCTCGAGTTCTGCTAGCTTAAAATTACCTAAAAATCACAGCAAAATTGTTTATGCCGCTTTATATTGGTCTGCAACTTATAGTTATGAAGAAGGTTTTAGAAAAGAATCTGCAGGACAATTTATATTTCAAGGAAAACGTGTAAATAATAGAGAGAACATTCATAAAATAAAATTTAAAACGCCAAGCGGAGACTACAAAAATATTATCGGAAAAGTGCTTTTTGATGGTGCAAAAAACACTTCATTTAGGCTAAACTCGCCTTACGTTTGTATGGCAGATGTTACCAAACTACTTCAAAAAAATGATATAGTAAATGGAGAGTATACAGTAGCAAATGTTATGGCAACAAAAGGATTTGTATCTGGAGGAAGCGCTGCAGGATGGTTACTTTATGTTATTTACGAAGCTCCTACAAAAAATCCTAAATATATTACTACTTACAATGGTTTTGCACATGTAAATAACCAACCACTAAAACTAAAATTTAATAATTTTAAAGCCTTAGAAAAAGGAGAAATAAAAACAAGTTTAACGTTTGCAGCTTTAGAAGGTGACTCTGCATTAAAAGAAGATGAGTGTATTTTAATTAATCCAATTTCAAAACGCCTCTCACTTTTAAGCACAGAAAATAGGCCTAGAAATAACTTTTTTAATAGTAAAATTACTTATAGTAATACAGCTTTTAATGAGCGATCTCCTAAAAGCGAAAACACCTTAGGTTTTGATATTGTTTCTATGGATGTACCAAACGAATCGCAACCGTTAATAGACAATACAACCACAGAAATTGAAATGGCTTTTAATACTAATTCCGATAGATTTTATATGTTTTTTACTGCTTTTCAAACAGAAATAAGTAAAACTTTTTATGAGGAAAACAAAGACAATACAGTAATAGAAATTACAGATGTAGAAAAACCAAAAATAATAGTTAGTGAAAAACCTAAAAAGGAAAAAATTACTAAAAAGAAACAGTTAAAAAAAGAAATAAAAAATACTGAAATAGCCAAATTAACTGTTCCTCAAGAAAAACAAAAAGTAAATAAAACTAATCAAGATATTTTTACATCAGAAAAACAATTACCTTCTCCAGAAGCATATAAAACAAAAACAATAGAAAAGGAAAAACCACTACCAGTATGGTTACAAAAAAAACAAACTGAAAATAATGTAACTATTACACAAACAGATATTTATCAGCCAAATATAACTCTTCAAAAACCAATATATTCAAACACTTCTCTTGTAATGAACAGAGAAAATTATGAGAAATTATTAACCATAGAAGATTATGTTTACGAAACTCAAAAATTTAAAAGAATTCTTAACCAAGAGCCAAATATAATAGCTGGAGTCGAAAAAGGATACTATATAATAGCCGGATTGTTATACGACTTAGATTATGCTATTAATTATCAAAAAGAGCTTCAGGAAAAAGGTGTAAATTCAAAAATATTTAAAGACATATCTAAAGGTCATTATTACGTATATCTTTTTAATTCTGAAAATTTTTACGATGTATTCATGCTTAGAAAAGCATTTATTAAAAGCGAATTTTTAGAACAAGTTTGGATACTAAATATTAATATAGAAAAACAGGTAATAAAGAAGCTTTAACAATAAACAGAGAAGACTTTTGGATTTATAATTACAACCCAATTACTAGAAGATTACATTATTCTGATTTTTTATGAAGTAATCTCGTTAATTTTATAGACAAATCGGTGAGAATAATTTTAGAGTTACCATTACGCTCAATATGGTAAATAGCGTCTTGTATTTCGTTAGAAATGTCTAAAATATTGTTGTTATGTACAAAAGGCGCAAAATTTTCAAGTTTAAATTTTTCGTTTTTAACTTCCATATAAACTAATTCTTCTGCATTGTAGTTTAATAGCAAAGCTTGACGAAAAAAATCTAAACAAAAGTTTAAAAAATGTTTTTGTGTTTCACGGCCAGTTTTAGCAATATCTTCACTCCATTTTATTAAATCGTGAATAGCTGCTTTGTTACCTTTAGCTTTAAAAGCAGAACGAATCCAGAAAATAAACCAGTCTTCAAACTGAGTGTCTTCACTATCGCTATATACTAAATCGCATGCTTTATTATAGTTTCCATTAGCTTGATGTGCTAATTTTGTTGCTATTGTTTCATTTAAACTATAATTTTTTATAAGAGCATTTTTAATATCAACTTCGGCTAGTGGTGGAAAGTGTAATATTTGACAACGAGATCTAATGGTATTAATTATTTGCTCTTCTTCTTCAGCAATTAAAATAAAAATTGTTTTATTTGGAGGCTCTTCAATTAACTTTAAAAGCTTGTTTGCAGCAGCAGTATTCATTCTATCTGCCATCCAAATAAGCATTATTTTGTAACCACCTTCGTAAGATTTTAAAGATAAAGATTTTATAATATCTTGAGCTTCATCCACACCAATTTGGCCTTGCTTATTATCTACACCTAATTGCTTATACCAATCAAAAAGATTTCCGTACGGTTGTTTGGTTAATAAATCTCTCCATTCTTCTAAAAAATGACTAGAAACAGGATGTCTTTTAATTTTATCGTTAGTAGTTACCGGAAATGCAAAATGTAAATCTGGATGAGAGAAATTTTTAAATTTTAAATTACAAGCCTCATTGCCATTATTATTTTTACCGTTAGTATTAGAGCATAAAACATATTGCGCATAGGCAATTGCCATAGGTAAAGTTCCAGAACCTTCCGGTCCAATAAAAAGTTGAGCATGAGGTACACGACCATTATCTACACTAGTAGTTAGGTGTTTTTTTATATGTGTCTGTCCTATTATTTCACTAAAAAGCATAAGGCAAATATAGTTTATAGCTGTTATAGTTTAAATTTAAGCCTAAGGAAATTACTTATTTTTGTAAAGTATCGGTTTAAAATTCAATTTTAAACAGTGTAACTCAAACACGTTTGTTAGTATTTATCTATATTTGAAGCATATAAAACGTATCGCTATTTTTTATAATAATGAAAATAATATTAATGAAATATTTATTACTAATTAGTTTTTCCTTTTTAGCTTTTTTTAATGGCTATTCTCAAGAACAGACTATTAAACAAAGTCTAGAGTATGATGGTGTGGATTTTAAATCGGTTAACGAGTTTTATATCTATGGAGATAGTAAAGTTATAGGAAACAGTATTTTAGGAGAACATAAGGTTAACGATTTTGATGATATAACAGTAAGTAACGATGATGTGAAAATGAAATATATTGACATCGACGACGACAAATCTACCTTTAGTTCAAGTTCTGCTAAATTAAAACTACCAGATAATTTAAAAAAAATAACCTATGCAGCCTTATATTGGACAGCAACATATAGCTTAGAGCAAGGAAAACGAAGAAAGGTTAAAGATAGTTACGAATACAAAGGAGATTTTAGACATAGTCACGCAATAGATACAATTAAATTTAAAACGCCAAATAGCGAATACCAAACTATTGCAGGAGAAATTATTTACGACGGAGCCGAAAACCCAACACATGCAATAAATTCACCTTACGTTTGTGTTGCAGATGTTACAAAAATACTTAGAGAAGCACAA
Organism: Lacinutrix venerupis; assembly: GCF_003663945.1. Classification (GTDB taxonomy): domain Bacteria; phylum Bacteroidota; class Bacteroidia; order Flavobacteriales; family Flavobacteriaceae; genus Lacinutrix; species Lacinutrix venerupis. Next base: position 204,507 of record NZ_RCCH01000005.1, on the reverse strand, counting down.
GATAAAAATGGAGACTATACTGTAGCTAATGTAAGAGCCTCACAAGGTTATATTTCTGGAGGTAGCGCTGCTGGATGGATGCTTTATATTATTTACCAATCGCCTACAGATAACCCAAAATATATTTCATCTTATAATGGTTTTGCTTTAGTAAATAACCTACCAGTAGACATTACTTTTAGAAATTTTAAAGCAGTAGATCAAGGAGATGTTAAAACATCGCTTGTAGTTTCTGCTTTAGAAGGAGATTTAACATTACTACAAGACGAGTGTGCAATAATTAAAAGAGATGGTTCTTACCAGTCACTTAGTAATGGATCAAGGTACCAGCAAAACTTTTTTAATAGCAGTATTACAAATAACAGTTTAGTTAATACAGACCGTATTCCAAGCAGTAGAAACACATTAGGTTTCGATATTGCAGAATTAGAAATACCAGACTACAATAACTCTATTATAGATAATAATATGAGTTCTACAACATTAAGATTAAAAACAAAATCAGATAGATATTATATGTATTTTGCTGCTTTTCAAACAGAAATTAGTCAAGATTTTTTTGAAGATGTTGTAAAAGAAAAAGAGCCTGTTAGCAAAGTTTCCACTATCGAGCCAGAAGTTATTAGAACCACACAAGCAGAGGTTAAAAAAAACAATAGAAAATACGTATGGAAACCACCAGGAAAAAAAGGTTTTGACTCTAAAGATTTTAAAATGTTAGTTGCAAAAAAACCAACAATTTTTAATGGTGTTAGTAATGGCTATTATGTGGTAACTAATGTGTTTTCAGAACCTTATAGAGCTAGAAAATGGGAAGCATTTTTAATTAAAAAAGGACATACACCAATTACAATTACTAATCCAAAAAATAATTGGAATTTTGTAGCTGTACTGCAAACAGAAAGTGCAAAAGAAGCCTTTACAAAACAACAAGAATTAATTCAAGAGTATAAATTTAGAGACACTTGGGTATTAAAAGTTAATTTAGATTAAAAAAGATAAAATAAATATGAAAACTATAAAAGACTTCAATTTTAAAAATCAAAAAGCTTTAATTAGAGTAGATTTTAATGTGCCATTAGACGATAATTTTAATGTAACCGACGCAACAAGAATTTCATCTGCAAAGCCAACATTAATAAAAATATTAGAAGACGGCGGAAGTTGTATTTTAATGTCTCATTTAGGAAGACCTAAAGGAGTGCAAGATGAGTTTTCTTTAAAACACATAGTTAGTAAAGTTGAAGACATTATTGGAGTCGAAACAAAATTTGTATCAAATTGTGTGGGAGCAGAAGCAGAGGAAGCTGCAGCAAATTTAAAACCAGGCGAACTTTTAATTTTAGAGAACTTACGTTTTCATGAAGAAGAAACTAAAGGAGATAAAGATTTTGCAGAAAAATTATCGAAACTTGGAGACATATATGTAAATGATGCTTTTGGTACCGCACATAGAGCGCATGCATCTACAACAGTTGTAGCACAATTTTTTCCAGAAAAAAAGTGTTTTGGCCATTTATTAGCACAAGAAATAGAAAGCATAGACAAGGTTTTAAAATCTGACGACAGACCAGTTTTAGCAATCTTGGGAGGAGCAAAAGTATCATCTAAAATTACTGTAATAGAAAATATATTAGACAAAGTAGATGATATTATTATTGGTGGAGGAATGGCCTTTACCTTTGTAAAAGCTCAAGGCGGAACCATTGGAGACTCTTTAGTTGAAGACGATAAATTAGAAATGGCCTTAGACATTTTAAAACAAGCTAAAGCAAAAAATGTAAACATACATTTACCTGTAGATTCTATTATAGCAGATGCTTTTAGCAATACTGCAAATACTAAAACATCAGATATTACTGCTATTCCAGAAGGTTGGATGGGATTAGACGCAGGACCAGAATCAAGAAAGCAATTTCATAATGTAGTTATGAATAGTAAAACAATTTTATGGAATGGTCCTTTAGGTGTGTTTGAAATGGAAAGTTTTGCAAATGGAACCATTGCTTTAGGAAACTCTATAGCAGAGGCTACAAAAAATGGAGCATTTTCTTTAGTTGGTGGAGGAGACTCTGTTGCTGCAGTAAAACAATTTGGTTTTGCAAATAAAGTAAGCTATGTAAGTACCGGTGGAGGAGCCATGCTAGAAAGTTTAGAAGGTAAAACACTTCCGGGAATAGCAGCTATTTTAGATTAAAATAGTAATTATACCATTTTTGTAATTATAGCGTTAATTTAGCACAACTATTTTTTAAATGACATTAGTTTTAAAATATACATTTCTCTTTTTTTCTGTTTTATTCGGAATGCAATTGTATGCGCAAGATTCGCTAAATGTAAAAACAACAAGGCTTTCAGAATCTGAATTAATTGCAGGCGAAAGCTATGTAATAGATACCATTGTAGACGGTAAAGTTTTTTTTAAAAAATCTATAGAACCTATAAAGGAAATAGATTTAACAAAAGAATTACAAGACCACGAAATGGCATCAGAATTCGATAAAAAATGGATGGAAGAGCTGTATAGCACCTCTCTTTTTGATACTATTTATCGAGAAGTAACAGACCTAAAATATGAGGCTGTATATTATCCAGAACTTTCTACAGATACTTTAAAGGCACGTTTAGAACGTTTAAATGCAAGGACTCCTTTTAATGTAGAATACAATCCGCAATTAGAAAACTTAATAAAACGTTGGTTAAAAAATAGACATCAGTCTATGGAGCGTTTAATGGGATTAAGTAAGTATTATTTTCCAATGTTTGAGCGAGAATTGGATAATTATAATATTCCTTTAGAGATGAAATATCTTGCCATAGTAGAATCGGCTTTAAAACCAAGAGCAAAATCTAGAGTTGGAGCAACTGGTTTATGGCAGTTTATGTTTGCAACAGGAAAACAATATGGGCTAGATGTAAGTAGTTATGTAGACGAGCGTAGTGACCCTATAAAATCTACAAAATCAGCGTCAATATATTTAGCAAAATTATACGAAATTTTTGGAGATTGGGATTTAGCATTAGCGGCATATAATTCTGGTCCAGGAAATGTAAGTAAAGCTATTAGACGTTCAGGAGGTTACAGAAATTACTGGAATATTAGGCCTAATCTTCCACGTGAAACAGCAGGTTACGTTCCTGCTTTTTTAGCTACAATGTATATATTCGAATATGCAAAAGAGCATGGTTTTATACAGCATAAACCTCAATTTAATTATGTAGAAACAGATACTATTCATGTAAAACAGATGATTACATTGGATCAAGTTTCAGAATTTACTGGTGTAAAAATGGAAGTCCTTCAGTTTTTAAACCCATCATATAAATTAGATGTTATTCCATATATAAAAGGTAAAAATTATACTTTAAGATTACCAAGGGATGTAGTAGGTACTTTTGTAAATAATGAAAAAGACATGTATGCTTTTGCTAAAGCAGAATTTGATAAACGAGAAAAACCATTACCTAAACTTTTAACTGCAGATACTAAAACAAGATATAAAGTAAAACAAGGCGATTATTTGGGTAAAATTGCAAGAAAATTTGGTGTTCGAGTTAGCCAACTAAAACAATGGAATGGTTTACGAAGTAATAATTTAAAAATAGGGCAACGTTTAACGGTATATCCTCGTAATCCATCAGCAATAACTAAAGCTGCTTCAAAACCTAAAAGTACTGCAAATTTTAAAGGAAAAACATATACTGTAAAGAGTGGAGACTCATTATGGAGTATTTCTCAAAAATTTTCTGGAGTTTCTGTTCAAGATATTAAAAATTGGAACGATATTAGTGGTACTAATTTAAAAATAGGAATGACTTTAAGAGTTTCTAAAAGTTAGTTATAAAAAAATTAAATTATGCGTAAATTTATTCTATTAGTAACAATCGTTGCTACTACTTTATCATGTAATAATAATGGTAAAAAAGAAAACATTAAAATACTACCAGATTCTGCAGGACCAGTTAATAAAATAGCTATTGTAATAAATAACGAATTATGGGAAAATAGCGTTGGAGATACTGTTAGAAGTATTATGGCACAATCAATAGATGGATTGCCACAACCAGAACCAATGTTTTCTTTAAATCAAATACCAACTCAAGTTTTTACAGGATTTGCAAAACAAAATAGAAGTATTTTAAAAATAGAACAAGGAAAAGCAGATTTTAAAATTGAAAGAGATGTACACGCAAGACCGCAAAAAATTGTTACAATTTCAGGAAAAGATATAGCCGAAATTAAGGAGCAAATAATAAATAAAGCAGATAATATTGTTGAGGCTTTAAAAGAAGAGGAAATAAGGTACAAACAATCACAAATGAGTAAATCTCTATCTAATACTACAGATGTTCAAGAATCTTTAGGTATTAAGGTAAAGTTTCCATCTTATTACAGAGTAGCAAAAACAACAGCAACACCAGAAGATAAATTTAATTGGATAAAACGAGATTTACCAACAGGATATACAAATGTGTTGTTTTACGAATTACCATTAAGCGCTATTAAAAAAAATGATAGCTTAGTAAGTGAAATAATAAAAACAAGAGATTCTATTGGAAAAAAATATATTGCTGGTCCTGTAGACGGTAGTTATATGGCAACAGAAATGGCTTATGCACCACATGTTTACGAAACAATTATAGATAATAAACCTACAATAGAAGTTAAAGGTCTTTGGGATGTAAAAAAACAATTCATGTCAGGCCCTTTTTTAATGTATTTAATAGAAGATAAAGTAAATAATAGGTATTTGGTTGCAGAAGGATTTGTTTATGCTCCTTCGGTATCTAAACGTAATTATGTTTTTGAATTAGAATCTATTATAAGGTCTATTAAAATTAATTAGTAATATTTTTTAATATAAAGCACAAAAAAACCATCGCATTGCGATGGTTTTTTTGTGTTATTTAGTTTAAAAAATTACTTTTTTTCTTCAGCTTTTTCTTCGTCTTCTTTACTAGCGTCTTTAAATTCTTTAATTCCGCTTCCAAGTCCTTTCATTAATTCAGGAATTTTTTTACCTCCAAAAAGTAATAAAATAGCCAAAACTATTAATCCTATTTGCCATGGGCCTGGCGCTAAAAATATACTTAGTGATATCATAATAATTGTATTTAAAGCACAAAGTTAGTAATTAAAGTTTTTATAATGCGTTAAAATGTATAACAATTAAGTAATGTCTTTGTTATATAGTCTCTTTTAAATTGATTTGTGAGAATAAAGATTAGAGCATTTAACTTAGTTCGGGTTAAAGAGTATAAAAACTACACTATAAAAAAAGCGTGTAATTTTAAAATTACACGCTTTTTTAAAAAATCTTAATTTTTTAACTAATTTTATCACACAAATGACTTGTGTATCTAGATGTCGTTATAGCTTCTCCTGCAGCTTCAACATCGCTACCTCCATTAATTGTCATTAGCATATTACTGTTTAATTCTGTAATGTTACTTTTTTTAAAGTTTAGTTTTTTTGCTTGAGTTTTCATAAAAAAGATTTTAAAAGGGTTATTAGTTACTTCAAATATCTAATATTAAAACTTATAATAAAAAATATAACTCCCTAAATTTATAAAAAAACAGTATAAAAAAAAGCATCAAAACACCTATAAATATTATGTTTTATAGAATGCTTTAGGATGCTTTTATTTTTTTTAGTAGCTTGGCTTAAATTAGATTAATTCCTTATAATGCGAGCATTAAAATTACTTATAATACTATTTATTGTATCTCTATTTTCAATTCAATCATTCTCACAACAGGATAAACAAATATTAGAAGATTCCATTAGAAATAATATTTATAGTCATCCAGCCAAGGCTTTAAACTATCTTCATAAATACCTTAGTATTTTAGAATCTGAAAACAATATAGAAAATATTATAATTACTAATTCATCCATAGCTGCTGCTCATGAGATAATGAACCAAACGGATAGTACGCTTTTTTATCACTATAAAAATTTAAGTATAGCAGAGAAACCTAAAGATATTATTCAAACAAAGCATAGTATAGCTAGGATTTTAGAGAATAAAGAACGTTTTAGAGAGAGTTTAAGATTATATCAACAAACTTTAGCCTTAGCAGAAAAAAATGAAGACTCTAAGTCTATAGAAACTGTTGAAGCATATATAAGATCATTAAAATTAAAAATAAGTAAATCTAATAACGCTTTAGAAGAGCTTAAAACAGATTATAACAATAAAATTTTACTTGGCGATTTTAATTTAAGGTTTATTAGAAAAACATTAATTGAGGCTTATATAAAGGCAGAAAAATTAACGGAAGCAGAACAGTTAATAACAGATGGTTTAGCTGAAGCAAAAGCTAAAAATGATTGTGAGTTTGTTTATCACATGAATTTTTTAAAATCTAAAATAGATGTGTTTAATAACAAGCTCAATTCTGCAAAAAAAGCAAGCGCAGAAGCTCTAACTTGTGCAATAAAACTAAAAAATCAGGAATTTATTAATGAAATTAAATATAGAAATGCAGAAATTAATTTTTTGAGTTCTAATTTTACTGCTGCTATAACAGATTTAAATATAATAATAGAAAGTACAATAGATAAAACACCATTACAAAAAATAAAATACTATAAACTGATTTCAGATACCTATAATGCTCTTAAGGATAGTAAGATGGCAGATGTATTTTATTATAAATATTTAGAGGAAAAACAAAAAGTTTCAGAGAACAAACTAGCTACTTTAGAGACTTTATATAACTTTAATTTAAATAAAAAAGTAGCTTCATTACAAAGTGATTTTGAATTAGAGTTAGACCAAGAGATTTTAGAAAAAGAAAAATATAAAAAAAATAATTGGGTATGGACATTTATTAGTATTTCGCTAATAGTTTTAATAGTTGCTTTGTTTTTCTTTTTCAAAATGAAAGCTTTTCAAAATCAGAAACGTTTTAACGAACTTATGATTAAAATTAAAGCTTATGAAGATAAAAAGAAGACTACTACTTTAGGTCCTATTGCTAATAAAAAAGAAGAAATAGATAAAGAGCTTAAAGAAACACAGGATATAGTAGGTGAAAATGATTTAAAAAAAGAGGTAGAAATAGAGCTGTCCAAAACAGAAAAAGTTAACACTACTAGAGAAAAAGAAAATGAAGAAGAAGACTCTGGTTATGTTATAGATGATAAAAAAGTAGAAGAAATATTAGTAAAAATTCAAAAATTAGAGGATAAGCAATATTATTTACGCCAAGACTGTACTATGCATAATATGGCTAAAAAACTCAAAACAAACACCTCATACCTCTCTAAAATAGTAAATACTCATTTAGAAAAATCTTTTAGTACTTACATTAATGAGCTTAGAATCAATCATGCTATATTAGAACTGAAAAACAACAAGCGTTTGCGCTCTTATTCTGTAAAAGGAATTGCAGAAGAAATGGGCTATAAAAATGCAGATGCTTTTTCACGTTATTTTAAAGTTGCTACAGGTATTTCTCCTACTGTTTATATAAAAAAGATTGAAGAAATTAAAAATAGCTAACATTGCTTTAATTAATTGATTTTAAATGTTTTACATTTTGAAAAAGCATGGTATTTTTTATAAATATACGGTAGCTTAGTTTGGAAGTGACTTTTATTTAAACTTACTTTGAACCATCGAAAGATATGTTCTATTAATTATAACTCAAATAAAACATTTATTAATTAGAACAAAAAAAAAACAGAGCTCTGTAAAGCCCTGTTAATTTTGAAAACACAAATTTTCATGTATTCCGTGTCCGTCAACATTGAATACTCTACAAATATATATATTTTTTGTATCACTACAAAGTAGAATATATTATAAAAGAGTCTTCACTTATTTTTTCGGAATACATAATTAAATATTGCTTAGGCACGATAGCGCTTGAGATGAAAAGTTGATGAACACACTATGGTTTGTTAGTAATCAACTTTTCATAAAAGAATTAATTATAAATCTAAAAAATTCGAAAAAATGAAAACATTACACCACAAAAATCAGGAAAATGAAGCCTTAGGCTTTATCTCTAACGAGCTACAAGAAGAGTTTACTACCGTTTGCCTTTCATTAGGCGATGCCATAATTTTAGATTAAAAGTACAATTTAAAATTATGGAAGAGATTAAAAACTCTTTTAAAGAGCATTTAAAAAAGAGAACAATAGTAGAAATCCAACAAGAGAAATCTTTATGGAAAAAGCTATTAATAAAGTTAAAAATTTTCACAAAAAGAATTTAAAACAAAACATTATGAAAACACAAAACTCAAAACTAGTTTTTAAGAAAAGTTCAATTAGCGAATTAAATACTAACCAATTAAGCCAAATTAATGGAGGAACAGTCTCTTCTATTTCACCAATGCTTCCTACATCTATAATTACAGTCTCTATAATTACAAACGGTAGTCAAGGAGAAGATATACAGTCTAGATAAAATAAATTGAAAGTACAATTAAAATAATAATTACAAAATATGAAAACACAAAGTTCAAAATTACAGTTCGACAAAAATTCAATTACAGAGTTAAATAGTTCTGAATCTATAGCTGTAAATGGAGGATGCCAATGGAGCCAATCATCAGGGCCAACATTAACTATAAAAATATCTATAGTTGCAGATAATCCATCACAAAACGATAATATTTCATTTTAGAATAATCTAGAAATTATGAAAACACAAAAGAAAAAACTCAACTTTAAAAAGGATGTAATTGTCGAGCTTAACGACAAACAAATTGAAAATATAAACGGTGGATCATGGACTGTTGTAGAAAGTATAATTAGGGCAACAACCTATGGAACTTGGATAGATAATGGACCACTTTAAAAACCAAATTAAAATTATGAAAACACAGGACAACAAATTAAAATTAGATTTTAGAAAAAAATCAATAACAGAATTAACAGATCAAGAAACATACGCTGTAAACGGAGGAACAAGTTTTTTATGCTCTAATTGTATGACAGTAACTATACCAATTACTATTAAATAAATTTAAACATTATTAATAGAAATTGAAGAAATAATCATTAACAACAATAAAAACCAAATTAAAATTATGAAAACACAGGACAACAAATTAAAATTAGATTTTAGAAAAAAATCAATAACAGAATTAACAGATCAAGAAACATACGCTGTAAACGGAGGAACAGGTTTTGTATGCTCTAATTGTATGACGATAACAATAACAATGACTATTAAATAAAATATCCGTTAACAACAATAAAAATCAAATTAATATTATGAAAACACAAAACACAAAACTAGTATTTAAAAAGAACGCAATAACAGAATTAACAGATGCAGAAATTCACTCTGTAAACGGAGGAACAGGAATCGTTTGTTCAAATTGTATGACAATTTCAGAAAAATCAATAACTGTAACAGTTATAAATTAACAAACAATTATGAAAACACAAGATAACAAGCTTAAGCTTAATAAGAATTCTTTAATAGAATTAAATATTGATTCTATGGCGACTGTTAATGGTGGAAGCTGGACAGTAATAATAGACCCTATAAAAGAAAAAATTAAAACAATTACTCAATAAATAATAACCATTAAAAACACAAATTATGAAAACACAAAACACAAACTTAGCCTTCAACAAAAGTTCAGTAACAGAATTAAACGATAACCAATTACAAGATGTAAATGGAGGAACTTCTCCAGTATGTACAGGGATTATTATTAGCCTATTAATTACAAGAAAATAAAATTTATTAAACACTAAAAAACACAAATTATGAAAACACAAAACACAAGTTTAGCCTTTAACAAGAGTTCAGTAACAGAATTAAATGATAACCAATTACAAGATGTAAACGGAGGAACTTCTCCAGTATGTACAGGGATTATTATTAGCCTATTAATTACAAGAAAATAAAATTTATTAAACACTAAAAAACACAAATTATGAAAACACAAAACACAAGCTTAGCCTTTAACAAGAGTTCAGTAACAGAATTAAATGATAACCAATTACAAGATGTAAACGGAGGAACTTCTCCAGTATGTACAGGGATTATTATTAGCCTATTAATTACAAGAAAATAAAATTTATTAAACACTAAAAAACACAAATTATGAAAACACAAAACACAAGCTTAGCCTTTAACAAGAGTTCAGTAACAGAATTAAATGATAACCAATTACAAGATGTAAACGGAGGAACTTCTCCTGTATGTGTAGGAGTTATTATTAGCCTATTAGTTACAAGAGAATAAAATTTATTAAACACTAAAAAACACAAATTATGAAAACACAAAACACAAACTTAGCCTTCAATAAGAATTCAGTAACAGAATTAAATGATAACCAATTACAAGATGTAAACGGAGGAACTTCTCCTGTATGTGTAGGAGTTATTATTAGCCTATTAGTTACAAGAGAATAAAATTTATTAAACACTAAAAAACACAAATTATGAAAACACAAAACACAAACTTAGCCTTCAATAAGAATTCAGTAACAGAATTAAATGATAACCAATTACAAGATGTAAACGGAGGAACTTCTCCAGTATGTGTAGGAGTTATTATTAGTCTATTAGTTACAAGAGAGTAAAATAGATTATTAAAATTAAAAAAAACCTGAACAAAACATTTGTTCAGGTTTTTTTATAAAATTAGGTTTGTTTAATTGAAGAAGAAAAAAAAATTATCTAAAACGATAATCTTTTCTGTCTGTATTCTAGTAAAGAGAATGTTTTATTCTCTTTAGAAAACCAAATTTTTTATTAAAATAATCAATATATAAAGACTGTTTTTCCAATTTTTTTAGTTTTTAAAAAAGACTTGTCTAAAAATAGATTAATTTCTTCCTCCTTATTAAATACTTCATCAACAGGAATATTACTTGAACCGTCTCTACTTAACATTTTTAAACCATTTTCTAAATCTTCGGTAGTACCTAAACAATTAGCTCTAATTTGTATGTTTTTAGAGATTAAATTACTAATTAATGAAGGCAAGTTGGTATATGAATCTTTGCTTTGTATCTTTTCACTAGATTGATTAAACATCCCACAAGTAACATAATGTGCTTCAAAATTTAAATTAGGCTGTAAGGCTACAATGTGTGTATCTGCGAAAGGATCTAGAACAGCATCAAAAAACAAGTTTTTAGGTATATTATTATCTTTAAAATTATAAATAGTTTTAATGAAAGGAAATAGTTCTTTTACCTTTTTAGTCTCTTTTCCAGAATATGATAATCCATAAATAGTACAGTTTTTATCTCTTAAAAAATTAAGTATAATTAAAGAAGTATTTGAGGTTACAGAAGTCACCAAAACATTTTGTCCGTCTTTAATATCTGCTTTTCTTATCATAGATGTAGCAGTCTGGACGCCAATACTCATTCCAGCAGCTTGTTCTACAGGAATATTTTTAGGAACTTTTATTAATTTTCCTTTATGAAATATTTCCAACTCTTTACTACCATGATTGCTTGGTATTCCAGGAGTTGCATTAAAAGGAGCAATAGGATAAGCACAATTAGCAATCACATAATCTCCAACTTTTAAATTATTTACAGTTTTCCCAATCTTTAAAACTTCTCCACAAAACTCAGAACCAATAGGGTAGTATGTGTCTTGATCTGATTTTTTTAATTTATGCCACGCATTTTCAATAACACCAAAATCTCTATAGTTTAAAGAAAAGCCTTTTTTCTTTACTAAAACCATATCGCTATTATTCTCATTGTTTTCATCAATTTCGATATCTGGCACATGTATTAGTGCTAGCGGTATTTTTAGAGAATCAATCTCCAAAATATACTTGTCTGCTTCGTCTAATTTTTCTGCTAATGATGGGCTTAATACGCCTAATACTCTCATAATTTTTATTTTTAAGTTTAAAAAAAGAGCGCTAATTAGCGCTCTTTTAAATGTAGTTGCTATTAATCTAAGCAGTGGTTACTGCTTTTCTTTTTTTTTGTATGTGCATTTGCTTACTGTAATATTTAAAAAGCATATCGTAAACAACCATTTCATGTATACGTTGTTTTGATAAGAAAATACGGTTACAAACCATGTGTAAGTAACTAAGTACAGTATTTTCTAATCCACCAGGCAGGATATTTTGATCTGCCAGAGATTTTAAGTTCTGTACAACTGTTTTGTTTTTAACAGAACGTTCTTTTAAAATATTCCACAATGGTTCATACATATCAGCTTTAGCCTCTTCATTTAAGAAAATTTCAATATTAGACATGTTCTCACTGTACAGTTCGTTTACTTGCTTGTTTAATGTTCCAGTTTTGTTAAACTCTTTACCAAATGCTGTTTTAGCGATGTTTAATAGCTGCATTTTTTGTTTTACATTAAATCCAAAGTCATTAAGTAAATGATCCATAGAAAGTAAAGAAAATAACCAACGCACACGTTCTCCAGCATCACCTTCAATCATATCTGCAAATTTAACAGTAGCTTCGCTATCATTATAATACAAATCTTCTGTAGCATCTATAGATTCAAATCCATAACGTTGTAATTCTCTTAAGTATGTATCTGTTTGTGTTTTCCAAATTAACAGGTTGTCTTCGAATGGTTGTATGTGTTTTTTAATAATTAAGACACACTCAGAGAATTTTGTTTGGTCATTTAAGTGAATTCTAAATCTTAAATGGTGTCCATCTTTATCATAATAACGAATAAAGAACCATTTATCAATTAGGTTATTAGCTTCTAGTTCGTCAACTATAGGCTTAATGGCTTGGTTAAGTAATTTTTCTCCTACACGCTCACCACAATAAAATTTGTAATAAAGCCACTCATCTCCAGTAGAATATGATGCTTTTTGTAACGTTGCTTTTTGTGCTTGTAATTGCTGTGTTGGTTTAATGTCTTTTGCTTTTGGAGCATTTTTATAAGATGGTAAAACAAATTCATTACAATATGATCCAGTTACAGTATCTTCTTCAAAAAAGAATTCTTTAAGTTGAATAAAATGCTCTCCTTTCATCATGTAATAAAAAGTCTTACAACTTAAATCATTTTCAAAATTCAAAACAACTTCATTATCTCCTTGAGCAAAAGCCACAATATTAGGGATATCTCTTTCTTTTTGGAAGTCTTTAACTACTTTTATAATGTCCTCTTTTTTATTATCTAAAATAGATTGCATTGTTTTTTTATTCAAATTCCAAGTAGCACGAGAAAGTACAACACCTTTATAGCTTACTCTTGGTAAAAAGTTGAATTCGTTTTGTAAACTTCCCCAACTAAATCCTAATCCAGATTGCTCTTGGTCTTGTAAGTCGCATAAAAAATGATAAATAGGTAATGCGTTAGCACTATAATTATGAGCGTTTCCAAGGCGTGGAATAATTTCTTTATTTAAGCGTTTAGAGCGTAATATTACTTTTCCTCTTTTTACAGAAACGTATAAGTCGTCAACATTTAATTGGTGATCTTCATTTAAAGAAGAGTTTCCTAAATATGGAATTTCATAATCTCTTTGAAACTTTCGATATAGAATATTACCTGTTCTAGCTTGAGGTAAATGAATAATCTCAGCTAAAATTTTATCTGGATATAATGCTTTTTCATTTTCATGAATGGTGTTACACATCTCTTCTATGGTTTCATCTAAATGAGCAAAACGACCAATTAATCCATTTGCTGAAGGTCCCCAAACAGTTTTTAAATGAACTTTTTCTTCACCATTTTCATGAAACACATTAAAAAACGTTGAAAAGCTATCTGGATATAAACTTTCTTTCTCTTCAAATTGATTAATTTCTTCGTCTGTTAATTCAACTTCAACAGCATTTTCTTTTAAAGCCTTAAGTGCCTTTTTAAATAAAAATCCAGTTTTATCTGTCCAATTAATTTGTTTGCTTGAGGCTTGATTCCCTTTAATTGCTAATTTATCGACTAAAGGTGTTTTTGCACTAGCACCTTTGGCGTATCCTATTCCTAAGTCTGGATCAAGAACATTTATAAGTGGCTGTTCATACTCTTCATAACGTTCTTGAAATTTCTTTTTAAAATCATCCAATGCAGCATTAGACCTTTCATTACTTAATTTATTTAAAGCAACTATTGCTACACGAAGTTTTTTAACAATAGAATAGCTTAAAGTTGCATTAGGTAAACTTTTAAAGCTGTCTACTTGAAACAGTTTAGTAATGTCCGCTTCTTGAATTTCTTTTTCTATTTGTTCGTGTATCTCTCTATATTTTTCTGGGTTGTTAAATACATTATCATCTATAGCAGAAATTTTACTTTTTAGAGAAATAAGTAGTTCTTTTACAACATTTGCTTCATAAAAATTAAAACGGTCTTCTTTTAAAACAGTTAAAAGACTTTCTAAATAATCGTCACCAGTTAAAGTGAATTCTAATTCATTAACAAAAAACTGACTATCGATAACTTGATTAATAAATGCTTTAGCATCTTCAACACTAATATTATCATCTATAATAGGCTTTATAAGTTGTTCTATTGTGGCACCGTTTTGAGCAATTTCAATGGTTTTTTCTAAATATTCATTAATATCAACTTCAGATATTTTATGGCATCTTGCTCTGTCTTTAAAGTAATATTCTACAAAACGGTACTTATCCATAACTTTATACATAGAATTGTTAGGATAGTACTTTAAAACCTCTCTAATTTCTTTATGTTTAGTGATTTCTGGCAAAATTTCACCTAAAAAATACATATCGAATTTTGTTGTACGTTTTAATTCACCTTCAGCAACATTAATATCTGTTTCTTTTGCTAAATCAATAGTACTTACTGAAGCCCATAATCCAAAAGGAGTACAACGGTTTGCCAGCCTGGAGGTATATTTATATAAAGAACCTTTAAGGTTTTTAAGTTCGTCTTCAGTTTGAAAAGCTTCACCTTTTTCCCACATTTCGAGAGCTTTGTAAATGTTTGGAGAGCCAATAAATAAAGCCTCTCTGTGTTTTGGAACTTTAAATATTTCTTGGATTTCCTCCCAAGTAATATCAATTTTTTTAACGCTTAGCGGTGTTCTAACAACCGCTTTGTTTGCAAATGAGTGATTTTTCATAATCGACGGATTTTTTTTAGTTATACATTTAAATTGCTCCACATTTTAGCATAATAGCTATTGTTGGCTAATAGTTCTTGGTGTGTTCCAGACTCGACAACTTCACCTTTTTTCATGGCAATTATCTTATCTGCTTTAACAATAGATTGTAATTTATGGGCAATTATTATAATGGTTTTTCCTTGTTTTTGTAAATCGGTAATTAGGTCTTTTATAACCAATTCGGACTCAGAATCTAATGCAGAAGTTGCTTCGTCTAAAATTAGAATTTCTGGATCTTTATAAAGAGCTCTTGCAAATGCAATACGTTGTCTTTCTCCACCAGAAAGGTTAGCGCCAAATTCTCCTAAATAGGTTTCAAAACCATTAGGTAAAGATTCTATAAAGTCGTAAGCGCCTACTTGTTTAGAAACTGTTATAACTTTTTCCATATCTGGGCTGTACTCTCCAATTGCAATATTTGAAATTATAGAACCATCAAACAATTCAACATTTTGAGGGACTGTTGTTACTAAAGCATTAATACTGTCTTTGGTTATATATTTTAAATCGTAATCTCCAATAAGTATTTTTCCTTCGCTTGGTTGATAGACATTTTGAATTAATGATGCAATTGTACTCTTACCACTACCGCTTTCCCCAACTAAGGCTGTAAATTTACCTCTTGGAATTGTTAAAGTTATATTTTTAAAAATGTCTCTACCTAATTCATAATGGAAACGAACATTATCGAACTGTATGTCTCCAAAAGAATGTTCTGATATGGTAATATTAGCTTCGTTTGCCTCTGTTTCTAAATCCATGATACCAAATAATCTATCTGCAGCAATCATTGCGTTTTGGATGGATTTGTTAGTGCCAATTAATTGTGATGCCGGTCCGGTAAAGTATCCTATAATTGAATAGAATGAGAATAATTCTCCAGGAGTAATTTCTCCATCTATAACATAAAAAGTACCTGCCCAAAGTAAAATAACGGTGAATACTCTAGAAATAAACTGTGTAGAGATATTAGAAAAAACATTATTTAATCCAGATTTGTAAATAGTTTTTAATAAATCTATAAATTTTAATTCTGTTTTGTTTTTAGAAAATTGCTCAAGAGATAAACGTTTTACAGTACCAATATTTTTTATAGACTCTACTAGTTGAGATTCTAATAGTGCGTTTTTTTCCATCACTTGTCGCTCTACTTTTTTATTAAGACTATTAACTATAAAGTATATAATTATATACAATGGAATAATTAGTGTAATTATAGCAGCTAGTTTCCAGTAATAGGTGTACATGAAAATGAAAGAAAAAATTACAATAAACACATTAACGACTATGCTTAAAGCTGTTTCGTTAATTAGTAATCTAATTTTTACAGCGTCACCAATTCTAGACATTATTTCACCAATTCTCATAGTATCAAAAAACTTTTGAGGCATTGTAAATAAGTGTTTGTAATAACCTAAAATAAGTCTTGAATCTATTTGCTGACTTGTTTTTAGCATGAATACATCTTTTAACGCACCAAATACAAATTGAAGAATGATACATACTAAAACAATAATACTCATTAAGTTTAGCAGGCTTTTATTGCCACTTACTAAAACAAAATCTGTTATTTTTTCTATGTATATGGAGACAGAGAACCCTAAAACAGTATAAATTATTGAGCCTATTAACGCTTGAATAAGAATATGTTTATGCGGATTTAATAAAAACGACATGCGTTTTAAATTCGAAAATTTTTCATTTCTTTCTTTAAAAATATCTTCATCAGGAATAAGTATTAACATAAAACCTGTAAAAATCTTTTCAAACTCAGCCCTTGTTTTCTTTTCTAGCTTACCATTTGCAGGATCCATTACTTTTACATAATCCTTAGTTACTTTATAGATAACCATGTAATGTGGAAACTCATGCTCTTCAAGCTTAATCATAACATGCGCTATAGCAGGTAGAGGAATTTCCTCTAAACTATCCATAGAAGCTTTTACACCTTTTGCAATAAAATCTAATTTAATTGCTGCTTCTCTAAGACCTAAAAGCGTTGTTCCTTTTTGGCTAGTATTTGCATACTGCCTAATTCTTGCAATTGGTAAGCTTAGTTTATAATGCTCTGAAATAGAAGCTAAACACGCTGCACCACAGTCACTAAAATCATGTTGTTTAATTTCTATTTTACTCATTTTTATTGTTATAAGGGTTAAACCAATCGTCTATGCTATCAAATAATAGTTGAAACAAACTTCTACGTGTTAAAAAAAATCTACTTGTAACTGTCATTCCTTTTTTTAAATCACCACGAGCACCATTAACCAGCGAGAGATATTTTTCGTTAAGAGAGCTTCTAACTTTAAAAATATTGGAGTTATTTATTTGAACAATATCTTTACCAACTTCTGTAATTTCACCAGTTGCAAATCCCCACTGGTTGGAATTGTAAGAGTCTACTTGGTATTTGGCTTCAATACCCTCATCTATATAGCCAATATCAGAAGGTGATAGAAAAGACTCAATAACTAAATTTTTACTCGGAGATATGTTTGCTAAATTACTTCCTGCATTTAAAATACTTCCTAAATTAAAACCTTGAACATTTATTAATTCTCCATCTATAGGAGCAATTAAAACATACATATCTTTTTCTTCTTTAAGTTGTTTTTTGTTAGAATCTAAATTTTCTAAAGACTGTTCATAATCTGTTAATTCTGTTTGCCAAGTTAATTGAGCTTGTTTATAAATATTAGTTCTGTCGTTTTTTAATTTATTTAGTTCTAATAAGGCATTATCATACTCAGATTTTGCGATAACATCTTTTTCAAAAAGTATTTTTGCACGATTGTATTCTGCTTGAGTATTTTTAATAATCGTATTTATATTAAATAACTGTTGTTGGAATTTTAAATATTCCTTTTTGTATTGCTTAGTTTTTAGTTTAGAATAGTTTCCTTTAATTAGAAATTCTAAATCTTTAATAAAATTTTCGGTATCTTCTTTTTGAGAATCTATTAAATTATCACGTTCATCTAAAATCTTTTGGTTCACTACCAGCAGTGTATCTCCAACCGAAACAGATTGATTTTCTATTAAATTAAAATAAGTAATACGGCCAGTTGCAGGTGCAAATAAAGTTACGGGCTTTTCATGCGATGTAATAATACCACGACTAGTTGTATATATATCTACATAAATAAAAGGTAGTGCTGCTAATGCTGTTGCAAGCACTAAAAAAATAATCCAAAATATAAGATTAGTTTTTTTACTGTGTTTAGCAATATGATATTCTACTGTATTATGTAAAATATCTTCTGGGAAAATATTGTTTTCATTCATAATTTTTAGACCATTAATAAGTTAATAATAATATGTCTTTTTTATTAAGAGATTTTATGAATGAAACTCTAATTAATAAATATAACATGTGCTTGAGTATTTTAATCAAAGCAACATATAATAATAAACAAATACAAAGTAAGTGTCCTTAATTTTATAAAATAAAGTATTATCAAAATTTTATTAAATAGTTAAAAAACAGCTATTTATGTTATTTTTAATATAAATTAAATAAAAAAAGTCCATTTAAAATGTTTTACAAAAAAGCCTTTTTTATATTTGTTACAACATAGGTTATGAAAAAAAAGAAATCAAAAAAAATATCAAAAAAATTACTTCACAAGTATCGTTTGGTGATTTTAAATGAAGATACTTTTGAAGAAAGGTTATCGTTTAAATTAACAAGGCTAAACGTTTTTGTATTGGTTGGTATTTCATCTATTGCATTAATAATTTTTACTATTTTACTTATTGCTTTAACACCATTAAGAGAATATATTCCAGGATATTCTTCCACAGCTTTAAAAAAGAAAGCAGTAGAACTTAATTACAAAACAGATTCATTACAACAGGTAATTACAAATAATGACCAATATTACGCATCTATAAAAAAAGTATTAAAAGGGGAAATTAGCGCTGTAAACTTTAATCGAGACTCTATAATTGAAGCGGCTAATATTGAGACAAACGAAATAGATTTAACAGCAAACAAAGCAGATTCCATATTAAGAGTAAAAGTAGATAAGGAAGATAAGTATAGTCTTTTTGAAACAGCAAAATCAAAAACCAATTTTGTTTTATTTCCACCTGTAAATGGTGAAATTAGTGAACATTATAACACAAAAGAAAAACACTATGCAGTAGATATTGTTGTTGCAAAAAACACACCAGTAAAAGCAACAGCAGATGGAACAGTTATTTTTGCAGAATGGACTGCACAAACAGGTTTTGTAATTTTAATAGAGCATAGTCATGGCTTACTTTCTGTATACAAACACAATGCAACGTTAACCAAAGAACAAGGAGATTTAGTAAAAGCTGGAGAAGTAATTGCTACTTCTGGAAATACAGGCGATTTATCTACAGGGCCACATTTGCATTTCGAATTATGGAGTGATGGCTATTCTGTTAATCCAACAAATTTTATAGATTTTAAGAAATAAATATGTCGTTAAAATCAATTTTAGCAAAATCATTTGCAAAATATATTTACTATAAAGTTCAAAAATGGTCTAATAATCCTATTGATACTCAAGACAAAGTATTTAAGAACTTAATAAGCGAAGCAGCCCAAACTAAATTTGGTAAAGATCATGATTTTGTTAGTATAAATAATCATAACGATTTTGTAAAACGAGTACCAATTCGTGATTATGAAGCACTAAAACCTTATGTAGAAAGAGTAGTTGCAGGAGAAAAAGATATTCTCTGGAAAGGTAAACCACTCTATTTCGCAAAAACATCTGGTACAACTTCTGGTGCAAAATATATTCCTATTACTGCCGAAAGCATGCCTAATCATGTTAATGCGGCACGAAATGCTATTTTATTATATATCCATGAAACAGGAAATTCTAAATTTGTAGATGGCAAAATGATTTTTCTACAAGGCAGTCCTGTATTAAAAGAACAAAACGGAGTACAATTAGGGCGTTTATCTGGAATTGTAGCACATTATGTACCAAAATATCTTCAAAAAAATCGTCTTCCTTCTTGGGAAACCAATTGTATAGAAGACTGGGAAACTAAAGTAGATGCTGTAGTAGAAGAAACTTTACCAGAGAATATGACAATTATTTCTGGTATACCATCTTGGGTTCAAATGTATTTTGAAAAGCTTCAGAAAAAAACAGGACAAAAAGTTGGCGATATATTTAAAAACTTTAACCTATTTATTTTTGGAGGTGTTAATTACGAACCATACCGAGCAAAGTTTGAAAACCTAATAGGAAGAAAAGTAGATAGTATAGAACTATATCCAGCAAGTGAAGGTTTTTTTGCTTTTCAAGACAAGCAAAAAGAGAAAGGAATGCTGCTTCAATTAAATTCTGGAATGTTTTATGAATTTGTTTTGGCTGAAGAGTTTTTTAATGAAAACCCAAAACGAATAACTATTAAAGACGTAGAATTAAACAAAAATTACGTAATAATAATTTCTACTAATGCAGGACTTTGGGCTTATAATGTTGGAGACACAGTAATGTTTACAAGTATAAAACCATATAGAGTTATTGTCTCTGGGCGCATAAAACATTTTATTTCAGCATTTGGAGAACATGTAATAGGTAAAGAAGTAGAGCATGCTTTAAAAGAAGCTACTAAAGGCACATTGGTTAGTATAAACGAGTTTACTGTAGCGCCTCAAATTAATCCAGAATCTGGTTTACCATATCACGAATGGTTTATTGAATTTGAAAATAAGCCAGAAAATTTACAAGATTTAGCAATAAAAATAGATAATGCATTACAACAGCAAAATAGTTATTATTTAGATTTAATTGTTGGTAAGGTTTTGCAACCGTTAAAGATATCTGTAATACAAAAAAATGGATTTCAAAACTACATGAAATCTATTGGGAAATTAGGTGGGCAAAATAAAATTCCACGCCTCTCAAACGATCGTAAAATAGCAGATGCTTTAAATACCGAAATAATATTTAAATAATAGTATATTTGCCAGCTAAGGAAATTACATGAGTAAAATTAAAAAACACGAAAGAACAAGAGCTCAAGAAAGCTCGAACGCTATTGAAAGAATGTACATTACAATGAGGCATTTATTCAACCGCGGTTTTTATAAGCCTATGGGCGTGTCTGGAGAAACTCTACGTGAAGCTCTTTTAGTATTAAGACCAGAAATTTATGGTTCTATAGCAGACGAAAAAGCTGAGCTAGAAGGACTTTTGTATGTTATAGATAGATTACCTATAGGTATAGAAGAGTGTCGTTTTATTAACTTAACAAGTGACGAAGGTTATGCTAATTCTCATTTTGAAGCCATAATACCTCCAAAAAGAAGACGAAATTGCTACAGGATTGATGCAGAGCAAATGAATATTGAAATTACACGAGGAAGAAGTGAAATTTACGATATTTTAACACATTTAACCTTTTTATTTGTTGAGTCTCATAAAATTTTTAAAAGAGTAGTTATAGATGATAAAGGCTCTACAACTAGAGACTGGATTAAACTTGAGGCAGCAGTTTTAAGTAAAAAGAAGCTAACAAAACCAGAAAGAGAAATTGCAATAACACATACAGCTAATATTTTAGGACGTACATTTAAAGAATTAACAGATGTTTATCCTGTGTTTGCTACAGCTAAACATCCAGAACGTTTATTAGAAATAGTATATTGGCTAGGTAAATTAGCAATAGATGAAGTTGTTAATAATAATAAGCGTACAGTAACTTTTAGTCCTGTTTTAAGAGAGCGTTTAGGGCATCATATTCATGGAGAACGTTGGGCAAACACTATAAAAGAGACATTAAAAGCAAACGGTTTATTATCTAGACCAATTCATATAGTTAGTGCAAATCTTCATAGTGTAATGAATACGCTTTATGCACCACAAGCTTTAAAAACGTTATCAGCAAAAAAGAATATATTTGAGGTTTACGAGGCTTTAAGTAGCTCAGAAAACGAGAATTTACGCAATAAAGTAACACAAAAAGCGTTACAGCAAGGGATGATATATATCAAAGATAGCTCTGGAACTAACATAAATGTTCAGATTTTTGATACTGCTAAATTTGATATAAGCCATACCGATTTAGGTATAAAAAAACAAAAAGAGTCTAACGAGAATAAGCCTGTACTTTTTGTAATGGATTATGCATTTGGAGAGCAAGCTTACGAAACTATAGATGAGTTTTTAAAACCATTTGGAGAAGGAAAAGATAAAATACATTTAAATATTGAATCTATTTCAATAATGGGAAAAGCCGGAATTTTAGAAGGAGGAAAAGGAGATATTATGATTCCTTCTGCTCATATTTTTGAAGGCACAGCAGACAATTACCCATTTAAAAACGAGCTAAAAAAAGAAGATCTTGAAGCTCAAGGAGTAGATGTTTACGAAGGAAGTATGATTACTGTTTTAGGAACATCTCTTCAAAATAAAGATATCTTAAAGTTTTTTAATATGTCTACATGGAATGTTATTGGGCTTGAAATGGAAGGAGCCCATTACCAAAAAGCAATTCAAGCAGCATCAAAAGTAAGAGGAAGTATTAATCCAGACGTAAAAGTAAGATATGCATATTACGCCAGTGATAATCCATTAGAAACAGGAAGCACATTAGCATCTGGTGGTTTAGGAACTTCTGGTGTTAAGCCAACTTATTTAATAACAAGAAAAATATTACAACAAATATTTAATTAATTCAAACTATGAGTCAAGAATTACCATCAAATAAAAACAACAATGAAGAGGTTGATTTAATTGTGTTTTTTAATCTTATTGGAAATGTTTTAAGTAAAGTTTTTAACTTTATCTCTACTGTTTTTAAAGCTATTTTTTCTGTTATTATTTATACTATAAAAGTATTTATTAATGGTTGGAAAATTGTTTTAGGAGTAATAGTAATTTCTGCTATTATTGGTTATGGATTAGAAAAAGTCACACCCAAATATTATCAGTCAGAAATGTTGGTTAAGCCATATTTCGATTCAAAATTCCAATTAGTTAATAATATTAGTTTTTTCAACGCTTTAATAAGTAATAAGGATTATAAGCAATTAAATTTAATATTTAACTCAGATAGTACTTCAAATGTAAATGTTGAAAATATTAAAGGTTTTACTATAGAACCAGGACCAGAAACTGAAAACGATCGTATTTTACAATATCAAGATTTTGTACGTGAACTGGATAGTATAGGTCGCTTACAAGTGGATTATGATCGATTTATAGAAAACCGTAGTATTTATTCTGGTAGTATATTTTTAATTACTGCAAAATCTAATAAAAAAGATATTTTTAAAGATTTAGCATATGGTATTAATACTGCCTTTACAAACGAGTATTCAAACTCAAAGAAAATAAAGGATACATTATTATATAAAATACAAAGAGAAAACATAGAAGAGAGCTTAGACGAGGTTCAAAAACTTCAAGACATTTATATTCAAGCTCTACAAGAGCAAGCAAAAAGTCCAGGACAACGTGTAAGTGCAGGAGAATTTTTATTAACTAAAGAAAAAGAGTTAGATACTAAGGAGTATGCCTTACTTGATAAAGAACTTGATTTAAGAAATCAATTAAGAAAATTAGACGAGAAACGAATTACAGAAGATGTTTTTGTAGATGTAATCTCTAGTTTTCAACCAGTAGGAAGGCAAGAAATAGGCTTGTTAGACAGATATTCTATTGTTTTTCCAGTTGTAGGCTTTATTTTACTATGTTTTTTATATCTTATTAGAAGAGTAATTTTTTATGCTAAAAACTATGAAGGATAAAACTATTTTAATTACGGGAGGAGCTGGTTTTATAGGCTCTAACTTTATACCATATTTTTTAGAAAACAACCCAGAAACCCACTTAGTAAATTTAGATAAATTAACTTACGCTGGAGATATAACAAATATAAAAGAGATTGAAAACAATCCTAATTATACTTTTGTTAAAGGAGATATTTGTAATAGAAAACTAATTGAAGATTTGTTCGATACGCATAAGTTTTCTGGAGTAATTCATTTTGCTGCAGAGTCTCATGTAGATAACTCTATTAAAAATCCAGGAGCATTTATAGATACTAATATTACTGGAACATTTAACTTATTAGATGTTGCAAAACAACACTGGATGAATGGGCCTAATCAAGTAAAAACGGGTTTCGAAAATGCTAGATTTCATCATATTTCTACAGATGAGGTTTATGGAACTCTAGGTGAGACAGGTTTGTTTACAGAGCAAACACCATATGCTCCAAATAGTCCATATAGTGCATCAAAAGCATCTTCAGATTTTATAGTTCGTAGTTATTTCCATACTTATGGCATGAACGTTGTTACAACCAATTGTTCTAATAACTATGGGCCAAAACAACATGATGAAAAGTTAATTCCTACAATTATAAGAAAAGCCATTACTGGAGAAAATATACCAATTTATGGCGACGGTAAAAACATTAGAGACTGGTTATTTGTACTAGACCACTGTAAAGGTATAGAGTTAGTTTTTAAAAAGGGAGAAGCTGGAGAAACATATAATATTGGAGGAAGAAACGAAAGAGATAACTTATATATAGTTAATACAATTTGCAAGATTTTAGATGAAATTAAACCAGCTGAAACATCTTATAAAAAGCAAATTACATTTGTAACAGATAGGCCTGGTCACGATTTTAGATACGCTATAGACGCCTCTAAAATAGAAAATGAATTAGGTTGGGAAGCCGACGAAAATTTTGAAACAGGTATTAAAAAAACAATAAGTTGGTACTTAAATAAATATAGCTCATAATATGAAAGGTATAATATTGGCAGGAGGTTCAGGAACACGTTTACATCCATTAACTTTAGCAGTAAGTAAGCAGTTAATGCCTATTTACGATAAGCCAATGATTTATTATCCCTTATCTACATTAATGTGGTCTGGAATTAAGGATATTCTTATTATTTCTACACCTCACGATTTACCATTATTTGAAGCTTTACTTGGAGATGGAAAAAAATTTGGATGCAATTTTGAATATGCAGTACAAGAAGCTCCAAATGGTTTAGCAGAAGCATTTATAATTGGAGCCGATTTTATAGGTAACGATAAAGTAGCACTAATTCTTGGTGACAATATTTTCTATGGTACTGGCCTAGAAAAGCTTTTACAAGATAATAATAATCCAGAAGGCGGTATTATTTACGCTTATCATGTACATGATCCAGAACGTTATGGTGTTGCAGAGTTTGATGATAATGGTAATGTTATTTCAATAGAAGAAAAACCAAAAAAACCAAAATCTAATTACGCAGTACCAGGTATCTATTTTTACGATAATGAAGTGGTTAATATTGCTAAAAATATAAAACCAAGCCATAGAGGAGAATTAGAAATTACAGACGTAAATAAAGAGTATTTAAGGCAAGGAAAATTAAAAGTAAGTGTCTTAGACAAAGGAACCGCTTGGTTAGACACAGGTACATTTAAATCTTTAATGCAAGCCTCTCAATTTGTTCAAGTTATAGAGGAAAGGCAAGGTTTAAAAATTGGTGCTATAGAAGAAGTTGCATATAGAATGGGTTATATAGATAAAGCACAATTAAAAAAACTTATAGAACCATTAGTTAAAAGTGGTTACGGTAAACACCTTTTGAGCATTTTAGAACATTAATATTAGTATAATGAAAGTTTTAGAAACAAAATTAAAAGACTGTTACATTATAGAACCTAGAGTTTTCGAAGATAAAAGAGGTTATTTTTTTGAAAGTTTTAATACCAAACAGTTTCAAGAGTTAACTCACTTTAAAAATACGTTTATACAAGATAACGAGTCTTTTTCTACTAAAGGCGTTTTAAGAGGCTTGCATTATCAAACAGGAGAACATGCACAATCTAAACTAGTTCGAGTTATAAAAGGTAAAGTTTTAGATGTAGCAGTAGATTTAAGAAAAAACTCAAAAACTTTTGGAGAACACGTTGCTGTAGAACTTTCAGAAGATAATAAAAAGCAACTGTTAGTACCTAGAGGTTTTGCTCACGGTTTTGTTGTACTTAGTGATACTGCAATTTTTTCATATAAATGCGATAATTACTATAATAAAGCATCAGAAGCTGGTATCATTTTTAATGATAAAGATTTAAATATAGATTGGCAAGTGCCTCAAGAGGAGCTTTTAGTTTCAGATAAAGATAGTATACTTCCAGCGTTTAAAAATGCTGTTATTGAATAAGAATTAAGTATATCTATAAGCTAAGAGTTAAATAATATTTTGCAGTAATAAACAATAGGTTTACTTATATAAAGAAAGATAAAAATGAAAACTAAAGTTTTAGTTACTGGTGCAAATGGTCAGCTTGGTCAATGTTTACAGTTATTGGCTTCAAAAGCTAACATTGAATTTACTTTTTTAAATAGTAAAGAATTAGATATAACCTCAGAAAAAAGTATAAAAAACAACTTTAATTCTACTTATAATTTTTGTATTAATTGTGCTGCGTATACAGCAGTAGATAAAGCTGAGGAAGAAAGAGATCAAGCTAATTTAATAAATAATATAGCTGTAAAAAATATTGCAGAATCTTGTAAAGAAAACAATATTACATTAATTCATATCTCTACAGATTTTGTGTTTAATGGAAATAAAACTCAAATGTATTCTGAACAAGATAGCACTAACCCAATTTCGGTTTATGGACAAACAAAGCGAGATGGTGAAAAAGCTATAGAAAGTATATTAACTAAATATTTTATAATTAGAACCTCTTGGTTGTATTCTCAATTTGCAAATAACTTTGTTAAAAGTATGCTTAACTTATCTAAAACTAGAGATACACTTGGTGTGGTAAGCGATCAAATTGGTACTCCAACTTACGCTATAGACTTAGCAAAAGTTATATTAGAAATTATTAAACAAGATAAAAATTACGGTTTATATCATTATAGCAATAAAGGTGTTGCTAGTTGGTACGATTTTGCTAAAGCAATTTTTAATAAAACAAATACTAAAATTACTTTAAACGCCATTCCTACATCATCATATCCAACGGCAGCTAAAAGACCAAAGTATAGTGTTTTAGATAAAACTAAATTAGTAGAAAATTTTAATATTGAAATCCCAGAATGGGAAGATAGTTTAGATACTTGTTTAAAAGCTATATTTTAATATAACATCTATTATTATGGCTCATAAAGTTGCAATTATAGGATTAGGGTATGTAGGTTTACCATTAGCAGTCGAGTTTGCTAAAAATAAATTTAATGTCATTGGTTTTGATATTAATGAAACTAGAATAAAAGAATTAAAGGCAAATAAAGATAATACATTAGAAATTTCAACTAAAGTATTACAATCTACTAAAACACTTAATTTTTCTAGTTCATTAGAAGACTTAAAAACCGCAAATATTTATATTGTAACAGTACCAACACCAATTACAAAACATAAATCTCCAGATTTAACACCAATAATTAAAGCAAGTAAAACAATTGCTAAAGTTTTAAAAAAAGGAGATATAGTAATTTATGAATCTACTGTATACCCTGGTTGTACAGAAGAAGTTTGTGCTCCAATATTAGAGTCAGAAAGTAAATTAGTATTTAATAAAGATTTCTTTTGTGGCTACTCTCCAGAACGTATAAACCCAGGAGATAAAACACACACTATAGATAAAATTATTAAAGTCACTTCTGGTAGTACACCAGAAGTAGCAACAATTGTAGATAATTTATATAAATCTATTATTACTGCAGGAACCCATAAAGCCAGTTCTATAAAAGTAGCAGAAGCTGCTAAAGTAATAGAGAACACGCAGCGCGATTTAAACATTGCATTTATTAACGAATTGGCTATTATTTTCGATAAGCTAGAAATAGATACCACTCAAGTTCTAGCAGCAGCAGGAACAAAATGGAATTTCTTGCCATTTACACCAGGATTAGTTGGTGGACACTGCATAGGCGTAGACCCTTATTATTTAACACACAAAGCAGAATCTGTTGGCTATCATCCAGAAGTTATATTGTCTGGAAGAAGAATAAATTCAAATATGGGAATGTTTGTAGCTAATAAATTAATTAAATTATTAGTAGTTAAAGGAAGCGAAATAAAAGGAGCAGATGTGCTTGTAATGGGTATGACTTTTAAAGAAAACTGCCCAGATATTAGAAATACAGGTGTAATAAATGTAATTAACGAGTTAAATGGATTTGGCTTAAACGTAGATGTTTACGATTCTTTTGCAAATAAAGATGAGGTTAAACACGAATACGGTATTGATTTAATTCCTGAAATAACAAAAAAATATAAAGCCATAGTATTAGCTGTTAAGCATACTAAATTCAATACTTTAGATTGGCACAACTTAATAAGCGATGACACAGTAGTTTTCGATTTAAAAGGATTTCTACCAGATAATTTGGTAACTGCAAGACTTTAAGGTTTTTATAAAGAATTTCGAGTATTTATTAGTTTTGGTTTAATTGTTAAAATATTTATAAAAACAGTACATTTGCAACTTTAAAAGGAAAACTTTAATGAAAAAGAATTTAATTATTTTTGGAACAAGACCCGAAGCTATTAAAATGGCACCTTTGGTAAAGGAGTTTTTAAAAAATAGTAAGGAATTTGATACTCGTGTTTGTATTACTGCTCAGCACAGAGAAATGTTAGACCAAGTATTAACATTTTTTGAAGTAACACCAGACTATGATTTAGATTTAATGAAACCAAATCAAAATTTATATTCTCTAACAGCAGATATTATAACAAATTTAAAGCCAATACTAGAAGAGTTTAAGCCAGATTATGTTTATGTACATGGAGATACCACCACCACCATGGCTGCAAGTATAGCTGCATTTTATTCAGGAGCAAAAGTATGCCACGTAGAGGCAGGATTAAGAACTTTTAATAAGCGTTCTCCTTTTCCCGAAGAAGTTAATAGAAGTATTGCTGGTAGTGTTTCAGATTATCATTTTGCACCAACAACAACATCTAAGCAAAATTTATTAAACGAAAACATTTCAGAAAACAACATTCTTGTTACTGGAAACACAGTAATTGATGCATTAGATTTTAGTTCGGGTAAAGTAACATCTTCTCAATATTCAGATAAAGAAGTTGAACAATTAATTTCAATAGTAGATAACTCTAAAAAATTAATTTTAGTAACAGGACATAGAAGAGAAAACCATGGTCAAGGTTTCATTAATATTTGTAGTGCATTAAAAGAAATTGCAGAGCAAAATAGCGATGTTCAAGTTATATATCCTGTACATTTAAATCCAAATGTACAAAAACCAGTATACGAGTTATTAGCAGATATTGATAATGTGAAGTTAATAGATCCGTTATCATATCCAGCATTTGTATGGTTAATGAATAAATCATATTTAATTATTACAGATAGTGGTGGTGTGCAAGAAGAAGCACCAAGTTTAGGAAAACCTGTTTTAGTAATGAGAGATACTACCGAAAGACCAGAAGCTGTAGATGCAGGAACTGTTTTTTTAGTAGGAACAAACAAAGAAAAAATAGTAAAAGAAACAAACAACTTATTAAATAACGAAGAAGCTTACCTAAAAATGAGTAAATTGCATAATCCTTATGGAGACGGTACTGCTTGTAGTAAAATAGTAAATTTCATATCTAATTTATAATCATGAATAACAAACCAAGTGTTGTAATGGTTGGTTTAGGCTACATTGGCTTACCAACAGCAGCTTTAATTGCAAGTAGAAACATAAAAGTTACAGGAGTAGATATCCACCAACATGTTGTAGATACTATTAATAAAGGAGAAATACATATTGTAGAGCCAGATTTAGATGGTTTAGTACACCATGTTGTTAAAGAAAATTACTTAACAGCTAGCACAACTCCGGTTGAAGCAGATGTATATTTAATTGCAGTTCCAACACCATTTAAAGGTGATCATGAACCAGATATTTCGTATGTAGAATCTGCTACACGTGCTATTTTACCAACTTTAAAAGAAGGAGCTTTAGTAATTATAGAATCTACAAGCCCAGTTGGTACAACAGAAAAAATGGAAAAAGTTATTTTTTCTGAAAGACCAGAATTAGAAGGGAAAATATTTATGGCGTATTGTCCAGAACGTGTTTTGCCAGGAAATGTAATACATGAGTTAGAACATAACGATAGAGCAATAGGAGGGATAAACGAAGCTTCAACAGAAAAAGCTGTAGCATTTTACAGACATTTTGTTAAAGGAGAATTACACAAAACAAACTCTAAAACAGCCGAAATGTGTAAGCTTGTAGAAAACTCTTCTAGAGATGCACAAATAGCATTTGCTAACGAGTTGTCTATGATATGTGATGAAGCAGGAATTAATGTTTGGGAGCTTATTAGACTAGCAAACAAACACCCAAGAGTTAATATTCTACAACCAGGAACTGGAGTAGGTGGACACTGTATAGCGGTAGATCCTTGGTTTATAGTAAGTGAATTTCCAGAACAAGCAAAAATTATACGTGCTGCAAGAGAAATTAACAACTATAAAACAGAATGGGTTATAGAAAAAATTAAAAGTACAGCTTTACAGTTTGAATTAGATAATGGTAAAAAGCCAAAAATCGCTGCAATGGGATTAGCTTTTAAACCAAATATCGACGATTTAAGGGAATCTCCAGCTTTAAATGTGGTAGAAGCTTTAATTAAAGATAACTTTAATATTATGGCTGTAGAGCCTAATATAACCTCACATAAAACTTTAGAAATATACAATGCAAAAAATGCTTTAGAACAAGCAGATATTGTGGTGTATTTAGTTTCTCATAACGAGTTTAAAGCATTAGAATCTAAAGCAATTACATTAGATTTTTGTAATGTTACTAACCAATAAATTAAATAAAAAATGAAAAATATTTTATTAGTGTTATTATTTCTAGTTACTATATCATGTAAGGATGAATCAAAAAAAGAAATTCTAAAACCAGAAACTACTAATGTAAAACAGGATGAAAAGGACAAAGTTAGTTCTGTGAAAATTTTTCCAATTGAAGAAGATATTACAATGAAACTTAAGTATATTTTTGACAACGATTTTGTTTTTGATAAAGGTTTAGTTCTTGAGAGTATTGGATTAGTTGAAGTTGATAAAGATTTATATAAATTCGTTTTTATTCTAGAAAAAGGATTAGATTTTAAAAGAATAAGTGAAGATTTAAATTTTGGAATGATTTTTTATCCTAGTGATGAATCTTTACTTGAAACAGAAACTGAAAAGAAAAGAGGCTCTATAAAAACAGGTATAGGAACAAAAATTAAACAGATGGGTGAACATTTTGTATTTACTTTAGATGAATTTAGGTTATTACCCAAGAATTTTAAAACAGTTAGGTTCTATTTTTATAATAAAAATGGAGTCGGTATAGTTGGCGATAATCTTATTTTGACTAATGTATCTATATAGATTGTAAAAACATTATTTTAATATGACTATACCAAAATTTAAGATTGATACGATATTAGTTTTATATATTGGTTTAGGACCAGTATTCTGGATAGGCCCTATAGGTGTTCCATATTTTAAAATAATTAAGTTTCTACTTTTCTTTTTTGCACTTATATGGGTAACACTTGAAGGTGTAAATAAACAAGACCTTAAGGTAAACAATACTTTTTTAGTTTTCATTTCTCTTTTGTTTTTAACTTCTATATTTGGTTTTATACAAACAGATGTTTCTGGAATTGTGTCTGTTTCAATGTCTTATATTCTTTTGTTTTTTGTGTTTGGAGTCTTTTATCAATACTTTAAAGACAAATCATTTGAGGATATTCTTAGTATTTTTCTAAAAGCGACTTCTATTATTGCCTACCTATGTATATTTATTATTATTAACCATGTATTAAATATTGTAGATTGGAAGTATATATCTAAAATAACAGAATCTTATGCTCATATGGTTAAACTTGCAGACACAGGCTTTTCTACTGGAAGAACAGCTTGGTCAAATAGTTTAGCGCTCTATTTTACAATAGCAGTTTATGGTTTTTTTAGAAGAAAAAACAAAACCCTTTTATTATATGCACTAATCATTTTTATTGCTCAAATATTAAGTGGGGGAAGAGGTGGATTAGTGATTTCGATAACTGTGTTTCTAACATATGTTTTATCAAGAGTAAACTTTAAAGTCTTAATAGTTTTGTTTATTACCGGTTCTGTTTTAATATATTCAAATCAAGAATATTTAAAGAAAAGATTAAGGTTTAATAAGCTAGAAAGGGCAGATGACAATGCATTAGATAAATTTACAGCAGGAAGATTAGGCCATTTTGTTTTTGCTTTTAAAAGTATAGGTGAAGATTTTAATTTCATTAAAGGAAACGGTTTCTTAAAAAAAGAAAATAAAATTGATAAAGAAACTGATATACATTTTTTATGGCTAAAAAAACTATTAGAAGGAGGAGTATTTTATTTATCAATTTATGTGCTTTTTGTCGTCTTTTTTATATATAGGCTTATTAATTTATACTTAAAGGATAAAAAATACGCTTTATTTTTATATGTTTTTTTAGCAGGATTGATAACTACATTATTTGAACCTAATGCCATTTTTGGGTCTTTACAATCGTCTTTAGTCTGGTGGGCAGTTATTGCATCATCTGAATCTTTGAGAATAAGCAATAATGTTTAGAAAAATTATATCTTTTGGAGCAATAGAAGGAGGTGCCAAAATCCTTAATATTGTTATGATGTTGGTTTTGCCTTTTTTTATTTCAACAGAATTCTATGGAGAGATTAGTATTATTATCTCGATTCAAAACCTAATGGTTAGTTTAATGGTTTTTGGTCTCGATAAAGCAATTTTAAGATTATATCCAGATTTTAAAAATAATATTTTTTGGGCTAGTTTTATAAGACTCTGGGTCAAAATTATTATGATATTGTTTCCTATATATATATTAGGGTTCTTATTTTGGAAAGGAAGTATATCTTATCTTTTTATTTCATTATTACTATTTGTTACAGTTCTTTTGCAATGTACTAGACAACTAAATATCGCTTTGTTTAAGGTCAATCAAGACGTGAAAAGTTTTTTTAGGCTAAGGTTTTTAGTTCAATTTGCGATATTCGTTTTGGTGATAATCGCTTTAAAGACTAATGAATCTATAAATTCATATCTGTTTGCATATTTAATTGCCCTAATTCCTTTTATTCTGTTTCTGTATAGAGGGAAAAAAAAATCCCTATATAAGAAAGAAAAAACTTTAGAAGTTCAAATTTTTAATTTTTCTTGGCCACTAGTTTTTCATACACTAGGTACTGTAATATTAATGTCTGTAGATAGATTAATGCTTGATTATTATTTATCCAAACATGATGTTGCTGTTTATTCTTTTGGTTATACTATTGGAGCATCAATTACATTCGTATATGCTATTCTAAATGCTTACTTTGAACCAAGGCTTATTAAATCAAGTGAAGAGAAGTCGTTAAAAGAGAAAGTGCTTAATAGTTATACTAGTGTTCTTTTTATTTTTGGAATTATTTTGGCAGTAATTATTATAGGAATTGCTCCAGTAATTATAGAAAATTTTTATAATACTATTTATCTAGAGTCGATTCCTATAATATCAATTATAATTTTGACTCATCTTATAAACCCAATTTATTTACAGTCCAATTTTAGGCTAATGAATTTGAAAAAAACGAGAATCATAGCTTTTTCTACTTTTTTATCAGGATTTTTTAATATTGTTCTCAATGCATTATTTCTTGAAAATGGATATGGTATTGCTGGAGCTGCTTATGCTACTTTTATATCTTATTTATTTTTATCAATTGTTATTTATTTTCTTTCATTAAAAAATCAGAAAGGATTAAAAACGATACAATCTGTAAGCTTTGTAATTATTAGCATTTCCTTATTAACAGTAGGGCTAATTTTTGTAGACTCAAAATTAAGTTTAATACTTCTATTGCTTATTTTAGCTCTTATTCATCTATTTAATGTTAAAGGCCTAAAATATAATGATTAAAGTTTTAAATAAATTAAAAGGAGAAAAGCTATACTTCTACATTACATTACTAATTGCTTGCACATTATTTATACCAAAATATTCTATTAATAGTTTTGCGATAATACTCTTAGTATTGGTATGGATAGTTAAAAGAGATTACAGATATATTGGTAATATTTATAAAAACAAGCAATATTTAGTTGTTATACTATTTTACTTTTCTTTTATTATTGGCATATTTTACTCTAAAGATATAAATGAAGCTTTAAAAATATTAAAGCTTCGATTGCCTATTCTAATCCTTCCATTAATATATTGCTCAATCAATAGTTTTTCCAAAGAACAAATCAATTTTTTTAAAAGGTCTTTTGTAGTAGCAACGTTAGTTGCGTGTTTATATTGTCAAAGTAATATAATTTTAGTTTGGTTAGATTCTGGAGAACCATTACGTAATGTAATTAGCAGTTATAAATACACATATACTTATTTAACCGATTTTATAGACCTTCATCCAACTTACTTTTCATACTTAATAATTATAGCATTAATTTTTTTAGAAAGTATTTTAAGAAATACTCTTGATAGATTTAAAAGAGTACTTTGGGTAATATTAGGTTTATATTTTCTCTTCTTTTTAATTCTCATCGCAAGTAGAATTGCAATTATAGGATTATTAATAATAGGTATATTAAAGGTTGTTAAAATATTAAAAACTAGGAGCTTAAAAAAAATAATAATAATGTTAATTGCTTTATTAACCATCATTCCTTTGATGTCTAAATTTGATTTTGCAGTTAAAAGATATAAACAAGTAGTAAATGTTTTTGTACCTCAAAAAGGAGTAGTACACAGTAGTGGAGGCTTTAGAATATATTCTATTAGAATATTTCAAGAAGAGTTTAAAAAAGCACCTGTTTTCGGTGTGGGGTTTGGTGATGGGCAGAAGAACTTAGATAATCATTATGCAAAAATAGGCTTCCCCCATATGCAAGGCCTAGACTATCATAATCAATACATACAAACAGCTATTGAGTTGGGTTTAGTGGGCTTATTATTAATGGTTTTAAATTTTACCATTCATTTTTTATTTAGTTTAAAAAGGAATGAGAAAGAGTATCTATATTTTTTGATAATTACAATGCTTTTCCTTTTAGTTGAAAATATGTTTATTAGGCATAAAGGAATCGTTTCTTATTCCTTATTCAATGCACTATTATTATTTAATTTTTATAAAGAATCTAAAAGACTTAATAAATAGGCAATGAATACGATTAAATTCAACTTATCTATTTATTATATTTGAATAAAATAACAGTAATATTATTAAATCGTTATTAATTGTGAAGTGATTTTTCTTGAGTTATTTTTGTGCGCAAGCATATATGTCAAAAAACATGAATTGGACAATGCTTGGTTTTAGGATTTTTAGAGATGGAGGTATTGTGTTATTATTTATATATTTGGCTAATCAAAACCAATCTGGAGCCGCATCTATGATTTATTCTAACCTGATTCTTGGTGCAGTATTTATGATGATAATGATATTGTTTTATAAATTGAAAACAAATACTATTAATCATGTTAAAGAGTAGAAATAGTACATTGATTAAAACAGGAATCTATTCTTTCTATATAGTCATACTATTTGATTTTATAACTAAAATCCTATTGACATATTCTATAGATACATTTAATAGATTTAGTTTTATTCCAAAATTTATAATAATAGTGTTTCTTTTATTAATAACATTAAAATTAGGGGAAAGAAAAAAAATTAATTTACTTATTCTTTATTTAGGTATGTTTATCTTAACGTTAATAGCATTTTTTTCTTTATATAGAGATTATAATTATATAATCGTTTTCAAACATTTATATAATTTATCACTATACTCTTATCCATTTATATTAGTTACTTTTTTTAGGGTGTTAAACAAGCAAGAAAAAAAGATTATAATACAAGCAATAGAAAAACCTATTTATATTATAGGTGTAATAAGTAGCATTTTAATTATATTAGGATTAATTACTAAAATTGAATTATTCAGAGCTTATAGTTTTTCTAATAGATTTGGATATAATGGAATATTCTTAAAAACATCTGAGGCAAGCTATTATTATATTTGTCTTTTAATACTTTCAACATATTATTTTTTTATTGAAAAAAAGAAAAAAATAGTTAGTTTATTATTTTTAACAACTTCATTATTAATTGGGACAAAAATAGTATGGTTATGTATTGCCTTATTAATATTTTTTTACTTGTTTGAAAAGAATAAAAAAATCACTACTACAACTATTTTAATTTTGGTTTTAGTATATTTTCTTTTTAGAAAGACTATTGATAATTTCTTAATAGTTTTGCTCCCAAATGGAGAAAAATTGTATAAGGAAAATGGAATGTTTACTGTTCTAACATCAACAAGAGATTTGTTATTAGAACAAACTATAATTTTTTCAAATGAGAATTGGAATTTTATAAACTACCTATTCGGAGGAAACAAATATGGCCTATATAAAGTAGAATTTGAATTTTTAGACTTGTTCTTTTTATTTGGGTTTTTAGGAATCGTTATATTCTATTTTTTTCTTAAAAACAATTTCTTTAAAAAAATCAAAGGAAAATTCAGTTGTTATCTTTTAATTGTAGTATTAACATGTGCTTTTTTCGCAGGAAATTTCTTTAAGAGTTTTTTAGTTTTTTCAGTTTTTTATTTCGTATTTCAAAATCTAATTTACAAAGAAGAAGTTCTTTTAGAAAATAATGAAGCTTACTAAAAATCACTTATAAATTATTTTAGTTTTTAAATCAATAATACCTCTTTTCAAAAGATAAATAAACTAATTTTTTTTTAAGATATATAATTATATTTGTTGCATTCAATTTGTTTAGTAAAAACTAGTTATAATTGAAAAATTTAGATGTTATGAAAAATGTGAAATTAGCAATAGTTTATCAAGTAATTTTCCATTATAGAGTGCCTTTCTATAAAGAAATAGAAAATGATAGTAGTATTAGCTCTATTTTGCTGCATGGAAATGGAGTTAAAAACACTAAGCTTCAAAATGCTTCCAACAACCTTAATTCAAAAAGGAAACTATTTACTTTAAAATTTCCTTATAAAAAAAATAATGAAAAAAAATATTTTACCTTTTTTCCCTTTTTATTTTTTTCTTTAGTTCGCGTAAATCCAGATGTAATATTACTTGAAGGCGCTTCATCATTAATAAATAATATTTCTTCTATTTTATATTCTAAAATGTTTAGAAAAAAAGTTATTTATTGGTCTTTGGGTAAATTAGAAAACACAGAAGTTTCAACACAAAGAAGTAAAGTAGACAAATTAATTAACTTTATGGAAAATAAAGTGAATTCCATTTTTACATATAGTACAATTGGCAGAAGTTATTTTGAAAATAGAGTTGATGATCCTAATAAAATTTTTGTTGGGGTTAATGTGTTAGACACGAGGGAAATATTAAAAAAAGAGAGCAAAAAGGTATTAAATTTCAATCGACCATTTACTATATTATTTGTCGGTAGTATAATCCCTGCAAAAAACTTAGAATTATTAATAGAAGTTTTTTTGGAGTTTGAAAAAAAATGTACCAATAGTCGCCTTGATATAATAGGTTCTGGTGCCGAATATTATAATAATTTAAAACAAACCTATCAAAGTGCGTCAGATAACATACACTTTCACGGAAGAATAACAGAAGGATTGGAGGAGTATTATTTTAACTCAGATATATTTGTTTTACCAGGTCTTGGTGGATTAGCCATTTGTGAGTCTATGGCTTATGGTTTGCCAGTTGTTTGTTCTTCTGCGGATGGAACAGAAAAAGATTTAATAGATAATAATAGTGGTTTTATAATTAATGATATGACTAAAGAAAACCTATTAAATCTTTTAAATAAATTATCTTCAGATAGATCTATTTTACAAGAATATGGTGTAAATGCAAAACAAAGAATTAAAACAAAATATAGCTTTGAGAGTTATTATGACACATTTAAAAAATCGTTAATCTACGCTTATGAGAATTGAATTAGTTTTATATAGAATAGGTTTTTTTTTAAATAAAATTAAACTAAAACCTATAGCTAAAATGTTATCATTTTTAAACAGGTTAATTTTTTCTGCATGGATACCATCTACTGCAAAAATCGGAAAAAATGTAAAACTTGGGTATTGGGGATTAGGGGTTGTAATACATTCAAACTCGGTTATTGGAAATAATTGTTTAATTGGACAAAATGTTACCATAGGTCGAAATTTTGGAGAAAAAAAAGTTCCTGTTTTGGGAAATGATGTTTATGTTGGAGCAGGATCAGTAATTTTCGGAGAGATAGAAATAGGTAATAATGTTATTATAGGCAGTAATTCTGTAATAAATAAAAGTATACCTGATAATTCCACAGTTGTCGGAAACCCTTTTAAAATAATCAAATCAGATAGAAAAGAAAGGTATTGGGAATATGATGAATAAATTGTATATTGATAATATAAAGCATGTTTTCGATCTTTTTAAAAACATGGGATTGCGATATGTTTTATTTAGAATCTATTATGCGATTTCAACAAAATTAGGATGGCAGAAAAAAGCATTTCCTATAAATCCTGAGTTTAAAACATTTATAACTCTAGAAGAGTGGAAAAATAATTTATCTCCATTTTTCTTCTACGGAAAAGATATACATAAGCTTCCAAAAGATAGAGATGAGAAGTTAAAATCTACTTTTCAAAAGATAGAGAATGGAACCTTTACTTTTTTTAGTAAACAAGAATTAAGCTTAGGAAAACATTACGACTGGATTACAAATCCAATAACAAATCACAAGTATGATATTTCAAAGCATTGGAGTGAAATACAAGATATTTCATTAGAAGCTGGAGATATAAAGTTTGTTTGGGAGAAAGCAAGATTTTCATTTTTATATGATGTTATTAGATACGATTATCATTTTGATGAAGATCAATCGCAATTGGTTTTTAATGAAATTAAAGATTTTATAGCTAAGA
The DNA here is from genome assembly GCF_003663945.1 of Lacinutrix venerupis. Taxonomy (GTDB): domain Bacteria; phylum Bacteroidota; class Bacteroidia; order Flavobacteriales; family Flavobacteriaceae; genus Lacinutrix; species Lacinutrix venerupis. Next base: position 165,480 of record NZ_RCCH01000005.1, on the reverse strand, counting down.
ATCCTATAAATCAAGGTCCAAACTATAAATGTAGCCAAGAAATAAGCTTAAGGGTTTTAAATTGGACATTTGCTCTCTATTATTACAAAGATTCAGAGAATTTAAACGAAACACTGTATCAAGAAATAATGAATTCAATATACTGGCAATTGCACCATGTATATAATAATATTCACTTTTCAAGAATTGCTGTAAGAAATAACCATGCTATAACAGAAACCTTAATGTTATATTTATCTGCCAAACTATTTCCATTCATGGCAGACACAAAAAAATGGAGCATAAAAGGAAAAAAATGGTTTGAACAAGAAGTAGAATATCAAATATATAAAGACGGTACATTTCTTCAATATTCTATGAATTATCACCGTGTGACCGTGCAGTTATTAACATGGGCAATTCAATTATCTAAGTTAAATAACGAAAAATTTAAACCAGTTGTTTACGATAGAGCAGAAAAATCATTAAGTTTTTTAGAGACTTGTTTAGATCCGGTTTTTGGAGAGTTACCAAATTATGGATCTAACGATGGCGCTTTATTTTTTAAGCTAACAAATAAAGACTATAGAAACTATAAATCGCAATTAGACGATTTACGTTTAGCTCTAGGTAATAAATATTATTACAAGTCCGAAAGCCAGTTTTGGTATGGTTTTAAAAACGAAAAACAAGCGGATAATATTCAAATTCCAGATATAAATGTTTTTGATAAGGGTGGATATTATATTATTCAAGATCAAGATGTAAAAACATTTATACGTTGTGGGAAATATAAAGATAGGCCTGCACAGTCAGACAATTTGCATTTAGATATTTGGGTGAATGGCAATAATATTTTAAGAGATTCTGGTTCTTATAAATACAATACAGAAAAAGAACTTATAAATTTCTTTAATGGTTGCGAAGGTCATAATACTGTTGGTATTGAAGGCGAAAATCAAATGCTAAAAGGCAGTCGTTTTATATGGTATAATTGGGTTAAATATGCTAAGGCAACCTTAATTAAAAAGCAGGATAATTATATATTTAATGGTGAAATTAAGGCTTTTAAAAATTTAGGAAATAATATTTTCCACAACCGAAGGGTTGAAAAACCAGTTTCTAAGAATATTTGGAGTGTTACAGATGAGTTTAAAAACACTAATAATTTCACAAAAAACCAATATTGGCATATAAATCCAGAATTTTTAGATAAAATAACTATCGAAACAACCGATGCTACTGGAAATAAATTAAATCCTTTAATAGAAGAAAAATACTTTTCTAGTTACTACGGTGTAAAAGAAAAAAGTATTAGGCTTACCTTTGCCACTAAAACAAACACCTTTAATACCGAAATTAAAATAAAGTTATAATATGAAAATATTACTCATACATCAATATTTTTTAGAAAAAGGAGACGGTGGAGGCTCACGTTTTAATGAGATGACACAGGTATGGGCAAACCAAGGTCATGAAATTACGGTTTTAGCAGGGATGGTACATTATGCAACAGGTAAAAAACCTGAAAAATATAAAGGAAAGTATTTTTTTACTGATTTAGATTTTTATAATAATGTAGATGTCATTAGATCTCATGTATCCGAGAGTTATAATACTAATTTTTTAGGAAGACTATGGGCTTATTTTTCATTTGTTTTCTCAAGCATTTACGCTGGTTTATTTAAAACTAATAAAAAATTTGATGTTATTCTTGTTACATCTCCTCCACTATTTGTAGGTATCACCGCTTATGTTTTATCAAAAATAAAAAGTGTGCCGTTTGTTTTCGAAATTAGAGATTTGTGGCCAGAATCTGCAATAGATACAGGTGTATTAAAAAATAAAATGATAATTAAATTCGCTTATTGGTTTGAGCGCTTTATTTATAAAAAAGCTGCATTAATTAATGTGTTAACACCAGCGTTTAGAGAGAAGTTAATAGTAGATAAAAAAATTGATCCCAAGAAAGTTATTTTTATACCAAATGCAGCAGATTTTTCTTTAGCAGAAAGCATTCAGGAAAATTTTGACGCTACTGCTTTTAAGAAAGAACTTAATCTTCAAGATAAGTTTGTAATAACTTATGTTGGAGCTCATGGTGTTGCTAATCATTTAATTCAATTAATAGAAACTGCAGAGAGGTTAAAAGATACCAATGTTGTATTTCAATTAATTGGAGCAGGTATGCAAAAAGACATGCTAGTTGAAGAAGCTGCTAAAAGAAAATTGAATAATATAATTTTTAGAGATTCTGTTGCTAAAAAAGAAGTGTTTAAGTATATTTTAGCTTCAGATGCTGGTGCATCTGTCTTAAAAAAAGTTGATACTTTCAAAACAATATACTCTAATAAAACATTCGATTATATGTCTTGTAAAAAGCCAATTTTACTTGCGATAGATGGTGTTTCAAGAGATTTAGTTGAGCAGGCTAAATGCGGTTATTATGTTGAGCCTGAAAATCCAGAAGAAATAGAAAAAGGAATTAGGTTAATGTTGGCTAATAAAGAGTCTCTTAATATAATGGGAGAAAATGGTTTTAACCATGCTAAAAAATATTTTGACAGAAGGGATTTAGCTTCAAAATATACTAATAAAATAAAAGAAGTTTTAGAATAATGTATATCAGGTTAATTAAACCAAGTTTAGATTTTATAGCAGCATTAATAGCTTTAGTACTATTTAGTCCTTTTTTTATATTAGTTTTAATACTATTACTTTTTAATAATAACGGTAAACCTTTTTTCTTTCAAGAAAGACCAGGAAAAAAAGGAGAAATTTTTAAAGTCATTAAATTTAAAACAATGACAGATAAAAAAGATGCTAATGGAAATCTATTACCTGATGCAAAAAGATTAACACCTGTAGGGAAATTTGTTAGAAAAACATCTTTAGACGAGTTACCGCAACTTTTAAATGTGCTTAAAGGAGATATGAGTTTAGTAGGGCCAAGGCCTTTACTTCCAGAATATCTTCCATTGTATAACGAAACACAAAAAAAGAGACACGATGTAAAACCAGGAATAACTGGTTGGGCTCAAGTTAATGGAAGAAATGCAATTACATGGAAGAAGAAATTTGAATTAGACGTTTGGTACGTAGAAAATATTAGTATTATTTTAGATTTAAAAATAATTTTAAAAACCATAGGTAAGGTTATAAAATCTGAAGATATTAATACAGAAAATCAAGCAACTACATTTAAGTTTAATGGAAACAACTAATTTAGTATGGAAAATATAGAAAAAATAGCGATTATTGGAGCTGGCGGATTTGGAAGAGAGGTAAAGTGTTTAATTGATGATATTAATAGTAAAGAAAAACAATATGAAGTTATTGGTTTTTTTGATGATAATATTGAAGTAGGAAAATCCATTAATGGCATAAAAAATCTTGGTTCAATAGAATCTATAAATAATATAGACTATAATTTAAATATAGCTTTAGGTGTAGGTGTACCAGAAATAAAAAAGAAATTAATTTCTAGTATAAATAATACTAATATTAAGTTTCCAAACTTAATTCATCCTAATGTTATTAAATCTACCGACGATGTAGCAATAGGTATCGGAAACATTATTTGTGCAGGAAATATAATTACCTGCAATATCGATATCCAAGATTTTGTAACATTAAATCTTTCTTGTACAGTTGGTCATGATACAACAATAAAAAGCTATAGTTCATTTATGCCAAGTGTAAATATTTCTGGAGAAGTTATTATCGAGGAAAATGTATATGTTGGTACAGGAGCTAAAATAATTAATAACTTAAGTATTGGAACAAATACTATTGTAGGTGCTGGTGCTGTGGTATCTAAATCTTTACCAGAAAATTGTACAGCTGTAGGTATTCCTGCAAAACCAATTAAATTCCATAATTAATATTGTTATGAATCAAAAAATATGGCTATCCTCTCCACACATGGGAGGTAATGAGCAAACGTATATAAAGGAAGCTTTCGATACTAACTGGATTGCGCCGTTAGGACCAAATGTAACAGGTTTTGAAAAAGATTTAGAATCTTATTTAAAAGAAGATGTACATGTAGCAGCATTATCTTCTGGTACTGCAGCAATACACTTGGCATTAGTGCAATTGGGAGTAGGTTTAAACGATGAGGTATTATGCCAAAGTATGACGTTTTCTGCATCAGCAAATCCAATTGTTTATCAAGGTGCAAAACCATTATTTATAGACAGTGAAGAAGATACATGGAATATGTGCCCAATTCATTTAGAAACAGCTATAAAAGATAGAATAGCAAAAGGCAAAACACCAAAAGCAATAATTATAGTACATTTATATGGCATGCCAGCCAGAATAGACGAGTTATTAGCAATAGCCAAAATGTACAATATTCCGGTAGTAGAAGATGCTGCAGAAGCATTAGGCTCAACGTTTAAAGGTAGAAAATGTGGAACTTTCGGAGATTTTTCAATTTTATCATTTAATGGAAATAAAATTATTACAACCTCTGGTGGTGGAGCAATGGTTTGTAATAACATAGAAAAGAAACAAAATACTATTTTTCTTGCAACGCAAGCCAGAGATCAAGCAACTCACTATCAGCATTCTCAAATTGGTTATAATTATAGAATGAGTAACATTAGTGCAGGAATAGGAAGAGGTCAAATGGAGATCTTAGATAAGCATATAAACTTAAGACGCGAGATGAACAGTTTTTATAAAGAATTGTTTAGTGATGTTGAAGGTGTAGATGTATTTACAGAACCTAATGAGTATTCGTATTCAAATCATTGGTTAAGTTGCATCGTTGTTAATGAAAATGCACCATTTACTAAAGAAGAACTGTTTAATAAAATGCTAGAAGCTAATATAGAAACAAGACCGCTATGGAAACCTATGCATTTGCAACCTGTATTTAAAAATGCACCATTTTATGGAACTAATATTAGTGAAACATTGTTTGAAAAAGGACTTTGCTTACCAAGTGGCTCTAACCTTACAGAACAAGATAGAGATCGAATTTCTAAAGTTGTAAAAAGCCTTAAGTAAATTTAATTCTATCTAATTTAAACTGTAAAGTACAGTTATATTTCTATATTGTAATTATAATTATGATATTTGTACACTCAAATACAACATTTTAAATGCTTAGAAAATTAAAACAAGCTGTATTTCAAGTTTTAGAGTCTAGTCGAAAAAAAATAGATTTTAAAAACATTAACTATCTGCCAAGATGGGCAATATTGTGTTTTGATAGTGTAATTTTATTAACAGCATTAGTAGTTACTAAAATCATAATTGGTAATTTAAAAAGTGGAAACGTTTATTTTTCTTATTTGCCAACAGGACAGGAGTTAATAGTTGTTCTTGTTAATATATTATTTTTTATTTTTTTTAGAACCTATGCAGGTTTAATTAGGCACTCTACATTTATAGATGCTGTAAAACTGTTTTTAGCCTCTGCTACTACATTAGTAACAACATTAGCCATACATTATGTGTATTTCCTATTTACTGAAGAAAGCATTTTTTTAGTACCAGAAATTTTAGTGTATGCAATTGTTTCTTTTTGTGGATTATTTCTTTTCAGAATTTTAGTAAAACATGTTTTCGAAGAATACTTATCATATCAATATGAAGAAGACCAAATAAACGTATTAGTTTATGGAACTGGTGAAAATGCTATAGCGATTGCTTCGGCATTAAAATCAGAAAAACCATCACGTTATAAAGTATTGGGTTTTATAGATAGAGAGGGTAAAAATAAAAGTAAAGAAATATTAGGGCTTCCAATTGTTCAATTGCATAGAAAAGTTGCCGTAACATTAAGAGCATATGGAGCTCAAGCACTTATTATTGCAGATAATAAAATAACAAAAGAAGCAAGTATAGCTATTATAGATAACTGTTTAGAATATAATTTTAAAGTATTTAGAGCACCATTAATTTCGGATATTGAAAACAATAAAAGTTTATCTAATCAAATAGAAAAAATTCAAATTGAAGATATTCTAGAAAGAGATCCAATAAAACTAGACAATAAACTTGTTGCAAAAGAAATATACAATAAGTGCATTTTAGTTACTGGAGGAGCAGGATCCATAGGTAGTGAAATAGTTAGGCAAGTAGCAAACTATAATCCTAAAAAACTATTAATTTTAGATAATGCCGAAACTCCGCTTTATCGCATTCAACATGAAATTAATCAAAATTTTCCAAATCTAGATTTTGAAGCCATTATTTCCGATGTAAGGAATAGAGAAGTAATAGACGAAGTGTTTAGTAAACATAGGCCTAACGTTGTATACCATGCGGCAGCATATAAACACGTGCCATTAATGGAAAAACATCCATCGCAAGCCGTTTTTGCAAATGTAGTAGGTTCTAAAAACGTAGCAGATATGTCTAGCAAATACGAATCTGAAAAATTTGTTATGGTCTCTACAGATAAAGCTGTAAACCCAAGTAATGTTATGGGAGCATCCAAACGCATTGCCGAAATTTATGTTCAAGCCCTTCAAAGTAAATTAAAAAAAGAAAATAAAACAACCACACAGTTTGTAACAACAAGGTTTGGTAACGTTTTAGGCTCTAACGGCTCTGTAGTGCCTTTATTTAAAAAACAAATAGAAGAAGGCGGACCATTAACTATTACGCATCCAGACATTATTAGATATTTCATGACTATTCCAGAAGCTTGCCAACTAGTAATAGAAGCTGGTGCAATGGGAAATGGAGGAGAAGTATTTATTTTCGATATGGGAGAAGCAGTAAAAATTATAGATTTAGCTAAAAAAATAATTCGTTTAGCAGGATTTGTACCATATAAGGATATAGATATAAAAGTTATTGGTTTAAGACCTGGTGAAAAGTTATATGAAGAACTTCTAAACGATAAGTCTGAAACATTACCTACATACAATGAAAAAATAATGATAGCAAAAATCGAATGCTATGATTATGCAACAATAAATAAACTAATAACAGATCTTACCGCCTCAGCAAAAGATGGTAGTAAAAACGAAATTGTACTTAAAATGAAAGATATTGTTCCAGAATTTTTAAGTATGAATTCAGACTTTGAAAGACTAGATAAAAAAATAGTCTAAAAAAATATAAATCACTTTAAAGCGTTCTTTTAAAAAGAAGCGTTTTTATAGAAACAAGCATACAATTTTTAAATGAAAATAGCAGTAATAGGCACAGGATATGTGGGTTTAGTTACAGGAACATGTCTTGCAGAAACAGGTAATGATGTCCTTTGTATAGATATAGATAAAAATAAAGTAGAACAAATGCAAAGTGGTAAAGTACCTATATACGAGCCACACTTAGATGTTTTATTCGAAAGGAATATTAAAGCAAATCGCCTAAAATTTTCAACAAGTTTAGAAGAAGGTTTAGAGCATGGCGATATTGTATTTTTAGCTTTACCAACACCAGAAGACGAAGATGGTTCTGCCGATTTAAAGTATATATTAGGAGTAGCAAACCAAATAGGAAAACTTATTAAAGGTTATAAAGTTATAGTAGATAAAAGCACTGTTCCTGTTGGTACTTCCGAAAAAGTAAAAGCAGCAATTGCTAAAAATGCAACAGTAGATTTTGATGTAGTTTCTAATCCAGAATTTTTAAGAGAAGGTTTTGCCGTAGACGATTTTTTAAAACCAGAACGTATTGTTGTAGGATCCAGCAGCGAAAAAGCAATAAAGCTTATGGAAAAACTGTACAAACCTTACGTGCGTTCAGGAAATCCAATAATAGTAATGGACGAAAAATCTGCAGAGCTTACTAAATATGCTTCAAACGCTTTTTTAGCAGCCAAAATTACATTTATGAATGAGATAGCTAACTTTTGCGAAAAAGTAGGAGCAGATGTCGATAAAGTAAGAATTGGTATGGGAACAGATTCAAGAATAGGAAAACGTTTCCTTTTTCCAGGTATTGGTTATGGAGGTTCTTGTTTTCCTAAAGATGTAAAAGCGCTTCATAAATCTGGAAAAGATTCAAATTATAATTTTCAGATATTAGATGCTGTTATCAATGTAAATGCAAGACAAAAATTAGTTTTAATTCCTAAAATAGAGAATCATTTTAATAATAATTTAAAAGGAAAAAATATTGCTGTTTGGGGATTGGCATTTAAACCAGAAACAGACGATATACGTGAAGCTCCAGCACTTTATATGATAGATAGTTTACTAGAATCTGGAGCAAATATTACAGCTTTCGATCCAGAAGCAATGCCTAACGTAAAGCGAAAACTTGGCGATAAAATAAAATATGCAGACGGTATGTATAATGCTTTAGAAAATGCCGATGCATTAGTTATTTGTACAGAGTGGAGTATTTTTAGAACACCAGATATTGATAAAATGAAGGCAAATATGCAAAACAATATTATCTTTGATGGTAGAAATTTATACGATGTAAAAGATATAGAAAACGAAGGTTTTACATATATATCAATAGGAAGGTAATGGGTTTAAAAAAAGTACTAATAACAGGAGCTGCAGGATTTTTAGGGTCTCATTTATGTGATCGTTTTATTCATGAAGGTTATCAAGTTATTGGTATGGATAATTTTATAACTGGCGATAAAAAAAACCTTGCGCATCTTAAAACTCATGAAAACTTTAGTTTTATAGAACATGATGTTACTAAGTTTATAAAAATTGAAGGTACTTTAGATTATATATTACATTTTGCATCACCAGCTAGCCCTATAGATTATCTTAAAATACCAATTCAAACATTAAAAGTAGGCTCTTTAGGTACACATAATTTGTTAGGCTTAGCTAGAGCAAAAAAAGCAAGACTTTTAATTGCATCTACTTCAGAAGTATATGGAGATCCTTTAGTGCACCCTCAAACCGAAGAATATTACGGAAATGTAAACACCATTGGACCAAGAGGTGTTTATGATGAAGCTAAACGTTTTCAAGAGTCAATTACAATGGCTTATAATAGATTTCATGGTTTAGAAACACGTATTGTTAGAATATTTAATACTTACGGTCCAAGAATGAGGCTAAACGATGGTCGTGTAATTCCAGCATTTATGGGTCAAGCGTTAAGAGGAGAAGATTTAACTGTATTTGGAGATGGTAAGCAAACGCGCTCTTTTTGTTATGTAGACGATCAAATAGAAGGTATTTATCGTTTGTTATTAAGCGATTATAGTTATCCAGTTAATATTGGAAATCCTCACGAAATTACCATTAGTGATTTTGCAGAAGAGATTATAAAACTTACCGGTACAACTCAAAAAGTTATATATAAAGATTTACCAGTAGACGATCCTATGCAAAGACAGCCAGATATTACTTTAGCAAAAAAAATATTAGGTTGGGAGCCAAAAGTAAATCGTTCAGAAGGTATGAAAATAACATTCGATTATTTTAAAAGTTTAAGTGAGGAAGAACTTAATAAAAGTGAGCATAAAGATTTTTCAAGCTATAATAACAAATAGCAAATGGAATATAAACGTGGAAGATACTCTTGGTTATTAAGACCTTTTTTGGTGCTTTTTGATTTGTTAATTATAAATCTTTTAGCGTTTTATTCCTTTAATTTTAACGAAGAACATCTTCATTTTTTTTCATCAGCCTTTTTTAATAATAAGCATTTACTTTATATAATATATTCTATTATATTTTGGATTTTGTCTACAGCTTTTATAAATTTTTATCATGTATATAGGTATACATCTGCATTAAACATTATTACATTACTAATAAAACAGTTTCTAATATTTTCAATATTAGTATATGCTTTTATTGGTGTTTTTAGGAGTGTAAATATACAAGCCTTTGTTACAATTAATTATTTATTTTCTGCATTTGCTATTATTGGTTTTGTAAAACTTTTAAGTTATTACTTACTAAAAGCCTATCGTTTAAGACTAAAAGGAAATTTAAGGCGTGTAGTTATTATTGGTGATACAAATGGAGCTAAAGAGCTTAAAACTATTTTTACTAATAAAAAAGAGCTAGGATATAACTTATTAGCACGCTTTAGTAATAATAAATCTCCAGAAATTACAGGAAGTATAAGTGACAGTTTTTTATTTTTGGAAGCTAATAGCGGAATTGATGAAATTTACTGTGCAATGGACGAGCTTACAGAAAATCAAGTTAACGATTTTGTAAAGTACGCAAACAATCATCATTGTAATATTAAATTTATTCCAGAAACTAAAAAGCTATTTACCAAACGTTTAAAAACAGATTTTTATAGTTATCTTCCAGTGTTGTCTATACAGCAAGTTGCTTTAAATCAAGATTTTAATAAGTTGGTCAAGCGTGTGTTCGATGTTGTGTTTTCATTATTCATTATTGTTTTTATACTTTCTTGGGTATCGGTTATTTTATTTATTTTAATAAAATTAGAATCTAAAGGACCGTTATTTTATAAACATAAACGTAATGGAATAAATTATAAAGTATTTACATGCTATAAATTTAGATCTTTAAGAACGGTAAAAGAAGTAAAAGGCACTTACGTTAAAGAAAACGATAATAGATTAACTAAAATAGGTAAGTTTTTAAGAAAAACTAGTATAGACGAGTTACCACAATTTCTCAATGTAATATTAGGAGATATGTCTGTGGTTGGTCCAAGACCTCATATGCTTTCTTATACAGAAGACTACTCAAAAAAAATTGATAAGTATAACTTTATATTCCGTCATCATGTAAAACCAGGTATAACAGGATTAGCGCAAATAAAAGGTTATAGAGGAGAAATTAAAAGTGATGAAGATATAATAAACCGAATTAAATTCGATAATTTTTATATTGAAAACTGGTCGTTATTATTAGATATTAAAATAATTATTCAAACTATTTTAAACATCTTTAAAGGACAAAAACAAGCCTATTAATTGTGAAAGCACTCGTTTCTATAATAACACCACTATATAATTCTGAAACCTTTATTAGCGACACAATTACCTCTGTTATAAATCAAACCTACTCTAATTGGGAATTAATTTTGATAGACGATTGCTCAACAGATAATACCATTAAAATTGTAGAAAATTTTATTTCTAAAAATCATAGAATAAAATTACTTAAAAACGAAAGCAATCAAGGAGCAGCTATATCAAGAAATAAAGGTATAATGGCTTCAAAAGGAGATTATATTGCATTTTTAGATGCAGACGACCTTTGGAAACCTATTAAACTAGAAAAACAAGTAGCTTTTATGAAAGCTAATAATTGTTATGTTTGTTTTTCTAGTTACGAGCAAATAGACGAAGAAGGAAAACCATTAAATAAAATGGTTAAAGCGTTACCAGTTTTAACGTATAACAAATTTTTAAAAAGTAACTATATAGGTAATTTAACAGGAGTTTATAATGCCAATGTATTAGGAAAAATAACTTCAGCTAATTTACGTAAACGTCAAGATTGGTTATTGTGGTTAAACGCAATAAAAGCTTCAAGAAAACCGGCTCAAGGAGTACAAGAATCTTTAGCATTTTATCGCGTTCGTGAAAACTCAATTTCATCAAACAAAGTTGCTTTGTTAAAACATAATTATTGGGTTTACAAAAAAGGTTTAGGATACTCTACAATTAAGTCAATGTATTGTATGGTAATATTTTTATGGGAGCATTTTTTTGTAAAAAGTAAACAAATAGTTTCTATTTCTTAACATAAGAAATAAACTGTTTTACTTTACCACTTTTTGCGCGTTCTAAGCTTTCTTTTCTCTCAAAAGAAACATGTAAACCAGGTTCTAAATAATCGTCTAAAGCCTTTTTTATAGTTTCTTTTTGTATTTCTGAGAGTTCTTCTTCTGCAACATAACTTACTTTAAAGGTGTCAATTTTAAATTGTTCAATCATAAACTCTTTAATTTTAGAAGCATCTTCAATAATAGTTTTTGTAACATAATACATAGTAAAACCAGCTGCAGTTTTTCCGCTTGGCAAATTTAATGTGTCATTTGTTCTTCCTGCTAAAGACTCAAGAATAGGCTTGGTAAAAGTACTTTTTTTAGAGAGCGTTCCAATATCTCCTAAATCGTATCTAATAAATGGATGTGCTTTATTGTATAATGATGTAATTACAATTCTACCTTGTTCGCCGTAAGGTAAAATATTATCATTTTCGTCTAAAATTTCAACATATAAATCATCACTATTTATTAACCATTCGTTTTTAGTATTTTGAAAAGCAATTAAGCCTAATTCTGCACAACCATATTCGTTAATTACAGGCACACCAAATTGTGTTTCAAGTATTTTCTTATCTTCTTCAAATAAAGTTTCAGAAGTTGCAATACAAGCTTTTAAACTTTTACATACGTCTTTTAAAACAATAGTTTCTCGCTTTAAATATTTTGCAAAAAGAGTTAGTGCATTAGAGTAACCGTAGAGATATTCGTAATCAAATTTGCTAAATAATGTTACGTTTTTAGCAAGTTGTTTATCACTCATATCAAAAACCGAAAATCGAAACCGGTTACTTAATTTATCTTTTAAACGTTCTTTATAATAACTTTTTTTATCTAATGGAATACCATAAAAACGAGCTTGTTTAGAGGTGTTTATGTCTAAATCATGCCAGCCATATCTATCCATAAAAATAGACCAAGTTAAAGCGTGGCAAAATTTATCTTTAGCAAACGATAACGGATAACCAGAAGAACCAGAAGTGTTATTTACTTGGCAGTTTTTGGTTGTAAAGCCTTTAGATAATCTATTGTTTAATGGTTGTTGTAAGTTTTTTTTAGTTAAAATAGGAATACTATTCCAATCGTTCACGTTTACTTTATTTGCAAACGATTTATAAAATGTGTTTTGTTGTAAATGGTAATTTATAATTTCGGTTCTTTTATCAATAATATATTGAGCTTTGTCCTCAACAGATAAGCCTTTAATACGTTTTAAAGCAAGTTTTGCTTTTTGTATAGGAAAGCCTTTTAATTTTAGAGAAAGGTTAAATAGATTCAAAAGAAAAAATTATAAATATGAATTTGTAAAGTAAATAATTATTTTTGCGGAAACAATCACAACTATGAATATTTTAATACTAGGTTCTGGAGGAAGAGAACATACAATTACATGGAAATTAGCACAAAGTAACAAATGTAGAAATTTGTTTGTTGCACCAGGAAACTCTGGGACAGCTAATATAGCTACAAATGTACCAGTAAATGTTACCGATTTTCAAGCCATAAAAGAAGTGGTGTTAAATAATAAAATAACAATGGTTGTTGTTGGTCCCGAAGATCCTTTGGTACAAGGTATTCATGATTTTTTTCTTGAAGATGAGGCGCTTAAAAATGTTGCTGTTGTTGGACCGCAAAAGGCAGCTGCGGAATTAGAAGGAAGTAAAGAGTTTGCTAAAGAGTTTTTATTTAGACACAATATTCCAACAGCAGCTTACCAGAGTTTTAATGCAGAAACAGTAGAAGATGGCTATGCTTTTTTAGACACTTTAAAACCACCTTATGTACTTAAGGCAGATGGTTTAGCAGCAGGAAAAGGTGTTGTTATACTTGAAGATTTAAACGAAGCTAAAGCAGAGTTAAAAGCAATGTTAGTAGATGCTAAGTTTGGAAATGCAAGTACAAAAGTTGTTATAGAAGAATTTTTAGATGGAATAGAATTAAGTTGTTTTGTTCTAACCGATGGTAAAAATTATAAAATTTTACCAACCGCAAAAGATTATAAACGTATTGGAGAAGGAGATACCGGTTTAAACACTGGAGGAATGGGAGCAATTTCGCCTGTGCCTTTTGCAGATGAAGAATTTATGTCTAAAATCAAGGAGCGTATTGTAATACCTACAATTAATGGTTTTAAAAAAGATAATTTACCTTATAAAGGTTTTGTTTTTATTGGTTTAATAAAAGTAGGAAATAATCCTTTTGTAATAGAGTATAATGTGCGTTTAGGTGACCCAGAAACAGAAGTAGTTTTACCTCGTTTAAAAAATGATTTAGTTGAGGTATTTCAAGCAGTTGCTAACCAAACATTAGATACAATTGAAATAGAAATAGATGAGCAAGCAGCAGCAACAGTAATGTTAGTTTCTGGTGGCTATCCTGAAGCTTATGAGAAAGGAAAAGAAATTTCTGGAATAGATAACATAGAAGGCTCTATTGCATTTCATGCAGGTGCACAATTAAAAGATAATAAAGTTGTAACTTCTGGAGGAAGAGTAATGGCTATAACAAGCTATGGAAACACGTACAAAGAGGCCATAAAAAAATCTTACCAAAATATAGAAAAACTACATTTTGATAAGATGAATTATCGAAAAGATATTGGGTTCGATTTATAAGTAAGAATGAGAAGAAATACTCTTATCTTCTTCATTATTATCGTTAAAACCTTTTAATTGTATCATCCAGTAAACCATTGCTACAGCACCTATAATCATAAATAACCAATTAACACCGTTAGCTAAAAACCAGTTTTCTAATTCTAAAAATCTTAGCATATCTAAAGGTGCAAATGCAACATCTACAAAAAAGTCTTGTATAGCGTAAAATAAATCTTTCATAATAATAGTAGTAAATTTATAAAGCAAAAATACAAAAACAGATAATGATTACAAGCATTTTTAGTAAATCTAAACCAATTAATTTTTTAATTGTTTTTTCATTGTCTCTTTTGGCATTACTTATTGCTACCAATAAGTATAGCAATATTGTGTTAAATACCACTTCTGTTTTTAAATTAATAGCAGTTTTTGCGTGCTGTTTTTTATCTATTTTATTGGTAGATTTTATTGTTACAAAAAACTCGTTATCTCAAAAAGGAAATACAGAGGTGTTGCTGTTTAGTATCTTTCTTCTTACGGTACCACAAGTATTTTTAAAATGGGAAGTTGTATTATCTAATTTTTTAGTACTACTAGCATTAAGACGAATAATTAGTTTAAGAACCCAAAAAGAACATATAAAAAAATTGTTTGATGCAGGTTTTTTAATAGGCTTAGCCAGCTTGTTTTATTTTTGGTCGCTCCTCTTTTTTCTTCTCATATTTATAGCGTTATTATTCTATTCAGAATCTGAGATAAAAAAATGGATTACTCCTTTTCTTGGTTTATTAGCAATTATAATTTTATCCATATCCACATCTATAATAATAAAAGACGATTTCTTTTCGTACTTAAATATAAATCCTAAGGTAGGTTTTAACTTTACTGTATATAATTCTATTCAGTTTATTGTTGCAATTACGGTATTGTTGTCGTTTGGTCTATGGTCATCTTTATTCTATTTAAAAGATATTAATAAAAAGAAAAAAACATTTAGGCCATCTTATAAAGTTATCTTTATGGCGTGCGTTGTAGCATCTTTAATAGTTATAATTTCTCCTAAAAAAAATGGTAGTGAGTTTCTTTTTCTGTTTGGACCTTTAACTATTATTTTTTCAAACTATATAGAAACTATAGAAGAAAAATGGTTTAAAACACTTTTTGTTGTTTTGTTATTAATAGTACCAGTTGTATTATTAATGTTGTAGTTTTTGCCCAAAAGCCAAATCTCCTGCGTCACCCAAACCAGGTACAATATAACCTTTGTTGTTAAGGTCTTTATCTACAGTTGCAATCCATAAATGCGTGTTTTCTGGAAAATGTTTTGCAGCAAAATCTACACCTTCTTGAGCTCCAATAACAGCAGCTAAATGGATTTCTTTAGGAGTTCCAAATGGTTTTAAAGCTTCATAAGTAGCTAGTAAAGATTGTCCTGTTGCTACCATTGGATCTGCAAGTACTAATGTTTTACCTTCTAAATTTGGGCAAGCTAAATACTCTACCACAATTTCAAAAGTATCAGGATTTTCTTTGTGATGTCTGTAAGCAGATATAAAAGCATTTTCTGCCTTGTCAAAATAATTTAATAAACCATTATGTAAAGGTACACCTGCTCTTAAAATAGAGCATAAAACAACATCACTATCAATAGTTTTAACAGTAGTTTTTGCTAAAGGAGTTGTAATTTCTTGATTTTTAAATTTAAAGGATTTGCTCATTTCATAACTTAAAACCTCTCCAATACGTTCTATGTTTCTTCTAAAGCGCATACTGTCCTTTTGTATATTGACATCTCGTAGTTCGGAAATAAAAGTGTTTAAAATTGAATTATCTTCAGATAAGTTATGAATATGCATTATTGTGAATCTAAGTTATTGAATGGTAAAGTTAAATATTTATCCGTAATTTTACATTTCAAAAAATTAAATCAATATGTTTTCAACTAAAGCCAACGCTATTTTTCAAGAAGTAATAGCTAAATATCACGAAATTAACACTGTAGACCAGCCGTTTACAAATAAATATGAAAAATCAGATTTATTAGAGCACTTATTATATAGAAAATGTTGGATAGATACAGTACAGTGGCATTACGAAGACATTATTAGAGATCCACAAATAGATCCTGTTGCAGCTTTAGAATTAAAGCGTAAAATTGATGCATCTAACCAAGATAGAACAGATATGGTAGAGTATATTGATAGTTATTTTTTAGAGAAATATAAAGATGTTTCTCCAAAAAGTGATGCTACAATTAATACCGAAAGTCCTGCTTGGGGAGTAGACAGGCTATCAATTTTAGCATTAAAAGTTTATCATATGGAAGAAGAAGCAACAAGAAGTGATGCTTCTGCCGAACATAGAGCTACTTGCCAGAAAAAATTAGATATTTTGTTAGAGCAACGCGTAGATTTATCTACAGCAATAGACACTTTATTAGAAGATATTAGCAAAGGAGACAAATACATGAAAGTGTATAAGCAAATGAAAATGTATAATGATGATGAGCTTAATCCTGTTTTAAGAGGACAAAAGTAATTTTTGCAGTAACAGCAAGAGTTTCCATAACAAACCTATGGCATTTTCTTAATAATAAGTAAGTAAATTCTATATGCCAAAACCAAAGCACATTTTAGTAATTCGTCTCTCTGCAATGGGAGACGTTGCTATGTCTGTTCCTGTTTTAAGGGCTTTTATACAACAATACCCAAATGTTAAGGTAACAGTTTTAACACGAGAGTTTTTTAAGCCTTTTTTTAGAGATTTAAAAAATGTAACTATTTTTTCTCCCGATTTAAACGGAAAACATAAAGGTTTTTTAGGTCTTTATAAATTGTCTAAAGAATTAAAAAGTCTAGGCATTGATGAGGTTGCAGATTTACACAATGTATTAAGAACAAAGATTATTAAGTTTTTTTTCTTCGGAAAAACCTTTAAACAAATTGATAAAGGAAGAGAGGAAAAGAAAGCATTGGTAGTAGGACAAATATTTGAACAGTTAAAAACTACACACGAGCGTTATGCCGATGTTTTTAGAAAATTAGGTTATACAATTAATCTTTCTAATTCTAATTTTCCAGAACAAAAAATACTGGATCAAAGCACACAAGATTTAATTAAAAAAGATAATAAAAATTGGATTGGTATTGCGCCTTTTGCTCAATATCAATCTAAAATGTATCCTTTAGATTTATTAGAACGTGTAATATTTGAATTATCAAAATCTAATAAAATACTCTTATTTGGTGGTGGTAAAAAAGAGATTAAAATTCTAAACGCTTTTCAGGATAAATATAGTAATGTTATAAATCTAGCAGGAAAATTATCTTTAAGTCAAGAGTTAGATGTTATTTCTAATTTAGATGTTATGTTAGCTATGGATTCTGGTAACGCACACATAGCGGCAATGTTAGGTAAAAAAGTAGTTACTATTTGGAATGTTACACATCCTTTTGCTGGATTTTCTCCATTTAATCAACCAGAAGATTATTGTTTACTATCAAATAGAAGTCAGTTTCCTTTAATACCTACTTCTATTTATGGCAATAAATTTCCAGAAAATTATAAAGAAGCTTCAAGAACCATTGCTCCAGATACGGTAATAAAAAAAATAGATTTTATTTTAGCTAATAATAAATAAAAAGCCTCACTAAAAGTGAGGCTTATAAACTTGTAACGTATTAAAAATATCTACTGTTTTATCCCTTAAACTAACAAATTTTTAGCGTTACAATAATTACAAAGCTATGCAGTTAATCGAGATAATTATAATAAAAATGTAGTAGTATTCGGTAATTCGACAAAAAACTTAAAAAACAGATTAAAAACGTTTTTGTGTTATACGTCATCATAATCTACAACAATTTTAGAACTTTTAGGATGTGCCTGACAAGTTAAAATTAAACCTTCGGCTACTTCATTATCTGTTAAAATATTGTTTTGTCTCATAGTTGCTTCGCCTTCTGTAACTCTAGCAATACAGCTACTACAAATTCCACCTTGACAAGAATAAGGTGCGTCTAAATCTTTGTCTAAAGCAGCTTCTAAAATAGTTTGCGATTGTTTCATAATAAAAGTTTCCTCTTCATCATCAACAATAACTTTAATTTCGGTTTCTCCAGTATTTACAGCATTTTCTATAATTTGCTTTGTTTTGGCAACTTTAAAAAGCTCAAAAAATACATTGTCTTTATCTACATTATTTTCTGTTAAAACATCTTTTACTGTGTGTATCATTGCTTCTGGACCACAAAGATAAAATGCATTTATAGTAGTATGTTTATATTTGTTTTTTACAATTAAGTTTACGGTACTTTTCTCAATACGTCCAAATAAAGCGTCTGGTTCTTGAGATTGGCTATACACAAACTTAACATCGAAACGGTCTTTATATTGGTGGTGAAGATTTAATATTTCATTTAAAAAAATAGTGTCTTCTGTGGTTTTATTACCATAAACTAAAACAAATGTGCTGTTAGGTTCTTCTTCTAAAACAGTTTTTGCAATACTTAATATAGGAGTAATACCACTTCCAGCAGCAAAAGCAGCAATAGTTCTTGTTTTAGAACTGTCTGGTAAAAAGATAAACCGACCTTGAGGTTCTGCAACTTCTAAAACATCATTCTCTTTTAATGTGTTATTTGCATATTTTGAAAAAGTTCCATTTTCTACTTCTTTTACAGCTACAGTAATATCTCCACTTTTTGGAGAAGAGCATAAAGAGTAATCTCTTCGTATCTCTTCACTATTTATAGAGGTTTTAAGGGTAATATATTGTCCTGCTTTAAAGTTAAAGTTTTGCTTTAAAGTATCTGGTACATTAAAACTTAATGTAACAGATTTATTTGTTTGACGTGTTATTTTTTTTATTGATAATTTATGAAAATTAGCCATGTTTTTATTTTTTGTAAAAATAGTGAACAAGAAATTAATTTCATTTTGATTGTAACAAAAACTATGTTAATATTACTAACTATTAAACCAAAATAATAACTATGCTCAAACATTTTATTAGTTTAGAATGGAAATCCTTTTTTAGATCTGCTTCTTTTAAAGTTAATTTGTTTCTTAAAATATTAATGGCTATTGCAGCATTTTTTATGCTTATTTATGCTTTAGGAATTGGAATAGGCGCTTATTTTCTTATCGAAAAGTATGTAGATCCAGATCCGTTAAAAATTGTAAATAAGTTTTTAATTTTCTATTTGGTTGCAGATTTGGTTATGCGTTATTTTTTACAAAAAATGCCTATTGTAAATATAAAACCATTACTGTATCTACCTTTAAAAAAAGATCAAGTGGTAAGTTTTGGTATTAAAAAAACAATGATATCTTTTTTTAATATTCTGCACGCTTTCTTTTTTATACCGTTTTCTTTTGTATTAATTTTTAAAGGAGGATACGACGCTTTTGGAGTTATAGGGTGGCATTTGGCAATGTTAGGTCTTTTTTACTGTAATAATTTCATAAACATTTTTGTTAATAATAAAGATGTTGTTTTTTACTCGGTAATAGGTTTAGTAATTGCTTTTGCTGCTATGTATTATTATAATATTTTTAATATTACATTATTTACACAACCAATTTTTCAGGCATTTTACAATCAGCCTTATTTAGCAATAATTCCTTTGGCCTTAGCATTTATACTTTATAAAACAGCATTTACATATTTTAGAAATAACTTTTATTTAGATGCTGGTTTAGCAAAAAAAGTAAGTATTGCCGAAACAGATAATATGGGTTGGTTAGATCGTTTTGGTAGTGTTTCTACATTTTTGAAAAACGACATTAAACTTATTAAAAGAAATAAACGCTCAAAAACAACAGTTATAATGAGTGTTATTTTTATTTTTTACGGGCTACTTTTTTTTACTAATTCTATAGAGATGTACAATGGGCCTTTTTGGCGTGTTTTTGCAGGGATTTTTGTTTCCGGAGGTTTTCTATTTAGTTTTGGACAATTAGTACCGAGTTGGGATAGCGCTTATTATCCATTAATGATGAGCCAAAATATTCGTTACAAAGAATACTTAGAATCTAAATGGTATTTAATGGTTATTGCAACCGTTATTTCTACTATAATAGCATCATTTTACTTGTATTTTGGCTGGCAAGCATATGTTGCTGTTGTAGTTGGTGCAATTTATAATATAGGTGTAAACTCTCATGTAGTACTTTGGGGAGGTGCATATATAAAAACTCCTATCGATTTAACATCTAACAAAAAGGCGTTTGGAGATAAAAAAGCATTTAACGTAAAAACTTTATTATTAACCATTCCTAAATTAATATTACCAATTGTAATTTATGCTATAGGTCACTTTGCACATAGCGACATTTTAGGTTTTGCTTTAGTTGCAGTAGCAGGTGTTTTAGGGTTTTTATTTAAAAATAAAGTATTTAAAATAATAGAAAAAATATATAAAGCAGAAAAGTATAAAACTTTAGAAGCTTATAAACAAACAAATTAAAAAAGTTATGATTACAACATCAAACCTTTCAAAAACTTACAACGGAGTAACAGTTTTAAATATTGAAAATTTAGATATTCCAAAAGGACAAAGTTTTGGATTAGTAGGAAATAATGGTGCAGGAAAAACAACATATTTTAGTTTGTTATTAGACCTTATTCAACCAAGTACAGGACATATAAAAAATAACGATGTTTTAGTTAACAAAAGTGAAGATTGGAAGCCATTTACATCGGCTTTTATAGACGAGACATTTTTAATAGGTTACTTGACACCAGAGGAGTATTTTTATTTTATTGGAGAACTACGTAATCAAACTAAAGAACAGGTCGATACACTTTTAGCTCAGTTTGAAGACTTTTTTCACGGAGAAATTTTAAATAAGAAAAAATATTTAAGAGATTTAAGTAAAGGAAACCAAAAAAAAGCAGGAATTGTTGCTGCACTTATTGGTAACCCAGAAGTTATTATTCTCGATGAACCATTTGCTAATCTCGATCCAACAACACAAATTAGATTAAAAGGAATTATTAAAGACTTAGCACAAACCAAAGGAGTTACTGTATTAGTATCAAGCCACGATTTAATGCATGTTACGGATGTTTGCGAACGTATTGTTGTGTTAGAGAAAGGTCAAATAGTTAAAGATTTAGCAACTAATCCTGCAACTTTAAAAGAATTAGAAGCTCATTTTTCTGGAACAGCAGAGGTGTGATTTTTTATAAGCTAAAGTCTAAGTATAAATGTTAATTTTAACAATTACATTTATAAATGTATTTTAGTTATAGATTATAGTTTTTAATGCGTTATGGTAATCTAACTTTTTCAACTTTCAGCATATTTTTTACTAAAAACGTAAAAAGATGCTTATTTTTACAAGCTTATGTAGATAACTATACTAATTTCAAAAGTTTTTAGTTATCTAAATTAGACTAAACACTATAGCGTTGAAAACAGTAAAATACTTCATATTACTTACAGGCATTTCGGCATTGTTAATTACAGGTTGTTCGCGTAAAAACGACAGTTTTATTAGCCGTAATTATCATGCAGTAACAACCGAATATAATATATTATACAATGGTAATATTGCTTTCGAAAAAGGTAGAAAAAGCTTAAACGAAGCTTATAGAGACAACTATTGGGAAATTTTACCAATAGAGCGCATGCAAATATTAGATGAGGTAATTTTGCCAGGCCAATCTAAAAACGCAGATTTTACTCTTGCAGAAGAAAAAGCTGTAAAAGCCGTACAAAAGCACGGTATGAATATTCAAGGCAAAGAGCATAATCCACAAATAGACGAGGCTTATTTACTGTTAGGAAAATCACGTTATTTCGATCAACGTTTTGTGCCAGCCTTAGAGGCTTTTAATTATATTTTGTATAAATATCCAGCAAGTAGCAATATAAATCAAGCAAGAATTTGGAGAGAAAAAACCAACATGCGTTTAGAAAACGACGAGTTGGCAATTAAAAATTTAAAAACACTTATAGAACAAGTAGAGCCAAAAGGTCAAGATTTAGCAGATGCCACATCTACAATGGCACAAGCCTATATAAATATAAAATCTTTAGATAGTGCTTTAACACAAATTTCTATTGCTGCCGAAGCAACTAAAAATCGTTTCGAAGAAGGAAGATACTATTTTATTAAAGGTCAATTATATAATGCATTAGAAGATAAAGATAGTGCAAACATAGCATTTGATAAGGTTATAGATTTAAACCGAAAAATCCCACGTAAATACTTAATAAGTGCTCACGTAGAAAAAGCTAAAAATTTCAATTACGAAAAAGGAAATAAACAAGAGTTTTTAGAGCATTTAAAAAAGCTAGAAAAAGATAGAGAAAATAGACCTTTTTTAGATCACATATATCACCAAGTTGCTCAGTATTATATAAACCAAAAACAAGATTCTTTAGCTACAGTTTACTATAATAAGTCTATTAGAACAAACTCTTCAGACAAAATTCTAATGTCAAGAAACTACGAAATTCTAGGAGATATGAATTTCGATGTTAATAATTATAAGTTAGCAGGAGCATACTACGATAGTACAATGACTAAAATGGTTGAAAACAGTAAACCATACAGAATTATTAAACGTAAAAGAGAAAATTTAGATGATGTTATTTATTATGAAGGCGTAGCCGAAGTAAATGATAGTATTTTAAATCTTGTTAAAATGGGTGAATTTGATAGAGCACGTTTTTTCGAAGATTATGTAGCAAAATTAAAATTAGAAAGAGAAGCAGAAGCAGAACGTTTAGCTATACAAGAACAAAAAGCCATTTTATCTCAAAACAATTCTGGTCAAGCACAAAATAATAGCTTTAAGCCTAAAGGAAATTCGGCAAATGCCTCATCATTTTATTTCTATAATGACCAAACGGTTGCTTATGGAAAAAATGAATTCTTACGCATTTGGGGAGATAGAGAAAATACAGATAATTGGAGATGGTCAGATGGGTCAAAAGCCACACAATTTGCAACAACATCTAATGCTGAGAATTTAAATCCAGAAAATAATAAACTTTTAGATGTAGATTTTTATTTAGCACAAATTCCTTCAGACGAAAAAGAAATAGACAGTATCTCTAAAGAAAGAAATTTTGCATACTACCAATTAGGATTAATTTATAAGGAAAAATTTAAAGAGTACGATTTAGCAAAATCTAGATTTACAGACTTATTAAATAATAATCCAGAAAAACGATTAATACTTCCTGCAAAATATAACTTACTTAAAATGTATGAAACTTTAGGGAGAACTGCAGAAGTAAATATTCTTAAAAACGAAATAATTACAAATTATCCAGACTCACGTTATGCACAAATTTTAAGTAATCCAGAAGCTGCATTAGCAAAAGACGAAAGTAGTCCTAAAAGTATTTATGAGAATACATATAAGCAATTTGAAGCTCAGGAATTTGAAAGCGTTATAAAAAAATGCGTAGAATACATTAATACATTTGAAGGCGATGAAATAGTGCCAAAGTTCGAATTATTAAAGGCTTTTGCTGTAGGAAGGTTACACGGTTTTGAAGCTTATAAAAAAGCAATTAATGAAGTTGCTGTTAATTATGCAAATACAGAAGAAGGTATACAAGCACAATCTATTTTAGATACCTCTATAAAAGGATTAGAAAACTCAGAATTCGAAGACGATTTAACCGCTACTAAATGTAAGGTTGTTTATCAATTCCCAAGTGCATCAAAAACTGAAATTAATACATTTAAAAAGACATTAGACGAAACCATAGAATTAGCCAAATACAATAATTTATCTACATCAATAGATGTGTATAGTAAAGATAAAACATTTGTGGTAGTGCATGGTTTAAGAAGTATAGAAGCAGCAAAAGGCTTTACAGATATATTTCCATCAGAATTAAAATATAAAATCGATCGTCCGTTTTTTGGTATTTCAACTAACAATTATAGGACAGTTCAAATTCATAAAAACTTACAAGCCTACATGGCAAATAAATAATTTAAATTAATAACCATGTTTTCTGATAATAAAAAAAACAAACAAAACGAAAACTCATCAATTCAAAACATAATAGCTAAAGGCACAAAAATAGTAGGTACTTTTAGTAGTGAAGGAGATATTAGAATAGATGGCATTATAGAGGGAGACATTATTACACCTGGAAAAGTTGTTGTTGGAAAAACAGGAGAAATACACGGTTCTCTAGAAAGTAGTAATGCTTACTTTGAAGGTAAATTAATTGGTGAATTAAAACTAACAGGTACATTAACCTTAAGGTCTTCTGCTTATATTGAAGGAAATGTAGTTACAGAGAAATTAGCCGTAGAACCTGGTGCAACATTTAATGTATCTTGTGTTATGAAATCTACAGTAAAAGATATTAAAGGTGACCAAAAAACAAAAAAAACAGCTTAATCCATATGTAAGGTTTACATCTATTGCCATTCAAATGGGATTAACCATTTATCTAGGTAATCTATTAGGCGAATGGTTAGACGAAAAATATAATACAACATATTGGGAAACCTCTATTAGCTTATTAGCTGTATTTATTGCCATATATAGTGTAATAAAGCAAGTTATTAATTTTACAAACAAACAAAAGTAAATGGTAAAGCAAGTTTTAACCGCTTTTTTTTTATGCTTAATTTTAGCAGTTATATGTATTCTAATTAATACTCAATTATTAGTTACACCATTACGTTTCTCTATAAATGCTATTTATGGTTTTCATGCAATAGCTTCTTTTATAGTATATGTGTTAGTGTTTTTTATATATCAAAAAATGCCAAACCAAGCAGGATATATATATTTAACCAGCGTATTTGTAAAAATGGGCGTGTTTGTTTTAATGTTTAAAAATACTGTTTTTTCTATAGATGAGCTTACAAAACCAGAACGTATAACCTTGTTAGTTCCCCTAATATTGTTCTTAACTTTAGAAGCTGTTTTAGTATCAAAAATATTAAGCCAAGACAATAAGTAAATTAGCCTTTTTTTAAGGTAGAAAAACTTAGTTTAAAAAAGGGTTTGGAATTTTAATTTATTGTGTACCTTTGCACAAATTTTTAAGAGAGCATAAATTTCATATTTTTAACAAGAGTTATGGTGATTGCAAAAAAATCTATTAAGTTACTAGCTGTTTTATTCATGGTTTTTGGCATGTTTACTGTTCAGGCAGAAAACGATACGCCTCAGCATGGAGACGTTTCTGGAAATCAGGTAGATACGCCGGAAGAGATTAATTCATATATCCAGCATCACTTAAAAGACTCGCACGATTTTCATTTTTATACAGATAATTCAACTGGGAAGCATTATAGTTTTCCGTTACCGGTTATTGTTTGGACTAGTGAAGGTTTAAAAACTTTTATGTCTTCAGCTTTTCATCATGATGATGCTGGGCACGAGATTGTTGATGCAGGTGGAGTTAAGTTAACAAAAATACACTCTAAAATTTACGAGTTAAATCCTGGAGAAACAGAGGTTGCTTTCGATGAAGAGCATCACGCAACAAATGCAAGTAAAGTTATAGATTTTTCTATTACTAAAAGTGTATTTGGTATGTTGGTTACAGGACTTATTATGTTATTAGGTTTCGGAGCTTTAGCACGTGGTTATAAAAAAGGAAATACAATACCAAAAGGTGTTGGTCGTGTTTTAGAACCTTTAGTATTATATGTTAGAGACGAAATAGCAAGACCAAATATTGGAGAGAAAAAATATAAAAAATTCATGAGTTTTTTATTAACAGTGTTTTTCTTTATATGGATTTTAAATTTATTAGGTTTAACACCATTAGGTTTTAATGTAACAGGACAAATTGCTGTAACAGCTGCAATGGCGATATTTACAGTAGTTATTTATATGTTTAGTGGTACAAAAGATTTTTGGGCGCATACTTTATGGATGCCTGGTGTACCAGTAATCTTACGTCCTATATTAGCAGTTATAGAGTTAGTAGGTTTTGTAATAATCAAGCCATTCTCTTTATTAATACGTTTATTTGCAAACATTACAGCAGGTCACTTTGTTGTAATGAGTTTAGTAGCGTTAATGATAACAATGAAAGCATCTTTTGGTCCAGCAGCATCAACAGGTATGTCTTTAATTTTAACCTTATTTATTATGGTTATTGAGCTTTTAGTAGCTTTTTTACAAGCATTTATTTTCACGATGTTATCATCGTTATTTATAGGTATGGCAGTCGAGGAACACGACGACCATCATTAATAAGAATTTGTTTAATTAATATTTATAAAAACCAAATTAGTATGTACAATTTAATTGGAGCAGGATTAATCGTAATCGGAGGAGGAATCGGATTAGGTCAAATTGGAGGAAAAGCAATGGAAGGTATTGCTCGTCAACCTGAAGCAGCTGGAAAAATCCAAACTGCGATGATCATCATCGGTGCCTTATTAGAAGGTTTAGCATTCGGTGCATTAATCTTAGGAAAATAATATTTCCTTTAAAAAACAAGAGCATTTCTGCAACGGTTGGTTGCAGAAATGTTTTTAAAAAAATTAAACAAACAATAATTTATAATACATCATTATGGATCAGTTATTAAACGATTTTTCGCCAGGATTGTTTTTCATGCAAATCATTATATTAATTATATTAATAGTGTTAATGCGTGCCTTTGCTTGGAAACCAATATTAGGAGCTTTAAGTACTAGAGAAGAAGGTATTCAAAATGCATTAGATTCTGCAGAAAAAGCAAAATTAGAAATGCAAAATCTTCAAGCAGATAACCAAAAGTTATTAAACGAAGCACGTGCAGAACGTGAGGCTATGCTTAAAGAAGCTCGTGAAATGAAGAACACAATGATTGACGATGCTAAAACTGAAGCAGAAGCACAAGCAAGCGCAATGATTGCACAAGCACAAGCAGCTATAGAAAGTGAAAAGAAAGCAGCAATGGCAGAATTAAAAAGTCATGTAGCTGGTTTATCTGTTGATATAGCAGAAAAAGTAGTACGTCAAGAATTATCAAATAAAGACAAGCAATTAGCATTGGTAGATTCTTTATTAGGTGAAGCAAAATTAAACTAGTCTAAAAAATGGCAGGAGCAAGAGCAGCAATACGTTACGCAAAAGCAGTGTTAAGCTTAGCACAAGATCAAAATACAGCAGAAGCTGTAAATAACGATATGAAGCTAATAGCAAACACTATTGCAGGTAGTAAAGATTTACGCGACATGCTTAATAGTCCTGTAGTAAGTCCTTCAATAAAAAAAGCATCTTTATTAGAAATTTTTAAAAACACTAATGCGTTAACAGTTAATGCAATAGATACTTTGATTGCTAATAAAAGAATTGCTATATTAAACGACGTTGTAAAACAATATTCAATATTGTTCGATCAACATAAAGGAACTCAAGTTGCTACAGTAACAACAGCATTACCTTTAACAGACGATTTAAAGTCTAAAGTTTTAGCAAAGGTTAAAGAATTAACAGGTAAAGAAGCTGAAATTAAAAATATTATAGATGAAAGCATTATTGGTGGTTTCATTCTTAGAGTAGGTGATTTACAATATAATGCAAGTATTGCAAACCAGCTAAGCAAATTAAAAAGAGAATTTACATTAAACTAAGATATTTATATCTAAATAAATAATAAGATGGCAGAAGTAAAACCGGCTGAAGTATCAGCAATCTTAAAACAACAACTTTCAGGATTTGAAGCAAGTGCTTCGTTAGACGAAGTTGGAACAGTATTAACTGTAGGTGATGGTATCGTACGTGCTTATGGATTAGCTAACGCTCAATATGGAGAATTAGTAGAATTCGAAGGAGGTGCAGAAGGAATCGTACTTAACTTAGAAGAAGATAACGTAGGTATCGTACTTTTAGGAACTTCAATAGGAGTTAGAGAAGGTTCTACGGTAAAACGTACAGAACGTATTGCTTCTATAAAAGTAGGAGAAGGTATTGTTGGTCGTGTTGTAGATACTCTAGGAAACCCTATCGATGGAAAAGGACCAATTGCTGGAGATACTTACGAGATGCCTTTAGAGCGTAAAGCACCAGGTGTTATTTATAGAGAGCCAGTAACAGAGCCATTACAAACAGGTATTAAAGCAATTGATGCTATGATTCCAGTTGGTAGAGGACAACGTGAGTTAGTTATTGGAGATCGTCAAACAGGAAAAACAACTGTTTGTATTGATGCTATCTTAAATCAAAAAGAATTTTACGATGCTGGTAATCCAGTATATTGTATATATGTTGCTGTAGGTCAAAAAGCATCAACAGTAGCAAATATTGCTAAAACTTTAGAAGAAAAAGGAGCTTTAGCTTACACAACAATAGTAGCTGCAAATGCAAGTGATCCTGCTGCAATGCAAGTTTATGCACCAATGACTGGAGCATCTATTGGAGAGTACTTTAGAGATACTGGTAGACCAGCTTTAATTGTTTTTGATGATTTATCAAAACAAGCCGTTGCTTACCGTGAAGTATCTTTATTATTAAGACGTCCACCAGGACGTGAGGCATATCCTGGAGATGTATTTTACTTACACTCTCGTTTATTAGAGCGTTCGGCAAAAATAATCAATGACGATTCTATTGCTAAAGAAATGAATGATTTACCAGAAACTTTAAAACCAATGGTTAAAGGTGGTGGTTCTCTTACAGCTTTACCAATTATCGAAACACAAGCAGGAGATGTTTCGGCTTATATTCCAACAAACGTAATTTCTATTACAGACGGACAAATTTTCTTAGATGGAGATTTATTTAACTCTGGTGTACGTCCAGCAATTAACGTAGGTATTTCTGTATCTCGTGTTGGTGGTAATGCACAAATTAAATCTATGAAAAAAGTATCTGGTACTTTAAAATTAGATCAAGCACAATTCCGTGAATTAGAAGCGTTCGCTAAGTTTGGTTCAGATTTAGATGCTGTTACTTTAAACGTAATTGAAAAAGGAAAACGTAACGTAGAGATTTTAAAGCAAGGACAAAACGATCCTTACACAGTAGAAGATCAAGTTGCAATTATATATGCTGGTTCTAAAAACTTATTAAAAGATGTACCAGTAGATAAGGTAAAAGAATTTGAAAGAGATTTCTTAGAGTTCTTAAATGCTAAACACAGAGGTGTTTTAGATACTTTAAAAGCAGGTAAATTAACTGACGAGGTTACAGATACATTATTAACTGTATGTAAAGACCTTTCAGCTAAATATAGAGCATAATTAACATTTCCACGAAGGTGGAAATCTTATTTCATATTTTAAAATATGGCAAATTTAAAAGAAATACGTAATAGAATATCTTCGGTATCTTCAACGATGCAGATTACTAGTGCCATGAAAATGGTATCTGCTGCAAAATTAAAGAAAGCTCAAGACGCTATTACAGCAATGCGACCTTATGCAGATAAGTTAACAGAGCTTTTACAAAGCTTAAGTGCAACTCTTGATGCAGATACCGGAAGTCAATATTCTGAACAAAGAGATGTTAAGAATGTGCTTATAGTTTCAGTATCTTCAAATAGAGGATTAGCAGGTGCATTTAACTCGAATATAATCAAGCAAACACAAAATTTAATTGATAATGTTTATACGGGTAAAAACGTATCTGTAATTGCAATAGGTAAGAAAATTAACGATGCCTTCTCTAAAAGAGGTATTGTAATTGCAAACCATAGTGATTTATTTGATGACTTAACTTTCGATAACGTTGCTGAAATTGCAGAAATGTTAATGGAAAAATTTGTTTCTGGCGAATTTGATAAAATTGAAATTGTTTACAACAAGTTTAAAAACGCTGCAACACAAATTGTAATGACGGAGCAGTTTTTGCCAATTGTTCCTGTAGAGGGAGGTGCAGAAATTAATGCAGATTATATATTTGAGCCTTCTAAGTTAGAAATAGTAGAGCAACTAATTCCAAAATCTCTTAAAACACAATTATATAAAGGTATTAGAGATAGTTTTGCAAGTGAGCACGGTGCACGTATGACGGCAATGCACAAAGCTACAGATAACGCTACAGAATTAAGAGATCAACTTAAATTAACTTACAATAAAGCACGTCAAGCTGCAATTACCAATGAAATTTTAGAGATTGTTGGTGGTGCAGAAGCTTTAAATAACTAAATATCATTCTAAATATATATTTAGAAATATTACAATAATTTTAAAAACCTTATTCAATTTGAATAAGGTTTTTTTATGGAACAACTTTTGATTCTTTATCTTTATAATCTTATAATACAAATACACTTATTATGAAATCGGTTAAAGCAATTACTTTATTTATATTATCTTTTGTTTTGTTTACAAGTTTTACACAATGCTCGAGCTCAAAAAACACTATGGATAAAGAAAATAAAGAAAACATAAATAGTCCAGAAGAGGAATCTAACAAAGATAAAGGAGATGTTGTAGAAGTAACAGATACTACAGGAACTATGCAAGGTAGAGGAAAAGAAATGCCACTTTTTATTAGAGATGCTTATTTTCAATCATGGTTTTCTGGCCAAAAAGCTGGAGGTTCTGGAATACATATTTATTTTCCTACCTTAATTAACAAACAAAATTATAAGCTTGAAAAAGTTTACTTTCGAGGTATGATTGGTGATATGCAAGAAGAAAATAATATGCATTTTGCAAATTTAAAATCTAATAAAAATAGGCTTGTAATGAGTAATGATGAAAATGCAGAATACGGCAATACAAAACCAGAGCCATTTCCATTCGAATTAAAACCAAACGAATGTATGATAAGTTATAAGCATGGAGACAAAATTAAATATTTTCAAGTTTATAATATTAAAGAAAAAGCATCTGTTAACTATCCATCGGCACCAATAAAACATAATTAATTCCTAATATATTAGAGATTACTATATTTAGATTAAACAATACAAAACGGCTTGAGCGGATTTAAATCTCTTTTTAAACAAACATTTATTTATGGTTTAGCAACTGTGCTGCCAAGAATGCTTAGTTTTATTTTAGTTCCGCTTTATACCAATCCAGCAGTACTATCGGTTAAAGAGTATGGTCGTGTCTCTTTTATTTTTGCATACTTTGTTCTTTTTAATGTTGTATTAGCTTACGGTATGGAAACTGCTTTTTTTCGATTTTTTAATAAAGAAAAAAGTCAAGAAAAAGTAACAAGTACAGCTACAATTTCGTTAATATTAAGCTCATTTGCATTATTAGGAATAGCTTTTTTATTTAGAAGTCAAATTTCCAGTTTAATAGATATTGAATTAAAATACCTTAATTTGGTATTTATTATTTTGCTTTTAGATGCTTTAGTAATAATACCATTTGCATGGTTACGAGCTACGGCACAACCTATGCGATATGCAATAATTAAAATTCTAAACGTAGCTATTAATTTAGGTCTTAACGTTTTTTTACTATTATATTTAAAAGAGTTGTCTTATGAGAATTCTCTCTTTTCAAGTATTTGTAAAGATAACTATGAAATTAGTTATATATTTATTTCAAACCTTATTGCAAGTAGTATAACCTTACTATTATTACTACCATTTTATTTAAAAATAAAATTAAAGTTTGATACTGTATTATGGAAAAACATGATGCGTTATGCTATGCCTGTTCTTATTGCAGGAATAGCTTATTCTATTAATGAAACTTTCGACCGCATTTTATTAGAAAAGTTATTGCCAAAAAACATAGCCGATGAGCAAATAGGTATGTATTCTGCTTGTTACAAATTAGCTTTATTTATGACCTTATTTGCAACTGCCTTTCGTTTAGGTATAGAGCCTTATTTTTTTAGTCATTCTAAATCTAAAAACCCACAAAAAAACTATGCTAAAATTTTAGAATACTTTGTTGCATTTGGATCTATAATTTTTTTAAGTGTAGTTGTTTTTGCCGATATTTTAAAACCTTACATTATTAGAAGTGAGGCCTATTATGAAGCAATGTGGATAGTTCCATTTATATTACTAGCTAATTTTTGTTTAGGAATTTATCATAATCTTTCTGTTTGGTATAAAATAACAGACCGTACAAAGTTTGGTGCTTATATTTCAATATTAGGAGCCATAATAACTTTGGTTATTAATTTTATATTAATTCCTATAATAGGCTTTAAAGGCTCTGCGATTGCTACACTCTCAGCTTATTTAGTAATGATGTTGTCCTCTTTTTTCTTCGGAAGAAAATATTACCCAATTCCATATAATTTAAAAAAAATAGCACTGTATTTTGGGTTATCAACGTTAATTTCAATGTTGTATTTCTATCAATTTAGAGGTAATTATGTTATTGGAATTGGAGCATTAATTGTATTTTTAGGCATCGTTTTTCAGCTTGAGAAAAAAGAGCTTAAAACATTGCTTAAAAAATAAAATCATGCAAATAAAAATAATTAATAAATCTACTCATGCTTTACCGCATTACGAAACTATTGCGTCTGCCGGAATGGATTTAAGAGCAAACTTAACAGAGAATGTTGTTTTAAAACCTATGGAGCGCACCATAGTTCCAACAGGCTTATTTTTAGAACTTCCAATAGGTTTAGAAGCTCAAGTAAGACCAAGAAGTGGTCTTGCAGCTAAAAAAGGTATAACAGTACTTAATGCTCCAGGTACAATAGATGCAGATTATAGAGGAGAAGTAGGTGTTATTTTGGTTAATTTGTCTACTCAAGTATTTGTAGTTGAAAATGGAGAACGCATAGCGCAATTAGTAATTGCAAAGCATGAAAGAGCAGAATGGCAAGAAGTTGAAACACTTTCTAAAACCGAACGAGGAGAAGGTGGTTTTGGCAGTACAGGAATAAAATAAAGATATCAATAAAAAAATCAAATTAAAATATAATGAAGATTATTGTACCAATGGCAGGAAGAGGTTCTCGACTGCGTCCACATAGTTTAACAGTACCAAAACCATTAATTCCAGTTGCAGGACAACCAATTGTACATCGTTTAGTAAAAGATATTGTTAAAGTTTTAAATCAACCAATAGAAGAAATAGCTTTTGTTTTAGGCGATCCAGCTTGGTTTGGAGACGACGTAGTTTCAAGTTTAGAAGATTTAGCAAAAAGCTTAGGAGCAAAAGCTTCTATTTATAGACAAGACCAACCATTAGGAACAGGTCATGCTATTATGTGTGCTAAAGAATCTTTATCTGGACCTGCAGTTATTGCTTATGCCGATACTTTAATTCGTGCCAATTTTAATTTAGATCCAGATGCCGATGCCGTTATTTGGGTAAAACAAGTCGATAAGCCAGAAGCATATGGAGTTGTTAAGTTAAATGATAATAAAGAAATAGTAGAATTAGTAGAGAAACCAGAACAGTTTGTTAGTGATTTAGCAGTAATAGGAATTTATTATTTTAAAGAAGTATCTATTTTAAAAGATGAGCTTCAAAAAGTACTCGATAATAATATTATTAATGGTGGAGAATACCAAATTAACGATGGTATTAAAGGCATGATGGCTAATAATAAAATATTTAAAACAGGAGAAGTAAGCGAATGGATGGACTGTGGAAATAAAGCAGTAACACTAGAAACCAACCAACGCATGTTAGGCTTTTTGCAAGCAGATGGAGATGAGCAATTAATAGCCTCTACAATTAAAAACGATAATTCTACTATTATAGAACCTTGTTATATTGGTGAAAATGTAATGCTTAAAAACGCAACAGTTGGTCCAAATGTTTCAATTGGAAATAATTGTGTTATAGAAAATAGCACCGTTAAAAATAGTTTAATACAAAATGAAACAACGATAAAAAACGCTAATTTAGACGAGGCTATGATTGGAAATCATGTAAAATATGATGGAAAATTTACTAAAATTAGTATAGGAGACTATTCTGTTTTGGAATAAATATTGATATTAAATAAACATGTACATTGTTCTTTATTCATTTGATATAAAACCAAACCAAGAAGACAACTTCTTAAAAGCTTGGAAAGCATTAACTAAGCTAATTGTAAAACATGAAGGAGGTTTAGGTTCTAGATTGCATTTAGAAAAGCCATTAAAGTATATTGCTTACGCACAATGGCCAGATAAAGAAACATTTACTAATGCTGGAAATAAATTACCAAAAGAAGCAGATAAGTTTCGAAATATAATGAGAGAATCTTGCGAAAAGTTTGAAATTTTAAATAAACTTAAAGTAGTAGAAGATTTACTTTTAAAATAGACATGATTAAAAAAAACCTTAAAATATTACTTTTTATTTTCGGCATTTTCCTCTTTCCGAAAGGTGTTTTTGCGCAAGTAGATTTTAACGCTGCTCCAAATGACGATTTAGGAAATGTTACAGATGAATTTCAAGAATTATTTTACGAGGCACTTAAGCAAAAAGCAATAGAAAATTACGACAAAGCCATAATTGCATTACAAAAATGTATAGATATGGACGATTCTAAATCTATATTATATTATGAATTAGGAAAGAATTACAATAAACTTAAAAATTTTGGTGCAGCAGAAGATGCTTTAAAAGAAGCTGTAAATAAAGAGCCAGATAACGAGTGGTATTTAGACGAATTATACGAAAGCTACGCACAACAAAAAGATTATGATAAAGCAATAAAAACCATAAAACAACTTGTAAAATATCATCCAGATTATAAAGAAGATTTAGCATCACTTTATGTAAGAACAAAAAAGTATAAAGATGCTATAAAAGTATTAGATGATTTAGATGATGAGTTAGGAGTTTCAGACCAAAGAGACCGTTTAAGAAACCAAATTTATAACGCGACAGGACAAAAAAAGCAACAAATTAAAAAGCTTGAAGAAAGAGTAGACGACAATCCTGAAGCAGAGAGTAATTATTTAGCTTTAATTTTTAGATATAGTGAAAATAACGATCCTAAAAGAGCTTTCGAAACAGCAAAAAAACTATTAGAAGTTCATCCAGAATCACAATTAGTCCATTTAGCATTATATAAATTTTATTTAGACGATAATAAGGCAGAAATGGCTATAGAGTCTATGAAAATAGTTTTAAACAGTAGGCAAATAAAACCAGAAGCAAAATTAAAAGTATTAACCGATTTTGTAAATTTTGTAAACAAAAATCCAAAGTACGAAAAAGATTTAGTCGAAATTACAACATTAGTAACAGAAAGCGCTGCAGACACAAAAACATTTGTAGAAATTGCACAGTATTATTTAGCTAAAAAAGATAATGTTAAAGCTATTGAATACTATAAAAAAGCACAAGACCTTGAACCTGATAACTTTGGGATATTAAGAAATATTATTTTATTACATATCGACTTAAATGAGTTTGATATTGCGAAACAAAAAAGTGCAGAAGGAATAGAAAAATATCCATCGCAGCCAGTACTTTACCTTATTAATGGTGTAGCGCTAAATCAATTAAAAGAGTACAATAATGCCATAGAAATTCTTGAAACAGGCTTAGATTATATAATAGAAGACGCAAAAATGGAAGCCGATTTTTATAAACAACTAAGTAAGTCTTTTACTGGTCTAAACAATTTAGCAAAAGCAAAAACGTTTAGTGATAAAGCTAAAGCACTAGAAATTTCTAATTAAATGATAATTAAACCTAAAATAATTTCGCTAATACTTATATTAAGTATTGGATTAATAAGTTGTAAATCTGCAAAAACTATTACAGATAATGGTACGCTAAACAGTAATCTTTCCGCAAAGCAAATTATAAAAAATAGTGATAAGAATACTTCAAAATTTAACACGTTAAGTGCGAGATTAAAAATTGAATCTAATGATGGTAAAAATTCACAGTCCACTTCTGTTTCTTTAAGAATAGAAAAGGATAAAACAATCTGGATGAGTAAATTAGGTATTGTTAAAGCTTTAATTACACCAAATAGAGTTGCATTTTATAATAAATTAGATAATACTTATTTTGATGGTGATTTTACTTATCTAAGCAGCTTGTTAGGTACGGAACTAGATTTTAATAAAATACAGGCTTTACTTTTAGGTGAGCCTATATATAAACCAAATACTAAAGATTATGAAGCTTCAGTATTCGAGAAATCTTATATGCTACAACCTAAAAATCAAAATAATTTGTTTGAGATTTTTTTATTGTTTAATCCAAAACACTTTAAAATGGATTCTCAGCAAATAGCACAATCTAAAGACAATAGACATCTTGAAATAAATTATTTAGCATATCAAGAAGTAGAAAACGAAATTCTTCCAGAAGCTATAAATATTATAGCCTTAGAGCACGAAGACCAATTAAAAATTGATTTAGAATTTAAAGGTGTAGAATTAAACCAAAAATTAAGGTTTCCATTTACAATTCCTTCAGGTTACAAAAAAATAGAACTTAAATAATGCGAGCGTTTCAATACAAAATAACACTTTTTAATATACTGTTTTTTTGCAGTTTTTTTGTTTTTTCTCAAGGAGGAAAGCAAAAAGAATTAGAAGCAAGACGTTTGGAATTATCTAGAGAAATTCAGCAAATAAATAAATTATTATCTTCAAATCAATCTAAAGAAAAGTCTCAAATTTCACAAATTGAAGACTTAAATCATAAACTTAGTGTGCGCGAAAACCTTATTAAGGTAACTAATCAGCAAGCGAATTTGTTAACACGAGAAATTAATACTAACCAAAAGCAAATAACAGCAAATAGAGAGGAATTAGAGCTTTTAAAGAAAGGATATGCCAAAATGCTACAAAAAGCCTATAAAAATAAAAATAAGCACAATCGCGTTATGTTTTTATTGTCTGCAACAAATTTTAAACAAGCGTATAAACGAATTCAATATTTAAATCAATATGCAGATTATCAAAAAGAGCAAGGAGATAAAATAAAAGAGAAAACTATAGCATTGCAAAAGGCAAATTCAAACCTTTTAATTCAAAAAGAAGCAAAAAGTAAATTAATTGCAGAAAATAAAAAAGAACAAAAAGCTTTAGAAGCAGAGCGTAAGCAGCACGAAGCTATAATGAGTGCTATAAAAAAAGACTTAAATAAATATACTGCTCAAATTAAAGCTAAAGAAAAGGAGGCAAGACGAATAGATAGAGAAATCGATAAATTAATTGCCGAAGCTATTGCTGCTTCAAACAAAAAAGCTGGAGCAAAAAGCACAACAAAATCTAAAAGTTTTGCTTTAACGGCAGAGGCAAAAGCCTTAGCTGCAGATTTTCTTGGTAATAAAGGTAAATTACCTTGGCCTGTAGAAAAAGGTGTTGTAAAATTACGATATGGAAAACAGCCATCTCCAGTAGATCGAAATTTAACAATTAACAGTAATGGTGTAAGAATTTCAACCGAAAAAGGAGCTCAAGTTAGAGCTGTGTTTAATGGTGAGGTTATGGGTATTTTAAAACCTAAAAGAAGTAATCCAATTGTAATGGTAAAGCATGGTAATTATATAACTACATATCAAAATCTTGGAAAAATTTATGTAAAAACTGGCGATAAAGTAACTACAAAACAAGATATTGGCGAGGTGTTTACAAACCCAACAACAGGAGAAACTGTATTAAAATTTAGAATAGATAAGGATAATAAAACACAAAATCCGTCGAGCTGGATTTATAAAATGTAATTTAATAAAGTAATTATTCAAATAAAGCCTTTAATTCTGTAGCATCATCTGGTTTCATTTTACCAGCCAAAACTAAGCTTAATTGTTTTCTTCTTAAAGCGCCTTCGTAACGTTCAATTTCAATTTTTGTTTCTGGAATTAATTCTGGAACTCTTACAGGTCTTCCTGTTTCATCTACAGCAACAAAAGTGTAAATAGCTTCATTGGCTTTCGATTTAACACCAGACTCTCTGTCTTCTATCCAAACGTCTATATAAATCTCCATAGAGCTTTTAAAAGCACGTGAAACTTTTGCATCTACAGTAACTACACTTCCTAAAGGAATAGCACGATTAAATGCCACATGGTTAACAGAAGCCGTTACAACAATTCTTCTAGAATGACGGCGTGCACTAATTCCAGCAGCTCTATCCATTCTGGCCAATAATTCACCACCAAAAAGATTGTTTATTGGGTTGGTTTCACCAGGTAAAACCATATCTGTCATTATCGTTCTTGAGTCCTTTGCTGTTTTAGCTTCCATAATCTTGTTTTGTCCTTTCTACAAAGGTAGAAATCTATTGTTTTTCTAGTATTATACACAGTATGTAGAATACTGCAGATAACATTTTGTGTTTTAAAAATGCAAAGGTAAGCCGATTTAAAAAGTCAGCCTTAAATTTTAGGAAATTTTATGAGAAAGTTTAATTAAGGTCCTTAACCAGTAACCAAGCAGCATCATTATTATTGTTACGAATACTGTTTAGTTCACGAAGGGCTTCATTTCTATCATTAAAACTAGCATAAGCAACTTGGTGTAAACCGTATTTGTTTACTCCTATTTTTCTTGCCTTAAAACCTTCTTGTTTAAGTTGAGCTACTTTTTTATCGCAATTTTCTTCAACTCTAAATGCTCCAGCAACAATGTGATAATTTCCAGATTGTTTACTAACATTTAATGTAGCTGCAGGTAATGGATTACTAATTACAAAGGTAGCTTCTTGAATTTTGTTTTCTAATTGATTGTTAGCCTCTTCTTGTGCAATTTGGTTATGTGTAGCAACGCTGTCTACATAATATTTAGAAGCTCCAAAACCTCCAATTGTTAACGCAATTAATGCAATAGCAGCATATTTAAAGTAAGATTTAGTTTTACGTTTTTCTGGCGTTATAGTTAATGGAATTACTTTTTCAATAGTTTCTGCTTCTTCTTTGTAAACTTCACGCGTTACAGCAGGAGATACTAATTGAGATAAGCCAAAAGCATCGGTTAAATAGTTTAAATGATAACTAGGGTTAAATTCTATTTTTCCTTCGCTATTAAGCTTTAAATCGCCTATATTTTGAAGAGATAACGTTTCACCTTCAATTAAACTAGATTTTAGAGATTTTACACGTTTTGAAATCTTTAAAGTGGCAGCTTCAAACGGTATTTTTTCAGCATCAGCAATGTAATTTGCTAATAAACCATCATTAGTCTGTATTTGTTCATTAAACGATAACTGTTTTTTTGGTGGATAAAACGCGTTTGTAGATTCATGCACAGTTGCAGGAACACGTTGTGATAAAAAAGCACCAAAGTTAGGTACAGTAACACATTCGTAACGGTATAATAAATCGCTTATGTAAGTCTCTAATTGCATAAAAACAAAGTTAGTATTTTTTGCAACCTAATAAAATGTTGGTACTATTATTTATTAACAGCATTAAAATTCTTTTATTGTAGACTCAAAATCAATTAGATAAAATGACAGAAAACGACTTAATTTACGTTTTAGCTTTACAAAATGTCATAAAAATAGGTGATGTAACAGCAAAAAAACTGATAGCTCATTGCGGTTCTGCGGAAGCTGTGCTTAAAGAAAAGAAACAAAATCTTTTAAAAATTGATGGAATTGGTAGTGTAACAATTTCTGATTTATTTAACCCTAATCATTTTAAAGCAGCTCAAGCTGAGTTAGAATTTATTAAAGCTGAAGGTTTAAAAACACACTATTTTAATTCTGAAACCTATCCTGAAAAATTAAAACATTGTATAGATAGTCCAATATTACTTTTTGAAGCTGGTAATATAAACCTAAATAAAAAACATATTATAAGTATTGTTGGAGCAAGAAAAATTACCACTTCAGGGATTGCTTTTTGCGAAAAGTTAGTAGAAGAACTTGCTATTTATGATCCTGTAATAGTTTCTGGTTTTGCCTATGGTACAGATATTACTGCGCAAAAGGCTGCTATAAAACATAATTTGCAAACCATAGGTTGTTTGGCTCATGGTTTAAATCAAATTTATCCAAAGACCCACAAAAAATATATGGCAGATGTTGAAAACAATGGTGGCTTTTTTACAGATTTTTGGAGTACTTCTAGTTTTGATAGAAATAATTTTTTAAAAAGAAACAGAATAATTGCAGGAATTAGTGAAGCAACAATTGTTATAGAAAGTGCGGAAAGAGGTGGTAGTTTAGTTACTGCAGATATTGCAAACTCATACAACCGAGATGTATTTGCTGTTCCTGGTCGAACAACAGATTCGCAAAGTACTGGATGCAATAATTTAATAAAACAGCAAAAAGCACATTTACTCTCAACACCGTTAGACGTGCCGTACTTATTAAATTGGCAATTAGAAGAAGAACAAAAGCAGCCAATACAAAAACAACTTTTTGTAGAGCTTGATGATAACGAAAAAGTAATTTACAATTACTTAAAAGTCCACGATAAACAAATGTTAGATATTATAGCTTTAAACTGTAATATGCCTACTTTTAAAGTTGCTGGTATTTTGTTGAATATGGAGTTAAAAGGAGTGGTAAGACCATTACCAGGAAAACTGTTTGAGGTTATTTAAAGCAGGTAAATTTATTCCATAAAAAAAGCCCTACATTTCTGTAAGGCTTCTGTAAACTTGCTCCTCTTCTTAGGCTCGAACTAAGGACCCTCTGATTAACAGTCAGATGCTCTAACCAACTGAGCTAAAGAGGAGTGTTTTTCGCTGTTGCGAGCGCAAATATAAAATGTTTTTTAGATACTGCAAAATATTTTTTAATTTTTTTAATTAAAAATTGCTTTGAAGATATCATTTCCGTTTGCAAAGAGCACTAAACCTATTAAAATAAAGAATCCAACTGTTTGTGCATACTCCATAAATTTATCGCTAGGCTTGCGTCCAGAGATCATTTCGTATAGTAAAAACATTACGTGTCCACCATCTAAAGCTGGTATTGGAAGTAAGTTAAGCACACCTAACATTATAGATAAAAAAGCTGTTATGCTCCAAAAGTTTTGCCAATTCCAATAATCTGGGAAAATATTTAATATAGCATAAAAACCACCAACGCCTTTATAAGCTCCAGTTTCTACATTTCCTATTTCTTTAAGTTGGCCAAAATATTTGTTTATTTGGCCTGTAAATTTATTGTAACCAGCACCAAAGCTTTCACCTAAAGTATATTCTTTAGTTTTCATTTTATAGTAACCTAGTTTCTCCATTATTTGTGGACCGGCTCCAGAATAATAAATAATACCCAAGTTAGCTTCGTCACTAACTTTTAATTTTTCGGTAATTAATTTTTCATCTCTTAAAACTGTAACATCAACTTCTTGACCTTTATAAGCGTTTAAAGCTGGTTTTAATTGGTCTATATATTTAATGTTTTTATCTCCAAAAGTTCTTAAAATATCTCCATCCTTTAAATTAACTCCTTTATTTATTGAAGAATCTGGAACTTTAGAAATCATTAATGGGTAGCGCATTTCAAATAAATCTCTACGCTTGCTATCCGAAAACTGTCCTAAAAAATCTACAGGCATTGTAATAGTTTGCTCTACACCATCTCTTTCAAAAGTTATGGTTTTTGCACCTATAAAGTTTCCTTTAATATCAGATACGTTTTCAACATCATATTCTCCAACTTTTATAATGTTATCACCAGTTTTAAAACCTAAATCTGTTAGTAGAGGATTTTCTACTAAATACCCATCTTGAATACTTGTTGCATCGATAAACTTATCTCCATAAACAAAAGATAAGAAAAAGTAAATAACGTATGCTAATATAAAATTAACCATAACACCTCCAAGCATAATAATTAAGCGTTGCCAGGCTGGTTTACTTCTAAACTCCCAAGGTTTTGGCTCTTCTTTCATGGCTTCGGTATCCATGCTTTCGTCAATCATTCCAGCAATTTTTACATATCCACCAAGCGGTAACCAACCAATACCATAAACAGTTTCACCTATTTTCTTCTTAAAAAGTGAAAATTTAACATCAAAAAACAAGTAGAATTTCTCTACTCTAGTTCCAAATAATTTTGCTGGGATAAAATGCCCTAGCTCGTGAAGTATAATTAATAGTGAAAGTCCCAGTAAAAACTGAGAGATTTGTATAATAATTCCCATGTAATTTATCTATTCATTTTTATAACGCCCAAAAGTAAGTATTTAGACTTACTTTAAAAAGCTATTATGACTTTGCTTTATGTTTTAACAGCAATTTATGAGCCAAAAAAATGGTTTAACACATGTACGCTTTGTATTTTTGTAAAATATTGACTCAATTCTATTAATATGCTTTCTTTTTTTAAAGATTATAAAAAATTCGCGATTGGTTTTTTTATCCTTTCATCAATTATAATTTTAATAATATATAATATTTTAAATGTTGAAAAACCTCTACCTGTATATCAGCCAAATAATGTTGAAACGACACTGGTTGATAGTACAATCCAACATGTGAAAAAATATCATAAAATAGCCGATTTTAGCTTAATTAATCAAAACGGAAAAACAATAACCCAAAACGATTATAAAGATAAAATTTATGTAGCCGATTTCTTTTTTACCACCTGCCAGACTATTTGTCCGATAATGACAGACCATATGTACGAAATACAAAAAGAATATAGTAACGATGATGATGTTATGTTGTTGTCGCATTCTGTAACACCAGTTATAGATAGTGTAGAACAACTTAAAAGATATGCTGTTAAAAAAGGTGTTAACGATGCTAAATGGAATTTAGTTACAGGAGATAAAAAACAAATATATGATTTGGCTAGAAAAAGCTACTTAGCAGTAAAATCTGTTGGTAATGGAGATAAGTTTGATATGATACACACCGAAAACTTTATGCTTATCGATAAGAAAAAGCAAATTCGTGGTTTTTATGATGGTACAGATCCAGAAGCCATTTCACAATTAATTTTAGACATAGAAAAGTTAAAACGCAGTGAGAAACTGTAGTTTCTTCACTACAATTTTTTAGCTTAAGTTTTTTCACTTACTTTTGCTTCTTTAAAATCAATCTAAATAAGCTTGCAACATACAATAGTACATTTAAAACGCGGAGAGAAAGGAGTTATAACAGATGTTTCTTCAGAATTAATACCTTTAAAACTTCTTGAAATGGGTTGCCTACCAGGAAACTTTGTAGAATTGGTACAAGTTGCACCATTTAGTGATCCATTATATTTAAATATAAATGGCAGTCATTTAGCTATTAGAAAGGAAACAGCTATTCATATTTTAATAGATAAAATAGATGAGTAAGCAAATAAATGTCGCTTTAATTGGGAATCCTAATACAGGAAAAACCTCTGTTTTTAATGCTCTAACAGGTTTAAATCAGCAAGTTGGTAACTATCCAGGTATAACTGTAGAAAAAAAGGAAGGTATTTGTAAATTACCAAGAGGCGTAAAAGCTCATATTATAGATTTACCAGGAACGTATAGTTTAAATGCTTCGTCTTTAGACGAAAGTGTGGTTATAGAGTTGCTTTTAAATAAAAATGATAAAGATTTTCCAGATGTTGCAGTTGTAGTTAGTGATGTCGAAAATTTAAAACGTAATCTCTTACTATTTACTCAAATAAAAGATTTAGAAATTCCATGTTTACTAGTAGTAAACATGGCAGATAGAATGCGTAGAAAAGGAATAACCTTAGATATTGGCTATTTAGAACAACAATTAGAAACTAAAATAGCTGTTATTAGTACACGTAAAAATGAAGGTATAGAAAACCTAAAACAGCAAATTTCGAATTATAAAGAACTATCTGTTAAACCATGTTTAAATGCTTCAGAAATAGATACTGAATATTTTAATAGACTACAAAAAGCATTTCCAAATCAATTATTATATAAACTTTGGTTGGTTATTACCCAAGATGTAAACTTTGGTAAAACTGATAGAAAAGATATTGATGCTATTGCTAGTTTTAAAACAAAATCTAAAGGAGATCTTAAAAGACTTCAGCAAAAAGAAACTATAAAGCGTTATCAATTTATTAATAATGTTCTAAAAAGAGGGCAGACTATAGATATAACACAAGCTACAGATGTTAGAACTAAGTTAGATCGTATACTAACCCATAAAATTTGGGGTTATGTAATTTTCTTTTTTATTTTACTTACCATTTTTCAAGCCATTTACGATTGGTCAAGTGTGCCAATGGACTGGATAGATTCTTCATTTGCATCGTTAAGTAATTGGGTAAAAGAAACTTTTCCAGGAGGAGGAAAAGTAACAGATTTAATTGCCGAAGGTATTATTTCTGGACTTGGAGGTATTGTAATTTTTATACCACAAATAGCCTTTTTATTTCTATTTATATCCATATTAGAAGAAAGTGGTTACATGAGTCGTGTAGTATTTTTAATGGATAGAATAATGCGTCGTTTTGGATTAAGCGGTAAAAGTATTGTGCCATTAATCTCTGGTACAGCATGCGCTATTCCAGCAATTATGGCCACCAGAAATATAGAAAGTTGGAAAGAACGATTAATAACTATTTTAGTAACACCATTTACAACCTGTTCTGCGCGTTTACCTGTATATTTAATTATTATCTCTTTAGTAATTCCAGAAGGCAGAATACTTGGTTTAAGCTACCAAGCATTAACTTTAATGTTATTATATTTAATTGGTTTTGGTGCAGCAGTAGGTTCTGCTTGGATTTTAAATAAAGTTTTAAAAATTAAAAGTAAAACCTTTTTTGTAGTAGAAATGCCAAACTACAAAGTGCCACTGTTTAAAAACGTAGCACTTACCGTATTAGAAAAAACAAAAGCATTTATTTTTGGTGCTGGAAAA
The DNA here is from genome assembly GCF_003663945.1 of Lacinutrix venerupis. GTDB lineage: Bacteria > Bacteroidota > Bacteroidia > Flavobacteriales > Flavobacteriaceae > Lacinutrix > Lacinutrix venerupis. Next base: position 120,665 of record NZ_RCCH01000005.1, on the reverse strand, counting down.
ATAATACTAGCCATATCAATTGTACTTTGGGTATTAGCATCTTATGGTCCAGGAGAACAATTTAATAATGCCGAAAACATTATTACAGAGCAGTATGCCGCACAAGATTTAACAGAAGATGAGCTACAACAAAAAATAGCATCACATAAATTAGAACACTCATTTATTGGTCTAACAGGACGCGCAATAGAACCAGCTATTAGACCGTTAGGTTACGACTGGAAAATTGGTATAGCCATAGTTAGTAGTTTTGCAGCACGAGAAGTATTTGTAGGAACTTTAGCTACTATTTACAGCGTAGGTAGTGACGACGAAGAAACTATAAAAAACCGAATGGCAGGAGAAGTAAACCCAATACTTGGCGGTCCATTATTTAACTTTGCATCTGGTATATCCTTACTATTATTTTATGCCTTTGCTATGCAATGTATGAGTACGCTTGCCATAGTTAAAAAGGAAACCAATAGCTGGAAATGGCCAACATACCAATTCGTTATCATGACAGCGATTGCTTATATTGTAGCATTATTATCATTTCAATTTCTTAAATAATGAGCACACTATTTCAAGACATAATAGTATTTACCATTTTAGCAGTCGCTTTAGTGTTTTTATTTAAAAAATACATCTGGAAAAAGAAAGCTAAAAAAGCTTGTGGCACAGACGATTGTGGCTGTCATTAAACCATAATAAAAATATTTAATTTGGGCGTTACCAAAAAATGCAAAAAGGCATTTTTTAGTCAGGCTATCACTACTCGCTCTCTGCGAGGAGCTCAAACATGCCGTTCTATCCTTAACGCAAAACAATAACGCAGTAAAAATTAGTTTTTAACAGAAAGCTGTACATAATAATCTTCAGCTTTAATTTTAGTGCCATGCTCTGGATAAGGCGCAATATTTAAACCAGAAACCTTTAGACTTTCCGAAGAAAATAAATTTCCTAAAGCATTTTGCAATTGGCTAGTAGGAGAAAAAACCAATCGTTTTTGCTCTGTTTTTTTTCCGTTTTTAAAAACATCAACCAAAACAATTGCCTCTCCTGCCCAAACACATTGTACACCTTTTGGACAGCGCGAATCGCTTTCAACTGCCACAAATTTAAACTCAATATTTTCAACCTTAATAGTACTACCGTACATTAATTTAGATACAATTTTTGGAGCATCTACTTTTACACTTGTAGAGTCTTGAGCAGAAACTAAATTAATGATTAATACAGCAAAAATTAGTAATAGTTTTTTCATGATAATTAAACAAATTAGAAAATAAATATAGCTTAAATCATACCAAAATTACAATAATTAAAATTTTTAGTTACATTTGTAAAAAATTTAAGTAAGCTTAAAAATTAATTAAAGTAATTAAAAATGTCTGTAGCAATAGAGAATTTTGTAAAAGCTATTTACAAAAACAACAATAACGATGTTAACGATACCAAACCAGGTAACATTGCAAAAAAATTAGGTATATCTAACGCAGCAGCAACAGATATGGCAAAAAAATTAGCCGCAAAAAATTTACTTAATTACGAAAAATACCAAGCCTTACAACTTACAAATAAAGGCGAGAAAATGGCATTAAATGTTATTAGAAAACACAGGTTATGGGAAGCGTTTTTACATAAAACTTTCGATATGACTTTGCATGAAATACATAGAGAAGCAGAATTTTTAGAGCACGAAACCTCAGATTTTTTAGCAAATAAAATTAGCGACTATTTAGGTAATCCAAAATTCGATCCGCATGGCGATCCAATTCCAAACGAAAAAGGAGAAATTACAACTATAGACACATCAATTAGCTTATCAAACACTCAAGAAGGCAAACAATATATTATATCACGATTAATGAGTGATGATAAAGAATTCTTTGATTTTTGCGCACAAAACGGTCTTAAATATGGTAATTCCATATTGGTAACAAAACAGTTTAGTAAAAATAAAATGACTCAAATATCAATTAACAATAACACTATTCTTTTAAACGAAGATTTTACAAACATAATTTACGTCAATGATCTTAACTAAATATTTAAAAACATTTACAACTGGATTTTTATTTTCTGTTGTATCTTTTTCATTTGCACAAGAAAACAAAACACTTGAGCCATTAATAACAGATAGACCAGACGCTACAGAATCTCCTACAGCTTTACCAAAAGGATTTCTACAAGTAGAAACAGGAGCTTTTTACGAAAGTTTTGAAGAAAACAATATTAAAACCGAAGACTTTACATACAATACTATGTTAGTACGTTATGGGTTATTAAACAATTTAGAATTACGCTTAGGCTACAATTATACAAATAGTAAAGTAAAGTTTAATGGTAGTGAAATTGCATCAACCAATAGCTTTTCTCCTTTGCTTTTAGGTTTTAAAACAACCATTACTCAAGAAAACGGCTGGATGCCAGAAATTGGTTTTCTTGGTCATTTAAACTTGCCGTTTTCTGTAAAAAAAGAATTAAGGCCAGAAAATACTGGAGTAGATTTTAGATTTTCTTTTGCACATACATTAAGCGAGAAATCTAGTTTATCTTATAATTTAGGCGCCGCTTGGGAAAACGACAATCCAGAAGCAGCTTACGTTTATACAATTGCTTACGGCTATAGCTTAACTAATAAGCTTGGTGCTTATGTAGAGTTATATGGTGATTTTCCAGAAAACAATAAAGCTAACCATCTTTGGGATGCAGGATTTACTTACTTAGTTTCAAATAATTTTCAGTTAGACGCAAACGTTGGCTCAAGCATAACAAATGGGCAAGACATATGAATAAGTGGTGGATTTAGTTTTAGAATTCCAAAGTCTTAACAAATTAACTATTAGTATATAAATACAATAAAAATGAAAAAAACAATACTACTTTTAGCAATTACACTATCTTTTTTTAATTGTAAAAATGACCCAAAAAAAGACAATACCAAACTAAATATTGTTACAACTACAACCATGATAACAGATTTGGTTAAAAATATAGGTGGCGATTTAGTTAATGTAAACGGTTTAATGGGTTCTGGTGTAGATCCGCATTTATATAAAGCCAGCGAAGGCGATGTTACCAAATTAGTAAATGCAGATGTTATTTTTTATAACGGTTTGCATTTAGAAGGAAAACTGGTAGAAGTTTTCGAAAAAATGAATACACAATCACCAATTGCTTTGGCAGATGGTTTAGATAAATCAGGCTTAATTGGTTCAGATTATTTTGCTTCAAATTACGATCCACATGTATGGTTTAATATTTCATATTTCAAACAATTTGCTAAAAAAGTAACACAAGTTTTAGTTGAAAAAGATCCTGAAAATGCTGCGCGTTTTTCTGAAAACGAAAGAAATTACCTTCAGCAATTAGAAGCTTTACAAGCAAAAGTGTCCTCAACAATAGAAACACTTCCAAAAGAAAAAAGAATACTAGTAACTGCACATGATGCCTTTAATTATTTCGGAAAAAATTACGATTTTAATGTTGTTGGTTTACAGGGATTAAGCACTGCAACCGAAGCAGGCGTGCAAGACGTTCAAAAATTAGCTACCTTTATAATAGAAAATAAAGTAAAAGCTATTTTTGTTGAAAGTTCTGTGCCAAAACGTACCATTGAAGCTTTACAAGCAGCGGTAAAATCTAAAAATCACGATGTGGTTATTGGTGGTACTTTATATTCTGATGCGCTTGGAAACGCAGGAACTGTTGAAGGTACATATATTGGTATGTTTGAATACAATGTAAATACAATTGTAAACGCTTTAAAATAATATGAAAACTAAAATAGCCGTAAAAGTAGACGACCTTACAGTAGCTTACAACTACAAGCCAGTACTTTGGGATATCGATTTAGAAATTCCAGAAGGAGTATTAATGGCTATTGTTGGACCAAATGGCGCAGGAAAATCAACACTTATAAAGTCTATTTTAGGCATATTAAAACCTATTGCAGGAAGCGTTACTATTTATGGTAAACCTTATGAAAAACAACGCAGATTAGTTGCTTATGTACCGCAAAAAGGAAGTGTAGATTGGGATTTCCCAACAACGGCACTAGATGTTGTAATGATGGGAACCTACGGTAGTTTAGGTTGGATAAAAAGACCAAGACAAAAAGAAAAAAAAGCAGCACTTGAAGCTTTAGAAAAAGTAGGAATGCTAGCCTTTAAAGGCAGACAAATTAGCCAGCTTTCTGGAGGACAACAACAGCGTATTTTTTTAGCACGTGCTTTAGTGCAAAATGCTTCAATTTATTTTATGGATGAGCCGTTTCAAGGTGTTGATGCAACAACCGAAATTGCAATTATTAATATTTTAAAAGAATTACGTAAAGCAGGAAAAACTGTTATTGTTGTGCATCACGATTTACAAACTGTACCAGAATACTTTGATTGGGTAACTTTTTTAAATGTGAAAAAAATTGCCACAGGTCCAGTAAAAGATATATTTAATGATGATAATTTAACCAAAACTTACGGTATAAACTATAAAGTAAGTATACAGGAGTAATCAATTCCTGTGAAGACAGGAATCTCATAAAATGAAATTATAAATAACAAATATTGCGAAAACAGGATGAAATTCTGCCTTCGCAGGAATTATGGACATAACAGAATATTTTTCATTAGTATTTAGTGATTATACACTACGCACAATAACACTTGGAACAGCCATTTTAGGCGCTGTAACAGGCATGCTTGGTAGTTTTGCTGTACTTAGAAAGCAAAGCCTACTTGGCGATGCTATTTCGCACGCTGCCTTACCAGGTATTGCAATTGCCTTTTTAATTACCGGTGCAAAAGACTCTAACACTTTGCTTTTGGGCGCTTTAGTTAGTGGGTTAATTGGAACCTTTTGGATTCGTGGTATTGTAAAGAAAACACATTTAAAAAGTGATACTGCTTTAGGGTTAATTTTATCTTTGTTTTTTGGTTTTGGTATGTTATTATTGACCTTTATACAAAAGCAACCCAATGCGAACCAAGCAGGATTAGATAAATATTTATTTGGTCAAGCAGCGACTTTAGTAGAAAGTGATGTTTGGTTAATGGCTATTATTACTGGCTTATGTTTGTTTGTTCTATTACTATTTTGGAAAGAATTTAAAATTTTGCTTTTTGATGCAGACTATACTAAAACACTTGGATTTAATACTAAGTTTATAGATGTTTTAATTACTAGTTTTATTGTTTTAGCCATTGTATTAGGTTTACAAACTGTTGGCGTTGTATTAATGAGTGCTATGCTGTTAGCACCAGCTGCTGCTGCACGACAATGGACTAACAGCTTGTCTACTATGGTGCTTTTAGCTGCTGTTTTTGGTGCCTTTTCCGGTGTTTTTGGTACAGCAATAAGTGCCAGCCAAACGAATTTATCTACTGGACCAGTAATTGTTTTAGTAGCTTCGGTTTTTGTGTTTTTCTCGTTTGTATTTTCACCAAGTCGTGGCTTACTATTCAAACAAATTAGAGTTATAAAAAATCGTCGTGATTTAGAGCTTCATAAAACATTGTCTTTTATGTATCATATTGCAGAAACGCATGATAATATTTCGCATCCGCATGCTATTAAATTACTAAATAACTTTCAAGGTTATACAAAATCTACATTGCAAAAATTGGTAGAAAAAGATTATGTAAAATTAGAAGGTAAAATGTGGCGATTAACCGAAACAGGTTTTAATACTGCTGCAAATTTATATACAAAACAATCTACAGACGATGAATAGCGCTCAAATTGAAATACAACTTATCGCAAGCCTAGTCGCTATTGCTTGCGCTATTCCTGGTACTTTTTTAGTGCTTAGAAAAATGGCTATGATAAGCGATGCTATAAGTCATTCTATATTACCTGGAATTGTTATTGGTTTTTTTATTACACATAACCTCAACTCACCATTACTAATTTTATTTGCTGCTTTTACAGGCATTATAACTGTAGTTTTAGTAGAGTATATTCAAAAAACTGGATTGGTAAAAGAAGACACAGCCATAGGTTTAGTGTTTCCTGCTTTATTTAGTATTGGTGTAATATTAATTGCTAAAAATGCTAACGATGTACATTTAGATGTAGATGCTGTTTTACTTGGTGAATTAGCCTTCGCACCTTTTGATAGGTTGCTAATTTCTAGTGTTGATGTTGGGCCCAAAGCACTGTGGATTATTGGTGTTATTTTATTAATTACAGTAATATTATTAATCGCTTTTTTTAAGGAGTTAAAAGTAAGTACGTTTGATGCTGGTTTAGCTGCATCGCTAGGTTTTTCGCCAGCGATAATACACTATGGATTAATGAGTGTCGCATCTGTTACTACTGTTGGTGCTTTTGATGCTGTTGGTGCTATTTTAGTTGTTGCCTTAATGATTTCTCCTGCTGCAACCGCCTATTTATTAACTACAGATTTAAAGAAAATGCTTGCTTTAGCTATTGGTTTTGGTGTGTTAAGCGCAATTTCTGGTTATTGGTTTGCACATTGGTTAGATGCCTCTATTGCTGGATCTATTACAACTATGTTGGGCTTACTTTTTTTAATTGTTTATTTATTTGCACCAAGTAAAGGTATTATTGCGGTTATGTATCGTGAAAAACAACAACGCACAGAAGTGTCTCTATTAACTTTTTTACTACATTTAAAAAATCATAATGAGCTTGAAGAACGCCATGTTAATCACTTACGAGAGCACATTAATTGGCAAAAAGTTAGAGCTAAAACAGTATTAGAACTGGCAACAAAAAACAATATGATTAGTGTTGAAAATAATATTGTATCTCTTACCGAAAAAGGAGATAAATTCACCTCTAAAGCAATTGATTACATTATAACTAACGAAGATGCGCAGATTGAGGATATGAAAGATGATTTCTTTTTGTTTAGAGGTTAGTTATTTGCATAAATAAAAAAACCAGTTACATTTTTGTAACTGGTTTCTACTTTTATATTTATTTTTAAAAATTATTATATTTCTGTAATTCTTAATGTGTTTACCATTCCTTTTTCCTGAATAGGCATTGCTGCTAAACTTACAAGCATATCTCCTTTTTCAAGGTAACCCATTTCTTGAGCCATTTTATTAACATCTTCTATAGTTTCATCTGTACTTACAAACTTATCGTAATAGAAAGCTTTAACTCCCCAAAGTAGATTAAGTTGCGTTAAAATACGTCTATTAGATGTAAATACTAATATATGAGACTTTGGTCGCCATGCTGAAATTTGAAAAGCAGTATATCCACTATTTGTTAATGTAGAAATGCCTTTTGCATCAATTTCGTTTGCCATTTGTGCTGCATGATAACAAATAGATTTTGTTATATAACGTTTTGTTCTAATAGTTGGTGGCATGTGTGGAACATTAATTAAATCACTATCCTCGACACTACGAATAATATCTGCCATTTGCTTAATAACTTGAACAGGATATTTACCTACACTAGTTTCTCCAGAGAGCATTACGGCATCTGCACCGTCCATAACAGAATTTGCTACATCGTTAACTTCTGCACGAGTTGGTGTTAAACTATCAATCATAGTTTCCATCATTTGCGTGGCAATAATTACCGGTATTCTAGCTTTTTTAGCACGTAAAACTAATTTTTTCTGTACTAAAGGCACTTCTTCGGCTGGGATTTCTACTCCTAAATCTCCACGAGCTACCATTAAACCATCACAATAAGCAACAATTTTATCGATGTTTGCTACACCTTCTGGTTTTTCAATTTTTGCTATAATTGGAATTTTATGGTCACTATGTTCTTTTATAAGTTCTTGTAATACCATTAAATCTTCTGCATGACGTACAAAAGATAGTGCTATCCAATCTACTTTTAGTTCGCAAGCAAATTTTGCATCTGCTATATCTTTTTCTGTTAAAGCAGGTTGAGATATATTTGTATTTGGAAGATTTACACCTTTTTTAGAACGTAAAGGACCTCCTTGAATAACTTTAGCTTTTACTTCTGTTTTTTTATCTGTTGAAACAACTTCGAAAATTAATTTTCCATCGTCTAAAAGAATACGCTCACCTTTTTTAGCATCTTGTGGAAACTTATCGTAAGTCATGTAAACGCGTTCTTTTGTACCTTCAAAACGTTCTCCAGTTGCAAAAATTATTTCATCTCCAGGTTTTACAAATACCTCACCTTTCATTACACCAACTCTAAGTTTTGGACCTTGTAAATCGGCAAGAATAGAAGCGTTGTAACCAAATTCATCATTAAGTTCGCGAATTATTTTTACACGTTCTTTTACATCTGCATAATCAGCGTGAGAAAAGTTTATTCTAAAAACATTAGCACCTTCGTCTAACATGCCTTTTAAAACTTTTTTTGAACTTGTTGCAGGACCTAATGTCGCTACTATTTTTGTCTTTTTTCTTTTAAACATTAGTTAAATATTAGTTGATTTTTAGATTTTAAACTTTCAGTATCTATACTGTAAGCTGTAATTACTTGATTTATTTTTAGTATTTTCTCTAAAATAATTTTCTCCTTATTTGGCGAAAAATTATTACTTATTTTAAGTAAATAGTTTGCTTTACTATATTCAGACACCAAATGATGTGTTTTTGTTATAACTTGATTTGCACTAAATAGTGAATCTAAACCGTCGTTAAAATCATTTGTAATTATTTTACAGTTATTAGATACTAGATTCCAGATTTTAAACTGTGTTTTGTCTTCCCATTCAAAAATAGAAAAGGCTGTTTTCTGGTTGTTGTTATCGACGTCTTTGTCTTGTCTCTTAAGTTTTAAGTCTAAAACTTTGTTTAATAAAAAGGCCAATCGATAATCTTCAATTGTACAATGAATACCAATAAGTGAGAAATTTTCTTCTTCTAAAAAATCATTTAAAACGAGTTTTTTTATTGCCATATTAATACTATTTGCACATAGACAGAATTGTAAATATAGTATTTAAAATGGTTTGTAGTACCTTATTTTACTGAATATTAACAAGAATATAATACGAAAACGTTGTAGTGTTTGCGTGTTTTCTTTTTAGGCTTAAAAAAACTAAAGATAATTAAGAAAAAACTTTTGATATTTGATTTTGAAAAACAAAAAAAGCACGCTTTGAGGCTTTTTCTTCAGCTTTCTTTTTTGATGTAGCTCTTCCTTTTGCAACAATTTTATTATCTATAGATAGTTTTACAGAGAAATGACGCATATTATCGTTACCTGTATCTTCATAAACATGGTAGTCGAAAGTCTTTTTTTCTTTCTGGCACCACTCAATTAATAAACTTTTATAGCTAATTACTTTGCCTTCTAGCTGTTCTATATCTACAAATGGTGTAATAACGCGTTTATAAATAAACTTTTCACATGCTTTATAGCCATCGTCTAGATATATGGCTCCAACTAAAGATTCAAACAAGTTTCCATGTATATTATCTCCAAATTGGCCTTTAGGTATTTTGCTTTCAACTAAATTTATTAGTTTTAAATTACGCCCTAATTCATTTAAATGCTCTCTACTTACTATTTTAGAACGCATTTTTGTAAGATAGCCTTCGTCTCCGCTAGGCACTTCAATATACAAGTGATGTGCAATTACTGCGCTAAGCATAGCATCGCCTAAAAACTCCAAACGCTCATAGTTAACAAGATTGCCTTTGTTGTTTTTTATATTCATAGAACGATGTGTAAACGCTGTTTTAAAGTGTTTAATCGTTTTTGGCTTGTAGCCTATAATTTCAGAAATTGTTGTAAAGAATTCTCCTTTATCTTCTTTAGACTTTGAGAATATGTTTCGAATTCTTTTCATTCAAATTCTAATCTAACTTTTTAAATAATACACAAGCATTATGTCCGCCAAAACCAAAAGTGTTACTCATTGCAACTTTTATATCACGTTTTTGAGGTTGGTTTAGCGTTAAGTTTAGATTAGGATCTATATTTTCATCAATATTTTCGTGGTTAATAGTTGGAGGAACGATACCATGTTCCATTGCTAAAATAGAAGCAATAGATTCAATAGCACCAGCAGCACCAAGTAAGTGACCAGTCATTGATTTTGTAGAATTAATATTAATTGTTTTAGCGTGGTCGCCAAAAACTTCTGTAATTGCTTTAAGTTCTGCAACATCTCCAAGTGGTGTAGATGTTCCGTGTGTATTTATGTGGTCTACGTCTTCAGGCTTTAAACCAGCATTTTCTAAACAATTTCTCATTACTGCCATAACACCTATTCCGTCTGGATGTGGTGCTGTCATATGGTGAGCGTCGCTAGACATTCCTCCACCTACAACTTCGGCATAAATTTTTGCGCCTCTAGCTTTGGCATGTTCATATTCTTCAAGAATAATAGCTCCAGCTCCTTCACCTAATACAAAGCCGTCTCTTGTGGCGTCAAAAGGTCTTGAGGCTGTTTCTGGGCTTTCATTTCTTGTAGATAATGCATGCATAGCATTAAATCCTCCCATTCCAGCGATAGTTACTGCGGCTTCACTTCCTCCTGTAACTATAACATCGCATTGTCCTAAGCGAATGTAATTTAAAGCATCTATCATAGCGTTAGCAGATGATGCACAGGCAGATACGGTTGTATAGTTAGGTCCCATAAATCCATTTTTAATAGATATGTTTCCTGGTGCTATATCTGCAATCATTTTTGGGATAAAGAAAGGATTAAATCTTGGTGTTCCATCTCCTTCAGCAAAGTTTAATACTTCGTTTTGGAAAGTTTCTAAACCTCCAATTCCGGCTCCCCAAATAACACCAACTCTAAGTTTGTTGATGGTATCTAAATTTAGGTTCGCGTCCGCAATAGCCTCATCAGATGCGACCATTGCGTACTGCGTAAACCTATCCATTTTTCGCGCCTCTTTTCTGTCTAGAAAATCGGTTGCGACAAAGTTTTTTAATTCACAAGCGAATTTTGTTTTAAACTTTTCAGTATCAAAATACGTAATAGGTGCGGCACCACTTTTACCGTTAATTAAGGCATTCCAATATTCATCTTTGGTATTACCAATTGGTGTAAGTGCTCCAAGACCCGTAACTACAACTCGCTTTAGTTCCATAAAATTCGTGCTTATTTTGCAGCTTCAATATATGATACAGCTTGACCAACTGTTGCAATGTTCTCTGCTTGGTCATCTGGAATTTGGATATCGAATTCTTTTTCGAATTCCATAATTAATTCAACAGTGTCTAACGAATCTGCTCCTAAGTCGTTTGTGAAGCTAGCTTCTGTTACAACTTCGTTTTCGTCAACACCTAATTTGTCTACGATTATCGCTTTTACTCTTGATGCAATGTCTGACATAATTTTAATTTTTTTAGTTTTAATTAAGAGGCAAAAATAAAAAACTTTATTTTAAAACCATTCTTTCTTTTAAAAAAGACTCCGAAAGTTAATAATTTATTTCGAGGAATTTTGGTTTTAGCCCGTAATTGTTAATAATTATTCTTTTTTTTGTTTGAAGATTTAACATTGAATACTAGAAAATGAAACGTGTAGTAATTTTTGCGTCCGGTAGCGGAAGTAATGCTGAAAATTTAATAAGGTTTTTTCAAAATAGAGACAATGCGTCTGTAATTCAAGTACTAACTAACAATCCGCATGCCAAAGTGCTAGATCGTTGCAAAAAATTGAAAATTAGCGCTTTGTCTTTTAATAAAATTGCTTTTACAGAGACTGAAGATGTTCTAAATATTTTAAAATCTGTAAAGCCAGACTTAATTGTTTTAGCTGGTTTTCTCTGGAAATTCCCTGAGAATATTCTAAAACATTTTAATAATAAAGTAATAAATATACATCCAGCATTATTACCAAAATTTGGAGGTAAAGGTATGTATGGTATGCATGTTCATGAAGCAGTTATAAGACAAAAAGAAACCGAAACAGGTATAACAATTCACTACGTAAATGAGAATTATGATGAAGGAGCTATCATTTTTCAGGCAAAATGCGAGGTGAAAACGTCAGATTCTGCTCAAGATGTAGCAGAAAAAATTCATGAATTAGAAATGAAACATTTTCCTGAAGTGGTTGAAAATATATTAAACTCACAATAAAAAAATTGATTTTCGCTTTCACTTAAAATTATTATGAGTAAAAAAAAGAAAAAATATTACACTGTTTGGAAAGGGCATAAAACAGGCGTTTTTGATTCTTGGAATACATGTAAATCATTAATTAAAGACTTCGAAGGAGCTCAATACAAGTCTTTTGCAACCTTTGATGCAGCAAAAGAAGCTTTAAAAGGTAATTATTTCGATTATATAGGAAAAAACAAAAGTTTTAAAAGTGAGCTTTCTGCAGAGCAACTTAAAAAAATAGGACTCCCTAATTATAATTCAATAGCTGTAGATGCAGCTTCAAGTGGTAATCCTGGTATAATGGAATATCGTGGTGTAGATACTAAAACAAAACAACAACTTTTTATACAAGGTCCGTTTGAGCAAGGCACAAATAATTTGGGAGAATTTTTAGCATTAGTTCATGGTTTAAGTTTTTTAAAAAAACATGATAGCGATCGTATTATATACACAGACTCTAAAACAGCTATGAGTTGGGTTAGAAAAAAAACATGTAATTCTAAATTAGAGCGAAACTCTAAAAATAAACCTGTTTACGATTTGGTAGACCGTGCAGTAAAATGGTTAAAAGAAAACGATTACAAAACAACTATAGTAAAATGGGAAACTAAAGCTTGGGGAGAAATACCTGCAGATTTTGGTAGAAAATAAGAATTACATTAATTAATTTAAAACTATATAAAAATCGTATATTTGCCGCTTAAATTAAAACGCTTTTATGAGCAAATTAGTAATAGTAGGTACAGTAGCTTTTGATGCTATAGAAACACCTTTTGGTAAAACCGATAAAATTCTAGGAGGAGCAGCAACTTATATAGGTTTATCTGCTTCAAATTTTGACAATGTAAATGCAGCAGCAGTATCTGTTGTTGGTGGAGATTTTCCGCAAGAATATTTAGATCTATTAACAGATAGAAATATTGATATAGAAGGTATAGAAATTGTAAAAGATGGAAAAACTTTCTTTTGGAGTGGTAAATATCATAACGATATGAACTCTAGAGATACTTTAGCAACAGAGTTAAATGTATTAGAGCATTTTACACCTGTAGTTCCAGAGAGTTATAAGGATGCAGATATTGTTATGCTTGGAAACCTACATCCACTTACACAGCAAAGTGTTTTAGACCAAATGTCTAAAAAACCAAAATTAGCAATTTTAGATACCATGAATTTCTGGATGGATATTGCTATGGATGATTTAAAAGCTGTTTTAAAAAATGTAGATGTTATTACAATTAACGATGAAGAAGCTCGCCAGTTATCTGGAGAATACTCTTTAGTAAATGCAGCTAAGAAAATTCACGAAATGGGACCACAATATGTTGTAATTAAAAAGGGAGAGCATGGCGCACTACTTTTTAATGAAGGCAATATGTTTTATGCACCAGCATTACCACTCGCAGAAGTTTTTGATCCAACAGGAGCAGGAGATACATTTGCAGGAGGTTTTTCTGGATATATTGCAAAAACAGGAAACATCTCTTTTGAAAATATGAAGAATGCTGTTATTTATGGATCTGCATTAGCATCTTTTTGTGTCGAGAAGTTTGGTACAGAGCGTATGCTTACTTTAACAGATAAAGAAATATTTGAGCGTCTACAACAATTCAAGGATTTAACACAATTCGAAATAGAATTAAAATAAATTTACGCGCTCATTATTGAGCGCGTTTTTTATTTATTAGAATTTAGTATATAATAAATAAATTTAGCGACTAAATTTGTAGCTAAAATTAAAAACAACTCACAACACAACAACAATGAGTGATGCTTTAAAACACGAGTGCGGTATTGCACATATTAGACTATTAAAACCTTTAGAATTCTATAAAGAAAAGTATGGAAGTGCATTTTATGGAGTAAATAAAATGTATTTAATGATGGAAAAGCAACATAATCGAGGTCAAGATGGTGCAGGCTTTGCTAGTATTAAATTAGACACTAAACCTGGAGAACGTTACATAAGTCGAGTTAGGTCTATACAACAACAACCTATTCAAGATATTTTTGCTCAAATTAACGAACGTATTAATAACGAGTTAGAAGCACATCCAGAGTATAATGATAATGTAGCGCTTCAAAAAAAGCATATTCCGTATATTGGAGAAGTGCTTTTAGGCCATGTACGTTATGGTACTTTTGGTAAAAACAGTGTAGAAAGTGTTCATCCATTTTTAAGGCAAAATAACTGGCAACACAGAAATTTAATTCTTGCCGGTAATTTTAATATGACCAATGTAAAAGAACTTTTTGGTAATTTAGTAGAGCTTGGTCAACATCCCAAAGAATATACAGACACTATTACCATAATGGAAAAAATAGGTCATTTTCTTGATGATGCTGTTAGTAAAATTTATAAAAAACTTAAAAAAGAAGGTTACAAAAAAAATGAATGCTCACCTTTAATAGCAGAGCGTTTAAACGTTGCAAAAATATTAAAAAGAGCTGCAAAAAACTGGGATGGAGGTTATGCCATGGCAGGATTAATGGGTCATGGAGATAGCTTTGTTTTAAGAGATCCAGCAGGAATTCGTCCAGCATATTATTACAAAGACGACGAAATAGTTGTTGTAGCTTCCGAAAGACCTGTAATACAAACTGTTTTTAATGTAGAATTTGATGATGTAAAGGAACTTGAACCAGGTCATGCTATTATTACAAAAAAGTCTGGAGAAGTTGCTATTAAGCAAATTCTAGAGCCCTTGGAACGTAAGGCTTGTTCTTTTGAACGTGTTTATTTTTCGAGAGGAAGTGACGCAGAAATTTATCAAGAACGTAAAATGTTAGGGCGTCTATTAATGCCTGAGGTTTTAAAAGCCATAGATAATGACACAGCAAACTCAGTATTTTCATATATTCCAAATACAGCTGAAACTTCTTTCTTTGGAATGATTGAAACCGTTGAAGAACACTTAAATCAAAGAAAAACTCAAGCAATTTTAGATGGAGGAGGAAAGCTGTCTAAAGAAACTGTAGTTGAAATTTTAAAAGAAAGACCTCGTATAGAGAAAATTGCAATTAAAGATGTTAAGCTAAGAACTTTTATTACTGAAGATAGTAGCCGAGATGATTTAGTAGCACATGTTTACGATGTAACCTATGGTGTTATTAAACCAACAGATAACCTTGTTATTATTGATGATAGTATTGTACGTGGTACTACTCTAAAAAAGAGTATTATTAAAATGATGGATAGATTACATCCTAAAAAAATTGTAATAGTTTCGTCTGCTCCGCAAATACGTTTTCCTGATTGCTATGGTATTGATATGGCAAATTTAGAAACATTAGTAGCATTTAATGCAACCTTAGAATTATTAAAGGAAAACAATAAGTATCATCTTGTAGAAGAGGTTTACCATAAGTGTAAAGCGCAAGAAAGTTTAGCAGATAAAGATGTAAAGAATTTTGTAAACGAAATATATAACCAGTTTACAACTGAGGAAATATCAGCTAAAATATCTCAATTGTTAAGTGATGATTCTGTAAATGCAGAAGTAGAAATTATTTTTCAATCTGTAGATAATTTACATAAAGCATGTCCTAAAAACTTAGGCGACTGGTATTTTACAGGAAATTACCCAACAGTTGGAGGAAACAGAGTAGTAAATAGAGCGTTTATTAATTTCTATGAAGGAAATAAAGAACGAGCTTATTAATTGATTATCAGTATTTTATTTCATTTTATCTAAGTTTAATGCTTTTAATCTAAAAGATTTTTTAAACGATAATTTTTAATATATTTTTATTATACCATAACATAAGTAGGTTAAGATTATGGTAGATTTGGGGCAAAAAAAGCTGAACTAAAGTTCAGCTTTTTTTATGCAAATAGTTTACTTACAAGTAATTAAGAACTTTGTATTTTGTCTAAAAGCATTCTAAAACGCTCAATACTGTCGATGAAACGTATTTTAGCAGATATATTTGCCATTTATCTAAAAAAACAATTTTATTAAAAACTCTTCTTTATATTTGAGCTTACCATAACATAAGTAGGTTAAGTTCATGGTAGATTTGGGGCAAAAAAGCTGGACTCTCGTCCGGCTTTTTTATTTTTTAAAATTTAAAATACTTCTCTTTTAAAAATTATTGGGTTGTTAATTTAACAATATACTAAGCAAAAGTTTAACCAACTAAAATTAACTTAAAACTTAAAATTTATAACTAATACCAGTATATACACCAATAATGTATGGTCTAAAATTGCCAGAGGTTTCGTTGTAAGCATTAATTTGATACTTGAAAGTTGGCTCTAAATTAAATTTAACAGTTTTACTAAATTTATAATCTATACCAATTCCAGCATTAGCACTAAAACTTAAATTATTAATATTATTTGCCTCTCCAATTTTTGTTTTTCTATTTTCAACTTCAGTGACAACTTCATTATCACTTAAAAAGAATGTGCTAAATCCGCCTATTAAGTTTAATCCAAAACGTTTTTTTATTACAGAGTATTCAAGTTCTAAAGGAACTTCTAAATAACTAAGTCTTTGGCTTAGTGCAGCATTTAAATTATCATTAACAACTTCACTAATTTGTTGAACAGAAAAACTATTAGAACTTAATACAGATATATTTTGACCACTACTTGTAGGTATAAAGTTTATATTACGTAAAGGTACATTGCTAGGTGTATTAGTAACGTTTTCATAAACAATAATGTTTGCAGTATCGTAGCTTAAATTAAGTTTATTAATTCCAGATCGTACTTTTAATTTATCGTTTAGGGCATAACCAACATTTATTCCATAGCTTGTGTTTACTTCTCCATTTTTAGGATTGTCAATAAATTGATCGTGAATGTGAGAACCTTTGCCAAGAGTATTATAATAAACAGGTGCGGCATTTGCGTTTACCGTCCACCTGTTTATTTTTTCTTCTTTTTCATCAAGATCTTCAATCTTGGCAATAGCTTCTTCTATGGCGTTAGACGAGTTTGCGCTGTCTAGCTCCATCAATTTTTCTTCTTCTTTTTCCGTTTCACTTTTAGTTGAAGTAACATTTGCATTAGTTGCTACATTGTCTTGTATAATATCTTTACTATTTATATCAATTTTATTAGAATTAATAGTTTTATTGCTAGTGTTACCATTTAAAACAGTAGCATTTTGATTTGTTTTAGTTTCGTTTAGTGTGCTATTAACAATAGAATTATTATTTGTAATTGCTTTATTCGTTAAATTATTATTAGTCGATTTTAGTGGTTTGTTTTGGTTAATAAAATCATTTTTGCTTGTTGCACTTTTTGCAACATTATATAAATTTTTATTACCTAGATTTTTTCTATTTAAACTGTTTTTAGGGTTTAAAGAATTTGAAGAAGAATTAATTTCTGAATTATTAGTTTCAATTTTATCTTTACTTGAAGCAGCTACTGGATTAGTAATTGTTTTATTTTCTTTATTTATATTTTTTTGTAAAGAATTATCATTGTTTTTAACAGAACTATTTTTAGTATTAGTAAGTGTGTTGTCTTTTTGGCTATTAGTATTTACAATAGTTGTATTGGTTTTGGTATTTTGATTACTAAATATAAAGTTTCCAACAGAAAATAGTAAAAGCAATATAGCTGCAATAGCACTTAAACGTAGCCAAAGAGGAAAAACTGTTTTAGTTTTCTCTGGTTGATGGTTTATTTTACTTTGAATATTTTCCCAAACTTTATTGCTAGGCTTGGCTTCAAAATCTTTAAACTTTTCTTGAAAAAGTCTGTCTATTTGTTTTTTATCACTCATTATAAAGATTGAGAATTTAATCTCGTTTTATATTCTATTATTTTATTTTTTAAGGTCTGTCTAGCTCTTGCTAAGTTAGATTTTGATGTTCCAGATGTAATATTTAACATTTGTGCTATGTCTTTATGAGAATAGCCATCCATAACATATAGGTTAAAAACCAAACGGTAACGGTCTGGTAATTCTTGAATAATTTTTAATAAATAATCTAAAGGGATGTTATCTTCATCTTCAATAGTAATTGCTTCATCCTCAATTAAATCTTCATTTACAATATCAAAAACACCTTGTGTTCTATAACGCTGTAATGCGGTATTAATAGTAATTCGTTTTAACCAACCTTCAAAAGAACCTTTGTTTTTATATTGTTCTATTTTTTTAAAAATAGTAATAAACGCATCTTGTAAATTATCTTCTGCTTCTGCATAGTTGCGTGAATACTTTAAGCTTAAAGAAAACAATTTGCTTGAGTAGAGCTTATATAGTTCGCTTTGTGCTTTAGCATCATTAATCTTACAATTTTGTATGAGTTTCTCTAAACTCAAATTAAATCCATGTTTTTAATTAGTAATTATCCTAATACAGGAACTTCTATTGTTAAATAAACATCTTCTCCTTCATCATTTTTGCTTTCCCAAAACTTAAATACATAAGAACCAGTTTCTGTTGCTGTAAAATTGAAACTAGCCTCAAATGGTGTATTTAACTCTTCACAGTTTGTGTTATTTTGAAAAACAGTACCAATAATAACAACTGTTCTATTATTTTGGTTTTTTTTATAAAATATATCACTAAAAGTGTGACATGAAGTTGGTTTTAAATAAGTTACTGTAATTTCATAAGTTTCATTTAAAACAAATTCATCTGGTAAAATTACCGATTCAACTGGCATTGGGTCTTGGTACATTACAAAAGAATCGTCATTTGTGCTGCAAGAGAACAATATAAGGCCAATTATTAAAACAATAATTTTTTTCATTTCTAGTTACTGTTGTACATGTATTTATAAGTAGATGTGAAAATGTTTAAAAGGTTGCGTATAAAAATAAAAAAATCCCGAAAAAATCGGGATTTAATAATTACATATCGTCTTTAATTGCTTGTTTTATTTTTTGTTCAAGCTCTTCAAATAGTTCCGGATTGTCTTTTATAATAGCTTTTACAGCGTCTCGACCTTGTCCTAATTTGGTGTCTTCATAACTAAACCAAGAACCTGCTTTTTTTACAATTTCTTTTTCTACGGCAACATCTAAAATTTCACCAACTTTGCTAACACCTTCACCATACATTATATCAAACTCAGCTAATTTAAAAGGTGGTGCTACTTTGTTTTTAACAACTTTAACTCTTGTTTTATTACCCATTACTGAACCGTCTGTACCTTTTATTTGGGTAGAGCGTCTAATGTCTAATCGTACCGAAGCATAAAATTTAAGTGCATTACCACCAGTTGTAGTTTCTGGGTTACCAAACATTACA
Source organism: Lacinutrix venerupis (assembly GCF_003663945.1). Lineage (GTDB taxonomy): Bacteria > Bacteroidota > Bacteroidia > Flavobacteriales > Flavobacteriaceae > Lacinutrix > Lacinutrix venerupis. The sequence goes on along the minus strand of NZ_RCCH01000005.1, from coordinate 101,409 downwards.
CCAATTTTTTCACGTAATTGGTTAATAAAAATTACAGTACAATTGGTTTTGCTAATAGATGCTGTTAATTTTCTTAAAGCTTGAGACATTAAACGAGCGTGTAATCCCATTTTACTATCTCCCATTTCACCTTCAATTTCACTTTTTGGTGTTAAGGCTGCAACAGAATCTACTACAACTATATCAATAGCTCCAGAACGAATTAAATTATCTGCAATTTCTAATGCTTGCTCACCATTATCTGGTTGCGAGATTATTAAATTGTCTATATCAACACCTAATTTTTCAGCATAAAAACGATCGAATGCATGTTCTGCATCAATAAATGCTGCAATACCTCCTGCTTTTTGAGCCTCTGCAATGGCGTGTAATGTTAATGTTGTTTTACCAGAAGATTCTGGACCGTAAATTTCTATTACTCTTCCTCTTGGATATCCACCAACACCTAAAGCAATATCTAAACCTAAAGAACCAGAAGGAATGGCTTCTACATCTACAACTGCAGCATCACTCATTTTCATTACAGTTCCTTTTCCGTAGGCTTTATCTAATTTATCTAAAGTTAGTTTTAGTGCTTTTAATTTTGCGTCTTTTTCACTGCTCATAATCTTTTTTTTATCTATTTGTTGTGCTAAAATACCACTTTTTTAATCTTTTTTTTAATTTCTCACGCAACCTTTTAAACATTTTTACATCTACTAATAAAGGTGGGAAAATTTTGGCTATGAAAAAGAAAAATTAACCTCACTTTTTAAACTATCATGTTCAATTTTTAAGTGTAATAACATGAGATATTTAAAAAAAATATTAACATCAAAAACATTAGGTGTTTCAGTAGCCGTTTTAGTAAACAGCAGCTGTAAAGCCGATGGAGGTTAGCTCGTTAAATTTTTTAGAAATAAAAAAAATTAATAACGAGTTAGTCTATTAAAAGTCCTTTGCAAAGTGCAAAGGACTTTTTTTTGTTTAAAACTAAAAGTAAATCAATCAAAAATTTATTTTATAAGTTTTAAATATTTTGAAGCTGCTTTTAACTTAATTACCAACATCTTTAATAAGCTCAAGCTTGCTCAGTTCATTAAATATAGTACCTTTGCAAAAATTATTCTTTAACCTTAAAAACTAGTATAGCATGCAACTGTACAACAAATTAAGCGCCAAAGAAAGAGCAGAGCTTATAGAAAAAGCAGGAAAAGATCGTTTAACATTATCGTTTTACGCTTATGCTCAAATTGGCAATCCACAACAATTACGCGATAATTTATTTATTAAATGGGACAGTTTAGACGTTTTGGGACGTATTTACATAGCTCATGAAGGTATTAATGCGCAACTTTCTTTACCAGCCGATAATTTTGAAGCTTTTAAAACACATTTAGATAGCATAGATTTTTTAAATGGTATCCGCTTAAATATTGCTATCGAGCAAGACAATATGTCTTTTTTAAAGCTAAAAGTTAAAGTGAGAGATAAAATTGTAGCCGATGGTTTAAACGACGATTCTTTTGATGTTACAAATAAAGGAATACATCTTTCAGCTAAAGATTTTAACGAGATGCTGTCTAACCCAAACACAGTTTGCGTAGATATGCGAAACCATTACGAAAGCGAAATTGGTCATTTTGATGGAGCTGTTACTCCAGATGTAGATACATTTAGAGAGAGTTTAGATATTATTGAAGCAGATTTACGAGAACATAAAGAAGACAAAAACCTTTTAATGTATTGTACTGGAGGAATACGTTGTGAAAAAGCGAGTGCTTATTATAAGCATAAAGGTTTTAAAAACGTATACCAATTAGAAGGTGGTATTATAGAATATACTAGGCAAGTAAATGCAGAAGGTATAGAGAATAAATTTATTGGAAAAAACTTTGTTTTCGATGATAGGCGTGCCGAAAAAATAAGTGACGATGTTATAGCAAAATGTCACCAGTGCGGTAGTCCTTTCGATGTGCATACCAATTGCGCAAACGATGCCTGCCATCTACTTTTTATACAGTGCGATAGTTGTAAAGAAGAAATGAATAATTGTTGTTCAACTACATGTCAAGAAATACATGCTTTACCATTTGAAGAGCAGAAAGCATTAAGAAAAGGACAAGGAAATAGTAATGATATCTTTAAAAAAGGAAGAGCAGACCACTTACCTTATAAAAAAGATTTGAGAAATATATTTGAAACCTTTAAAAAAGAATAATTGATCAATACATAAACTATATTTAACCTCGCAAATTTTAAAATCTGTGAGGTTTTTTTATAAATTTAATTGTTTTGTTTGCTTAAAAAATGGATACATTATATTTTATAAGATTTTATTTATAACAACTTAATAAACAAATATTTAAAGTGAAATTAAATAAGATTTAAAATCCAAAACATTTAAATTTTTTAGGTCATAATAATAATCTTATCTTTACCGTTAGCTTTTATATAAAGCTGAAAAGAGTTTACTTCAGTTAAAATAAAAGAATATTAATCGTCTTCTGAATTCATGTTAGAACCTTATAATTAAGTATAATATGTTCAGAATCAATATATAAATACAAATATGGCTTGCGCAAGTTGTACAACTAAAGACGGCTCACCTAAGGGCTGCAAAAATAACGGTACTTGTGGTACAGACAGCTGTAATAAACTAACCGTTTTCGATTGGTTAGCAAATATGTCTGTTCCTAATGGAGAAAAACCTTTCGATTTTGTTGAGGTTCGTTTTAAAAACGGAAGAAAACATTACTATAAAAATACAGAAAATTTAACTTTAGCAATTGGAGATATTGTTGCAACACAAGCACAAGCAGGTCATGATATTGGAATGGTAACCTTAACAGGTGAATTAGTACGCGTTCAAATGAAACGCAAAAAAATAAAAGAGAAGCCAGAAGATGTTTTAAAAATATATAGAAAAGCATCACAAAAAGATATCGATATTTGGAGCGATGCACGCGATAAAGAAGAACCTATGAAGGTTCGAGCTAGACAGTTTGCTATTGACTTAAAGCTTCAAATGAAGATTTCAGATATTGAGTTTCAAGGCGATGCAAGTAAAGCAACTTTTTATTATACTGCCGAAGAACGTGTAGATTTTAGAGAACTTATTAAGGTTTTTGCAAGAGAGTTTAGAACGCGAATAGAAATGAAACAAGTAGGTTTCAGGCAAGAAGCCTCAAGACTTGGCGGAATTGGTTCTTGTGGTCGTGAGTTATGTTGTTCTACATGGTTAACAGATTTTAGATCTGTAAGCACAAGCGCAGCTCGATATCAACAATTATCCTTAAATCCGCAAAAATTAGCAGGGCAATGTGGTAAATTAAAATGCTGTTTAAACTACGAATTAGATTCATATCAAGATGCCTTAAAAGCATTTCCAAAAACAGACACAAAATTATATACAGAAAAAGGCACCGCAGTTTGCCAGAAAACAGATATTTTTCAAGGATACATGTGGTATGCCTACGAAGGAGAGTGGATGAACTGGCACAAAATAACAACAGATCAAGCTAGAGAAATTATAGAGTTAAATAAGAAAAAACAAAAAATTGCTAGCTTAGAAGAATACGCATCAAAGTTAATAGAAGAGGCTAAAGTTGAGTTCGAAAATGTAGTAGGGCAAGATAGTTTAACACGTTTCGATAGTCCAAAAGGCAATAAAAAACGTAGAAATAACAAGAACAGAAACCGTAATAAAAAAAACAATTCAAATACAAACCCAAACAATAATACTAATAAAAGGCCTCAAAATAAAAAAACCAATAAGCCAAAACCAAAACCAAAATCTAGGCCAAGGCCACAAGGAAAGTCTCAAAACAATACCAAGAATGCAAAATAAAACGTTTTACTTTTTTTTATTTTTAAGCTTATTTTTGTGGTCTTGCGATTCTAAAAGTGTATTCGATGATTATGAAACAGTTCCAGAAGTTTGGAATAAAGATAATACTGTAAGCTTTAAAGTAAATCCACCAGACTCAACAAAAGCATATAATCTATTTGTAAATTTACGTAATACTAATGCCTACAAATACAGTAATATATTTTTAATTGTTGAAATGAATTTTCCTCATGGAAAAAGTATTGTGGATACTTTAGAATATAAAATGGCAAAACCCAATGGAGAATTTTTAGGAACAGGTTTGTCAAGCATAAAAGAAAATAAATTATGGTATAAAGAAGGTGTTATTTTTAACGAAACCGGAGAGTATACAGTAAATATAAATCACGCTATGCGTGAAAATGGAGAAGTTAATGGTATCGCTAATTTAGAAGGTATTACAGATATTGGCTTTAGAATAGAAAAAACAGAATAAATATAATTTTTGCAGCATAATTTAGTTTTGTTAATTACTGTAGAAATAAATTAAAATATTAAATATTAGGCACTTATTTATAAATGGCAAAGACAACAACAAAAGATAAACAAGAGCATCAAGGTTTCGAAAAATACGTGCGTTGGTTTTGGATGCTTTTTTTAGGAGGTATATTATCTTTCACACTACTGTTTTTATTAGCTTCTTGGAGTGTTTTTGGAGAAATGCCAGACCATACGGTATTAGAAAACCCAAAAACAAATTTAGCTACAGAAATTATTTCTAGCGATGGTAAAACAATAGGGAAATTTTATTTTGACGATAATAGAACTCCAGTAAAATACGATGAACTTCCTAAAAACTTAGTAGAAGCTTTAGTAGCAACAGAAGATGCAAGATATTACGAGCATTCAGGAATTGATGGAAGAGGAACGTTAAGAGCTATTTTAAAACCTGGAAGTGGTGGAGCTAGTACAATTTCTCAACAATTAGCAAAAAACTTGTTTCATGGAGAAGGCTCAAGAAATATTGTTATGCGTGTCCTTCAAAAAGCAAAAGAATGGATTATTGCTATTCGTCTTGAAAGACAATATACTAAAGAAGAAATTATTGCAATGTATTTAAACATTGTAGATTTTAATAATAACGCAGATGGTATTCGTTCTGCATCAAATATTTATTTCGATAAAGAACCACAAGATTTAAATGTTAAAGAATCAGCCATGATTGTTGGAATGTTAAAGAATCCTTCTTTATACAATCCAAGACCAAATCGTAATCCAGTAGGTGTAAAAAACAGAAGAAATGTTGTGTTATCCCAAATGGAGAAATATGGCTACATTTCTGAAGCAACGAAAGATTCACTTCAAAAAACAGAATTAGATTTAAAATATTCTCCACAATCTCATAGAGATGGTACAGCCACTTATTTTAGAGAATATTTAAGAGCTTTCATGAAAGATTGGGCAAACGACAAAGCAAATAGAAAGCCAGATGGAACTAAATATAATATTAATAGCGATGGTTTAAAAGTCTTTGTTACTATAGACTCTCGTATGCAAAAATATGCAGAAGAAGCAGTAGGCAGGCATATGCCAAGATTACAAGCAGAATTTTTTAATCAAAATACACCAGAAAGAAACCCAACAGCTCCATTTTTAGACCTTACTAAAGAAGAAGAAAAAGATTTAATGACAAAAGCGATGCGTCGTGGAGAGCGTTGGAGAATTCTAAAAAACCAAGGTAAAAGCAATAAAGAAATTGAAGCTTCTTTTCAAGTACCTACAAAAATGACTGTTTTTAAATGGGAAAACGGTAAAGCTAGCGAAGTGGATACCATTATGAAACCAATAGATTCAATGCGTTATTACAAGTCGTTTTTGCGTACAGGAATGATGAGTATGGATCCACAAACAGGTCATGTAAAAGCGTGGGTTGGTGGTATGAATTATAGACACTTTCAATTCGATATGGTTAAACAAGGTAAACGTCAGGTAGGTTCAACATTTAAACCGTTTGTTTATGCCACTGCAATAGACCAATTACACATGTCGCCTTGTGATAAATTACCACTATCTCAAATAACTATTGAAGCCAATAAATATGGCAATCCAGAACCTTGGTCACCAAGTAACGATGGTGGAGATTATGGTGGAGATAAAACACTTAAAGATGCACTTGCAAACTCGGTTAACACTGTTACAGCAAGATTAATGGATAAAGTAGGACCACAACCAGTTGCAGATTTAGCAAGACGTTTAGGTGTAACTTCAGAGATTCCAGAGGTGCCTTCTATTGCATTAGGAACACCAGATATTAGTGTTTACGAAATGGTTGGAGCATACTCTGCTTTTGCAAATCAAGGTGTGTATACAAAACCTGTAATGATTGAGCGTATAGAAGATAAAAACGGAACTGTTCTATTTCAATTTACACCAGAAACTAGAGATGTTTTAAGTGCAGAATCTGCTTATGTAACCGTTAAGTTAATGGAGGGTGTTGTACAATCTGGATCTGGAAGTAGATTAAGAGGTAAGTGGAGAGGAAACCAAACGGTTTATAAGGAAATTATAACAGGTTATCCATACGAATTAAATAATCCAATAGCAGGAAAAACAGGAACAACACAAAACCAGAGTGATGGTTGGTTTATGGGAATGGTGCCTAATTTGGTAACAGGAGTTTGGGTTGGAGCAGAAGATAGAGCAGCTCACTTTAAAAGTATAACTTATGGGCAAGGTGCTGCAATGGCACTACCAATTTGGGGAATGTATATGAAGAGTTGTTATGAAGATGAGGATTTAAAAATTTCAACTGGAAATTTTGAGAAACCAAAAGACTTATCTATTGAAGTAGATTGTGATAAATATCAAGCCGATAATCCAGATGGCGATAACGATACGCCAACAGATGATATACCTGATGGTTTGGAGTTGTAGAAATTAATATTATAAAACAAAAAGCCCTTAAAATAATTATTTTAAGGGCTTTTTGTTTTTAAGTGCAACATTAATTAAACATGCTTTCCAACCTCAAAACCATGTTTACCTAAATATTGGTTTCCACTATCTATAGCATCTTCTTCAAGAGTGGTTCCCATAGAATCGTTCCAACGGTTTAAGTATCCAAATAAAGAAATTACACCAAGCATTTCTACAATTTCACCTTCGGTCCAATGTGTATTTAAACGTTCTTTTATATCAGCATTAACTGCATTTGGTACTTGCGAAGCAGCTAAAGAAAAATCTAAGGCAGCACGCTCAGCCTCGTTAAAAGCAGGATGCGTTCTATACTCCCAAATATTGTCTAACTGTTCTTGTTCTGCACCATAACGCTCTGCTGCTCTAATAGCATGTGCTTGGCAATAACGGCAACCAGTAGCATTACTAGAAACCCATGCAATCATGCGTTTTAAGGCTGAGGTTACACGACCTTCATTTGCCATTACAGCTTTATTTAAATTTATAAATGCTTTAGAAATAGCAGGTCTACGTTGCATGGTTAGCACAGAGTTAGGACAAAAGCCTAAAGTTTCATTAAAGAACTCTGCTAGTTTTTTAGTTTCTAAGTCGTATTCGGCATCTAAAGGTGTAACTAATGGCATATTTTGTTTTTTTAGTAGTATTTTTGAAAGTATCTAAATTAATAAAAAAAACTTCAATTATGGCGGATAAAGTGACAACTGTTTGGAAAGAAAAAATGATTTTTGAAAGTGATAATCCTAGTGGTTATAGTTTTAACTTAGGTGTTTCAGAAGAGGAAAACGATCCTTACAAACCATTAAGACCTAAGGCAGCAATGTTATCGTCTTTAGCAGCATGTTCTGGTTTAGATGTTGTTTCTGTTGCCGAAAAAATGAAAACAGAGTTTTCAGATTTCAACATTGAAGTTTCTGGAGAACTAACAGAAGAACACCCAAAAATATACCATACAGTAACTGTAGATTATCATTTTTATGGTAAAGATTTAAACGAAAAAAAAATAAAAAAGGCTGTAGATTTATCTATTGAAAAATACTGTGGTGTAATGGAAATGTTTAGGCAATTTGCAACAGTAAAAACTAAAATTCATTACCACTCAATTTAATAAATTGTTTATAATAGCGATACTGCTTAAAACCTAAACATCATATTTTTAATGCGTTGGACTTTAAAACCTAAACCAAATCAAGAAACTGTACAATTTTTACAACATGCGTTACAAGTAGAAGAACCTGTTGCTTCACTTTTAGCACAACGCGGTATTGAAACCTACGAGCAAGCAAAAGATTTTTTTAGGCCTAATTTAAAAGATTTGCACAATCCTTTTTTAATGAAGGATATGCAAAAAGCGGTCGAGCGTATTGAAAAAGCAATAGAAAACAACGAAAACATTTTAGTGTATGGTGATTACGATGTAGATGGTACAACTGCCGTATCACTTATGTCTTCATATTTAAAAAGTGAATATTCTAACGTAGCTACATACATTCCAGACCGTTATGATGAGGGTTATGGCATTTCTTTTCAAGGTATTGATTTTGCTGAAGATAATGGCTTCTCTTTAATTATAGCATTAGATTGTGGTATAAAAGCTATAGATAAAATCGCTTACGCGGAAGAAAAAAACATCGATTTTATTATTTGCGATCACCATAGACCAGGAGAAAACGTCCCAAATGCAATAGCCGTTTTAGACCCTAAACAAAGTGATTGTAATTACCCTTATAAAGAATTATGTGGTTGTGGTGTAGGTTTTAAATTAATACAAGCTTTAGCTTCAAAAAAAGGAAAAACCGTTGAAGATTTGCAAGAATATCTAGACTTGGTGGCTACAGCAATTGGTGCAGATATTGTTCCAATAACTGGAGAAAATAGAATATTAGCTTATTTTGGTTTACAAGTAATAAATAGTGCGCCAAGAGCTGGTTTTAAGGCGATAATAAATCAAATAAAAAAAGAAACACTAACTATTACGGATGTTGTGTTTGTAATTGCACCAAGAATAAATGCTGCAGGCAGAATGAAACATGGGCAATATGCTGTAGATTTATTAACCGAAACTAATGTAGAAACAGCCCAAGTTTACGCTCAGGAAATTGAAGATTTTAATAGCGATAGGCGTGCAGCAGATAAACAAATTACAGTAGAAGCATTACAACAAATAGAAGACAATAACGAAAAAGATCGTTTAACCTCTGTTGTTTACCAGCCAGATTGGCATAAAGGCGTTATTGGTATTGTAGCTAGTAGATTAATAGAAACGTATTACAGACCAACACTAGTATTCACCAAAAGTGGAGATAAGTTAGCTGCTTCTGCACGTTCTGTAAAAGGTTTCGATGTTTATAATGCTTTAGAGGCTTGTGCCGAACATATCGAGCAATTTGGTGGTCATAAATATGCTGCTGGCTTAACACTTAAAGAAGAAAACTACGAAGCCTTTAAGCAAAAGTTTGAACAAGTGGTACAAGCGACAATAGACAAAAGATTGTTAACTCCAGAAATTACAATAGATAGACAAATTGAACTTAACGATATTTCAGATAAATTCTACAGAATATTAAGTCAGTTTGCACCTTTTGGTCCAGGAAATATGTCTCCTGTTTTTATGAGTGATAATTTACAAGATACTGGTTATGGCAAATGTGTTGGCGAAGACAATAAACACTTACGAATAACAGTAAAGCAACCCAATAGCAACCCAATAGTATGCATTGGCTTTGGTCTTGGAGATAAACTTAATTTAATTAAAAACAATAACCGTTTTAAAGCTGTTTATTCTATAGATGAAAACGAGTGGCAAGGCAATGTGAGCTTGCAGTTGAAGTTGAGAGATTTACAGGAATAATTTATATTTTTTCGTTATAACTAATATGAAATTAAAAATCACGTTACTATTTGTTTTGGTCTTTGGAATAATTAATGCTCAAAATTTAGTAATAAATCCAAGTTTTGAAGAGTATAAAAAATGCCCAAAAAACTATAGTGAGTTTAATAATAATGTTTTAAGCTGGACTACAGCAAATAAAGGTACTAGTGATTATTATAATAATTGTAATACTACTTTTGGCAGTTTTAATCCGCGAGGTTTTCAAAACCCTCAAAATGGTGATGGTTTTGCAGGAATTGTTACTTATTACGAAGACAGATACAGTGCTGTAAGACATTACAGAGAGTATGTTCAAGGTGAGTTAAAGACACCTTTATTAAAAAATAAACGTTATTCCTTAAAAATCAGGATAAGTCTTGCAGATGAGTCTAATTTTGCTATCAATCAATTATCAGCCGTTTTTTTGGAGCATCCAATTAATATAAAAACTAAATCTTTTATTGATTTAAAAAACTTGAAAAAGGACTCTGTTATTTATAGTGAGGTATCTTTTAAAAAAGACACATATTTTACTACTAAGAAAAACTGGGTGACATTAGAAAAAAACTTTATAGCAAAAGGAAATGAAAAATATATTTGCTTTGGGAATTTTAATTCAAATGAAGCAACAGAAAAAATTAAAATAGGAAAATATTTTCTTCCTATAGAATCTTATTATTTTATAGATAATATAAAAGTTTCTCCTTTAGATACACAAGATTTTTTAGCAAACAATCTTTACGCTTTTAGTAATGTTTTATTCGATTTTGATAAAGTTATATTATTAAGTTCTTCATTAAAAGAATTAGATAAATTATACATTCATTTAAAAGAAAATAAACATCTTAATATAGAAATTTATGGCCACACAGATAATGTTGGAACTTTAAACCGTAATGAAGAGTTATCACTGCAACGTGCTCAATCTGTTTCAAATTATTTAATTAATAAAGGTTTAAAAAAAGAAAGAATACAATGGTTTGGTTTTGGTAGCTCTAAACCATTAGTAGAAAATTCTTCAGAAGATAATAGAGCAAAAAACAGACGCGTTGAGTTTAAACTAATTGAAAAAAATAAAATATAAGCACGTGTTACTTTACTTTTGTAACTTTTAAAATTATAAATTTTTAATGTCTAAAAACGATCCTTACGCAGCACTTAGGTTTAAAGAGTTTAACCTTTTTTTAATTATGCGTTTTTTATTGGTTTTTGCTTGGTCTATGCAATTTATTGTTATAGAATGGCAAGTTTATGCTTTAACTAAAGATCCTTTATCGCTTGGTATTATAGGTTTAATGGAAATTATTCCAGCTTTTACAATGGCATTATTTGCAGGACATATTGTAGACCAACGCGAGAAACGAAATTTACTTGCTATTTGCTTAGCTGCATTTTCAATTATAAGTTTTGCTTTGTTTTGGTTAACGTCAGACACTGTTTCTCAAAGTTGGTCTAAAGACAGTTTGTTATATTCTATATATGCTTTAGTGTTTTTTGGTGGTTTTTTACGTTCCTTTTTTGGACCAACTATTTTTTCTTTAGTTGCTTTAATTGTGCCTAAAAAAATATACCCAAATGCCGCAACATGGAATAGCTCTACTTGGCAAATGTCTCGTGTTTTAGGTGTTGCCTTTGCTGGTTTTTCTATTGGTTGGATTGGTGTGCATTATTCACTATGTATTGTTTTTGCCTTGGTTATGGCGGCATTATTTATGGTTTTTCAAATTTCTAGAAAACCAATATTAAATCCTAAAATTGGAGAACCTGTAATGCAAAGTTTAAAAGAAGGTGTAAGCTTTGTGTTTAAAACAAAAGCCATTTTAGGAGCTATAACACTAGATATGGTTTCGGTTTTATTTGGTGGAGCAGTGGCACTTTTAGCTGTTTTTGCCGAAGATATTTTAAAAGTTGGACCACAAGGTTTTGGTATTTTAGTTGCCGCTCCATCGGTTGGTGCTTTTTTAACCATGTTAGTTACTGCATATATTCCAATAAGTAAAAATGCCGGAATGAAACTGCTAGTAGCTATTTTTGGCTTTGGAGTTTGTATTGTAGTTTTTGGTTTATCATCAACCTTTTGGATTTCTGTTGTGGCACTGTTTTTTAGTGGTGTAACAGATGGTGTTTCTATGGTAATTAGGCAAACCATTCTTCAGCTTAAAACACCAGATAATATGCGTGGTCGTGTATCGTCTGTAAATTCAATGTTTGTTGGTAGCTCTAACGAGTTAGGTGCTTTTGAAAGCGGATTAACAGCAAAACTTATGGGTACAGCTACTGCCGTTGTTTTTGGTGGAAGCATGACGCTAATTACGGTTGTTACAACTGCTATTGTATCTCCAAGTTTTAGGAAACTTGATTTAACTAAAGATTTTGAAGCAAACAATTAAAACCAAATTCCCTTATATTTGTTTAAACCTTTTAATATTAGACACCAATGAAAAAAATACTCTTCTTCATAATTGCTATTATTATTTTAATGTTTGCTTATTCAGAATATAAAGAATACCAACGTTTTCATCCAGAAAATGCAAATTTAAAGGTATCTGAAACAATAGATGTAAATTACTACAATCAAGAAGTAGTTTATAATTATTATGATGCTTTAGAAGCAGCAAATAATTATATGCAAATGCAATGGAGTGCAAACGGTATTGATGTTAGAAGTCCAGAAGATGATGATGAAGAAACTGCTTTAGCTGTAGCCGAATATGGAAAAAAAATTGCTAAATTAAATTATTTTAAAGCTGTTTTGGAGCAATCTAAAACTTTAAAAAGTGAAGGATTAAGCAACAACGATATTAAATTTTTTGAATCTGAAGGTGTTTCTATTGCAGAATACAATAAAACTAAAGCTGAAGAGGATTTTAAAAAAGAAATACTTAGTATGTTACCTCAAAAACCGTTGTATTCTGGAGAAAAAAGTGTTTTTGTATATGAAATGCAAAAGCTTTTAGTAAAAAAAGGTTTCGATATTTCTGTAGATGGTGTATATAAAAATATAACGTCTGAAGCTTTAAAAAGTTTTGAAGAAAAGCAAAATTTGTTTCCTGATGGAAAAATTGATGTAATAACGTTAAAAGCTTTGCTTAACTAGTATTCTTTTAATTCCATAGTTTCACCATCAAACACTCCATAAGTGTAATAACTTATCCAGTCTCCTAAATTTATATATCGAGATTTAGAGTTAAGAGCGATATCTAAAGGCAAATGTCTATGTCCAAACACAAAATAATCTCTGTGTTTGGTTTCTAGTTTTCTTTTACAATATTGTACTAACCACTCTTTGTCTTCACCTAAAAATATAGCATCATCATCTCCAGAAATCATTTTGTTTTTAACCGAAAGATACTGTGCTATACGCATACCAAAATCTGGATGGAGCCATCTGTATAACCATTTAGATATTGGGTTTGTAAACACTTTTTTCATGCGTTTATAACCTTTGTCTCCAGGACCTAATCCATCTCCATGGCCAATAAAAAACGTGGTATTATTGAAAGTATACTCTTGTGGGTTGTGGTAAACAGGAATGTTTAGTTCTTCTTCAAAATAACCATTCATCCATAAGTCGTGATTACCAACAAAATAATATATAGGGATTCCAGAATCACTAATTTCGGCAAGCTTACCAAGTGTTCTTGTAAATCCTTTTGGAATAACAGTTTTGTATTCCATCCACATATCAAACAAATCACCTAAAAGGAAAATTACTGCTGCATCTTTTTTTATTTCATCTAACCAGGCTACAAATTTTTGTTCGCGAGGCAAAGACTGCTCTTTTGTTGGAGCACCAAGATGATTATCTGACGCAAAATATATTTTTTTTCCTTTTGGAATTTGCATATTAATTAATTTTCACTCGCATACCACTCTGCATAAGAACTCTCTGTTTCTTGTAATTTTAGCGAGTGTAATTGAATATTTTCTGGTAAACGTTTTTTAATTTTTTTAGCAAAATCAATAACCATCATTTCACTTGTTGGTTGGTAATCTACTAAAAGTACGTTATGACCTCTGTTTTGTAGTTCTCTTGCTAAATCAACGTGTGGTGTATTTTTGTTAAAAACAGTTGCATGATCGAATACATCAACAATCTCTTCTTTAACTATTTTTTTTAAATCTGAAAAATCAATAACCATCCCAAACTTAACATTAGTATTATCGGAAATTGGCTGCCCAAAAACAGTAACAGACAGTTTGTAGCTGTGACCGTGAACATTTTTACATTTTCCATCGTACCCGTAAAGCGCGTGGCCTGTTTCAAAAGTAAAAAGTTTAGTTATTCGAATGTTTCCCATTATCTGCGGTTTTTATATCTATTATAAACGTAAATTATAATGATAATAAAGGCTAGTACAGCAAAAAAACCACTACCTCCTAAAAAGTTTAATATTTCCATGTTATTTTTTTTAATAAGCCTAAGGCTCGCGTCAAAGTTAATTCTTTTGTGATTGCGGTAAAAATTCTTTTCTAAATTTTATGATTAAAGGAAATCCGCGAGCTATAATCCACAGTGTTAAGGCAATAAAAATACCATTTAATTTAAAGTTGTAATAATCTAAAATAAATAACGCAGGTAGGAAAATAGCAAAAGTTGATATTAATAATAGATTTCTTAAATCTGCCATTTTGCCTAAACCCTTAAACATACCATCAAAAATAAAAGCTAACGCACATAAAGGTTGCATGGCTAATACAATCCAAAAAATACTATAAAACTGTTTTAAAACTTCTGGTTCCTTTATAAATATATTACCTATTGAATAATAAAAAAGTGCTCCCAATACTGCCATAAATAACCCAATTAGAATACCATATTTTATTAATCGATTACTTAAAGAAATAAGTTTTCCATATGCTTTTGCGCCTAATAATTTACCAGAAAGAATATTTCCTGCACTTGCGTAACCATCTATTAAAAATGCACCCAAAAACCATATGTTTATTGCTATTGTGTATGCTGCAATATATTCTTTACCATAGCTCGTGGCATATTTTGTTGCAAAATATAAAGTAACGTTTAAAGCTATAGTTCTAACAATTAAATTTCCAATCATTAATAAAAAACGATTCATTTCTTTATTTAAAGGTAAACGAGCAATTAAAGGAATGTTTGTTTTTTTAATTAAATATAAAGCCGAAAGTACAGCCATTATCAATTGAGATATTACGCTAGCATAAGCAGCTCCATGAATATGCATAGCAGGAACGATATTAGCCACACCGTAAACTAAAACATAGTCTAATATAATATTAGAGCTTGCTCCAATTATTGCTATTACCATTGGATAAAAAGTGTTTTGAAGGCCTCTAAAAGTGCCAAAAACAGCAATGGTAAATAGAGTAAAAGGAAATCCGAAAACACGAATTCTATAATAGTCTATGGAATATTCTAAAATTAGATTTTCTGCATTGTAAAGCTTAAATATAGCTTCTGCAAATGGATAGGTTGTAATAATAATTATTATACTTAACAATGTAATTATAAAAATTGCCTGAGCAGGAAGATTTTTAATTTCATTTAATTTATTAGCTCCCAAATATTGAGAAACAATAGAGGAAATTGCACTACGTGTTTGGCCAAAAACCCAAATTAACATAGATAAAAAAGTAGATACAATACCAACAGCAGCAAGAGACTCTGTAGCATTAAATTCTATATTTCCAACAATTGCCGCATCTGTTAAAGACAATATAGGCTCTGATATACCTGCTATAAGAGCAGGAATTGCAAGCTTATTAATGTGTTTAATACTAATATTAGAACTCAAATTAATCTTAATTTAATGACCATGCTAATGTCGGAAGATTTACAACAAAAATAGTGCTTTGGTAGACTAAAAAAATTTATTTAAAAGGTTATAAAATGTCCTGTATTAATACTTAATAGACTTAAAATAATATTATTTGTTACTTTTGCTGCAAGAAAAACATTTAATTATATGTTTTATATTAAAATAAATCATATTTTTTAAAACCAATTTATATTAGACTACGTATGTACGTAGCATGTTCAGCTTTAACAATCCCTCTACACATAAGTTGCACTTTATTTTTTTGATTACTAACCCAAATCAACTGGAAAATGTGTCGAGTAATATTACTTATTTTTTGCTTGTTTTCGAGTGCGCTATTCGCTCAAAACACGCCATTTAATCCTATAGAAAGTAAAGGTAAACTTTACGAATACGCTTTGTTTGCTAAAGCTGAAAATCCAAATTTAACTATTGAGGATATAATTAGTAACCAAAGTGATATTGTATATAATCCTCTAACTAGCGAAAACCAAAGTGTTGGCTTCTCTTCAGACGATTACTGGTTAACTTTTAGTTTAGAAAATACAACTAATCAAGAAAACACTTACTATTTAGAAACAGCTAGACCTGCTACAGATATCGCTAATCTATATCAAATAAATAATAACGACATAAAACATTTTAGTAGTGGAGATGCAATACCATTTAAAGATAGGCAAGTTAAACACCGTAAAACTATTTTTAAAATAATTTTACCTAAGAATAGCGAACAAAAGTTTTACATACATTTAAAGAGCGATGGAGAAACTTTAAATTTACCTCTTACTCTTTATTCACCAAATGAATTTTGGAAAGTAAACTATGCAGAACAATTATTTTTAGGTTTCTTTTATGGATTATTATTTTTAGCCTCATTAATTTATTTGTTTTTCTTTACAAGCTTATCTAACAAAACATTTGTTTATTATAGTATATATGTTTTTTCTATTGCTTTAATGCAAACAGCGTTAGATGGTATTATTTTTCAATATCTATTGCCGTTTGGAGGTTATTTAAACGATAGAGCAGTTTTAATAGCAGCCCTTTTTTCTAACTTTTTTCTATTAAAATATTGTGAGCATTTTTTAAAGGTTAAGTCTAGAACTAAACTAATAAAATACGCTTTTAAAGTACTTTATGTAGTAGTTATTGCATTAGGTTTATTGTTATTTATTAACGACAAGACAAAGGAATTGGTTTACCCAATTAGTAATGTAAATGGTTTATTAAGTTTAATATTAATACTTGTAACATTATTTTATTTACGTTATAAAAAATATAAAATAGATTCATTTTTTTCAATAGGTATTTTTTTCTTAGTTATCGGTTTAATGGGATTTGTAATGAATAATTTGAGTTTATTACCTAATAACTTTATTACAATGAACAGTGCAAAATTTGGTATCTCATTTGAGGTAATATTTCTATCACTTTCTATGACTAATTTAATTAGAGACTTGAGGTTAGAAAAGGAATCTTCTCAAATTGATGCTCTTAATAAATCTGAAGAAATTAGCGAACTTAAAAGTTATTTTATGTCTAATATTAGCCATGAGTTACGTACTCCAATTAATGCAATTATGGGTATTGCTGCAGATGAAATGGATAAAAATTTAGATAATGAAAGTCAGAAAAATTTTGAAATTATTAAGCATGCCTCTTTAAGTTTACTAAGTAATATAAACGATATTTTAGATTTTGAAAAAATTGAAAAAAAAGAATTACAATTAAGACCCAATCCTTTTAATCCTAAAGAAGCTATAGAGCAGATCAGTAATAATTGGCAACGTATGGCAGAGCAAAAAGGATTAAAATATAATATTAATGTTAGCGAATCTATTCCTTATAGTGTTTTAGGCGATTCAGAACGTTTTGTACAGGTTATTAATAATGTTTTAAGTAATGCGGTTAAGTTTACTAGTTATGGTACTATTAACTGTTCTGTTATAACAACTAATACACCAAACGGAAATACCAATTTTAAAATTGATATTTCAGACACTGGTGTTGGAATTGATGTCGATAAAAAAAATCATTTGTTTAATAGTTTTGGACAAATGCGACTAAATAATAAGCGACGATTTGGTGGTGTAGGTTTAGGGTTAAGTATTGTTAAACATTTAATAGGTTTATTTGAAGGAGAAATTAATATTGATAGCGAACTTGGAAGAGGAACAAAGGTTTCTATTTCAATCGACTTTAAAACATTAGAGGAAAGCCAACCAATAAAAGAACCTGTTCAAGCTAAAACAAAAGGAAATGAACTAAAAGTTTTAATAGTTGAAGATAATGAGTTAAACCAAATGATAATGAAAAAGATTCTTACAAAATTATCTATAACCGATTTTAAACTAGCGGCAAACGGAAAAGAAGCTTTAGAGTTATTAAAAAATAATGTATTCGATATTATTTTAATGGATTTACAAATGCCAGTTATGGATGGTTATGAAACTACAACCATTATTAGAAATAATCCTCCATTTAGCATTATTAAAGATATCCCAATTATTGCTGTTACTGCTGACGCAACAGAAACTGCCAGACAAAAAGTTATTGCTGTTGGGATGAACGATTATATAACAAAACCTGTTAATAGAGAATTGTTATTTAGAAAAATAAATATGCATAAAAGCAGTGTATTAAAAATTGCTTAATTGTTTATAAAATTAATACTCTTATCTACTACTTGTTTTAACTCTTTTGGCATTGTACTATTTAACCAAGGATGTTTAGTACTAAAAACATGATCGCTGTTTTCTACAGGAAACAATTCGCTATGTTTACTCCAATTATGTAACATTTCTGCCTCATTGTACTTTATAGACTTATCATTTTTAGCATGAATTATAAGGTGTTTTATTTGTAGCGATTTTTCAGATTTTTCAATATTTAATCGTTCCTCGTTTGCTTTAAAGTTTTTGTAAAACTGATAATTATGAGGCATTTGCTGTTTTGTCCTTCCGTTTAAAACATATTTTACACCTAGTTTCTTCCATTCTTCTAAGTCTCCAATGGTAGAAGTTCTTTTGCCAAAATCACTTACACTTGCAAATGTTATAAGTTTTTTTATTCTGGCATCTTCAGCAGATTTAATTATGGCAATGCCACCACCTCGCGAATGACCTATAACTACAATATTATTAATGTTAATTTCATTTTTATATTCGTAATCATTGGCTAAAAAATAATTTAATATAGCGTCTAAATCGTCTAATTCTTTAGTGTAATTATTTTCAGCAAATGCATTTAAATCTGGAAAATCTATTGGGTTTTCTATAGTTCCTCCATTATGCGAAAAGTTGAACTTTACAAAAAATAGGTTAGCATTCATAAAGGCCTCTGCCATTAAATTCCAGCATCCCCAATCTTTAAAACCTTTATAACCATGACAAAAAACTACAAGAGGTTTTTGTTTTTCTGTTTTATTAAAAAAAGTGTCAAAAACAATTGGTTTTTGATTGTTTCTGTTTAAAATTTGATTTTTTTTAATCATTATACTTCTTTTTCAACAAAATTAATTTCTGGATTACATATCTCTATTATTAATTTTTTTAACTCATTAAAGTAGCTATTTAAGGTTTCTTGAGTAATTAATGAGTTTTTTTTGCCACCTTTTTGTGTAAATTTTATAAAACCAGAATTAAGGTTTTTAAAAGAAATTATTCCTGCTTCAACAGGAAAATTTAGAGGCTTTAAAGCGTTCATCATATAAGCATAAGCTAAAATTTGAAAACTTTTACTGTATTTTTTATAGTCTAAATTTATGTCTTCCCAGTTTGTTATAGATACTTGATTGTTGTTTACTTTACCAGTTTTATAATCTATAATTCTTGTAATACCATTATATAAATCTACACGGTCTACTGTTCCTTTTAATTTAACATTAAAATTTAATTCCGGAATATTTAATGGGACTTCTGTTTTTTGTTCTAAAGCTAGAATTTTAATGGTATTTCCTGCTTTTAAATCTTCTATTTCTAAATTTAAAAAATTTTGAACATAGCGTTTTGCAATTTCGAATATAATTAGGTTTTTACCTTTGCTCATATCGCCTTCAGCATAAGTTTTTTTAAAGAACATTTCAATATTAGACTCTATTTTAGGCATCATATCTTTAATATCTTCAATCTTTAGTTCCATATTAATATATGGCTTGTAAAGTGCTTCTAATGTATCATGAACAACTGTACCCATGGTATTTGCGGCTACGGTTTCTTCTACTTCTTCTATATTTTTTATACCTAATAAACTCTGGTAATAAAAGTCTAATGGGTTTCGTATATAATTTGTTAAAGATGAAGGTGAAAACCCTCTTTGTGCAACTTCTTTAAGTTGATTTATTACAGTTTTTGTTTTTACTATTTCCTTTAGTTTATTATTAAATCCTGGAACTTTAGGAGTAATAATTTTATGATTAATTTCATGAATGTTTTCAAGTTCTAATTGGTTAATAAATCTACTTTTTTCTCCACCGGTTAATACATCAACTTCAGTGTTGTAGAGAATAAATATATTTTTTGCACGTTGCAATAACCTGTAAAAATGATAGGTGTATACAGCATCTTTTTCTTTATATGTTGGTAGTTTATTTTCAATTTTAATATCAAAAGGAATAAAAGAGTTATTTGTTTTACCTGATGGTAACACACCCTCATTTACACTCGAAATAATTACGGTTTCAAAATCAAGAACACGAGATTCTAACATTCCCATTACTTGTAAGCCTTGTAAAGGCTCACCTTTAAAGTCTAATGTTTCGCTACTTAAAAGTTCGGTATAGATACTAAATAGAGCAGAAATATCTTGTATATGTTTATAGGTATTATTTAGCCTAAAAAGCTCGTTAAAGAGTTTGTTAAAACGAAATAAATATTCTAAAGATATTAAGTTGTCTTCCTTATTAGTAGATAGGTATTCTTTTACTTTGTTAATTATTTTAAAACAATTTTCAATTGCTTTGTTTGCATCATCTTTCCAAGGATTAAAAATAAGCTCTATAAGGCTAGCGTTGTTTTTAGCATATTGTTTAATTTCTGAAACATTTAAGTATACGAGGTTATTTTTTTTTATAGTATCTATTACTATTGAGGCTGTATTTATTGTTCCGTTTAAAAATAAGGGATTAATAAATTGATGAGATAGCAGACCAATAATGTCTTTATAATAATATTTTTCTGATGCTTTTTTGTGTACACTAAATAATTGTTCGAATAGCGATGCTAATGGTATGGAACTTAATGGAAAGCCCATGGTAATATTTAATTTAGAAATAGATTTTGGGACAGAATTTAGTATTGGAATTAATAAATTTTCATCACCAAGTACTACAGCAGTACTTTTTAAATTTGGATTTTTAGTTTCTAATTTTTTTAAAATAGAGCCAATGGCTTTTGCTTGTCCTATGTTTTTTGGGACACCTAATACCTCTATATTTTTATTGTTTTTGTAGTGTTTGGTAACCCAATTAAAAGGATGTTTTTCAAAATGTTTCCATTTGGTCTTGTGAGCTCTAGTAAATAATCCTGCATCGTGAATTTTGTTTTCTATAAAGGTTTCATCTATATCCCAAAATATCTCTGCTAAATTATTTTTTAAAAGTTCTTGAATTATAGTTTCTTCTGCAGTATTTAAAGCATTAAAACCTAAAAATATATGCTTACGCTTTGTTGAGGTACAGTAATTTTGAATATTTTCAACGGCTTCTCTGTATATTAAACCTTGGTAGCCAGTTTTTTTAGCAATTAAATTTTGGGTGTAATGTTTATAGTAGAGTTTTAATTTGTTCCAAAATTTTAAATAGTTTTTTATAACTTCTGTTTTGTCGTTTCCTACAGACCAATGATCCAATTCTTTTACTGCAGCTAAGTAATCGAATATTTGGTTTTGTGGTATAAGATAACGGTCAATTTCATTAAAGTCTTGAAGTAGTATTTGTGCCCATTTAGAAAATACTTCAAAGCTTTCTTGCTCTTGTTTTGGAGTTAAAGCTAAATAAGTATTGTAAAACTCAAATAATAACTCTGTATTGTTAATAGTTGTAAGTTCTGCTAATTCTTCAACAAACTCTTCAATACTAATAATAGTAGGAGAGAATATTGTTTTTTTTACAACAGCAGATAGTTCTTGCCTTAAAAAAACTCCTGCACGTTTACTGGGTAAAATAAAGTAAAGGGTAGATAAATCTTCTCCTTTATCTTTAAGACTTTCTAATACATCGAAAATAAAACTCTTCATTGTATAAAAATAAAAAACGCTTCGGATAACCGAAGCGTTTTTAATAACTTATTTAAAAGTATTGAGAAACTTATTTTTTAAGTTTAATCTCAGTACGTCTGTTGTTAGCTCTACCGTTTCTTGTAGCGTTAGAATCTACTGGGTAATCTTCACCAAAACCGTAAGCAGTTAATCTATCTTTAGAGATACCGTTAGCAATTAAGTAATCTCTTACTGCGTTAGCTCTTCTTTCAGATAATAATTGGTTAGAAGATTTAGCTCCTACACTATCAGTATGACCTTCTAATGTAAAGTTAGAATCTGGGTATTCTTTTAAAATAGCTGTAATATCTTGTAATGCAGAGTAAGCTGATTTTTGGAAGCTTGATTTTCCTGTATCGAATAAGATAGTTCTAGCATAGCTATTTAATTTGTCCATAACTTCTTGAGTTGGTTGAACAACTACTTCAGGACAACCATCGTTAGCAGCAGTACCTACTTCTTTAGGACATTTGTCAACATTATCAGTTATACCATCTCCGTCTGTATCTGGCCAAGGGCATCCGTTGTTTGCAGCTGGTCCAGCTTCGTTAGGACATTTATCTTTAGCATCTGTTACACCATCAGCATCAGCATCTGGACAACCATTTAAGCTCTTAAGACCTTTAACAGTAGGACAATCATCACTACCATCTACAACACCGTCACCATCAGTATCAGGACATCCGTTAAACTCAGCTAAACCAGCTTCGTTAGGACAAGAATCTTTAGAATCTTCGATTCCATCACCATCAGTATCAGGACATCCGTTGAAAGCTTCTAAACCAGCAACTTCTGGACATGCATCGTTTTTATCAAATATACCGTCACCATCAGTATCAGTTCCTCCAAACTTAACAGTAAATCCTGCAGTATGTTGGAAGTGAGTATCTAAATAATCTTCAAAAGAATGCTTGTACTTAGACTCTACAGAGAAACCAACGTTATCTGTAAACCAGTATGTTAATCCTAAAGAACCGTTTAAAGTTCCAGCACCATTATTATTGTTTCCACTAATTCCATTGTTGTTATAAGGACCTTCTTCAACCCAAGTATAACCACCACCAACTCCAACAGTTGGATCTAATCTTCCACTATTAATTAAGTTTGATAAGTGATATCTTACGTTACCATCTAAAGCATAGTAATTTAAGTCTCCTACAGGTGCGTCTCCATAATTCTCTATTTTGTTGATAGAACCACCAACTTGTAAAGAAAAGTTGTTACCCATATACTTAGATACAGATATTGTAGATAAAGATGGAAGAACGTTCCAATGATCTCCTACGTTAAAAAATTCGTCGAATGTAGCATCTGCAGAAGGGAAACCTTCGTTAGTTGGGTAGAAATCTACTGCGTTAATTCCAAAATTAATAGCCCAAGGATTGTCTTGGTCTTGTGCATTCACATTACTAAAACTTACTACAAGTACTAGAGTGAATAATAATCTGCTAAGATTTTTCATATTCAAAAATTTAATTTTTAAGTGTTAATTAAAAGCAAAAATAAGTTGTTAAACATTATTAACAAAGACAAATATATAAAAATATTGATTATTGTACTAAAATGTTAAAATTAATAATGGTTATTTAATAACCTCAAGAGTTTTTCCAACCTTTATAAAAGCTTCTATAGCCTTATCTAAATGGCTTATTTCGTGAGCTGCAGATAGTTGAACTCTAATTCTTGCTTTTTCTTTAGGAACGACTGGAAAAAAGAAGCCAATTACGTAAATTCCTTCATTTAATAACATATTTGCCATTGTTTGAGATAATTTAGCATCGTAAAGCATTACTGGAACTATTGCTGAGTCTCCATCTATAATATCGAATCCAGCAGCTTTCATTTTTTCTTTAAAATAATTGGTGTTTTTTTCTAATTTGTCTCTTAACGAAGTGTCATTTTTAAGCATATCGAATACTTTAATAGATGCACCAACAATTGCGGGAGCTAATGAGTTAGAAAATAAATATGGTCTAGATCGCTGGCGTAAAATATCGATAACTTCTTTTTTAGCTGTAGTATATCCACCCATTGCACCTCCCATTGCTTTGCCTAAGGTTCCTGTAATTATATCGATTCTGCCTAAAACACCTTTATCTTCTAATGTTCCAATGCCTGTTTCGCCTATAAAGCCTGTGGCGTGACACTCGTCAATCATAACTAATGCATCATACTTATCTGCTAAATCACATATTTTATCTAATGGTGCAACTAGTCCATCCATAGAGAAAACACCATCTGTTACTATTATTTTGTGTCTTGCTCCGTTTTCGTTAGCTGCAATAAGTTGTTTTTCTAAATCTGCCATATCGTTATTTTGGTAACGATAACGAGCTGCTTTACATAAACGAACTCCATCTATAATGGAAGCATGATTTAAAGAGTCTGAAATAATAGCGTCTTCTTTACCTAATAATGGCTCAAAAACACCACCGTTAGCATCGAAGGCTGCAGCATATAAAATAGTGTCTTCTGTACCGTAAAAATCTGCTATTTTTTGCTCTAATTCTTTATGTATGTCTTGAGTTCCACATATAAAACGAACAGAGCTCATACCAAATCCATGAGTGTCCATAGCGTCTTTTGCAGCTTGTATTACTTCGGGATGTGAAGATAAACCTAAGTAGTTATTAGCACAAAAATTTAAAACAGTTTCACCTGTGTTTAAAGTAATTTCGGCACCTTGTGGAGAAGTTATTATACGTTCTTCTTTATAGAGACCATTGTCTTTAATGTCTTGAATTTCTTGTTGTAAATGTTGTTGTATTTTACCGTACATTTTTTTAGTTTTTTAGATGATTTTTCAAAGTTATAAAGAATTAATTATAACTTTTAATGGTTATGTTTTTATTAATGTAAAGAAGTATTTTTTTAGTTACTTTAAAATTCATTTCCTCTAAAACATCTTGGTAGTCCTGTAGTTGATGTTGATATTTAGGGTTGTGCAATCCTGTTTTGTAGTCTATAATTATAACTTCGTTTTTACTATTTATTACTAGTCTGTCTGGCCTATATAATTTACCTGTTTTAGAAATAATGTCTCTTTCGTTATAAACAGTATTGTTTCCAGAAAAATAACTTTTTAAATCTGGATGATTTATAATATTAAGTATGGAAATTTTTAAATGTTTTGCCTGAGTGTTATCTATTATACCATCGTTTTCAAAATTTTTAATTGCAGAATCTACATCGCTTTCAGTTTTAATATGTTCCATTATATCATGGACTAAATTTCCTTTTTCTAATGCATCTTCTTGTTTGGTGTCCCATAAGTAACCTGAATTGGCAATTACTTTAATATTATGGTCCTCTTTAGCTGTAGAAATAAATTCTTGCTGCTCTATAGTTTTTATATCTTGTTCTTTTTTTATGGTTTTGGGTTTTAAAGGTGAGCCAAAACTATAAATGGTTTCATTCTCATTCCATTTATTAATATGCATTAAATAGTCTATTAATAATCCTGAATACGATTTTAAGTTTAAATCTCCTTTTGCATTAACATCTTTTTTGCCAATTATATATAGTTGTTCTACTGGTCTTGTTAATGCAACATATAATAAATTTAAACTGTCTAATTCTAATTCAGCTTGATGTCTAGTGTAAATGGCATTGCCTTCCTCACCGTAATCTTCAAAGGCTTTGCTATAATTTAATAAAGCGTATTTAAAACCGTTGTAATTTTCAGGATTTAATGCAAACCATTCTTTAGGTTCAATATCTTCATAAATATTAATATCTGCATAAGGAAATATAACAACTGGAAATTCCAAACCTTTAGATTTGTGAATGGTCATTATTTGTATGGCATCTTGTTCTTGAGGAGATACGATACTTAGTTTGTCTTTTTTTAAATTGAAATATTCTAAAAAGGAACTTAAATCTGATATGTTTTTTTGTGAGTATTCTAAAACGGTATCTAAATAAAATTGAACATGAGCGTTAGAAGTTTCTACTAAATTGAAGTGCCTAACCACTGTTTCTGCTAAATCGAATAAGCCTTGTTGTATTAACTCTTTCGGGTTTATAAAGATATTAAACGCTTCAAAACTTTTAAAAAAGAGGTCTAATTCTAAAAATAAATGATTTTTAAAAAACTCATGTTTGTCTTCTACATTAAATTTTTCAGCTAAAAAATCTAAAATATTTACTTTGCATTCTGTATCGTTTGGGTTTATTAAAACCGTGAGGACATTGTTAATAAGCTGTACTTCTGGCGAAATATTAATTAACATAGTGTCGCTAGATGTAATTTTTAAATTTTCGCTACTTAAAAATTCTGCAATAGCAATACCATGTTTTTTCTTTCTAACAAGAATACAAATGTCCTTTAAGGTATATCCTTTTTCTAGACAAGAGTTTACAGTGTCGAGAACATGTTGTGTGTAAACAGTGTCCTTATCATCATCTTCATCTTTAAAGTCTATAAAACTTAAATTTACATAACCTTGTTCTTTTTTAGATGGTTTTTGGTATGATTGTGCATACAAATTAGCATAATCTTCTTTACTAAGTGTTGCTTGCGAAGAAATATGTTTAAATAAACTATTATTAAAATTTACAATTGTTTCTAGACTTCTGTAATTATAATCTAAGTTTTTAACGTCTTGCTCAATATGAAAAGGTTTAGCGTTTTTGTTAAATAGGTCCATAAATTGTTCAGCTTTTCCGCCTCGCCATCTATAGATTGCTTGTTTAGCATCACCAACAATCATAGCAGTGCCTTTTTCTGCTTTAATATTTTCGCCAGATAAAGTATTATCTATCAACGGTGTTAAATTTTCCCATTGCATTTGCGAGGTGTCCTGAAATTCGTCTATAAAATAATGTTTAAATTTCTCACCCATACGCTCATAAATAAAAGGTGTGGGCTGTCCTTTTATTTCTTTACTAATAATGGCGTTAAATTCGCTAATTAGCATTTTATTTTCTTCAGTTTTAATGTCTAATAACTCTTTGTTAATAAAGGTTAAAACAGAAAGAGGCGTTAGGTTTTTGTAAAATGCTTTTAAAAATTTATGTTGATATACTGATTTTTTTATAATATGAAAAAGTATTTCAATTTCTGGTAATATTCTATCGATTACAGATGATTTAGATAAGTCTAATTTTTTATTATAAATACCTTTATTTATGGCTAAGTTGGTTTCTAGTTTATTATCATATATTCTATTGAAATTTAAAGTTTTAACTTTAATAAAATGATTAGGTAGTGTATTTCTTGTAAAATCTGAATGCTCCAATCCATTATCTGCTATAAGCTGAAGTGCCAAATCAGCAGACTCAATAATTTTTTTTTCAGTTATTTTTATTTCAGAAAACAATGTTTTCTTCAAAATTGAAAAATCTTCTAATTTTTTGTCATTTAAAGTTTTTACAAATTCTAAATCACTTTCTTTAGTTAATAATTTAGCAATTTTATTAAAGTCTAAGGCAACGTCCCAACTTTTATCGTCGTCTGCTTTTTCAATAGCAAAATCAATTAATATTTTAGTTAATTCTTTATTTGTTCCAGCTTTAGCAATTAAACGGTCTACAGCTTCATTTAATAAGGATTCTGTGTCTAATTCTACTTCAAAATTAAGAGGTAATTTTAAATCGTGAGCAAAAGTTCTTATTAATCTGTGGTTAAAACCATCTATAGTTGCAATATCGAACGCAGCATAATTATGCATAATTGTGTTTAATATTGTTTCAGATTTTTCTTGAAGTTCCTCAGGCTTCAATTTTAAATCGTTAACAATGTCTGTAAACATTGGATGCGGTTGTTTTAAATTTTCAATTTCAGAAAAATGTTTTAACATTTCTAAAATACGTGCTTTCATTTCACCAACCGCTTTATTGGTAAACGTTATGGAAAGAATATTTCTAAACTGATAATTTCCAGAAGCTGAAAATAAAATTTTAAGATATTCTTTAACTAGAGTAAAGGTTTTTCCGCTTCCAGCAGAAGCATTATATACTTGAAAAGAGGAGTTTGAAGACATTAGTTAAATTTGTTTACAAGATAAAAACATTTCTTGTCAAGACTGTTTAAATATCTTTTTTTTCGAGAAGAAAATAAATCAATTTAAACTATGTTGTTAAAGTATTATTAAAAGAGCCGAGTTAATTTGCCTTAAATTTTTAATTGATTTGTTAAAGTGTTAAATTTACATACAAAAGATTATTAACAAAAAACAAATAAAATTATGGCTTTCGAATTACCGAAATTAGGATACGCATACGACGCTTTAGAACCAAATATCGACGCTCGTACAATGGAAATACATCACACTAAACACCACAACGGATATACAACTAAGTTAAATGCTGCAATTGAAGGTACAGATTTAGAAGGAAAATCTATAGAGAACATATTAAGTAATCTTGATATGGATAATAAAGCAGTTAGAAATAATGGTGGAGGTTTTTATAACCACTCATTATTTTGGGAAATAATGAATCCAGAAGATAAAGGACGTTTATCTGGTGAATTAAAGGATGCTATTGAGGCTGCTTTTGATTCTGTAGATGCTTTTAAAGATGCATTTAGTAAAGCTGCGGCTACACAGTTTGGTTCTGGATGGGCTTGGCTTTGTGTACATAAAGGTGGTAAAGTAGAAGTTTGCTCTACTCCAAACCAAGATAACCCACTAATGCCAGGTGTAACTTGTGGAGGTACACCAATTTTAGGATTAGATGTTTGGGAGCACGCTTATTATTTAAACTACCAAAACAGAAGACCAGATTATATTGATGCTTTTTTTAAAGTAATTAACTGGAACGAAGTAGAGAGACGTTATGCTTTAGCTAAATAAGCAAAACATATTATATAATAAAAAAAGAGCTAGTTTAAACTAGCTCTTTTTTTATATTCTTAAATTTAATTATTTACTTTTTAGATACAATTAAATAAACAGGAAAGTGGTCGCTATAACCACCTTTATAGCGTTTACCAACATAGGTTCTGTATGGAGAACCTTTATATTTTCCATCATATTCTTTTAAATAATCTTCATCAAAAATATTTGCTTTAACATAGCGAAGAGCATTTTTCTTGCGTTCGAAAAAATTATGGGTAATTAAAAACTGGTCGAATAAATTCCATCTATGGTTATGGCTAGTTGTACCGCGATCTAAAGATAGTAACGTGCGCATTGGATTAAAAAGACCATGACTTTTTTCTAAAGTTTTTACGCTTTCACTTTCAGGATCATCATTAAAGTCTCCCATTATAACAACCTTAGCATTTGGACTTTTTAGTTTTAACTCATCAATAATTTCTGTTACTTTTTTAGCGGCTTTTAAGCGTTTGTGTTTTGTTTCTACATCTCCAGTTCTTCTCGAAGGCCAGTGATTTACAATTAAATGTAATTCTAAACCTTCAAACAAGCCACTTACTAGTAAAATATCTCTAGTTAAATCCTCTACACCAAATTCATCAATAAGTTCTAATTTATAGCTTTTAGAATAGGCTACGTTAAATACAGTATCGTCATATAATAGTGCTACATCAATACCACGCTCATCTGGCGAGTCGTAATGTACAAATTTGTAATTATAATCTTCTAAATGCTTAGAGTTTACTAAGTCTTGTAAAACAGCTTCATTTTCAACTTCGGCTAATCCAACAATTGCAGGATGCCTTTTTACATCGTCTTTTCCAATATTAGAAATTACATAACCTATTTTTCTAAGTTTATTTTTATAGCGTTTTATACTCCATTTTTTTTCAGAACTTGGAGTCATATCACTATCTCGAGTTAGCTCATCATCATAAACATCAAAAAGATTTTCAATGTTATAAAAAGCTATAGTGTGGCGTTTTTCTTTAGATTTAAAGAAGTTTAGTATCAAATTAAAAAAATTTATAGAGTTAAAAATAGAAAAATTATTCTGCTTTCATTTATGTAACTTTGTGTTTTAAAATTATTTATGCTAGAAAAAAAAGATATAGAACTAGAAAGCGCTGTAATTATAGGTGTTGTTACTAAAATTCAAGACGAAGACAAATCTAAAGAATATTTAGATGAATTAGAATTTTTAACATTCACAGCAGGCGGAGATGTTAAAAAACGATTTACCCAGAAAATGGAAATGCCAAATCCTAAAACCTATATTGGTACTGGTAAAATGGAGGAGGTTAGAAAATATATTCACGATAATAATATTGGTACCGCTATTTTTGATGACGAATTATCTGCATCACAAGAGCGAAATATTAGTAAAATTTTAGAATGTAAAGTTTTAGATAGAACCAACCTTATTCTAGATATTTTTGCACAACGCGCGCAAACAAGTTATGCAAGAACTCAAGTAGAATTAGCACAATGCGAATATTTATTACCACGATTAAAAGGAATGTGGACTCACCTCGAAAGACAAAAAGGTGGAATTGGAATGCGTGGACCTGGTGAAACAGAAATTGAAACAGATAGACGTATAGTTCGTGACCGTATCTCTTTACTTAAAGATAAAATTAAGGTTATAGATAAGCAAATGTCTGTGCAACGTGGTAATAGAGGTAAAATGGTGCGTGTAGCTTTAGTTGGTTATACCAATGTTGGGAAATCAACCTTGATGAATACTATTAGTAAAAGTAAAGTATTTGCAGAAAATAAGCTTTTTGCAACTTTAGATACTACAGTTAGAAAAGTAGTTATTCAAAACCTACCATTTTTATTAAGTGATACAGTAGGTTTTATAAGAAAACTACCAACGCAATTAGTAGAAAGTTTTAAAAGTACTTTAGATGAGGTTCGTGAAGCAGATTTGCTCCTTCATGTTGTAGATATTTCTCATCCAAATTTTGAAGAGCATATTGCTTCTGTAAATAAGGTTTTAGGAGAAATAGACAGTAGTAATAAACCTACTATTATGGTATTTAATAAAATTGATGCCTATAAAGCAAAACCTTTTGATGATACAGATTTAATAGCAGAAAGAACCGAAGAGCATTACAGCCTTGCCGAATGGAAAAAAACATGGATGAGTAGAGTAGGCGAAGATAACGCCTTATTTATCTCAGCATTAAACAAGAAAAATTTAGAAGACTTTAAAAAACGTGTTTACGACGAGGTTAGAGATATACACGTTACACGTTTTCCATACAATCATTTTCTATATCCAGATTATGATTATGACAATATGGGAGAAGAAGAATAAATTAATAAGGGCGTTACCTAAAGGTCAGGCTATCCGTTATATCTTTTTTTTGCCATATATGGCAGCAAAAAAAAGGATGCCACTACTATCCTTAACGCAAAAAACAAAAGCACTTCTTCCTATTAGAAGTGCTTTTATTTTTAACACAATTACAACCAACACAAACCCTAATACCGTATCTAAATAAAGCAACACATTTTCACGTAATAACCATACATGATAAAACAAAAAATAAAAGCATTACTAAAAAAGAAATGGGTAAAAAAAAGCCTTTTAACAGGAGTAATAGTACTAACTTTAAGCATAATTTTTTACCTAAGTATCTATTTTGGAGCCTTTGGAAAACTACCAAATACTGCAGAATTAACAAACTTAAAACAAGCCGAAGCCACCCAAATTTTAGATAAAGACAGCACACTTATTGGTAAATATTATATTTACGATAGGCAGCCATTAACATACCAAGAATTTCCTAAACACCTTCTAAATGCTTTAATAGCAACAGAAGATGTTAGGTTTTACGAGCATGATGGCGTAGATAATGTAAGTTTATTACGTGTGTTTTTTAAAACTATTCTATTTCAAGACCAATCGTCTGGAGGCGGCAGTACAATAACATTACAGTTAGCAAAAAATTTATTTGGAAGAGAAAATCACTTTGCTTTTAGTACAGTAATTAATAAAATAAAAGAGTCTATTGTTGCAAAACGAATAGAGAAAATTTACACCAAAAAAGAAATACTAACACTTTACCTTAACACAGTACCGTTTCCAGATAATACATATGGTATAGAAAGTGCATCGCGTAAATTTTTTAACGTTTCTACAAGTAATTTAACGGTATCGCAAGCAGCAACATTAATAGGAAGTTTAAAAGCAAATAGTTATTATAATCCTAGACGAAATTTAGCAAATAGCCAGAAACGTCGTGATGTTGTACTACAGCAAATGTTCAAATACAATTTTTTAAAAGAAACAGAATTAGAAAAAGCAAAACAAGACTCTTTAAAATTAGATTACCAATCTTTTAATCACGATTTAGGATTAGCACCTTATTTTAGAGCACAATTAAAAAAGGAATTAAGCACCATTTTAGCCAATTATAAAAAGCCAAATGGCGAACCTTACGATTTGTATAACGATGGTTTAATAGTACACACCACATTAGACCAGCAAATGCAAGAGTATGCAGAAGAAGCTATGCAATCTCACTTAGCAAAATTGCAAAAAGCTTACGAAGCTTCTTACGGTAAAAATGCACCTTGGAAAACTAATAAAAAGTTAATTGAGAGTGCTTTAAAAACATTACAAGAATATAAAAAACATAAAGCTTCAGGTCTAAATCATGATCAAATTATAGATTCACTTTCTGTAAAACATGAAGTAGAATTATTTAATTGGGATGGTGTTACAAAAGCACAATTATCTACAATAGATAGTTTACGACATTACTTAAAGTTTTTAAATACAGGCATGATAGCTTTAGATCCTAAAACAGGAGCAGTAAGAACTTATGTTGGCGGTGCAGATTATAGATTTTTTAAATACGATCATGTTTCGCAAAGCGAGCGTCAAGTAGGTTCAACCTTTAAACCTTTTGTGTATACCGCAGCTATAGAAAATGGTATGAAACCATGTACTTATTTTTCGCCAAAAGCCATTACTTATACAGATTATAAAAACTGGACACCAACCAACTCTGGAAGTAAAGCCGAAGATCCACATATTAACTACAATTTAGAAACAGCTTTAAGCCAATCTATGAATACTATTGCAGTTAAGGTTTTAAATGAAGTAGGAATAGATAATGTTTTGCAGCAAGCTAAAAAATTAGGTATTACAAAAGAATTGCCTAAAGAACCATCTTTAGCTTTGGGTGTAGCAGAAATTAATATAAAAGAACTTGCTGGCGCTTATGCCAGTTATGTAAACAATAGTAAACCGGTTAAGCCTTATTTTATTACTAAAATTGAAGATAAAAACGGAGTAGAAATTGTGTCTTTTAAACCAGAAGAAAATACAACTAAAGCTTATAGCGACGATACTAGACAAGTAATGCTACAAATAATGAAAGCTACTGTAAACTCTGGAACTGCAGCAAGACTTCGCTCTACTTATAATCTTAAAAATAATATTGCAGGAAAAACAGGTACAACTCAAAATAATAAAGATGGTTGGTTTGTAGGTGTAACACCAAATTTGGTTACTGTAAATTGGGTTGGTAACGATAATTATAATATTGGTTTTAAAACCACAGGATTAGGGCAAGGTGCAAATTCAGCACTACCAATTTTTGCTAAATTTTATCAGAAATTAAATTTAGATTCAAATTATAATTCAATAACAAAAAGTAATTTCGAAAATCCTTCAGCTAGCGTTATCGATGCTTTAAATTGTGAAGATGAAAAGCGAGATGGTTTCTTAAAAAGACTATTTGGTAAAAAGAAAAGCGAACGTAAGTTCAATAAAAAGCATTAGATTTTTATAAATTCTTTTTATTCTGCTCTTTTGTAATAAAAATCTACTTTTACTTGTTCATTATCCATGTTACCTTCAATCCAAGCATGTATTGAATCTTTTACTGGATTTGAATATGATATTTTTGACGGAAAATCATGTTTTAAATTCTCGAAAGTAGAAATATTATTATTAGTAGGTTTAAGTATAAAAGTTACTGGCTTATTGTCATTTTCATTATAAGCCACAACCGTAAAAGCTACTGTGGTATCAATTTGTTGTAGTGTAATGCGCTCTGCAAAAACGGTGTCGTTTTCTACAATAGTATAGCTATGTGCTTTTAAAGTACTATCATTTGCTTTTTGCCAGTTTTCGAAAGATTGTTTTTTTTCAGTAATATTAGTCCAGTTTCCAACTAGCCATTGTAGTTGTTCAATTTTTTCATAATTTTTTTTTAATACTTCTGTTTGTTTTACTTCTTTTTTACAAGAAAAAAAAGTTAGGATTAAACATGATATAAGTGCTTTTTTCATTTTAAAAGTTTTAAAAACAGAAAGATACAAAAAAACGCGTTTCTTTTAAGAAACGCGTTTTTTAAAAATGTTATAGTATATAATCTATAGGTTATAGCTTAAACCTAATAGCCAGTAAGACTGTAATTTGTTATCTACATTGTCAAATGTTGGAACTGCTTGAGCAGGAATTGCTAAAGGATCGAACTGTCCTAATGCATAGTTAAGTGCTTCTTGTTTGTTGCTTCTTAAACCAAAATCAAAACCAACACCAATCATTTTCCATAAAGTATAGCTAAATGAGTTTGTCCAAGTTACATTAGATAAGTCTCCGCTTTTATAGCTCTGGAAAGTAGATAAGTTAGACTTAAAGCTAATTGCACCAATTTGTCTTGTATAATCTGCAACAATTTTTGCGCCTAAAGAAGAATCAAAAATAGCGTCATTATCTGCAAATACAAAGTTGTAGTTTAATGGGTGTACAACAACAATTAAATTTTCTAAAGGTGTCCAAGTTCCACCAACACCAACGTCTAAGTATCCTGGGTCGTTAAAGTTGTCTAATAATGTTGTTCTATATTCTGCTAAACCAGAAACAGCAAAGTTTTTAGTAAGGTTTCTTCCGTATAAAGAAGAAATGTTAAAAACATCTGTAGTTGGGTTAAAATTGTCATCATCTGTAGGGTCATTTTTATCGTCTAACTTAACCCAATTTAAGTTAGTTGTTAAAGAGTTTCTCCAGAAAAATTTATCTTCAATTAAATTAGCAAAACCATTAATAGAAACACCAATGTTTCCAGAAGCATTATCTGGAGTACCTTGAGAGTACCAATTGCTAAAGTTAGAAATAGTACCACCTACAGTACCAAAAAGACCTTTTCTCCATCCTGGAAGTGCATCTATTTGTGCTTGTATTGCATTCGCTTCGGCTTGAAACTTGTCTGCCTCAGCTTGTTTTTCTGCTTTTTGAGTTTTTAACTCTTCTTTTGTCTGTGCGTTAATTGAAAATGTTCCAATAGATAACGCTAATAATAATAAAAGTTTTTTCATTTTGAATATTAAAATTTTATGTTGCAAAAGTATAGCAATTAGAAGTAATTGCTAAAATTATAACGACTATTTAGTGTAAAATATAGATTAAGTGATTGGTTTAAACGACAACTAACGTTTAAATAATGGCACAGATGAGCAAGCTTCACCAAATAATATGGATTTTACAACTGGTTTTAACTTGTTACTTACCATAATTAATGCGCTATCTGGTACTGGTTTTTTAGAGCAACCTTTAATAATAACAGGTTTGTCTTTATAAATTTTAGTGTCTAAATTGGCTATTATTTCTTGGTAAATTTCTGTTTCTAGTGCTTCTAAATTGCCTAAAACTGTTTTTTTTGTATAAGGTTGAAGTTGTAGTGTAATTAACATAAATGCCCAAGCTGGTACAATAGCATCGGTAGAGCAGGTAAGTGCTACGTATTGGTCTTGGTGTTGCGACCAATTGTAATTTTTTACTTTTTCACGAAAATCTTTTTCACGTAAAACAAAACCTTCATACAACCAGTCTTTAATATCAAAAACAATGCGTTTACCTTCAGGATAAAAATCCTCAAGATCAAAAACAACTAATTTGCTGTTTGCTACGCGATTTATAATTTCTTCTGCCATAATACAAATTTAAATATTTATTGGTATCCTTCTGCTTGTAGTGTAAATAATTCTGCGTACAATAATTTGTTTTGCATTAATTCTTCGTGCGTTCCAATTTCTAGTACGCGTCCTTCTTCTAGCACTAAAATTCTATCGGCTTGCCTAACGGTACTAAATCTATGAGAAATAATAATACTTGTTTTGCCTTGTGTTAAGCCAATAAAACGGTCAAACACTTCGCTTTCTGCTTTGGCATCTAGTGCAGAGGTTGGCTCATCTAATATCATTACTTTAGCATCTTTCATGTAGGCTCTTGCTAATGCTACTTTTTGCCATTGACCTCCAGAAAGTTCTTGTCCTTTTGCAAAACGTTTTCCTAATTGTTGGTTGTAACCAAACTTTAAATCTTGTACTACTTCGTTGGCTAAACTAAGTGCTGCTGCGTTTTCAATTTTAGTTTGGTTATCTATTTCATCTATATCACCAATGGCAATGTTTTCTTTAACTGTAAACTCGTATTTAAAGAAATCTTGAAAAATGACACCAAAATATTCTTGATAGTCTGCTTTGTTGAACCTGTTAATATTAATACCGTCTAGTAATATTTCTCCCGAGGTTGGTTCGTAAAAACGTAATATAAGTTTAGTTAAGGTTGTTTTTCCTGCTCCATTTTGTCCTACAAAGGCTAGTTTTTCGCCAGCTTTCATTGTAAAACTAATACCTTTTAATATTTCGTTATCTGATCCTGGGTAGGCAAACCTAACGTTTTTAAATTCGAATCCCTTTTTTATGGTTTCTGGAAGTGGAGTATCTTCTTTATGGTTAGGTTCTATAGATATGTCTAAAAAATCGAAATAGTCTTTTAAATATAAAGCGCTTTCTGTAATTCTTGTAAATTTTGAAAAGAAGTCTTGTAAATTTTTGGTAAGCCTGTTAAATGATCCTGATAGGAAAGTTAATTCGCCTAAGGTAATAGCTCCAGAAATTACTCTATAAATAATAAATACATAAGCACCATAATAGCTTAAAGTACCTAAAACATTAAATAAAAAACCTAAAGCCGATCGTTTTACTGCGAGCTTTTTGTTTAAATCGTAATATTCTTGAGAGAGGTTTTTAAACCTATTAACTACAAAATCTGTTAGTCCAAAGAGTTTTATTTCTTTTGCTGTTTTATCGTTAGCGCCAATAAAACGTAAGTAATCGAGTTCTCTACGCTCTGCAGTCCAACCGCGTGCTAAAGAATATTGCTGCTGGCTAAACCATATTTCGTTTATAAACGATGGTATAATGCTTAATACTAAAAGAATAATTAAGTAAGGTTCAAAATAAACTAAACCGGCAACCAAGGTGAGTATAGAAATAAGGCTTTGTACTTCTCCTAAGGCGTTAGACATTAAACCAACGCGGCCAGTTGTTTGTGTTCTGGCGCGCTCTAATTTATCGTAAAACTCAGAGTCTTCTAAAAGACTTATGTTTATTTGATTTGTTTTTTTTATAATTCTTACTGAAGAGTCTATAGAATAAGAATCGCCTAGTAAACCATCTGTTAGCGAAATAGCTCTGCTTACTAAGTCTGATAGTATAATTAATCCAAATTCTACGGCAACATAGGTCCAGAGTAGTGTTAAATCTGAAACATCTGCTTTAGATTGTAAGATAATTTCATCAATAATAATTTTACCAATCCAAAGTATAATAACTGGTAAAAGAGCACCAATAAGCCTACAAAAAGCAGAAAGTAAAAACAGTTTTTTATTAGTTTTCCAAATTTCTTTGAAAAATCTAGGAATGAAAACCAGTGCACTAAAAGACTGTTTTAAACTTGTTTTTTTATTGTCTTTAAGTGATGTTAGTTTACGTTTAGGCATTTAAAATTATTTATAACATGCCTAGTTCTAGTTTTGCTTCTTCGCTCATTAATTCTTGACTCCATGGCGGATCGAAAGTAATTTCAACTTCAGCATCATTAACGTCTTTAATTGATTTTACTTTTTCTTCTACCTCTAAAGGAAGTGTTTCTGCCACTGGACAATTAGGTGTTGTTAATGTCATTAAAATTTTAACATCGTAGTCTTCGTTTACAAAAACGTCGTAAATTAAACCTAATTCGTATATATCTACAGGAATTTCTGGGTCATAGATGGTTTTTATAACGGCAACTATTTTTTCTCCTAATGCTGTGGTGTCTATTGTTGTATCACTCATAATTTACTGTTTTTTGTTAATGTGTTTTTTTGTTGTTATAAAATTATTTTTATAAAAAACCACTTAACTTAATTGAGTTTGGTACGCAATGGCATACATTTTAATTTGTTTTATCATGCTAACCAAACCATTTGCTCTTGTTGGAGACAAATGCTCTTTTAAACCAATTTTGTCTATAAAATCTGTGTTAGCTTCAATTATATCTTTTGGATGTTGATTAGAGAATGCTCTAATTAAGATAGCAATAATACCTTTTGTAATTATAGCATCACTATCTGCTGTAAATTCCAATGCATTATTTTTTAATTCTGCATGTACCCAAACTTTACTTTGGCATCCTTTAATAATATTGTCTTCGGTTTTAAATTGTTCATCAATTAAAGGTAGGTCTTTACCTAAATCTATCATATATTGATAGCGTTCCTCCCAATCTTCAAACATTGAAAACTCGTCTATAATTTCGTCTTGTATCTCTTTAATACTTTGCATTTATCAAGTTAATTTTTCTACTACAAATTTACTAAATTCTTTAGTTCTTTTCTGTTGTAGACTTGGCAATATTTATTAGCATACTAACCAAAGGTTCAATTTCTTTATTAGGTTTTCCGGCATCAAAAGCTGGAGTTTTATATGTTTCTCCATCTTTTGTGATAGAAAAATATGCTAATGGAGCACCATCGTATTGGTGAGCTTTGCTTGGAGGCTCTAAAGTTGTAAGAGTTTTTAAATTTAAATTTGAAACCATAGCCATTACTTTAGCCCAATTCTCGTTTGAACAATTAGTTGTCTTAGGTGTATTGTCGTTTCTATTTTGTACACTTACTGTTTTATCTTCTAAAGTTATTTTTTTTGACGCAGCTCTAGTTGAAGTACTATATTCTATACTAATATTATGGTCTTGCATTATTTTGGCATCTGTATTTTTTATAGCAGAAAGTAGTTCTTTTTCTGCTTTTTTAAATATGATTTTATTGTCTTTAATTTCAAAACTAGTAGTTTCGTTTAAAGCAGTTATCATCTGTTGTTCAGCTAAATTATTTTGCTCTTCGCACATTTTTCTAGTTAAACCTAAACCGCTAAAAACAAGACTGTTTTTATTTAAAGTATAATTTCCAAAAAAATTATTGCAACCTGAAAAACCAGAGACACGATTGGTTGTTTCATCAAAAGTAATCGTAAGATTTTTTGAGTTTGTATTTATAACATTAAATGTGCCATTTAATGTTTGTTGGGTTTTATTTGTGTCACTATCTACTAAATTTGTAGTGGCTTTATTACTGGCTCCACAAGCATTTAATATAATAGCAAAGAGTAACATTGTAATTGTTTTCATAATATAATAGTTAATTATTTATAGTATAATATTACAAAAAAGAAGCCAAAGTAATTATGACAACATCATTTTTGCTTTTTTAACACCTTCTATTAAGGTATCTATTTCTGCTTTAGTGTTGTAAAAAGCAAAAGAAGCGCGTATAGTTCCTGGAATTTTATAATAATCCATAATTGGTTGTGCGCAGTGGTGTCCTGTTCTTACGGCAATTCCCATTTTGTCTAATAGTGTACCAACATCGTATGGATGAATACCTTTAAGATTAAAACTAATAACAGATGTTTTGTTTATTGAAGTGCCATATATTTTTAAACCTTCAATTTCTAAAAGTCTTTTAGTTCCATAATCTAAAAGTTCTTTTTCGTAAGCAGCAATATTATTAAACCCAATAGCATTCATATAATTTAATGCAGCTCCAAAAGCTATACCGCCGCAAATATTTGGCGTTCCTGCTTCAAATTTATGCGGTAAACCTGCATAAGTTGTTTTTGTAAAACTTACTTGGTCTATCATTTCTCCGCCACCTTGATAAGGCGGTAGTTTATTAAGCCACTCTTCTTTTCCGTATAACATGCCAACACCTGTTGGACCACACATTTTATGTGCCGAAGCAACGTAAAAGTCTACATTTAATGCTTGCACGTCTGGTTTTACATGTGGGCAAGATTGTGCTCCATCTATTAAAACTGCAGCACCAACATTATGCGCTTGCTCTATAATTTTTTCGATAGGATTTATAGTACCTAATGCATTAGAAATATGATTGACAAATACTAGTTTTGTTTTATTTGAAAGCAATTTAGAGTAGCTATCCATTTCCAACTCACCATTTTGGTTCATTGGTATAACTTTTAAAATGGCTCCAGTTTTTTCGCATAGCATTTGCCAAGGCACAATATTACTATGATGCTCTAAAGCCGATACGATAACTTCATCGTCTTTTTCTAAGAGTGAAGCAAAGCCATGAGCTACTAAATTAATACTTTCTGTTGTGCCAGAAGTTAATATAATCTCGTAAGCATGTTTTGCATTAAAATGATGCTGAATAGTGTGTCTTGCAGCTTCATATTTATCTGTAGCTTCTTGACTTAATGAATGCACACCTCTGTGAATATTAGCATTATAATTACTGTAATAATCCACAATAACATCAATTACTTGTTTTGGAGTTTGCGAGGTTGCAGCATTGTCAAAATACACCAAAGGTTTACCATTTACTTTACGATTAAGTATTGGGAAATCTGCTCTTATTTTTTTCCAATCTAACATAATACAAATTTAAGGTTTGTTTGATAAAAACAAGTGTAAAGAAAAATATAAATGATAAAAATATTTAAATTTTATACAAATGCATTTAAATAAAATGTATATTTGAAATATGTATAGTAAAGAATTAACAAAAGGAACGTTGCAACCTATTATTTTAAAGCTTATAAGTGAGCGTAACCAAATGTATGGTTATGAAATAACACAAGAGGTAAAAAAAATAACTCTTAATAAGATTGATATTTCTGAAGGAGCACTGTATCCAATTTTACATAAATTAGAAGCTAAAGGGACATTAAAAACTGAAAAAGTATTTATTGGTAAACGAGTAAGAAAGTATTATAAAGTAACTCCTGAAGGAAAAAAAGTTGTAGAGGAAGTGACTGAAGAGATTAATAATTTTATAGCAACATTAAATTTAATATTTAACCCAAAACCTATTGTATAATGCAAATTGAAGAGGAACATATAAGATTTATAGAAAACAGTTTAAAACTTTATGGTATTAATTCTCAAGATTTAAAAGAAGATTTAGTAGACCATATTTGTAGTTATGTTGAAAGTAGAGAGTCTAATAATTTTAATGAATTATATAAAGAAGCAATACAAAAATTTGGTGGTTATTCTAGTTTTCAAAACTTACAATTAGAAACTAATTTTCAAAAATTTTCTAAAAAAGCTAAAGTTGTTAATATCTTAAAGTTTATAGTAGGCTTAACAATGGTTATCTTGCTGGTAATTGGTTTTCTTTTTAAGATAATGCATTGGCCTTATGCAAATGCAATGTTAATTGTTGCAATATTACTATTTGCGTTTCTATTAATACCACTTTTGTTTTACTCTAAACATAAAAAAATACGCTACAAATTCTCTTAATAACTTTTAGTATGAAAAAATCATTTTATGTTATTGGCTTTTTAACCTTTTTTACTTTAGGAATAGGAGCTATGTTCGAATTTTTAACTTGGCCTTATAGAGGTATTATAGTTTTCATTGGTTTTATATTTTTAAATTTTGGTTTAATACCAATGTATTTTTATCAAAAATATAAACTCGCTAGGAACTAAAATATAAAAGCCTCAAACACATATTAAGTTTGAGGCTTTTTATCTAATATAAAGCTTTTTGTAGTCTACAAATCGAAACCTATATTAACACCTAACTTGTTTGCTATTATTTTAGTAATACGTTGTTTTAATTCTGGAATTTTTACAGAACTTAAAACGTTATTACTAAAAGCAAACATTAATAAGGCTCTTGCCTCTTTCTCTGGAATACCACGTTGTTTCATGTAAAACAGTGCACTTTCATCTAATTGTCCAATGGTACAACCGTGAGAACATTTAACATCATCAGCAAAAATCTCTAATTGAGGTTTTGTGTTTATCGATGCTTTATCGCTTAATAAAATATTATTATTAGACTGGAATGCGTTAGTTTTTTGCGCTTCTTTTTCAACAACTACTTTACCATTAAAAACACCAGTTGCACTGTCTGCAAAAATACCTTTATAATCTTGGTGACTTTCGCAATTTGGCTCAATATGATGTACTAATGTGTTGTGGTCTACATGTTGCTTATCTCCAATAATGGTAATACCTTTCATGGTAGAGTCCATACGTTCACCATTTTGGTAAAAGTTAAGGTTGTTACGTGTTAATTTACCTCCAAAAGAAAAAGTATGGACAAAACAGTTAGTTTGGTCTTTTTGGTTTACAAAAGTGCTATCTATTAAAGAAGCATTTTTATTATCGTTTTGGATTTTGTAGTAATCTACAATTGCACGCTTATTAGCAAAAATTTCTGTAACACTATTGGTTAAAACAGGATTATCTGTTAAACTTTGGTGACGCTCAATTATTTGTACATGAGAATTCTCGTCTACAACAATTAAATTTCTAGGTTGAAGCAATAATGCAGCCTCGTTTCCTGTAGAAAAGTGTATAATTTGAATTGGTTTTTCTACCAATTTGTTTTTTGGAATATGTATGTAAGCTCCTTCGTTAGAAAATGCTGTGTTTAGTGAAGATAAGCTATCTTTAGTTGCAATTTTATTAAAATAATTTTCGATAACTAATCTATACTTTGGCTTATTTAAAGCAGCAGACATTAAGCATACATCTATACCATCGTGTGTTACTTGTGATAAATGAGAAGAATATTTTCCATCGATAAATACAATTTTATAAGTATCTATATCGTGAATAAAATACTTTTTTATGTCTTTATAATCTATAGCATTCTCTTGCTTCGGGAATACACTATAATCGTGTTTTAAAACACTATTAAGCGATGTGTACTTCCATGCTTCTTCTTTTTTTGATGGAAAACCTTTGGCTTCAAATGTTTTAATAGCTTCATTTCGAATATTGTGTATATGCGAATCAACATCGACTTCATTTTCGAATGCTAAAAAGGATGATACTAATTTTTCTTTTAAACTCATTATTTTTAAGTCTTCAGTACTCAGTTTTCAGTTTTCAGTTTACTTTTTGGTATACTGTTTCTGTTTTCTGCCTACTTATAATTAAACATGGGTAATCAAATTTTAGTAAGTAACTGCCTACTTAATTTGATTACTGCTTACTATTTTATGCGTTCACTTCTTCTTTAATCCAGTCGTAACCTTTTTCTTCAAGTTCGTGCGCTAATTCTTTTCCACCAGATTTAACAATACGTCCATCTAATAAAACATGTACAAAATCTGGAACTATATAATCTAATAAACGCTGGTAATGTGTAATTACTACAACAGCATTGTCTTTAGATTTTAATTTGTTTACTCCATTGGCAACAATACGAAGTGCATCAATATCTAAACCAGAATCTG
Organism: Lacinutrix venerupis; assembly: GCF_003663945.1. GTDB lineage: Bacteria > Bacteroidota > Bacteroidia > Flavobacteriales > Flavobacteriaceae > Lacinutrix > Lacinutrix venerupis. The sequence continues at coordinate 58,306 of NZ_RCCH01000005.1, read as the reverse complement.
TTTCGTCTAAGATGGCTAACTTTGGCTCAAGCATTGCCATTTGGAAAATTTCGTTACGTTTCTTTTCTCCTCCAGAAAAACCTTCGTTTAAAGAACGCGATAAGAATTTTCTATCTATTTCTAATAATTCGGATTTTTCACGAATAAGTTTAAGCATATCTTTTGCAGGCATATCTTCTAAGCCTTTTGCTTTACGAGTTTCGTTTATTGCTGTTTTTATAAAGTTTGTTACAGAGACTCCAGGTATTTCTACAGGATATTGAAATGATAAGAAAATACCTTTGTGTGCACGTTCTTCGGCAGCTAAGTCTTCTAAATCTTCTCCATTTAAAACAATTTGTCCTTTCTCGACTTCGTATTCTTCTTTTCCAGCTATTACAGAAGCTAAAGTGCTTTTACCTGAACCATTAGGTCCCATAATTGCATGAACTTCGCCTGCTTTTACTTCAAGGTTAATACCTCTTAAAATAGATTTGTCGTCAACACTTGCGTGTAAATCATTTATTTGTAACATAGTTTTATTTTCCAATTTTAATCACTTCTTTTTTTACAGATGGTTCTTTAACACTAATAATTTCTTTAATATCAATACTATATGGCCATCCTTCTTCACCTTCTGGTTTTGGTATTATTTTACCACGAACTTGAACAAGTACACCATCTGTATCTTCTGTTCTAAATGGTTTTCCCATTTTATGTAATTCGTGCATTTTTTCATTTAATACAACACCGTATATAGCGCTGTTTCCAACTTGTAAAACTGCAGCGTCTTCATAATAAGAAAACTCACCATTTAATGTGGTTAAACCATCGTTTTGTTCTACTGTTTTATTTGTATCGTCTATTGGTGTTTCTGTTTTTGCATCATTTTTACAATTTGTAAAAATGGAAAACATAAGCAGTAAGGTTAATATTTTTTTCATTTTTATTTATTTAAAAACAACTTGCTATTTGGTGTAACTTTTATCCTACAGAACCTTCAAGGCTAATTTCTAATAGTTTTTGTGCTTCTACTGCAAATTCCATTGGTAATTTGTTTAATACATCTTTACTAAAGCCATTTACAATTAATGCTATTGCTTTTTCGGTATCGATACCACGTTGGTTACAATAGAAAATTTGGTCTTCACCAATTTTACTTGTTGTAGCTTCGTGCTCTATCATAGCACTTTTGTTATTTGCTTCTATATATGGGAATGTGTGTGCACCACACTCGTTACCCATAAGTAAACTATCACATTGGCTAAAGTTACGTGCGTTTTCTGCACGAGAGCTTACTTGTACTAATCCACGATATGAATTTTGAGATTTTCCAGCTGAGATACCTTTAGAAATAATGGTTGATTTGGTGTTTTTTCCCAAATGAATCATTTTTGTTCCTGTATCTGCTTGTTGATAATTATTTGTTACAGCAATAGAATAAAATTCACCTACAGAATTATCTCCTTTTAGAACGCAACTTGGATATTTCCATGTTACAGCACTTCCTGTTTCAACTTGAGTCCATGAGATTTTAGCATTTTTTTCGCATAAACCTCTTTTGGTTACAAAGTTATAAACACCACCTTTTCCTTCTGCATTTCCTGGAAACCAGTTTTGTACTGTTGAGTATTTTATTTCTGCATCGTCAAGCGCAATAAGCTCTACAACTGCAGCGTGTAATTGGTTTTCATCACGACTAGGAGCTGTACAGCCTTCTAGGTAAGAAACATAACTACCTTCGTCTGCAATTACTAATGTACGCTCAAATTGTCCTGTTCCTGCTTGGTTAATTCTAAAATATGTAGACAACTCCATTGGGCATTTTACGCCTTTTGGAATATAACAGAAAGAACCATCACTAAATACTGCAGAGTTTAATGCTGCATAAAAATTGTCTTTAGTTGGAACAACTGTACCAATATATTTTTTAACCAATTCTGGGTGTTCTTGTATGGCTTCAGAAATTGGCATGAAAATAATACCTTTTTCTGCGAGAGTTTTTTTAAAGGTTGTTGCTACAGAAACAGAATCTACAACAATATCCATAGCAATATTGTTCATTTTCTTTTGTTCGTCTACAGAGATTCCTAACTTTTTATACATTGCTAGTAAATCTGGATCTACATCGTCTAATGTTTTGTTTGGGTCTATAGATTTTGGAGCAGAATAATAAGCAATAGCTTGAAAATCTGGTTTGGTGTAATTAACATTTGCCCAATCTGGTTCTTCCATAGATTCCCAAACTCTAAAAGCTTCTAGTCTCCATGCGGTCATCCACTCTGGCTCTTCTTTTTTCTTAGAAATAGCACGAACAATATCTTCGTTTAAACCAATAGGAAAAGTTTCAGATTCTATATCGGTATAGAAACCGTACTCGTATTCCTTTGTTTTTAATTCTTCTCTTAAATCGTCTTCAGTGTACTTCGACATAATACGTTCTTTCAATTTTTATAATGAAAATGATTCTCCACAACCACAGGTACGGTTTGCGTTTGGATTATTAAACACGAAACCTGTTCCGTTTAAACCTCCAGAGTATTCTAAAGTGGTGCCAATAAGATATAAAAAGCTTTTTTTATCGACTATGATTTTTACATCATTATCTTCAAAAACTTTATCATCTTCTTCCTTGATTTTATCAAACTTTAAATCGTAAGATAAACCAGAGCAACCTCCACTTTTAACACCAACACGAACGAAATGTTCGTTTGGATTAAAGCCGTCATCTGTCATGAGTTCAACGACTTTCTTTTTAGCTGTATCAGAAACTTTAATCATATTCTTATATAGAATTATCTAAATAGGTTGCAAAGATACAATATTGGTCTGTGTTTACCATACAACCTAACATTATATTAGCATATGGTTAAATAGGTGTTTTTTATAGCCTTTTTTCTTTGTGTTTTCTTACTCTTGAAAGTCAGGGTTGGTAAGAAATGATGGGTCTGAAAGTGATAATAAAAAAGCTTTTAAATCTGCTTTGTCTCCTTCTGAAAGATTAACACCACCAAATTCTACTTTTTTCATAAGTGGATCTATGGTTTCAGAATCTTGTAGTCCTGTGCTGTAAAATTCTATAACTTGGTCTAAAGTTTCAAATCTGCCATCATGCATATAAGGAGCTGTATAGGCAAGGTTTCTAAGCGACGGGCTTCTAAATTTGCCATTATCGTTTTCATCTCCAGTAACACTTCCTAAACCTAAATCTGTAAATGTGGCATCTAAGCCATTGTTATGAAAAGAATTATCTGTCCATAGCGGATTATTTGGGTTTCCATGACAATGGAGGCAATCTCCTCTATCTTCGTCCATAAAAACATTTAAGCCATTTTGTTCTTGAGGTGTAAGCGTTGCTTGACCTAATGAAAATTTATCGAATTTTGAATTTGCCGAAATAAGTGTGCGCTCAAATTGAGCTATAGCTTTGGTGGTGAGCTCTTTTGTAATTATTGAAGTTTTAAATGCTAAACGAAATAATTCTGGATACTCTGCATCGCTTTGCAGCCTATCTACTACGTTGTCCCAATCACTATGCATTTCTATAGGGTTTTGAACAGGTTCTAATGCTTGACGTTCTAGGCTTAGCTCCTCTCCATCCCAAGTAAAGCGCTCGTTATAATTCCAAGCTAAATTAAATAATGGCATAGAGTTTCTGTCTCCAAAAGTGCCATCTATTCCAGCGCTTGTAGATGTATTGTCTGTAAATGCGTGTTGTGGAGAATGACAAGAGGCACAAGCCATAGTTTGGTCTCCCGAAAGTTTTTTATCATAAAATAACTTTTTACCTAATGCAACACCTTGAACTGTTAGTTGATTGTTAATTGGTATTACTGGTGGGATGATGTTGTTTTTAAATATTTCAGGAATATCTAATGAAAGTGGAGTAGGCTCATAAGTTTCTGTATCTGGTTCGCTCTCTTTAGAGCAAGCCGAAATAGAAATAATTAATATTATATATATAAACCAATTTTTCATAAATTAGTTTACTGTGTAACATTTGTTATGCTAAATACACTTAAAACATTTTCTTGTATCATTTTTTGAGCAGTATAATTAGGCATTAATGGTGTGTCTAAAACATTTAAATCCCACGTGTTTGGGTTTTTAAAAAATTCTGCAATATTCATGTTTACATTTATTGTAGTATTATTTGTTATTACAATAGGTGTTTCTAATTCAATAATTGCAAAATTTTGTTCGAAGTTATCTGTGTCTACACGAGCGGTTCCGTTATGGAAATTAAACGGGCTAGGTGAGGTGTCTACATTATACATACCATCAAACTGTAAAAAGTGATAACCACCACCTAACATTGTTGGCCAATTCCAAGAAGCGCTATTTAAATCTAAATAAGTACCGTCAATATTATCTTCTTCATTAAATCCCCAAACAAATTTTAAGGTGTAAGTTCCAGTTGGAATAGTATTGTTTACTGGTGTAAAATTATAGGTGTTTGGTGCTTCTAAATCTGTAAATTTATATCCATCAAAGCTATACGTTTCTCCAGCAGTATTTGTTAATTGTAACCTTGAAACAAGATACCTTAGTCTTGTAATGTTTATAGATTCACCATTGGCATTTACTACTGTTTCTGTAGTTAGATTGTTATTATTTATTATTGTATTGTCCCAAGTATGAGAAAACGTAAAATTTACATTTGCATTAGCAACTAAATTATCATCGTTATCCTCTGCGCAAGAAGCAAAAATTAAAAAGGTAGATAATAATAAGATGAATGTTTTTTTCATTTTAATCAATGTTAATAATTAGTAAGTCTGAGAATCCTTTGTTTTCAGTAATATCTTCATCGTTACTGTAGGTGTCACCAACTACAACAACTTTTTTATTGTTTAATTCGGTAATGCCATAACCATAATCTATGTTGGTTCCTCCAATTGTAGCTTCCCACTCTATGTTGCCAACACTGTTTATTTTAAGTGCCCAAACATCGTTTTGTCCTTTATTTTGCGAAACATCTCCGTCGCTACTTCTTGAGCTTCCGGCTAATAAAAATCCGCCATCTTGTGTTGCAGAAATATCTCTTGCGGCATCAAAACTTGTTCCTCCTAAGGTTTTTTCCCAAAGTAATTCGCCTGAAGGAGAAATTTTAATTAGCCATAAATCTGCCGCACCAATATTATTTGAAATATCTACATTATTACTTCTAGTGTCTCCTGCTATTAAGTAATTTCCATCGCTAGACTTAACTATAGACCAGGCATCGTCTATTTCTTCTCCTCCAAAAGATTTTTCCCATTCAATATTGCCTGTTTCAGAAATTTTAACAACCCAAAAATCATAAGAGCCAATATTGTTAGAAATATCAGTATCGTCGCTATCTGAGCTTCCCACCATAATATAGCCATTGTCTTCTGTTTGTACTACATTTTGTGGTGTATCGGAAAGTAAGCCACCATAATATTTACTCCATTGTAAAGTACCAGAATTATCTAATTTTATTGCCCAATAATCTCCTCCTGCATGATTTGTATTATTTTGCTTTGTATTGCCTTCTCCATTGGAGGCTGTAACATCTAATACTCCGGTAATTAAGTAGCCGGAATCATTAGTTTGAATAACTGAAATTCCGTAATCTGCACCTTGGTATCCAAAAGACTTTTGCCATAAAATATTTCCTGAAGCATCTAGCTTTGCAAACCAAAAATCATTTTGACCATTGTTGCTAGAAACATCTTCATTATTGCTAAAACTTTCTCCTAAAATGGCATAACCGCCATCATTAGTTTGAATAATGTCTTCTCCTTTATCATCGCCCGTTCCACCATAGGTTTTATTCCATTCTATTTCATTATCTTGATTAAACTTTAAAACCCAAAAATTATAACTTTCATGTTGTTTATCTATAATATCGCCATCCATGCTTTGTGTAAAGCCTAAAACAGCATAACCTCCGTCGCTGGTACTTACAATTTCTTGAGCGCTGTCGTTAATAGAGCCTCCAAATGTTTTTACAGCAGTAACTAGACCGGTAGCAGAAGTATTATTTTCTGTAATTACAGCAATATCTCCATCATCGTTTTTACAGCTTATTGATATGATAGTAATTCCAATAAGAGATAGATAAAATAGTACGTTTTTATTATAGTTCATTTAAAAATTAATTACTTTTTCTTAATACAAATAATCCACCTTCAATATCACTAACAATAATATTTCCGCTTTCAAAATAAGGGTATACACTCCAAACACCATTAAAATTTGCATTATCATTGTCCGGAAAAGTGTCAAAAAATGCGGTTTCTACCATTGCGTTTGATGATGCAGAAATATTAGTAATATCTAATATTCTTAATCCAGCTCTATAATTAGCAAGGTAGAATTCGTTTCCTTTAATATAACCATTATGATCTATAGCAGTTGTTGGTCCAAAAAAAGTTGATGATAATGATGGATTATCTAAATCTGTTAAATTAAAGATTAAAGTTTTTGTGTTGAATCCAAATTCATCTTCATCTAACTCGTCACCTAAAACAAAGTAGGCATGATCGTCTGTAAACCAACCTTGATGTGCGTAATCTATTTGTGGGTATGTAAAGTCGCTAATTGGAATTACATTATTTTTATCTGTAACATCAAGTATAACAACTTTGTCTGTGTTACCATTGCTTCCAACATATATTTGTCTGCCAGTATAATCTAAATCTGGCCCGTTATATGTAACTACTTGAGCGTCGTGAGAGTAACCTCCAGCTGAATAATCGCCTAAAAAAGTTGGATTAAGAGGATTGGAAATGTCTACAAAAATAGGACCTCCGCCATTTGTTGAAGTACAGCCTACTAAATAGGCAACAGCTTCACTTTCGTTAATAACAATGTTATGGCAGCTACCAACTCCTGTATAAACAGTATCTGCAGTAAAACTTTCGGGAGCATTTGGTACATTTCTTAATCTAGTTAGATCAAAAACCTGCATACCATGATTTCCGACATTATCTGCAACTATAAAAGCATGGTTGTTATAGACTTTAACGTCTCTCCAAGCGTTTGTACCAGCGTTGGTGTTTAAACGTCCTAAAAAAAGAGGATTTACAGGATCTGTAACATCTACAAAGGCAGTACTATTTGTTAAAGCTATTATAGCGTATTCATTGTTATTAGTTGGGTCCGTCCATCCCCAAATATCTGCGCCATTTATACCTGCGCTTCCGCCTAAAACCTCTGCGCTTATAGCAGATAACAAATCTATGCCATTACAAGGATATATGCCTGCCATACCATTTACACAAGGAGTTAAAGCGGTAATGCTAGATTCGCAAGCATCTCCTATACCGTTATTGTTAGCATCTTCTTGGTTAGGATTAGGAGTGTTTAAACAATTATCTTGTGCATCTGGTATTCCATCGCCGTCTACATCACTAATTTGAATAATGGAATTACCTGTATCATCGTTTGAACAGTTATTTAATGTAAATAATACAATAATACAAACTATTATGTATGATGTAGTGTTTTTCATTTTTAGATTTATTATTCAATTACCAGTTTTTTGGTAATTGTATTATTAATTTTTATTAAATAAACTCCTGCTGAATAATCGCTTACAGGTAAAACGAATTCTTGACTGTTAATATTGTTCTTTTTATATACTTTTTGGCCAAGAATAGTATAGATTTCAATAGATTTAATAATATTATTTTTATCACCTTTTAAAGTCGAAGTCGAAGTTGTAGGATTTGGAGATAAATGAAAATTTTCTTGTAATTTAAAATTAGCTGTATTTAAAGTACCACTTTTTCTTACTATAAATAGGCCACTTTCTATATCGCTAATAATAATATTTCCACTTGAAAAATAAGGATAAACACTCCATGCACCATTAAAGTTAGCGCTATTGCTTGACGGGAAAGTGTCAAAATAACCAATTTCGGCATTAGAATTATTAGTCGATATTAATGTTGGTACATCTAAAACACGTAAACCAGCTCTATAGTTTGCCATATAAAATTTATTTCCGTTAACATACCCATTATGGTCTATAGCAGCAGTTGGTCCATAATAATCATTAATTAAATTTAAAGCAGGATTGTTAAAATTAGCATCTAAATCTTGGAAATCGAAAATTAAAGTACGCGTATTGTTCCCAAAAGATTGTTCATCGGTTTCATCTCCCAAAATAAAATAACGTTGATCGTCTGTAAACCAACCTTGATGCGCATAAGATATTTGAGGATAAGAGAAAGTTCCTATTGGAATAATATTGTTTTTGTTTGTAACATCTAAAATTACTACAGTATCCGAGTTTCCATTACTTCCTATGTAAATTTGTCTTCCAGTTATGCCATTTGCAGGATCGTAATAATCTGTATCTGGACCTGTGTATGTAACTACTTGTGCATCGTGAGAATATCCGCCAGCAGTATAATCTCCAATAACATTTGGATTTGATGGGTTGGAAATATCTACAAAAATTGGACCTCCTCCATTTGCAGAACCGCAACCTACTAAGTAAGCAATACCTTCAAATTCATTTATAACAATGTTGTGGCAGCTACCAATAGTAATTTCTCCTTCGCCTCCATTTCCTTGAAATCTTAAAACTTGGTTGCCATCATAGGTTAGATCTGCATCAACACCATTTCTTAAAATTGTTAAATCAAATATTTGCATACCGTGATTTCCAACGTTATCTGCAACAATAAAAGCATGGTTGTTATACACCTTAACGTCTCTCCAAAATGAATTGTTTCCATTTGCAGTTTCTATACGTCCTAAAAATACAGGATTAATAGGATTTGTAATATCTACAAAAGCCGTACTATTTGTTGTTGCAATTATGGCATATTCTTTTCCGTCTAATGGATCTGTCCATCCCCAAATGTCACTACCTTCTGGGTTTCCAGAAGTTGTTGCAAGTGTGGAAATTGGTATTCTAGACATTAAATCATAATCATTACAAGGATAAATATCTGCCATACCAGATTCGCAAGGAGTTTGGGCATTCGAAAGCAATGAATAAGAAGTAAAAACAAGTAGAAATAAAAAGTAATTTTTAAACATGAGGCTTAATCTTAATTAAAGATGGTTTGCGAAATTAACGAAAAATAAAGATAAAATGTTGGTTTATAGTATGAAAATACAGGGTTGTAAAGTTTGGATGTTATTTTTTATGCAGAAAAAACAAAGTAAATTTTACATTACTTATTAATTCATCTTCTTATTTTTGCATTATGATAGAAGATAAAAATCAAGCACGTACACCATTAAGTGAATTAGGAGAATTTGGACTTATAGATCACTTAACCAAACAATTTGAAATTAAACACACATCTACAGTAAAAAGTATTGGAGATGATGCTGCAGTTTTAGAGTTTAGTAATAAACAAATTGTAGTAACTACAGATATGTTGGTAGAAGGTGTACATTTCGATTTAAGCTATGTTCCTTTAAAGCATTTAGGATATAAGTCTGTAATTGTAAATTTATCTGATGTTTACGCTATGAATGCTCAAGCAACTCAGGTAACAGTTTCTATAGCAGTTTCAAATCGTTTTCCTTTAGAGGCTTTAGAAGCTTTATACGAAGGTGTTGCTTTAGCATCTAAAATATATAATATTGATGTTGTTGGTGGAGATACTACCTCTTCAACTTCTGGTTTATTAATTTCTGTTACAGCAATTGGAGAAGTAAATCCTGAAGATGCAGTATATAGAACAGGTGCAAAACCTAACGATTTGCTTGTTGTAACCGGAGATTTAGGTGGTGCTTATATGGGACTTCAAGTTTTGGAGCGTGAAAAAGAAGTATTTAAAGTGAACCCAAATAACCAACCAGATTTAGATGCTTATACTTATATTATGGAGCGTCAATTAAAACCTGAAGCTAGAAAAGATATTGTAAAACTTCTTAAAGATTTAGATGTAAAACCAACATCTATGATTGATGTAAGCGATGGTCTTTCTTCAGAAATTTTACATATTTGTAAAGCTAGTAAGGTAGGATGCGATTTATATGAAGATAAATTACCACTTGATCCTCAGGTTATTTCTACTTGCGAAGAATTTAATATAGATAGTACAACTGTTGTGCTAAATGGAGGTGAGGATTATGAGTTATTAATGACTATTTCTCAAAAAGATTTTCCAAAAATAAAAGCAAATCCTAATTTAACTGTTATAGGTTATATAACAGATGAAAGTGTTGGAGCAAATCTAGTAACTAGAGGTGATACAAAAATACCATTGCAAGCACAAGGTTGGAAGAATTTTAATAGCTAAAATTTAAGATGTCATTTTATAAGCAATATGTAGTTCTTCTCTACGTAATCTTGCTTGCCTTTTATTGTGTATTCGAGAAAGAATAGAATTAATTTCTTGATATTTTGGTGTAAGCTCTACTAATTGTCCATTGCCATTAGTAGTTAATTGCTTATTACAATTACAACATTTATACTCTTTTACGTGATACGTTACTTTTTTTGAAACTTCGTATTTATGGCCAAATAGATTACAAAATACAGACATGGTTAATTAAGTTTTTAAGATGATTTTGACTTTGAACTTTGATTAATAGGCAGTTAAATATATATAAAAAAATAATATCATCGTTTAAAAGTTATATTTTTTCGACAAAAAGCATAATTTGTTTAATAAAATCTATTTTGTTTTCGATATGGCTCATATGTCCTTCTGAAAAAATATAACTTTCAATATTGTGTTTTTTGGTAAATTTTAGAATGTTTTCAACATCAAGAATAGTATCTTTTTTACCTAATAATACTATTTTTTTAAATGATGCTTCAGTAAAAAAAGTAGAAGAATCTTCTCTTAATCGCATACCTTCATTTGCAGACATATAACCTTGAATAGGTGTTTTAAGTGCTGTTTTTAAAGCTTCATTATAAACTTCGTTATATTTTAATTTACTTTCGGCACTAAAAAGATTGGCAAAACTCATGCGTACCATATTTTCATAATTGTTTTGTGCCATTTTGTTAGCGCGAGCTCTTAGTTGTTTTCTTTCAATACTATCTTCTTGATATGTAGAGTTTAATAAACATAAGCCTTTAACGCTTTCTAAGTGTTTTTTTGCAAAAGCTAAAGCTACATAACCACCCATAGAATGACCTATAAAAATGTATTTACGAAGTTTTAATGTTTTTAAAACAAAATAAACAGCATTTGCCATATCTTCCATTGTATGTATGTAACCCAAACATGCTGTTTTGCCGTGTCCTAATAAATCTATTGTAATTACTCTGTTTTTTTGTGCTAATACAGGTGTTAATGTGTCCCACATCGAGCTGTCTTCTAAAAAACCATGAAGCAAAACAACAACTTGACCTTTGCCTGTGTCCGAATAAAAAACGGGTATTCCTTTGTAATCTAAAATCATTTTTAAAGTATATTAGACAAATATAATTAAGAGCATTGCCAATGCTTAATTTTTTAAAAATAAATGATAAACACTAAAAATTTACTTGTTACTAGTTTTGCTTTATTTTCTTTATTTTTTGGAGCAGGAAATTTATTGTTGCCTCCACTTTTAGGATATAATGCTGGTGAAAATTGGTTTTGGGTTACTTTGGGTTTTATAATAACAGCAGTTGCTATTCCAATAATTGGTATTTATGCGCATGCTAAGTTGCAAGGCACTTTATACGATTTTGGTAAAAAAGTATCACCTTTTTTTAGTTTAGTATATTGTGTTTTAATATATGTAATTGCTGTTTCCATTCCATCTCCAAGAACAGCTGCAGCTACTCATGAAATAGCTATACATCCCAATTTTGGTACTTCACCTTTATTAACAAGTAGTATCTATTTTGTTTTGGTGCTAATTTTTGCACTCAATAGATCAAAAATATTAGACCTTATAGGTAAATACTTAACACCTTTTATAGTGTTAATGTTACTTTTGGTTATAGGAATAGGTTTGTACTCTACTCAAATGGTAACAAATGTAACTCAATTTAAAGCACCTGTTGTAAGTGGTGTTTTAGAAGGTTATCAAACTTTCGATGCTATAGGAGCTGTAGTAGTGGGAGCCGTAATAATAATCTCTATAAATTTAAAGACAAAGGCTCCTTTTAAAGAGAAAAAAAACCTTATAAAAAAAGCTGGGCTTATAGCAGGATTAGCACTATTTATTATTTATGCTGGATTAATTGCTGTTGGTGCTTTTTATGGCTCAGAAATAGATGTAAATAGCGCTTTAAGTAGCGATATGCAACGCGCAAATTTATTAACAGGTATTACCAAACAAGCACTAGGAACTTTTGGTAATACCGTTTTAAGTATATTAATAGCATTAGCATGTTTTACAACTGCTGTAGGTATTGTAACAGGAACTGCAGATTATTTTAAAGGTTTAATTAATAATTCGCAAACAGTTTATGTAGTAACAGCTATAATTGCTAGTGTTTTTGGAGTAATAATAGGTCAATTAGATTTTAATTCTATTATAGTAATAGCGTTACCCGTTTTGTTATTTATTTATCCAATAACAATTGTGCTTATTTTACTCAATGCACTTCCAGATAAATATGCATCAAAATTAGTGTTTCGTATTGTTGTTTTGCTAACATTTGTTTTTAGTATTCCAGATGTTTTAGGCTTTTTAACGCCATCTAAAGAATTAAGTAGTGTTATAGATGTTATTCCATTTGCAAAACATAGTTTAGGTTGGGTCTTGCCAGCTTTTATTGGGTTTATTTTGTTAAATTTTAAAACTTTTACGACTAAAGCTATATCTAATTAATATTTGCAATATGGCAGAGCAAGACATTAAAAAATACGCTTATAAAAATATATTTTCACTTAGTGTTGTACAGTTTGAAAAAGCTTGTGTTTTTAATAAACCAGAACAGGTAGATGCATATAGTATTTATTGGATACAAAAAGGAAAAGGCACATATAATATAGATTTTGAAAGTTATGATTTTCAAGATAATATTTTGTTTTTTCTCTCTCCAGGACAAGTGTTTTCTATAGATACCGAAAAAATTAATACAGCATATAAAATTACATTTGTTCGTGACTTTTATTGTATTCAAACACATGATAAGGAGGTTGCTTGTAATGGCGTACTATTTAATAACGTTTACAAAACGCCTTTTGTAAAACCTTGTAAAAGCGATACGCAAAAATTACAATTAATATTAGAAGGTTTAATAGAAGAGTTTAAAACTAGCGAGGCAGCACAATACGATATGCTTCAAACTTATTTAAAGCAATTTATTATCCATGCAGTTCGCGTACAAAAAGAACATCATACAATAAAAAAAGACGAAGAAACTAAGCTTTTTAAGGACTTTAGTGTATTAGTAGAACAAAACTTTAAAACACTTCATACTGTAACAGAATATGCAAATAGGTTAGGGCTTTCACCAAAATCCTTAACTAAACATTTTAATAAAATAGGAAATCAAACACCTAGCGATTTTATTAAAAATAGAATTATCCTAGAAGCCAAAAGACAACTCATTTACTCTAACGATTCAGTAAAGCAAATAGCCTACAAATTAGGTTTTAATGATGCAGCCTATTTTACCAGGTTCTTTAAAAAAGCAACATTAAAATCACCACTTCAATTTAAAAAAGAATATTAATATTTTGGGCGTGACCTAAAGGTCAGGCTGTACATTATATCTTTTTTTTGCCATATATGGCAGCAAAAAAAAGGATGCCATTTCCATCCTTCACGCAATAATTACAGGTTCAACACTCTGTAAAAACCCAAAAAAACAAGTAAGTCCAAGCATAAGGAACTTTTGTCCATTTTTTAAGGTCTCTTCTCGTCGCATCTTTGCATTGTAATTAAAATAAAACAAATTATGAGCGAAGCACAAAACACACAATGCCCAAATTGTTGGGGATTTCAAGAATACGACGAAGCGCAACCAGATAATAAAATTTGCGATTGTAAATAGAAATAAAAAACAAATAAACAAATAAATAAAAAATTAAAAATTATGAGCACAAGAATTCAAACACTAAACCCAGAAACAACAACAGGAAAATCTAAAGAGCTATTTAATGCAGTACAAAGCAAATTAGGTTTCATACCAAACCTAATAAAAGTATTCGGAAACTCTCCAGCAACCTTACAAACCTATTTAAGTTTAGGCGAATTAACAGCTAGTGGAAACTTTAATAACAAATTTAGAGAACAATTAGCATTAGCAATTGCAGAAGAAAACTCATGTAATTACTGTTTATCAGCGCACACAGCAATAGGAAAAATGAATGGTTTAACAGAAGAGCAAACAGAATTAAGTAGACAAGCAATTGTGGCAGATACCAAAACACAAGCAGGTTTACAATTTGCGCAAACAGTAACAAAAAATAGAGGAAAAGTTTCTGCACAAGCTATACAAGAAGTAAAAGCAGCAGGTTATAACGATGAAGACATTTTAGAAATAGTGCTTAATGTAGTATCAAACACATTAACAAATTATGTAAATCACATTGCGGAAACCGAAGTAGATTTCCCAAGTGTAGAAGCAGGAAAATTTACAGTAACAAATAATTAATTTAATACAATAAACAGTAAAAACACAAAATCATGAAAAATTTATTTATCGCCATTTTTTTAGTAGCATTCTCTATTACAGCAACAGCTCAAGACAAAATGAACAAAACCGTTAAAACCGTTGCCTTAGAACAAACGTTAGGAGAATTTACACAACAATCTTTAACATTAAAAGAAGGAACTTATGTGTTTAATGTAACAAACACAAATGCCGCGCCAGAAGTAGGATTAGTTTTAGTAGAAGCAGGAAAAGATGCAAATAACGCTAAAAACCATATTGCAGATGCTTACGTAACAAAAATGGTAAAGCATGGAGAAACACAATCTTCAAAAGAAGTGACACTTACAAAAGGCACATATAAATATTTTTGTCCTTTTAATAAAACACCACAGTATACTTTAGTAGTGGAGTAATTAATAATTAGTTTTTAAGTAAAAAAGCGAGCTTGTAGAGGCTCGCTTTTTGTTTATTTTTTACTTATAAAATTATCTAATTTTTTTCTAGTGGTTTTTTGAATTTTAGTTTTCATAAAAGGAGTCCATCCTAATAATAATCCTGTAAAGCCAAGTGCTTGTCTAGACCAGTTCCATAAATTAAAAGTGTCTATATGTTTTATTATTTTGCCATTTTTAAAGGTGAAATTTGCAGTAATATTATTAACTACTTTTCTGTTTTTATTGCCATAAAGATACTTTGCAGTCCAGTTAACAGCGCCTTTATTTCCTTCTGTTGTTATGTTTGTAAAAGTAATTTTGGTAGTATTACTTTTTTTAGAGAGCAACATTCTCCACATATTAAAAACATTGTTCCCTTTTAATGTTCCAAATGCAGGATCTTTAAATAGTACATCTTCATGGTAACAGCTAATCATTTCTTCTGCATTGCAACTGGAAAAAGCAGTGTAAAATTTTTCTATTAATTCTTTATTATTCATAAATTAAATATTAATTATTCAACCTTTTTATAGCAGAAAAAGCTTTTTCTACATTTTCGTTTTCAACTAAAACTGTAAATTCATTCGTAGTAGAAATTACTTCATATAACGAAATACCTTCCCAAGCAAAGCGTTTAAATATTTGGTAGTATAACCCAGAAATTTTAGAATTATTTTCAGGTAAACGAATACTTATTGCAGATAGATTTTCTTGTAACCCAATCATAAATTCATTTTTAAAATAATTTTGTGTTTTCTGTTTTTCTGAAGCTGAAATCACCAAATTACTTTCGTAAATACCACGTGAGAAACCATAAAAGATATTACTATCTATGGTTTCTAATAGCTTACTGTGACTGTTAATTAAAGTTTTGGAATTTTTAAATGTAAAATCAACCAAATTTGAACGTACAGTAATGTCTCCTAAATTTTTTAAAACTAATTTTAACTGATTAGAATGTCTTAAATCTTTAGGAGGATTGTAGCGACGTAATGCCATCATTATAGCACCCGTTTTTACTGGTTTTCGTAGCATAGCGCCAATAGGCGCTTGTAATTCTTCTGCTAAGGCAGAAAAATTAATAATACTTCGTGATAATGCTTCCTCGAGAAACGGTTGTGTTACTAAAATCTCTTCAACACAAGTAGCAATAGTTTTCATTTTTGTTAATTATTTAACAATTTGTGCAAATGTAGTATATATTTTTCATTTTTATGTTTAATTAACGCTTGCGAGGTAGTTTCGTACAATAAAATAAATAGAAATGTTAGTATTAAAATTTGGAGGAACATCTGTTGGGTCTATTGAGAATATGATTCATGTAAAAGAAATTATTAATAATGAGCAAAGAAAAATAGTAGTATTATCTGCAATGTCTGGTACCACTAATGCGCTAGTTAAAATTTCAGAGCATATAAAAAACCAAAATAAAGATGAGGCTTTAATAGTTGTTAACGATCTTAGGAATAGTTATAATACAACTATTAAAAACCTTATAACAAATCAACAGTTTTACAAAACAGTTTTTGTTTATGTAAACGATGTGTTTAATACTTTAGAGTCCTTGGTGAATAAGGAATATAATAGCTTATTATATAACCAAATAGTTGCTCAAGGCGAACTACTATCTACTTATATATTTAGTAAATATTTAATGCAAGAAGGTATTAAAACAGCATTATTGCCTGCTTTAGATTTTATGCGAATTGATAAAACTAATGAGCCTGATAATTTTTATATCCAGCAAAATTTAAATAGAATTATGGACGAAACTCCAAATGCAGATATTTATATTACGCAAGGATTTATTTGCCGAAATGCAGAAGGAGACATAAGTAATTTGCAGCGAGGTGGTAGCGATTATACGGCAACAATAATTGGTGCTGTAGTTAATGCAGAAGAAGTACAAATCTGGACAGATATTGATGGTTTCCATAATAACGATCCGCGTTTTGTAGATAATACTAATGCTATTTCTAATCTATCTTTCGATGAGTCTGCAGAGTTGGCTTATTTTGGAGCCAAAATATTACATCCACAAACGGTAATGCCTGTTAGAGCATTAGATATTCCTGTACGTCTAAAAAACACAATGGCTCCTAAAGCGCACGGTACATTAATTACAAATCAAATTCATGGAGAAGGTATAAAAGCAATAGCAGCAAAAGATGGTATTACAGCCATAAAAATAAAATCTGCTAGAATGTTGCTGGCTCATGGTTTTTTAAAAAAAGTATTCGAGATTTTTGAACGCTATGAAACAGCTATAGATATGATTACAACATCTGAGATTGCTGTGTCTTTAACAGTAGATAATACTACGCATTTATCTGCAATAGTAGAAGAGTTAGACCGTTTTGCAACAGTTGAGGTAGACAATTATATGAGTATTGTTTGCTTAGTTGGAAATGCTATTATATACCATCCAGATACACCAAATTTATTTCAAGTATTACAAGATGTTAACGTGAGAATGATTTCTTATGGAGGTAGTAATAACAATATATCACTGTTAATAAACACTAGCGATAAAATTGAAACACTTCAAAAATTACAGCGCTATGTTTTTGAAAGTGATGGTGTTTTGGTTTAAAAATATTAGTACATCATATAATAGTATTATGTCAATATAATTGAATAAAAAAGCCTCTTGTTTAAGAGGCTTTTTTTTAAGTATATAATTTTTTTATTTATTCATTAAATCTTCGATCTCTTCAATTTCAATAGGAATGTCTCTCATTAAATTAAAAGGTTCTCCTTTTTCTTGAACGACAACATCATCTTCTAATCTAATTCCAAAACCTTCATCAGGAATATAAATACCTGGCTCAACAGTAAATACCATATTTGCTTGCATAGGTTCTGTTAAAATACCATAATCATGCGTATCTAGTCCCATATGGTGACTTGTACCATGCATAAAGTATTTTTTATAAGCTGGCCAATCTGGATTTTCATTTTTAACATCAGCTTTATCAAGTAATCCTAAGCCTAAAAGTTCACTAGTCATTAACTTGCCAACTTCAACATGGTAATCTGCCCAAATTGTTCCAGGTACTAACATTTTTGTAGCTTCATTTTTAACTCTAAGTACAGCGTTGTAAACAGCTTTTTGTCTTTCGTTGTATTTTCCAGAAACAGGAATAGTACGTGTCATGTCACTTGCGTAGTTAGCGTATTCTGCACCTGCATCTATTAAAATTAAATCGCCTGCTTTACACTCTTGATTATTTTCAATATAATGTAAAACATTTGCATTATTTCCAGAACCTACAATTGGTGTATAGGCGAATCCTTTAGAGCGGTTATTTAAAAACTCATGCATAAATTCGGCTTCAATATTGTATTCCATTACACCTGGTTTTACAAAGTCTAAAACTCTTCTAAAACCTTTATTAGTAATATTACAAGCGGTTTGTATTAAATCTATTTCAATTTGATCTTTTACAGATCGTAAACGCTGTAATATTGGGTTGCTTTTTGCCACACGATGCGCAGGATATTTATCTTTTAACCATTTTACAAACCGTGCTTCGCGAGTTTCGGTTTCAACATTTGCACGATAATGCTCGTTAGTGTTTATGTAAACAGTATCTGCTTGAGACATAATTTCGGCCAGAACTTTTTCAAGGTCTTGTAGCCAGTAAACTGTTTTTATTCCGCTAGTTTCTAAAGCAGCTTCTTTGGTTAATTTTTCGCCTTCCCATATAGCAATGTGCTCGTTTGTTTCTTTTAAAAATAAAATTTCACGATTTTTTGGGTTTGGACAGTCTGGATATAATACCAAAATACTTTCTTCTTGATCAACACCACTTAAATAAAAGATATCTCTGTGTTGCTGAAAAGGTAAAGTGCTATCTGCACTTATAGGATAAATATCGTTAGAGTTAAAAACAGCAAGACTGTTTGGTTGCATTTGTTTTGCAAAATTCTTACGATTTTTTATAAAAAGGCTGCTGTCTATTTTGTGGTATTTCATGAAAAAATATTTTTATTCCCTTGAAAACGGGAATATAATTAGTGTTTTAATTTTTCTCCGTCAAGCGGAAAAACTAAGAGGCTTGAATTAAGCTTGTCGGAGTGTCAAAAATAACATTTAATTACTAAAAAGCATTTCGGTTTTGCTCAATTTTAACAGAATGACTACCTTGAAACTTTATAAATCAATTTATATGAAATTTAAATTTCTTTTCACTTCTGCTTTTCTTTTTTTTCTAAATGTACAAGCGCAACAGCCAGCAACAAATTCTAATACTATAAAAGAAGCTCTTGCGAAAAAGAAGTTAATGGCAGAAGCGTCATTAGTTAAAAATGTAGCCTTTAAAAATATAGGACCAACCGTAATGAGTGGTCGTGTTGTAGATATAGATGTTAACCCAAATAATACTTCAGAGTTTTATGTTGGTTATGCCTCTGGAGGATTGTGGCATACAACAAATAATGGGTCGTCTTTTACACCAATTTTAGATAGTGCACAAACTCAAAATGTTGGTGATATTGCAGTAGATTGGAAATCTAGAACCATTTGGGTTGGTACAGGAGAAAATAACAGTTCACGCTCATCTTACGCTGGAATAGGTGTTTTAAAATCCACAAACAATGGTGAGACTTGGGAACATGTTGGCTTGCCAGATTCTCACCATATTGGGCGTATTTTAATAAACCCAAATAATGTTAATGAAGTTGTGGTTGGTGTAACAGGTCATTTATATTCATCAAACCAGGAACGCGGCATTTATAAAACAAAAGATGGTGGTAAAACATGGCAGCAAACGTTGTTTGTAGATGAGAATAGTGGCATTATAGATGTGCAACAATCACCAAATAACTTTAATACTCTTTATGCTTCATCATGGACAAGAGACAGAAAAGCTTGGAGTTTTGATGGCAGCGGAAATAATTCTGCAATATTTAAAAGTACAGATGCAGGAGAAACTTGGCAGAGAATGTCAACTAAAAAAAGTGGATTTCCAACAGGAAATGGCGTTGGGAGAATAGGCTTAGCAGTATCAAACGATAATGTTTTATATGCTTTTCACGATAGCCAATTTAGAAGAAAAGAAGAAGGAAAAAAAGAAGAAACACGTGGTCTAAAAAAAGAAGAGTTTAAAACCATGAGTACAGAAACCTTTTTAGCTTTAGATGATAAAAAGTTAAACGGATTTTTAAAAATGAATGGCTTTCAAGAAAAGTATCGCACTGAAAATGTAAAGCAAATGGTACGAAGCGGAAACGTAAAACCTGTTGATTTATCCAACTATCTTGAAGATGCAAACTCGATGTTGTTTAATACACCTGTAATTGGAGCTGAGGTATACAAGAGTACAGATGGCGGAAAAACATGGAAGAAAACCCACGACGATTATTTAGACGATGTATACTATTCTTATGGCTACTATTTTGGAGAAATTAGAGTCGATCCTCAAGATGAAAACGGTATTTATATTATGGGAGTTCCTATTTTAAAATCTAAAGACGGCGGAAAAACATTTACATCTATTAGTAAAGAAAACGTGCATGCAGACCATCAAGCTTTATGGGTAAACCCAAAAGTAGCTGGACATTTAATAAACGGTAACGATGGTGGTTTAAACATGTCTTACGATGATGGTGAAACTTGGGAAAAACTAAACGTTAATAGCGTTGGGCAGTTTTATGCTATAAATGTAGACAATCAAAAACCATATCGCGTTTATGGTGGCTTGCAAGACAATGGTGTTTGGGTTGGTGCTCATAATGCACCACAAGATAGAGCTTGGCATCAAAACGGTCAATATCCTTGGGAATCTATTATGGGTGGCGATGGTATGCAAATAGAAATCGATAACCGTAATGCAAATATTGTGTATACAGGTTATCAATTTGGAAATTATTATAGAATTAATAGAGAAACAGGAGAGCAAAAATACATACAGCCAAAACATGAGTTAGGCGAAAGTCCTTATAGGTTTAATTGGCAAACACCAATACATTTATCACGTCATAATCAAGATATATTATACTTAGGCGGTAATAAATTAATGAGATCATTAGATAAAGGCGATAGCTGGAAAGCCATTTCTAACGATTTAACTAATGGTGGAAAAAAAGGAAACGTAGCTTATGGAACATTAACTTCTATTAGCGAATCACCATTTGAATTTGGATTAATTTATGTTGGTAGTGATGATGGTTTAGTGCATGTTACTAAAAATGGAGGAGGAAATTGGATTAATATTTCTGCTGGATTACCAAAAGATTTATGGGTAAGTAGAGTAGTGGCATCAAAACATAAAAAAGAACGTGTTTATTTAACCTTAAACGGTTACCGTTGGGACGATTTTACAAGTTATGTCTATAAATCTGATGATTATGGGCAAACATGGTCGTCAATTTCAGCAAATATTCCAACATCTCCAGTAAACGTTATTCGTGAAGATTATAAAAACGAAAACATCTTGTATTTAGGTACAGATAATGGTGCTTACGTGTCGTTTAATAAAGGTGAAAATTGGGAAGCCTTTTCTAAAAATTTACCAGCAGTAGCAGTGCATGATATTGTGTTACACGAAGAGTCTAACGACTTGTTGTTAGGAACTCATGGTAGAAGCATTTATAAAACAAATGTCGAGCCATTGCAAGAGATGAATGCTTCTGTAAAAAATCAATCATTAACTATTTTTAATATAGAAAAAACCAGAAGTAGTCGCCGTTGGGGAAACAGTTGGAGTAAATGGATGCAACCTTATGAGCCTTCAATTACCTTAACGTTTTATTCAAATGAAGAATCTAAAAAAATAATAGAAATAAGAAGTGATAAAAACTCAGTATTACAAACTATAGATGTCGATGTAAATAAAGGATTTAATTATGTTGAGTACGATATTACTTTAACCGAAAAAGGACGCAAAAAACTATTAAAGGAAAACACAGCAATAGATATAGTAAAAGCAAAAAATGAAAAATATTACCTGCCTAAAGGAAATTATATAATTTCAATTGATGGTGTAACAAAAGGCTTCGAGATAGAATAGATGTTATAAAGTTGTTTGTTTTAAATATTTAAAGGTGTAACAAAAAGAAAAACTTTATCTCTTAAATTATATAAATCACAAACTATGAAGCCAATTGCAATTACTCTAACCGTTTTTTGTTTAATATTTTTTGGGTGTAAAAATGATAATATAAACGCTAACACATCTTATAAAAAAATACAAGAAAAAGCATTAAGCTTATCTAACACAGGAGATTCTATTAAGCAATTAGAGGCATTGCAGCTTTATGAAAAAGCGTTTAATAAATTTCCAGATAGTATAGACGAATATTCAAGATACGATGTAAGTTTAATAGCTAGTAAATACAAGAAATTTGATTTAGCTTTTAGAGAATTAAAATATTTAGCAGGCTTGTATGAGGATGAAGAAGGTTATCCTGGATGGAGTTATATTTTAGATGAATATGCAGAAGAAGATTATAAAAATTTAAAACAAGATAAAAGGTGGGAGGTTTTGTATAGTAAAGCCTTAATTGATAAAAAACAGTTTTTTGAAAATTTAAAAGAAGACGAAAAAGAGTTTTTCAATATTAAAAAAAAAAGTAAAGATTTAAATGCTTTTGAGGCCGAAGAGTTATATCATTATTTAAAAACTTCAAATAACTATTTGCCTAAGAAAAAACAAAACTATTCCATTTCATTTAAAATAAATGATACGGTTAATACTTCGTATTTTATTCACTTACCAAAAAACTACAAACCAGAAAACAAGTATTCGGTTCTAGTTGTGTTACATGGTGCAGTAAGAGGCACATCGCTTTCAGAATACGAAACAGTTAGTAATCTAAAATATTTTAATAGGTTTTACACCAAATATGCAGATATAAATAATGTAATTTTAGTATTTCCAAAAGCAGATAAAAATTTCAATTGGATGCTTAACGATGCTGGTTTCTTTATGGTGCCAAAAATTGTAAAACAAATTAAAACTGTTTTAAATATTGATAATAATAAAGTCTTCGTATCAGGACATTCTAATGGAGCAACAGGCTCATTTTCATATTTAGTAAAACAACCTTCACCTTTTGCCGGTTTTTATGGTTTTAATACACAACCAAAAGTTTATACGGGAGGTACTTTTATACAAAATGTACTAGCTAGATCTTTTGTGAATTTTTCTACAGATCAAGATTATTATTATCCTCCAAATGCCAATGATAGTTTAAATGTTTTAATGGCTAACATAAAAGCTGATTATAAAGATTATCGCTATAATGGTTTTCCGCATTGGTTCCCGGAATTTGACGAATCTGAACCAGCACACAAAATATTATTTGATGATATATTAAAGCGAAAAAGAAATCCGTTTCCTAAAACAATAGAGTGGGAATTAGACGATAACGCTAATGGTAATATAGATTGGATTAGTGATATTAAATTAGACACCCTAAAGCAAAAAGAAAGTTGGCATAAAACATTAAATTTTGAAATTAATAAGTGGTTAAAATACAGTAAAAATGATAGTCTAATTGCTGTAGATGTTAACAAGAAAGCCTTCGATTTTCCAAGGCAGTCTGGAAAAATTATAGCAAATTACGATAATAATAAATTTGAAATAAAAACGTCATGCTTAAAAGCGTTCACAATTAATATTTCTCCAGAAATGATTGATTTAAAAAATCCAGTTAAAGTTTATATAAATAATAAATTGCATTTTAATGATACTTTAAACTTTAATAAATCCTTTTTATTGAAGACTTGGGAAAACACTTTAGATTCAAATCAGCTCTGGATAAATGCTATTAATTTTGAAATTGATTAGCTATTACTTAAACCCATTCTAAATAGTACAAAAAAGTTTTAAAATTTGTTGCGAAAGCGTTTGCGTTGTATCTTTGTGGTAACTATACTTTAACTACAAATATAATGAGCGGAATTTTAAATTCTTCAATAGGAAGAAAGTTTGCTATGGCACTTTCGGCACTCTTTCTTATGATTTTCTTATTACAACATTTTACAATTAACTTACTATCTGTATTTAGTGCTGATGCTTTTAACGAAGTTTCTCATTTTATGGGTACATTTTGGTTAATTCAATATGTATTACAACCTGTTTTAATTTTTGGTGTAATTTTTCACTTTATAATGGGATTTGTTTTAGAAATAAGAAACAGAAATGCAAGACAAGTAAGCTATGCAAAAAACAATGGTGCTGCAAATTCATCTTGGATGAGCAGAAACATGATTTGGAGCGGATTAGCAATTTTAGCATTTATTGGTCTTCACTTTTACGATTTTTGGTTACCAGAAATTAACACAAAGTACATTCAGGGAGATATGTCTGGTTTACTTGCTAATGGTGAGTTTAGATACTTTGAAGAGCTACAGCATAAGTTTGTAGATATTTGGAGAGTAGTACTGTATTGTATTGCTTTTATCTTCTTAGCACTTCACTTATTACATGGGTTTAGTTCAGCATTCCAATCAACAGGAATGAATAATAAATACAGCAAAGGTTTACAAAGTTTTGGAAAAGCGTATGCAATAATTATTCCATTAGGATTTATTTTTATTGCATTATTTCATCACTTTACTCACTAAAAAAAACATCTAAAAATGGCTTTAGATTCAAAAGTACCAAAAGGTCCAATTAAAGATAAATGGACTAATTATAAAAATAAGATAGATCTTGTAAATCCAGCAAACAAAAGAAACATTGATGTTATCGTTGTTGGTACAGGATTAGCAGGAGGTTCTGCAGCTGCTACTTTAGCAGAATTAGGATATAACGTAAAAGCATTTTGCTTTCAAGATTCTCCACGTCGTGCGCACTCTATTGCAGCACAAGGAGGAATTAACGCAGCAAAAAACTACCAAGGTGATGGAGACTCAACGTACCGTTTATTTTACGATACTGTAAAAGGTGGAGATTATCGTTCACGTGAGGCAAACGTTTACCGTTTAGCTGAGGTGTCTGCAAATATTATTGACCAATGTGTTGCTCAAGGTGTTCCTTTTGCAAGAGAGTATGGTGGATTATTAGATAACCGTTCTTTTGGAGGAGTATTAGTATCTCGTACTTTTTACGCAGCAGGACAAACTGGACAACAATTATTATTAGGAGCGTATTCTGCTATGAACCGTCAAATTGGTCGTGGTAAAATTAAAATGTACAACCGTCACGAAATGTTAGACGTTGTAAAAGTTGATGGAAAAGCTCGTGGTATTATAACACGTAACCTAATTACTGGTGAAATTGAAAGACACTCAGCACACGCTGTTGTTTTAGGAACCGGTGGTTATGGTAATGTATTCTTCTTATCAACAAACGCGATGGGAAGTAACGTAACTGCAGCATGGAAAGCTCACAAACGTGGTGCTTACTTTGCAAATCCATGTTACACACAAATTCACCCAACTTGTATCCCTGTTTCTGGAGACCATCAGTCTAAACTAACATTAATGTCTGAGTCTTTACGTAATGATGGACGTATTTGGGTACCAAAACATATGAAAGATGTTGAGGCTATTAAAGCAGGAACTTTAAAACCAAAAGATCTAGCAGAAGAAGATAGAGATTACTACTTAGAACGTCGTTATCCTGCCTTTGGTAACTTAGTACCTCGTGATGTTGCCTCTCGTGCAGCAAAAGAACGTTGCGATGCTGGTTTTGGTGTAAATGCTACTGGTGAAGCTGTTTTCTTGGATTTTGCTTCGGCAATTCAACGTTACGGAAAAGAGCAAGCTCACGTTAAAGGATTAAACGAAAATGATGCTGCACTTGTTACTAAATTAGGACAAGAAGTAGTTAAAAATAAATACGGAAACTTATTCCAAATGTATGAGAAGATTGTAGATCAAGATCCATACAATACACCAATGATGATTTATCCTGCAGTACACTACACAATGGGTGGTATTTGGGTAGATTACAACTTAATGACAACCGTTCCTGGTTTATACTGTATTGGAGAAGCTAATTTCTCAGATCATGGAGCAAACAGGCTTGGAGCTTCTGCTTTAATGCAAGGTTTAGCAGATGGTTATTTTGTTTTACCTTATACTATTGGTGATTATTTATCTAATGATATTCGTACAGGACCAATTTCTACAGAAAGCAAAGAATTTGAAGAGGCTGAAAAAGAGGTTCGTGAAAAACTAAATTTCTTTGTAACTAACGAAGGAAAACATTCTGTAGATTATTTCCATAAGAGATTAGGAAAAATTATGTGGAACAAAGTAGGGATGTCTAGAAATGTTCAAGGTTTAACAGAAGCTATTTCAGAAATTAAAGCTTTAAGAGAGCAATTTTGGAAAGAAGTTAAAGTTCCTGGAACAAATGAAGAATATAACGAAGAATTAGCGAAAGCTGGACGTGTTGCAGATTTCTTAGAACTTGGTGAGTTATTTGCTAAAGATGCTCTTAATAGAGAAGAATCTTGTGGAGGACACTTTAGAGAAGACTCTGTAGAGCTTGATGGAGAGCAAAAAGGTGAAGCTTTACGTGATGACGAAAACTTTGCTTACGTTGCCGCTTGGGAATATAAAGGAGAGCCTAGTGATGCTGTTTTACACAAAGAGCAACTAGAGTTTAATGATATTGAATTAAAACAAAGAAGTTACAAATAAAGGATAGCTATGATGAATTTAACACTAAAGATTTGGCGTCAAAAAAACGCAAGTGATAAAGGGAGTATGGTTGATTATAAAGTCAGCGATATCTCACCAGATATGTCTTTCCTTGAAATGTTAGACGTTTTAAACGAACAATTAATTAATAATAACGAAGAGCCAGTAGCCTTCGATCACGATTGTCGTGAAGGAATTTGCGGTATGTGTTCTTTATATATAAATGGAGAAGCCCACGGTCCAGATCGTGGTGTAACCACTTGTCAGTTACACATGCGTATGTTTAAAGATGGAGATACAATTACTATCGAGCCATTTAGAGCAACAGCATTTCCAGTAGTAAAAGATTTAATTGTAGATAGAAGTTCTTTTGATAGAATACAACACGCAGGAGGTTTTATTTCTGTAAATACTTCTGGTAATACTATTGATGCAAATGCAATTCCTGTAAACAAACATGATGCAGATAAGGCTTTCGAAGCTGCTACATGTATTGGTTGTGGTGCTTGCGTTGCTTCTTGTAAAAACTCTTCTGCAATGTTATTTGTAGGAGCTAAGGTGTCGCAATTTGCATTATTACCACAAGGTAAAGTAGAAGCTACAGACCGTGTTTTAAATATGGTAAAACAAATGGATGAAGAAGGTTTTGGTAACTGTACCAACACTGGTGCTTGTGAGGTAGAATGTCCTAAAGGAATTTCTTTAGAAAACATTGCACGTATGAATCGTGAGTATTTAGCAGCTTCTTTAAAAGGATAAAAATTATTCATTTTATAAACAAAAAAACCAAGCATTTGCTTGGTTTTTTTGTTTTACAACTATAATTATTTATTTAATTCACAATAAATTTTCTAGTAGAAATTGCACCTTTTATAGATTGAATCCTAGCAACATAAACACCAGTTTTAAAAGTGTTTAAAGAAATTTTAGAATTATTAGAGTTTAATATGTTTTGGCCTAATAAATTATAAATAGCAACATTAGAAATTTTATTAGACGTAGTAATTTGCTTTAATGTATTGTAGTAAATAAAATCTGAAGGCTCTAATTCAAATGTATTAGTAGAAAGAGAAGGATCAACAGTTGCAGTCGTTAACTCTAAAGAATAAGCAACACTACCATTTAAATTATTTCTAACAAATGATAAAGAATATAACCTATCAGACTGTACACTTTCAGAAAACATATTAGCACCTTGAGAAAGAGGAGATTCTATACTACTTATTAAAGAGCCATCTAATTGGTAAGTTTTAAAATAAGCCACTGTATTTGGCGAGTTACCATTAATATTTAGAGTAAATTCTAATACATTATATATTTGTGCAGGAAAATTCCAGAAATCGGGATCGTTACCAGTTAATACACCCGTTCCAGTTTGAGGTGTCGTAGCAGAAAAGGTAAATGTACCTGAAGCATCTCTAGAATTGTTAGGTTCTGTTTCAGCAATTTGAGCAAATGTTATAGCGCATAGCAATATAGCTAAAATTGAGAGGGTAGTTTTTTTATATTTTATAAGGATTATTGATTAAGGCGCAAATAAAGTTTATTTTTTGAAATTTCTTTTAATTTAGAAGATAAATTTTGTATGAAATATCTTACAAGTATATTGTTTTTTATTTAGAATGAAACAATAAGTTATTGTGATAAAGAAAACTATATTAAACTTGGTTATATTTGAATATGAAAAATAATAAACCTTTACTTTTTTTGCTTTTTATAACATTGTTTTTGCAGGCTTGTAAAACGCAAAAAAACAACACGATAACTAAAGAGATAAATGAGAAAGCTATTGAAATTTATAGTTTTAATACTTCAGATTTATTAGAGGATGTTAAAATTTTATCTTCCAACGCATATCAAGGTAGACGTACTGGAACAAAAGGTGCTAAATTAGCTGAAGATTATATTATTGAAAGATTTTCTCAATTAAAAGTGAAACCTTTAAACTCAGGTTATAGACAAAGTTTTTCTTTTACAGCTGGTAAACAATATAATGCAAATAATATATTAGGATTAATAGAAGGTACTGCTAGTAATAATAAATATATAGTATTATCGGCTCATTACGATCATGAAGGTATAAAGAATGGAGAAACTTATAACGGTGCAGACGATAATGCTTCGGGTATTAGTGCTTTATTTGCTTTTGCAGAATATTTAAAAAATAATCCACCAAAACATAATGTTATTTTAGCAGCTTTTGATGGCGAAGAATTAGGTTTAAAAGGAGCATATCATTTTGTAAATGATAATGTTATTAAACAAAGAAATATTGTATTAAACCTAAATATGGATATGATTAGTAGAAGTGATAGGCACGAATTATTTGCTGTTGGAACACGCTATTATCCACACTTAAAACCTGCCATTGAAAACTTTAAAAATATAGGAATGGTAGATTTAGTAATTGGCCACGAAGGTTTAGATGCTAAAGATAATTGGACAAATTCTAGCGATCATGCAGCTTTTCATAAAGCTAAAATTCCTTTTGTTTATTTTGGTGTAGCAGACCACGACGATTACCACAAACCAACTGATGATTTCGAAAAAATTGATAAACAATTTTATAAAGATGCAGTAGAAACAATTATTCAGGTTTTTATAAAATATGATGCTTTAGAATTATAGAATAAATGCAAGATTCAATTACATATTATCAAGAGCAACTTAAAATCTATCAAGAAGAAGTTTCTAAATTATATAAGCAATTAACATTTTTAAGTACAGCAAGGTTATTTGTTTTTCTATCTACAGCTGTAGGTGTTTATTTTACATTTAATAACTGGCAAATAGCAGTTATTGTTGCGTTGTTAGGTGTAATTCTATTTATATATTTATTATCGAAACATAGCAATTTAAAAGCAACGTATAACTTAAAAAAAGCATTAGTAGAAATAAATAAAGAAGAGCTTAAAATAGGTTCAGGAGATTTTTTTCATAGAAATGAAGGTTTAGAATTTCAAGATCCATTGCATAATTATGCATTAGATATAGATTTATTTGGCCGTGGTTCTTTTTTTCAATTTATAGATAGAACAGCAACCAAAACAGGTGCTTTAGCTTTATCAAATGCACTTAAAGCTAATAATACTTTAAATATAGAAGAAAGACAAGAGGCTATAAAAGAATTGTCTTTAAAGCCAGAATGGAGACAAAAATTTCAGGCTACAGCTAATTTAATAAATGTAGAAACTAAACCAGATCAAATTACTTCATGGCTACATAATCACAAGTCGTTTTTACCTAAAAGTATAAAGTATCTCCCATTATTTTTTATTGGTATTTCGGCAATACTTTTAGTTTTAGGAATAACAAAAATAATCTCGATAGAATTTTTTGGCTATTGGTTGTTAATAGGCTTAGCAATAACAGGAAAGTATTTAAAGAAAATTAATGATTTAGCTGCAAATACAGATAAAATTAGAGACACATTTAGACAATATGCACAACTTTTAAATGCTATAGAAAATGCAACATTTTCTTCAACATTACTTATTAAAAAACAGCAAAGAATCCAATTAGAAGGAAAAACGGCATCAGCTATTTTAACCCATTTATCTAAGGCAATGGATGCATTAGATAATAGAAATAATTTAATATCGGCCATATTTGGAAACGGTTATTTTTTAATAGATATAAAAAATAGTTATAAAATTGAAAAATGGATAGAAACCTATAAAGACAAAGTAGAAGATTGGTTTCAGGTAGTAACTTTTTTTGATGCTTATAATAGTTTTGGAAACTATGCTTTTAATTATAAACATTATATATATCCTCAAATTTTAGAAGATGGAAAACAAACAAATATTACAGATCTGGGCCATCCATTATTAAAAACAGAAAAGCGAGTAGACAATAATTTTAATATTAAAACAGAGCAGTTTTTTATTATTACAGGCGCAAATATGGCAGGAAAAAGCACATTTTTAAGAACTGTTTCTTTACATATTGTAATGGCAAATGTAGGTTTACCAGTTTGCGCAAAATCTAGTGATTATGTACCAGTAAAACTTATTACAAGTATGCGTACAAGCGACTCTTTAACAGATGATAGTTCTTACTTTTTTAGTGAATTAACTCGCCTAAAATACATTGTCGATGCAATTAAAACAGATAACTATTTTATTATTTTAGACGAAATATTAAAAGGTACAAATAGTACAGACAAAGCTATAGGTTCTAGAAGGTTTGTAGAAAAGTTAGTAGCAAGTAATGCTACAGGAATTATTGCAACACACGATTTAAGTTTATGCGAAATTGAAAAAGAACTAGAAGAAGTTAAAAACTATTATTTCGATGCACAAATTATAAATGACGAATTGTATTTTGATTACACTTTTAAAAAAGGAATTTGTAAAAATATGAATGCTAGTTTTCTACTTAAAAAAATGGAAATAGTATAAAATAAAATGCAAGAACTAACTATAGTTCTTGCATTAAATTATATTTAAGTAAAAAAAATTATTTTATTGGGCAACCAATAGCTTTTGTAGTGCTAGGATTTGGTTTTTCGCCTTTTTCTAAAGCAGCAATTGCGTTTTCAACATACTTTACTTTTACGTCTTCTGGAGATTTAGAATTATCATCAATTGTACCAATATATTGTACTTTTAAATCTTGGTCTAATAAAAAGACGTTAGGTGTTCTAACGGCTCCATATTTAGTATATAGTTTTTGACCTTCGTCTACTAAGTATGGAAATGTAAATCCTTTTTCTTCTGCACGTTTTTGCATCGCTTCAAAGCCTTCTTTTTCATTTGAAGGATTATTACTATTAATAGCAATTACAGGATATCCCTTAGGAGCATACGTATTATTTAATGCAATTAAGCGGTCTTCGTATAATTTAGAAAATGGACATTCGTTACATGTAAAAGTAACTATATATCCTTTAGCATCTTTATAGTCTGATAAAGAAACCATAGAGCCATCTACATTTTTAAGTGAAAAATCTTCGGCAGTATCACCTATCATGTAACCTCCAATTTCCTCTAAAGTTCTTGTTTCTTCAGGTAAACCACCTCTCGGAGGTCCTTTGCGTTCTCCATTTTCACCATGTGGTGGAGGTCCTTTTCTATCGCCATGTTCTGGACGCATTCTTTTGTCGTTTTCATTTCAGAATGTTCTCCTTTTTCTTCTTTATTATCTTTACAAGAGGTTAAAACACCTGCAGATAAACATATAATGGCTACTATTAATACACTAATTTTTTTCATTTTTATAATTAATTTATTGTTTAAAATTTTTACTTATTTCGTTTTCAATATCTTCTAAATTTTCAAAAGAGCGTTCGTAAAATTTACGCGTTTCGTTATTAAAAATAATGGTAAACGGTATCGCGCCAGACCATTCAGGATTAATTTTGTCAATCCAACTATTAGCATCAGGGTCATCCAATAAAACAACTTTAGAGCTAATATTTCTTTCTTTTAAAAATGGTTTTAGTTTGGTGTCTATATCTTTAGGAAAATCTAGACTTACTAATAGAATTTCTATATCTGGATTTTTAGCTTGTAGTTGTTGTAAATAAGGCAACTCTTTCACACATGGAGCGCACCACATTGCCCAAAAGTTTACAATGTATATTTTATCTTTATTTGTATATAATAAAGGCTCTAAGTCGTTAAAATTATAAACAGGAATTTCTGTTTCTATATAGTTACTGGTTATAATTTCAGTTGTTTGTTCTTCTTTGTTTTCTTTACAACTAATACAGAATAGAAGCGTAGCAACTAGAAAAACAATATTTTTTTGTGCAATTGTAAGCATTTAGCAAAATATATTTTTAGTTAGAGTTATAGTTATTGAAATGGTTTAATTATAACTTTAAAAAAATGAAGAATTATTAAAATTTTTTTACAAAAATTTTATGCTGCATGTTGTTTGTATTGCTAAATATGGTTTTTATACCTTGTTTTTTGATGTTTAAAATATTTCTAACTACTTTACTTTTGTGAAAGAAAAATTTATTAAAAAACACGGTTCGCAAATTTTAGTACACATCTTATTTTGGATGCTTTTCGTGTTTGTATCATTGTCGGTCTTTTCAAAATATTATTGGAAAGAAAATCCTTTTTTGCAGTATTTATCTATACTTGTAGTAATTGTTTATGCTAACAATTTTATGTTATTACCATTTTTTGTTAAGAAAAAATGGTACATACCATACGTGTTTGTATTTGCAATTATTTCATTTTTTGCTACACAGCTATATTGTAATGTATTTACAAAATGTGGTTGTTCTGTAATGAAGTGTCTTAGCGATTACCTTTGGCAAACCTTAGTACCACTTATTTTCTTTTCTTTTGTTTGGGTTTTGTATCGTTTTATAGAAAAACAAGCAGAAGTAGAAAAGGTTAAAAAGGATCATGCAGAAATGGAACTTAAGTTTCTAAAATCGCAAATAAATCCGCATGTATTATTTAATAATTTAAATACAATTTATTCGTATTCAATTGAAAAACCATCTGAAACGCCAGAACTTATTTTAATGCTTTCAGATAACTTAAAACATATTTTATACGAAAGTAATACTAAAACAATTTTACTAGAAAAAGAGCTTCAATTTTTAGATAATTATATTAAGTTTCAACGCATTAGAACAGAAGGAGTAAAACAAATATTTTATAAAACGCAAATACAATCTACTGGTAAAAAAATAGCACCTTTATTATTAATTACAATAATAGAAAATGCTTTTAAACATAGTGCTTTAAATAGTGATATTTCTATTTCTATTATTGAAACAAATGGTGTGTTAGAATGTGTTTGTAGTAACGATTATAACAAAGATAGAGTAAGTTCAAGCGCTTTTAAAATTGGGTTACAAAATTTAGAAAAGCGATTGCAATTAATTTATAGAGGCAATTATAAATTAAATATTGTAAAAGCCGAACAATTTATAGTGACTTTAAAACTAAATTTATCATGACTTGCATTATTATAGAAGATGAAATTCCTGCTCAAAATATTCTTAAAAACTTTTTAGGTAAATTTCCTAATATAGAATTAAAAGGCACTTTTCAAGCAGCTATAGAGGCACATGTTTTTTTAAAAAGTGAAACTGTTGATCTTGTTTTTTTAGATATTAATTTACCAGATATTTCTGGAATAGATTTTATTAAAACGATAAAAAATCCACCAGCTATAATAATAACTACTGCTTATCCAGATTATGCAGTAGAAAGTTTTTCGTTAGATACAATTGTAGATTATTTAGTAAAACCTTTTTCGTTTGATAGGTTTTTAAAAGCAATTAATAAAGCAGAAACATTTACTAATAAACAACAAAACGCATTTAAAGAAAATAGTAACGACAGCTTGTTTTTAAATGTAGATAAAACTCATCATAAAATAATAATTAATGATATTCTATTTATAGAAAGCGATAGAAATTACATTACAGTTGTTACCAAAAAACAAAAGCTATCTTATATTGAATCTCTTAAAAATTGGAAGCAAAAATTACCAGAAACCAATTTTATTCAAGTTCATAAATCGTTTATAGTTAATAAAAACTATGTTAATAAAATTGCTGGTAACGAGATTTATATTTTGGAAAACAGGCTACCTATTGGCAGGACATATAAGCAGGAATTGTTAGCTAAATTGAAAATTGATTAGATAAAAAAAAATCACTCAAATAGACTTACATATTGCAAATAAAGCTACAATTTGTCTTTTTGAGTGATTTTATTTGATATAGAATAAAACTATATCAAGAAGTAATTTGTTTTAATTACTTTGTTTTTGGATGCACTAATTTCATTTCATCTATTAATCTAGTTGCACCTGCAAACTTATCTACTATAAATAAAATATAGCGTGCATCTACCATAATGTTTCTGCAAATTTCAGGATCATAATTCATATCGCTCATTGTACCTTCCCAAACACGATCAAAGTTTAAACCAACAAGGTTTCCATGCGCATCAATTGCAGGACTTCCAGAGTTTCCGCCAGTGGTGTGGTTTGTTCCTAAAAAGCAAACAGGCACTTTTCCGTTTTTATCAGCATATTGCCCATAATCTTTAGCGTTGTATAAGTCGCGTAATTTTTTTGGTACATCAAACTCGTAATCTCCAGGAATAAATTTTTCTATAACACCTTCTAGATAACTTACAGGTTCGTAGTAAACAGCGTCTCTTGGCGAATATCCACGAACTTGACCATAAGTTACACGTAGTGTACTATTTGCGTCTGGAAAATAACGTGCATCTGGTAAAGCCTCCATTAACGCAGTCATGTATTTAGTTTGTAATGCCGAAATCACTTCGTTTTTTTGCTGAAATTCTGGGTTAATAATATTGTTAAA
Source organism: Lacinutrix venerupis (assembly GCF_003663945.1). Lineage (GTDB taxonomy): Bacteria > Bacteroidota > Bacteroidia > Flavobacteriales > Flavobacteriaceae > Lacinutrix > Lacinutrix venerupis. The sequence goes on along the minus strand of NZ_RCCH01000005.1, from coordinate 23,483 downwards.
TTCTTCAATTATTGGTTTAGCATATTTGTATGCAGCATCCTTGTTTAACTTTTTTAATACGTCTTTTGGCTCGCCTTCAAATAAAGCAAGAGTAGATTCTAAATTTGTAAATGCAGTTTTTTCGTAAATTGAAGCATCTACATTATCTGTATACATTGGCATTACAGCTTGGTAAACTCCTTTGTCTACGTTTGCGTTAAAATCTTTGTGTATACCTTTTAATCTCGAAATTGTTGCATTTTTTGCACGTTCAAAATTGTCTTCATTAGCAGTAATAGCAGCTTCCATTTGGTATGATCTAAATATCATTTGCATAAGCTCATTAGTAACAATAAATACTTCTATAAAGTTTCTTCTTTTAATGTTTGTACTAGAAAAATCTGTATATAGTTTGTCGAATTCTGGAAGAATATTACCGTATTTATTTACTAAGTTTTTATCCTTTAATGCAGCAGTAAACTCGTTTTCAAAATCACGACGATTTGCGACAGCATTACTTTTTTCAATTCCTAAATTTTCACCTATCCATTTTTTCCAAGCATTTGCAATTCTTGCTTGTTTAGATGCATATTTAATTCTTACATCATCACTAGATTTCATAGCAGCATCAATTACTTTTAATGCAGCTTCACGAATAGCAATATTGCTAGGATTAAATTCTTTTGTAATATGCTCTATTGCTACAGCAGGTAAGTATTCGTTTGTAGTTCCTGGAAAACCAAAAACAAGTGTAAAATCACCTTCTTCTATACCATCTAAAGATATTGGTAAAAAGTGTTTTGGTTTATATGGCTTGTTATTTTTACTGTATTTTGCAGGCCTGTTGTTTTCATCTGCATAAATTCTAAACATAGAAAAATCGCCAGTATGCCTTGGGAAAACCCAATTATCTGTATCACTACCAAATTTACCAATACTACTTGGTGGTGCTCCTACTAAGCGTATATCTTCAAAACGTTCTGTAACAAATAAAAAATACTGATTACCATTATAAAATGCTTTAATTTTAGTGTCTTGCCATGCTTCTTTTGTTGTAGCTCCTTCTATGGCATTGCTATTTTTGCTAATTTGAGATTGACGTTCTTTCTCTGTCATAGCATCCGTTACATTTGCTAAAACTTGAGAAGTAACATCTTTAATACTTACAATAAACTCTATAAAAAGACCTTCGTTTGGTAATTCGTCTTCAAGATTCATTGCCCAAAATCCATCTTTTAAATAATCATTTTCTAATGATGAGTGCGATTGTATTTGAGAGAAACCACAATGGTGATTAGTTAAAATCAAACCTTGATCGCTAATAACTTCACTAGTACAACCACCATTAAAATGACCAATTGCATCTTTTAAACTAGAGTTGTTAACATTGTAAATATCTTTAGCTGTTAGTTTACTGCCAAGATTAGTCATTTCGTCTTCGTTCATGCCTTCTAAAAGTGAAGGAATCCACATACCACCTTGTTGTGCCGAAACGTTAATTGTAATAAAAAGTAAAATGAACTTTAGAAATTTCATAGTCGAATTGTTTTTTTTTTTGAGTAGCTTCAAATATAAAAAATCGAGCGCTAAAATTTGTTAAAATCTATCTATTTTCTATTTATATTTAGGGTATGAAACATCTATCTAAACTCCCAAATGTAGGGACTACTATTTTTTCGGTAATGAGTGCGCTGGCCAATAAGCACGATGCAATTAATATGTCTCAAGGTTTTCCAAATTTTAAAAGTGATAAAAATCTAATAGATTTAGTATCGCAAGCCATGTGTTCTGGCTATAACCAATATGCACCAATGCCTGGAAATATGGAATTAAGGGAGGCAATTGCTAAAAAAATGGATTTGCTTTATAATTCTACTTATAATCCAGAAGATGAAATCACGATTACTGCAGGAGCAACACAAGCTATCTATACTATAATTTCTGCTTTTATAAAACCAAAAGACGAAGTAATAATTTTTCGTCCTGCTTACGATTGTTACGAACCAGCAATAGAAATAAATGGAGGAAAAACCATTTCTATACAATTAACGGCTCCAAATTATACAATAGATTGGGATGAGGTGGAAAGTAAATTTAGTTCTAAAACTAAAATGATAATTATAAATACACCACAAAATCCTAGCGGAACTGTTTTTTCTAATGCAAATATGTTAGCGCTACAAAAATTAACTCAAGACTCTAACTGTATTGTGTTAAGTGATGAGGTTTACGAACATATTATTTATGATGGTTTACAACACCAAAGTGTATGTAGGTTTTCTAATTTAAAATCAAGAAGTTTTATAACAGCATCTTTTGGTAAAACATTTCATAACACGGGTTGGAAAGTTGGTTATTGTTGCGCTCCAAAAACATTAATGAGCGAGTTTAGAAAAGTACATCAATTTAACGTGTTTAGTGTTAATTCTCCCATGCAAAAAGCGTTAGCCGATTATTTAAAAGAACCAAGTAATTATCTGAATTTATCAGAATTTTATCAAGCCAAAAGAGATTTATTTTTAAGTTTAATAAAACATTCTCGTTTTAAATTTAAACCTGCAAAAGGAACCTATTTTCAAGTATTAGATTTTTCTGAAATTACACAAGTAGGTGATGTGGAGTTTGCAAAGCAATTAACAGTAGAGTATGGTTTAGCATCAATACCATTATCGGTATTTAACAATAATAATAGAGATGATAAAGTGTTGCGCTTTTGCTTTGCAAAAACAGACGAAACAATAAAAAAAGCAGCAGCTATATTAAATAGTATATAAAATAGTATATTGTAAATAATAATTTAAATAATGAAAACAATAAAAGTAATAGTATTTTTAATATTTATAACAGCAAATTTTTCTTTTGCACAAGAGGTCATTTATAATAATGAAATTTACAATGTAAAAGGAAAAACCGTTTATAAAAATGGAGAAGATATGTCTGAAATTTTATCTCCAGAAGCTCAAAATGAAATTAAAACGCGATTAAAGCATATTGAAAAACAAGCTAAGCAAACTAGAAAAAATGAAAAAGCTTTAAAAAAAGCCGAAAAAGAGAAAAAACAGTCTGAAAAAGAGCTAAAAAAGAAGGAAAAGGCAGAGAAAAAGCTTAAAGATGCAAAAAAGAGTTTAAGCAAAGCAGAAAACAAATATGCATCTGAATATAAGAAATTTGAAAAACTTAAAAACAAAGGAAAACTCTCTCCAGATGACCATGAAAAATGGGAGAAGAAATTTGAAAAATTACGAAGTAATATTGAAAAAACAGAGAAACGGTTAAAACGTTTTTAAAATGTTAGAAAATTTAAAAGTAGCTATAATACAATCTGATTTAGTTTGGGAAAATGCGGAGCAAAACCGTATTAACTTCAAAAATAAAATAGAATTAATTTCAGAAAATATAGATTTAATTGTCCTGCCAGAAATGTTTAATTCTGGTTTTACAATGAATGCCGAAACTGTTGCAGAATCTATAGAAGGAGATACTGTTGTTTGGATGTTAGATATAGCTAAACATAAAGCAACTGCCATTGTTGGAAGTTTAACAATAAAAGAAAACGGGAAATATTATAATCGTTTACTTTTTGTAAAGCCAGATGGTGAGATTTTACAGTATAATAAACGCCATAGTTTCTCGCTTGCTGGAGAAGATAAAATATTTACTGCTGGACAAGAAAAAGTAATTATAGAATATAAAGGCTGGAGTATTTGTCCGCAGATTTGTTACGATCTTCGCTTTCCAGTTTGGGCAAGAAATATCGAGGATTATGATGTGCTGTTATATGTTGCTAATTGGCCAAAAGTTAGAATAGCTGTTTGGGATGCTTTATTAAAAGCAAGAGCTATAGAAAATATGAGCTATTGCATAGGAGTAAATAGAGTAGGTTTAGATGGCAATAATTATGAATACTCAGGGCATTCTGCTATTTATAATGTTTTAGGAAAAAAACTAACAAGCAATAATAGTGATAGAGAATCTATTGAAATTGTATCGCTTAGTAAAAGTGAGATAGAAAAAAACCGTAAGCATTTAGGTTTTTTAAACGATAAGGACAATTTTAGTCTAATAGTTTAAGCGTTAAAACTTCGTCAAATCCTGCTGTTCCTTCAATAATATCGGGATGGTAACTTACACGTTCTGGTTGTATGCCTTTTAAGTAATCTCCGGTATCGTATTTTTTATTTTTATTGGTATCATAAATAACCCTTAAATGAAATCGTTTAGGATCTAAAAAGTTAAAATCTACAGGTTGAGGTGTTTCAATATATTGTTCTGCAATAACCTCAAAATTAGTATCTGTTAATTGTACAATAACAGGATATTTAGCATTTTCTAATATAACTCTAAAGTTAAAATACTTGTATTGAGTTTGTGTTTTTAAGTTATAATTTAAGGAGTCGTTTGTGTTATTAAATAAATCTGTTAAAGCTTCAGGAAGTAGCTGTACTTTATACTCATTATCTACCGTTTTATCAAATTTAAGGGCATAACTGTTTTTTAAGGTATCGTATTTTGTTTTAAAGTCTACTAAAGCTGAATCTTTATCGCGAATAGTAATTTTACTCTGGTTTATATTTGTAAATGGAATGTTAGATTTTATAAAAAAATCTTTTTCAATACCTATAGTTCCTTTTGGGCTTGGTGTTATAATAAGAGAGTCTCTTTTTTTATCACGAATTCTTACTGTAAAAGTATCAACTACTTTTTGGTTTGAAATTTTAAAAATTAAAGAGTCAACTTTTAATTTTGGGTTGTAGTAATAGAGTAAGGAATCGGTTTTTTCATCTTTATAATAACGTCCAACAAAACTATCGGTTACTTTAGAAAGCAGGTCTATTTTTATATTTTTATAATCACCTTCATACCCAAAAATAATTTTTTCACCTGCCACTAAACTAGGTTTCGAGGCTCTGTAATTTGGTGTTTCTTGAAAAAGCTCAAGTTCAAAAACCTTAGCTGTGTCTTGAGGTAGTATAACAGGATTTTCGTAAAAGGCTATTTTTTCGGTTTTTTGCTGAAATTTATTGTCGCTATTTTTATCTTTTAAAGCGCGTAGCATGTATTTTCCAGCTTTTACGTTTTCAATTTTAAAACTAGTTGTAGTATCTAGTGTGTTTGTAATGTAATTAGGTTCTTTTTTAAATATTAAAGAATCGTTGTAAGTTGAATCTAATTCATATAAAGCAACAGAAACATAGTCGTCAACATCAAAAGATAAAGCATCTTTAATGGTTCCTTTTACAGATAGAGAATCTATATAGTCTCCTGTAGAGAATACATATCTGTAGTATTTAAATGGGTTTTCTTCATTATTATCTACAATACTATTGCCAAAATTAATAGCATATGTAGTGTTAGGTTGTAGTGTATCGAAAATTTTAATTGTAATATATTTACTAGCAGAGCCAAGAGGTGTAATGTCTGGCTGAGTTTTCATTGGTGGAGATATAACCAATTGCTTTGTTAAGTTTTTGGTTTTTATATACTCGTTAAAATAAATTTTAATTTCCTTTTTATTAAAATTTGTAGAAAAATTTTCAGGTTCAGATTTTATAATTTCTGGTGGTAAAATATCTTTTTCTCCTCCGCTAGGTGTTCCTCTATTGGCGCAACTAGCAATAATTATTACTATTGAAATAAAGAATAAAAAATTATAAAACCTGTTTTGCATAATTTTGATTAATTGATTGCAAAATAACAACATATTTATAAAGTAACATAAAGTGCGTTATATTAAACGTTGTATTTATAAAGAATTTAACAAATAGTAAAGCAACTTAGGCAATTGCCATAGTAGCAATACTTATTTTAATATTTTTTGCTTTATTTAATTCAAGTATACAGGCTTCTAGTGTTGCTCCTGTTGTAATAATGTCGTCTATTAAAAGTATATGTTTTCCTTGAATTTGATCAAGGTTGTGTATTGTAAATAAGTCGTTTTTGCCATCCCATCGGGAGAATCTGTTTTTTGTAACTTGAGATTCTGTATTTGTAATTTTAATTAAAACATTATCTACGTAATTTGCTTTTAAAGCAGTTGCTATCTCTATGCCAAATTTAGAAACTTGATTATAGCCTCGACTTCTTAATTTTTTTTTGTGTAAAGGCACAGGAATAACGATGTCTACAGTAGAGTAATCTCCACAATCGTTTAATTCTTTACCTAGCCAAGCGCCTAAAAACGTGCCAACTTGTTGTTGTTCTTTGTATTTTAATTGGTGAATTAACTTTTGGGTAATACCTTTTTTTTCAAATTTAAGCAAAGCTGTTCCATTTTCAATTTTTGCTCTTCCGTAAAATAGTTTTGATACAAAATTATCTTTAGTTAAATGGTAGTTTGTTAAAGGAAGTTTGTGCCTACAACTCGTGCATAAGTACTCTTCGTTATCAGCAAGCCGGAATAAGCATGTTAAGCATACTTTTGGAAAAAATAAATTTACAAGCGCATTAAGCATTAAAAGAAAATATTATACATGTGTTATCTAAAATACATTAACATTTTAGAAATCAACAATAAAACTTATTATTTATCTTAAAATTTAGAATGTTAATGGTGTAATTATCTATTGTAAATAGTAATTTAAGTATCGTAATTACAAGAGTTTTAAATATGCGTTATTTCTTACGAGTTAAGGGTTAACAATAGTTTTAACAAGTTTATAACCATTTCATCGATTTTAATTATTAGTTATAGCCTATTTGTATAGTTTAGATTATTAATTAAACTAAACGATGATAATTAATACACAATTATTCAACTATAGATTAATTATTGGTACATTGGTTATAGCAATTGTAATTTTAGGCTCTGTTAGCTATTTTAATTACAAAACCGTAAAAGAAAATCAGGTGTTTATAGAACAAGAGAAATATCTTGTTGAAAGTGAGCTATCCGAAATGATTTCTAGTTACGAAAACCTAGATGTTAAAAGCGAATATCTAGCGAAGCAATTAGAAGAAACAAAATCTAAAATTTTAATTATTTTAGATTCTGTAAAACAATTAAAAGCCAACGTATCTTTAATATCTAAATACAGAGCTCAACTAAAAGAGCTTAGAAAAGAAAATGCCCAATTGTTAGCGTTAACAGACAATTTGGAAGCAGAAAACACTTCATTAAAATTACAGGCAAAAGAAGTGGAAGAAGACTTAACAAATAGCAAAACTTACGTTAGCACTCTTAAAACAAAAAATAAAACATTAGTAGAAAATAATCTAGATTTAAAAGAAAATTTAGAAAAAGCTAAGCAATTAAATATTACAAATATTGTTGCAAAAGGAGTGAAAAGAGTAACGTCTTCGAGTAGAATAGTAAATACTAAAAATTTTAAAAAGACAAATAAATTTCACGTGTGCTTTACTTTAGTAAACAACGAATTTTTAAAAAAAGGAGATTTGGATATTTACTTTCAAGTTTTAGACTCTAAAATGAATGTTGTTGCAGATAAAGGCACAATAAATTATGGTAAAACATCTTTAATATATTCTGCAAAAGAAACCATAAATTATAACAACCAAGATATTGATGTTTGTACATTAATAGATAAAGGACCAGAATCTTTAGCTAAAGGTTCTTACTTTATTAGTATATTTCATCAAGGTAAAAAATTAGGAGGCACAACTATTTATCTAAAATAAATGCTCTATTGAGTACAAAAACACCTTTATCAGTTTTTTAGATGTAATTTTGTTTTTTTTCATTTTTAAATTTCTTAAAATTATAGCTTAATTATTTTTCAATGTTAATAGCCCCAAAAATTAACAGATCTAAATTAATTATAATTGCGTCACTTTTAACTCTGGTTTTAGTTACGGTTTTTATGATGTTTAACCGTTTAGAGCTGAGCGATGAAAACAGTATGCTTCATCAAGAAAAAACACTCATGTTAAACGAACTATCCGAAATGATAGACGTTTATGAAACTGTGGAACTTTTAAACGATACACTTAAATTACAGCTTAAACAATCAAAAGACAAGTTAATAAATATAAGAGACTCCATTAATAATTTAAATTCTGATGATATATTATTTGATAAGTTAAAACCTAAAGTAGCAATATTTAGGTCAAATAATAATAAAATTCTCTCTCAATTAGGTATAAAAGAACTTGAAATTAAAAAGCTTTTAAAAGAAAAAAAAGAATTTAAAAAAATATTAAACTCCAGAGATTCTTTAACAAAATTACTAAGTTCCAAGTACGAGATTTTTCAAAATAACAATAAGGTATCCCAAAATAATACTAATCCTTTAGACATTCCCCTTATAAGTAATTTAAATGTAAAAGGAACAAAGCGCATTACCTCTAAAGGTAGAGTAGTAGATACTAAATATGCTCGAAGAACTAAAAAATTTCATGTTGAATTTACGTTAGTTAAAAACAAATTCTTATCTAAAGGAACAAAAACATTATATTTTCAAGTGTTGCGCTCAAACATGACTGTTGTAGCATCTAAAGGCACAGTAAGCTTTGGAGAGAAGTCGCTTATATACTCAAAAAAGAAAAACTTTAATTACAACGGAAAAGAGTCTGTAGTTTCTGTAATTATCGATAAAAATGAGAAAGAACATCTCGAAAAAGGAACATATTACATAAATGTTATTTATCAAGGAGAAGTTTTAGCAAAACAGTCTATAGTATTAAAATAAAAAATAACTTCAATATTATTAAATAAACCGTTTCAAATTTGGAACGGTTTTATATTTTTGTACATATGGCAAATCAAGATGATCAATTTAAAAAAGTAATCTCTCACGCAAAGGAGTATGGTTACGTATTCCAAAGTAGTGAAATCTACGATGGACTAAGTGCAGTGTACGATTATGCACAAAATGGAGCAGAATTAAAAAAGAACATTCGTGACTACTGGTGGAAAGCGATGGTGCAAATGCATGATAACATTGTTGGTATCGATGCCGCAATATTTATGCATCCTACTACCTGGAAAGCATCAGGGCACGTAGATGCTTTTAGCGATCCTTTAATAGATAATAAAGACTCTAAAAAACGCTATCGAGCAGACGTTTTAGTAGAAGATTATTGCGCTAAAATTGAAGCTAAAATAGAGAAGGAAGTAAAAAAGGCCGAAAAACGCTTTGGTGAAGCCTTTAATAAAGAAGAATTTCTTGCAACCAATGGAAGAGTTTTAGGGTATCAAGAAAAAATAGATACTATTTTAAAACGTTTAGGTAAATCTCTAGAAGCAGAAGATTTAGCAGATGTTAAGGCTTTAATTGAAGAACTAGAAATAGCTTGTCCATTAAGTGGAAGCCGAAATTGGACAGATGTTAAGCAATTTAACCTCATGTTTGGAACTAAACTTGGCGCCTCTGCAGAAACAGCAATGGATCTATATTTACGTCCAGAAACAGCGCAAGGTATATTTGTAAACTTCTTGAACGTGCAAAAAACAGGAAGAATGAAAATTCCTTTTGGTATCGCGCAAACAGGAAAAGCATTTAGAAACGAAATTGTAGCAAGACAATTTATTTTTAGAATGCGTGAGTTTGAGCAAATGGAAATGCAGTTTTTTATTAAACCAGGAACGCAAAAAGAATGGTTTGATAAGTGGAAAGAAACCAGATTAAAATGGCATCTTTCTTTAGGAATGGGAGAAGACAATTACCGTTTTCATGACCACGAAAAATTAGCACATTATGCCGATGCAGCAACAGATATTGAGTTTAAATTTCCTTTCGGATTTAAAGAATTAGAAGGTATTCACTCTCGTACCGATTTCGATTTAAAACAACACGAAGAATTTTCAGGAAAAAAATTACAGTATTTCGATCATGAAGATAACGCGAGTTATACACCATATGTTTTAGAAACTTCAATTGGTTTAGATAGAATGTTTTTAGCAGTTTTTTCTAATGCTTTACAAGAAGAAGAATTAGAAAACAACACCACAAGAACCGTTTTAAAATTACCAGCAGTTTTAGCACCAGTAAAAGCAGCCGTTTTTCCTTTAGTAAAAAAGGATGGCTTACCAGAAGTTGCAAAACAAATTGTAGAGGATTTAAAATGGGATTTTAATGTGTTTTATGACGAAAAAGATGCGGTTGGAAAACGTTACAGACGTCAAGATGCCAACGGAACACCATTTTGTATTACAGTAGATCACAACACTTTAGAAGATAACACAGTTACCATTCGCCATAGAGATACAATGGAACAATCTAGAGTTAAAATAGAAGACTTAAGAGATATCATTAAAAAAGAAGTTGATGTTAGAAATTGGTTAATGAAAATGAAATAATAAATTCCTTTCAAAGAAGGAATCTCATAAAATATAACTCTCAAACATCAATTGTTTGGGAGTTTTTTGTTTTTACTCACTCAAAAGCACTATTCACTCATTATTACTTTTAGAGTTTTAATAGTTCTTTTAACTTTAGATTACTAATTTTATGGAATTATGAAATTTACAATAAAACTATTCGCTCTGTTTTTTGTTTTCAATGTCTTTGCGCAAAGAAATATGGATACTATTTATGGCAATCCAAAGTCTGTAAGTGAGAAAATTGTGTTTCTTAAAACGAAAGTTGCCAAACGTTATACAGAATATCTAAATAATAGTTTTAGAAATATACGTCTATACAAGAAAGGTAATTTAGAACGCTTTTTTGGAGATAGAAATGTGAGTTATGTTAATTGTAAAATAGTTTACAATAAAAAAGGATTAAGAGAAAAAGAGGTGTGGTATAATTTCTCTGAAGAAATAGAAAGAACTTTTTATTATTCTTATGATAAAAACAATAATTTAATTGAAGAAAAAGAAGTTTATTGGGATGATGAATTTTGGTTAATTAAGTATCACTATAACCGGTTAAATAAACCAATTGCTATGAGTTATTATAATAGCTTAGAACCTAATGAATTTGTACATTGGTATTCAATTAGAGATGAAAATAACAATGTAGTTGAAAGAAGAATAATAGATGAAGATGGAGAGGATTATGTAACGCTATATGAACTTAATAAGGAAGGAAAAGTAATTAGAGCCTATATAAAATATATACTTAACAAACGGAAATCTAAGAAAGCTCAATCAAAATTTCAAAAGAAAGAAAGGAATATAAGTGAATATAGATATGATGAAAGAGGAAATAAAATACAGCAGCTAAACTATAACACATCCACTAATAACATTCAATCAAAACAGGTTTATAAATACGATGATAGAAATTATTTAATTGAGTATAAAAATTATTGGAATATTAGTGATACAACTAATTATAGAAAAGTAGTATATAATTATAACCATAAAGGTTTTAAAACTTATGAGAAAGAAACAACAACTAATGATTCTACTTTTAGTATAATTAAAACATTTTATAATAAAAATGATTATATACTTAAAACCATCGTCTTAGGTAATAATAAATCAAAAACATTAGATTTCAAATACAAATTCGACCGTAAAGGCAACTGGACAAAAATCACTAAAATAGTTAATGGAGAGCCATTTTGTGTTTGGACTCGAAAAATAAAGTATTATTAAAAATAAGCCTTCAACTGCACATTTCCAGTATGAATAGTTTTACTAGTCTCTGTTTTTCTGCCAAAATAAGTTAAATTCAAATCTAAAAACTTAGTAATCTTTTGTTGTGCTAAAACACTCCATGTTAAGTTTTTTCCTGGTTGCAAACCTTCAAGCATTTGATAGCCAACAGGTGAATTGGCATTACCTTCAAAAGTATTGGCAAAAACGTTAAACTCTCCAGAAATAGCAGACTTTACATTTTTAGTTATAGCAAAAGAGAAGCCATATTTTTGTTGGTTTAAGGTTTCTAAATCTCCAATGGTATTCGCTTTGTTGGTGTATTGATAAAAAACATCAAAACGTACATTGTCGTTTAGTAAATAAGACAGTTTTGGATTAAAACTTTCTTCGTCTATTTTAAAATTTTTAGACACAAAATTGTTACTAACACTCTCGTTAACATCAAAACTGCTTAAAAAATTAATAAGCCAGCTCGTTGCAAATTTATGATTAAAATTAAGCTGGTGACTCTTTAAAGTATTAGCTATAAAACTTACATCATCAGCATTTGCAGTACTAGATACAAAGCTTAAAATATTTCGAGATTGGTTGTTTAAATAGGTGTAAGATGTGGTATAGTGTTGTTTACCACGATTATAGAATAAAACATTTCTAAAATTAAGTTGTAAACCTAATTGGTTGTCTTCGTCTTCTTCAAAAGGATTAAGGTTAAATGTATTGCCTTCGCGTTTAATTTTTCTATCTATTAAATAACTACTTTGGTTATAAAAATGAGACCAGAATTTTTTGGTTTTGCTCGTTTCATTAATCCAGTTTGCTGGATTTAAAGTTAAAGCTTGACTTAATCTATTTTGATGTGTTTTTATAAAAATCTGGTTGGGTAATAATACTCTAATATATTGTCCTTGATCTTGAAATTGTGCAATTTCAAACTCTTCAATTTCTTGGATGCCGTTACCATTATAGTCGTTCCAAGTATAAGCACCTTGGCCAGATTCTACTTCGACATAAGTAAAATCTTGTTGTGCTAAAGTTCCAGAGTTGGTTTCGAAAACCGTATTCCAGTTTACCATGTTTTTAAAAAATTGTTGACTGTATAATAATCTGGAATTTAAAGATTGCTCATCTTCTACATCTACGTCTGTATTTTTTAAAGTTCTATAATTTGCAAATAGTGATAAATTTGTACGCTCATTTTTAATTAATCTAGAGTTTAAGGAATAGGTGTTAGATTTGTTTACACGTTGCAAATTGTTGTTTCTTACACTATCGTTTACACGGTACTTGTAACCAACTTCGGCAAAAACACCAGTACTGTCGCCTACACCAGTATAAATTTCATAAGCGTTAAAACGTTGGCTTAAGTCTGTAAAATTGTTTGTTTCGGTTTCTTTTTGTTCATTGTTTTCGGCAGAAAATCTTCCGCCAATCCAACTCTTTTTAAAGTTGTAACGCGCATCATTATAAGTTCTAAAAAATGTTGAGGTACTTTCGGTAGCATTACTATTTAAAATACTTGAATTTGTATTAATTGTTAGTTTTTCATTTAGAAATAACTTGGCATTTACGGTGTGTTTATTTCCGCTAAATGTGTTAGAAAATCCTAGATGTTCAAATAAATAATTAGCATTTCCTTTTTTGTCATGAAACGCACGTGTTCCAGCCGAAAATAATACTTGATCGCCAAAATTAGAATTTAATCCATTTGTGGTAGTGGCATTAATATTCCAGTCTCGGTTAAACTCAGGGTTATATAATCCTTCAATGTTTCTAAATTCCTCTTGTATATAATCGGTATCTACAAAAGCATCCAAATTCCATAAACTATCTTGTTTTATAATAGATTGGTTTATGTTTAATTTTCCTGCAAAGCCATTATTGTTATTATCATCTATATTAGAAAATAGGTTTAAATCGTTTTTACTACCAGCAAATTCAAAATTTATACTTGTTTTTTCGGTTGGAGTGTAGCTTCCATTAACAACGGCAACTTGTAATTTTACAGGAGCAACTAGTTGTACTACAGGTTCAAAGTTTCCTTGTGGTTCTCCTAAAGTATTTGGTTCCACATACTCATAAATAGTATTAATAGCATTAATGTTGCTTATTTTGTAGTTACCTTGGTAGTCTCCAACATTTGTAAACCGAACGCTAAAAAGTGTATCGTCTGGATTGTTAGAGTAAACAAAAGCTTCAACACCATTTATATTTTCTTTTTTATATAAAATTCTGTTTTCATTAAAAGCTTCTTCTACTTCAGAAGGAGCAACCATTAAAGCTCGATTATCTCCAGCTTCACTTAAAATACCAACTTGTTCGGTAGATAGATTTTGTTGTAATGGGTTGTTTTTTGCATCATTTTCAGAATAAACAGAAGCTCCAATTTTAAATTTTTCGGTTTGGTAACTTCCGCCACCATATGCTACTAAACGAGAATAATTTCTATCGCTAAATTGATAATCAACCGTAATTCGCATTTCACTATTTATAGGAAAAGTAGAGTTAAATATAATTTCTCCAGCATTATAATCTATAATGTAGTCTTCATTTTCTCCACGTTTTACAGCGACTCCATTAACATAAACAGTTTCGCTTCCAGAAACAATAAGTACAAATAATTCTCCATTTTGACCTTGTAATTTATATGGACCTTGGTTGCCTTCTTGTGATGTAAATTGACTTGTTGTAAATTGTCCACGAACTAGTGCTCCAGCTGCAAACAAATTGGTTCTAGAGTCTTCGTCTCCTAATCTTGTTTTAAGCGAAAGGCCTTGCACGCGTTTAGAAAATTCGGAAAAATAAGAGTCGTTGTTTTCTAAATCTACATCACCGGCACGAATATTCCACTGGTCGCTAAAAATTTCTACAAAAACTTGATCGAATTCATCTAATCGCTGCGAGTAGCCACTTTCTTGTAAAGGAATATTAGCATCTTGAATAGAAGCACGCAGCGACACTTTGTCGTTTAATTTTCCTGTAATTTGAAGATCCAACTCACTATTTAAAACCGAGTTCTGGTTATTGCCAATGGTAACACCGCGCGAAATACTTCCACTAGTTGTTAAACCGTCAAAAGGAGAAAACTCTTTATCTGTATTAGGTTGTTTTATTTTGTAAAGTTTATTGAGCTTGTTGTTATTTTCAACAATCACAGTCTCATCAAACTGTTGGTAGGTTTTAGTTAAAAATTCTGGGAATTTAAGGTAATTAATAATTATAGAGTCTGCTTTAATTGGCTTTTTTAAAGTTAAAATGGCTTTAGCAAAATCAATAGAATAATAAGAAGTGTCTATAACTGTAGAGTCTTTAAGCTCAATAAAAAACCGATAAGAATTTATACTTACACTATCAACTTTAATACTATCATTTATAGCTACGGTTTTTTGCCTAAAATTACTATCGCTTTCTTGTGAGAAAGCAGTAATTGTAAAGAAAAAAAATAAAAAAGTAACTTTAAACTTCATATAGTAGTTAAACTAAATATTTGCTAATATATTTTGTTAATAGTTTGTGATTAATTTAGTATTCATTTAATGCTGTAAAAGTAACGCATTATTTATTTTAGCAGAAATTACAATCCTATATAAATGAAAATCATCTCCTACAACGTAAATGGTATACGAGCTGCTATAAAAAAAGGTTTTATAGAATGGTTAAAAAGCGCTAATGCAGATGTAGTTTGCCTACAAGAAATTAAAGCTTTAAAAGAACAATTAGACCTATCGCTCTTTGAAGAAGCTGGATATAAATATAATTATTGGTACAGCGCACAAAAAAAAGGATATAGTGGTGTCGCTATTTTAAGTAAAATCAAACCAAATCATGTAGAGTACGGTACAGGTATTGAAACAATGGATTTTGAAGGTAGAAATATTCGAGCAGATTACGATAATGTTTCTGTAATGAGTATGTATTT
This sequence comes from Lacinutrix venerupis, assembly GCF_003663945.1. Taxonomy (GTDB): domain Bacteria; phylum Bacteroidota; class Bacteroidia; order Flavobacteriales; family Flavobacteriaceae; genus Lacinutrix; species Lacinutrix venerupis. Next base: position 8,085 of record NZ_RCCH01000005.1, on the reverse strand, counting down.
GCCATCTGGAACAAACATAGATAGGTTAGAATTTAAACTTAATTATATGGCAGAAGTTCAAGAATATATAAATGAGTTAAGAGTAGAGATTCCAAATCTAGTAGTTTGTGGCGATTATAATATTTGTCACGAAGCTATAGATATTCATAACCCAAAAATGAAAAACGTTTCTGGTTTTTTACCAGTAGAACGTGAGTGGATTGGTAATTTTATAAATAGTGGTTTAATAGATTCATTTCGCTATTTAAATCCAGAGAAAGTAGAATATAGCTGGTGGAGTTATAGAGCGAATGCTCGAGCAAACAATAAAGGTTGGCGTTTAGATTATGCTATGGTAACACAACCATTACAAGAAAAAATAAAAAGAGCCGTTATACTTACAGAGGCAAAACATAGCGATCACTGCCCAATATTATTAGAACTAGAAAACTAATTTTTAAAACTCTTCCCAAATGAAAAATAAAATAGTAATTGCAGTAATATTATTAATATCAATAACATCGTGTGTTTCACCAAAAGTTTATAAAAACTTAGAAGATAAATATGCTGCATTAAAAAAAGAAAACAGAAGTTTACAAGACCAATACGATGCGTTATTAAACGCTAAAAATGAAGCAGAAAATAACTTTAATAGTACTAAACAAGATTATGATAATGCTATTGCAGAAAAAAAACAACGGGAAGCAGATTATAAAGCATTAGTTAACGACCATAAAAACCTAAAAGATTCTTACGATGCTTTGGTAACAAATAGTTCTTCGGCAATTGCAGAAAATTTCCAAAAAAACAGAGAATTATTAGCAAAATTAGAAGCAAAAGAACAAGCATTAACATCAGAGAATTTAAGGCTAGAACAGTTAAAAAAAGAGTTGGAAGCAAGGTCAACTAGAGTAGCAGAATTAGAAAGCGTTATAGCGGCAAAAGATGCAGCAATGACTAAGTTGAAAAATGCCATTTCAAGTGCATTAACAGATTTTGAAGGCAAAGGATTAACCGTAGAACAACGCAACGGTAAAGTATATGTCTCTATGGAAAACAAACTGTTATTTAATTCTGGAAGTTGGGCAGTTGGTACAGAAGGTAAAAAAGCAGTAAATCAATTAGCAAGTGTGCTATCAAGCAATCCAGAAATAGCTATTTTAATAGAAGGCCATACAGATAATGCTCCATATACAGGGTCAGGAGAAATAAAAGGAAATTGGGATCTATCAACAAAAAGAGCAACTGCAATCGTGGAGATTCTAAGACAAAACAATAAAATTAATCCAGAAAATCTTACTGCAGCAGGACGTGGAGAATTTGCACCAATAGCAAGTAACAATACAGCACAAGGAAAAGCAAAAAACCGACGTATTGAAATAATTCTAACACCTAAATTAGACGAGATTTCTAAATTGCTAAATGAGATTTAATTTCATTTGGGCGTTCCCAAAATATACCTTCTAGGTATTATTTTGGTCAGGCTCTCGGCAGTCGCTCTCTGCGAGGAGCTCCAACAATGCCTCCATCCTTAACGCGCGAATATTAACAAATATTTAAATTAAGATGGTAAGCATTTATTTTTTACAATTTTTATATTTACAAAAAGCATCTAAATCATGAAATATACTACACTGCCAAACACAAATATTAAAGTAAGTAAAATTTGCTTAGGTTCAATGACTTGGGGAAATCAAAATACAGAGGCAGAAGGCCATCTTCAATTAGACTATGCCATAGATCACGGTGTAAATTTTATAGACACCGCAGAACTATATCCATTTCCAGCTCAAGCAGAAACTCAAGGAGCAACAAGTAAAACAATAGGGAATTGGTTAAAAAAAACAAATAATAGAGATAAAGTAGTTATAGCTTCTAAAATTGCAGGTAATGGAGATTATACAGCACATATAAGAACTACAGGTTTTAGTAAGCAAAGTATAAACGATGCAGTAAATAACGAATTAAAAAGACTACAAACAGATTATATAGACTTATTCCAGTTGCATTGGCCAGAAAGAGAAACTAATACTTTTGGAATAAGAGATTATAAACACAATCCTAACGACGAGTGGGAAGATAATTTTAAAGAACTATTAGAAAGTTTAAGTCAAATTGTTAAGGAGGGTAAAATAGGTAATGTTGGGTTATCAAACGAAAAAGCATGGGGAACTATGCGTTATTTAGAAGAATCTAAAAATAACAATTTAGTAAGACCAATAACAATTCAAAACCCATACTCATTATTAAATCGTGTTTACGAAGGTGATTTAGCAGAAATATCTATGCGAGAAAATATAGGTTTATTAGCATATTCTCCTATGGCTTTTGGTGTGCTTTCAGGAAAATATTTAAATAATACTGCCTCAGAAAACTCAAGATTAAAATTATTTCCAAGGTACACTCGATATAGTAGTGAGCAAGCAACAAAAGCAACACAAAAATATTTGGATTTAGCCAAAGCAAATAATATGTCTTTAGCCCAAATGTCTTTAGCTTTTGTAAACCAAAGAGAGTTTGTAACTAGTAATATTATTGGGGCGTCAAACTTAGAGCAGCTTAAAGAGAATATAAGTAGTGTTAGTGTAGACTTAAATCAAACTATAATGAGTGATATAAATAACATTCATAATGCTATTCCAAATCCAGCTCCATAAATAATTATATTAATTTCAGTCAGGTTGTCTTAGGTTAGTGAATGCTTTTTTGTTTTAACACTTTTTATCGTTAATAATTGTATTTAATCTATAATCTAAAACTTAAATATCATTCGTGTTTTTTTTTCTTTAGTTTAGTAAATTACATAATCTAATTGAAATTAGCAACGATGAGAAAAACTACACTTTTATTAGCTGGTATGCTACTGTTTTTAGGGCATATCGTTAATGCACAAATTACAACTTATCCATACTCTGAAGATTTTGAAGCAGGTGATGGTGGATGGGTAGCAGATAATGCAACTAATGGCACATGGGCTTTAGGAACACCTGCAGCAACAGTTATAAATAGTGCTGCTTCTGGAGCAAATTCATGGACAACAAATTTAACAGGAGAATATAATAATTCAGAATCTTCATCTGTTACAAGTCCAGTTTTCGATTTTTCAGCTTTATTAGCACCAGCAATAACATTTAATATTTGGTGGGAATCAGAATTTAGTTGGGATGGAACCGTACTTCAATCTTCAATTGATGGCGGAACAACATGGCAAAATGTTGGCGCATTAGGAGATGCGGGTAACTGGTATACAGATGGTACAATAAATGGAAATCCTGGAGGTCAGCAACAAGGATGGACTGGGCGTGATGGATCAGGATCTAATGGTTGGGTTACAGCCAGTCATGCATTAACAGGTTTAGCAGGAGAAGCTAGTGTACAATTACGTTTTGCATTTGGTTCAGACGGTTCTGTACCAGATGAAGGAGTAGCTTTTGATGATGTTACAGTATTTGAAGTAACATGTCCAGAGCCTTCAGCATTAACTTTTATTAGTGCAACTTCTAGTACAGCCAATTTATCTTGGACTCCTGGAGGAGGAGAAACAGCATGGGAAGTTGTTGTGCAGCCACAAGGTACAGGGATACCTACAGGAGCTGGTACAGGAACTACTTTAAATACAGGATATGAAGAAACAGGATTAACACCAGCGACAAATTACGAAGCTTATGTAAGATCAGATTGTGGTGGAGAATTTAGTATATGGGTTGGACCTTTAAATTTTGCAACAGAATGTGTAACATTTGTGGCACCTTATACAGAAGGTTTCGAAAACGGAGGAACAATTCCTTTATGTTGGTCAATGGATGGTGGAGAAGATTGGCAGTTTAATACCGCAGGACCTAACCATGTTGGAAATAATGGAACACTTACAGGAACAACAGTTACAGGTAATTACTACGCAGTAGTTGATGCTTCTGGAGACGATGGAGTTACTACTCTTACAACACCTCTTGTAGATGTGTCGACTTTAACAACTCCAGCAATAACTTTTTATGAAATTAGTGATAATGAAGGATTTTCAAATTCACAATTAGACGTTGAGGTTTGGGATGGAGCTGCTTGGAATTTAATGGGTACTTATAATACAAACACAAGTGGTTGGGAACAACGAACAATTAATATAAGTACACTTACTATTACAGGAGATGTACAGGCAAGATTTATTTTTTCTGAAGTAATAAATTCAGGAGATTTTTATGATGATATCGCAATTGATGATGTTACTTTCGATGAGTTACCATCATGTGTAAACCCATCAAATTTAGCTGTAGATAGTGCTACAGATACAACTGCAACATTATCATGGGTTTCTAACGGTACAGAAACAGCTTGGGAAGTAGTAGTACAAGCTCCTGGTTCTGGAGCTCCAACTGGAGCTGGAGATGCAGCAGTAACTAATCCATATACTGCAACAGGATTAACTGCAGCAACAACATACGAATATTATATAAGAGCAGATTGTGGCGGAGGTGAATTTAGTGACTGGATTGGACCATTAACTTTTGATACCGAGTGTACAACTTATATAGCACCATATACAGAAGGATTTGAAAACGGAGGAGTTATTCCATTATGTTGGTCAATGGATGGTGGAGAAGATTGGCAGTTTAATACCGCAGGACCAAATCACGTAGGTGATGGAGGTACTTTATCAGGAGCAACAGCAACAGGTAATTACTATGCGGTTGTAGACGCTTCAGGAGATGATGGAGCTATAACTCTTACAACACCTCTTGTAGATGTATCTACTTTAACAACACCTGCTCTATCTTTCTATGAAATTAGTGATAATGAAGGAAATGCAAACTCTCAATTAGATGTAGAGGTTTGGGATGGTGCCGCATGGAACTTAATGGGTACATATAATACAAATACTGTAGGATGGGAATTAAAAATAATTGACATAAGTACATTAACAATTACTGGAGATGTTCAGGCAAGATTTATTTTCTCTGAAGTAATAGCACCAGGAGATTTTTATGATGATATCGCTATTGATGATGTTACTTTTGATGAATTACCACCATGTGTTATTCCAGGAGGAATAGCAGCAAATAATATAGCAGGAACTTCAGCCGATATTACCTGGATGGCAGGTGGAGGAGAAACTGCTTGGGAGTATGTAATACAACCTGCAGGAACTGGAGAACCAACTGGAGCTGGAACAGCAACTACTACAACAGGATTTTCAGCTACAGGTTTAAATTACCAAACAACTTACGAAATTTATGTAAGATCAGATTGTGGTGTTGATGGATTTAGTGAATGGGCAGGACCAATTACTTTTACAACTACTGCGCAACTTAACTTTTCAGTAGACTGTGCAGTAGGACCAGAAAACCTTGTTTATTGTTATGAGGATAATGAAACTAATGTATTTACATTTACAAGTACAGACGGTTCTCCTTTAAACTTTATTATTAACTCTGGAAATGTAGAATCTTGTTGCGATGAATTAGTAGTTTATGACACCGATGGAACAGAGCTATTTAACGATACCAATGGAGGGAATTTAAGTGGTTTAACTTTCCAATCTACAGGAGATACTATTTCATTTACAATAGCTTCAGACGGATCTGTAAACTGTCAAGGTAGTTCAACAATTAATCCAATAGACGTAACGGTATCTTGTGCTACATGTACAAACCCAACTGCAACATACCAAGTTGTAGATGATTGTGCAAATGGAGACCAATTTTTAGTAGATGTTAACATTACTTCTTTAGGAGACGCTACATCACTTTCAATAGAGGATAATCAAGGAAATCCACCAGTTTCTGTTTCTGCAACAGGTGTAACTTCATTTGGGCCATATCCTTTTAATACAGATATAATTTTTACAGTTAGTAATGAGCAAGATGTAAATTGTGTAATTACAAGTCCAGCTTTACAATTAGCTGCTTGTCCTCCAGTTAACGATAATTGTGATGGAGCAACAGTAGCTACTGTAAACGATAGCTTTTTATGTGAAGTTAGTACACCAGGAACATTAACAGAAGCTACACCTTCTGGAGTTCCAAACCCTTCTTGTGGTGGTGACCCAGATGATGATATTTGGTTTCAGTTTGTTGCTACTAGCGAATACCAATTAATTGCTTTAGCAAATATTCAAGGTAGCTCAACAACTAATATAGATCATGCAGTCTATGAAGGAACTTGTGGTACATTAACAGAAATTAGTTGTACAACAGGATTTACATTACTTTCTAGTATTACACCTCAATTAACAATTGGAAATACTTATTTTATTAGAATATTTTCTAATGGTAGTGTCGCACAAACAACAACGTTCGATTTGTGTATTACACCTTACGAAGCACCAACAAATATAACATGTGACCTTACAGAAAACTTATGTCCAGGTGGAGACGATTTATATACTTACAATACAGTAGGTGTTCTTCCAGGATTTGGTTCTATAGACTGTTTAGGGTCTTCGCCAAACCCAACTTTTAGTGTAATCGAAATTGGAACGTCTGGAGATATTGATATCGAGATGGTTCAGAATACAGCTTTCGATTCTATGGGTAACCCAATTGGAGATGAGTTAGATGTAGATTTTGCTCTTTGGGGACCATTTAATGCAGGTGACGATTATTGTAATGGAGGAGATTACCCATCAACTCCAGTAACAGCATGTAGTTATTCTGCTGCTCCAGTTGAAAACTTTATAATTAACAATGCCGTTGCAGGTGATATTTATATCTTGTTAATTACAAACTTTGAGCAAGATCCAGGAATAATTCAAATTAATCAAACTAATTTAGATCCTAATAATCCAGATCCAAATGCTGGAACTTTAAGTGGAGAAATAGAAGCTGAAATTATTAGTAATGATACTGTTTTTATAGATGAAGATAATGATGAAACAACACCTCCTGTAGCTAATCTATGTGGTTTTGATTCTATCGTTTTAGAAGTAGATTCTCCTTTTGCAGATACTGTAGAATGGTATGTTAATGGAATTTTAGATCCTACTTTAACAACAACATCTATAACTGTAACAGAATCTAACTCTTATACAGTAACAGCATATGATAACCAATGTATGGGTAACGATACAAGTACTGTAATTGTTAATCTGTATCAAGAACCAACAGTAAACACTGTTCCAGATGAAGAAGTATCAATTACAACTTGTGATGATGAGTCTGGAGATGGTATTGAAGAATTCGATTTTAGTTCATTATCTAGTATAATTTTAGATAGTCCAGGACAAGATCCAGCAGACTTTTTAGTAACATATCATGAAACTTTAAACGATGCTCAATCAGGAACAAATGCATTAACTTCGCCATATTCTGCTACAGATGGAACTATAATATATGTTAGAGTAGAAGATGTAGATTCTGTAGGTTCTGGGTCTGGTTGTGCAAGTACTAATACTACTTTTGAATTAACAGTATTAGGAGCACTTCCTGAAATTTCAGATTTAGATGATTTAGAGTTATGTGATGATGAATCTAGAGATGGTACTGAGTTTTTTGATTTAGAACAAAATACACCTGCAATACTTAATGGTCAAGATCCATCAGTATTTGTGGTTAGTTATCATGAGACTCAGGCTGATGCTGATGCTGGTGCGAACCCATTAACTTCGCCTTATGCAAATACATCAACTCCTCAAACAATTTATGCTAGAATACAAAATAACGCAGCATCAGATTGTTACAAGACTACAACCTTTAATTTAATAGTTAAGGATCTTCCAGAAACAACATTTGATGCAAATGTAGATTACGAAGTTTGCCCTAACGCTACCTCTCCAATAACTATTACTGCAATAGCTAATAATTATACAGAGAGTGAAGTTACTATAAATTGGTATTATGAAGGAGATTTAATTGCGGGACAAAACGATCTTACTTTAGATACAGTACTTTTAGCTGGTGATTACGAAATAGAAGTTACTTTTAGCGGAGATAATACACAATGTACATCATCTCAAACAGTATCTGTAATAGAACTAGAATCATGTATAATTCCACAAGGTATTTCACCAAACGGAGATCAGAAGAATGACACGTTTGATTTAAGTAGTTTCGATGTTCAAAGCTTAACTATATTTAATAGAAATGGAGTAAAAGTTTACGAGAAGACGAATTA
>NZ_RCCH01000004.1 GCF_003663945.1 Lacinutrix venerupis | reverse complement strand
AATGCAGGAGCCATTACATTACCAAGTGGAACAACCACAGAAGGCGGAACAGTATCAGTAGACGATAATGGAACACCAGCAGATCCAACAGATGATACAATCTTGTACACACCAGCTGCAGATTTCAATGGAACCGATACATTCGATTACACAATAACAGATTCAGATGGAGACGAGTCAACAGCAACGGTAACCGTTACTGTAACACCACTATCAGATTTAGAAGATGATACAGTAAGTACAAACGAAGATACACCAGTAGTTGTAGACGTGTTTGATAATGATGATGATATTCCAACAGACGGAACCATCACAGCAACAGATCCAGCAAACGGAACCGTTGTTATTACCGATCCAAACAACACACCAAATGATCCAAGTGATGATGTAGTAACTTACACACCAGATCCAGATTTTAGTGGGACAGATACATTTGATTATACAGTTTGTGATACAGCAACACCACAGAATTGTGAAACAGCAACGGTAACGGTAACAGTGGATCCAGTTGTAGACACAGAAGATGATATGGTAAGTACGGATATAAATACACCAATAATTGTAGACGTGTTTGATAACGATAATGATATTCCAACCGATGGAACAATCAGTGCAACCGATCCAGCAAACGGAACCGTTGTAATTATAGATCCAAACAACACGCCAAACGATCCAAGTGATGATGTTGTAACTTACACACCAGATGCAGGATTTACAGGAACCGATACATTTGATTACACAGTTTGTGATACAGCAACACCACAAAATTGTGATACAGCAACAGTAACAGTAACGGTAAATGCTTGTTCGTCAACAGTTGATACTGATGGAGATGGTTTAACAGATTGTGAGGAAACTACTGGAATTGATGATCCATCAACACCATTAGATCCAAACGATTTTGGAGATGGAATATCTGATCCTAATGATCCATGTGATCCGTTTGGAGCATCAGTTATAGATACAGATGGAGATGGTGTAACAGATTGTCAAGAGATTTTAGATGGAACAGGAGTTGATAATCCTTGTGATTTTGACGCTGCTAATATTACAGTAGTTACAGCAGAACCTTATTTATCATCTGATTGTGATGGAGACGGTGTAACAAATGGAGATGAGGAAATTGACGGTACAGATATATTTGAGAATTGTAGTTTCTTAACAGATAGTGTTACGTTACCTCAATCTGCAGAATTCTTTAATGGTGATTGTGATAATGATAACGTAATCAACGGTATTGAATTCCCATTAAATGATACAGATGACGATGGAACACCAAACTGGTTAGATACAGATGATGATAATGATGGTATATTAACCATTAATGAAGATTATGCAGATGTCGATATTTCTGATGGAGAAGTAGATTCTACAGGAAATGATGACCCTACTGATAATGATACAGATAATGATGGAACTCCAGATTATTTAGATACTGATGATGATGGAGATGGAATACCAACTGCAGATGAAAACCCAGATGCTAACGGAAACGGAATTGGGTTTGGTGATGATGCTGCAGATAGTGATGGAGACGGACTACCAGATTATTTAGAGGTAGATAATGGTCAAGTAATAGGAGATATTGAAGTCTTTAATGCAGTAACGCCTAACGGAGATAATGATAATGATGTTTTCGTTATAAAAAACATCGAATTATTCCCAGACAACACTGTAGAAATTTATAACAGATGGGGAGTTTTAGTTTATGAAACTCAAGGTTATGGGCAAAATGGTAAGTATTTTAAAGGCGAATCTGAAGGTAGAGTAACAATCAAGCAAAAAGAACAATTACCAGTAGGTACATATTATTATATCATAAATTATAATAATGGTGTCGAAGAGAAATCTAAAGCTGGTTACTTATACATTCAACGTTAATTAAACTAAATAATGAAGGCAGAGTAATTCTGCCTTCAAAATTAAATTATACCTCTTTATAATGAAAAATAGAATATTAATTTTAGTAATTCTTTTTAGTATTACATTTGCTGCAGAAAGTGTTGCGCAACAAGATGCGCAGTATACTCAGTACATGTATAATACAATGAGTATTAATCCAGCTTATGCAGGTTCTCGAGACGTAATTAGTATAGCAGGACTATATAGAACACAATGGGTAGGGCTTGATGGAGCACCAGATACACAAACCTTTAATATTCACTCTCCAATTGGTGATAGTGAAAAGGTAGGTTTAGGATTATCAATTATAAACGATAATATTGGTCCAACACACGAAACTTATTTCGATATTGATTTCTCATATACTGTTAACACTTCAGATGAAGGAAGATTATCTTTTGGTGTAAAAGCTGGAGGTCATTTGTTAGATGTCGCTTATTCAGAGTTAAGTCAATTTAATGGTGGAGATCCATTATTACAATCAGATATTGAAAATAGATTCTCTCCAAATGTAGGTGCAGGAATTTACTATAGACAATCAGACAGATGGTATGTAGGTTTATCGGCTCCAAATTTATTAGAAACTAAACATTTCGATGAATCAGCATTATCTGTAGCAAAAGAAAACATTAACTTATATTTAATAGGTGGTTATGTTTTTGACATTAATCAAGATCTAAAATTAAAACCGGCTATTCTGTTTAAGGGAGTTGCAGGAGCTCCATTGCAAGCAGATTTAACTGTTAATGCATTATTAAAAGAAAAATTAACGCTTGGTTTAGCTTATAGATGGAGTGCGGCGGTAAGTGCTTTAGTAGGATATCAATTAACAGATGGTTTAATGTTAGGCGTAGGTTACGATAGAGAAACTACAGATTTAGGTAAAACTCAATTTGAACAAGGTTCTTACGAAGTATTCTTAAGATATGAGATTTTCCAAAACCAAAAAATACTATCACCAAGATTCTTCTAATTTTAGAAATATATAATTATGAAAAATAGAATATATATACTACTTACAATTTTTGCCTTCACTTTTAGTATAAGTTTTTCTCAAGAGGAAGGAAAAACAATTACAGGTGTGGATAAGGAATATAATAACTTAAAATATAAAGAAGTTATTAGAGACCTAAATAAAGCAGTTAAATCTGGAGATAATAGTCCGGAAGTAATGGCAAAACTTGCTAATGCATACTACTTCAATGTTGAAATGGAAGAAGCTGCTAAATGGTATGGCGAATTATTAGCTCAAAATACAGCTGTAGATTTCGAATATTATTACAGATATGCAATGGCACTTAAGGCTACTGGTAAGTATGAAGATGCTAATAAATATTTAAAAAGATTTGCAGTTTTAAAACCTAATGACTCTAGATCTATAAAGTTTATGGAATCACCAGACTATTTAACTACAATAGATAAGTTATCTGGTAATTTTACAATAGAAAATTTAGATATAAACTCTCGTTTTTCAGACTTTGGAACCTCTTTTTATAACGACGGAATTGTTTTTGCTTCTTCTAGAGGAGAAGGAAAACTTTACAAATGGAACGAACAACCATTTTTAGATTTGTTTTACGTTAAAACAGGTGATGATAAGCCTAAACGATTAGGAGAGAAAATTAATACGAAATTTCACGAATCCTCTACATCGTTCACGAGTGATGGAAAGACAATGTATTTTACCAGAAATAATTACATTAATGGTAAAAAAAGAAAAAGTAGTGATAAAGTTGTAGGATTAAAAATTTATAAAGCTACCTTAAATGATGAGGGAAAATGGACAAATGTAACGTCTTTACCTTTTAATAACGATGAATATAACGTTGCGCATCCTGCTTTAAGTTTAGATAATAAAAAACTATACTTCGCATCAGATATGCCTGGAACAAAAGGAAAGTCAGATATATTTGTAGTAGACATTTTAGAAGATGGTAGTTATGGAGAACCAACAAATCTTGGAGATGTAATTAATACAGAAGGGCGTGAAAATTTCCCATATGTTAGTAATAACGGAACATTATATTTCTCTTCAGATGGGCACCAAGGATTAGGAGGTTTAGATATCTTTTATGCTAATATCACTAGTAATATAGAACAAATACAAAATTTAGGAAAACCAGTAAATAGTCCACGTGATGATTTCGAATTTATTATTGATGAATTTACAAACACTGGATATTTAACATCTAACAGATATAATGGTAAAGGAGACGATGATATATATAAATTTCAAAGAGAAATTTGTAATCAATTAGTAGCAGGAACTGTTGTAGATAAAAACACAAACATTGTTATTCCAAATGCCAATGTAATAATTTATAACGATAGTAAAGAAAAAGTATATCGTTTTACAACAGATGTTAATGGTGCTTTTAGTTACAATACAGATTGTAAAAAAGGTAATTTTAGAGCTGTAGCAAGTAAAGAAGGATACGATTCTGAAGAAATAATCTATACCATAGATCCAGAAATTAGACTTGACATAGCTTTAAAACTTAATTTAACACCTAAAACTGTAATAGAGGAGCCGGCAACTGTTGGAGTAGATTTATTCGAACTATTAGACCTAAATCCAATTTATTTTAATTTCGATAAATCTAATATAAGGCCAGATGCTCAAATAGAGTTAGAAAAAGTTATAAACTACCTAAAACAGTATCCATCTGTTAGCATAGACGTTCAATCTCATACAGATTCAAGAGCATCTAATGAATATAACCAAGCATTATCAAATAGAAGAAATGTTTCTACTAAAAACTGGATTATACAAAGAGGAGGAATATCAGCTAGTAGAATTACAGGTAGAGGCTATGGAGAATCACAACTTACAAACCGTTGTTCAGACGGAGTAGAATGTAGTGAAGAAGAACACCAACAAAACAGACGAAGTATGTTTATAGTAACTAAAAATTAATTTAGTAATACTTATAAACTAAATAATCAATTTTAAAAAAAGCACCTTATTTATAAGGTGCTTTTTTTGTTTTATATACTGTTTAAACAAAGACATAATCTCTTAATTTAGACTTAAAAGGAATTAATTTAAATTCCTATTTTGTAAATTTGTCCACTTCAATAATACACATGGCAGAAGAACAAGTAATTTTAGTAAACGAAAAAGATGAGCAAATTGGTTTAATGCCAAAAATGGAAGCACATGAAAAAGCGCTATTGCATCGTGCTTTTTCAGTTTTTATTTTTAATGATAAAAACGAATTAATGCTCCAGCAACGTGCATTAAGTAAATATCATACACCAGGTCTATGGACTAATACATGTTGTAGTCATCAAAGAGTAGGAGAAACAAACTTAGAAGCAGGAAAAAGACGTTTACAAGAAGAAATGGGTTTTGTAACTCCATTAATAGAGAAAACATCTTTTATATACAAGGCACCTTTTGATAACGGTCTAACAGAGCATGAATTAGACCATATTATGGTTGGGCACTATAATGGTTTACCAAAAATAAATAAAGACGAAGTAGAGGCCTGGAAATGGATGTCTCTTGAGGATGTAAAAAGAGATATAAAAAAACAGCCGGAACTATATACAGCTTGGTTTAAAATTATTTTCGATAAATTTTATAAATTTTTAAACATTGCAGATGAGAGTAACAGTTAGTAGAAAAGCACATTTTAATGCGGCTCACAGACTTTACAGAAAAGATTGGAGTGATGAAAAAAATGATTTAATTTTTGGTAAATGCAATAACCCCAATTATCATGGTCATAATTACGATTTAATAGTTAGTGTTACCGGAGAAATAGATACAGAAACGGGATATGTAATCGATTTAAAATTATTAAAAGAAATTATAGAAAGTGAAGTTGAAATAGCTTTCGATCATAAAAATTTAAATTTAGATGTCCCAGAATTTAAAGCATTAAATCCAACAGCAGAAAATATTGCCATTGTAATTTATAATAAAATAAAACCTAAATTACCTTCTCATTTAGATTTAGAAATTACTTTGTACGAAACGCCACGTAACTTTGTAAGCTATTCAGGTTAGTATGACAAAAGTAAAGTTATATCCAATAAAGTTTCAACCTATTTTTAAAGAAAAAATTTGGGGAGGAAACAAATTAAAATCAGTTTTAAATAAAAAAACAAATCTTCTTAATGTAGGAGAAAGTTGGGAAATTAGTGCTGTAGAAAACGATGTTTCGGTAGTTGCTAATGGCCAACTTAAAGGCAACACTCTTAACAGCCTTTTAGCGGAATATAAAGATGATTTAATAGGAGAAAAAAATTATAAATCCTTTGGTACTAAATTTCCTTTATTAATTAAATTTATAGATGCAAAAGAAGATTTATCAATACAGCTACATCCCAATAATAAATTAGCTGCTCAACGTCACAATTCATTTGGTAAAACTGAAATGTGGTATGTTTTAGAAGCCGACGAAGAAGCAAATTTAATAGTAGGCTTTAATGAAAAAATGACATCAGAAAAATATTTAAAGCATTTAAATAATAAAACACTTCCAGAAATTTTAAATTTTAATAAAGTAAAAAAAGGAGATTCTTATTTTATAGATGTTGGTTTGGTACATGCCATTGGAGCAGGAGTAATGCTTGCCGAAATACAACAAACTAGCGATATTACATACCGTGTTTACGATTGGGACAGAGTAGACGCTAAAGGTAACACTAGAGAACTGCATAACGATTTAGCACTTGAAGCAATAAATTTTGATTATAAAGACAACTTTAAAATTGATTACTTCAAGAATAAAAATCAAACTAATAAACTAGTAACTTGTCCTTTTTTTATTACTAATTATTTGGCTTTAGAAACAAATACTATTACAAAAGAAAATACTTTTGATTCCTTTATTATATATATGTGCGTAGATGGAGAAGCCTCTATTAAAACAGAGTATAGTACCGAAATAATAAAAAAAGGAGAAACAATACTTATTCCTGCGGTAATTAATACTTTTCAAATTATAGCAGAATCTGCAGAGCTGTTAGAAATTTATATTTAATATATAACAGTTCATTATTTTCGATCATTTATTCCAAATTTATTCTCTATTTTTGTAGCTCAAATAAATTTAAAATTATGGCAAATAAAAGAGACCTAAAAAAAGACATTAACTATGTATTAGGTGATATTATTGAAGCAGTTTATGTTTGGGAATACACTAACCCAGATAAGGAAACTAAAAAAAGCGAAGTTATTATTGACGATGCAATTATTATTTTTGATGAATTAATTGCAAAAGTTAATGCAAAAGACGTAGAAAATAAAAAAGCACACTTTAAGTCAATTAACTTAGAATTAGAGACTAAGGGTCGCGAATTAATAGAAAGAATAAATAAATTGTAAAAAGTTTAAAAAAAAGTTTGCAAATATCATTTACAAATTTATATTTGCACTCGCTTTGCCGATGTAGCTCAGCTGGCTAGAGCAGCTGATTTGTAATCAGCAGGTCGTGGGTTCGAGTCCCTCCATCGGCTCTAAAGTCTCTCAATAATTTGAGAGACTTTTTTTTGTCTAAAATTCTGGGATTTAGAGTAGATAAAAAAAGGTAAATACTACCAGCTCTTTTATTAATTTATATATAAAGTTGCGTTAGTTAAAAAGGATTATAAAAAAACGCTTAACTATCTCATTTTAATAGAAGATAAAGTTAAATCGTTTTAAAGTGTTTATAAATTAATAATTTTTTTAGCTAATAAAGACTCAAAAACTTCTGGAAATAATTCTTCTAAAATAATAACCTGCTCAGCATCAAAACGCATTGCATTTTTTAAATGGAAAGTTGCTTTTTCAAATTCTAATAATGTAAAATTTAAACCTGCTAACCTAAATTCTATTTCTGCATTTTCTGGATAGAATTCTGTAGCTTGAATTAAATTAAACGTTGCAGCTTCAGGTTCGCCTAATTGAGTTAAAATATCTGCTCTTATTAACCAAGTTTCTAGTTCGTAATTACCTAACTCTAAAGCACGTTTGTAACCACGCTCAGCTTCTTCAAGAAAGTTTAATCTATGGTTTATTTTGGCATAATATTTCCAGTACAATACATTTTCACCATCAATATTTATAGCTTTATTAATATAGTATAAAGCTTTTTGGTAATTTTTATTTTTACAATAAAATTTGGTTATAGCAATCCAACCTTTGTCTAAAAGAGGATCTTCATGTACTGTTTTATAATAATAATGTACTGCTAAATCGTTGTTTCCTAATTTTTCGTGACAATTTCCAATTCTAAGTAAAGCGAAAGATGTAGGGTCTTCAAGAGAAAGTGTAATGCTGTAGTTCTCTATAGCTTCGTTATACATTTTTAGTTTTTCTAAAACTTTTCCTTTCTCTAAATAAGCACCAATAAAAGTATCGTCTGATATAATTGCAAAATCATATGCGCTTAATGCTTTTTCATAATCTTTTAATTCAAAATATTGACGCCCAAGTTGATGCCATGCAACTTCACAATAAGGATTTTTATCTAAATATATATTAAGATACTCTATAGCTTCGTTATTTTTATCTAAAAAGTCAAAACAATATATAATGTTATAAAGAGAGGCATAATCATCAGGATTTGCTTCTAAACAACGCATAAAACTGTCTCTTGCCATATCGAATTTGTCTAAAAATAGGTATTCCATACCAATAAGAGAGTGTAAATCTGAAGTATCGTCTGCAAGGTCTAATGCACGATTTAAAATATCAATAGCTTCCTCGTGCTTATCTTCTTTAGAAAGTATATTTGCTTTCTGAATATAAATTTCTTCATTGGAAGGTTCAAGAACATACAATTCATTTAATAATGAATTAGCTTTAGCAAGTTCATTTTCAAAAACAAAAATTTCAACTTTAAAGAGTTTTAAATTTGTTGAGCTTGGATGCTGCTCTAAGCCTAATTTAATTGCTTTTTTAGCTAAAGCTACTTTACCTTGATTAAGGTAATGATGAATAATATTTTCAAATTCATTTGAGTCGAAAAACAAAACATTATTTGTTTTAAGCATAGACTCAAATTTAATAAGCGATACGTTATTATTTTCTTCTTCTTGGCTAAAATCCATAGGCATTAATTTAGCATTTCTATATAATAAATGTAACGCTCAAAGCTCTAATTTTATGATGTTACAAGTAAATGTTTTTAACAAAGTAATCAACAAAAGCAAAATACTTGTTGTTGTCTTATATTAAAAACACTGGCTTTTAATGTGTTAAGCTTGTTTATTTAAGTTGTATTTTGTTTAATACTTCAATAATAATGCCACAGCCTTTTATTATTTCATCGTTAGAGATAGTGAGTGGTGGAGTGATACGTACTGCTTTAGGTTCAAACAATAACCAAAATAATATTAAACCTTTATCTTGTGCCTTTAAAATAAGTTGATTAGCTATTTCTGCAGTTGGTAAAATAGCAGCTAACATTAAACCTTTTCCTCTTATTTCTTTAATTAGCGAATGTTTTAAGTGCTTTCTAATTAATTGTTCTTTTTCTAAGGCTTGAGACATTAAGTCACTTTCTGTAATTTCTTTTAATGTTGCTAACGCAGCAGCAGCAATAACTGGATTACCGCCAAAAGTGGTTATATGTCCTAATTTAGGATTGTCTTGTAGAGTATCCATTAATTTTGACGAAGCTGTAAATGCTCCAATAGGTAAGCCTCCTCCAAGGCCTTTACCTGTTACTAAAATATCTGGAATACAATTGTAATTTTCAAAACCTGATAGTTTTCCAGTTCTCCCAATTCCAGGCTGTATATCGTCTAATATTAAAAGCGCTCCAACCTCTTTACAACGTTTTTTTACTTTTTGTAAATAATTGTTTTTTGGTTCTATAAAACCAGCGCCACCTTGAATAGTTTCTAAAATTACAGCGGCTGTTTTTGTGGTAATGTGTTTTAAGTGTGGCTCATAATTATATGTTATATGGCTAATTTCTGGAAGTAAAGGTCTAAAAGGAGCTTTACGTTCTTCAAAATCCATTAAACTTAGTGAGCCCATAGTATTACCGTGGTAAGCATTATGCGCAGCAATAATCTGGCTTCTTCCTGTTGCTCTTCTGGCAAGTTTTAAAGCGCCTTCAATAGCTTCGGTTCCAGAGTTTACTAAATATGTTTTTTCTAAAGAATTTGGAAGGTGTTTTGCAAATAGCTTACATAATTCTACAGCTGGTTTCTGGATGTATTCTCCATAAACCATAACGTGTAAATAGTTATCTACTTGTTTTTTTATAGCTGAAACAACTTTAGGGTGTGAATGACCTAAAGGACAAGCCGAAACACCTGCAACAAAATCTAAATAGGCATTATTGTTTTTGTCGTAAATATAAGAGCCTTTAGCATGAGAAATTTCCATTGCTAAAGGATGTGGAGAGGTTTGTGCTTGATGTTTAAAGAAACTTTCTTTCATTCCTCTTCTTTTAATTCTAATGGTTTACCAAGAACTGGTTTTAATTCTTTAGCTCTGGTTTGTTTTGGTAAATTACTTTTTACAGTGTCTTGTTTAATAATCTTTTTAGGTATTTGCCTTGAGGCTTTTTGTGAAGCATCGTCGCGCGAATCTCCAAAACGAACTTTAGGTTTACTTTCTTCGTCTGCTTTATCTACACGGTTTAATAAATCTTCATCAAAAAATTCTTCATCAGGTACTGCAGGAGCTAAGCCTTTTATTACTGGTAAATTTAAAGGCGGATCATCTTTAAATAAGTCTTCTACACTTAAAGGTCTTTCTTCTTCTCGCCAATCAAAGTCTTTTAATCTCATGGCACCTTTAGGAATATCGTCTTCAGGATAGGTGTTTGCTTCTGTAGAAATTAAACGTTTATACATATTAATATCACCATCTTCAAAATACATTTCAATATTCGCAGATCGTGCTTTGTCTAAGCCTACAAATTCATCATCTTCATTTCTAATAATAAAAATTGACTCGGCATTTTTAAAGATATTTACTTGTTTCATTTGGTTTTTATCATCAAACAAACCAATGAGGCGTTTTCCTTTTATTTGGCTGTAATAATCTTCGCTTATTGTATCTTTACTTATTATAAAAGCATTTTCAAAAACAATTAGAGAATCTATTTTTTCGGTTTCTGGATTAGATTTTAGATGAATAGTATCACCCGTAATCTGGTTTTTTATATTCCAAAGAATAGGTCTTCTTTTTACAGCAAATGCATCTTTTGAAGATAATCGAGATAAATTAATTAGTTGTGTTAAACCTGTTTGGTGATTAACGTGAATAGAATCAGACTTTCCACTAACATCAGATTTGTACAATTTTGCATTTCTAAAGGCTCTTGTAATTCTATTATTTTTTTTTCCAGTAACCATTAAGGTGTCGGAATGAATGTATATAGAATCGTTTTCTTGAACTGTAATTGCTAATGCTCGATTTGTTACAAATGCAGAATCTTTAGACTTATATACCTCGGCATAATGGCCTTTTATTATACTTTTATTAATAGTATCTGTAATTATTATATTATTAGAAGCCGATGCAAAATCTTTATTCCTGTCAAAAAACATACTATCACCTACTACTACACGGTTATCGTAATCTATTCTCGAGTTCTTTGTAAAATAACCAGTGTCATTATTTGTGTTATAAAAACCACGTTCGCAATAAACTGTACTTGTTTCTCCTACAATTTTAGAATCTCCATACATGTAAGCATGTCCAGTTTCCGAAAAGAAATCTAATTGGTTGGTAGTTAAAACGTATTCTGGATTTACTAATTTAACAGTGTTTAAAAAGCGATATTTTTTTTGAGACATGTAATATCTTCCAACAGTACTTGTTATTGTTCCAGAACTATCTCTAAATACTTTGCCGTTTTCGTTATAAAAAGCTTCTTGTTTAGCACGGTCGAAAAAAAGTTTATCGGTAGTTAAAACGGAGCTAGGTTCGGTTAAAACAACATCTCCTTTGGCGAATGCTAATTGTGTTTTACCACTATACTCGGCATATTTAGCAACCATGGTAATGGTATCGCCTTGTACCATTTTTACATTTCCGTAGGCTTCAACAAAATTTTCTCTACCGTATAGCACGGCTTGGTCGCAGTACATATCTATACCATCATGGTAAACATGTACTTGTCCGGCATCACTACGTGTTAGAATTCTTGCGCCTGGATATTTTTCTTCATCTATTTCACCAAAAGCACCAGAGTCTTTAATTTCAATGTTTTTACGTTGTTGCGCAAAACTGCTGAAAGAAACTAAACTTAAAAGAAATACTATTATTATTTTTTTAAACATCTTATAATTAGTGTTTGAGCAAAAATAATGATTAATATGAGTTGGCATTATCTATTAGGAAAATTTTAATATCAAAAAACCTATCTACATTACAGAAAATAGGTTTTATATATTTTTTTATACTAAGGAAGTTTAGTTAAAAAAGATTAAATGTTAAAAAATACCTATAGCCACCTTGGTTTATCATAATCCATGCAACTAATTTATTTGTGTCTGGATCAAACAATAATGCTTTCAATGGTTTTTCGGGTTCGTTTTTTTTATAATAAGCAAACACGTTAGCATCCTTTGTATACATTTTTTCTCCACCAATAGTTTCTTTTGCTAATTCTTCTTTAAAAGGCTCATAAATTTTATGATTTTTAAAAAAACGAATTGGTTTTGCATCTATATTCTCTATGCCCAAACTATCAATTGGTTTTCTAAAAGCAGAAAAGATTGTGTCGAAGCTTTCAAGTCTTCTTTCTCTTCTTTCTACAAGAGTGTCATTAAGCACGTAATCAAAATAAATATATTTGTTAAATAGAGTGTCTTTGGAAATTTCTGCTTTTTTTTTACCGTTTACATAATGCGCTAACGCTTTTAAATTCTTGTGTTTTTCTATCTCGTGGTTTTTCCAGTTTTCAAATTTTGAATTTTGAGAATTAGAAGTATTGATATAAAATAAAGCAAGTAGAATTAAGAATTTTTTCATAATAAATAATATCAGTTAATTTTGAGAGAAAACTAAATTATTAGATACCAGTGAAGTCTTATAACTGTAACATTCTACAGATTTCGGACATCTTTTTTAAACTGAGCAGGAGTTTTATTACTAAATTTTTTGAAGGCAGTATAAAAACTAGATTTAGAATTAAAACCTGATTCTAAACCTACTGCAACAATGGTATAATTATCAAATAAAGGATCTTTTAAAAACTGTTTTGCTTTTTCAACTCTTAAATTATTTATATAATCGTTAAAGTTGAATTTTGAATTTGAATTAATTTGTTGAGATATATATCCTTCACTAAGATCTAGTTGTTTTGAAAGAAGCTTTAAATTTAAGTTAGGATTTAAATATAATTTACTACTAATAATTTCTTCTTCTAAATTTTTAAAGGTTTTAGTTTTTTTTGTTTTATCACTACTAATTTTTTTAATTCTTTTTTCTCTTATTAAAATACGTTCTTTTAATTGTTTAGATTTTGCTAACCCTGCATAACCTATCCAATAGACTAATATAGAGTTGCCAATCCACATAGGATAGAAAAAATAGGTGTTATTAATATTATGAATTGTAATAATAGAAATAGCAATTAGCCAACATATGCAAACCAGTATTCCTAAATAAATTAATTTTTTTAACCAATTGGTTTCAGTTTTTACCCATTTAATATCATAAGACAAATTATTTTCATACTGCTTAATCATTTTATGTGATAAAAACATAAGTAAAAGATTGAAAATAAAAGAAGCGAATTCTAAGTAAACATAAATACCTCTTTCAAAATGTGAATTTATTTTATTAATATCATCTGTAGAGATTCGATAATAAATATTTAGTATATGGACTAGAAGTACTATTACAAATGGTGTAAATAATAGTACGTTTTTTACTAAAGTTATTTTCTCTTTGCATGTTAATTTATACACATATAAATAGAACATTGGTAAAACTAACCAGTGCCAGGGAATAAAAATATATTTTAAGAAAATATATTGGTTTGTTATTGAAGTATCAATTAACCAATATTGAAAATTACTTAAAGATAAAAAAAGTACGGTTAACGCTAAATAAATTGTGCTTTTCTTTATTATTTTGTCTTGGGCAAAAACGTAAAAACTAAATATTACACCATGAATAACTCCAGAAATAATAAGGATATTAAAAATATTGAAATTAAGATTTTCTAAATTCATTCAGTAATTTAATAGTTAAACTAAGATATAAAAAAAACCTATCATTTTAAGAAGATAGGTTTTTTAAGTATAATTTTATAAGAAAATTAATCTCTAAAAATAGTTTGTTTTCTATCTGGTCCAACAGAAACAATTGAAATAGGAATTTCTAATTCTTTTTCAAGAAAATCTATATAATCGTTAAGTTCTTTTGGAAGTTGCGAGTATTTAGTCATTTTTGTTAAGTCTTCACTCCAACCTTTAAACTCTGTATAAATTGGTTCCACATATTCTGGTTCAATATTAAATGGTAAATGTTCTATAGTTTCACCTTTATATTTATAAGCTGTAGCTACTTTTAAGGTTTTAAAGCCAGATAATACATCACTTTTCATCATCATTAATTGTGTTACGCCATTTACACGACATGTATATTTTAAGGCTACTAAATCTAACCAGCCACAACGTCTTGCTCTTCCTGTTACAGCACCAAATTCTTGACCAACTCTTGCCATTTCTTCGCCATCGGCATCAAAAAGTTCTGTTGGAAATGGTCCAGAACCAACACGAGTTGTGTAAGCTTTAAATATTCCAAATACTTCTTTTATTTTGTTTGGTGCAACTCCTAAACCAGTACAAGCTCCAGCAGCTGTAGTGTTAGAGGACGTTACAAAAGGATAAGTACCAAAGTCAATATCTAAAAGAGAACCTTGAGCACCTTCGGCTAAAATAGTTTTATCATCTTTTAAAGCTTGGTGTAAATAGGCTTCGCTATCTATAAATTGTAATTCTTTTAAACGTTCTACAGATTCGAAAAATTCAACTTCCATTTCTGCTAAATCGTATTGTACGTCTACGTTGTAGAATTCAATCATTGCTTCATGCTTGTTAGCTAGAGCTCTGTATTTTTCTTTCCAGTCTGGCATCTCTAAATCTCCAACACGAATACCGTTTCTACCAGTTTTGTCCATATATGTTGGTCCAATACCTTTTAATGTAGAACCAATTTTCGCTTTTCCTTTTGAGGCTTCACTGGCCGCATCTAATAAACGATGTGTTGGTAAAATTAAGTGTGCTTTACGCGATACAATTAGTTTAGATTTATAATCAATGTTAAATTGATCTAATCCTTCTAATTCTTTAATAAAAACTACAGGATCGACAACAACGCCATTTCCTATAATATTCATAGAGTCTTTATGAAAAATTCCAGAAGGAATTGTACGTAAAACGTGTTTTATACCATCGAATTTAAGTGTGTGTCCAGCATTTGGACCACCTTGAAATCGTGCTATAATATTGTAATTTTTGGTTAATACATCGACAATTTTTCCTTTGCCTTCGTCTCCCCATTGTAAACCTAGTAGTAAATCTACTGCCATAGTAGTTAGTTGTTTTTAGTTGTTTTTCGGTTACCGTAAAAATATAGTGAGTGGTTTGTGATTTCAATATCAAAAACCTCTTCGATTGTTTTTTTTATAGATTGAATTCTTGGATCGCAAAACTCGATTACTTCACCTGTATCTGTTAAAATAACATGATCGTGTTGTTTATCGAAATAAGATTTTTCGTAATGTGCTTGGTTTTTTCCAAACTGGTGTTTACGTACTAAACCACAATCTAATAGTAATTCTATTGTATTGTACAGTGTTGCTCGACTAACACGATACTTTTTGTTTTTCATCTTTAAATACAAAGATTCAATATCGAAATGCTCTTTGCTGTTGTAGATTTCTTGAAGTATAGCGTAGCGTTCAGGTGTTTTTCTGTGACCGTTAGCTTCTAAGAATGTTGTAAAAACATTCTTAACTATTTCTTGATTTTTTGTGTCTGTATTTGCGCTCATAATCTAAGTCACAAATTTACATTTTTTTTTGAGGTTATTCTATGTTTTTCTAATATAGAATAATGTGTTATTAAGCAGTTATTAACAAGGTAGGTTTTAAGCTCTTGAAACTTTCTCTATACCATTTATTTTTTTAAGATTATCCATTACTTTTTTTAGTAGTGTTTTGTTTTTAACACTAACATTAATTTTTCCAGAGAAAATACCATGATTACTTTGAAAACTAATACTAGTCATGTTTACATGCATGTTTTCTGAAATCATTTTAGTAATATCGTTTACTAAACCTAAATTATCTATGCCAGATAGATTAATTTTTGCATGATATTCTTGTTTAGAAGAGTCAATCCATTTTGCAAGCATAATTCTGTAGGCATAGTTAGATTGCATGCTTAAAGCATTTGGACAATTTTTTTTATGCACTTTTATACCATCATTTATGGTTAAAAATCCAAAAACATCGTCTCCCGGAATTGGATTACAGCAAGTTGCTAGTATGTATTCTAAAGTTTCTTCTTCTTTACCAAAAACAAGCATGTCGTAGCTGCTTGTAATTTCGTCTTTTTCAAGTTCTTCTTTAGATATTGAGTTTTTTCTGCTTATTTTATTTTTTATAAAACTAACTAATGCATTACTGCGCGAGGCAGCATATTCTTTAAGCATTGTATTACTTATGGTACCAATACCAACACGATAAAATAAATCTAAACTAGTTTTTAACTTAAAATAATTAACCATTTCGTTAATCGATTTTTCGTCTAACGTAATTTTAAGTTGTTTTAATTTTCTTCGTAAAACTTCTTTACCATCTTCGGCAATTAATTTTTCGTCTTCTCGTAATAGAGATTTTATTTTTCCTCTTGCTCGTGATGTTGTTGCGTAGTCTAACCAATTAGGATTGGGTTTTATGTTTTCGCTTGTTAAAATATCGACTTGATCACCACTGTTTAACTCGTGACTTAATGGCACCAACTTTCCATTTACTTTTGCACCTCGTGTTTTCATACCAATTTCTGTATGTATACTAAATGCAAAATCTAAAGGTGTCGCGCCTTTTGGTAACGATTTTAAATCTCCTTTTGGTGTAAAAACAAATATTTCTTTAGAGTAGAGGTTGAGTTTAAATTGCTCGACAAAATCAACGGCATTTGTGGAGTGATTTTCCAGTGCTTCTTGAAGCCTATTAATCCACATGTCTAAATTATCTTCTTTGTCGTCTTTGTTTTTGTATTTATAGTGAGCCGCATAACCTTTTTCTGCAATTTCGTTCATGCGTTCACTTCTAATTTGTACTTCTACCCAACGGCCTTTTGGGCCCATTACTGTAATGTGTAGCGCCTCGTAACCAGTAGATTTTGGAGAAGAAATCCAATCTCGTAAGCGTGTTGGATTTGGTCTAAAGTGATCTGTTACTACCGAGTATATTTTCCAAGCTAAGAATTTTTCATTTTCCTTATCGGATTTATAAATGATTCGTACGGCAAACTTATCGTAAACTTCTTCATAGGCAACGCCTTGTTTTTCCATTTTTCGTTTTATAGAAAAAATAGATTTTGGTCGTCCTTTTATTTCGTAATTTAAATGTTCTCTATCTAAAGATGTTTTTATAACATTATTAAATTCTTTTATATAAGCATCTTGTTCTTCTTTACTTTCTTTAGTTTTAAGAAGAATATCGTTATAAATTTCTGGCTCGGTATATTTTAAACTTAAATCTTCAAGTTCTGTTTTAATATTATATAATCCTATTCTGTGGGCTAAAGGAGCATAAATATATAGTGTTTCGCTGGCAATTTTTTCTTGCTTATCAGGACGCATGGAGTCCATGGTTTGCATGTTATGAAGTCTATCGGCAATTTTTATAATAATTACACGTACATCGTCATTAAGTGTGAGTAGCATTTTTCTAAAATTCTCAGCTTGAAGAGACACATCCATGTCTTTTTCTTTGCTTAAAGAGGAAATTTTAGTTAAACCATCTACAATTCTTGCAACTGTTTCGCCAAATAGTTTTTCTATATCTTTAACAGTGTAGTCGTCACTGTCTTCTACAACATCATGAAGTAGTGCTGCAGCAATAGAAGTGGCGTCTAATCCAATTTCTGAAGCAACAATTCTTGCCACAGCAATTGGGTGAAATATGTAGGCTTCACCACTTTTCCTGCGTTGGTCTTTATGTGCGTCTACTGCTACTTCAAAAGCTTTACGTATAAGTTTTTTATCATCATCAGACAGTGATGTATAACTAACCTTTAAAAGATTTTTATAAGCTTTTGTTATAAGTGCATTTTCTTTTTCAATTTCTACTTCTGTCATAAAATTAAAAATAAGAATTAATTACGAATGCACAAGCAGTTTTTTTTATTTTTATAAGAAGAAAATATAGCTAGTTAAATGGATGTGTTTGTATTAATTATTCTTTATAAACCTCTAAGTTTATGCCTAAGCCATAATTGTTTAAACCAGCTTTTAGTAAGTTAGATTTTTCAACGTTTTGTTTGTCGAAAAGTGTCCATTCTCCACCATTTAAAAATACACGTTTAACAAAGGTTCTTTTTTCAGAAATCTCATCTGTAAAAGGTAATAGCGGTCTAAAAGTTGTTGGTACTTTTACAATACCACGTGTAGTTTTAATTTCTTGATATTTTTTATTTGGTAAAAGTCTACCGTTTTTATCTGTATAACCTAATACTTGTAACGAAATAAATAAACCTTTTTTAGGCATGTAAATATCGTGTTGGGTAACATTAAATTCTAAAATTTTCTCGTTTTTTTCGTTAGCAATAAATACAATTTTATCGTAGGTTAAAACATCTCCAGGTAATCCGTTATTGTTTTCGTAGAAATTAACTTTAAATAGAGTGGAAAAGGATCTTTTTTCTGAGGTTTTTCTTTTTCGTTTATCCCAATCTTTAGCTTCAACTTTTATTGGTATTTGCAAACTGGATAAGCGTTGTGTTTTTGTAGGATTGTTATTAGGAAAATAAACTGCAATTTCGCTCTCTATTGTTGGTAGCCAACATTTGTAATAATCTTCGTGAACGGTAGGTTTTATTTTTTCTATTTTAAATTTTCCTTTTGGTTTGCTTAAAAATACTTCGTCTAGCGTATTTATACTTGGATGCATAACAATAGTTTTTGGTAAACTATCTGTTGTTAATCTTAAATCTTTAAAACCTATAGCCGATATAAATAACGAATCGATATCTTTATATAGTTTTTTTGTGAAGTAAAATTGTCCTGCATCATCTGCAAATAAACCGTTACCATTACCAAAGGAAATAGTAGCATAAGAAACTGGTTCTTGGCTGTTTGAAATTATAGTTGTGTTTTGAGCTTTAACGTGAAAACTAAAAATACAACTTAAAAGGATGTAGTATATTTTATTCATAATAAATAAAGTATTAAAATTAATACCAGCGTTTTTTCTTCTTTTTAGACGCTTCACTTTTTCTTCCTTTTCTATGTTTTGAACCTTGTTTTTTATGTACTTGAGGTTTTGCTTTTGGGTCTAAAGGATAAGGATGGTCTTCTACAATATCTAATTGTAAATTAATAAGTTGTTGTATGGTTTTAATATACGTTTTTTCGTCTGCAGAGCAAAATGAATAAGCTGTGCCTGTATTTCCTGCTCTTGCTGTTCTGCCTATTCTATGTACGTATGTTTCTGGTACATTTGGCATATCAAAATTAATTACAGCATCAATATTATCTATATCTATACCACGTGCGGCAACATCTGTAGCAATTAAAATATTTACATTGTTTTGTTTGAAACTATTTAAAGCTTCTTGCCTTAAAGATTGGCTTTTGTCTCCATGAATAGACGCTACTTTATAGTTGTTTTTAAGTAGTGTTTGCTCTAATTTATCTACACCATATTTAGTACGTCGAAAAATTATTATACGACCTTTTATTGTATTACGAAGTAAATACAAACATAATTCTATTTTTTGCGGTTTTGGTACGTAGTATAATGCTTGATTAACGTTTTTAGATGTTGAAGAATTTTGTGAAACTTCTACACGTCTTGGATTATTAAGTATTGTTTTTGCTAATTGTTCCACTTTATAAGGCATGGTTGCCGAAAATAAAAGTGTCTGTTTTTGTTCTGGACAAAGTCTTTCAATTTTATTTACATCATCAATAAAGCCCATATCTAACATTAAATCTGCTTCATCAAGAACTAGTGTTTCAACATAATCTAAATTAACTACATCTTGTTTATGTAAATCTAACAAGCGACCAGGTGTTGCAATTAAAACATCTACACCTTTTTTTAGGATGTCTTTTTGTGGTTCTATTGATGCTCCTCCAAAAATAACTGTAGATTTTAAATTTGTATATACTGCATACTCCTGAAAATTTTCTTGAATTTGAATGGCCAACTCACGTGTAGGACTTACAATTAAGGCACGTATTTTTTTTTGATTTTTTGCTACATCTTGTCTATTAAACAATAATTGAAGAATAGGTAAAGCAAAAGCGGCTGTTTTTCCTGTTCCTGTTTGCGCAGAAGCAATAACATCTTTTTTATCTAAAACTAACGGAATAGTGCGCTCTTGAATAAGTGTTGGGTTATCGTAACCTTTTTCGGCAATGGCACGAAGTAATGGTTTGTTAAGTTTTAAATCTTTAAATGACATGCAATAAATGTTTATTGCAAAGGTAGTTTTTTTATTACTTTAATGTTATAAGTAACAATGATATCGTTTTTTTACTTTTATATACACGTTATAAAACCAATAAACCAAAATCTTTTAGTTTTTGAAGCGGTTTAGAAAACCAAAAAAGTTCAAAATTTTGAAATTGATTTTCGTAATCTTTTTTTAATGCAGAAAAAGATTGCGGTTTTCCGTTTTTGGGCTTTAATGTTTCTAATGTATCAAGAAGCCATTCGCCTTCAGCTTTATTTAAAGTAATTTGAAGTGTTTCGGTTTTATCATGAAATGTTAAATCTAAAAATTCATTTGTAAACCCTTTTTTTGTTTTTGTACGTTCTTCAACTAGCGGTAAATGTCCTAACCATATAATTTTAGCGGTTGGTTTTGTGCTAAAAATGGTTTCGGTATTAAGGCAATCTTCAATATAATATGGTGTAATTGTGGTTTGTGGAATTTTAAAATTAAACCATTCTTGCAAGTCCATATCAAAGCCAATACCGTGCATAAAATTGAATAACGATTTTTTTAAACCGAAACTAAACATGTTATGGTCTATTCCTGTGCTATCGGTAAAATCGATATCATTGTTTGCAAATGATATATTTTTATAGTTTGGTGTAATACCGTAATTTGAAGGTTTTAGTCCAATTGGGCTATGGGCTGTTAATGCAAATTGATGCCAAAAACCAGATTGAATAATTCCTAATTCAAACAACTGTCTCACCATTTCTAAACTGTCAATAGTTTCTTGTACAGTTTGTGTTGGGTAGCCATACATTAAGTAAGAGTGTACCATAATGTTGGCTTGCGTAAAATTACGAGTAACTTGTGCTACTTGCTCTACAGTAACACCTTTATCTATAAGTTTTAATAATCTGTCTGAAGCGACTTCCAAGCCGCCAGACACTGCAATGCAACCAGAGGCTTTTAATAAATAACATAAATCTTGAGTAAAGTTTTTTTCGAATCTAATATTGGTCCACCATGTAACTGTTAGCTGTCGTTTTAAAATCTCAATTGCTAAAGCTTTCATTAAAGCAGGAGGAGCAGCTTCGTCTACAAAATGAAATCCGTTTTCTCCAGTTTGCGCAATTAATTGCTCCATTCTATCAACTAAAAGGGAAGCTGTAATAGGTTCGTAAATTTTAATATAATCTAAAGAGATATCGCAAAAAGTACATTTTCCCCAATAACATCCGTGTGCCATTGTTAGTTTGTTCCATCTGCCATCACTCCATAGGCTATGCATGGGATTAGCAATTTCTATTACAGAAATATAATCTTCTAATAACAAATCTGAATAATCTGGAGTCCCAATTTCTAATTGCTTATAATCTAGTTTTGTTGTGTTGTTTTTATAAGTGACAGTGTTGTTTTCCAGCAGAAATGTACGCTTGTATATGTTTTTTAAAAGATTTTGTTTTACTTCTGAATTGCACACGTTTTCATAAAGTAACTCGATTGGTAGCTCGCCATCATCTAATGTTATAAAATTAAAAAACTCGAATATTCTTTTATCTGTTACTTGACGTAACTCGGTATTAGGGAAACCTCCTCCCATAGCTACTTTTATTTCTGGATAATTGGCTCTAATATATTGTGCGCATCTAAAAGCACTGTATAAATTACCAGGAAATGGTACCGAGAAACACACTAATTTTGGTTTTGTTTTTAATAGTTTCTCTTCTAAAATTTTAAGAGTAATATTGTCTATAAAGGTTGGTTTACTTTGTAGACTGTTATATAGCTTATCAAAATTATTGGCGCTTTGGCCTAAACGTTCTGCATAGCGACTAAATCCAAAATTAGGGTCTATACACTCAATAATAAAATCGGATAAATCTTCAAGATACAGCGTTGCTAAATGTTTAGCTTTGTCTTGCATTCCCATTTCTCCAAAAGCCCAATCCATATCATCTAATTGATTAAATCTAGAGGCTTGTGGTAAGAAATTAGATGTGCAAATTTGTCTGGCTAAAGTTTGGTTTTTGCCTTGTAAAAACCGAATTACACCATCTAACGGTTGTAAATAGTCTTCTTTTAAAGAGTAAATACGTTGGCCATTTTCCGTGGAAATGGAATTATTTTTAATTGCTAAATCAAATAATTTTTCGAATGTTTTTTTACTAAATAACTCCAAAATAACTTCAATTCCTAAATCCATTTGAAATGAAGAAATACCTTTTGTATTTAAAAACCCTTTTAAATATGCAGTTGCAGGATAAGGTGTATTTAATTGTGTAAAAGGAGGTGTTATAAGTAATAGGTCTTTCAAAATATTGAATTAATTTATACAACAAAGATAACTGTATACAATAAGCTTTTTTAAGCTGATGAATATTTTTTAATTTTTAAAGAGTACTATAGTTTACTTTCATTATTTAAAATACTAGCAACCGCTTGTTTGTATTTAACTGGATTTCCAGCTTTTTTAATAGCTTTATATGTTTTTTGAGGATTTGAAAATGATTGAGAAAAGAATTCCCAAAAACCTAACATTTTCATTTTAATAGGTGTTGGTCCAGATAAATATTCATCGTATTGTTGATAAATAGTATCGTGAAATTCGCTAAAAATCTCCCAGCGGTTTTTAGGGTATTCCGTTGTGTCATTTTTAATCATAGCAGGTAAAAATGGATCTGCAATTAATCCGCGACCAATCATAAAATGATTGATGCTTGGAAAACGAGTTTCTATCTTTTTAAAAGTATCTACACTAGTAATATCTCCATTGTAATAGAGTTTGTGTTTTGTGCTTGTTATGCAGCGCTTAAAGGCATCTAAATCTACTGGGCCTTTATATAATTGTTTGCCAATGCGAGCGTGAATAGCAATATTTTTAAGCGGATAATTATCTAGAATAGGGAAGGTGTCTAAAATTTCTTCGGCATGTTCGTATCCCATTCTCATTTTCATTGATATTGTGATATCACTTTCGTTGTGTGCCTTTTTTAATATCTCATTAATTTTTGTTGGATTGCAAATTAAGCCAGAACCCATTCCGGATTTTGTAACCATAGGATACGGGCAGCCTAAGTTCCAATTTAATTCTTTATAACCTAAACTCTGTACATATTTAATAACAAATAAAAACTCATCGGCATCATTTGTCATTACTTGCGGTATGACTTCCAAACCAACGTTGTTTTCTGGTTGTAAATCTAGTTGATAAGAATTTTTTATTTTCAACTTTCCATTTAATCGAATGTAAGGTGCATAAAATGTATCTATACCACCAAAATAATGATTAAAAGCATTACGAAACCTAAAATCGGTAAAGCCTTGTAAAGGAGAAGAAAGTAGCGTTATTGACATTTATAGTAATATGTAGCGCAAATATAGTTTCAAAATATTACAATTTTGTACTATTCACAACTAGATGCTACTAATAATTAAAAGACCGAAATTAATTTCGGTCTTTTAATGTTGTTGAGTGGTTTAACAATCATATTCAATAGAAGTAACTCCATCTTTTTGAACAATTTCCATGTTTCTTTTTGTTGCATAAAAATTATTCCAAATTCCATCTAATAACGGATCATTGTTTGTTTTATAGACACTAATCTGTATCACTACATTTTCTTTAGCATTTATAGTTTCGTTTCCGTTTGCAGAAATGGTAATATTTGCAGCAGATTTAATATGACTTCCGTCATTCCAGTCGTACCAACTAATAATTACATCCTCGTTTAAAGTGTTTTTCATGTTAAATGTGTAAGCCATAATGTAAAATTTTAATGTTAAACAATAGTGTAAAGTTAGAAAGGTAATACAGAGTATTTTAGAGTAGTAATACTGAATTTTAAATTAAGTATAACTACTTATTTTTTAGGTTTTTAAGCAAAAAAAACCACTTCGTCTTGAAGTGGTTTCTGTTATGAATTTATTTAAAAAATAAATATAAGATTGATTATGATTTAAACAAAAAATAAACCACAATACTTATTATTAAAACACCTATAAAAAGCATTGTTTTTTTAATGTCGTTCGGTTTATCTTGGATGATATGTCCTCCTTTGTAGTCACGATCATTATTTTTAACAATAGTATTTCTTTTCTTTATTGTAGGCTCTATTATTGTGTTTTCTGCTCCACCATAATAGTCTGGATTTTCATATAAATTATCAACTATGTCTTTACAGTCTTTTAGACCTAATCCTGTTTCTTCTTTTATATATTTTATCGCTTCTAACTGCTTTTTGTTATTTATTAAGTCAATTAGTTTGGATTTGTCTAAAGTAATCGTGTTTATAGTTAGTTGATTACTCATGATTATCAATTTTTAGTTACTTGTATTTATCGCTGTTTCTAACGCCTTTTCTCCACCAACAACAGGCAAGGTTAAACGCGTTTTATCTAGATCTATAGTTAATTTAGTTCCTGGTTTTGGATGTAATGTAAATTCTTTATCACTAGAAAAAATAATTAATCCAATTTGTTGTCCTGCACGAATAATTTGATCGTCTGGTTGTAGGTTAAATGAAACCTCATAAAATTTCCCAGGTTGTAAAGGTTCGCTTTCTCTTAAAGACTTATGGTTTTGTGGGTCTGCCCAACCTCTTGTAATAATATTATCTGTTATTACTTTTGCATCATCTGTATAAGGTAAAGACACTAAAGCAATAGATAAATTTGCAGCAGCTTTACTACTAGATAAGCTTACTGTAATCTTACTTTCACCAGAAATATGAAGTGGTGTTTTTAGCTTTGGTGTAGTATATAATAATCTGTTTTTAGAGTTTGTTGTTTGTGCATGTTCTTTAGCAGAAATATTAAAATCGTCTACTAGCGTTTCAGTTTTCTGTTTTTTGTTTTGCTTTGTAGTTAGTGTTCCAGAGGTGTTTCCTCCTTTATTTAAATACAATGTAACATCTTCTGCATCAGGATTTGGATAAGCATCATAAGCTGTTGGTTGGTCCATTTTATCATTTTCTCTAACAATCCAAACTTGCTTGTCGTTTTCAACTCCATTGTCAATACCGTGTAAATAATGTGTAAACCAACGATTCATCATAGTCATTGGAGGTGGTCCACCGTGACCATTTTGATGATAATATAATTGAGTAGGTAAACCCATTTCTTTTGCTTTTTGGTATATTCTATTACTATGCTCTGGCATTACATTCCAATCGTTAAAGCCATGAGACATTAATAAGGCAGCTTTCATAGGAGCCATTTGGTTTAAATAATCTCGGTTATCCCAAAAATCGTTTAAATCTCCTGTTTGCCTGTCTATACCGTTTTTCATTTCAGTATCTCTTATTCGTTTATTATTTCCTGCACGTTTTTCCTCATCTCCACTATGAACAAAATCGTAAAGAACATCTATATCTTCACCTAAATAACCTCCAGGAGAACGTACTAAACCGTTAGATCTATAATAATGATAAGAGGAAGTGTTTGGTGCAATAGGAATTATAGCTTCTAAACCTTTAACGCCTGTTGTAGCTGCTGCTAATGGTAAAGTTCCGTTATAAGATGTTCCAGTCATGCCTACTTTTCCTGTAGACCAAAATGCTTTTACTTCTTCATTACC
Organism: Lacinutrix venerupis; assembly: GCF_003663945.1. Taxonomy (GTDB): domain Bacteria; phylum Bacteroidota; class Bacteroidia; order Flavobacteriales; family Flavobacteriaceae; genus Lacinutrix; species Lacinutrix venerupis. Next base: position 326,760 of record NZ_RCCH01000004.1, on the reverse strand, counting down.
ATTTCTTTCTGTATAACCTTTTGCTCTTCCACATAACCAGTCGATAACTGCTTTTGGAGCTAGTGCTTCGTTAGGACCGCCAATAGTTGGAGCACCATCACTTAATCCTGTTCCTGGAGATGATGAATGTACAACAATATAGCCTCGTGGCACCCATTTTCTAATATGTGAGTTAGAAATAATTGGTCGTTTTCCACGACGTTTTACTTCTGGATGTACACGTTCTTTTCCAATTTCACCAAGTTCGTGTTGTACATCCCACATAACACCAGGAAGGTCATCTGCAACTCCTGCAAAATACGGGCTAGTAACATATATAATTGGTAGCTTTAAATCTTCGGTTTCTGTTTGTTTAGGTCGTGTAACTGCAACATGCATGCGGTCTGGTTTACCATCTTTATCTGTATCAAAAGTGGTTTCTACCCAAAGATCATGTCTTATCCAATCATTAGAATTAGTAAATCCTTGAACAGGTTGAGCTTCTCCGTTTTCAAAAACAGGAACAGTTTTATCTTGGGAAAAACCAATAGATACTGTAAAAAATAAAATTGAAAATAAACCTAAAATATTGTTTTTTAAAGTCATAATAAGTGCTTAATTGTATAGAAGCCTACAAGTTACTTTTTTTTTAGATATAGAAAAGAAAGAGAGTGTTAATGGAATTGTAAAGTTTTAAAAAAAAAGCCACATCTGTATAGATGTGGCTTTTTAATATATCTTTAATTTTTTTAAGCTTTTTTAGCTTTAATAGAAATTTTTAATTTAACGTTATCATTAATCATTTTGTCTCCTAAATTTTCAGCAAATTTTCCAGAGTTATATTTAATGTTAAATTCTGTTCTATCAATAGTAAATTCATCACTTGTAATTGTCATCATATCTTCAGTTGTAACAACATTTACAGGAACAGTAATATTCTTTTTAATACCTTTTAACATTAAGTTTCCACTTACGTTATTTCCTTCAACACTAGTAATTTCGAATGAAGCGTTTGGGTGAGTTTCTGCTTCAAAAAAATCTGCACTTTTTAAGTGTTTAATTAAGTTAGCATTTTTTCCTTCGTCTTCAATGTCTGTACATGCAAGAGAATTAATAGCAAAAATAAAGTTTCCACCAACTAGTTGGTCTCCTTTTGTTGTTGCAACACCGTTTGATACGTTAATTGTTCCAGTATGTCCTCCAACAATTTTATTAGCCTCCCACATAACCATAGATTCTTCTGGAATGGCTTTATATTTAGCTTCTACGGCAACTTCTACTACTTCTCTAGCTTCAGATGTTTCTGTTTTTTTCTCGCTTTTGCACCCAATAACTGTAAGACCTAAAGCTAATACTGTAAAAATATTTAATACTTGTTTTTTCATTTTTATTTGTTTGTTAATGGTTAAGTAACAAAAGTATAAAACATCCCATGGAAAATACTTAATTTTTTCATAAAAATATTTTGGTGCCAATTTGTTTAATAATGAAAAAAAAATATTGTGACATTTTGACATTTTTATAATAATGGCAGTACTTTTGCCAATCTTAAAAGGTATTAAAAATAAATACGGAAATGAGTAAAGCAAAAGAAACAAAAGAAGATATAATTGAAGAGCAAATAGAAGATACAACAACTCAAGAAACTGCTGAGGTAGAAGAGTTATCTGTAGAAGATAAGTTAAAAGAAGAACTTGGTCAAGAAAAAGATAAGTTTTTAAGGCTGTTTGCAGAATTCGAGAATTATAAAAAAAGGACATCTAAAGAACGTATAGAGCTATTTAAAACAGCAAGTAAAGATGTCATGGTGTCAATGTTACCAGTTTTAGACGATTTCGAGCGTGCTTTAATGCATATAGAAGATGATAAAGAGGCCGAGGAGTTAAGAAAAGGAGTAGTATTGATTTATCAAAAACTTTTAACAACATTAAATCAAAAAGGTTTAGCAGCAATGGAAGTGAAAAATGGCGATGTTTTCGATTCTGAAATTCATCAAGCAATTACACAAGTTCCTGCACCAAGTGAAGATTTAAAAGGAAAAATTATAGATGTTGTTGAAAAAGGTTACTTGCTTGGAGAAACTGTAATTCGTTTCCCTAAAGTAGTTATTGGACAATAAAAATTATTCAACGTACATTTACCAGTAATTTATTTACTGAAAAAGTATAGAGAAATCACAATTAATAAGTATTCAGAAAAAAAATAAGGACAGTTTATAAAAAAGCTGAAATTTAAAACTGAAAACTAGAAGGAAGTATGGCAAAAGCAGATTATTATCAAACATTAGGCATTAGCAAAAACGCTACAGCTGCAGAAATTAAGAAAGCTTATAGAAAAAAAGCTATTGAGTTTCACCCAGATAAAAACCCTGATGATTCTACAGCAGAAGCAAAGTTTAAAGAAGCAGCAGAAGCTTACGAAGTTTTAAGTGACGAAAATAAAAAGGCGCGTTACGACCAATTTGGTCATCAAGCATTCGAAGGCGGCGGTGGCTTTGGCGGCGGCGGAGGTATGAATATGGACGACATATTCAGTCAGTTTGGAGATATTTTTGGAGGCGGAGGAGGTTTCTCTGGCTTTGGAGGTGGCTTTGGTGGCGGTCAACAACGTCGTGTCAAAGGAAGTAATTTACGTATTCGAGTAAGACTCACATTAGAAGAAATAGCTAATGGTGTTGAGAAAAAAATAAAAGTAAAGCGTAAAGTTCAAGCCGAAGGTACAACATATAAAACTTGTGGAACTTGTAATGGATCTGGGCAAGTAACAAGAGTAACAAACACCATTTTAGGACGTATGCAAACAGCAAGTCCTTGTACAACCTGTGGAGGAGCTGGACAAATTATAGATAAAAAACCAGCAGGAGCAGATGCTCAAGGTCTAATTGTAAAAGAAGAAACTATTTCTGTAAAAATTCCAGCAGGAGTTGTAGATGGTATGCAATTAAAAGTTTCTGGAAAAGGAAACGATGCTCCAGGAAATGGAATTGCAGGAGATTTATTAGTAGCAATACAAGAGCAAGAGCATGAAACACTACAACGTGAAGGTGATAATTTACATTACGATTTATATGTAAGCTTGCCGGATGCTATTTTAGGAGCTTCAAAAGAAATTGATACCGTAACAGGCAAAGTAAGAATTAAGATTGAAGCAGGTTTACAGTCTGGTAAAATTTTACGTTTAAGAGGAAAAGGTATTCCTAGTATTAACGGTTATGGTAAAGGAGACTTGTTAGTACACGTTAATGTATGGACACCAAAAACATTAAGCAAAGAACAGAAAACGTTTTTTGAAAAAATGAAGGAAGATGAACATTTTACACCTAAGCCAGAACATAGTGATAAGTCATTTTTTGAGAAGGTAAAGGATATGTTTTCTTAGAACGTATTTATATAATAAATAAGAAAATCTGTAATTTTTTACAGATTTTTTTTGTTAAAAAAAGAAGTTATTTGTTCTAAAAACCAATAGTTAAACAAAAAATAGTATATTTGATTTATCATTGGTTTGCGCCAATGGTAATTTTTCTTTTTCATAGCAATTTTTTCCCATCCTTTATTTGCGTAGAGGGTGGGTTTTGTTTTTTAGAATATTACGTTTAAATACAATAGTAGAATAAAATATTTTTAAAGTTTATAGCAATTGTATTTTATTGTTTTACATAATAAAAACATAGATGAATACTTGTTTTATCTTTTTTACAGCGTTAAAAAATTTTAAAACAGTAAGTATAAGACTCTACATTTTCTATCTTTACGGCAACAATACCAAATGTTTTAATATTTTTTGGTGTAACAACTATACTATATGGCTAACTTATTAGAAGCACAATCAGTTTCTAAAAATTTTGGAGATTTTACAGCACTTAATAATGTTTCTATTTCTGTTGAAAAAGGAAGCATCTTTGGTTTATTAGGACCTAACGGAGCAGGTAAAACAACATTAATTCGAATTATCAATCAAATTACAATGCCAGATAAAGGTAAGGTAATTTTAGATGGAGAACCTCTACAAAGACATCATATACAAAATATTGGTTATTTGCCAGAAGAGCGTGGGTTATATAAATCTATGAAAGTAGGAGAACAAGCTTTGTATTTAGCACAACTTAAAGGCTTAGAAAAATCTGTAGCTAAAAAGCGTTTATTACAATGGTTTGAAAGATTAGAAATTGGAGATTGGTGGAATAAAAAAATTCAAGAGCTATCAAAAGGAATGGCACAAAAAATTCAATTTGTAGTCACAGTTTTACACGAGCCAAAACTATTAATTTTTGATGAGCCTTTCTCAGGATTTGATCCTATAAATGCAGATATTATTAAAAATGAAATTTTAAGGCTTCGAGATAATGGAGCTACTGTTATTTTCTCTACACATAGAATGGAATCTGTCGAGGAGTTATGCGATCATATAGCTTTAATTAACAAATCGAATAAAATTATAGATGGTAATTTATTAGATATAAAAAGACAGTTTAAATCTAATACTTTCGAGGTAGGTATTAATACTAATAATGCATTACAGTTGCAGCAATCTCTTTCAGAGAAATTTATTGTTTCTCCTGCAAATTTTAAAAGTTTAAATAATGAATTAAAACTAAAAGTTAAACTGCCAGAAGCCGAATCAGCAAATCACTTACTAAGTTATTTAACAACACAAGGAGAGGTTTCTCATTTTGTAGAAGTAATACCTAGTGCAAGTGATATATTTATTCAAGCTGTAAAGAATAATTAAAGATTATGAATCATCTACCACTAATAATAAAAAGAGAATATCTAACTAAAGTTAGAAATAAAGCGTTTATAGTTATGACTTTTTTAAGTCCGTTAATTATGATTGCTTTATTTTCTGTAGTAGCCTACTTGTCGCAAGTAAATAATAATAAACAAAAAAATATATCTGTTTTAGATCAGTCCGGAAAAATTGAATCTATATTTTTAGATAAAGAATTTGTTAAGTATAATATTTTAAAAGATGTTACTTTAGAAAACGCAAAGATAATTGTTGAAGAACAAGAGGATTACGGCTTACTTTATATCTCTAATTTTACTACAAAAACAGGAGATGTTGAAGCAAGTGAGAATATAAATGTAGAGGTACAATTTTATTCTACAGAGACACCTTCGCTTAGTATAATTTCTGCATTAGAGCATAAAATAGAAAAACGCCTTAAAGAAATTAATCTTGAAAGCAAAGGCGTTAATATTAATACATTAAGAACATCTGAAGTTAATGTAACAATAAACCAAGAAAATTTTACAGGAGAAAAAACTTCTAAAGCAGACAGTGTAGTTAAACTAATTTTTGGTGGTGCAGCAGGATACTTACTCTTCATGTTTATTATAATTTATGGTAACATGATAATGCGCTCTGTAATAGAAGAAAAAACAAGTAGAATAATAGAAGTCATTATATCATCGGTTAAACCTATACAACTTATGTTAGGTAAAATTGTAGGTACAACATTAGCTGGTATAACTCAATTTGGTATTTGGTTAATTTTAGGAAGCATTCTTATGGTAATAGCTTCTATAATTTTTGATATTGATTTTAGTCAAATAAATACACCGCAACAAGAATTAGTATCGCAAGCTATGCAAAATCCAGATGCTAATGCAGATGCTCAATTATTTATTAATGCATTTTTTAATATGCCTTTAGTAAATTTAATTATTGCATTTCTATTCTTTTTTATTAGCGGTTATTTATTATATAGTTCTTTATATGCTGCTATTGGTGCAGCAGTAGATAATGAAACCGATACGCAACAATTTATGTTGCCAATAATAATGCCTTTAATATTATCTGTTTATGTTGGTGGTTTTACAGTAATAGAAGATCCTCATGGAACAGTAGCAACCATATTTTCATTTATCCCTTTTACTTCTCCAGTTGTTATGTTAATGCGTATTCCTTTTGGAGTACCAATTTGGCAACAAATTCTTTCTTTGTTAATATTAATTGGTACATTTATGTTTACCATTTGGTTGGCTTCAAAAATTTATCGAGTAGGTATTTTAATGTATGGAAAAAAACCAACATATAAAGAACTTTTAAAATGGATTAAATATTAAAGATGCAAGATAAGGTTAAAGATAAAATAGAAAATACCGTAGAAGAAGTAGGAGAGGTTATTGCAGAAAGTAGCGCTTGGGAGACCTTTATAGATTTTCTAAATAAAGTATTGTATACATTTAAAGATGTAGATGGCAAGACTACTGGAGAATTAAAAGTAAAATACATATTACTGTTAATTCTAGTTTTAATTTTAACAACTTATGTATTACGTTGGGCTAAGAAATTGCTTACTCGCAAAATGCCAGATAGCGATAAAGCAAAATTTAATACTGTTTTTTCTTTTGGAAGATGGCTTATATATATTATTGTTTTCTTAGTAGCTATAAGTTCTTTAGGTATAGATATAACAGCGGTTTTTGCTGCATCAGCAGCACTGTTAATAGGTATTGGTTTGGCACTTCAAACTTTATTTCAAGATATTATATCTGGAGTATTTATTTTAGTAGATCAATCTGTTCATGTAGGAGATATTATAGAAATAGAAGGTAAGGTAGGAAGAGTAGAAGAAATAAAATTAAGAACAACACGTGCTGTAACGATAGATAATAAGGTCTTAATCATTCCTAATCACTTATATCTCACAAATAGTTTGTATAATTGGACTCAAAACGGATCTTCTACTAGAGAAAGTGTAGACGTTGGTGTTGCGTATGGTAGTGATGTACAGTTAGTTAAAAAGCTTTTAATAGATGCAGCAAAATCTTCAAAGTTGGTTTTTAAAAATCCACCACCAAGTGTTGTTTTTATGAACTTTGGAGAAAGTTCTTTAGATTTTAGAGTAGCATTTACAGTAGAAGATAGTTTTAATGCAAGAATACCAAAAAGCGAAATACGTTTTGCAATAGACAAATTGTTTAGAGAAAATAATATTAGTATTCCGTTTCCACAACGAGATATTCATATTATTCAGAAAGAAAATGATGATGTCCAATTAACAATGAATTCAAAAAAATAAAAAACAATATATGAATAGGCATACTGCTAAATGTGTTATTATAGTATTATTAATTTTAGTATTTCAAAATACTCATGCCCAACTTACAGATTTGGCACGTTTAGAATATTCATATATACCTAAAAGTAAATCCGAAGACAATTTTAATAGATTTAGAGCTCTAATTAATTATCCTATAAAAACACAAACAGACTGCTATCTAGTGGTTGGTGGAGAATATAGCAGGATTGCTTTAAATTTGGAAGATAACTATCCTTTTGATATATCTAATTTAAACCGCTTACATGTAATAGATTTAAATATAGGTTATACTTTTAAATTAAATAACGATTGGAGATTAGGAGCTAAATTATCGCCAAGAATAGCTTCAACATTAACACATAAATTATCTGGAGACGACTTCTTTTTAAATGGTGGAGTTTATGCAATAAAAGATAGAACTAAAGAAGAATCTTTAAAAAGACCATACCGTCTAATTTTAGGTTTAACCTATAATAGTACTACAGGAATTCCATTACCATTACCTTTTATTAGTTATTACAGGCGTGTAAACGAAAATTGGTCTTTTAATTTAGGTGTGCCAAAAACCAATGTTAAATATTTTTTTAACGAGCGTAATATAGTTCAAACCTTTGTTGGTATAGATGGTTATTTTGCTAATATCCAAGATAATATTGTGTTAGATGGCAATCAAGCAGAAAATATATCGTTATCAGTTATTGTAGCAGGTTTGGGTTACGAGTATTGTTTTACAGACCATTTAATATGGTATGCATATACCGGCCATACAATAAGCATGAGTAATAGATTAAGAGATAATAATAGAGACGATATTTATAGACTAGATAAAGTAAATGCGTTTTATTTAAGAACAGGGATTAAATTTAAAATATAATGTCAAAAATTTTAGTAATAGAAGACGAAGCAGCAATTAGAAGAGTTTTAGTAAAAATTCTTTCTGAAGAAAACGATAAATATGAAGTTTTTGAAGCTGAAGACGGTTTGGCAGGTATCGATAAAATAAAAAAAGAGGATTACGATTTAGTGCTTTGCGATATTAAAATGCCAAAAATGGATGGTGTTGAGGTACTTGAAGCAGCAAAAAAAATAAAACCAGAAATACCAATGGTCATGATATCTGGGCATGGCGATTTAGATACAGCAGTAAATACTATGCGTTTAGGTGCTTTTGATTATATATCAAAACCACCAGATTTAAACAGGCTATTAAACACAGTACGCAATGCTTTAGATAGAAAAGAACTTTTTGTAGAAAACAAAATCTTAAAAAAGAAAGTTAGCAAAAAGTACGAAATGGTAGGCGAAAGCGACGCCATATCACAAATTAAAAGCATAATAGACAAAGTAGCGCCAACAGATGCTCGAGTATTAATAACAGGACCAAATGGTACAGGAAAAGAATTGGTAGCACATTGGTTACACCAAAAAAGTGATCGTGCTAAAGGCCCAATGATAGAGGTAAATTGTGCCGCAATACCTAGCGAGCTTATAGAAAGTGAATTGTTTGGTCACGTAAAAGGCGCATTTACAAGTGCAGCAAAAGACAGAGCAGGAAAATTTGAAGCCGCAAATGGAGGCACAATATTTCTAGACGAAATAGGAGACATGAGTCTATCTGCCCAAGCAAAAGTATTACGCGCCTTACAAGAAAGCCGTATACAACGTGTAGGTAGTGATAAAGATATTAAAGTAGACGTTCGTGTAGTAGCAGCAACCAATAAAAACCTAAAAAAGGAAATAGAAGACGGTAAATTTCGAGAAGACTTATACCATAGATTAGCCGTCATATTAGTAAAAGTTCCAGCGTTAAACGATAGGCGTGGAGATATACCATTACTAATAAACCATTTCGCAAAAAAAATCTCTGCCGAGCAAGGCACAGCACTAAAAACATTTTCAGAAAAAGCTATAAAATTATTACAAGAATACGACTGGACAGGTAATATACGCGAGTTACGTAACGTTGTAGAACGCTTAATAATTTTAGGCGGCGCAGAAGTTAGCGAGCAAGACGTAAAACTATTTGCAAGCAAGTAAACACAAACAAAACGTATTATAACAAAAACCAATCTAATAAAACGATTGGTTTTTTTGTTTTAAAAACAATGATAAGCCACTAACAATTTAAAAACCTTAAAATAATTATTACTTTTAATAACAAAACGCATTGCGTATATTTAAGCTTAAAATTAATTTATGAAAGACATTAATATAAAAGACCACATAATAACATCAAAAATAGAACTGTCTAATCTACCAACACTATTAGATTTAGAAGAAAAAGATGACGAAGTAAAAGACAAGCTAAAAAAAGTACGAAAAAAACTAGGTAAGCTTCAAGACACGCTATACGCACACGGCAAATATTCAGTATTAGTATGTTTACAAGGTATGGATACCTCAGGAAAAGACAGTTTAATACGCGAAGTATTTAAAGATTTTAATGCACGCGGTGTCGAGGTCATGAGCTTTAAAGTACCAACCACATTAGAATTAAAACACGATTATTTATGGAGGCACTATATCGCATTACCAGCACGTGGCAAATTTGGAGTACACAACCGTACACACTACGAAAATGTATTAGTTACAAGAGTACATCCTAGCTATATTTTAGGCGAAAACCTACCAAATGTAAATACTGTAGAGGATGTAAACGAAGCCTTCTGGGATAAACGTTTCGAGCAAATAAATAACTTCGAAAAACACCTCGTAGAAAACGGAACCGTAATATTTAAGTTTTTTATGAATCTCTCTAAAGAAGAACAAAAAAACAGACTACTACGTCGTTTAGATTTAAAAGAAAAAAACTGGAAATTCTCAGCCGGAGACTTAAAAGAGCGAAAATTATGGGACGATTACATATTCTGCTACCAAGACGCCATAAATAGAACATCAAAAGCCCACGCACCATGGTTTAATATACCGGCAGACAATAAACCAGCAGCAAGATTAGCCGTAGCAACAATTCTATACGAGACACTAAAAAAGTACGACGATATCCAAGAACCAGAATTAGACGAAAAAACAAAAGCAAATATAGATTTATACCGTCAACAATTAAATAACGAATAACATTTTGGGCGTTACCTAAAGGTCGCGCTTTCCATTATATCTTTTTTTTGCCATATACGGCAGCAAAAAAAAGGATGCCATTACAATCGCTAACGCACACAACATGAAACTAAGACTTATAATTGCAGCACTATTTTTATCAGTAAATGTAATCGCGCAAACCGATAAAGAAACCCTAAAAACCATTTACAGTCAATCCCTAACAAACGGTAAAGCTTACCAGTGGTTAGACCATTTATCAAACCAAATAGGCGGTAGGTTATCCGGTTCTGTAAATGCAGAAAAAGCAGTGCAATACACAAAAACCGAATTACAAAAATTAGGTTTAGATAAAGTATGGCTACAAGAAGTAATAGTACCAAAATGGGAACGTGGCGAAAAAGAAGTAGGCTATTTTACAACACTAGGAAAACAAGTAAACGTAAATATTTGCGCCTTAGGAGGTTCTGTTGCCACACCAAACAACGGTTTAAAAGCAAAAGTAGTCGAAGTAAAAAGCTTCGAAGAATTAGCAAAACTAGGCACAAGCGTAAAAGGAAAAATAGTATTTTTTAATGGCGCAATGAATCCAGAATTAATACACACCTTCGAAGCCTATGGCGGTTGCTCAAAACAAAGATATGCAGGCGCTTACGAAGCAGGAAAACTAGGAGCAGTTGGCGTTATTGTAAGATCATTAAACCTACGTCAAGATAACCTTCCACATACAGGTAGTATGGGCTATCTAGATTTGCCAAACAACCAACGCATACCAAGCGCAGCAATAAGCACAAACGATGCAAATGCATTATCTGCAGCACTAAAAAACGATAAAAATTTAGAATTTTACTTTAAACAAAACTGTAAACAATTTGACGATGTATTATCATATAACGTCATAGGAGAAATTACAGGAAGCCAGTTTCCAAACGAGTATATGGTAGTTGGTGGTCATTTAGACTCTTGGGATTTGGGCGATGGTTCTCATGATGATGGCGCAGGAGTTGTACAATCTATGGATGTTTTACGATTGTTAAAAGAAAGTGGTATTAAACCAAAACGCACCATAAGAGTTGTTTTATTTATGAACGAAGAAAACGGCTTACGAGGCGGTAAAAAATATGCCGAAGAAGCAAAACGAAAAAACGAAAATCACGTTTTTGCTTTAGAGAGTGATTCAGGAGGATTTACACCAAGAGGTTTTAGTTTCGATTGTAGTGAAGCCAACTTAAATAAAGTACTTAGTTGGGAACCATTATTTAAACCTTATTTAATTCATTACTTTGAAAAAGGATATAGCGGCGCAGATATTGGGCCATTAAAAAACGATAATATTGTATTAGCAGGACTACGTCCAGACTCACAACGCTATTTTGATCATCATCATGCCGCAAACGATACGTTTGATGCTGTAAATAAAAGAGAGTTAGAGTTAGGTGCAGCAACCATGACGAGCTTAATTTATTTGTTCGATAAATATGGTACATCAAATATTAGCGATATAAAAGAGATAAAAAATTAAATAATGCCAAAACCAATATTGCATCAAATTCATCCTATTTTACCAGTAAAAAATGTAGTAGAAGCACTCACTTTTTATGTAAAAAAATTAGGGTTTAAAATAGCCTTCGCAGACGATTCTAAAAACCCAACGTATGCAGGTGTTATAAGAGATAACATAGAAATTCATTTACAATGGCATGATGAAAAAGAATGGGAGTCAGGTTTCAACACGCCAATGTTGCGCATCGTTACAGAACATTTAGAAAATTTATATGAAGAATATAAATTTAGAGGTGTTTTTAATAACAAGACAGTTTTAAAAAAAACAGATTGGCAAACACGTGAATTTGCATTTTACGATTTAGATAATAACGGATTGACTTTTTATCAAAATTTATAACTGTTTTTCCTTTACTTCTTGTTTTTCGTGTGCATCTTTTCCATATTCTTTTCTGTAAATTTTTACCAAAATTAAGAATAAGCTTACTAGCAATGGGCCAAAAATTAGTCCAATAAATCCAAATAGAGGAACGCCAATAATTACACCAATTAAAGTAATTAAAGGATGTACTTCATCCAGTTTTTGAAGCACAAAAAGTCTTATTATATTATCTGTAGAACCAACTACAACTATTCCATATATTAAAATGGCCCAACCTTGAAAATTATTACCAGAAGAAATAGTAATTAAAAAAACTGGTAAAATACCAATTAATGTTCCAACAAAAGGAATCATAGAGCCAATAGTAACTATCACAAACCAGAAAAAAGGGTCTTGTATTCCAAAAATTAAAAAACCAATAAGAGCAATAATACCTTGAGCAATTGCAACTAAAGGAATACCTATAGCATTTGCTCTAACCATAGAGCGTACTTCTTGCCCAATTTCAATTAAGTTGCTTTCTCCTAAAGGAATATATTTTAATAATGATGTTTTTAAATCTTTACTATTGGTTAGCATATAATATAGCACAAAGCCCATTATACCTAAAGAAATAAAAATATTAAATGTTCCTCCTGCAAAACTCTGTAAATTAGTAGTAACCCATTCTGTAATACTATTAGTATCTATTTGAGAATTTAGATCCATACCAACTAAATCTTCAACTTTTTCTAGTTGACTTTTGGCTGCACTTAAAAATTGTTCGCTGTTTTTTGTAAAGTCGCTAATTTTATTGCCTAGCATAATTATAATTCCAGCAACAGGAATTATAATTACTATAAAAGAAAAAAGAAGGAGTATTATGGCAGATAGGCTGGTGTTCCATTTTTTGTCGTTAACCATTTTTTTCATCCACTTATGTAATAACACATAAAGTGTAACAGCACCAAGAAAGCCACCAAAATAAGGAAACATTTCTCTAAAAATAATACTGCCAATAAATAGTATTAAACTAATTATAAAAATTTGTCTAATGGTAACAGGAGCAATTTTATTCATTTATTAAGTATTGATTTTCATAAATATAGTAATACTTAATAAAACAAACTAAGCTATAGCAAAATAATATAGCACCATAATTATGGTGCTATTGTCTAGTTATATTTTTGCTTTTTTTGGTTTTAAATCTATTTGTATTTGATTATTTAAAATATCTTCAAAAGTTTCTCGCTTTCTAATTAAATGCGCTTCTTTATTATGCCATAAAACTTCAGCAGGACGGTAACGAGAATTATAGTTGCTAGCCATAGAATAGCAATAAGCTCCGGCATTTTTAAACGCTAATATATCACCTTCATTAATTTCGTTAATACGTCTATTATTGGCAAATGTATCGGTTTCGCATATATAACCAACAACACTGTAAAAACGTTCTCTTCCTTTAGGATTAGAAATGTTTTCTATCTCATGTTGAGAACCATAAAGCATAGGTCTAATTAAATGATTAAAACCAGAATCTATTTGGGCAAAAACTGTTGAGGTAGTTTGTTTTACAACATTTACTTTTGCTAAAAACTGTCCAGCTTCACTTACTAAAAACTTTCCAGGCTCGAAAGCTAAGGTTAACTCTTTACCATAGTTTTTACAAAACTCATTAAATCTAATTGATAGTTTTTCGCCAAATTCTTCAATATTAGTTTCAATATCTCCAGGCTTATAAGGTACTTTAAAACCTGATCCAAAATCTATAAAATCTAAATTTTTAAAGTTTTTAGCTGTTTCAAAAAGTATTTCACTAGCATATAAAAAGACATCTATATCTAAAATATCACTTCCGGTATGCATGTGTATACCGTTAATATTCATTTTTGTATTTTCTACAATACGTAAAATATGTGGAATTTGATGTATAGAAATACCAAACTTGCTATCTATGTGTCCTACAGAAATATTAGTGTTTCCGCCAGCCATTACATGAGGATTTATACGAATACATACAGGAATATCTGGGTGTTTGGTTCCAAATTGCTCAAGTATAGATAAGTTGTCTATATTTATTTGGCAACCTAGTATTGCGGCTTTCTCTATTTCCTCAAGAGAAACACCATTAGGAGTAAAAATAATTTGTTCTGCTTTAAAGCCTGCTGTAAGTCCTAATTGTACTTCTTGTATAGATACTGTATCTAATCCAGCTCCAAGCGTTTTCATTAATTTTAATATAGAAATATTAGATAATGCTTTTACAGCATAGTTAATCTTTACTTTATTTACAGAGCTAAAAGCAGATGTGAGACGTTTATATTGCAGTGAAATAACATTAGAATTGTAAACATAAACAGGACTCCCGAAGTCTTCAGCTATTTTAAGTAATTGCGTATTGGTCATTGATAATTTTTTTTCAAAGCTATTATTATAGATTAAGGCTACAAATATTTAATTTAAAATATTACATATTTTAAACATATTGTTAAATAATTAACAATAAAAAATACAATTAAGATTTTCACAATTAAATATTAGGGTAAGTAATTGTGATTATTTACTTTTGTGTTTCTAAAATTTTACTCTAAAACAGATGAATTTACACGAATATCAAGGAAAAGAATTATTAAGCAGCTTTGGCGTACGTATTCAACGTGGTATAGTTGCACAAAATGCTGATGAAGCAGTAGCTGCAGCAAAAAAATTAACCGAAGATACTGGTACAGGTTGGCACGTAATAAAAGCACAGGTTCACGCCGGTGGTCGTGGTAAAGGTGGTGGTGTTAAGTTAGCAAAAAACTTAGACGACGTTAAAACTATTGCTGGAGAAATTATAGGAATGGATTTAGTTACACCACAAACTTCTGCAGAAGGTAAGCGTGTACACCAGGTTTTAGTAGCAGAAGATGTTTACTATCCAGGAGATTCTGAGCCAGAAGAATATTACATGTCTGTTCTTTTAAATAGAGGAACTGGGCGTAATATGATTATGTATTCTACAGAAGGAGGTATGGATATTGAAACTGTAGCAGAAGAAACACCACATTTAATTTTTACAGAAGAAATAGATCCTGCAACTGGAATTTTACCATTTCAAGCACGTAAAATTGCTTTTAACTTAGGTTTATCTGGATTAGCATTTAAAGAAATGACAAAATTTGTTACTTCATTATATAAAGCTTATGTAGAGTCGGATTCTTCTTTATTTGAAATTAATCCAGTATTAAAAACTAGTGATAGTAAAATAATGGCTGTAGATGCTAAGGTATCTTTAGATGCGAATGCATTATATAGACATAAAGATTTAGCTGAATTACGCGATTTACGTGAAGAAAGCCCAATAGAAGTTGAAGCTGGTGAATTAGGACTTAACTATGTGGACTTAGACGGAAACGTTGGTTGTATGGTAAACGGTGCTGGTTTAGCAATGGCAACAATGGATTTAATTAAACAAGCAGGTGGTGAGCCAGCAAATTTTTTAGATGTTGGTGGTACTGCAGACGCAAAACGTGTTGAAGCGGCTTTTAGAATTATCTTAAAAGATCCAGAAGTAAAAGCTATTTTAATTAACATCTTTGGAGGTATTGTACGTTGCGATCGTGTAGCTCAAGGTGTTGTAGATGCTTATAAAAACATGGGAGATGCTATAAACGTTCCAATTATTGTGCGTTTACAAGGTACTAATGCAGATATTGCAAAAGAACTTATAGACAGTTCTGGATTAGATGTAATGAGTGCTACAGAATTTCAAGAAGCAGCAGATAAAGTACAAGCTGTTTTAGCTTAATACTTTTACAGTATATATATTAAAGAGTAACCGTTAAGGTTGCTCTTTTTTTTTATATTTATAATTCAAAATATATTATTAAATAGTATTGAAATTAAATACACATGGTAAATGATGATAGAAGATATAGTAAAAATTTTTAAAGAAACCTTTAATTATAAAGGAAAGACTGGAAGAAAAGAATATTGGACTTATTTTATTTTAATTTTTGTTGTGTTTAATATTTTTATACTTTCAATACCTTTTGGGTTACTAGAAGCTTGGTATTTAAAAGCTAATAATATAGAGCCTAACGGATTGAATTTTAGAGGAATAAGAAGCGTTATTAATTTGGTGTTTTTTATACCATTAATAAGTGCAACAGTAAGAAGATTAAGAGATGCTGGAGTTTCTGTTTGGTTTACATTAATACCAGTATTAAATCTTATTCTTTGTTTGAAAACAAGCGAAAATGAGTAATACTATTGTATAACTTATGTTTTTGGTTTAAATAAAAAACATTAAATTATATATAAAAAGAGCAACTTAATCGTCGCTCTTTTTTTTATCTCTTGGTTTATTAAAATTCTTCTTATTGTTTTTTGAAGTTGATTTTATTTTATTCGCAATGTTATTTTTGGATGTTTCACCTTTTTTAGGCATTGGTCCACGAAGATGTATAATTAAGCCATTTAAAAAATTTCTTAAAATTTGATCACCACATTCTACATAATTTGGATGGTCTTCTCGTCTAAAAAATGCATTTAGTTCACTTTTAGAAACTCTAAAATCTACAAGCTCTAAAATTTTAATAATATCGTCGTCACGCAGTTTATGTGCGACTCTTAGTTTTTTAAAAATATCGTTATTTGTCATGGCTTAAATTTTTAATTATCAGTGAGTTGTGGTGTTTTTTGCTCCTTTTTAAGAGTAACACTTTGATAAACAGCACTTAAAATCGATGTAAAGCTAAGTATTTTTCGACAAGCGACGTGCTTTCTACGATAATAAATTGGCTTTTATTCTTAATTTTATACTGTATAATTTAATTCCCTCGCATTATGCCTAACAGAGTAGAAAAACTTAGTTTATTATCAGAAATGATAGCCTTTGCTAAGTCTGATAAATCCCTAAAAACTATAGAATATAATTTTTTGCTTGGTGTGGCAAAGCAATTAGAAATATCAAAAGATGACTTTAATTACCTAATTAAACATCCAGTAAATAGAATGCACTTAAAATCTCATAGCGAGCGTATTGTGCAATTTCATAGGTTGGTATTGCTAATGCATATTGATGATGAACGCACTCAAGAAGAAATTGCAAAATTATACAATTATGGACTTAGAATGGGATTAAACCATGAATGCATTACTAAAGTATTATATTTAATGGAAGGTTTCCCAGATAGAATGGTACCTGCCGATGTGTTGATTGATATTTTTAAAGTTCAATATAATTAAATAGAAAATTTTTACAACTTGTTTTAGCTATTTAAGTAACTGTCAAGTTGTTTTTTTATAAAATAGTTCCATCCATCTATACCACTTTCTCTTTCAAATTCTGGAATATTACTTGGAAATGGCTCTAAAACAGTTGCTGTTAATTTTAATATAGATTGATTTTGGTTTCCTGAAATTTCGAAACAGGTAGAAGATTTTCCTGTAATACCTTCAAATACCCAAGTATATGTAATTTTATTTTGTAGCACAACATTTGTTACTGTCCAAATATGATTAAAATCTCTAGTGTGAGATTTTATATTAAACTGTGTTGTAAAACCAATTTCTGTTTTAAAATCTGGAATGTTGTTAAAATACCATTCTTGCATTTCTTTTGGATTTGTTATAGCTTCCCAGAGTTTTTCTTTAGAAACGTTGTAGAAATGTTCTATAATTATTGGTTGTTGTTGGTTCTCCATGATGCTATGTTTTTAAATCTTCTAATTTGCTTTGGTAACTTTTTATTTCATCACGTAATTGAGCTGCAATAATAAAATCTAAAGCTTTGGCAGCTTGTTCCATAAGTTTACGTTTCTCTCGTATTTTTTTCTCTAATTCAGGTTTGGTTAAGTACTCGCTTTCTGGCTCTGCTGCACGTGCTGCTTCTAGTTCGTAACTATAAGTACTAACAGAGTTTTTACTTAACGCGCTGTCTAAGCTTTTGTTTAGGGCTCTTGGAGTAAGGTTGTTTTTGGTATTGTATGCAATTTGTTTTTCTCGACGGTATTCTGTTTCATCAATAGTTTTTTGCATGCTTTTAGTAATTTTATCTGCATACATTATTGCTTTTCCGTTAAGGTGTCTGGCAGCACGCCCAACGGTTTGCGTAAGAGAACGATTGGAGCGTAAAAATCCTTCTTTATCTGCATCTAAAATAGCAACTAAGGACACTTCTGGTAAGTCTAAACCTTCACGTAATAAGTTAACACCAACAAGAACATCGTAAATACCTTTTCTTAAATCTTGCATAATCTGTACTCGCTCTAAAGTGTCTACATCACTATGTATGTAATTTACACGTACATTTATTCTGCTTAAGTATTTGGTTAATTCCTCGGCCATACGTTTTGTAAGTGTAGTTACCAGTGTGCGTTCATCTTTTTCAACGCGTTGCTGTATTTCTTCAATTAAATCATCAATTTGGTTTAGACTTGGTCTAACTTCAATAATTGGATCTAATAATCCTGTTGGTCTAATAACTTGTTCTACATAAACGCCATCGGTTTTTTGTAGTTCATAATCTGCAGGTGTTGCACTTACATATAATACTTGGTTTTGTAAAGCCTCGAATTCTTCAAACTTTAATGGTCTATTGTCCATTGCCGCTGGAAGCCTAAAACCATAATCAACAAGGTTAACTTTTCGGCTTCTATCTCCTCCATACATGGCATGTACTTGAGAAATTGTAACATGACTTTCGTCTACAACCATTAAATAATCGTCTGGAAAATAATCTAATAAACAGAAAGGTCTTGTTCCTGGTAGTCTGCCATCAAGATAGCGCGAGTAGTTTTCAATACCAGAACAATACCCTAATTCTCTAATCATTTCTAAATCGAATTCTGTACGCTCTTTTAACCTTTTAGCTTCAAGATGTTTGCCTATATCTTTAAAATAATCATGTTGTTTAACTAAGTCATCTTGTATATTTCTTATGGCTCCTTGTAATACATCTGGAGAGGTAACAAACATGTTTGCTGGATAGATATTTAATCTATCATATTCTTCAATAACTTCGTTGGTTTGTATATTAAATTGCTCTATTAATTCAATTTCATCACCAAAAAAATGAATCCTAAAAGCGTCGTCGGCGTAACTAGGGAACACATCTACAGTATCTCCTTTTATTCTAAAATTACCATGTTTAAAATCTGCCTCTGTACGCGAATACAAACTTTGTACTAATTGATGTAATAATTTTGTACGTGAAATTTCTTGATCACGTTCTATAGAGATAACATTTTTTTGAAATTCTATTGGGTTTCCAATACCATATAAGCAAGAAACAGAAGCTACTACCAAAACGTCTCTACGACCAGAAAGTAGAGAAGAGGTCGTGCTTAAACGCATTTTCTCAATTTCTTCATTTATGGATAAATCTTTTTCTATATATACACCAGATGTTGGTATGTATGCTTCTGGTTGGTAATAATCGTAATAGGAAACAAAATACTCAACAGCATTATCAGGAAAAAATTGTTTAAACTCGCTGTAAAGTTGTGCTGCAAGAGTTTTATTATGAGCCAAAACAAGAGTGGGTTTCTGTACTTTTTCTATAACATTAGCAACAGTAAATGTTTTTCCAGAACCAGTAACACCAAGTAAGGTTTGGTATTTTTCTTTAGCATTTAGGCCATTTACCAATTGTTTTATTGCAGTTGGTTGATCTCCTGTTGGATTAAATTCTGATTGTATTTTGAATTTCATAAAACAAAATTACGGAATAAAACATTAGTTTTATTTTAATGAAGCGTTAAGGTTTTTTATAATAGTCTTGCTAATGTTCAATATTATGTAAATTAAAAAAGCACGAGTATATACTCGCGCTTTTTATGCTATTACTTAATCTATAAGTACGTTTAGTGGTACTTGTAAAAATTGAATTAGCTACAAATCTATTAAGATTGTTTTTATAAAAAATTGATGTATGGTAATAAATTAAAATTAATTTAGTTTTTTTCTAATTCTACTTAAGCTTTCTGTTGTAATACCAAGATAAGAAGCAAGATGATAATTTTTTACATTTTTTTCGATATCCGGATATGTGTTTATAAACTCTAAATAGCGTTCTGTAGCAGATTGCGATAGATTAGCCAATATTCTCTTTTGAAAAGCAGCATAAGCACGTTCTAACTTAATTCTAATAAATTTATGGATTTGAGGAATCTTATTATACAAAAGCTCTCTGTTGTTTTTTGAAAGTGCATAAAGTGTACAATCTTGAAGTATTTCTAAATTCATTATTGCTTTTTCTGATGAAAAATAGGCAGTGTAATCTGTTATCCACCAGTCTTTTATCCCAAACTGTACGGTGTGTTCTTTTCCATGAACATCTATATGAAAAGTTCTAAGACAACCACTTTCAACATAATACATATTATCTACAAAGTCACCTTCTTTTATTAATATAGTTCCTTTTTTTAGAGTAGTTTTTTTTAAAGAAGAAGTTATAATCTCTATTTCTTTTTCAGAAAAAGACATGTTTTTAAAAATTTCTGAAATTTTTAAACTATTAGATTTCATTTTAAAAACGGTTTATTATAAATATATTTTGCTCTAATGTATTAAAAAAAATAGTATTTGAAATGTTTGAAAATACTTATATGTATTTGCTAACGGAAATAAAATTTATCTTTGATTTTTGATATGGAAAAAAACAAAAAGAATAAAACACCTTGGCCAACAAAAGCTGCAATGGACCAGATTTACAAAAAGCAACTTTGGGGAAGTAATGGTTTAAGTTTTTATTCTGGAGAAGGCTCGCATAAGCAAGATATAGTAAACCCTTACATAAAAAAATTAACAACATTTTTTAAATCTTTTAAAGAGCCAATTTCTGTTGCAGATTTAGGTTGTGGTGATTTTAATATTGGTAAGCAATTAATAATGTTTACAAAATCCTATGTTGCGGTTGATATTGTTGAGGAATTAATAAATTATAATAAAACCCATTTTAAAGCTAAAAATCTAAATTTTAGTTGTTTAGATATAGCTAAAGACCAATTGCCGTTAGCCGATTGTGTTATATTAAGACAAGTACTTCAGCATCTGTCTAATAAAGAGGTAGAAAGTATAGTTAACAAATTGTATGCATTTAAGTATGTAATTATTACAGAGCATTTGCCAGAAGGAGATTTTATTCCAAATAAAGATATTATTTCTGGGCAAGGTATTAGATTAAAAAAACAAAGTGGAGTAGATGTGCTAGCAGCTCCATTTCTATTTAAAGTTAAAAATGTAAAGCACCTATTTACTGTTAAACTTGAAAAAAATAAAGGTGTTATTAAAACAGTATTGTACGAGGTTTATTAACAAATAATTTAAGTGTAATCTAAAAAAAAAACTAGTTATTGTTTTTACCATTAAACCATTTAAACTCGTTGGTTCTAATTACATAACCAATGCGTATAGCACTTTGAGATTGTTCATAATTTAATAAGCCTTCTGCTTGACCTACAAACCATTCTAACATTAAATATTGATTAGAAATATTATTCTTAAATGGATTAAAATAAATGCGAGATCTAACGGAGCCTTTACCGTGTAAATTTAGTCCTTTACGTAATCTAATATCAAATATTAATTTATCTGGCTTAAATGTGTGAGATGCGTTTACTTCTCCTAAACCTACGTATTCTAAAAGATTAGGATTTCCTTCTCTGTAAGAAAAGGGAACCCAAGCTTTAAAACTAGCAATAGTATTAGTTGAAATTTTAGTAGTATACTCTAAACTTAATCTATTCCAGCTTCTTGAAGAAATGCTATCTCGTCCGTTAGATTCATGCTCAAAAGATAAAGTTGCCAAACCTTTTAAACGTTCCTCTTTATCATAAAGTATTTTACCTAAAGCTATAGATGGATTAAAATTGATATCCTTAAAAGGAAAAGACTCTTCGTAAATATTCCAAAAAGATTTTTGTGTGTATGTAAGGTAAAGGTATGTGTCCCATGGCAAACGACTTCTAGTAAGTATTTGCTTAAAACTAATTTGGTATTTAGCATCTGCAGTAGCGCTATTAATTTCTTTATTTACTGGAACACCTGTAATAAAATAATTATCCTTATGTATTGAAAAATAAGGTGTTTTTGCAAGAGAGTCTTGCAATTCTTTTTTTGTGTATGCTTGTGTATGAGCTTCGTTAATAAAGAAAATTAAAAATAATAGAGATATAACTGTACTATTAGACTTTAAATATTTTTTAGAATACATGTGTTGTTATTTTATAAGGTTTTAAAAAAAATTAGTGTAAAAAGCTTTTTATAGCACATTCTCATTTTATAAATATTGATTATAATAAGTTGTATTCTAAGATTAACGAATTTAGCACAAAAAAAGAATAAAGGCAATTAACAAAAAACCACCTTAAAAAGGTGGTTTTTGTATTTCCGCGTAAGCGTAAAAGATTTTACTTTATCATTTCGTAACTTCTCTTTACAAAATCTGAAAGTTCTTTTCCTTTTAATAAACCTTGAGATAAACGTGCTAAGTCTAAACTTTGTGTTATTAAACGTTCTTGTTTTTTCTTGGTCTTTGTATTTAAAATTTCACCAACCAATTCAGAATTTGTATTTACAACGAGGTTGTAAATTTCTGGCATATTACCAAACATATTCATTCCACCACCACCAGTAGCTTGCATTTCTTTCATTCTACGCATAAATTCTGGTTGTGTAATCATAAATGGTGCAGCATCACTGTCTTGAGGCTCTAATTGTACCATAAATTTATCTGAAGGAATTACTTCTTTTAATAGCTCGTCTAACGCTTTTGTTTGGTCTTCGTCTAGTTTAGAAATTGTAGTATCTTCCTTTTTAATAAGTTTATCAATAGAATCTGCATCTACACGAGCAAATGTTATGTTCTCTTTAGAGCTTTCTAATTTTTGCATTAAATGCGAAACTATAGGAGAATCTAGTAATAATACCTCGTAACCTTTAGCTTTAGCAGCTTCAATATAAGTGTGTTGGTCGTCTTGATTACTAGCGTAAAGAATAACCATTTTACCGTCTTTATCGGTTTGGTTAGCCTTAATAGCGTTTTCTAACTCTGTATATGTGTAATATTTATCGTCTACTGTTGGATATAAAGCAAAAGCATCTGCTTTGTCAAAGAATTTATCTTCAGACAACATTCCATATTCAATAACTACTTTAATATCGTTCCATTTTGCTTCAAAATCTTCACGGTTATTATTAAATAACGATTTTAATTTATCTGCAACCTTACGTGTAATGTAAGATGATATTTTTTTAACAGCTCCATCTGCTTGTAAGTATGAACGAGAAACATTTAATGGAATATCTGGAGAATCTATTACACCGCGTAGCATAGTTAAAAACTCTGGTACGATACCTTCTACATTATCTGTAACAAATACTTGGTTTTGGTATAATTGAATCTTATCCTTTTGCATGCTCATATCTTGAGTCATCTTAGGGAAATATAAGATTCCTGTTAAATTAAACGGATAGTCTACATTTAAATGAATGTGGAATAAAGGCTCTTCAAACTGTGCTGGATAAAGCTCTCTATAAAAGCTTTTATAATTTTCATCCTCTAATTCTGATGGTTGTTTAGTCCATGCTGGATTAGGGTTGTTAATAATATTATCTACAGTAATTTTTTTCTGTGGCTCAGTAGTTTCTTTACCTTCAGCGTCTTTAGTTGTTTCTGGAGTATGATTTGGATCGTTAACTTCTTTAGTTCCAAATTTAATTGGAATAGGCATAAACTTATTATACTTAGATAATAAACTGCCAATTCGAGCTTCTTCTAAAAACTCTGTAGAGTCTTCTGCAATGTGAAGAATAATTTCTGTTCCTCTATCGGTTTTATCGTGAGGAACTAATGTAAATTCCGGAGAACCATCACAAGTCCAATGTGCCGCAACAGTATCTTCTTTATGAGATTTTGTAATAATTTCTACTTTTTCTGCTACCATAAAAGCAGAGTAAAAACCAAGACCAAAATGACCAATAATACCAGAATCTTTAGCAGAATCTTTGTATTGGTCTAAAAATTCTTCGGCTCCAGAGAAGGCTACTTGGTTAATGTATTTTTCAACCTCTTCAGCTGTCATACCTAAACCTTGATCAATAATATGAAGTTTTTTTCCTTCCTTGTCAATTTTAACTTCAATTATTGGATTTCCATATTCAGCTTTGCTTTCTCCAATACTAGTTAAATGCTTTAATTTTAAAGTTGCATCTGTACCATTACTTACAAGTTCACGCAAAAATATTTCGTGATCACTATACAAGAATTTTTTAATTAATGGGAAAATGTTTTCCACTGAAACATTAATATTTCCTTTTGCCATGATAAATTTATTTGTCATTCCTGCAATTGCAAGAATCTTAATTAATATGTTTTTATTTGTTATGGAAGATTAGACAACAAAAATGCCAATTGTATAAAGGTGACAAGATGACATTTTAAGCTGTGATTTTTTTTAAAAACAAATAGCAGAAGCTATGCATGCATAATGAATAGAATAAATTTTTGGAAAGCTTTTATTCGAATAACTTAAATTGCGTTTCTGTTTTTAAATTAAAAATAATTATTCCATTTGTGTGGAAGTGAAATAAAAGACTTTTAAATGTACAATTCAAAAATAATAGGACTTGGTAAATATGTGCCAGACAATGTAGTGACTAATGATGATCTATCTAAAATGATGGATACAAATGATGAGTGGATTACCGAGCGTACAGGTATAAAAGAGCGCCGTTGGGTAAAGGAAGGAACAGGAGATACTACTGCAACCATGGGAGTAAAGGCAGCAAAACAAGCTATTGAACGTGCAGGAATAGATAAAGATGATATAGATTTTATAATTTTTGCAACACTTAGTCCAGATATGTATTTTCCTGGTCCAGGAGTACAAGTACAGCATGCATTAGGTATTAAAACAGTTGGTGCTTTAGATGTTAGAAACCAATGTTCTGGTTTTGTATATGCTATATCTGTTGCAGATAATTTTATTAAAACAGGAATGTATAAAAATATTCTTGTTATTGGTAGCGAGTTGCATTCTCATGGATTAGATAAAACAACTCGAGGAAGAGGAGTAACAGTAATATTTGGTGATGGAGCAGGAGCAGCAATATTAACAAGAGAAGAAGATACTACTAAAGGTATTTTATCAACGCACTTACATTCTCAAGGAGAACATGCCGAGGAATTAGTTTTAGTAGCTCCTGGAATGGGAAAACGTTGGGTTAATGATATTATTAAAGATAACAATCCAAACGACGAGAGTTATTTTCCGCATATGAATGGGCAGTTTGTTTTTAAAAATGCCGTAGTTCGTTTTAGCGAAGTAATAATGGAAGGTTTAGCAAAAAATAATTTAAGTAAAGATGCTATAAATATGTTGATTCCACATCAAGCAAATTTAAGAATAGCTCAATTTATACAGAAAAAATTTGATTTAAGTAATGATCAAGTTTTTAATAACATTCAAAAATACGGTAATACTACTGCAGCTTCTATACCAATTGCTTTAACCGAAGCTTGGGAGGAAGGCAAAATAAAAGAAGGAGACCATGTAGTTTTAGCTGCTTTTGGTAGTGGTTTTACTTGGGGAAGTGTAATTATTAAGTGGTAACACATAAAATATAACAATAAAAAAATCCCAATGTTATAAGGCATTGGGATTTTTTATTATAAACAAAAAATTAAGTTATTATCGAATTTTAAAGTGGAAGACTAATTCAAATTTAATTATTCGTATTTATAAGTTGTGTTCTATTTAAGATGCGTGTTTTCATTTTTTATTGCGTTAAACAAATGCACTTTAACAGACTTTAACGTTTATGTGTGTTTTAAAATAAAAATCCCAATGCATAACATTGGGATTTTCTGCTATTAATCATATAAACTAACGTGTTTACGAACGTTTTAATGGAAGACTAATTCAAACTAAATGTATTCGTTAACTGTGTTGCTTTTTTATATAGACGCTCAAAATTAAATTTTATTACACTGAAAATCAGCATTTAACATATTTTAACACTGCGTGCATAATAAATGATAAAACATAAAAAATCCTGAAGCTGTTGCTTCAGGATTTAATTGCTATTAATCAACTCAATAACTATTTAATGAAAAACTGTATTAAAGAATTAATTGATACAAAGATATAACGTTTTTTTATTTGTAACTTATTGATTTTCAATATTTAGTATTTATTTAACTATTATTTGGATTTTTTTTGGTTTAAAATTCTTACAAAATCAAAAACCCAAGACTGATCAAGTCTTGGGTTTTCTTGTTTAATAGCAATACATACACTAACCATTAACTTTCTGTATTGCCATTAAAACTAATTAGCATCTTAAATATTTTCTATAAAAATCCGCCTCCAGATTTTTCATTATTATCTCTGTTTTTTCTCGACTTTGCTCTGTATTTACCTCCTCCAAATCTATAAGATAAACCTGCGAAAATAGTTTGGCTTTCCCAATTAAATGCGCCTACTTGTTTAAATGGTCTATTGCCTGTAAAGCCAAATTCTTGGGTATTAAAAATATCGTTAAAATTTAAACTAAAAGAGCCTTTGCCGTCTGCAAAATCATGTCTAGCTCCTAAATTTACAAAGTACATAGGTTCGCTTTTAAACTGTAAGTCTTCTGCAGCACCACGATAAAAAGCAAAAGCAGATAAGCTTAATTTTTTAGTTACTTTAAAGTTATTAAATATTCTAAAATTATAGGCAATATTATCTACTTCAATAACATTAGTTTGAATATCTGCAATTGTAGCAGTTTCTAATGGAGTAGAAAGAACTTCTGTAATACCTTTTTGTGTTTGTAAATAGGCATCAAAACTAGCATTTAAACTCCACCATTTTGTTGGTCTATAATTGCTAGATAATTCTACACCGTACGCAGCAGTATCATCATAATTATTATGAGTTAAAATTTGACGTCCCGAAGTAACATCGGTTCTGTCTATAGTTATACCTTGGTTTATTTCGTCTTGTATGGCTCTATAAAAAACACCTCCTGTAATGCTACCGTTTTCTAATTGTCTAGTATAATTTAACTCTATAGAATTAGTAAATTGTGGTTCTAAATTTTGGTTTCCAAAAGAAGATATTAATGGAGTGCTCCACTCTCTAATAGGATTTACTTGTCCAATTCCTGGTCTATCTACGCGACGACTAAAACTTAATTGGTATGAGTTTTTTTCGGATGGAGTATAGGTAAAAAATGCAGAAGGATATACTTGAAAATAATCATTATCAAAAGAAATTAAATTTGTTTCTCCGGTTGCTTCCGTAGATAAAGCATCTGCTATAACTTGAACATTTTCTGCACGAACACCAATTTGATAGGTCCATCTATCTAAAGTTTTACCATAAGTAGCATATGCAGAGTATATGTCTCTAGTGTAATCGAAAACAGTGCTAGGTGTTGGCCTAAATACGCCCATTTGGTTTAAAGAAATTCCTGTAGAATTGTAATCTATATTTGTATTAAATAATCTTGCCTGTAAACCTAATTCTAATTTAGCTGTATCACTTAGCGGATTAACATAATCTAAATTTATGGTTGTACTTTCTCTATCTGTTGTTACAAAATCTAAATAATTGTTTAAATCTGTTGCACTCGAAAACCTAAAATCGGCATCTTCTTGTTGGTCAAAAACATTATAATCTATTTCTAATTCTATATTCGATCCTTCTTTTTCAAATTCTAATTTATAGTCAAAATTGTATTGAGACGAATTATTATCGTTTACATTATTAAATGTTTGATATTGGTTTAGGCTTGGTGTGTTGTAAAATAAGGCATCTGTATTACCTAAGTTTTTAGAGTCTGTAATACTTTGGTTTGTAAAAAAAGAAATGGTGTTTTTATCGTTTAAATAAAAATCTACACCAGCTTTAAATAGATGGTTTTTTCTATTATCAAGAAAACTAAATTGTTGCTCAGAGTTGTTATCTGGTCTGCTAATTAATCCTGTATTGTTATTTTTAGCAATGTTATTTCCATAACTACCATAGAAGTTTAATTTTCCGTTTCGGTAATTCATATCTATAGAGCTATTAAATCTGGCATTATCTTGGTAATTTAAACCTAAGTTAATGTTTCCGTTAAAGCCAATTTTTATATTCTTTTTTAAGACTATATTTATTAATCCACTCATACCTTCTGGATTATATTTAGCAGAAGGATTAGTAATTAACTCGATACTTTTAATAGATGTTGATGGTATTTGTTTTAATAATTGTGCTGCAGGAATATTAGAAAGTTTTCCGTCTACCATAACGCGTACATTTGCATTACCACGTAAGCTAACTGCGCCAGATTGAGAGTCGACACTAACGCTTGGTAGATTGTTCATAATATCGCTTGCAGTAGGTCCAGAAGTTGTTAAGTCTTTTCCTACTGTAATTACTTTTCTGTCTACTTTTTGCTGTATTGTAGAAACTTCTGCAGTAAGTTCTACCTCGTCTAAGCTTGTTGCAGATTCAAATATTTTAACTTCTCCAAAATCAATTTTATTATTGTCTTTGTCTATGGTTATTTTTCTACTTACAGTTTTAAAGCCTAAATATTCTATACTAACAGTTGTAGTGCCTTCTGGAATGTTATCCATGTAAAATGTACCGTCGTCGTTAGTAATGCTTCCTGTAATAATTTTTCCGTTTAAATCGCGAATTACAATATTTACGTACGGTATAGGTTGATTAAGTGTTCCGTCTAAAACTTTACCTGTAATAATTCCGTTTTTAAAAATTAAAGGATTTTTTGTTGCCGTTTGTGCTTGTACTAAAGTTGCTATTAGAAATAAGCAAATACCTATTAGTTTTTTCATTGGTTTGGTTGATTTTTGATTGATTGATGTTTGTTATTAATACTATAGACGACTACTTTTATAATTTGTTACGCTTATTTGCGTAACTTTTAAAATTTTAACACAATTAAATATGAGTAAGAAAACATTAGTTATTGGTGCTTCAACAAAACCAGAAAGATATTCTAATATGGCTATTAAAAAGTTAAATAATTATAAGCATGAAACTGTAGCTTTTGGTTTGCGAGAAGGAGTGGTAAATGGTATTGTAATAGATACAGAGTTAAAACAATATAATAATATAGATACGGTAACATTGTATTTAAATCCTAAAAGGCAGGAGCAGTATTACAACTATATATTGTCTTTACAGCCAAGGCGCGTAATTTTTAATCCAGGAACAGAAAATCCTGAGTTTTATTCAATTTTAAGAGATAACAATATTGAGTTTGAAGTTGCCTGTACCTTAGTAATGCTTTCTACAAATCAATATTAATAATTTTACATTTAATTATTTGAGAAAATAAATTAATAAGTTTTAAGTGTAAAATTACTTTCTTTTAGAAATTAATAACAAACCAAGAAAAGTAATTAATCCATTTAATGGTAAAATTTCCCAATGAAACGCATAGTTACCTATAAAACTGTTAGAAAAAGCGGCAGGCGCTAGTGTTATTAAATAGGTTATTGTTATTGATACCAAACCAATAATCCACACATATTTGTCTTTAATATTTCTTTTAGTTAAAATTCCAAAAGCAAAAAGACCAAGTAAAGGGCCGTAGGTAAACGTTGCAAATTTAAAGAGGTTGCTTACCACGCTTCCTTCTAAATAATTAAAAATTACTACAACAACAATAAGTAAAATAGATACAGCTACGTGCACTTTTTTGCGTAAAGGTTTTTGCGCTTCAATTGGTTTTTTTTCAATGTCTAAAAAATCTACAGAAAAAGATGTGGTTAAAGATGTTAAGGCACTATCTGCACTACTATAAGCAGCAGCAATTAAACCAATAATAAATGTTATAGCTAAACCTTTTCCAAGACCTTGATTCATGGCTATTTCTGGAAACAGTAAATCTGTTCTAGTTACGCCATTTAACTCTGGTATTGCTACACTAAATTGGTCTGCGTAAATAAATAATAAAGCACCAAGTGTTAAAAAAATAAGATTTACAACAACCAATAAAACAGACATAGAAAGCATGTTCTTTTTAGATTCGTTGGCAGTTTTACAGGTTAAGTTTTTTTGCATCATATCTTGGTCTAAGCCTGTCATAGCAATTGTTATAAAAATACCACCAATAAAATATTTCCAGAAATTAATCTTGCTATTAAAATCATCGAAATAGAAAATTTGACTTTTATTTTTAAAGGTTTCCTTAGTAAATGTTTCGGCTAAAGTCCAATCTAATTTATTTAGTATTAAAATAATAGCTACAATAACGCAAGTTAACATAGCAATAGTTTGTAAAGTATCTGTCCAAATAATTGTTTTAATACCGCCTTTGTTAGTATAAAGCCAGATTAATAAAATAGAAATAACTACTGTAATCCAAAACGGAACACCTAAACTTTCAAAAACAATATACTGCATTGCTAATGCTACTAGGTAAAGTCTAAAAGAAGCACCGGTTACTCTAGATAATAAAAAGAAAAAGGCGCCAGTTTTATAACTTACAACACCAAAACGATCTTCTAAATATTGGTAAATTGAAGTAACGTTTAACCGATAGTATAAAGGAATAAGTACAAAAGCAACTACTAAGTAGCCTACAAAAAAGCCAAACACACCTTGCATATATGCAAACTCTTGACCGGCAATTAATCCTGGAACAGAAATGAAAGTTACACCAGATAAAGAAGCGCCAATCATCCCAAAAGCAACTAAATACCATGGAGCAGATTTATTAGCTTTAAAAAATGCTGCATTTGTATCTTCCTTTCCTGTAAAATATGAGATTAAAATAAGTACACCAAAATAGGCTGCAATTAGGAGTAAAATTTGAGTAGCTGTCATGAAAATTATATTCTTGCTGCCAAAATACAAAATAAGTTTACAGATGTAAGTTAGTAGTTTAAAAATTGTGAAATATAATGAGTAGAATCACCTAAGCTTATAGTATTTAGATGCACGAAAATTAGTGAAAGTCTTGACTAATTTTTAAATTCGCAGTCTATGGAATTCTCATCAAAACTTTTAGAAAATGCCGTTAACGAAATATCGCAATTACCAGGAATTGGTAAGCGTACAGCATTGCGTTTAGCATTACATTTACTAAAACAACCTAAAGAGCAAACAGAAAATTTATCTCAAGCATTATCACAAATGCGAGAAGATTTAAAATTTTGTAAATCGTGCCATAATATTAGTGATGTAGAAATTTGTGAAATATGCTCTAATCCATTACGAAAAAAAGATATTATTTGTGTGGTAGAAGATGTACGAGATGTTATGGCAATAGAAAATACAGCATCTCATAAAGGCTTGTACCATGTTTTAGGAGGAAAAATTAATCCAATAGAAGGCATTGGACCTCACGATTTAAATATTGTAAGTTTGGTAAATAAAGTTAAAAGTGGCAGCGTTAAGGAGCTTATTTTTGCTTTAAGTCCAACTATGGAAGGCGATACTACAAACTTCTATATCTTTAAACAGTTAAATGGTTTAGAAGTGCAAACATCAACCATAGCAAGAGGAATTTCGGTTGGAGATGAGTTAGAATATGCCGATGAAATTACACTAGGACGCAGTATTTTAAATCGTATTCCTTTTGAAGCCTCACTAAAACAATAATTGCATTTGCAACTTTCAGTAATCATACTAAACTATAATGTACGCTACTTTTTAGAGTTGTGTTTACAAAGTGTAGAAGCAGCTATTAAGGATTTTGAAGCAGAAATTATTGTAGTCGATAATAACTCTCACGACGATAGTTGCAAAATGGTAAAAGCAAATTTTCCAAACGTAAAACTTATTGAAAATAAAGAGAATTTAGGCTTTTCTAAAGGTAATAATATTGGTGTAAAATTAGCAAAAGGAGAATTTGTATGTATTTTAAACCCAGATACAGTTGTTGGTGAAAATACTTTTAAAACGTTATTAAGTTTTGCTAAAATGCAAGATAATGTTGGTGTTGTAGGTTGCAAATTAATAGATGGTAACGGTATTTTTTTGCCAGAAAGTAAGCGTAATGTTCCAATTACAAAAATAGCAATACAAAAAGCATTAGGTAACGATGCGCATTATTACGCAAACCATTTAAATGAGAATGAAATAGGCGAAACAGATGTTTTTGTAGGTGCTTTTATGCTATTAAAAAAAACTGTTTATAACGAGGTAAAAGGTTTTGACGAAGACTATTTTATGTACGGCGAGGACATAGATTTAAGTTATAAAATTAAAAAAGCAGGTTATAAAAGCTATTACTACGGGAAAACAAGTGTAATACATTATAAGGGAGAAAGTACTTTAAAAGATAAAACTTATGCAAAACGGTTTTATGGTGCAATGCAAATATTTTATAAAAAACATTTTAAAAATAATTGGTGTTTTGATGCTTTAGTTTTTTTAGGAATACAATTTGCGCAATGGTTTGGTAAAACTAATTCTACAAAAATTTTAAAATTTAAAAACTATGCTCTAGTTTCAAATAATAACCAAGAGGCATTATTAAAAATTTTATCAAAACCTGTTGATGTTGTTTTAGATATTTCTAAAATTAAAAACAATACACAAGTAATTTTTGATGCTAATTATATTAGTTATCAAACGATTATAGATGAAATGGAAACTTCAGAAAAAAATAAAAATTTATCGTTTAAAATACTTCCAAAAAACGCTAATTTTATACTCGGAAGTCATTCCTCCAAAAGTAGAGGTGAGGTAATACGCTTTTAAGTACCAAAATATTAAAAATGTAAAAATATTATTATATTGAATAGTCAGATAAATCGACTATTTTTTAGTAATTTTGCATTCTAAAATTATAAAAAGACACATTTATTATTAATATGGCAAAGTTTGAACTAAAATTACCGAAAATGGGAGAAAGTGTTGCTGAAGCAACAATTACTTCATGGTTAAAAGAAGTTGGAGATACTATAGAACAAGATGAAGCAATTTTAGAAATTGCAACAGATAAAGTAGATAGCGAAGTACCAAGTGAAGTAGATGGCGTTTTAGTTGAGGTGCTATTTAATGTAGACGATGTTGTACAAGTAGGACAAACCATTGCTATTATAGAAACAGAAGGAGAAGGTAGTGCTACTGCTGAAGCTCCAAAGGTTGAAGAAACTGTAGTTGAAGAAGCACCTGCTACTGCTGCAGAAGTTTCTCAAACAGTTGTAGCTGCACAAGAAAGTACAGCTCCAATTACTTCTAATGGAGATAGATTTTATTCTCCTTTAGTAAAAAATATGGCTAAAGCCGAAGGTATTGCTCAAGCAGAATTAGATACTATTACAGGAACAGGAAAAGATGGCCGTGTTACTAAAGCAGATATGCAAGCATATATTGCAAATAGAGGTAAGCAATCGGTTCAAAACGTAGCGCAAAACGCTCCAATACAAAAAGCTACACCAGAAACTAAAGTGGAAAAGAAAAAATCTGCAGCTCCTGTGGTTTCTGCTGAAGGTGATGAAATTATAGAGCTCAGTAGAATGGGCAAATTAATTGCACACCATATGGTAGAAAGTGTACAAACAAGTGCTCATGTGCAAAGTTTTATTGAAGCAGATGTTACAAATATCTGGAATTGGAGAAAAAAGGTAAAAGATGGTTTTATGAAACGTGAAGGAGAAAACCTTACGTTTACGCCAATTTTTATGGAGGCAATTGCAAAAGCATTACGCGATTTCCCAATGATGAATATTTCTCTTCAAGGCGACACAGTTGTTAAAAAGAAAAATATTAATCTGGGTATGGCAGCAGCTTTACCAGATGGCAATTTAATTGTGCCAGTTATTAAAAATGCAGATCAACTTAATTTAGTTGGCATGACAAAGCAGGTAAACGATTTAGCAAAACGCGCAAGAGAAAATAAATTAAAGCCAGACGATATACAAGGAGGAACTTATACTGTAACAAACGTAGGTACTTTTGGTAGTATTATGGGAACTCCAATAATAAACCAGCCACAAGTAGGAATTTTAGCTTTAGGAGCAATACGTAAAGTGCCAGCAGTAATAGAAACACCAGATGGCGATTTTATAGGTATTCGTTACAGAATGTTCTTGTCGCACTCTTACGACCATCGTGTTGTAAATGGAGCACTTGGTGGACAATTTGTTAAAGCAGTAAAAGATTATTTAGAAGCTTGGGATACTAAACGTGAGATTTAAATAAATTTCTGCATACGCCGATATGTTAAAATAATATATAAATTAAAAGCACAGTTTTAGGACTGTGCTTTTTTTATGTTTTGGAAAAAAGTTCGTTTAACGGTCTCAACCGTTAGTTATGCATTTTTAGAAAATGTTATTGGCTATTTTATTCTATTAAAAATTTAATAGTATTTCCATTTTCAAATTTCAAGAAATATAATCCATTTGTAAAATCTCTAATGTCAATTTTTTCATTATTAGAAATAACTCCTTTTTTAATTTTGGCTCCTAAAACATTGTAAATTGTATATTTTTCAATTCCAGTTAATCCTAAAATATAAATATAGTCATTAGATGGGTTTGGATATATTTTAAAAGCATTGTCCAGCTCGAATTTGTTCGTACTCAAAGATGGGTCAGTAGAACGCTCGTAAGTGAATCCGCCACCAGCACCACCAGATGTCCAAGCAGTTATTTTAGTGTCGATATAAATGTCATCAGTTATTAAGTGAAGTACTACATCAACATTAATTATATTTTGAGGACTAGCTGAATGAGTATTATCCCATGTATCAAATGTTAGTGTGCCAACACCATCAGCAATAGTGCCAATTGCCCATTCTGTATCTATCGGACTAGTATAATTATTATTGTCAAATTCAGTTTCTTGTGCGATGTTAAAAATCCCTCGATTATCAGCTCTAGTTAAAATAACATTAGCTGTAATTGCGTCTTGGTTTTCTGGTAGCGTCCAATCAGCATAATCTGTTTTTGTCACTGTAATAGTAGGTCCTGTCCATTCAGTTTGGCCATATATTTGACTAAAACTTAAAATAAAAATTGAAGTTAAAATGTAAAATTGTTTCATGGTTTTAAATTTAAAAATTAATATCTGGTTTTGATGTTTGTAATATTTCGTTGATAAAAATCAACGTTTTATATCAAACGTTAAACGAAGTTAGCCTATTTATTTTATAAAATCAAGTAGAGTATAGTTAGTGGTTTTTTAATTTCTTATTCTTAATAATTCGATTTCTAATTCTTCTTTAGATTTTTTTTAATAGTATTTAAAGTCGAATTTAAAATGTTGTTTTTCTCGTAAGGATCATTACTTAAATTATAGATTTCCTCTTTGCCGTCAGTAAATACTATTAATTTGTAGGTACCATTGCGTATAGTCCAAGCATCATTTTTGTTATTCTTTATTTCAGAATATTGACGCTTTCTAATTGACTGCTCTTTAGATAAAAGCGGCTTAAAGCTTTTGCTATCATTTATTTCTTTAATTTCTATACCTGCTATTTCTGCTATTGTGGCAAACATATCTTTACTTGTTATTAAGTTGTTTTTTTTATACATTAATAATGTGAAACATTTCTTAAAATACTTTAATATGAATACTATAAAAACACTTTGGCACACTAATTGAAATATAAATAGTAATTACTGCAACGACGATTTTAGAGTGTGGTTACTTTAATTTAAGAGTGGTAATTACCATATTTTTGGTTGGTTAGTATGAAAAAGCGCCTCTTGTAGGCGCTTTTTCTATTATATAAAGTTTTGTTTTTAAATGATTTTTTTATTTGTGACTTAATACAAAGTGCTTAATGTGAAAGTTTTCATAAAATAAAATTATA
The DNA here is from genome assembly GCF_003663945.1 of Lacinutrix venerupis. Classification (GTDB taxonomy): domain Bacteria; phylum Bacteroidota; class Bacteroidia; order Flavobacteriales; family Flavobacteriaceae; genus Lacinutrix; species Lacinutrix venerupis. Next base: position 291,049 of record NZ_RCCH01000004.1, on the reverse strand, counting down.
TAAATACTTTAGTTATAAATGGCACGTTATTTGAACTAGTAGATGTAATTACTACAACGACAATTTTAGAGTGTGGTTACTTTAATCTAAGAGTAGTAATTATCATATTTTTGGTTGGTTAGTATGAAAAAGCGCCTTTAGTAGGCGCTTTTTCTATTTCTAAAAACTCACTTTGTTTTATGGTGTAAAAAAAAGACTTACAATTTTGTAAGCCTTTTTTTAATTTTAAATGTTTATTTTATAAACGAAACTATGGTTTCAATTAACTCTGGAGCTAATGCTCTATTTGCTTCGTTGTAAGATTTTGAATTCTCTAAATCATCACCTTCAATAGGTACTAAAATATGATTCATTTTATCAATAATTTTTAATTGAGCTTTAGGTGCAGCATCATGTAAAAGTTTAGCTTCAGCTTCAGAAACTTGTAAATCCTTAGTGCCGTTTATAATTAATATAGGCATGTCTAGTTTTTTTATTTCAGTTTGCGGATTGTAAGACATCCAGTTAGACATAAATGGTTGTATTTCTAAACTAAAAATACTAGCCAAAGCAGGAGGAAAGTTTGTAGTGGTTTTTCCTTCTTCTAAAACTTTAACAATGCGCTTAGTATCTTCTAAAAACATTGGTGCTGTTTTTTCAACTTGCTCAATAAGTACACTACCAATAGATTGGCCTGCTCCGGCAAGAGAAATAAAACCATCTGCACCATCTTTAGCGGTTAATAAACCAATTAAACTACCTTGGCTATGTCCGGCAATATAAATTTTGTTATAGTTTTTAGTGTTTTTAAAATAATTAAGAACAGATTTTGCATCAACTACAAAATCATCAAACATTATATTTTTATCTACGTTGCCTTTTCTTATTTGTTTTACTATGCGCTTATCGTAACGAAAAGTAGCAATATTTTTTTCTGATAGGCCTTGTGCTAATTTTTTTAAAGAATTTGATTTTAAAAAGTTTTGATTGCCGTCTCTATCTGTAGGTCCTGAACCTGCAATTATGATAACTAAATCTGGGTTTTTTATACCGTTGGGAAGGAGTAAAGTTCCATCAATTATTTTGTTTACAGCAATCTCTTGCGCTGTATAATTTTTTTCTTGGGCCGAAGTAAAACCTAAACTTCCAAAAAATAATAATGCAATTAGAAACCTTGTTTTCATAATATTATATGTTTATACTTTTTATTTTACAAATAGAATGCCATTTGCAATATTTTAAAACAAATTTACTGTTTAATTTTATATAAAAAAGCACGATAAATTTGATTGAGCAAATGTGTGTTTTGTCGATTTAAATGGCTATTTTGTCTATTTGTGTTAAAATTTTGTGCATTTCGTCGAAAATCAATGTGTTTAAACGTCTAAAAATTAAAAACTACCCTACATTTGGAGTGTGCTAAGAAACATACTTTTTAGTCAATGGATTAATTAATTAATATTTGCATCGCTTTTTGTTGATATAGTAACCCTAAATCTAACCAAAAATATAAAGCAAATACATAAAACCAAAGTTGAGGGACTTTGGTTTTTTTGTGCGCAAAACTTTAGTAAATAACTCTAAATGTTAAATTAATTCTTGGTTTTACTTCCTTTTTGGTCTTAGCAATTTGATGCAGCCAAAAATGTTGTGTTTCACCTTTCATTAATAATAAACTGCCATTTTCTAATAATAGTTTATGTTTTAAATTTTTATCATTTTTATGTTTTAGGCTAAAGTGTCTGGCAGCTCCTAAAGTTATAGATGCTATTACAGGATTCTTTCCTAATTCTTTTTCGTTGTCTGCATGCCAACCATTACTGTCTTTACCATCTCTATATAAATTAGCTAAACATGTTGTAAAATTTACATCTGTTAGAGTTTCAATTTTACTTTTTATTGTTAATAATGTATTGGTAAATGGTTCTGGGTGCATAATAATGTTAGAGTAACTATACGTTTTTGTATTATTGGCAAAAAGAGCTGTTAATCTAGGTTGCGCATATGTTTTACCAAAAATTGTGATATTATCTTGTCTCCAATTGGTTTCGTTTAAAATAGTATTATAAAAATCTAGTGCTTCGCTTTTAGAAAAGAAATTTGGATAATAGCTAATATCTGAGTTTGGTAAATTAAGATGTATTTCTTTGTGAGAGAGCATAAAGCGTATTCTAATTTATAGGTTGGAGTAAGCTATTAGTTTATATAAATGATTATTTCTCTAAATTAGCATAAAAATTATTTGTTATGAGATTTGTATTAAGCTTTTTGCTAACGCTATTTTCTTTTGTTGCTTTTGCACAATTACCAAAAGGTTTTGTGTATGCTAAAAATGAGATTCCAACCGTAAATGTTGATTTACAATATTGCGGCGATTATAATTTTGTTGGCTCTATTATCGATGGTTATAATGCCAATGTAGCTATAATGACTAAGCAAACTGCATTAGCTTTAAAAAAAGTGCAGCAAGAATTGGCTAAACAAAACTTATCTATAAAAATATACGATGCTTATAGACCACAACGAGCAGTAAATCATTTTGTACGTTGGGCAAAAGTAATTAACGATACCTTGATGAAGCAACAGTTTTATCCAAGAGAAGATAAACGTAATTTATTTAAAAAAGGTTATATAGCATCTAAATCTAGACATAGTAGTGGTAGTACATTAGATGTTACAATTGTTGATTTAGAAACCGGTAAGCCTTTAGATATGGGATCTCCTTACGATTTTTTTGGTAAAGAATCTTGGGTTGAAAATAAAGATTTAACAAATGAACAATCTAAAAACAGGCAAACATTACAAAAAGTTATGCTTGCCAATGGTTTTAGAAATTATGCTCAAGAATGGTGGCATTTTACCTTAAGAGGTGAGCCATACAGAAATCAGTACTTCGATTTTTTAGTTGAATAATAATATTTAATTATTAAAACCATTTAAAATATAGTCCAGATACAACAACAGCAATAACTAAAAGCACTAATGCTACAATAACAAATGTAGATACGCCTTTTGTTGTTTTGTCTTTTTGTAAAATATAATCTCCTCTATCTTCGTTTTCGTCTTTAATTAAACTCATAATTTTTCTTTTTTTTTATTTATTAATATATACTGTTTTTTTGTTAACAAATTCGTGTATACCTTCTTGAGACAATTCTCTACCATAACCAGAAGCTTTTGTGCCTCCAAAAGGTAATCTTGGGTCAGATTTTACCATATCGTTTATAAAGAAAGAGCCATCTGCTATTTCTCCTATTTTTAGTTTTGCAGCCTCTGTGTTTTTCGTAAAAAGCATAGTGCCTAATCCAAACCTACTGTTAGAAGCTAATTCTATGGCATGATCCATACTGTCTGCCTTAATTATTGGTGCAACTGGTCCAAAGGTTTCCTCGGTAAAAACCTTCATGTCGCTAGTTACTTCTATAAGTATGGTTGGTGAAAAATAGGCATTATCTCTTTTGTTTCCTACTAAAACTTTAGCACCTTTTTTTACAGAGGCATCCACTTGTTCTTGTAAGTCTTTAGCTAAATCTTCTCTTGCTAAAACAGAAATTTCGGCATCTTCTTTTATTGGGTCTGTGTAATTTAACGCTTCTACTTTTTCTTTAAACTGTTTTATAAATTTGTTATAAATACCTTTTGTTACAATAAATCTTTTAGCAGCAATACAACTTTGTCCAGAGTTTTGAAATCTGGCTTTTACAATTGTGTCCATGTGTTTTTCTAAATCTGCGTCATCAAGAATAATACAAGCATTGTTTCCGCCAAGTTCTAAAACCGATTTTTTTAAAACCTTACTAGCGGTTGTAGAAATGCTGATGCCAGCTTTTTCACTTCCAGTTACAGAAACGGCTTTAATAATTTTATTTTTAATTAATTCTTCAATATTGTCATGGTCTGTTAATAAGGTTTGAAAACAACCTATTGGGTATCCTGCTTGTTCAAAACAATTTTGGATGGCTAAAGCACATCCAGTAACATTAGATGCGTGCTTTAGTAGAGCAGTGTTTCCAGCAGTTAGTGTTGGTACTGCAAACCTAAATACTTGCCAAAAAGGATAATTCCATGGCATAACACCAAGAATAACACCTAAAGGATCGTAGCTTATAAAGCTTTCTTGAGCTTCGGTTACTATAATCTCATCAGCCAAAAATGATTCTGAATTTTTACTATAAAAATCGCATAAAAGAATACACTTTTCAATTTCTGCACGACTTTCTTTAATTGGTTTACCCATTTCTTCAGTCATTAATCTACTATACTCTTCTAGATTGTTATTTAAAACATCTCCAAGTTTTACTAATAGCTTTGTTCGAGATTTTATTGTGGTAGTTTTCCACTCATTATAAGTGCTTTGTGCATTATTTAATATAGAATCTATCTTATCAACGGAAAAGCGTTGAAATTTATTTAATTCGGCACCATTATATGGATTAATTGTTGTTATTGTATTCTTCATTTTTTGGTTGTTTCTTTGATAAATTTCTATAATTTTTCTTAAAAAACATTGTTTTAATGTTATATTAACAAAGATTTAGCAATTCATTTATGTTTATTTTAAGAAAATTGTGTGTGTTCTTTTGTAACTTTACATTATACTTAATAGCCTATTTATTAGGGAAGTAAAAAATATTATTAACCATAAAAAGAAAAACAATCATGAATAACGGAAATGCAGCATTAGGAATATTATTAGGCTCTGCAATAGGAGCAACTTTAGGAATTTTATTTGCACCAGATAAAGGAGTAAATACTAGAAGAAAATTAACAGAAGAGGCTACTAGTGCTAAAGATAAAGTTGTTAGTAGTGCTACAGATTTAAAAGAACAACTTGCAAGCAGCATGGTTTCTGGAAAAGAAACATTGGATTCTCAATTAGAGAGTGTGGTGCAAAATGCTAGTTATAAAGCTGAAGACATTATAACATCGTTAGAGCAAAAACTTGAAACTTTAAAAGCTAAGAATAAGAAATTACAGAAAACATCATAATATATGTCTGTATTCGATTCTATAAATGAAGCATCAAATAAAGCATTAGACCAATCTGAAGAATATTTAAAAAAGTCTCACGATTATTACAAGCTTAAAATATTTCAACAGCTTTCTATGTCTGTAAGTATGATATTTAAAGTTGTTGCTATTGGAGGCGTTTTTCTAATTGGGATAACTTTTTTATCAATTGCTTTAGCATTTTACTTAGGAGCTCTATTAAATAGTTACACTCTAGGTTTTGTTATAGTAGGTTTAGCCTACGCTATAATTTCTAGTTTGTTATATGTTTTTAGAGGCTCTATAGATTCTAAAGTAATTTTAAAATTATCTAAAACATTTTTTAAATAATGAAAAAAACATTTCTTAATTTTAATGACATTGAAGTAGAACTTAGAAGGCTCGATCTTGAAAGAGAAATAGCAAAAGAAGAACTAAAATCTGTTAAAGGAGATTTAAAGGAAAGTTTGCAACCTGCAGAATGGATGCAAACCGGTTTAAAAGTTGCAGGCAAGATAGGATCTATGATGTTACTTAAAAAACTATTTAGAAAATAACACATTATTAAAAATAACTATAAAAAACCGGCCACTGCTGGTTTTTTTAGTTTATAACATTACTTTTTTAAGCTATTAGAGTCATAAAATTTATTTGATTTTTTTAGATTTAATTGAAATTAAAAACCAACAATATGAACATTTTTGAAGCATTAAGAAAAGACCACGACATCCAACGCGAGTTGTTGAAAAAATTAGTTGAAACCTCTGGAGATACAAAGGAAAGAGATGATATTTTTAAAAAAGTAAAAAAAGAATTAGTCATCCATGAAGATGGAGAAGAGCGTTATTTTTATATTCCTTTAATAGATGACGATTTAACTCAAGAACAAGCTAGGCATGCTATTGCAGAGCATCACGAAATAGACGAATTGTTAGAGCAATTAGAAGAGATGGATTACGATTCTCCAGGATGGTTAAAAATTGCAAAAAAATTAAAGCATGATGTAGAGCATCATTTAGAAGACGAGGAGCGTACCATTTTTCAAATGGCGGGAAAAGTTTTAACAGAAAAAGAAAAAGCTTCTCTATCTAAAGAATATCAAGATTATATTAAATCTCAAAGGTAAAATGTCATGGCAAATCCAAAACGTGAAAACGAAAAATTCTTAAAACAACTTTGGAGTGCGCCAGAAATTGCAATAGAGCAATTAAATTTGGTTTATACTAATGATGATGCTTTAAAGATAAAACGAAAACGTAAGCAAAAAACTTTTGTTTACGAATTTAATGGTAAGCCATTAAAAGATAAAAATGAAATAGAAAGAATAGGTAGTTTGGTAATTCCACCAGCGTGGGAAAATGTAAACATATCATATATTAAGAACGCGCATTTGCAAGCAACAGGAAGAGATGCCAAATATAGAAAACAATATAGGTATCATCCAGTTTGGAATAAAATTAGAAATCAAACAAAATTTTATAGGATGCAATTTTTTGGAGAGTTACTTCCTCTTATTCGTGAGCAAATAGATATTCATTTAGATCAAAAAGGATGGCCAAAAAATAAAACATTAGCTCTCGTTATAAAACTTATGGAAGAAACTCACATAAGAATAGGTAATGAGCAATACGCAAAACGGAATAAAACATATGGTTTGTCTACCTTAAGAACAAGACATGTAGAAGTACAAAAAGATAAAATTAAATTTAATTTTATAGGAAAAAAAGGAAAGCAACATTCTATAAGTTTACGGAATAAAAAATTGAGATATTTAATTAATAAATGTCAAGAGTTGCCAGGTTGGGAGCTTTTTAAGTATTACGAAAGTAACGGAGATAAACATACTATAGATAGTGCTATGGTAAACGACTATATTTTTTCTCTATGCAATCAACATTTTACAGCCAAAGATTTTAGAACTTGGGCAGCTTCAGTTATATTTTTAAATACATTATACGATTTAGGACTGAGTAATAATGAAGAACAAAAAGCCAAAAATATTTTACAAGCTTATGATGCTGCTGCAAAAGCCTTAGGCAACACGAGAAATGTTTGCAAAAAGTATTATATACATCCTGTAATTGTAGAGAGTTACAATTCTGGTAAAATAGAGGACGCTTTTAAAATAATAGACAAAGAACAAAAACTAAAAGAATATTTTACATTTACAGAGCAAGCTTTACTTTTTTTAATAGAACAATTTAAACCAGATTTTTTAGATTAAAATGTGAGTTTTATTTATATAATTTTAAGAAGTTTTTATGTTAAATATATTAGTAATTTTTTAGGACAATTATAATTCTCTTTAAGCAAAGATGTGCTTCAAATAATTCATAATTTTATATTGAAAGTAAGATAGATAAAACTTTCAGAAACAAATTATTAACAACAAAAAATATAAAATTATGGGAACTTACACAGAAGAAGTAGGAAAGAAATTAAATGAATTATTAGAAAGAACCTATGATGCTGAAAAAGGCTATAAAAAAGCAGCAGAAAATATCAATCATACAGGTTTAAAAAACTATTTTAATTCTAAAGCGCAACAACGATACGATTTTGGACACGAACTAAAAAGTGAGATTAAAAGCTTTGGACAAGAAGTGGATAAAGGAGGAAGTATAAAAGGTAGCTTACATAGAGCTTGGATGGATACTAAAGCGTTGTTTTCTAGTGAAAACGAAGAAAGTATGTTGGAGGAATCTATTAGAGGAGAAAAAACTGCTGTAAGCGATTACAATGAAGTAATAAATGAAACAAGCCTACCAGCATCTACAAAATCTATTTTACAGGATCAACGATCTAAAATAGAAGCTGGATTAAACACAATAAAAGGACTAGAAGACATAGTTGATTAATTATTTTTTTGGTTGGTTAAAATAATTTTTTAACTAAAAAGGGATATCAAATTTTTGATATCCCTTTTCTTATTTTAGAATAAAAATGTCTAATATTTATTTAGCGAGATTTTTCTGTATCGTTTAGGGCTGCAATTGTATTTATGTTTAAATATTTTGCAAAAGTAACTTCTACTAGTAAGACCTATAGAGTAAACAATTTCCGAAATATTTAAATCTGTTTCTAATAAAAGTTTTTCGGCTTTTTCAACACGTATGTTTCTAACAAAGTCTGCAACAGTTGTGTCATGCATAGCTTTAAAGCCTTCTTGTAATTTTGCAGGAGACATGCTAATTTTTTGACATAAACTGTTAATAGTATGTTGTAACTCTGGATTAGTAACAATAAAGTCTGTTAAAAGTCTCACCTTTTGAAGTTCGGATTTAGATAAAGTAGAGGTGATTTTATTATTGTAAACTTCGTTATAAAATTGCTCTAAATAAAGTGCTAGAATGTATAAGTATGTGCTTTTTGTTTTAAGAAGTCCAGTTAATGGAGTGGTGGTACTATCTATATTAGTTTCTCTTAACTTATCGGAAACTTTTAAATTATAAGCGTTTAATTTTGTGTGAGATTTATGTGTTTTTAAATAATTAACTAAATTTTCAATCTCTAAATTAGCATTTACATTATTCTGTGTAAAGCTATTAAAGTACTCGGTATTATTAATTTCAATTAAATCAAATGTAAAATTAAGATCTTTTTTAATAATAATATTTTGCTGAGTGTTTAAGTTGTTAAGTAATATTGTAGGTCTTAACTCTTCAGTTTTATTATATTTTTCGTTGTCATTAGATTTAAAAAAGCTTGTGCCTTGTGTGCAATATGCAAAAAATAAGCTGTCTTTTGCTTGGGTTTCAAACTCGAAAACTAAATCGTTATTTAATGCTATATTAAACTTATATACTACAATGCCGTTATTTAAAATGTATTGTTTTATTTCTCCTTTACCGCAAAGCTCGTCTAGTTTTAATGTATAGACTCCTTTTGTTTCTGTAAGAACACCACCTAATTTTTCTTTAAGTTTAAAAATATTTTTAGGTAAAGTATCTATAGTTGTAATGTTACTCATTTTGTTTAATCAATTTTAAAATTAAAAAGGGATATTGGTTTGGTTACAAAAAAACTTAATTTGTACTTTATTGATTAACAAATTTGAAACGATGAATAACACTATTGAGCACATTTTATAAATGGATAGCGCATTTTTTTTTGTTATTTCGGTTTTAAATTAACCATTATGCAGATTTATTTTCATTTTTTCTAAATTGAGTTAAATATTGTTTTGGACTAAGCCCATATTTTGTTTTAAATAATTTCGAAAAATAACTTCTGGAGTTTATGCCTATTTTATAAGTGATTTCAGTAATGTTTAACTCAGAATTTTCTAATAAATTTTTGGCATATTCTATTTTATGGTCTCTAATATATTCGTTTACAGAGGTTGAAAATAGCAGTTTAAAACCTGCTTGTAATGTGTTTTGGTTTAAGCCAACACGTTTCGCTAAGGCATTTACGCTAATTCTTACATCTATTTCATTTTTTATAATTTGTACCGCTTCTTCTATTTTAGATACAGTAGCTTTTCTTAACAGTTTATGTTTACCAGGATTATTATTTTTCTTTGTAAATTGGTTTAAGTATTGAGTGATTATTTCGTAAGTTTTACCTTCTAAATAAACAGATTGCATAAAATCTGTAAGATCACAGGATTTAAAATCTTCTATTAATTCTGCAATCTCTAAAGAATAATAACTTTTAAAATGAAATTTATTAATACCGTTTAAATCTCGAAATAAAGTTTCTAAATCTTCATCCATATCACCAATAAATTTTTCAATTTTTTCTTCATAAAGTTTACGGTTTATTTGAATATAAAAAAAGGTATTAGGTTTGTTTTTATTAAAATTAAAAGTTTGAGCCTCGTTAGTAGCTGGACTTACAAGTAAGCTTTCAAGCCTATTTAATTTTAAGTCATTTTCAGAATCTTTAAATTTAACTTCAGTGTCTAGGTTAAAAAAAAACTTTAAAGGATTTATTTTGTCTTTTTCAAAAGTGATAGATAGATTTTCATTAATTAAAAAATCGGCAATAATAATGCCTACGCCAAAATCAAATTCAATAGCTTTAAAATAGCCGTCGCCAATGTTTTTAGGGAAATCGAAACATAATTCGTTATTATCCTCTTCGTATTCTGTATTTATTGTTTTAGAGAGCTTTAACACAATGTTTTTAATAGCATCGTGTTTTAATGTTTGAGAAATTGGCATTGTTTTGTTGGTTAAATTAAAGTAAATGCTATTTAAAAAGGATTATTTTTTACTAATCCTTATTTCTCGCATCAAAATTGCTGTCTTCTTTTTCTAGTAGTTTAGCTATTTGAGAAGGTGATTTTATTAAGTGAAAATCCTCATTAACTACTAATATAGAGTAGCTTAAAGTTTCTGGATTTGCGGTAAGTATTTTAATCCAATCATCTTCAGATAGGTTTACGGCATCACCATAATTTTTTTTGTAATCTGGATGATTTTGGTCTACTAACTCGCTAATGGTAATATTAAGTTTGCTAGTAATATTAGCCCATTCTGTTCCTGTTATTTTCGTTTTTGAAACATCAATTGTTTTTATGTTTTGTTGAGAAGACTCAGTGTAAGGTAAACTCTGTTTGCCTAAAGAAGTTTCAGAGTTATAATATAATACAGTTTCTTTTTCGTTGGTTACCATAGTATTCATAATTTCAGTTAAATTATTTAGAATTTTCTTTAAATTTAAGTTTATAGATTAACACTATGTGCCTAATTAACATCTTTTTTTGACTGTTTTAGTATAATTTTAAGAGTATTATTCTCATTTATTAGCGCATAAATTCTGTTGATAACTTAACATTATGCTTTCTATTAAAAAAAGCTATTTTTGTAATATAAAAATACGATTATGTCTGATACAATAGAAAAAGTAAAATGCCTAATTATAGGATCTGGACCAGCAGGATATACTGCTGCTATTTATGCTGCCAGAGCAAATATGAAACCAGTTTTATATCAAGGAACACAGCCTGGAGGACAGTTAACAACTACTAACGAAGTTGAAAATTTCCCTGGTTATCCAGAAGGAATTACTGGACCTGCAATGATGATGGAACTTCAAGCGCAAGCACAACGTTTTGAAACAGATGTACGTGACGGCTGGATTACAAAAGTTGATTTTTCTGGAGATGTCCATAAAGTATGGGTAAATGAGGAAAAAGAAATTCACTGCGATACTGTTATTATTTCTACAGGAGCTAGTGCTAAATATTTAGGTTTAGATTCTGAGCAAAAATATTTAAAGCTTGGTGGTGGAGTATCGGCATGTGCAGTTTGCGATGGATTCTTTTACAAAAATCAAGAAGTTGTAATTGTTGGAGCAGGAGATAGTGCTTGTGAAGAAGCACACTACTTATCTAAATTGTGTAAAAAAGTTACAATGCTTGTTAGAAGAGACGAATTTAGAGCATCTAAAATTATGGCTGCCAGAGTTCAAAATACAGAAAATATCGAGATACTTTTTAATACTGAAACAGATGAGGTTTTAGGAGACGGGCAAGTTGTAACTGGCGTTAGAGTTGTTAATAACCAAACTAACGAAAAACATGAAATTCCTGCAACAGGATTTTTTGTAGCTATTGGGCACAAACCAAATACAGATATTTTTAAAGATTTCTTAGACTTAGACGAAACAGGTTATATTATTAATGCAAAGCCAGGAACATCTAAAACAAATGTAGATGGTGTTTTTGTAAGTGGAGATGCTGCAGATCATGTATATAGACAGGCTATTACAGCAGCTGGAACAGGTTGTATGGCTGCTTTAGATGCAGAGCGTTATTTAGCTGCTAAGGATGCAAGTTTTGAGGTTAGTACTTCTACATATAACTAAATAATATTACTATGTAATAAAAAAAAGCCGAAGCAACAGCTTCGGCTTTTTTATTATAAATATATTTATTGTCTATTTTTTCCTTAAAATAGCTTCATCTTCAAAGGTCTTTAATTCTATTTTTGGACTACCATAAATATATGTTTCTGTAGTACCAGAGGCTTCAATAATTAAATTTTTAGAGGCTTCAATATGTGCGTCTGCTCTGCCTTCTGTATGTAAAGTGCAATTTTTAACGGTAAGTTTTTCAGCTTTTAAAACTGAAGAATTATCGATATTTACATTTAAATCTGTAGCATCACCTTCTAATCTTGCATTAGCACGTTGTAACATATCTACTGTAATAGCATCAGAGTTTATAAGAGCTTCAATTCCTGTATTGTCGCTTAAATCTAAAATGGTAGATTTAGAAGTGATATTTAATGCTGCTTTTGTTTTTCCTGCTGCAACGTATTGAAAATTTTCAGCTTCAATGGTTAAAAATACTTTTGCAGATTCTTTGGTTCTTAAAATTAAGTCCGTAACATTTATAGGGCTAATTGTCGATAATTGAGCGTTTTCTTTTAGTTCTATAATATTTAATTCGTCTTTAAATATTACAGTAATTTCCATTGCTTTGCTAGATGTAATTCTCTTATTAGTTTTAAAACTTAAGCTTCCTTCGTTTACAGCAAATTCTATTACTTCGTGTAAATTATCGTCTGTTCGTACTTGTATTGATGGTACATCGCCTTGCTTTATGTTAATCTCAAAATCGTTATCTATAACCAAACGGTTAAAAGCGTCTATTTCTGTAGTTTGAGTAGTAACATTTCTGCTACCTTTTATTTTTTCTGTGCTTTGAGAAAAAGCAGAAAAACTAATTAAGCAAATAAGAATAAGAGTGTGTAGTTTTGTTTTCATGTGTTGTTACAGTATTTCTACTGCGTTAAATAATAGAATGCAGCGGAAATTTTAAAATTAATTGTTCGGCAAATATATAACAAAAACCATCCCAAACTTTTAAAAAGAATGGGATGGCTGCGGTTGGTTGTATTTTTTTGGTTGATGTTTTTGTTATACTAAAACATTTAAAATTAAAATAATTACTAATTCTGCAATGTAAATCATAACTGTTTGGTTTTTTTGATTGATTATTTATTATCCGGATCCGATGTTATTTTAATACCATCTTCGTTTATATTAACTTCAACGTTATTGGTTTTACTTTTTACGCCATCCTCATTAAGTTCTATAGAATTTGCTTTTGCTTCAGCTTTAATACCATCAGAATTTATTTTTAATTTAGCGCCTTCGTTGTTAATATTAACATCAATTTCAAAATCGTCGTCATCTTCGTTGTCTTTGTTGTCACAATCGTTACAAATTAGCTTACCATTAGCAACTTCAAGAAAATGACCTTCCTTTGTTTTAGATAATAAACCATTTCTTATATGAAATCTATGTGTGTTTTCATCGGCAAATAAAGTGGTTCCAATAGGTAAATATATTGTAATTTCAACTTCTTGATTTCTTTTAATATCGTCATTTGGTATTATAAAATGATTGTCTAAAAGTAATTCGTTACCAACTAGTTCGTATTGATAAATAATGTTGTTTGCTAGTTTTTTAGCAGATTCAAACGATTCGTTTCTAGAAGTTTTAATTACTTTAATTTTAGCAACACTATCTCTTGTAGAGCGCACTCTAAATTGTACACCTCTAGAGTATGTTATTTTATTTCCGTTGTCGTTAAAAGCAGTTTCATAATCATGAAAGTTTTTATAGTAGCCATCGGCATAAACTTCATTATCTCTCATAGATAAGTAAAGAGTATCTTTTTTAGTAATGTTTTCAAATCGTTCTGTAGTAATCGATGGTGCTTTTTCTTTATAAGATAAGCCTTGTCTAACACCAACAACTGCTAAACCTATAATAGATAATAACCAAACACCTAATAGTGTGAATTTAGCAACATTGCCAATAGATTTAAGATTGGTTATTAAAATTTTTAGTCCTAAATAGAATAAGAGTAAAAAAGGAATTACAAAAGAGAAAAACCCTAATAATGCAACTAGAAAAAATGGAATGCCAGAACTATTTGCTAATTCTAAAAAGTCTGGACTCATATTAACAGAGTTTCTATTTCCAAAAGCACTAATAAAAAGAGCTACGGTTGCAGCAATGGCTCCTACAGCACCTACAAACATTAAAATAAGACCAATAAATTTTGCAAATATTTTTAATATAAACATAAAGATATCTGCAATGGTATCGAAAAAGGTTTGCGAGCTAGATTTTATTTTACTTGTAGATTTGTTAACATCTATTTTTTTTAAGTTATCACTTGCGTTTTCAAAGCCTTTTTTAAGGTTGTCTCCTGCGTTTTGAAGTGTTGGGCCTACACTTTCTGAAACACTTTCAAAACCATCACGAATTTTTTTTTCGATGTTAGAAATGGTAACGTTTTCTCCTGTCATTAATATTTTTTCCGAAGTTGTTTTGGCCTCTGGAACTAATATCCAAAGCAATATGTAAATAAGTATACCTGTTCCAAAACCAAAAATAAGAACAATCCATATTAGTCTTACCCATAAAGCATCTATACCAAGATAGTGCCCTAAACCAGAAGAAACACCTCCAACATAAGAGTTTTCTGTATCTCTATATAGTTTTTTAGAACGTCCTTTTGTATAGCTTTTTTGTTGTGGCTCGTCTTCAAATATTTCGTCATCAACAAGGTAGTCTTCGGGTTGTCCCATTATGGCTATAACTTCGTCTACTTGTTTGTTTCCAATAACTTGTTTGTTGTTTATAATGCGTTCTGTAAATAGTTCTGCAATACGAGCTTCTATATCTGCTATTATTTCAGAACGTCCTTGAGAATCTGTAAATGAACGTTTTATAGCCTCAAGATAGCGCTGTAATTTTAAGTATGCATCTTCATCTATGTGAAAAAATATACCTGCTAAATTTATGTTGACTGTCTTATTCATTAGTGTTGTTTTTTGATGGTGTAACGATGTTAACTGCGGTTTGTAATTCGTCCCAAGTTGTGCTTAATTCTTTTAAAAACAGTTGTCCTGTTTCTGTTAATCCGTAATACTTTCTTGGTGGTCCAGAAGTGCTTTCTTCCCAACGGTAATTAAGAAGTCCAGCATTTTTAAGTCTAGTAAGTAGTGGGTAAATAGTACCTTCTACTACAAGCAATTTAGCGTCTTTTAGTGTACCTAAAATTTCTGCGACATAAGCATCTTTATCTTTTAAAACAGATAAAATGCAGTACTCTAAAACACCTTTACGCATTTGTGCTTTTGTGTTTTCTATCTTCATATTCTCATGAAATTTAATGTTGTTAAACTGTTCATTTTTTGATTGATTTATTATTGATGAATTATTTTAAAAATTTAATAGAAAATGGATACTCGTAACTATCTCCATCTCTTGCTTTAATACTAGCTTTTATTATAAAAACAATTTCTAGAATGAAAGCTATAACTGCTAAAAAGCCTAAAGAACCACCTATGTAAAATAAAGGAGTAGGTTTGCTTATGTTAAAATGAATGCCGTTAAAAAGATTAAAATCCATAAAATCTAAACCGCTTAATAAACTAAAAGCAAAAAAAGGAATAGTAATTAAACCTATTATTAACGAGTATATTAAAATACTTATTTGAAAGTTAATTGCCTGTTTACCATGCTCGTCTATAAATTCAGACTTTTCTTTATTTATTATCCATAATACTAAAGGTCCCAAAAAGTTTCCAAAAGGAATTATAAACCTTGAAAAGGTAGATAGATGTATAAACGTGGCAATATTTGTATGGTTATTTTCTTTCATTTTAAAAAGTATATAATAGTTTCTTATGCAAATATATGTCTAAAAAAAGGTATTATGTTACGCATAGTACTAAAAATTAACAAAATTTTAACATGTTGTAGTGTTGAATTTTTTCAATAATTTTGAGAAAACCAAAAAATAAATATGAAGCTTACACCAAGTAAAATAAACACTTTCAACTTTTTTAAATTACCATCAGTATTTTTTACTGGAGTTAGAGTTAAAACTATAGATAATAACGCGTGTACTGTAAAAGTTAAACACCGTTGGATTAATCAAAACCCATTTAAATCTATGTTTTGGGCAGTGCAAGGTATGGCTGCAGAGCTTACAACTGGTGCATTGGTTTTGGCAAAAATTAGAAGTTCGGGTAAAAATATTTCTATGTTAGTATCTAATAACAATGCTACTTTTACTAAAAAAGCAACTGGTAAAATTACATTTACTTGTAAAGATGGACATTTAATAGACGAGGCATTAAAACAAACCATTGCTACAGGAGAAGGTCAAACTCTTTGGATGCAATCTATAGGTACAAATCAAGATGGAGTAATAGTATCTACATTTAATTTTGAATGGAGTGTAAAAGTTAAAAATAAAAAATAACTGTAACATTTTATTTAATAAGCCAACATATAAAGGTATAACCAAAAACTTAAAATTATGACAGCACACGAAATAGACTATAGAATTTACGGAGAAGAAATGCAATATGTAGAAATAGAGCTTGATCCACAAGAAGGAGTTATTGCAGAATCTGGTAGTTTTATGATGATGGACGATGGCATAAAAATGGAAACCATTTTTGGAGACGGCTCTAAAAAAGATGAAGGTTTCTTTGGTAAAATTTTAGGAGCTGGAAAGCGTATATTAACTGGAGAAAGTTTATTTATGACTGCTTTTTATAATGCCTTAGACGGTAAACGTAACGTTTCTTTTGCATCTCCATATCCTGGAAAAATTATTTCTATAGATTTAACAGAGTTTAAAGGAAAATTTATTTGCCAAAAAGATGCTTTTTTATGCGCAGCCAAAGGAGTTAGTATAGGAGTAGAATTTAGTAAAAAATTAGGCAGAGGACTTTTTGGAGGAGAAGGTTTTATAATGCAAAAGTTAGAAGGTGACGGTATGGCGTTTGTACATGCAGGAGGAACTACAGCAAAAAAAGAATTAAAAGCAGGAGAGACATTACGTGTAGATACGGGTTGTATTATTGGCTTTACACAAGACGTTAATTACGATATAGAGTTTGTTGGTGGTATTAAAAATACTGTATTTGGAGGAGAAGGTTTGTTTTTTGCAAAGCTTCAAGGTCCAGGTACAGTGTACATACAGTCATTACCATTTAGTAGATTAGCCGGTCGTGTTTTATCTAGTGTTCCAAGAGGAGGAAAAAGTAAAGGAGAAGGTAGTATTTTAGGAGGATTAGGAGATTTGTTAGATGGTGATAACAAATTTTAAATATGTTAATTGGGAATTTTTTAACTGTTAAAATAGTATCTAAAACGATTTCGAATTGTTTTTTTTACTACATTTAATCGAATTTATAAACCGTTTGCCTATTCAACAAATTTACTTTTATTACTTAATTAAACACAATAATACTATGGCAAGAGCAATGTTCGAGTACACCAAAACAATACTTAATAAAGTTAGTTTTGATGCCAACTTGTTTTGTAAGGAGGTTCAAAAAGCACTTCAACGTTTATTACCTTACGAAGTTGAAGAAATAAAGATTTATATAGAATCTTTAATACATAAAAACCCAGATTTAAATCAATGTCTAATTTATTTAAAAGCATAAAAAAAAGCGACTGTAAAGTCGCTTTTTTTACGTTAAATATTTAGTGAAATTAATATTACAACTTTATCTTTGCGAAAAATCATAATAGCCTGAAACAATTAACTCTTATAGTACTTTTAGTGTCTTTTGCAGCTAGACCTGTTTACCATGTTGGTTATGTGGCTTATTTTCAATTAAATATAGATTATATAATTGAAACCTATTGTATTAATAAAGATGAACCTAAGTTGCAATGTAATGGTAAATGTCATTTAACAAAACAGTTAGCAACAGCAACAACAAATACAAAAAGTGACATTGCAGTATATAATTTGGCAGAAGCTTTTTTTCCTGTATTCTACTCAGAATATAATTATAACAAAATTTCAAAAGTAGTTTTTACTACAAAAACTAAAACACCTTTAAAATCGAATCAACTGTATACTTACATGTTCGATTATTCACATTTTAAACCTCCTATTGTTTAAATTTTATTTCCGCTAGTCTTTAATTATAAAGACTTAAAAATTATTACAATACATAAAATTTAAACAAATGAAAACTTTAAAATTTACATTTGCGCTATTGTTATGCGCAACAATATTTGCGTGCTCATCAGACGATGATAGCGCAGAAGCCTTAATTGGGCAAACAGGACCATTAACATTAAAATTCGATAATGGAGTAGGAGACCAAGATTTTATTTTTGGTACAACTTATAATAAATCTAATAACGAATCTTTTCAATTAACTAATTTAAAATACATTATTAGTAATGTAAGAGTAAAAGATTCTAATGGTAATACATTTATGTATCCTGTTGAGGATAATGCATTTATTATTAGCGAAGCTAATGGCAATAATGCTGGAGAAATATATTTAACGTTAGATAATGTTACAGCTGCTAACTATACAGAAGTAACTTTTGGTGTTGGTATAGATCAAGAACGTTTTGCTTTAGGCGCAGAAGGTCAAGGAGATTTTTTAGATGAAGCATCAGACGAAGGTATGATGTGGAGTTGGGCTTCAGGTTATAAATTTATTAGATTAGATGGTACTTTTTCTACTACTTCGGTTACAAACGAGCCTTTAAATGTGCATATGGGAAGCGTTGGTTCCTCATTAGATAATTATAGAGAAGTTACACTAACATTTCCAAACACTGTTATAGTTAGACAAGACACTTCGCCAGAAGTACACATAAAAGCAGATATAGCAAAAGTATTTGATGGCGCTACAACTGCGAATTTTGCAGATGGATACGATCAAGTACATGTTGATGAAGTAGAAACACCAATTATAGCAAATAATATAAATGGTATGTTTTCGGTACATCACGTACACAACAATTAATTAGTAATTAAAACCATTGGAGATTTTATCTTCAATGGTTTTACTATAACAATAATTATGAGAAAAATAATTATTTTTTTTATAAGTATTTTGGTGTTGTTTTCGTGCTCTAATTCTGAAAATATAGCAACTTACGAAGCGGTCCCTTTAACGGTAGATTGGCCTTCAAACTTCCCAGAAATCACTTATAATTTAGACAATAATCCTCTTACCGATGCTGGTGTAGAACTTGGAAAGAAACTATTTTACGAAGGTAGATTGTCTTCTAACAATGCTCTAGCTTGTGCTTTTTGTCACGAACAAGCTTTTGCTTTTACACATCACGGACATAATTTAAGCCATGGCGTTAATGGTGGTATAGGTTTTAGAAACGCACAGCCCATTCAAAATATGGCATATCAAACTTCATTTATGTGGAATGGCTCTGCAACGCATTTAGATTTGCAGCCTATAATTCCCATAATAAGTGAAGTTGAAATGGGAGAAACATTAGGTAATGTGGTACAAAAACTAAGCTCAGACTCTTATTACCAAGAGCAATTTGCTCGTGCTTTTAATGATGGAGAAGTTAGTTCAGAAAATATATTAAAAGCCTTATCTCAATTTATGTTGGTAATGGTCTCTTCTAACTCTAAGTACGATAAATATGTTAGAAATGAAGAGAATACAACACTTACATTAATAGAACAAGATGGTTTAAATACATTTGAAGCTAAATGCGCGTCATGCCACGCTACAGATTTGTTTACAGACCAGAGTTTTAGAAATAATGGTTTATCTATTAATCCGCAGCTAAACGATTTAGGACGTTATGAAATAGGAAACAATCCAGACGATTTGTACAAATTTAAAGTGCCAAGTTTACGTAACGTAGAAGTAACTTATCCATACATGCACGATGGTAGATTTGCGACATTAGAAGCTGTTTTAAATTTTTACGATTCAGGACTTACAGATAATGGTAATGTAGACGCATCATTACTAAAAGCGGACGGTAGTTATGGTATAGACCTTTCGGATTACGAAAAAGAAAGTATAATCGCTTTCTTGAAAACATTAACAGATTATGAATTTTTAGAAGATGAAAGATTTGCAGAATTTTAAAAAAATAGTAGTATTAACTTTATTTGTTTTTTTAATAACAAATAATAGTGAAGCACACGAGAAAAAAGGTAGTTGTAGTAACCACGAAACATTTTCTTTTTTTTGTGATTTATGTGGTTGTTCTACAAGTAGTGGAAGTTTTGGATTTGGTACATTAAGTAATGCAAATTTTGTAGGTGTAAGATATATTTATCAAAATTTTGAATCTAAAAACGGTATTTTTGAAAACTCTCCAATTAGTAAGGAAAGTTTTAATACTTACCAATTATGGGCTCAAATACCTATAAATAATTCTTTTTATGTGTCTGCAAATTTACCTTATCAAGACCTAACAAGAAACTTTAATAATGTAAAAGAAAATATAAATGGTATTGGAGACGCCAGCCTTATAGGTTGGTATAAATTACCATTTTATAAAAAACAAGACGAAAATACTGTAGACTTTAATAACGAAAAAATAGCTTCAGGTCACTCGTTACAGTTTGGCTTAGGTGTAAAATTACCCACAGGAAAGTTTGAACAAAGATTATCGGATAATGTAAATCCAGGTTTTCAAGTTGGAACAGGAAGTGTAGATGGAATTTTTTCTTTAGGCTATAATTACGGAGGGAACATGTATGGTGTAAACACATTAATAAGTTATTATTTAAAAGGAGAAAATAAAAACAATTACCAGTTTGGCAATCAGTTAAGCTATTCGGTAAATGTTTTTAGAGCTTTCTCTACACAGAAAATGAATATTATGCCATTTGTAGGCATCTCGGGAGATGTTTATAATGAAATTGAGCAGTATGGAGAAACATTAAAAGATACAGATGGAACTATAGTTAATGCCTCTTTTGGTTCCGAATTAGCAATCGAAAAATTTATTTTTGGAGCCAGTTATACATTGCCATTAAGCCAAAGTTTGTTTGGTGATAATGTAGAGTCAAAACAACGTATTTCGGTTTATGTTAATTTTGCCTTATAAGTTGTAGTCTTATAAAAAAAAAGCGACTTTAATAGTCGCTTTTTTTATATGCTTAAGCTTAAATTATTTAGCAATAGGACTAATTATTTGTACATTTTGAAATGTAATAGCACCTCTAATAATTCCAGAAATTACATCTTGTAGCGCTTCTATAATTTGCATTTTTAGTTCACTTTTATGGTAAATAATACTTACCTCTCTTGCTGGAGAAGGTGCGCTAAATGGTTTTAAATTATTTCGTGTTTTTTCGCTAATATCTAAAGTATGTAGGTACGGTAGGAGTGTCATGCCTAAACCTTCGTTAGAAAGTTTAATTAATGTCTCAATACTACCACTTTCTAATTGAAAACTATCATCTTTATGATCCTTAAATACACGACATAAATTAATTACACCATCTCTAAAGCAATGCCCATCTTCAAGAAGTAACATGTCATCAATATCTAAATCGTCTGTAGTAATTGTTTTTTTTGCGCTTAAACGATGACTTTGTGGTATGTAAGCCATAAAAGGTTCAAAATACAATACACGCTCTTTAATAGAATCGTTTTCTAAAGGAGTTGCAGCAATAGCAGCATCTAAATGGCCATCGTTAATTTTTGTAATTATATCTTCGGTAGTAAGTTCTTCTATTTTAAGCTTAACTTTTGGGTACTTTTTTACAAACGTTTTTAAAAACATTGGTAAAAGTGTTGGCATAACCGTAGGTATAATACCTAATTTAAATTCGCCACCTATAAAACCTTTTTGTTGGTCTACAATATCTTGTATTCTATGCGACTCGTTTACAATATTTTTTGCTTGGCTAACTATTTTTTTTCCAACTTCGGTTAGTTCTATTGGTTTTTTACTTCTATCAAAAATTAAAATATCTAATTGGTCTTCTAATTTTTGTATTTGCATACTTAATGTAGGCTGTGTTACAAAGCATTTTTCGGCTGCTTTTGTAAAGTTTTGGTGTTCTGCAACCGCAAGAACATATGATAGTTGTGTTATAGTCATTTATATAGTTTTAAACTATAAAAATATAAAATGTATCAATAAAATTTATAATAATTAACATTTATTTTCTTGGTAACTTTGTTTAAGCAAATAATAACATAGAAAATAAGAAATTATGAAACTAAATAGTTTAGGATTAGAAACAAATAAAGCAAAAGATATAGCTGGAGATTTAAATAATTTACTTGCAAATTTCCAAACCTATTATCAAAATTTAAGAGGTATCCACTGGAATATAAAAGGAAAGAATTTTTTTGATTTACATGTTAAATTTGAAGAATTATACACAGATGCAAATATGAAAGTCGATGCATTAGCCGAGCGTATTTTAACTTTAGGCGAGACGCCTTTGCATACTTTTGAAGATTATATTAATACAGCAAAAGTACCTGTTGGAAAAAATATTTCTAAAGACGAAGATGCTGTACAATTAATTGTAAACTCTTTATCAGAATTATTACAAATTGAAAGAGAAATTTTAGACAAGTCTGGAGATGCAAACGATGAAGGAACAAGCTCTATGATGAGTGACTTTATTTCTGAACAAGAAAAAACGGTTTGGATGATGAATGCTTGGTTAGGAGAAAGTAACTAGTATAACTAATTATAATATTTAAAAAAAGCACAGTTTTAAACTGTGCTTTTTTATTTTATTTTAAAAGTTCGTTTATCGGTTTTGTATATGATGCGTTGCGTGGTTTAGCACGTAATTTAGCAAATAAAAACCGAATAGAAAATCCGCGAGGATTTTCGTAAGTAGGCGAGAACCAGCCATTAATTATACACGGTGTTAGCCCTTGTTTTTATTTTCCAATAGGTTGTTTATTTCTGATTCATATTCAATCACCCAACTTTGAAAATATTCAAGACTTTCGTGATAATTAATAAAATGATTTATAATATTGCTAAATTTTCTTGTTGCTGGCAGAGGTTCTTCTTTAATCATCTTTATCACCATTTCACGCAATCCATTATTTGTTTGTTTGTCCTGCATTGAAACTCCATCGTACCAATCATCAACTTTGATTGCAGAAAATAGAAATACATTCAATAACTCTCTCAACTTTGGTGCTATTTCAATACGACTATATGTTAACACAAATTTTATATTTTCAGATAGCTCGTGAACAGTTTGGTGATACACATCAAAGACTTTCTTTTGCGAGAATATCATAAGTAACGAAGCATTAAACAAATTAAATGTATCGTTAAAAGTGAATTTATGATTTTTCAGTCCGTTTCCACGAAGGTCAACAGATTCAAGTTCTTTGTAATCGAGTGTTGAAGCAAAAATTGAGTATTTTAATAATTCAATCTGTCTAAAGAGTAGATTGTGTATAAAAACAGTATCTTTTGATAACGCAGTATTTTTAATATCTGTCTCAAACGATTCTATCGCTGAAAAAAAATCTTTGTCCGTAGAGTCAGGAACATCTATTCCTATTATGTCTGAAATACGCTTAAATACTTTGGATATGTCGGATTCATTATTCAGGATGCCACCTTGAAATGAATTTATTGGTACAGGTAGTTTACCTGGTGTTAGACCCGAATGGCATAGTGGGATTACAGGAATATTTCTAATCCAACCTGCACCTGCTTCAAAATTTATCCAAGGTCTTGTTATCGATAGTGGACTACACAAAACAACAATCAATTTACAGTCATTCATAGACTTCTTAATAGTACTTATCCAATCGTCTCCAAGCTTTAAACTTTCTTCGTGAGATGAAGCAAAAACATTTATAGTTTTTAAGAATCGTTTTTCTAAAAATTCTTTAATTGAATTAGCTATTTCTTTTTCTTCCGTAATATGAGATATGAAAATGGTTGGTTTACTCATTGTTGTTTTTTTTAATAAGGGCTAACGTGTTAACTGATATAAAATCGTTTCAATGTTTTATATCAATCGATAAACGAAGTTATCTAATAATTTTAACAATGTCAAATTAGTCTATTGTTTTAAATTTCTAAAACGCTCCAACAAAGTTGGATGCGAATAATGCATAAAAACGTATGCAGGATGCGGTGTTAAATTGCTTAAACTATTTTTAGATAGTTTTTTAAGCGAAGTAATTAAAGGTTCTGCTTTGTATGTTTTTTTTGCATAATCGTCTGCCTGATATTCAAATTTTCTTGAAAACCAATTCATAATTAAACCAGTAATTGTAGATATTGGAGAATATAAAATACCAAAGGCAATTAAACCAATATGAAAACTAGGTTGTGCTACACCTAATGCTTGAGAAAGTAATGGATTGCCAATTAATAACGATAATACATACAACATTAAACCAGTAAGTAGTAAAGAGGTTACAAGATTAAAAATAATGTGTTTCTTTTTATAATGCCCAACTTCGTGTGCTAAAACGGCAATTATTTCTTCGTTTTCTAAGTCGTTAATTAATGTATCATAAAGTGTCACGCGTTTTTCGCTACCAAAACCAGAAAAATAAGCGTTGGCTTTTGTACTTCGTTTTGAGCCATCAATAACAAAAATTTTATCTAAATTAAAGCCTACAGTTTTTGCATAACTGGAAATGGCATCGCGTAAATTTCCAGCTTCTAAAGGCGTTTGTTTATTAAATATAGGTACGATTAATCGGGAGTAAAACAGATTCATAAATAAGGTAAACACAGCAATTAAAACCCAGGCGTATAACCAGAAATTGTTTCCTGCAATTTGGTAGAATAAAACTAATAAAGTTAAAATTCCGCCACCTACAATAATACCCATTAACCAACCTTTTAATTTATCAATAATAAAAAGCTTTTTTGTGGTTTTATTAAAGCCAAATTTTTCTTCAATTACAAAGGTTTTATAATATGCAAACGGTGTGGCAAGTACATCGTTTCCTAGCATAATAATGCCAAAAAATATAAGTGTTATTATAATATTGTTTGATGTGAAATTACGAGCCAAAGCATCTACAAAGGCAAAGCCATCTAAAAAGAAAAAAATTAAAGTTGTAATTAAGGAAAAGGACGCTGTTACTATAGAGAACTTGTAATTTGTTTTTTTGTAATTCTGAGATTTTTGGTACTCTTCTGTATTGTAAACATCTTTTAGCTCTTCTGGTATAGCATCGTTATAATGCTTAGCATTTAGTAAATCTAATATTTGGTCAACACAAAAACTAATAATTAAAATTGCAATAAGTATATAAAATAAAGTGGTTTCTGTCATGTTTAAAAATACAGTTTATTATATTAAAAGTATTAAAATAGAGGTGTTTGGTGATTTTTAAATATAAATTAATTTATAAGTTTTTATTTAAAATCGCGTTGTCTCTTGGCTTCAAAAATTAAAATGCCTGCAGCAACAGAAACATTCATAGAATCTATTGCACCTTGCATTGGTATGCTAATATTTTGTTTTGCAGCTAGCCTCCAAGCTTCACTTAATCCTGTAGCTTCCGTGCCAACAACAATTGCTGTTGGTTGTGTGTAATCTTGCTTATGGTAGTCTTGAGATTCTTGTAAAATAGCAGAGTAAATATTAATGTTTTTAGCTTTAAGAAAAGCAATTATATCTTGAGTAGAACCTGTTGCAATTTGGTTGGTAAATAAACAACCCACACTAGACCGAATAATGTTTGGGTTATATAAATCGGTTTTAGGATTTGCAATAATTACAGCATCTACATTTGCAGCATCTGCAGTACGTAAAATAGCGCCTATATTTCCGGGTTTTTCGGGAGCTTCGGCAATTAAAATTAACGGATTGTTATTTTTAAAACTTAAGGCTTCAATAGTGTTTGTTTTACTTTCTGCTATAGCAATAATACCTTCGGTAGTTTCTCTGTAAGCTATTTTTTGGTAAACTTCTTTGCTAATTTCTATAACTTCTGCATTACCAATATTAAGTGTTTTTAAATTTTCGATATTAAATAATTCAGCATAAAACATAATAGTTTTAATCTTGTAATTGCCTTTTGTAGCTAATTCAATTTCACGAGCACCTTCAATTACAAACAATCCAGTTTTTTTGCGTTCGCGAGATTTTTCTTTTAATAAAACTATTTGTTTTACTAATGTGTTTTGGGTGCTATTTATTTGTTTATCAATCATTAAAGAAATAATATCTGTATATTTATAGGTAGAAACAAATTTAAGCTAAATCTATTGTTTATACATAAAATATGCATGTATTTTAAGTCTTATAAAATATGAATAAGTAGGAATATTTACTTTTTAATTGTTTTATTAATAATTAACCAACATAACCACGCTATCATGAAAAAACAATTACTATTCGTTTTATTTTCATTACTATTATCTTCAATAATTTACGCTCAAAATGCATCTTTCCAAATATCACCAACTTGCGATGGTGCGGTGGTGAACATTACTGGAGAATCTGGAGGTACTTTTACTTTTAATCCTACACCAACAGATGGTGCAGTTATAGATGCAACCACTGGAACAGTAACTAATGCAATATCTGGAGGTACTTATACTATTGAGTATACAACAAGTGGAACTCAGCCATTAACGAGTTCAGAAACTTTTACAGTTCTTTTAACTCCTAATACAAACCAACCTAGTGATTATGAAATATGTGACAACGATGGTGATGGTTTTGCCGAATTTGATTTGACTGTAATGGATCAACAAATTCTTGGAGGTCAAGATCCTAATAATTTTATTGTTTTATATTACTTAACTCAAGCTGATGCTGATGCACAAGTGAATCCGCTTTCAAGTCCTTTTACAAATTATACAAATCCGCAAACAATTTATGCTGTAGTAAACTCTACTTCAGGAAACTGTGTTTCTAATGTAGTGACGTATAATTTGATAGTGAACTCACTAAATATAAATCTGCTAGCTTTTGATATGGAGACTTGTGGCTATGGAAATGGTGTTGGTGTTTTTGATTTAACTATTTTCGAAAGTCAGGTTACTAATGGAAATTCAAGTTTATTAGTCTCTTATTTTGAAAGTTCTAACGATGCTGTTGCAAATACTAATCCAATAACAAACCCAACATATTACGAGAATTTTAATTCACCATATTACCAAACAATTACTATAAGAATTGAAGATCCAAATTCTGGATGTGTAAATGTAAGTAGTGAACTTTATTTATATGTAAACGAATTACAAGTTGTGCAACCAACACCTTTAATTGCTGCAGATCCAGATAATGATGGTTTTACTCCTTTTGACCTGCATTTAAAAGATAATGAGATTACTGGAGGCGTTCCAAATTTTATAGTAACTTATCACGAAACGCAGGTTGATGCAGATAATAATACAAATGCATTAAGCTCTCCGTACACAAATATTGTACAAAATTATCAAACTGTTTATGCAAGAGTTGAGAGTACGTATGACAATTGTTCTGCCACTGTACCATTGCAACTATTAACAGAGTATGTGCCTTTTCAAATTAATGAAACAAGTCTTGATGCATGTGGTGGTTCTGCCACTGGAGTTGTTATGTTCGATTTAACAACAGCTAATCCAGATATTTTAAGTAGTGTTATTGCAAGTGATTATACTGTTGCTTATTATGAGAATTACGATGATGCAATATTACAAACTAATGCCATTACAAATCCTTCTACTTACAGTTATAGTCCTAATATTCCTATTATTTATGCAGGAGTAACAGAAACTTCTACAGGTGAATATGTGTTTACTACTATCGCTTTAAATGTAAATCCATTACCAACTATAAATTTTAATGGAGATTATTCAATTTGTGATGGTACATCAATAGTTTTAAACCCTAATACTAACGATGCTAATTATGTTTTTCAATGGAGTACTGGAGAAACTTCTCAAGAAATTGTGGTAACAACAGCTGGTACATATACTGTTACAATAACTAATCCTCTTACAGGTTGTACAAATAGCGATTCTGTAAATGTAGGAGTGGGAACTGTTTTTGCAATAGGAACACCACAAGATTTAATTGCTTGTGATGGAAATGCAGTTTTCGATTTAACAACTACATTACCAGAGATAATTAATGGAGAAGATCCTAACACGTTAACTATAGGTTTTTACGAATCTCAACAAGATGCATTTAATAATGTAAATGAAATTCAGAACCCAACTGCTTATACATCACTTTCAGGTTTTCAAACTATTTATGTGTCGGGTTATTTTAATGGAAGTCAAATAATATGTCCTGCAACTACTAGTTTTAATCTAGTAACAGAAAATTGTCCGGTGCTTGTAGATTGTGCACAACCAATTACAAGCTCATTTTGTTACGCTAATAATAATACGCAACAATTTACTTACACAAGTATTAGTGGTACACCGCTACAATTAGTTATTATTTCTGGACAAGTAGAAAATAATTACGATGAGCTAATAGTTTTAGATAGCGATGGTGTTACAAATTTAAATGCTACACCTTATGGAAATTCCGGAGATGTATCAAACCTAACATTTATTGCTTCTGGAGATACTATAACTATTTATGTAGATTCAGATTTAAGTATTAACTGTCAAGACAATGGCTATACATCAATAGACTATGTAGTAACTTGTTTTGATACAGCAGCAGTTCCCAACTGTAATGCTTCACTAATAGAGCCACAAGATTTAGCAGTAGATGTAAATGAAAATACAGATTTAACATGGAGCCCAGCTACAGGATTAGTAACAGGATACTATTTAACAGTTACATTAGCAGATGGCACTGTAGTTTTAAATAATTTAGATGTTGGTAATGTAAATACATACAATGTTGGAACATTAAACTACAATACACAATATTTTGTAACCATTACACCTTATAACGCTAACGGTAATGCAACAACATGTATTACAGAAAGTTTTACTACCAGAGCAGATCCAAATGTAATAGTAGATTGTGCGCAAGGAAATGCTGTAAATACTACTTTTTGTTATATAAATAATGAAACACAACAATACAATTTTTCTAGTAGTGATGGTTCAACTCTATATATTGTATTTAATTCTGGAAGTACCGAAAATAATTTTGATGAGTTAATTGTATTAGATAGTGATGGCGTTACAAACTTAAATGCAGATAATCCATATGGTTTAAACGATGATGGAGACTTAACAGGATTAACATTTACAACAACCGGAACAACTGCAACAATTTATATACAGTCTGATGGCTCCGTAATTGGTTGCGAAAACGATGTTATAGATTTTGATGTGTTTTGTAGTGCAAACATTGGTTTTATTGAAGTTAATGCTTTTTTAGATGATAATAATGATGGTGTTTTTAATGGTACAGACACACCATTTACAAATGGATTTTTTACTTACGAAGTAAATAATGACGGTAGTATAAATACAGTAGAATCTAATACAGGAAGTTTTACAATTGTTAATCAAGTGGAAACTAATACGTACGATATTACTTTTGCTACTAATACTGGTTACGAGAATTGCTTTACAATTTCAACAGCTTTATTTGAAAATGTTTCTGTTGCTAATGGAAGTACTATAACAGTAGATTTTCCTATAACTCAACAAATGCCATGCGAAGATTTAGCGGTATATTTAATACCATTTAGTGCACCAAGACCAGGATTTAATTATTGGAACGACTTAGTTATAGAAAATTTAGGTTCCACAACAATAGCATCGGGAACAGTTACTTTTATTCACGATCCACTAGTAAATTACGTAGACGCTACAGCTTTTAGCTCGCAAGTATCTGTAACACCAAACGCAACAGGAGCAACAGTAGATTTTACAAATCTTTTACCAGGAGAATCAAGAGTTATTTGGTTTAGATTATATACACCTCCAACAGTAAATTTAGGAGAGTTTGTAACAAGTTCTGCAACATATTCTACAGCAAGTAACGATGTTGTTCCAGAAAATAATATTTCAGTAATTTCTCAAGAAGTTATAGGTTCTTACGATCCTAATGATATAACAGAATCTCATGGGCGTGAAATAATATATAATAGTTTTATTACTACAGACGAGTATTTGTATTACACAATTAGATTTCAAAACATTGGAACAGCCGAAGCTATAAATGTTAGAATAGAAAATACAGTAGATCCATTATTAGATATTAGTACATTACAAATGTTAAATTCTAAACACGATTATGTATTAACGCAAAACGGAAATCAATTAACATGGGTGTTCGATAATATTAATTTACCAGCACAGTCACAAGATGATTTTGGAAGCAATGGTTACGTATATTTTAAAATTAAACCATCTGCAGGTTATGCAATAGGCACAGTAATTCCAAATTCAGCAGAAATTTATTTCGATTTTAATGCTCCTGTTATTACTAATACTTTTGAAACCGAATTTATAGCACAACCATTATCTGTAGATGAATTTAATACTAATGGCTTTACACTATATCCAAACCCGTCAAATAATATTGTAAATATTAAACTAAATAATATTACGAAAGAAGATGCTTTTGTAGAGGTAATTGATGTTCAGGGAAAAATAGTTATAAAAAATACTGTAACAGAATCACTTCAACTTAATGTAAAAAATCTTGAAGCAGGTGTTTATTTTGTGAAAGTGAATCAAAATAATAATCAAATAATTAAAAAATTAATAGTAGAATAAGAATTCCATAAATATAAGTTAAAAGCTTCAGTTTACGCTGAAGCTTTTTTTTTGTAATCATTAGATTTGTTTTACGACAGATAAAAAAACCAACAAAAATTTAAATGATGAAAAATTACATTATTGCTGCAGTTCTACTAATTATAGTTTCGGCTTGTAAAGAGAATAAAAAAGCTGAAGTAGTAGAAACAACAGATTATAAAAACGAAGTTTTAGACGTTACAACTTCAGTTTATCCAGAAAACCTTACTAAAGTGTTTAATGCTCATGGAGGAATAGATGTATGGAAATCTATGAAATCTCTAGAATACACTCAAAATAAAGACGGTGGAGAAGAAGTAACTATTACAGATTTAGATACTAGAAAAGCATTGTTAGATGCTCCAAACTATAGTATAGGTTTCGATGGAGAAAAGCCATGGTTATTAAATAAAACCGAAACAGGATATAAAGGTTACGACCCAAAATTTGGTTATAATTTAATGTTTTATTTTTATACAATGCCTTTTATTTTATCTGATGATGGTATTAAATATTCTGATGCAGAACCACTTACATTTGAAGGTATAACATATCCAGGTATAAAAATTTCTTACGACAATGGAGTAGGAGCTACACCAGAAGATATTTATGTATTATATTATAATGCAGATACTTACATAATGGAATGGTTAGGTTATACTGTTAACTTTGTACCAGGAATAGATACTGAAGAATTACATTTTAGACGTTACGGCGATTGGCAAAAAGTTAATGGCTTATTAATGCCAAGTACAATAACAGGTTATGGTTTTAAAAACAACCAACCAACAACACCAAAATCTCCTAATGTCTTTACAAACGTAAAAATTACGCAAAAAGTACCAGATGCTTCAATGTTTGTAAAGCCAGAAAAGGCAAATTTTGTAGATTAAATTACACTAAATAAAAACTAAAAAAACAACAAAATTTAAATGAAACACTTATTGTACATCTTAGGTATTGCGCTATTTTTTATTTCATGTAAAAATGAAACAAAAAAAACTGAAGATAAACCAAAAATGGAGACTGAAGCAATTTCAGAATTAGCAAAAACTAATTATCCAGAAGCACTATCTAAAGTTTTTGAAGCTCACGGAGGAATAGATAATTGGAATAGAATGGAAGCTTTAGAGTTCGCTTTAACAAAACCAACAGGAAAAGAAGTAACAAAAGTTAACTTAAAATCTAGAGAATCTTTAATTACAATGCAAAACCACACTATAGGTTTTGATGGTTCTAATGTATGGTTAGATAGTAAAGCAGAAGAGGAATATAAAGGTAACCCTAATTTTTACTATAATTTAATGTTTTATTTCCATACTATGCCTTTTGTTTTAGCAGATAATGGTATTAACTATGAAACCGCTAAACCGTTAATTTTTGATGGCATAGAATATCCTGGTATAAAAATTAGTTATAATGATGGTGTTGGATCATCTTCTAAAGATGAGTATATATTATACTATAATGCTGAAACTTTTAAAATGGAATGGCTAGCATATACAGTAACATACAAAACTCAGGCTAAAAGTGAAAAATGGTCATTTATTAAATATGGAAACTGGCATACTATAGAAGGTGTTTTACTACCTGAAACTTTAACATGGTATATAGTTGAAGATAATGTACCAGTAAAAAAACGTAACGATTTACAGTTTACAGATGTTAAATTATCAAGTAAAGCTTTTTCAGCAGAAACATTTAAAAAACCCGAATCTGCTACAGTAGCACAATAATATAGAATGATATACTATAATAAAAAAAGCGACCTACAGGTCGCTTTTTTTATTACGTAATCTTAGCAATAGTTAATGGTTTGTATTAATTAAAGAAGAAAAATGAGTTTCTTTTGGATTAAAAAAGTTTCCAGTAAACATAACATTATCTAATGCTTGACTTAAATCTATTTTAGAACTTAACTCCGAAAACTTATACACCTTATTGTTTTCGCTGGTTAAAGCAACAAAATTACTAGTGTCAAAATTGTTTGTAGAATATGAAATTGTTTTTATACTATTTGTAACTACATCTAGTTTATTTTGAGTTGAATAAGAATTATCAATCCCTATAGTAGATATAAACAATGGCTGATTTTTAGTATTATTCTTTTTGTTTTGAGAAAAACTAATAAATGGCAGTAATAAAAATAGTAATAAAAGTCTCATAATTTTAATTTTTATACTTGTTAGAATAGCGCTTGTATAAATCTGTTTGGTGAGATTCTAAACTAATATCTCTACCTTGAATATAAGCTTTTTCTAATTTATTTGTTCGCATATCTAAGGCGTCACCTTCGCTTATAAAAAGAGTAGCATCTTTACCAACTTCTAGAGAGCCAACTTTGTCTTCTATTCCTAATATTTTTGCAGTATTATATGTAATTAAGCTTAAGGCTTGCTCTTTATCTAATCCGTAAGCTGCACAAGTTCCTGCTAAAAAAGGAAGGTTTCTAGCATTCATACGCTCCATGTCTCCAGAATTTTCCAAACCTACTAGTATTCCTGCATTTACTAATTCGTTGGCTAATTTAAAAGGCAAGTCATAATCATCATCATCATTCTTTGGTCTACTGTGCACTCGCTGTAGCAATACTGGAATATTATTTTCTTTTAATAAGCTTGTTACTTTATGTGCTTCATAACCACCAACAATAACAACATGTTTAATATTGTTTGCTTTTGCAAAATTAATAGCATCTGTTATGCCTCTTTCTGCATCTACATGAATGTATAATTTTTTAGAACCATCTATAAGACCTTGCAGAGCTTCAAAAGGTAAATGTTTTGGAGATTTATTACTCGCTTGGTATGCTTTATTATTTAAAAAATAAGTTGTTAATTCTTCAACTTCATTTTTATAATCTTTATTTTCTTTTAGCATTGTAGGTTCTCCAAGCCACCAGCGGCCACGAGAAAATGCATTTGGCCAATTTAAGTGTATGCCATCATCTTCTTTAATAGCTGCGTCTTCCCAATTCCATGCATCAAAATGTACTACAGATGAGGTTCCCGAAATGCGCCCTCCACGAGGTGTTATTTGGCCTAATAAAACACCGTTTGGTCTCATAGATTCTACTACTTTAGATTCGGTATTGTAGGCAATTAGACTTCTAATATGTGGGTTCATGGCTCCAACTTCATCCATATCGTCACTAGCACGTACAGCATCAACTTCTACTAAACCTAAAGTAGAATTTGGAGCAATAAAACCAGGATAAATATGCTTTCCTTGAGCTTGTATAACGTTACCTTGGCGTGCTATTTTCATCATAGCGCTACCAACAAAAGTTATTTTTCCATTGTTAAACATAATTAATGAGTTTTTAATTACGTTTCCATTTCCTAAGTGTGCAGTAGCACCTTCAATAGATATAGCAGTGGTTTGTTTTGGAGCTGGTGTTTGTTGAGCAATTAAAACTACTGAAAATAGTAGAGTAAAAGCTAATATTTTATATTTTAAATTTTTCATCTGAAAATATGATTTTATAATTTTAATTAATCCAATTGTAAGAGTAAGTATAATTATGAAATACTAGAAGTTAGTATCACAATGAAAATGCTCTTTTTCTTTTTTCTCAATTGGTTTAGTTTTTAAGCCTTTGTTTTTAGCTTGCAACATTAAATTTGTTAGTTCATTTTTTTCTTTTTTGATAGCTTCTCGTAATTGTTTATCTCTATCAATATCAAAATATGTAACACCTTCAATAATTGTTTTTTCTGCTTTGGCATAAATTGAAAGCGGATGATCGCTCCATAACACGACATCGGCATCTTTTCCAACTTTAATACTACCAACACGGTCGTCTATATGTAATAGTTTTGCTGGATTTAAGGTTACAAATTTCCAAGCGTCTTCTTCACTAATATCTCCATATTTAACAGATTTTGCTGCTTCTTGATTTAAGCGTCTAGACATTTCTCCGTCATCACTATTAATAGCTACAGTAACGCCTGCATTATGCATTATTGCAGCATTAGTTGGTATGGCATCGTTAACTTCATATTTATATGCCCACCAATCGCTAAAAGTAGAGCCACCTACTCCATGTGCTTTCATTTTATCGGCTACTTTATAGCCTTCCAAAATGTGTGTAAATGTATTGATGTTAAAGTTAAATTTTTCGGCAACTTTCATTAGCATATTAATTTCACTTTGTACATAAGAGTGGCAGCTAATAAAGCGTTCTTTATTTAAAATTTCGGCGATAACTTCCATTTCTACGTCCTTTCGGTATGGTTGTCCGCTTTTCTTTTTAGCATCGTATTCTTTTGCGCGCTGAAAGTAATCTGTATATACTTGTTCAACACCCATTCTTGTTTGTGGAAAACGCACGGTATTATTACTTCCCCAATTACTTTGTTTTACATTTTCTCCTAAAGCAAATTTTATAAACTTTGGTGAGTTTTTGTAAATAAGATTATTAGCTGTTTCTCCCCATTTCATTTTAATAATAGCAGAACGACCACCAATAGGATTTGCCGATCCATGTAGCACCTGTGCAGAGGTTACGCCACCGGAAAGATTATAGTAGATATTAATGTCTTCTGGATTTATAACATCTTCTTGTGTTACTTCGGCGGTAGAATTGTGTCCGGCTTCGTTAACAGATGAAGTGGCAATATGTGTATGTTCGTCTATAATTCCGGCTGTTAAATGTTTGCCTTTGCCGTCTATTATTTTTGCATTAGATATATTTAAGTTTTGTCCTATTTTGGAAATTTTTCCATCTTTAATTAGCACATCGGTATTTTTAAGAATTCCTTCTTCTTCATTAGTCCAAACAGTAACATTTTTAAATAAAAGTGTTTCTTGTTTTGGTAAATTTTCAAAACCATAAGCCATATTTGGATAGGTTACTGGATAAAACTTATCGACTTTTGGCTCATTATCATTTTTATCATCTTCTTTTTCTTTTTTGTCTTGAGATTTAGAATCTGTTTTTTTTGTAGCTACAAAAACGGTGTCATTTCCGTTTGGAAAAATAGCTTTACCATTTAAGACAGATGTATCTTTAATATTTGCAACTAAACGAATAAATTCTTGCTTTGTAGTGTCTGTTGTCGAGAAAGTTAAGTTTAACCAGTCGTCGTTAAAACTAATTTTAGACCCTAATTTTTTATCATTAGTTTTAACTTCAGATTTTAGTTTTTCAAGTTCACCTTTAATTGTTAATTCGTAATCTGTGTTTTTTAAATTAAAAGTATACTTACCTCTAATATCTTTAGTATCTATTGTTTTTAATTCGTTTTTAACACCAGTTACCCAATTTTGATAAATAGTTGTTTTCTTATCAAAAATATCTCCAGAAGTTACAAGGAAGTTTGCATAAGCACCTGTTTTTAAAGTTCCTATTTCATTACTTTTTCCAATAATTTTAGCAGGAATTGTGGTTAAAGCAGCTAATGCTTTTTCTTTAGATAAGCCAGCTTCAATTGCTTTTAAAAGATTAGGCATAAACTCCTTTGCTTCTTTTAATTTATAGGTTGATAATGCAAACGGTACATTATTATCTGCTAAAATTTTTAGATTATATGGTTTTTGGTTCCACTCACGCAAATCTGATAATTCTACAGACTGTGCTAAAAATGGATTTTCCATATCATAAGCATCTGGAAAATTAATGGGTAATATAAAAGTTCCATTTGTAGCTTTTATTTCTTTTACATATTCATATTCATCGCCACCACCAACAAAAACATATTGTGTATTAAATTGATCTCCAATATTATCTAAGCGTAAAGCGTTCATTTTACTCCCAGCTTCAATAATTTGTACTTGATTTTTATTTCTATTAAAAGCTTCTAAAGTTCTATCTGTTTCTTTTGCGGCTCCTGTGTCGTACCATTTTGCATCCATATATACTTGACGTAGCAGTGCAAAAGCGCCCATAATAGAAGTAGGATAAGCTTGTTTAGATGTTTTACTTTTTTGGGTGCCTAAATATTGTGCAGACTGTTCTTTAAGAATTCTATTTGCATTTGTACCATTAGAGTTTAATGCAATTAAAGTTCCTGTTCCGCGAATAATACCATCATCTATATGCGTATTTACAACACCAAAACCAGCTTGTAATAACTTTTTAGCTTCTGCAGTATCGTACTTAAATAAATCTATAGCATTTTGTTCTGCTCTAATATGGTCATTCCAGTAATATCCTTCTCGAGTTGCATCATACTGTGGACGACGAGAATTATTATCTGGTCCTTTAGGTTTTTCTACGCCAAAAGTAGAATATAAGTCTATAAAAGATGGATAGATACTTTTACCAGACAAATCTGTAATTACTGCATTTTTAGGAATTGAAACACCGTTGCCAACAGAAACTATTTTACCGTCTTTAATTACTAAAGTTCCCTTCTCGATTACTTGAGTAGGAGAAACATAGATTTTGGCGTTAGTTAATACCGTGTAGTTTGTGTTTAACGTTTTAACACCGTCATTTTTTGGAATGTTTTCTTGTGCAGAAAGACTTAAAAAACACACCGTAAAAATAAATAATAGATAATTTTTAATCATGATTAAATATAAAAAGAAAATTAAGTTTTAAAGATAGTACATTACAATGGCTTTATTGTAAACTGTAAATGTTAAAGTGTTTTGTTTTGTAGGTAATTTACTAGCAAAGCAACAACGTAACTATAACTTTTCATACCTCCTTTTTGGTTGTTTGCTACTAAAAAAGTATTGTAAGTATTTTGAAATAAAGGTTCTATTGGGTTTTTATGGCCGTCCCAAAATTCCCGAACTTCTTGATAGTTTTTCAAAATTCCTGGGTTTATAGTTTTTACAAGGGTTTCATATTGCTCTGGACTTCTTCTATAAATTTCATGAAGGCAATGGCGTAAACCAAATGTAAAACCAGAATATTTAAAATAAACATCTTTATTGTGTGTAGCAGCTAAAAAGCCTATAAAATTGGCTTCGTTTTCTGCAGCATAACCTAATTGGTGTGCCACTTCGTGAGATGCAGTTGTTGGTATTTTAAAAACAGGAATGTAACTATTTACTTGAGCCTCGTTGGTTAACGGATTTAAATAACCACTAAAACCCATATAAGTTAACGGCATACTTAATAAAGATTTTTTTATGCTTTCTCCATTATATTCTAAATGTGGAAATGTTTTTTGTAATGCAGAATAACCTTGAGGAACAAGTTCTATAACTTTAGATTTAGAATAAGGAAACTCAATTTTAATTGTATCGTTTTTTGCAATTTCTAAATGAATAGAATTAGATTTATGTATTAAATTTTTAGTGACATTAATAAGTTCTTCTGTAGTATAATCTGCTTTTAAATTTAGATTTTTATGTAATGGTAATCGATAATAATTTATAGCCCAAAATAAATGAAACGCAATGTATATTATGGATAAAGCCGCAAACACGTCTATAATCCAGTTTTTTACATCTTTATACATTCTTTTTCTATTAATTATAAGCCATCTTATAATATAAATAATAGCAAAGACATATATAAAGTCTCCAAAAGAGAATGGTAACCAACCTAAAGTGTATCTAAACAGTTTTGAAACTATTGGATATAAAGCTTTACTATAATAAGTTTCTACAAACTCTGGAAATTGCGAGAGTAATTTTATAATTAAAAAAGCAGGGATTATAGAAACTGCAATTAGAATTTTTTTGTTTTTCAGCATACTTCAAAAATAGTTAATTTTCTGTTAGACTTATTAGGTTTTTATATCGCAACAAGTCTTTTTTGTACTTTAGCAACTCATAAAAATAATTATAAAATGAATACTGAAATAAGAGCCTTAGAACCAAAACAATTATGGAATAAATTTGCCGATTTAAATGCAGTGCCAAGACCTTCTAAAAAGGAAGAGCGTGTAATTGCATTTATGAAAGATTTTGGTAAAAAACTAGGTCTAGAAACG
Source organism: Lacinutrix venerupis (assembly GCF_003663945.1). Lineage (GTDB taxonomy): Bacteria > Bacteroidota > Bacteroidia > Flavobacteriales > Flavobacteriaceae > Lacinutrix > Lacinutrix venerupis. The sequence continues at coordinate 252,770 of NZ_RCCH01000004.1, read as the reverse complement.
ATTGAAGATGAAGTAGGAAATGTTATTATTAAAAAACCTGCAACAAAAGGTATGGAAGATCGCGTAACTGTGGTTATGCAATCTCATTTAGATATGGTACACCAAAAAAATGCAGATACAGAATTCGATTTTAACACTCAAGGTATCGAAATGTACGTAGATGGCGATTGGGTTCGAGCAAAAGGTACCACATTAGGTGCAGATAATGGATTAGGTGTAGCCACTATTATGGCTATTTTAGAAAGTAAAGATATTGCACACCCAGCAATTGAAGCGCTTTTTACTATAGATGAAGAAACAGGAATGACTGGTGCTATGGGTTTAAAAGGTGGATTATTAACTGGAGGCATATTACTAAATTTAGACACAGAAGAAGATGATGAAATAGGAGTAGGTTGTGCAGGTGGAATAGATGTAACAGCAACAAGAACTTATGAAGAAGAAGAAACACCTGAGTTTAAAATTGGTTACCAAATTACAGTTAAAGGTTTGCAAGGTGGTCATTCTGGAATGCAAATACACGAAGGTTTAGGTAATGCTAATAAAATTATGAACCGTTTATTATTTGATGGTTTTGAAAACTTTGGTTTACGTATTTCTGAAATTGATGGAGGTAGCTTACGTAACGCAATACCAAGAGAAAGTAAAGCAATAGTAGCTATAGATGCTATGCATGAAGAAGCGTTTAATACTGAAATGCAACAACTAGCAAACACTATTAAAACCGAATTAAAAACTATGGAGCCTGATTTAGAAGTTGTTGTTTCTAAAATAGATACTCCAGAAAAAATAATGGATTTAGGCGTTCAAGAAGGTTTAACGCGTGCCATTTATGCGGCATTAAATGGTGTATATCGCATGAGTGCAGATATTAAAGACTTAGTAGAAACCTCTAACAATGTTGCACGCGTTATTGTAAAAGATGGTGCCATTAAAATTGGTTGCTTAACTCGCTCCTCGGTGGAAAGTTCTAAATTTGATTTAGCCAATACATTACGAGCAACTTTTGAGTTAACAGGTTGTGAGGTTGAATTATCTGGTGATTATCCGGGTTGGACACCAAATATGGATTCGTCTATTTTAAAAGTTTTAGATAGCTTATATGAAAAGATGAATGGAGAAAAAGCTCATGTTGCTGCTTGTCACGCTGGTTTAGAATGTGGTATTCTTGGTCAAAACTATCCGGATATGGAAATGATTAGTTTTGGACCAAACATTAAAGGTGCTCACAGTCCAGATGAGAGAGCTCAAATTTCTTCAGCACAAAAATATTGGAAGTTTGTTTTAGAAATTTTAAAAGAGATTCCTAAAAAGTAATAAGTTCTTTTTGTAAAAGAATTTATATAAAAAAGTAAAAAGCACAATTTTAAGTTGTGCTTTTTTGTTTAATTATATTATTGCAAATAAAAAGCCTTTTAAAATTAATTAAAAGGCTTTTTTGTATTGGGTATAACAGTAGTTGTTATTTAATACCTTCTATTTCAATATCAAAATATAAATCGGTATTTGGTGCTACTCTTGGCGCACGACCTGCAGCTCCATAACCTAAATAACTAGGAACGTAAACTCTAGCTTTATCTCCAACATTCATTTTTAACATTGCTTCTCTAAATCCAGAAACCAAAGTTGCAGACTCATTGTAAACTGAAGGAAAAGGCTTGTAAGCTCCTCCTTTGTCTTGTTGCTCATTATATTGGTTCATTTCTTTAGCAACTTCTGCATAGGTTGTGTAAAGTAAGTTGCCATTCATAAAGTAAGCAGAGCAATTTACTAATACCGTATCCGAGCTTTTTGGTTTAGCTCCGTTAGGTGCTTTGTCTAAAATCATAACCATTCCTGTTGGCGATTCGAAAACTTCACCTTTCATGTCTGCATTTGCTTTTATAAAATCTTGAGCGGCAACTTTAGATTTTTCTTTAGCCTCTTCTTCTTGCTTTTTAAGAGTTTCTTCAATACGTTTTGGTAAAAGCGGTTCTTTTTCTGTAAATACTTTTGCAGCATCAAATGCTTTTGCATCTGCACCTTTTCTAATAATTTTTAAAGAATTAATTACCACATCTGTTGTAGGTGTTGTGTTTCTACTTCCAGATACTGGTACATTAGAAATAGAGTCTTGTACTTCAAGTCCTTTTACTAATTCTCCAAAAACCGCATGACAACTAACACCACGTGCGCTACAATCTTTTAAACTGCCATCTTCACCAAAAGCATTTCCTCTTACATATGGTACTTCAGTTATAAAAAATTGAGAGCCGTTAGTATTTAAACCGCCAGAATTAGCCATAGATAAAATACCAGGCTTATCGTGTTTTAAATCTTTATCAAATTCACTGTAAAATTTATAGCCAGCACTACCCATTCCTGTTCCGGTTGGGTCTCCACTTTGAATCATAAAATTATTCATAACTCTATGGAAAATGATACCATCGTAAAATGGTTTTCCTTTTAAAGAATCTTCTAATTTAGGGTGTGTTCCTTCAGCTAAACCAACAAAATTTGCAACCGTTACTGGTACTTTTTTGTAAAATAATTTAGCAACCATTGTACCTTTTGTAGTGTTAATTTCTGCATACAATCCATCTTCTAAATCTGGATATTGATCTTGGCAAGAGAATGCACTCATACTTACCAATAAGGCGATAATAAAAAGTTTCATAGTGTGTTTAATGTTATTCATCTTTTAATAATTATTTTTTTGTTGTGATTGAATTTATTGTGACTTTACTAATTAATGGTGTGTTTCTACCAATTTTGTTTTCATCTCCATAATAGCCATAAGCTTTTTGTGAAGGAAATATAAAAGTAAATGTTTCTCCAGCTTTCATTAACTTTAGGCCTTCTCTTAAGCCTGTAAAAAGTTCCTCTTTATCCATAGCATAATTTCTATTTTTTAATTCTGAAGCAGTATAAATAGTTTGACCATTTAATGCCGAAAGATTAAAATCGAAATTTACAATATCTCCAAATTTAGGAGGCATTGAGTTTGTAGTGTCTACTACAGAATCCTTAGATACCCAAAAACCATATTCTGAAGCTTTAAATTGCATGCTATCATGAGCTTTAATATAATTTTGGATAGCTTTTTCTTCAGCTTTTAAAAGTTTTTTGTTTCGTATCGCAGATTCTTTAATAAAAGAGCCTGTTTTTACAGTTTCTGGCTTTCTGGCTTCTGGTGATTTACAAGCAAATAAGCTTATAAAAATAAAGCATGTAAGCAAAAGTTTATTCATTATTTAGAGCTTTACTATAAGCAGGTAATATACTAATAAATTTTTCAACAGTAGATTCTAAAGAGGTGTCGCTTTTTCCACCAGCAGCATTAGTATGTCCTCCTCCTTCAAAGTGTGCACGAGACATTTCGTTTACAGAAAAATCGCCTTTAGATCTTAAAGATATTTTAATAATGCCTTGATTTTTGTCTTCAATAAAAATAGCAGCTAATACGGTTTTGTTTAAAGATAAAGCATAATTTACAAATCCTTCGGTGTCTCCTTTTTTATAATCTAAGTCACGAAGCTCTTGTTGAGAAAGTGTAATGTAAGCAGTTCTATACTCTGGTAGAACTTTTAAATTACTTAGAGCACGACCTAGTAGTTGTAAACGATTATAGCTATTAGTATCGTAAACGTTGTTATGTATTAGTGTATTATCGGCACCTTTATCTATTAAATTAGCAATAATTCTATGTGTAGTACTGGTTGTAGAGCGAAATCTAAACGAACCAGTATCTGTCATAATACCAACATAAAGGCAAGTTGCTATATTATTATTTAACTTATCTAAAGCATTTAATTTATCTATAAAGTGATATACCATCTCGCAAGTAGAACTCATAGATACATCGCTAAACATATATTTAGCATAATCGTCTGGTTGTTGATGGTGATCTATCATTATTTTTAAACCTTTACTATTAGCTAAGAGCGCTTCCATGTTTCCAGTTCTATGAAAAGCATTAAAATCTAAAGTAAAAATTATGTCTGCTTCATTTATAAAAGCTTCTGTTTTTTCTTTTTCGGTTTCATGAATTTCTATAGTCTCTACTTTTGGTAGCCATTTTAAAAAATCTGGAAAATCATTTGGAGCAATAACTTTTGCATTATGGTTTAATTGTAACAAATATTGTAAAAGCCCTAAAGTAGAGCCAATAGCATCTCCATCTGGGTTTTTATGAGGTATAATTGCAATTTTTTTTGGAGTAGCAAGAAGCGTTTTTATCTCCAGAATATCTTGTGTAGTCATAGGTCGCGAATATACAATATTTTAGTATGGATTACTCTTGTTTTTTTGAAGAAATACACTACTTTTGCACCAAATTTATAAAAAAATATTATGGCAACAAATAGAACATTTACAATGCTTAAGCCTGATTCTGTTGAAAAAGGAAACATTGGTGCAATCTTAGAAAAAATTAATGCTTCTGGTTTTAGAATCGTAGCAATGAAATTAACACAAATGACAACAGCAGATGCTGAAGCATTTTACGCAATACATAACGAAAGACCTTTCTTTGGTGAGTTAGTAGAGTACATGACTCGTGGACCTATTGTAGCTGCAATCTTAGAGAAGGATAATGCTGTTGAAGATTTTAGAACTTTAATTGGTGCTACTAATCCTGCAGATGCTGCAGAAGGAACTATACGTAAGTTATATGCTGCTTCTATTGGTGAGAATGCCGTACATGGTAGTGATAGTGACGAAAATGCTGCAATTGAAGGAGCTTTTCACTTTTCAGGAAGAGAAATGTTCTAAGCATTTAACCGATAAAAACAAACACTTAAGCCTAATTTTAACACGTTAGGCTTTTTTTGTACCTAATAATCAAGTACTTTAGCGTGATTTAAAAAAAAACTATGAGATTATTAAAAACTACGCTTATCCTTAGTTTAATGTTTACCTTTTTTTCTCAAGCGCAAAATCGAGAAAAAGCAATTGAAAACTTTAAACAAAAAACAAATGCTTTAATTACAATTAATAAGCATTCTAATGTTCCAGATTTTATTAGATTTTCGAATACGAGTCCTTATAAAATAACAGGAAGTTCTCTTTCTGAAAAAGCATTTAATTTCTTAAATGAAAATAAAGATATTTTTAGTGTAAATGATGTAAAAAGTGACTTTAAATTAGAGTCTTCAGAAATTGATAATATTGGTTTAAAACGAGTAATTTTAAATCAATATTATAATAATATACCAGTTTACGATGGAAAATTATTATTTCATTTTAATACAGAAAAAAATATAACAGCCATAAACGGTAATTATATTACAGGCATTAAACTAGATGCTACACCAACATTATCAAAAACTGAAGCAAATGCATTAGCTATTGAAGCAATAATTAATCAAGAGATTAATTTTTCTGGAGAAACATTATTAGTACATGATAGTAAATTATATGTATTTCAAAAAGGATTAGCACAAGGTTATAAAGGTGCAAATTATTTGGTTTACGAGGTAGAGGTAAGAAATAATGCAGATGTTAGAGAGTATGTTTTTGTAAATGCACATACAGGGACAATTGTGGAGCAGTTTACAGGTATTGCTCATGCATTAGACCGTGTGGTTTATGAAAATAATTTGAGTACAGTAGCATGGCAAGAAGGTGATGCTTTACCTGGTAGTTTAACAATTTGGCAACGTAATGAGGTGGAAGCTTCAGGGCATATTTATAACTTTTTTGAAAATGCTTTTAATTATACTTCTTATGATGATGCAGATGCGCAAATGGTAACAATTAATAACAATCCAAATATTAATTGTCCTAATGCAAACTGGAATGGTACAACAGCTAATTATTGTGATGGAACAGCATCTGATGATGCTGTTGCTCATGAATGGGGACACGCATATACAGAATATACAAGTGGTTTAATTTACCAGTGGCAATCTGGAGCAATAAATGAATCTTATTCTGATATTTGGGGAGAAACTGTAGATTTATTAAATAATTATGAAGATGCAGATGAGAGTTTAGCTTTAAGAATAACTTGTAACAATAGTGATCGTTGGAAAGTAACAGAAGACGCAACTGCTTTTGGAGGCGCAATACGAGATATGTGGAATCCAAATTGTAATGGTCATCCTGGCAAAGTTACCGATGCTCAATATTGGTGTAATACTACAGATTCTGGAGGAGTACACATAAATTCTGGTGTACCAAACCATGCTTATGCTTTATTAGTAGATGGCGGTACATATAATGGACAAGTAATTGGAAGTATTGGTTTTACTAAGGCAGCACATATTTTTTGGAGAGCGCAAAGTCAATATCTTACAGCTACAAGTGATTTTTTAGATTTAGCTAATGCCTTAGAGGCTTCTGCAAACGATTTAATTGGTGTTAATTTAGAAGGTTTATCTACAACTTCAACTCCAGCAGGTCCTTCGGGAGAAATTATAACAGCTTTAGATGTACAACAGGTTACTAATGCTGTACTTGCTGTAGAGTTACGTATTGAGCCAACACAATGTGGATTTACTTCTATTTTAGGAGATACACCACCAATTTGCGATACCGGATTAAATAATCCAATCTTTTTTGAAGATTGGGAAACAGGAATGGATGGCTGGAGTGTTTCTCAAGTAACAGTATCACCAACTTGGACGTCAAGAGATTGGCAATTAGAAACATCTTTACCAAGCGGTAGAGCAGGAACAGGTATTTATGCTGTAAATGCACCAATAGGCGAAGTGTATGGAGGTGATTGTCAAACCGATTTTCAAAATGGAAGTATGCAGTTAGAAAGTCCAATAATTACAATGCCTGATGTTACAACAGGTGTTTTTGAAATGGCTTTTAATCATAATGTTGCAACAGAACTTAATTGGGATGGTGCAAATATTAAATATAGTTTAGATGGCGGTGCTTGGACACTTGTTCCATCTGCAGCTTTTTTAACCAATGCTTATAATGGAGCTATTAATGGAGGTCAAAACGATAATCCTATGAGTGGTGAAGATGCTTTTACAGGTTCTGATGAAGGATCAAACAAAGGAAGTTGGGGAAGTAGTAGTATAGATTTATCTTCTTTGGGTGTTACAGCAAATAGTACAATACAGTTTAGATTTGATTTGGGTTCTGATGGTTGTAATGGATTAATTGGTTGGTATTTAGATGAGGTTACAGTTTATAATTGTACTTACTCTCTTTCTACTAAAGATTTTGATGCTATAAATAATTTTGTAAAAGTATTCCCAAATCCATCAAATGGAATCTTTAATTTACAGAAAATAGGACAGCTAAATTTAGAAAAAGCAGAAATTTACGATATAAATGGACGTTTTATTCAATCTGTAGATTTATCAAACATGAATGATGTTAAGGCAATAGATTTATCTAATGTAGCTTCTGGATTATATTTTATGACTGTAAGTTCTAAAGAAGCTAAAACGGTTATTAAATTAATGAAACAATAGGTAATAAAAAGATATAAAAAAAGCGCAACCAATGGTTGCGCTTTTTTTTATTACAAATACGTAATTAGGTAATTGCTTTAAAATAGAAAAGCCCACTAAAAGTGGGCTTTTCCTGTAATAAGGTAAATTGAATATATATAATTATATAACTTTTACGTTTACTGCGTTCATACCTTTACGACCTTCTTGAAGATCGAATTCTACTGCATCTCCTTCACGAACTTCGTCGATTAATCCAGAAATGTGTACGAAATGGTCTTTGTCTGATCCTTCTTCAGTTATAAAACCGAAACCTTTAGAATCATTGAAAAATTTTACTGTGCCTTGAGCCATTTTAAAAAAAATTTAATTTATAATAAGTAACAAAGATACTATTTTAAATTTAACAATCTATTTTTATTTTATTAAGTAACAATTAATTAACCTTAAGCCTAAAATAATATTAGCGTAGCACTATTTTTTTTATAATATCTTTACCAAGTTCTTCATTTAAAAGTTTAATTATTTTATCTTTTCCATAGCTTAATTCTTCACGTAAAGCACTAGAACTTAGTTGTACATAAAGTGTTTCGTTTTTTAAGTCAACAGTTGTGGTGTAATTATTTACTCCATTTCCCATTAATTTTACCCAAGCATCACGAACATTTACTTTATTTAAACCTTTTTCTAATTTGTTACTTTCAACAAAGTCTTTAAGTGCATCTTGAATGTTTAATATACTATTGTTTCTTTTTGCCATGTTAATTTTCCACTGTTGTGGTAATTATTTTATTGGTTAATATTTATTGGAGTAAAGCGTTTGTATAAATACACATCATTTCTTTGATTAACAATTTTTAACTTATTATCGTTTGCCATTAAAATTGTTTCTTTCCAATTTGCGTATTTAGTTGAATAATATAAATTTAAACTGTCGTTTTCTATTTTTATTTGAAGTGTTTCGGCATCTTTTGATGTTTCATATTTACCATCAAAACGTGGTTTCATTTTTTTTCTAAATCCTTTTAAACTATCGTTTACCGATATATAATCTACAGTTTGGTTAATCTTGTACTCTTTTTTGTCACCGTTAGATAATGTTACGCTTTCAATTTCCCAATAACCATCAATATATTGTACTAAGTTTTCTGGGTTTTTAGAGCAGCTAAAAACAGTTGTAAGTAATATAATAAATAGAATTTTCTTCATTTTTAATTGTAATATATTATTATGTTTTTTTATCTACAATTTAAATATTTCATAAGATTGGTGTACTTGTTTTACTGCGTTTTCAGTACGTTCAGCATGTGTGTCGCTAATAAAAAGTTGCCCAAAATTTTCATCATCTACTAATTTAATTAATTGTGTAACGCGTTGTTCATCTAACTTATCAAAAATATCATCTAATAACAAAATTGGATTAACACCACTTTGTTGCTTTATAAAATCGAATTGTGCTAGTTTTAAGGCAATTAAAAAAGACTTTTGTTGTCCTTGACTACCAAATTTTTTAATAGGATGGTTATCTATATTAAAGATTAAATCATCTTTATGTATGCCTACACTAGTGTATTGTATGGCTTTGTCCTTATTTATAACCTGCATAAGCAAAGTATTTAAATCTGTATCAAATAAATCGCTTTTGTAAACTAAATTTACAATTTCATTACCATTACTAATTGCTTGGTATCTTGCTTTAAAAATTGGAATAAAGGTTTTTAAAAAAGCGTTTCTTTTGTTAAAAACTTTGGTTCCGTAATCTGTTAATTGATTATTGTAAACTTCTAAAGTGTCTTTATTAAAAGTATTGTTTAAGGCAAAATATTTTAATAAACTATTACGTTGAGCAAGTATTTTATTGTATTTAATTAAATCGTCTAAATACAATTTATCGCTTTGCGAGATAACACTATCTATAAATTTTCTTCTAGTATCGCTACCTTCGGTAATTAAATCTCTATCTGCAGGCGAAATTATTACTAAAGGTAAAAAGCCAATATGGTCACTAAATTTGGTATAACTCTTTCCGTTTCTTTTTATAACTTTTTTTTGGCCGCGTTTTAAACTAACTACAATTTTTTCTAATTTACTCTCTTTGTCATATTCTCCATTAACAACAAAAAACTCTTGATCATGTTTTATGTTTTGTGAAGCTACAGGATTAAAGTAACTTTTACCAAATGAAAGATGGTAGATAGCATCTAAAATATTTGTTTTTCCTACACCGTTATTGCCTACAAGACAATTAATTGTGTCGTTAAATATTAGAGATTTACTCTCGAAATTTTTATAATTTACTAAAGAAAGCGACTTTAAAATCATATACTAATTATACAAATCTAGTAGTTGTTATTTTTACAAATAGATGCGACTTGCAAAATAACAAATAAATAAGCTTTTATATATGAAGAAAAATTTTATTTTTGCGACGCATAAATAAAACTATACATGGCAACTTATAAGAAAAGAGGTTATAAACCAAAAACAGAAAAAGAACAGGAAGTTATTGAGGAGAACTTAGGAGAAAACTCAACAACTGCAGAAGTATTTGATGCCTTAGACGAATCGGCTTCTAAAACAGAAGACTTTGTTGCTGCTAACCAAAAATATATCTTTATAATTATTGGAGTAGTTGCTGCTTTAGTTTTAGGGTATTTAGGATACAAGAAATTAGTTCAAGAACCTGCAAATGCAGAAGGGATGAATGAAATGTACTACGCGCAAAAACAATTTAACGAAGCTGTAAGTGGTGTATCTAGCGACTCACTATACAATGTAGCACTTAATGGTAGCGATGGTAAATATGGTATGTTAGATATTATAAAAGAATATAGTGGTACACCTGCTGCTAATTTAGCAAATTATTATGCTGGAATGGCTTACTTAAACTTAAAAGACTATAAAAATGCTATTACGCATTTAGATAAATTTGAAAGTGAAGATGAAGCTGCAGGACCAATGGCAAAAGGATCTATAGGAGATGCTTTTATTCAATTAGAAGATCCAGAAAATGCTTTAGACTATTACTTGCAAGCTGCAAAAATGAGAAATAATGAATTAACTGCTCCTACATACTATTACAAGGCTGGAGTTACTGCCTTAAATTTAGGAAGAGCGTCTGAAGCTTTAGGTTATTTTAATACAATTAAAGAAACTTATCCTAATGCACCAGAAGCAACATCTGTAGATGTATTTATAGGAAAAGCAGAAGCAATGACGAATAAATAAGCATGGCAACAATAAATAATAATTTATCGGAATACGATAAAGCATCAATCCCAAACGCGAAAGACTTTCGGTTTGGGATTGTTGTTTCAGAATGGAATGATAATATAACCGAAGGACTTTATAAAGGCGCTTACGAGACTTTAGTAGAGCATAATGTTTTACCAGAGAATATTACGCGTTGGGATGTTCCGGGAAGTTTTGAACTTATTTACGGTTGCAAGAAAATGCAACAAAAAAATGTAGATGCTGTAATAGCTATTGGTAGTGTAATTCAAGGTGAAACTAAACATTTCGATTTTGTATGCGAAGGTGTTTCACAAGGAATAAAAGACCTAAATGTTTTACATGATATACCTGTAATATTTTGTGTTTTAACAGATAATACCGAGCAACAAGGTATAGAGCGTTCTGGAGGAATACATGGTAATAAAGGTACCGAAGCTGCTGTAGCTGCTATTAAAATGGCTGTTTTAAATAAGAAATAGATATCTCTCTGGCTGTTTACATCTTCAGTTTTTACTTTTTTTAATGCTTAATTTAATTTAAAGTATAAGTCTTTAAAGTTCAGTCTTACACATTTTCTTTTTTTACAAGAAGTATATCTGTTAACAATTTTAGCTTTTCATTATATAAATTCTTTTGTATTTTCAGTACTTTTGAGTGTATCTCAATAGTATAAAATAGTATAGTGTTTAATAATAGAAAAAATAAAACGTTTAATTATAATCCTAGATTTCATAAAGATGAAGTTAAGGATGTTGACTTAGCAGAAAAAACTAAAACAGAGGTTGGTTCGCAATGGAAGCGTACCCGAAAAACCGGAGCCGGAAAGCGTAAAATAGGTTTACCTGGTTTACTTCTATTGTTAGGCATTATTATTGCAATAATGTTCTATCTGGAATCAAAACTATAATTACTATGGCATTTATTAAACTAAAACAAAATAAGAAGTATAATTATAAACCTCGTTTTTATAAAGGAGAAGGAAGCCCGTATGCTATGAAAGGTAAATTTGATGCAGAGCGTACTACACTTGAAGCTTCTGGTGGTTTAAAGTCTAGATTTGTTAAAGCTGTAGACGAGTATAGGAATTCTCCAGACAAAGCAGTTAACAGACGCGTTTATATAATTGTAGCTATTTTAGTGCTACTTTTTCTTTTTATAATAGATTTTGACCTCACTATATTTTTTTAAGTCGTAAATGGCAGATATTATTCAATTATTACCAGATCATGTTGCAAACCAAATAGCTGCAGGAGAAGTTGTACAACGTCCAGCCTCTGTAGTTAAAGAGTTACTAGAAAATGCAATAGATGCTGGTGCAACTACTATAAAACTTGTAATAAAAGATGCAGGTAAAACACTTGTTCAGGTTATAGACAATGGCAAAGGCATGAGTGTTACCGATGCAAGGTTAAGTTTTGAACGTCATGCGACATCAAAAATTAAAACTGCAGACGATTTATTTCAGTTAAACACTAAGGGATTTAGAGGAGAGGCGCTAGCTAGTATTGCTGCAATTGCCCATGTAGAGCTAAAAACAAAGCAAGAGCATGAAGATGTAGGTACGTGTATAGAAATAGAAGGTAGTAAAGTAAATAAGCAAGAGGTTGTGGTTACTCCAAAAGGAACATCAATTTCTGTAAAAAACCTTTTTTATAATATTCCTGCAAGACGTAATTTTTTAAAATCGAACACTGTAGAAACAAGACATATTATAGATGAGTTTCATCGTGTTGCTTTAGCACATTCTAATATTAGTTTTGTTATGTTTCATAACGGAAGTGAAACATTTAATCTGCCAGAAAGTAATTATAGACAACGTATTGTAAATATTTTTGGAACAAAAACTAATGAAAAGTTAGTGCCTGTTGATGAAGATACCGAAGTATTAAAAATTTCAGGTTTTGTAGGTAAACCCGAGTTTGCAAAAAAAACCAGAGGAGAGCAATTCTTTTTTGTAAATAATAGATTTATAAAAAGTGCCTATCTTAATCATGCTATAGGTTCGGCTTTTGAAGGCTTACTTAAAGATGGCGCTCACGCTAGTTATTTTTTAAATTTAACGGTAAATCCACAAACTATAGATATAAATATTCATCCTACTAAAACTGAAATTAAGTTTGACGATGAACACACACTATATGCTATTTTACGATCTGCGGTAAAGCATAGTTTAGGACAATTTAATATAGCACCAGTTCTAGATTTTGATCGTGATGCTAATTTAGATACACCATATAGCTACCAACAAAAAGGAACACCTTCTGTAGAGGTAGATAGAAGTTTTAACCCTTTTAAAGAAGAAAAACAATCTATTGGTGCAGTAAGTACTTCTTACAAAAAAGCGCCAGCTTCAAATTGGGAAAGTTTATACGTAGGTTTAGAGTCTAAAGGCACGCAAACACAACAAGATTTTAGTGAAGTTCATTTTGAAAGTAGTAGTAAAAATGAATCTATTTTTGAGAATGAAAATCAAGTAGAACAAAAGCAAACCACTTATCAATTTCATAATAAGTACATTGTTAGTACTATTAAGTCTGGTATGTTATTAATAGATCAGCATCGAGCACATCAACGTGTATTGTATGAGGATTTTTTAAAAAATATGACTGTTAAAGAAGCGATGAGTCAACAATTATTGTTTCCATTACAACTTCATTTTTCTCCTTCAGAAATCGAAATTATTAATCAATTAAAAACAGATTTAGAACATACAGGTTTTATATTTCAAACTATAAAAGGAGAATTATTAGAAATTGCTGGAGTTCCAGTAAGTGTTCCAGAGAGTGAAGTTTCTATAATATTAGAGCAATTAATAAGTGACGTGGAAAATGAAGTGCCAGATAGTAACTTTAGTGCCACCGATTTATTAGCTAAATCTTTGTCTAAAAGTTTAGCAATAAAAGCAGGACAAAGTTTAACACTTATAGAACAAGAGCATTTAGTAAATTCATTATTTGCTTGTAAGGAGCCAAATGTATCTCCAACTAATAGAACAACTTTTGTTACGATGACTGTAGATGAGTTAGATAAAAAGTTTATATAAAATTATTAGTATTTCTAAATTTTAGAAAGAAAAAATATGAATAGAATAACCGAAACAGTAAAGCATTTATTAATAATAAACGTAATTATGTTTGTAGCAACACTAGTAATTGGTGAAGCTCGAATGTTCGATTTATTTGCTTTGCATTATCCAGAAAATGGCATTTTTAAGCCTTGGCAAATAGTAACACACATGTTTATGCATGGCGGTTTTACGCATATATTATTCAACATGTTTGCGCTTTGGATGTTTGGTACTGCAGTAGAGCAACGTTTAGGTAGTAAAAAGTTTTTAATATTATATTTTGCTGCTGGTTTAGGAGCTGTTTTATTTCAACTCGGATTTTATTATTTTGAGTATTCTCAAATTGTACCAGAATTGCAAGCTTCAGGTGTATCTTCAGAAGCTTTAATGGATATTTTTAGAACAGGAAAATGGAATTTTCCCACTACCGCTTTGCAGGTGGAACAAATTAATGATGCATTTCAAGTGTATAATGCTACAATGGTAGGTGCTTCGGGCTGTATTATGGGCGTTTTAGTAGCTTTCGGAATATTAAATCCTAATGCAGAGTTAATGTTAATTTTCTTACCAATACCTATTAAAGCTAAATACTTTATACCTTTATTAGTGGGTTATGATATTGTATCTGGTTTTTTAGGAAGTCCTTCAGTTTTTGGAATGAATATAGCACATTGGGCTCATGTTGGAGGAGCAGTTGTGGGATTAATAGTTATGCAATTTTTAAAAAAGAATACCTTTAATAAGTATAGAATAGATTAATTGTTATGAGCAATTTAGACCAGTTAAAATATAAGTTTAAAAACCTTAATGTACTTGAAAAAATAATAGCTATAAATGTTATTATTTTTTTAATTGTTATAGTATTAAAACCAGTTATTTCGGGTGTTTTGTCTTATTTAGAATTGCCTCCAAGTTTTAACGAGGCTATACTTCAACCTTGGTCTATAATTACATATTCCTTTTTGCATTATAAATTATTACATCTCGTATTTAATATGATTTGGTTGTATTTTATAGGTAGATTATTTCTTAATCTGTTTAGTGCAAAAATGGCATTAAATCTTTATTTTTTAGGCAGTATTGCTGGAGCTTTAATGTTTTTATTATGCTATAATATTTTTCCAGAATATTTTGCAAATAAATATTTTCCATTAATTGGAGCAAGTGCAGCCGTAAGAGCAATCTTTATATTTTTATGTGCATATATGCCTAATACCGAAGTACGTTTAATTACATGGAACGTTAAAATTTGGTACATAGGAGCAGTATTAATACTATTCGATTTTATAGGGCTTTCAGGAGCAAATGCAGGAGGTAGTTTAGCTCATTTAGGTGGAGCTCTTTTAGGTTTTGTTTATGCAAAACAATTAGTAAAAGGTAACGATATAGGTAAAGGTTTTGAACGATTATTAGATAGTATTACTAATTGGTTTAAAACTAATAAAAAAGGAAATCTTAAAACGGTTTATAAAGATAAAACTAAGGTTGGCGGTTATACTAAAGGAGAATTTAGCGAGTTTAATAACCAAAAAAAAATAGATATTATTTTAGATAAAATAAGTAAAAGTGGTTACGAAAGTTTAACTGCTGCAGAAAAAGAATTTTTATTTAAAGCCGGCAAATAAAATTATGCGAAAATTAAAGTTTTTCGAAAAAGTAATGTTTTTAGCTAACTCTGTAGTAGCTTTTATTTTGCTGATGTCTTATATAGTGCCATTACTTTCTCCAAAAACTTTTGCAGCAATTTCTGTTTTAGGCTTAGGTGTGCCAATTTTAATACTATTAAACGTTTTGTTTTTTGTGTATTGGTTAGTAAAAATAAAAAAGCAGTTGTTACTATCCTTATTCGTTTTAACTATTGGTTATTTTATTTTTGGCTCGTTATATAAGTTTTCAGAATCTAAAACAGTTGTAGATAAAAACAATATTTCTGTAATGAATTACAATGTGAGATTATTTAATCTCTACAAATGGATTCCTAATGAAGATGTAGAAGAAAATATAGTTAGCTTTATTAAACAAGAAGCGCCAGATGTATTAGCTTTACAGGAATATCACCCAAGAGAAAGTACAAAGCTCTCTTTCTACAAGTATAAGTATGAAAAACTGCTTGGAAAAAATAAAAAATACGGACAAGCCATTTTCTCAAATTATCCAATTGTAAATTCTGGATCCATAGAGTTTCCTAATACGTTTAACAATGCTATTTATATTGATATTGTAAAATCTAAAGACACTATAAGAATTTATAATATTCATTTACAATCACTACGTATTGATCCAAAATTAGAAACTTTAACAACTAAAGAGTCTGAGAAATTATTTAATGGAATTGGCAATACATTTAAAGTACAAGAGTTACAAGCAGAATTATTTTTAAAGCACAAAAGCAATTCAAAATATAAGTCTATTATTTGTGGCGATTTTAATAACACTGCCTTTTCTTATGTTTATAAACAAGTTAAAGAAGAGTTTAAAGATACTTTTAAAGAGGCAGGAAATGGTTTTGGTAGAACTTATAATTTTAAGTTTTTTCCAATGCGAATAGATTTTATTTTTACAGATCCTTCTTTTAAAATTAATGCATTTAAAACTTACGATGTTGAATATTCAGATCACTATCCAATAATGACAAAAGTGAGTCTTTAGTATAAAAAATAATTGCTGCAATATGTTTTACATCATCCAGCAGTCTACACTATCTGCAATAATATGAATACATAATCCAATACCAATCCATCTTGTTTTTTTAGGGAATACTAAAAATAAATATATTGGTATTAAATAGATGCTATGTAAAGGGTGAAAATTAATACTACATCTATTAGCTTCAAAAATAGGAGTTGCAAGCAAATGATCTAGATCAATTAGCATTCCTAGTATCATTATTAAATATGCTTTTTTCCATTGAGATTTAAAGCATAGTAAAGCTATAATTAAAGGTAAAATAAAATGAATACCATAATGTACAATAGATTGTATCATTAAAATATATTTTGGGCAGTTAAATAACTTATAGTATTTGGTCCTTCATTAAAAAGTAAATCTAAAATGCTTAAATTATTAATATAACCATGTTTTGTATCGAATACTTGTGTGTAAGGTTCTAATGGTAAAATGGTTTCTTTTTTAGCATTTACCAAGTTTCTTAAGTCTTTTAAATTTGTTGGGTTTTTTTCAAAAACTTCAGTTTTAGAAATATTAGTTTCTAACTGAAGACATTCGCAAATGGTTTCAAAACATTTTAAATTAAAATCTAAAATAGAGTTGAAAGTTTCAGTAAATAATGGCTGTAATTCGTCTATATAAAACTCGTAAAATGGAGAAGTTCTATAAGCAGATTCTAAAGATTTAAAGTGGTTGTCTTGCCAATTATAGTTATTAGCAATTGTAACTTCGCTATATTTTTGCCTGTTTTTTTGACTAAAGTTAACAGGAACGCTTAGTTGTAATTTTCCATTAGCAGCATAAATATAGCAACGGTTTCTATAGGTTTGCTTTTGGTAGTTGTCTTGAGTTTCCATTACAATATTTTCAGCTTTAGCAACAGCTACAAAAGTTGCTATGCTAGGAAAATAGGTTGGATGGAGTAGGACATTCATTTTGTTTATGCGTTATTTTTTTTCTTACAATATCTTTAGTAATATTAGAGTTAATAGAAACTTTAATCAAATTTATAAACTAACAACACATTTATGTATAAACTATAGTTTAGCTTTTTTACGTTTTCTAAATCTATTAAAAGCAATTAAACCAGCAATTAAAACTAAAACAGGTATTAAAAACGATGTTGCTTTTCCTGTACCATGAACTGTTGTAAATAGTCTATCCCAGCGTATTTTTTTCTTTATAGTATCAAAACTCATCCATACTAAAACAGGTTTCCCAACAACATGATCGAAAGGTACAAATCCCCAATACCTAGAATCGATTGAGTTTTGTCTATTGTCTCCCATCATCCAGTAGTAGTCTTGTTTAAAAGTATAACTTTTAGCAACCTCACCATTGATTAAAATTTGGTTTCCGCGAGAAGTTATATTGTTTCCTTCGTATTCACCAATTACACGTTTGTATAACGGTAAATTTTGTATAGTTAAATCTAAAGACTCTCCTTTTTTAGGGATGTATATTGGTCCAAAATTATCGGCTGTGAATGGAAATTCCGAATCTTGCGGAAACAATCTACTGTCTGGAGTTTTAGAGTTTACTTTTTCTACAGAAATTACATTTGGGTCTTTAGCTACTTTTTCGGCAAGTTCTTGTGTCATGTTGCCAATGTAATTTGTATTAGCTACAGTCATGTTCAAGCGATTGAAAAAGCGCTGATTAAGCCTTCCAGAAACTTCAGTTTTTAAAGAGTCTCTTTTAATTATATTTAGATTTATATCTTGGCTAGCATTTATAAAGTCTTTAATTTTAGGATCGTCTAAATACTTGTTTTCAATATAATAAGTTTCACTTCCACTGCTTTCTGTAATTTCATATTTATTAAAGAGTTGTCTAATATCTCCTTTTGTTTTTACAGTATAAAAGAATTGTAGTCGTGCTCTATCTGGTAGTACATTTTTTTCGCCATTTATATATACAATACCTTCTCTAAGCTCTAAAGTGTCTCCAGGAATACCTACGCAGCGTTTTACTAAATTAGTTTTCTTGTCTATAGGTTTATAGTAATTTCTATCTGGTGTAAACACATTCATATCCAGCAAAGTATCTGCAGGTTGGTTAAACACAACAATTTCATTTCTTGTTATATTTTGAAAACCAGGCAGTCGCATATAAGGTAGTTGTAACTTATTTTTCCAAGAGGTGTTACGTTCTTCATATTTATCGCTAAATAAGTACGATTTCATTTTTGTTTTAGGAATAGAATCGTGTACCATTGGTAATGCTACCGTAGTCATAGGTACTCTTGCTCCATAATGAAATTTACTAACGAATAGAAAGTCTCCTACAAGTAATGTTTTTTCTAGTGAAGATGATGGAATAACAAAAGGTTGTATAAAATAAGTATGTACAATTGTTGCTGCAACAATAGCAAATAATATAGAACTTATCCAATCTCCAGCACTACTTCCTGCTAGTAAACTTCTGTTTTCTATATAATTAACATCTGCAACATAGTTTAAATAAAAATTATAAAAGCCCAAAGATACAATAGCAAGAAAGGTGTCTAGTCTTGAGTTTTTTCCAAAGCTTCTAGCGGTTTCTACCCAAACAACTGGAAACATGATAAGGTTTACAATAGGTAAGAAAAGCAATATTGTCCACCACCAAGGTCTATTAATTATTTTCATTAAAATAACAGCGTTATAAATAGGTACAAACGCTTCCCAAGCTTGTCTTCCTGCTTTAATATATAACTTCCAGGTAGCTAAGCCGTGTATAACTTGAATAATTAAGAAGAATATAATCCATTGTGTTCCGTCCATAATCTATATTTTGTACTAATATTTAATAGTTTTATTAGTGTTTTTGCTATTGCAAATGTTACATTTTTATTTAAAGTTAACCAATATTTAACACATCTTTCATTGTGTAAACACCAGTTTTACCGTGTAGCCATTCTGCAGCAATTACGGCTCCTAAAGCAAAACCTTGTCGATTGTGTGCAATATGGTTTATTTCTATAGTGTCCACTTCACTTTTGTAGGTAATATTATGAGTTCCTGGAACATTTTCAATACGCTTTGCAGTAATAGGAAGTACGTTGTCTTTATTACCATCTAGTTTCCATGAAGTGAAATTATTGTGGTTCTCAATAATATCTTCGGCTAAAGAAATAGCTGTACCACTAGGAGCGTCTAGTTTTTGTGTATGGTGTATTTCTTCAATATCAACATTGTAATCTTTTAATGAAGACATCATTTTTGCTAATGTTTTATTTAGCTCGAAAAAAATATTTACGCCTAAACTAAAATTAGATGCATATATAAATGCTCCTTTTTTTTCTTCACAAAGACTTACAATTTTATTGTAATTGTCTAACCAACCTGTTGTTCCAGAAATAACTGGAATATTATGGTTTATACAGTTAGAAATATTTGTAAATGCAGCTTCTGGAATACTAAAATCTATGGCAATATCTGCAGCAGTAATTTCAGAATTTAAAGCTTCAGATGTTTTTATAACAATTTCGTGGCCTCGACTTAAAGCGATAGTTTCAATTGTTTTTCCCATTTTTCCATAGCCAAGTAAAGCAATTTTCATAATCTATACTTTTAATCTAGTTTAAAATTCATTGTTAAGCCAACGGTTCCTTTTCTTTCAAACTCATCAAGTTTATAATGCGGTTTAAAACTTAAATTATCGTCTACATTATATTGTAGTAAATGTGCATCTACATTAGCATCAATAATATTTAAAGCATATAATCCAACGGTTACTAAAAGTGATAATTCTTTATTTCGTCTGGAAGATTTTTGTGCTTCACGTAATGCATCGTCTGTGAATTTTTCAAATTCATCATCATTAAAGCCTGCTAATCTACGTTTGTAAGCATCACGTACACGATTGTATTGCTTATTATTGTCTATATAAAAATAAACACCAGTTCCAATGGCTGCATAAACAATAGGAATTTTCCAATACTTTTTATTATAAGCTTGCCCTAAACCAGGTAAAACAGCAGAGTAGAAGGCCGCTTTAGATGGACGAAGCGGATCGATTTCCTTTCTTACCAATAAAGAATCTGCTGGATTAATAACCAGGCCTTCCTCAATTTCTTGAGTTTGCTCTTTTTTGTTTTCTTTTGAAGTTTTAGTGTTTTTTTCTTTTTCTTCTTGCGCTAAAGCCGAAAAACTAAATAGTAAACAAAAAACAGATATGAGAATTTTATTTGTCACCTTGGACTAACTTTTTAATACGATTGAAATCTTCTTCAGAATGAAAAGGAATTGTTATTTTTCCTTTACCATTACTAGATATTTTAACGTCTATTTTGTGGCCAAAGTATTCTGAAAATGCTGCCATTCCTTTTTTAACATATTTTGGCAACTCTTCTTTTGTTGCTTTTTTAGGTATAACAACTTCGTTTGTACTATTATAGTTTTTAACTAAAGCTTCAGTTTCTCTAACAGATAACTTGTTAGCTAATATTTTTTCGTAAATATCTAACTGTATGGATTGGTCTTCAATATTAATAATTGCTCGTCCATGTCCCATTGACAAAAAACCATCTCGCATTCCCGTTTGAATAATAGGATCGAGTTTTAACAAACGTAAGTAGTTTGCAATTGTAGAACGTTTTTTTCCAACACGTTCACTCATTTGCTCTTGAGTTAATTGAATTTCATCAATTAAACGTTGGTATGATAAAGCTATTTCAATAGGATCTAAATCTTGACGTTGGATGTTTTCAACCAATGCCATTTCCAGACTTTCTTGGTCGTTTGCAATACGAATATAAGCAGGAATAGTTTCTAGCCCAATAGATTTACTTGCGCGAAAACGACGTTCTCCAGATACTAATTGGTATTTTTCAAAACCTAATTTTCTAACAGTTATAGGTTGTATTACACCTAATTCTTTTATAGAAGATGCTAATTCGCGTAATGCTTCTTCGTTAAAACTTGTTCTTGGTTGAAAAGGATTCATTTCTATAGCATCCAATTCTAACTCTACAATATTACCAATTACTTTATCTGCGTTTTTGTCTTGTACAGATTGTATGTCGTTACTAGGGTCTTTTAATAAAGCCGAAAGACCTCTACCTAAAGCCTGTTTCTTAGTTGCCTTCGCCATAGTTTAGGAGTTTTTATTTATTACTTCTTTTGCTAAACTTAAATAATTAGCCGCACCTTTACTAGACGCGTCGTAATTAATTATATTTTCACCATAACTTGGTGCTTCGCTAAGCTTAACATTACGTTGTATTATGGTTTCAAAAACCATATCGTTAAAATGTTTTTGTACTTCTTCAACTACTTGGTTAGATAGGCGTAAGCGCGAATCGTACATAGTTAATAGTAAACCTTCTATGTCTAAAGCAGTATTGTGTATTTTTTGTACACTTTTTATAGTATTTAATAATTTACCTAAACCTTCTAAAGCAAAATATTCGCATTGAATAGGTATAATTACAGCATCTGCTGCAGTTAAAGCATTTAAAGTTAGTAAGCCAAGAGATGGTGCACAATCAATAATAATAAAATCGTACTCATCCTTTATATCGTTTAAAGCTTTTTTAAGCATGTACTCTCTAGAGTCTTTATCTACAAGCTCAATTTCTATGGCAACTAAATCTATATGCGCAGGAATAATATCTAAGTTAGGCGTATTTGTATTTACAATAGCTTCTTTTGCAGAGTTTGTATGCTCTAAAAGTTGGTAAGTTCCAACCTCTACAGTTTCTACATCTATACCTAATCCAGATGTTGAATTTGCTTGTGGATCTGCATCTATAAGCAATACCTTTTTCTCTAAAACGCCTAAAGAAGCTGCTAAATTAACTGAGGTTGTTGTTTTCCCAACACCTCCTTTTTGATTGGCAATGGCAATAATTTTACCCATTAAATGATTTGGTTTTATTAGTGAACTTAAAATAAAAAAGTCCAGCGTAAAAATACAACTATTTATGAGTTAATAAAACCGAAGTTGTTAACAGTTGGTTAAACTTTTTTAGTTGCATTTTTAAATTTACGTTAGTCTATATTTAAAAAATGTATTAAGGCATAAATATTGTAATGTTATATTAATGTATAATAGATTAAAGTTTTTATTCGCTATTTTTAAGAAAATTAAATAATATAATGAAGTATTTATCTCAATTAACACTTATGTCTTTTATTTTACTCTTTCTTACACAGTGTTCTGCACAAGATATGGTCACGGCAGATCAAGGAAGTTTTGGAGTTGATAAAAAAAATAAAATTATTGTTTGGCATCAACAGAATTTAGATGCCATACTCTCAAAAAATAAGAATATAGTAAGTATTAATTTTAATGAGGATTTTTCTTTAAAAAACACTTCTAAAAAGTTGTCTTATAACGAAGGTATTAACGTAACTAATGGCGATGATTACACGTTATATATTTCTAAAATACCATTAATTCATATTACCATAGATACAGAAAATATGACTAACGAGTCTAAAATCGCTGGTAATTTTACCTATTATAATAATAAGGAATTTATTGAAAGTGTAATGGGAGTGAGGTATCGAGGTAATTTGTCTTTAAGCTTTCCTAAAAAATCTTTTGATATAGAATTTTGGACAGATAAAACTTCTCAAGAAAAAAAAGATTTAAAATTTAAAGGTATGCGATCTGATGATGATTGGATTCTTGACGGGATGTATAACGAACCTTTGCGTTTACACTCGGATGTGGCGACTAATTTATGGTTAGATATACAAAAACCTTATTATTTAGATAAAGAACCAGAAGCTAAAAATGGTTTTGAAGTTAAGTATGTTGAACTTTTTAAAAATAACGAATATTATGGTATTTATCAATTCTCGGAATCTGTAGATAGAAAGCAATTACAAATTAAAAAAAGTGAGGGCAATGTAGTTAATGGAGAATTGTATAAGGCTAATTCTTACGATGGAGGACCAGATTTTACTAAAGCTCCAGAGAAATTTAATAATCTTTTTCCACATTGGAGTGGTTGGAGAACAGAGTATCCTTTTATAAACTATAAATCGCATTTTGAAAACTTATTCGAACTTCAACAACTTGTTGTTAAAGGTACAGATGAATCATTTTCTAATAATATTGCTAATAAGGTTAATATTGAAAATGTTATAAATTATTATTTATTTGTTAACGCAATGCGAGCAACAGATAATTTAGGTAAAAACTACTATTTAGGAAAGTATAATAAAAATGAACCTTACTTTTTTGTTGCTTGGGATTTAGATGGTGTTTTAGGAATTATACGAGATGGAGAAAGAGAGCATGTTTCAGATTTTGTTTTAGGAAATGGGCTTTTTAATCGTTTAATAAAGTTAAATCCAAACAATTTTAACCAGAAATTAAAAGACAGATGGATAGCATTAAGAGCAAACGAATTTAGTAATGATGCCTTACTATCTAGAATAGATAAAGTTTATAATAAATTTACAAAAGAAAAGATATATGAGAGAGAGCAATTGGTATGGATAAATAAACTTAATGAGAATACAAATAAGGAGCATTACGAGTATTTAAAGACATCTTTAGAAAATAGATTAACCTTTTTAGACAACCACTTTAAATCTTTATAATTAGTTTGCTAATGGTTTTTTTAAGCCAGCATCATCTATTATAAATTCTTGATTATTTTCTATTAATAATCCTTTTGTTTGTCCTGTAAATTTTATGTAACCATGATTAACGTCTGTAATAATAACTTTTCCGTTAAAACCTGTAGTAATAGAATCTACAGGAGTGTGGCCAATAATTATTTTTTTTGCATCGTAAAATTTTAAAACTCTATCAAGCTCTAATGGTGTAATTTTGTCGTATTGAAATCTCCTTTTTACAAGTCCGCGATACCAAAAAGGACCTTTTAAACTATAAAGAAAATTTACTTTTTCATCTATTAAATTTTCTGTGCCAGTAAAATGAGTGCGAACAAGTTTATTTATTTGTTCTAAACTTAATTTATAATCTAAAATTTCTGGGCTTATTCCGGCATGAACAAAAAGATAGTCTCCAATTTTTTCAATTACATTTTTTGTGGCTAACCATTTTCCTATTTCAGAACGTGTAGAATATAAATATTTAATAGCTTCTTTTTTATCTTCTAATTGACTAATTTCTTGTGCAGCTTTTATGTACTTGCCACGGTTATACCTATGGTCGCCAAAAAAATTAAGGATTTCATGATTGCCTAAAATAAAATGTACTTGTCCGTCTTGTTTTTTTGCTTGTTGTTCTAGTTTATAAATAAGCCAAAGTACTTGAGTAACATTTCTGCCTCTGTCCATAAAATCGCCACCTAAAACTAAATGGCCATTTCCAAAAATCCAATTATGGTTTTCATCTATAATTTTATTAGCATATAAAAATCCCGCAAAAGCATTGTATTTTCCTTCAATATCTGAAATAACCACCATTTTCTCAGGTAGATTGTAAACAGTTTCGGGAATATTGTACTCTTTTTGTAATGGCACAAAAAAGGTATCTTTTTCTATATTATCTACTTTAACACGAATTGAATCTCTATTAAAAAAAGGAGTAACTAAAAGTTTACTTTCTGAAGTTACACGATATAAAGTGTCGTTTATAATGTATGGGCCATCGTTACCGCTAAAACGAATTTGTCTTTTCTTTTTTTTTAAAAATGCCTTTTCAACTATACTTTCTTTTTTTTGTGCTTTTGGATATGTAATGTCTTGAGCAAAAACAATAACAGGAAAGGAAACAGTAAAACATAACAATAAACCAATGGCGAATAAGTTTGTATGTTTTAAATGAAAGTATTTCATGATCTACAATAAGTTATCAAATTTTGTTCCATTTGTAATGTACTAAAATGTTTTAAAATAGGTAACTTAACGTTACTTGAACACCGCTTACAGTATAATTTCATTGTTTTTTTAATTAATATGAATAATTAAAGAAATAAAGAATCTAAAGCCATTAAAATATCAGGATTTCCATAGAAAGTATATAGTTTGCCATCGGGTTTTATTATTATATGGTTAATATCGAAAATAGATTTAGAGAAAAAAGTATTTAAAATAAAATTTTCATTGTCTATATAAACCTTTCTTTTTTTCGATTTTACTTCTTTTGAATCTTTTGAGATTACTAAAAAAGATTGATATTTTTCATTGGTTGTATTTGTGTATTTAATATAATCCCAATATTGCTTATTATTTATCGCTTTTTTTAGCGCTTTTCTCTCTTTATTAAATGTATGGATTGCAATATTTTTTTTTGGATTAAATTCATTTCCAATCAAATTTTTTAATTTACTATGTATTATATTTAATTGATTGTTATTTAGCTGTGAGAATCCTAACCTAGGAGTAATTTTATTTGTTATAGTATTATCATTCTCAGTCTTTACAATATAATTTTTTACTTTATCATATTGTAGAAATGTTTCCTCAGAAATTTGAATTCCGTATTTGTCTTGATAGATAATATTTTTTTCTGTTTGCGAAAAACTCAAAAAAGAAAAAAGACAGGTACAAACTATTAAAAATGTTTTTTTCATTTAATCTATAAGTATTTCTAAAATAGTTATTGCTGCCTCACTAATTTTGGTTCCAGGTCCAAATACAGCAACGGCTCCTGCATCAAATAAATATTGATAATCTTGCTTTGGTATAACACCACCTACAATAACCATAATATCTTCTCTGCCATATTTTTTTAGCTCTGCAATTACTTGCGGAACCAATGTTTTATGTCCTGCGGCTAAACTAGAAACTCCTAAAATATGTACATCGTTTTCAACAGCTTGTTTTGCTGCTTCATGAGGTGTTTGAAATAGTGGGCCAATATCTACATCGAAACCAACATCTGCATAACCAGTGGCTACAACTTTAGCGCCACGGTCGTGCCCATCTTGTCCCATTTTAGCAATCATAATACGTGGTCTACGGCCATCTTGTTCTGCAAACTGGTCTGCTAATTGTTTTGCCTTTTCAAAACTTTTATCTTCTTTTATTTCTTTACTATACACACCAGAAAATGATTTTATTTGCGCTTTATACCTACCGTAAACAGCTTCTAAAGCATCACTAATTTCTCCTAAAGTAGCACGTTCTCTTGCTGCTATTACAGCTAAAGCTAATAAATTTTCTTTTTTAGATTGTGCTGCTTGTGTTAAATTTTCGAGAGCATCATTTACTTTTTTAGTGTCTCGATTTGCTTTTGTTTTTTCTAAACGCTCTATTTGTTGCTTTCTAACAGTTTGATTGTCGACTTCTAAAATATGAAGCGGATCTTCTTCGTCTAAAACATATTTATTAACACCAACAATAATATCTTGTCCAGAGTCTATTCTTGCTTGTTTTCTTGCTGCAGCTTCTTCAATCCTTAATTTAGGTATACCAGCTTCTATAGCTTTAGTCATGCCTCCAAGTTCTTCAACCTCTTCAATTAAAGACCATGCTTTTTGCGCGATATCATGTGTTAGTTTTTCTACATAATAACTTCCTGCCCAAGGATCTACAGATTTAGTAATATGTGTTTCTTCTTGTAGAAATATTTGAGTATTTCTTGCAATTCTTGCCGAGAAGTCTGTTGGTAATGCAATTGCTTCATCTAATGCATTGGTATGTAAACTTTGTGTGCCGCCAAAAGCAGCGGCAGCAGCTTCTATGGTAGTACGAGCTACATTGTTAAAAGGATCTTGTTCTGTTAAACTCCAGCCGCTTGTTTGGCAATGAGTACGTAATGCTAATGATTTTTGATTTTTAGGGTTAAATTGCTTTACTAATTTTGCCCATAACATCCTAGCTGCTCTCATTTTAGCAATTTCCATAAAATGATTCATGCCTATAGCCCAAAAGAATGATAGTCTTGGTGCAAAAGTATCTATATCCATACCTGCGGCTAATCCTTTTTTTATGTATTCTAAACCATCAGCTAATGTATATGCTAGTTCTATATCGCAAGTTGCTCCAGCTTCTTGCATGTGATAGCCAGAAATACTAATGCTATTGAATTTTGGCATATTTTTACTGGTGTACTCAAAAATATCCGAAATAATTTGCATTGATGGTGTGGGAGGATAGATGTATGTATTACGCACCATAAACTCCTTTAATATATCATTTTGTATGGTTCCTGCTAATTGTTCAGGTTTAACGCCTTGCTCTTCGGCAGCAACAATATAAAAAGCTAATATTGGTAAAACGGCACCATTCATAGTCATAGAAACGCTCATTTTATCTAGCGGAATCTTATCGAAAAGCACTTTCATGTCTTCTACACTATCTATGGCTACTCCAGCTTTACCAACATCTCCAACTACGCGTTCGTGATCACTATCGTAACCTCTATGTGTAGCTAAATCGAAAGCAACAGATAGACCTTTTTGTCCTGCCGCTAAATTTCTTCTGTAGAAAGCATTACTTTCTTCAGCTGTAGAAAATCCTGCATATTGTCTAATTGTCCAAGGTCTACGAACATACATTGTAGAGTATGGTCCACGTAAATTTGGTGCAATACCAGCTACAAATCCTAAATGCTCTAAATTTTCTAAATCAGACTTAGAATAATTAGATTTAATTAATATATCTTCAGCAGTAGTATAATTATTTACTGTTTTAGAATCCTGACTTTTAATTTCAGGTTTTATGGAAATATGTTGAATATCTTTTCTACTCATTAATCATGATTATGTCCTTCGTGACCTGGTCTTGTAGATGTTTTAACTGGAGCAGTTTTTGAAGGTGTTTTATTTAAGTCTATACCATTAAGAGCTGGTGTTGCTGGTTCAGCTGGAGTTTTTGGATTTGGATTGGTTAATTCTTCTAAATTTACATCAAGTAACTCTGAGTAGAAAAAAGCCATTGCAACATGTGTTTTTAAAGCTCCATCTACTTGAATATGTCTTGAGTTTCCACTTAAAAGAGGTAATATTAAACGCGGCTCAAAGCTGTTGGTAGACAATAGAGCATTATAAGTAGTGTTAATACTCTTGTCTTTTATATTTTTTGCAATACAGTTTATTAAGGTGTTTGAGTTGTTTAAAGAAGTGATGCCATTTTCTGTTACCCACAAATTAGTTTTTTCCTTTAATATTTTAGCAATATTTAAACTATGTTCGCTAGCGATAGTTTTAATGTTTAATCGACCTCTTTGTTTAAAATTTATAAAATTAGAGTATGATTTTGCAATATTTCTGTTTTGCATATCATAAGTATTAACAATATCATTTTCAAAAGAGTAAACAGCTTCTTTTAGTAAATTTTCATCAGGTAAATCGCAAGCTAATAGGTTTGGTTTTTCGGCATATTTGTAATCAATTTGGTTACTGTTATTGCAGTTAAAGCATGTAATTAATGTTACTAAAGTTAAAAGTTTAAAAATTGTTTTCATTTGTAAAATAATTATTCAGTTTTTAATCGATTTTGTTCAATAGTTTCTGCTAATCTTTTTTCTAAAATGGGTTCAATTAACGTTTTCCTTGTATTTGTTTTTAAAAAAGGATAGAGTTCTAGTTCGTTTTTCATTTTATCGTCTTTATTTGGGTGCTTATTTGTACCTAATAATGTAATCTCTCCACAATCAAAACTAGCTTGCTCTTTTGCTGCGCTTTCTTTTATTTTTTTTTGAATTTGCCCATCTTTTAGTTGTTTTAAAAAACCGCCGTTAAGTTCAATATCTTTAAATAGTGTTAAGGCTTTCTCTGCTAGTTGCTGCGTTAAACTTTCTATATAATAAGCACCATCGGATGCATTTTCTACAATATTAAAATAGCTTTCATGCTTTAAAACTAAAAGTTGGTTTCTAGAAATACGCTCGCCAAACTCATTGTTTTTATGATAAATAGCATCGTAAGGAAGGTTGCAAATGGTATTTGCTCCACCAAGAATAGCACTCATACATTCTGTAGTTGTGCGTAACATGTTTGTGTTGTAATCGTATACAGTTTTATTACGTTTTGTAGGAGTTGCTATTATATGGCATTCTTCTAAAACATTATATTCTGTTGCTAGAGTTTTCCATAATACGCGTAATGCGCGAAGCTTTGCTATTTCAAAAAAATAGTTAGTGCCAACCGAAACTTTAAAAGTAATTTTAGAGTTTAAGTTGTTTTTAAAATAATTTAAATATTCGTTAGCATGTGCTAAACTGTAAGCCAATTGCTGTATAATGGTTGCTCCTGCATTTTGGTATAAACTTAAATCTACGCTAAGCGAGTTGTTGTTTGTTGAAATAATATTGCTTAAAATACTAAAATCGTCTTGCAAATTATTAAACCAATTTCCTGATTTAGCAAGATTACCAACGGTGTCTGTTAAAACGGAAACACCTGAAATAGCAGTTAATTTTTTTGTGTATTCTAAATCTAAAAATTGTAACTCAAAGTATAATGGAGTAGTAGAGGAGTCTATGTCTTTTATTAAAAGTTCTATAGATACTTCTCTATTTGGTACAATAAAATATATACTTTCTGCTCCTTTTTTAATTGCATTTAGAGCTTTTTTATTGGATTTTTCGACATCGAAAACAAAAATAGTTTCACAAATAGACCATGTATTTGATGCTACTTCTAAAAAAGGTTGGTCTTCAAAATCATTTATATGATAAAATGGTTTAACATTAATATCTTCACTTGTGTTCCAAATTAAAGTATCGTTATAGTCTGCACCTTTTAAATCTACTTGTATTTTTTGTTTCCAAGCTTTATCAGAAACAGTATCAAATTCATTAAATAACTTTTTACTCATCTGTTTTAAAATTTAAACTGTCTTGATATTCAATAATATAAATGTCTTCATTATCACGCTTCATGTAATACTCTTCGCGAGCAAATTTCTCTAAACCTTCTTCTTTTTTTAGCTCTTTAATTGCCTTGTTGTCTTTAATAATTTCTTTTCTGTAATAATTCTTTTCATTTTCTAACTTCTCAATATCGCTATTAAGTTCATTATGGATTAATAAAGAATTACTGTCCCAAAAAAGCATCCACAAAGCGAATCCTATAAAAATAATTAAAAATTTATTTTTAAAATATTTAAGCATTAATTTAGTTTTTCGTTAATTATTGTACGTACAATATCAACAGCAACAGTATTATATTTATTGTTTGGTATTATTAAGTCTGCATACTCTTTCATTGGCTCAATAAATTGT
The DNA here is from genome assembly GCF_003663945.1 of Lacinutrix venerupis. Classification (GTDB taxonomy): domain Bacteria; phylum Bacteroidota; class Bacteroidia; order Flavobacteriales; family Flavobacteriaceae; genus Lacinutrix; species Lacinutrix venerupis. The sequence continues at coordinate 222,323 of NZ_RCCH01000004.1, read as the reverse complement.
TGATGCATTGGTTTTAATGTTGTTTGGTAACGTGTTAAAACCTCGTCTATATCTCTACCTCGCTCAGCAATATCTCTTTTTACACGTCTAATTAAACGCTCATCGCTATCTGCATGAACAAATATTTTAATATCGAACATATCTCTAATTTTAGGTTTGCTAAGAATTAGAATACCTTCAACAATCATTACATGTTTTGGGTGTGTAGTAATTGTTTCTTTTGTTCTATTATGATCTACAAAAGAATATACAGGTTGTTCTATACTATTACCAGCTTTTAAGGTGGTAAGATGTTGTCTCAATAACTTAAAATCTATAGACTTTGGGTGGTCAAAATTAATTTTAACACGCTCCTCGTAAGACAAATCTGAAGTGTCTTTGTAATATGAGTCTTGAGATATTATACCAACTTCTCCTTCTGGAAGTTCATTCATTATTTGCTCTACCACAGTGGTTTTACCACATCCAGTACCACCAGCAATTCCTATTATAAGCATGTTTTGTTTTGTTAGATTTAATCAAACAAATTTAGGAATTTGAAACAAAATATTAGCGCTCAATCTTCGAAACTTCTTCTTCAGTTATTAACGAGTTGTTTTTGTTTCCCCAACTGTTTGTAATATAATTCATTACGCTAGCTATTTCTTTATCACTTAAACCTTGTGCAGCCATAGTTGTGTTATACTTTACGCCATTAACTGTAATTTCACCAGAAAGGCCGTATTTAATAGCTTTTATACTTTTTATTCTATTGTTTTTAAGATAATCCGAATTAGCTAAAGGCGGAAAAGTTTTTGGTACACCTTCTCCATTTGGCATGTGACATTGTATACAAAAGTCGTTGTAAATTTCTTTGCCTTCAGAAAAATCTTGTCTAACTGAAATTAAATTTTCTGCGATTTTTTTATCTGAAGAATTGCAAGAGCAAATAAAAATTAAAAGACATAAAATGAAGCTGAAGTTTTTCATACTTAACTTCTTATTAATTTAACTATTCCTAAATTTTCTACACCAACATAAATAAAACCATCAGGTCCTTGTTCTATAGAACGTACTCTACCAATATCGTCAAGAAGTCTTTCCTCTTTAATAACCTTCCCGTTTTTTAATGTGCAACGATCTAAATAGCTAAATTTTAAGGAGCCAACTAAAAGGCTACCTTTCCAATCTCCATATTTATCTGAAGAAATAAAAGCCATACCACTTGGTGCAATAGATGGATCCCAATAATGTAACGGTTGCTCCATTCCTTCTTTTTCTGTTTCGTCTGTTATTGAGGTTCCAGAATAATTTTTACCATAAGTTATAACTGGCCAGCCGTAATTTTTACCTTTTTCAATAATATTTATTTCATCTCCACCTTTAGGACCGTGTTCGTGAGACCAAATAGCTTTAGTTTCAGGATGCAATTCCATACCTTGTGGATTGCGATGTCCATAAGACCAAATGGCTGTTTTAGCATTTTCTGAGTTTACAAACGGATTATCTTCAGGTATTGTGCCATCATCATTCAAGCGGTAAATTTTACCGCCATCTTTAGTAATATCTTGCGGATTTTCATCTCTATTTCCACGCTCACCAATAGAGAAAAATAAATAGCCGTCTTTATCAAAAACAATACGAGATCCAAAATGTTGACCTCTTGTGGTATTTGGTTCTGCTTTGTAGAATAGTTGTTTTTCAATTAAAGAATCGTTTTTAATTTTTGCTCTCATAATCGCAGTATTTCCTCCTTTTTCTTCACCTTTTGGTGAAGCATAAGAAAAATAAACCCAACCGTTATTTTTATAATCTGGATGAATGTTAATATCTAATAAACCTCCTTGGCCTCGAACATAAATATTAGGTAATCCTTTAATTTCTTTTTTTATTTTGTTTTTAAAATGAATAATCTTTCCCTCTTTTTCTGTAATTAAAATAGATGCATCTGGAAGAAACACAAATCCCCAAGGATTAATTAAATCTGGTACAATAATTTCGTGAGAGTTTTTATTATTAACAGGATTTTTGTCTTGAGCACACGAGGAAAGTGAAATAAAAAAAAGTAATATGTAAGTTAATTTTCTTGTTTTCATTTTTTAATTTAAAAGTTTTCTACAATTTACAATAAAAATAGTTTGTTATTTAAATAAGTAAAGTATATTTGCACTTCTAAAATTTAATATTTTAGTTTAATAAATATTTTCGGGGTGTAGCGTAGCCCGGTTATCGCGCCACGTTTGGGACGTGGAGGCCGCAGGTTCGAATCCTGCCACCCCGACAAAAAAAGCTTTGCAATATTGCAAAGCTTTTTTTATTTTAATTTTTTAATGGAATAAAATTACAGTTTTACTTCATTAAAAATTAAGGATTGGTAGACCATAAAGCAGCACTTTTAAGCATTGCTCTTCGAGGAAGTTTTAAACCAGCAACTATTAATTCTGCAAAATCTTCAGGTTGTAAAACACTATCTTCAGAATTTTTATCTGCGATGCCTAAATTTATAGACATGTCTGAGGCTATTGTGCTTGGTGTTAATGTGCAAACTCTAATGTTGTTTTTGCGAACCTCTTTCATTAAAGATTCAGACATTCCTATTACTGCAAATTTAGATGCAGAATATGCCGATGTGCTTGCATTACCATTTAATCCTGCTGTTGAAGAAATGTTTATAATGTCTCCTTGGTTTTTATCTATTAAATAAGGAAGAACTTCTTTTGTAACATAATACATTCCCATAAGATTGGTTTGTATTATTTGGCTCCATTGGTTAACATCCATGTCGTTAAGTGTTCCAAAAGCAGCAATACCTGCATTGTTTACTAGAATATCTATAGTGCCAAGCTCTTTTATTATGGTTTTAATGTTAGATTTCACTTCATCATAATTACTAACATCAAAAACTGAATAAATGGCATTAACTCCATAAGTTTTTAATTCTGTAACGGTTTCTATTAAGACAGCTTCATTTCTTCCTGTTATAGCGATATCAATACCTTCTTTTGCGAAAGCGATAGCTGTAGCTTTGCCTAAACCTCTGCTTCCTCCTGTAATTATTGCTTTTTTGTTTTTTAATGTATTCATTCCTACTTTATAATTGTAATTAGTTATGTTTTTTATTTATTTTATTATATATCTTAATGGTTATTATTGAATGCAGAAGAACTTAATTAAAAGCTTCACGTAATGCTGCTATAAAATCTTCAACACTTTTTATTTTGTTAAATACTTTATCATCAACTTTTAAAAGAGGTATTCGATTTTCGAATAAATTTTCTTTGTCTGCTCTAAACTCTTTAATTATTTTAAGGTAATTTATACTGTCTTTATCTATATTGTATTCTGTAAAAGCAATTTTGTTATTAGTTAAAATACGTTTTGTATCTGGACAAATTAAACAATCATCTTTAGTGAAAATTGTGACCTTTTTGTCTTTAATGGCTTTATCTAGTTTAAAATCAATAGCTTCATGGTCTTTGTTAAATTCTAAAGCATAGGCGACTTCGTTTACAACAAAAACAGAATCATAATTACCTTCTGTTCCATTTAATTGTATTAATGTCATTAATTTAATTTTACTATTTGCAGCAATATTTCTAATAATAGGTCTGTTACTGCTTCTTCTAAAATCTTTAGTATCTACTTTTAAAAAAACATCGTAAGAAATAGAATCTGTATTTGTTGCATAGAGTGTTATGCGTTTACCTTTTTTCTCCTCTGAAAGCTTTACATATTTATGGTTATTTTGTCCAAAACTATTTAATAATATAGATAGGAATATAATAAGCGTAAGGTATGTCTTCATATTTATAATTGATATCAAAGTAAAAATAATATAATACGTCTATATTTGCATAAATCGTACCATAATTTGGTGCTAAATTACAAATATAGATGCAATTAAATCTTACAAAACCAGTTTGCTTTTTCGATTTAGAAACCACAGGAGTTAATATTTCTAAGGATCGAGTAGTTGAAATTTCAATTTTAAAAGTATTTCCAAACGGAAATAAAGAAAGTAAAACTTGGTTGGTAAATCCAGAAATGCCAATTCCTCCCGAGGTTTCAAATATTCACGGAATTACAGATGAGCGTGTAGCAAACGAGCCAACATTTGCGGCCTTAGCAAAAGAAATTAATACTATGATAAAGGATAGTGATCTTGCAGGATTTAATTCAAACCGTTTTGATATACCTTTATTAGCAGAAGAAATGTTAAGGGCAGAGGTAGATTTTGATATGAAAGGACGAGTTGCAATTGATGTGCAGACTATCTTCCATAAAATGGAAAAGCGTACATTAAGTGCTGCTTATAAGTTTTATTGCGATAAGAATTTAGAAAATGCTCACTCTGCTGAAGCAGATACATTGGCAACCTACGAAGTTTTAAAAGCACAATTAGACCGTTACGACGATTTAGAAAATGATACTAAATTTTTAGCAGAATTTAGCGCTCATAAAAAGTTTGCAGATTTTGCAGGATTTATAAATTATAATAAAGAAGGAGAAGAGTGTTTTAGTTTTGGAAAACATAAAAACAAAAGAGTTTTAGATGTTTTAGAAAAAGAACCTGGTTATTTTGGATGGCTTTTAAACGCAGACTTTCCATTGTATACTAAAAAAGTACTTACAGCAATTAAGTTAAGGACCTTTAATAATAAAATATAAAACTTATTATACAATAATAAAGAATACAATTATAAAAATGAAACTAATTTGTATAGGTAGAAACTACACAGATCATATTAAGGAGTTGGAAAATGAAAAACCATTAGATCCTGTAGTTTTTTTAAAACCAGACACAGCTATTTTATTAAAAAAGCAACCTTTTTTTATACCAGAATTTTCTCAAGATGTACACCATGAAGTAGAAGTTTTGGTTAAAATAAATAGAGTTGGTAAGTATATTGATAAAAAATTTGCAAATAAGTATTACAATGAAATTGGTTTAGGTATCGACTTTACAGCAAGAGATTTACAAGCAAAGTTAAAAGAAAAAGGTTTATCGTGGGAAAAAGCAAAATCCTTTGATGGAGCAGCAGTAATAGGTGATTGGTTGCCAAAAACAGAGTTTAAAGATTTAAATAATTTAAATTTTAGTTTAAAAAAGAACGATAAAACTGTCCAGCAAGGAAATACCAATTTAATGTTGTGGAAAATTGATGAAATTATAGAATATGTGTCGAAATATTTTACTTTAAAGATTGGAGACATTATATTTACGGGAACACCAGCTGGTGTTGGCAAGGTAATTGCCAACGATAAACTAAAAGGATACATTGAAGATAAACAACTATTCTCTATAACAGTAAAATAAATGGAACAACATTACAAGCTACATAGATTACGTGAACTCGCAGATAATGATCAAGATTTTATAATAGCTTTAGCAGAAACTTTTCTGGAAGAAGTACCTGCAGATGCTAAAATATTAAAAGAAGCAGTAGAGAATGTAAATTTTCTTCAAAGCTATCAAACAGCTCATAAAATGAAACCAACAATTGATGTTTTCGAACTTGGTGTTTTAGATAAACTAATAGAAATTCAAGATTGGGGAAAATTTGAAATGGCAGACAAAAACGTTTCTTCTCAATTAGCAGACGTTTTAGCTGCAATAGAAAACGCTTCAAACGAAATTAAGTCAGATTTTAATTTATAAGCTATTACATGCAAGCCGAAATCATTACCATTGGAGATGAGATTCTAATTGGGCAAGTTGTAGATACAAACTCGGCATTTATAGGTAAATTATTAAATACCATTGGTATATCCGTTTACCAGATAACTTCCGTTCAAGACGAAAAACAACACATTTTAAAAGCTTTCGCAGAAGCAGAAGAAAATGCAGATATTATTATTGTTACAGGAGGTTTAGGCCCAACAAAAGATGATATTACAAAACATACTATTGCCGAATATTTTAATGATAATCTAGTTAGAAATACTGAGGTTACAAAAAATATAGAGAGACTATGGCGAGACTATGTTAAAAAACCTATACAACAAGTAAATTTAGACCAAGCACTTATACCATCAAAAGCAAAAGTTTTAATGAATATGGTTGGTAGTGCTCCAGGAATGTGGATTGAAAAAGACGAAAAAGTTTTTATATCCATGCCAGGTGTTCCATTCGAAATGATGGCACTAATGCAAGAAGAGGTAATCCCGAAGTTAAAAATAAAATACAAACGACCATATATTGTACATAAAACACTTATTACTTATGGAATAGGAGAAAGTATGCTAGCTGCAAAAATTGAAAGTTGGGAAAACAATTTACCTCACCATATAAAATTAGCATATTTACCCAATTTAGGCAAAGTAAGATTAAGATTATCTGGAAAAGGATTAGATGAAACAGTTTTAAACAACCAAATAAAACAACAAATAGAATACCTTTTACCATTAATAAAAGATGAATTTGTAGGTTTCGAAGAGGACGGAGATATAGAAGTGTTAATAGCAAAAGCATTAACTCAAGACAATAAAACCCTATCTATTGCAGAAAGTTGTACAGGAGGAAAGCTAGCAGAAACATTTACACAACACGCAGGAGCATCCTCTTTTTTTAAAGGTGGTACAGTTACCTATGCAACACAAAGTAAAATAGATATTTTAGGCGTTTCTAAATCTTTAATAAATAAACATTCTGTAGTTAGCGCACAAGTAGCAGAAGCTATGGCAACACAGTGTAGAGTTTTATATAAAAGTGATTATGCAATCTCAACAACCGGAAATGCAGGGCCAAATAAAGGAGACGCAGACGCAGAAATTGGGACTGTTTATATTGCTTTAGCAACAAAAAACAATGTTTTTTCACAAAAACTTGAGTTAGGTAATGATAGGAAAAGAGTAATAAACAAGGCTATAAATAAGGCTTTAGAGCTCTTAAAAAAAGAAATTTTTAAAAATTGATAAAAAACAGATTGTCAATACTAAAAGATTTCATATATTTGCACCTCGAATTTTAATAACAATTTAAAGTTATAAGTAATGTCAAGAGTTTGTGAACTTACAGGAAAGAAAGCAATGGTTGGAAACAACGTTTCGCATGCAAAAAATAAAACAAAGCGTACATTTGGTGCTAATTTAATAAAAAAGCGTTTCTTTATACCTGGAGAAGATAAGTGGGTAACTTTAAAAGTATCTACTTCTGCATTAAAAACAATTAATAAGGTTGGTATTGCAGCAATGTTAAAAGATGCAAAAGCTAAAGGATTTTATAAATAATAGCCAAGCTATAAAGTAATAATAAAATGGCAAAAAAAGGAAACAGAGTACAAGTAATATTAGAGTGCACAGAGCACAAAGAATCTGGACAACCAGGAACTTCTCGTTATATTACAACTAAGAATAAAAAGAACACACCAGATAGAATGGAGATTAAGAAATTTAATCCAATCTTGAAGAAAATGACTGTTCATAAAGAAATTAAATAATTACATAATACTTTATAAGTTATGGCTAAAAAATCAGTAGCATCGTTACAAACAGGATCTAAGAGATTGTCTAAAGCAATCCGTATGGAAAAATCTCCAAAAACTGGAGCTTACATGTTTGTTGAAAAAATTATGTCACCAGACTTAGTAAACGATTTCTTAGACAAGAAATAAACTTTACTTTTAATAATATATTTAAGCTGCTTTCTTAATAGAAAGCGGCTTTTGTTTTATATTTACATTTCATTTTAATGACAAAGTAGCAGTAATACAAAAAAGGCTTGACTATTGTTATTAAAATTTGGGCGTTACCTAAAGGTCGGGCTTTCCGCTATACCTTTTTGCAGAAAAAGCAAAAAGGATGCCGCTGCAATCCCTAACGCACATTATGTAAGGTTTAAGCCTTACAACTCAACAATAAATAACAAGATAGTAATGAGTTTTTTTAAAAAAATATTTTCTTCAGAAAAAAAGGAAACTTTAGACAAAGGTTTAGAGAAAACAAGTACAAGCTTTTTAGGAAAGTTAAGTAAAGCAGTAGCAGGAAAATCAAAAGTCGATGATGACGTTTTAGACAATCTTGAAGAAGTTTTAGTATCTAGTGATGTGGGTGTAAATACAACATTAAAAGTAATTACACGTATAGAAGAACGCGTTGCAAAAGATAAATACTTAGGAACCGATGAGCTTAACAGAATTCTTCGCGAAGAAATTGCAGGCTTATTAAGTGAAACCAATACAGGTAACGAAACAGATTACACTATCCCAAAATTAGAACCACAATCTAACGGCACAAAAACACCTTATGTTTTAATGGTAGTTGGTGTAAATGGTGTTGGTAAAACAACAACAATAGGGAAATTAGCTTACCAATTTAAAAAACAAGGCTTAAATGTAGTATTAGGCGCTGCAGATACCTTTAGAGCTGCTGCAATAGATCAATTACAAGTTTGGGCAGATAGAGTAGATGTGCCAATGATAAGACAAGACATGGGTAGTGATCCTGCAAGTGTAGCCTTCGATGCTTTAGAATCTGGAGTAAAACAAAATGCAGATGTTATTATTATAGATACAGCTGGACGTTTACATAATAAAATTAACTTAATGAATGAGTTAACAAAAGTGAAACGTGTTATGCAAAAAGTAATTGGAGATGCGCCACACGATGTATTGTTAGTTTTAGATGGTTCAACTGGACAAAACGCATTTGAACAAGCCAAACAATTTACTGCAGCAACAGAAGTAACATCTTTAGCGGTTACAAAACTTGATGGAACTGCAAAAGGAGGTGTTGTTATAGGTATTAGTGACCAGTTTCAAATTCCAGTAAAGTATATTGGTGTAGGAGAAGGTATTGAAGATCTGCAGGTTTTTAATAAATATGAATTTGTAGACAGTTTTTTTAAGTAGAAATCATTAGATAAATTTAGAAATAAAAAAATCCTTTAGAAGTTAATTCTAAAGGATTTTTTTATGTTTGTTTAATAAGTTTTTATTGAGCAGTAACCGTTACTGGTCCAACCCAATCACTTAATCCATCTGCTGTACCACAATTAGAGCGTATGTAAAAATCATAAGCTTGACCAGAAGTTACACCATTATAACTTAATCTAACAGGCTGAAAAGATGTAGCTGTTACAATATTAGTATTAAAAGCCGTTCCAACTGGTACTACAGCAATTTCCCAGCTGTTTTGCGAAGCTTCATGATCCCATGAAAAATCAAAGTATTTGCTACCATCAGTATTTGTTCCGGTACCTTGAGAAACAAAATTATATGGATCCACACAATTAGGATTGGCTGGTTCATTTAATGTTGTAATAGTAATTGGTCCAACCCATGCACTGTAACCAGAATTTTCACAAATATTTCTAACGTAAAAGTCGTAAGCAGTACCGGCATTTAAATTTTCAATACGAGTAGAACTTGGATAAATATTATCTGTTACATTTTTTATAGAACCAGAACCTATTGTAAAACCTTGTAAGCCATACTGTATTTGAGAACCATCAAAAGCTCCTTCACTCCATGATAAATCTACATGGTTATGAGTTACAGAATCTGGATAAAATTCTTGAGAAAAACTAGAAGGATCATTACAATAAGGGTTGTCTGCTAATGTTACAAACGAAAAATTAGCCCAATCGCTATAAGTTTGTGTACTGTTGCAAAATACTCTTGTGTAAAAAGTATATTGAGTAGATGGTTGTAAATCTTCAATACTTGTAAACTCATCTGGGACATTTAATTGTGTACCATTACCTTGAGAAAAACCAAACTCACCATACTCAACTTGAAATAAAGCAGCGTTTCCGATTACATTCCAGTTTAGTGTAGCAGTTGTATTAGTTAAATTGTTTACACTTAAATTTATTGGAGATGCACAAGCATTAACAATAGGTAATTCATTAGTGCTATCGTCTTTAGAGCATCCAATAATAAATAAAGACAATGTAAATAATAAAATAATTTTTTTCATAATATAATAACTGTTGGTTTGTTAGTGTGCGAATATATCTAAAGTTATTATAATTTTGAAATAGAAAAAGATCTTTATTGATTATATTTTTATGTGATATTTAGTTAATTATTAAATTAATTTTTTCCCACAATTCGTTATCAAAAGTTGAAAGTGCAAAGTTAGAATCGTCAGCAGCTTCACCCATTCTTATAATTACTAAATCTCTACTAGGAATAATGTATATTTTCTGGTCGTTTTTACCAAGAGCAGCATACATATCATTTGGCGCATTTGGAATTAGTTCTCCATTAAATTCGAATTGACTTTGTGGTAAATGAAAAGAGTTTTTACCATTTAGCCACCATAAATATCCGTAGGATTCATTAATATTTTGAGACGTATTAATTGCATCGTTTATAAAACTTTCCGAAACAATTTGTGTGTCCTCCCATTTTCCATTGTTAGATATCAACAGTCCAAAGCGAGCCATACTTCTAGTGTTACTAAAATACACGTTTAAATCATCTAACATAATCCAAGCTCCAGACATGCCAATTTTATCTTTTAATTTAGTATTAAAATAATTGGTCCATGTTTGGTTACTTGCTTGTGCAACTACATCTTGAAGTTTCACATAAACATTATGGTATGCCCATCTTTGTCCTGCATCTTCAATATATTGTAAATTTTCTGGAGATACAGATTCTCCTAAACTATCATCAAGACCAGAAGTCATGGTAAGTAAATTTTTGCAAGAAATTAAATCTTCCTTTGCTAATGGAGCACTTGTCCAACCTGTGCCTAAATAATTAGAAACTTTATTGTTTATATTAATTAATCCGTCATCTTGTGCAATTCCGGTAAGAGTTGTTGTTAATGTTTTTCCTGCGCTTGCCCAATACCAATTTGTATTTTCAGCATGGCCATTAAAGTAGTGTTCTATTACAATTTTTCCTCTATGTAATACAATAAAACTTTTTGTATTTTTTTCATTTAGGAAATCTAATAACGATTGAACATTGTTTTCGTTCCAGTTTAAATTTGAAATTTCTTTAGTATCCCAAGAAGAAGAATTTAAGGGAGGAAAATACAAATCTGTCTCGTTAGCTGTTGCTTGTGTAGTATTGTTAGTGCTGTTAGAAGAACAACTAAGGATTGTTATTAAAAAAAATATATATAAGTTTTTCATAATATTAAATAAGACAAGCTAAAGATAAAAAGGTTTAATTAAGATTGTATCTTTGCAGTCCAAAATTAAGATATGCGTACTAAATCACTTAAAAAAAACAAAATAAACGTAATAACACTAGGTTGTAGTAAAAATGTTTACGACAGTGAGGTGTTAATGGGACAATTAAAAGCCAACGGTAAAGAGGTTGTACATGAAGAAGAAGGTAATGTTGTAGTAATTAACACATGTGGTTTTATTAATAATGCCAAAGAAGAAAGTGTTAATACTATTCTGGAATACATGAAGAAGAAGGAGGAAGGAGATGTAGATAAAGTTTTTGTTACTGGTTGTCTTTCTGAAAGATATAAACCAGATTTACAAAAAGAAATACCAAACGTAGATCAGTATTTTGGAACTACAGAACTACCAGGGCTTTTAAAAGCTTTAGGAGCCGACTATAAACACGAATTAATTGGTGAACGTTTAACAACAACACCAAAAAATTACGCTTATTTAAAAATTGCCGAAGGTTGCGACAGGCCATGTAGTTTTTGTGCAATTCCTTTAATGCGTGGGAAACACAAAAGTACACCTATTGAAGATTTGGTAACCGAAGCTGAAAAATTAGCAGCAAATGGTGTTAAAGAGTTAATTTTAATAGCTCAAGATTTAACATATTATGGTTTAGATTTATATAAAAAAAGAAACTTAGCAGAGTTACTTGAAAACTTAGTTAAAGTTGAAGGTATCGAGTGGATTAGATTACATTATGCCTTTCCTTCTGGTTTTCCTATGGATGTTCTTGGTGTTATGAATCGAGAACCAAAAATTTGTAATTATTTAGATATCCCTTTACAACATATAAACGACGATATTTTAAAAAGTATGCGTCGTGGAACTACACATAAAAAAACAACTAAATTACTTAAAGAATTTAGAAACGCAGTTCCAGAAATGGCTATTCGTACAACTTTAATTGTTGGATATCCTGGAGAAACACAAGAACAATTTGAGGAATTAAGAGAATGGGTTCGCGAAATGCGTTTTGAACGTTTAGGATGTTTTACTTATTCACACGAAGAAAACACACATGCTTTTAATTTAGAGGATGATGTGCCACAAGAAATAAAACAAGAACGAGCTAACGAAATTATGGAAATTCAGTCTCAAATTTCTTGGGAATTAAATCAAGAAAAAATAGGACAAGAATTTAAAGTGGTTATCGATAGAAAAGAAGGAGAATATTTTGTTGGACGTACCGAATTCGACTCTCCAGATGTAGATAATGAAGTTTTAATTAACGCAACAACAACCTATTTAAAAACTGGAGAATATGCAACTGTAAAAGTTATTGAAGCTGCAGATTTCGATTTATATGCAGAAGTTGTAACTAAATAAAAAAAATAAAAATTATAGCGAAGCTAGAGCACTATAAGCATCTATACTAGAAAAATTACTTTCAGTAGGAAAAACATTATACTCTAATACCTCTACAACTTTTATTAGCTTATCAAATTCTTTTTTCTTGTAAATGTGCTTAAGGTTTTCATCTACTTTAAAATACATTTGAGTTGTATTTGTAACAGGATCTTTGCCAAAGAAAAATAAAATTTCATTTTTCTTTGGTTTAAAATACGTGTAATCTTCAGTAATATTACCTTCTTTTAAATAATAAATTTTAAGATTTATTTTTTTTGCGCTAACATCATTTTGAATGTTTAATTCTTTTGGATGTAATTTGTATCTCGTAACTTTTAGTGAGTTACTGTTGTTGTTTTGTGCAAAAATAATAGAGGTAAATAGAAAACATAGGAGTACAAGGGAATACTTCATTTAAGGGATATCGTTAAGGGTTGCTATTAATCTCTGCTAATTAAATAATAATTGTTGAATTAATCTAATTTTTATTTAAATTTTTAATTAAAAAATTGTCAAAAATAATTTTAGTAGTTTATTTTTTCAATATTTATTTCTAACTAATTATTTATTGTAAGTTATTAACTTTTCAATTAAATTTAAATTCAAAAATTAAAATTTTTATGGCACGAACAGAATCTAATAGTTTCGAAAACGGAACTTTGGCACCAGAATTTTCTTTAGAAGATGTTGTTACAGGCAAAACAATGAATTTGCAACAATTAAAAGGAAAAAATGGAACCGTTATTATGTTTATTTGTAACCACTGTCCTTTTGTTGTTCATGTAAATAAACAGCTAGTTGAAATAGCTAATAATTACTTAAAAAAAGGAATTAGTTTTATTGCAATAAGTAGTAATGATGCTAAAGCATACCCTCAAGATAGACCAGAATTAATGAAACAGGTTGCGGCAAATTTAAAATATCCTTTTCCTTATTTATACGATGAAACACAAGAAGTAGCTAAAGCTTATGATGCCGCTTGTACTCCAGATTTTTATGTATTTAATGCAGACTTAAAAGCAACTTATCATGGCCAATTAGATAACTCTAGACCAGAAAATGGTATTACTGTAAACGGAGAAGATTTAAGAAAAGCTATAGATGCTATTTTAAATAACGAACCGCCTTTAGAGAACCAAAAACCTAGCCTTGGCTGTAATATAAAATGGAAGTAAAAAATGATATTACTTATAGAAATTTAAAGTACTTTTGCGTAAAATTTAAAAAAATGCGCCAAACAACAAACACTATATTAATGATTCGTCCAGTCGCTTTTAGAATGAACGAACAAACAGCAGTAAATAACTATTTTCAGGAAGATATACAGTTAAAAAATGCCGAAATTAATGCAAAAGCACAAGAAGAATTTGATGCGTTTGTAGAAAAATTAACGGCTGTTGGTGTTAATGTAATTGTTGAAGATGACGATATTTTAATGGACACTCCAGATTCTATTTTTCCTAATAATTGGGTGAGTTTTCATGAAAACGGTAACGTAGGTTTGTATCCTATGTTTGCAGAAAATAGAAGGAGAGAACGAAGAGAAGAGGTTTTTGCACGTTTAGAAAAAGAAGGTTTCAAAATTAATGATATAATAGATTACACAACAGCTGAAAATGAAAATGTATTTTTAGAAGGAACTGGAAGTTTATTATTAGATCGTGTAAATGATAAAGCTTATTGCGCGCTTTCTCCAAGAGCAGATGAAGGTTTGTTTATAGAATTTTGTGAGGATTTTGAATATACACCAGTTGTATTTACAGCAAACCAAACAGTAGATGGTAAACGTTTACCTATTTACCATACAAATGTAATGATGTGTTTAGCAGAAACTTTTTCTGTAATTTGTTTAGATAGTATCGATGATAAAAAGGAACGCAAAAACGTTATAAAAAATCTTAAAGCAGACGGAAAAGAAATAATTAATATTACAGAAGAGCAAATGGCTAATTTTGCTGGTAATATGTTACAAGTAAGAGGGAAAGATAATAAGCTTTATTTAGTTATGAGCCAAGCAGCTCATAATTCCCTATCTCAAGCACAAATAAATATTATAGAAAGACATTGTGAAATTTTATCAAGCTCTTTAGAAACTATTGAGACTTGTGGTGGTGGAAGTGCTCGTTGTATGATGGCCGAGGTATTTCTATCAAAGGTGTAGTTCAAGTGTTTATTGGGTTTTCTATTCTAGTTTTAGGTAGTTCTATAAAAAATGTACTACCTATATTTACTTCGCTATCTACCCAAATTCTGCCTTGATTTAGTTCTACTAATTCTCTGCAAATAGTTAACCCTAAACCTGTTCCTTTTTCGTTTTCAGTACCAATAGTTGTAAATGTGTTGTTACCAAATAATTTATGTTGGTTTTCAACAGAAATACCAATACCAGAATCGGCAACACTAATTATAGCATTGCCATTTTCTATTTTATTAGATATTGTAATTGTATCATTTTTTACGCAAAATTTTACAGCATTTGCTAATAGATTTTGAATAATAATTTCTACCATACTTCTATCTGCATACACAAAATCACGCATAGTATTATCTATTAAAATAATACTTTTCTTTTGAGTTTTTTGTTCAATTAATTTAATTTTTTCATGAAACACTTGTTGTATATCAAATAAAGAAGGCTTAGGTTTTAAAGACTGCATTTGCGACTTAGACCAGTTTAATAAATTAAATAATAGAAGTGAAGCATTGTTGGCATTTTCACTTAACTCTGGTAATAAACTATGAAATTCATCTTGCGATAATTGACCATCTTTAAGCAAGTCTATAAAGCCTTTTGTAGAGGTTAGCGAATCTTTTAAATCGTGAGAAACAATAGAGAAAAGCTTATCTTTAACATTATTTATACTTTCTAAATGTTTACTTTGCTCTAAAATTGCCTCATTTTGTAATTCTATTTTTTGGTTTTTAACTTCTAATTCTCGAGTATATTTTGCTCTATTATTTCGTTTTAAAAAGAATAATATAAAGAATACTAATACTACTGCAAAAGCTGCTAAAACAGCGTAGAATATAAGCTTTAAACGATCGAGCTTTTGCTTACTATCTACATCTTGGGTTTCTATAGGAACGATAGTTTGTGCTTGTAAAATAGTATCGTTTTCAGCCTCATTATTAGTAGCTTCATCTAAAACTATTTCCTCAAAATTTGTTTTTTCGGCATCAAGACTAGATTTAATTTTAAAATATTCTCTTTGCCAACCAAAAGCACTTTCAAATCTACCTTTTGTAGAATCCAACGTTTTCATAAGTTTGTAGTTTTTTAATAACTCTAACTTATTATTTTGTTGTCTTCCTAAATTTCCAGCTTCAAGAAACTGTTGCTCAGCTATTTTGTAATTTTTCTTAATTAAATTTAATTCGCCTAAATTATTTAAGGTTTTTAAAATGCCACTTTCATTTTTTAATTCCCTGTTTAGTTTTATACTTTCAACTAAATAATCTCCAGCAGTTTTTAAATCTTCACTTTTTAAATATGCACCTCCTAAATCTGCAAGTATATTTGCTTTTAATTCATTGTCATTAGACTCAATGTAATTAAGAGCATTTTCATAATAGCGTATAGTTCTTTTATAGTCGTTTTTTTCTAGATATAACTTAGCTAAATCTACATTGTTTTCAATAATTCCGTCAACATTATTTATACGTTCTTGTACCTCTAGACTCTGTAAATAGTAATCAATTGCTTTTTCTGTAACATGAGTTTTGTTGTAAGCTTTAGCAATGCTTTTATAAGCAATTGCTAAATCTTCAAATAATGCTCTTTTTTCAAGTTCATTAATACCATCGTGAGCATATTTTAAGCCTTTTTTGTAATTACCACGTTCAATTTCTAAAACGCCCAATTGGTTTTTTACTTTAGCTAAAGCCAGTGTGTCTTGTAATGTTTCAAATATTTGTTTTGCTTTATGGAATTCGCTAGATGCATTAATATAATCGTCTTTACTATTATAAATTAACGCTTTGTAATACGTAATATCAGCAAGACCTTTTTGGTAATTTAAATTTTCAGATAGCATTTGCGCGCCTTTAATATATTTTAAAGCGCTATCATAATCTTTACTTTTATAAAGTAAATTTATAATTTTTAAAGACGTTTTTACTTTTGTAGTATCTGGATTTTGAAAAGTTAACTCTATACGTAAGCTTTCTAGCTCTTCTTCTTGCGAAAAACTTGAAAACGAAAACAAAATAAAAAAGAGAACAATTAGTCTTCTCATAATACCTGCGGCAAAGCAACAAAAGTTAACTAAGAGTTTTTATGCCTTTTGTATGTGCTGTTTACAAAATGCATAAACAGTTGTTAATAGTTAGTTATTAATTCTTTAATATTAAAGTAATATTGTGTCTCAAAAGTTGCAAAAAGCTTCTAGTTATACTAATTTATTGGTTTTAAAGTCAAAATATTAGTTGAAATGATTGTGCTAAATTCGTATAATGTAATATACCGATAAATAGAGAAAGCTATATAAAATCATTCGGTTTTTTTTAAATAATGTTTCATCTATTTTTGGGTTGCTATATCTAATAATTTATATCAATTAATACTATATTTGTTGCTTTAAAAATTAAACAAAATGAACCTTCAAGCAACATTAACAAGAGTAGTAAAACAAGCTGTACATTCTATATTTAACGCTAATTTAGAAAGTGTAGAATTTCAAGCAACACGTAAAGAATTTGCAGGCGATATTACAATAGTAGTATTTCCTATGCTACGAGTAGTTAAAGGTAATCCTGTAAAGATTGGAGAATCTATAGGAGAGTATCTAGTTGAAAATGTTGAAGAAGTAAAAGCATATAATGTCGTTAAAGGTTTTTTAAATGTTGAGATAGTAGATGCATATTATGTTGATTTTTTTAATACAATAAAAGATAATAACTCCTTTGGCTTTACATCTCCTAAAAAAGATGAAAAAGCAATAATGGTAGAATATTCTTCGCCAAATACTAACAAACCGTTGCATTTAGGTCATATTCGTAATAATTTATTAGGATATAGTGTAGCCGAAATAATTAAAGCTTCAGGAAAGAATGTATATAAAACACAGATTATAAACGATCGTGGTATTCATATATGCAAAAGTATGCTAGCTTGGCAACGTTTTGGAGAAGGTGAGACACCAGAATCAACAGGTTTAAAAGGCGATAAATTAGTTGGTAATTACTACGTAAAATTCGATAAGGAATATAAAAAAGAAATAGAGGCTTTAATTGCTGAAGGTAAAACCAATGAAGAGGCAAAAAAACAAGCTCCTATATTAATAGAAGCTCAACAAATGCTTCAAAAATGGGAGTCTGGAGATAAAGATGTTGTTGCTCTTTGGGAAAAAATGAATCAATGGGTTTACGATGGATTTAGTATTACCTATAAAAATCTTGGAGTAGATTTCGATAAATTATATTACGAAAGTGAAACCTATTTATTAGGAAAAGAATTTGTAGATGAAGGTTTAAAAACCGGAGTTTTTTATAAAAAAGAAGATGGGTCTGTATGGTGTGACTTAACAGAAGATGGACTTGACGAAAAAATAGTATTACGAAGTGATGGTACAGCGGTATACATGACGCAAGATATTGGTACAGCTATACAGCGAATAAAAGATTTTCCAGATGTAGGTGGTATGGTTTATACCGTAGGAAACGAGCAAGATTACCATTTTCAAGTGTTGTTTTTAATCTTAAAGAAATTAGGATTCGATTGGGCTAAAAACCTATATCACTTAAGTTATGGTATGGTAGATTTACCTAGCGGAAAAATGAAGAGTAGAGAAGGAACTGTTGTAGATGCAGACGATCTAATTACAGATATGGCAAGTACAGCACAAGAAATCTCAGAAGATTTAGGTAAACTAGATGGATATAGTGATGAAGAAAAAGCAAACCTGTATAAAACCATTGGTTTAGGTGCTTTAAAATATTATATTTTAAAAGTAGATCCTAAAAAACGTATTCTTTTCGATCCAAAAGAGTCTATAGATTTTCAAGGAAATACAGGACCATTTATACAGTATACTTACGCTAGAATACAATCTATTTTACGTAAGGCAGAGGCAACTAATGGAGTTTCTTCAAGTGAAATTGAAAAAACCTTTGCTTTACAGGATAAAGAAAAGGCAGTACTTAAACAACTACAACTTTTTCCAGAGGTAATACAAAATGCAGCGCAAAACCACAGTCCTGCTTTAATTGCAAATTATATTTACGAATTAGTAAAGGAATATAATTCGTTTTTTCAAAATTTACCTATAGTAATGGGTAACGATGATAAAGCATCTGTAGTATTTAGAGTGCAATTATCTAAAACGGTAGGAAATACAATTAAAAACGCTTTTAAGTTATTAGGTATTAGTGTTCCAGAAAGAATGTAGATTTATAAATGTTTAGTTTAGTTTTTTTGAGTTAAACTAATAGTATAACAAAGCAACGTATTAATTGTTTAAGTTGTTAATTTGTGGCTAAAAATTAATAATGGTTTTTATTACTTGCTTATTTTTTGGATTTATAATTGCGGCTTCTGGTAGTATTGTACCAAGTTTTTTAAATCTTACAGTTGTTAAATTTAGTTTAAAGAGTGGAGTTAAATCTGCTTTATATCTAATAGGCGGTTATGCAACGGTACTATTTTTTCAAGCTAATATTGGTGCATATTTATCTAATATTTTAATGGAAAATTCCCAGTACATTACTATAATACAAAAAATAGGCACTGGTATTTTAATTTTATTATCAATTAACTTTTTTAGATTACACTATACCATAAAGAAAAAAGTAAAAAAAGAAGAAATTGATAAATCTAAAGCCTATTTGCACGGTATAGGTATGTCGCTTTTAAATACTACAGCAATACCATTCTATTTTACATCTATTTCGTTTTTAATAGGATTAGATTATTTTGAGTATTCTTTTATAAATAGCTTGTTTTTTTCAATTGGTTCTACGGCAGGTTCCTTTTCTTTATATGCTTTGTATGCTACTGTAGCTTATAAAATAGAACATAAACTTACTTATATAGCAACTAAAATGGACTTTATTTTAGGTTGTTTAACTGGAACCATAGGTATTGGTAACATAGTTTATATGTTGTTTTTTAACTAAACTAAGTTTTTAATCCTAATAAATATTCTGCAGCAACAAAAGGAGTGGTTTTATTGTTTTCAATAAGTTCAAGTTGTTGTTCTAGTTCTTTTTTAATCTTAGAGTTAGTAAAAAAGTCGTTTTTAAGTTGCTCTTCAATAGTCTGAATTAACCAAAATTTATTTTGCTGGTTTCGTTTAGAATAAAAATAGTTGTTATCGATAGTTAGTTTTTTATACTCTAAAATCATAGAGTAAATGGCTTCAATGCCTTCATTTTCAATGGCACTACAAGTCATAACTTTTGGTTGCCAATTAGAAGTTTTTACAGGATATAAATGTAGAGCACGGTTAAATTCAACTTTAGCTAATTTTGCTTGCTTTAAATTCTTACCATCTGCTTTGTTAATAGCAATAGCATCTGCCATTTCAATTATACCACGTTTTATACCTTGTAATTCGTCTCCAGCACCAGCAAGTTTTAATAATAAAAAGAAATCTACCATACTATGTACAGCGGTTTCACTTTGTCCAACACCAACAGTTTCAATTATAATAGTATTAAAGCCTGCGGCTTCGCACAAAATTATAGATTCTCTCGTTTTTCTTGCCACACCTCCTAGCGAAGTACCAGAAGGACTAGGACGAATAAAAGCATTTTTATCTTTCACCAAATCTTCCATTCGTGTTTTATCACCTAGAATGCTTCCTTTAGTTATCGAGCTACTAGGATCTACTGCTAAAACCGCTACTTTTTTACCAATATTAGTTAAATAACTTCCAAAGGATTCAATAAAAGTGCTTTTACCTACACCAGGAACTCCAGTAATTCCAATTCTAATAGATTTATTTGCATGTGGTAAACACGCTTTTATAATAGCATTAGCTTGCTCTAAGTGTTCACTATTTTTACTTTCAACTAATGTAATTGCTTGACTTAAGGCTGTAATATTTCCATTTAATATGGCTTTAACTAAATCTGAGGTAGATTTTTTTTGTCGTCTCTTTTCTTTAATTTTAGAAATAGCAGCAATGCTGGTTGTTTCTGGAGCAGAAATTCCATCATTCTCTTTTAATGCAGATTTTTTAAATTTAGCCACGAATTTATTAATGTTAATGTAAAAATACTAAAAAGCTCTCGACTGGAGTATGTTGATAAAAAGTATTGTTTAATAGCTTAACATCTTTGCTAATTTAAAAGTAAGACTGTTTGCAAAATACTATTTTAATGGTACAACAACTTTAGCTTTGTCCCAAGCCATAGTTAAAGATAAATTATCTGTAGAGTTATCAAAAGCAATGGTAAACTGTTCTACAGGATTTTCTAAATGTTGAACAGGAGTGGTATAAGTAATAACATCAAATTCTGGAATACGCATAGGTTTCATAGTCTCATCGACTCCCCATTTATATTGTTTAGTATTAAACATTACTTGCCAAGCAGTATCGTTTGGGATTGTCCATAATGTATATTTACCTTTAGGTAAAGAGTTATTACCAATTTTTAAAGCCTTATTAGTTTCAAACGTAGTAGCCTCGTTTGCTCCTGTTCTCCATACTTCGTTAAAAGGAACTAAAGCACCAAAAACTTCACGATTTCTTTTAGATGGCCTATTATAGAATACTTCTAATTTTAAATCGTCAACAGCAAACACTACTGTTTTTTTTGGACTCTTTCTTTCTTCAAAAATACCAGTTTTAGTAAAATAGAAATACCCAAGTATTCCAAAAATAACGATTAATAAAAAAACGATAAATCGTTTCATAGGGACTTTTTATTTAGATTAATTAAGATGATAAAGATACTGTAAAACTGAAGGCTGGTCAATATCTTAACGCTATTTTAATAATATTTGTTGCTATATTTATAAAAAAAAAAATAAACTTTTTTGCAACATCCCAAAAATTGTATCGTCTTTATAATGAGTTCGAAATAAACTAACCAAAAACCAATAAGTGAAAATCGTTCAATCAAGTATTATTGATTTATGTAAACAAAACAATCGCAAAGCGCAATTGCAATTGTACAACCAGTATTGCGATGGTATGTACTGCGTGGCTAAACGTTTTGTTAATCATACAGCAGAGGCAGAAGATATTGTACAAGAGTCTTTTATAAAAGCCTTCTCAAAACTGCAGCAGTTTAAAGGCGATGTAACTTTTGGAGCTTGGTTAAAACGAATTGTTATTAATAAAAGTATCGATTATCTCAAACTAAAAAAGCAGCGTTTAGTTGAGCTTGAAGACGTTCATTTAAAAGTAATCGATAACTCCAATAATAACAATTGGATTGTAGAAGATGCTACAAGTCTAGACGACATAAAAAAGGCAATTAATATGTTACCGGATAAGTACAAATTTGTTGTTATGTTGTTTTTAATTGAAGGTTATGATCACGAAGAAATTTCCGAAATATTAAATATAACGCAAGTAGCATCACGAACACAATTGTCTAGAGGAAGAGTTAAATTACAAGAATTACTAAAACATAAAAATTATGGCTAAAGATATTAGAGACATGTTTAAAGCAGATAATAGACTGCAAAACGATAGTATGCCAAACGGTCATGAAGCAAGATTTTTAAGCAAGCTAGAAACTGCAATGCCAGAAAAGAAAACTAAAAAAATAAACTGGTTGTCTATTGCTGCTAGTGTTATTGTACTTTTAGGTTTAAGTTTTGGAGCGATTCAGTTTTTTAATTCTCAAAACCCTCAAAATACAACTGTTGTAGAAGTAGACCCAATAGAAACAAAAACAATTGGTGATATATCTCCAGATTTAAAAAAAGTTGAAGATTATTACCTGGCTAATATTAATTTAGAATTATCTAAAGTAAAACTAACACCAGAAAACAAAGATTTATTCGATGGTTACATAAAGCGATTAGACGAGCTTAAAGCAGAATATAACAGGCTAAACGTGGAATTAACAAAACAAGGTCCAGATGAGTTAACTGTAGATGCTCTTATTAGTAACTTAAAGTTAAGGTTAAACCTAATGCATCGTTTAAAAGAACAATTAAAAGACTTGAATTCGGTTAATGAAAATCAAATTTAAATTATATACTAAAACCATTAGTATTAAAAAACTAAAAAAATGAAACTAAAATATATATACTTAACATTACTTTTTTTGTTAGTTACTAGTGCAGCTTTTGCTCAAAATACACTACAAAAAAATAAAAAAACTATAAAGGTTAATAAAAACGCTATAATAAATTTAGAATCCAGTCATACCAACATAGAGGTAGATACTTGGAGTAAAGATTATGTAGAAATTGTAGCCTATATAGAAAGTAAAAAACACAGTAAAGAAGATCTTAAAAAAGTTTTAGACGCTTGGGATTTAGAAATAAACGGCAACCAAAACGAAGTAACAATTCGTTCTAAAGGCTCGCAAGGTTTATGGTCTAAAGAAATTAGTTTAAATATTTTAGATGAAGAATCTATAGAGGCTCTATCTAACTTAAAAATCGATTTAAATTTAGAACCATTATTAGATGGTTTAAGCAATTTAGAATCTTTAAAAAACTTACCAGAAGCCTTAAGTGTGTTGCGTATACCCAAATCTCCAGACGGAAATTATAATCTTGATTTCGATTTCGATAAATACCAGGATGAAGGAGAAGCATATTTAGATTCTTGGAGTAAAAAATACAGAAAAGAATATGGTGAAGAATACGAACAAGAAATGCGTGAATGGGCAAAAAGTATTAAACAATCAGATTTAGATCAATTTGAAAAGGAGATGGAAGATTGGGGAGAAAACTTCGGAAAAGAGTTTGAAAAGGCTTTTGAGGATGGTTTTGGTAAAGATTTCGAAAAGAAAATGGAAGCTTGGGGAGAAAACTTTGGTAAACAATTTGAAGAAAAATTTGCTCCAGCAATGGAAAAATGGGGAGAAGAATTTGGAAAAGCTTTCGAAGAAAAAATGGAAGAAGCCTTTGGCGATTCAAAATCTAAAAATCTATTTGATGATGTCTCTAAAAAAACATTAGATGTTATTAAAACCATAAAAATTAAAATGCCCAAAAAAGCAAAATTAAACCTCAATGTTAAACATGGAGAGCTTAAAATGGCATCTGTAATTAGTGATCCAAAAATCACTGTTTCTCATGGTAAATTTTTAGCAAATAATATTAATGGAAGCAATGCTTCCATTAATATTTCTTATGCTAATGCGTCTATAGAATCTTGGAATGAAGGTGCTTTAAAACTAAACTATGTGTCTAAAGCAAAAATAAATAACGCTAAAGATTTAATTTTAAATGCTGTGTCGTCTAATATAGATGTTAAGAATTTAAGTGGAAACTCACTTATAGATGGTAGTTTTGGCGATTTGTATGTTGATAATATTTTAGAAGACTTTAATAATCTTAACATCGTTTTAGAAAATAGCGATGCACTTTTAAACCTGCCAAAAACTATAGATTATAACTTATATTTTAAAGGCAATCATTCAAAATTTAATAAACAACAAACAAATAATAAAACAGTTAAGCATAATCCTAACAATAGTAATAGCAGTAAAACTATTGTAATAAATGCAAAGTATAGTAACGTTATTGCCGAATAAATTTTATTTTTGAATTTATAATAGATTGCACGTTTGTGCGGAATTAATAATGAATTCAAAAAAAATAAAAACCATTTTTAGAGAACTAGCTTTAGAAAACATATTTGTTATCGATGCTAGTATACCTAAAAACCTTTATACTTCCATAGATTTATCTGAAACTAATAACGCACTTCAAAGTTTCGATAATTCGTCTTCCACAGCTTGGGAAATTTATATTACCAACTACTTAAGACTTAAAAATAAAAAAGTTGCCTTTGGAGGTTACTTAGAGAAACGCAATATTTATAATCGTAGCTCTTATTTTAATAATCAAAATCCAGAAACCGAACGTAATATCCATATAGGTTTAGATTTATGGGTAGAGGCAGAAACACCTGTTTTATCTGCTTTTAATGGAGAAATACATAGCTATAAAGATAACACCAATTTTGGAGACTATGGTCCAACCATTATTCTGCAACATGAGTTAAACGGTTTTGTATTTTATACACTTTATGGGCATTTATCTCGCGAATCTTTAATAGGTTTAAAAGTAGGAGCAAAGGTTAGACAAGGTGATGTTATAGCAAAATTAGGAGACGCTGAGGTTAATGGAGATTATGCACCACATTTACATTTTCAAATAATAATAGATTTACAAGATAATGAAGGTGACTATCCTGGTGTTTGCTCTTTAAAGGATTTAGATTTTTATAAAGAGAATACTATTAATCCTGAAATTGTTTTAGGATTGTGATTTTATAAATTTTTTAATTTGTTCAGTTTAATCAAAGTTTTAAATATGCGTTTTAAAGTTTAAATAGAATTGAGAAACGTTCTATAAAATTTAGTTATACATATTTATCTTTTTTAAGCAACTTTTCCATTTTTAACTCGAAGAATTTTAAAAATTTCAATCCAATATTTTCCATTGTTTGCTTTTTTATTATTTTTTCTTACTAAATCGCCAACTGAATAGCCATAAGAAGTTTTTTGCCAAACCTCAATTTTTCTTTTTTTAATTAATGTTTTCCTATATGAAATATGAAATCTTTTTTCAATAGTATTATCTAAAATTTCTATACCTATAATATATTTAATTTTATATCGTCCATTTATTACTTCTTTGTTGGATGAAACAATTGTATCTCCAATACTTATTTCTTTCCATTTTTGTTTTATAATTATTTCATTATCATAAATCTTATATTTTTTTTTTATGAAAATGTTTGAAATTTTTCCGTTAATTAACTCATAATAATAGTACTTGGTTTCAATTAGTTTTTTTTTTGATATTTCACCTCCAATTAAAACTGTATTTCCTTTAATTATTCCTTTTTGGTTTGGTTTTCTAATTATTTCTGCCTTTGTATTATCAATTAATGTTATTTGTTTAATATTCAAATCTTTTTTTCTTGAATTCTCTATATATATTAAAAACTCATTTTTAGAAAATTTTGAGTTATCATAAAAAGCAAAAAAAGTTGAATCATCTGAATCTTTTTTCAATAACAAAATATCATTAAAAATAAAACTTTGATTTAGTAATATTTTTTTATTAGAGAATTCAATTATTAAATATTCATTTAAGAATTCATAACTACCATCTACAATATTTCCATTAATGGATAAGGTTAAAACCCTATTTTTTCGAAAAAACCATTTTTCGTCGAAACCGTTGGGTGATATTCGGATCCAAGTTTTGTCTTGAAGAAAAGCGATATTATTCAATTTTCTATCTAAAGATTTAACTTTTCTAAACAAAAACTTTAAATATTCAAGCATTATTTTTGTTATTTATTTCTAAATTCATCTGTTTACGCATAATATTTAATTAATATAAAATCATTTTAATACTGAAACAACTTTAGCATAAGTGTTATATATTATACGATAATTGGATTTATCTTAATTTTCTTATTAAAGTCAAGTTGTAATTATAATAATTAATTAAAAACATTGCGTTGCGCAGCAGTTTTACCAAAATAAAAGCCAGCAAAAACAGCTACAATTTCAGCTAATATAAACCATGTTTCTTTAGGTAGTCCAAACGTAACTAAAGCAGTTGCTATAATCATTATTCCTGCAACTATATATGCGGGAACCATACTTGTTTTAGAAATTAAGCCTGCTACAAACATGCCAACCACAATACCCATAAAATGTCCTAAAGCAACAAATATCTTTGCGCCAATAGGTATGCTAGCCATGTTATTTTTTATCCATTCCATATCGCTTGGGTTTGCACCTTCGGGTAGTGGGAAAAGGTTGTGGCCAAGAACGCTTTCAAAAAGATGAACAGTTACTCCGGCAACTATAAAACCTACAATTGTTGCTAATATGTTTCTAAGCATAATGTTTTTTGTTTGTATAATAAAATTACAAAATATTATTTAATTTGTATTGGTAATAAGGTTGAATTACTGCTGTATAAAAAATCCCGAAGTAATTAACTTCGGGACTTTTTATTTAAATCCATATGGATTTTATATTTAGTATGTAATCGTAAAAGAAATACAGTTTGTTATTCGTTAACTAAAACCCATTCGCCTTTAGCAATTAAAGGTTCGGCTTGTTTATATTTAACTGTTTTGTTTTCACCACTCATAACATGCTTAATAGTAACACGATCATTACGTCCAATTTTTGGTTGGTCGCGCACAATAGTTTCTACTACTTGTTGCTGTTGTTGTGTGTTTCCTGCTTGTCTATTTTGAGCAGAGCGCTCATCTAGATTAGGAATTTCTTCTTTTTGTGTTTGTAAATTTTCTTTCTTTTTTACTTCTCTAGCTTCACTAATAGCGTTTGTATTTTCGCTTGGTAATTCGCCTTTAAATAAGAAAGAAATAACATCTTTATTAACCTGATCAATCATGACCTTAAAAAGTTCGAATGCCTCAAACTTATAAATTAATAATGGATCTTTTTGTTCATGTACAGCTAATTGTACAGATTGCTTTAACTCATCCATTTTACGTAAATGTGTTTTCCAAGCATCGTCAATAATAGCAAGTGTAATATTTTTTTCGAAATCTGTAACTAATTCTTTTCCTTGAGACTCGTATGCGCGTTCTAAGTCTGTTACAACTTGTAACGTTTTTGTACCATCTGAAAACGGTACAACAATACGTTTGTATTTATCGCCTTGTGTTTCGTAAACATCTTTAATTACTGGAAAAGCAACTTCTGCATTACGAGCCATTTTTGTTTTGTAATGCTCAAAAGCAGCATTGTAAATACGTTTTGCTAATTCTGTTGCAGAGAATTTATTAAACTCGTCTTCTGTAACAGGAGATGCCATTGAGAAATAACGAATTAATTCGAATTCGAAATTTTTAAAATCGTTAGCACCTTTATTAGTTTCTGCAATACCTTCAGACGTGTCAAAAATCATGTTTGCTAAATCTACACGTAAACGTTCTCCATTTAAGGCATTAAAACGACGTTTGTAAACAACCTCACGTTGCGAGTTCATAACATCATCATATTCTAATAAACGCTTACGAACACCAAAGTTATTTTCTTCAACTTTTTTCTGTGCACGTTCAATAGATTTAGAAATCATAGAATGCTGAATAACTTCACCTTCCTGTAATCCCATTTTATCCATCATTTTGGCAATACGTTCGCTACCAAAAAGACGCATTAAATTATCTTCAAGAGAAACATAAAACTGAGAGCTTCCTGGATCTCCTTGACGACCAGCACGACCACGTAACTGTCTATCTACACGACGAGAATCGTGACGTTCTGTACCAACAATGGCTAATCCACCTGCGGCTTTTACCTCGTCACTTAATTTAATATCTGTACCACGACCTGCCATGTTTGTTGCAATAGTTACCTGTCCAGCATTTCCTGCTTGTGCTACAATATCTGCTTCTTTTTTGTGCTGCTTTGCATTTAATACGTTGTGATTAATTTTACGAATACTAAGCATTTTACCAAGCAACTCTGAAATTTCAACATTGGTTGTACCAATTAAAACTGGTCTTCCTGCTTGAGATAGGCTTGTTACTTCGTCAATAACTGCGTTGTATTTTTCACGTTTAGTTTTATATACTAAATCTTCTTTATCTTTTCTGGCAATTGGTCTGTTAGTAGGAATTTCTACAACATCTAATTTGTAGATTTCCCAAAGTTCTCCAGCTTCTGTTACCGCAGTACCTGTCATACCAGACAGTTTACGATACATTCTAAAGTAATTTTGAAGCGTTACTGTTGCAAATGTTTGTGTAGCATCTTCAATTTTTACATTTTCTTTTGCTTCAATCGCTTGGTGTAAACCATCGCTATAACGACGACCATCCATAATACGACCTGTTTGTTCATCTACAATCATTACTTTATTATCCATAACAACGTATTGGTTGTCTTTTTCAAATAAAGCGTATGCTTTTAATAACTGATTTAAAGTATGAATACGTTCAGATTTTATTCCAAACTCTCTAAAAAGATCTTCTTTCTCGTTAGCTTCCTCTTCTGTAGATAATCCTTTTGCTTCAATTTTAGCAATCTCAATTCCAATTTCTGGCATGATAAAGAAATCTGGATTGTCTTTACCAGATATGTATTCTACTCCTTTATCGGTTAATTCAATTTGATTATTCTTTTCTTCAATTACGTAGTATAGAGCTTCGTCAACCTTTGGCATTTCACGGTTGTTATCTGCCATGTATTGGTTTTCTGTTTTTTGAAGAATTTGTTTAACACCTTCTTCACTTAAAAACTTAATTAAGGCTTTGTTTTTTGGTATACCTCTGTATACGCGTAGTAATTGAAAACCACCTTCTTTAGTATCACCTTCTGCAATTAGCTTTTTAGCTTCAACTAAGGTTTGTGTTAATTGTTTACGCTGTACTGAAACAATATCTTCTACTTTTGGTTTTAATGCATCAAATTCGTGTTGATCTCCTTTTGGTATTGGGCCAGAAATAATTAAAGGTGTTCTGGCATCATCTACTAATACAGAATCTACCTCATCCACAATGGCGAAGTGATGTGGACGTTGTACTAAGTCGTTTGGCGAGTTTGCCATGTTATCACGAAGGTAGTCGAAACCAAATTCGTTATTTGTACCATATGTAATATCTGCATTATAAGCTTTTCTACGACCATCACTATTTGGTCTATGATAATCGATACAGTCTATTGTCATGCCATGGAATTGAAAAATTGGTGCCATCCATGCCATATCTCGTTTTGCTAAGTAGTCGTTTACGGTTACTAAATGCACACCTTTTTGTGCTAAAGCATTTAAGTATACTGGTAAAGTTGCTACTAATGTTTTTCCTTCTCCTGTTTGCATTTCTGCAATTTTTCCTTGGTGCATAGCAATACCACCTATAAGTTGCACGTCGTAATGGATCATGTCCCAAGTAATGGCTTTACCTACGGCATCCCAAGAGTTTGACCATGTTGCTTTATCACCATCTAAAGTTACATAATCTCCCATTCCAGAAACTTCTCTATCAAAAGCATTAGCGGTAACTGTAATCTCGCTATTGTTTGTAAAACGTTTTGCGGTTTCTTTTACAACAGCAAAAGCTTCTGGTAAAATATCGTTTAATGTTTTTTCTACTGCTAGGTAAGATTCGTCTTCAATTTTATCAATTTCTTGGTAAATGTCTTCACGTCTATCTATATCTTCAGTAGCTTCAGCTTCTGTTCTAAGCGCTTCTTTACGTTCGTTAAAAGGTTTGCGTGTTTCGGCAATAATAGCTTTAAATTCTACTGTTTTAGCCCTTAAATCGTCGTGAGATAAAGCTTCTAAAGTACTTTCAAAGGATTTAATTTTATCTACTAAAGGTAATATAGCTTTTACATCTTGTTTGGATTTATCTCCAACAAATAGCTTTAGTACGGAATCTAAAAAACTCATAGTTTTATATTTTATATTTTGGTTGTTTTATTTTTAAGAAAAAACAAAACATTGTTTTTGTTATTATTTGTGATATTCTTTTTTGAAATTAAGAATAACACAGTTGTTATTTTTACCTTTTTTTAAAAAGGGCTTAAATATACGTTTTTAGCTATGGTTAGCTAAATTTTAAAGCACAAAAAAAGCCTCTAATAGAGACTTTTTTCTTTAATTTTTATTGAATATGATTTAATCTAATCATATTTTAATACTCGTCCTCATTCCAGAGGTAGTCTTCGTCTGTTGGGTAGTCCGGCCAGATTTCTTCGATAGAATCGTAAGAATCTCCTTCATCTTCAATTGCTTGTAAATTTTCAGTAACTTCTAAAGGCGCTCCGGTTCTAATAGCGTAATCGATAAGTTCGTCTTTAGTTGCTGGCCAAGGCGCATCACTTAAATGAGATGCTAATTCTAATGTCCAATACATTTCTTAATGGTTTTATTTTTTGCAAAAATAAATTTTTAGTTTAAATAGTCAAGAAAAAAGTGAATTATTTTTCAGTAATAAAAAAGAACGTCATTTTTCACTGAAACTATTTGAACCTAAATATTTTGCAGTGTTATTTAATATTAGCTTTTAAAGTTTGTTTTCCTGTGTAACTTTAATGTTTCTCTGGAATCCATTTTACCTCATCTGCTTGCAAGTCTTGAGTCAACTTTCGTGCCAATACAAAAAGATAGTCAGAAAGACGGTTTAAATAGGTGAGTGCTTCTGGTAAAAATGGTTCTATATCATTTAAGGCAGACGCTAGTCTTTCCGCTCGACGGCAAACACAACGTGCTACGTGACAGAATGACACTGTTTGGTGACCTCCAGGTAATACAAAATGCGTCATTTGTGGTAGTTCCTCATTCATATTGTCCATTTCACGCTCTAATAGCTCGATATCTTCAGTAGTAATTTTATTTATATTTAAACGTTCTTTCCCGTTTTTTAAAACCATTTTATCAGGATCTGTTGCTAGTATAGCGCCAACCGTAAAAAGTTTATTTTGTATTGTTATAAGAATGTTTTTGTAAAGCTGGTTTATTTCTTGATCACGTATTAAGCCTATGTAAGAGTTTAATTCGTCTACGGTACCATAACTGTCTATTCTTATGTGATGTTTTGGTACGCGCGTACCACCAAATAATGCTGTGGTGCCTTTATCTCCTGTTTTTGTATATACTTTCATGTTTTTTAATTTATGGAAAGTTTCATTCTTTTCAAAGTTAAAATTTAAATTTACAAACGTATTGTAAAGTGTTCTTTGGCTTGTTCTTTTCTAAAAAATACAATGCCCCAAAAAAAAGTGTCTATTGTAACGGTTACTTGGGGATGTTGTTTTATAATTTCCCAAGCTTCGGTCATTTGTTTTGACCAATAAATATCGTCAAAAATAAAAACGGAATCGTTTGTTGCTGTTGGTAATAAGGTTTCAAAATAATTTAAAGTGGCTTCTTTTTGGTGGTTACCATCAAAATAAATTAAGTTGTATTTGTTTTCTGTTAGTGGCTCAATTACTTTTTTAAAATCTCCTGTAAGTACTTTTATGTTTTTTAAATTGAAGTTTTTAAAACTTTGTTTTGTAAATGCTGAAATGTTTGGGCAGCCTTCAATTGTGGTAATTTGTGCATTGGGATTACCTAGGTGCATGGCATGTGTTGCAATACCCATAGATGTACCTAACTCTAAAATATTTTGAAATTGAAAGTAGTTTACTAAACGGTAAAATAATTTGGCACGATGGTTTGTTGTGCCTGCATTTTTTGCAATTTTAGATATAATACGTGTATTGCTTTTTGTGGTTTGCGATCCTGCACCTAAATCTGTAACCTCAATAGTTTGCTGGTTTTGTAATAGTGTTTTTTTATAGTTTTTTAACTTACTATAGGCATTATGCTCTTTTTTACTGTAAAAGCATTTTGTTACTAAGCTATAAACAAAAGGAGATTGTACGCCGTGTTGGTTTGTAGAGCGTAGCCAAAATTTTATGTAGGCAATAATAAGTTTTCGCATGGTTTACTCTTCCATTTTTTCTGCTAGTTCTAGCCAGCGCATTTCTTTTTCTTCAATGCTATCTAATATTACTTGGAGTTTGTTTGATAACTCGTTAATTTCATCTGTAGATAAGTCTGGGTTTAAGAATTTTTTTTCTAATTCTATTTTATCAAACTCTAAAGATTTTATTTTGCTCTCTAAGTTTTTATATTCTTTTTGTTCGTTATAAGATAGTTTTACATTACTGTCTTTTTTCCAGTTTTTCTTTTCTTTTTTCTCCTCGTCTGTGGTTTCAGAAACAACAGGTTTGCTGTCTTCATATGCTCTAAAATCGCTATAATTACCAGGGAAATCTTCTACAATACCTTCCCCACGAAATACAAAAAGATGATCTACAATTTTGTCCATAAAATAACGATCGTGAGATACTACAAGTAAACAACCAGGAAAGTCTAACAAGAAACTTTCTAATACGTTAAGGGTAACAATATCTAAATCGTTAGTTGGTTCATCCAGAATTAAAAAGTTAGGATTTTGTATTAAAACAGTACAGAGGTATAAGCGTTTACGTTCGCCACCACTTAATTTCTCCACAAAATCATACTGTTTTTTTCTATCGAATAGAAAGCGTTCTAATAATTGCTGAGCACTAATTTGGCGTCCTTTTTTTAATGGTATATAATCACCAAATTCCCTTACAACATCTATAACTTTTTGTTGCGGTTTTGGTGTAATACCACCTTGCGTATAGTAACCAAATTTTACAGTTTCACCAATAATAATTTTTCCAGAATCTGGCTCTGCCGTTTGAGTAAGTATGTTTAAAAATGTAGATTTACCTGTGCCGTTTTTACCAATAATACCAACTCGTTCACCTTTTTGAAACATATAATTAAAGCCGTCTAAAATAACTTTGTCTTTGTAAGATTTGGATATTTTTTTTAGCTCTACAATTTTACTTCCCAAGCGCTCCATATTTAATTCTAATTGAATTTCATGGTCTTTTCTACGTTGGCTTGCTTTATGTTTAATTTCGGTAAAGTCGTCTATTCTAGATTTAGACTTTGTAGTACGTGCTTTTGGCTGGCGACGCATCCAGGTTAATTCTTTTTTAAAAAGTTGTTTGGCTTTGCCTACTTCTACATTATGTTGTTCTATTCTAGCTTCTTTTTTTTCTAGATAATAAGAATAGTTTCCTTTATAAGAATATAATTCACCATGATCAAGTTCTATTATTTCATTACAAACACGTTCTAAAAAATAACGGTCGTGCGTTACCATAAAAAGCGTGATATTTTCTTTTGCAAAAAACTCTTCTAGCCATTCTATCATTTCTAAATCTAAATGGTTGGTAGGCTCATCTAGAATTAAAAGGTCTGGTTTGCTTAAAAGAGCGTTGGCAAGCGAGAGACGTTTTTTTTGTCCGCCAGACATACTACTTACTTTTTGTTGTAGATTTTCTAGTTTTAGTTTAAAGAGAATTTGTTTGTATTGCGTTTCAAAATCCCATGCATTTTTAATATCCATTTGCTCGAAAGCAGCTTGATATGTTTCTGTATCTTCAGGGTTTAAAAGTGCTTTTTCGTAATTTTTAATAACATCTAAAATAGGATTATCGCTATTAAAAATGGTGTCTTGAACAGTTAGATTAGAATCTAAATACGGTTCTTGAGGTAAAAAAGAGACTTTAATATCTTTTCTAAAAATAACATTACCAGTATCTGGTTCGTCGGTTTTTTCAAGAATATTTAGAATAGATGTTTTACCTGTACCATTTTTTGCAACAAATGCTACTTTTTGGTCTTTATGGATACTAAAAGAAATGTCTTTAAAAAGCGTTAACTCTCCATAAGACTTCGATATATTTTCAACGGTTAAATAGTTCAATGGTCAATTTTTTTACAAAGAACGGATAAAAAACCAAAAAATCCGACAAAAGTTTTGTTATTCACGATGAAAAGCTATATTTGTGTCAATTAAAAGCACCCAAAAATGAATAAATTTATAGTGGCTATTGCTATACTATTCAGTGTATTATGTTCTTCATGTATCACTAACAAAGATGTGGTTTATCTTCAGGATAAAGGTACGGTTGTTAATGATTCTTTACATTTAAAAGATATGGGAAAACCATATCGCGTTCAAATTAACGATATTCTTAGCATAAATATTAAATCTACAGACTCAGAATTGGCTAAATTAGTAGCTATTTTTAATCCTACCGAAAGAATAGGAAATGTTAATGGTCAAGAAACTTTGTATTATGATGGCTTTACGGTAGATTTACACGGTAATATTGAGTTTCCCATTTTAGGAAAAATTAATGTTCTAGGCTATACTACAAATGAAATTAATGCAAAAGTAAAACAAGCTTTATTAGATAAATATTTAAAAGATGTTTCTCAAATTTTTATAACTGTAAAACTTGCAGGATTACGTTATACTGTTTCTGGTGAAGTAGAAAGCACAGGAGTTTTAACCTTATATCAAGATCGTGTTAATATAATTGAAGCTTTAGCAAACGCAGGAGATATAAAAGATACAGGAGATAGAACAGATATTTTAGTAGTAAGGCAATATCCACAAGGTCAAAAAATTCATCATATAGATTTAACAGATATGGCAGCAATGCAATCTCCATATTACTATATACAATCTAATGATATGATTTTGGTAAAACCATTAAAGAGAAAATCTTTAGGAGCTGGACAAACTGCGACACAGACTTTAACTACTATAGCTTCAATATTTTCTGTTTTAGTGTCTACTTATTTTTTAGCTAAAAACCTTTAAAAGGAATTATTTTATGAATGATGAATTTGAACTTTTAGAGTCCCAAGCACAATCACCTTTTGATGTAAAGGCTTTTTTAATACGTGCCTTAAGTTATTGGAAATGGTTTGTGTTGTGTATTGGCTTAGGTATTTTTATTGTATATCAACAAAACATTAGAAAACAACAATCATATAGATTAAGTACTCAAATTTCTATTGAAGACGATAAGAATCCACTTTTTACATCAAACACAAGCTTAACATTTAATTGGGGAGGCGTTTCTGGTAAAGTAAAAACAATTATGACAACTTTACAGTCTAGATCTCATCACGAAAAAGTTGTAGATACTTTAGCATTTTATAAAAAATATTTAAAGCAATCACGTTTTAGAAAAGACGATATTTATAAAGCTGCACCATTTGAAATTTCTTTAACACCAAATACTTACCAGGTATTAAACCATCCAATAAAAGTTACTTTTTTGGGAGGTGATAAATTAGAAATTCAAACAGAATTTGAATCTCCTACTTTAAGAACTCAGAATTTTGATACTAAAGAACATGAAACTATTAGTGCTACTAATGGTGTTAAAACATATCCAGCAACTTTAGGTGAGCCAATTAATTTGCCGTTTTTAAAAGGAACGATTACAAAAAGGGATAAACGCGATTTTAATGCTGGCGATGAGTATTATATTGAATTTAGTGATTTTGATGCTGTAGTTCGTAACTATAAAAATAAACTTAAAATAGATAACCCTATTAATTCCGCAATACTTAATTTAAGTATGACGGATGTAAATACAGCTAAAATTGTAGACTATTTAAATAAAACAGTTGATATTTTAAGAAAAGACCAATTAGATAAGAAAAATCTTTTTGTAACTAATACTATAGCATTTATAGATAAACAATTAGCTCGAGAAAAAGAAAATTTAATTTCTAGAACCGATTCTTTAAATAATTACCGCGAAAAAAATAAGATTTTTAATCTAGATGAAGAAAGTATTCAAATAAATGAAAAGCTTTCTGAATTAGAAACTGAAAGCGATAATATTAACCGAAAAATAGCTTATTATAGAAGCTTAAAAACATATTTAGAGACAAGTAATAGTTTTACCGAGTTGCCTGCTCCATCTATAGCAGGAATTGATGATACTAATATTTTAAATAATATAGCAAAAATAAATGCACTATCTGTACAGAAATCAAAATATGAAAGTACAGTAAGAAGTGACGCTTCAGTTTTTGTAGATTTAGATAATCAAATTGAAGCATTAAAATCTGTATTGTTAGAGAATATAAGCTCGGCTACTTCAGGTTTACGTCGCGAACTTAATTTTGTAAATGGTAAAATAGGACAGAGTACAAGTAAAATAAAAAAACTACCAAAAGACCAACAGCAATTGTTAACTATACAACGTCAATACGCATTAAGTGAACAAACATATAATATGTTTTTAGCTAAGCGTGGTGAGGCAGATATTATAAAGTCGGCTAGCGTAAGTGATGTTCAGGTTGTAGATCCTGCAAAAGATACAGGAGCAATACCTATAGATTTAAAATTAAGTGCACGTTATATTTTTGCTTTTTTAGGAGGTTTAATTATCCCACTATTAGTCGCGTTTTTAGTTACTTTTTTTGATAATAAATTACATAACCCACAGAGTTTAGAAAAATTATCAAAAATTCCATTATTGGGTGTTATAGGTAAAAATACAACAGTAAATAACTTAGCTGTACACTTAAAACCAAAATCTACTGTTGCAGAAGCATTTAGAGGTTTAAGATCTAGTTTGCAATACATGTATAAAAAACAAGCAAATGAAAGTTCTAAAACTATAATGCTAACCTCTTCGGTAAGTGGAGAAGGTAAAACATTTTGTTCTATTAATTTAGCTACAGTTTTTGCATTAAGCGGAAAGAAAACAATTTTAGTAGGCCTAGATTTAAGAAAGCCAAAAATATTTGATGATTTTGAGATTAAAAATAATATTGGCTCAGTAAACTATCTTATTGGTCAAAAAAGCTTAGAAGAGATTACTCAACAAACAAAAATCGAGAATTTAGATTTAATTGTATCTGGACCAGTACCGCCAAATCCATCAGAGTTACTAATGGGTGATATTATGGATCAATTTATAGCAGAATTAAAAGAAAAATACGATTACATTATTTTAGATACGCCACCAATTGGGCTAGTTGCAGACGCTATAGAATTAGTAGAATATGTAGATG
Source organism: Lacinutrix venerupis (assembly GCF_003663945.1). Lineage (GTDB taxonomy): Bacteria > Bacteroidota > Bacteroidia > Flavobacteriales > Flavobacteriaceae > Lacinutrix > Lacinutrix venerupis. The sequence continues at coordinate 185,292 of NZ_RCCH01000004.1, read as the reverse complement.
CAACACTATACGTGGTAAGACAAGATTATACAAAAAAAGGTATGTTAAGTCTTATAAACGATAAATTTAAACGTAAAGAATTAAGTAATATAAGCTTTATCTATAATTTCTATAACCAAAAAGGAAAATATGGTTATGGGTACGGGTATGGTTACGGTTACGGTTATGGGTATGGTACCTATGGTAACGGTTATCATGAGGATGAAGAGAAAAATAGAGGGTTGTTAAACAGAATAACTAATATTTTTAAATTTAAAAAGTAGTGTTAGAAAGCAACTATAAATATCATACAAAAGACCTCTCTCAATATCAGTTTTTAATTACTGGAGGTGCCGGATTTATAGGCTCTAATATTGTTAACTATTTATTGAAAAATAATGCAAAACACGTGCGTGTTTTAGATAATTTATCTAATGGCTACAAAGCCAATATCGAATCTTTTTTAAACTTGCCAAATTTTGAATTTATAGAAGGAGATATACGCGATTTAGAGACTTGTAAACAAGCGATGATAGATATAGATTATGTTAGTCACCAAGCAGCATTAGGTTCTGTACCACGTTCTATAAACGATCCTATAACAAGTAACAATGTTAATGTGTCTGGTTTTTTAAACATGTTAGTTGCTTTAAAAGAGAGTAAAACAGTAAAACGTATGGTTTATGCTGCATCAAGTTCTACATATGGTGATAGTAAAACTTTACCCAAAGTAGAAGATACCATTGGTAAGCCTTTATCTCCTTATGCAGTTACTAAATATGTAAACGAGTTGTATGCAGATGTTTTTGGAAAAACATATAATACAGATGTAGTGGGCTTGCGTTATTTTAATGTATTTGGACCAAAACAAAGCCCAAATGGTGCCTACGCAGCAGTTATTCCACTATTTATGGAAGCTGTAAATAAAAATAAAGCAGCAACAATTAATGGTGACGGTAAACAAACTCGAGATTTTACATATGTAGATAATGCTGTTCAGGCAAATGTTAAAAGTTTTTTCGCCTCAGATAAAGCAAAAAATGAAGTTTTTAATATAGCATGTAGCGAAAGAATAAGTGTTAATAAACTTTGGAATACAATAAATGTTTCAGCAAAAAAAAATATCAAAGCAAAATTTGGCCCAACCAGAGCAGGCGATGTAAAAGACTCTTTAGCAGATATTAGTAAAGCTAAAGAATTGTTAGATTATCACCCACAGTTTTCTGTAAAAGAAGGTTTAAAACTTACTTGGGACTATTTTAAAAATAATGAAAGTGAATAAACCCGAAATAGTACAAGATTGGCTATATACCATTTCTCCAAAACGGAAATTAATAGATCTAAATTTTAAAGAAATTTGGAGATATCGCGATTTACTATTTTTATTTGTAAAGCGCGATATCATTACTCAATATAAGCAAACTATTTTAGGACCATTATGGTATTTTATTCAGCCTTTATTTACTTCGGTAATATTTACCTTAATTTTTAATAATTTAGCCTCTATACCAACAGGATCTGGTATACCATCGTTTTTATTTAATTTAGCAGGTATTACCTCATGGAATTATTTTAGTGCCTGTTTAACAGGAACGAGTGATACTTTTAAAGCGAACCAAAATATTTTTGGAAAAGTGTATTTCCCAAGAGTTATCACACCACTATCTGTAGTATTTTCTAATCTCTTAAAATTCGGAATTCAGCTATTAGTATTTATAAGCTTCTATATTTATTTTGTTTTTTTTACAAATCAAGCTGCTAATGCAATACCTCAAAGTGCTTTAGTCTTATTACCTTTTCTAATAATTTTTATGGGCTTATTTGGTTTAGGTTTCGGGATGATTTTATCGTCTATGACAACCAAGTATCGCGATCTAACTTTTTTAATAAGTTTTGGTGTACAGTTGCTTATGTATGGCTCTGCAGTAATGTACCCATTATCTTACTTTAAAGAAAAAGTGCCAGAATATTCATGGTTGGTAGAATATAACCCAATGACCACTATTATAGAATTGTTTAGATATATGACTTTAGGTGTTGGTGCGTTTTCACTAAACAATTTTTTATATGCCGGAATAATTAGTGTTGTTATTTTTTTAGTTGGGTTGATTATTTTTAATAAAACCGAGAAGAGTTTTATAGATACCGTTTAATATGGTGGTGAGGTGTTTTTTTAGTGAGAAATGAGTTGTGAGAATGAGAGGTTAGTGGTGAAGGAATGTTTCTTACATTCCATTATTTACAAATAAAAAAAATAAAGGATTGAGTAAGTAAACTATTTACAAATAAAGAGAAAAAAAATATCATATTAAAAGTCGAAAACATTTGTAAGTATTTATATGTTTAAGTTTTTTTTTTGATATCGATACTATTAATCCTAAAGTTTTAATTAATAAAAAATATGAGTAGTAATAAAACGGTTTTGATTTGTATTGGTACGAGACCAGAAGCTATAAAAATGGCTCCAGTTTATTTTGAATTTCAAAAAGCGGGATACAATACAAAATTATGTGTTACTGCTCAGCATAGAGATTTGTTAGATCAAGTACTGCAATTTTTTAAAATTGTTCCAGATTTTGATTTTGATTTAATGACGCCTAATCAATCATTAAATATATTAAGTTCAAGAATTCTAAATGGTATTGATGCTTTATTTTTAAGAGAACAAATAGATTTAGTTCTTGTTCATGGCGATACGACAACATCAAGTGTTATCGCATTGGCTGCGTTTAATAGAAAAATAAAAATAGGACATATAGAAGCAGGATTAAGGACTTATAATAGGTATTCTCCTTTTCCAGAAGAGATGAATAGACAATTAACAGGACGGCTTGCCGATTATCATTTTGCACCTAGTGAAAAAGCAAAGCAAAATTTAATTAATGAAGGTGTTTTAGAACAAAACATTTTAGTAACTGGTAATACCGTTATAGATGCCTTATACACAGCAGATACTATTTTAAATGCTGGTTATGAGTCTGAAATGATAGCGGAATTAAATAAAAACATTGATTTTACTAAAAAAGTAATTCTTGTAACAGGCCACAGAAGAGAGAATTTTGGTTTAGGATTTGAGTCTATTTGTAATGCATTAGTCGAATTGTCTCAAGACGACAAAATAGAAATTGTTTTTCCTGTACATTTAAATCCTAATGTACAAGAGGTTGTGTATAAGAGACTCTCTAATTTAAATAATGTGCATTTAATAGCTCCGTTAGATTATCCAACGTTTATTTGGTTAATGAAACAATCGGAAATTATAATCTCGGACTCTGGAGGTGTGCAAGAAGAAGCTCCAACTTTTGGTGTTCCTGTTTTAGTAACACGAACAGTTACAGAACGCCAAGAAGGTGTTGCTGCAGGTTGCTCTGTACTAGTAGGAACAGATCAAGATTTAATAGTATCTAAGGTTAAAGGCATTTTGTTAAACACTAAGGAAACAATTGTAAAGCATAATCCTTATGGAGATGGTAATGCATCAAGAAAAATTGTAGGTTATTTTGAAAATAGGTATGATAGAGCATAGTGACATTATATTAAAAGCCGAAAACATTTCTAAACAATACCGTTTAGGGCTTGTAGGTACAGGTACGATTTCTCACGATTTAAATCGTTGGTGGCATCGCATACGAGGCAAACAGGATCCTTATTTAAAAGTAGGAGAAAGTAACGACCGTAGTACTAAAGGACAAAGTGAGTATGTATGGGCTTTACAGGATATTAATTTTGAAGTAAAGCGAGGTGAAGTATTAGGTATTATAGGTAAAAACGGAGCAGGAAAATCTACATTACTAAAAATACTCTCAAAAGTAACAGGACCAACAACTGGAGAAATTAAAACACGAGGTCGTATAGCCTCTCTTTTAGAAGTTGGTACAGGTTTTCATGGCGAAATGACCGGACGTGAAAACATCTATTTAAATGGAGCAATTCTGGGAATGACAAAAAAAGAAATTGCCTCTAAAATAGACGAGATTATAGATTTTTCTGGGTGTGAACGTTATATTGATACACCTGTAAAACGCTATAGTTCTGGTATGACAGTGCGTTTAGCCTTTGCAGTGGCAGCTTTTTTAGAACCAGAGATATTAGTTATTGATGAGGTTTTGGCGGTTGGAGATGCCGAGTTTCAGAAAAAAGCAATAGGAAAAATGCAAGATATTAGTCGTGGTGATGGTAGAACGGTTTTATTTGTGAGTCATAATATGGCGGCGGTTAAGAGTTTATGTACTAGAGGAGTGGTATTGGAACATGGTAAAGTTGTTTTTGAAGGAAATCAAATTGAAAGTGTAAACTTTTATCTTTCAAATTCTAAAAAAATTGAACGAAGGGAATCAATTTTAAAACCATCACATAGACAAAGAAAAACATCTGGATTAGTAGAGTTAATAAAAATTTCTTCCAAGGAACCCATTGTTTGTGTTAGATCCAATTTAAATTTTGAAATTTTAATCAAAAGACATAAAAAAATAAAAGGATTATTAAATTTAAGTGGTACAATTTGTAATCAAAATGAAGAAGCTATAGGTTCTTTTTTTACAAAACCTTTTGAAATTATTGATGATAAGATGATTATTAATCTAAGTATAAATAATCATAATTTAACATTTGGAGAATATTTTATAAATATATCTTTATCTAAAGGGAGTTTGGCTGATTCTAATTTAGAAGATTTAGACCATGCTTATGAAGCTATTGGTTTTGAAGTTTTAAGTGAAACCAAAGATAAGAACTCTATAATAAAATGGAATAAAATTTGGGGAGATGTCTTTTTTGAGTCTAATATTGAAATTGTTCAGTAATTCAATATTTTAATTATATAAATTAATGAAAGCGTATCTAAAAAGAATATTAAATACTTACAGAGTTTCTAAAGAAATTTCAAAACACAAAGATTATAAAACAATATTTGACTTAGGTAAGACTTATATTAAGGATTCTTTTCATGTAGAAGGACAAAGTAAAACAAAAAAAGAAACGGCTAAATCACCTAAAAGATTTGATGTAATAAATTATCTACTTGATACTTTCTCACGTGACACTAATTATTTAGAAATAGGAGTGCGTTATCCAGAGCATAATTTTAATAAAATTAAAGCGAATAAAAAATATAGTGTAGATCCGGGTTTTGAGAATGAAACTAATCCTGTAGATTTTAAACTTACAAGTGATATTTTTTTTAATAAATTAAGTAAAAGTGAGGTGCTTTCAAATGATATTAAATTTGATGTCATATTTATTGATGGTTTGCATTTAGCAGAACAAGTTGAAAAAGACATAGAAAACGCTTTAAAATTTATTAAAGAAGATGGTTATATTGTTTTACATGATTGTAATCCTCCAACATTTTTTCACGCTAGCGAATTATACGAATATAGATTGTCTCCTGCATTAGGTAACTGGAATGGTACTACATGGAAAGCTTTTTATAAATACAGATTACAAGAGAATTTATACTCATGTTGTATTGATACAGATTGGGGAATCGGAATTATTAGTAAAACCAAAAGAATAGGCGATTTTTCAACAGTTAAAAATCCATATTTTGAATATGAAATTTTTAATAAAAATAGAAAGGAAAGTTTAAATTTAATCTCTTTTAAAGATTTAAAAAGGTCACTATCTAAATAAGATAAAGACTTGTGCAAAATGATAGCAATTGTTATTCCATATTATAAATTATCTTATTTTGAAGACACTTTAATTTCTTTAGCAAACCAAACGAATACTAATTTTAAAGTTTACATTGGAAATGATTCTAGTCCAGAAAATCCAGAATCACTAATAGATAAATATACTTCAAAATTAGACATTAACTATAAGAGGTTTGATACGAATTTAGGAGGTCAATTTTTAATTAAGCAATGGGAAAGATGTCTAAATATGGTAATTGATGAAGAATGGATTATGATACTTGGAGATGATGATTATATAGCTAATAATCTGATAGAATCTTTCTATGAGGAAATAACAAAATTTAAAGGAAAAAGTAATTTAATCAGGTTTTCTAGTTGCGTTGTCGGTGAGGATTCAAATGCAATTAACTCTAAAATTTATACGCATCCTATTTGGGAAACAGCCCAAGAATCTCTATGTAGAAAAATTACAGGAGCAACAAGAAGTTCGCTATCAGAGTATATTTTTTCGAAAGCTTTATATTTACAAAAAGGCTTTACGCATTATCCTCTTGCTTTTTATAGTGATGACAAAGCTTGGCTTGATTTCTCAAATAATAAACCTATTTATACTATAAATCAAGCTATTGTTAATATTAGGATTTCGAGTTTAAGTATTTCTGGTCGAACAGATAATTTAGACCTTAAAATTAAAGCGGAACAAAATTTTTATTCAGATTTATATTTTAATCAATTAAAAGAATTTAGCAAATCATGTAGATTACATATTATTCGTAAATATGAAATAGCTTTATTAAAGAGTAAAAAGCTCAACGTTTCTCAATGGATAAGTTTATATATATGCTATCTAAAAAATTATGATAAAAAACAGTTTTTTAAATTTAACAAAAGACTTATAAAAAGTTTAATTTTAAGGAAAAAGATAATGCATTAATCTGTTATAACTAAATTGAAAAACTCACTACTCATAACAACACCATATCTAAGTAATATTGGCGGAACAGAAATAGAAGCTGTTACAACAGCAGTGTTCCTTTATGACGCAAAACAATATAAGAGAATTTCAATTTTTACGCCAAAAAATATAAACAATAACCTATTCAAGACTATGGTTAATAATCGAGATATTCATTTTTTTAATTACCCAAAAGGTCTCGAAAGTTCGTTTATAACATTAATCGATAGATTGTTCTTCAAATTAAATTTTCGAATACGTTTTTCAGAATTTATATATTGGAAATATAAAAGTCTGTTTTATTCATCATTATATGTATTGGCTTATCCCAAAAGTGTTTATTTCTTTCCTATACTTAAAGCATTTTCAAAGCAAAAAAATAGAACAGCTAAGATAACACTATGGCATTTTAAAATTTTGGTAAAACAACATCTTAAATATTATAAAAAGTTTAATTCAATTGTTGTATTTAATACAAAGCAAAGCGATTTTTGGAAAGACAAATATAAATTAAACAACCTTTTTGTAAGTGATATTATTATTCCTAACGAAGAAAAATTATTAAATGTTGCACCTGTTAATTTTGATCTAGTTGATACTTTGAAATTCGGTTATTTAGGAAGGATTGCTAAAGAAAAAAATATTGAAGCTATGATTAAATTAATAGCTTTTTTAAATAATTCTAAAAATAAAAAAGTAACCTTGTTAATTCAAGGTGTTGGAGAAGAGGAGTACATTAAATCTTTAGTAGATTTGGCTGCAAGTTTGAATGTGTTAAAAAATATTTCGTTTAGCCAAAATGTAATATTACCAACGCAAATACACACATTTTACAAACAAATACATGTTTTTTTAGTAACCTCTTTACACGAAGGCGGTCCTATTACAGCGCTAGAAGCTGCTGCTGCAGGAAGGATGTTATTAAGTTATAATGTTGGTGCAATGCAGGATAGGTTTAGTACAATACCTTGTGTAGTTAATAATTCGTTTGAAGCATTATGCGACTCTGCTATGAATTTTATTAATCTAGATTATCAAGAAAAGAATGATATTATATTTAAATTAAAAGAATTATATAAATCAAAATTATCTAACACAAATAAAGGTCAAGAACTATCAAAAATATTAAGAAATGCATTCAAACAGTAGACCTTTAGTATCTTTTGTAATTCCGTGTTACAACGATTTTGAGTATATTGAAGAAGCAGTAGATTCAGCATTAAACCAAACTTATAATAATATAGAAATTATTGTTATAGATGATGGTTCTAATAGCAAGACAAAATCTATACTAAAAGAAATTGAACCTAAAATTTCTAAGCTTATTACTCAAGAAAATAAAGGACAAAGTACAGCTAGAAATGTGGGTATTGAAAATGCTAACGGACAGTATATTGTTGTTTTAGATAGTGATGATTATTTTGAACCTACATTTTGTGAGAAAGCTATTGAAATAATTACCAATAATAGCTCAGTTAAATTAGTAACATGTTTTGTAAATATTTTAGACCCAAATGGAAAAATATCTTTTTTTAAACCCAAAGGTGGTAATGTTTCAAATTTTTTAACCAGCAATAGTGCTTTAGGTTCTCTTATGTTTAGAAAATTAGATTGGAAAATATCACATGGTTATGATGAATCAATGCGTTTCGGTTTTGAGGATTGGGAGTTTTATTTAAGACTTTTAGAAAATGGAGGAGAAACATTTGTTATAAGAGAATATTTATTTAACTATAGAAGGAGGGCTAATTCTACAACAAATAGTGCGAATAAAGTAAAATATGACTTAACTAAGTTTATTCATTTAAAAAATAAGAAAATATATATAAAGTATATCGAAGACTATATTAATCAGGTATATAAAAAAATCGAATTAGAAGAAAGAGAAAAAATAAAACAAAAAGAAAAATTAGAGTTTAGGATTGGATATTATTTTTTAAAACCTTTGAGATTTTTTAAATCATTTTTTTATTAATTATGAAACCAACAGTTACTATATTATTAGCAACATATAATAGAGCGCATTTAATTGGTGAAACCTTAAACTCTATAATTAACCAAACTTATGAAAATTGGAAATGTATAATTATTGATGATAACTCAAAAGATAATACAAAGACGTTTGTAGAAGAAGAATTTATCGAAAAAGATACAAGATTCAAGTTTTATACTAAGGATAACTCTAAATATCCTCAAGGATTAGGTGGCTCTAGAAATATGAGTCTTGATATAGCAGAAGAGATTAATGCAGAATACATTCATTTTTTTGATGATGATGACTTAATGCATCCAAGAAAATTAGAATTACAGATGGATATGCTGTTATCTAATTTAAATTATTCTTTTGTAACCTGTGAATATGAACATTTGGACACTAATAAAGTTCTTAGTAAAGAGTTGAAAAGCTCTAATTTACCATTGTTCTCAAATAATATTCTAGAAGATTTTATTACTAGAAGTAATAAAGTTTTTTTAAACTCCTGTGGCCCAATCTGGAGATTAAAAGTTTGGAAAAATATTAGATTTAATGAGTCGTTAAAAATAGCTGAAGAGTTTGAGGTGTATTCAAGATTGTTTATTGCGATAGAAAATATTAAATATGGAGCAGTTCAAAATATTTTATTTTTTTACAGAAAACATGAATTATCTAATACAAAAAACCGATACAAGGATTGGCAAATTAAAGATTCTTTGTATTCTACAGATTTAAGCATTTTTGATGAGTTATTGGATAAAAATAAAATGTCTAAGACTCTACTTAATTACTATATTAAAAAATATGTTTTCACTTCGTTTGATAATACTTTTAATAATAAAATAGAGGAATACATTAAAGAAAATAAATTAAATTACTTGAAACTGGTAATCAAGGGTTTTAATATAATGAAAAAAATCTTTAGTAAAATTTTATAATGAGAACAGGAGTAAATCCAGAAAAATATAAAGATTTAGAGAATAAGCGCTATGCTCATAGGATAATAATACCTGTTTATATCCCGAATCTAGAAGATGAGTATTATAAAAACTCATTAGTAGTTTTTAAAACGTGTTTAGAAAACTTAGTGAATACTATAGACCATTTAAAAACCGCAATTACAGTAATTAATAATAATAGTTGTGCAGAAGTTGGTGAATTAATAAATAGTTATTCTAGTTTTATAGAAAAAGTCGTAATCTATAAAGAAAATAAGGGAAAAGTTTACGGTATAATAGATGAAGTAAGAGGTGTTTTCGAGCCGTATGTTACAATATGTGATGCAGACGTTTTATTTCTTAAAGGATGGGAAGAAAACGTTTTTAAAATTTTTAATACATATAAAAAAGCTGGTGTTGTTGCTCCTTTGCCATGTCAAGGTTTAGCATTTAAGAATAATAGTGCTGTTTTTTTTGATAGTTTTTTTACAAATTCTTTAAAGTATGGTAAAATTGTTTCAGAGGATGATAATAAACTATATATCGAAGGATTAGGAAATGAGGCTATTTTAAATAGAAATAATCGAGAGTTTCATTGGTATGAAAAACAGTATTACTTAAAAAAGGACGATGTAGTAGCAATAATTGGTTCAGGTCATTTTGTTGCAACTTACAAAAGCGAAATTTTTAAAAATGAAAATTCATTTCCAGAAATCAAATTTATTAATGGTTACGAAGACAAATTTATTGATATTCTAGCAGATAAAAATAATATGTATAGATTATCTACAGCTAAAGCGTATGCCTATCATATAGGAAATCAATTAGATAATAATATTGATAAATTAATAAAAAGAAGCTTAGAATTTAAAGTGGAAAATACTTACCAATATAAAGATGTTCCTAATAGTAAAAGATTAAATGCGCCTTTTGGTTTGAGAAAATTATTTTTTAGAGTTTTAAAGAAGTATAAAAAATTATAATAGTAGAATTTAAGACCGAATTTTGTAATGTAGTAAGCTTATGAGGCTAAAAAAAATAATATTAAAATTTGTAAAACACTTACCAACCTCTAATGTTAAAGTAATGCTATTAAAAACCTTTAAAGGTTATAATATAGGCAAGAATGTAACAATAGGAAAAGCATATTTTAACTGCGAAACCTTAAACATTGGAGACAATGTAAAAATAGCTAATGGAAACAATTTTACATGTAATACTTTAATAATTGGAGATAATACTGTATTTCATTCCAATAATAACATTGTTGGCAGTGGTGTTTTTAAAATTGGAAATAATTCTAGAGTTATAAATAATCACTATTTCGATGTTTGGAATAACATAACTATTGGAAATGATTCATGGATTGCAGGAAAAAATTCTGAATTTTGGACGCACGGTTCAATACATACAAAGACAGGTAAGAATTTAGACATAGAAATTGGTGATAATAATTATATAGGTTCATCTTGTAAGTTTGCGCCAGGCGTAAAAATAGGTTCAATAAATATAGTAGGATTAGGAAGTGTTGTAACTAATAGTTTTAATACTAATAATAATATTATTGCAGGAAATCCTGCAAAAATTGTAAAAAATAATATCGATTGGAGAGTCAATTGGTAAGTGTATGAATACTAAAAACAATATATTAGTTATAGCAGAATCTATAGATGTCAATGCAACAAGTGGTGCCAAAGCCAATGTCGCATTAATTAATGCTTTACTGTTATGTAATTATACTGTAACAGTATTGCATTATACACGCAAAGCAATACTGCTGCCTGATGTAAACTGTATTAATATTAAAGAAAATAAAAGTAGTCTGTATTATTTTTTAAGTCGTGCACAGCGTGTATTTCAAAGAGTAACAAAAATTAATATTTCTAGAAACTTAGAGCGTATATTCGGTCATTCCTTTACCTTTTATAACGATTCTAAAAGTATTACAAAGGCTATAAGTAAACATTATAACAATCACGATTTAATAATAACTTTAAGTCAAGGCGCTAGTTTTAGACCGCATCATGCTCTATTAAGTTTGCCAGAACTTTATAATAAGTGGTTGGCTTATGTGCATGATCCTTATCCGTTTCATTTGTATCCAAAGCCTTATAATTGGGTCGAATCAGGATATAAACAAAAAGAGCAGTTTTTTAGAACAGTTTCAGAGTCTGCCAAATACTCAGCGTTTCCAAGTCAATTATTAAAAGAATGGATGGGACAATTTTTTCCTAAGTTTTTAGACACAGGATTAATAATACCGCATCAGCAGTTAAAAATAGATGTTTTACAAGATTTAGGAGAGTATAATTCACTTTTAGATGAAAATACATTCACTTTATTGCATGCAGGAAATTTAATGAAGCAACGCCCACCATTTGTATTAATTAATGCTTTTAAAAAATTTTTAGAAGCGAACCCAAAAGCTAAACAACACTCTAGATTGTTATTAATTGGGCCAGCAAGTTATCATAAAAAAAACCTCGAAAAAGAGTCAGTATTACTACCGCAATTAAAATTACATTTACAAAGTGTGCCTTTTGAAATAGTTAATACATTACAGCATAATGTTTCGGTAAATATTATTTTAGAATCAAATTCAGAAATTAGTCCTTTTTTACCAGGTAAATTTCCACATTGTGTTTATGCTAATAGACCTATTTTAGCCTTAAGTCCAAAGCAAAGTGAAACGAGAAGGTTACTAGGAGAAAAATATAAATTTCAAACAGAAGTGCATAAAGTTGAGGAAATTATATCACATATAACAGAGCTTTATCAAAACTGGAAAGATTCAAATCTAAAACTTAATAGGCCCGATTTGCAAAATTATATTGGATTAAAATATTTTAAAGACCAATTTGAAAAAATAGAAACAAATGGATAAAGATGTATTAGTTTCTATAATCATACCAAATTATAATAGTGCAAAGTTTATACAAGACACTATTTTGAGTATTAAAAATCAAACGTCTAAAAATTGGGAATGCATAATTGTTGATGATGGTTCTACTGATAATAGCTTATTAATTATCAATAATAATATAGTTAATGATGCTAGATTTAAATTGTACAAAAGACCTCAGAACCTTGTTAAAGGAGGTAATTCTTGTAGGAATTATGGTTTTGAAAAATCTAATGGAGCTTTAATAAATTGGTTTGATAGTGATGATGTAATGCATCCCGATTTTATTGAGAAAAAAGTAAGTTGTTTTTTTAAAAATAATAATTTAGATTTTGTTGTTTCTGGAGGCGATTTTGTGGACAAAGATTTAAATCTTATAAAAAAAATGCCAATTTACGATACAAATAATGTTTATAAAGAATATTTTTTTTGGAGATTGAAGATTGTAACCAATGCAGTCATGTTTAAAAAATCATTTTTAAAAACAAATGAGTTGTTCAAATTAGATTTAACAAAAGGACAAGAATTTGAATTATTTACACGATTGTTCTATAAAAACGATAAATATAATATTATTACAGATAGTTTATACAGTTACAGGTCTCACCCAAATTCAATTAGTAGTAAAAGTAAAAGTTACATTCCTGAAAATAAATATTCTGAAACCTATACCGTTTTTCAAAATTTAAAAAGAAACCTAAAAGAAGATTCTGAAATCACTCAAAGTTGTTTTAGGTTGTTAATTACAATGTATAGGAAATCTTTAAGCAATAATGATAGAAAGAATATAAATTATATAGAAAAAAACCTAGAGAAATTAGATATTAGTAATAAGAAACTAGTAATAAATGTACTACGCTTTGTGAAAAAAATGCCCTTAATTTTTAATAGCTTAGCATGGAATAAAATAATATACAGAATAAAAATAGCATAACCTATCAAAACGATCGCCATTATACCAGCTAGAGGCCACTCCAAACGCCTACCTAAAAAGAACATAAAACTTTTGGGAGGTATACCATTATTGGTGCACAGTATTAATTATGCTAAACAGTTTGATTTTATAGACGCTGTTTATGTGTCTACAGATTGTGAGTCTACTAGGGCAATAGCATTAGCTCATGGCGCTGAGGTAATAGAAAGACCAAAGCATTTAGCTGGAGATTTTGAGCCTACGGTAAGTGCATTAAAACATGTTTTAGGCGCTATAAATACTAAAGTAGATGCTGTGGTACTATTGCAAGCCACTAATCCGTTAAGACCAAAAGAATTATTACAAGATGCATTTACTATTTTTAATCAAGTAAAAGCAGGCAGTTTGTTTACAGTGTCTCAAAATCATCTTAAATTTGGGACTATAAAAAACGAGCAGTTTAAACCCTATAATTATAAACCAGGACAGCGCAGTCAAGATTTAGAACCTTTGTATTATGAAAACGGTTTACTATACATCACCAAGGCTAGCTGTATTTTAAATGATGAAATTATAACTAAGGATGCCTATCCTTTAGTAATTGATCATCCTTTTGCAAAAGTTGATATCGATACACAAGACGATTTTGATTATGCTGCGTTTATGCTAAACCATTACAATAATGAGTAATCCATACATAGAAATAGCCGGTAGAAAAATAGGCCCAGATTATCCACCATTAGTTATTGCCGAAATTGGTATAAACCATGAAGGCTCTTTAGAAATAGCAAAGCAAATGGTAGATGCTGCACATCGTGCAGGTGTTGAGGTTGTAAAACACCAAACTCATATTGTAGCCGATGAAATGAGTAGTGCAGCAAAACAAGTGATTCCTGGTAATGCAGACGTATCTATTTACGATATTATGGAACGTTGCTCATTAGATGAAGCCGATGAATTAACGCTTAAACATTATGTAGAATCTAAAGGCATGATTTTTATTTCTACGCCATTTTCGAGAGCAGCAGCTGAGCGTTTAAAACGTTTTGATATTCCTGCCTATAAAATAGGTTCGGGAGAATGTAATAATTATCCGCTTTTAGAGCATATTGCACAATTTGGAAAACCTGTAATATTAAGTACAGGTATGAATACCATAGACAGTGTAAAAAAAGCAGTCGCTATTTTTGATAAATATAAAGTGCCAGTTGCTTTATTGCATACCACAAATTTATACCCAACACCAACACATTTAGTCCGTTTTGGCGCTATGATGGAGTTGCATGAAGCGTTTCCTGATAAAGTATTTGGATTGAGTGATCACACTTTAAATAACAATGCGTGTTTAGGTGCTGTAGCACTTGGCGGATCGATTTTAGAACGTCATTTTACAGACCATATGGAACGCAAAGGACCTGATATAGTGTGTAGTATGGATGAGCAAGCCTGTAAAGCATTAATAAAAGACAGTGCCGAAATGGCATTAATGCGAGGTGGCACTAAGGCACCTGCAAAAGAAGAGCAAGTGACTATAGATTTTGCATTTGCAACGGTATGCACTATAAAGGCAATAGCAGCAGGTGAGACTTTTACAAAAGACAATATTTGGGTAAAACGACCAGGAACAGGTTCAATTTTGGCTGATAAATTTGAAGACGTTTTAGGTAAAAAAGCAACCAGATCCATAGCAAATGATGAACAATTAACTTGGGCAGATATTAAGTAATGGTAGAATTTGTTTCATTTTTATTAACTAAAGTTTATAAACCAATAGCAATACCTGAAAAGGTAATTGATGCGGCTTTTAAAAAAACAATTAAAGATGTAAACTATCATTTGCCAAATTTAAGTAAAGCAGAAATACAACAACGAATACAAACAAATAGTAATGAACTGGCTGTTTTTCTTTATCGATTAGGAAATGAGTTGCACAATACAAATAACGAAAAATGTAAACCGCAAATTCATTGGTTATTAAAGGAACTTTGTGCTTGCGAAATTTATTTTAATAATACTATTGGCGAAGGATTTTGTGTAGTGCATGGCCAGGGCACAGTAATAGGAAGTAGAAATATTATTGGTAAAGGTTTTGTAATCCATCAAGGTTGTACTATTGGTCATAAAAAAAATGGAGAAGGTAGTGGGCTTACTATTGGAAATAATGTAAAGTTGTATTGCAATTCTTCAATTCTAGGCGAATTAAACATTGAAGATAACGTTATTATTGGAGCGCATGTGTTGGTGAGTAAAAATGTAAAAAGGAATAGTATTGTTTTAAATGACGACACATTAAAAATAAAGGCTATAAAATAAATGAAAAAAATAGCGTTTTTAACAGGTACACGGGCAGATTTTGGAAAAATAAAATCCTTAATTCAAATCCTTGAAAATCAAGAAGATTTTGAAGCACATATTTTCGTTACTGGTATGCATATGCTTGAGGAATATGGTTACACACTTATAGAAGTCGAGCGTTGCGGATTTAAAAATATTTCAACTTTTAATAATCATACACACGAAGCGACTATGGATTTAACATTGGCGAAAACCATTTCTGGTTTTTCGGCGTTTGTTAAAACTACACAACCAGATCTAATAGTTATTCATGGCGATCGTGTAGAAGCTTTAGCGGGAGCAATTGTTGGTAGTTTAAATAATATTTTAGTGGCGCATATTGAAGGTGGTGAATTGTCTGGAACTATAGACGAGCTTATACGCCATGCAACCAGTAAAATGAGTCATATTCATTTTGTAGCCAACAAGAATGCAAAAAATCTTTTAAAACAAATGGGAGAATTACCAGAATCTATATTTACTATTGGTTCTCCAGATATAGATATTATGTTCTCTAATACATTGCCAGATTTAGAAACGGTAAAAACATATTATAATATTCAGTTTTCTAATTATGCAGTAGCTATGTTTCATCCGGTAACTACGGAATATAACAACATGGCAGTTTATGCGCAAAACTTTGTAAGCGCACTTATAGCAAGTAATAAAAACTACGTAGTAATTTTTCCTAATAACGACTTAGGAAGTAAAATTATACTAAAAGCTTATAAGCAACTCATGCAACACGAGAAGTTTAGAGTGTTTCCTTCGGTTAGATTTGAATATTTTTTAACACTCTTAAAAAATGCAGAATTTATAATTGGAAACAGTAGCGCTGGAATTAGAGAAGCACCTTATTATGGTATACCAACTATTAATATTGGAACCAGACAAGATAATCGGTCATCTTTAAATTCTATTATTAACACCAGTTATAACGCTAAAGATATAGAAAATGCTATCGCGTGTAAGAAAATAATTAAAACAAAAGAAGAAGTGGCTTTTGGCATAGGAAATAGTGCTCAGGCTTTTTTAGAAACTTTAAAACTTCAAACATTTTGGAACACTAATCACCAAAAACAGTTTATTACATTGTCATGAAAACATTAGGCTTAGTTATTACAGATGGTGTTGGTTTTAGAAATTATATATTAAGTGATTTTTTAAACGCTGCTGAAAAAGAATTTAACAATATTGTAATATTATCATGTTTACCAGCGTCAGTTTATAAAGGACACACAAATTGTCGTATTATAGAATTAAACGTTTTTAAAGAACACTATAAAACATGGTTTTTTAGAAAAGCGAAAGAAGTCGCACATTTAAAATTACATGCCAAAGGAAATTTTGGTATTCAACATAACTTATCTGTTAATACTTCTAAATTAAAAACAACAAGAGGTTATGGAACGCGATTTATCTATAAATTAACCAATTTTTTTCATTCTGAAAAAAATATTCAAACTTTTCAAAACTTACAAGATTTTACCTTTTCCAGTAATAAAATAACTAAGGAATATAAATGTATTTTAAAACAAGAAAATTTTGATATTTTATTCTTTACGCATCAACGTCCTCCATACATTGCACCTTTAGCATACGTTGCAAAAAAATTAAAAGTAAAAACAGCAGCCTTTATTTTTAGTTGGGATAATTTAGCTTCCAAAGGAAGAATGGCTTCAAATTTCGATTACTATCTAGTTTGGAGTAATTTAATGAAAAAGGAATTAGAGCAATTTTACAGTAAAGTAAATCAAAAAAACATAAAGGTTATTGGGACACCACAATTCGAGCCTTACGTTATGGATAAATACAAAACAGATAAATTAAGTTTTTTTAAAAAATTTAATTTAGACCTAACAAAAGGTTTGGTTTGTTATAGTTGTGCAGATAAAAGTATTGGTGCTAATGATAGCGTACATATAACCTCTGTAATGCAATACCTAAAAAATAAACCAGAACTTAATTTACAATTATTAGTAAGAACTTCTCCTGCCGAAGATGGCTCGCGATTTGAGTCTTTAAAAAGTAAATTTCCAGAAATAATATGGAACGTACCAAAATGGAATTTAACAAGAAGTAACCATGCAGAGTCTTGGTCGCAACGCATTCCATCTATTGAAGATGTTAAAGATTTGAGAGCTGTTTTAGAATTTTCAGATGTTAACGTAAACATGTGCTCTACAATGGGATTGGATTTTATGTTGTTTAATAAACCAGTTATTTACACTGTTTTTGGAAACGAAAGTAACGGACTTTATAACGATCAACTGTTTTTAAATTATGCACATTTAGAATATGTTATAGATAGTAAAGCTGTAGCGATTGCAAAAAATGAAACCGAATTGCATAAATACTTAACGGAAGCTTTACAGCAACCAGAATTAAGAAAAGAATATAGAGAAGCACTTATTAAATTAGAGATTAGTAAGGAACTTAAAGGAACTAGTAGTAGAATTGCAAAAACATTATTGGAATGGTCGTAAAACAACACATTGCCATAATTTGTAACTATAAACTACTAGAAAACCGAATTGGTGGCATGGATTATTTTTTCTGGGCATTTAATAAAAAATGTGAAGAACAAAATATAACTGTTGATTGGTTTTTTCCGAATAGAGCAACGCACGGCGATTATAATACATTTAATATTATCGCTAATTTAAACACTTCAATTGAAGCATCATTCATTAATCATATAAAAAATAATAAAACGCATTACACATATGTTATTACTCATTTTGTAGAGTTATGCACTTCATTTCATGCTGAGGTCAAAAAAATATTAAATACAAAAATTATAGCAGTAGATCATAATCCAAGACCTTTAGGTGGTTATCCGCTAGTAAAACAACTTAAAAAGCGAGTAAAAGGCTATTTATATGCCAAACATATCGATCAATTAATTGGTGTTTCAGATTATACTAGTCATGCTATTTTAAACGATTTTGGTTGGTTTTTAAAACCTAAGACAAAAACAATTTACAATGGCGTTTTAATACAAGATATTATACCTAAAACTACCCAGAGAGCCACATTGAATCCTAAATTTTTAGTGGTGTCTCATTTACGATTTTCAAAAGGTATTCAAGATTTAATTATTGCGGTTAGTAAATTACCACAACCTTTAATTAAAAATTTAAAAATTGACGTTTACGGAGATGGACAATATAAAACTGAGCTATTAAAACTAGTAACCTTACATAAATTAGAATTTGTTTTTAATTTTAAAGGCAATAGTGCTTCATTAAAATCAACTTATCAACATTACGATTATATGTTGCAACCAACACATATGGAGTGTTTTAGCTTATCTATTTTAGAAAGTTTAGCAGCAAATATTCCAGTAATTACAACACCAGTTGGAGGCAATGAAGAAGTGATTACAAACGGCGAAAATGGTTATATATTTAAAACTAAAGATATACAGGCGTTAACTGTACTTTTACAATCTATAATTACAGGAGAAAAGCAGATTAAAATTAATACAAGGGATTTAATTGAAACCAAGTTTTCTATAGATTTTATGGTAGAAAAACACTTAAACCTTTTAAAATAAAAATGAAAATAGCCTTCCTAACACCAGAATATCCACATGAAAGCTTAGGGCATTCAGGAGGTATTGGTACTAGTATTAAGCATTTAGCTATGGCATTGGTTAAACAAAAACATAGAGTATCAGTTTTAGTTTATGGACAAAAGGAAGATGGTTTTTTTAAAGATGGAGATATAACTATTTATAAAATTAAGAATCCTAAAATTAAAGGTCTATCATGGTTTTTAACCAAGAAAAAAATTGAAAAATTAGCAAATACTTTACATTCTGAAAATAAAATAGATATTATTGAAGCACCAGATTGGACAGGTATTTCATCATTTATAAATCTAACATGTCCTTTGGTTTTAAGATTACATGGCAGTGATACTTACTTTTGTCATTTAGATAATAGAAAAGTTAAAACAATCAATAAATACCATGAAAAAAAAGCGTTTAAAAATGCCGATGGTATTATTTCGGTAAGTAAATACACAGCAGAATTAACGAATACTTTATTTGGATTAAATAGAAACTTTAAAGTTATCCATAATGGAATTAATTTAAAGTTATTTAGTCCGCAAGAAAACACATCTACAGAAAAAACTATATTATATTTTGGTACATTAATTCGGAAAAAGGGACTATTAGAATTACCTTATATATTTAATTTGGTACATGAAAAACATCCAAAAGTAAAGCTTGTTTTAGTAGGAAAAGACAGTCCGGATATTACTACAGGCAATCCATCTACCTGGCAATTAATGAAGCATTTATTTACTAAAACAAGTATAAAACAAGTTGACTATAAAGGAGCAGTAGATTATTCTAAAATGCAAAATTTAATTAAGAAGGCTAATGTTTGTGTTTTTCCTACTTTTGCAGAAGCTTTACCTGTATCTTGGATAGAAGCTATGGCAATGGAAAAAGCGGTAGTAGCTTCAAATATTGGTTGGGCTAAAGAAGTTATTAATGATAAAAAAGAAGGGTTTTTAGTACATCCAACCGAACATAACACATTCGCAAATAGAATTTTAGAATTGCTTGAAAACGAAACATTAAGTCAGCAATTTGGAATAGTGGCTAGAAAAAAAGTGGAAACGACTTTTAGTAATGATTTGGTTGCAGCACAAAGTGTTCAATTTTACAGTAAAACTATAAAAGAAAAAAGTAAGTGAATTTTAAAGAATATATAGCATCAAACGGAAGCATAATTTTATATGTTGGTAATCCTAATCTCGATGTATTAGATACTTTAGCACTTAGCGAAGGCGATATTTGGCATAGCAGTTTAGACCAAGGCTATAAAAATGCATTTCCAGAAATCGTATATCAATCTGTAGTTTATTTCTGGTATGCTAGCGATTTCAATAATTTAGATAAGTGTGTGAGTTGGAGAGTGAACCCAAATCAATTTGCAGTAAGAAAAGACGCTTGGGAAACTTTAGGAGGTTTTGATAGCGATTATATAAGTACACAAACCGCAGCTTTAGATTTTGGTTTTAATGGCTTACGTTACCAAGGAGCAATTCCGTTATATATAAAAGGATTATTTCCAGCTTCAAAAGAAGAGATAAATATTCCTAAAAAAGATAGCTATACTTTTTATTTTAAAAGCTTTAAAAAGTCTCATGCTATCTACATGCTATTTAGAAAAGGCATTTGGAAACTAAGTGAGTTAAAAGCATATAACTACGCGAAGCAATTCACTTTAAAACCTAAAAAAAAGGTGGTTGCACCTAGACAGCTAAATGCTATTAAAGGACAACCTACTGTTAGCTATATAATTCCAACCATGCTGCGTCAGGATTTTACTTTAAATTTATTAAACGATTTAGAGAATCAAACCTACAAACCTACAGAAGTTGTAGTGGTCGATGCAACACCAGAAAAAGCAAGAGATTTAACGTTATATAACGAAGATAATTATTCATTTAAAGTCACTTTTAAATGGCAAACCAGTAAAGGTAGCTGTCGTGCACGTAATGAGGCTATCGATTTGTGTACTGGAGATTATATTGTTTTTGGCGATGATGATGTAAGATTACAACCTCAGTTTATAGAAAATCACATTCGTTTATTGCAAACCTATAATGCCGAAGCATGTAATGGTTTAGATATTAGAGCGGAGCACCAACAGCAAACCTTAGAAGATTTAGATATAAAATTAAAAGCATTCGATAACGAACGCTGGAAAGTTGGAGCAGCACAATCCTTTAGTAATGCAAATTCTTGTGTTTCTAAACGCGTTGTAGATACGCTTGTTGGTAACGATATTAATTACGATGGTGGTTATGGAGAAGACAGCGATTTCGGGATGGCCATAACAAAATTAGGCGTTACCGTTTTACACAATCCATTTTCTGTAAATTTACATTTAAAGCCACCAGTTGGAGGTTATCGTTTTTGGGGAAACCAAGCGAAAATAAGAGGAAAGAAAAGAAAAAAACAACCTTGGGAATTAGATACGCCTGTTAAAAATATTGTGCCAAAACCTAGCCCAACTATTATGTATCAGTTACATAAACATTTTACACCAAGGCAACGTAAAGAGTACAAAATTAAATACTTTGTGTTTTATTTTACCAAAGCTAAAGTAATAGAATGGCCTTTTAGACTTATAAAGTTACCAATGCGACTACTGCAATTTAATAAGTCGGTTTTTTATGCAAAAAAGTTAATGGACTTAGGTAAACGTACAAAATAATTAAAATGAAGTTCGCTCTAATCATCTGTACCTACATGCGGCCACAACCACTTTTAAAGTTGTTGCAATCGGTTAGAGCGCAAACAATGTATCCTAACAGTATTCTAATTATTGATGGTTCAACGGATATTAAAACTGAAACTATTTTAAATAAAAATAATTTTGAAAATCTAAGTTATTATAAGGTAGATGAAGGTAATCGTGGACTTACTAAGCAACGTAATTATGGTATAAATCTGGTTGAAGACGATACAGAAATTATCTGTTTTTTAGATGATGATATCATATTAACTCCAAATTATTTTGAAGCCTTAATAGGAACTTACAAAACAAAACCTAACGCGTTAGCAGTTGGAGGTTATATAACCAATGAGATAGTATGGCAAAAGCAAAACACTACAAATAATGCCAATTATTTTTATTATGATGGTTGGCAACGTAAAGAGCCATTACGTTTTAAAATTAGGCGTTTATTTGGTGTCTTACCAGATGTGCCACCAGGTTTCATGCCCACATTTTCTAACGGAAGATCTGTTAGTTTTTTACCGCCTTCAGGAAAAATATATCCTGTAGAGCAAATAATGGGAGGCGTTTCATCTTATAAAAAAGACGTGTTTAATCACTTTTCATTTTCAACCTATTTTGAAGGTTATGGTTTGTATGAAGATGCTGACTTTTCTTTACGTTTAGCAAAAACCGGAAAATTATATATAAATACAGCTGCGCAGTTAGCACATTATCACGATGCATCTGGAAGACCAAATAAATTTAATTACGGAAAAATGGTGATTAGAAACGGTTGGTATGTATGGCGTGTAAAATATCCAAATCCAACTTTAAAAGCACGGTTTAAATGGCATGTAACCGCTATTTTGCTCATTAAATTAAGATTTCTCAACGTTATTACCACATCAAAAAGAAAAGAAGCGTTTACCGAAAGTTTAGGACGAATAGTAGGTTGGTGGTCATTAATTTTTAATGCTCCTAAAATACAAAGATGAATTTTTTAATTATTTCTCATGCTATACATAAAACTAAAAATCAACAGGTTTTTAGTTATGCACCTTACGTTCGTGAAATGAACGTATGGTTAAAGTATGTGGATAATACAACAGTTATAGCTCCAAAAACTGATGGTATTATTAATGCCATAGAAATGCCTTATGAACATAAAAATTTAAAATTAGAGAGTGTTCCAGGTATTCAATTTACTAGTGTAAAACATATTTTCTTATCGCTTTTAAATTTACCATTACTCTTTTTTAAATTGTTTAGAGCCTGTCAGAAAGCAGATCATATACATTTACGATGTCCTGGAAATATGGGTTTGTTAGGATGTGTTGTACAAATATTTTTTCCGAAGAAAGCAAAAACCGCAAAATATGCTGGTAATTGGGATCCTGAAGCTACACAACCATTAAGTTACAGATTTCAAAAATGGTTATTAGCCAATACCTTTTTAACCAGAAATATGCAGGTTTTAGTATATGGCGATTGGGAAAACCAATCTAAAAATATAAAACCATTTTTTACTGCAACATATAAAGCTTCAGAAATTGAAACTATACCATCACGAGATTATAGTAAAAAACTACGATTTGTGTTTATTGGAAGTTTGGTGATTGGTAAACGTCCGCTATTAGCCATTCAAATTATAGAACATTTAAAACAAAAAGGCTATAATGTGAGTTTAGATTTGTTTGGTGACGGTAATTTAAAAGATAAATTGTCTCAATATGTTTCTACAAATAAATTACATAATATTATTACCATCCACGGCAATCAAAGTAAAGATGTGGTAAAAGCAGCTTTAAAAACAGCACATTTTTCAATATTACCTTCTAAATCTGAAGGCTGGCCAAAAGCCATTGCAGAAGCTATGTTTTTTGGATGTGTTCCTGTGGTAACTAAAATTTCCTGCGTACCTTTCATGTTAGATTATGGTAAAAGAGGTATTTTAATTACAGCAGAATTAGAAGCAGCAATACAAGAAATAGAAATTGTGCTAGAAGATGAAGCGCGACTAAAATTAATGTCTAAAAATGCTTTAAAATGGTCTCAGCATTATACTTTAGATAAGTTTGAAAAGGAAATAGCAAAACTATTACAACAATAAATGAGGGTTTTACAATTAATAGATTCTTTACATCCAGGAGGCGCAGAGCGTGTGGCAGTTAATATTGCCAATGCTTTAGTTTCTAAAATTGAAGTTTCTTACCTATGTGCCACAAGGGAAGAAGGATTGTTAAAGGAGAGTATTAATCCTCAAGTTAATTATCTTTTTTTAAATAAAACAAAAACTATTGACGCCAAAGCAATTAAAACACTAAGTGCTTTTGTTAAACAGAATAAAATTGATGTAATTCACGCACATTCCACTTCTTTTTTTTTAGCTAGTATTTTAAAAACTTTAAACAAAAATTTAAAAATTATTTGGCACGATCATTTTGGAAATAGAGCAACAAGCAGTAAAATAAATACACTTATTTTAAAGCAATGCTCGAAGTCTTTTTCTCAAATTTTTTGTGTGAATGAAAATCTAGTAAACTGGTCTAAACAAAATTTAAAATGTAAGCTTGTTAGTTTTATGCCAAACTTTGTTGTAAAACAGGATGTTGAGCCTAAAACGCAATTAAAAGGTAAGGCGGGAAAGCGAATTATATTATTGGCAAATTTACGTCCTGATAAAGATTATTTCAATGCTATTGATGCTTTTAAAATAATCTATAAAAATAATCCAGAATGGTCTTTGCATTGTGTTGGGAAATCGTTTGAAGATGCATACTCTAAAGCAATAATAGATAAAGTAAAAGTTGATAATTTAGACAAAAGTATCTTTTTTTATGGTAGTATCTCTGATGTTTCTAATGCTTTAAACCAAAGTAATGTTGGTATATTATCTTCACTTTCAGAAGGTTTACCAATGGCGCTTTTAGAGTATGGATTTGCTGGGTTACCAGTTGTAGTAACTAATGTTGGAGATTGTGGTAAAGTAATTTTAAAAGGTGAATTAGGAATTTTAATACCACCAAAAAACAGTGTGCGATTAGCAAACGGAATTCAGAATTATATAGATAATTTAGACTTTGCAAAGCAAAAAGGAGAAGCTTTTAAAAAGCATGTGACTAATCATTTTTCGTCTCGCAAAATTATAAACACGCTAATAACAAATTATAATACTATTTTAGAACTCTAGTGAAATTTTTAAACGAGATAAAATTAATAGGATTACATGTTATTATCGCAATGGCAGTTTTTGCAGTGCCATTATTATCTAATATTTATTTAGTAGGAATTTTTATTTATTTTTTCTTCAGAATAATAAAATCTACAACCAAAGAAAGAACTTTAGAAATATTACTAGCTTGTGCTTACATTGTTGGAGCTGAGGTTTTTATTAGAATGACAGGTGGGAGTATTCTTTACGAAGCTTCAAAATATATGATTATATTTTTTAGTTTGGTGGGTATTGTAACGACTCGATTATCTCAAAAAAGCTTTGTATATGTACTTTATATCATGCTTCTAATTCTTGGTATTTTTGTTAGTGGCTTTAATCAAACAACAGATACTGTTATTAGAAAAGCGATTGCATTTAATTTAAGTGGACCGTTTTGTCTGGGTATTGTAGCTATTTTTTGCTATCAAAAAGTGATAACATATGTTAGTTTTCAAAAACTACTTTTTTACATAGCTTTACCATTAATTTCTACAACTGTTTATCTTTTTCTTTACAATCCAAGTGTAAGAGAAGTAATAAGCGGAACAGGTTCTAATTTCGACACTTCTGGTGGTTTTGGACCTAATCAAGTTGCAACTGTTTTGGGTATTGGTATGTTTATTTTTACAGTTCGTTTTTTTTCTAAATCGCCATATAAATTTTCTAAAATTATAAATATAATTTTACTTGCAGTTATTTCATTTCGTGCTATTGTAACTTTTAGTAGAGGTGGCGTTATAGTTGCAATTTTTATGATATTAGCTTTTATAGTACTCTATTTTAAAAAATCAACAGGAAAAAATAAAAAGCGTGTTGTTTTTTTAACGACTTTATTTGTTTTTTTAGGACTGTCGATTTGGACAATTTCATCCTTACAAACTAACGGAATTATTGAAAATAGATATAATAATGAAGATGCCTTAGGAAGAGAAAAAGAAGATTTTTCTACTGGCCGAAGTGATTTAATGGCTTTCGAGTTAAATGCTTTTTTAGAAAATCCGTTTTTTGGCATTGGCGTAGGAAAATCTAAAGAATTACGTTTTGAGAAAACAGGTGTAAAAGCAGCTTCCCATAACGAAATGAGTCGTATTTTATCAGAACACGGTTTATTTGGGCTATTTGCTTTTAGTATTTTATTTCTAACACCGTTAATACTTAGAATAAGAAATAAATCTAATATCTTTTTTTATTCTTTTTTCCTATTTTGGTTTTTAACTATTAATCATTCGTCCATGCGTATTGCAGCACCAGCTTTTATTTATGGCTTGTGTTTACTATCTATAAATTATGAAAAACCTCCTATACATAGGAAACAAGCTATCTCAAAAAGGTAAAACTGCTACAACTATAGATACGCTTAGCCAAGCTTTTATTGCTGAAGGTTATGCCGTTAAAACAGCTTCTAGTAAAACAAATAAAATTTTACGTTTGTTGGATATGTTGTTGGCTATTGTAAAAAATAGAAAATGGACAAATTATGTTTTAATAGATACTTATAGTACTCAAAATTTCTATTATGCTTATTTATGTAGTCAATTATGTCGTTTCTTTAATTTAAAATATCTTCCAATTTTACACGGTGGAAATTTACCAAACCGTTTAAAAAACAATCCAAAATTAAGCAAAGCCATATTTAATAAAGCATACTTAAATATAGCGCCCTCAGAATATATACAGTCTAATTTTAAAGATTTTGGCTATAATAACATTGTTATTATTCCAAATGCTATAGCCATTGAAAACTATGCATTTAAGCATAGAAAGATAGAAGAAATTAAATTACTTTGGGTACGTTCTTTTTCAGAAATATATAACCCAAAATTAGCTGTTGATATTTTAAAAGCGTTACAAGATAAAGGAGAAATAGCAAGTTTAACAATGGTTGGTCCAGATAATGATGGCAGTTTACAAAACACTCAAGTTTATGCAAAATCCTTAAATGTTGAGGTTAATTTTACAGGTAAATTATCTAAGCGTTCATGGATAAAATTATCTCAAGACTATAATGTTTTTATAAATACAACAAATTTCGATAATATGCCAGTAAGTATTATTGAAGCTATGGCTTTGGGCTTTCCTGTTATATCTACTAATGTTGGAGGATTACCTTTTTTAATAAAAAACGGAGAAACAGGTGTTTTAGTGAAACCAAATAATGTTGAGGCATTTGTTTTAGAAATTTTAAGCTTTAAAGAAAATTATGAAGCTGTTAAAGTTATAACAAAACAAGCTAGAAATAAAGTTGAAGCGTTTAGTTGGACTATGGTAAAAGAAAAATGGAAGTCAATTCTTGTTTAAACATTGCAATACTCATATTACTTAGTATATTTACATAAAAAATTATACCAGTTAATCCATGACTTCAAAGTCTAATATTCATTTTGAAATATCAGAACGTAAAATATTATTAAGGATTCTCGATGTTTTTTTTATAGGATTAGCGTTGTATATTTTTAGTTTTTTTTCAGGATTCGATTATATAAAAATTGACGAAACACATTGGCGATGGTTAGTGGTTTTAGTAATTTATATTATGGGATTCGGGACAATTTTCGAGTTATACGATTTAAAAAAATCAAGTAAAATAGAAACTGTTTCCAGTGCTATAGTTTTAACTACTTCCATAACAGTTTTAGTATATCTTTTAACACCTTATTATACACCAACATTACCAGAAAATAGAATTCAAATTCTTTATTTCTACTTGGCAATTTTATTTCCACTTTTAATTTGGAGGTTAGCTTATATTACATTTATTGCATCTCCCAGATTTTATAAACGTGCTTTGTTAGTAGCCGAAGTGTCTAATGTAGAGGCTATTATTGCTTCGCTTAATGCTGCAGATCCTAATTATCAAATAATAGGCTTTATTAATTGCGAAGCAGAAAATGAAAACTCGGTAAAATTTAAAGGGTTAACACAGTATTCTCCTAACGAGATTCATAAAATTATTATAGACAAAAACATATCAGAAGTAGTAGTAGCGAGTTCTAATTCAGAACGTATTACTCCTTCAATTTATGTAGATTTAACAACGCTTTTAGAACGCGGTTATCCTATTAGAGAATATACTCAAGTTTATGAAGATATGTCTTACAGAGTTCCTGTAAGTTTTATAGGCAAAGATTTTTACAAATATTTTCCATTTAGTAGAAACAATAAAAATAAACTTTATTTAGCCTATAGGCGCGTTTTTGATATAATTTTATCCGTTATAGGCATTTTTTGTACACTGTTATTTTTACCTTTTATTGCTATAGGCAATGCTATAGGAAATCGTGGTCCTTTATTATATTCTCAAGAACGTATTGGTAAAAATGGAAAAATATTTAAAATATTTAAATTTAGAAGTATGGTTAAAAATGCCGAAGCTGATGGAGCAGTTTGGGCAACAAAAAACGATGCAAGAGTTACTTCTTTTGGTCGTTTTTTAAGAAGAACACGTTTAGACGAGCTACCACAACTTATAAATATTTTAAAAGGAGAAATGAGCATTATTGGACCAAGACCAGAACGTCCAATTTTTGTAAATGAACTAGCTTTGGTTATTCCTTTTTATCACACTAGGCATATTGTAAAACCAGGTTTAACTGGTTGGGCGCAAGTATTAGCACGGTATGGGTCAAGTATAGACGACAGTCAAGTTAAATTAGAATACGACTTATATTATATTAAGCACAGAAGTTTTCTTCTAGACTTTAATATAATTATTAAAACTTTAAGTACTATTGTTTTCTTTAGAGGTCAGTAGTTAAATATAAAAATGTTTTTATCACAATTATCTTGCAATTTTCCTGGTAAAAAACCAAATTAAAAAAACATATCTAATACATAAAGCAATAAGTATTGGAATTAATGCATAAGCATATACTTGAACGCCAATAAACCAATGCAGCGTCATTAAGCATAACATAATTACTAGTAGTTTTAAATAGCTAATAAACCATTGTTTTGGTCGCTTTTTAAAAATTTGAAATATTGCAATTAAACTAATAGGGCATGCCCAAAGTAAATTATAATTTTGCGCTGTAGCAGTGTGATCTGTGGCAAACCAAAGTAGAAGTAACAATAAGCCTACAATTCCAGTAACAGTAAAAATAATAGTGTCTAACCACTTAGAACGTTTGTTATTTTTCTTGTTCTTGTACGTTATAAAAAGGATAAATAAACTGATTAATGATAGAATAAAAATTGGGCTTGTAAAAAAAGAACCTTTTGCAAAGTATCCTTTTTGAGCGTATATAATGTGTGATGATTTTACTATAGGTATTTTAGAGTCTTTAAAAGTGGCAGCCTCAAAAAATTGAAAAATGTTTTCTGGTAAAAACATATACTCTCTTGGAGTTGCAATTCTATCTATTACAGAGCCTAGTGCAATATCAATACCAAAACTTCCCCAAGAATTCCAATATAAATTATTTTGAATAAGCTCTCTAAATGTTTCTTTTTTATAAACCTTAGGTGTGTTATATTTTATATTACCGTTTAATATATTTTCAGAAACATCTCGCATTTTTGTAGCGCAATTATCATAGAAAAAATCGTAAAGATATGGTCTGTTTTCAGGTTTATAGTTATTTGCTAAATAACTTAAAAGATTTTCTTTTTGTTGTTGGTTTAAGTTAAGAATTTGTTCTTTTATAGTTCTATTTTGTTGTTTGTAAAAAGAGAGAACATCTTTTGTATTAGCAGCTCCCATTAAATATTTTAATTTTCCTTTTGCAAAATTGGTATAAAAATTAGGGTCGTTAAAGTTGTAGCGACCATAATCATAAACAATATCTTGAAAATTGTTTTTAACCCTAAATCCATTATGTCCAAAACTATCATTTAATAAGTTTCCAGGTCCAATGGTAATAATACTAATTTCGGTATTTTCTGTTAATTGAGGTATTTGAGAAAACGATAAAAAGAAGGAAAGTAGAAGAGAGGTAAATAAAAATTGCTTCATAAAATAAATTTTATCTAAAAGCGCTAAAGTCTAACTTTAGAGAAAAAACATTAGAATATAATGCTACACTTTGGTCTCCAATATCTGTAAAAGCGTAATCTACGTGTATGCCTTTATATTTAAAACCAACTCCAAAACTAGGCTGAAAACTTAAACTTTCAGAATTATCAATTTGTAATTCGTTTTGAAAATTTCCAACACCTGTTCTTAAAAAAATCATGTCTACATATCCAAATTCAAAACCTAATGCAGGATTTATGCTGGCAAAAGAAGTAGAAATAATATCGTTATTTTGTTCAAAACGAACATTTAAATCTAATGCTGTTTTAAAGCTATAATCGTAGTGAAATAGATAGCTTTTAGAAACTCCTATTTGTAATTTAGGTATAGTAATTTCAGAAGATTCTGGTAATTCCTGATTTTGTCCTTCAATAGCATTTTGTATCCTAGCAAAAGACTCTTCATCATAACTCCAAGAGTTAAATGTTGTAGTTATATCTCGAGCCATAATACCAAATTTCCAATTATTATCTGTTTGAAATTGTATTCCGGCATCAAATCCAAATCCCCAAGAATTAGCAAAATCACCAATAACACGACGGATTACTTTTGCATTAATTCCGTAATTTAAACCTTGAACAGGTAGTTTTCTGGCATAAGAAAAAGTAAAACCATAATCTGCGGTAGAAAATAAACTAATACGGTCGTAATTTACATTACCTTGATCGTCTATAAGTTGTGTGGTGTCTAAAATATCGTCTACAGCAAACCTAATTAGCGAGATTCCAATTGTACTTCTATCATCAATTGGCATTGCAAATGCAGCGTAATCATAATTTGCAATGTTAGCAAAATAACTAGAATGCATTAATGCTAATTGATTATCTTCAACATTAATTAAACCTGAAGGATTCCAATATCCAGCATTAACATCGCTTGTAGTTGAGGATACAGCATTACTCATTCCTAAAGCTGCCGCATCTACACCAATGTTCATAAACTCATTAGAATATTTGGTCTGAGCAAATAGTGATAGCGACACTATGGTTAGCACAAGTGTTAGTTTTAATTTCAATTGCAATTTTTTTACAAAGATGGTAATAATTTTTCTTTTTACTTAATACCAAAATTTATTTTGTTTCTGGTATGTATTAAACTTTAAATCAACTACTATATTGTATTAAGTTATTTTTAAAATTTAAATGATGTGGTTTTAAATAAAATACTTTGTTATTTTTACAAAAAAACTAACCAATGCAAATAAAAAAGTTTATACCTAATTTTGTAACACTTCTAAACTTGTTATGCGGAAGTATTGCAGTTTTATTTGCTGTAAATAACCTTTTTGTTACAGCAGCTCTTTTTGTTTTTTTAGGTATATTTTTCGATTTTTTTGATGGACTTCTAGCACGAAAGCTTAATGTGCAAAGTGATTTAGGTTTACAATTAGACTCTCTTGCAGATATGGTTACAAGTGGTTTGGTTCCTGGAATTATACTTTATAAGCTTATAGCAATAGCTGTAGATGCTCCTGCAATGACAGCTTCTAACGAGTGGTCTTTACATTGGTCTGGTTTTTCTATGTCTTTTATACCTATTATAGGTTTATTTGTAACATTATCATCTGCTTATAGATTAGGAAAGTTTAATTTAGATGAAGAGCAACAAACTTATTTTAAAGGCTTACCAACTCCAGCAAACGCATTATTAATACTGTCTTTACCATTAATATTAGAGTTTCAAAATAGTGATGTAATAAATAACATTATATTAAATAAATGGTTTTTAATTTCTTTAGCTTTTTTAAGTTGTTATTTATTAAATTCTAGTATTAAGCTTTTTGCACTTAAGTTTAAAGATTATAGTTTTAAAAATAATGTATTACGTTATATTTTTATTATTATAAGTTTAGTATTATTAATTGTACTTCAATTTGTTGCAATTCCTGTAATTATAATACTATACATAATCTTATCTATTTTTTCTCAAAACACAATTTAATTTTATGGCATCAGGATTTTTTGCATTATTAGATGATATCGCAGCAGTAATGGACGATGTGGCTGTTATGACTAAAGTAACAACCAAAAAAACAGCTGGTATTCTTGGAGATGATTTAGCTGTAAACGCAGAGAAAGCTTCCGGTTTTGTATCGTCTAGAGAGTTACCAGTTTTGTGGGCAATTACAAAAGGCTCTTTTATTAATAAGCTTATTATTTTACCAATAGCCTTTTTATTAAGTGCATTTTTGCCATGGGCAGTTACAGTTGTTTTAGTGTTAGGTGGAGTTTATTTGGCTTTTGAAGGAGCAGAAAAAATTTACGAATTATTTGTACCACATAAGCCTAAAAAAGAAATAGATTTAGAAGCAGAGTTAAGCGAAAAAGAGGTTGTAGCTTTGGAAAAAGGTAAAATAAAATCTGCAATTATTACAGATTTTATTCTTTCTGTAGAAATAGTAATTATTGCTTTAGGTACGGTTGTAAACGAATCGTTAGGTTTTCAAATTACAATTGTTTCTATTGTTGCAATTATTGCAACAGTTGGTGTTTATGGTATAGTTGCTCTTTTAGTTAGAATGGACGATTTTGGTTATAAACTTATAAGTTTAAGTAAAGATGGAAAAGGTTTTTCTGCAATAATTGGTAACTTTTTTGTTAAAGCTTTACCTATAATAATAAAAAGTTTATCGGTTATTGGAACCATTGCATTATTATTAGTTGCAGGTGGTATTTTTGTTCATAATATAGAATTCTTTCATCATTTTCTAGAACAGATACCTTCTATTTTAAGAGATTTTATTGTTGGTTTGTTAGTGGGTATTGTAGCGTTAATAGTTGTTCTTATTTTCAAGAAAATTTTAAAACAATTTAAAAAGTAAACCAACCTAGCATTAGTTTGGTTTTTAAAAATCAATTTTCGTTTTACGAAGTTCGAAATTTTGACCTAAATATACTTTACGCACCATTTCATCTGCAGCTAGTTCTTCTGGTACACCGGCTTTAAGAATACCACCTTCAAACATAAGGTAAGTTCTATCTGTAATAGCTAGAGTTTCTTGTACGTTATGATCGGTAATTAAAATTCCAATATCTTTTTTTGCTAATCGAGCAATAATACGTTGTATATCTTCAACAGCTACAGGATCTACTCCTGCAAAAGGCTCATCTAAAAGAATAAAATTAGGATCGGTTGCTAGGGCACGAGCAATTTCTGTTCTTCTACGTTCTCCACCAGATAATAAATCTCCTCTATTTTTTCTTATATGTCCTAAACTAAACTCTTCTATAAGCGATTCCATTTTATGTAATTGCTCTTTCTTGCTTAATTTTGTTAATTGTAAAACACTTAAAATATTATCTTCAATGCTTAATTTTCTAAAGACCGAAGCTTCTTGTGCTAGATAACCAATACCGTTTTGAGCACGTTTATACATTGGGTATTTGGTGATGTTTGTTCCTTCTAAAAATATATCACCATCATTAGGTTTTATTAAGCCAACAATCATGTAGAAAGATGTTGTTTTTCCGGCACCATTAGGTCCTAATAAACCTACAATTTCTCCAGTATTAACTTCTAAAGAAACGTCTTTTACTACTTTTCGCCCATTGTAGGACTTCATTAAATGTTCGGCTCTTAATTTCATAAAATTAAATATAAGTGATAAAAATACTAAAGTTGTACTTAAACTAAAATTAGTTTATATAAAGTTTAACTTTGGGTTTCTAATTCTTCCCAATACTCATAAGCTCTTCTTAAATGAGGAATTACAATAGTACCACCAATTAATGTAGCAATACTTAATGTTTCTACAACTTTTTCTTTAGATAAACCAGCTTTATGGCATGACTCTAAGTGGTATTTTACGCAATCATCACAACGTAAAACGGTTGAGGCAACTAAGCCTAAAAGTTCTTTTGTTGCAACATCTAGAGCACCTTCTGTAAAGGCATTAGTGTCTAGATTAAAAATACGTTTTATAATTTTATTATTGTCTGATAATATTTTATCGTTCATTTTAGAACGGTAATCGTTGAATTCTTTAACTGACTGTGACATCTTTTCTATTTTTCTTTTTCTGTTTTTTAACTACCATTCTAGAAATAAATATACTAACCTGGTATAATATTAATATTGGTATTGCCACAATAATTTGGCTCGCAATATCTGGAGGTGTAATTATAGCAGAAAGGATAAGCACAATTACAAGTGCAAATTTTCTGTATTTTTTTAAAATTTCTGGTGTTACTAAACCAACTTTAGTTAAGAAGTATATAACAATAGGAAGTTCGAAAACAAATCCTGCTGCTAATGATGATGATCTAATTAAAGAAATATAAGAACTTATATCTATTTCGTTTAATATTTCTGCACTTACAATATAATTAGCCAAGAAATTAATAGAGAGTGGAATTATTATAAAGTAACCAAATAATACACCAATAAAGAAAAGGATAGAGGAAATTATAATAAAACCTCTAGAGGTTTTACGTTCATTCTCTTTCATTCCTGGACTTATAAAATGCCATAATTGATATATAATATAAGGAAAAGCAATAATAAAACCGGCATAAAAAGAGGTCCAAATATGTGCCGAAAACTGTCCGGCCATAGTTCTATTTTGAATAATAAAAGGAAACTCGGCTTGACAAAAAGTGGTGTCTTCAATTCCAAAAAATTGAGAAATATTACACAGCCACTGGTAAGTAGGAAAAGACATTTTCTTGGGCCACATAATAATGTTATCCATTATAAATGTTCCAAAAATAAATGCTACTGTACCACATATTACTATTGAAATAAAAATTCTAATTAAATGCCATCTTAAATCTTCAAGATGATCTAAAAAGGACATGCTGTTTACATCTGGTTTAGCCATTAAATAATTCCTTCTTTTATTAAATTATGTATGTGTATAACACCGGCATACTCACCATTGTTTTCGACTAATAATTGAGAAATACCGTTGGTTTCCATAAGTTCCATAGCATCTACAGCCATAGCTTCTTCGTTAATGGTTTTAGGATTACTACCCATAATATCTTTAGCTGTTAAACCAGTAAAATCATCTACTTTAGTAAGCATACGTCTTAAATCACCATCGGTAATAATACCTACAATTTTATTGTTTTCTGTAACGGCAGTAACACCAAGTAAACTTTCAGATATTTCAATAATTACTTTTTTTACATCTGTATCTAATTGTACTTGAGGTTTATTATTAACAGAAGATAAATCCTGAACTCGTAAATAAAGTTTTTTACCTAAAGCGCCACCAGGATGATATTTTGCAAAATCCTTACTCGAAAAACCTCTAATTTCTAATAAACAAACAGCTAAAGCATCACCAATTACTAATTGTGCAGTTGTACTAGTTGTTGGAGCCAAATTATTAGGGCAAGCTTCCTTAGCTACATAAGCGTTTAATACATAATCTGCTTGAGTACCTAAAAAAGAATCTTTATTGCCAGTAATGGCAATCATTTTATTTTTTGCATTTTTTATTAAAGGTACTAGTACTTTTATCTCTGGAGTGTTTCCGCTTTTAGATATACAAATTACAACATCATCTTCAAGTATTAATCCTAAATCTCCATGAATAGCATCTGCAGCGTGCATGAAAACAGCAGGTGTTCCAGTAGAATTTAATGTTGCAACAATTTTTGTTGCAATAATTGCACTTTTACCAATTCCTGTAATAATTACACGACCTTTAGATTTATATATAAGTTGTACTGCTTCAGCAAAATCATTATCAATTAACGTTGCTAAATTACTAATCGAAGCACTTTCTAAAGCAATAGTTTCTTTGGCGATTTTTAGTATAGAATCCTTAGTATTCAAAATTTATAATTTTAAGATTTGGTTGCAATTAAAAAGATTTTCTTATCTTTAAAAGTTGCAAAAAATAACATCGTATTAATGATTGTTGATAATCTTGGCAAATTTAGCGAAAAATTAAAAGGAAAACTTTAATTCTTTATACTAAAAAGTCCATATTCGAAGTTGTTTTATTTAAATTAGATGTGTAAATATTAAATTGCTTAAAAATATAGTGAAAAGTCAAATTCGTGCCGCCCTAAAAAAATATTTCGGTTTTAGTGAGTTCAAAGGATTACAAGAAACCGTTATAGAAAGTATTTTATCGCAGAACAATACCTTTGTTATAATGCCTACTGGAGGAGGTAAATCCTTATGTTATCAACTTCCCGCTTTAATGCAAGAAGGTACAGCAATTGTAGTGTCTCCTTTAATAGCCTTAATGAAAAACCAAGTAGATGCTATTCGTGGTATCTCAGATGAACATGGTGTTGCTCATGTTTTAAATTCGTCTTTAAATAAAACTGAAATAAAACAGGTAAAAGAGGATATTACAAACGGAATAACAAAATTACTTTATGTTGCTCCAGAATCCCTAACTAAAGAAGAAAATGTAGAATTTTTACGTACAGTAAAAATATCTTTTATGGCTATAGATGAAGCTCATTGTATTAGTGAGTGGGGACATGACTTTAGACCAGAATACAGAAATTTAAGAACTATAATAAAACGAATTGGAGATAATATTCCTATTATAGGATTGACGGCTACAGCAACTCCAAAAGTGCAAGAAGATATACTTAAAAACTTGGGTATGAGTGATGCTAAAACTTTTAAAGCATCATTTAATAGGCCAAACTTATATTATGAAATAAGACCAAAAACTAAAACGGTAGATTCAGATATTATTCGTTTTATTAAACAAAACGAAGGTAAAACAGGGATTATTTACTGTTTAAGTAGAAAACGTGTAACAGAATTAGCTCAAGTATTACAAGTTAATGGCATAAAAGCATTACCGTACCATGCAGGTTTAGATGCAAAAACTAGAGCAAAACATCAAGATATGTTTTTAATGGAAGATATAGATGTTGTTGTTGCTACAATTGCTTTTGGTATGGGAATAGATAAACCAGATGTACGTTTTGTTATACATCACGATATACCTAAAAGTATAGAAAGTTATTACCAAGAAACTGGACGTGCAGGTAGAGATGGAGGAGAAGGACATTGTTTAGCCTATTATGCATATAAAGATATAGAGAAACTTGAAAAATTTATGTCTGGAAAGCCTGTTGCCGAACAAGAAATAGGTCATGCTTTATTACAAGAAGTAGTTGCATATTGTGAAACTTCAATTTCCAGACGTAAATTTATTTTACACTATTTTGGAGAAGAGTTTGATAATGAAACTGGTGAAGGTGGAGATATGGACGATAATATGCGTCATCCTAAAAAGCAAATAGAAGCTAAAGAAGATGCCGCTTTACTTATGGAAATTGTACAGCTAACTAACGAAAAATATAAATCTAAAGATCTAGTTAGTGTAATAGTTGGGAGTTCTAACGCTATGATTAGTTCTCATAAAACAGATAATCAACCATTTTTTGGGAAAGGAAAACATAAAGATAAAAAGTTTTGGATGGCTTTACTGCGCCAAATATTAGTAGCAGGTTATCTAAAAAAAGACATAGAGACTTATGGTGTTGTAAAATTAACTGATGATGGGAAAGCATTTATAGAAAGTCCTGTTTCATTTATGATGACTGAAGACCACACTTTTGATGAATCTCATAACGACCATATAATTACAGCAGAAAAAGGTGGAGGAGCAGTTGTAGATGATGCTTTAATGAAAATGCTAAAAGATTTACGAAAAACTAATGCTAAAAAATTAGGAGTGCCTCCTTTTGTTATATTCCAAGATCCTTCGTTAGAGGATATGGCTCTAAAATATCCGGTAACAATACCAGAACTATCTAATGTTCATGGAGTAGGAGAAGGAAAAGCAAAAAAATACGGTAAGGATTTTGTAGCTTTAATAGCTAAATATGTAGAGGAAAACGATATTATGAGACCAGACGATTTTATTGTAAAATCTACAGGTACTAATTCTGGTTTAAAACTCTATATTATTCAAAATGTGGATAGAAAATTACCATTAACCGATATTGCTTCGGCTAAAGGTATGGAAATGGGAGACTTTATTAAAGAAATGGAAGCCATAGTATATTCTGGAACGAAGCTTAATATTAATTATTGGATTGAAGAATTGTTAGACGAAGATCAACAAGAAGAACTGCATGATTATTTTATGGACTCTGAAACCGATAAAATTGATGTTGCTATAGATGAGTTTGATGGTGATTATGACGATGAAGAGCTACGTTTATACCGTATTAAGTTTATTAGTGAAGTAGCAAATTAACACTTAAAACCTACTAATAACTTTTGTAAGGTCTATTTAATAAAAAATTACAATAGACTTTACATTTATGTTTTAATTAGTAGCTGTTTTAAATTTATTTAGAATAGAGATTAAATAAAATTTCTTTCTTTTTTACGTAAAGAGTAAGTTGTTTAATGTTAGATCTTTTTATTTTTTCAACGTCTGCTTTTTCAATTTGAAAATCTATTCTTGTAACGTGTCCATCTAATGGGCTAGCAGATTCAGATTCAAATTCAGGCATATCAGAATTTAAATTAAGAGTATAATTGTTTCCAATAATTTCAAGTTTCGCACCATTTTTTGTTTTCACTTTTAAACGTCCAACAATAAATGTTTGAAGGTAGTAATATCCGCCTAATTCGTTATAACCAACGTACATAACTTCATTATTTGATATAGCCAAAGGCTCACCTTCACCAGATTGAATTATCGTTTCAATATAATTATCATTAGTTAAAACTTCTTCATTTTGCTTGCTACCAAATAATTTACCAAAAATACCCATAGTTACTTTTTATTTGCATCAAAGCTAATAAAATTCAAACTTCAAAAAAAACTCATAACACTTTACTTAAAACCTTTAACTTCTTCCTATCTTTGCACTTCATTAAAAAACAAGACAATGCAAGACGGTTTATACGCAAAATTTAACACGAATAAAGGTGTTATTTTAGTTAATTTAGAATTTGAAAAAACACCTGGAACTGTAGGTAATTTTGTTGCTTTAGCAGAAGGTAATATGGAAAACTCTGCTAAACCTCAAGGTACACCTTATTATGATGGTTTAAAATTTCATAGAGTAATACCAGATTTTATGATTCAAGGTGGATGTCCTCAAGGAACAGGAACAGGAAACCCAGGTTATAAGTTTGATGATGAGTTTCATCCAGACTTAAAACATAGTGGGCCAGGAGTTTTATCTATGGCAAATGCTGGACCTGGAACAAATGGAAGTCAGTTTTTTATAACTCATGTTGCTACAGATTGGTTAGATGGAAATCATACCGTTTTTGGAAATGTAGTAGAAGGACAAGATGTTGTAGATGCTATAGCTCAAGGAGATGAAATTGAAACATTAGAAATAGTAAGAGTTGGTGATGCAGCTAAAAACTTTAATGCTATTGAAGCTTTTAGAACTTTTGAAGGTGCTCGCGAAAAAAGAATAGCAGAGGAAAGAGCAGCAAAAGCAGCTGAGTTAGATAAATATTCTGCAGGTTTCGAGCAAACCGAGAGTGGTTTACGTTACCAAATCGTTCAAAAAGGAGAAGGTGTAAAAGCAGAAAAAGGAAAAACAGTATCTGTACATTATAAAGGAACGTTAACAGATGGAACGGTTTTCGATTCGTCTTACAAACGTAATCAACCAATTGATTTTGCTTTAGGAATGGGACAAGTAATTGCAGGTTGGGACGAAGGTGTTAGCTTATTAAAAGTAGGCGATAAGGCACGTTTTGTAATACCAAGTGATTTAGGATATGGTTCTAGAGGTGCTGGTGGAGTTATACCGCCAAATGCAATATTAATTTTCGATGTAGAATTAATGGCTGTAAAATAAGCAGAAAATAAATATTTGTTTAATATAAGTAACAAATAAAAATCTAAAACGTCTCATAATTATGAGGCGTTTTTTTTATGCCAAACATTTATTATTTTTAAATACCAAAAACACCAAAAATGAAAACCAAACTTATTATTTACACTATAATTTGTACTCTATTTTTAGCTTGTGGTAAAAAAGCAGACTATACTCCAGAGTTTATAGAAAAAACCACCGGACGTTATTTGTTTAATGTAAATGAAGTAATAGAAGTTTATTTTGAAAATAATGAACTGTTTTTAAAATGGAGAGGTGCAGAAAAGATAGAGCCTCTATATTTAGAAGAAAACACCTATTTTATAAAGGAGATGAACAAAAAAATTAAGTTTTTAAAACATCCCGAAAATAAGATTATGTATATTTCTGAAGTTTCACCAGATGAAAACGCGAAAACAACATACAATTATAAAAAAATGCCAGATTCTTTACACGTTCCAAGTACTTATCTAAAAAATAAGGAATATGAGAAAGCAACAGAAGGTTACTTGGCTATACAAAAAGAAGATTCTCTAAATGTGTTTATAGAAGAGCATGTTTTTAATAGATTAGGTTATAATAAACTTAAAGAAAAAGAATTTGATGAAGCTATAGAGCTCTTTAAAATAAATGTAGCTTTATATCCAGAAAGTAGTAATGTTTACGATAGTTTGGCAGATGCTTATGCTAGAAAAGGCGATAGCTTACAGGCTTACAATAATTACAAAAAAGCTTTGCAATTTAATACAAGTAATGATAGGGCAAAACGTTTTATTGCATCTTACAATAAAGAATAAAGATGTGTAAATAATGAATAATCAATCATTAGAAAAATTAAAGTATCCAATAGGAAAGTTTAGTTGTCCAAAAGAAATTACAGTAACTCACATTAAAGAATGGATTAGTGTATTAGAGAATTTTCCAAGACATTTAGAAGAACTTGTAGTTAATCTTAATAATAAACAATTAAATACACCATACAGGCCAAATGGTTGGACAGTAAGACAACTAATACATCATATAAGTGATAGTCATCACCATAGTTACATTCGTTTTAAGTGGGCAATAACAGAAGAAAATCCTGTAATTAAAGCTTATAATGAAAATTCTTGGTCGCAATTGCATGATTATAATCAACCAATTGAAAATTCTTTATAGCACATAAAAGTAATTCATGCAAAGTTGGTATATTTTGTAAAAGGCCTTTCTTTTGAAGATTTAGAGCGTACTTTTATTCATCCAGAAAGTAATGAGGTCATTTCTTTAAATAAAAACCTAGGAATTTATGCTTGGCACTCTAATCATCACTACGCTCATATAGAGAGATTGATTAAGAGAAATGAATGGTAATTACACCTTTTTGCTTTTATTCATTTTTAGTGATGCTAATCCTAAAATAGGACCAATAGCTAGAATAAAAAAAATGTAATTTGAGTCTGTTATTTCTATAAATTTAGACACAAATTGAATACTTATTATAGTTACCAAATAACCAATTGAATTAACAATTGTTAGTGCTGTTGCTTTTATTTCTCCTTTAACATTTTGAGCAATTAAAGTCGATAATAATGGAGAGTCTGCAATAACAACCATTCCCCAAAAAACAAGAAAACCAATAAAAAGCATTTTATTTTCAATAGAAAAAACAAACGGAGATAAAATACAACAGCAACAAGATAAAAGTAAGGCTATTGCCGCAGTTTTTTTTGTTCCTAAAAATTCTGCAATATATGCTCCTATAACGCAGGCAACTCCTCCAATTCCTATTATTACAAATGATAGTAATGGAATGTTAAAGTTAGTTTGTGTAAAGTTAATACTATACTTTGTTAACATAAGTGGTACAAATGTCCAAAAGGCATAAAGCTCCCACATATGTCCAAAATAAACTAAAGCTATAGATCTAAAATTACGTTTTTTAAAAACACTAAAGCATGCTAATAAGTTTAAATTTTTATTTGGTTTACGATGTGGTCCATCTGGAACTAAAACAAACATTAATAAACCACCAAATGTTGAAAGGGAAGATGTTGCTATAATAACAGACTTCCAAGAATAGGTTTGTGTTAAATCTTTTAATAAATGCGGAAGTGCTGTGCCTAAAACTAATGCACCAACTAAAAAACCAAGCGATTTGCCTAAACCTTTATTAAAGTAATCGGCAGCTATTTTCATTCCAACTGGATAAATGCCTGCTAGAAAAAAACCAGTAAGAAAACGACATACAATTAAACTTGTAAAGTTGTTGGCTTCATTTATAATTATTAAATTAAAAAAAGCTCCAAGAATTGCACTAATTAAAAACACTTTTGAAGGTGAAAAACGATCAGCAATTGCCATTATAGCAAAAATTAATGTGCCAATAATAAACCCAAATTGAACCGCAGAAGTTAAGTCGCCTAACGCATTGTCGTTAAGATTAAAATCTTTAATAAGATTAGTAATTACAGAGTTGCCAGCAAACCAAAGCGAAGTGCAACAAAATTGAGAAATTACAATTATAGGAAGTATTAGTTTAGATTGTTTCAATATTTTTATGTTGATATTTAATATCCTTAAAATTGTGTGTTGCAAACTTAAAACCGCTTAAAAAAAGACTGATAAATAAATGCTTCTGTTTTATTAAAAATCTATTTATAACTTATGCAATCACCTATAATAGTTATATTTTTTTTAATTTTCTTATAGCTAATTAGTACTTCGGTACTGTGGTCTTTTTCAAAAACGTCTATATGCTTTTTTTCTATTAATAAACCGTTTGGTAAGTGTTTTTGTAGTTTCCATTTTTCGTATGCTGTTGGATGCGTAAAAAAAGGTAGATGAGAAATGGATGAGTTATCTATAATATAAACATTTGTACCTGAGCCATTTCTTTTTCTTTTTTTTAAATTTAGCTTGCTTTTTAAATTATAGATTTGATAATTTTTATTATTTATTACTGTGTCTTTGGGTACAGAGAATTCATAATCATCGATTACACTTTTATACTCATTTTTTTTAAATGTAATTTGAGTACAGTTAATATTAATGGCTTCAGCTTCGTTTATCTGAAATTTTGAAACTAATGCAAAAGAATGCAATTTATCATGATGTTTAAAAAACATATTATAATCTAAGCTGTCTTTTAAAGTAAGCTCGGCAAAATAGCTGTTGTCTTTTGAGTTTGTTAAGTAGAATGCTTTTTTTTTAAGCGAATCTTCTTTTAAGAATGTTCTTTCATATTCAATTAAATAATCAAAAGTATATTTTTCTTGAGCAGAACAAAA
Source organism: Lacinutrix venerupis (assembly GCF_003663945.1). Classification (GTDB taxonomy): domain Bacteria; phylum Bacteroidota; class Bacteroidia; order Flavobacteriales; family Flavobacteriaceae; genus Lacinutrix; species Lacinutrix venerupis. The sequence goes on along the minus strand of NZ_RCCH01000004.1, from coordinate 142,139 downwards.
GGTTGAAAATAGAATAAGAATTATTATGTGTTTCATACTTAGGCTTATAAATATTGCAAATATAATTGAATTACAATGTACTATATTAAAGCTGATTTTTTTTATTTTTTTACAATTTGTAAGAGCTATTCAACTTTATTACCTTTAGCTCATGAGCAAAACTATTCAATTTAACGATTTTACTAAAGTAGATATTCGTGTAGGAACTATAATAGAAGTAAATGATTTTCCAGAGGCTAGAAATCCGGCATATAAGCTTACTATAGACTTTGGAGCTTTAGGTGTTAAAAAATCTTCGGCACAAATTACTACGCTTTATAAAAAAGAAGACTTAATAGATAAGCAAATTTTAGCAGTTGTTAATTTTCCTAAAAAACAAATAGGCAAATTTATGAGCGAATGCTTAGTATTAGGAGCGGTAAATGGCAAAGATGTTACTTTATTAAACCCAGAACTTAAAGTAAAAAACGGAAGTACGGTGTCTTAATACAAATATTTTACTAAAACAATTTTAATAAAAAAACCATTTCAAAAGAAATGGTTTTTTTATGTTTAATATATAAAGAGTTAACTTTTTTATTAAATATCGTCGAAATCTATATCTGTAAATCTACTTTCTGCAGTTTCACTAGCATTTGTTGTCTCTTCTGTAACAGTGTCTTGGTTAGTTTTAGAAGAGTCGTATTCTTTTTTATAATCTTTTTGGTGACGATCACTAATAACTTCGTCTCCTTTTTCGGCAATAACATAATCTGTCATTTCCTGTAAAATGCTATTAAACTCATTAAAATCTTCTTTGTACAAGTAGATTTTATGTTTTTTGTAATGAAATGAGCCATCATCATTTGTAAACTTTTTACTCTCGGTAATTGTTAAATAATAATCACCAGCTTTTGTAGCGCGAACATCAAAAAAATAAGTACGTCTTCCAGCTCTTAAAACCTTAGAGTAAATTTCTTCTTTCTCCATCATCTCGTTATTGTTCATAATTTTAATTTGTTATTAATGTGTTTCAAAAATAGGAAAAAAATAAAACCACGCAACATTTTAAAGTTTTTCTTTTAATTAGACTTATTTACATTAATTAGTATAATTTTCACTCATTTGTTTAATATAGAGTTCTTTGTAGTAACCATCAATGTTTATAAGTTGGTTGTGTGTTCCTTTTTGAACAATTTTTCCATCGTCTAGTACTATAATATGGTCTGCATTTTTAGCTGAAGAAATGCGATGACTTACTATTATAGTTGTTTTACCAGCCGAAACTTTTTTAAGATTGTTAAGTATTTTTTCTTCTGTTTCTGTATCTACTGCAGAAAGACAATCGTCAAATAATAATATTTGTGGATTTTTAACTATTGCTCTGGCAATAGATACTCTTTGTTTTTGTCCGCCAGATAAAGTAATACCACGTTCTCCTAAAACTGTTTGGTATCCATTTGTAAATTTTGAAATGTTTTTATGTACTTGGGCGTTTTTTGCAGCAGCAATTACCTCTTCGTCTGTTGCATTTTCTTTACCAAATTTAATATTATTATTTATGGTATCGCTAAACAAAAAGGCATCTTGTGGTACATAACCAATAGCGTCTCTTAAACTTGTTAAGTTTAATTGGTCTATTTCTTTATTATCGATTAATAATTGACCTTTATTAATATCATACAATCTGCCTATTAAATCTAAAACGGTAGATTTACCAGAGCCTGTTTTACCAACTATAGCTAAAGTTTCACCAGAGTTTAATTTAAAACTTAACCCTTTTAATGCTTTAATATTAGTATCGTCGTAAGTAAAATAAACATTTTTAAATTCAATATTACCTTTAATTAAAGAAGGTTCTATTGTGTTGTTTTTAATTTCTGGTTCAATTTTTAAAAACTCATTAATTCTCTTTTGCGAAGCCTCAGCACGTTGAATAATAGAGGTTACCCAACCAACTGTAGCAACAGGCCAAGTTAACATGTTTACATATATAATAAACTCCATAATATTACCTAGAGAAATTTCACCGTTTATATACTGCATACCACCAATGTAAATAACTAGAATATTACTAATACCAATTAGTAAAATCATCATTGGAAAAAAGAACGCTTGAATGCGTACTAAACTAAGTTGTTTCTCTTTACTTGTGTAAGCAAGCGTAGTAAAATCTGCCTGTGTTTGTGGTTCTATACCGTAAGCTTTAATTACCGAAATCCCACTAAAAGCTTCTTGAGTAAATGTTGAAAGTTTAGATAAATACTCTTGAACTATTGTACTACGTTTATGTATTTCTTTACTAATTAAATAAATTAAAACCGATAGAATAGGAAGCGGAATTATAGTGTATAACGTTAAAGTAGGTGCTTGTTTAAACATAAAAGCCAAAGCCACAATAAAAAGTGTAATGGTATTTATACTATACATAATTGCAGGTCCGGCATACATTCTTACCTGTGTTACGTCCTCACTTATTCTATTCATTAAATCTCCTGTTCTATTTTTTTTATAAAAATTTAAAGAGAGTTTTTGGTACTGTTGGTAAATTTCATTTTTTAAATCGAATTCTATATATCTCGATACGTTAATAATATATTGACGCATAAAAAAAGTAAGAATACCTGCTATAATTGCAGTACCAATAATTAATAGAATATTATTTAAAAGTTCTTGCTTAAAATCTGAAATTGAGTTTTCAGGATTTTGTAATTGGTTGTTTACAATATCTATAATAGAACCAATTAATTTAGGAACATAAATTTTAAAAAGCATAGATATAATTGTAATTAAAATACCAATTATTAATTGCTTTTTATATTTTAAGAAATATTTGTTAAGATGCTGTAATTCTTTCATTTACAGTTTTGGAGTTTGTTTTTTAGTTTAAAAACCTAAATATGTCGCTTTTTTATAAAGACAAAGATAAAGCATAAAAAGGAATAAAAAGGTTTGTAATGTTGGATTAGATTGTGTTTTAGTACAATAAAATTACTGTTTGTTCTATTATAAATAATATTAGCAATTATTAATTAATAATTAGTATTTGTATTCATAAAATATATTATTTTTGCCGACTTAAAGTGACCACCACTTTTATATTAATTTTATTAAGTTCTTTGTAAAGATGTTAAGTAGAAGACACATTCGAGTTAAAGTTATGCAAGTGCTTTATGCCTTTAATGGTAGTGAAAGCGATGATTTTTCAAAAGATCAAAAATTTTTATTATACAGTATAGATAACATGTATAATTTGTATTTATTATTAATTTCTTTAATGATTGAAGTACAAAAGCGTGCAGAATCTCACTTAGAAAAAACTACAAAAAAACATTTAGCAACTGCCGAAGAAAAAAATCCTAATCGTAAATTTATAAATAACGAAGTGCTTATTATGCTTAGAGATAATGAGCAGCTTCAAGCCAAATTTGATGCCCATAATATTAAAAATTGGGATTTAGATTCTGAATATGTTGATATTATTTATAAAGAAATATTAGTGAGTGATATTTATAAAGAATACCTAAAGACTACTACAACAAACTTTAACGAAGACCGTAATTTTATTGTAGAGGTATTTAAAGAAATTATTGCACCTAACGATAAACTTTATGAGTATTTAGAAGACAAACATTTAACTTGGTTAGACGATTTGCCTACGGTAAACACTTCAATACTTAAATTATTACGCAAAGTAAAAAAAGACTCTAACGCATTTCATTTTCTGCCTAAGTTGTATAAAGATATCGAAGACAAAGAATTTGCAATTAAGTTGTTTAGAAAAACGTTGTTAAATCAAAATACATTTACAAAAGAAATAGAAAATAAAACAACAAATTGGGATAGCGATAGGATAGCAAATATAGATTTAATGTTACTTAAAATGGGAATATGCGAAATTCAAAATTTTCCATCTATTCCTACAAAAGTTACTATTAACGAATATTTAGAAATATCTAAAGAATATTCAACACCAAAAAGCCGTATATTTATTAACGGAATACTCGATAAACTTGTAAAAGAATATCAAATCGAAGGAAAACTAAATAAAGTTGGCCGTGGCTTGATGTAGTTCAAAATTATTCTTATTTTTGCGTTCGAAATTTATCAAAATATTTAAAAATTAAATTATGAAAAAAGTAGTATTATTATTTAGTGCAGTATGCATGTTAGCTTTTACTTCTTGTAAAGAAGACGCAACAAGCAAAGTAGATGACACAAAGGTTGCAGCAGCAGCAGAAAGAGATCAAGCTGCATCTAAATTTCCAGTAATCGAGTTTAATAAAACAGATCATGATTTTGGTGAAATTATCAATGGAACTCCAGTTGAAACTGTTTTTACATATAAAAATACAGGAGAAGCGCCATTAGTAATTACAGATGTAAAAAGTTCTTGTGGATGTACAATTCCTAAAGATTGGTCTAGAGAGCCTTTAGCTCCAGGTGAAGAAGGAAAATTTACAGTTAAATTTAATGGTAAAGGAAACAACAAAATTTCTAAAGCAATTACAGTAACTGCAAATACAGAAAAAGGTAGAGAAGTAGTTAAAATTTCTGCTTTTATTAAGCCAGATCCTAATGCTCCTGCAAAAACAGCAGCACCTTTATCTCCAGCAATTAAGTAATGGGAGATATTTCAGGTTTTTTACCAATAATAGCAATGTTTGCTGTAGTGTACTTTTTTATGATTGCACCACAGATGAAGCGTGCTAAGAATGAAAAAAAGTTCGCTGCCGAGTTAAAGCGTGGCGATAAAATAGTTACTAAAAGTGGTATGCATGGTAAAATAGTAGAGCTTAACGATAAAGATAATAGTTGTGTTATAGAAACTATGTCTGGAAAATTAAAGTTTGATCGTGCTGCAATTTCTATGGAAAGCAGTAAAGCTTTAAATGCACCTTTAAAAGTAAACAAATAACTCTATTTTAATAAATTACTAAAAATCCTCAAGTTAAAACTTGAGGATTTTTTTTGTGTAATTTTTTAAATTTGATAATCAATCTTTTTGTACTTTCGTAAGGATTTTTTCATTTCAAGCCACAATTTTTTATATGATTACTTTAAAAGAACTTGCCGAAAAACTAAATGTTTCCATCTCTACAGTTTCTAAAGCCTTAAATGGAAGTAGTGAAATAGGAGAAGCAACTATAGCGCGAGTAAAGGAAACGGCTAAAATGTATAATTATAAGCCTAATCGCGTGGCTTTAAGCCTTAAAAATAGCAAGACAAAAACCATAGGAGTTATTATCCCAAATATATTAAATCACTTTTTTGCTAAAGTTTTATATGGTATAGAAAAAGAATCTGCAAAACAAGGTTATAATATTATTACTTGTTTGTCTAACGAATTATATGAAAAAGAAGCAAATAGTTTAGAGTTATTGGCAAACGGAAGTGTAGATGGTTTTATAATGTCTATTGCAGAAGAAACAGAGGTTAATAAGAAAACAGATCATTTTAAAGATATTTTAAATCAAAAAATACCTATTTTAATGTTCGACCGAGTGTCTCAAGCCATAACTTGTGATAAAGTTGTAAATAACGATTTTCAAGCAGCCTACGATGCAACAATGCATTTAATAAAAGAAGGTAGAAAAAATATAATACTAATAAATAAGATTGAAGAACTAAGTGTTGGTAAATTAAGGTCTAAAGGCTGTTTTAAAGCTATTGAAGATGCAAAACAATACAATAGTAATTTAACGGAAGTAAAAATACCTAGTACAGAAAATGTAGAAGTTGCAATTGAAAATTATTTTGATAAAAAGCAACCTATAGATGGTGTTATTTGTATCGATAATATTTCTGGTGGAGCAGTACTAAATATTGCAAAAGAGAGAGGATATAGTATACCACAAGATATGTCTATAATTGGTTTTAGTGATGATAATGTTTTGCCATTTACAAGTCCAAAACTTTCAACTATAGCTCAACATAGTGATGCTATTGGTGAAGCATCTGTACAAATTTTAGTTAATAGATTAGAGTCTAAAGAACCAGTAGAAACGGTATTTAAAACTATAGACTTTAGTTTAAATTTACGTGAAACTACACTGTAATATTAAAACAAGTAAAAATTAGCAGTTTTTATATTTATCGTGTAAGCCAGCACCTTTTAAAATCATAGGTTTAATTTTTTCTAACCTAGACAATTTTGTGCTTTCTCGTTTTGCATCAATTATATGGTTACAATATTCTCTTTGGCAAGATGGCGTTAAAGCTTTAAAGGCATCTTTAAAATTTTTATTGTTTTTTATTTCTTCGGCAATTAAATCTGGAATTGTAACATCTTTCTTTGTAGTACGAACAGCTTTTAATTCTTTACCATTTTTTTGATTTTCTATAGCTTCTTTTATATATGCTATAACAAGAGGTTTGTTTATGTCTTCCAACTTTTTAAAACGCATTTGGCGTAAAGCTTTAGTTTTTTCTTGTGCCTTTTCTAAAAGGTTATGCTCATCTTTTAAAAAGACACCGTTAAAAAACCATAAACAAAAATGATTTTTAAAAGCACCAATACCTAATATATTCTTTCCAGACAAAGTATAAGTAGGAGCAGACCATTTAATAGTTTCTTCAAGATTTGTAGATAAAATAAGTTCTCGTAGTATCTCTAAAGCGTCTTTAAAATGATTGTTATTTTCAATATATTCTTCTACCGAGTCTGCTTTTTTCATGTTTTAATTTATTTTTTTTCACGTAAAATTTTTTCCATTTTACGACCTTTAGCTAATTCATCTATTAACTTGTCTAAGTAACGCGCTTTTTTTGTTAAAGGTGTTTCGATATCTTCTATTCTATAACCGCAAATTACACCTTTAATTAAATCGGCATTTGGGTTTAAGGTTGCGCGATCAAAAAAAGTTTTAAATGTAACTTTTTCGTCAATGAGTTGTTTTATTTTTTTAGTATTAAAACCAGTTAGCCATTCTATTACCGTATGTAACTCTTCAACTGTTCTGCCTTTTTTTTCAACTTTATCAACGTAATGTGGGTATACAGAAAAGAATTTCATTTCTGCAATTCTTTTATCATGTTCTGGTGTAGTAGTCATAATTGTATGCTTTAAACTCAAAATTAGTTAAATTTATTGAGACCTTAAATTACTAAGATTTTTTATAAATTTTAATTAATTGTGTTTTTTCCAATATGCTTTACCATAACTGCAAAAAACTTCGTCTCCGGCATTAATATTTTTGGTTGCCATGATGCAAACATTATCATCACTGTCTAAAGTAATTTTAGCATTATTTTTAAAAGTGTTATTTACTACACCTTTAGCATCGTTAGCATATTTGGCATAACACTGTGTGTGCATGCTGTCCATTATGTTACCGTCTAAAAGGTTAATAAAATAGCGATCTTCACCTTTATTAACCCTTTTTTCGGCTTCAAATGTGCTAATAATTTCTCCTTTAAAAATAGAAATTATTTCATTTTTAAATATATCTATTGCGGTATATAAACCATTACCAGCATTTGGTATTTGTGAGGGTTTTATAAATAAATATTCACTTTCATCTGCATCAATAGAATCAAATGAAACATATTGAGATTTATTAGCATTTTCTTTCAAAGTATAAGACGTTTCGTTTACTAAAATAGTCTTCGAATTTACTTAACTTTTTTATGCTTTAGCTTCTAGATAGTATTTTTTTCTTAACCAAAACGATACACGAACTAATAAAATTAATGCCGGTACTTCTACTAGTGGACCAATAACTCCTGCAAAGGCTTGTCCGGAGTTTAGTCCAAAAACTGCAATAGCAACGGCAATAGCTAACTCGAAATTATTTCCTGCTGCAGTAAAAGCTACGGCTGTAGTTTTATCGTATTCTGCTCCTGTAGCTTTTGTAAAGAAAAAACCAATAATAAACATTAATGTAAAGTAGATTAATAACGGAACAGCAATTATTAAAACGTCCATAGGTATTTCTACAATTAGCTCTCCTTTTAATGAGAACATTATTACAATAGTAAATAGTAAAGCTATTAATGTTAATGGAGAAATGGTTGGAATAAATTTATTTGTGTACCATTCATCTCCTTTTAGTTTTACTAAAATTAATCGGCTTAAAATGCCAAGTGCAAAAGGTATACCTAAATATATTGCTACACTCTCTGCAATGGTTGCAACAGAAATATCAATAATTGCACCTTGAAACCCAAAATATGGAGGCAGTACTGTTATAAAAAGCCATGCATAAAAGCTATAACCAAACACTTGAAAAATGCTATTTAATGCAACTAAACCTGCTCCATATTCGCTACTGCCTTCGGCTAAATCATTCCAAACTAAAACCATTGCAATACAACGTGCTAAACCAATTAAAATTAGTCCAACCATGTATTCTGGATAATCACGTAAAAATATAATAGCTAAAAAGAACATTAAAACCGGACCAATAATCCAATTAAGAATTAGTGAAATGGAAAGAATTTTAGTGTTCTTAAAAACCTTTGGTAATAAAGAGAAATTTACTTTGGCAAGTGGAGGATACATCATCACTATTAATCCAATAGCAATAGGAATATTGGTACTACCACTACTAAAAGAGTTAACAACTTCTGGAAAAGATGGGTAAAAATATCCAATACCTACGCCAATAGCCATTGCGATAAAAATCCATAGTGTTAAATAACTATCTAAAAAACTTAATTTTTTTAATGCCATTATTTATGCTTTAATTTGAGAGAATATGTAAAATAATTCGGTTGCAATTTGTATGCTTCTTTCGTTGTACTTTTCCTCTTGTTGTGGTGTATTATCGAAAGCTTTTGGGTCTTGAAAAGTAATTGGTATACGTTTTTCTGCGCCAGGAATAAAAGGACATGCACCATCTGCTTGCGAACAAGTCATTATTGCTGCAAATTCAGATTTAGGATTAAAATCGTCTCCAAAAGTTTTGGAAAAGCCTATAATAGGATGCTCGTTTGTAGCATATTTAATACTGTAAATAGGATTTTTACCTTCAGAAAGTGTATTGATTTTAAAACCCGAATTTTGTAATGCTTTTGCTGCCATTGGAAACATTGCTGTAGCTTCTGTTCCGCCAGAATAACAAAACACATTATCTATATTAAAATACTGTGCCATTGCTTGCGCCCATACTTGCGATAAATGACTTCTTCGTGAGTTATGAGTACAAATAAAATTGATACGAATATCTTGTTTATTTTCAACTTTGGTTTGAATATATTCCGCTAACGGATTTAAAACCGTTTTACGTTCTTCTGAAATTGTTTCAGGTTTTAAGGTTTTAATTGTAGTGTCTATTTCTGAAAATAGAGTAGATTGTGTAGTCGTCAATTTTTATGATTTTATAATTAATTTTAATTAACAACATCCACTTCCGGGTGCACAAGAATTTCCAGATTCTATTTCAGAGAATTTTAATTTTGTTTTTTCTTGTGGAATCCCGCATTGGTCTTTAGCTAAACAATCTGTTTGTTTATTGGTTAATAAAAAATGTTTACCGTCGAAATCAAGACCAAATTTTCCAATAGTATCACCTTGGTATTCTACTTCAATTTCTAAATCCTCTATACCTAAAACTTTTTCAGATAATTCTATAATATTTAAAAGCTTTTCTGGGTGTAATCTATGGTCGTAATCGTTAGCATTCCATAATTGAAAGTTTACAACATCCTCATGTCGCACCGTACCACCACAGTCTATAAAGTGTTTAGATATTTTACCAACTTCTGTAACATGAAAATGGTTTGGTACTAACTCTCCATTTGGTAATTGAAAAGAAATAGTTTCTAATTCGTTTAATCTGTTTTTAACTTCTGATAATTTCATAATATTTTTATTTATTTGTTTATTGCAATTATACGATTGATGCTTGTAAATTTTTTTAACAACAATCTCCCTTTTTAGTTAGGTCTTGATCTAAAAATTGATTCATAACCTGTTTCATTTTTGTCCAATTTTCTGTGTCTATACAATAGCAAACACTTGTTCCTTCAACGTTTCCTTTTATTAAACCTAACTGTTTTAATTCTTTAAGATGCTGTGATATTGTGGGTTGTGCTAAGCCAATTTCGTTAACTAAGTCTCCACAAACGCATGTGTCTATTTTAAATAAATGTTGTAAAATAGATACTCTTGCTGGATGACCAAAAACTTTTGCAAAAAGAGCAATCTCGTTTTGTTGGTCTGTAAACATTTCTGATTTTACTAATCCCATAGTTTAAATTAATTTATTCATTGCAATATTACGATTAATAGATTTGTTAGAAAAATATATTTAGTTAAATTTTTATTAGAGGTGTATTAAATTACTAAATAAAGGAGCTCTAATAATTAATAAGAAGTAATTGTTTTGTATTATGCTTTTTACATAGATAATTTTTAATTCTAAAGTCATATAAAACGGGTATAGATAAATTTTAAATCCTCTGTAATTTTAGATGAATATTCTGTAAAAAGTTAAACCCATAAGACATGGCCTTATGGGTTTAATTTATATTAGAATTTTATTGGTTCTTATTTGTTTTTCTCTGCTGTAATCTCACAAATTTTACAAATAACCTCTGTTGCTTTTATCATACTTTCTACAGGAACGTACTCGTAACGCCCATGAAAATTGTGTCCGCCAGCAAAAATATTAGGGCAAGGTAAGCCCATATAACTTAATTGAGAACCATCTGTACCGCCACGAATTGCTTTAATTAATGGTTTTATGTCTAATTGTTTCATTGCTTCTTCTGCAATATCTACAATATGCATTACAGGTTCTACTTTTTCTTTCATATTAAAGTATTGATCTTTAATTTCAATCTCAATAACTTCTTTTCCGTATTGGCTATTTATCTCGTTCGTAATTTTTTGCATGACTTCTTTGCGTGCTTCAAAATGTTCACGATCATGATCACGAATTATATATTGCATCACGGTATCTTCAACTTCACCATTAATAGAATATAAATGGAAAAATCCTTCGTAACCTTCAGTATGTTCTGGTGTTTCCATACGAGGTAACGAGTTTATAAACTCTGTAGCAATGTACATAGAGTTTACCATTTTACCTTTTGCATAACCAGGATGTACAATTTTTCCTTTTACACGTACTTTTGCGCCAGCAGCATTAAAATTCTCGTATTCTAATTCACCAATTTGGCTACCATCCATAGTATAAGCCCAATCTGCACCAAATTTTTCTACATCAAATTTATGCGCACCACGACCAATTTCTTCGTCAGGTGTAAAACCAACTTTTATAGTACCATGTTTAATTTGTGGATTGGCAATTAAATACTCCATAGCCGAAACAATTTCTGTAATTCCAGCTTTATCATCTGCACCTAAAAGTGTTGTGCCATCTGTAGTAATTAAGGTCTGACCTTTATAAAGTAGTAAATCTTCAAAATAATCTGGAGATAGTACAATATTTTCAGCTTCATTAAGCATAATATCTTTACCATCGTAATTTTCAATAATTTGAGGTTTTACGTTAGCACCAGTAAAATCTGGAGTGGTATCAAAATGCGAAATAAACCCAATGGTTGGTACATCGTGATCAACATTACTAGGCAACGTTGCCATTATATAAGCGTTTTCATCTATAGTAACATCGCTCATTCCAATGGCTTTAAGCTCATCTACTAAAGCATTTGCTAAATCCCATTGCTTTGCTGTACTTGGTGTTGTGTCGCTTTCTGGGTCAGATTCTGTATCTACAGTTACATAACCTACAAAGCGTTTTATTATATCTTGTTTTGAAATCATATTTTATTTCCTGCAACGCGAGGAATCTATTTAAAGGTTAACTAATAATTTTATGACGTAAAAATACAATTATTAAGTTTTTTTAAGCTTTAACATTGCTCATTTTTTTAATAAGAATTACTTTTGTGCAAACATTACTACATGTACAAAGCACTACTACGCCCGTTATTTTTTCTTTTTGATCCAGAAAAGATTCATCACTTTACTTTTTCACTTATAAAATTTACTTGTAAGATACCAGGAATGGCTTCGGTTTTTAGAAGTTTATATGTGGTTGAAGATGCCAAATTAGAACGAAAACTTTTTGGTTTAACTTTTAAAAATCCAGTAGGTTTAGCAGCAGGATTTGATAAAAATGCAGTATTATATAATGAGCTAGCAAACTTTGGTTTTGGTTTTATAGAAATAGGTACAGTAACACCAAAAGCACAAGTAGGAAACCCAAAAAAGCGTTTATTTAGGTTAAAAGACGATAAAGGCATTATAAACAGAATGGGTTTTAATAACGAAGGTCTTGATGCGGCTATCTCTCAATTAAAAAAGAATAAAGGTAAACTTATTATTGGTGGAAATATTGGAAAAAACACGCAAACCAAACCAGAAGATTATACTAAAGATTATCTAGAATGTTTTAATGCTTTACATCCTTATGTAGATTATTTTGTACTCAATGTAAGTTGCCCAAATGTTGGCAGTCATGCAAAATTAAATGATAAAGACTATTTATTAGAGCTTATCGGCGCTGTACAAAAAGCGAATAACACTTTTAAAGTACAAAAACCAATTGTATTAAAAATTGCTCCAGATTTAAATAATGGGCAGTTAGACGAAATAATAGAACTCGTACAAGAAACCAATTTAGATGGTGTTATTGCAAGTAACACTTCTACCGATAGAACAGGTTTAAAAGCTACAGATGAAAGATTAGCCGAAATAGGAAATGGCGGTTTAAGCGGGCAACCAATAAAAGAAAAATCTACGCAGGTTATAAAATATTTAGCTGAAAAAAGTAACAAAGCGTTCCCAATAATTGGTGTTGGTGGCATACATTCTGCAAAAGATGCTTTAGAGAAAATTGAAGCAGGAGCAGACTTAGTGCAAATATATACTGGTTTTATTTACGAAGGTCCATCGCTTGTAAAACGTATTAATAAAGCTATTTTAAAGAGGTGTTAAATTGAATATAGAAACACTTTTAGCATTTGTTGTTGCCACTTCGGCTTTAGCTATATCTCCAGGTCCAGATAATATATACGTGTTAATGCAAAGCATTGTAAACGGTACAAAGTATGGTTTGGCAACGGTTTGTGGCTTAATTTCAGGTTGTTTAGTGCATACTACTTTAGTAGCATTTGGCGTATCGGCCATTATAAAAGAAAATGATTTGTTATTTTTTATAATAAAATGTTTAGGTGCGGCTTACCTTTTGTATTTAGCTTTTAAAGTATATAAAAGTGATGCAAAAGTAGAATTAAATGATACTGCAGTGCCTAAAAAGAGCATGTGGCAATTATTTAAGCAAGGTGTGATAATGAATGTGTTAAACCCAAAAGTTTCTATTTTCTTTTTAGCTTTTTTTCCAGGTTTTTTATTTTCAGAAACACTAAGTTCTGTAAAACAGTTTTATATTTTAGGTTTGCTGTTTATGGCAACGTCATTTATAATATTCTCTTTAGTCGCCATTTTAGCAGGTTCTATTTCTACTTATTTAAAATCACATAAAAATATAGGTTTATTTTTAAAATGGTTACAAATAGTTGTTTTTGTTGGTATTGCAATTTTTATATTCTTCTCAGAAAAATAAATTATCTTAGTATGGATGTTTAAATTCAAACTTAGATTTTCTATAATTATATTTTTAGTATTTATAGCCTTTACTATAATAGGAACTTTGTCTCATGAATATGGTCATATTTTAGTTGCTAAATTCTTGGGCTATAACACTCATTTAAGTTATAGTTCTATGAGTTATAAAGAAAAAGGGTATTATGAAGATGCCGAAGTTAAAGAGATTTTTAGCATTGTAGATTTATACCATCATGAAATAAATAATAATCTACCATTTAAAGAAAAAAAACGTTTTAATACATTAAAGCATTCGTTAGAGAAAAAATACCAGCTTAATTTTAAACATATATTTTGGATAGCATTAGGTGGTCCATTGCAAACAATTTTAACGTCACTAATTGGATTATGCATACTTTTTTATAGAAAAACATCAACTAAACATAAATTAAAATTTTTAGATTGGTTAGCAATATTACTAGCATGTTTCATTTCTCGAGAAGTCTATAATACATTTGGTGCTTTAGTATCGAAATTTATAAATAAAGAACGTTTTTTTACAGGCGATGAATTTGAAATCTCTAGATATTTAGAATTAAATCAATGGGTGATTCCTATAATTACAGCATTAATTGGAGCTTGTGTAATGTATTATATCTTATTTAATGTAGTGCCTAAAGCTTACAGATTTTCATTTATTGTTTCTGGTTTTTTTGGTGGTATTTCTGGTTTTGTTTTTTGGAATAATTTTTTAGGTCCAATAGTACTACCTTAATTTAAGAAAACGTTTTAGTAACTAACTAACTTTATTATCTTTGAAGTTAATTATGAAGCACCACGTAAAAGTTATAGAATGTCCAAGAGATGCCATGCAAGGCATTAAAGATTTTATTCCAACCGAAAAGAAAGTACAATACATACAATCTTTACTTCGTGTTGGTTTTGATACTATCGATTTTGGAAGTTTTGTTTCACCAAAAGCAATACCACAAATGGTAGATACTGCCCAAGTTTTAGCGCAGTTAGATTTAAGCAAAACAACAAGTAAATTACTATCTATAATAGCTAATACTCGTGGTGCAGACGATGCTTGTAAACATCCAGAAATAGATTATTTGGGTTATCCGTTTTCTATTTCAGAAAATTTTCAAATGCGTAATACGCATAAAACCATTGCACAATCTGTAGTAACTTTACAAGAAATACTAAATAGAGCAGACCAAGCCAATAAAGAAGTTGTTGTATACATATCTATGGGTTTTGGAAATCCTTATGGTGATCCTTGGAGTGTAGAAATAGTAGGCGAGTGGACAGAGCGTTTAAGTAAAATGGGTGTTAAAATACTTTCACTTAGCGATACTGTTGGTACTTCTAATCCAGAAAATATAGATTATTTGTTTTCTAATTTAATACCACAATATAAAGACATCGAATTTGGTGCGCATTTACACACAACACCAACAACTTGGTTTGAAAAAGTAGACGCAGCTTATAAAGCAGGTTGTCGTCGTTTTGATGGTGCTATTCAAGGTTTTGGTGGTTGCCCAATGGCTAAAGACGATTTAACAGGAAATATGCCAACCGAAAAAGTACTATCATACCTAACAACTAAAAAAGCACACAATTTAAATGCGATGTCTTTTGAAAGTAGTTATAACGAAGCCACTAAAATCTTCTCAAAATACCATTAATACTATCCTTAAAAAAATGTTTTTTTAATCACAATTGACTCTATGTTGTTGATTATTAATGTTTTATTTTTAAATTTTATTCTTTATTTAAATTTAATCTAAATAAACTTGCATAAACTACTTTTCAGTTTTATTTTTGCAAACTGATTGCATATCTATTTGTAATTAGTCTAAATAATAATAAATAAAATAATTTTATCAAAAATGAATAAACTAGTATTAGGTTTAGCAGCTTTAGCAACAATATCACTTTCATCATGTTCAAGTGATGATGATGCAGCAGTTGTAATTGAAACAAACAACGTAACAGCTCCAGATACTTATGTGTTTGAAAGAAACGGAAATACAACTGTAAGCTTTAGCGGTCAAACAACACGTATATTAATGGCAGACGAAATTGTGTCTGGTCTATCAAATACAGCAAATACAGAAACCATTTTAGATAATATGTTTGCACACCAAGAAGGCGCAAACGATTTTAGTGATGCCGCTTTAAATGCATCAGATAAAAGTGTAAGAAGTAAAACAGCAGCCTCAACAGATTTCTTTTCGGCAAATACAACAGATGCAACAGCAATAAAAGCAGAATTTGATGCTTTAATAGAAAACCAAGTAAATGTCGTATTTCCAAATTGGGATAATACAGCATCAGCAGGTAATGCAGGACAAATTCAAGAAGCTGGTGGTGGTTCTATACGTTATGTAAACACAAAAGGATTAGAAAACAATCAAGCGTTTGCAAAAGGTTTAATAGGTGGTTTAATGGTAGACCAAATGTTAAATAATTACTTAGGTGCGGCAGTTTTAGACGCCGGAGATAATAGAGCAAATAATGATGCCGGTGTGTTAGATGGTGATAACAACTACACAACTATGGAGCACAAATGGGATGAAGCTTACGGTTACTTATACGGTAACGAAGCAAATCCAGCAGTACCAACTTTAGAAGGAGATAACTTTTTAAATAAATACTTATCTAGAGTAGAAGGAGACGACGATTTTGCAGGTATAGCAATGGATGTTTACAATGCATTTAAATTAGGTCGTGCCGCAATTGTTGCTAAAAATTACGATGTACGTGATGCACAAGCACAGATAATTAGAGAGAAAATATCTCAAGTAATAGGTGTTAGAGCAGTATATTATTTACAACAAGGAAAAACAGGTTTAGGTTCAGATTGGGCTTCTGCTTTTCATGATTTATCAGAAGGATACGGGTTTGTATATAGCTTACAATTTACAAGAAAGCCAGGTACAAACGAACCATATTTTACAAAAGCAGAAGTTGATGCTTTTACAACAACATTAATGAGTGGTAATGGTTTTTGGGATGTTACAGCAGAAACTTTAGATACTATATCTAATGCCATTTCAGCAGAGTTTAGTTTTACAACTGGACAAACAGGAAGTTAATTTTTGAAGGTTAGTTTTTTAAATAGTGGCCTCCTTTTTTAGGAAGCTGCTATTTATTATTTTTGCAAATTAAATAAAAGAATAATATGTTTAAAAGAATATTAATAGTAGTACTAATAGCAGCTGCAATTTTTGCTTGTTCAAGTTCAGACGATTCTAACTCAGGAAGCGTTACCAATGACACTTACAATAGAACAGCAATGCTTACAAACATTGCCGATAACATTATTATTCCTGGCTATCAAAATTTAAGTGCAGAGTTAAGTACTTTAGTAGACTCTAAAAATACATTTGTAGCCAATGTAAATCAAACAAATTTAGAAACCTTAAGAACCCATTGGTTTAACGCTTACCAATCGTTTCAAAGAGTGCAAATGTTTCAAATTGGTAAAGCAGAAGAGATTTTGTTTGAAGAACAAATGAATATCTACCCAACCAATACTACAGATATTGAAAACAATATTGCCAATGGTAACTACGATTTATCAAGCGTAAATAATAACGATGCTGTTGGTTTTCCTGCAGTAGATTATATGTTATATGGTGTTGCAGATAACGATGCCGCTATTTTAACGACTTTATCTAATACTAATTATAGTACTTACCTTTCAGATTTAATAGATAGAATGCAAACACTAACCAATACTGTTTTAACAGATTGGACTTCAGGTTACAGAGATAACTACATTACAAACACAGCTAACGTAGCATCTGGAGCAGTAAACCAAACCTTAAATGCCTATGTTTATTATTACGAAAAACGCCTTAGAGCAGATAAGGTAGGTATTCCAGCAGGTGTTTTTTCTAGCACGGCATTACCATCTAAAATAGAAGCTTTACATAAAGAAGAAGACTCTAAAACATTATTATTAGAAGCACTAAATTCAGTGCAAGATGTTTTTAATGGTAAAGCAATTAATAGCGATGCTGAAGGAGAAAGCTATAAAAACTATTTAATAGCTTTAGATAGAAATGATTTAGCCGAAGTTATAAACAACCGTTTTGATGCAGCAAGAACTAAAATTGAAGCATTAAACGCAAATTTTAAATCTCAAATAGAAACAGATAATACAAAAATGACTGAAGCTTACGATGCTATACAACTAGCTGTAGTATCACTAAAATCTGATATGATTTCAGTTTTTAATATATCTATTGCATTTGAAGATAATGATGGTGATTAACATTAAAATAAATTTAATAAAAAGGTTGTCTATTTAAACGGGCAACCTTTTTTTTGCATTATGAATAGCAAAATTAAATCATACCTAAACGCAACTACAAATGCCGCACCTTTAGCTGTATTTCGTATAGGTTTTGGTTTAATGATGTTGTACAGTATTATTCGTTATTGGGCAAAAGGTTGGATAGAAACTGTTTACATACAACCGCAATTTCATTTTAAATACTACGGTTTCGAGTGGGTAAAAACGTTAGGTAATTATACCTATGTTTTATTTATTATCTGCGGCATCGCTTCGCTTTTAGTGGCGCTTGGTTTTAAATATAGACTAGCTATTATTGCCTTCTTTTTAAGCTTTACTTATATAGAATTAATGGAGAAAACTACGTATTTAAACCATTACTATTTTATAAGCGTTTTAAGCTTCCTCATGATTTTTTTACCAGCAAATGCATATTTCTCTATAGATGCTTACCGTAATAAAATTCAATATAAAAACATACCACGATGGACAATAGATAGTGTTAAACTGCTATTAGGTATTGTCTATTTTTACGCTGGATTAGCTAAAATTAATAGCGATTGGTTATTAAAAGCACAACCATTAAAAACATGGTTACCATCTAAGTATGATATTCCGTTTATAGGCGAAAGTTTAATGCACCAAAATTGGTTTCACTTTGCTATGAGTTGGTCTGGTATGTTGTACGATTTATGCATTCCGTTTTTACTGCTTTATAAAAAAACACGCGGTTTCGCTTTTGTATTGGTTGTTATATTTCATGTATTTACAAGAGTATTATTCCCAATCGGGATGTTTCCGTATGTCATGATTGTTAGTGCGCTCATTTTCTTTGATGCTAACTTTCATAATAAAATAATAAGCGTTATTAAAAAAGGATTACGAATTCCTTCCGCGAAAGCGATACAAATAAAAGAAGTGTTTATAGTAAAAAGAAAAACACTAGTGTTACCAGTTATTACTCTGTTTTTTGTTTTGCAATTACTCATTCCTTTTCGCTATTTGCTATATCCAGGCGAATTATTTTGGACCGAAGAAGGTTATAGGTTTTCATGGCGTGTGATGTTAATGGAGAAAATGGGAAGCACCACATTTAAAATTGTAAACGGAAAAACAAAAGGATTTTTTTACGTACAAAACGATGATTTTTTAACACCATTACAAGAAAAGCAAATGAGTTTTCAGCCAGATTTTATTTTAGAATATGCACATTTTCTTGGCGACCATTTTAAAAAACAAGGTCATGAACACGTAGAAGTATATGCTAAAAGTTATGTTGCATTAAACGGAAGATTAAGTGCGCCATTTGTAGATGAAACCGTAAATTTGTACGCCGAAAAAGAAACATTTAAACCCAAAGCTTGGATTTTACCATTTAACGATGATATTAAAGGATTATAAATTATTTTTCATTTGTTTTTTAATAGCAAGTATAGCCATTGCTCAAAACAAAATTTCAGGAACAATTACAGATGCTTCTAGCAACCAACCTATTGTAAACGTTGAGGTTTACGATAAGGATGCAGGATTGTTAACCAGAACAAATGCCTCTGGTTTTTTTGAATTTGAAATCGAAAAGCAAAATATTACCATTGTATTTTTCTCTTACAATTACGAGGTTGTAGAGCAAGCAGTAACAGGTAACAGTACCATTGACGTTAAGTTAGTGCCTTTAGCCGAAACACTATCTGAAGTAGAAATATCTTCTAGAGAAGCAAAAGTGTTTGCTCTAAAACGCTTAAAAGATGTTGAAGGAACAGCAATTTATGCAGGTAAAAAAACCGAAGTTGTTTTAGTAGAACAATCTATGGCAAGTTTAGCGTCTAACAACGCAAGACAAATTTATAGTCAAGTTTCTGGTTTAAACATTTATCAAAACGACGATGCAGGTTTACAGTTAAATATTGGTGGTCGTGGTTTAGATCCAAACCGTACAGCAAGTTTTAATACCAGACAAAATGGTTACGATATTAGTGCAGATGTTTTAGGCTATCCAGAAAGTTATTATACACCAGCTGCCGAAGGTTTAAAAGAAGTGCAAATTATTCGTGGTGCTGCATCTTTACAATATGGAACGCAATTTGGTGGTTTGGTTAATTTTAAAATGAAAGAACCTAATGCAACAAAACCTTTTGAGTTAATAACAAGAAACACGATTGGTAGTAATGGTTTGTACACTAATTTTACAAGCGTAAGTGGTACTAAAGACAAGTTGAGTTACTATTCATTTTTCAATTATAAAAAAGGTGATGGTTTTAGAGATAACTCAAACTTTGAATCTAAAAATGCATTTGCACATATTGGTTATCAATTTAATGAGAAAACTAAACTAACAGGAGAAGTTACTTATTTAAGATATTTAGCTAAACAAGCAGGAGGTTTAAACGATAGCCAGTTTGAAGAAGATCCATACCAAAGTAACAGAGCACGAAATTGGTTTCAAGTGGATTGGTTGCTATATAATTTAAAATTATCTCATAAATTTTCAGAGAACACAAACTTTACATTTAATGCTTTTGGTCTTGATGCTAATAGAACGGCATTAGGGTTTAGAAACAGGCGTACAGATATAGAAGATCCTGGAGGAGCAAGAGATTTAATAAGTAGTGATTTTAATAACTATGGTTTTGAAACACGATTACTTTCTAAGTATAATGTGTTTAATAAAGACGCTACATTTTTAATTGGAGGTAAGTTTTATAAAGCCGATAATAGCTATTCTCAAGGACCAGGAAGCGATGGTGCAGACCCAAATTTTGATTCTGCAATAAACGAGTTCCCATTTTACCCAACACAATCTGCATACGATAATCCAAACTTAAATATTGCAGTATTTGGCGAAAATATATTTTATGTTACAGATAAATTTTCTGTAACGCCAGGCGCACGTTTTGAATTTATTAAAACCGAAAGTATAGGTTCTAGACAAACATTTAATTTTGATGGCGCAGGAAACCCAATAGATGCAGGAGTAGAGTTCCAAGATATTGAAAACGAACGTTCTTTTGTACTCTTAGGTTTAGGCTTAAGCTACAAGGCTTCAAAAGCTTTAGAGTTCTACGGTAATGCTTCACAAAATTACCGCTCGATAACTTTTGGTGATATTAATATTGTAAATCCGTCTAACGCTGTCGATCCAGATTTAGATGACGAGTCTGGTTTTACTTTAGATTTAGGTGTTAGAGGTAATATTAACCAATTTGTATCTTACGATGCTAATATTTTTGGCTTATTTTATAATGATAGAATTGGTTTAATAGACGCAACAATTCCGCCAGTAAATAACGTAGGTAAATTGCGAGTAAATGTTGGTGATGCTAGAATATTTGGTGTAGAATCTTTAATAGATTTTAACCTTAAAAAACTATTTAATTTAAATAATAAGTTTAGCGCTAATTATTTTATTAATTCTTCGTTTGTGACTTCAGAATATACCTCTACTAATTTCGATAATACAAGTAGTGATGTTCGTGTTGGAAATAAGGTAGAGTTTATTCCAGATGTAAATATAAAAACAGGACTACAGTTTGGTTACGGTAATTTTTTATCAAACATTCAATATACGTACTTGTCTTCTCAATTTACAGATGCTGGTAACGATCCTGGAGGCGATAATTTAAATAGTATTGTTGGTACCATACCAAGTTACGATGTATTAGACGTTTCTGTTTCTTACAAATACAAGCGTTTTAAGTTAGAAGCAGGAGTTAATAATGTGTTAGATAATGCTTATTTTACAAGACGCGCGACGGGTTATCCTGGACCAGGAATTATACCATCTGCAAACCGTAATTTTTATACTACACTTCAAATAAAAATATAATTAAACTAAGCCTTATTTTAACACAGTCTAAATACATATAGTTGAAATACAGTTATTTAAATTTGTTCTAAACACATTATTACATAATTTTAAATATTATTAATTATAAAAAAGAAAAGTTATGTCTATAAGAATAGGAAATAGTTGTATTAATTGTGATAATTTATTAGAAAACGAAAACTGTAAAGTTCATGGTGTTAAAGTAAGTACAAGTTACACCTGTGATAGTTTTGAAATGAAAGCAGCTTTAAAAAACGATCCTAATTGTGATACTTGTGCAAGATACCAAGGTCCAACATGTGCAAATCCACAAAAAGCAACACCAGGTATGTTATGCTCACATTGGGCACCACAAAATGCTACAGCTTAAAAAAAAAAAAAATTATATAAAACAGTAAGCTTAATAGTTTACTGTTTTTTTTATTAGATTATTAAAGCTTAATAGTTATCTTTGTTTGCAATTAAATTCCAATTGCAATGACAGCACACGAAAACAAAATAGTTGGCGAAGGTTTAACTTATGACGACGTTCTATTAGTTCCAGCTTTTTCTGAAGTTCTTCCACGAGAAGTTAATATTCAAACAAAATTTACACGTAACATTACAATTAACGTTCCTATAGTTTCTGCAGCTATGGATACGGTTACAGAAAGTAGAATGGCAATTGCTATGGCTCGTGAAGGAGGAATAGGTGTGCTACATAAAAACATGACGATTGAGCAGCAGGCAACAAAAGTTCGTAAAGTAAAACGTGCAGAAAGTGGTATGATTATAGATCCTGTTACTTTACCATTAACAGCTGTTGTGGCCGATGCTAAAAATGCTATGAGAGAGCATAGTATTGGCGGAATTCCAATTGTAGATAATGATGGAAACTTAAAAGGTATTGTAACCAATAGAGATTTACGTTTCGAACACCAAAACAATAGACCAATTGTAGAGGTAATGACGAGCGAAAATCTTATTACAGCTGCCGAAGGTACAAGCCTTAAAGATGCAGAAAAAATTCTTCAAGAAAATAAAATTGAAAAGCTTCTAATTGTAAAAGAAGATAAACTTGTTGGTTTAATTACATTTAGAGATATCACTAAAGTAACTCAAAAGCCTATAGCAAATAAAGATACTTACGGTAGATTAAGAGTTGCTGCAGCAATTGGCGTAACTGGTGATGCTGTAGAAAGAGCAGAAGCTTTAGTAAATGCAGGCGTAGATGCTATAATTATAGATACAGCTCATGGACATACAAAAGGTGTGGTTTCTGTTTTAAAAGAAGTAAAATCTAAATTTCCAAAATTAGAAGTTGTTGTAGGAAATATAGCTACAGCCGAAGCTGCTAAATATTTAGTAGAAGCAGGTGCAGACGCTGTAAAAGTTGGTATTGGTCCAGGTTCTATTTGTACAACGCGTGTAGTTGCAGGAGTTGGTTTTCCTCAATTTTCAGCAGTTTTAGAAGTAGCAAATGCCATAAAAGGTTCTGGAGTACCAGTAATTGCAGATGGAGGAATACGTTATACTGGAGACATCCCAAAAGCAATAGCAGCAGGAGCAGATACGGTAATGTTAGGTTCTCTATTAGCAGGAACAAAAGAGTCTCCAGGTGAAACTATAATTTACGAAGGAAGAAAGTTTAAATCTTACCGCGGAATGGGTTCTGTAGAAGCCATGAAAAAAGGAAGTAAAGACCGTTATTTCCAAGATGTTGAAGACGATATTAAAAAATTAGTACCAGAAGGTATTGTAGGTCGTGTACCATATAAAGGAGAGTTGTACGAAAGTATCCATCAATTTATTGGAGGTTTAAGAGCAGGAATGGGATATTGTGGTGCTAAAGATGTTGAAACTTTAAAAGAAACAGGAAGGTTTGTAAAAATAACAGCATCAGGAATTAACGAAAGTCATCCACACGATGTAACCATTACAAAAGAAGCACCTAATTACTCTAGATAACAAGAAATTTTAACTATAAAAAAACACGATTAATATCGTGTTTTTTTTTTTATGTCAAATTTTAAAGTATTTAAATTGTTAATGTTAATGTAATTAGTGTAAAAATTAATAGCATACTTTCTATTTTTATAGTTTACAGTTAAAACTTAATTGAACATGGAAATTATAGGAAACATAATTAAAGGAGCCATAAATTTAAAAGATGCTTTAACACCTTCGGTTAATCCAATTGAAGCACAAGAAAAAGTATTAAAAAATTTATTAGAAACTGCAAAAGATACGCAGTTTGGTAACTACTATAATTTTCAAAATATTTTAGAATCTAGAAATATAACGAAAGCATTTTCTCAAACCATTCCTTATTTCGATTATAATAAAATTAATGAACAATGGTGGAGTAAATTACATGATGGAGAAGAAAATGTAACCTGGCCCGGAACACCTAATTATTTTGCGTTAAGTTCTGGAACTACAGGAAAAACTAGTAAAAGAATTCCAGTTACAGATGCGATGTTGAGTGCTATAAAACAGGCAGGAATAGATCAAGTAACAGCGCTTAGTAATTTTGATTTACCAGCAGAGTTTTTTACTAAAGAAGCCATGATGTTAGGTAGTTCTACAGATTTAATAGAAAAAGAAGACCATTTAGAAGGTGAAATTAGTGGTATTACAGCAAGTAATATTCCATCGTGGTTTAAAGGCTTTTACAAACCAGGAGAAGATATTGCTAAAATAGATGATTGGGACAAACGTGTTGAAACAATTGCAAAACGCGCTAAGCAATGGGATATTGGTGCATTAAGTGGTATACCATCGTGGATGGAACTTATGCTAAAAAAAGTTATAGATTATCACAATTTAGAAAACATACATGATATTTGGCCAAACCTACAAGTATATACTTCTGGAGGCGTTGCTTTTGGCCCGTATAAAAAAAGTTTTAATGCATTATTAGGAAAACCTGTTACAGTTATAGATACTTATTTGGCTTCCGAAGGTTTTTTAGCATTTCAAGCAAGACCAGAAACTACAGCTATGCAATTAGTAACAAATGGCGGTATTTATTTTGAGTTTGTTCCGTTTAAACCAGATTATATAAACCAAGATGGCTCTTTAAAAGATAATGCACCTAGTGTAACATTAAAAGATGTAGAATTAGATCAAGATTATGTTTTAATTATTACAACGGTAAGTGGTGCATGGCGCTATTTAATTGGTGATACAATAGAGTTTACAGATGTAGAAAAAGCCGAAATTAAAATAACAGGTAGAACAAAATTCTTTTTAAACACAGTTGGTTCACAATTATCTGTAAATAAACTAGATGATGCTATAAGATATCTTGAAGAAGAATTTGAAACTACAATTCCAGAGTATACACTTTGTGCAAAACGTTTTGATGATGGTTTTTATCACAGTTGGTATTTAGGTTCAGAAAGTTTAAATCAAGATAATACTAAAATAGTTGAAGCTTTAGACGGTTACCTTAAAAACGCAAATAAAAATTATAAAGTAGCAAGAAGTAAAGCTTTAGAAGGCGTAAAGGTAAGTGTTGTAAAACCAGAAGTTTTTGCAGACTGGAGTGGTGCCAACAAGAAAAAAGGCGGACAGGTTAAAATGGAACGTGTTATGGGAGAGGATAAGTTTAAAGAATGGGAAGCTTTTGCTAACTAATTTAAGACTTAGAAAGTTCTAAATCTCTTTGGTTAATTATTTCCATAATCTCTTCTGGAGATAAATAATACTTTTTAATTCGGGCAATATATTTTTCATCAATATTAGCTTGATTTAAAATAAAGTCCTTTGTTTTTAAAATGTACTTTTCCATACCAGATTTTATGGCAAAAGTATCGGCAGAGCGTTCGGCTTCAACTATGTGTTTATCAGATAATAAATACTTTATACCAAACCAAATCAAATTTAAATTACTTCTATTTCTATAATCCATTATGTGTCCTAATTCATGACCAATCCAACCAATTAAAACATCTTTAGGCATGTTTTTGGTAAAATAGGTTTCTCCAGAAATTTTTACTGTTTCACTAATGTAAATATTGTAAGAACGGTGACCTTTAGATTTAAAAAAACTAGCAAAAGAAGGTTGTGCTTGCATGGTAGACTTCTTTATATTCTTTTTAAATTCAAAATTTATAGGAGTATTTTGTAACTCTGGATAATAATCCATAGCAATTATAACTTCATTTTTTATAGATTCAGGAATCGTGGATTTTGGGTATGTGTTATTTGTCATTAAAATAAATATGGTTTGTAAAATTTTGTCTTTCCTTTAAATTATAATTTATAATCCAATTAAAAAATGATTTAACTTAATATGAAAGTAATTTTAACATTCTTATTAAATTTAAATAAAATCGGTTTCAAATGTGTTAATAATAATTTCAAAATCATTAAAATTTTAAGTCGCTACTTATTAATTTTAAAAGGTTAAAAATCAAAATTATTTATGTCTTTTGAACGTGTACAAGAAAAACTTAATATCCTTGCAGATGCCGCTAAATACGATGTGTCCTGCTCTTCTAGCGGAAGCAATAGAACTAACAAAAATAAAGGTTTAGGAGATGCATCTGCATCTGGAATTTGCCATACATATACCGAAGATGGAAGATGTGTTTCACTCTTAAAAATATTATTAACCAACCATTGTATTTTTGATTGTGCATATTGTGTTACCAGAAAAAGTAACGATATAAAACGTGCAGCGTTCAAGGTTCAGGAAGTAGTAGATTTAACTATAAATTTTTATAGGCGTAATTACATTGAAGGCTTATTTTTAAGCTCGGGTATATTTAAAAACGCCGATTATACTATGGAGCGTTTAGTTGCAGTTGCTAAAAAATTAAGATTAGAAGAAAATTTTAATGGCTACATACATTTAAAATCTATACCAGGTGCTAGTGATGAGCTTATGCGTGAAGCTGGTTTATATGCAGATAGATTAAGTGTAAATATTGAAATTCCTACAGAAAAAGGTTTAAAATTATTAGCTCCAGATAAAAATAGAGCCGATTTTTTAAAACCAATGAAAAAGGTAAAAAATGAAATAATTCAATATAAATCTGAAAAGAAAATAATAAAAAGTACTCCAAAATATGCACCAGCAGGACAAAGTACACAAATGATTGTTGGTGCAAGTGGTGAAAATGATATGGAGATAATGTACACCTCTAATTATTTTTATAAAAACTTCAATCTTAAACGTGTTTATTATTCTGGCTATGTACCAATAAGTTATGATAATCGATTGCCACAAATAGGAACACCAGTGCCAATGCTTAGAGAGAATAGACTGTATCAAACCGATTGGTTATTGAGATTCTATGGTTTTAATATAGAAGAGATATTAAATAACGACCATAAAAGTTTAGATTTAGATATAGACCCAAAACTAGGTTGGGCCTTACGTAATCTTCACGAATTTCCTATAGATGTAAATAAAGCAGAAAAACGAATGCTTGCCAGAATTCCAGGATTAGGCATGAAATCTGTTTATAAAATAATAAATGCTAGGCGTTACGGTAAGTTAAATTGGGAACATTTAAAAGCAATTGGTGTGGCCTTAAATAGAGCTAAATATTTTATTATTTGTGCTTCTAACGAGTATGAAAGAAGAGATTTAACTGCCCAAAAAATAAAAGGTTTAATATTACAAAATTCTAAAAGTAAGTATACAAAAACCTTATCAAACCAATTAAACTTGTTTGGCTAAAATGTATACAGCATTAATTTACGATGGCTCTTTTGATGGTTTTTTAACCAGTATTTTTGTAAGCTTCGATTTAAAATTGGAGAAAGTAAATATAGTTAAATCTCAATTTTTTCAGGATTCATTTTTTGAAGAGAAAGAAACTATAATTACAGATAAAGAAAAAGCAGATCGTGTTTGGTTAGGTTTAAAAAAGAAAATAAAACCAATAGAATTAAGCAGAATGTATTATGCTTTTCTAAGCGAAAATGCTACAGTAGAAAACGCATTGTTTATGGCAATAAAGTATGTGTTTAAAAGTAAAGATAATGTAGCTTCTAATTTCTCTAACCCATACATATTAGAAATTTCAAAGCTATCTAAAAATGTAAGTAGAGAAAAACATAGAATGGAAGCCTTTGTAAGATTTAAGCTTACAAAAGATAATATTTACTTTGCTAATATTGAGCCAGATTTTAATGTATTACCATTAATCACCAAACATTTTAAAAATAGATATGCGGACCAGAAATGGATGATTTACGATTTAAAACGTAATTATGGGATATTTTATAATTTAGAAAAATTAGAAACTATACAACTGTCCTTTAATAACAGTTTCGATCCCACAAAAACAAATGCGTCCTATTTTACAGATTCAGAATTAGAATTTCAACAACTCTGGAAAGACTATTTTAAAAGCACAAATATTAAATCTCGTAAAAATATGAAGTTACATATACAACATGTACCTAAACGGTATTGGAAATATTTAAGCGAAAAGAGTCCAATTTAAATTAATTAATATTTAAGTTTCTATTAATTGTATGTTTTACTTGCTTAAATTTTAGTTAGTTACAAATTATCTTATTAATATTGTAGTGATAACCTACTTATATTAAAAAAACCTTGAATAAAACTGTTTTAATTATACTAGCATTATTTCTTCATTGTTCTGTAATTAACGCACAATCTAATAGCAAATCTCAACAAGAAAAAGTTGAGAAAAATAATAACCTTCAAGAGCAAAAAGATATAGATTCGTTAATTAGAGATTTGCGTGATAGTTTTTATGCTAAAGATTATGTTAAGACTATAGATGACGGGAAAGCAATTATAGAAAAAGCAAAACCTATAAATTATAATACAGCAGTTTATACAGTTTCTAGTATTTTAGGTAACACTTTTTTGCAATTAAATGATACTATTGCAGCCGTTAAAATTATTAAAGACCAATTAGAACAAGCAGAAGTTAGAAAAGACTCAGCAAATTTTTTAGGAGCAAGTATCGATTTAGGAAATATTTATTTTTATCAAGGTAAAATTGATAAAGCTCTAACATCTTTTAAGTTTGTTTTGCCTCATGCAAAACAATCTAAAGACACAATACGTTTATTCATATTAAACTATAATATTTCCGAAATTTATTTAGATAAAAAAAACAGTAATAAGTCAGAGTTTTATGTTAATGAAACAGGAAAATACATAGATGTACTTAGAGCTAAACCTTATCACGCTGGATACGAATTAATATTAGGAAGATTAAAATATCTTAAAAATAATCCAAAAGAAGCCATTGTACACTTAAGTAAAGCAATTGAAATTTCTAATAAAATAAATTATACAGAGTGTTTAATTAAAAGTTCAAGCTTTCATGCTCTTGCAAGTGCTAAATTAGGCGATTTTGAAACTGCGTATAAACTACAACAAAAGGTAGATTTATATAAAGAAGAAAAATATAATACAGATAAAATAAAAGCTATAGAAACTGTAACTGCCAAATTTAATATAGAGCAATACAAACAAGATATAGAAAGAAAAGAGCTTAAAAATAAAATAATAGAGCAAGAAGCAAATAGAAACGAAACAAAATTAATGTGGGTATCTTTTGCAACAGTAGGATTATTGCTTTTAATGCTATCTATATTGTATTCATATTTTAAAAGAAAAAAGCTACTTAAAGACTTAAAAGAAAGAAATATAAAATATTTAAAAGCTAAAGAAAAAAGCGAAGAATTAGCAATTGCAAAAAGTTTGTTTTTTTCAAATATAAGTCACGAACTTAGAACTCCACTATATGGAATTATAGGTTTATCTTCCATTTTAATGGATGATAAAACTTTAGATAAACACAGAGAAGATGTTAAGTCTTTAAAATTTTCTGCAGACTACTTATTATCATTAATAAATGATGTTTTACAAATTAGTAAACTAGACTCTAAACAAGAAAATAAGCTAAATAAAAAAGCTTTTAACCTAAAAGATCTTTTAATTGGTATTATGAAGTCTTTTGAGTTTTTAAAGGTGCAAAACATGAATACCTTTAATATTAAAATTTCTGAAGACATACCTAATATTTTAATAGGCGATGATGTGAAATTATCTCAGATACTAATTAATATTATTGGAAACGCCTGTAAATTCACCGAGAATGGTATAATAACAGTAAATGTTGGTGTTGAAGCTATAAAAGATGATAATGTAACAATTAATTTTAACATTAAAGATACTGGTATAGGTATAGAAAAAAGTAAACAAGAAGTAATTTTTAATGAATTTGCTCAAGTAGAAAATAGAACAAAAGGATACCAAGGCACAGGCTTAGGTTTACCTATTGTTAAAAAACTTTTAGAGATACATAAATCTAAAATTAACCTTATTAGTGAAGAAGGGAAAGGAACAGAAATTAGTTTTAAAATAACTTACGATATAGCAACGGAAACGTCCCAAGTTATAAAGGAAAATTTATTAGAATCTAAAATTTCTATTAGAAATAAAACAATTTTAGTTGTAGATGATAATAGAATAAATAGAATAGTAACTAAAAAAATTCTAGAAAAATATAAAGCAAAACCATTGGTTGCAAATGGAGGACTTGAGGCAATAGAATTTGTTAAAAATAATACAGTTGAACTTATTTTAATGGATATTAACATGCCAGAAATGAATGGCTTAGAAGCAACAGAAGCGATTAGGTTAATAAATCCAGATGTGCCTGTAATAGCTTTAACTGCAGTAGAAATTGAAGAAATGAAAGAAAGTATACAAAACTCAACAATTTGCGATATTATAGTAAAACCTTATGACGAGGTCGTTTTTATAGAAACCATTTTAAAACATATTTAATTAAGGTTTAAAAATAAAAAAGCTCAAAATTGACATACAATTCTGAGCTTTTTTTATAAAGAATACTACTATTAATAGTAAGTAAAACGTCTTACTTTAGCAATATGTTTAGCTAAACGAATAACTTGATGACTGTATCCATATTCGTTATCATACCAAACATAAAGTATTGCATTTTTTCCATCTTTTCTTACAATAGTAGCTTTACTATCATAAATAGAAGGAGCAGAGCAACCAACAATATCACTAGAAACTAACTCGTCGCTCATTTCATATTTAATTTGTTCTACTAAATCACCTTCTAAAGCATATTTTTTTAATGTAGCATTCATACTATCAACACTAGCTTTAGATTTTAATTCTAAATTTAAAATAGCCAAAGATCCGTTAGGAACAGGAACTCGAATAGCGTTAGAAGTTAGTTTCCCTTCAAAACTTGGTAATGCTTTAGAAACAGCAGCACCAGCACCAGTTTCTGTAATAACCATGTTTAATGCTGCAGCACGACCACGTCTGTATTTTTTATGAAAATTATCAACTAAATTCTGGTCGTTAGTATAAGCGTGTATTGTTTCTAAGTGTCCGCTTTTTACACCAAAAGTATCTTCAATAGCCTTTAAAACAGGAGTAATAGCGTTAGTAGTACAAGAAGCAGCAGAAAATATATCTAAACTATCTGGGTCATTTTCTAAATGGTTTACACCGTGTACAATATTTGGAATACCTTTACCAGGCGCAGTAAGTAAAACCTTGTCTGCACCAGGAGAATTTTTTAAACGTGTTAAGGCTTCTTTATCTCTAAAAACACCCGTGTTATCAATAATTAAAGCATTATTAATATCGTATTTTGTATAATCTATGTCTTCTGGTTGATTTGCTGAAATAATTCTAACCGTAGTACCATTAATAATTAAAGATTCATTTTCTAAATCTACAGCAACAGTTCCAGAAAATTCACCGTGAACAGAATCGTTACGTAATAATGAAGCTCTTTTTTCTAATACAGTTGCATCGTTTTTACCACGTGTAACAATAGCACGTAAACGCAATTGGCTACCTTTACCAGTTCTAGTCATTAATTCTCGGGCAACTAAACGTCCAATACGTCCAAAACCATATAATACAACATCTTTAGGAGTTATATCATCTGTTTTATCAGCATTTTTTAATTTGCTAGAAACAAATGCCATAGCATTTGAATGCTCTTGCTCTTCTAAATGATACTCGTAAGTTAATTTACCAATATCCAATTTTGCTGGCGGAATATCTAATGTCTTAATAGCTTGTGCAATTTCCACAGAGTCAAAAACCGAAATTGGTTTTTGCACAAATTCACCTGCATATTCATGAAGGTTTAAAATTTGGCTTACATTTCTATCTATTAATTGGTTTCTAAAAAGAACCAACTCTATAGATTTGTCGTACCAAAGGTCGCTAACAATTTTAATAAATTCTACGGTAGCACGACGTCTGTCGGCTTGAAAAGCTAGTTCGTTTTCATAGGTTTCTTTAACTGGCATTCGTTTAAGTATTTAGTGAGTTGTTTTTTATATTTCAGTTTTACTGAATTTTTTTGCAAAAGTATAGAATTCAAACGTTTTCGTAAAGGATTTTAAATAAAAAAATAAAAGCACTTTAGAATTTTCTAAAGTGCTTTTAAAAATCTTATAATTTTAAATTTTATCTAAATGCGTATTTTAAATTTTGTCCATTAGAATTAATTAACTCAATAGCTAATGGGTGATAAGGATCTTTATTTTTTATAATCTCTTTTACATCTTCAACCGAGTTAACTTCAACACCGTTTACTTTAGTTATAATATCTCCAGCTTGAATACCTTCTTGAGATAAATATTGTGCATATCCTCCAGAAATTGCTGTTATTTTAACGCCTTTTTTAACCTTATACTTTCTTAAGTCTTTAGGCTTAGCATCTTTTATAATACCAATATTAGGTATTGTTAAAGTGTTATTTTTTAATAAAGTTACTTCTGCTTGTTGTTGTACACCATTACGTAAATAATATACTGTTACTTTATCGTTAGGTCTTTTAGTATCTAAATAACCTCTTAAGTCCGAAAATTTTCTAATTTCAATATTATCAACCTTTTTAATAATATCTCCACTTTTTAATCCTGCAGCATCTGCACCAGTATCTTCATCTACATCATCTACATAAAAACCTTCTGTTTCACCAACTCCAAGTTTTTCGGCAGCACTACTATTTAAAGAGCCACCACGAACACCTAAAATACCATTTTGTACGTTACCAAATTCCATTATATCTTGTACCACTTTCTTTGCTATATTACTTGGCACAGCAAAAGAGTAGCCTATATAAGAACCTGTTTGAGACGTAATAGCAGTGTTAATACCAATAAGTTCTCCATTAATATTTACTAGTGCTCCTCCAGAATTTCCAGGATTTACGGCAGCATCTGTTTGTATAAAAGATTGACTACTTTCTCCAGATAAATCTCTAGATTTAGCACTTATAATTCCTGCAGTTACCGTAGATGTTAAATTAAAAGGATTACCAACAGCTAATACCCATTCTCCAATTTTAGCAGTATCGCTATCACCAAAAGTTGTATAAGGTAAAGCTTCATCACTTTCAACCTTTAATAATGCAATATCTGTTTTTGGATCTGTACCAACAATAGTCGCTTCTAAAGTTCTGTTATCGTTTAAGGTAACGCTTAGTTTTTCAGAAGAATCAATAACATGGTTGTTAGTAATAATATAACCATCTGGAGAAATAATTACACCACTACCAGTACCTAATTGTTTACGCTGAGGTACACGACCTAACATTAAATCTCGCATAGATGGCTGCGCAGTTGTTATAGTAATATTTTTTACATGCACTACAGCATCTAACGTTTTTTCTGCTGCATTTGTAAAATTAATACCTTCTATGGCTCCTAAATTACTATTTGATGCAGTATAATTTACAGGTTGAAAAAAAGGTTGAACTTTTTCTTCTTGTTGTGCAATTGTTTGTTCTTCTTCAAGAAAGGTTTTATATGTTCCAAGAGTAATTGCACCTCCTAATACCGAAACTAAAACCAGTGTTGCTATTTTTTTCATATAAAATTTTTTTATTTCCTTTTAGTAAGGAATCTTAGTTAAGATTTATTAGTATAACTATAAAATTAATTTTTTTATTGCTCAATAAAATCAACTTTAACGAGAGATTAACATCAAAAATAAATTTTCAATACACTATATTTGTTCCTCTAAATTTTACTTAATGACACACACCTTTTTCAAATATCAAGGTACAGGAAATGACTTCGTTTTTATTGATAATCGAAAGGAATTATTTAACAAAAATAATACCAAATTAATAGCGCATTTATGTAATAGACGCTTTGGTATTGGTGCAGATGGCTTAATATTGCTAGAGAATGATGAAGATGCAGATTTTAAAATGGTTTACTTTAATGCAGATGGAAACGAAAGTACAATGTGCGGAAACGGAGGCAGATGTATTGTTGCTTTTGCTAATAAATTAAACATTTTTAAAGATAAAACAACATTTAATGCTATAGATGGTTTACACGAAGCAACAATAGATAATGGCTTTGTTAAACTTAAAATGAAAGATGTAGACGATGTAGAAGTATTTAAAGATTATGTGTTTTTAAATACAGGATCTCCACATCATGTAACATTAGTAGAAAATATAAAAGAATATAATGTTAAAAATGAAGGAGCAAAAATTAGATATGGTGCGCCTTATAATAAAGTAGGTACTAATGTAAATTTTGTTAAGCAAATAGATTCTGAAACTTTTTCAGTAAGAACTTACGAAAGAGGTGTAGAAGATGAAACTTTATCTTGCGGAACTGGAGTAACAGCAGTTGCTTTAGCAATGCATACCTTAGAAAAAACTAATACCGAAGTAGTAACCTTAAATGTAGAAGGAGGAACGCTTAAAGTATCTTTTGAAAAAACTGAAAAAGGTTATAAAGATATTTGGCTTCAAGGTCCTGCAACATTGGTTTTTAAAGGCGAAATAGAATGGTAACATTAAAAGGCGAACATATATATTTACGCGCTTTAGAGCCAGAAGATTTAGAATTTATTCATACTATTGAAAACGACGAGTCTATTTGGGAATTAAGTAGTACTATAACACCTTATTCAAGATTTTTAATTAAAGAGTATTTAGAACATGCTCACAAAGATATATACGAAGTAAAACAATTACGTTTATTAATTTCAGATTATAATAATGTAGAAATTGGTTTAATAGACGTATTCGATTTTGATGTAAAAAACCAACGCGCAGGTATTGGAATTTTAATTCATAAGACTAATAATAGAGGTAAAGGTTATGGAAAAGAAGCACTTTCTCTATTAGTAAAATACTGTTTTATGCACTTAGATTTGCATCAACTATATTGTAATATTTCTGAAAGTAACATAGCAAGTATTGCACTTTTTGAAAATGAAGGTTTTGAAAAAG
This sequence comes from Lacinutrix venerupis, assembly GCF_003663945.1. Taxonomy (GTDB): domain Bacteria; phylum Bacteroidota; class Bacteroidia; order Flavobacteriales; family Flavobacteriaceae; genus Lacinutrix; species Lacinutrix venerupis. The sequence goes on along the minus strand of NZ_RCCH01000004.1, from coordinate 107,259 downwards.
TAGGATTAAAAAAGGACTGGAATTTCCATAACGGACACTATAAAAACGAATATTTATACCAACTTATTAATAATGTACATTAAAAAAATTATCACAGCCATTGCTATTATTGGCTTAGCAATAGCAGCTTATTTTGCTTATTTTATTTACGGAGCAATGTTAAAACCTAATACAGCTTTTAATAATAAAGAAGCTTATATTTTTGTTCCAACCAATGCAACTTACTCAGAAGTTAGGGAGCAATTAGAACCTTTGTTAAAAGATATTGATGGTTTTGATGCACTTGCAGAGCAAAAAAAATATACTACTAATATTAAATCAGGTCGTTTTGTTATAAAAAAAGATATGAGTAATAATGATATTATTAATTCTATAAGAAGTAATAATATACCACTTAAAATAGCCTTTAATAATCAAGAACGTATTGAAGATTTAGCTGGCCGTATAGCTTTTCAAATAGAAGCAGATAGTTTGTCTTTATTAAATGCAATGACGCATCCTGAATTTTTAAAGAAAAACGGATTTACAACCGAAACTGTTTTAGGAATGTACATACCTAATAGTTACGAAGTTTACTGGAATACTTCTGCAGAGAGTTTTAGAGATAAAATGCTAAAAGAATACCATAGATTTTGGAATCCATCTAGAACCAAAAAAAGAAAAGCACTTAACTTATCTACTAACGAAGTCATGTCTATAGCGGCAATTGTACACAAAGAAACTGCAAAAGTAGATGAGCGTCCTAGAGTTGCTGGAGTATATTTAAATAGAATAAAAAAAGGAATGCCTTTACAAGCAGATCCTACAGTAATTTATGCTGTTAAAAAACAATCGGGAGATTTTAAACAAGTTATAAAAAGAGTACTTTATAAAGATTTAGAAATAGACTCTAAATATAATACTTACAAATACGCAAGTATACCTCCAGGCCCAATTTTTATGCCAGATGTTTCAGCAATAGATGCTGTTCTAAACCCAGAAAAGCATGATTATTATTATTTTGTAGCTAATGTAAATAACTTTGGTTATCATAAATTTGCTAAAACTCTATCACAACATAACGTAAACAAGCGTGAGTATGTAGCGTGGATAAATAAACAAGGTGTTAATAGATAAAAGTGAAACGTTTTCTACTCTTTCTTTTTTTCTTTAATTTCTTATTTAGCTTAGTAGCACAACAAAATATTTTTTTTAAACCTAGTGATACTTTAAATACAAAACGAAGAAATGCAGTAGTAATTTCAGAAGCTACTGTTGGCGGTTTAACACTTTTAGGTTTAAATCAACTTTGGTATTCAGATTACGAACGTTCAAAATTTCATACAATAAACGATAATAGTGAGTGGCTTCAAATGGATAAGTTAGGTCACGTTTTCTCTGCTTATCAACTTGGTAGTTTTGGAGCAAAAACATTAAAATGGAGTGGTGTTAGAAAAAAAGATCAACTTTTATATGGTGCAACTTTAGGCTTTTCTTTTCTTACTGCTGTAGAAATTTTAGATGGTTTTTCTAGTGAGTGGGGATTTAGTTGGGGAGACTTTACTGCAAATACAGCCGGAACCGGATTGTATATTGGTCAAGAACTCTTATGGAAAGAGCAACGTATTGTTATGAAATATTCTTTTCATAGAACTAAGTATGCTTCACAAAGACCAGATAAACTTGGAAATGGCTTTTTAGAAGAAGCATTAAAAGATTATAATGGACAAACGTATTGGTTATCTGCAAATCTTCATTCTTTTTTGCCAGATACTAAAATACCAAAATGGTTAAACCTAGCTATAGGTTATGGAGGAGAAGGTATGTTGTCTGGAGATAAAACTCTTATAGTAGATAATAATCTTATCAATCAAAATAGAAAGAGACAATTTTACATAAGTTTAGATGTCGATTTGACAAAAATTAAAACTAATTCTGAACTATTAAAGACGTTTTTTAGCGTTTTTAATACTATAAAAATACCATTTCCAACTGTGGAGTTTACCGATAAAAATAGCGTAAAGCTCCATCCTATCTACTTTTAAAGCACTTAAACGATTGATTTTCAGTATTAAAAAAAAGGTTGTACATTTGCACTCGAAATTTTAGGCATGCTTATTGTTTAATAGCTGCTTTAAAAAATCAAATGGTTATGAATAAAAAAAATATTGCAAAGTTAGTTTTATTAGCGTTTACAATATGTATTTTAATTGTAGTATCGCTTTCAAACAAATCTTATACTAAAGATTATGCTATACTGGTTAAAAATAACACAGAAGATATAGCATTAAGTAATTCAATTGAGCAAAATAAAAATGCCAATGTTTCATTTAAAAATCAATTCTCTCCAAAATTAGGAAAATCGTTCAACGGTTTTAAAGAGCAATTAGGTTTTAAAGAATCTCAAAACGATTATTTTAGAGTTAACACTTTAGGTTATTTAGGTAAATATCAATTTGGAAGAAGTACTTTAAAGCTTATAGGTATTAATGATACTCAACTCTTTTTAAATACTCCAGAATTACAAGAAAAAGCATTTATAGCAAATGCAGAGCGTAACAAATGGGTATTAAGAAAAGATATAAAACGTTTTGTTGGTAAAAAAATTAATGGAATTGAGGTTACAGAATCTGGTATTTTAGCAGCAGCACATCTTGCTGGTCCAGGTGGAGTAAAAAAATACCTAAGAAGCTATGGCTCTAATGGTTTTGAAGATGCTTATGGAACTTCTATTAAGTATTACATGAAACGTTTTCATGGTTATGATACATCAAAAATTAAAGCAAATAAAAAAGCTAAAGTATCTGTTAATGCTTAATTAATAAGTTATTTAACTTTTATGAATTATAAATAACGTTGGTCTTTTATGGAGGTCAACGTTATTTTTTTTCCAGTTGTTTGCCGACATTGTTTTTATAAATTCTGAAGGTAAAGTAATATCGCAAGCTACGCAGATATTTGTGTTGCCATTTAATGTATTACACAAGTCTTCAAGAAATTTATTATTTCTATATGGAGTTTCAATAAATAATTGTGATTGATTTTGCTCGAAAGATAAACGCTCTAAGCGTTTTATTTCTTGCTTTCTTTCGTGCTTATCTATTGGCAAATAGCCATTAAAAGCAAAACTTTGACCATTCATTCCAGAACTCATCATTGCCATTAATATTGACGATGGACCAACTAATGGCACTACTTGTATATTATTTTCGTGTGCAAGTTTTACAATATCTGCACCAGGATCTGCAACACCTGGACAACCAGCTTCAGATAGTAATCCAATATTTAACCCTTTTTTACATGGTTCTAAAAAAGTTGGGAGTTCTTCTATTTCGGTGTATTTGTTTAATGCAAATAATGTTAGGCTAGATTGTATTTTAGATGGACATATTTTTTTAATGTCTCGTCTTGCGGTTTTTTCATTTTCAACAATAAAAATATCAACGTGCTCAATTGTATTTTTTACAGTTATAGGTAAAACCTGTAATGGATCTGTGTCTCCTAAGGTTGTAGGAATTAGATAAAGTTTTCCGTAAGATTCGTTCATTTAATTTATTGTTGTTTTAACCTAGTAGCTATTACATTACATGCTTCGTCTAACATATTATATACGTCGTCGAAACCAGAATCGCCACCATAATATGGGTCTGGAACTTCTAAATCTTTATTAGGATGACTTTCGTTTAAAATAAGCTTTACTTTAGCAATATCTTTAGGGTTTCTAGCCATTTTTACTATGTTGGAAAAGTTAGATTTATCCATAGCGTAAATAAAGTCGAAGTTTTCAAAATCTTCAACTTTAAACTGTCTTCCTCTTTGGTTAGTAATATCTAAGCCGTTTTTTTTAGCAACAGCAATAGAGCGTTTATCTGGTAAACTTCCTATATGGTAATTGCTTGTTCCTGCAGAATCTATTTTAAAATTTTCTGTATTTAATTTTGATTCTAATATACCGTGAGCCAGTGGTGAGCGACAGATGTTTCCGAGGCAAACCATTAAAATTTTAATCATAATTCTGATTTTTTTTTAGACCGACAGCTTTTTTGTCAAGTCTTCAACATACTTTCTAAATTGCTTATCTGTAGAAGATAAGTTGTCAACTGTTTTACAAGCATGTAAAACGGTAGCGTGGTCACGTTTTCCAATTTGAGAGCCAATACTTGCTAAAGATGCTTTTGTTAATTTCTTTGCAAAAAACATAGCTAATTGTCTAGCTTGAACAATATGGCGCTTTCTTGTTTTAGACTGAAGCGTATCAACATCCATTTGAAAATAATCGGATACAACTTTTTGTATATAATCTATAGAAACCTCACGTTTAGTATTTTTTACAAACTTTTCTACTACTTGTTTGGCTAGTTCTATATTAATCTCTTTTTTGTTGAAAGATGATTGTGCAATTAAAGAAATAATGGCACCTTCTAATTCTCGAATATTAGATTTAATATTTTTAGCAACGTACTCTATAATATCATCTGGCATTTCCACACCATCTCGATATAATTTGTTTTTAAGTATAGAAACACGTGTTTCAAAATCTGGTGTTTGTAGTTCTGCGCTTAATCCCCATTTAAAACGAGATAATAAGCGTTGCTCTATATCTTGCATATCTACCGGCGCTTTGTCACTTGTTAAAATAACTTGCTTTCCGTTTTGGTGTAAATGGTTAAAAATATGAAAGAAAACATCTTGTGTTCCAGATTTTCCAGATAAAAATTGTACATCATCAATTATTAGAACATCTATTAATTGGTAAAAATGAATAAAATCATTTCTATTATTTTTCTTAACAGAGTCAATATATTGTTGTGTAAATTTTTCAGCAGAAATATATAAAACTGTTTTTTCTGGATATTTATCTTTAATATCTACACCTATAGCGTGTGCTAAATGTGTTTTTCCTAAACCAACACCTCCAAAAATTAATAATGGATTAAAAGATGTTCCTCCTGGTTTTGCCGATACAGCTAAACCAGCACTTCGTGCTAAACGGTTAGAGTCACCTTCTAAAAAATTATCAAAATTATAATTTGGGTTAAGTTGAGATTCAATTTTTACATTACGAATTCCAGGTATTACAAATGGATTACGTAATTCTCTATCCTTATTTTTTAAAGGCACATCTACATCTTGAGCTTTTACTGAAGAACGATTAGAACTTGGAATGCGCTCTGTAAATGGTTGCTTGTTACCATAAGTGTTTTCCATTTTTATAATGTAAACAAGCTTGGCAGTTTCTCCTAATTCTTTTGTAAGTGCTACTTTTAAAATTTTAACGTAATGCTCTTCAAGCCACTCGTAAAAGAATTTACTAGGTACTTGTACACTTAAAGCATTATCTGTAAGCTTTACTGCAACGATTGGTTCGAACCAAGTTTTGTAGGCTTGAGGTTGGATATTGTCCTTTATAAAATTAAGACAGTTATTCCAGACCGATTGCGCAGTTATACTCATGTTAATTTTTTATATTTTTAAGTTAGTTGATTTACAGACGAAATATTGGGACATTGGCCGTCTGTTTTGTGCTTGGCAAATATGTGAACAAAAAACTTAAAAAAAAAATCATTTACTATTGAATATTTAGTTTTTTTTCCTCATACTGATATCGTAAACGAAACTACAAAAAAAATATCACAATTATAGAATGAAAACTGATAAAATTGATATAAGAGTTAGATATGCAGAAACCGATCAAATGGGTGTTGTTCATCACGGAAATTACGCATTATATCTAGAAATTGCAAGAATTGAATGGTTAAGGAAATTAGGAATTTCTTATAAAAAAATGGAGGAAAGTGGTATTGGTCTTCCGGTTGTGTCTTTAAGTGTAAAATATAAGAAATCTATTAAATATGATGATGTAATTACTGTTAAAACAACACTTAAAAATAAGCCTTCTGTTAAGGTTGAATTTGAGTATGAAATACTGAATGATTTTGGTCAAATTCTTTCAACGGCAAATGTGGTTTTAGTATTTGTTGATTTAAAGACAAATAAACCTACAAGACCTCCAGAATATTTTTTAAAAGCTTTAAGTGAATAATTTTAATATTAGACCTTTTTAATTGATACTTTATATATAGAGTCGAAAATATTATAAATAGCTTTTGCATCTTTTTTCCTAACAGAAATAGTTACTTCGCAGTCTAATTCTAGTTTTTGGTTGGTAATATTTAAGTTTTTTTCTTTAATAATACGCATTACTTTATTCATTAATTCGTATTCAAAACTTATAACAAATTCAATGTTTATTGTAAGTTCTTTAATATTTGATGCTTCTAAAGCTAATTGAGCTCCCGTTTTATAAGCGTTTATTAATCCTCCAACACCTAGTTTTACACCACCAAAATAACGAACAACTACTATTAGTATATTAGTTACATTGAATGATTGTATTTGACCATATATAGGCATTCCAGCACTATTGTTTGGCTCTCCGTCGTCGTTTGCGCGGTAAACAATGTTTTCGGTTCCAATTTGGTAGGCGTAGCAAAAATGTCCTGCTTTTTGATGTTGCTCTTGTAAGTTTTCAAGGTGGCTTTTAATGTCTTCTTCAGTTTTAACAGGAAATGCATAACAAAAAAACTTAGAGTTCTTGTCTTTAAAAAGTACTTCTTTAGAAGGTTTTAAAATTGTTTTGTATATATCACTTTTATTATCTGCCATAATAATTATGCTAATGTTACTAATATAATAGATACTATTGCTAATGCAATGCCAAACCAGTTTTTTAAACTTAACTTTTCTTTAAAAAAACTGAGGCCAACTAGTGTAGATATCATAACAATAGCAACATTGTTAAGAGTAAAAATTATAGAACTTTCAAATTGGTCTATTTGTAAAGCTTTTAAAAGCATATAAATAGAGTAATAATTTATAATGCCTAAAATTAATCCAGAATATATGCTACGAAAATCTATTTTTAATGCACCTTTTATCGCTTTCGCGGAAAGAATAGTAATTCCTATTAAACCAGCAATAGCAAAGATAATAGCCGAAAACAAGTGAGTTTCTATTGCAGAAACATAGGTTGTTTCAATATATTTTAAAGTGGTATCTATAATTCCAGAACCAATAAATAAAATTACTGGTAGCCATACATTTTTTAGTTTAACTGTGCTAGTTTTTACCTTAATAGAAGTTAAATAAACAGCAATTAATGCTAGCGAAATGCCTAATAGTTTTTGAGGACTTAAATTCTCGTTGTATGCATATATGCCAAAGGCAATTGGTATAACAACACTCATTTTACTAGCAACCGAAGCAACCGAAAGCCCATTTTTTTGAGCTGTTAAAGCCACTACATTAAACATTGTAATAAATAAAAAGCCTAAAAAAACTGCACCATAAAACCATTGTTTATTAATTATTGAGGTTAATGTTATAGTTTCTGTAGCGCTTGTAATACCAATTGTAAATGCAACAAAATAATTAACTATAATTGTTTGAAGTGTGTTTATTTTGTATTTAGAAAGTAATTTAAATAGAACAAAAACAAGTGTAGAGGCTAATATGCTAATAATTAGATATATCAAAATAAGTTGTTTTTTATGGTAAACAAATCGATTATATCTTCAATTTTTGGGTTGTTATTCCATACATGAATACCAAGTTTAGCTGCAGCTTGAGTATTCTCTATTGTATCGTCTATAAAAAGGCAGTCTTCGGCTTTTAAATTGTTTTCTTTTAATACAAATTCAAAAATATTGGTATTGGGTTTTCTTAAATTTATTTCATGTGATAAATAAAAAACATTAAAAGCAGATTTAAATTCTTCATAAAAAGGAACATTCTCTTTTATGCAATTAATATGAAGTTCGTTTGTATTACTAAGTAGAATAAGATTATACTTGTTGTCTTTAGCTAATTGTTTTATAAAATCTAATCGTTTAGGAGGAAAGTCGCATAAAATGTAATTCCAAGCTTCAATAATTTCTTTTTTAGATAGTTTAGGAAAGTTTTGAGTGTAAAACTCTATAAATTCAGCAGTAGAAATTAAGCCTTGCTCGTATAGTGTGTTTATGGCTATTAATTCTTCAGAAAGTTCTTCTAATTCAAATAACTCTAAAGCATTTAACATGGCACCTTCTTTATCAAGATTAATAAATACGTCTCCGAAATCGAATATTATAGTTTTTATCATTTAGTATTGTTACGCTTTTATTTGTGTGTTTTAAACGTTTAAATTAATGTTTACGTTCGTAAATTTTCAACACGTCATTAAAAATTGTTTGTTCAGAAATTAAATTTCCAGAAAAAACAGGAGCTTTAACGCCTTCTTTAAATTCTATAGCTCCTTTAAATACTCTTGCTTCATCCCAAAGTTCTTTGTCTATAAACAACTGAAGTGTTTTTGCTCCGCCTTCTATAATTATAGAATTAATATTTTTTTTATATAAATATTGGCAAGTTTCTTTTAAAGACTGCTCTTTAATAATTAAAGTTTCAGCTTCAGTATTAAAAATATTATACGCTTTAGAAAGCAAATTGTTTTTATCTAAAACTACACGAATTGGGTTTTCGCCAGTCCAATCTCTAACAGTTAAGGTTGGGTTATCTTTAACTACTGTATTGGTCCCTACTAAAATGGCTTGTTCTTCTGCACGCCATTTATGTACTAATTGTCTTGATGTTTTATTAGTAATCCAAATAGGTTTTTGTTCATTTTTTGTTGCAGGTGCTATAAATCCATTGTTAGTTTCTGCCCATTTTAATATAATATAAGGACGTTGTTTGTTGTGGAAAGTAAAAAAGCGTTTATGGTGCGCCTTACATTTAGATTCTAAAACGCCAACAGTAACTTTGCATCCAGAATCTATTAATTTTTTTATTCCTTTTCCAGCAACTTCAGGATTATCATCAACACATCCAATAACTACATTAGGTATTTTATAATGTATAATTAAATCGCTGCATGGAGGTGTTTTTCCATAATGAGAACAAGGTTCAAGTGTTACGTAAAGTGTGCTTTGTTGTAAAAGAGATTTGTCTTTAACTGCATTTATTGCATTTACTTCAGCATGGTTACCACCGTATTTACTTGTAAAACCTTCGCTTATTATTTTGTTATTATATACTATTACAGCACCAACCATAGGATTTGGACGAGTTTTTCCTAATCCGTTTTTGGCAATTTGTATTGCTCGGTGCATATATGTTTGGTGTGTATTCAAATTAAATTTTAATTTTTACATCTTCAATTTCATCGATATTGTATTTATGGGAAAATCCAAAAACTTTATATTTAATTTCACCTTGGTATTGTACTTTAACTGTTTTATTAAGTACGCTACTTAATAAACCACTAAGGTTATTAAGATTTAAAATTTTACTAGTAGGAATATTTGCCGATAACGGAATTGAAAAATCTTTTTTTGCAGGTACATCAAATTCTTTAGAAGATACAGTGGCAGCTTCAATACCATTTACGGTAATAATAATGCCTTCGGTTTCTAATTTTCCGCCAACACTGTTTGGGTTGTTAAAAAAAGCGTCTGCGGTAACAACAATAAATTCGCTATTAGACTCTGCAACTGCTATATTTTCAACACGCAAAAATTCTGGTTTTTCCTTAAATTTACAGCTTAAAAAGCAACATGTAATTGTTAATAAGATTATAAGTTTCTTCATCTTGATTTTTTTAATTTAATTGGTATTGCTGTATATTCAACCTCAAAATACTGCGTAAAAATACTATAATAAAGTGAGTAAAAATAATATGGTTATTAGAGAAATTATGCTTGAAGATAATGTGCAGATAGAAGGTGTTATACGTGCATGTTTTCCAGAATTTAATATTCCTTTAAAAGGTACTGCTTATGCAGATCCAGAAACAAAAATAATGTATCAATCTTACAAAAATAAAAACGATGTTTACTATGTAATCGATGTTGATGGAGAAATACATGGTGGAGCAGGTATAAAAACTTTAAACGGTTTTAAAAGTACAGTTTGCGAACTTCAAAAAATGTACTTTTCACCAAAAATTAGAGGAAAAGGTTATGGTAAACTATTGTTTAAAAAATGTATAGATTCTGCAAAAAAGATGGGTTATAAGCAGTGTTATATAGAGTCTGCTCCACAATTAAAAGCTGCAATTCATATTTACGAATCATTTGGTTTTAAACATTTAAAAGAGCCATTAGGTGATACAGGACATAACTCTTGTTCAATATGGATGATTAAAGATTTATTATAAATAAAGTTAATTGTGTTAGTAAAAGATTTAGAAAATATATTTCACGAAACGTTAGATGTTATTTATGGCAAAGAAGAAGTGTCTAGTTTTTTCTTTTTGTGTACAGAGGCTTTTTATAATATTTCAAGATTAGATATAGCCTTAAATAGAAACATTTCTATAACAAAAGAAGAGCAGCAGCCAATTTTTGATGCTTTAGAAGCATTAAAAAAAGAGCAGCCTATTCAATATATATTAGGTGAAACCGAATTTTTTGGTTTACCATTTAAAGTTAATGAAAATACATTAATACCAAGACCGGAAACGGAAGAGTTGGTACAGTTAATAATAGACTCTAAAAAAAATAAAGCATCAACTCAATTATCAATTTTAGATATTGGAACCGGAAGTGGTTGTATAGCTATTGCTTTAGCAAAAAACTTAAATAATGCACAACTGTATGCTTTAGATGTTTCGGAAAAAGCAATAGAAAAAGCTAAAGAAAATGCCACTTTAAATAATGTAGATATTAATTTTCTAGAAGGAAGTATCTTAAAAGATGATGATTGTGACACATTATTTAAAAATTTAGAGTTTAATATTATAGTATCTAATCCGCCTTATGTTCGTAATTTGGAAAAGGTAGAAATACAAAATAACGTTTTAAATAACGAGCCACATTTGGCATTATTTGTAGAAGATAATGATCCTTTAATATTTTATAGAGCGATTACAAAATTTGCCAAAAATAAATTGAAACAAAACGGACAATTATTTTTCGAAATAAACGAGTATTTAGGAGAGGAAACCAAAGATCTAGTTGAAAGTTTTGGGTTTAAAAATGTAGAAATATTAAAAGATATTTTTAATAAAAACCGAATGTTAAAAGCAAATATATAATGAATAGTATTGCAGTTTTTTGTGGAGCAAGTTTAGGAAATGATAATATAATAATTTCCGAAGCTCATGCTTTAGGTAAAACTTTAGCACAAAATAATATTACCTTGGTTTATGGAGCAGCAAAAATTGGTATCATGGGAGTTGTTGCTAAAGGTGTTTTAGAAAATAACGGAAAGGTATTAGGTATAATTCCTAATTTTTTAAAAACTAAAGAAATTGTTAGTGAAGATTTAACGCAGTTAATAGTAACTAATAATATGCACGATCGTAAAGTTAAAATGTACGAAAAAAGCGATGGATTTATAGTTATACCTGGTGGTTTTGGAACCATGGATGAGTTTTTTGAAATTACAACTTGGGGACAATTAGGTTTACATATTAAGCCAATAGGTATTTTAAACATAAATGGTTATTATGATGCTTTAATACAGCAAAGCAAGGTGATGGTGTCTAAAGGTTTTTTAAGTGAAGAAAACTTTAAAGCAGTTGTAATTGATAATACTATAGACGGATTGCTAGATAAAATGAACAATTTTAAGCCATTGCCAGCTCCAAAATGGTTAAATAAAGATAGATTATAGAATGACAATACAAGAAAAAATAAACCAACTTCGTAACACACTTCGCGAACATAATTATAATTATTATGTGCTAGATAATCCTACGATTAGTGATTATGATTTCGATATAAAATTAAAAGAACTTCAAGCTTTAGAAGAAGCAAATCCAGAATTTTATGATGCTAATTCCCCAACTTTACGAGTTGGAGGAGAGGTTACAAAAAATTTTAATACTGTAACTCATGAGCATAGAATGTATTCTTTGGATAACTCATATTCTTTAGAAGATTTAAAAGATTGGGAAACTAGAATTAAAAAGTTAGTAGATGGAGATGTTGCTTACACTTGCGAACTTAAATACGACGGAGCTTCAATAAGTTTAACATACGAAAATGGAAGTTTAGTAAGAGCAGTAACAAGAGGAGATGGTTTTCAGGGAGACGATGTAACTACAAATATTAAAACTATTAAATCTGTACCTTTAAAATTAAAAGGTAGTTATCCTTTAAAATTCGACATTCGTGGAGAAATAGTTTTGCCTTTTGATGGCTTTGTTAAAATGAATGAAGAGCGTGTAGCAAATGGAGAGGAACCGTATAAAAATCCTAGAAATACTGCTTCAGGAAGCTTAAAGTTGCAAGATAGTGCAGAGGTTGCTAAGCGACCTTTAGAATGTTTGTTGTATAACTTAACAGGAACTAATTTAGGTGTTGAAAATCAGTTTGAAAGTTTGGTAAAAGCAAGGCAAATGGGCTTTAAAGTTCCAAACGAAGCGCGCTTATGCAATTCTATTGAAGAGGTTTTTCAATTTATAAATCATTGGGATAAAGAAAGACATAATCTTCCTTACGAAACAGATGGAGTAGTAGTTAAAGTTAATAATTTATACCAACAAGAAGAATTAGGTTATACAGCTAAAGCGCCTCGTTGGGCAATGGCATACAAGTTTAAAGCAGAGCAAGTATCTACTACGTTAAAAGAGATAACATATCAAGTGGGTAGAACAGGAGCAATTACTCCAGTTGCTAATTTAGAACCAGTTGAATTAGCAGGAACCATTGTAAAAAGAGCATCTTTACATAATGCAGACCAAATTGAAAAGTTAGATATACGTGTAAACGATGAAGTTTTTGTAGAAAAAGGAGGAGAGATAATTCCTAAAATTATAGCTGTAGACTTGTCTAAAAGACCTTTAAATTCTGAACCAACAAAATATATAACACATTGTCCAGAGTGCCAGACACCGTTAGAAAGAGTGGAAGGTGAGGCAAAGCATTTTTGTCCAAATTATAATGGTTGCGAACCACAGGTTGTGGGAAGAATACAACATTTTATTTCTAGAAAAGCTATGGATATAGATGGTTTAGGAGGAGAGACTGTTGCACTTTTGGTAAAAGAAGGTTTAATTACTAATTATGCAGATTTATATGCACTTAATAAAGAGCAAGTAATGCCTTTAGAAAGAATGGCAGAAAAAAGTGCAGAGAACTTAATTAATGGTATTGATGCTTCAAAGCAAATACCTTTTGAGCGTGTTCTATTTGCTATTGGAATTCGTTTTGTTGGAGAAACAGTGGCAAAAAAATTAGCTAAACATTATAAAAGTATAGAGGCTTTAGCAAATGCCTCAATTGAAGATTTAGAAAAAGTAGACGAAATAGGAGTTAAAATAGCAGAAAGTGTAGTTGCTTTTTTTGCTTCAGAAGAAAATGTAAATACCATACAAAAACTAAAAGAGTTTGGTGTGCAATTGGAAGTGTCTGCAGAGAAGTTAGCAAATTTAACCAATAAACTAGAAGGTAAATCGTTTGTTGTTTCTGGAGTATTTACTCAAGTATCAAGAACAGAGCTAAAAAAACTTATTGAAGATAATGGAGGTAAAAATGTAAGTTCCATATCTTCGAAAACCGATTTTGTAGTTGCTGGTGATAAAATGGGACCAAGTAAAAGAGATAAAGCTGAGAAGTTAAATATTGAAATAATATCAGAAACAGATTTTTTAAACATGTTATAATTTTAAAATAAAAATAAATTTGTAAGTAATTTAGTGTTAATTTTTTTTGTTTCTTAATAGTTGAAACCGTTAATTTGGTATTTCATTACCTTTAAGCCCTTTATGTCCAAACAAAGTAAATTTATTATTTTATCCATGGCTATTATTTTAATAATAGTGCTTTTAGATGTGTTTGGGTTTAGCACAATATCTTATAATTTAGAGCTAATGTTTGTTCCCGTTTTAGCATTGTTCTATTTTTTTAAAAAAGGAGCTAAAAGTATTACATTAATACTGTTTTTTTTGTGTTATACAGTAGGAGAACTTGTTAGTATGTTTCTGTATAATCCAGACGAAAACATTTATTATTACTTATGTAATATTTCTTACATAATTGCATATTTTTTTCTTATTCTTTATGTTGTAAATGGCCTAAATTTTAAAGTGATATTTAAAAAGTATCTATTTTATTTTATAGTGTTGTTGTTATTGAGTATTTATATTCTTTATTTTTTTATAAACTTGGTCAAACCTATAAACTTTGAGTCTCAATTAGATGTTGCGGTTCATATTGTCGAATTTGTATATAATTTATCTTTAGTAGTATTACTGTCTCTTTCTTTTTTAAACTATATCCATAACAACATAAGGAAATATTTGGTGTTATTTCTGTCTTGTTTTTTAATAGCTTTTTCAGAGTTTATATTGATTACATATTACTTTATTGATGAGGATATTGTATTAGATTATATGTCTACAGTGTTTTTCTTTTTTGGTGTGTCGTTGCTCTATAGCCATATTCTTATAGCACCTGAAGAGGAAACGAATAGTTTACTTGTATAGTTTTTCTTTCAAATACAATTTAATTACGTGTATTTCGTCGATTAAGTGTATATTTTAACGTTTATTGGTTTATTTTCTTATATATTTACTTTCCCTTAAATCTATTATAATGAAAATCACAAAATTACAGTGTATAACAAGCCTTCTTGTTATAATCACTTGTTTGTTTATGGTTAGCGTCTTGTTTGACCTTGTTAAACTATCAAGCTATTTAAGAGCTTTTATACTTTCTTTTTTAGTGTATTTATATTTTACCGTATCAGAAAATAAAAGTAAATTTTTTGCAATCTTTTTAATTTCTTCCGCATTTGCAGAGTTTATAAAGGCTTTTAGTTATTTCGATGTTAGTGTTTTACCTAGAATTAGTAATATCGCTTATATATTTGGCTATTTAAACTTACTGTTATACATAGCTAAGCGTATTAATTTAAAAATATTAATGAGTAAATTTAAATTACCAATTTTTGTACTATTTATATTTAATGGTTATTTAATTTTTACCTTAAATCAAATGATTTTAGCAGATAGTACTATTAAAGTTTATACATTAGATTTTTTAATAGAATGCCTTTATAATATTAGCATATTATTGTTGCTTTCTTTTTCATTAATTAACTATTTGTATCATGATTCTAAGAAAGGATTAATACTTTTTTTAGCAAGTGTTTGTATTGTGTTTTCTGAAACAGTAAGAGTGGCATATGTGTTTGTTTCTTCAGACTATATACTAAGTGTAATTTATTCTATACTTTTAATTATAGGTTTCTCTCTTGTGTATTTTTATATTGTTTCTAAAATGAATAAATATTATAAAGTATTATTTTAAAATCGGAATTTTTTTTCTGTTGTAGAATAAAACAATACAAGAAAGAATAAATGTTATTAATGCTGTATAAAATAATATGCCATTATCTCCATTAACACTTATTCCAAGTTGTGTTATGTGTAAAAATATTGCGCCGCCAATTATACCAATAGTAAGTAGAGTTCCAACCCATACTGTTTTAGGAATTAATAGTAATATTCCAGCAACAAGCTCTAAAATTCCAATAGCAATACGACCGTAAGGCTCCATGCCAACTTGAGTGAAAATGTAAACACTATCTGGATGTCCAGTAAATTTATATCTTAAAGTTTGTATTAAAATAATGGCAATAACAATGCGTAATCCTAATAGTATTTTGGCTCTCATAAAAGCATAATGTTAATAATTAATAACTACTAAGTTTAGTCGTTATTAATTATTATTTATTACACTATTATAGAAGTTCCATTTGCAGTTTTGTTTTTGTCAGCATCAAAAAAGAAATCAATTTTACCTAAATTAATACCATAACAACCTACTTGGTTTACTAATACGTTTTTACCATCTTTATTTTGCGCTACTGTAGGCTTTGGTAAAAAAGTGTGTGTATGGCCACCAATAATTAAATCGATATCTCTTGTTTCTTTTGCAAGAACAAGGTCACAAATTTTATTTGGGTTTTTAGAGTAATAATATCCTAAATGAGATAGGCAAATAACTAAGTCGCATTGCTCTTCATTTTTTAAAATTCTAGACATATCTGTAGCAATCTCTACAGGATCTAAATACTCTGTTTCTTTATACATTTTTTTGTCAACTAAGCCATCTAGCTTAATACCTAAACCAAAAACACCAATTTTAATACCTTCTTTAATAAACACATGATAAGGTTTAACATGCGTATCCATTATTGTATTTTTAAAATTATAATTAGCAGATAAAAATTTAAAATCGGCATGAGGTAATTGCGCATACAAACCATCTATACCATTGTCGAAATCATGATTACCAATAGTTGCAGCATCATATTTCATTTTAGACATAAGTTTAAATTCTAATTCGCCGCCATAATAGTTAAAATATGGAGTGCCTTGAAAAATATCACCAGCATCTAATAAAAGTGTATTTGGATTTTCATTTCTAATAGACTCAACTAAACTTGCGCGTCTAGCAACTCCGCCTTGGTTAGCGTTTCTGCCATCTTCTGGGCTAAAAGGATCTATATGGCTATGCACATCGTTTGTATGCAGTATTGTTATTTTTTTTGTTTTTATTGCCGAATTACAAGATTGAAAACCAAATCCACCAAGAGTTACTAATGCTGTTGCAGCCGATGATTGTTGAATAAATGTTCTACGTTTCATTTTTTTAAATTATTTGGTTTGGGTAAATCTGTTATCAATTTTCGGGTTAATCGTATCTACTTTTTTAAAGTAATCAATCATAGCATTTCTAATTTTATAATCTAAATAATAAACCGAGTCGTTAGGTTTAAAAAAACGCATTCTGTCTCCACCGTCATATAAATAATCGTTAGTTGCTACATAGTAAGTTTTGTCTTTTTCTATTGGTTTTTTATTAACTAAAGCATTAGAAATTTTATAGTTTTTGTCTAAAGTTAATGTTATACCACGAACAGGATGAGCTCTTTTAGCTTCGCTTAAATAATGCATCATGCTGTCTATTTGTTGTCCTTTAAGAGCTACAACAACAATACTGTTTTCAAAAGGCATAACTTTAAAAGCTGTTTCTGTGGTAATGTTTCCTTTAGAAATTATGGATCTAATGCCACCGTGATTTAATAAAACAATATCAATATTTTTACCAGTTCTTTTGTTAAATATTGGGTTTCCTTCAGAAAAAACAACATCTGCCATTAAATTACCAATAGCTGTATTTAAGTCGCCATCGCTTTTTGTATAAGTTTTTGGAGCATAAGATAATACTCTATGCATATCTTTTTCTAGTTGTTCTCTATATGGTGAAATTAAAGAGTCAAAATCTTTATCTAATTCAAGTCTATCTTTTATAGCAATTTGTTTACCTTCAATTTTAGAAATTGAATACGGTTCTTGTTTACATGAGTAAAAGAAAATAAGAAGTAGCGTTAAATTTAATAAGTGTTTTTTTTTCATGTGTAATACTTGGTTTTTTTTAGAAAACATGTGGTCGATTTTCCTACTTTTGTACAAAGTTTAAATATAAATGATTTTAAAAGGATTAAAAGAAAAATCTAATAAAAACTATATTAATTCTAGGTTAAAAAATAGAGTTGTCTCACAATCAAATAGTAAGATTAATAGTATAGGAGTTATTTTTAATGCAGAAGAGATAGATAATCTTCCAGATTTTAATTTTTTAGCTAAAAATTTATATTTAAATAAAGAAGAAATAGAAATTATTGCTTTTAAAGAGCAAGTTAAAAAAGAAGAAAATACTTTTAAGCCAACCTTTACATTAAAACATTTAGGGTGGAAAGGCGTTATAAAAGATAAAGAATTGCAACAGTTTTTAAATAAAGAATTCGATTTGTTAATAAGTTATTTTAAAAACGACACAACACATTTAAAACTTTTAACTGTTTCTTCAAAATCAAAATTTAAAGTCGGCGTTTTAGAAACAGACGAGCGTGTAAACGATTTGATTATAAAAACTGAAATGAATGATTTTAAAACATTTACTTCAGAATTAAAAAAATATTTGAATATTCTAAATAAAATATAAATAATGAAAAATCCTTTTTTAGGTACAGGAATTGCAATAGTTACACCATTTACAACAGAAGGTGAAGTAGATTTTAAAGCACTAGCTAATATTGTAGAATATAATATAAAAAATGGTACTAATTATATAGTAATTAGTGGTACAACAGGCGAAAGTGTAACTATAACAAAGCAAGAAAAGCAAGACATAATCGATGCCATAATTAAAACTAATAATGATAGATTGCCACTAGTTTTAGGTATTGGAGGAAACAATACAAATGCAGTTATAGAAGAAATTAAGACAACAGATTTATCTAATTTTGCAGGAATTCTATCTGTATCTCCATACTATAGTAAACCAACTCAAGAAGGAATATATCAACATTTTAAAACTGTTTCACAAGTATCTCCTGTACCAATTATTTTATATAATGTGCCAGGTAGAACAGCATCTAATATGCTTCCAGAAACAACAATAAGGTTAGCAAACGACTTCAAAAATATTGTAGCAGTAAAAGAAGCAGGTAATAATGTTGCCCAATATTTACAATTGTTAAAAGATAAGCCAGAAGGATTTGGAGTTATATCGGGAGACGATGATTTGGCTTTACCAGTAGCTTTAGCTGGAGGAGATGGAGTAATATCGGTAATTGGACAAGCATTTCCAAAACCATTTTCAAAAATGATAGCACTAGGTAGAGAAGGAGATGCTAAACAAGCATTTAAGCTTCATTTTAAATTAATGGAAATAACAAGTCTTATTTTTTCAGAAAACAATCCAGCAGGAATTAAAGCTGTATTGCAAGCCCTAAATCTTTGTAACGACACAGTTCGATTACCACTTGTTGTCGCTTCAGATGATTTAAAAATTAAAATAGCAAACTTTATAAAGCAGTTTGAAAGTTAAATATTACTTAAACCGTGTGGTAGCTTAATTTCAACTCTTACTTTAGCAGTAAAATTATATTTTTAATATCCATATAAATAGCGTATTTTTGCATCTTGTTTCAAAATCTATAAAATAAACATAAAATTATTTTATAAAACAGATGAAAAAACAATAAAAAAAATTGATGAAAAACTTATTTTATTTACTACTCTTAGTCCTAACGCTTAGCTCTTGTAACGAATATCAAAAAGCTTTAAAGTCTGAAGATATTGCAGCAAAATATAAAGTTGGAGAAGAACTTTATAATGCTGGGAAATTTTCTAAAGCAAATCGTTTATTCGAACAAATAATACCGCAATATAGAGGTAAGCCGCAAGCAGAAAGATTAATGTTTTTAAATGCAGATGCTTCATATCAAACAGGAGAGTTTTATGTAGCAGGTTATCATTTTGAGCGTTTTGTTTCTGCATATCCAAAAAGTTCTAAAAGAGAAGAAGCTACTTTTAAAGCAGCAAAAAGTTATTATCAATTATCACCAGTATATTCTAAAGATCAAGAAGATACATATACCGCATTAGAGAAATTGCAAAATTTTATTAATGTTTATCCAGAATCTACAGATGTTACTGAAGCTAACGCCTTAGTAAAGGAATTAAGCTTTAAACTTGAAAAAAAGGCATTTGAAACTGCAAAACAATATAATAGAATTTCAGATTATAAAGCATCTATTTCGGCAATAGATAACTTTATAATAGATTTTCCAGGTTCATCACTTCGTGAAGAAGCTTTGTATATTAAATTTGATTCTGCATACCAACTCGCAGTTAGAAGTGTAGAATTTAAAAAGAAAGCTCGTTTAGAAGCTGCAGAAGCATATTATAATGCATTTAAAAAAGCATATGCAAGTTCTACTTTTTTAGAAGATGCAACAACAAAGTATGAAGATACTTTAGAACAATTAGAACAGTACAATACAAAAAGTTAATAAAACAACTATGGATTTAAAAAAGATCGATGCGCCTTTAAGTACAACAACTTATAATAGAAATAAAGTTGATGCACCTACAGAAAACATTTACGAAGCTATTTCAATTATTTCTAAAAGAGCAGAGCAAATTAATTCTGAAATTAAAAAAGAGTTAATTGAAAAGTTGGAAGAATTTGCAACTTACAACGATTCTTTAGAAGAAATCTTTGAAAACAAAGAGCAAATTGAAGTTTCTAAATTCTACGAAAAACTACCTAAGCCACACGCTTTAGCAGTTAAAGAGTGGTTAGACGGTAAAGTTTACCATAGAAATACAGAAGAAAAACAAGACTAATACTATGTCTATTTTAAGTAGCAAAAATATACTATTAGGCATTAGTGCTGGTATTGCTGCTTATAAAACAGCCATACTAGTAAGAGAATTTATAAAAGCAGGTGCTAACGTAAAAGTAGTTATGACACCTGCTTCTAAAGATTTTGTAACACCTCTTACACTTTCTACACTATCTAAAAATCCTGTACACTCTTCTTTTTATAATGAAGACGATGAGAATGCAGAATGGAATAATCATGTCGAGTTAGGGCTTTGGGCAGACTTTTTTGTAGTTGCACCAGCAACAGCAAATACCCTATCTAAAATGGCAAATGGTACATGCGATAATTTATTATTAGCAACATACTTATCTGCTAAATGTCCTGTATATTTTGCTCCGGCAATGGATTTAGATATGTACATTCATCCATCTACAAAAAATACATTTGCTAAGTTGGAAAGCTTTGGAAATATCATGATTCCCGCAGCATCTGGTGAATTAGCAAGTGGTTTAGTAGGACAAGGTCGCCTTGCAGAACCAGAAGATATTGTTGCTTTTATAGAAGCCGATATTCTTAAAAACCTTCCGTTAAAAAATAAAAAAATACTTATTACAGCAGGACCAACCTACGAAGCTTTAGATCCTGTTCGTTTTATAGGAAACCATTCTAGCGGAAAAATGGGTTTTGAAATAGCTAAAGCAGCAGCAGGCCTGGGAGCAGAAGTAATTATAGTTACTGGTCCAACGCACCAAAAAGCTAAACACAGTTTAATACAAGTTATTCCTGTAGTTAGTGCGCAAGACATGTATGAAGCCGTACACCAGCATTTTAATTTTGTTGATGTGGCAATATTATCTGCAGCAGTTGCAGATTATAGACCAAAAGAAGTTTCACAAAGTAAAATAAAAAAGAAAGGTGAAACGTTAACATTAGAGTTAGAGAAAACAAAAGATATATTAGCTTCTTTAGGAGCTATAAAAACAAAACAAATATTAGTTGGTTTTGCATTAGAAACAGATAATGAATTAGAAAATGCAAAAGGCAAATTAAAAAAGAAGAATTTAGACTTAATTGTTTTAAATTCGTTAAAAGATAAAGGAGCAGGTTTTAAAAAAGACACTAATAAAGTGACTATTATAGACAAAAATAATAATATAAACGCTTACCAATTAAAATCTAAAGCAGAAGTGGCAAGAGATATTTTAAGCGTTATAACACAAAAATTAAATGCGTAAACTACTTATACTTTTAGCCTTTTTTACAATAAACTTTGGTTTTTCTCAAGAGCTAAACTGTAATGTAGTTGTAAATGCGCAATTAACGGGTAACGAGAATCTTCAAATATTTAAAACACTTGAAAATCAATTAACAGAGTTTGTAAATAAAACAAAATGGACCAATAGAAATTTTAAACCTCAAGAACGTATAAACTGTAATATAGTAATAAATGTTACAGGACAATCTGGAGAAAATTTTGAAGCATCTATACAAGTACAGTCCTCAAGACCAGTATTTGGTTCTACATACACAACGCCTATTTATAATATAAACGATAAAGACTTTTCTTTTAGATATTTAGAATTTCAAAATTTAATTTATAATGAAAATCAGTACGAATCTAATCTTGTTTCTGTATTGGCTTTTCATATAAATATGGTTTTTGGTTTAGACGCCGAAACTTTTCAAAAAGAAGGTGGCGATCCTTACTTTAAGCAAGCTCAACGTATTGTAAATTTTTCTCAACAAGAAAATTTTAAAGGTTGGAAATTAGAAGATGGATTACAAAGTAGATTTGCACTTATAGATAATATTTTATCTCCAACATTTAGTGAGTTTAGAACCGTAATGTATAATTACCATAGAAGAGGAATGGACATTATGAGTGAAAATAGTAAAGATGCAAAAAATGAAATTGTATTAGCGCTATCATATTTTAAGAAAATGAATTCTAATAGACCAAACTCTTATCTTGCCCGTATATTTTTTGATGCAAAAGCAGAAGAAATAGAACAAATATTTTCTTCTGGACCTAATGTAGAAGTTGTAGATTTGATAGAGCTATTAAACCGCGTCGCTCCAACACATGCCAGCAAATGGCGAAATATAAAATATTAATTTCTTTATTTTTATTACTTAGGTAACAATCTAATAATTATATTTAATGTACACTCTTAATTTGTAGTTATTGCGTAAATTAAATATATAAATTAGAGATTGTAATTAAGTACCGCTTATTAAATTTAAAAAATATGTTAACTTCTTTATCCATAAAAAATTATGCTTTAATAGATCATTTACAAGTAGATTTTAATAATGGGTTTACAATAATTACTGGAGAAACAGGTGCAGGAAAATCTATATTATTAGGAGGACTCTCATTAATATTAGGTAAACGAGCAGATTTAAGTAGTCTTCGTAATAAAGAAAAAAAATGTGTTATTGAGGCTAATTTTGATGTAACAAACTATAAACTCGAAACTCTTTTTAAACTCGAAGATTTAGATTTCGAACCACAAACAATTATTAGAAGAGAAATATTGCCAAGTGGTAAATCTAGAGCTTTTGTTAACGATTCTCCTGTAAAACTTTCTAGCTTACAAGCTTTAGGAGAACGATTAATAGATATACATTCTCAGCACGAAACACTTCAAATGGTAGACGATAGTTTTCAATTTCAAGTTATAGATGCTTTAGCTAATACCCAAAAAGAAATATCAAATTATTCAAAAAAACAATTAGAATATAAAGCATTAAATAAAGATTTAGAAAAGTTAATAGCCTTTCAAACCGAAGCTATTAAAGAACACGATTATAACTCTTTTTTGTTAAACGAATTAACCCAAGCGAAGCTTAAAGCTGGAGAGTTAGAGACTCTAGAAGAAGAGTTAGAAATGTTAAGCAATATAGATGCTATTCAAGAAAAGTTAACAACATCAAATCAATTATTAAGCGATGAGCAAATAGGTGTTTTATCTACTTTAACAGAATTAAAAAATACACTTAAACAAGTATCTGTTATTTCTAATAAATACGAAGATCTTTATAGTCGTGCTAATAGTAGTTTAATAGAGTTAGACGATGTTTTTAGTGAATTAGAAACTTTTCAAGAAAATTTAGAAGCAGACCCAAATAGATTGCAAGAAGTAAACGGAAGATTAACAATTATAAATAACTTATTTCAAAAGCATGTTGTATCTTCTATAGAAGAACTAATTGTAATAGAAAATCAATTATCAGACAAAGTATTAGCAACAGAAAATGTAGATTCGGATATAGCTAAAAAGAAATTCGAAATTTTAAAAGTAAAACAAGATTTAGATGCTTTAGCGTTATTAATTCATAATAAAAGACAAAAAGCAATTCCATCTTTAAAAGAAAAATTAGAAGCTATTTTAGCACAATTAGGCATGCCTAACGCCCAATTTAACATTGTACTTTCATTATCAGAAACATATTATTTAAACGGAAAAGACAGTTTAGATTTCTTGTTTTCGGCTAATAAAGGAGGAGAATTTAAACCACTTAAAAAAGCAGCATCTGGAGGAGAATTATCACGTATAATGCTTGCTATAAAATCTATACTTACTCAATATATAAAATTACCAACTATAATGTTCGATGAGATAGATACAGGAGTTTCTGGAGAAATATCTAATAAAATGGCAGATATTATGGCAGGAATGAGTAAAACCATGCAAGTATTTAGTATTACACATTTACCGCAAATTGCGGCAAAAGGTCATACACATTTTAAAGTGTATAAAAAAGATGTAAACGAGGTTACAACAACTAATCTAGTAAAACTTAATCACGACGAGCGTATTGTAGAAATCGCACAAATGCTAGGTGGAGTAGATGTCTCAAATTCTGCCTTAGCGCACGCAAAAGAACTACTAAATTAAACACCTTTGTTTATATAAAAGTAGATAAAAGCTAATTATAAAAAATAAGAGTATTTTATATTATCTTTGATGCTTAATACAACTTACCAAAACGACTAAATAAATAACAATATGTCATACAATTTATTAAAAGGAAAAAGAGGAATTATATTTGGAGCATTAGACGAAAATTCAATCGCTTGGAAAACAGCCGAACGTGTACATGAAGAAGGAGGAACTTTTGTACTTACTAATGCGCCGGTTGCTATGCGAATGGGTGAAATAAATAAGCTAGCAGAAAAAACAGGTTCGCAAATTATTCCTGCCGATGCTACAAGTGAAGAAGATTTGCAAAATTTAGTGTCTCAAGCAACCGAGATTTTAGGAGGTAAATTAGACTTTGTTTTACATTCTATAGGTATGTCTATTAATGTAAGAAAAGGAAAACATTATACAGACCAAAATTATGCATGGACACAAAAAGGAACAGACGTATCTGCAATGTCTTTTCATAAAACTATGCAAACACTTTATAAGCAAGACGCTATGAATGAGTGGGGAAGTATTGTAGCATTAACATATATGGCAGCGCAACGTGTATTTCCAGATTATAATGATATGGCAGACAATAAAGCATATTTAGAAAGTGTAGCACGTAGTTTTGGATATTTTTTCGGAAAAGATAAAAAAGTAAGAGTAAATACAATTTCACAGTCGCCAACACCTACAACAGCAGGAAGTGGAGTAAAAGGATTTGATGGTTTTATAGCTTACGCCGAAAAAATGTCTCCTTTAGGAAATGCAACAGCAATGGACTGTGCTAATTATACAGTATCATTATTTAGTGATTTAACAAAACGTGTAACATTACAAAACCTTTATAATGATGGAGGATTTAGTAACATGGGTGTTAGTGATGCGGTTATGGATGCCTTTGTGAAAGGACAAGAAAAATAAAAATTATAAAAAATAAAAATTATAAAAAATTAAAATTATAAACCATTCAAAATTAATTGAATGGTTTTTTTTATGCCCTAACAAAAAAATAATACTAAATGATAATCAAACTGTTAACAAATCGTTAACATTTAATCGATATAAAAGGCATGTTGTCGATTTGTTGGTTTTTATTCTTATTACTTAATAAAAAAACAATATTTTGGTAAGATTAATAATTAATATTTACCTAAAACAATTTAATATGAAGAAAATTACTTTTTTACTTTTAATGCTGTTTGCATCATTCGCTGTTTCTGCGCAATGTATCAATACTACAGCATATTTAACAGTGACATCTAATAACAACAATGTTAGTCAACAAATTGGAACTTGTACTTACTCCACCGAGTATAATACAATAAACGGAATAGTTGTAGGTGAAGATTATGAGTTTGTTGCCACTGATGCTGGAACCGATGTCTATGTAACGATTACTGATTTATCAAACAATGTAATTGCATCCGGGCCATCTCCATTAACAGTTTCTGCAATTACTTCATCAGAGGTAAGATTGCACGTTACTGCAGACGAAACATGTGCTGGAGGTTCTGTTTGTCATGTAACTTCTTTTAGAAGTACATCATTTACTTGCCTTCAACCAACAGCTTTAACAGCAAGTAACATAACTACTTCTGGTGCAGATTTAGGTTGGACAGAGAATAATACTGCAACTTCATGGAATGTAGAAATTGTAGACGTTACTGCTGGCGGAACACAAACAATGACAGCAACAGCTTCTGGCGTTACAAACCCATATACAGCATCAGGTTTAACAGATGCTAATGATTACGAGTTTTATGTGCAAGCAGACTGTGGCGGAGGTGATTTATCACCATGGGAAGGACCATTTGCTTTTACAACGATTGCAAATTGTGTAGACCCGAGTGGTTTGACAATTTCGAATGTAACGACTGTTTCTGCTGAGGCGTCGTGGACCGAAAATGGAACAGCTAGTGTGTATAACGTAGAGTTAGTTAATATTACGGCAGGTGGAACACAAACAATGACTGCAACAGAAGCAGGAGTTGGTAACCCACATACATTTACTGGACTATCACCAAATGTTGATTATGAATATTACGTGCTTGCAGATTGTGGAGCAACAGGAGGAACAGGTGTTTCACAATGGGTTGGACCATTCGCTTTCTCAACAGCATGTTCAGCTATAGCAGCACCATATATCGAAGATTTTGAATCTTTTACGACAGGTTCATCTGCTTTTATTGAAGGAGAGTGTTGGGCAGGATCTGGAGGTTCTTACTATTGGGAGTCAGCTCCAGGAACAGATACAGGCTCTTCAGATACTGGACCAGATCCGTCTGTTACTACTGGTAATTATTTTTATACGGAAGCAACAAGTGGATCTGCAGGAGATA
Source organism: Lacinutrix venerupis (assembly GCF_003663945.1). Lineage (GTDB taxonomy): Bacteria > Bacteroidota > Bacteroidia > Flavobacteriales > Flavobacteriaceae > Lacinutrix > Lacinutrix venerupis. Next base: position 80,849 of record NZ_RCCH01000004.1, on the reverse strand, counting down.
TAACAGAATTAACTGCTCCAATGGTAGATTTATCTGCTCTTACAGCACCTGCTTTGTCTTTTGATTATCATATGTACGGATCTGTAACAGGAACATTAGATGTATTAGTTAATGGTAACGTTGAATATAGTATTTCAGGGCAACAACAAGGAGCAGCTACAGATCCTTTTTTAAATGCAGTTGTAGATTTAAGTACTTATGCAGGTCAAACTATACAAGTTGTATTTAGAGCAACGAGTGCCGGAACTTATCAAGGAGATATGGCTATAGATAATGTTTCTTTTGATGAAGCTCCATCTTGTATAGCTCCTGCAGGAAATGTTACAGTGGTAGATGATTGTGCAAACTCAATGTTTTCTATTGATGTTGATGTAACTAATTTAGGAAGTGCAACTACTGTAAATATTTTTGATGGAACGACTTCAACTCCTGTAACAGTTACAGGTGTTACAACAGTTGGACCTTATGCTTTTGGAAGTTCAATTAATATAACTTTAGTGCATGATACAGATAATTCTTGTGATGCAGATTTAGGTATGTATACTGAGGGAATTTGTCCTCCAGTGAATGATGCTTGTGAAAATGCAATTACTATAAATTCTGGAGATTCTATATCTGGAAGTACTGTTGGTGCAACTAATGTTGAAAATTTAACAGCATGTTCAGGTGGTACTGTTGGTACTACTTGTGACCCAGGTGGAGATTCTTCACCTAATGGAGGTTTCCTTGTTTTTGGAACAGGAGTATGGTATGTATATAACTCTCCAGGAAACGAATCTATTTCTGTTGAAGATTCTGCTGGTGCTTTCGATTCAGAAATTCAAGTATGGTCTGGAGCTTGTGGTTCATTAGTATGTGTTGCAGGAGATGACGATAGTTCAAATGTAGGAAATGGAGGTTTTGTTTGTTTCGATTCTGAAGCGACACCAACAACATATTATATTTATATAGATGGTAATGCTGCTACAGGTACAGGAGCTTATACATTAAACTTAAATACAACACCTATACCAGTCGCAAACGATGAGTGTACAACAGCTGAAGCATTAACTTTAGGTGTTATGGCTACTGGAGATACATCTACAGCTACAGATTCTGGAGTGGCAGCAGGTTCTTGTGGTGCAACTGGTGGAGATCAAGATATTTGGTATTCTTTTGTTGCTACTTCTACAATGGCAGTAACAGTTGATACAACTGCAGATACAGTTGTAATATACGATGATACTGCTTGTACAGGAGGTGCAGAAATTGCATGTGTTGGAGAAGGTTCTACAGATGTTGGAGGTCTTACAGATGGAGCTACTTACTATGCAAGAGTTTATAACAGTGGTATTGCTAAAGTAGCCGGACCAGTTAATATAACAATCTCAGAAACTACATTATCTACTAGAGATTTTAATGGAAACACTATTTTCTCTTACTATCCAAACCCAGTAAATAATACATTAACATTAAACGCTCAACAAGCTATAAATAATGTTACTATATTTAATATGTTAGGTCAAGAAGTTATTAGAACAGCACCAAATGCTGTATCTAAAGATGTTGATATGTCTAACCTACAATCTGGAACTTACTTTGTACAAGTAACTGTTGGAAGTGCAGTAGAAACTGTAAAAATTATTAAAAACTAATAATTTATATAATATGTTTTACTAAAACTTAGTACTACATAAATATTATAAAAGCCACTCTTTTTAGAGTGGCTTTTTATATTGTATTACTGTACATTTGTATTATGCAATTATCGTTTTCATTTATTATTCCTGTTTATAATCGCCCTAATGAGATAGAAGAGCTTTTACAGAGTTTTTCTAAATTAAAGTTTAGCGGAGATTATGAGATTGTTATTGTAGAAGATGGCTCTACAGATTCTTCAGAATTAGTAGTAAAAAATTATAATTCACTTTTAAATATTTCATATTATTTCAAAGAAAATTCTGGTCCAGGAGACTCTAGAAATTTTGGTATGGAAAAAGCAAAAGGAAATTATTTTATAATTTTAGACAGCGATTGTATTTTACCAGAACAGTATCTAAATGAAGTTATACGTAATTTAAAACATAATTATGTAGATTGTTTTGGTGGACCAGATGCAGCACATGCGTCATTCTCTAACCTACAAAAAGCTATAAATTTTAGCATGACTTCTTTTATAACTACAGGAGGAATTAGAGGTAATAAAAAAAGTGTAAATAAATTTCAGCCTCGAAGTTTTAATATGGGCCTATCTAAAAAAGCATTTCAATCTACTGGTGGTTTTGGGCGTGTTCATCCAGGAGAAGATCCAGACTTATCTATAAGATTATGGGATTTAGGGTTTGAAACAGCATTTTTTGAAAACGCTTATGTTTACCATAAACGTAGAATATCTTGGTCTAAATTTTATACTCAAGTAAATAAATTTGGTATGGTTAGGCCAATTCTTAATAAATGGCACCCACAAACTAAAAAAATAACATATTGGTTTCCTACCTTATTTGTGCTAAGCATTGTTTTTTCAATTATTATATCGTTTTTAGAAATAAAGCTGCCTTTATATTGTATATTAGGTTATTATGGTTTAGCTTTTAGTTTAGCTTTAATAAAAACAAAAAATATAGTAGTTGCATTTCAATCTTTAATAGCAATAACAATTCAATTTTTTGGTTATGGTATTGGGTTTTTAAAATCGACATTTTATTTAAGTATTTTAAATAGAAATCCAGAAGCGCAGTTTCCTAAATTATTTTTTAAACATAAATAATGTCTTTAATCTCAAGCACAATAAAAAATATAGTAAGAAGCAGGAAACTAAATGTATTTCTTATATTTTTTATATTGGCTTTTTTTATTTTAATCTTAGCAAGGTTATCGGCAAGTTATACAAATACAGTAAAATTTAAAGTTGTATTAAAAAACATACCAGATGAAATGGTAGTGCTTAACGACTCTACCAATGTATTAAACTTTACAATGAATACAGATGGTTTTGAGTGGTTAAAGTACTATTTTAAAACACCTTCAATAGATATAGATTTTAAAAATGAAGTAAGAAAAAGCGATTCGCTTTATGTTTGGTCTTTGTCTAGAGGATATTCAGGAATTAATGATCAATTTGGAAAAAATATAGAGATAAAAACTATTAATCCAGATACACTATTATTTAAAGTAGATATTAATGCTGTTAAAAAGGTGCCTGTTATGCCTAATTTAAAAATTAATTATAGTCCAGGTTATAATGTTTTAAATTCTATAGTTACTAATCCAGATTCCGTAAAAATAATTGGCCCAAAATCTTTAATTTCTAATATAAATAATTTAGAAACAAATGTGTTAAAACGAGAGAATGTTAACAAGCCTTTTAATGCTAGATTAGCATTAAAATTAGATAGTTTAGATTCTCAAATTTTAGTAAAAACTAAAAGTGTAAGTGTAGATATATTAGTAGAAAAATTTACAGAGGGAACTTTAACTTTACCTGTAGAAATTATTAATGTACCTAAAAATGTAAAAGTTAATTATTTTCCTAAAACGGTTAACCTATCTTACTACACTAGTTTAGAAAATTATAATAAAATAACTGTAGACGATTTTGATGTTATATGTGATTTTAAAGAGCATAATAATAAGTCAACATATTTAACACCAAAGTTAATAAAGTCTCCAAAAACAATAAAAACAGCTCGATTACATGAGCAAAAAATAGAATATATAATCTCAGAATGATAACTGTTGGACTTACAGGAGGAATTGGTAGTGGAAAAACTACTGTAGCTAAAGCTTTTGAAGCTTTGGATATACCTATATATATAGCTGATGATGAAGCCAAAAAATTAATGAATAACTCTAAAGTAATTAGAAGAAAGCTAATAAAACTTTTTGGAGAAGAAGCATATTTAAATGGCACACTTAATAAACCATATTTAGCCAAAGCTATTTTTAATAATAAAGAATTATTAAAAAAAATGAATGCTATTGTACATCCTAAAGTAGGAAAGCATTTTGTAAAATGGAAAAACAAACAAACTGCTCCTTATGTTATAAAAGAAGCCGCTATACTTTTTGAAAATGGAAGTTATAAAAATTACGACTACATTATAACTGTAACTGCTCCAGAAGAAACACGTATTAAACGTGTGTTAAAGCGTGATAACTCTAATGTAAAAAAAGTAAAAGCAATTATAGCTAACCAGTGGCCAGATATTGAAAAAATTAAGCTTTCCGATTTTGTAATAGAAAATATAGATATTAAAAAGACAAAAGAAGAAGTTTTAAAAACCCATCAACAACTCCTTAAACTTGCCAAAAACATTTAAAAAGTTTTAAGTTTTAACATTTTTGTTAATGTAAGGTTAAATCCGTCGTTTACTAAATGTTAAAATATTAATTTTGAATGAATGAGTAAAAAAGTGTTTTTTGTACTAGTTGTCCTAATGAGTTTATCTCTTATAGGTATCATATTTGTGCAAAGCTATTACATATCTAATTCTATAAGCAGTAAAGAAGATAATTTCAACTTTAATGTTAAACAGTCGTTAATTCAAGTTTCTAAAAATGTTGAACAAGAAGAGTTTAGAGACTATGTTTACAAATTAAAACGTTTAATAGCTCAAGATATAGATATAATTAGAGATACAACAGCTATTCGAAATCTTTATGTTAAACAAGAAGATCAAGCTAAAAACGAAACACTTGTTTACAGAAATGGAATATTAGAAGAAAATTATAAATTATCTCCTGCGCTCTTTGACATAGGTTCTGATTCAATAAGTATTAAAAAAATTATTAGTGAAAAAGAAACCAAAATCTTTAAAACTAGTGAAATTGATGGAAATTTAAATAATAATGAGATTTTTACAGAGTATGGAAGAACAGAAAAAATACTCTTTGATGATTATTATAGAGATTTCGCGTACAGAACTCCAATTCATAGAAGAATATCTCGAGAAAACATAGATAGATTGTTAGCTCTTAAGTTAAAACAATTTGACATAGATATTGATTATGAATTTGCTATATATAGTAATGATTTAGCAACAAAAGTACAATCTGAAAATTTCGAATTAGAAGACCAGATTACAATGGAAGTTCCTATTTTTTCTGAAGATAACGGAACAAACAACTATAGATTGTTAGTTAATTTTCCACAAAGAAATAGGTTTATTTGGTCGTCTGTATTAGGTATGTTAGGGTTATCTGTTTTGTTTACATCTATAATTATAATTGCCTTTATAACTGCATTAACGCAAATTATGAGGCAAAGACAAATTGCAGAAATTAAAACAGATTTTATAAATAATATGACACATGAGTTTAAAACACCTATTGCAACAATAAATTTAGCTTTAGACTCCATAAAAAATCCTAAGATTATTAATGATAAAGATAAGGTAAAACGCTATTTAGGAATGATACGTGAAGAAAACAAACGTATGCATGCCCAAGTAGAAAATGTACTTAGAATTTCTAAATTAGAAAAAAACGAGTTAAATATTAGTAAGGAAGGACTAGGTATTCACGACTTAATAGAAGACGCTATCTCACATATAGAATTAATTGTAGAAGATAGACAAGGACATATAGAAACAGAACTTAAAGCAACCAAATCTTCTGTATTAGCTAACGAAACACATTTTACAAATGTTCTAGTTAATATATTAGATAATGCTATAAAATATTCGCCAGAAGCACCAAAAATTACTGTACAAACAGAAAATGTAGGTAATAGCATTTTGGTAAATATTAAAGACGAAGGTAGCGGAATGAGTAAAGCTGCTGCTAAACGTGTTTTCGAAAAATTTTATAGAGAGCACACAGGAAATATACACAATGTTAAAGGTCATGGTTTAGGCTTGGCTTATGTAAAAAGAATAGTAGAAGACCACAACGGTCATATATCAGTAACAAGTGAAAAAGGGAAAGGGAGTACTTTTACAATAAAACTTCCGTTAATATCATAACATTATGGACGAACAAGAAAAGAAAATATTATTAGTAGAAGACGATCCAAATTTTGGAACCGTTTTAAAAGATTATTTAATGATGAATGATTACGAAGTAATCCACGCCAAAAATGGAATGGAAGGCTTCGAGAAGTTTAAAAAAGACGACTACGATCTTTGCATCTTAGATGTTATGATGCCTTATAAAGATGGTTTTACGCTTGCCAAAGAAATTAGAGAAAAAAATGCCGAAGTACCAATTATCTTTCTAACAGCTAAGGCAATGAAAGAAGATGTACTTAAAGGATATAAAGTAGGAGCAGACGATTACCTAAATAAACCTTTTGATAGTGAAGTGCTTTTAATGAAAATTAAAGCAATAATGGCTAGAAAAGCAACAGATACTGTTGCGGATAGTAAACAATTTGAATTTAAAATTGGAAATTTCGACCTTAATTCTAAATTAAGATTTTTAACTTTTAAAGGAGGAGAACAAGTAAAATTATCTCCAAAAGAAAACGAATTATTACGTTTATTGGCTTTACATGAAAACGATTTAATGCCAAGAGAATTAGCGTTAACAAAAATATGGAGAGACGATAACTATTTTACATCTAGAAGTATGGATGTATATATAGCTAAACTTCGTAAATACCTAAAAGTAGACGATAGAGTAGAGATATTAAACATACATGGAGAAGGCTTTAGATTAGTTGTTAATCCAGAGTAGAATCTACATTCAATTTACAAATAAAAAACACCACCTATAAAGTGGTGTTTTTTATTTAATACTAGCCAAATCTCTTTCATTTTTTATAGAAGATTTAGCATCAATTTTTAATTGTTCTATTTCGTTAATAATTACTTTTTTATAATTTTCGTTAGTACATGTGTTTTTCAAGCTAGTTAGCATAACTAATAGTTTTTGTACCAAAATAATGTCGTGTTTACAGTAAGTTCTTAAAGCAGCCATGACTTGAAAAAGTAAAGTTTTAAAACTAACTGTTTCCATTGTAATTACTATTTCGTCATCAATTTTAGTATAAGTAACATCATTTTTTTCAATTCTAATACTAAAAAGCTGCGTTAAATAATCTATAGCATTTATAGCTGTTCCAGGATCGTTAATACCAGGAGACATGGCTTTAACAGCAATTTCTGTTAATTGCTTAAAGGCTAGCGCGTAATTATCTTCTATCATTTCGCTTTTAGCAAAGGCAAAAAGTTTTAATATTTTTTCAATTTCCTCATCTTTAAGTTTTACGTTAGATTTAAATAAATCATTCTCCTTAAGCACAAAGGTACCTTTAATAGGTATTATTTTAATTTTAGCATCTATTTCTTTAGTTATTTTAGCAATGTTTGTTAACGATACATCTTGCAAATAACCACTAATGTTAGATTTGTAACAGTTCCAATTTTCGGTGTTTTCAAACTCTTTAATATCATCTCCTTCATCTTCATTTTCAATTAAAATTTCTAAACGTTTTTTAGAAGTTTTAAATATTTTCTGCATTATATTACTAATCTGTATTTCTTGAGAAATAGAGTGAATAAAATAAATAAATGCTGCTAGACAATTAAGCATAAAAATAATAGCAAACAGTACCGAAAATCCTGGTAGTTGGTATTTATTACCATCTGGCTCTATGTAAACTAGAATAAAAATGCAATAAATAATGGTAGATAAATAAATTCCTAAAACTATTTGATGTCTTGTGTTAGATATTAATCCAGGTAATAGGCGAGGAGAAAAGTTACTAGAAGCTTGACTTAAAAGTATCATTACCATAGAGAAACTAAAAACCATAATAGAAATTAAACCAGCAATAAATGTGGTAAGTAAAGATCTTGCAGTTTCGGTATTATTAATAACTAATTGTGGTACGGTTTCTAACAAATATTTAGAGATACCTTGCTCTTCAAGGTAAAACATAAGATATGCAAACAAGCAGCCTACAAAACTTATTAGGGTAGGATAGAATGCTATTTTGTCTTTCAATTTATAAATTAATCGAAAGATGTATATAAATCGTTCTTTCATAAAGAGGTATTTATGTCTAAGATACTGTATTACTTTAATAATTGAAAGTATCCAATTATAGTTTGCTTTTTATGCTAGAGATTATATTGTCTACACTTGTTTGGTAGTCAAACCATAAAGTATTAGGGTCACGTTTAAACCAGGTTAATTGGCGTTTAGCAAATCTCCTTGTATTTTTCTTAAGTTCTTGAATTGCAAAATCAAGTGTCCATTCGCTATTAAAATAATTAAAAAACTCTTTGTATCCTACCGTATTTAATGCGTTAAGATGTTGCTTGTTAATAAGAGATTTTACTTCTTCTAATTGTCCTTGAGACATCATAATATCTACGCGTTTATTAATACGGTTATATATTGTCTCGCGCTCTGCAGTTAGACCAATGGTTATAGTTTTAAATATGCGTTTATTTTTGTCTTTATTTAAAAATGAAGAATATGGTTTACCACTTCCTAAACATATTTCTAAAGCTCTAATAACACGTTGAGGATTATCTATAGCAATTGTGTTATAAGCTTTTAAATCTAATGTTTTTAATTGAAGCTGAAGTTTTTGTAGACCATTCTCGGCTAATTCTAAATTTAATTTTTCTCTAATACTCTTATCTATTTCTGGAAAATAATCTAATCCTTTTGTAACGGCATCTACATAAAGACCAGAACCTCCAACCATAATAACAATATCATGTTTTTTAAATAAATTGTCTAAGGTTTTAATAGCATCTTTTTCAAAAGCACCAACGTTATAGTTATCTTCAATAGATTTATTATGTATAAAATGATGTTTTACTTGAGATAGTTCTTCTTTAGTTGGAGCCGCCGTACCTATTTGCATTTCTTTATAAAATTGTCTAGAATCTGCAGATAATATTTCGGTTTTAAAATGTTGCGCAAGTTTAATACTTAAGCTTGTTTTACCAATGGCAGTAGGTCCAACAATGGAAATAAGATATTTGTTTTTAGAATTCAAAAGTGATGACTATTCTATGTGTAAGTTATGGCCGCAATTATAGCAGTACTCGGCCTCATCTTTATGTTTTGTTGATAAACAATTTTGACACGTTTGAGAGTTTAAGTGAATTTTTTCTGCTTTACTATCCTTGTCAATATCATTTTTGTTTGCGTTTTTGGTATATTCTGCCGAAACAATTCCTGTAGGAACAGCAATAATACCATAACCCATAATCATAATTATAGTTGCTATTAATTGGCCTAAAGGTGTTTGTGGAGCAATGTCTCCAAAGCCTACAGTTGTAAGTGTTACAATACACCAATACACACTTTTTGGAATATTAGAAAAGCCATGCTCTTCTCCTTCTACCAAATACATTAAGGTTCCAAAAATTATAGATGCAATTAATACTGCAAATAAAAAAACAGATATTTTTGCACGACTGGCTTTTATGGCAGAACTTAAATGGTTAGAAGCACCAAGATAACGTGCCAGTTTTAATACTCTAAATATTCTTAATAGACGTAAAGCTCTTAATGCAACTAATGCGTTACTTCCAACAACAAAAATAGATAAGTACATTGGTATTGTAGATAAAAGATCTATAATTCCATAAAAACTAAGAATATATTTTTTAGGCTTATTTACTGTAATAATTCTAGCAATATATTCTATAGAAAATAAGATAGTAACTATCCATTCTCCTATATATAAAATATCGTGGTATTTGTCATCAATCCAACTAACACTCTCTAACATTACTAGAGCAATACTTGCTAGAATAAAAATAAGTAAAACAATATCAAAAAGTTTACCAGCAGGAGTGTCTGCTTCGTAAATAATCTCGTGGAGTTTATTTTTTAAATTGTTTTTATTTGTTTTACCCATAAATCAAAAATACTAAAAAGATTATTTCCTTAGCTCAGAATCTAATTTAAGAATTTTAAGACGCTTATTTTTTCTTAAGTAACTTTGTATTATGTGTTGCGTGTGTTTATTGTTTTCCATTGGAATAATAATAGATTTTAAAATGTCTTTATTATTTAATTGGTAATTTAAATCGTAAAAACCATAGCCTTTAAATATTCCATTTTCAATTAAAATTGCACTACGTTCGTTAACATTTCGACCTTTGTCTATAATAATCATGTCTTGGTCTTTGTAGCTATATTTAGATATAAACTTATTAACACGATTGTTATATAATTTAGTGTTTTCTTCATTTACACAAGCGCCATCACATTCTTTTAATTCATACCTAAAACAGCTACTTAAACTTTTTTCTAAACCTGTTAGCTTTAGGCATAAACTGTATTTTTCTGTGGCTTGATGCAAAAAATCCTTAGCACTTTGCTTATTACTAAATGTTGTTATAGGTCTTTTTCGTCCATCGGCTACATCAATTTTTAAATTTATATAACCGTTATTATCTAAAGTAGTATATAAAGCGTGAGAGAAAACATTTTTTCTTAAACCTCTATTAAATATAGGTTTATTTTTTTTTATCTCATGGCTTTCTTTTAATAGCGCAATTAACTCACTACCTGTAGCATCGTAAGTAACAGTTGCTACCTGTAATTGAATTTTTTTAGATTTTCTATTAGTACCTGTAAAATGCTGATTAATACGCTTTTTTATATTCTTACTTTTCCCAATATATATAATATTGCCATCTTTATTATGTATATAATATACACCAGTAATCGAAGGTGTTTGGGCAATAATATCTACTAGTTTTGGCTCTAATTGTTTTTGTGTGTGTTTACGTAAAAATGTTTTAATTATTGTTTTTTCTACGTCTTTGCTTAGTAAGAGTTTAAAAAGTTTTACAGTAGCTAAAGCATCTCCAGAGGCTCTATGCCTATCTGTAACCGGTATTCCTAAAGAACGTACTAATTTTCCTAAGCTATAAGATGGTAAATCTGGAATAAGTGTTTTTGCTAATTCTACGGTACAAAGTGTTTCTTTATTAAAATCAAAACCTAAACGCCTAAATTCTGTAGTTAGTATTCTATTATCAAACTGGGCATTATGTGCAACTATAACGCAACCTTCGGTGATTTCTACAATTCGTTTTGCAACCTCATAAAATTTAGGCGCATTTTTTAACATATTACTGTTAATTCCTGTAAGGTTAACTACAAAAGGCTGTATTTCTCTTTCCGGATTTACTAAGCTTATAAATTGGTCTACAATCTCGTGTCCATCAAATTTATAAATAGCAATTTCAGTAATGCCTTCTTCATTATATTTACCGCCAGTGGTTTCTATGTCTAGTATTGCGTACAAATAAGTTAAAAGTTGCTTGTGTTTATTAGTGTTGTAAAATAATCTGCTTTATTTTAGTAAGATTGTTTTGCAGTTTTTATTATAGTGATTAATTATAATTTCTGCTGCCAAATATACTACTTCCAACGCGAACCATTGTACTTCCACATTCAATAGCTAAATTGTAATCTCCACTCATTCCCATTGAGATTGTTTCTAATTTACAATTAGTAGAATTTAATAATTTTAATTCGTCAAAAACTGTTTTTAATAGTTTGAATTCTTTTTCAATTTGTAGCGTATTATTAGTAAAGGTTGCCATACCCATAACACCAGTAATTTTAATATTTTTTAAAGCTGAAAAGTCTTCCGATTGTAAAATAGTTGAAGCGTCTTGAGGAGTCATTCCAAATTTAGAATCTTCTTCGGCTATTTTAATTTGAAGCAAACAATCTATAACTCTATCATGTTTTTTTGCTTGCTTATTAATTTCTTTTAATAGTTTAAAGCTTTCTACACCATGAATTAAACTTACAAACTCAGCCATGTATTTAACTTTATTACGTTGTACATGTCCAATCATGTGCCATTTAATGTCTTTTGGCATTTCTTTATATTTTTCAACCATTTCCTGGATTTTGTTTTCTCCAAAAACGCGTTGTCCAATGTTGTAAGCTTCCATTAAATCACTAATAGGTTTTGTTTTAGAAACAGCTACTAATGTTACGTGTTCTGGAAGTGATTGTTTTATATTATTAAGGTTGTTTTGTATGCTCATTATTCTTCTTTTCTAGTAATTGCATAATAGATAACATAAAGCCAACTAAAAAGGCCATGAATTATTGCAAATAAAATAGATTTGTTTCTTTCCCATGAAGTAACTACAGCAATTACAGAGCCAAGACCAACTCCATTTTTTATTATGGTATTTTGTATAGTACTAGATTCGTTCTGGAAAGCAAAACATTCTAAACTTATTAAAAATATAATACAAAAAGAAATATGGTGTTTTTTCATAGTTTTATTAAAATTCATAAATGGTTACACCACTTCTTAATTTTGGTTCAATATAGGTGCTTTTTGGTGGCATTTTAAGGCCATCGTCTGCAATTTTTTTCATTTGCTCAATGGTTGCAGGAACCATACCAAAACCAACTTTAAACTCGCCACTATCTATTTTGCTTTTTAGATTTACAATTTCTTTTTTTCCGCTTAAATAATCTATTCTATTATCATTTCTTAAATCGTAAATTCCAAGAATAGGTTTTAATATAGTTTGGTAAAGCAGTTGCGCGTCTAATTCGTCTAAAGATGTTTTAAAGCGATAGTTTGTTTTTCTTAAGTATAGCGAGTAAAATTCACCATCTAAATACATGCTAAAATGATGAGGTTTAGAAGGTTTATAAGGCATTATACCTCGGTTTTCAATACGATATATTGCATCTAGCTTAATTAAAAATTCTTCTTTAGTAAAACCATTTAAATCTTTTACAAGTCTATTAAATTCATGGATTTTAAGCTCGGATTCTGGAATAAGAAAACTCATAAAAAAATTATAAGTTTCGTTACCTTGATGGTTTTTATTTTCTGCCTTTAAATCTTTACAAAGTAAATTTGAAGAAGATGAACGATGGTGCCCATCTGCAATATAAAGTGTTTCCATTTTTGCAAAAGCAGCTGTAATTGTTTTTACATGTGCTTCATTATCTATTTGCCATAAGTAATGTGTATCGCGATATGTTGTTGTAAATTCAAATTCTGCACGTTGTTCCTGAATTTTATTTGTAATAGTTGAAATTTCACTATTATCAGGATAGGTTAGGAGTACAGGTTCTGCATTAAAGCCTACGGTTTTTAAATAGTCTTTAAATACAGTTTCGCGTGTAGTAATAGTATCTTCATGTTTTTTAATAACATCGTTTAAGTAGTCTTCTACACTAGCCGCAGCAACAATGCCGTTAAATTCTTGATTGTCACGATCTACAATTTTGTAAATGTAAAAAGATGGTTTCTTGTCTTGTACAAAAATACCATCTTCTTTAAATTCTAAATATCTGTTTTTTACTAATTGGTAGCGTGCCTCTCCAGAAATCTCTTTAGCATATTTATAGCCTGGATTTACAATATGTAAAAAAGAAAATGGATTATAATCTAAACGTGCTTCGCGTTCTGCTTGCGTATAACTCTGGTACGAGCGTGATGCTACAAGGCTTACTTTATCTCGTGTTGGTTTTACTGCTTTAAACGGAACTACTTTTGCCATAAATTTAGATTACAAACATAATAGTAGTATTTACTTAAATTATAAGTTTACTTAACTAAAAACTACTATTATAATTTATTTTAAAAATTGCTTAGCAACTTTTTCGGCTTTTCTAGATTCTGAATAATCATAAAAACCTTCACCAGATTTTACACCTAATTTACCTGCACGAACCATATTTACTAATAATGGACAAGGTGCGTATTTAGGGTTTTTAAAGCCATCGTACATAACGTTTAATATTGATAAACAAACGTCTAAGCCAATAAAATCTGCTAATTGTAATGGTCCCATTGGGTGTGCCATTCCTAATTTCATTACCGTATCTATTTCTTCAACACCAGCTACTCCATTATATAGTGTTTCTATAGATTCGTTAAGCATTGGCATTAAAATACGATTGGCTACAAATCCTGGGTAATCGTTTACTTCTGTAGGTGTTTTGCCTAAAGTTTTAGATAATTCCATAATGGTGTTTGTAACAGCATCACTTGTATTATAGCCACGAATAATTTCTACCAATTTCATAATTGGTACAGGATTCATAAAATGCATACCAATTACCATTTCTGGTCTAGATGTTACAGCTGCAATTTGTGTAATTGAGATTGATGATGTGTTTGTAGCTAAAATTGTGTTTTCTGGACAAACATCGTCTAATTGTTTAAAAATATTAAGTTTTAAATCTATATTTTCTGTTGCTGCTTCAACTACTAAATCTGAATTTTTAACACCTTCTTTAATATTTGTATAGGTTGTAATATTACCTAAGGTTTCAATTTTATCAGATTCTGATATTTTTTCTTTAGAGAGCATTCTATCTAAATTTTTAGTAATAGTTGCTACTCCTTTTATTAACGATTTTTCGCTAATATCTATTAATTGTACTTTAAAACCAGATTGTGCAAAGGTATGAGCAATACCGTTTCCCATTGTTCCTGCTCCAATTACTGCTATGTTTTTCATTTATATTTTATTTGTTTTTATAATTATAATCTAAACAGTTTATAACATACTGTTTAAATTGTTATTAATTGTATAATAATGTTTTTCTAAAATTGATCGATAATCATTGTTGCTACACGTAATGCTTCTGTTCCATCGTGAAGTGTAACTACTGGCTTTGTATTAGTGTTTATAGCATCAGCAAAACTTTCAAGTTCATCTAAAATGGCATTGTTTGATGATACCTCGGGATTATCAAAATAAATTTGCTTTTTAACACCTTCGGCATTTTGAAGAATCATATCAAAATCTCCAGGTGTTTTTGGTGCATCTTTCATCTTTACAACCTCGCATTTTTTCTCTAAAAAATCTACAGAAATGTATGCGTCTTTTTGAAAGAAACGTGTTTTACGCATATTTTTTAAAGAGATTCTACTTGCTGTTAAATTAGCAACACAACCGTTTACAAACTCTATTCTTGCGTTTGCTATATCTGGAGTATCACTAATTACAGATACGCCACTTGCAGATACGCTTTTTACTTTAGATTGTACAACACTTAAAATAACATCTATATCATGAATCATTAAATCTAACACTACAGGAACATCTGTGCCGCGAGGATTAAATTCTGCAAGACGATGTGCTTCTATAAACATAGGGCTGTCTAATTGATGCTTTATAGCAATAAAAGCAGGATTAAACCTTTCTACGTGCCCAACTTGACCTTTTACACCATGCTCGGCAACTAAGGTTCTTAAAGTTTCTGCCTCTTCTACGGTATTGGTTATTGGTTTTTCTATAAAAATATGTTTGCCTTTTGCAATGGCTTGCCTAGCACACTCGTAATGAGATAGTGTAGGTGTTACAATATCTACCATATCTACAGCATCTATTAAGGCTTCAATGGAATTAAAGTATTTGTAACCAAATTCGGCCTCAACTTTTTTACCATTTTCTTCACTCGAATCGTAGAAACCAACGAGATTATATTTGTTAGATTGATTAAGTAATCTTAAATGTATTTTTCCAAGGTGTCCAGCACCTAAAACTCCAGCGTTTAGCATTCTGTTTACGTTTTTTTCAAAAATAAGATATTTAGCTACGAATTTCGCAAAATTGATTGAATTTTTAATTGCTTTTATTATTAAAATTAAAATTTAATTTTTGCTTTTAAAACGACATATCTTTTATTAATTTTAGCATTCTAAACTACCCATAATTTTGCGAGATACTTTTAAACATCAAGGCCTTAGACAACAATTAGTTAATGTTTTAATTGGTAAAGGTATAACTGATAAAACAGTTTTAAATGCCATTGGAAAAATACCAAGACATTTGTTTATGGATTCTGGTTTTTTAGATCATGCATACCAGGACAAAGCATTTCCTATTGCAGCAGACCAAACAATATCTCAACCTTATACCGTGGCTTTCCAAACGGAATTAATGCAAATAGAAAAAGGAGATAAGGTGCTAGAAATAGGAACAGGAAGCGGTTACCAAACGGCTGTTTTGTGCGACTTGGGAGCAAAAGTTTATACTATAGAAAGACAACAGGAGTTGTTTAAAAAAACGAGTAAATTTTTACCGAAATTAGGTTATAGAGCTAAAAAGTTTGTTTTTGGTGATGGTTATAAAGGTTTACAGGAGCAGGCACCTTTTAAAAGTATTATTGTAACTGCTGGTGCTCCTTTTGTTCCAAAACCATTGTTAGCACAGTTAGAAATTGGTGGTCGTTTAGTAATACCAGTAGGTGATAATGTGCAAACCATGACGCTTTTTGTTAGAAAAGGAGTAATGGAATTTGATAAAACTGAGTTTGGCGAGTTTAGGTTTGTGCCATTGCTTGAAGATAAAAACTAATATTTAATTTCTTCTAAAAACTTTTAATAATACAAAAATTAAAGGTCCAAAGGTTAGGGTAGCAACAATGGTGTATATTAAATATTCGATCCAAATTCCAAATTGATTGCCGTTGTTTAATGCGATATTTACTATTTGATAACTTGTAATTACAAATAGTATTGCAATTAATACATTAATATAGGTAATCATTTTTACTGACTCTTTATATTGTTTCTCTGCATTTTCTTTTGTTATTTTTATTGGGTAATTAAAAATATGAGGATATTGATTAAGTTTAAATAATGCAAAAGAGGTTAAAGCTCCAATAATAGCTAATACAAATAAAGAATCTTTACCTCCATAACTATTAACTTCGCCTTTATAGTTAAAATGCATTGGAACTTGTTCTGGTAGTGCAGAATAGTAAATTGCAGGATATATAAAACAAAAGATAACACAAATTAATACTATAATTTCTAATACTTTTTGTGTTTGGTCTTTTTGGAGTTTTATTTTAGGTCTGTTTTCGTTAAACATGTTTTATTGTAAAAGGAATACTAAACTTTATCTATATTCTGGATTATCAAATTTCCAACGTTTTCCATCGTCCCATTCTTCTCTTGAATTACCGTAACTAGGATAACCGTTATTATTTTTTAGCATTAATGCTAAATTGAGTAAGTTATAAGTCATAAATGTGGTATTTCTATTGGTAAAATCACTATCAAAACCAACTGGTTTATCTAGTTTTTTACCTTTCCATTCTTTATCTCCATAACTTGGTCCAGGCCCAACTTTTCCTATCCATCCGCAGTCTGCTTGTGGTGGTATAGAATAACCTACGTGTTGCAGAGAATATAGTATTCCCATTGCGCAATGTTTTATACCATCTTCATTACCAGTAACTATGCAACCACCAACTTTACCATAATAAATATATTGACCTTTATCGTTGGTTTGACCGCTCATTGCATAAAGTCTTTCAATTAGTTTTTGGGCTTCAGAAGACTTTTCTCCTAACCAAATAGGAGTGCCAACAATTAGGATATCTGCGTTTAAAATTCTTTTTGATAATTCTGGCCATTCATCAACATCCCATCCGTATTCTCTCATATCAGGATAAACACCGCTTGCAACCTGATGATCGATTAATCTAATTTCATCAATTTGAACATTTTCTTTTGCCATAATGGCTTTAGAAACCGCTATTAAAGTTTTAGTATGGCTCTCTTGTGGCGATTTTTTAAGTGTACAATTAACATAAACTACTTTTAAGCTGCTAAAATCTATTTTGTCCATAATTGATGAGTTTTAATTATTACTGCTTAAGTTAGTAATTATTTTTAACAAATTAGATGTAGCTACTTATAGCATTTTATTGTTTTTAAATAAATGGCTTAAAAGCTAATTCCAAACATAATAGCATCGTTTAAAAAGCCGCTTTGGTAAGAACGTACATAATCTACACGTAAAAAGCGATATTTACCAAACCCGATATTATCTACGCCAATAGAATATTCAGAATAAGGTTTGTTATCTTGAGTAAATGCTGCTTTTGCTCCTAAAATAAGATTAAAATTAAGTTTATTTAATAGTGGTATTTTGTTTAAAATATAACCGTTAAAACGTTGTTCGACATGAATTTCGGCATAATTATTATTAGTGCTTAAAGTATAATATGGCAAGTTTTTAAATGAAGTTAAGTAAGAGCCATCAAGTTTTACATTGGTTTGGTTGCCGTTAAAATGTTTATAATCCATAAAGGCTATATTATTTGCATTTGAAAAAATACCACCTTGTGCATCATACTCAAATTCTCCTTTGTTTCCTAAATCTATTCTCTGTCTTAATCGCGCTTTAAATTGGTCGAAATTGTAATTGGAGTTAGTTGCAGCAAATCCTTTTTCGTATGCTAAATACAGTGTTGGGTATTTTCTGTTTGGGATATTGTATTTGCCATCTGGATAGCTTAAATAATCTTGAGCAAAGTTAATAGTTGTGTTTATATTTAACTTCGCAATGTTGTGTGTGTTAAAAGGTTGAGTAATATAATCTGTTTCGTTTAAAGGATTATTGCTAGTGTAGCTATCTCTAACTTCATTAACCAATACATAATCGGAGTTGTTAAAAAGTGCTTTTCTGCGCTCGAAAGCTAAGCTAGAATTTAATGTAAAGCCATTAAATAATTCTTGGTAAAATTGACCTTGTACAAAGCTTTTGTCATAAAGCTTCATATAGTTATCTTCAAACAATAATGTGCTAACTAAATTCTCTGTATTAGAGATAGGATTAAGACTATTAAATTGTTCTGTTTTAACTCCTCCAGAAAGTGAGATAAAACGTTTGTTTATACGATTAAATCTATAACGAGCATATATGGTTCCGCGCAAGCGATCGTCTGCTTCGCCATAATTAACATCTCCAGAAATACTAAAGTAACGTTTGTACTCGTCGTAATTTTTGGTGTATTGCATGCCTAAAGTTGCATTCCAGCCTTGTACGGTATTAAAAGTTATTTTTTTAATAGGAGAATCTACACTAAAACGATAATTTTTATGTGAGTTTTGGTAACTATATCCACCAAGTATATTTCCTAATCTAAATTTGTTGTTTTTATTATCTATAGAATCTAAATATGGTTTAGATTCTTTAACTAATTGAATGCTGTCTTTTTTTAGATAATCTGTAGATTCTTCGCTAGTTAAAGGAACAGGACGTTTTTCTTCCCAAAAAATAGAATCTTTTTTATTAGAATTTTCTTCGAAAGAAAGAATTTCTCTTGTAAAGTGTTTAGCGTCAAATTCTGGTGTAAAATCGTAATTACTATATACTGCGGTAAACTTACCTTCTCCTTTAAAGCCTAAAAGGCCATATTTAAAATCTATGGTTTGAGAAATTAATGCCCAAATATTATCTGTATCTGAATAAGAAAACGTTTGTTTTAAGGTTAATAAATCTATAGGAGGAATTCCTGTGCGTTTACCAGTAATTGTTACATCTGTTGCATAAATTAACCATTGGTCTTCTACAATATAAATATAACCAGAGAATGCGGCATCATTGTCTCTTTTAGGTGTAATTAATATTTTATTTATAAGGTTGTTTTTATCATCGTAAAAGGTGCCTTCTAATTTATACTTGTAATAATTAAAGGCGTAATCTGCAATAGGAGAGATGACGGTATTGCCAAGTTCTATTGTATTATTATAAAAATTATAATTTACGTCTGTAGCGTTGTTAAAGCTAAAACCACTAGCATCACCACTTACTTTTGAGGCTAAAATTTTCTCTTTTAATCGTTTTGGTTTTTGGTATTCGATTTTAGAAATGGTTTCAGATAAATAAATTATGCCGCTTCTTGTTGAGTCTAATTCTGTATCTAGCATATCGTCAACTTCTTGTCCAAAAATTGTTTTAGGAGCATCTTTAATTTTTATAAGTCCACGAGAATAAAAGTCTGCTTTATATTCATTTAATTTTTCTAAAACATCTTTACGTTTGGCAATCGTATTTCGTATTATTTGATTGGCTGGATTTTCTTCAGAATTAATAACAACTTCGCTTAAAGAAATATTTTCCTCTATAAGTTTAGCATTTAAAACAAATGGAAGTTTTAAGATGTTAACTGTTTTTTTAAGAGTTTTAAAACCTAAATATTGAAAAACAATAGTGTAATTACCTGTTTTATTAACGTCTAATGTATAGTTTCCGTCTTCGTTTGTAGTTGTACCTATATACGTGTCGTTTATATAAACGTTAACAAAAGGTAGTGTTTCATTAATATTAGATGTTACGTTTCCAGTAATTTGAGCGTAAGTAAATACTGAAGTGATAGCTGTAAAAAATAGGAGTAATTTTTTTTTCATAAGTTGGTTTATGTTTCTATTAGTATAGACGCTCTTTTTTATAAAAAGGTTGCCTGCGTAAAACCAAACTTAAATAAATTTAATAATTAAAATTTTAGATTTAACGTAACTTTAATTAATTACTAACTTTTTTGTAGTGATTGTATTTTCGTTTTCTAAAGTAACTAAATACAATCCTTTAGATAAATTTTTAAGAGATATTGTATTGTTTTTTCTGTTTAATTTTTTAGAAAAAACCTGCTGTGCTAATACATTGTGAATTTTTAAACTAGTTGCGTTATTAGCATTTTTTAAATTAATATTTAATATGCCTTTTGAAGGATTTGGATACATATTAAAAACTATTGAGTTTTCTGTTTTTACACTAAGCGTATTTTCTAGCGCAAGCATTGCAGCCTCCATATTAGGAAAAGGTCCAATGTTGCCACCAGAGCCTTGAGGGATTCCTGTGGTAACTATTAAATTTCTTAATTCTTGAGATGTTAAATAGCTTCCTGTTAAAGCAAAGTTGTATGATTGTAAAACAGCTGTAAAACCACCAGCAAGAGCTGTTGCAGAACTTGTGCCGTTAAAACAACTGCTGTAAGTTTGATTAAAATCGTTACCTATAACAATATCGCAAGAGCCTTGTCCTGTTGTATATACGTTTTGTCCCCAAGCTTGAATGTTAACACGAGAGCCATAAGTAGAAAAGCTTAATTTATTATGGGCTGTGTTAGATGATCCTGCACCAACAATTATTGCTCCACTGTCTCCTCTGGCGTTATAACTATTATAAAAAACATCATCTAAATTTTCGCCACCATTTCCTGCGGCAGCAACAATTACAATACCTGCATCTGTAGCTGCTTTAGTAAGATCCCAAATGGCTTGCGAATATTCGGCAAGGACATATTCTCCATTTTGACCTGTAGTTTGCATCTCGTAAATAATAATATCTCCTGCACTGGAATTTGCAATGGCATTAGAAACTGCTAAAACGCGATTATATCCATATTCTTCTGTCCATTCTGGATACAATATATATTCATTTGCACCGTGAGCTAAACCACTTACACCGTAAATACCATTATCAGCAAAAATAGCTCCGGCTACTTTTGTACCATGTTCGGTATAAGCTACTGTAGCGCTAGAATTTATTGTTGTATTTGGTGCTAAAAAAGCATTAGTATGGTCTAAATCTTCATGATTTGTATTTATACCATATTCTACCGTTCTAATATTTACGCCTGCGCCATTTACACCATTATTCCATGCGTGTCTTACATTTAGTCCAGGATTAGGTTCTATATAACCTTGGTTATTTTCGAAATTACTGGTTGTAGGTGCTATATCATGAGGAGGTTTTATAGGCGTTGTGTTTGCTTGGTAAGCATAAATTAAACCTGATAGTTTTTGAAGTTTGTTTAGTACTTTTTTTGAAGCTTCGTCATCTAAAAAAGCTTCTATTTTAAACGTGTTTTTTAAAGTGTGATTGCTTTTAGATTGCTTTTCTAAAGCCTCTATTTGTGTGCTCGATAAGCTATATGCATTAGTAATCTTAATATCGAAATCTTGTTTTAAGAGGTTTAAAGTTCCAATATTTAAAAGATCGTTTGGAGCATTAAAATGTAACGACGGTTGGAACTTTAAATAAAACCTTGTAAAATACTTGTTTTCTTGCCCAATTACTTGTGTTGTGATTAAGCATAATACAACAGCTAATAGATTTTTTTTTAAAAGTACCAACATTGTATTTAATTATTAAAATCTTTTTTAATGCGTGCTAAATCACGTTTATTGTCACGGTCTTTAATAGTCTCACGTTTATCATAAAGTTTTTTACCTTTAGCTAAAACAATGTCTAGTTTAGCAAAACCTCTTTCGTTTATAAATAATCGTAATGGTATAATTGTTAAACCAGAATTAGCAACTTCTTTTTCTAGTTTTTTTAGTTCTTTTCTATTTAATAAAAGTTTGCGTTCTGCTTTTGGTGCGTGATTGTAATAATTACCATAAACATATTCTTGAATAGTCATGTTAATAACAAATAATTCACTTTGTTCGTTAAATTCACAAAAACTTTCGGCGATTGATGCTTTACTATCTCTAATAGATTTAATCTCTGTTCCTGTTAAAACTATTCCAGCAGTATATTTATCTAATATTTCGTATTGAAATTTAGCTTTTTTATTAAGTATGTTTATTTTTTTTTGCATGTTGAGGCAAAGCTAAAAAAATTAATGGTATTAATTTAATCTATAGTTTTAAGTTGATGGTTTATTTTTTTATCTGTAATAGTAACAATATACATATTATTATAAACAGTTTCATCAATTTCGTTATATTCTTTAGTGCCTATAATATTGTTTGCGAAATCTGAAATAGTGTTACTATGCCCAACTATAAATATGGTTTTGCCTTTAGTTTCATCTTTAAATTTGTTATAGTCTATTTCAAAAGCGTTATAAATTATAGTTTTTAAATTTTTAGATTTTGCAGTAGGTAATGCTGTATTTTTTGTGCGTGTAAAATTTGTGGAGTAAATGGCATCCAGCTTTATATTTTTAAAATACTTAGCATAATTTAAAGCTCTTAGTTTTCCTTCAGGTAGTAGTTTAGGGTTGTTTGCAGGCTTATTATCTTTTTCTGCATGCCTAACAATGTAATACGTTGTAGTAGTAATTTTTTTATCATCCTCATTATTATTTTGGGCTTTTAAACAGGAAAATGTTGTAATAATGGATAATAAAATAATTAACTTTTTCATGACTATAGAGTTGAATTGTTTAGAGTTTTAAAGGTATTAAAATGAATTTATCTTTCTAATTAATATTTTATATTTAGCCTAAAATTAACGGAATGAGTTTAAAAAAAACAGATGTAAATAAAGATTATGATTTAATATGTGTAGGCGCAGGAATAATGACGGCAACTTTAGCCTTGTTAACAAAGCTTGTTAAACCAGAACTTAATATTTTAATTCTAGAACGTTTAGATAATGTAGCATTAGAGAGTTCTGCTGCTTGGAATAATGCGGGAACAGGACATTCTGCACTTTGTGAATTAAACTATACACCAGAAAAAGGAAGCACAGTAGATTGTACGAAAGCATATAGTATTTGTACGCAGTTTGAATTGTCTAAACAATTTTGGAGTTATTTAATTGAAGAAAATTTATTAGATAGTCCTAGAGAATTTATTAATTCCGTTCCGCATCATAGTTGGGTAACAGGAGAGGAGAATGTAAGTTTTTTAAAGAAAAGATTTGAAGCCTTAAGAACTAATTTTATGTTTGAAAGCATAGAGTTTACAGATGCTTTAGAGAAAATGAAAGAATGGTTTCCATTAATAGTTGCAAATAGGAGTGAGGATGAGGTTATGGCTGCGACAAGGATTGAACGTGGTGTAGAGATGAATTTTGGAGCTTTAACTCAAAAACTTTTCCATATTTTAGAAACTAAATACAATACTAAAGTACAATGTAATGAAGAAGTTTTAGATATTGATCCAGATGATACGGTAGAGTGGTCTGTAATTGTAGAAAATACTAAAACTAAAAAGAAACAATTTCTTGATGCAGAACATGTTTTTATTGGTGCTGGAGGAGGAAGTTTACTATTGTTGCAAAAAGTTGAGATAGAAGAAAAAGAAGGTTATGGAGGTTTTCCTGTAAGTGGTGAGTGGCTGGTGTGTAAAAATAAAGACATAATAAAAAAACATCACGCTAAAGTATATAGTAAAGCAGGACCTAAAGATCCGCCAATGTCTACACCGCATTTAGATACTCGTTTTATTGATGGAGAAAAACAGTTAATATTTGGTCCTTTTGCAGGATTTAGTCCTAAATTTTTAAAACAAGGCTCGTTTTTAGATTTATTTAAATCTATAAAAGGAGATAATGTAAAGCCTATGTTAAATGCGTTTTGGGATAACTTACCACTTACAAAATATTTAATAGAGCAGGTTACAGCATCTCACGAAGACAGAATGAACGATTTACGTAAGTTTGTAAAAAATGCAAAAAGTGAAGATTGGGAAATATTAGTAGCCGGACAACGAGTTCAAATTATTAAAAAAGATGATTTTGAAAGAGGGAAACTTCAGTTTGGTACTGAAGTGGTAAAAAGTAAAGATGGTAGTATAACATGCTTACTTGGTGCATCTCCAGGAGCATCAACAGCGGTACATGTTATGTTAGAAGTTTTTGAAACCGCTTTTCCAGAAATAGTAAATTCTAAAGAAGGTAAAGAAAAGTTAGAGGAAATTGTTTCTCTATGGAAAGCAGAAATAACACCTGAGTCATTTAAAAAAGCAATTAATAATTCAGCTAAAGCTTTACAACTTTAAAATTATATTATTTTTTTATTGTTAACTTTTTCTTTGTCGAATACAGTTTTTACCCAAGCAATAGCATCTGTAAGATTGTCGAAAATTCCATAAGGTTTATGGTAAAATTGCTTTTCAAACTCTGCATTAGATCGCATACTTTCGCTCCCAGGAATTATTGCAACAGCAATTAAGTTAGGGATTTTTTCAGCTTCTTTATACACCATAGGATTTATAGAAAAAGAATGTACTCTATTAGAAATGTACGCCACTTTTTTATTTTTAAAATGTATGTCTAAAAGTTCTTTAAATGTTTCTGTTTCTTTGTAAGAAACAAGTTCACCTTCTTTAACTTGTTTAATTAGGAAATCGTCAAAAATAAATACTTCTGCGTGCGGTAGATTGTAATATTTAAACATTCCCATAATATTAGTAGCTAGTCTTAATTTTGTAAGATACAAAAAAGGAATGTTATTTTCTAAATATTAATACAATACATCTATTTTTTGATTAAAAATACAGTTTAAATGTAATATTTGTAAGATTTTGTTTATAAATGGAAGAAATAAGTTGCTAAAATTTAAATTATAAAAAAATAAAAAAGCAACAATTAACACTATATGTCTCTTGTTGCTTTTTCAAACTAACTAACTAACTAACCATTATTATGAAAACGTGCTGTAGTTTTGTTTATTTTATGTTTAACAATACTTTATGATTTTAAGTTAAACTTCACTTAACTTAAAGTGCATCAGATACTAAATCGCCTTGATTTCTAAACACTAATTTTTTGTCAAAAGCATCTAATAATATTACACTATCTGTTGTAACTTTTCCAGAAAGAATTTCTTTACTTAAAGCATTTAAAACTTCTTTTTGTATAACTCTTTTTACTGGTCTTGCGCCAAATTCTGGTTCGTATCCTTTTTCAGATAAATATTCGATTGCTTCTTGTGTGGCATCAAATGTAATACCTTGTTTAGCAATCATTTTTGTAATGCTCTTTAATTGAAGGCTAACAATTTTATTAATATTTTCTTTAGTTAAAGGTGTAAATAGAATAGTATCATCAATTCTATTTAAAAACTCTGGTCTTACAGATTGTTTTAATAAGCCTAATACATCTATTTTGGCAGATTCCATTGCAGTATCTAAATCTTTAACGGTGTCAAAACGTTCTTGTATAATTTGACTTCCCATATTAGAGGTCATAATTATAATGGTGTTTTTAAAATCTGCAGTACGACCTTTGTTATCGGTTAAATGTCCTTCGTCTAAAACTTGTAATAGAATATTAAAAGTGTCTGGATGTGCTTTTTCAATTTCATCTAATAAAACTACAGAGTATGGTTTTCTTCTCACAGCCTCTGTAAGTTGTCCACCTTCATCATAGCCTACATATCCTGGAGGTGCACCAACAAGTCTACTTACAGCATGACGCTCTTGGTACTCACTCATATCTATACGTGTTAATGCGCTTTCGTCATCAAATAAATATTCTGCTAAAGCTTTAGCGAGTTCTGTTTTACCAACACCAGTAGTTCCTAAAAATAAAAAGGTTCCAATTGGTTTTTGTGGGTTTTGCAAACCGGCTCTACTACGGCGTACAGCATCACTTACAGCTGTTATAGCTTCTTCTTGACCTACAACACGTTTATGTAACTCATCTTCAAGTTTCAAGAGTTTTTCTCTATCACTTTGTAGCATTTTGGTAAGAGGAATGCCTGTCCATTTTGCAACAACTTCTGCAATGTCCTCGTAGGTAACTTCTTCTTTTATTAAGGATGTTTCAGACTGTGTTTTTAATTCGGCTTGTAATTTTTCAAGAGCTTCTTGAGCTTCTTTAATTTTACCGTATCTAAGCTCTGCTACTTTACCGTAATTACCTTCACGCTCCGCTTTTTCTGCTTCAATTTTAAAGTTTTCAATATCCTGTTTTGTGTTTTGAATATTATCAACAAGTTCTTTTTCACTTTTCCATTTAGCATTAATTTCGTTTCGTTCTTCTTTTAAATTTGCTAAGTCACTGCGTAGAGATTTTAATTTTACTTCATCTTTTTCGCGTTTAATAGCTTCTATTTCAATTTCTAACTGCATGACTTTTCGGTCTAAAACATCTAATTCTTCTGGTTTAGAATTTATTTCCATGCGCAATTTAGAAGCCGCTTCATCCATTAAGTCTATAGCTTTATCTGGTAAAAAACGATTAGTAATATAGCGTGTAGATAATTCTACAGCACCAATAATGGCTTCATCTTTTATACGTACTTTATGGTGTGTTTCGTACTTTTCTTTAATACCTCGTAAAATAGATATGGCACTTTCTGTATCTGGTTCGTCTACCATTACTTTTTGAAAACGACGTTCTAGTGCTTTGTCTTTTTCAAAATACTTTTGGTACTCGTCTAAAGTGGTTGCTCCAATTGCGCGTAACTCGCCTCTGGCTAGTGCTGGTTTTAAAATATTAGCTGCATCCATAGCACCTTGTCCGCCGCCAGCACCTACAAGTGTGTGTATTTCGTCTATAAACAAAACAATATCACCATTGCTGTTTGTTACTTCTTTTATTACTGCTTTTAAGCGCTCTTCAAACTCACCTTTAAATTTAGCTCCTGCAATAAGAGCTCCCATATCTAATGCAAATATTTGCTTATCTACTAAGTTTTCTGGAATGTCTCCATCTACAATTCTATGTGCTAAACCTTCAGCAATTGCGGTTTTTCCGGTTCCTGGTTCTCCTACTAAAATTGGATTGTTTTTTGTTCTACGAGATAAAATTTGAAGAATTCTTCTAATTTCTTCATCGCGTCCAATTACAGGATCTAATTTCCCATCTTTAGCTAACTGATTTAAATTTTTAGCATATTTGTTTAAAGAGTTGTAAGTGTCCTCTTGACTTTGAGATGTTACACGATTTCCTTGTCTTAACTCATTTATGCTTGCTTTTAAGTTTTTTTCTGTAACACCTTGATCTTTTAATACCTGAGCAATTTTGCTATTAGACTTGAAAATTGCTAAAATTAAATGTTCTATAGAAACAAACTCATCGTTCATATCTTTTGCGATAATAGACGCTTCATTTAAAGCTTTAGAGGCTTCACGCGATATGCTTAATTCTCCTCCTGTAACTTTTGAAAAACTTTCAATTTGTTTATCTAAAATTTGTTTTAGCATTGGAATATTAACATTCATTTTCTTTAAAATAAATGGTAATACATTTTCGTCTACTTCAAAAATTGATTTAAAAATATGTTCGTTTTCAATTTGTTGATGCCCATAGCTTTGAGCAAGCTGTTGTGCTTGCTGTATAGCTTCTTGAGATTTTATTGTATAATTATTAAAATTCATATGTATATATCTTAATTAATTGTTGTTATGTTTTTCAGCATAAAAGGCAATTATCTTACCATACCGAAAAACTAGACGTAAAGCGACAAAATGACCTGTTTTCGCTAACAACTACTGACTTTTTGTCTTGTCTAGTATTTCTAAATAAGTAAGCTAAGTTTTTTTGTCTTTTAATGTACTATTTTTTTGAAAATGAATTAATTAAGTTTTATTTTTATTTCTTAAATTTTTTATAAAATTTTTATTTTAATTAATGGATAGCCTCAAGAAAAAAATTAGACGTAGATATATAATATTTACATCTATATCAATTGTATTGTTTTCTTTACTGTTTTTTACGGTACAGAGGCATATTACTATTCAAAAAGATGATGCTTATATTATAAATAGGTCTGGTAAGCAACGTATGTTAAGTCAAAATATTGTAAAGCAACTTCTAGCATACAATAATAATTTTAGTTCTTTAAATATAAGAAAAAGAGATTCTTTAGTAGTTAATAAGCTTATAAAGGAGTTTGGTCAATCGCATGTTTATTTGGTTGACTATTATAAAAAATTACATAATAGTAAAAAACTCGATTCGCTTTTTAGTATTGTAGATACTAATCATAAAAAAATAATATCTTCAAGTAACTTAATTTTAAATTCTGCAGAAACAGAGTTAATAAATGATGAGGTAGCCAAGCTAGTTGAGGCGGAAGATGTTTTTTTAGACACTATGGATTTGATAGTGTTTGAGTATCAGTACATTGCAGAAGAAAATTTAAAAAAGTTACAAAATAATTTTTATAATTTAATGGCAGTTGCGATACTGCTATTGGGCTTAGGATTTTTCTATTTATTAGTGCCAGCTATTAGAGAAATGATTGCAAAAAATGAAGCTCTAAAAGATTCAAACAGTGCACTAAAAAAGACTAAGGAGGAAATTAGAAATAATTTAGTAGAGTTAAAAAGGCTTAAAGAAGATTTAGAGGTTAAAGAGCAATTTAATAAAATTTTCATTGAACAAGCTCCACCATCATTAGCAATGTTGGACAAAGACATGAGATATATTGCTGTTTCAAAAAGATGGAAAAAAGATTACGGTAAAGAAGATATAGATATTATTGGTAAATCGCATTACGAAGTATTTCCAGAAATTGGTGATGAATGGAAAGCAAAACACCAAAGATGTTTAAATGGTGATATAGATACGCGTGACGAAGCGCCATTTTTTAGAGAAAATGGAAGTGTGCAATGGCTCTCTTGGGACATAAGGCCATGGTATTTGGAAGATAATACAATAGGTGGTTTGTTAATGTATTCAAGAGATATAACAAGTGTAAAAGAACAAGCATTAGCCAAACAAAGAATAGATAAAATTTTAAAAAGGACTAGTAATGTAGCAAGAATTGGTACTTGGGAGCTGGATATGGAAACCGATTTATTAACTTTTAGTGCAGTCTCTAAAGAGATTTTAAAACTACCTGAAAATTATGCAATACATAGTAAGGATAGTTTACACTTCTATAAAGAAGGTGTAAGTAGGCAAAAAATTATAGATGCAATTTATAATTTAATTAAAACAGGTAAACCATTTGATATAGAGTTGGAAGTAATCAATGAAGAAGGAGAAGAGATTTGGATTAGAGATATAGGTCAAGCAGAATTTGTTAAAGGAAAATGTGTTAGGTTGTTTGGGGTTTTTCAAGATATAAATCACATAAAAAAGGCAGAAAAAGAACTAAACCATAAAAATGAGCTTTTAAACTTTGCTGAAAAAGCAAATAAAATTGGTAATTGGCAATGGGATTTTAAAACCAACCAAGTAATATGGTCTTCTGGTTTGTATGATATAATGGATCGTGAGCAAAATGAAGACATTATAACAATTGAAAAATTTATAGATTATACATATCCTGAAGATGTAGAAAGAATACAATTGCATGTTAAAAACACTATAGAAAACAAAAAATTTGATGGTGAATTAATACATAAAATAATCTCTGAAAAAGGAAAGACAAAAATAGTACAAGTATTAGGTAAAGTTTTTACAGACGATGATGGAGAAGTTGCGTCAATAATAGGAAGCTATCAAGATATAACGCATATAAAAGATATAGAATATTCGCTGTTAAGACAAAATGATTTATTAAATTTTTCTGAAAGAATTACAAAAACAGGTCATTGGAACTGGAGTGTAGTATCTAACAAAATCGTATGGTCCGATAATTTGTACGATATTATGGAATATACAAAAGGTTCTGTTGATGTTTCATCTCACACACTATTAGATATAACGCATCCCGACGATCGAGAAGGTGTGCAAAAGCATATGCAAAAAACATTTGAAGAAAAAGAATTTTCAAATGAATTAATACATAGAGTTATAACGCCAAGCGGAGCTATTAAAACACTAAGAGTTTTAGGTCGAGTGATTAAAGACGAAAATGGAGAGATTATAGAAATAATTGGTGCAGCGCAAGATATTACGAGTCAAAAAATGGCAGAAAATAAGTTTAAAGGACTTTTAGAATCTGCTCCAGATGCAATGATTTTTTTAAACGACCAAAAACGCATTCATCTTATAAATAAACAAGCCGAAAATTTATTTGGTTATACGGCTTCAGAATTAAAAGGCGAGAGAATAGAGTTGTTGCTCCCAGAACGTATAATAGAAAATTTTAAAGTATATAGAGATGCTTATTTTGCAGACCCAAAGTCTATTGCAATGGGAGATAATCGAGAGTTAATAGGTTTAAAAAAATGCGGAAAAGAATTTCCTATACAAGTAAGTTTAAGTCCATTAGAAACAGACGAAGGTTTTTTAATATCTTCTGCAATTAGGGATATAACTAAGCAAAAACAGGTAGAACGTAATATTAGAAACTCTAAAGAAAACTTAGAGTTACTTGCTAAGAAATTAAAAACTCAAAATGCTCAATTAGCAGATTTTGCGCATATAACATCGCATAATTTAAGAGCTCCTGTTAGTAATCTTAATTCTTTATTAGATATGTATTATATGTGTGATAAAGAGGAAGATAAACAAGATGTTTTTAAAAAGTTTCAAAAGGTTATAACTCATTTAACAGATACATTAAACACGCTTGTAAGTGCTCTAAAAATAAAAAAAGAAAAAGCCAGTTTAAGTTCTGTTGATTTTTCTGAAACTTTAAAAAAGACGAAAGAGTTATTAGCAGCTCAAATTATTGAAACCGAAGCTGAAATTACAAGTGATTTTAAAGAAATAAATAAAATTTCTTATAATAAAATTTATTTTGAAAGTATTTTTCTTAATTTAGTGGAAAACGCTATTAAATATAAAGCAAAAGATAGAGCCCCAAAAATACATTTAAGTACTAAACTAATAGATAATCACGTTGTGTTGGAAATTAAAGACAACGGCTTAGGTATTAATCTAGATAGACATAAGCACAAAATATTTGGTTTAAATAAAGTGTTTCATAGACATCCCAAAGCTAAAGGTGTGGGTTTATTTATTACGAAATTGCAAATAGAATCTTTGGGAGGAAAAATAAAAGTAGAGAGTACTGTTGATGAAGGCTCTAAATTTATTATTAATTTTAATAAATAAATATGGATAACACTTTAAATATTTGCATTGTAGATGACGATGAGATTTATAAGTTTACAGTTGTGAAAATTTTAGAATCAATAGATTTTGATAAAAAAATAGAGGTTTTTTCTGATGGAGAAGAGGCTTTTTCTTTTCTTTTAGATAATATAGATGATTCAGAACAATTACCAGATATTATATTGTTAGATATAAACATGCCAGTAATGGATGGTTTCCAGTTTATGGAAGAGTATATAAAAATTAAACCTCGAGTAGGTAAGAAAATTACAATTTATATGGTTTCGTCTTCGGTAGATTTAAATGATATTGAAAAAGCGAAAGGTATTAGTGAAATTTCCGACTATATTATTAAGCCAATAAAAAGAGGTCAATTAAAAAAAATAATATCTGGCCTTCGTGATATTGGGCGTATTTAATTTTTTTAAAATAATTTAAATATGTTTTAAAACATATTTTTTTTATACTTAATAGTAGCAATTTTATGGGAATTTTTAATAAAATATTTGGAGGTGCATCTCAGCCTAAAGAAGAGAAAATATTACCTTGGGTTCCATTAACTGCAGTTTCTCAATTGAAGGCTATTGCAGAAAAATCAAAATCTAAAACGCAAATTATTTTTAAGCACTCAACACGATGCGGTATTAGTAAAATGGTAATTAATCAATTTATAGATGCTTATAATTTAGATTTAAATGTAGACTTGTATTATCTCGATTTGTTGAATTATAGAGAAACTTCAAACGAAGTAGGTTATAAATTTCAAGTAATGCATCAATCGCCACAATTATTAGTTATTAAAAATGAAGTAGTGGTAGTTCATGCTAGTCATGGTGCTATAAATGAAATAGATTTACCTAAATTTGTTTAAAAATTTTTAAATGAAAAAAACAATATTTTTATTTTTTATAGTCTTACTAATTTTTAACTGTAATAATGATGTTACAAATGAAGCTTTGCCTTCTAATCATTTAGAAAAATATAAATGGAATAATAAACTAGAAGACTCTTTAGTTTCTGGATCTACATATTTATCTGTCTATTCTCAAATTTATAGTATTACAGAGCATAAAAAATTAGATTTAACAGCAACTATAAGTATTAGGAATATTAATAAGAGAGATACTATATTTATTAAAAGTGCTAATTATTATGATACAAAAGGAGATTTAATTAGAACGTATTTAACAACTCCTATTTTTGTTAAACCTATGCAAACTATTGAGATTGTTATTGATGAAAAAGATCAAACAGGAGGAGCTGGTGCTAACTTTGTTTTCGATTGGTTGGCTCCTAAAAAAGTAAATTCACCTTATTTTGAAGGTGTTATGATTACTACTTATGGACAACAAGGTTTATCTTTAACTACACAAGGAGTAGAAATTAAAAATTAAATTATAGTAAATATTATATTAATGCGTTTAGTGCGCTAATATGTTTTTAGATATAAAAAAGTCTTAATCAATATATTGATTAAGACTTTTTTTCTTGTACTTATTGTTGTTTTAGTCTGGATTAGTGTTTGTTATTACCCATTTTTTTATGTATCCGTTGTAAGTAAGCTCAAAAGCATCACCTTGTGGTATAGTCATATTTGGGCTGTATAAAATTCTATTTGAACTAGAAGAGCTTGAGTTGTTTGGTAAAAAAGTAATAGCTCCATTTGTTGCGACTACTAATATTTTTTTTCCATGTTTTGCAGCCTTAATACCAGAAACAGTAACGTCTTGACTTAATGATAGAAATCTTGATTTAAGAACCAGTTTTCTTCCATTATTAGAATCTCCAGGAAAAATGCCTATTTCAGCGTTATGAATTTTAATTGGATTTGGGTTTGTGTGTTCTTTATTGCTGGCAGTTGCAAAAGCAATATTTAATACGCAAAAAAGCGTAAGTAATGTTTTAGGTAACTTAATCATTGTTGTAGGATTTATAATGTAATAGCTCGGTAAAAATACATTAAATCCGGATTAAATACTAATAATCAACACTGTAGGCGCTTTGTTTTCTATGAAACGCTATTTTATCCGTCAAAGCAATATATTATTTCGTTTAAAAGCTGTTTTCGATTAATCGTTCACTTGTAATCGTTAAGTGGTACATTATCAATTAATTAGTTGGTAAATTGAGAGAGTTGTTAAATAACTGCTTTGTGTAGTATAAGTGATTTTTACTTTAAAAATATAGCTAATTTTCAATATAAACTTGTCCGCGATGAGGTTTTAAAGCATCTCTAACCGGTCTCATTTCATTTTCATTTACAACTAAAAAAGCAATAGCATGAAAGCTATTAACAACCTCAAAACCAGTTATGTTTAAACTAAGTTTTTCAATTGCAATATATTCTTTTAAATGCTTTTCGTGGTGCTCGGCTATTTTTAAGCCATCTGGGCCTTTAAAATCCCATATTAATTTTAGTTTACGCATCTTTTACAGAAATGCCTTTTTCGGCAAAATTTTTAAAATCGTTTAAATATTTTATAGTTTGTTTTTTAAAAATGTTTGGAGATAACAACATCATAGAACGCATAAAAAAGTTTGTTGCTAAAAATTCATTTTTAATTATCCATTTTGTGTGTCCTTGTGCTGTACTTTCAAAGTAGTTTTGCTGTATGTTATGTACGCCTTTAGTATCGTAATGAAGATGTAATAGATGTGGTAAATTAGTTTCTGTAATTGTTTCTACAAGTTCCATTTTACGATTTCCTAAAGAGTAATTTAATTTTATTTTAGATCCAACTACACCGATATCTCCAGATAAATGTTCAAAACTTTCTAGTCCACGTTGCCAATGTTTAAAGTTATCATGGTTTTCAAGAATTGTTATAAACTGTTCTAAAGGAACTTTAATAATAATCTGCGAAGTATATTTCATTTTATGGTAAAAACTTTTTCAAATTTAAAATTATGCAAATTAAACAAGTTGTTAGTAAAGTATCGCTTAAATATTAATTTTAATAGTTAAAAGTAATTTTTTAAAGATTTGTTTTTAAACTAAATGTCTTTTCTTTCTGCAATAAATATTCTTTTTTTATCGTTAGGCATTGTGCTTGCATTATAGGCTAATATTGTTATTTTTGCAACACTTTGTCTATTTTTAAATAATTATGAAAATTAAACATCTATTTTATTTTTTGTCCTTTATTCTTACCTCTCTATTTACGGTTCAAGCTCAAGAGGAAGAAGTGCTTTTTACAGTAGATAATACACCAGTTTTAGCATCAGAATTTATTAGGGTTTATAATAAAAATCTCGATTTAGTTAAAGACGAATCTCAAAAAGATATAGATGGTTATTTAAAACTTTTTATTAATTACAAACGAAAATTACAAGAGGCAAAACAATTAGAGTTAGACCAGAAACCTAGTTATCTTCGTGAATTCGAAAATTATAAAAAGCAATTAGCTAAAAACTTTTTGGCAGATAATAAAGTTACAGAAGCTTTAGTAGAAGAAGCGCATAAAAGACTTCAAACCGAAATAAATGCTAGCCATATATTAATTAAAATTGATGAAAATGCAAGTCCTCAAGATACGTTAGAGGTATATAATAAAATTTTAAATCTTCGAGAACGTGTAATTAATGAAGGTTATAAAAATATACAACAAGAAGTACATAATGGTAAAACAATTTTTGCAGAAGATTTAGGTTATTTTTCTGCATTTAAAATGGTTTATCCATTTGAAAACGCAGCATACAACACTAATGTTGGTGAAGTTTCAAAACCATTTAGAACGCGATTTGGATATCATATTGTAACTGTTTTAGATAAGCGTAAAGCTAGAGGCGAAGTTTCTGTTGCGCATATTATGATTAAAACAGATCAAGATAATACCCAAAATAGCGAAACAAAAATAAACGAAATAGCTAAACGTATTGAGCAAGGAGAGCCATTTGATGCTTTAGCAAAACAATTTTCAGAAGATAAAAGCACCGCTAGTAAAGGAGGTTTACTTAAACCTTTTTCAAGTGGTGAAATTAGTTCTCCCATTTTTGAAGATATTGCATTTTCGTTAAAAACAGTAGGAGAGGTTTCTAAGCCTTTTAAAAGCCAATTTGGATGGCATGTAATACAATTAAAAGCAAAAAAAGATATTGCTTCTTTAGAAGAAATGAAGCCGCAATTAGAATCTAGAATTAAAAGAGACTCTAGATCTAAAGTTATAAATGATTTTAGAGTAAAAACATTAAAAGAAAAATATACAATTACAGAAAACACTAATGCTTTAAACTATTTTAAAAGTATTATAAACGATGGTTTTTTTGATAATGTATGGAGTTTGCCTTTAAATTTTGAAGCAGAAAAGACATTTTTAAAAATTCAAGATAAAAAATTAACTTATAAAGATTTTGGTCAGTTTTTATTAAAAAGCCAACGAAATTATAATAATAAGTCTTCTAAAATATCTGTTATATTAGATAAGTTGTATGAAACTTTTTTAGAGAATGAATTACAAAAATATCAAGAAGAAAATTTAATAACAGAAAATATTGATTATGCACAAATTGTTGAAGAATACAGAGATGGTTTATTGCTTTTCGATTTAATGGAAACAAAAATTTGGAACGTATCTAAAACAGATACAGTTGCTTTAAAAGCATATTATAATGCGCATAAAAACAACTATTTTTATCCAGAACGTGTAAACGCTGTTGTTGCTTCTTCAGCAAAGAAAAATATTATTAAAAAAGTTTCAAAATTAATGAGTAATGGAGGCGATTTTGAAACAATTAAAAATTTGGTAAACACAAAAAATCAAATAAATGTAACTTTTTCTAGTGGAGAAATGGATAAAGCGCATCAAGCTCTACCTAAAAACTTTATATTTAAAGAAGGAATATCTAAAATATACAAGCATAACGAAACTTATGTTGTTGTTAATGTATTAAATATTTTACCTAAAAGTCCAAAAACTTTTGAAGAAGCTAAAGGTCGTGTAACAAGCGATTATCAAGTTTTTAAAGAAGAAAATTGGCTTAAGGAATTAGCAGCAAAATATACCGTAGAAATTAACGAGGAAGTTTTAAATAAAGTAAAGCAGGTTTTAAAGAAATAGTATGTTTAAAAAAATTATTTTTTGTCTATTTATTAGTGTTATTAGTGTTTCTTGCGAATATTTTAAGCAGCCAGAAACTCAAGACGCAATAGCAAGAGTTAATGAAACATACTTATATAAGGACGATATAAAAAAAATACTTCCAGAAAATTATACCAAACAAGATAGTACTGTAATAGTTAATAATTACATTAATAACTGGGCAACAGAACAACTATTAGTAAAAGGAGCGACTTTAAATTTAGATGAAAATACGCAAGAGGAATTTAACCAGTTAGTAAAACAATATCAAAACGATTTATATAGTAAGGCCTATTTAGAAGCTCTTGTTTATAAAAACCTTGATACAACTGTTTCTGTAGAAGAAGCAACCAAGTATTACAATGAAAATAAACAAGCTTTTAAACTAAATGAAGACCTTATAAAATTTAGATACATTAATATTGATGAAAATAGACTCGATTTTGATGAAGTAAAACAAAAATTTAAACGTTTTAATAATAAGGATAAACGTGAGTTAGACTCTATAGCTATACAATTTAAATCCTATTCCTTAAACGATTCTGTATGGATAAGACTAGATCAAGTTATTACTAAAATACCAACAGTAAATACAGATAATAAAAATGAACTGTTAAAAAAATCTAATTTTATACAAAGCAAAGATTCATTAGGGCTATATTTGATGCAAATTAATGATGTTCTACTTAGAAACGCCGAAGCACCACTAGAATACGTGCAACCAACTATTAAACAAATAGTAATAAACAAGCGTAAATTAGAGCTAGTGAGACAATTAGAAAAGGATATTACAAAAGATGCAATTAAAAATAAACAATTTGAAATTTACAATTAATTTGAAACACATAATAGCAGTTTGCTTAACACTTTTTGTAGCTAATGGAATTTTAGCACAAGAAATTATTGATGAAACACCTGTAATAGAAAAAAAGGTAGATACTATAAAGCCAACAACAAATATTAAAGTAGATGGTGTTTCTGCAGTAGTTGGAGAATACATTATTTTAGAATCAGATATAGATAAAACTTTTTTACAATTAAAAGCACAAGGAGGAGATCCATCTGCAATTAGTAGATGTCAATTATTTGGAAAGCTTTTAGAAGATAAATTATACGCACACCATGCAATACAAGATAGTATTGTAATTAATGATGCCGAAATTCGTTCTTATGTTGGACAACAATTAGAGCAAATCAAGCAACAAGTTGGTGGAGATATGCAAAAGGTTCTTGATTTTTATAAAAAAGCAGACGAGCAAAGTTTAAGAGACGAAATGTTTGAAATAAACAAAGCGCAGAAGTTAGGATCAGAAATGCAGCGTAAAATTATAGACGAAATAGAAGTTACTCCAGAAGAAGTTCGTCAGTTTTTTAATAAAATTCCTAAAGAAGAACGTCCAACATTTGGAACAGAGTTAAAAGTAGCACAAATAGTTATAGAGCCTAAACCTACACAGTTAGAAATAGATAATGTAATAGCTAAGCTAAAAGCAATAAAAAAGGACGTAGAAGAAAATGGTGCAAACTTTAGATCAAAAGCACTCTTTAATTCAGACGATCCAGGATCTAAAAAAAATGGAGGAGCATTACCTCCAATGAATAGAGCTAGACCTAGAATGGTAAAAGAATTTAGAGAAGTTGCTTTCTCTTTACAAGAAGGTGAAATTTCAGAACCTTTTAAAACACAATATGGTTATCATATTATATTACTTGAAAAAATTAGAGGACAAGAATATGATGTAAGACATATATTAATGATTCCAGAAGTAGCAGAAACTGCAATTCAAGAAGCTAAAGATAAAATAGAAGAAACTAAAAAAAATATTGAAGAAGGCACAATAACATTTGCAGACGCAGCAAGAGAAGTTAGTGATGAAGTTGAAACAAAATATCAAGGAGGTCAATTAATTAATCCAGCAACTCAAGACTATAATTTTGAATTAACTAAAATGGATACAGAAATCTATGTTAAAATTCAAGATTTGCCAAACAATGAAGTTTCAGAAGTTCTTGTAGATAGAGACGAAATAGGCAATGTTCAATTTAAAATTCTTACCGTAACAGATAGAATAGATGAGCATGAAGCAAATTATGCTAGAGATTATCTTAAAATTAAAGAACTAGCACTTAACGAAAAACGTTTAAATGCTATAGCGAAATGGCAAGAAGAGAAAATCCAAGACACTTATATTAAAATAAGCGGACAATACAGAGACTGTGATTTCACAAATAATTGGCTTAAAAAATAATACAGAATAATTAAAAATGTCAGACGTAGCAGCTATCAACCAATTAGTAGTTAAGTACAAATCATTAAGACAAGAAATTGCGAAAGTAATTGTAGGTCAAGACGATGTTGTAAATCAAATATTAATTTCTATTTTTTCTGGAGGTCACGCCTTATTAATAGGTGTTCCTGGTTTGGCAAAAACGTTAATGGTTAATACTATAGCTCAAACATTAGGGTTAGATTTTAAACGTATTCAATTTACACCAGATTTAATGCCTAGTGATATTCTTGGAAGTGAGATTCTTGACGAAAGTCGAAATTTTAAGTTTATAAAAGGACCTATTTTTTCTAATATTATTTTGGCCGATGAAATAAACCGTACACCTCCAAAAACTCAAGCAGCTTTACTAGAAGCTATGCAGGAAAGAGCGGTAACCGTTGCAGGACATCATTATAAATTAGATTTACCATATTTTGTATTAGCTACCCAAAACCCAATTGAGCAAGAAGGTACATATCCTTTACCAGAAGCACAATTAGACCGTTTTATGTTTGCTATAAATCTTGATTATCCAACTTTTAGTGAGGAAGTACAGGTCGTAAAAGCAACCACTAGCGATGTAAAATCAAAAGTAAACACTTTATTTTCTGCAAAAGAAATTATAGATTTTCAACAACTTATTCGCAAAATTCCGGTAGCAGATAATGTTATAGAATATGCTGTGAAAATGGTTGCTAAAACACGACCTAATAAAGATACTGCTGCAGACTTGGTTAAGCAATATATTGATTGGGGAGCAGGACCAAGAGCTTCACAAAACTTAATATTAGCAGCAAAAACACACGCAGCAATTAATGGTAAATTTTCGCCAGATATAGAAAATGTTCAAGCTGTAGCAATTAGTATTTTACGTCACAGAATTATTAAAAATTATAAAGCAGAAGCTGAAGGCGTAACTGAAGAACAAATTATAAGAAATCTTTTTTAAATCTAAACTAAAGGGCTTGTTTTAGTATTAAATTTCAATTTGCATATTATTAAGTTACCTATACTACTCATGTTTATCTTAAGGTTAAGCATAGTTACATTGGTAATATATTCCAAAAAATTTCATACAGGCAACAAAAACAGAATTTAGAATAACTATAATTAATAGTTTTTTCAAATGTCTTTTAAAGAAATAGCTAATAGCTATTCGCTAATAATAAAATATTATTTTGTTAATAGTATTTCTGTAAATAAAGCAATTAGTTTTTTTTTACCAATTTGATATTTTTTAAACATTCAAATTATCATTTTAATAAAAAAATATGCTGATGTAGTGTTTGTTTTAAATTATTCGCAAACATTTTTAGATTGTGTTACAAATTTTTTAATTCTTCAATATTTTGTATTTTTGGGCACCAATTTTTAATAGACTTTAGAGTGTTTTTTAACCTTAAAAAATATTTAAAGTTTAAAAGATTACAAACCAAACTAACCCAGCTTTTTAAGCTGTATAAAACAGAATTAATTCTATTATATGAATATTTATAACGATTATCTTAAGCAAATTGAAACTCGAAAGGAGCAAGGTCTTCATCCGCAACCAATCGATAGTGATAAATTACTTAGCCAAATCATTGAGCAAATTAAAGATTTAGATAACGAGCATAGAGAAGAATCTCTTAACTTTTTTATCTATAATGTTTTACCTGGTACTACAAGTGCAGCTACAGTAAAAGCAAAATTTTTAAAAGAAATTATTTTAGGTGAAGAAATAGTTAAAGAAATCACTCCAGAGTTTGCATTAGAGCAATTATCACACATGAAAGGTGGGCCTTCAGTTGAAGTATTATTAGATTTAGCTTTAGGAGATAATGAAGAGATAGCTAAAGATGCTGCTAAGGTTTTAAAAACACAAGTATTCTTATACGAGGCAGATACAGATCGTTTAGAAGAAGCTTACAATAACGGTAGCGCTATAGCTAAAGATATTATTGAAAGTTATGCACAAGCAGAATTCTTTACAAAATTACCAGATGTAGAAGAAAAAATAGAGGTTGTAACCTACATCGCTGGAGTAGGAGATATCTCAACAGATTTATTATCACCAGGTGGAGATGCGCATTCACGTTCAGATAGAGAATTGCATGGTCAATGTATGTTTGAACATAACAAAGACATGCAAAACGAATTATTAGCATTAAAAGAGCAACACCCAGATAAGCGCGTTATGCTAATTGCAGAAAAAGGAACAATGGGAGTTGGGTCATCTAGAATGTCTGGTGTTAACAACGTAGCATTATGGACAGGTATTCCTTCTAGCCCTTATGTACCTTTTATTAATATAGCACCAGTAATTGCAGGAACTAATGGTATTGCTCCAATTTTCTTAACAACGGTTGGTGTAACAGGAGGTATAGGTTTAGACCTTAAAAACTGGGTGTCTAAAAAAGATGAAAACGGAAATACTATTGTAGATGAAGATGGAGAACCTGTATTAGAACAAATGTACTCTGTGGAAACAGGAACTGTTTTAACAATAAATACAAAAGAGAAAAAAT
The DNA here is from genome assembly GCF_003663945.1 of Lacinutrix venerupis. Taxonomy (GTDB): domain Bacteria; phylum Bacteroidota; class Bacteroidia; order Flavobacteriales; family Flavobacteriaceae; genus Lacinutrix; species Lacinutrix venerupis. Next base: position 39,654 of record NZ_RCCH01000004.1, on the reverse strand, counting down.
TATACCACGGTAATGTTGAATTAAAAGACATTTCTGCAGCATTTACTCCTCAAAAAATGGAGTTTATGAAAGCAGGTGGATCTTATGCTGTAGTTTTTGGAAAAAAACTTCAAACCTTTGCATGTAAAGTATTAGGTATAGATGTACCGCAAGTTTACGCGCCATCAAAAGAGGTTTCAATAGAAGGACAAGGTTTAACAGCAGTAGAAAAAATATTTAATAAAAATGCTGTTGGTACTTCAGGAGCTACATTACACGCAGGATCGTATGTTCGTGCAGAAGTAAATATTGTAGGTTCTCAAGATACCACAGGTTTAATGACATCGCAAGAATTAGAGATGATGGCTGCAACAGTTATTTCTCCAATTGTAGATGGTGCTTACCAATCTGGTTGTCATACCGCATCAGTATGGGATGATAAATCAAAAGCTAACATTCCAAGATTAATGAAGTTCATGAACGACTTTGGGTTAATTACTGGTCGTGATCCTAAGGGAGTTTATTTTCCAATGACAGATGTTATTCATAAAGTACTTAATGATATTACTGTTGGAGACTGGGATATTATTATTGGTGGAGATTCACACACACGTATGTCTAAAGGTGTTGCCTTTGGAGCAGATTCTGGAACAGTTGCTTTAGCATTAGCAACAGGAGAAGCATCTATGCCAATTCCAGAATCGGTTAAGGTAACCTTTAAAGGTGAAATGAAATCTTATATGGATTTTCGTGATGTAGTGCATGCAACACAACAACAAATGTTAAAGCAATTTGGTGGAGAAAATGTTTTTCAAGGTCGCGTTATTGAGGTGCATATAGGAACATTAACTTCAGATGAAGCCTTTACATTTACAGATTGGACAGCAGAAATGAAAGCAAAAGCTTCAATCTGTATTTCAGAAGATGATACATTAATTGAATCTTTAGAAATTGCAAAAGGACGTATCCAAATCATGATTGAGAAAGGTATGGATAACGAAAAACAAGTGCTTCAAGGACTTGTTAATAAAGCAGAAACAAGAATTACAGAACTTAAAACAGGTATAAAACCTGCATTAAGGCCAGATGCAGACGCTAAATATTATGCAGAAGTTATTATTGATTTAGATGAAATTGCTGAACCAATGATTGCAGATCCAGATGTAAATAATGAAGATGTTTCTAAGCGTTATACGCACGATAATATTCGTCCATTGTCTTACTATGGTGGAATCAAAAAAGTAGATTTAGGTTTCGTGGGATCTTGTATGGTTCACAAAGGTGATATGAAAATATTAGCGCAAATGTTGAAAAATGTTGAAGCGCAACAAGGTAAAGTGGAATTTAAAGCACCTCTAGTAGTAGCACCACCAACCTATAATATTGTAGATGAATTAAAAGAAGAAGGTGATTGGGAAGTATTACAAAGATATTCAGGATTCGAATTTGACGATAGCGCACCTAAAGGTTTAGCACGTACTAAGTACGAAAATATGCTGTATTTAGAGCGTCCTGGTTGTAACCTTTGTATGGGTAACCAAGAAAAAGCAGAACCTGGTGATACTGTAATGGCAACATCAACTCGTTTATTTCAAGGTAGAGTTGTAAAAGATACTGGAGATAAAAAAGGAGAGTCATTATTATCATCTACTCCTGTAGTTGTGCTTTCAACTATTTTAGGAAGAACTCCAACGATGGCAGAATATGAGGCTGCTGTAGAAGGTATTGTTTTAACAAAATTTAAACCTTCAACAAAACAATTAGTTAGATAATACATTTTTATATATTTAAAAGCCTGAATTATGCAATTCAGGCTTTTTTTTGTTTTAAATTTAACATATAAAAAAACTATTTTAGAATCAATCTATAATATCATTCAGATTTTTAAACTCAATCTGTATTTTGTATATTACAACAATAAAACTTAAACAAAAAAAAATAATATGGCATTCGATATCGATATGATTAAGAAGGTTTACAGTCAAATGGCAGAACGTGTTGATGCAGCTCGTGAAGTCGTTGGTAAGCCATTAACACTTTCAGAGAAAATTTTATACAATCACCTTTGGGATGGTAAAGCAACTAAAGCTTTTACCAGAGGTAAAGATTATGTGGATTTTGCTCCAGATCGTATTGCTTGTCAAGATGCTACAGCACAAATGGCATTATTGCAATTTATGCAAGCTGGTAAAGATAAAGTGGCAGTACCAACAACAGTACACTGCGATCACTTAATTCAAGCAAAAGAAGGAGCAGCAACAGATTTAAAACACGCTAACGATGTAAGTAGCGAAGTATTTAATTTCTTAGAATCTGTTTCAAATAAATACGGTATAGGTTTCTGGAAACCAGGAGCAGGAATTATTCACCAAGTTGTTTTAGAAAATTACGCTTTTCCAGGAGGAATGATGATAGGTACAGATTCTCACACAGTAAACGCTGGTGGATTAGGAATGGTAGCTATTGGTGTTGGTGGAGCAGATGCAGTAGACGTTATGGCTGGTATGGCTTGGGAACTTAAATTTCCTAAACTTATTGGTGTAAAATTAACAGGAGAACTTTCTGGATGGACGGCGCCTAAAGATGTAATTTTAAAAGTAGCCGAAATTCTTACCGTAAAAGGTGGAACTGGAGCTATTGTAGAATATTTTGGGCCTGGAGCAACAGCAATGTCTTGTACAGGTAAAGGTACAATTTGTAACATGGGTGCAGAAATTGGAGCAACAACTTCAACTTTCGGGTACGATGAGTCTATGGAACGTTACTTACGTGCTACAGATAGAGAAGATGTTGCAGATGCAGCAAATAAAGTAAAAGAATATTTAACTGCAGATGCAGAGGTATATGCTAATCCAGAACAATATTTCGATCAAGTTATAGAAATAAACTTATCTGAGTTAAATCCATTATTAAATGGACCTTTCACTCCAGATTTATCTACCTCTGTGGGTAACGATATGACTGAAAAAGCTAAAGCTAACGATTGGCCAATTCAAGTAGAATGGGGATTAATAGGTTCTTGTACAAACTCATCTTACGAAGATTTATCTCGTGCTTCTTCAATTGCGCAGCAAGCATTAGATAAAGGTTTAAAAATGAAAGCAGAATTAGGTATTAATCCAGGTTCTGAAAAAGTAAGATATACTGCAGATCGCGACGGTATTTTAGGCATATTTGAAAAACTAGATGCTAAAATATTTACTAACGCTTGTGGACCATGTATTGGTCAGTGGGCTAGATATAGCGATCCAAAAAATGCACCAAAAAATAGTATTGTGCATTCTTTTAATAGAAACTTCGCAAAACGAGCAGATGGAAACCCAAATACTCACGCGTTTGTAGCCTCTCCAGAATTAACAGCAGCTATTGCAATTGCTGGTCGTCTAGATTTTAATCCAATGACAGATAAGTTAATTAACGAAGATGGTCAAGAAGTAATGTTCGATGAGCCTAGAGGTTGGGAGTTACCACCAAAAGGTTTTGAGGTTAAAGATAATGGTTATTTAGCTCCAGTAGAAGATGGAAGTGGAGTAGAAGTTGTTGTTAGTCCAACATCTGAACGTTTACAATTACTTACACCTTTCGAGCCAATAGGAAATGAAATAAATGGAGCTAAACTTTTAATTAAAGCATTTGGTAAATGTACAACAGATCATATTTCTATGGCAGGACCTTGGTTACGTTTCCGTGGGCATTTAGATAATATTTCTAACAATTGTTTAATTGGTGCAGTTAATGCTTTTGGAAAGAAAACTAACTTTGTTAAAAACCAATTAACTGGAGAATATGCAGGTGTACCAGATACAGCGAGAGCTTATAAAGCTGCAGGTATTAAAACTGTAGTAGTTGGTGATCATAATTATGGTGAAGGTTCTTCAAGAGAGCACGCAGCTATGGAGCCAAGACATTTAGGTGTTGCAGCTGTAATTGTAAAATCTTTTGCACGTATTCATGAAACAAACCTTAAAAAGCAAGGGATGTTAGGTTTAACATTCGCTAATGAAAACGATTACGATTTAATTCAAGAAGACGATACATTTAACTTTGTTGATATTGCCTCTTTCTCTCCAGATAAACAATTAACTTTAGAAGTGGTTCATGCAGATGGAAGTAAAGATACAATTATGTTAAATCATACATATAACCAAGCACAAATAGATTGGTATAATGAAGGTTCTGCATTAAACTTAATTAAAAAGCAAAACGCTTAACATGCATTTTTTATAAAAAGAAAAACGCTTAGAATTTTAATTCTAAGCGTTTTTCTTTTTTTTATATTATAGTTGTTATCGTACTTGATGTATTGTGAAATAAGAATTAGCAGAGTCTCCAAGTAAACTAAGGCTTATTAAATCGCTATTAATTCTAAAAGTAATTACATCACCAACATTTAAACTTAATAAAGTATTTGCAGTTCTAATAGGTGGCGTAACATTAACTCCTAAAACACCAATATTAGCAAAACTATTTGTAGCTTCTAAAACATTATTTTTATAAATAGAAATGCCAAAATTAGCAGCAATTGCAATAGCTGAATTTGCTTTTATTTGCGCATGTATATTGTAGATGCCAGCTTGTTTTGCTGTAAATTGATGGGTTGTAGTATCAAATTCATCATTTAAATCAAAATCTTCATCATCAAAAGGAATTAATGCTTCGTTAGAAACTAAGCTAAGGTTTACTAGCGCAGCAGAGGAAAATTTTGCTTTAACCGCAGTTTTTATAACACTATTTATTACCTGTTGCGATTCAACTCTTTTTATAATTCCGTCATTCGAAATTACTAAAATTGAATCTTTAATAATAGATTCTATAGTTTCATGGGTAATAGTTCTAATTCTTAAATCTCCATTAACATCCAAACTTGCGGTTGGGTTAGTAGTTCCTATTCCTACTTGAGAAAAAGCAGAAAAACTAATTAGAGAAATTAATAAAATTTTTAAGTTCATAGCATTATTTTTTTAATTAAACAAAACCATCAACAAATTGGTATATAGCGTTGTAAATTTATTTTAAATTTTAAATTTATCTACGAAAAGATTGTTTTATTCGACGAAATGCAATAAAAATTAAGATTTACGTCTTTTTTGTAAGAAATTATTACAAATTATAGAGTGTAAGGTTGTCTTTTTTTTTGCGACTTTAATTAAATACTTATATAAGATGAATACAATTTGGTTTTTTGAAGATTCCAATCTTTTTAAAGTTTTATGTCCTCATAAATTTAAAACTTATAAGAAGAATCACGATTTTGATGGTTATAAAAAAAAGGACTACATCTATTTTGCCCAAGACTCAGCAAATAAAGTTTACTTAATAGAAAAAGGTAAAGTAAAAATTGGATACTACAACGAGGAAGGAGATGAAATTGTAAAGGCAATTTTATCTAAAGGTCAACTTTTTGGCGAAAAAGCAATATTAGGAGAATCTGTACGCGACGAATTTGCTCAATCTTTAGATAATACTACTTCTATATGTCCAATAGGAGTAAATACTATGTACGAGCTTATGAGAGATAACCAAACATTTAGTTTTAAAGTCTATAAATTTATTGGGTATAAACTTAGAAAGCTCGAAAGACGACTTCAATTATTAATGTTTAAGGATACTAAAACGAGGTTACTAGAGTTTTTAAACGAACTTTGCGAAGAATATGGTTATAACTGTCCAGAAACAGGCCATAATATTATAACTCATCCATACACACAAAAAGATATAGCTTCTTTAATAGGTACTTCTAGGCCAACATTAAACATATTATTAAATGAGTTAAAAGAAGAAAATATTATAGATTTTAATAGAAAAGAAATAAAAATTTATAATAAACTCGTTTAGTGTTAGCTAGCTAACATTTAATTATAAGTTCTTGTTTTAATTTTACCTGTATAAATAAATACAAACAAAAAAAACAAAAACTATGATTAAAAAAACGATTTTAGGAGTTTTGGCATTAGGAATATTTGCCACCTCTTGTAGTAACGATGATGATGCAACTGTTATTATACCAGAAACTTCACCTTTAACTTTAAATCTAAACGGTTTAGAAGCATTAGGAAATGATTTTGTTTACGAAGGTTGGATAATAGTAGATGGGAATCCTGTATCAACAGGAACATTTAACTCTGTAAATTTTCCACAAACATTTCAAGTTAACACATTACAATTAAATGCAGCTACAACTTTTGTGCTTTCTGTAGAACCTGCTATTGATCCAGATCCAGCACCAGCAGCAACAAAAATATTAGCAGGAGATTTTTCGGGAGCATCTGCAGTAGTTAATTCTAATTTAGTAGCAGATTTTTCTCAAGTTGAAGGTGCTTTTATATTAGCAACACCAACAGATATGGATGATACAAACGAATCAAGTGGTGTTTGGTTTTTAGACAATTCATCTGGAGCAGCAACAACAGGTTTAATTTTACCAGAACTATCTGAAGGTTGGAAATACGAAGGATGGGCTGTAATCGATGGAACACCAATAAGTACAGGTACATTTACAGATGCATCTATGGCAGACGATAATGCAGCAACATCACCATTTAAAGGAGATTCTAATAATGGTCCAGGTTATCCAGGAGAAGACTACTTACAAAATGCACCAGCAGGTTTAACATTTCCTACAGATTTAAAAGGACAAACTATTGTGGTATCTGTCGAACCTAGTCCAGATAATGATCCAGCACCATTTACTTTAAAGCCATTAGCACACATGATACCAAGTGATGCAATGGAACATTCTACAATAACTATGGGTGATGGTCCAGTAACAATATTAGAAGGGTCTGTAACAAGATAAGTATAAATAAAACTACAGAATACTATTTATAGTCTTTGTAAATTCAGTTTATTAGACATTATAGTATAGTTTGTTTTTATTAGATTTGAAGCGTTAATCGAGTGGTTAACGCTTCATTATTTAAATATAATTATGATAAAAAGAAACATTTCAATAAAAAATATCTTTTTCTTAATATTAATTGCATTATTAATTATTCCGCAAACAAGACAGCAAATTCAAATTGCTTTACATACAATGATTGCTAAAATTAATCCAAGCCTTGAAAAAGAAGATGCAGTAGCAAAAATAAGTAGTTATAATTGGAAATTGAAAGATTTAGAAGGCAATAGTGTAGATTTAAACCAAGTAAAAGGTAAAGTGGTATTTGTAAATATGTGGGCAACTTGGTGTCCTCCGTGTATTGCCGAAATGCCTTCAATTCAAAAATTATATAATGATTATAAAGATAAAATTGAATTTGTTTTAGTTTCAAATGAAAAACAAGCAACTATTAAATCATTTTTAGAAAAGAAAAATTATAATTTTAATACGTTTATACCACAAACTCAAATACCTCAAACGTTTAATGTAAAAAGTATACCAAGAACATTTCTTATAGATAAAGAAGGAAATATTATTATAGACGAGTCTGGCGCTGCTAATTGGAATAGCCAAATGGTAAGAAATACCATAGATAAGCTATTAAAGGATTAAATAATTAAAGTGTTTTAAAAAAAGCCTTTATAAAAGCAAAAGAGAATAGGGATTTCATAATTTTAAATTCTTCTAAAAGTGAAGAGTCTTCATCTAAAAAACGAAACATACTTTCTATGGAGTTTTTAGTGTAAAATTGCTCGAAAATCCATTCACCTTTATGGTTTTCATCTTTTAAAACTTTCAAGAATACTTTGTCGTAAAACTTAAATTTCTTTTTAAATAAATTCTCTGAAGGATTTTTATTAGCTTTTAAATTCTTGATAATTGTAGAAACTTTTTTTTCTGTATGTTTAAAAGAATAACCAGTAGATCCTTTTACCCAACCTCCAGCAGTACCAATTTTTGTTATATTTTTAGTTGAATAATTTTCGAAAGGAAAATTCGTCATAGGAATATTACCGCTTTCAATTTCAACTATTTTGTAATTTTCAATTTTTAAAATACTTTTAATATACTCTTTTATGTACTCATCGTAAGTTTCTTCTTCTACAATATTAGGAGTAAAATAAGTAAATTCTACAAGAGCTTCGGTTTTAGAAAAAGGTAGTACATAGGTAAATGTTGTTTGCTCACCATCTTTTAGTCTATAATCCATCATTGTAAATTGTTCAGGATTAAATTCGGGTGTTTCGGTTGTAATTGTCCAGCCCTTAAAATGTTGAATAACTTTAGTGTAATTGTTTGCTTCTGAAAAATAGTCTTTAGGAATTCTACTATCAAAAACATGATGAGCAGAGTAGGTGTTGGTTATCGTTGTTACAGTAGGTTTGGTAGAATTTTCAACTTTTAGAACTTCGTCTATAATAAAATGAATATTAGGTTTTTTAGAAAGGATGCGTTTAGCTTCGGTATAAAAATTTAAAGCTCGTATGGTTTTGTAGATGTAAGGATTAAGGTTTAAGGTAATTTGTTTTCTTGAAGAATAGAACAAAGCTTCCTGCCAAGATTTTTCAACAATATTATCCCATTTTCCTTTTTCTTTTTCCCAAAAACTCCAAGTTTTATCGTTTTTGTTTTTGATAGATTTGTCTATTAAAGCTATTTGTTTGTTTTTAAAAAAAGGTTGTTCTGCAAAACTTAAGGCTAATTGTAAGCCAGCAAGGCCATTGCCAACAATAATATAATCGAAAAACTCACTATTATTCATTTAATATAGCTTATCTCTTAAAATATTTAAATGGGACAATAAGCATTCCAAAACATTCTCCATGATCTTTGCCTAAATGTTTATGGTGCATTTTGTGAGCACGTCTCACTCCTTTGGCGTACCAATTGTTGGCATTTCTAAGTATTTTAAAACGTTGATGAATAAAAATGTCGTGAACTACAAAATAAGCAATACCATAGGCCATAATACCTAAGCCAATAGGTAAACACCACCAAACGTTTTCGTAACTCCAAAAGTAAAAGCAAGTCATACTTACAATGGCATAAAAAATAAAAAAAGCATCATTACGCTCGAACCAGCTATCGTGATCTTTGTGGTGATGGTCTTTGTGTAAAGACCACAAAAAGCCATGCATTACGTATTTATGTGTAAACCAAGCCATAAATTCCATAGCGCAAAAAACGGCTAAAAATATAAGTATCCAGTATAGTGTTTGCATTACAATAAATTTAGTTGATATTTTACGTAACTCCTAGTTAAAAGCTCTACTTTTTTATAATTAGGAACTCTAACACGAGTATTTTTAATATCTAAAGCAGGTGTTTTTTTTAATTTTTTTAATAATTGGCTATAATAGCGGTAAGCCATAAAAACTCCAAATTTTGCTTCTATAGGTAAAAGTTTAATGCCTTCTAATCCTTTTGCAAAATCATGCTCAATATCTTCAATTATAAGTTGCTTAGCGCTTTCATCTAAATTGTTTAAATCTGTATTAGGAAAATAGGTGCGTTCTAATACATCAAAATCTGCTTTTAAATCTCTTAAAAAATTTACTTTTTGAAAAGCTGAACCTAATGACATTGCAGCATCTTTTAAGTCTTCGTATTTTTTATTATCTCCCTTAACAAAAACCTTTAAGCACATTAAACCCACAACATCGGCTGAACCATAAATGTAATTTTTATATTCTATTTCTGTTAAATAAGTAGTTTTCGTTAGATCTAAACGCATACTTTTCATAAAAGCATTCACCATTTCCATATCTAAGCCGTATTTGTGATATGTATGTTGAAATGCATTTAAAATTGGGTTTAAACTAATTTTATCTGTTAAAGCATGCTCTAAGTCCGCTTCAAATTTCTCAAATAAACTTTGTTTGTCGTAATCATGAAAAGAATCTACAATTTCATCAGCAAACCTAACAAAGCCATAAATATTATAAATATCTTGTCTTATAGTGTTTGCTAACATTTTAGTTGCCATGGAAAACGAGGTGCTATAAGATTGTGTTACAACCTTACTACACTTATTAGATACCGAATCGAATAGTGCTTTCATAAGTTAAACTTGGTGTTTATTAATTAAATCTGCTACTAATTTTCCAGAAATAAGAGCTGGAGGTACTCCTGGTCCAGGTACAGTTAACTGTCCAGTAAAGTACAAATTTTCTACTTTATTACTTTTTAAGTTAGGTCTTAAAAAAGCTGTTTGCATTAATGTATTTGCCATGCCATAGGCATTACCTTTATACGAGTTGTAATCTTTAATAAAATCGTTTACACAAAACGATTCTTTAAAAATTATGGAGTCTTTAACTTCTTGAGAAGTTAAATCTTCAAACCTATCGATAATTTTATTAAAGTATAGTGTTCTTAAAGCTTCTGTATCTTCAATTCCAGGAGCTAAGGGTATTAAAAATATTCCAGCCTCTTTGCCGTCTGGAGCAGAATTTTCATCAGTAATACTAGGGAAACTAGCATAAAATAATGGATTTTCAGGCCATTTGGGAGTATCGTAAATATCTTGTGCATGCGCTTCAAAATCTACGTCGAAAAATAAAGTATGGTGATTTACATTTTTTAATTTCTTATTAAAACCAACATAAAATAATAATGATGAAGGAGCAAAAGTTTTTTTACTCCAATATTTTTCAGAATATTGTCTGTTTTCTTTACTTAATAAAGTTTCGCTGTGGTGATAATCTGCTCCACTTAAAACAATATCTGCATTGTATGTTTTGCCTTTTGAAATAATACCAGTTGCTTTACCTTTATCTACGACTATTTTATCTATTGGGTTTTCAGTTTTAATATCTACACCAAGAGATTTTGCTAATTTTTCCATAGCAAGCACTACTTGGTACATACCTTTTTTAGGATGAAATGTTCCAATACCAAAATCGGCATAATTCATAAAACTATAAAAAGAAGGAGTATTACTTGGTTTTGCTCCAAGAAATAAAACAGGGAATTCAAGAATTTGAGCTAATCTATTATTTTTAAACTCTTTTCTTACATCACGTTTAATTGTACTTAAAAACTGATGTATTTTTTTTATTGTTACAGGTGTTACCAATTCTAAAGGAGATACGCCTGGTCTATAAACTAAATCTTTAATTGCTACTTCATAATTATTTTGAGCATTATCAATAAACTTTTTTAATTTTTTTGAACTGCCTGGTTCTTCCTTTTCAAAAGCTAAATAAATTTTTTCTAAAGTATCTTCAATAGTGATGTAATCATCCTTGTCAAAATAAACACTATAAGCAGGATTTAGTTTTTCTAGCTCATAGTAATCTGAAGGTTTTTTATTAAAATCATTAAAAAAGCGTTCAAAAACATCAGGCATCCAATACCATGTAGGGCCTATATCAAAAGTAAAGCCATCTTTTTTTAATTGTCTAGCGCGACCACCAATAGAACTGTTTTTTTCAAAAATGGTTACTTTGTAACCTTCTTTTGCTAAATAACAAGAAGCAGATAAGGCAGAAAAACCAGAACCAATTATAGCTATACTTTTTTTCATATTAATAGTTTTTGTTTGGAGTTAAAGTTTCTAAAATATCTTTGGTGGATTTAAAAAGTGATATTTTTTCATTTAGTTCACTTGTATCCAAGGTATCAATTTGCCTTCCAGAAATTAATAAATTATTATTAGTTCCTGTTAATACTTTGTTACTTAAAGTTTCTAAATAGTTATTTATATTTTCTGTATCTGGTTTTACTGTAAAATTTGAAATAAATGTAATATCATTATAAAAATCTGTTAGGTACTCTAAACTTTCAATTGGTACACTTTGACCTAAATATATAGATTGAGCGCCAACTCTTGTTAATTCATAATTTATAAATAATAATCCTAATTCATGAATTTCGTTTTCAGGTAAAAATAAAACATAGGTTTGCTTTGAATTTTTATTTTTCTCTATATCAATTTCATTCTCAGTAATTACTAATATTTTATGTTTAATTAACTCCACAATAAAATGCTCATGAGCAGGAGTTATGGTATCAGTTTGCCATAAAAGACCAATGTCGTCTAAAAAGGGAACTATAAATAAGTAAAAAATATCTTTAAACGAATATTGCTTTTCTAAATCGCTATAAGTAGAATAGAAGAGAGATTTATCAAAACTAAACATAGCCATTTTAAAAGCATTTAAAACAGAGTTATTTTGATTTTTGTTTTTAGATATTTCATTAACAAGTAAAGGTATCTCTTTCTCGCTTAGTTTGGCAATTTTAGAAATTTTATACCCATTCCTATTTAAATAACTAATGTTTAAAATTTTCTGTAAACTTTTTAAACTATAGTTTCTAATATTAGTATCTGTTCTATTAGGTTGAAAAAGAGAGTAGCGTTTTTCCCAAATTCTTATAGTATGTGCCTTGATGCCCGATAGGCTTTCAAGATCTTTAATACTAAACTTTGTTTTAATATTGTTCATAGTATTGCTAAAATAGTTAAACAAAATAATTTAACAACTATTTTTAACAGAGTTTTTTATAATAAAACTAAGAAAAGTAAAATTTTTTAGAGAAATAGTTAAGTGCGCACGAGAAGATTCGAACTTCCACGATTTCAGTAATCACTGGCCCCTCAAGCCAGCGCGTCTACCAGTTCCGCCACGTGCGCATTTAAAATATGGGATAAAAAAAAAGTTAAGCAAAGCTTAACTTTTTTTAGTGACCGGGCTGGGGCTCGAACCCAGGACCCTCTCCTTAAAAGGGAGATGCTCTACCAACTGAGCTACCAGGTCATTTGCGTTTCCGGGTGCAAATATAGAACCTTTTATTAGTAATACAAGCGTATTTTTAATTTTTTTTTGTTTTTTTGTGAAGATGTTTTGTACATGTTTAATAATCAAATAATAAGCCCTTAAATGAATATTGTATTAATTGGATATATGGCTTCTGGAAAGTCAAAAATTGGAAAAGAATTAGGAAAAATACTGTCTTATGACTTTAAAGATTTGGATAATGTTATAGAAAATGGAGAAAATAAAACTGTAAGAGAAATTTTTGAAGACTTTGGCGAATTATATTTTAGAAAAAAAGAGAAGGAATATTTAGAGGCACTTTTAAAACAATCGTCTAATACAATTATAGCTCTTGGAGGAGGAACACCTTGTTATTATAATACAATGGATACTTTAATAGAGGATAAAAGTTTAAAAACTGTATATTTAAATGTAACTATTCCTGTATTAGTTAATAGGTTAAATAACGAAACATCTAAAAGACCCTTAATAGCTCATATTAAAACAGACGCTCTTTTAACAGAGTTTATAGGTAAACACTTATTTGAAAGAGTTCCTTTCTATAATAAAGCCGAATTTAAAATTGATGCAAATGGAGATGTAGATGGTATTGTGGAAAATATTCTACTTCGTTTATTTTAAATTTACTTCAAATTTATCTCCTTTTAATATAACTTCTACATGCTCATTTAAAGATGTTGATAGAGAGATACCTTTAAAATCTGCTTTTACAGGATATTTTTTGTGATTTCTATTAACAAGCACAGCCGTTTTAAATTTCTTTAAAGGCACATCTAAAAAGTGTTTAACACCATAAATTAATGTTGTGCCAGAATTTAGAACATCATCAATAAGTATAATAGACTTATTTTCATAATCTTCCTTTTTAATAGAGGTTGTTATAGTTTGTAAAGGATTTTTTTTGTCAATAATTACCTTACATAATATTGTATTTAGAGGTGAAATTTTATTTAAAACTACCTTTATTTTTTTTGCCAAAATATACCCATTAGTATCTATTCCTGCTAAAATAACTTCAGTTTCATTACTATTAGCTTCATAAATTTGATAAGCTATTCTTCTTATTTTATGTGTTATCTCGTCGTGAGAAAGGATACAATTTTTTAAACTAGTCATAATTTATACTTTATTAATAAAGTGGCTATTCTTCTTCATTTTCTCTGTAAACATTATCTATATCTCGCCTATCTTTTTTTGTTGGTCTTCCAGTACCTTTTTTTCTATAATAATCTTTAGCAAATTTAAGTAATTCTTGAGATTCAAAAGCAGATTTTGGTGTTGTATCGACTCTGTAAATATCAACTAATTTAGCTCCAACACGATTTGGTGGAATATCTAAAACTGTAAGTGTGTAGTTAATTTGGTTTTTTCGTAATTCTATTTTATCAGTAGCATATACTTCTCTACTTGGTTTAACAACTTGATTGTTAACCTTTATATGGCCTTTTTTACATGCTGTTGTTGCAATGTTTCGGGTCTTAAAATATCTTACACACCACAAATACTTGTCTATTCGCATATAATTTTACTTAATTCTACGTTAATGATATTGTACAAAATTATTATATAGTTTATCTTGCACCCAAAAATAAGCAAAAATGAAATTAAGAAAATTTTTATTCCCAATTTTATCTCTATTACTTGTTACTTTTTCTTGTAACGATGATGATACAGAAGAATTTGTTATTGTTGAATTAAGAGATAGTCAAGAGGTTTATGAAGAGAACTTAATTGAAATTCAAACGTATTTAGAAACGCATTATTTTAACTACGAAGATTTTGATTTTACAGATAGTACAAATCCTGCAAATAACAATTTTACTGTAGTATTAGATACTATTTCTGCAGATAATGGTACACAAGATAAAACTCCAATTATAGATTATTTAAATCAAGCAGATGGTATTTATCCAAGATTAGATATTAAGGTTGTAGAGCAAGACGATATAGATTATAATTTATATATTTTAAAAGTAAGAGAAGGTGAAGGAGATAGCATTAGTCCTTTAGATGCAGCTGCAATGGCATATAAAGGAACAATACCAGACGGAACAGTTTTCGATAGTCAAATAGGTATTGAAGCTGGTCAGCCATTTAATTTAACACCAGTAGGAGATGCAGCAGGAGTTGTTACAGGATTTAAAGAAGGTATAGTTGAATTTAAAACTTCAACGAATTTTACAGAAAATACAGATGGAACGATAACTTACATCAATCATGGTATTGGAGTAATATTTATGCCATCTGGTTTAGGATATTTTGCTTCACCATCTACATCAACAATACCTCAGTATTCACCTTTATTTTTTAATTTAAAAGTTATTTCTAGAAGTAATACAGATTGGGATTTAGATGGAATACCTTCTCATTTAGAGCACCCAGATGGAGATTTTACAGAAGCTGATGATGATACAGATGGAGATTTATTAGTTAATTTTATCGATAACGATGATGATGGAGATGGTGTATTAACTGTAAATGAAGTAATAAAATTAGAATACGATAATGATGGTACAGATCAATTTATGAGTAAAGCAGAAGCAAAAGCTTATTTTGATGCAAATGCGGCAGATGATGAATTTTTTATTTATA
Organism: Lacinutrix venerupis; assembly: GCF_003663945.1. Lineage (GTDB taxonomy): Bacteria > Bacteroidota > Bacteroidia > Flavobacteriales > Flavobacteriaceae > Lacinutrix > Lacinutrix venerupis. The sequence goes on along the minus strand of NZ_RCCH01000004.1, from coordinate 24,420 downwards.
TCGAAGGTGAGTTAGACGGTACATTTACCTTACACACACTTATAATTCCAGATGACAATAATGATGGTATACCTAATTATTTAGACAGTTCTGTAACTACAAATTTAGAAGAAGAGTAATTACATAATATATATTAAAAAGCCCAATTTGAAATTCAAATTAGGCTTTTTTTATTTCTTAAATAGAAGTATTATAGTTTTACAGAAAGACTTAATATTAATTGATTTTGTCTGGTGTCTAATCTATCTACACTAACAGTAGAGTTATTTAAAATTATATTAGCCTCGTTGTCCGAGAAGCCACGCTCATAACGTAAATCTATTCCAAAGGAATCAAAATTTAATCCAATTCCAAAATTAAGACCCACAGTAAAATCGTTTTCTAAATTGCTAATTCTTGCGTTTTCAAAATCAGAATTTAAAATATATTGAAAAGCAGGACCTGCAAAAACACTAACAGGACCTAAAACTTCTATACCTACTAAAACAGGAGCATCGATACGTTTTAAATTAAAATCACCAACAATATATTCGCTAGTGGTTTTAGTATACATTATTTCTGGTTTTATATATAATTTGTCTCCAATTTTACCAAAAACACCAATATGATATCCTATTGTTGCTGTAGGATCGTCTGAAGTATTACTAATAGAATTAAAGTAATCACCATTGGCATTGTAGTTTAAACCTGCTTTAACTCCAAATCCAGTTCCATTTTGTGCTACTGTAGTTAAAGTAAAAATGATAATAAAAAATAAAGAAAAACCTATTGGTTTGCTAAAACTACTTTTTTTGTTGAAGTGATTTTGATTTTTTTTTAAATGTCTCATAATTGTTTGTTTTTTAATGTGAATGAATATTTAAAACGAAAACTCTACTAATATATTTCCTTAAACTTATAAAAATGAAATATTAAGATATAAAAAAAGCTGAAAAACAATTTCATTTTTCAGCTTTAAAACATTCTTTTGTAAGAATTTTATTTTCTTTTTATAACGTTTTCACACGCTTTAACAATAGCATTAGCATTTAAACCGTATTTTTCCATTAATTGAGCTGGTGTTCCAGACTCACCAAAAGTATCGTTTGTAGCTACAAATTCTTGAGGAGTTGGTTTATGTTGAGATAAAACTCTAGCAATACTCTCTCCAAGTCCACCTAAGTGGTTGTGCTCTTCTGCAGTAACAATACATTTTGTTTTACTAACAGAGTCTATAATTGCTTTAGCATCTAAAGGTTTAATAGTGTGTATATTTATAACTTCTGCAGAAATTCCATTTTCGTTTAAAGTTTTAGCAGCTTCAAGCGCTTCCCAAACTAAATGTCCAGTGGCAGCAATAGTTACATCTGTTCCGTCTTGTAGGTGTAAAGCTTTTCCTATTTCAAATTTTTGATTTTCTGGAGTAAAGTTTGCAACTTTTGGTCTACCAAAACGTAAGTAAACAGGTCCTTCATGTTCTGCAATAGCCATAGTAGCAGCTTTTGTTTGGTTATAATCGCAAGGATTAATAACAGTCATGCCAGGTAACATTTTCATTAAACCAATATCTTCAAGTATTTGGTGTGTTGCACCATCTTCACCTAAAGTTAAACCAGCGTGCGATGCACAAATTTTTACATTTTTATTAGAATAAGCAATACTTTGTCTAATTTGATCGTATACACGACCTGTAGAAAAGTTTGCAAATGTTCCAGTAAAAGGAATTTTACCACCAATAGTTAAACCAGCAGCAACACCCATCATATTAGCTTCAGCAATTCCTATTTGGAAAAAACGTTCTGGATTTTCTTCTATAAATTGGTCCATTTTTAAGGACCCAATTAAATCTGCACAAAGTGCAACAACATTTGGGTTTGTACGTCCTAATTCTGTTAATCCTGCTCCAAATCCTGAGCGTGTATCTTTATTTCCTTGATTTTCGTAAGTTTTCATTTTTGTCTCTTGTTTTGAAGGATTAATAGTCACCTAAAGTTTCTGGGTTTTGTAATAAGCCTTCGGCTAATTGTTCGTCATTAGGAGCTTTACCATGCCATGCATGAGTATGCATCATAAAATCTACACCGTTACCCATAACTGTTTTTAATAATACACAAACAGGTTTTCCTTTACCTGTTAAAGCTTTAGCTTCAGCCATTCCTTTTAAAATAGCTTCTATATTATTTCCTTCTTCAATTTCTACAACAGTCCAGCCAAAAGCTTCAAACTTACCTTTTACACTTCCTAATGGTAAAACAGTATCTGTAGAACCATCAATTTGTTGTCCGTTTAAATCTATTGTAGAAATAATGTTGTCTACATTATTTCCAGCTGCATACATTATAGCTTCCCAGTTTTGTCCTTCTTGCAATTCGCCATCACCATGTAAACTGTAAATTAAGTGATTATCACCATTTAATTTTTTTGCTTGTGCAGCACCAAGAGCAACACTCATGCCTTGTCCTAAAGATCCAGAAGCAATACGTATTCCAGGTAAACCTTCATGAGTTGTTGGGTGACCTTGTAAACGAGAGTTAATTAATCTAAAAGTATTTAACTCATCTACTGGAAAATATCCAGCTCTGGCTAAAACACTGTAATAAACAGGAGAAATATGACCATTCGATAGGAAAAATAAGTCTTCACCTATGCCATCCATATCAAAACCATCGTTTCTGTCCATAATCTCGTTGTAAAGCGCAACAAAAAATTCTGCGCAGCCTAAAGATCCACCAGGATGCCCTGAATTTACTTTGTGAACCATTCGTAAAATATCTCTACGAACTTGGGTTGTAATGTCTTCTAGTAGTTGTGTGTTTGCCATTATTTTTAGCTTGATTTATAAAGCATCAAAAGTAACTTTTTTAAAGAAGTAAAACAAAGATTGATTAAAGGCACTTATTAACGAATTAGTATAATTTGCTAACAATTTTATTTTTTTGGCGTTACCACAAGGGTCGGGCTATACGTTACAAGTCCTCGTACCTCCTACGTCGGGCTGTGGGCTTTACACTACTATCCCTAACGCAGCTAATATTTTAGGTGTAATAACTAATTTTTTTAATTTTATTAAATGTTTAAGAAGCATTGTAATTTTGTTATTTATCTTTACCAACTGAATTTATAAGTAATAATGACATTCGATTTAAAAGCAAAAGATGCGCAAAGTAGTGCCAGAGCAGGAGTAATAACAACAGATCATGGTGTTATAGAAACACCAATTTTTATGCCTGTTGGTACCGTAGCATCTGTAAAAGGAGTACACCAAAGAGAACTTAAAAACGATATTAACCCAGATATTATTCTAGGAAACACTTATCATTTATATTTAAGACCACAAATAGAAACTCTAGAAAAAGCGGGAGGTTTACATAAGTTTATGAACTGGGATAGAAACATTTTAACAGATTCTGGTGGTTATCAAGTATATTCGTTATCGTCAAGACGAAAAATAAAAGAAGAAGGTGTTAAATTTAAATCACATATAGATGGTAGTTACCATACATTTACTCCAGAAAATGTTATGGAAATTCAACGTTCTATAGGTGCAGATATTATTATGGCTTTCGATGAGTGTACACCTTATCCTTGCGATTATAATTATGCTAAACGTTCTATGAAAATGACACATAGATGGTTAGACCGTTGTATTAATCATCTTGAAAAAGTGCCATTTAAATACGATTATTCTCAAGCATTTTTTCCTATAGTTCAAGGTAGTACTTATAAAGATTTACGTATGCAATCTGCAGAATATATAGCAAATGCAGGAGCAGTAGGTAACGCTATTGGAGGATTATCTGTAGGGGAACCAGCAGAAGAAATGTATGCAATGACAGAAGTTGTTACAGATATACTTCCAGAAGATAAGCCACGTTATTTAATGGGCGTTGGTACACCTATTAATATATTAGAAAACATAGCTTTAGGCGTAGATATGTTTGATTGTGTTATGCCAACACGTAATGCTAGAAATGGTATGTTATTTACAGCACACGGTTCTATAAATATTAAAAATTTAAAGTGGAAAGATGATTTTTCTCCTTTAGACGATATGGGCATTACATGGGTAGATACAGATTACTCTAAAGCTTACGTTAGGCATTTATTTAGTGTAAACGAAAGATTAGCAGCCCAAATTGCTACAATACATAATTTAGGTTTTTACATGTGGTTGGTTCGTGAAGCTAGAAAGCATATTTTAGCAGGAGATTTTAGAACCTGGAAAGATATGATGGTTAAACAAATGGATAAAAGACTATAACAATATTATAGCTCTCTGTTTAGAGGGTTTAAAAGAGGATGAAAATACTTGATTGGTACATATTAAAGCGTTATTTGCTTACTTTTTTAATGATGATTTTACTGTTTATCCCTATTGGTATAACGGTACACTTAGCAGAAAAAATAGGTAAGATTTTAGAGCGCGAGGCACCTTTTGGTGAAGTAATGGTGTATTTATTAGACTTTACTATATATTTTGCTCACTTACTGTTTCCGTTATTTTTATTTCTTTCTGTAATTTGGTTTACTTCTAAACTGGCAAATAATACAGAAATTGTTGCTTTTTTAAGTTCTGGAGTATCATTTTCAAGATTTTTAAGACCTTATTTAATAGGAGCAACTATTGTTGGATTAATTTCTATAGCTTTAGGTTTATACCTTGCTCCAAACGCAAGTAAAGGATTTAACGACTTTCAATATAAATATTTAAAAAGTAAAAAAAATTCTCAAAGCCAGAAGCTGTTTAAGCAAATTAATGATAATGAAATTATTTATGTTAGTAGCTTTGACGCTAATAGAAACCAAGCTTTAAACTTTACTTTAGAACATTTTGAAAACGATAAATTAGCCTATAAAATAAGTGCTAATAGTATTAGATATATAGAAGAAGATTCTATTTATAGATTACGTAATTATTTTAAAAGAACAGTAAATAATAGAGAAGATATACTTGAAACCGAAAGGAAAAAAGATACTGTTTTTGGGTTCGATTTAGAAGATTTAGTCCCAGACGAGTATATTGCAGAAACTTTAAATTATGTTGCTTTAAAACGATTTATCTCTAGAGAAGAAAAAAGAGGGTCATCTAATATTGGAAGATATAAATTAGAGTTATATAGAAAATGGAGCTTACCAGTATCTGTATTTATATTAACAATAATTGCTGTTGCAGTATCCTCAATAAAACGTAGAGGAGGCATGGGTGTAAATCTAGCTTTTGGTATTACTATAGCAATGATATTTGTGTTTTTTGACAAAGTATTTGGTACTATGGCAGCACAATCAGATTTTTCGCCTTTAATAGCAGTTTGGTTTCCTAATGCCATTTTTGGTGTTTTAGCAATAATACTTTTATATAATGCTAAACGATAAGGTAAAAAATTATTTGCATCTTCATTTTTTGGTTTTTATTGCTGGATTTACAGCCATTTTAGGAAAACTAATAAGTCTAGAAGCAGTTTCTTTAGTTTGGTACCGTATGGTTATAGCAGCAATAATCATGTTTTTATACATTAAAATTGCTAAAATAGATATATCTATAAATAAACAAACTCTAGCTAAATTTTCTATAGCAGGAGTTATTATAGCATTGCACTGGATAACTTTTTTTGCAGCTATAGATGTGTCTAACGTTTCAATAGCATTAGCTATGTTTTCTACAGGAGCGTTTTTTGCTTCGTTTATAGAACCAATTATTTATAAACGAAAAATTATTTGGTACGAAATTGTTTTTGGAATAATAGTTATTTTGGGAATTTTAATTATTTTAAAAACTGAAATGAAGCATATTTCTGGTATTATATTAGGTGTTTTATCAGCGTTTTTTTCTTCACTATTTGCAGTTTTAAATGGAAAATTTCTTGAAAAAGATTCCGCAACAAAAATTTCGTTTTACGAGTTTATTGCTGGAGTTGTTTTTATTTCAATTTTTATAATAATATTTGGGCAAGGTTTTTCATCACAATACTTTGCATTAAGCACGCAAGATGTTATTTATTTACTAATTTTAGCCTCTATTTGTACAGCTTATGCATTTATAGCTTCTGTATATGTAATGAAGCAAATTAGCCCATATACAGTGGTGCTTACGTACAATTTAGAACCTATATATGGTATTGTTTTAGCACTTATTATATTTCCCGAAACAGAAATAATGTCGTCTTCATTTTATTATGGAGCAATCATTATTTTAACCACTGTTTTATTAAACGGAATAATAAAAAACATAAAAGCCTTTAAAAATAAGAATACGCAAAACCAAAAATTTGTGTAGTTTTGTAAACTAACTTAGAAATTTTTTAATACAATTCTCAATGGAATATTTAGAATTTGAATTACCAATAAAAGAACTAGAAGATCAATTAGACAAATGTCAAGTAATTGGTGAAGAAAGCGATGTAGATGTTACAGAAACTTGTAAACAAATCGAAAAAAAGCTTGTAGCTACTAAAAAAGAAATATATAAAAACTTAACACCATGGCAGCGTGTACAAATGTCGCGTCACCCAAATAGACCATATACTTTAGATTATATTAAAGCATTATGTGGAGATTCGTTTTTAGAGTTACATGGTGATCGTAGTTTTAAAGATGATAAAGCTATGATTGGTGGTTTAGGTAAAATTGGAGACCAAAGTTATATGATTATTGGTCAACAAAAAGGATATAATACCAAAACAAGACAATATCGAAACTTTGGTATGGCAAATCCAGAAGGTTACCGTAAAGCATTACGTTTAATGAAATCTGCCGAGAAATTTGGGATACCAGTAATTACATTATTAGATACTCCTGGAGCATATCCTGGTTTAGAAGCAGAAGAGCGTGGTCAAGGCGAAGCTATTGCAAGAAACATTCTTGAAATGACACGTTTAAAAGTACCAATTATAACAATTGTTATTGGTGAAGGAGCATCAGGTGGTGCATTAGGTATTGGAGTAGGAGATAAAGTATTAATGTTAGAAAATACTTGGTACTCTGTAATTTCACCAGAATCTTGTTCTTCTATTTTATGGAGAAGCTGGGAGTTTAAAGAACAAGCTGCCGATGCATTAAAATTGACTGCAACAGACATGAAAAAAATGAAAATTGTAGACGAAATTATAAAAGAACCATTAGGAGGAGCACATAGTGATAGAGATAAAACTTTTTCAGCTGTAAAAGCAGCAATTGAAAAATCTTACGAAGAGTTTAAAAACTTATCACCAAAAGATTTAGTTGCAAAACGAATGGATAAATATTCTCAAATGGGAGTGTTTAAAGGCTAGCAACAATAAATACAATAAATAAAAAAATCTGAAAGTTGCGCTTTCAGATTTTTTTATGCTTATTAACAATATAATTGACTTATTAACAGTTCAATTGTTGATGAAGTGTGAAGATTGAGTAAGCTCAAAACACTCATACTCTTAACAATTGTTTTACTTTCGCTTAACATGAAGCAACCACAAAACATATCTGGATATAAAGTAGATAAAAGCACCATTATCTCCCTTGAAAAAGGAAAAATACCGCCACAAGCTATTGATTTAGAAGAGGTTGTACTTGGTGCAATGATGATTGATAAAAAAGGTGTCGATGAAGTAATTGATATTTTAAGCCCAGATGCTTTTTATAAAGAAGCGCATCAACATATTTTTGAAGCCATTTTTATGCTGTTTCAAGAAAGTCAACCTATCGACTTATTAACCGTTTCTACGCAATTAAAAACAAATGCGAAGTTAGACTTAATTGGAGGTGATTTTTACCTTATTTCTTTAACCCAAAAAGTATCATCTTCTGCCCATATAGAATTTCATGCACGTATTATATTACAAAAATATATTCAGCGTAGTTTAATTAAAATTTCAAGTGAAATTATTGAAACAGCTTACGATGAGACACAGGATGTTTTCGATTTACTTGATACTGCAGAATCTAAACTTTATGAAGTAACTCAAGGAAACATTAAAAAATCTAGTGAAACAGCACAAGACTTAGTAATACAAGCCAAAAAGAAAATTGAAGAAATTTCTAAAAAAGATGGGATGAGTGGTATTCCATCTGGATTCGATAAATTAGATAAATTAACATCTGGATGGCAACCTAGTGATTTAATTATTGTTGCCGCTCGTCCTGGTATGGGTAAAACAGCATTTACACTTACTATGGCTAGAAATATGGCTGTAAACTCTAATGTTCCTGTAGCTTTTTTCTCTTTAGAGATGGCTTCTGTACAATTAATTACACGTTTAATTTCTAGTGAAACTGGTTTATCTTCCGAAAAACTTAGAACAGGAAAATTAGAAAAACACGAATGGGAACAACTTAACGTTAAAGTTAAAGCATTAGAAAAAGCACCTTTATTTATTGATGATACGCCATCGCTTTCTATTTTCGATTTACGTGCAAAAGCAAGACGTTTAGCCTCTCAGCATGGTATAAAAATGATCATGATTGATTATTTACAGCTTATGACAGCTGCAGGTAATGGAGGTAATCGTGAACAAGAAATATCTACTATTTCAAGGAACTTAAAAGCATTAGCCAAAGAATTAGAAGTGCCGGTAATTGCACTTTCTCAATTATCTCGTGCGGTAGAAACTCGTGGAGGAAGCAAAAGACCTTTACTATCAGATTTACGTGAATCTGGAGCCATTGAGCAAGATGCCGATATTGTATCGTTTATTTATAGACCAGAATATTATAAAATTGACGAATGGGATGATGACGAACAATCTCCAACAGCAGGTCAAGGAGAATTTATTGTCGCAAAACATAGAAATGGTGGTCTAGAAAATATTCGATTAAAGTTTATTGGTAGCTTAGGTAAATTTGATAATCTTGATGATTTTGATACACCTTTTACCTCTGGACAAGAATTTCATAGTAAAATGAATGAAGCAGCAAACGATAATACGTTTAATTCTGGTAATTTTACAGCCTCACCAGAAGATGCTTTTGGCGCACCAGATGATGAAGTACCATTTTAATTTTTTAAATGAATAAACTTCTTTTTTATTTATGCTTATGCATGATTTTATCTTGCTCATCTATTAAAGAAAATACTTTAGTATCTACTACTAAAGAAGAATCTAAATACAAATATTCTCAGACTGGTATTATAGAAAATGTAGACTCTTTATATTCAATATTAAAAGAAAATACTAAAGAAAATATAGAGACCAATAAGCCGTTAGTAATTATTTATCACTTAGGCGAAAACCATTGTAACTCCTATAAAGATAGTTATGATAGAAGAAATAAAAGGAGATTATGGATTAAGCAACTGCACAGTAAATTAAATAAAATAGCAGAGGTTAAGCCAGTTTATATTTATAAAGATACTATTGGAATTAATAAATTTAAAGGAATTGTAAATTATTATAAAGATCCAGACAGTACAATTGAGTATTCATTTTTTAAAGAGCAAAACTATTGTTCTAATTTTGTGGTTGTATCTCCAAATGGCAACTTTATAAGTAATTATGGTGAATACCCTAAAGAAGCAGTTTGGGAAGCAGCTAAATTAATTTTAAATAAAGATTAAATACTCTGTTAAAATTTCATAATAAAAGTCTTCATTAAATTATCTTTACATAAAAATAAGTGTAATCCTAATGGATAAAATACGTACAACAAATTATTTACTTTTAATTATAGTAATACCTATAATATTTTATTTACTTAAAATACTATCTTTTATATTTATACCTCTTATCTTTTCAATGTTTATAGCATTATTGTTTTTGCCACTAATGCGTTTTTTAAAGCGAAGAGGAATACATAAAATTATAAGTATTTGTATTGTTTTATTAATAATTACACTTGGCGTTAAATTAGGAATAGAATTAGTAAAATTATCAAGTAAACAAATAATAGAAAGTGATTCATCATTTTTTTTAAAAGCCGAAACAAAAATAAATGATCTAGTTTACGAAGTAGAATCTGTTTTTGGTGCCAATGCAGTTAAAGAAGACAACGCAAAATTATCGAGATTTTTAAATAAAGAAACTGTTTTTAAAAATTTCGGGAATACTTTAAGTGTAGTGAGCAAGTTTTTAACAGCACTATTAATGACTGTTTTTTTCGTTGTTCTTTGGTTAGCAGAATCTATAAATATTGAAAATCTTTTAAATAAAACTATTTTAAGAAAAAGACATCAGTCTATTAAAACATTTATTAAAATAGAAAACGATTTAATAAAGTTTATTAAAGTAAAAGTATTAGTTAGCTTTCTAACAGGTGTATTTACAGGTTTAGCATGTTATTTTTTCGATGTTAGTTTTCCAATTTTTTGGGGATTATTTGCATTCTTAATCAATTTTGTGCAAATGGTAGGTTCTTTTGTAACCGTAATTTTATTGTCAATTTTTGCATTTGTAGAATTAGAAGCATCAAGTACATTACTATTCTTTATAATAGCCATTGCGGGAACACAAGTACTCTATGGTAGTATTTTAGAACCAATATTTATGGGAAAATCCTTTTCTATAAACGTTATTACAGTACTTGTTGCATTAATGTTTTGGGGATTTATATGGGGAGTACCAGGTTTAATTATGGCAATTCCTATTACTGTATTTCTAAAAATTATTTTTGAGCAATTTCCTAGTACAAGAGGTATTGCAAAGCTTATTTCTGCTTAAATTACACTTGTTAAAGTAGCTTAGGTTTTTAAAAAAGGAATATTTTTTGATTATATTTCAACAAGGCTATCTTAAAATAGTTTTTATTGAAATTTTCTATAATAAAACAATGAGAAAAATACTATATATATTCATTTTCCTATTAACTACTCAAAGTTATGCTTCATATATTTTGGTTCCTATGGATGCCGAAACTCAGGAAAACCATTTAAAAGCTTACGGAATTACTTATTGGACACTCGCCAAAAGCATTAAAGTTAAATGGTTATTAAACTATAGAGGAGGATCTTTTCTATTACCCGATACAGATGAAATACAGAAAGAATGTAAAATTAGAGGTGTTAGTTTCGAGATTTTAAGCAACGATAGAGTTGAAAGTATTCTACAAGATATTAGCAGCCCAAGTAAAAATATGGAAGCTGTAGTTTTAGAAAAAGCACCAAAAATCGCTGTTTATACACCAAAAGGTAAGCTGCCTTGGGATGATGCAGTAACAATGGTTTTAACCTATGCAGAAATTCCTTACGAAACTATTTACGATGAACAAGTATTAAAAGATGAACTCGTTTTATACGATTGGTTACACTTGCATCATGAAGATTTTACAGGACAATTTGGTAAATTTTACGCACGCTATAGAACTGCAGCATGGTATATAGAAGAAAAAAAAGAAGCCGAAGCATTAGCAACAAAATTGGGTTACAATAAAGTATCCGAAGCTAAAAGAGATGTTGCTCTTAAAATACGAGATTATGTAGTAGGTGGTGGTTTTATGTTTGCTATGTGTAGTGCAACAGACAGTTTTGATATAGCACTATCTGCAGAACATGTAGATATTTGCGAACCCATGTTTGACGGTGATGCAAGTGATGCAAATTATCAATCTAAAATAGATTACAATAAAACCTTTGCATTTAAAGACTACACACTAGAAAGAAGCCCAATGGTATATGAGTTTTCTAGTATAGACATGACAAGAAAACGTAAAATACCAAAACAAACAGATTATTTTTCATTGATGGATTTTTCTGCAAAATGGGATCCAATTCCAACTATGTTGTGTCAAAATCATACTGCATTAGTAAAAGGATTTATGGGTCAAACCACCTCATTTACACGTGAAGAAATTAAAAGTAACGTATTAGTAATGGGAGAAAATAGAACCAATGGAGAAGCAAAATATATACATGGCATAAAAGGAAAAGGCTTTTTTACCTTTTATGGCGGTCACGATCCAGAAGACTACACACATAAAGTTGGCGACCCAAAAACCGAATTAGATCTGCATCCAACATCTCCAGGCTATCGTTTAATTTTAAATAACGTATTATTTCCTGCAGCAAAAAAGAAGAAACAGAAAACTTAGTATGAAGTATTTTTTGTTTTTTATTTCATTCTTATGTTTTCAAGTATTACTATCTCAAAATGATAGTATTATAAATTTTGGAGAAAATTTGGTTCAAGAAAATAAGTTGGACGAAGCAATTAATTATTACAATAAGCATTTACTTAAACCTAAAACAAAAGAACAAGAAATATTCTTATTACTAGGACTTGCAGAAGTATACAAACTTAAGCTAAATTATAACCAGGCTAATAATTTTTTTATAAATGCCTTTGAAAAGATTAAAAATTTAGAAAACAAAAAATTAGAGTTTTTATACCATGTAAAACTTGGAGAATTTTTTAGAAAAAGATCTTTAGAGACTGAGTTTGAAACCGAATTGGATAAGGCTAGAAAAATTTTAAAGTCTTATAAAATTAATGACAAATATCTAGTAAAATACTACAACCGAAAAGCAGCCTTATTTACCGAACGTTATCAAAACAATGATTCTACACTTTTTTATGCTAATAAATCACTTGATTTAGCCAAAAAAGTAAAAGATAAAGATAACGAGTTTTATTCGTTATTGGAGATTGCAGGCGTTTACGAACGTAAAAAAGACTATAAAACATCAATACGATATATAGAAGAAATAATTGAATTTGCAAAAAGCAATAATATGCAACAACAAGAAGCTGATGCATATATAAGTTATATCATGGCATTAGCAAGAAGCAATCAATTAGAAAAAGCATTAAACACAGCTTTACATGCTGCTAATTTTTCAAAAAAAAATAATCTATTATATAACGAGATAATTTTTAATGAGAATATTCAAAACCTATATTTTAGATTAAAAAATACAGAAAAAGCATACGAATACTTAAAATATAGATTAGAACTTACTACTAAGTATAACGAAATAAAAAAAGAAGAATTATTATTTAATTTAGAAGCGAAATATAAATTAGCAGATAAAGAAAATCAAATTAAAATAAATACACTTGAACTGGATAATAAAAATAAAGCTTTAGCATCTAACAAAATCAAGTTATATGTAAGTATTGGATTGTTATTAGCAGCTACACTTATTACAATTTTAATAGCTTATTTTTTTAAAAAAGAAAAACACAGTAATAAGCGATTACAAGCATTATCATACGAAAATGAATTTTTGTTAAGTGAGGCCAATCATCGTATTAATAATAACTTACAGCTGGTAATTATTCTTATAGCAGATCAATTAAAAAAAATAGAAGGCACTAATGGTTTCGAATTAAAAAATATTTTAACCAAAGTAGAAGCCATTTCAACTCTACATAAACATCTTTATAAAAATACAGACAAAAAGAAAATTAATGCTCAAAACTACCTTGAAGATGTAAAAGTTAGTTTTTTTGATGTTTTTAAAGCTAACCATATAACTATAAATTTTAACTGTGAACCAGTTGAAATTCCTAATGATATTGCTATGTATTTTGGGTTACTACTTACAGAGTTATTTATCAATTCTATAAAGCATGCTTTTTTAAAAGAGGATTATAAAGAAATAAATTTTGAATTATATCAAGAACAAGATATTTTGGTTCTTAAATATTCTGATAACGGAAAAGCTAATACCGGCAAAATAGTACAACCTAAATTAATAAATAAACTCTGTAGGCAATTAAAAGCAGAGTATAAAATTAATACCACAGAAGGTTTTGTATTTGTACTTGAAAAACACCTTAAAAATGACTAACCAAAACAAGATAAAAATTCTAATTGTAGAAGACGAAATTTTAATAGCAGATTTTATTTTGGACATTTTACAAGAATCGAATTTTAAAACTATAAAAATTGCTAACAACTATAATACAGCTTTAAGTTTAATGGAATCTTTTTTACCAGAAATTATTTTAATGGATATTAATTTAAACAGTGGTAATACAGGTATCGAGCTTTCAAAATTAAAAAATAAAAATGCTACTGTTATTTTTATTACTGGTCAATACGATTTTGCATCAATGAGCGAAGCTTTAAAAACAAATCCAGATGCCTATTTAACCAAACCAATAAAAAAAGTTGATCTTTTAGCATCTATAAATTTAGCATTACACAAAAAACAAATTAAAACGTTGCAGTTTAGAGATGGTTATGATACTGTTAAACTAGAGTTCGATGCAATTAATTATATAGTTGCAGATGGTAATTACATTAATATTCATACTAATTCTAAAAAATATACTGTTAGGCAATCTTTAAATACTATTGCAGAGCAACTTCCCGATAATATGTTTATTAAAACTCACCGTTCTTATTTAGTTAATGAGTCTAAAATAGAAAGAATTACTTCAAATTCAGTTTTAGTAAATAATATAGAAGTTCCACTGTCTCGAACATTTGCTAAACAATTAAAATAACCTTTTAAATACAAGATATTGTATTTCGTCCCTGTTTATTTGTATTTTATAGGTAAAAATTTAGATTTGGCGCCTTAATTCTAACCAAACCTAAATCTTATGAAATTAAAATTCTACTTTTTTTTATGGGCAATATTTTGCCTTAATTTTTCTTACGCACAAACAACACCTGTTGTAACAGGAATTTCCCAACCTTACAGTTTGGCATTCCATGAAGATAATTTATATGTAGCAGAGCGTTCTATAAAAAGAATATCTATAAAAGATATTACAACATCTGGAACCGGCATAACAGGAGTACTTACTTATACAAACGATAATCCTGTAGCCTTAACAATGGATGGAGATAATCTATATTTAGGCTATCAAAACTCTATTATAGTAGATAAAGCTAATGTTGTTAATTATACAGGTTTGCAAAATGTTTATGTTAGCAATTCTGCTCCTATAACTTCTTATGGATCAGTTGTTCACGATGGTTATTTATATTTTACAAATTCAAATTATGGAGAAATAATACAAGTAGATTTATCATCTGGTGGTTTTGTAACATATATTAGTGGTTTACAAAATCCATATGGTTTAGCAATTAAAGGAGATGATCTTTATGTTTCAGAATTAGGTGCTAGCCGAATATCTAAAATAGATGTTACAACTACACCGGCATTAACGACAGTAATTACAGGTTTAGCTAACCCTAGAGGAATTGCATTTTATGGTAATAACCTATATGTTGCAGAATATTCTGCAAATCGCATTGGTGTAATAGATGTTACTGCAACTACACCTTCAAATACTCCTATAGCAACAGGTAGTGTATTTGGCCCTATTGATGTAGCACTAAAAGGGAACGATTTATACATTGCAGAATTAAGCAATAATAGAGTTTCTAAAACTACACTTCCATTATATGAGCCAAGTCCTGCAACACATTTAAATTTTGATGGTATAGATGATTCAGTATCACTAACAAATACTTATGGCTCTGTTACAGACTTTACAATTGAAGCTTGGATAAAAACAAATTCTGATGGAATAATTATACATAGTAATTCTGCTTATGATAATAGTTATTTAGCAGTGACTAATGGAAAGTTAACTTATACAACAAGCAGACATGGCTACGGAGGTCATATTCTTACATCTAATCAAAATGTTAATGATGATACTTGGCATCATGTCGCATTTTCTACAAGCTCAATAAACACAAATGGTCAAGGTAGCTTATATATTGATGGAGTTTTAGATAATTCCACTTCATTTGCTGTATACACAGTTCCAATGGGCTCTTTAACTATTGGTGGTGTTAATACTTCATACTTTAGTGGTTCTATTGATGAATTACGTGTTTGGGATGTAGTGAGAACTGCTGCAGAAATTAACAATGCCAAAAGCAGCGAAATACAATGCAATGAAATAGGTTTAATAGCTTATTATCAATTTAATAAAGGTATTGATGCAAGCGAAAATACCAATATAACTTCTTTAACCGATATAACAGGAAATGTTAATAATGGAACGTTAAATAATTTTGCTTTAACAGGAACAACTTCAAATTGGTTAGCCGGATCACCAATAACTACAGTATCACTTCCACCAGATGTTGTTTCTCCTGTAGAGTATATGCAAGATGATACGGCAACTCCATTAACAGCAACTACAGGAGCAAATGGAACAGGTTTAATGTGGTACACTACAGAAATTGGAGGAATGGGAGATGCAAATGCGCCAACACCAGACACATCAACAGTTGGTTCTACTTCTTATTGGGTAGCTAGTACAAACGACAATGGTTGTGAAAGTGAGCGTACAGAAATTGTAGTAACTATTTTACAACCAGCTACAAATTTAGATTTTGGAGGTGCTTTAGATTATGTAAATTGTGGTAATGGTGCAAGTTTACAAATTTCAGGAAATGCTATAACTTTAGAAGCTTATGTTAAATTTAATAGTTTTGCAGGAGCTGAATGGGGAGGAAATATAATTAATAAAAATGGTACTGGTGATTACGGTTATATGTTAAGAGCTGGTGGTAATGGAGTTGTTAATTTTAATTTAGGTAATGGTACTTGGAACGAAGTAAGCTCTCCACAAAATACAATAAGTTTAAATACTTGGTATCATATAGCAGGAGTGTACGATGGTACTACTCAAAAAATATATGTAGATGGTATTGAAGTCGCTTCAAATAATCTTTCAATTAATTTTGTTGAAAGTGGTTTTAACTTAAATTTAGGTCGTGATCCTCAATTTACAGATAGAGGTGTAGATGCGTCAATAGATGAAGTTAAAATATGGAATATTGCTAGAACAGAAGATCAAATAAATGCATCAAAAAATTGTGAATTACAAGGAGATGAAGTAGGTCTAGCTGCATATTATAAATTTAATCAAGGCCTTGACTCAGCAGATAATTCATCTGAAACAAGCTTGTTAGATGCAACTTCAAATGGAAATAATGGAACCTTAACAAACTTTAATTTAACAGGAACGACCTCTAATTGGCTGGCAGGTTCTCCAATAACAACAGGATTAATAATTCCTTCTGAAGCAACAGTTACAACACCAGTAATATACAATCAAGGAGATACTGCTTCACAGTTAACAGCAACTACAGGTGCTAATGGAACAGGATTAATGTGGTATACTACAGAAATTGGTGGAACGGGAGATGCAAATGCACCAACACCAGACACATCAACACTTGGTTCTACTTCATATTGGGTATCAAGTACAAATGATAATGGTTGTGAGAGTGAGCGTGAAGAAATAGTAGTTACTATTAATGAGCTAATTCCTGCAACACATTTAAATTTTGATGGTGTTGATGATTATATAAATATAAATATTGGAGAATTTACTACTTCATTATATAATTACACACACGAATTTTGGTTTAAAACATCAAGTGCAGATGGTACAATATTTAATTTTTCAGATACAGGATTACCAAATTCTGGTGGGTTTAACAAAACAATATATTTACAAAATGGAAATTTAGTATCTTACGTTTATAATAACTCAGAGCATTACATTACATCAACAACAACATATAACGATAATAACTGGCATCACGTAACAGAAATTGCAAATGCCTCAGAAAGAAAATTATATGTAGACGGTGTTTTGATTGGTACAGATTCAAATTTTTCAAATCAATATTTTGGATATATTGTTTTAGGAGCAAGTAATAAAACTCCTGGAGTTTACTTTAATGGTGATATTGATGAAGTAAGAATATGGAATACAGCTCTACTTATAGAAGATGTTAATAATAGAGGTAATTGTGAGTTACAAAACAACGAAACAAATTTATTAGCATATTACCGATTTAATCAAGGTAATGCTACAGTAGATAACACTTCTGAAACAACTTTAGTAGATTCTACTTCAAACACATATAATGGAACATTAAATAATTTTGCATTAACAGGAACAACTAGTAATTGGTTAGCAGGATCACCTCTTGGAGCAGCGCCTACAATTACAATGCAACCACAAGACCAAACTATTTCATCTGGAGATAGTTCAGTAGTTTTTTCTGTATCTGCTTCAAATGCAACATCATACCAATGGGAATTTAGTAATGCAGACGAAGATATTTGGACTCCTCTAAATGATAGTTTATCAGATCCAGATATTTCTGGTTCTACAACTAATACATTAACAATCTCAGGACAAAATTTAGAAACTATTACTAACTTAAAATTTAGAGTTTTAGTAAACGGAGAGTCTACTTGTTATATTATTTCAAATGAAGTAACCGCAAGCGAAACACTTAGTGTTTCGTCTTTTAAAGAAGATGATATTAAGATATATCCAAATCCAACAAATAATTTAATAAATATAGCAACAACTTTAAACTCTAGCTTACAATTATCTATTTACGATATAAACGGTAGAGTGTTATTAAGTAAAACATGTAATCAACAAATTAATACTATAGACATTTCAGCATTTAGTAATGGAATGTATTTATTAAAAATGAAAACAGATTTTGGTGAAGTAACTAAAAGAATAATTAAAGAATAATTTTTTAAAATTTTTATCATTATAAAAAGGGTCACAGGAATGTGATCCTTTTTTCATTTAAATACAATATTAATTTCAAACATATTTTCTTACATTTAAAAAAAATCAAATTGCATGTCAACAAAAGAAGATATTTTAAAAAAAATAGAAATACTAATTACTAATCATTTTAGAACACCAGAAGAAGCATTTAACTTTTTCGATGATAATGGTGATCAAAAATTATCGAAATCAGAAATTAAAGATTTGTTACAAGAAGCAAAAATTAGTGGTTTTATTCGTGGTATTGTAGCTTCAAAGTTAATAGAAGGTTACGATAAAAATGATGACCAATTAATAAGTTGGGAAGAATTTCAAACCGCTATAGACGAAATATCTAATTAGAATATCGTGAAAAATCTTATTTTTCAATTCTTACGTTTGTTATTACAAACAGTCATATTCTGGATTTTAGCTTTTTGCCTATTTATATTTATTAGATATTTTGCAATAGGAGCAGAGGAAGGTGTAATTGTAACAGTTTATCATATTTCAGATATACTATTTTTTGGTGTCTTATTAGGCTTACTTATAGGTTCGTTGTTTGCCGTAGTAGAGTTTTTATTCGATAAATTTTTATCAAAAAATCTATCTCTAGCTTTAGTACTTCTAGAAAAACTAGTAATTTATTTAATAGGCATTATTTTATCTCTCAATTATGTTTTTCCAATTGCAGAAACCGAATTAAATTTAAATTTAACAACAGAAATAGGCTGGTGGAAGACTAGTAGAATATTCTGGTTAATTGTTTCTTATTTTTTAATTTGCTCAATAGTTTTCTCATTTATAAAAATAGCTAATGAGAAATTTGGTAGTGGAATGTTCTTTAATTTTTTAATAGGAAAGTATAGAACACCTAAAGAAGAAAAAAGAATATTTATGTTTTTAGATTTGCAAGCCTCAACTACAATAGCTGAAGAGTTAGGGCATTATAAATATAGCGAGTTTATACAAGATTGCTTTTACGATTTAAATAGAATTGTCTCTAAATACAATGCAGAAATATATCAATATGTTGGAGACGAAGCCGTATTAAGTTGGAAATATAAAAAAGGAATTAAAAATAATAATTGTGTAGATTTATTTTTTCATTTTCAAAAACGAATCGAAAAGAAGCAAAAATATTATTATAGTAAATACAATTTAGCACCTGTTTTTAAAGCAGGTTTACATGGAGGAAAACTAATAATTACAGAAGTTGGAACAATTAAAAAAGAAATAGCTTACCATGGCGATGTAATAAATACAACTGCTAGAATTCAAGGAGAATGTAATAAGTACAAAGAGCTGTTACTGTGTTCAAATACATTACTTATGGAATTAAAACTATCAAATAAATATTCTACAGAATTTATTGGAAATTTAGAATTAAAAGGAAAAGAAGAAAAGTGTAAAATTTCTGCGATTAAAAGCATTTAATAATTGCTTTTAGCCTTAAGTAATTGTTGTAAAATACTTTCAACACCATAACTATCATTATTTGTAGTTTCAAAATTTGCAACAGCTTTAACATCTGGATGGGCATTTTTCATAGCAAAGCTATATTTAGCTAGTTTTAGCATTTCAATATCATTATTATAATCACCAAAAACCATGGTTTCTTCAGGAGTAATATTATAATTCTTTTGAATAAGTGATAGTGCGTGTCCTTTATTTGCTTTGTTTTCAGAGATATCAACCCAATGATTTGCACTAACCTTTACTTTAAAACGATCTTCTATATGTTTTACAAATGGATATATAAAACGTTCAGAACTTTCTTCATGAAATAATGCAATTTTGTAAATAGGTTCTGTAATTTCTAAAGTATTTAAAATCACTTTATAATTAGGGTAGTACTCTTTTAAAAAATTTAAAAGCTTAGTCGAATCGCTTAGTATATAAGCTTTATTTTTAGCACAGAAAACAGAAAGAGAGTTTTCTATACTTAAAACTAAATTACAAATTTCTTTAAAATTGTTTTTTTTAATTGGGTTAGATAGAAATAATTCATCATTTTTTATTGCCAATCCACCATTTTCAGACACAATTATAATGTCGTCTTTTATTTTTGAAAGTTTATCAATCATACTATAATATGGTCGACCACTTGCGGCAACAAATAAGATGTCGTGAGATTTTATTTCATTAAATAAGCTAAAAAACAACTCACTAACCTTATGATTAGAATTTAGCAATGTACCATCCATATCTGTAACAATTAATTTAACTTGAGATAAATTCATATTTTTTAATTAAAGATAATTAGTGTTGTTGTTTAATATTTAAAGAGAATATTAAGTTAATATAAATATTAACAAAAAAGCCTGACTCGAAAGAGTCAGACTTTTTATATATAAGTGAAATGATATTATTTTATTGGCAAAAAGCCTTTATTTAATTTTGTTCACAATTGCTTCAAAAGCAGTTGGGTGGTTCATCGCTAAATCAGCTAAAACCTTACGGTTTAATTCGATGTTATTAGCTTTTAATTTACCCATAAATTGTGAATAAGACATACCGTGTAAACGAGCTCCAGCGTTAATACGCGTGATCCATAATGCACGAAATGTTCTCTTTTTAACTCTACGGTCTCTGTACGAATATTGCATCGCTTTATCAACCGCATTTTTTGCTACTGTCCAAACGTTTTTACGTCTTCCAAAGTAACCTTTTGCTTGTTTAAGCACCTTTTTTCTTCTGGCTCTTTTGGCAACAGAATTTACTGATCTTGGCATAATTTAAATGTGTTTTGTAGTAGGCGGTTAAATTTTAACACTTGTTTTTAATCTTAGTTAGCCTAACTCCAGGGTTATTAATTTGTTTTTAACCTATTAAAATAATGTTACTTTAAACGCATCATTACTTTAATATTGTTCTCATCTGCAGGGTGTACTAATGTACTATGCGTTAGAGCAAGCTTACGTTTTTTAGATTTCTTTGTTAAGATATGACTCTTAAACGCGTGCTTTCTTTTTATCTTCCCAGTACCAGTAAGCTTGAAACGCTTTTTAGCACTAGATTTTGTTTTCATTTTAGGCATCTTGTTTCCTAGTTTTAATTATTTCACTTATAATTTTGTTATGTTGATGCTATATCAACACCTTTTGTTTTATTTTTTTGGAGCAATAAACATTGTCATTCTCTTACCTTCTAATCTTGGCATTTGTTCTACTTTACCAAGTTCTTCTAGGTCCTGAGCTAAACGCAGTAATAAAATTTGACCTTGCTCTTTAAACACAATCGAACGTCCTTTAAAAAATACAAATGCTTTTAATTTAGCACCTTCTTTTAAAAACTTTTCTGCGTGTTTCTTTTTAAACTCGTAATCATGGTCATCTGTTTGAGGTCCAAAACGAATTTCTTTTATAACAACTTTAGTCGCTTTACTCTTTAAAGCTTTATCACGCTTTTTCTGTTCGTAAAGAAACTTTTTATAGTCCATAATTTTACACACAGGCGGATCTGCTTTTGGTGAAATTTCTACCAAATCAAGTTCCTGCTCTTCAGCTATGGCTAAAGCTTGTTTAGTTGTGTAAATACCAACTTCAACATTTTCTCCAACTAGACGCACTTTTTCTGCTCTAATTTTCGAGTTGATTTTGTGTTGGTCTTCTTTAATGACTCTTAAAGGTCCTCTTGATCTTTTTCTACGTATTGCTATGACTTTATAATTTTAGTTAAACGTTATATTTAAAATTGTTTCAATGTTTTATTTATTTCTGTTTTAACAATTTCTGAAAACTCTTCTACACTAATCGTGCCTAAATCGTCTCCGCCATGTTGTCTTACAGATATCTTGTTTTCATTCTCTTCATTTTCTCCTATAATAATCATATAAGGAGTTTTATTCATTTCTGCTTCTCTAATCTTTTTACCAATAGTTTCACTACGGTTATCTACAAGTGCGCGAATTTCGTGATTTTCTAGCAAATTTAAAACTTTTTCACCGTATTTTTCATATTTCTCACTAAGAGTTAATATAGAAACTTGATTTGGCATTAACCATAATGGGAAATTTCCGCCCGTATGCTCTAGTAAAATAGCTATAAAACGTTCCATACTTCCAAAAGGAGCACGATGTATCATTACAGGTCTATGTAATTCGTTATCACTTCCTTTGTATGTTAAGTCAAAACGTTCTGGTAAATTATAATCTACTTGTATTGTTCCTAGTTGCCATTGTCTACCTAAAGCATCTTTTACCATAAAATCTAATTTAGGGCCATAAAAAGCTGCTTCACCAGTTTCAATCACATAATTCAATCCTTTGTCTTTTGCAGCACTAATAATGGCTTGTTCTGCTTTTTCCCAATTTTCAAGACTACCTATATACTTATCAGGATTTTCAGGATCTCTTAAAGATACTTGTGCAGTAAAATTTTCAAACCCTAACGAACCAAAAACATAAAGAACTAAATCAATTACATTTTTAAACTCTTCGTCTAATTGGTCTGGTGTACAAAATAAATGTGCATCATCTTGTGTAAAACCACGAACGCGAGTTAACCCATGTAATTCTCCACTTTGCTCATATCTATAAACTGTACCAAATTCTGCATAACGCTTAGGTAAATCTTTATAAGACCATTGCGCAGCGTTGTATATTTCACAGTGGTGAGGACAGTTCATAGGTTTCAATAAAAACTCTTCATCTGCTTTAGGAGTTTTTATAGGTTGAAAACTATCTTCTCCATATTTAGCATAGTGCCCAGAAGTAACATATAATTCTTTTTGCCCAATGTGTGGACTCATAACCATTTCGTAACCTGCTTTCTTTTGTGCAGCTTTTAAAAAGTTTTCTAAACGTTCACGTAAGGCAGTTCCTTTAGGTAACCATAATGGTAAACCAGCTCCAACTTTTTGAGAGAAAGTAAACAACTCTAATTCTTTACCAAGTTTTCTATGATCTCTTTTTTTAGCTTCTTCTAAAAGAGCTAAATACTCAGTTAATTCCTTTTGTTTAGGAAAACTAATACCATAAACACGAGTTAATTGAGGTTTTGTTTCGTCTCCTCTCCAGTAAGCACCAGCTACAGATAATACTTTAACGGCTTTAATAATTCCTGTATTAGGAATATGTCCACCACGGCATAAATCTGTAAAAGTAGAATGATCACAAAATGTAATTGTACCATCCTCTAAATTTTCTATTAATTCAGTTTTAAAAGGATTATCTTTATATAATTCTAGGGCTTCTGCTTTAGTAGCACTTCTCATATTAAAGTCATACTTACCTCTAGCTATTTCCAGCATTTTGTTTTCAACCGTTTTAAAATCTTTTTCAGTTAAAACGTCGTCACCAAAATCTACATCATAATAAAATCCACGATCAATAGCAGGTCCTATAGTTAATTTAGCATTTGGATATAAATCTTGTATAGCTTGTGCTAAAACATGAGCACTAGAATGCCAGAAAGCAGTCTTTCCTTCATCATTATTCCAGGTATATAATATCAAAGAACCATCGGTGGTTAAAGGTGTAACGGTTTCAACTGTTTCACCATTAAAACTTGCAGAAATAACATTTCTAGCCAAGCCTTCACTAATGCTTTTAGCAACATCCATAGGAGTAGAATTCGTGTTAAACGATTTTACACTTCCATCTGGTAAAGTAATCTGTATCATATATAAGTTTAAATTCAATTAACAAAGATAATAGGTTACAAACTCACAAGCAATACATAAACGTAAATTATACAATAATAAATTTGGCGTTCCCTATCGGTCAGGCTTTCAACTATATCTTTTTGCAAAAAAAATGCAAAAAGGATGCCGTTTCAATCCTTAACGCGGTCATAGCACATAAGTTGGTTTCAGGTGTAAAGTTGTTTTAAACCTTAAATAATTAAGTATATTAATATAAACAAAAAACAAAAGAATATTGCATACATGTTCTAAAGTAAATGAAGAATTACTTCCATGCATGTAAGACGTAATTTTCCCATTAAAAATCGTGTATATATAATAAGGACAAATAGTAGAATAAAATTTTAAAAAAAACAGAGTGTATAATGTGTTGATTAGAAGCTTT
>NZ_RCCH01000003.1 GCF_003663945.1 Lacinutrix venerupis | reverse complement strand
CGAAACTTGCAAATCCATCGGCATCATCATCACAAACTTCTAATGGTGTTAAATTTGCTGGTGTAATAATTTGTGGTTCTGGGTTAACGATTAATACTAGCTCTACAAAGGTAGCACAGTCGGTTGCTATTGTTGTGCTTTCCACACGTACATATATGGTTTGTGTGTTGGCTACAATATTATTATAATCGCCTGTTATTGGGTTTACATTATTGTCTGCATCGGCCATGGTTTCATGGTAAGTTACATCTAATCCTGTAGCGCCTCCTGTAATTTCTGCTTCGGCATCGGTTAGTGTAAAGACTCCAAACCCATCACTATCTGGATCGCAATGCTCTAGAGGTGTTGGTGTAAAAGCTACTGGTGCTTGTTCTACTGCTAACTCTAAAGTTGTGGTTGTGTAACAGTTGGTGTTTACATTTAATACTCCGGCTACAATGGTTTGTGGGTTACTAATGTTTGTGTATTGGTTTGGTAACGGATTGGTTTGTGCATCGGCATCGGCTTGATCAAAATAATACGTTACGGCATAGGCTGGATTGCCTCCGGTAATTTCATTATTTTTTATGGTTAAATCAATCTCTGTTAAACCGTCTGGTGTACCATCGTCACAAACTTCTAAAGTGGTTGGCGCTATGGCTGTTGGTAGTGGATACGCTGTTACAGATTCTGTACTTGAATCTGGACATATTCCATTTGTTAAATAATCTACTACATAAGTATTTCCTGGAGTTCCTCCTGTTATTTCTCCCGTTGTAGCATCTAAAATTGCTAAATCTCCTGGTGGCGTATTAAAACTAAAAATTCCTCCTGGTGTAGCTACTGTATCTATTACTGCTCCATCACAAGTTGGTGTATAAGTAAAAGATGGATTATCTGTTGTTAAAGTTGTTAATGTAAATATTGTAGATGATGGACATGTACCTCCAATCGTGTATTCTACAAAATAAGTAGTTGCTGAGGCTCCTCCTGTAACAGTTCCCGTAGCTACATCAACAGATGCTCCATCTGTTGGCATAGGATTGAAGCTAAATAAACCTCCTAATGTAGTTTGTGTATCTACTATTCCTCCATCACAAGTAGGAGTCATTGTAAATGAGGCATCAAATGTTTCGTCTACTGTTACGGTAAAAGAACTTGTTGTAGGACAATCACCGTTAGTTGTATAATCTACATTATAACTTGCTGTAGAAATACCATTTGTAATTGTTCCTGTATTTGTATCTATTATTGCTCCATCTGTTGGCACTGGATTGAAAGCATAAGTTCCTCCTGGTGTAACCACAGAATCTACAATTGCTCCATCACATGTTGGTTGCATTGTAAACGTAGAGTCGTCATTAAGATTTACAGTAATAGTAAAACTTGTTTCACCATAGCATGTTGGATTAGCATTATCATCTACTCTAACATAAATAGTTTGTGGACTAGGCATATTAGTATATGTCGCTGGATTAGTTATAGGATTTGTAGAAGTTGCTACATCTGTTTGAAGTTCATAGAAACTAACAGTAAAATTAGCAGGATCCTGACCGTTTAAAATATCGGATTCCAGAGCTGTTAAATCAAAAACTTCTACTCCATCATTAGTTGGATCATCGCAAACTACAATGTCTGCTGGCGCAGTTGCATTTGCATTAGGATTAACAATTAAATTAAATACTTCTGTTGGAGATGCAATGTAACAAGCACTATCTTGTACACTTTCAATTCTCACATAAATAGGTTGCGGACTCGATGTATTTGTATACGGACTCGTTAATGCATTAGTACCAGCATCTGCATTTGCAAAATCTAAATGGTAAGTTACATTAAAATCTGCTGCTGCTTGTGTTCCTAAAATTGAAGCATCCTGAGTTGTTAAATCGAAAGACTCTACTCCATCATTTGTAATATCATCACAAACTTCCATGTTTAAAGTAGGGTTTAAAACGATATTAAGATATTCTAGCAAAAATTCTTCAGTATCATAACACAATCCAGATTGCGTATCATCTATTCTAATATATACTGTTTCTCCATCTGTACCTGCATAAGCTGCTGGATTTGCTATAGGATTTATATCTGCCTCTGCATCCGCAAGAGAATTATGGAATGTGGTAGTTATTGTTGTTGGGTCTTGAGTTCCAATTGCAGAAGTTTCGTTTGAAGTTAAATCGAATAAAACTGTTCCTCCATTATCACATTCTGTAATATCTGAAACAGCTTGTATAGTTGGACCAGGAATAAATTCTACAAAAATGGAATCTGAAGTTTGACACGTTGCCGAAAAAACAATATCTACAGAATAATTACCTTCTTGAGTTGCATTAAGAATTGAACCTGTTTCTCCAGGAATTACATTCCCATCTAGGTACCATGTATGTATAGCCGTAGGTAAATCTGTATCTAATTGTACAGATGTACCTTGACATTCTGCTGTACCGGCAGAAATAGTAATATCATCTCCTAAATCTCCTCCTAAACTAAAAGAACCTGCTCCTAAAAATACGGCTGCATCGTAAGCTGTATCTAAAGCATCTGCTATCACCAATTTAATGGTGTATGGATTATTAGGTATTACATTAGAAAAAGCTGTCATTGGCACAGTATAACCTAGAAAGTTTATTGGACTGTTTGCACCAGGCTCTCCACCTGCTCCATAATAAGAATCGAAAAATTGAGGATTAGAAGATGGACAACTACCATTCCACATATTATCTCTTACTGAAAAAACAGTAACAACATCTGTAGTTCCTGGCACTAAAGCTAAGTTTGTTGTAACTCCTGTAACTTGATCTGTTAATAAGAATGCAAAAGCATCTGTATAACTACATTGAAATGTTCCATATTCTTCAGACGCAAAAATAAAATCGAAACTAATTGAACTTGCAATTGGCACGAAATCGAACTGCAAATAAGATGCATTATTAGTGTTTGTTCCACCAATTTCAGCCTCTAAATCTGCATCTCCTGGCCATCCGCCACCACCTGCACTTTGGTTTCCATCTTCCGGACCTTCTGCTTCAATAGCACTTCCTGAGGATAATATAATTCCTGCTTCAAAACCAAATGCTCCTGGCAGAGCTGTAAAAGAACCTATACCATCAACAGTACCAAAATCAACTCCTGAACTAGAAATAATATTAGATACTGAAGCACATGGACTATCTATAAGGACATCTTCTACTAACTGTTGGGCATTATAAGTTGTTACATCTACATCTATATATGGAGTTAAAACCTCAACCGTTACTGTAGCTGTTTCTGAACACCCAGTAGGATTAGTATCTGTTACAGTAAATGTTGTTGTAAAAGTTCCTATATTATTAAATTCATGAGTTACAACTTGACCATTTACAGGAATAGAACCATCACCAAAATTCCATGAATAAGTTGCTCCTGTTCCATCATCTGCAAACACAGCACTACCTTCGAAATCTACAGTTGCACCAACAGGTATTTGTATAACACCTGCTCCATTTGCTACAGGATTTGTATTATCTATTGTTGGTGTAATAATTTGGCATGCTTGTAAACACGAAATATCTGCTGCCCAACCTGTAGTATTACCACCTCCATCACTAGTAAAAGCTAATGTAAGACAACCCGTAGGACTAGTAGGTGACGCTGTTATTGTTTGAGGATTATTTGCTGCACCTGCTCCCGAAAAAACACCTATTACAGCTGCTGTTGTATCATCTCCATCATAAATAGTTAGTTCGTCTATACCTATTTGAGTTCCAAAAAAAGTAAAATCAAGCTCTATAAATTGATCTGGACCATCTGGGCATAGTGTTAACACAAAATTTTCATCGTTTGAATAATTTGATGATGCTCCACCAGAATCATAAAGTGTTCCTGAACATTGATTAAAGGTTCCATTTTGCATTAAAAGATCTTGAGCAAAAAGAGCCGAGGAACTAAAAAGCAAAACTAAAATTAGCGTAAAATTCTTCATTATGAATGGTTTTTATTTTTGATATAGGAATATGTACAATTATACTAATAAATACTTAAAATACATTGCATTTAATGAGTAATACAACCCAAAAAATGGACTTTCATCTATATGTGTTACTATTACAGTAACTTGATTGTTATATGCATATAACAATCATATTTAATAAACTCCTACCTTTTTTAGAATTATAGCTTAATATTTTTTTTAAATTAAATAAGCTTGATTTTAATTATGAATAAAATTAGGCCTTACATTTTAACGCATTTATTATACTATATAAAGATTTTAAGATTTTTTAAACATAATTAGGGATAACGAATAGATGAATTCTAATTAATTTAGTAATTATTAATAAAAACAAAATAATGGATTTACAAAATTGGATTGACAAAGGTTACGAACTTATGCTAGAGTATACTCCTAAAGTACTATTGGCAATAGTTATATGGATTATTGGAGCATACGTTATTAAATATCTTAAGAAAGGTATTTCTAAAACAATGGATAAAGCTAATTATGATATTAGTCTTAAAAAATTCTTATCAGATTTAATTAGTTGGGTATTAAAAATTATTTTAATAGTAATTATTTTAGGTACATTAGGCATTGAAACA
Source organism: Lacinutrix venerupis (assembly GCF_003663945.1). GTDB lineage: Bacteria > Bacteroidota > Bacteroidia > Flavobacteriales > Flavobacteriaceae > Lacinutrix > Lacinutrix venerupis. The sequence continues at coordinate 389,984 of NZ_RCCH01000003.1, read as the reverse complement.
GCTTCTTTTGCTGCCATAATTGCTGCTGCTGGTTTAGCTGTAGGTTTAGCTCTACAAGGCTCTTTAGGTAATTTTGCCGGTGGTGTTTTAATAATGATTTTTAAACCTTTTAAAATTGGCGATTTTATAGAAGCCCAAGGTGAAAGTGGAACTGTAAAAGAAATTGAAATTTTTACTACTAAACTTACAACGCCAGATAATAAAGAAATTATTTTACCAAATGGAAGTTTAAGTAATGGCAATATAACCAATTATTCTACTGAAGATACTCGTCGTGTAGATGTAACATTTGGTGTAGGTTACGATTCTGATATAAAAACTACAAAAGAAGTTATCATGAGTGTAATTAACGCTAATGAACTTATTTTAAAAGATCCGGCTCCAGCAATTAATGTTAACGAACTAGCAGATAGTTCTATTAACTTTTTTACTAGAGTTTGGGTTAAAAAAGAAGATTACTGGACAATTAATTTTTACCTAATTGAACAAACAAAAGAAGCCTTAGACGCTGCCGGAATTGATATTCCTTACCCACATAGTGTAGAAATACAGAAAAACGAGTAATTATTTTTTAGGTTTTGGCTTTAATGCTATAAAATCTTTTAAGTAATAAGGTTCAAAATAAGCGACATCTTCGGTGTCGCTTTTTTTGTATTTTGAAAAAGCTAAAGCACTCATTTCTTTTGCAGATGGTAACTTACCTTCAACAAAAATAGCATTTTCATTATTAATTATTTCTTTTGTTTTCTCTACACCGTTACCAATAAAATAAACTTTACCTTTTAACAATTCAGCTTTAAAAGATGTTTCGTCTAAAATTTGCGCTTCAATTTTTCTTATTTCTTTTAATTCTGAAGAAAAAATAGCAGAATATACTTCCATACGTCTTGCATCAAGCATAGGTATAATTAAACCACTTTCTGCTTTTACCTGATGTGCTAAAGCCTCTAAGGTAGAAACTGAAATTAATGGAATATCTAAGGCATAACATAATCCTTTTGCTGCCGATACTCCAATACGTAATCCAGTGTATGAGCCTGGACCTTTGCTAACTGCAATTGCATCTAATTGATGACGCTCTATATTAGCTTCGCGAAGCGTTTCATCTATAAAAACATGCAAACGCTCTGCATGAGAATAATTACTACTATAATCTTCTTTTAAAAGCAAAGTCTCACCATTTTTAGATAGTGAGACAGAGCAATTGGTTGTTGCTGTTTCTATGCTTAATATTATTGCCAAAATTTATTTATTGTGTTATTGGTTTTCCAAGGTAGAAATCTAACACTTTTGTTTTAAATACAAAATCGTATTTAGCATTAATTAATGAAGATTCTGCATTTACCAATCTTAATCTAGACTGTTCTAAATCGAAAGCATTCATTACTCCAATGTTATATCTCTCTTCTGCATTACCAAAAGCTAATTGTTGAGACTCTAAAGAAACTTTTGCTGCCTCGTATGCTCTTAATGCTGATTTAGCATCTGTAAAGGCACGCTGTATATTAGCTTCTAAATTTAGTTTTGCTTGTTCTAAATTTAACAGTGCGTTTTCTTCTTGTATTTGTGACTTTGCAACTGCTGTTTTATTTTGGTATTGAGAAAAAATTGGAACATTAACGTTTAACCTAAAACTGTGTCCTTTGTTTATATCTAATTCGCTAAAAAACGATTGCTTAAAAAACTCGCTATCACGCTCACTCCAAACAGAGCTTAAACCATAACTAGCAGTAACGCTTGGATAGTAACCACTTTTAGAAATTTCTGTACCTAATTTAGAATTTTCTATGTTTTTTTCTGCTACTTTAATTTCATTTCTATTTGCTAATGCATAATCTAAAATTGGTTCTACATCTGCATACAATAATTCGGCAGAAGGATTTTCTACATCTATAACCTCTACTTGAAATCCTTTGAATGGGACTTGTAAAATTTGAGATAATGTTAATATTGAAAGTTCGTAGTTATTTTCGGCAACGGTAACACTCTGTAAGTCTCTACTTAATGTTGCTTCTGCATCGTAAATATTAGCTTTTGGTTGTACTCCAGCATTAACCAATTCTTTTACTTGGTTTAATTGTTTTTTAGAAAATTCGTATTGCGCTTTAGCTGTTTCTAAGTTTTCCTTATTAAATAAAATATTTAAATAAGAGTTTACAACATTTAAAGAAATGTCATCTTGAATTCTTGCTAATTCTAGCTCATTAGTTTCTAGGTTAAGCTGAGACTGTTTGTATAAATTTGTTCTTCTAAATCCATTAAAAACAGTATAACTAGCACCAATACTATAATTTGCAGAATAAGTTACTTCATTATTAATACGCTGGTTTGATACTGGATCGAAACCAGAACCAATACTTACTCCTGTTCCTATTCCTGCATTTGCTGATGGTAAAAACTGGCCTTTGGCTGCTATAATATCTTGCTCGTTTGTAAGTAATGTGTTTTTAATTTGTAGTATAGAAATATTATTTTCTAATGCATGATTTACACATTCTTGTAACGACCATATTTTTTCTTGAGCATTAATCGATACACTAAATAATAGTGTAATTAAAAAAACTATTCCTTTATAATTAATCTTCATCATTATCTTCTTTAGAGGCTTTATTCCAAACTTTAATTTTATCTCCTTCTTTAACTCCTTCTGTTATTTCTACATTTATTCCATCAGAAAGTCCTAACTCTACATTCTTTTTCTCAAATTTTCCTTCACCTACTTCTATTTCTACAAAAGGTTTTTCGGTAATTCTATTAAATTGAAGTAAAGATTCTTTAATAACCATTACACTGTCTTTACTTTCCATTTCAATTTCTGCATTAGCACTGTAACCTGCTCTAATTTTAGTAGATCGCTCTACTTCTACATCTGCTTTAATTGTAAACTGTACAGCTCCATTTTCTTCACTTCCTTTTGGTGCTACAAAAGTTAGTTTTGCTGGAAATTCTTTTTCACCAATGGCGCCTAAAATAACTTTAATATCTTTTCCTTCTTCTAGTTTGCCAACTTCGGCTTCATCAACTTTTCCTTCAAAAATCATTTTGCTCATATCTGCAATAAAAGCAATTGTTGTTCCTGCATTAAAGTTATTACTTTCAATAACTTGATCTCCTTCTCGAACAGGAATTTCTAATATTGTTCCGGCAATAAGCGCTGTAATGTTTGTGTTCGCAGATCCTCCTCCAGATATAGAACCTCTTTTTATAATTTGATAATTGTTTTGGGCTTGACGTAAGGTTTCGCTTGCTTGATTTAATGCTAACTCACTATTTTCAAAATCTTGTCTTGAAATAACGCCTTTATCGAATAGAGCTTTATTTCTATCGTAAACAGTTTTAGAGTTATTGTATGTTAATTTTGCAGATGCTATTTGTCCATTTGCTCCAACTAAACTTTGCTCGTTTGGTACTACTCTAATTTTTGCAATTACATCTCCTTTTTCAACTATATCTCCTTCTTCCACCATTATTTTATCTATAATCCCAGTAATTTGTGGTTTAAGTTCAATTTCTTCTTCAGGATTTAATTTACCTGTTGCTACCGTTTTTGTATTAATTGAGGTATAAAATGGTTGTGCTGTTTTAAAATCTTCTACAGATTTTGAGTTAGAATCCTTAAAGTACTTAAGTACCCATAGTAACGCTACAACTAGTGCAAAAATTACGATGACTTTTAATGCTTTTTTCATTTTTAATTTAATTTTTGTACTGAAAAAAAATTCAGTGTACATTGGTTTTAAGCTACGCTTTTATTATTTATTTTGATTGATTATTCTTCTCTTAACGCTTCAATTGGCTTTATACTTGTGGCTTTAAATGCTGGTATTAATCCTATTAAAGTACCTAATATTATTAGTATTATTAATGCTACAAAAACTACAGATATGGATACAGATGCGTTTACAATAACAGCTTCATCACCATGACCAAATGCAGCATCTAAAGCAATTAAAATCCAGCCTCCACTTATTATTCCAAATAAGCCTGCTAAAATTGTTATAAATACTGCTTCAACAACTATTTGTCTTTTTATCTCGAAAGGTGTTGCACCAAGTGCACGGCGTACTCCTATTTCTTTTGTTCTTTCTTTTACTGTAATTAATAAAATATTTCCAATTGCAAATACTCCGGCTATTAATGTTGCAATACCTACAAACCAAGTTAAAAACTGCATACCTGTTAAAAATCCAGTTACTTTAGCAAATTCTTTTCCTAGGTTAAAGCTACCAAAGGCACGATTATCTTCAGGATGCACTTTATTTAAGTTTCTTAATATTAGTTTAGCATCGGCTTCAATTTGAGAGATATCGTATTCTGGTTTTCCTGTAATCATCATCCAACCAATATTTTCGCCCATATTATAGATTTGCTGAAAGGTAGTAAATGGAATGTGCATATCGCTTGTTGGTCCCATATTCTGGTTTCCATTTTCAAACATACCAACGACTTTAAAATTCATTCCGTTTAATTGAATGTATTCTCCAATCATTTCTGCATCTTTATCGAATAGTTGTTTATATATTTCTTCGGATATAACTACAACTTTTCGTTTTTCATCAATATCGGTTTGATTAATAAATCGACCTTGAATCATCTTCTTTTTTTGAACTTTGTCTAATAACGGATAGTCTCCATTAACACCAAAAGTTCCTGACAAAAACTTGTGCACAACCAAAGCTTGACTTTGATTTCTTGGCACAACAAATTCTATTCCATCAACATTTTCTTCAATTTTTTTAGCGTCGCTAATTTTAAGTTGTACGAGTCTTCCTTCTTGAAAACCTTTAAATGGTTTACTTGTGCTTTGCGCCCAAACAAATACACTGTTTGTTGCAAAACTTCCAAATAATCTATTAAATGAGTTTTCTAAACCACGAGCAGAACCTAACAATCCTATAAGTAATAAAATTCCCCACCAAACACCAACCATTGTTAATGCCGAACGTAGTTTGTTTTTGGTTAAACTATCGTAGACTTCTTGCCATGTATCTCTTTCAAATAAAAATCGCATAATTAATCGTCTCTTAGTGCTACAATAGGTTTAATTCTTGAGGCTTTTTTTGCAGGTAAATAGCCTGCAATTGCTCCTGCTATTATTAAAACAATAGTTGCTCCAATAATTATAGATGTTTCAACACCTGCTTCTTTTATAAAATAGGTTTCTAAAGAAGGAGCTGCCAATTCAACTACTCCCATTCCAATTACCAAACCTACAAAACCTGCTATTACAGTTATTAAAACAGATTCTAATAAAATAATAGATACTATAGATTTTGGAGATGCACCTAAGGCTTTACGTATACCTATTTCTTTTGTGCGTTCTTTTACTATAAATATCATCATGTTACTAATTCCTACAACTCCGGCTATAAGTGTTCCAAAACCAATAACTAAAATCATTATATTAATACCAAGCGTCATTTGTCCAATTGCTTTAGAATCGTTTGCTAAGTTTCTTACCCTAATAGCGCGTTGGTCGTTTTGCGAAACTAAAAAACGATCTTTAAGTTTTCTTGTAAGCATATTGCTAAAACTTATTGCTGCATCGAAGTTTAAGTCTGGATTATAAGTTAAATTTATTTGGTCTATATGTTGGTTGTTACCATAAATTTGCTGTGCTGTAGTTACTGGCATATAAATTAGTCTTTCTTCTCTATCTCCACCATCGTCACTAAAAACACCAACTACTTTATATTGAATGCCATTTAAATTTATGTATTTACCAATAGCTGTAGTTTTTAGAAACAAATCCTCTTCTACTAAACGACCTATAACAACAACTTTTGTTTTATTTTTTATATCAGATTCATTAATATAACGCCCATAATTAACTTTTGTATTTTCAAGGTATTGATGATCTGGGTTAACAGCTCTAACGCTATAACTACTTTTTTCGTTTCTAAAAGTAGCTGTTACATTTAAATATATTCTAGAGGTTATATACTGTACTTTATCTCCAAATTCCTCTTCAATCCATTCTTGGTCCTTGTTTTCGAATTGTATTTGTCTTCCTGCTTGTAAACCGTTACTAGCTTTAGAAGTTTGACCAGAGTTTATAAAAATAGAATTTGCTGCGTCATCTACAAATGCAGTGTCGAAAGTATTTAATAAACCATTTCCTAAGCCAAAAAGAATAGTAAATAAAAGAATAGCAAAAGCTACAGTAAAGCCAGAAAGTAGACTTCTGGTTTTATTCATATTTATACTTTGGAAGATTTCTCTCCAGAGATCTCTATCAAACATATTGTGACGCTCTTACTTGTTCTACAAATACGTCTTCTATAATTACACCATCTTTTAAACGTACAATACGTTTACACATTTGTGCAATGTCTTCTTCGTGAGTTACCATTAAAATGGTTTTTCCTTCATCGTTAAGAGATTGAATAAAATCCATAATCTCATGAGATGTTTTAGTATCTAAAGCTCCTGTTGGCTCATCTGCCAATAATAATTTTGGATTTGCAGCTAGTGCCCTTGCAATGGCTACACGTTGTTTTTGGCCTCCAGATAACTCATTAGGTAAATGGTGCGCCCAATTTTTTAAACCTACTTTTTCTAAATGATACAATCCTTTTTCTATACGTTCTTTACGTTTTAAACCTTGGTAGTATAGTGGCAATGCAACATTATCTAATGCATTTTTGTAGTTTATAAGATTGAAAGATTGAAAAATAAATCCTAAAAATTTATTTCTATAAATAGCTGCTTTTTTTTCGGTAAGATTTTTAATAGGAACATTATCTAAAATGTAATCGCCTTCATCTGCTTCGTCTAGCATTCCTATAATATTTAGCAAAGTAGATTTTCCTGATCCTGAAGAACCCATAATTGCTACCATTTCTCCTGCTTCCACAGAAAGGTCGATACCTTTTAATACATGTAAACTAGAATCTCCAATAGGATAAGATTTATGTATCTTATTAATTTTGAGCATAATGGTTGGTTTTTTGATTGATGTATTACTACATTATATCCATTAGACTACAAAGAACTTTATTTGTTACAGGAATAATTAAAAAAAAATGTTAAAACTCTATTAAGTAAAAAAATGTTATATATTTTTAAAGAAATTAAATTTATATTTTACTTTTTTGTTTCTGAAATGTATCCAGACATAGACAGTACAGCAACTCCTTTCTTTATATTACATTCAATTAGTAAAAAGTTATTTACACTTCCAATTATATCTTTAGTTGCAATAAATTTTGCTGAAATATCTAAAATTTGATTTTTTTGAAGTGACTGTTTATCAAAGTTGATTTCTATACAATCACAATTTGAAATAATTCTAGTAATTTTTAATGGTTCTTCTGAAATATTTTTAATGTGATAAGTATATAAGACAGTATCATTAACAGATATTAATCCAAAATCATAATCTTGGTTTTCAATAGATAGTTCCGAATATATTTGTTCTTTAAATTCTTCTTCAATTTCTTTTGTTTCTTTTTTACATGAATGAATAGTGCTAAAAATAATTACCAAAAATGTAACCTTAAAAATTAACTTTGCCATCCTTTTATTCTTTTGGCATTAAAACATCTACTCCTATCATAACATTACCTTTTTTACTTCTGTCACCAAAGTTTCCTCTTTTAAATTCAACAAAACCTGGTCTCCAAGATTTTCCTCTATATTTAGACCAAGTTAATACTTCTTCATTAGAAAATTTAAATCCGTATGCTGGACCTATTCTATCATACTTCTTAGATTCATTTTTAGGGTCAATAAATTCAACACCAATACACATACCTTCTTCTGGTAAATAAATATCAAAGTCCTCTACTTTAATGTTAAGAGTGTAATTTTTGTTTTTTGTTTTAACAACTATATTTTTAGTGTACAATTCGTAACCCGGTTTTTTATTTGCAGCATCATAACTATAAAATTTAATATTTAATGATGCAACAAAATTTACGTCTTTTCTTTTTTTAAGTTTTATGTACACCTTTTTTAATTTACCTTCTTTTCTAAATGGATTCTCTATCAATACACCTGTTTCATAACCAATTAAAGAACTTACCGAAGTAATGCCATTTCTTTTTTCTCCTAATGTGTGTTTTTCTTTATATTCTATCTTTTTTGAATTAATTACAACTTCGTTTAATTCTGTGATTTTTTCTTTTAATAAAACATCTAATTTAACATCTTTTTTGGTTCTAAAACCATCAAGTACAATAGATTTAGAATAATAACCAATCGAGCTAATTCTTAAAGTATCATAAAGATGTTTTGTTATATCAAAATTAAAAACGCCTTTACTATCAGTATAAACACCTTTGTTTTTTGTCATTAAAGTAACGTTAGCATACTCTAAAGGTTTTTTAGTAAGTGAATCTATAACTTTTCCTGTTATGTTTTGGGAAAAAGAAAAATTAAAGATTAATAATAAAAGTATTTTAATAAGTAAATCCATACTATTGAATGTAATAAAAAACTCCAAGCAAAAATATTACTTGGAGCTTAAAAATGACAATTATTCTCAAGGACAAGCGAAAACTTCATAGTCATGATCAATAACTTCTCCCGAACTCGAATATGTTACTGTATGTGTACCTACACAACCATTTTCAAATATATGTGCAAATGTTACTTTTCTTTTTTTAGGAAGCGCATCTACAGTTGGTGAATACAACATTGAACCTGCAAAAACTGTTAATAAAGCTAAACTTTTTAATTTTTTCATATTTATAAATTGGTATTGGTTAATAATGCTCTTAATTTCGTAAAAAAAAAGATAAAATAAAAAAAAGCGATTTTTTTTATAAAAACTTAAAACTCTATGTTTTGTTTTTCTTCTTCCTAAAATACTTCCAATAAATAGCAAAACCAACTATAAACACAAGAATGTACGGTATCGACATTAAATAAATAATACCATCGTTAATGCCTTTTGCTACACCTTGTCCTTCTTCATTTTCCAATACTGCACGACACATAGCGCATTGCGCATTAGTCTCAAAAAATGCGAGAATAGAAAAAATAAAAAATAAGACTTTAGTTTTCATAAATATTAGAGTATTAGTCTTGTTTTAGGTGAAGTTAGATAGCACTATACATAATAAGGTGCAATCATTAAATACACAATAACACCAGTTACTGCAACGTATAACCATAAAGGATATGTAATACGCGCTATTTTTTTATGTCTTTGAAAATTATTAGAAATTGCTCTTACATAAGTTATTAAAACAAAAGGAATAACTGCAATAGACAAAATTATGTGTGTAATTAAAATAAAATAATATACATAAGATATTACACCTTCTCCACCAAACTTAGTAGAATCGCTAGTCATGTGATACGCGATATATAATAATAAGAATAAAACTGATAATGTAATTGCAAATTTCATTAATTTCTCGTGCAGAGCTCTATTCCCTTTTTTAATTTGTATTACCGCAACAATTAAAACTATTGCTGTAATACCATTTATAAAGGCATAAATTGGAGGCAAAAAAGTTAATGGTTCTATATTTAAACCAAAATCTTTTAATTTAATACCAAATAATGCTGCTACTGCTAACGGTATTACAATGGATAGAATTACAATCCATTTATTATATTTTTTTTCGTTTTGTAGGTTCTCTTGAGTATTCATATTTTTAAAGTAATGTGATTTTGAAACAGGATCTAAATAACTTTATAGTGTATTAATAAATTATTCGTTTAAAAGCTTTTTAATATCTTCTTTTAGCATAGTAATTTCCTGCTCATTACCATCTTCATCCATTTTTTCTTGTTCGCTAATTACACCTTTATAGAAAATTTTAGGGTTTCCAAAACCATCTAATCGAGAGCGAATAAACCCGTTTTTATCTATTAATGCAAAATCTCCAGAGTGCTCAAATCCAATTTCATCGTTTTCAACTTTACCTACAAATATATTAAAACCAACGTTTGCTAATTTATAAATCTCTGTTTCATCACCAGTCATTAAATTCCAATTAGGATTGGTAATCCCATATCTTTCTGCGTAAGATTTTAAAACTTCTGGTGTATCTAATTCTGGTGTTATTGAAAAAGATGCTACTCCAAAATTATTTTCATTTTTAAATACATTTTGAATATCTACCAAGTTTCTATTCATTCTTGGACAAATTGTAGGACATGTTGTAAAAAAGAATTCTACTACGTATACTTTTCCTTTATAATCATCTTGAGTAATTATTTCTCCGTCTTGATTTATAAAGCTAAAATTTGGTACTTTTTTTGGTTTACCGTTAATTTCTATAAAAGCTAATTCTTCTTTATTTTTAAAATTATTGTCCTGTCCAACACTCATTCTGTTGTTTCGGGTAATATCTTTATCTTTTATGCGATTTATAATTTTTGGAATAAAAATAATTCCGAATAGTAAAATTATAAAAGCAATACCTATGTATGAGTAGTTATTCTTTTTCATCTGTTTTGTTATCTGGATTTAGGTCTTTAGCTCTCCTGTTTGATGAATCTATTTTGTTTCTACCAGATTTTCTATATTCTTCTAATAGCACACGCATATCTTCTGCAGCTAATTTATTTTTAATTATTGATACTTTAGAACAATCGTAAGCTGTAAGTGGATATACTTGTGTTTCCTTTTCCTTCTCTTTCTTTGTTCTATCGTCTAAACGACCACGTTGGTTTAATTCTTTATCTATAACAAAAACACTATTTGTTGCTAAAGTATTATCTAACTGTAAACTTGTTCTTAAACTATTAAACAGCTTATTAATATCACTATCTGTTGCTGCTACAAAGTGCCAATATTTATGTTCACTATATTTATTAAGTTCTTGAATTAATCTGCTAGTACGATCGTGAGAATCTAATGTGACCATCATTACAATTTGAAAGTTTTTAAACCCTTTAAATTTATTATAAATAAGTTCCTTTAGATTTGAAGCTTCTATAATTTTAGATTCTGGATCGCTTCCTAAAAAACCTAAAACGGTAATGTGGTCTTTTAATACAACATCTGAATTAGCAACTGATGATAAATTAGATATGTCTAACACATCTTCCTTTACTACATCAAGCACATTGTAATTATTTGTAGATGGATAAAGCAAGAGTAAAAATGCTACAGGTAGAAAAAACAATATGCCTAAAATTAGGTATTTTACTACTGGTTTATTACTCATAATTAGATTTTTTTATTTTTTTACAAAAATAAAAAAGGTGGTTTAAAAAAACCACCTTTTACTATCTTTTAACTTATATAAGTTTATTAAAAATCGCGTTTAATAAATCCATTTCTATAAACACTTTCTACATAACCTCCTTCTTGTAATAGAATAAATACTAAGTAGCAAATTAAAAATACTCCAGTCCATACAACAGCACGTCTTAATCCTTTAGTTTCATCTCTCATGTGCATAAAGTCCCAAGTAATATAATATGCTTTTACAATGGTTAATATTATGAAAATCCAGTTTAAACCTTTCATTCCTAATACATTTCCCATTAAAACTTCAGGTTTATAGATACCCAATACTACTTCTATTGCTGTTACAAATGTTAAGAAAGCTAGTACTCCCCAAATTTTTTGAGTGTTAGACTTAAACTTCCATAACCCTCTAAATATTTCTAATTTATGTTCGTGTGCCATTTTATATGTTTTTAGATTTCCTTTAACTTTTTTTTGCCAAGCTTAGAAAATGAAAAATAAATTTATTTATTAAACTAAGTAGAAGAATGTGAAAACAAATACCCAAACTAAATCTACAAAGTGCCAGTATAATCCTACCTTCTCTACCATTTCATAGTTTTTACGTCTTTCGTAAGTACCTATAACAACATTAAAGAAAATAATAATATTAATTACAACTCCTGATAATACGTGGAAACCGTGGAATCCAGTAATAAAGAAAAAGAAATCTGCAAATAACGGAGAGCCATATTCATTAACTTTTAAATTAGCACCATGTACTACAAGTTTTCCATTTGCTTTTAATTGCTTTAAAGACTCTTCTCTAGATAGTACAGTTTTATGTCCTTCCTCATTAATAATTTGATTTCTAATTAAAATATTCTCATTAGAAACTAAACCATTGTATACTTCATCTACAGTATATTCCGGAAGTGCACCTTCATCTACAAACCATAACCCAGATTTTCTTTCGTGTTGCGTTCTTTCTCCATGTGTTGCTTTTGCAAAATCTGCTATAGCTACACGTTCAAATTTTTGCTCTCCTTCTACAGTTTTATATTCTCCAAATTGCAAAATATTACCACCTTTAGTTTGTACAGCTCCAAATTCTCCTTTAATAAAAGTATTCCACTCCCATGCTTGAGAACCTACGAATATAATACCACCAATAATGGTTAAGAACATATACCATGTTACTTTTTTCTGGTTCATGTGGTGTCCAGCATCTACTGCTAATACCATTGTAACTGAAGACATGATTAATATAAACGTCATAAACGCCACATAAATCATTGGATAATTACCATGAAAAAAAGGTATGTGAGTAAAAACTTCATCTGCTATTGGCCAAGAGTCAATAAATTTGAATCTTGAAAAACCATAAGCAGCTAAAAATCCTGAAAATGTTAAGGCATCTGATACGATAAAAAACCACATCATCATTTTTCCATAACTGGCCTTGAGAGGATTGCTTCCTCCGCCCCAAGTTTTACCTTCTGTTCCAGTAGTTGCAACTGTAGTATTCATATAGTTGAGTTCGTTAATTTTAAATATTGCACAAAAATAATCATTTTCTTCTACTAAAGAAATGTTAAACTGTAATTTTTGAGCCTTGTTTTATTTGATTAGTAAATTCTCTTTTTCTTCCTTGATATTATTATAAAAATCTAGCCTACAAAATACATGAGTAAATATAAGAATACCCACAGTATATCAATAAAATGCCAAAATGTTCCTGCTAATTCCATACCTAGCATATTATTAGCTGTGTACTTTTGTTTAAAATGATTATAAATTACAACCAACAAACAAATTAATCCGACGGCGACGTGTAATAAATGAAAAAATGCAATTAAAAATATAAAAGACGCTTTAGGATCGCTTGTTTGCCCAGTAAAATAGTATCCAGAATCTATTAATGCTTTAAAACCTTGAAATTGAAGGAAAATAAATATTACACCTAATATAAAGCTAAGTAATAAAAAAGAAGTTGTTAACTTTCTATTATTATTTTTTAAAGCACGTTGTGCTAAAATATACGCAACACTACTTGCCAATATTACAAAAACACTAATTAAAAATACTTGTGGTAACTCTAATTCTTGAGACCAGTCTGGACGTTTTCTACTAATAATAACTGCACTTGTTAAACCAGCAAACGACATAAATAATGCAATTAGTCCAAACCAAAGCATCATTTTTTTAGCTCTGCTATTTTTTTCTTTTAAAGTACCTTGTGTTAAATCCATGATTATCTAATAAATTTATCTACTACGTAAATAATTTGTATTAATGTGATGTAAGATACGCTAGCTAACATAAGTTGTTTAGCTGCTTTTTCTGTCATTTTTTTAAATAACTGAAATGCATAATACAGCATAAATAAACCTAAACCAAAAACAATAGTTGCAGCTATATAAGACAACTCTAACTTTCCTGTTACACCAAAAACTGGTACAATTGAAACTAGAATAGTCCATATGGTATACATAATTGTTTGTACAGCTGTACCTTTATCTTGTTTACCTGTTGGCAACATAAAAAAGCCTCCCTTTTTATAGTCGTTATATAAAAACCAACCAATAGCCCAAAAGTGAGGGAATTGCCAAAAAAATTGTAAGGCAAATAGTGTTCCTGGTTCTATACCAAAATCATTAGTTGCTGCTACCCAACCTAACATAAATGGTATTGCTCCAGGAATGGCACCAACAAACACTGCCAAAGGTGTTTTTGTTTTTAATGGTGTGTATGCGCAAGTGTATAAAAAAATAGAAATTGCACCAAACATTGCTGTTTGCGGATTTATATAATATAAAATAGCAATACCAAGAATAGTAAAAATAGTAGCGATAATAAAAGCAGTACGCACAGTCATACGGCCAGCAGGAATAGGACGATTTTTAGTTCTGTCCATTAAAGCATCTAAATCTTTTTCTATAATTTGATTATACGCGTTAGATGCGCCAACCATAAAATAGCCTCCTAAAGCCAATAGTAAAAGTGTAGTAAAATCTACAGTATCTGCACCTAATAAATAACCTGCAACGGATGAGAATACCACACTTAATGCTAATCGCATTTTTGTGATTTCTTTAAAATCTGAAATCAAGGAATGTTTTACAACTGTAGTGCTCAAAGTATTTCTTTATTTAAAGCTTTTATAAGCTTTTAAAAATTTGATGCAAAGATACGTTGTAAAGTCTATTCTACAAATCAAAATACCAATTAAATAAGTCTGTTCTAATTCCAAAATTAAACCAAACCGTACTATTGTTTAGTACCGACATTGTTTCTGCTTCAGGATTAAAATTACGGTAACTTACATTTGCAAACACTTTTAAATTTGATGCTGGATTTATTAAGTAACCGCCTTGAATGCTAGCATTAATTGTATTAGTTTTAATGCCTTGCCCAATTTCTACTCCAGAATCGAAAGGTCTATTTACTTCACTTTCAAATATATTACCTCCGTAATTAAAATTATCTGTACTATTATTAACATCAAAACCGCGAACACCTGCAATTAATTTTGCCTCTCCAAAAACTCTTCCTTTTCTATAACGCCCAATTAATACCAACTCTCTAAAGTTTGCTCCCCAAAGGTGCGCCATTGGTTGATTGTTATGTGCATAATTTAAAGTTATAGTATTATGTGAATAAGTATAAGGTCGCACCGCATTATATTCGGCTTGAAGTATTAAATCTTTAATTTTAAATGCATTGTAATATTTAGCACCTAATTGCAAACCGAATTTATTTTTCCAACTCTTATTCCCACCTGTAACATCATCAAGAGAAAATTCATCTAAAACAAATTGAGAATACATATTAAAATTATCTGTAAACTTATATTTTGCTGAAGCTCCAACAATTGCATTTCCTGCATCTTGTCCTGTTTCAAACTCTATTGCTCGGTAGAAGATTATAGGATTTAAATAATTAATATCGAAACCTCTATTGTTTGTGTTTGCCCAGATTACAGATTCAAACAGCCCTAAATTTAGTCTTTTATTTACATTCCAACTTAAATAATGGTTGGCAATATATTTTGTTAAAAAGGCTCCATCTTCTGTAACTTCTGGTCTAACATCTTTTAACCAAGTATATGTATTTGTATACTTTATTTTCCAAAACTTAGTATTTAGCTTTAAATAAGGATAAGGGCTTGCGACGTCGCTTTGTAGTAAAGAACGGTAACCATCACCTATAAAATTTTTACCATGCCCGAATTGAACATTTATAAATTTTGAAGGCGTGTAAGAAAGATATGCTTCGGCCACCGGATAATCGTATGCATCATCCTTAAATCGCTTTGCAATACCACGACCTGGAATTATTGCTGGATCTCCACCTTCTGGTCTAATACTTTCGGCGTAGTTGTTAAAATATTGTGCAAATCGTCCTTGGTTTTCGTAAACTGAAGCAGAGAAATTAAATTTCTTTCCTAACCCTCCTTGTATAAATACACCTCTTGTATTATTATAAGTATAACTAAAATCGGCATCTGTATCTTTTCCTAATTGCAAATCAAAAATAGGATCTACCGTAAACCAATAATCTTTTCCTTGTAATTGAACTAAATGCTCATTCCAAAGCTTTTTACCTGTCCAAGTTTTTTTATCTTTTAATAACGCATCATTTTCTGCCTTAAAATCGTGATAAGCAGCTACAACTTCGTAAATAAATGGTTTAGAAGCCGTATGGCTATTTGTACCAATTAAATTTGTAGCACGATCGAACTTAGCATAATTTTCATGTGAAAATGGAATGTTTAATTGGCTACTATATTCACTATAATCGTACTTTTTATAATTAGCATTTATTTTATCGATTTCATTTTTTGCAGCAATTTCTAAAGCATTTAACTCCAAAACTTCGGTTTCTTTATTTTGAAGTGCTAAATCCTCAGTTACAACTGTTTGGTTTTCTAAAGGTATTTTTAAAGTAATTGAATACTGCTTATAGGTTGCATTACCATTATATTTTGCTGGTTCCACTTTTGGAAATTCGCTTATTACACGAGTAGCTTCAGTTTTTAACTCTGGATAAACAGCATCTATATACATTACTCTAAAACCGCCTTCTTTATCTACTTCAAACAAAATAACAACTTCACCTTTATAATTAGAATCGCTTATGCTTTTTGGTACTTTAAAGTTTGCAAACAACAAATTAAAGACTTGATTATCAAAACATTTTTGTAAACTAGTTAAAGGCTCATCTTTACAAAAATCAAAAACTGGTGGTATTTCGTTAAAATCTTGAGCGTAAGAAAAAGATTGAAAACATAGTATTAGAATGAAAGTGTAAAACCTCATAGTATATTTTGCATTTAATTTTGCCGAAAGATAACATTTTTAAAATTTTCAAATCTGAAGTTTTAAGTTTTACTTAAAAACAAAAAACCGTTATTACTAAAGATAATAACGGTTTATAATAATTTGTGATTATATGCTATTGAATATTAAACTGTATTGGTAGCATGTAAGAAACCTCTACTGGGTTATTATTATTTTTTCCTGGCTGCATAGTTGGTATTTTACCAACTACTCTATTGGCTTCTTTTTCTAAATCTTTATGATTGGCTTTAGTTTTAATAATTTCTACTTCACCTAATTTGTTAATTTTAAATGAAACATAAATTCTCTGCTTTCCTGTTATACCCAAATTTGAAGCAACATCTACATCAAACTTACGTTGCACTAATTTTGATAATTTTTCTGATAGACATTGTCTTCTACCATCATTAGTTGTTTCTCCTTCACAACCAGGAAAAATTGGAACTTTTTGTACAGCCATAATATTCATTGGTTCTTCATCTGGTTGCTCAATATTTAAACTAGAGTCATCTGGTGTTAAAATAATTTTTTTATCATCTGGGACAACTACATCAATAATTTTATCTTCTGCTTCTTCAATTTCTTTTTTATCGTCTACAATTTCAAAATCAGGATTTTTACTTTTTGGTTTTGCTACATCTTTTTTCTTTTCTAAATTTTCTTTTTTTACAATTTTATAAATTTCAGGATCTACTTCATAAATGGTGTTATCTTCTTCTGGAATAACATAAGCAAAATCCTTACTTGTTTTAAAAGACATTTCTAAAGCTGCGTAAGTTCCCAAGAGGCATAGAATTAATCCTACTTGAAAGTAAAGCGTTGAGTTTTTTTGTAAATTCGCATCATGCTTTTGTGATTTTTTCACGTTTTTCTCGTTTTGCAGAACGGAATCGTGATTTTTGTTTAAATTGTTCATAATAATTAAAGTTTACATGTTAATATTATGATAAAATCACAATAAGCATACCAAAAACAAAAAACCCGATACAATTTGTATCGGGTTTTTAATTTTATATAGTAAAAACTAAATTATTAGTCTTGTACGTTAAATGTTATTGGCAAATCGAAAGTTACTTTTACAGGCTTTCCTCTTTGTTTACCAGGCTTCATTTTAGGTATTAAACCTACAACTCTTCTAGCTTCTTTCTCTAATCCAGGATGTGGACCACGAGTTTTAACGTTAACAATGTTTCCTGTTTTGTCAATTGTAAATCTTGCATAGATACGTTGCTTACCGCTTAATCCTAATTCTTGTCCTAAATCTAAGTCAAATTTTCTACCAACTAATTTGTTGATTTTATCTGACATACATTTACGCTTAGCATCGTTATTTCCTTTCTCACAACCAGGATACTCCGGTACACTTTCAATTACCGCAAAAGACACCTCTACATCTTCTTCGATTTCTTCTACAACAATTTCTTCAACCTCTACAATCTCTTCTTCTTGATTAGTTTCTGTAGATTCGATAACCGTTTCTTCTATCTCCGCTTCATCTTCAACAACATCAATAACTTCTGGTGCTGGTGGTGGCGGTGGTGGCGGTGGTGGTGGCGGTGGTGGTGCTTGATTTGTAATTGGAATTTCTTCGTCCAATTCATCATCAACATCAATAGACCTATCTTCTACAACACGATCATCGTAGGTTTTATAGTTGATTGCTGTATATGTTAAACCTAACATTAACAACATACCAACTGCAAAGTAAAGAGAGCTATTTCTGCCTACGTTTGCTTTAGGATTTTTCTTTGTTTCCATTAATTAAATTATTTATGCTTTGCTAAAATAACTATTTATTTATCAAAAAAGCAAGCTATTATTATTTTTTAACAAGTGTTTCTTTATTGTTATTAAAAGTATAGATGCAAATACCATACCTAAAACATTAGCAAACACATCGTTATAGTCACTTTGCCTACTTACAGTTATCCAACTTTGAAAACATTCTATTAATATTCCATACACTACAGAAGATAATGCTGCTAATAAAATAGCTTTATTGTAGTGTTTATTTAGTGTATAACGAAATACAATAAACCAAAGAATTACAAAAATAAAATGAACTAAAGCGTGTAATACTTTATCGTTAAATGATGGTATATCTTTTACAACATCATTTATGTTTATTAAGCTTAAAGCTGTTAAAGATATAGTATAAAGAACACTTGCTAAAAGGCTAATTTTTTTAAGCACTTATTAATGCTTTGTAATCTTCGGCTGATAAAAGTAAATCTAATTCTGATGCATTAGCAACCTTTACTTTAACCATCCAACCTTCTCCATAAGGATCTGTGTTTACTTTTTCTGGTTCATCTTCTAGAGACTCATTAAACTCTATAATCTCTCCCGATACTGGCAAAAATAAATCTGAAACAGTTTTTACAGCTTCAACAGTACCAAATACATCTTCGGCATCTAAAGTTTCGTCTACAGTTTCTACTTCTACATAAACAATATCTCCTAATTCACTTTGAGCGAAATCTGTAATTCCTATAGTAATAGTATCACCATCAACTTTTACCCACTCATGGTCTTTTGTGTATTTTAATTCTGCTGGTATATTCATTATATATTTTTTAAAATTTTTACAAATGTATTTAATTGCTTTGGCTTTTCAAACAGAAAAATGGTATGTTATTTAGTTACCAAAATTATACCTTAAGGTTATCCCTGAGCGTATAGTTGTTTGTGGAAAAGCAGTAGATATTGCATATTCTGAAAAAGTATAATCGAAGTAAAAAATACCTGTTAGGTTTTTACTAAAAGAGTAATTGGCATTATACTTTAAACCATAAATTGTTTGTCCGTTTGTTATTTGATTATTTTCTAAATCTAAATATCTTACAATTGTTTTGTTATCTCTTACTGACAGGTTTGCTTCCATTATAAGATCACTAACAATAGACTTTTTAGGCCCAGCTAATTTAGTTTTAATTCTTACATCTTTAAATCTATATCCTAATTTAATAGCATATTCGTTACCTTGAATTTCTGTCATTAAATTATTATCGAAACTTAAAGATAATAGCCTATCTTTTCTAATTTCTGTTCCAACAATTACAGAGTTTTTCATTTCCATGTCTATTTTAATTAATGGACTAAATAATTCTGTTAAATTAATATTGCTGTATAGTTCTGCATTTTTAAAATTACCTGCCTGATCAATATCATCTGCTGGTTGTGATGCATAAGGTAAACTATAATCTACACCGTTAAAATCTAGGTTTGTTCTAAATTGATTAATTGTATAACTTGAGCGATAACCATGAGATAATGATAAACGTTTAAATCGTTTTTTAAACCAATTAAACTTCATTAATCCTGTATATTTTATATCCCAATTTGGAATTGGAATATTTCTAAAAGCACCTAATTTAGTTTTCTCGGCATTTTGTCCTGTGTAGGCACTTAAAAAAGCTGGCAACAATACCGCTTGACTAGTTTTCCCGTAACCTAATGGAAAACCATCTGCATCAACATCGTTAACATTAGCTCCATTTTGCGCTGCTAACCTTCTAGCTATTGTTAATCTATTTTCTCTAAAAGCATCAAAAGCCTCCGAACTAATATCGTCGCTCTTTCCAAAAGCTGTAGGTAATGTAAATGTTGAAATATTAAAGTTCCCGAATACATTTGGTGTTAAAGAAATGTATTGATTGTCTTCTATTCTATAATTTTCGGAATAATTTTCAGCATAAGTTCTTGAAGCTACTAAATCAATTTTTAAGTCGTTAATAGGTTCTAAATTTGCTGATAAATCAAGTTGCTTGGTATGATTTTTTGTGTATTGCTGATTAAAGTCTGGGAATACTGTTAACCAACCATTTCTTGCTGCTATATCTCTAATATCGCTTTGGCTTCCTAATGTGTAACCAAATGTTGGCTTAGAAGTACTTATGAAACCTGGTGTATCTAAGAAACCTGGTAAAAAGGTTCCATTGTTTTCAGAGTAATTTGCTTGAATTCGTTTTATAGATGTTAAAAGACCTATTCCAAAATTTGCTATTTCTGTTCCTACACCACTGCTCTTTTTAGCCTCTGGTTTTTTAGCTTCTTCTTTTTTAACTGTTCCTGGAGGTGTAGCACCAGAAACTCTACTAACTTTGTTACTGTTTTTTACTACTCTTTTCTTTTTAATACCTAGATATTTATAAAATTTACGCATATCTAATGTTGAATTTATATTATGCGTGTTACCATTAGATATTGAATTTCCTAAATCGTAAGTTAAACCATCATCTGCTACTAAATCTCCAAATAAATCTGATCCTTTTTGCCATTGATAAAGACCTTGGTAAGAATAGGTTGCACTAATAAAGTCTAGTGCTGGAAATTTATTAAAAGGTATTTCGTAATTTATTCCTAATGTTTGCGAACGTCTATTGGCGTCTCCTACATCAAAATAGCCATCCCAAACATCTCTACTTGGATCCTGCTCTCCATTAATAATATTATCTTTAAAATAGTTTCTTACAATATTATTATTGGCTACTGCAAAATTAAGAGACAGTGATTTAGTTAAATTCCAATTGACTGTAGATTGAAAATCGAAATTATAATTACGTCTTACCAACTCTTCTAATCCAATATTATTGCCTCCTAATTCTACATCTCTAAAGCGTTGTCTATTAAATTGCCTATTAATATCTGTATTTACAGTAAAGCTTGCTGGTAATAAGTTAAGGTTAAAGTCTTTTAATAGTTTCCAGTATTTATTGGTAAAAATAGAGTCGTTCTTTTTAAAAGGCTCGAATATTTTAGGCTCAAAGTTATATGCATAACTAGCTCCTGTTCTTGCTTGCTTATCTATAGAACGTTCAATTTCAAAATCACGATGTTCTACTTTGTTGTAAGAATGGTTAAATGTTAAGTTTTCTACATCATAAAATCGAGGTTTTGACTCTCCTGTTCTAACCTTTCTAACACCTATAAAGTTAATACTTCTTCTTTTAGTATATTCTTCGGATTGTTCTCTTATTGCATCTTTTTCCTCTGTAGTTTCGGCAGCGTCAATTCTATTTTGAAGTTTTAAATCCTTGTATTGTTGGTCGTATTCTGGTGTTATTAACTCTACACCTTGCCCATAATTAAATGGCAACTGAATTCCCCATTTTTTAGGTAGAAGCTGTCCTATGTTTACATTAGTAACTACATCATATTGTTTAACTTCTTCTCTGCTTCTTT
Source organism: Lacinutrix venerupis (assembly GCF_003663945.1). Lineage (GTDB taxonomy): Bacteria > Bacteroidota > Bacteroidia > Flavobacteriales > Flavobacteriaceae > Lacinutrix > Lacinutrix venerupis. The sequence goes on along the minus strand of NZ_RCCH01000003.1, from coordinate 368,324 downwards.
CTTGTGGACCTTGGTCTACAGAACCAAATCCAGCTGTACTCATTCTACCTGTTGCACTAACATTTGCAAAGTCTGCAAAATTTGAATCTACACTCATTATTGCTGCCCAACCACCTTCGTTGTCCATATCAGACAAACGTAACTCGTTAAACCAAACTTCTCCACATTGCTCTATAGTAGAACCATTTTTTACACCAACCATTAAGGTTCTTACATCTCCAAAATTAGGATTTCCTTTTATTGCTAATCTTGTTTGACCTAACTCATAACCATCAAATTGTGATGAAAATGGTATTTCTACTGGTACTCCATTAATAACGTCGTAAAATGTAGGATTGTCGTTTGCTAGTGTTCCATTTGCAATTCCTAAAGATTTTATTTGCTCTAAAAGATCTAATGGTAGATTTATTTCGTTTTCTGTTGGCCATAAAGCAGCACTAGTGGTTCCTGTTGATACTTTTAATGGAACTTCTATTTGGTAATAGTTTTGTGTTAAATCATTACCCATTCTTATAAAACCAATAAGATCTTTATCTCCTAATAATCCTGGAATTTCACCTTCTTCTGCATGCATAAACATTCTTAAACGTTTATACTGCCTCATATCTACACTTATATTTTTATATACAGCTCTTGCATCTTTAGGTTTTAATTCGCAAACATTTACAACTAAAGATTGCTCATTTTGATCTATAATAGTATTATTATTATTTAAACGTTCTGGTACAATACCTGGTGGAGACTCATAACTTCCTTCATTTTCTTGAGTACTTACTACTCCTACTGTAAATTCTGTATCATCAAAATCTGAAGGTGTTGCTCCTCCATCTAATGCTAATTGATAGCGTCTCCAATCGCTACGAACTAAATCTAAAGTTCCAAAACGAAATGTTGTTTGTTCTGAAAAACCGTTTAAATATATACGAGCAAAACGTATAGAACGTAAATCTGTTATACCATTTCTAGCTACTACATGCTCTCCTTCGACTGGTACTCTAAATTGATACCATCTTACTTGTTCTGTTTCTCCATTTGGTAATGATCTATTTCTAATTTTTACATCTTTAATAAATTCTCCTATTGGATTTGCTGCAGTAATTTCGTTAGTGCTATTTAAAGGTAAGTTTTGACGAGTTATTTCTAATTCATATTCAAAATAACTATCAATGGTATTCATTGTGTTATCTCTATTTATATCTTCTACATCTGGTTGTGTTGTAGAACCTCTATTAGTATCACTAAATGAATCTGGAGAGTTTCCTTGTACATTATTATATTTTTTATAGCGTTGTAAAATATCTCCTTCTGCACTTAAGTAGTATTGGTAATTATCCGCAGATGGATCTGGTAACGCCGAAATATTTGATGGAATTGGTGTTGGATTATTAGGGTTTATTGTTGGGTCTGTAATGTTTTTTTCTTCTAAATCATCATAACCATCATAACCAACATCTTGATTAGTACGTTCTCCTCCTGTAGAATCGAATGCATATATTAAAGCTTGATTTTGTGGTATTGCCCATGGTGTTATATCACTTTGGAGTAAACTAACATTACCATCTGTTGGTAATCCATTTTCATATTGCTTTTTACCATCTTTTAAAACATCTTCTGAAATACTCCCTAAATTAAAAAATAGTTTTCCTCCAGGATTTGTTGGGTTATCTTGAAATGGATCTTGCATCCAAAATTCAATATATTCTACATTAGATTGTTCGAAATCTGTAGAAGTTAATTGTCTTGTAATTCCAGCCCAAGCATTTGTTGGTGTAGATATAGTATTACCATCTGGTTCTATATTTGTATCACTAAAATTATATGGTCCTCTTTCGGTTGGATAATATGTTAAATCTAAAGTATTTAAAACAGTTGTTTGTCCTTGTGCAATATCTTGTTGAGGAAATAATTCTTGAACAAAAACACGCGAAGTATATAAATTAGAAATATCGTCGTCGTCTATACCTGAAGGTCTTTGACCACTGTAAAATATAGGATCGATAGTGTACCAGTTTAATAATGCTCTATCATAACCATTTCTAATACCACTAAATGCATCGGCTGCGGTTGTTCCGTTTATTTCTAAAGGACGACTTGATAGAAACCAAGATTGAGCAGATTTTAAATCGATACCATTTTGACTTCCTTCAAAATCATCAATATAAGCAGTTGCTTCTCCATTAAGATCTGTACCTTTTGGTGCTCCAGGTAATAAATAAGCAAATTCTCCACGAACAGATAAATTAGATGGAGCATCTGTATCGACATTTGGTAACTTGTTTACTAATCTAGTAAAAAAAGGAACTTCTGTAGAATAGTTACCATTAAAGCCTAATATTGTATTATTAATTGGTTCGCTATTGTAGTTTGCTTTTTGAGTTATTGGTCTTTCGTTTAAATTAATATATGTAGCACCAATTAAAAAATTCTCATTAAACTGATGTTCTACATTTAAACCTGTATAACGTTTTGTTTGCTGGCCAAATATTGAATTGTTTTCGGTAGTAACTTGTATAGGTGTGTTTGATGCTTTTAAAGCTTCGTCTAAAATTTGTACACGCCCTAATTGATAATTTACAGTATAATCTACACCTTCCACAAGCACTCGGCCACCAGCCGTTACTTTAACAGATCCTCTTGGTACATTAAAACCTCCTATTGCTATTCCATCTCCTCCAGATGATTTGTAACGTCCTTTAAGTTGAAATTTATTTTTCTCAACTTCGTCTAAAGCAGCTGTTTTTGTTCCTTTATATAATAAATCGTAAACGTATTTTTCTTGATTTAAGTTAGTATAAGTATCTGCTTCGTAATCTGTAACATTGTTGCCTGGATTACCATCATTATCTAAAACATCGAATAAATAGCGTCCAAAAGGCTCTACTTTAGTAAAAACAATTTTTCCGTTTTCTGGTATTACCGTAATTCCAGAAACAAAGTCAAAAAAACCATCTCCATTAGTTTGTGGATCATTGTTATAATTTAATCTGTCTAAATTAAATAAGCGTAATAATGTTGTTTGATCTATTGGTTCGCCTTCAAAATCTGTTCCAAATCCACCACTTCCTTCTGCAGCCGTAATAAAGTTTAATGGCGCAGATTCGTTATAAAAAATGTTTAATTTAAAATCTTCTTGACTTAATTGGTAAGCTCCAGTATCGTAAATATTTTTCATCATTAAATCCCAAATAGGCTGAGATACAGATGTAATACTACTTTTAAGTAGTTTTAGTATTAAATTGTTATTTGTAACACTTGTTACGTCTCCATTACTGTTAGTTTCTACATCGGTTGCACCTATTCCATCGTTTGCAAATTCACCAACTTGGTAAACCTGACCTCCAACTGTATATTGGAACGCTACAGCTAAAACTTCGTCATTATTTAAACGCTGATTTAAAGAAATGTAACCTAACTGTGTATTTATAGTATATTCTTGACCCTCTACAAGTTTTCTTGTATTTTCTAATTTAGCATAATCAAAACCTTCATTGAAACCCGGTATTAAAATACCAGCTTGTACTGTTGCAATATCTCTAATTGCATTTGTTATTTGAGAACCTGGTCCACCAATATTTGTTGGATCTAAACGGTTATTTGCATTATCTGGAAAAGCTCCTGGACCTGCTGTTACAACAACTCCTGCATTTCCTATTATTTCTGACTCCCCAATATCTTGAAGTGCTACAATATTTCTTACGTTTTCTGTACGATTACTTCTATTAGTTATCCAAACTTCTGCTCTTGTAATTTGAACATTTGTATTTATAAATGGATAATTTGCTAAAGCTTTATCGTAATTATTTCTAAAGTACTGAGCTAAGAAAAAGTGCCTATTCTCATCGTAATCGCGAATAAAAAAATCGAATTCATCTAGAGTTCCTCCACCTTGGGCAACTACTGACCTTGTATCTGATTTTTGTTCTGAAAAAACAGCAGTAACAGATGTTTTCCCGAATTGTAATTTTGTTTTTACACCAAATAAGCTTTGTGCTCCAGAGATAAGAGAACTATTTAATGGCATACTAACATTTCCTATTTCTAATTTTTGAAGAATAGAATCTTCACCACCTCCAAAAGTTGGATCATATTCTAATTTCACTAATTGCTGGAAATCGAAACTTGCTTCGGTATCGTAATTTGCCGTAACCTGAAGCCTTTCTCCCACTTTACCTAATAAACTTAAGCTTATACGTTGGTCGAAATCAAAAGTAAAATTACTCCTATTTCTTGGAGAAAACGAAGGATTATCTTGTTTAGTAAACAATACACCTAAATCCATTTCTAAAGAACCTTGTGGTACGACTTCTATAGTATTACCTCCAAAAATTGTTTCAAAAAAGCCTGAGTTTACATAAAATTCTGGTAGTAAATTCTTTTTTGCTTCTTCAGATGTATCTTTTTTACCATCTGTAGCATCAATTTTTTCCTGATAGTAATTTTTTAAATTCTCTTTAAATATTAAATCTTGATATTCTTTAGGCGTTAGAATAATTGGATAGTTTATATTAAAATTCCCAACTGATTCTGTATACACGTAACGATCTGTTTCTGGATCGTATGTATACATTGAAGTTATACTATTAGGATTAGGCATTTCTATGTTTGAGAAACTAAATCCTGTTTTTACACTATCATTTTCTACTGTTGGGTCTGGAGTAATTTGTGCAAAAACACTAAAAGATAGTAATAAGGTTATTACTAAAAGTAAATTGTGCTTAATTGATTTATGAAAGTATAGGTTAGTTGTATTCAAAATCTACTATAAATTTTTTAAAGCTTGTTTAATTATGGCTTCTACTGTAGCGTCTGGCTGGGCAGCAACTATTTTATCTACCACACGTTCGGCTTGTTTTTTTGCAAAACCAAGAACTTCTAAAGCAGATAACGCTTCATCTTTACTTGTATTGTTTTTATTAACAGAAACTTCGTCTATATCGTAAATTTTAATAATCTTATCTTTTAAATCTATAATAACACGTTGTGCTGTTTTTGCTCCTATACCTTTAATTGATTGAATAAGTGCAACATCTTCGGTTGCAATGCCTTCGCGAATTTGCTTTGGTGTTAAAGAAGATAACATTGTTCTTGCTGTATTGGCACCAATACCGCTTACCGAAATAAGTAATCTAAACACTTCACGTTCTCCTTTTGTATAAAAACCATAAAGACTATGAGAATCTTCTTTTACTTGAAGATGAGTAAATAATTGTACATTTTCTTGATTTGGGATTTGAGAAAATGTATTCATAGAAATATTGAGTAAATAACCAACACCATTGCAATCTATAACAACATCAGTTGGATTTTTTTCCACTAATTTCCCCTTAATATGTGTAATCATTTACAATTATTTGTTAAGCCCTCAAATGTAATAAAATTCTACGACTATAAACTATTGGTTTTTTTGGCTCATTAATGCTTGCTTTCCTTTTTGTTGCGCATCTATAACTGCAATAGCTGTCATGTTCACAATCTCATCTACACTAGCGTCTAATTGAAGAATATGTACTGGCTTACGTAATCCCATCATAATAGGTCCTATAGATTCTGCTTTATTTAATTCTTTTAATAATTTATAAGTAATGTTTGCAGATTCTAAATTTGGAAAAATAAGTGTATTTACTTTATGTCCAGATAGTTTTGAAAATGGAAATATATCTTGAAGCATTTTACTATTTAGAGCAAAATCTGTTTGCAATTCACCATCGACTAACAAATCTGGATGTCTTCTATGTAAATAAGATACTGCTTCGCGAACTTTTGTTGCTGTTTGGTCTTTTGAAGATCCAAAATTTGAAAAACTCGTCATGGCCATTACTGGTGTTAAGCCAAACATTTTTACTACACCAGATGTCATTTGCGCAATCTTAATTAAATCTTTAGCTGTTGGATTTATGTTTATAGATGTATCACTTAAAAACATTGGTCCACGCTCTGTCATCATAACATTAGTTGTTGCAATTCTAGTAGAACCAGGTGCTAAACCTATAAGTTCTAACATAGGTTTTACAACTTGTGGATAACTACGAGAATATCCAGAAATTAAAGCATCTGCATCTCCTTCGTTAACCATCATTGCAGCATAATAATTACGTTCACGCATTAACTTTTGAGCTTCTAACAACGTGACTCCTCTACGTTTACGTTGCTTCCAGTATACTTCGGCATATTTATTTTTCTGCTCTACTTGTTCATCTGTTTTTGGATCGATAATTAAAACATCGGCATCGAATTCAATTTCTTCTTTAAGCCTTTCTATTTCTTCTTTTCTTCCTAATAAAATAGGAACTGCAATTCCTTCATCATGAACAATTTGAGCTGCTTTTAAAACATCTATATGATCTGCTTCTGCATATACAACACGTTTAGGCTGAGATTTTGCTCTACTTAAGAGTAATCTAATTATTTTGTTATCGTTACCTAAACGTTCTAATAATGTATCCTTATACTTTTCCCAATCTAAAATTGGCTCTAAAGCAACACCACTATCTATTGCTGCTTTGGCAACAGCTGGTGGAACTTCTCCAATTAATCTTGGATCAAATGGCTTAGGTATTATATATTCTCTTCCAAAAGTTAATCTTGTTTCATTATATGCAATATTAACTTGTTCTGGAACTGGCTCTTTAGCTAAGTTTGCTAATGCTTTAACTGCTGCCATTTTCATGGCTTCGTTAATTTTTGTTGCACGAACATCTAAAGCTCCACGAAATATAAACGGAAATCCTAATACATTATTTACTTGGTTAGGGTGATCGCTTCGGCCAGTGGCCATAATTATATCATCTCTAGTATCTATTGCTAGTTCGTAACTAATTTCTGGATCTGGATTTGCCATTGCAAAAACAATAGGATTTTTTGCCATGGTTTTTAACATGTCTTGAGACACCAAATTACCAACAGAAAGTCCTAAAAACACATCGCTATTTACCATTGCTTCTGCTAAACTATTGTATTTAATAGTTGTTGCATATTTTATTTGGCTATCAAGTAAATCTGTCCTGTCTTTATGTAATACGCCTTCACTATCAAACATTGTTATGTTTTCTGGCTTAACACCTAAAGCAACATATAAATTTACACATGCCATTGCTGCAGATCCTGCTCCAGAAACTACAACTTTTACTGTTTCAATATTTTTTTCGGCAATTTCTAAAGCATTTAATAATGCTGCCGATGAGATTATGGCTGTTCCATGCTGGTCGTCATGCATTACAGGAATATCAAGCTCTTCTTTTAAACGCTTTTCAATTTCAAAAGCTTCTGGTGCTTTAATATCTTCAAGGTTTATACCTCCAAAAGTTGGTGCTATATTTTTTACAGTTTGTATAAATTCTTCAACATTTTCTGTACCAACTTCAATATCGAAAACATCAATATCTGCAAATATTTTAAAAAGTAAGCCTTTACCTTCCATTACAGGTTTAGAAGCTTCCGGACCAATATTTCCTAATCCTAATACTGCTGTACCATTTGATATTACTGCAACTAAATTTCCTTTAGCTGTATATTTATATACGTTATTAACGTCTTTTTCAATTTCTAAACAAGGCTCTGCAACACCTGGAGAATAGGCTAAAGCTAAATCTCTTTGTGATGCATATTTTTTTGTAGGAACAACTTTTATCTTTCCTGGAGTTGGCTTTGCATGATATACTAAGGCTTCTCTTCTTTTGCTTTGTTTGCTCATAATTTATATTTAATAGAACACGCAAATTTAAGAATACTCAATCGTTTAAGCTCACATTTTTTTGAATGATTTAGTTTAAAAGTTTTTACACAGCAAAAGTTATGAGTGAGTAACTATTAAAATTAAAAAAATCTAACTTATAAGTTTAGATAGAATATTAATATTATCTGGTAATCTTCCCACGTTTTGCAGTTTAAGTGCTGCTAATTTTAAAGCTATTTTTAAACTATCTTCCATTGAGTTTTTCTTTATATAAGCAAATAAAAAGCCTGACCAAAAAGCGTCTCCTGCTCCAGTAGCATCCATTACTTTTTTAATATCTATTGCTGGAAGTGTAATTGTTTCTTTTCCTTTTTGAGAAAGCACCACTCCTTTTTCTCCTAATGTTAGACATACAATTTCAACTCCGGAATCATGGAAAAAATCGAAAATCTCTTTATGTGATTTGGTAGTATTAAACAGCCTTTCCATATCGTCTTCACTAATTTTAACTAAAGGATTATAGCTGCAATATTCTTTTATAACCTCTACAGCTAATGCTCTATCTGGCCATATTTTTTCAGAAAAATTAACATCGATACTTAGTTTACAACCTGCATCTACTGCTTCTTTAGCCTTTTTTAGTATGGTATCTCTAGCTGGATTTTTACTTAATGCAAAACAAGTTGTATGAAATATTTTGGTTTGCTGAAGTGTTTTTGGAGCTATTTGATTTTCGGTAATTAAATAATCAGATTTTCGGTACGCAACAAAATCTGGAGTATCTGTAGATCTTGATACAAAAATAGTACTTGTTGGCTCTGTTTTTAAAGCTACAACATTATCAACATTAATATTTACTTCTTTTAATCTTTGTATAATATATTCTCCAAAACCATCATGACCTATAGTTGCTACTAAAGCAGATTTTAATCCTAGACGAGAAGTATTCATTGCTACATTTGTAGGCGAACCTCCCAAATACCTGTGATAATCTCTTGTTTGATTGATATTAACGCCTTGTTGATGACCAATAAAATCTACCAAAGCTTCACCAATACAAAGTATATCTATTTCTCTATTCATTTTAAGCTAATAATCTTTTTCCAGAAATATACTGCTGTAAAGCAACTTCACCTGCTGCACTCCATGTACAATATTCTACTCCCGTAGGATTTCCTGTTTTACTGTTAAAATTCTCGTAGAACTTGAATTTTTCTACACTATTTATTTTTTTTATTTGACGCAAAACGTCTTTTGCTTTTTCTGTATGATTTTTAACTAAACTCATACCATAAAACCCATTTACCATTTGCCAAGTTCCGCCATTATGAAATTCGTAAGGAATGTTTCTAAACTCATATTTGCAGTTATTTTCTAAAAGCTTCCAATCTTCATGATTTTCTGTAATAGGCTCCCAAAATGCAGGTAATAATTTTAAACGTAAACTTCCTCTTAAATTTTCAGAATAGTTTATTTGTTTCTCTTGAAACTCATTACTTCCTAAATTTATTAGCAATGCAATACTATTACCCAATGCATCAAACATTGTCTGATAACCTGATGGATTTATAGAAGCCATCCAATAACTTGATTTTTCTAATGTTTTATATGCTTTAGGGTGGAAAGGATTTTTATATTCTGTTTTATTATAATTTCCTACCAATTTTTCTTCTACAATATCTATTTTAGATTTATAATCTTCACTTGGAAATAAAGTATTTATACATTTTAAAGCCCATAACCTTAAAACTTGATCGTAAAAAATATGTCCTTCGGTTATATACTCGTCTGCCCAATTACCAGATCTTGGCACATAAATAAGGTGATTATTATTAAACTCCCAAGCTTCTAAGAGCTTTAAACCTTTATCCATTTTAGCTTTTAATTTTTCGGCAAAACTCAGGTTATTTGTTAAGTGTGCATAATTACAAATTCCAATAATAAACCATGAAATAGTATCTACTCTTCCTGCTAAACCTCCAAAACTAACTTCAACTTTATCTTTTTCGATAAAAAAAACATTAGATGGAATATGACCTAATTCATGTTGATTTTCTGCAAGAGTCGTTAATGTATTTTTAAATGTTTCTGTTAAACTTAAATCACCATCTAATAATGCTGCTAAGCCACAAATTACACCATCTCGCGCCCAAACTCTTTTATAATTTGTTATGTCGCTTGCGCTTGCTAAAAAACCTTTATCTGTTCTTGCTCGAGATAATAAGTTAACTGCTTTTTTATATGATTGTTCTTGTGTCATTGTTATAATTGAGGCTGTTTTTTTTGTTTTATAAATAGTGTACAAATTGTTGCTATTAACAGTAATACGCCTGCAAAAGTTATAGCGTTTCTTGGATCGTTATTTAAAAATGTTTTTAAAATATACCCAAAGGATAATGTTTGAATAATCATTGGAATAACAATCATCATATTTATAATACCCATATAAACACCATATCTTTCTTTAGGAATATCTGCAACTACCATTAAATAAGGAATTCCCATCATACTTGCCCAACCAATTCCGAAACCAGTAATAGCGAAAAACAATAGATTTTTATTTTCTATATGCGGAAACGATAAAAATCCAATAGCTGCAATAATTAAACATACTGCATGTACTTTTTTAGCACTGTATTTTTTTGCGAAACCTACTAGTGCAAAAGCAATTAAAAAGGTAACAACATTATACCAACCGTTTACTAAACCTGTCCAACTTACAGCTTCACTATACGCTTGTGTGTTTTCTGGAGTTGCATTCCAAACAGATAAAGCAACACTTTTAGAAGAGTTTTGCCAATAACAAAATAGTGCGTACCATTGAAATAGGTAAACTAATGCTAATTGCCACATTACTTTTGGCATGTCTTTTATTGCTGAAAAGATTTCTATAAGTGGTTCTAAAACACTTCCTTTTTCCCTAATTTTAATTAACTCTTTTTCTGTGGGTGGTATTTCTTTGGTTTTACTCATACTCCATAAAATAGAACCAATTGAACAAATGGCACCGAGAAAAAATGAGGCATATACCCAAGTTGGTAATGCGCCTGTAATACCAATAAAAATTAATGGAAAAACAAATAGTGATACATTAGCCAATACTTGACCAAGACCTGTAAAAAAGCTTTGCATTTGAAAACCTAAAGGCTGTTGCTCTTCCTCTAATTGGTCTGCAATTAATGCTCTATAAGGTTCCATTGCTGTGTTATTTCCTGCATCCAAAATCCATAATAATCCTGCAGCCATCCATAACGAACTACTAAACGGAAATGCTATTAATGTTAAACTGCATAAAATTGCTCCTATTAAAAAAAATGGTTTTCTTCTACCTAATTTTGGATTCCATGTTTTGTCACTTAGTGCTCCAATAATAGGTTGAACTAATAGTCCTGTTACTGGGCCAGCCAAGTGTAAAATTGGAATTTGATCTGGACTTGCTCCTAAAAAATCATAGATTGGAGTTACGGCACTTTGCTGTAAACCAAAACTGTATTGAATACCGAAGAATCCAACATTCATATTTAATATTTGCCAAAAAGACAATTTTGGTTTTTTTAACATCACAATTTATTTTTAAATTAATTGAAATGAGCCAATATTAATTAAGTAAATATTGACTCAACTCAAATTCAAATTCAAATTAAAAAACTAACACTTGTTTAAATTAAAAATTATAATTGATACCTAAAGAAATTGAACGTCCAGGAACAGGTCTTACTCTTAAATAATTTACCTGACCCTCTGTTATACTTCCTTCCTCAGATTCTGTAATACCTAAAGTATCGAAAATATTATTTGCAGATATATTTGCTTTTAAATTTTCTGTTAAACCAATATTTATAAAACTGTTTATAATTACAAATCCTGGCAGTACTAATTCGTTTGTATCTTGTGCATAAGCTTTACTTTGACCTATAAAACTTAATCCTACACTATTTTGTTTAGCATTTCCAAAATTATATGATGGTATTAAGTTATAAATAAAATCTGGTTGCCTTCTTGGTGTATTACCTATATCATCTCCAGAGTCTATTTCTGCATCTGTAAAAGTTAAACCACCACGTAAAACAAAATCGTTAAATCTATACGATCCTTCTAATTCGACACCTAGAGACTTGTAATCGTTCTCTATTATAGAATTTGAAGTTGCTTCAAATCCACCTTCTTCAGTTGTTTTAGCATAAAATACAGTTGCATATAAAGAACCATTTTCGAAACCTCTTTTATAACCAACTTCTGCTTGATTAATAAAATCTAATGCATTTATTCCGTCGCTATCTGTATAATCTAATCCTGCAAATAAAATTCTATCTGCTTTAGCTGAAGCACCTCTACTATATCTCGCAAATACTGCTTGTCTATCTTGAATTTTGTAATTTAAACCTAGAGAATACGAAACGTAATCATAATCATAATCTACTACTGTAGGGTTCGATAAATCTATTGCTTGTACTGTTTGCTCTGGTTGAGAAATTGTACCATCATTATTAATATCGTAAGCAGAAGTTACTGGTCCTGCAAAAGAACCATCAACTTTTCCATTGTCAAAACGAATACTAGCATCTACATTTAATTTTTCTGAAGCCTCTAATGCAATAGATAAATATGGTGCAGAAACATTATATCTTGTATCGTAACTACGTTGGCAGCAGTTACCAAAAAACGCTGCTCCATAACCTACTAAACCATTTGATGTTATATTATTTCCGCCTGCATCTACTCCATTAATTAACCTTGCATTTTCACCAGAAGCCTCTAGTAAATAAGAGTTCCATAACCATGACATTGATACATTTTGAATGCCTTTAAAATAACCAACAGTTACATCTAAGTTTCCAAAATCTTTAGTTAAACGAATATCGTTCATGAAATTATTAAAATTATTTAATTGTGTATCAAATAATACTACTGGAGCAATTACTGTATTATCGCTTACTGCTCCATCACCATTTGCATAACTTAAAGTACTGTAACCATTACCGGTTGCAAAATCTCCTGCAAGAAAATCTGTTGCAGTTAAAACACTCGCTGGAAATGGAGAATTAAACCCACCTTTATTAGAAGAGAATCTTCCTTTGTTTGTAATTTTAAAATCATTACCTAAATCGAAATCTGCTTCTATACCTATTGAAGTAGAGATAGGATTCATACCATCACTTACATTAGATCGTCTTAATTCACCACTCTCACCTAAGCCAACATTTTGAGATAAATATGGTGTATGTAATGTTTCACTATTAGCATCAAAGTTAGGAAGATTTTGAAAATCTGGATTTTCATTTGTACCTGTAACTTGTATTGGGTTTGGCAAGTATCCAATAGCTCTATCGTTTAGATATTTAGCATAAACTCTTACATATCCTTTATCGAATTTTTTAGTTAAGTTTAATTTAAATTGACCTCCATTGTTAGCTGTATAACCTGCATCTCTTACACCCTCACCAACACGGTAAAAACCTCCCATATGGAAATACAAATTATTTTCTAATGGTGCGCCATACTCAAAATCTGTTCTAAAATCACTATAATCTAAACCAAAAGAAGTACCAATAGATCCTCCTTCAACTTTACCAGTTTTACTAATTAAATTAATTATTGCTCCTGGTGAATTAGATGATAATGTAGATGCAGAACCACCTCTAATTGCTTCAATTCTTGATATATTAGAATCGTATCGAGTAAAAATATCTGCCGTAGCAAAAGACATATCTCCAAATAATAATACTGGCAATCCATCTTCTTGTAATTGTACATATTTTGAACCACCAGAAGATACCGGAACACCTCTTACAGCTATATTTGAATTTCCTTCACCACCAGAAGATTCTGAACGAATTCCTGGTATAGTTCTAAATATCTCAGCAGTTGTTCTAGGTGCAGATTGTTTAATAGATTTAGGTTTAATTGTGGTAACAGAGACACTTGATTCAATTTTTGATTTTGGGTTTGTTACACCAGTAATTATAACTTGATCTAAGGATTCTGCATTTTCAATCATTGTAAAACCAATAACTAAATTTTGAGAATTAACAGATACACTTTTTGAAAATTTAGTATACCCTATATATGTTGCTTCAAGAATATAGTTTCCATCATTTACGTTATCTATAGAATAATTTCCTTCAAAGTCTGAAGTTGCACCTTGAGAAGTACCTTTTAAAATAACATTTACACCTGGTAATGGCATACCTGCATCGTCGTTAATTGTACCAGAGATTACCGATTGTGCAAATAAGGAAGTACCCGAGAATAAACACAGTAGAAATAAACTCCAATTTTTGATTAGTGTATTCATTTTTGATAGTTTTTAGTTAATTAATAATATTTATATCTGTTATATCACAAATCTATAATTAAATGTGTGTTAAATTATAGATTTATCATTCGAAAACGTTTTCGATTTTACGAAAACGTTTTCGATTAAAAATTACTATATTAGATTTTAGAATTATATTTACAAAAACGATTGCATGAAACCTGCTACTCTTAAAGATATCGCTGAAACTTTAAATATATCTATTACAACTGTTTCTAAAGCTTTGAAAGATTATCCTGATGTTAGTAAAAAAACTAGAAAACTTGTAAGAGAAACTGCAGTAACATTAAATTACAAACCCAATGCTTTTGCTGTAAATTTAAGAACCAAAGAGTCTAAAACTATTGGGTTAATTATTCCTGAAATTGTACATCATTTTTTTTCAAGTGTAATTAAAGGCATAATTTCTCAAGCTGAAAAAAAAGGGTATTTAGTTATAATATTACAGTCTAATGAATCTTATGAATTAGAAAAGAAACAATTAGACTTACTACTAAATAAACGCGTTGATGGTATTTTAATTTCGTTAGCAAATGGAACTTCGGACTTTAAACATTTAAACGATATTATTGAAAATGGTACTCCTTTGGTAATGTTTGATAAAATTGCAAAACTTGTAAATTGTTCTAAAGTTGTTATTGATGATAGAAAAGCAGCCTATATAGCCACACAACATTTAATTGATACAGGATGTAAAAGAGTTGCTCACTTTAGAGGTCCATTATTACCACAAAATTCTATAGACAGATTCCTTGGTTACAAAAAAGCATTATTAGATAATGGTTTAGAATACGATCCTAGTTTAGTATATACCTGCGCATGTGATGATATGAGTTTTAATGAAGGTAAAGTTAATGCTGCTAAACTATTAGCAGAGCATAAGGATGTAGACGGTATTTTTATAAATACAGATATGGTTGCTATTGGAGCAATAACAGAGTTTAATAAACGAGGAGTAAAAGTTCCTGATGATATTTCAATTGTAGGATTTAGTAACTGGTTTATGTCCTCTGCAATAACACCTTCGTTAACTACTATAGACCAACCTGGTTTTAAAATGGGAAAAATGGCTTTTAAGCAATTATATAAAGAACTCAAAGCTAATAAGAATAATAAAGTTATACATCCAAAAATTATAGAACTAGAAACTAGTTTAGTTAAAAGAAACTCTACAAAATAATTTTATTTTTTTAAAAATTCAATATTTCGGGTTAATCCAGAAAATTTAGTTCGTTTTATTGCCGATTTTTGAAACACTTTTTTAAATACATCTTCAGTAATTTCATCCCAATCTTTTTTAGTCATATCTAACAATTCTGGATGAGGATTAAATAATGGTTCATTATGCGCTTTTGAAAATCTATTCCATGGGCACACATCTTGGCAAACATCGCAACCAAACATCCAATTATCAAACTTACCTTTCATCTCGTTTGGCAATTCATTTTTGAGTTCTATTGTAAAATAGCTTATGCATTTGCTTCCATCTACCACATAAGGTTCTACAATTGCTTGTGTTGGGCAAGCATCTATACAAGCTGTGCAAGTGCCACAATGATCTGATACTATTGTGTCATACTCTAAATCTAAGTCGATAATTAATTCTGCAATAAAATAAAAGGAGCCTACTTGTTGTGTTAGTAGGTTACTATGTTTACCTATCCAGCCTAATCCAGATTTTGCCGCCCAAGCTTTATCTAAAACTGGTGCAGAATCGACAAAAGCTCTTCCGCTTACTTCTCCAATTGTATCTTGTATAAAGTGCGTAAGTGTTTTTAGTTTTGATTTTATTACATGATGGTAGTCATTACCATAAGCATACTTTGAAAGTTTTGGTGCTTTATTATCTTTTTGAGTTTCCTCTGGATAATAATTAAGCAATAGAGAAATAACACTTTTAGAATCTTCGACTAGTTTTGTTGGGTCTAAACGCTTATCAAAATGGTTTTCCATATACCGCATTTGTCCATTCATATTTTTATTAAGCCAATTTTCTAAACGTGGTGCTTCATCTTCTAAAAATTCTGCTTTGCTTATACCACAAGATAAAAAACCGAGGCGTTTGGCTTCGGTTTTAATAAGACTTGTGTATTTAGCTTTGTTGTTTATCATTAAAACAAACCTCCTTGTGTAGGTCCTTTAATTTTCCCTAAATGTTTATAAGCTAATTCTGTAACTTCTCTTCCTCGTGGTGTCCTCATAATAAAACCTTGTTGTATTAAAAAAGGCTCGTAAACTTCTTCAATTGTTTCAGAACTTTCACTTACTGCTGTTGCAATGGTAGAAACACCAACTGGTCCTCCTTTAAACTTATCTATTATAGTTGAAAGAATTTTATTATCCATTTCATCTAATCCATAAGCATCAACATTTAATGCTTCTAAACTAAATTTTGCTATCTTAATATCTATATTTCCGTTGCCTTTTATTTGTGCAAAATCTCTAACACGTCTTAACAATGCATTTGCTATTCTTGGTGTCCCTCTACTTCTACCAGCTATTTCTATAGCAGCTTCCATAGATATTGGCACATTTAATATTTGTGCGCTTCGTTGTATAATAGTACTCAATAATTCGGTAGAGTAATATTGTAAACGACTTTGTATACCAAAACGCGCTCTCATAGGTGCTGTTAGCAATCCTGATCGAGTTGTCGCGCCAACAAGTGTAAATGGATTTAAATTTATTTGAACAGTTCTTGCATTTGGCCCAGATTCTATCATTATATCTATCTTATAATCTTCCATAGCGGAATAAAGATATTCTTCTACAATTGGACTTAATCTATGAATTTCGTCTATAAATAATACATCTCTATCATCAAGGTTTGTTAATAATCCAGCTAAATCTCCTGGCTTATCTAAAACAGGACCCGATGTTACTTTAATGCCTACATTAAGTTCGTTTGCTAATATATTTGCTAAAGTAGTTTTACCTAAACCTGGAGGACCATGAAATAAAGTATGATCTAAAGCTTCGTTTCTTTGATTTGCTGCTTCTACAAAAACTTTTAAGTTTTCCAACACTTGATCTTGACCAGAAAAATCTTGGAAAGATAATGGTCTTAACGTTTTTTCTATATCAAATTCTTCAGGTGAAAAGTTATCGTTTGTTGGATTTAAGTTTTCGTTCATATTTATATTCCGCAAAAGCGGTAAAATTTTTAATATAATTCTGAAATACAGAGGCTGTTAAATTTACTTGCTTGTAAATTGTATAAACAAATATAAAGAAAAAGCCTATCGATTAACGATAGGCTTTTATATAAAATTTATAAGACTTCTTATTTTTAAAGGAATTTAATGTTGTAATTCCTCTTCACCTTCTTTAAGTGGTACAATTTGAGATACCCAATCTTCATCTTGACCAGGCTTACTATAATCGTATGCCCAACGGTGTACACTTGGTATTTCTCCAGGCCAATTACCATGAACGTGTTCCACTGGTGTAGTCCATTCCATTGTGTTAGATTTCCATGGGTTTTGAGTGGCTTTCTTTCCAAAGAAAATACTACTAAATAAGTTGTATAAAAATACTAATTGGAAAACACCTCCTACTAAAGCAAACACAGTAATTACAACGTTTACATCTTGTAAATCATCAAATAAAGGGAAGTTACTGTTTGTATAATAACGTCTTGGTAAACCTGCCATACCGATAAAGTGCATTGGGAAAAATACTCCGTAAGCACATATTGCTGTTACCCAAAAGTGAATATATCCTAAGTTTTTATTTAACATACGGCCATACATTTTTGGGAACCAGTGGTATATACCTGCAAACATTCCATAAAGAGCTGATATTCCCATTACTAAATGGAAGTGAGCTACTACAAAATATGTATCGTGAACATTAATATCTAAAGCACTATCTCCAAGAATTATTCCTGTTAAACCACCTGTAATGAAAGTAGAAACTAAACCAATTGAAAACAACATAGCTGGATTCATTTGAAGATTACCTTTCCAAAGTGTTGTAATATAGTTAAATGCTTTTACAGCCGATGGAATAGCAATTAATAGTGTTGTAAATGTAAAAACAGAACCTAAGAATGGATTCATACCTGAAATAAACATATGGTGACCCCAAACAATTGTTGATAAGAAAGCAATTGCTAAAATTGAGGCAATCATAGCACGGTAACCAAAAATAGGTTTACGAGAATTAGTTGCAATAATTTCAGATGTAATACCTAATGCCGGTAATAATACAATGTATACTTCAGGGTGACCTAAGAACCAAAATAAGTGTTCAAATAATACTGGAGATCCACCTTGATAGTGTAAAACTTCACCTTGTATAAAAATATCTGATAAGAAGAAAGAAGTTCCAAAACTTCTATCCATTATTAAAAGTAAAGCTGCAGATAATAAAACAGGGAAAGATATTATACCTATTATAGCCGTAACAAAGAATGCCCATATAGTTAATGGTAACCTCGTCATTGACATACCTTTAGTACGTAAATTAATTACTGTAACAACATAATTTAGTGATCCTAATAATGAAGATGCAATAAATATAGCCATAGCAACTAACCACATCGTCATACCCGCTCCAGAACCTCCTTGAGCCATTGGTAAAGCACTTAACGGTGGGTAAATTGTCCAACCTGCTGCTGCTGGTCCGGCTTCCACAAAGAAAGATAATACCATGATTACACTAGAAATAAAGAATAACCAATAAGAAACCATATTAAGGAATCCAGAAGCCATATCTCGCGCTCCAATTTGTAATGGGATTAATAAATTACTAAAAGTACCACTTAATCCTGCTGTTAGTACAAAAAATACCATTATTGTACCATGAATTGTTACCAATGCTAGGTAAATATCTGCATCCATAACACCTTCTGGTGCCCATTTTCCTAATAATGTTTGAAAAATTACATTAGGCTCTTCTGGCCATGCAATTTGCATACGCATCATTAATGACATTATTACACCTATAACTCCCATAATAGTACCAGTAATTAGGTACTGCTTGGCAATCATCTTGTGATCTTGACTAAATATATATTTAGTTATAAATGTTTCTTTATGATGGTGATCGTCGTGAGCGTCGTGAGTATCTGCGTGTGCTGACATAATCTATATATCTTTATAATCTTTAAATTAATTATTTACTAGAGAATTTTTAAATGCTTTTTGAGTTTTAATCCAAGCATCATATTCTTCTTGAGTTTCTACAATTATTTTCATTTGCATATTGTAGTGAGATGTACCACAAATTTTATTACATAATAATAAATAATCGAATGTGTAAGGTTCTAAAGCTTCTTCGCCATTGGCTACTAATTCTTTAGATTTTTCAACTCTAATATTATTAATGTTAGCTACTTTGTCTTTCATCTCTGGTGTATCACGCATTTCTGCAGTAGTTACAGTTGGAGTGAAACCAAATTGAGTAATCATACCTGGAACACAGTTCATTTGAGCTCTAAAATGTGGCATATAAGCAGAGTGTAATACATCTTGAGAACGCATTTTAAATAAGACTGGACGTCCAACTGGTAAGTGCAACTCTGTAGTAATAATATCATCTTGTGCATTTGGATCTGATTCATCAACACCTAATATATTAGCGCGATCAATATCAATTAATCTAACATTTGCCTTACCTAAAGTATTATCCTCACCTCCATAACGTGCTTTCCAGTTAAACTGTTGTGCATATAATTCAATAATTAATGGATCTTCTTCTTCATTAACATTCATTATTGTTGTCCATGTAAATAAACCTTGAATAATTAATATTGCTAAAACTATTACAGGTATTATTGTCCAAATAGCTTCTAATTTATTATTATCAGCATAAAATAATGCCTTTTTACCTTTTTCACCTCTATATTTAAAAGCAAAGTAGTGTAATAAAAATTGAGTTAATGTTTGTACTATGAAAATAATAATCATAGAAATAATCATTAAACTATCTATATCTGGGCCATGCTCTGAAGCAGAATTAGACATTAATGGTAAGTCTCCCCATTTAACAAAACATATAATAGTTATTACGTAGATAAAGATTAAAAATCCTATCATTAAGTAACCATTAATCTTGTTATCCTTATCGTTTGCGACCTGATCATTAGGTGCTGTTGAACTAAGTTGGGTTAAATCGAAAATTTTAACCATTTGCCAAATGGCAACTAAAATAAATACTAATACTAAAATTGATAATAAAGCCGTCATTGTTGTCGTTCTTCTTTATTGAATTTATTAATAATGAAAATGTTCACTTTCTTTAACAAATGGATTTCTTGATGGTGTTAATGGTGCTTTGGTAAGCGCTGTAAACACAATAAAGATAAATAATCCTGCAAAGAATAACATTGATGCAATTTCTGGAACTCCTATGTACCATTGGTCTCCAACTGTTGCTGGCATAATCATGTTGAATACATCAATATAGTGACCTACTAATATTACAACACCTGCCATAACAATAAACCAAGGAACACGTTTGTAATCGCTATTCATTAATAATAATAATGGAAAGATAAAGTTCATAGCTAACATACCAAAGAATGGTAATTTATAGTCTTCGATTCTTGTTACAAAATATGTTACCTCTTCTGGGATATTTGAATACCAAATTAACATAAATTGAGAGAACCATAAATAAGTCCAAAAGATACTAAAAGCAAACATAAATTTTGCTAAATCATGCAAATGACTGTCGTTTACGTGTGGTAGTAAACCTTTTCCTTTTAAGTACATTGTAATAAAAGCAATTACAGTTACACCACAAACCATCATACCTGCAAATACATACCACCCGAATAATGTTGAGAACCAGTGTGGATCAACACTCATTATCCAGTCCCAAGACATCATAGATTCTGTATAGATAAAAAATACTAAAAAGGCTGCCGATATACGAAATGTCTTTTTAAAGTTTTTATTATCATCTGCTTTATCTTGTGCTATAGAGAACTTTCTAGAAAAATGTCTGTATAATGCCCATCCAGCAATAAAAACTAAACCTCTAATAATAAAGCCCCAGACATTTAACCAACCTGTTTTACCTTGTATTAACTTATCATGAGCTACTACATCTGGATCCATCCAAACAAATATACTGTTATGTCCAATAAAGTGAGATAATGCAGCAATTAATAATACAATTAAAGCTCCTGGTAATAAGTAAGCTGTTATTCCTTCCATTACTCTAAGTAATAATGGAGACCAACCAGCTTGAGATGCATATTGAATAGCATAAAAAGCTAATACTCCTAAAGAAATCATCATGAAAAAGAATGCTGCTACATAAAATGCAGACCATGGTCTATTATGCATTGCATGCATTACATGATTTACATGTTTAGTATGTTCATCTACTACTTCATGTCCACTATCATGTGAGTTATCTTGTTTAGTAGCGTGATCTGCTTCGCTTGCTCCATGCGCAGTTGCTTCAACATGATGTTCTCCGTGTTCTTGAGTTGCTGCTTCTCCATGCCCACCTCCATGGTGAGATTCATTAGCTAACATTGTTTCTACTTCTTCAAATGATTTATTTGAATTTATAAAACCAAAGCCAACACCTAATGCTCCAACGACCATTAAAATGATTGCAGTTAATCTTAGTCTATTTGAAATTTTGTATTCCATTATATAATCTTTAACTAAATCTTATTTTTCTAAATCTGATTTCAATTTCATAACATATGAAACTACTTGCCAACGCTCTTCATTATTTAATTGATTTGCGTAAGAACCCATTGCATTTTTACCATAATATATTGTATGATAAACACTACCTTCGGTAATGGCTCTACCAGCATCATCGTAGCTTGGTATTCCAAGAATTTTTTCTCTTTTTACAAGATTACCTTGTCCATCTCCTTTTGTACCATGACAAATACCACAATATATGTCATATAAAACCTTTCCTCTAGCATGGTCTACTTGAGTAGAATCTAAAATACTTTTAAAGTTTCCTTTAGCTTCTTCGTATCCTTCTGTTGAATTTTCAATATCAAAAGGAGTATAACCTCTAGAAATTGTTCCTTCTGGTGGTAACTGTGCTTCTACTCCATTAGCAAAAGCATCAGATTCTTGATATGTATCGTATGGAACTGATTCGTACATGTTAGGCATGTATTCGTAATTAGGTCTCGAATCCTTTTTACAAGCCACAGTAGATATTAATATCAGCGCTAATAATGTTATGTTAAAAATACTCTTCATTGTTTAAAATTAATGCGTATTATTTACTACGTTTATTTCAACTGCACCTGTTTTAGATAATAAATCGTGCAATTCTCTTTCATTTCCATGATTAACTGGAATTTCCATTAAGAAATGGTCATCTGTAGTTCTTGGATCTGGGTTTTCAGCTTTTTTAAATGGCCACATTCTACTACGTAAGTAAAAAGTTATTACCATTAAATGCGCTGCAAAAAATACCGTTAATTCAAACATAATTGGTACAAATGCTGGCATGTTTTCTAAATAGCTAAAACTTGGTTTTCCACCAATATTTTGTGGCCAATCTTCTATCATAATGAAATTCATCATAATAGTAGCTACTGTTAATCCTACACAACCATACATAAATGCTGCGATTGCAATTCTCGTTGGCGCTAATCCCATTGCCTTGTCCAGTCCGTGAACAGGAAATGGTGTATATATTTCTTC
Source organism: Lacinutrix venerupis (assembly GCF_003663945.1). Taxonomy (GTDB): domain Bacteria; phylum Bacteroidota; class Bacteroidia; order Flavobacteriales; family Flavobacteriaceae; genus Lacinutrix; species Lacinutrix venerupis. The sequence continues at coordinate 345,694 of NZ_RCCH01000003.1, read as the reverse complement.
AATGTGAAATCTTTTAGCTTTTACCGTTTTTACAGCTGCCATCAAGACATCATCGTCGTTATAAATAGCGTGAATTACTTTGTCTGAAGTTTCCATATGCTACTTTTAGTTTATTAATTTTTTAGCTTGTCCAGACCAATCATCACGTTCTGCCCTTCCTGGAAAAGAACCTGTAATTTCGTCTAACAATGTATATTCTCTATTTGTCATTTTACTAACCTGTGCGAAAGTAAATATTCCAATACTATTTAATGTTTGCTCCATTTTTGGACCAATTCCATTAATTACTTTTAAATCATCAGCAGTTTGTGTTGCTGGATCAAAGCTTCCTACGCCATCTAATAGGTTACTAACTTTAACATCATCTTTTGCAAAAGTTGGTGTTAACGTTGTTTCTTCTTTTAAAGAATAAACAGAAGTTCTTTCGTCTGCTCCTGTTCCCATTAAGCTTTGACCTGAATCTCTAAGATTTTTATATTTATCTCCAGAAGATTTTAATATTGTTTTTACTTCGGCTTGAGCTATTACTGGGAATGTTCTTGAGTACAATAAGAATAATACAAAGAAGAATCCAATTGTTCCAATAAAAATCCCAATATCAACAAAGGTTGGAGAGAACATTGTCCAAGATGATGGTAAATAATCTCTGTGTAATGATGTTACAATAATTACAAAACGTTCAAACCACATTCCAATATTTACAACAATTGAAATTACGAAAGAGAACATAATACTTGTACGTAACTTTTTAAACCACATAAACTGAGGAGAAAATACATTACAAGACATCATTGCCCAATATGCCCAAGCATATGGTCCAGTTGCTCTATTTAAAAACGCATATTGTTCGTATTCTACACCAGAATACCAAGCTACAAATAACTCTGTAATATAAGCTACACCAACTATAGAACCAGTAAGCATAATTACAATGTTCATTAATTCAATATGCTGAACAGTAATATAATCTTCAAGGTTACACACTTTTCTCATAATGATAAGAAGTGTATTTACCATTGCAAATCCAGAGAAAATTGCACCTGCAACGAAGTATGGTGGGAATATAGTTGTATGCCAACCTGGTATTACAGACGTTGCGAAATCAAACGATACAATAGTGTGTACAGAAAGTACTAATGGTGTTGCTAAACCTGCAAGTACTAAAGATACTTCTTCAAAACGTTGCCAATCTTTAGCTCTTCCTGTCCATCCAAAGCTTAATAAGCTATATATTTTCTTTTGAAAAGGTTTAATTGCTCTATCTCTTAACATTGCAAAATCTGGAAGTAAACCTGTCCACCAGAATACTAATGATACAGATAAGTACGTTGAAATTGCAAATACATCCCAAAGTAAAGGAGAATTAAAGTTTACCCAAAGAGAACCAAATTGGTTTGGTATTGGTAATACCCAGTAAGCTAACCATGGACGTCCCATGTGAATAACTGGAAATAATCCTGCTTGGACAACAGAGAAAATTGTCATTGCTTCTGCAGAACGGTTAATTGCCATTCTCCATTTTTGACGGAAAAGTAATAGTACTGCAGAAATTAATGTTCCTGCGTGACCAATACCTACCCACCAAACAAAGTTAGTAATATCCCAAGCCCAACCAACGGTCTTGTTTAATCCCCAAGTTCCAATTCCTGTAGATATTGTGTAAACCATACATCCAACTCCCCAAAGGAAAGCTACTAATGCAATTGAAAATACAATCCACCAGTGTTTATTGGCTTTTCCTTCTACAGGTGCCGCAATATCTACGGTAACATCGTGATACGATTTATTGCCTGTAACTAAAGGTCTTCTAATAGGTGCTTCGTAATGAGACGCCATAATCCTTTTATAATTGTTCGTTAATTAATTTTTTTTATCCTTTCGTATTTCTCACTTTAGTATGATACTGAACATTAGGTTTAGTACCAACACTTTCTAATAAGTGATACATACGATCGTCTTTTAAAAGTTTTGCAACTTTACTTTCTTTATCGTTTATATCTCCAAATACCATTGCTCCGCTTCCACAAGCTGCAGAACATGCTGTTTGGAATTCACCATCCTTAATAACACGTCCATCACGTTTTGCGTCAAGAATTGTTTTTTGTGTTTTTTGAATACACATAGAACATTTTTCCATTACACCACGAGAACGTACTGTTACATCTGGATTAAGAACCATACGTCCTAAATCATCATTCATATGATAATCAAACTCATCGTTACCAGCATATAAAAACCAGTTGAAACGACGTACCTTATAAGGACAGTTGTTTGCACAATATCTTGTACCTACACAACGGTTATACGCCATATGATTTTGACCTTGACGACCATGTGATGTTGCTGCTACTGGACAAACAGTCTCACAAGGAGCATGATTACAGTGCTGACACATTACTGGTTGAAAGGCTACCTGCGGATTATCTGCAGCAACTTCTAATTCACCAAATCCACCTAAAGAACCATTATCTCCAAATAAACCACTAAATCCTTCTTTCTTAGCATCATCTGCTTCAAAAGATTCTTCTGAAGAATAATATCTATCAATACGTAACCAATGCATATCACGACTACGGCGAATTTCTTCTTTACCTACAACAGGAACGTTGTTTTCTGCATGACAAGCAATAACACAAGCTCCACAACCTGTACAGGCATTTAAATCTATAGATAAATTAAAGTGATGTCCTATTGAACGATCAAATTCATCCCATAAATCTACGTCAGGAGAAGTAACTGGAGTTTCTTCATGATTTAAAGAAACCATAGGAACTGGATTCCAATGCGATTTATCTTTAGTATTAAAAATCTCTAATGTAGTTTCTTTAACAATGTCTCCACGACCCATTAAAGTATTTTGTAATTGAACACAAGCAAACTCATGTAGTCCAGCTGCTTTTTTTACAGTTACATTTTGTATATTATTGAAACCGTTATATAATGCATAAGCATTTACTCCAGTTTGCATTTCTTCTTTTAAACCAGCTTTTTTACCATAACCTAATGCTAAACCAACTGAACCTTTAGCTTGACCTGGTTGAATAATTACAGGAACAGTAATGGTCTTTCCATTTACAGTGATATCTGCATAACTACCATTTAATGCACCTGTAGCTTCGTGTTCGTTTATTAATTCTAATGCTTTTGCATCTGCTGCAGATACTGTTAAATAATTATCCCAAGAGGTTCTAGTAATTGGATCCGGAAATTCTTGTAACCAAGGATTGTTAGCCTGCTGTCCATCTCCCATTCCTACTTTAGTATATAAAGTAAGCTCCATTCCTTTTGAAGTAGCACTAGCGGCTAAAGCTCTAGCAGCATTTCCAGAAGGTGATACCATTTCATCTTCAGAAACTTCTGTTGTATCTTCAATTAGATCTCCAGAACTTTTAGATATAAATGAACCATCATGTAATGCTTGATTAAACGATGCTCCTCCTAAAACTGAAGTATTCCAAACGTTTTTAACGTAATCGCTATATTTAACATCACTACCTATCCAAAGTAGTAGAGCTTCTTGAAACTGCTTAGTGTCAAATAAAGGACGAATAGTTGGCTGAATTAAACCATAATGACCTTTTTTAAACTCTACATCTCCCCAACTTTCTAAATAATGAGGAGCAGCAGCAACGTATTGTGTTGCAGAAGCTGTTTCATCTACCTTCATTGAAAAAGTAATAGATAAATCAGTGTTTTTTAATCCTTCAGCAAATTCTGAAGCATTTGGTAATGTATATAATGGATTTACTCCACTCATAATAATAGCACCAACTCTACCTGCTTTCATATCTGCAACTAAAGCTGTAACTGCTTTATCATTCCCTTGTCTTGTTCTAATTGGTTTTTTAGGATTGAATGCTTTACTACTTAAAGCTTCATTAATTTCTAAAACAACCGTTTGTGCATTTACATCTTGAATACCTGTAACTACAACTCCTGCACTTCCAGCTTTTCTTAACTCTGAAGCTGCATCTTGAACCGCCTTTTCTATTGCTGGCGATAGGCTTCCTGAAAAAGCTCCACCAACTATTAAACTATGTAATTTCGCTAAAGCTAATTTTTGCTGAGTTGGTGTTAAAGGCACACGCTTATCTGCATTTGCTCCAGCAAGAGACATATTAGATTCGAACTGAATATGACGAGACATTTTTCCATTTGTTGGAACACGTCCTTGAGAATATCCAGAATCGAAACCTCCTCCTTGCCAATCACCTAAGAAATCTGCACCAAACCCAACAATAGTTGCTGCCAATGAAAAATCATAATCTGCTAAACCTCTCTCGTTATATTTTGCTTGAAAGGCATCTAATGCAGCAGACTCTGAAACAGCATCATAAATAACATGGTTTACATTGCCATATTTTTCTTTAAATTCTGAAATAAGCTTAGATGTAGATGGACTTGCAAAAGTTTGTGTTAATAACACAATTTGCTTTCCACTACCTTTTAATGCATTTAATTTTTGAGTGGTTTCTGAAGTTAAAGTTGACCATGAAATAGCGCTTTCACCTTTCATTGGACTTTGCACCCTTAAACTATCATATAATCCTAAAACAGAAGCATTAACTCTTGCATTTGCACCACCATCGGTAGCTGCAAGATTATTGTTTTCAATTTTAATTGGACGACCTTCTCTAGTTTTCACTAAAACACTTGCAAAATCAAAACCATCTGCAATTGAAGTTGCATAATAATTTGCAACACCAGGAATAATAGAATCTGGCTGAACTACGTAAGGGATTGATTTAATTACCGGCCCTTCACAAGCAGCTAGAGAAGCTGCAGCTGTACTAAAGCCGACGTATTTTAAGAAATCACGACGCGTTGTAGAAGAACCTTCTAATGTCTCCTTGTTACCAAGAAACTCATCTGTAGGAATTTCATTTACAAACTCGTTTTGTTTTAGCGTCTCAACAATAGAGCTATCTTTTAGCTCCTCAACACTTTTCCAGTATTTCTTGTTTGATGACATATTATATAATTGAATTACTTCTTAATTTATTTTTTATTAACCTCTTTAAGAGATTCTTTTTTTAGATCTTATTAAAATTATTATTTTTAATAATGACACTTACCACACTCTAAACCTCCCATTTGAGCTGCTGTTAATTTCTCAACACCATATTTTTTAGATAATTCTTCGTGAATTTTAGTATAGTAATTGTTATCTTTTACATTAACATTTGTTTCTCTATGACAGTTAATACACCAACCCATAGTTAAAGGAGCATATTGATACATAACCTCCATTTCCTCAACTGGCCCATGACATGTTTGACACGCTACTCCTGCAACCGAAACGTGTTGAGAGTGGTTAAAATACGCAAAGTCTGGTAAGTTGTGAATTCTTGTCCATTTCACTGGGCTTGTTTCACCTGTATATTTTTGCTCTGCATCATCCCAACCTACTGCTTTGTATAGTTTTTTAATTTCAGCATTATAATCTACACCATACTCAGCCATTCCTTCAGATTGTGTTTCTGGAGCAACTTCATAAATTGACTTATGACAATTCATACAAACATTTAAAGAAGGTATACCAGATGTTTTACTAACTCTTGCTGAAGAGTGACAATACTTACAATCGATACCATTATCTCCTGCATGAATTCTATGAGAATAATGAATTTCTTGAACCGGCTCATAACCTTGGTTTACGCCAACTTGCATAAAGTAACCGTAAACAAAATAACCTGATGCTAACAAAAACAATATAGCTGTTACTAATACTAAAAATTGATTATCAACAAACGCTTTCCATAATGGCTTAGATTTCTCTTTTGCCGGAACCTCAATTCCTTTTGCTTCTGCAAAATTACGTAACGTCCTATTTACTAAAAACAAGGCTCCTGCCAATATAGCAAATAACAGCGCTAAAGCCCCTAAAATTAATCCGTTTGAATTTGTATCGTTTTGAGGATTAGCAGTCCCTCCCTCTCCAGGAGTTGGAGCCGGCGGCGCCGGTGGAGCTGCAGCTGTATATGCTAAAATATTATCTATCTCCACGTTAGTTAACTGCGGAAAAGCTGTCATTGCAGTACCGTTGTACTCTTCAAAGATTTTTACAGCATATGCATCGCCAGATTTAACCATGCCCGCACTGTTTTTAATCCATGTATATAACCACTCTCTATCAAGACCTTCGTCTTCAGCCAAACGTGTTTCAACATTTGCTAAAGCTGGACCTGTCATTTTTTTATTTAATTTATGACAAGAAGCACAATTAGCGTTAAATAATGCTTTACCTGCTACTGCATCTCCATTTTGAGCGGAAAGGCTAGTAGAAAAGGCTAGTAAAAAAATTAAGCAGAAATGAAGAATATTAAAACCTAATTTGCGGTGAATCACCTGTTTCATATTATTGATTGAATTTACTTCTAAACTTTGGTATGATTTTTTCATCTATATCTAAAAATACAGTTATAAAAAACTTTAGCAAAAGTAATATATAAAGTCCATTTTAGAAATCTTAAAGAACTCTTAATTTCTAATTTAGAGAAATTCTAAATAAGAAAAAGAGCTTTTCTTTCGTTTAATACTTTTACATTTGCATTAAATTTATTTTAAATATGAATACTAAATCTCTAAAAATCCTATGTTTATCTCTAGGATTAACACTTTCAAGTAGTATTATTTTTGCTCAACAGGGAACTGTTACAATAAATCAAAATCCAGAAATTTCTACTTTATTAGAGTTAAAAAAACAAATAAATACAGAAGATGAAGACAGCAATCGTTACAAAATTCAGATATATTCTGGTTCTAGAACTCGTGCAGAAAGCATAGAAAATAGTTTTGATAGCTCTTTTAATTCTTGGTCTTCAAAATTAGTTTACGAAACACCAAACTATAAGATTTGGGTGGGTAGTTTTAGAACACGATTGGAAGCAGATAAAGCATTAATGAAAATAAAGAAAAAGTTTCCTAGTGCATTTATTTTTAAACCTAAGAAAAAAGATTAAACATCTTACTTATTAAATTAAGATAAAAGTAAAAGCCGTTTTCAATTATTGAAAACGGCTTTTTTAATTTATAGAGTTAAACACTCTTATTTATGGGTTTTAAAAGAAATTATTTTAATTTCTTCTTAACTTCAACTTCGTGGAATGCTTCAATTACATCGCCTTCTTTAATATCGTTGTAATTTTTAATTTGCATACCACAGTCGTAACCTTTACCAACTTCTTTAACATCATCCTTAAATCGTTTTAATGATGCTAATTCACCTGTATAAACTACAACTCCATCACGTATTAAACGGATTTGAGAATTTCTGTATATTTTACCATTCATTACCATACAACCTGCAATAGTTCCAACTTTAGAAACTTTAAACATTTCTCTAATTTCTGCAGTACCTGTAACTTCTTCTTTAACTTCTGGAGATAACATACCTTCCATAGCATCTTTAAGATCATTAATAGCATCGTAGATAATAGAGTATGTTCTGATATCGATTTCTTCGGTATCTGCAACTGTTCTTGCATTTCCAACTGGACGAACATTAAACCCAATAATAATCGCATCTGATGCGGTTGCTAACAACACATCACTCTCTGTAATTGCTCCTACTCCTTTATGAATGATATTTACATGAATTTCTTCAGTAGATAGTTTCTGGAAAGAATCTGTTAAAGCTTCTACAGAACCATCAACATCACCTTTAAGTATAATATTAAGCTCTTGGAAATCTCCTAACGCTATACGACGACCAATCTCGTCTAATGTAATATGACGTTGTGTTCTAACCGATTGCTCACGTTGTAATTGCGCACGTTTTGTTGCAATTTGTTTTGCTTCACGCTCATCTGCAAAGACATTAAACTTATCACCTGCTTGAGGTGCTCCATCTAACCCTAATATTGAGACAGGTGTTGATGGTCCGGCTTCGGCAACATCATTTCCACGCTCATCGTGCATTGCTTTAATTTTACCACTATTTTTTCCAGCTAAAACGTAGTCACCTATTCTTAAGGTACCTGCTTGTACTAATATTGTTGACACATATCCACGACCTTTATCAAGGAAAGCTTCTACAACTGTACCAACTGCTGGTTTATTTGGGTTTGCTTTAAGCTCTAATAATTCTGCTTCTAGCAATACTTTTTCTAATAATTCTTGAACTCCCGTTCCTACTTTTGCTGAAATATCATGAGATTGAATTTTACCTCCCCAATCTTCTACTAATAAATTCATTTGTGCTAATCCACTTTTAATATTTTCTGGATTTGCATCTGGCTTATCTATTTTATTTATAGCAAATACTATTGGAACTCCCGCAGCTTGTGCATGAGATATAGCTTCTTTTGTTTGCGGCATGATATCATCGTCTGCAGCCGCTACAATAATAGCAATATCTGTTACTTGAGCACCACGTGCACGCATGGCAGTAAAGGCTTCGTGACCCGGTGTATCTAAAAATGCTATTTTTTGACCATTTTCTAATTGTACTCCATAGGCTCCAATGTGCTGAGTAATTCCACCTGATTCTCCTGCAATTACATTTTCTTTACGAATATAATCTAGAAGTGATGTTTTACCATGATCTACGTGACCCATTACAGTTACAATTGGCGCACGCTCTATTAAGTCTTCTGGCTTATCTTCTACTTCAACAATAGATTCTTCTATGTCTGCAGTTACAAATTCTACTTTATACCCAAATTCTTCTGCTACGATTGATAATGTTTCTGCATCTAAACGCTGATTCATTGTAACCATCATACCTAAAGACATACAGGCTGAGATAATTTGTGTTACACTAACATCCATCATAGTTGCAACTTCACTTGCTGTAACAAACTCTGTTACTTTAAGGATTTTGCTTTCTGCTGCTTCGATTTGCTCATCGATTTCAGTCTGTTCTCTATGCTGATCTCTCTTATCTCTTCTATATTTAGCGCCTTTTCCTTTACTAGATTTTCCTTGAAGTTTTTCAAGAGTTTCTCTAATTTGTTTTTTTACATCTTCTTCGCTAGGCTCTGCTTTTACAATATTTCTACGGCCTTGTCCTTTTTTACCTTTAAATCTATCATTTCCGCCACGATTATTTCCTCCGGATCCAGGTTTATTGTCTCCTGGTTTTGATATACGACGGCGTTTTTTCTTATTAGAATCGTCAGATTTTTTTACAGGTTCTTTCTTTTTCTTTGGCTTATTAAATTGAGATAAATCTATTTTTTTACCTGCAATTTTAGGACCTGTAAGTTTTTTATACTGAGTTTCAACAGTTTCTGGCTCTGGAGTTGTAGTTTCTGTAGAGGTTGTCTCTTTTGGAGTGACTTTTTCTACTGTTTTAGGCTCTACAACTTTTGGCTCTGATTTTTTAGGCTCAACCTTTTTAGATTCTTCCTTCTTAGAAATTGTTTCTTTTTTAGCTTCTACTTTAGCTGAAGGTTTAGTTTCTGCTTTTTCTTCTTTTTTAGAAGTTTCTGCTTTTACTTCAGGTTTTTCAACTTTAATTTCCTTCTTTTTAGAATCTAAATCGATTTTACCAACCTTTTTAGGGCCAGAAAGCGTTTTTGTTGCTTTTACAACTTCTTCCTCTTTGGCTTTGGCAGCTGCTTTTGCTTCTTCTTCTTTTTGCTTCGCTTCTATGGCTTTTTCACGTTTAATACGTAAATCTTCCTTTTCTTTCTGCTTAGCTTCACTAACCGCTTGAGATTTCATCTTTTTACTTGCGTCTGTCTCGAATTCGTCTGAAAGAATTTTATATGTTTCTTCAGAAATTTTCGTGGTTGGACGCTTCTCTACTTCGACACCTTTGGAATCTAAAAATTCCACAGCACGATCTAAAGAGATGTTAAGCTCACGTAGTACTTTATTTAATCTAATCGTTTCAGCCATAAATTGCCTTTACCTTAATTTTACTCAAATATATGTTAATCTTCGAATTCTTCCTTAAGAATTCTTATAACATCTAATATTGTTTCTTCTTCTAAGTCTGTTCTTTTTACTAAATCTGCAACATCTTGCTCTAATACACTTTTTGCTGTATCTAAACCTGCTTTGCTAAATTCTTTTATAACCCATGCTTCAATCTCATCAGAGAATTCTCTTAATTCCACATCTTCTTCTGCTCCTTCTCTAAACACATCTATCTCATAACCTGTTAGTTGCCCTGCTAAGCGAATATTATGTCCTCCACGACCAATTGCTTTACTAACTTCTTCTGGTTTTAATATAGCTTCTGCACGTTTGTTTTCTTCATCTATTTTAATTGATGTAACACGTGCTGGACTTAATGCTCTTGTTATATATAGTTGTAAATTATTAGTATAGTTTATAACGTCTATATTTTCGTTTCCTAATTCACGTACAATACCGTGTATTCTAGAACCTTTCATACCTACACAAGCTCCAACAGGATCTATTCTATCGTCATAAGAATCTACAGCTACTTTTGCTTTTTCTCCAGGTATTCTTACAACGTTTTTAATTGTAATTAAACCATCGAATACTTCTGGTATTTCAGATTCAAATAATTTCTCTAAGAATTTAGGAGATGTACGCGACATAATAATTGCCGGCTTATTTCCTTTTAACTCTACACTATCAATAATTCCTCTTACATTATCTCCTTTTCGGAAAAAATCTGAAGGTATTTGTTTATCTTTTGGTAAAATAATTTCGTTTCCTTCATCATCCAACAAGATTACAGCTCTGTGACGAATATGGTGCACTTCTGCAGTATATAAATCGCCTTCTAATTCTTTAAATTGCTTAAAGATATTTGTATTATCGTGTTCGTGAATTTTAGAAATTAAATTTTGGCGTAATGCTAAAATAGCACGACGTCCAAGATCTATTAGCTTAACTTCTTGAGATACATCTTCACCTACTTCAAAATCTGGTTCAATTTTTCTAGCTGCTGATAAAGAAATTTCTTGATTAGGTTCTTCTACTTCTCCATCTGCTACTACAACTCTATTTCTCCAAATTTCTAAATCTCCTTTATCAGGATTTATAATAATATCAAAATTATCATCATCTCCAAACTTCTTCTTTAAGGCATTTCTAAATACATCTTCTAAAATCGCCATTAGCGTAACACGATCGATTAATTTATCGTCTTTAAACTCTGAAAATGATTCAATTAACGCTATATTTTCCATTATTCTACTAAATTAAAATTTTATCATAACTTTTGCCTCTACAATATCACTGTAAGCTATTGTTTTTTCTTTTTGAACGGTTACTTTACCTTTTCCTACTGGTTTTGGCTCTCTAGCTTTCCATTTCAAATCTATACTATCGTCTGAAGCACTAATTAATTCTGCTTCAATATTTTCTGTTTTTGTTTTGACCTCTAGTGTTCTACCTACATTTTTTTTAAATTGTCTTGGTAAAGTTAAAGGCGCTGCTGCTCCTGCCGAAGCAACATCTAAAGAAAAATCATGCTCTTCTCTATCAATATTATTTTCTATGGCTCTACTTATAAAGATACAATCTTCTACTTTTACTCCGTTATCTCCATCAATTATAATATTAATTGACTGATCGTTAGAAATAGTAAAATCGATTAAAAATAAATCGGTTCTTTCTGCTAAAGCTTCTTGCAATAAATCTTTTACTGTAGTGTTAAACATTTTTAAGTATAAAAAGAGCGGACTTTTCGTCCGCTCACATTCATTTTTCTTACAACGATGCAAATATACATAGTTTTTATTTATTTTCATAACAATATAAAGCAGACTTTGACTTTTATTTATTAAAAGGCAACAAATTATGCTTTTTTTATACATAGAAAAAAGCTAGTTAAACAAAAAACGTATCTACTTACAACCTAAAAGATTAGCTTTTTAGTCATTTTAAACAACTATTATGCGATTGATTTTTTAAAGTCCGTTTTTATTATTAAATTTAAATACCACATAAATAATAAACACTACTAATTATGAAAAAAATTCTTGTACCAACAGATTTCTCTATAGAAGCAGAAAATGCAATAAAAGTAGCGGCACAACTCTCGAAAAAACATAATTGCGAGCTTATTTTATTACATGTACTAGACCTACCTTTGTCTAGTATTGGCGAAGGTGTTCCAACAGATTTACCTGAAGCTGTTTATTTTATGAAACTAGCACACAAACAATTTGAAGATGTTATGTCTAAAGAATACCTAAGAGATGTTGCTGTTACAGAAATGGTAGATTTTCATGATATTTCTACGGGTATTTTAGAAACATGTAAAACTCATGATATAGACTTAATAGTTATGGGTTCTCATGGTGCAAGCGGACTTAAAGAAATGTTTATTGGATCGAATGCCGAAAAAATTGTTCGCACATCGGAAAGACCTGTTTTAGTAATTAAAAATGAGCATAAAAATTTTAATATTGAAGAATTTGTTTTTGCTTCTGATTTTGAAAATGACAATAGAGAAACTTTTAAACAAGCTGTTAAATTGGCTGAAGCTTTTGATGCTAAAATTCATTTATTGATGGTTAACACTGCCTCAAATTTTAAAACAACTGCTCGTGCAAAAGTTAAAATTCAAGAATTTATTGCTGGTACAACTTTTACAAATTACACAACAAATATCTATAATGATGAAACTGTAGAAAAAGGTATTTTAAACTTTTCTCACATAATAAATGCAGATCTTATAGGTATAAGCACACACGGAAGACAAGGTATTGCTCATTTTTTAAACGGTAGTTTGAGTGAAGATTTAGTTAACCATGCAAAAAGACCAGTTATCACTTTTAAAATATAAACAATAAAACCTTTTTTTAAATAGACTTTTAACACTAAATAATTAAAAGCAAAAATCCTAATACAATACGTATTAGGATTTTTTTTGTTGGCCCACTAGGTTTCGAACCTAGACTCTTCGGTACCAAAAACCGATGTGTTAGCCAGTTACACCATGGGCCAATCTCGTTAAGAGGTTGCAAATTTAAAACAAAGTTTTATTTGCGCAAACATTTTTCTATAAAAAATATATTTTTTTTTAAATTTTTATAAAAATTAAGGATATCACTATAAAAAAGAGCTATTTAACTTAAAGGCTGTTATGAAAATTTTATCATTTCTATTTAATAATTATTAGTAAATTCGCCATTAAATAAACAATTTACGTGTATGACGTCTTCAAACTTTAAAAAATGGAACAATATTTTAGGATGGTTCGCTTTTTTAATTGCTTTAATAACTTATAGTTTAACGGTAGAACCAACAGTAAGCTACTGGGATGCTGGTGAATATATACTAACCTCAGCAAAACTTCAAGTTGGTCATCCACCTGGAGCTCCATTATTTCAAATGTTAGGTGCCTTTTTCTCTACCTTTGCCATGTCTCCAGAAAATATTGGGCTTATGCTTAATATGTTAAGCGCTGTTTCTAGTGCATTTACTATTTTATTTATGTTTTGGAGTATTTCATTATTACTACAAAAAATAACAAAGTCTGAAGAGCTTACAAACGCTAAAGCTTATGCCATTTTAGGAAGTGCATTAGTAGGTAGTTTAACTTTTACCTTTACAGATTCTTTTTGGTTTAATGCTGTAGAAACCGAAGTTTATGCTATGGCCACATTATTAATGGCTATTTTATTTTACTGTGCTTTGCGTTGGGATTTTGATATGCATAATCCAAGAGGAAACCGATGGTTAATTCTTATTGCTTTTATTATTGGTTTATCTTTTGGAGTTCACTTTATGGGACTACTAACTATTCCTGCAATTGCACTTATTTACTATTTTAAAAACTACAAAACAGTTACTATTAAAAATTTTATAGTTGCAAATATTGTTGCCGTTGCAATTCTATTATTCATTTTTAAATTATTAGCTCCTAACATATTAAGGTTCTTTAGTGTTTTAGAAATTTTCTTTGTAAACACAGTTGGTTTACCTTTTAATTCTGGATCTATAATAGCTGGTATTTTATTAATAGCTGCTATTTACTTTAGTTTAAAATACACTAGAGACAAAGGTTACAAACATATTAATACAGGTATTTTATGCGTTACATTTGTTGTTATTGGTTTTTCATCATGGCTAATGTTACCTATAAGAGCCAATGCTAATGTTGTAATTAATGAAAACAATCCTTCTAGTGCAAGAGAACTTTTAGCATATTATAACTTAGAACAATACCCAAAAACACATTTGTTTTATGGACCTCTTTTTACAGACCAATACGCACCTTTAAATGCGAATAAAGAAGATGCCTATAAAGACGACAAACCTAAATATGAAAAAGATTTAGAACAAGGAAAATATGTAATTGTTAACGATTATAAAGATGCCTTGCAAAATTACAATTATGATCATGCAGCTATTTTACCAAGAATGTGGAGTGGTGAAAATGCTGAAAACTACATGCTTTTTTCAGGTTTTTTAGATTTTAGAATAAAGGATGATTTTAATATAGATTTATTTACCCAGAAAAAAATAGCAGCTTTTATTGAAAAATATCAGCAAGACCAACTTACAGAACGAGAATACGATGAATTTATGGAACTCTATGGTGATAAGTTAAATATAGCTATGAGTCCAAGAATTCAAAAAGATGTTGCTTTTATTAACCAATTTAAAAGCGAAGTTGCTAAAGGTAATGTAGATTACGAAGGCTACCATAGGTTTTTAAAACAATATGGTGCAGAATATTTAGATATTGAAAAACCTTCGTTTATTGACAATACAATCTATTTAATACAATATCAATTAGGCTATATGTATTGGCGTTATTTTATGTGGAATTTTACTGGACGTCAAGATGATATACAAGGCGAATATAACAACCACGGAAATTGGATTAGCGGTATAGATTTTATAGACGAAATACATTTAGGACAATCTCAAGACAACCTACCTAGTGACGTTAAAAACAATAAAGCAAGAAACACTTACTTTTTCTTACCACTAATTTTAGGTGTTATTGGTCTATTCTTCTTATTTAACAAAGACAAGAAAACCTTTTGGGTATTGCTTGTGTTTTTCCTTTTTACAGGTATTGCTATACAAGTTTATACTAACGTTAGACCTTTTGAGCCTCGTGAACGTGATTACTCTGTAGTGGGATCCTTTTACGTATTTGCAATATGGATAGGCTTTAGTGTATATGCTATTTTTGATTTTCTTAAAAACAAAATAAAAACATCCGCTTTTCCGTTAGCTATTACTGGCGTTTGCTTATTAATTGCGCCTCTTATATTAGCCGTTAACAATTGGGACGACCATGACCGATCTGGAAAATACACCGCATTATCCATGGCAAAAAAATATCTAGATTCTTGTGGTGAAAATGCTATTTTATTTTCTATTGGAGATAATGATACATTCGCATTATGGTATGCTCAAGAAATTGAAAATTATAGAACCGATGTTCGTGTAGTTAATACAAGCTTATTTCAAACCGATTGGTATATAGACCAAATGAAACGTAAAGCTTATGAAAGTGATCCAATACCATCTCAATTAACACACGACCAATACAAATTTGGTACAAGAGATTACATAAGAAAAGCAATTTATTATAGAGATCCTAAAACAGACGAAGTAAAACCAACCTTTAGTCGTGATACTTTAATGATTAAAGAATTTATGGAATTTATCTCTAGTGACAACCCGAAAACAAAATTTAAACGCATTTTACAATTACAAGACGAAGATCTATCTCAATATCCAACACAAGTATTAAGCACAAACTACTTTCCTGTTGAAAATGTACGAGTTCCTGTAAATAAAGAAAACGCTATAAAATATGGAATTGTAAAACCAAAAGATGCAGATGAAATTGTAGATTTTATAGATATTAAAATTGAAGACGGTGCCATTTATAGAAACCGTTTATTAATGTTAGACATTGTTGCTAATAACGATTGGAAGCGTCCAATCTATTTTACCGGTGGTGCTTTTGGAGAAGACGACTATATCTGGATGAAAGATTACTTGCAGCTAGATGGTATGGTTTACAAGCTTGTTCCTATAAAAACACCTACAGATCGTGCCAATCCTTTTGATATGGGTCGTGTAGATAGCGAGTTTATGTACAACAAAGTTAAAGCTTGGGATTGGGGAAATAGTGGTAGCGACAACATATATCATGACCCAGAAACACGTAAAAACTCTATTACATATAGAGGAAATCTTGCACGTTTAATAGAAAAACTAATACAAGAAGAAAAACTTGATAAAGCAGAAAACATTGCAGATATAGCAATGCAAAATATGCCTGTAGATAAATTTGGTTATTACACCTTATTAGAACCTTACATTAGTGCATACTATGAAGTTGGAGCAAAAGATAAAGCCAGACAATTATTTCAAGACGTAGCTGTTAAATATCAAGAAAACTTAACTTATTATAGTGAACTTACATTAGAAAACCAGATAAAAAATGGTCAAGAAATTATAACAGACTTAGAGCGTTATAGAGCATTGGTTATTGTACTATTAGAATACGACGAAGATTTTGCTAAAAAAGAATTTATGAATTTTAGTAATTACGAAAAACTTTTTAGTAGACTTTTTCCTGATGACAGACCAGAACCAGAACCAAGAGAAGAAACTGATATAATAAGAGATAGTAGCATTCCAAATATTGAGCCTATAGATATAGAAACTCAAGAATAATTATGAGATTTGTTCCTGCTAAAATACCTTATATAATAAAACGAATTTTCCCAAACTATGTTTGGGATTTTTCTTCTAATAAGAAAATTCTTTATCTTACTTTTGATGATGGCCCAACACCAGAGATAACGCAATGGACATTAAATACATTAAAAAAATACAATGCGAAAGCTACTTTTTTTTGCATAGGAAATAATGTTATAAAGTATCCAGACATTATAAAAAATATTTTAGAAGAAGGACATAGCATTGGAAATCATACTCAAGACCATGTAAAGGGATGGAAAACGTCAACTAAAAATTATTTAGAAAATGTTTTAAAAGCCGAAACCATAATAAAAAATGAGCTTAAAGAGAAACAACAACTTAAGCTTTATAGGCCTCCTTTTGGACAATTAAAAAACAGTCAAGGCAAGGCTATAATACAATTAGGATATAAAATAATAATGTGGAGTGTTATATCTTTTGATTGGGAACATAAAATTACCAAAGCGCAATGTTTAGAAAATGTAATAAGTAAAGCTTCTAAAAAAAATAATATTATTGTATTTCACGATAGTGTAAAAGCTTCACGAAATATGATGTATGCGCTTCCTAAAGTATTAGAACATTTTAGTAAAGAAGGCTATGTTTTTAAAGCAATTCCTTCTTATTAAATAAAGTCTTTTAATATAGTGATTAAAGTATT
The DNA here is from genome assembly GCF_003663945.1 of Lacinutrix venerupis. Taxonomy (GTDB): domain Bacteria; phylum Bacteroidota; class Bacteroidia; order Flavobacteriales; family Flavobacteriaceae; genus Lacinutrix; species Lacinutrix venerupis. The sequence continues at coordinate 328,422 of NZ_RCCH01000003.1, read as the reverse complement.
TGCATCTTGCTTTCCGCTTTGTCTCCATTTCATTTCTCCATCTTTATAAACAATTAAAGTTGGTAAATTTTTAACTCGCAAAGCCTCAGATAACTCTTTATTTTTATCAACATCAATCTTAATTACTTTTACTTTATCTCCAAGCGCAGCTGCAACTTCACGCAAAACCGAATGCATAGCTGTAGATTGTTCATTCCACTCTGTAAAAAAATCTAGTAAAACTGGAATGTTTACATCGATTAACTCTCCAAATTTTGACATTTTAAATGTATTTGATATATCTGTTATTGTAAATCTACAATATTTTAATTACTTAAAGTTTTTCTAATGTAGAATTTAGGCAGTTTTAGAGCCTTTTCTAAGTTCTATAACGGTTATTTCTGGCCAAATCCCAATTCTACCAGGAAATGCTAAGTATCCAAAACCTCTATTTACATTTAAAAATTTTCCTGCAACTTCATACATTCCTGCCCATTTTGGGTATCTATATTTTACTGGACTCCATTTTATGCCTAACGATGGAACCTCGATACCAAATTGCATACCATGTGTATGTCCAGATAGAGTTAAATGAATATGTTTATTAAAGTTAACTACATTGGTTTCATCTGTAACAATATCGTGGTTATTTAAATCTGTTTTATTTAACTCCATTTCTTCAAAATCAAAATGAGAAGGATCGTGAGACATTAAAATATTAAATTCATTTTCACCTATAGATTTTGATGCTTCTTTTAAACTTCCACGCTTTGGAAAATGTCTCGAAGCTCCCCAATTTTCCACACCAAGAATATTAATTTTTTGTCCATTTTTTTCAATTTGCCTATTATCATTCAATAGCAAATCAAAACCAATACTTTTATGCACTGCTTCAATTTGACGTTGATTTTCTGCATTTAAATCTACATCTCCACCATAAGCGTAGTAACCATAATCATGATTACCTAAAACAGAATATTTACCATCTTTAGCTTTAAGCTTCCCAAAGACATCTATCCATTTATTCATCTCTTCGGCCTTTGTATTAACAATATCACCTGTAAACAATATTGCATCACTGTTTTGCTCATTAATTAAATCTATACCATAAGATATTTTTTCTTTACTTTCTAAACTACCCGAATGAATATCACTAATTTGTGTTATTGTGTAGCCATTAAAAGCTTCTGGTAAATCTTCAAAATGTAACACATGCTTAATAACTTTGTAGTTATATTTACCTTGATAAATACCATATAAAATAGATGCCAAAGGAATTGCAGCAATACCTAATGCTATTTTTGAAACAAAGCCACGTCTACTTGTAGAATAAGCTACATTATTAGGATTAGACTTAGACATTTTATTTATAAGGCTTAGTACACCTCTAACTATATCCTCTCCAAACATAAAGAGAATTAAAATTAGTTTTGGAACAAAAAGAGCAAATAAAAATGCTATAGCATAACCATGACCCGATGTAAAACTTTCACCACGAACAAAATTAGAATAGTAATAAATAAAATTACCTATAACTAAAGCACTTGCTAACCAATAAACACTATATATTATATAATTTTTAGTAAGTGTTCTAATGGCTTGAAAGGCATAATAATCTATTACTAAAATAATTATAATAAGAATAATCCAGCGCAACATAAAATCAATTTTTAATGCAAATATATTAATTGTAAATGCTAGTTATCTTAGTTATTTGTTAAACGTTAACATTTAAAAAAATAGTAGAAAAGTAATTTGCATTAAAATATTTAGGTTTTACATTTATTAAATATTAATTATATTATCATTCTAACATACACACACTATTTTGGATCGAAGAAAGTTTTTAAAAAATGCTACATTATCTACTGCTGGCTTTGCTGTTACAAACACATTAATTAGTTGTAATGACGAAACAAAAAATACAAAACCTATTTCTTTAACACAAAAACCTATTCCTGTTTTGCCATTAGTTATTGCCACCTGGAATGTACCAAATGCAACAAAAGCAGCATACAAAATTCTTGAAAATAATGGAAATGCATTAGATGCAGTTGAAGCTGGTTGTAAGGTTGAAGAAGCAGATATTACAAATCAATCTGTTGGAAAAGGAGGTTTACCAGACCGTGATGGTAACGTAACTTTAGATGCCTGTATTATGGATAAAAATGGAAACTGTGGAGCTGTTGTTTACCTAAAAAACATAACTCATGCAGTTTCTGTTGCAAGACACGTTATGGAACATACACCACATGTCATGCTTGCTGGAAAAGGTGCAGAAGAATATGCTTATAAAATTGGACTTAAAAAGGAAAATTTATTAACAGAAAATTCTAAAAAAGCTTGGGAAAAGTGGAAAGTTGAATCAAAATACAAACCTATAATTAATATAGAAAATCACGATACTATTGGTATGCTTGCTATAGATAATAATGGTGATATTTCTGGTGCTTGTACTACAAGTGGATTGGCTTATAAAATGGGAGGTCGTGTTGGAGATTCTCCTATTATTGGCGCTGGTCTTTTTATAGATAATGAAATTGGTGGTTGCGTAGCAACTGGATTAGGAGAAGAAGTTGTAAAAACTGTAGGTAGCTTTTTAGTTGTCGAGCTAATGAGGCAAGGCAAAACACCACAAGAGGCTTGCGAAGAAGCTATTAAACGAATTATTAAAAAACCTAATAGCGATTATAAAAATTTTCAAGTTGGATATATAGCTGTTAATAAAGCCGGAGAAACTGGAAGTTTTGCAATACACCAATGGTTTAGCTCTACTAAATATCAAGATGGTAAAAATGAAAATATTCAAGCAGATTTTATTATTAAGGCTAAATAAACTATAATTTTATAACCCTAAACTAATACGTGATTTTTTAGATAACCCATTTACAACCATAACATAAGAATGATCTATTAACTCCATAATTAAACTAGCATCTAATTCTCCTTTATACAAATAAATAGAATTCCAATGTTTTTTATTCATATGGAAACCAGGCTCAATACTTTTATAAATTGCCCTTAGTTTAATAGAATATTCTGGATTTGCTTTTAAATTTATAGATGCTTCTCCTTTATCCCATTTATCTAACGGTGTTAAAGCAAACATTTTTCCTGCAACTTTAAACACTAGTGTATTTTTATCAAAAGGAAAATGCTCTGTAGTATGTGGTTTACTTAAACAATAGTTCCTAACTTGATCGATATTCATTAAAAAAATATAATAAAGATTATTTCTTTTCTAAATATTTTTCTTTAGAAGTACCTTTAAAAGGTCTTTTAGTATTTTCAACCTTTACATTTGACTTTTTACTAATATGTATGTCTAAACTTTCTAATACATCATTTATATAAAATAAAAATTTGCCCATAGTTTTAGTTTTTAAAGTAATCTATAATATAAACAATCAAAGATTAGTTTTTCATACTTCTAATTCCAAAAAACCGACAAAATGCAAATAACAACGACAAAACACTTATTTGCTATCAATATAATTTAATCGTTTTTTAGCTCTTTTACAGAATTTTCCTCTATTTCTAAGGCAGAATAATCAAGGTTCCAGCCAATAGTTTCTACAATACCTTCGATTAACAATATAGAGTCCAGTGCTTCTTTTTGGGCTATTTGAAACAATCCACTTTGTGGTACTTTTTCTCTTATATGCAACTTAGCTTCGTTATGTAATGTTGTTAAATCGTTTGCTTGAAATTTGTTAAACATACCATCTCGTTTATCGTAGTATTTAAGATTAGTTTCTATAGATAATATTTCTGGTTGTGGAAAATGCTTTAAAGTTACCAATTTTGTTTCGGCATTGGCATTAATTTGGATTTTAGATAAATCGAATCCAACATGTGCTTTAGCGTCAATAATAACCAAAGCTTTTTTTCGACTTGAAACCAATTTTAAAAATCTTTCTTTTACATTTTCGTAATGATAGATTTCTGCAAAATCACCTTCTACACTAATAATTTTACATACTTTTTTAATTTTATCTAATAGTACAACAGATTGTGTTTGTGCTAATTTTTTGCTTTGTATATGCTTAACATAGGTAGAAACACCTAAAGCAGATAAAACTCCAAATATAATTGCAAATACTATTTCCATATTATTCTATCTTGTATAAAACTGGTTTACTAGGTGTGGCATCATTATCGAAAGGTGCAATTTGCAAATTTAATATGTAGCTTCCATCTTCTACTTTATTTGGTACATAAATAAACTCTGTAATTGTGGCATCTTTTCTAATTTCTCCATTAACATTCCAAAAGGCTTTATGTGCTAATAATTGACCATCGTCTTTTTCTTTATCTACACTTGGCAAATCTATTAATAAATGTTTTATACCTTTTTCACGAATAAATACTGCGGCTTCTTCTGTTAAATATGGCCAATTTGTATGCGAGTATTGTTTCGATTTTTTATCTTTTGTATTTGGCATAGTTCTAATAACTAATGCTTCAGGATTTTTTCGTTTTAATAAATATTGTATTTGTGTTTTAGATATTATTTTATCTTCTCCAGCAACTTCGGCAGCCACAGTAATTACTTGAGCTGTAAACATAAAACGCTTTAAACATTTATTAATGCTATAAGTTTTTTCGGTAATATGGCCTACACACTCTGTGTGTGTTCCATGTGCATGCGGATTAAACTGTATATTATTAAAGTTAATTGCTGCTCCTTGTTTAACACTCGCTACCCAACCATCTAATTCTACAGCAGTTATTTTTGGCTCATCTATATACCATGCATTTACATTACTTTTTAAAGCGCGTAATGGCATTGAAATATCTAATGGTTTAGATAAATCTATCTTTATTCTTTTACTTTTAATTTGTATTGTTGTAAGCATATTTTAGTTTAACATAAACAAGTCACTAGCGATCCCATCGCTTAAAAACTTGCCTTTTTGGGTTATTTTTAGTTTTCCATTATCAATATACAATAAATGTTCCTTAATGTGTTTTTGTGCTTGTTCTAACATATAATTTTCAAAAGTAACGCCAAAATCTTGCTGTACTTTTTTTATTGAAACTCCCCAAACAGTGCGCAAACCAGTCATAACATATTCGTTATATTGATCTGTTTTGGTTAAGGTTTCTATTTCAATTGGCAAATCTCCTATTTGTAACGATTTAATGTATTTAGTATTATTTCTAACGTTCCAACCACGCTGCTTTCCGTTAAAAGAATGTGCCGATGGACCTATACCAATATAAGGTTTACCTTGCCAATATGCTGAATTATTTCTGCTAAAGAAACCTTCTTTTCCAAAATTAGACAACTCATAATGCACAAAATTATTAGTTTCTAATTTATCTATTAATATGTTAAATTGCTCTTGAGCTAAAGCATCATCTACATTATCTATAATTCCTTTTTCTATAAATGAAGCTAAAGCTGTTTTAGGTTCTACAGTTAGTGCATAACTTGAAATATGGTTTACACCAAAATTTAAAGCTATATTTATATTTTCTTCCCATTCTTGGTTTGTAGTGTTTGGTATACCATATATTAGATCGAGAGAAATATTATTAAAATGTTTAGTAGCTTCTTCTAAACATTGTTTTGCTTCTTGAGTATTATGTGCGCGATTCATGAGTTTTAAATCTTTTTCATGAAACGATTGTATACCAATAGACAGCCTATTAATTGGACTCTTAGAAATCTCTAATATTCGATTATTACTTAAATCATCTGGATTGGCTTCCAATGTTATTTCTGGATTATTAGAGACTTTATAATTTTTATAAATAGAGTCTATTATTCTTTTTATTTCCAAAGAAGATAATAATGAAGGTGTTCCGCCTCCAAAATAAATGGTTTCAACTGTAGTATTTTTAAACTCATCCTTTCGCATTTTTATTTCTAAAATAAGCGCGTCTATAAGTTCGTCTTTCTTTTTTAATGAAGTCGAAAAATGAAAATCGCAATAATGACAGGCTTGTTTACAAAATGGTATATGAATATAGATTCCGGACATATTTAATTATCATTTCTTTACTCGTTTCTCATTCTGCTTCACAAAACTTGCCCAACCAGAATAACTTTTACCTATTTCTACTCGACCTTGATTATAGAAATGGCAAACTGCTGCTCCTAAACCATCCATAGCATCTAAGTTTTTAGGCAATGTTTTAATACCCAACATACCTTGCAACATTTTTGCTACTTGTTCTTTACTTGCATTTCCATTTCCAGTAATAGCCATTTTAATTTTTTTTGGAGCATATTCTGTAATCGGAACTTCTCGAGATAAACCTGCCGCCATAGCAACACCTTGAGCACGCCCAAGTTTAAGCATACTCTGAACATTTTTACCAAAAAAAGGAGCCTCTATAGCTATTTCATCTGGATGATGTGTATCTATAAGCTCTATAGTACGCTCGAAAATAAGTTTTAGCTTTAGGTAATGATCATCGTACTTTTTTAAATCCAGCTCATTAAGTTGTAAAAACTGCATCTTTTTGTTAACCACTTTTATAAGTCCAAAACCCATAATTGTAGTTCCAGGATCGATACCTAAAATTATTTTTTCTTCTGCCATTTAATTACAGGTTCTACAATTTATTAATGAAACCGAAGCTCCAAAAGTTATAGTAAGCATGTCGCCATTAAAACTTCCTAAACCATCTGTAACCGGATTAAAATCCTTTGCAAATCCTTTAATATAAGAGGCGTCAATAAATAAAGAAACTGTTCTAGAAATATTATAATTAAACTCTATTCCTGCCATTGCATTTAAATATGAATTTTCATTTTCTCTATAAATACCTAAAGGTTTTATCATGGTGTAACCAGGTCCAGCGTGCAACATCATGCCCATTTCTGGTGATAAAGAAGACACTAGTCTTGAGGCATTGTACACAAACTGAGCATTTATTCTAGAGTAATTAGTTTTAAATTCTGTAGTATTATCTTCATTAGAAAAACGATTATAACCAAAATCTAACCGTGCTCCAAATTGAGGTTTAAACATATGCTGGAGGCCTATATTTATGGTTGGAAAATTAATACTTTTTGCTTGAAAAGGTGATATTAATCCATCTTGAGAAGGGCTATTTACACCAACAGAAAATAAAGCTCTCCATGTATCGGTTTCTTTTTGTGAGAATCCTAAAGTACTCACTAAAAAAAGGACGAAAAAACAATAGTAATTAAATTTAGACATGATTGTATAATATTTGGTTATTTTGCAAGCACTATTCTATAAAACTTTGCACAACGGTTTATCATACAAAACTAAACAATTCTTTTTTGTACTTATTAAATTAAGCATTGTAGTTGGTGCTTTTTATTTTATTTATAACAAATTAGTAAATAATAACAAATTAGATTTTTATGAATTTGCTACATATTTAAATAGTAATAACGTTTTAACAGCTAAAAATGTTATTTTCTTAATGTTTTTAAGTTTTTTAAATTGGTATTTGGAAATTTTAAAATGGCAATCACTTGTTTCCTTTATAAAAAAAATATCTTTCTTTGAAGCCTTAAAGCAAAGTCTTGGTTCTCTTACTGCTTCCCTTTTTACACCAAATAGAATTGGAGAATATGGAGCTAAAGCTATCTATTTTGCAAAGCAATACAGAAAAAAAATCTTACTTTTAAACTTAACAGGAAATACAATACAAATGGTTATTACCGTTACTTTTGGAGGTATTGGTTTCTACTTATTTTCACTACGCTATCCAATAGAGATAGATAGTTATCGTGTTCTACGATTTGCCATATTGCTTTTAGTTATTTTTAGTTTATCAATTTTTGGAATACAACAAAAAAAATATAAACCAAATTTTTTTTCAATAAGTAAGTTAAAGCATTTTTTTAGAAAACTACCTTTTAGAATTAGTGCTAACACCTTTTTACTTTCGCTATTTCGTTATTTCGTATTCTCTTATCAGTTTTATTTCCTATTATCTCTCTTTGGTGTAGAATTAAGCTATTTTGAAGCGATGATTATTATAACAAGTATGTATTTATTGTCCTCGATAATTCCATCGGTTTTTATATTTGATGTGGTTATAAAAGGTAGTGTTGCTGTATATTTATTTTCGTTTGCTGGTATAGATGAATTTACTGTATTATGTGCTATTACGCTAATGTGGATATTTAATTTTGTGTTTCCGAGTATTTTTGGGAGTTATTTTGTTTTAAATTTTAATTTTAATAAACAAAACAAATCAGCATGATTACAGTTTTTACATGTATAACCATTTTATATTTAGCATTAATTTTATGGTTAGTTTATGGTTTTAAAAAAGTAAAACATTTTAATGCTGAAAACCTGAAACCTGAAACTAAATTTTCAGTAATTATTCCATTTAGAAACGAAGCCGAAAACTTACCAGAATTGCTAGCTTCTATTAAAACTTTAAACTATTCAAAAAAACATTATGAATTTATTTTTGTAGATGATGATTCTAATGATAATTCTAGCCAAATAATTTTAAACACGCTTAGTTTAAAAGACACCCAAATAAAAGAAAGCAATATAAAGGTTATACAAAACGTAAGAATTTCAAATTCACCAAAAAAAGATGCTATTGTCTCTGCTATAAAAGTAGCTAAACACAATTGGATAGTTACTACAGATGCAGATTGTGTATTACCCAAATTCTGGCTCGACACTTTTAATAGTTTTATCAATAAAAAACCTTGTAAAATGATTGTTGCTCCCGTTACATACAATTATACAAACTCATTTTTAAAACGTTTTCAGTTATTAGATTTTTTAAGCTTAATTGGAGCTACAATAGGTGGTTTTGGTATTGGTAAACCGTTTTTATGTAATGGTGCAAACTTAGCTTATAATAAAGATTTGTTTTTAAAACTTAATGGTTTTAATGGTAATAGTAATATTGCTAGTGGCGATGATATTTTTCTGCTTCAAAAGGTAATTAAACATAATAAAAACGATGTTCAGTTTTTAAAATCTACAACTGCCATTGTAAAAACTAAAGCCCAACCAACACTTAAATCCTTAATATCCCAACGTAAAAGATGGGCTGCAAAGACTTCGAGTTACAATTCTATATTTGGAAAATTAGTAGGTTTAATTGTTTTTTTAATGAATGCTATTTTAGTTTGTTATTTTTTATTATTTCTATTTGGGTGGCTTCAATTTAGTCCATTATTTTATGTCTTTATAATAAAGAGTCTTACCGATTTTCTTCTTATTTTTAAAACAGCTCATTTTTTTAAACAAGAAAACGAGTTATCAAGTTTTATCTTTTCAGCATTTATATATCCTTTTTTTAGCGTTTATATTGCGTGTATTTCGATGTTTACTAAATACAAATGGAAAGATAGAACTTTTAGTAAATAAACCATAATTGACTTAAAATATTTACTTTTACAATTAAAACCAAATCTATTTCTATTATGAAAAAATTTATTTTATTATTTAGTTTACTAGCATATAGCGGTTATACTTTTGCACAACAAACCTACACTATTGGTAATGAAACCTTAGAATTAAAAACTGAAACTGAAGGTTCTTTAGATTTGCTTTGGAATGTTATTAATGAGCAATATCGTTATTTTATAAGAACAGAAGATGGTAAAATTACAGAGCTTAAAAACACAAAAAACTCGAAGAATAAATATCAAGAAGAATATAAAACGGTATTAACAGATTTAACATCTATAGATGCCTCGAAGGTAAATTTAACTACATATAGTCTTAAATCTTTTATTGATGAGTTTAATAATACTAAAGATTCTAATTACGTTATAACAGATTCTAGTTCTAAATTAAAATTTAGACTAGGTCTTTTTGGAGGTTTAACCAACAGTCCTTTTAACCAAAATATTAATAATGAAAAAACAGCTTTTTTTGGAACAGAAATAGAGGCTGTTTCGGATAACTTAGATTCTAGACATTCAGGTTTTTTAAACATGAGACACACTACAGATAATGATGACTTTCAATATTCTGCAACACAAATTGCTTTAGGATATAGATTTAGATTTATAAATAAGAATAATATAAATGTTTACGCTCAAACCAAATTTGCAACCTATACAAGTGCAACAATAAAAACTACAATTACAAATCCCGAAGATGCAGCTTCTTTAATTACAATAGAAAATACTTCTTCTGGTTTTGATGCTCCTTTTATTTTTGGTTTAGGCGCAGATTTAAAAATTGGAAATGGTTACTTAACTCTTGTTTACGATTCGCTTTTTGCTGTTTTTATAGATAACCAAGATAATTTTCCTGTAGATTTTGCTATTGGTTATAAATTTAATTTATAATGTCTTTTTTAAAAACTAATAATCCTGCGTTTTCGCCATATTTTTGGGAACAAAAAAATGTTTCTCAAAAAAAAATGACAGTTTCTGGCATTATAATAAAAACCTTTTTAATGCTATTTATTACAACAGGAATTACAGTTTTTGTGTGGAAATTATATAGTAATGGTGTAAATATAAAATGGTTTGCTACAGGTGGTGTACTTGCTGCTATAGTTATTAGTATTATATTATCTGTTAGGCAAAATTGGGCACATATTTTAGTACCTTTATATGCTATTGCTAAAGGTTTTTTTCTTGGTGGCTTTACAAGCTATATTAAAGCTCAATATCCAGAAATGCCTTATCAAGCTGTAGGTGTAACATTAGTTACTTTTTTTACTATTTTAATGCTTTATCAAACTCGAATTATTGTTGTAACTAAAAAACTTAGAAGTGTAATAATTACAGTATGTTCTACAATATTTCTTGTCTATTTAATTTCTTGGATTTTAAGCTTTTTTGGCATTCGTTCTTTTATATGGGGAACGAGCTGGCTTGCTATATCTTTTAATATAGTTGCTGCTACGTTTGCTGCCTTATCTTTTTTATTAGATTTCGATTTTATAGAACGTTACAAAAACAAAGCGCCTAAATACAAAGAATGGATGGCTTGTTACGGTCTTTTAGTAACAATAATCTGGTTATATGTAGAGGTTTTAAGACTTATGAAAAAGTTAGCAATTAAATTCTAGTTTTAAGTAAAAAATTAATCTACTTTAATAATAATTGGTAATTTAAACTCTGCTTTAACAGGCTGATCTCTTTTAAGTGCTGGATAAATTTGCGGCAAACTATTTAGACTATTACTTATCATGTTTTTAATTTCTGGTATTTCTACCTCTATAGTTTCGCTTAAATTAATGTGTTTTATAGATATTTTACCTGTTTTAGAAACTTGAAATTCTAAAAGAATTGTATCCTCAATATCTTGAGAAACAATTATGGTTTCATTTTGAAGACTATTAGTTATATGTTGCGATAATGTATTTTCAAAACAGCTTTTCCTATCTGTTTTTACTTGTAAAGAATCGCAGGAAGAAAACGTTGGATAATTATCAACATCATTCCAATTAATAGCACTTATTTCTTCTTTAAAAATATCTTCTGAAGCTATTTTTTTTGCATTAAAATACTCGCAAGATGTTGCGCATATAATTAACAATAAAACAAATACTCTTTGCATAGTGTAAATTGAAACTGAAAAGTACAATATATTATCTTAAAAATAAAAAAACCGAAGACTTTGCTTCGGTTTTAAAACTTATACTTCTTTTAAAAGTATAATTACTCTTCAATATTAAAGGTAATAGGTAAATCGAAAGTTACGTTAACTAGCTCTCCTTCATGTTTACCTGGTATTACTTGTGGAATTAATTGAACCACTCTTCTTGCTTCTTTTTCTAATTCGGCATGTGGTGCTCTTGTTTTAATATTTGCTATGTTTCCTTCTTTATTGATTGTAAATCTTGCATAAATTCTTACTTTACCAACAAGGTTTAATTTTTTACCTAAAGAAGCATCAAAATTTTCTCGAACAATAGCATTTATCTTATCGCTAAAGCATTTTCTTTGATCGTTGTTAGACATTGAAGTATCGCAGCCATTAAAAACAGGAACCTGATCTATTGTAACGAAAGACATATTTTCGCCTATATATTCTTCGTCGTTATTATTAACTTTAAACTCGCTTTTTTTATGTCTTAAACCATCAGAGATTATTAAAGTATGTAGATAATCATCATTTTCAATTTGCTTAATTTGACTTCTAATAAGTTTATTTTCTTCTTCAGTAATATTATCTAAATCTTTAACATGTTTTCTTAGTTGATAGTCTCTTGGTGAGTTTTCCCAATTATCTATTGATTCTTGAGTTTTCTTTCTTTCTAGATAATCTTGATAAGTTGAAGATTCTAAATCATTTAAAGCTAGTTTAAAACTCGATTTATCACTTACACTTTCTTTATTAATTAAATCTGTAAAAACACCCGACAGAAATGCTTTTGATCTCAAATATTGATCTAATGTCTGAATATAATTATCATTAACAATTGACAAATTAAATTTCTCGAAAGCCTTATCATCTAGACTAAAAAGTATGTTATTTGTTTTTAACTCATTTATTTCTTCAATATATTTTTTAAGAAGCTCTTCTTCACTTAAATTAGAAGTCTCCTCTACACTATTACTTAACTTATCTTCATTAGAACAAGACGTATAAAACAGCATGCCAATTACCATTGGAAATACTAATAAATACTTGGCTAAATGAATTTGTTTTGATTTTGATTTGCTTAACATAATGATTCGTTTTTTGATTAATGATTGTTTAAAAAATGAATTGATGAATGATACCTTTTGGGTATCGAAAACTTGCGATAACAAGTTTTGATAATAGTTTGTTTTACTACTAGATTTTACGGCTTTAGCATCTGCCACAAATTCATGTAAGTCTGCAATTCTATTTTGGTATAAATAAATTAAAGGATTGAACCAGAATACAATTTTTAAAATCTCGAAGAACAATAAATCTATACTGTGCTTCTCTTTTACATGTTCTAATTCGTGTGCTAAAATGGTTTGTTTATCTTCTGTATTTATGTCTTTCCCAATAAATATGTAATTGAAAAATGAAAAAGCGTGTTTGCTATTAGACAATTCTATTAATAAAGCTTTTTCAAATTTTACTTTTGGATTTTTATAAGCGATTATGGCTATTTTATATAACTTTATTAAAAATAATATTATTGCAATACAGGATCCTAAATACAAAATATAACTCCAATTAAAACTAAAATATAAAGTTGCTTTTTGGGTATTTAAAAACACTTCATTTAACGTTATTACATTACTAGTATTATTACCTATAATAACTTCTGGCAAACTAAAAATGTACTTTTGAGGTATAATGGTTTTAAAACCATCTATTTTTACAAATGGTAATATAACAGATAATAATGCTGAAGTTAATAAGTAAAACCTATTCCAATTAAAAAAGGTTTCGTTTTTTAAAAACACATCGTAAACCATTAAAAATAGTAATTGAAAAATGATAGTTTGCAATATATAGTGTAACATAATTTTACTTTTTTGTATCCTTTTCTATTTCTTTTAAAACAGATTCTAGGTCGTTTAAATTAACATCGTTTTTTTTAACAAAAAAAGAGACCATACTTTTAAAAGAACCTTGAAAATAATTATCTACAAGCTTATTTATAGATTGGTTACTGTAGTCTTGCTTTTTTAATAACGGAAAATAAATGTGTCCTTTTCCTTTCTTTTTATAATCTACAAAGCCTTTACTTTCTAAAATTCTAACTATTGTAGAAACTGTATTATATGCTGGTTTTGGTTCTGGCAACTCATCGATTATTTGTTTTACATTGGCCATTTTTAAAAGCCAAAGTACTTGCATAATATCTTCTTCTGCTTTTGTAAGTTGTTTCATTTTTTAACTCTTATTTTTAGTAGACTGTTTTTTTAAACTAAATTATTAGTTCAAATATAACTATTTTTTTAGTTAAAACTAATTATTTAGTTACAAATGTAACTTTTATTGGTTTTAAACGTCTTATAAAAAAAATACTTTATGGATATATTTTTAGTTTTTGTAGGATTATTATTTATAATTCTTGGACTTATAGGTAGCTTTTTACCTATTTTACCTGGTCCTCCATTAAGTTGGATTGGTTTATTATTACTTTATTTAACAAATGCAGTTCCAAATAACTGGATGTTTTTAAGCATTACATTAATTATTGCTTTATTAGTTTTTACTTTAGATTATATTATTCCGGCGATGGGTGCTAAAAAATTTGGAGGCACAAAAGCTGGTATGATTGGCACAACTATTGGCCTTTTTGTTGGTATTCTTGCTCCAATTCCTGGAGGCATAATTATTGGTCCTTTTTTAGGAGCTTTTTTGGGAGAATTAAGTAATAAAACAGATTCTCAAACCGCATTAAAAGCAGCGTTTGGATCTTTTATAGGTTTTATTACTGGAACATTTATAAAATTTATAGTTTCTGTAGTTTACCTTGGTTTCTTTATTAAGATATTTTGGGATTATAAAGAGATACTATTTTAAAAAAAAACCTTGTAATTTCAGAAGAGAAATTACAAGGTTCGTGTAAATTTGCTATTACCGACTAAATTCTAAATCCTACCTAAAATTTAGTGTGTGATTGTTGATAGGACAAATTTAATACATTTAATAATATCCAATTACGGTTTTTACCGTAATGAAAATTTTAAAATTCTTGAAAGTGCTTAAATAATGGGTATGTTTGACTAATTTAAAAAAAAAGTGTTTTTTTGTAAATTTTAACATTTCAGAGAAAAATCCTACTAATTATTTAAAAAACCATAGCCTTTAGCTTTTTCAATTAATGTTTTTTCATCTCCTTCTTCAACCTTAAATATTTCCTTTAATAATTTCTTTTTCTTTTCTATACTACTTAATGAAAGATTTAATTCTTTAGCAATATCTTTATTCTTCATACTTTTAGATATTAGATAAAGAATATGATGGTTTACTTCATCTACTTCTAAATTACTAAATCGTGTCCTTTTTATTATTTGATTTACTGTACCACTATAAAATGGAGGATTATGTAAAACTGCTTGAAAAGCACTTGCTAATTCTCTGGATGTAATGTCGCTTTTTATTAAAAAACCTTCTGGATCTATATTATTTATTATGCTGTGTATACGGTAAGATTCGTCGAACATTGTTAGCATTACAATTTTAGTTCGTCTTGTTTTTTTTCTAACATATAAAGCTAAATCTTCACCAGATTTAAATTCTCCATCACTCGAAGGCGGCATGCTAATATCAAAAAAACATACAGTGTAATGCTCACCAAGAGATATAGATTTATTAATAAGTTCTAAAGATTCGTCACAGTTTGTAGCTATATCTATAATTAATTTTTGAGATTCTTTTTTTGTTGCTAATAAAGTGTTTTGATAACCTTCAATAATCATTGGGTGATCGTCTGTCATCAATATTTTAATAATTTCTTGTGCCATTTTAATTTGGTTCATTATTAATCGGTAACTCTATAAAAATAGTTGTACCAATATTAATTTTAGTCTTTATATTTAATTTTCCTCCAATAGCTTCAACTCTAGATTTTATATTTTTTAAACCAATTCCATCTTTTTGTTTCGATTTATCATAACCCACACCATCATCAATTATCAATAAAGATATTAAATTTTCTTGTTGGTGTATTTTCACATTAATAATTTTTGCTTGGGCGTGCTTGTATATATTTTGAAGAGATTCTTGTATTATTCTATAAATATGAATTTTAGTTTTATTTACTAAATCTTCCCATTTTATATCATTATCTATAGAAATATTATAGTCTAATTTGTATGCTAAACATTGTGTTTCTACTAAGGTGCTTACTAAATCTGGGAATCTTGTATTAGAAATAAAGTCTGTATTTAAATCGTGAGAAATTTTACGAATATCCTTTTCTATTTCCATTAAGTCTTTAATATAATTTTCTCGACTAATAATTGCCTCTTGAGAGTTATCCATATTAAGACTATCTAAACTTAATCGCGTACCAAATAATCTTCCTAAAATACCATCGTGCATTTCTTGAGATATTCGTTTTTTTTCAACAGCTCTAGCTTCGTCCATTTTCTCTTGTTGGGAAAGCATTAGGTTATAAATTTCTTCGTTAGCTTCTTGTTGTTGTTTAGCCAGTTGTAGTTCTTTATTTTTTTCTCGTTGCGTTTTAATAATGTATAGAAGTAGTATAGAAAACAAAAGACCTATAGAAATAATAATTAACCATAAATTTTGTTTAGAAATTGCTTCTTTCTCTTGTATAATTACATCTGTTTCGTAATCTATTCTTGCAAATTTATTGCGCCTTGAACGCTCGGCAGTAACCAAACTATCGCTTAGCTTAATGTATTCTCCTAAAAAGATATTAGAAGAATCTTTTTCTAATTGAGATTTTGTTTTTAAAGTTCTAAAAACAAAACTATTAGACTTCGTGTTTTTAGCAATTTTATACGCCAAATCCACATATTTTTTAGCTGAATCTTTTTCTCCTATTTCGCTTAAAAATTCTGAGTAATAAGCACTAGTACCCATAATACTAATTTCATCATCTAATGCTTTAGAAATTTTAATAGATTCCTTAAATAGAGAATTAACCTCTTGTGTTTCAAAATCTTTATTTAAATATTTTGAATAAGCTAAATTGGCTTTAACAGCAGCATAAGATAAAGAGTCGTTATCTAATAAGGTTTTGTCTTCGAGTATTTCGTTAAAAATTTCAATAGCTTTTTTATAATCTCCTTTTCTTCTATAAATGGATCCTATATTATTATTTGAAAACACATTATAATAATAAGCTTGCGAGTAATTTTTTACTGTTTTTTTTGTTAGGTTATAATATTCAAGAGCTTTATCAAAATTTTTAAGTTCACCGGAAATAATGCCTAAAACATTATATCTTTCCCATTTAACAATAATATTATCTTCGGTTTCAGGTAAGGTTTCTAAAATTTTTAATGCTCTAATTATATTAATTTCTGCTCCTACATAATCACGTTCATAATATTGTATATCACTCATATTAGAGAGAACATTTATGTAATCCTTTTTATCTCCTATTACATCGTATTGTTTTACAGCTCTTGAGTAATAAAAATAAGCACTATCTGGTTTCGACTCTACATCGTAAGTATAACCTAGTATATAGTTTGCATTTGCTAATGCCGCTGTATCTTTTGCTTTATTAGCTAAGTCGACAATTTTAAAATTTACAGATTTTAGTTTTGAAGTATTTAATTGATTTAAATAAATTGAAGATAAAGCTTTATAGCTTTTAATTAATGTAGAGTCTTCACTATAACTGGAGGATAAAGTTATTGCTCTATTTGCGTATAATATGCGTTGCTTAAATGTTAGATTACTATTTTTAGAATATTCTCTATATAGTATAATTGAATCTAAAGTAGAGTTAATTCTCTCTTTTTGTGCAAAAGAAAAAAAGACAAAAAAACTACAAAATAATAATAAAAAAGCCCTCAATATAAATTTTGAATTTTATCAAATTTAAACTAAATAAAATAAAAATTTAGTTGAATAAAAACTCAAATTTTTATCTATCCTTGAGTTGGTACTTTTCTTTTGTTCTTAAGCTCTATAAATGCAGTTAAGTCTAAATCTGGTTTAGAAAGGTCTTGGTTAGTAGTTTTAACTGTTACCTCTACTTCGTTTGAAGGTAAAACGGCTGTTAATAATCCTATGGAAAAAAGTACTATTAAAGTTAATTTAAGGGATTTCATAAGTGTATTTTTTATTGTTGCTATTTCTATTTATATGTATTCTTTTAAAAGTCTATCCTTCTGTTGGTACTTTTCTTTTGTTCTTAAGCTCTATAAATGCAGTTAAATCTAAATTTGGTTTAGAAAGGTCTTGGTTAGTAGTTTTAACTGTTACCTCTACTTCGTTTGATGGTAAAACAGCCGTTAATAATCCAATTGAAAAAAGTGCTATTAAAGTTAATTTAAGGGATTTCATAAGTGTATTTTTTATTGTTGCTATTTCTATTTATATGTATTCTTTTAAAAAGTCTATCCTTCTGTTGGTACTTTTCTTTTATTCTTAAGCTCTATAAATGCAGTTAAATCTAAATTTGGTTTAGAAATATCTTGCTTAGTAGTTTTAACTGTTACTTCTACTTCGTTTGATGGTAAAACGGCTGTTAATAATCCTATTGAAAAAAGTGCTACTAAAGTTAATTTAAGGGATTTCATAAGTGTATTTTTTATTGTTGCTATTTCTATTTATATGTATTCTTTTAAAAAGTCTATCCTTCTGTTGGTACTTTTCTTTTATTCTTAAGCTCTATAAATGCAGTTAAGTCTAAATCTGGTTTAGAAAGGTCTTGCTTAGTGGTTTTAACTGTTAGTTCTACTTCGTTTGATGGTAAAACGGCTGTTAATAATCCTATTGAAAAAAGTGCTACTAAAGTTAATTTAAGGGATTTCATAAGTGTATTTTTTATTGTTGCTATTACTATTTATATGTGTTTTTTAAAAGTCTATCCTTGAGTTGGTACTTTTCTTTTGTTCTTAAGCTCTATAAATGCAGTTAAGTCTAAATCTGGTTTAGAAAGGTCTTGGTTAGTAGTTTTAACTGTTACCTCTACTTCGTTTGATGGTAAAACAGCCGTTAATAATCCTATTGAAAAAAGTGCTACTAAAATTAATTTAAGGGATTTCATAAGTGTATTTTTTATTGTTGCTATTACTAGTTATATGTGTTCTTTTAAAATTCTATCCTTGAGTTGGTACTTTTCTTTTATTCTTAAGCTCTATAAATGCAGTTAAGTCTAAATCTGGTTTAGAAAGGTCATGGTTAGTGGTTTCAACTGTTGGTTCTACTTTGTTTGAAGGTAAAACAGCTGTTAA
This sequence comes from Lacinutrix venerupis, assembly GCF_003663945.1. Classification (GTDB taxonomy): domain Bacteria; phylum Bacteroidota; class Bacteroidia; order Flavobacteriales; family Flavobacteriaceae; genus Lacinutrix; species Lacinutrix venerupis. The sequence continues at coordinate 309,692 of NZ_RCCH01000003.1, read as the reverse complement.
TAATCCAATTGAAAAAAGTGCTACTAAAGTTAATTTAAGGGATTTCATAAGTGTATTTTTTATTGTTATTATTTGTATTGAAAATTGTTTTATTAGAAAAGTCTATCCTTGAGTTGGTACTTTTCTTTTATTCTTAAGCTCTATAAATGCAGTTAAGTCTAAATCTGGCTTAGAAAGGTCATGGTTAGTGGTTTCAACTGTTGGTTCTACTTTGTTTGAAGGTAAAACAGCTGTTAATAATCCAATTGAAAAAAGTGCTACTAAAGTTAATTTAAGGAATTTCATAATTATTTATTTATTTAATGTTGCTATTAATTTAATATTAATGTAGAGGTATTGCTACCACTTTGAATAGTACTTAAAAACAAATAAATAGTAAACTATAGACAGAAAGTCTATACAATGGAGTCATTATTGAAGCATGTTAATGCTAAGGGAATCAATAATGTACGGCTAATATAAAAAATATATAATGTTAATTTTTAAAAAAATCGATAAAGAGATTCAAATTACTGCTCAAACGTGAATTGTAGCTATTTTTTTATTAAAAAAACGTTAAAGAGCAATAAAAATTCTATAAAAACAAAAAAGCTTCACAATTTTCAATAAAGAAAAAAGGAAAGCTTCTCATTGGTTTAAGCTATTTAACTAGCTTTCTACCAGTTTGATGGACTACTACACCCATCAAAACAACACAACTAAATTTTTTGCCAAAAAAAGCTTCAACAAAGTTGAAGCTTTTAGCAATTTTGCGGTCTGGACGGGACTCGAACCCGCGACCTTCGCCGTGACAGGGCGACATTCTAACCAACTGAACTACCAGACCGTTGCATATTGCGAGGGCAAATATACACCGCTATTTTAATACTGCAAACATTTTTTCGATTTTTTTTAAAAAAAAGTTTAAATAAATTTCTGACGCTCTAACATATAGCTAGTTAGGATAACATCAAAATTTTTATTTATATCTGCTTCAACGTACTTTATTCGGTTTTGACCACATTTTACACGCAAATCTTTAAAATAATCACCTACCAATTTTTCGTAATTATCTTTTACTTGATCACTATATAAATTAATGTGTTCTCCAGTTTCTACATCAATAAACCGTTTTGGCTTATTATCAAAATTAAAAATAAGCTCTTTACTTCTATCGAATACATGAAACAATACTACTTCATGCTTATTATGTTTTAAGTGACGTAGTGCTTCAAAAAGCTTAACTTCATCTGTAGAAGTTTGAAACATATCTGTAAATACAAATATTAGTGAACGTCTATGAATTTTCTCTGCTATTTGATGCAAATATTGGTATGTTTCGGTTTGCTTATTTTTAGGTTTACTTAAAACCGCATTACTTAATTGCGCTAAAAGCATTTGATGATGGCGCTCACTTCCTTTTTCGTTAGCGTAAAAATCGTAAGCATCACTATAAATACTTAATCCTACCGCATCACGTTGCTTTTTAAGAATATGCATTAATGATGCTGATGCTAATGCCGAAAATGCAATTTTATTTAGATTATCTATGTCAAAATTTGTTTTTTCGGGATAATGCATAGAACTACTATTGTCTAAAATAATATGACAACGTAAATTAGTTTCATCATCATAACGTTTTGTATAAAGCTTATCGGTTTTTGCAAAAAGCTTCCAATCTATATGGCGTGTACTTTCTCCTTGATTATAAATTTTATGCTCTGCAAATTCTGCAGAGAAACCATGAAACGGACTTTTATGCATACCGGAAATAAAACCTTCAACTACTTGTTTTGCCAAGTGCTCTAAGTTTTTAAATCCACCTGCTTTATTTAATTCGTCTTGTAAATTCATTTTGTTTCTGTAAAAGCAGAACTCTATTTAAATTATTTAATAAAAAAAAAGAGAATAGAATTAAAACTCTATTCTCTTTTTATAATCTATATTTTATTCTAAAATTCCGTCAACAATTCCATAATCTTTAGACTCTTCAGCTCCCATCCAATGGTCACGATTAAAGTCTTTCATTACCTTTTCGAAATCCTGCCCACAGTTTTCTGCTAATATTTTAGCACTTAACTCTTTAGTTTTTAAAATTTCTTGTGCTGTAATTTCTATATCACTTGCTTGCCCACGAGCACCACCACTAGGTTGATGAATCATTACACGTGCGTGAGGTTGTATAAAACGTTTTCCTTTTGCTCCTACAGATAATAAAATAGATCCCATAGAAGCTGCTAAACCAGTACATACTGTAGACACGTCACTTTTTAAAGATTTAATTGTGTCGTACATTGCAAAACCAGAAGTAACATAACCTCCTGGACTATTTATATACAATGTAATATCCTTAGTTTCTAAGCTATCTAAATAAAGAAGCCTATCGATAACATGCTTAGCGCTTTTATCGTCTACCATTCCCCAAAGAAACACCTTTCTTTCGTCTAATAACTTACTATCTATTGCGTCTTGCGCTTTTGTTATTTTGCTCATTATAATTTACTTTTTTACTAAAATAAAAAAAGGTTTGCCATTATAGCAAACCTTTATCAATTCTTTATGAAATATATTTCTATAATAAAGCGTCGATAGCTTCAGCATATGCTGTTTTAGGAGCTACTCCAACTTGTCTTCCTACTACTTTTCCATTTTGAAAAACCAAAACTGTAGGTATGTTTCTTACTCCGTATTTTGCTGCAAATTCTTGATTTGCATCTACGTCTAATTTACCAACAACAGCTTTCCCATCATACTCCTCACTAATTTGGTCTATAATTGGTCCAACCATTCTACAAGGTCCACACCAAGCAGCCCAAAAATCTACCATTACTGGCTTATCGCTGTTTAATACTGTTTCTTCAAAATTTGCATCTGTGATTTCTAATGCCATGATATTTATTTTTTAAAATTGAATTTTACTTCTTGTTAATATACAAACTTAGTCAAAATTTTCTCTAAAGCTTACAAACTTATAATTTGTTTAACTTATAGCTGCATTGATTAGGCTTATTTATTTAACAATACACTTAAATTTATATTATATTTTTACTAAGAGTTTAATTTATAATAAATTTGATCTTCATCTAGCGCACTCAATAGCTCTTGTGTTACTTTTACTTTTTGTCTACGACTTGGCATTTCTAATTTAATTTGCTCTCTATTATCGTAAATTACAAAATCGAGCAAATGGCTACCAGGATGCATAGCAATTAATGATTTTAAATTATTAATCCTATCCGGCTCTAATTCTTTAATATTTAATTGAATGGATAATTTTCTAACATATTTATCCATAACATCATGTAACAATTGAAAGCTGTTAAACTGTAACCTTGGATCACTCTTTTTACCTGTATCTCTATTTACCCAACCTTCTCGAACAAAGGTCTTTACATGTACAAACGTGTTTTTTAATAAAAATGGTCGATGTTTTAAGTAATCTTCTCCAAAAATTCTAAACTCAAAAGAATCTGTATAATCTTCAATTGTAAATAATGCCCAACCTTTCCCTTGCTTACTTACACGATGTTGCACATCTGTAACAACACCTCCAAAAGTAATTTCTTTATTAACGTGTGGTGCCAAATCATTAAAATAAGCTATGGTTCCTGTACAGAAATTTTTCATTTCGGTTCTAAAATCATCTAATGGATGACCCGAAATATAAACACCAACTACTTCACGCTCTTGTGCTAATTTCTCCATAGTTCCCCAAGTTTCACATGGTGGTACTTGTGGCTCGGCTATTTGCACTTCGCTTCCTCCTCCAAATAAACTTACTTGAGCAGAGTTTTCATTTTCTTGATGTTTTGCACCATATTTAATTGCCTTTTCTAAAAAAGTTAAATCACCACCTTCTTTATGGAAATACTGCGCTCGATGCGTATCTGTAAAACAATCAAAACCACCTGCAAGAGCTAAGTTTTCGAAAGCTTTTTTATTGGCTGCACGCAAATCTATTCGTTTAGCAATATCAAATATAGATTTGTATGGACCGTCTTTTTTACGGTTTTCTACAATAGTCATTACTGCTCCATGACCAACTCCTTTAATGGCTCCCATTCCAAATCGTACCGCATTATCTTTATTTACAGAGAATTTATAATAACTTTCGTTAACATCTGGGCCAAGTACAGGTAGTTTCATACGTTTACATTCTTCCATAAAAAATGTAACCTGCTTGATATCATTCATGTTATTAGACAAAACCGCTGCCATATATTCTGCAGGATAATGTGCTTTTAAATAAGCAGTTTGGTAGGCAATCCAAGCATAACACGTAGAGTGCGATTTATTAAAGGCGTAACTTGCAAAGGCTTCCCAATCTTTCCAAATTTTCTCAAGCTTTTTAGCATCGTGACCTTTTGCACTTGCTTGCTCGATAAATTTTGGTTTCATTTTATCTAGTACCGCAATTTGTTTTTTACCCATTGCTTTACGTAAAACATCGGCTTCACCTTTGGTGAAATCTGCTAGTTTTTGCGATAGTAGCATTACTTGCTCTTGGTATACTGTAATACCGTATGTTTCTTTTAAGTACTCTTCCATTGCTGGTAAATCGTACTCAATATCTTCATCACCATGTTTTCTTCTAACAAAACTTGGTATGTATTCCATTGGTCCTGGACGATACAATGCATTCATGGCAATTAAATCGTCAAAAACCGTAGGTTTTAAGTCTTTAAGGTGTTTTTGCATTCCTGGAGATTCGTACTGGAATACACCAACCGTTTCACCTCGCTGGAATAAAGCATAGGTTTCTTCATCATCTAAAGGAAAGTTTTCTGGATCTAACGTAATACCATGCTTTGCCTTTACAATTTTAACCGTATCTTTTATTAAGGTTAAGGTTTTTAACCCTAAAAAATCCATTTTTAATAAACCGGCATCTTCTACAACAGAGTTATCAAATTGGGTGACATATAAATCTGAATCTTTAGCTACTGAAACAGGAACGAATTTAGTAATATCGTCTGGTGTAATAATTACTCCACAGGCGTGAATACCTGTGTTTCTTACAGAACCTTCAAGTGATCTTGCAATGTTTACGGTTTCGGCTTGCAAATCTTCACCTTCAGAAATATTTAAAAGTTCGTTTATTTTTTCTAAATCTTCGGCTCTAAATTTACTTCCTAATTCTTTTTCCGATAGTCCAAATATCTTACCTAATTTAGACATTGTTGGTATTAGCTTCGCAATTCTATCGGCATCAAATAATGGTAAATCTAAAACTCTGGCAGTATCTCTAATTGATGACTTTGCTGCCATTGTACCATAGGTAATAATTTGTGCTACTTGATTACTTCCATATTTTTCTATTACGTAATCCATAACGCGACTTCGACCTTCGTCATCAAAATCGATATCAATATCGGGCATACTTACACGGTCTGGATTTAAAAAACGCTCAAAAAGTAGGTTGTACTTCATTGGGTCTATGTTGGTAATCCAAAGACAATATGCTACTACAGATCCTGCAGCAGAACCACGTCCAGGACCAACAGAAACATCCATTTTTCTCGCTTCGCGAATAAAATCTTCTACAATTAAGAAATAACCAGGATATCCTGTTTTTTCAATAACGCTTAGCTCGAAATCTAAACGTTCTATTACTTCTTCTGATAGTTCTTCGCCATATCTTTTTTTGGCTCCTTCGTAAGTTAAATGCCTTAAAAATGCATTTTCACCACGTTTTCCGCCATCTTCTAAATCTTCTTTATGCTGAAATTCCTCTGGTATATCGAACGCTGGTAATAATACATCACGAGCTAATTGAAAACCTTCAATTTTATCTACAACTTCTTGTATGTTAGTAATAGCATCTGGCACATCTTTAAAGATGTTTTTCATGGCTTCTGCCGACTTGAAGTAGTATTCTTGGTTAGGTAAACCGTATCGATAGCCACGACCACGACCTATCGGCGTTGCTTGTTTTTCACCATCTTTTACACACAGTAAAATATCGTGTGCGTTAGCATCTTCTTGCTTTGCATAATAAGTGTTATTTGTAGCAACAACTTTTACACCATGCTTTTTTGCTAAACTTATTAAAGTGGGATTTACACGATTTTCGTCTTCTTGATTGTGACGCATAAGCTCCACATACAAGTCATCTTGAAACGTTTCTTTCCACCAAATTAATGCTTCTTCGGCTTGATTTTCACCTACATTTAAAACTTTACTTGGCACCTCGCCATACAAGTTTCCTGTTAAACAAATTAAGTCTTCTTTATATTGCTCAATAAGTTTTTTATCAATTCTTGGCACATAATAAAAACCATCTGTAAAAGCATGAGATGAAAGTTTAGCAAGATTATGGTAACCATTTTTATTTTTTGCAATTAATACAATTTGATAACCATTATCCTTTCTGGATTTATCTAAATGGTTTTCACACACAAAAAACTCGCAACCTACAATTGGTTTTATTTTTTTTATCTGTGTTGTTTTACCTTCCGCCTCTGCCTCTTTTATTTTATCTTCTGCAAACTTGTTATGTTTATTTACTGCATTTACAAAGTGAAATGCTCCCATCATGTTAGCATGATCGGTTAATGCAACTGCCGGCATATTATATTCTGCTGCGACAGCTACAATATCTGCTACACTCATGGTTGATTGTAATACCGAAAACTGAGAGTGATTATGTAAATGCACAAAATCTACAGCTTGTAAATCGGCAATATTTTCTTTTATTTCTTCGGAAGAAATACCGCTTGATTGTTCCTTTTGTAGCCTTGCATTAACTTTAGCACTTTCCTTTTTTAAGTTTATGTGCTTTAAACCAATTAATTGTATTGGCTGCGGATTAGCTTCTGAAAACCTCTCGAAATAATCTGGTTGAACATCAAGTTCTTCTTTGGTATATTGTTGTCTTCTTATTAACTCTAAAAAACAACGTGTTGTAGCTTCAACATCGGCAGTGGCATTGTGTGCTTCTGCAAATGGCTGATTAAATAGATATTGATGTAGCTCTGTTAAGGTTGGTAATTTAAATTTACCTCCACGACCACCAGGAATTTGGCACAAACTTGCTGTATGCTCTGTACAGGTATCTAAAACAGGTAATTCTTGTAATTGGTTTGCAATGTCTTCACGTACAAACTCTGCTCCCATTATGTTAAGGTCGAACTTTACGTTTTGACCAACAACAAACTTTGTTTTATTTAAAGCTATATTAAATTTCTCTAAAACCTCTAATAACTCAACACCTTGTTCTTGGGCTAATTCTGTAGAAATGCCGTGAATTTTTTCGGCATCATAAGGTATATTAAAACCTTCTGGTTTTACTAAATAATCTTCACTCTCAATACAGTTTCCCATAGCGTCATGCAATTGCCATGCAATCTGGATACATCTCGGCCAATTATCTGTATCTGTAATTGGTGCATCCCAACGTTTTGGTAAACCGGTTGTTTCTGTATCGAAAATTAAATACATAAATAGCTATTATTAAGGTGTTTTGCTAAAAAAGCTGTGAGAAAATATAGGCCTATAAAAATACATAAAAAAGATAGTTTAAAAAGTTAAAGTTATTAAGAGTTATAAAGACTCTATTATTTAAAATATTTACACCTTTTTAGAACAAAAAAAATCAGCCTTTTAGGCTGATTTTTTTATAGCAATTTTTTGTTTTTATCTATGAAACCAATTCTAATTTGGCTTTTTCTGTATTAATTGCAGACTGTATTGCATCTCTATGCTTAGCTATTAATTTATCTATTGTTGGCGGTAAATTTTTTTCGGTTATCATTGTATTATATTCTTCAAGACTTGATTCCTCACCTCTAATAGCTTCTTCTAAAATAGCTTCTTCATTGTTAGATGAAAATGTATTTTTTAAATTCATCCAGTTTCTGTGCATTGCGCCTTTAAATGTTCCAGAATCTTCAGGTATTTGCCCATATTGTAAGATTTCTGTTCTTAACTCTTTTGCAAACGCACTTCTTTCTGAAGCTCTGCGTTTAAAGAACATTTTTAAGTCGTTACTTTCAACGTTTTGATAAGCATCTATATACCCTTTTTCGGCATCATAGTTTTTTACCAATAATTCATTTAATTTGTTTGAAATTTCTTCTGTATACTTCATAATATCTTTTATCATTTTAAATTCCAATACTTTTTTTAATGATGCGTATTGTTTCACATCAACATTCTCAATATAATAGAAACGTAAGGCGATGTCAAGCGATTTAACAGACTTTATGAGTATTTACAGGCTTTTTTAAGAGTAATTAACAAAAAAAAGAGCGCAACCTTACGACTGCGCTCTTTTTTAATATTTTTTATCTTTTATTATATACAACTTAAACCATCTATAATATCTTGTATTAATCCATCATCATCACCACAAGCAACTTGCTGTGTTGTTAATGCAGTTTTATAAGCATTACAAACATTAGCATAATTTACATCTCCAGGTGATGCAGCATTAAAATTGATTAATGTTGCTGCTACTACTGCAGAAGCTGTAGCACAATTTACATCTGCTCCTCCAGTACTTCCTACTGCAACACTTAATAATGGTACTTTAAAAAAGAATCCTTTATTAACATTTATAGATGTTAATCCAGAACTATTAAAAGCATTGAAGTAAAATTCTCCAGAAACATAACCTTCTAAAACATTAACTTCTTTTAAATCTATTTGACCCGAAGCAGGATACACTTGTACACTAGGATCTGGTGTGTTATTTGAAGAATATAAAACATCCTCAATATCTCTTAAAGAACCAAATGAAGTAGTTTCCACCACATCATGAATTCCTAATTCCGTAGAGTTAACCTCCAAAGTAATTGTTTCAAAATTGTCCGAACCAACAATAGTTAATACTCCAGAATTACTAATATTAGCTCGATATGATGTAGCTTCCCATAAATTACCATCTTTTTCTCCTAAAAAAGCTGGTGTATTATATTCTAATTCTTCTCCACATCCAAATAATGTAAAGATTGACAAGAATAAAACAATAATTTTTTTCATAATTTTTATATTTCGAAGACTCAAAAATAAAATAAAAAATAACAATGTGATACAATTACATTAAAAACTTGGTATTTAAATAAATATTGTATCTTTGCACACTTATTAATAATCGAGGTCGCGTACCTCACAAATTAATTTTTATGCCTGTAAAAATCAGATTACAAAGACACGGTAAAAAAGGAAAACCTTATTACTGGATCGTAGCAGCAGATGCTCGCGCGAAAAGAGATGGTAAATACCTAGAAAAAATAGGCTCTTACAATCCAAACACTAATCCTGCAACTATTGACTTAGATGTTGATGGAGCAGTAAAATGGCTACAGAATGGTGCACAACCAACTGATACTGCCAAAGCATTATTATCTTACAAAGGAGCTTTATTGAAAAATCACCTTGCTGGTGGAGTTCGTAAAGGTGCTTTAACTGAAGAGCAAGCTGAGAAGAAATTCGCTGCTTGGTTAGAAGAAAAAGCTGGTAAAGTTGATGCTAAAAAAGAAGGCTTATCTAAAGCGGAAGCTGAAGCTAAAGCTAAAGCGTTTGAAGCTGAAAAAGCAGCTAATGAAGCAAGAATTGCAGCTAATGCTCCAGTTGTTGAAGAAGAAGCTCCTGCTGAAGAAGCAGAAGCAACAAACGAAGAAGAATAGAAAATTAATTTTTTATACTTTTAAACTCCGATAAATTTTTATCGGAGTTTTTTATTACAAAAAACTAAAATCTATTATTTAGTTAAGCGCAAACAGCACTTATGTAATTATTAATATATTTTCGCAACAGCGAAAACGAAACATAAATTTTTAGATGACTAAAGACGAATGCTTTTTTCTTGGTAAAATTGTAAAAAAATACAGTTTTAAAGGTGAGTTACTAATAAAGTTAGATACAGACGAACCAGATTTATACGAAAATTTAGATGCCGTATTTATAGATGTTCGCGGTAACTTAATTCCCTTTTTTACAGAAAGCTCTCAATTACACAAAAGCGAATTGCTTCGTGTAAAATTTGAAGATGTAGATACAGAAGCAGATGCCGATGCTTTAATTAAAAGCGAATGTTATTTACCACTTACTGCATTACCAGAATTAGACGACGATAAGTTTTACTTTCATGAAATTATAGGCTTTACAGTAGAAGATAAAAACTTTGGAACTGTTGGTACAATTAAAGGTGTTAATGATAGTACAGCTCAATCTTTATTTGAAATAGATAAAAATGGCATTGAAATACTAATACCAATGAATGATGAATTTATTGCTAAAGTAGACAAACAAAACAAAACTATTTTTGTTAACACTCCCGAAGGTTTAATTGATTTGTATCTTGAAGAATAATGAGCAAGCCTTTTAATTTTAAGCAGTTTACAGTAAAACAAGATCAATGCGCCATGAAAATTGGAACCGATAGTGTTATACTTGGTGCTTGGGCAAATATTACAAAACAACCTTTTGCAACGTTAGATATTGGTGCTGGCACAGGTATTTTATCTCTCATGCTTGCACAACGCAGCAACGCCGAAGTTATTGATGCCTTAGAAATTGATGAAAATGCATACGAACAATGTGTTGAAAATTTTGAAGCCTCACCATGGCGTGACAGACTATTTTGTTATCATGCAGATTTAGCCGAGTTTACCGAGGAGATTGAAGATAAATACGATTTAATTATTTGTAATCCGCCTTTTTATAGTGAAAATTATAAAACCGAAAACACACAACGCGACTTAGCACGCTTTCAAGACGCCATGCCTTTTAATCATTTAATAGATAGTGTATCAAAATTACTTATAGAAGACGGAACATTTTGTACCATTATTCCTTTTAAAGAGGAAGATAAACTTATTACTTTAGCTTCAGCTGTAAACTTAAAGCCTAACAAAATTACTCATGTTCGAGGCACATTAAATTCTGAAATCAAACGTTCTTTAATAGAAATGTCTTTCCGCGAAAGCGATATAAAAATTAACGAACTAATTATAGAAAATGCTCGACATGACTACACTAAAGAGTATATAGATTTAACAAAAGAATTTTATCTTAAAATGTGAAATTTAAATTGGGCAATGCAAGCTTTTTAGTTATTTTTGATAAACTAATAAAATAACGCCTTCTATTTTGAGAATTCCTCACATTTAGAGCAATAAAACTTATATATGAAACCAGATTTATTTGAAGCTCCAGATTATTACAATCTTGATGAACTTTTAACAGATGAACATAAACTAGTACGTGATGCTGCCAGAGAATGGGTTAAGCGTGATGTTTCGCCTATTATTGAAGAAGCTGCGCAAAAAGCTGAATTTCCAAAGTCTATTATTAATGGATTAGCAGAAATTGGTGCCTTTGGACCTTACATTCCAGAAGAATATGGCGGTGCTGGTTTAGACCAGATTTCTTACGGTTTAATTATGCAAGAAATTGAGCGTGGCGACTCTGGTGTGCGTAGTACTGCTTCTGTACAAAGTTCGTTAGTAATGTATCCTATTTGGAAATATGGTAATGAGGAGCAACGTAATAAATACTTACCCAAATTAGCTAGTGGCGAATGGATTGGTAGTTTTGGTTTAACAGAGCCAGATCACGGTTCTAATCCTGGTGCCATGGTTACTAATTTTAAAGATATGGGAGATCATTATCTTTTAAATGGTGCAAAAATGTGGATTAGTAATGCACCATTTTGTAACGTAGCTGTTGTTTGGGCAAAAAATGAAGAAGGTAGAATTCATGGTCTTATTGTAGAGCGTGGTATGGAAGGTTTTACAACGCCAGAAACTCACAATAAATGGTCGTTAAGAGCAAGTGCTACTGGTGAGCTTATTTTTGATAATGTAAAAGTGCCTAAGGAAAATTTATTACCAAACAAGTCTGGTTTAGGTGCACCATTAGGTTGTTTAGACTCTGCTCGTTTTGGTATTGCTTGGGGAGCAATAGGTGCCGCAATGGATTGTTACGATACTGCTTTACGTTACAGTAAAGAGCGTATGCAATTTGGAAAACCTATTGGCCAATTCCAACTACAACAAAAAAAGTTGGCCGAGATGATTACAGAAATCACTAAAGCACAATTGTTAGCATGGCGCTTAGGTGTTATGCGCGAAAACGGTACGGCAACCTCTGCCCAAATTTCTATGGCAAAACGTAATAATGTAGAAATGGCTATAAATATTGCTAGAGAAGCTAGGCAAATGCTTGGTGGTATGGGAATTAGTGGCGAATACTCAATTATGCGACACTCTATGAACCTTGAAAGTGTAATTACTTATGAAGGCACACACGATATACATTTACTAATTACTGGTTTAGATGTTACAGGATTAAATGCCTTTAAATAATTAATAATAGCTATATTAATAAAACCAAAAATAAAAAATGCGTTTCTATATAGAAACGCATTTTTTATTTTTGCAAAAAAGAAGACTATGAGAATTGAAAACGTAAAAAACCAACTTTCTAGATTAAGAGAACAGTTAATAAACCACAAACTATATAATACCATTGAAAGTACTGAAGATTTATCGGTTTTTTTAAAATCACACGTCTTTGCCGTTTGGGATTTTATGTCCTTATTAAAAGCTTTACAGCAAAAACTAACCTGTACTACAACACCTTGGATGCCAACTGGAAATCCAGAAACTCGCTATTTAATAAACGAAATTGTTTTGGCTGAAGAGACTGATATTACTTTAAAAGGCGAACGTAAAAGTCATTTTGAAATGTACTTAGACGCCATGAAAGAAAGTAATACATCTACAAAAGATATAGATACTTTTTTGTTAGATGTAATAGAATCTAAAAATGTAATTATTGCAATTAAAAACAGTAATTTAAATACTGCCTTAAAAGCATTTTTAAATTTTACATTTAAAACAATAAACCAAAAAGAAGCTCATGAAATTGCTGCTGCTTTTACCTTTGGAAGAGAAGAATTAATACCTAATATGTTTACAGAAATTTTAAACAAGTTGCAAGCTAATTTTCCTGAAACAAAATTAAACGAGCTTATTTACTACTTTAAAAGACATATTGAATTAGATGAAGATGAGCACGGACCAATGGCTATGAAAATGATAGAAGAGCTTTGTGGTGAAGATTCTAAAAAATGGGAGGAAGTTATTGCAACAGCTAAAGAAGCTTTAACTGTACGAATAAATTTATGGAATAGTATTGAGACGGAAATAGCCTCAACAAAGGTTACAGCATAAACACTGTAAGTAAAGAATTTTATTTATTTTCGTTTAAACTACCTATTTTATGTTTTCAGCTAAAAAGAGATTAGACCGTGCTTACAAAGATGCTAAAATTGTAGACTTTGATAACTCTAGTAAAATTGTGCTTTTTAGCGATTGCCATCGTGGTGACAATAGTTTTGCAGATGATTTTGCAAATAACAGAAACATTTATTTTCATGCCTTAAAACATTATTACGCAGAAGGTTTCACCTATTGCGAATTAGGTGATGGTGACGAACTATGGGAAAACCTTTCTTTCGACTCTATATTACATGCTCATAAAAATGTTTTTCTTTTATTAAAAGAATTCCATAAGCGCAATCGTTTACATATGATTTGGGGAAACCACGATATGGTTTATAGAGATCCTAAATATGTTAAAAAACATTTATCTTCTTATTTTGATAAGGTAACAGGACAAGATGTTGAGTTATTTGGAGACATTAAATACGAAGAAGGTATTGTTTTAAAACACTGCCAAACCGGGCAAGAATTATTTTTAACACATGGTCATCAAGCCGATTGGTGGAATTTTCTATTTTGGAAATGGAGTCGCTTTATGGTTAGAGTGCTTTGGAAACCTTTAAATGTTATGGGCATTGCAGACCCAACTAGTCCTGCAAAAAATTATACAGAGCTTATAAAAATTGAAAAGCGAACAAAGAGATGGATAATAGAAAATAATAACTTAATTACTATTGTTGGCCATACACACAGACCGCGCTTTCCAGAACCTGGAGACATTGCTTATTTTAACGATGGTAGTTGTGTACACCCAAGAAGTATTACTGGTTTAGAAATTGAAAATGGCGCTATCTCTTTAATTAAATGGCAAATTTCTACTAGTGATAATGGAAATTTACAAATTGTTAGAGTACTTTTAGAAGGACCAATTGCTTTAGATAAATATAAAACTAATTAATAGCCAACGCTTCACTTTTTAACTTTGCCTTGGGTGCTAAAGCTTTCATTTCTAAAATGTTTTTTGAGACAATAGATTCTTCTAAATAAGTAGAACTTCGTCCTAAGCTTGTTTTATTATATGGTTCTAAAAGCTCAAAACACCAACTTCCACATTCTAATCTAATTTTTCTATAAGAAGACAAACAGTTACTATAATTTCTAAGATCTCTTATAGCCTGGAGACTTTGCACTTTAGAAGCGTATGCTCGACTTACAAATATAATTTCATTATTAATTTTTAGTAATACTCTAAACTCTCCACGTTTAGGTATATAAATTTCATAAACTGCCATAAATAACTAAATCTCTTACGAGAGTATTTACGTACAAAAAAGTGTTTTGGTTTTTTAGTTTTTAACTTTCTGGAGCTAATTCTACTTCTAGTCCTTCTAATTCTGGAGTAATATGAATTTGACAACCTAGTCGAGAATTATCTTTAACATAAAATGCTTCAGATAGCATCGCTTCTTCATCGTCTTGCATTTCTGGAAGTTGGGTATCACTTAACACGTAACATTGGCATGATGCACACATAGCCATACCTCCGCACACACCAATGGTACCTTCTTCGGCAAGCTCGAAAGATCGTACAACTTCCATTAAATTCATTGCCATATCTGTTGGCGCTTGAATGCTATGGGTATTGCCTTCTCGGTCTGTAATTTTTATGTTTATATCTTGTTCCAACCTTATTTTTTTATGTGGCTAATTACTCTATTTTTTTTACAACTGCCTTTGGTGCTTCTTTTCGTGTACCATCAAAACCATCTACTCCTGCTACTGTTGTATATTTCATTACGTAGCGCTTTCCTGGATTTATAATTTTATAAGCAGATTGACACATTAATGTAGCTTCGTGAAAACCACAAAGTATTAATTTTAGTTTTCCTGGATATGTATTTACATCTCCAATAGCAAATACTCCTGGAATATTGGTTTGGTAATCTAAACTATTATCTACTTTAATTGCATTTTTTTCTATTTCTAATCCCCAATTAGCTATTGGACCTAGTTTTGGAGATAAACCAAATAGTGGTATAAAGTGATCGCACTCTATTTCAAATTCTTTTTCTATATGTTCGGCTTGTTTTACAACAACTCCAGAAACTTCTTTATCACCAAGTATACCAACAACTTCGGCTGGTGTTACCAAGTTTATTTTTCCTGCGTTTTTAAGTTCTTGAACTTTTTCTACAGAATCTAAATGACCTCTAAATTCGTTACGTCTGTGAATTAAAGTTACTTCTTTTGCAACATCACTTAAAAATATACTCCAGTCCAGAGCAGAGTCTCCTCCACCAGCTATTACTACTTTTTTGTTTCTATATACTTCTGGGTCTTTTATAATGTATTCTACACCTTTATCTTCGAAACTCGTAATGTTATGAATTAATGGTTTTCTAGGTTCAAAGCTTCCTAAACCTCCTGCAATTGCCACAACTGGCGCTTGGTGTTTTGTTCCTTTATTTGTTGTTACTATAAAGCTACCGTCTTCTTGTTTTTCTATAGTATCTGCTCGTTCTCCTAAGGTAAAACCTGGTTCGAACTGCTTACATTGCTCCATTAACTTGTGCGTTAAATCGCCAGCAAGAATTTCGGGATAAGCAGGAATATCGTAAATAGGTTTTTTTGGGTATATTTCTGAACATTGTCCACCAGCTTGAGGTAATGCATCTATTAAATGGCATTTTAATTTTAATAAACCTGCTTCGAAAACTGTAAATAATCCAGTTGGACCTGCTCCAATAATTAGGATATCTGTTTTAATCATGAATTGTAAATTTCAGGTAACTAAGTTATAGCTTCTTCTATTAAATTAATGTGACAAAAGTCACACTATACTTCAATATTAATAACTTGCTCTATTTGAGGCGCGTATTTTTTTATAGTCATTTCTACACCAGATTTTAAAGTCATCTGGTTAACACTACAGCCAACACAAGCACCTAGTAATTGTACTTTTACTAACTTATTATCTTCAATAGATAATAAAGAAATATCGCCACCATCGCTCTGTAAGAAAGGACGAATTTCATCAAGCGCTTTTTCTACATTTAATCTTAGTTCTTCTGTAGTCATTTGTTATTTTTTTACTGCTGAACAACCTGCCATAGTTGTTATTTTTATTGCTTCAGTTTCAGGTAAATTTTCGTTTCTATTTACCACTTCTTGCACAACATTTTGTGTTAAAAACTCGAACGCTTTTTCTAAAGGCGTCGCTGTTTGTAAAGCTGCCGGTCTACCAACATCTCCTGCTTCACGAATACTTTGTACTAAAGGTATTTCGCCTAAAAGTGGAACCTTTAAATCTTCAGCTAAATGTTTAGCTCCTTCTTTTCCAAAGATATAGTATTTATTATCTGGCAACTCTTCTGGTGTAAAATATGCCATATTTTCAATAATTCCTAAAACAGGAACGTTTATACTATCTTGTTGAAACATTGCTACACCTTTTTTAGCATCTGCTAATGCAACATTTTGTGGTGTACTTACTACAACTGCTCCAGTAATTGGAAGCGATTGCATAATACTTAAATGAATATCTCCTGTTCCTGGTGGTAAATCGATTAAAAGAAAATCTAGTTCTCCCCAAGCAGCATCAAAAATCATTTGATTTAATGCTTTTGCTGCCATTGGTCCTCGCCATACTACGGCTTGATCTGGTTTTGTAAAGAAACCTATTGATAATATTTTTACACCGTAATTTTCTACAGGTTTCATTTTAGATTTACCATCTACAGTAACTGAGAGTGGTCTTTCGGCCTCAACATCAAACATAATTGGCATTGATGGCCCGTAAATATCGGCATCTAAAACTCCTACTTTAAAACCCATTTTTGCTAATGTTACCGCTAAATTTGCTGTAACTGTAGATTTCCCTACTCCTCCTTTTCCTGAAGCTACGGCAACTATATTTTGAATTCCTGGTATGTTTTTACCTTTAATTTCGTTTGAGCTTGCCTTAGTTGGCGCCTCTACTTTAATATTTACTTTTACTTGTGCCTTATTGTAAACTTGCTCGTGGATTGCCTTAAGTATTTCTACTTCGGTTTTTTTACGTGCTTGTAATGCAGGATTTGCAATTGTTATATCTACAATAACCTCATCTGCAAAAGTGACTACGTTTTTAACTGCTCCACTATCTACCATGTTTTGTCCCTCTCCAGGTACAGTTATGGTTTTAAGCGCATTTAATATGTCTTGTTTTGTAATTTTCATAAATCTAATTCAGAATCATTCTAAGCACAAATATACTATTTAAAGCTTGAAGAATAAAGCAGTTAGTTTGAAGATTTTCTATTACTGCATCTATAAATTTTATAGTTCCTTTGTAGGGTCCCAATAAACCTTATCTAAATGTTGAATTTGATTATCTATAACTGTAATACCTTCACTTTCTAGCAATTGCTGCATTAAGTTTGTACCTTTAAAATGCTGTTTTCCTGTTAAAAGACCTTTTTTGTTAACTACACGGTGAGCCGGAACGTTTTTAGAAACCGATCCGTTCATGGCATAACCAACCATTCTTGCACTTCTTGGTGCTCCCAAATAATTACCAATAGCTCCATAACTTGTAACTCTTCCATAAGGAATTTGTTTTGCCACTTGATACACTTTTTCAAAAAAATTAAGTGTTTCTGGTTTCATTATATTACCATTCTTTAACAATATTAATAAAAGTGATTATTGAAATTATTCCTGTTATAATTCCAATAATAAAATTCATCCCTTTTTGTGATTTTATTTTTTTACTGTTTATTCTTTCAAAAAAGAAAACGTATATATAAAGCATAACAAAAGTCCCAGTAGCAGCTCCTGCAACATAGGCTGCTATTCCTGTTGGATTTAATTTTATCCATTTAAAAGATGTAAAAGTTATAGCCATATATGCCTGATATGGTATTGGAAAAACATTTAATGCAGACAATAATAAACCTTGAAAAAAACGGCTCTTTTTACTTGTTACATTAGAGTCTACGTTAGGTTTATCTGTCTTTTTAGCAATTACTAAAAAATAAATTGTTATTAAAACGAACAATACAAAAGCTACACGTTGTAAAATATCTACAACATTTGGATGGCTACTTAAATATCTTGCAAACACTAAAGCTATTAAAGTTTGTACAATAACAACAATACAAACACCAAGAGAGAACACTAAACCTCTTGTGTGTCCATCTTTAATACTTATTTTAGCTGCAGTCATGTTTAATAATCCTGGAGGAATTACACCTACCAAAGCTACTATTAACGCAATACCAAATGTTAGTGTTATTTCCAAGTATTATTTAATTTTGAACCTAATATACGTAATTGGTTTGTTTTGCTCCAAATATATATTTTCGTAGTGTGTTTGTATACTTGTAACCTCTTCAGGACTTCCTTCTTGCTTATAAACATTATGGTTGGCATAAAGAACTTCGTGCCCTTCTCCATGGAGTAAGCCTAAAGTATAACCATGCATGAATTCGCTGTCCGTTTTCAAATTCATTACACCATCTGGTTTTAATACTTTCTTGTAACGTTTTAAAAACTCAGAATTTGTCATTCTATGTTTAGTTCTCTTATATTTTATTTGTGGATCTGGGAAAGTAATCCATATTTCATCCACTTCATTTTCTGCAAAAGCTTTATCTAAAAGCTCTATTTGGGTTCTTAAAAAAGCTACATTAGGTATATTTTCTTCAATCCCAGTTTTTGCTCCTCTCCAAAAACGAGCTCCTTTAATATCAATACCTATAAAATTTTTATTCGGATATTTTTTTGCAAGATTTACAGAGTATTCTCCTTTTCCGCATCCTAATTCTAAGACTAAAGGATTATTATTTTTAAAATGTTTTGCATTCCAATGGCCTTTCATTTCGTAATCTGAATCTACCAAATCTTCTCGTTTTGGCTGATATACGTTAGCAAACGTTTCGTTTTCGTTAAATCTTTTAAGCTTATTCTTACTTCCCACTACTTTAATTTAAATTTTTGGTAAAATTAAGGAAATATAAGCGAGTGTGATAATGATTATCTTTGTTATTTATTATGAAGAAAAAAATTCTTGTTGCACCATTAAATTGGGGAATCGGCCATGCTACTAGATGCATCCCTATTATACATTGGCTTTTAGACTGCCATTTTGAACCAATTATAGCAAGTGATGGTGATGCTTTACAACTTTTAAAAAAAGAGTTTAAAGATTTAACTTTTGAAACACTTCCTTCTTACAATATTGAATATTCAAAAAAAAGAAAAGATCTTAAATGGAAGTTAATAGCACAAACACCCAAAATGCTTAAGGCTAAAAAAGCCGAAAAAAAAATTACAGATATTTTAGTTGACAAATATAATTTATCAGGAATAATTTCGGATAATAGATTAGGAGTTAGAAGTGCTAAAATTCCTTCTGTGTTTATTACCCATCAACTTAATGTTTTAAGTGGCAACACTTCTAAAATTAGTACTAAAATTCATGAAATAATCATGAATAAATTTGATGCCATTTGGGTTCCAGACTTTAAAGACGAACCTAGTTTAAGTGGCAAACTTGGACACTTAACAAATAAAAACAATTTAAAAGTTAATTATTTAGGGCCTTTAAGCAGACTTAACAAAATTAAAACTGAAGTTTTATACGATGTTATGGTTTTATTATCTGGACCAGAACCACAACGAAGTATTTTAGAAAAGAAACTTATTGAAGATTTAACAAACTTTACTGGTAAAATACTTTTTGTAAAAGGAAAGATAAAAGGTAAACAAACATGTACACAAATTAAACAATTTACTATATATAATTACATGACTTCTCAAGAGCTTGAAAAAGCTATTAATGGTAGTAAAATTGTAATTTGTCGTTCTGGTTATACTACAGTTATGGATTTAGCTAAATTGAGTAAAAATGCTTTTTTTATTCCAACACCTGGACAGTTTGAACAAGAATATCTTGCAGAGCGTTTTAATACTTTAAAAATTGTTCCATCATGTAGGCAAGAAAATTTTAATATTGATGAATTAAAAAGAGTTATGAATTATAAGGGTTTAAATATGGAATATAAAACACCTAATACATCAAATTTATTTAGACTTTTCTAAGGTAAAAGAAAACTCACTACCAACTCCAAATTCGCTTTCAACATAAATATTCTCGTCGTGTGCTTCAATTATATGTTTAACAATAGACAAACCTAAACCAGATCCTCCAACTTTTCTAGATCCTGTTTTATCTACTCTATAAAAACGCTCAAACAATCTTGGTATATTTTCTTTTTCAATACCTTCTCCATTATCTGTCACTCTTACAATAACCTTATTTTTTATAAGGTTTTCTACACTAATTTCTGTTGTTCCTTTTTCTGTTCCATATTTAATTGAGTTTACAACTAAATTGGTAAGTACTTGCTGTATTTTTTCTTTTTCAGCTTTTACTAAAATAGGCTGAGAATATCTTTTATCTAATGTAAGTGTTATCCTTTTTTTAGCAGCCTTCATTTCTAGTAAATCGAACACACTTTCTATAAGCTCTAAAATATTAAAGGTTTCTATTTCTATTCTAACATCTCCAGCTTCTAATTTTGTAATCATATCTAAATCTCTTACAATATAAATAAGCCTTTCTACTCCTTTATTTGCACGGTCTAAATATTTTTCTCGTATTTTTTTATCGTTTGCTGCACCATCTATTAACGTTTCAATATAGCCTTGAACAGTAAATAAAGGTGTTTTTAATTCGTGAGAAACATTACCTAAAAATTCTTTTCTATATTCTTCTCTAACTTTTAAGGTTTCTATTTCTATTTTTTTATCTCTAGCATACTTATCTATTTCTTGAGTTAAAGTAGCCATATCTGTAGTAATTCTTTTTTTTCTAAAAGTTGTAGACTCTAAAAGAGTAAGGTCTGCATATATTTTTTTAACACGTTTATATATAAAATTTTGTACACGATATTGAATAACTCCAAAAGACAAACCATAACAAAACAAAGTAAACAAAAGCATATTTACCCAACTAATAGTATAAAAAACGTATAAAAAAACGCTCATTGCGAGCGTTAATACGATAGTTATATATAGTGCTGTTTTAAAAGCAAACTTATAAGTTTTCCTAATCTCCATATATTTTATCTAATGGTTACTCTACAAATTTATAACCAACACCTTTTACAGTTTTAAAAGATTTGTTTCCAATTTTCTCTCTCAGTTTTCTAATATGAACATCTATTGTTCTACCTCCAACAACAACTTCATTTCCCCAAACTTCATCAAGAATATCTTCTCTTTTAAAAACTTTACCTGGTTTTGATGCCAATAAAGATAATAATTCAAATTCTTTTCTAGGCAAAATTACCTCTTTTCCTTTTACAAAAATTTTATATTCTTCTCTATTAATTACAATATCTCCAATGGTAACAACAGGCGCACTTTCCTCTTCAGTTTTTAAACGTCTAAGTAATGCTTTTACTTTACTTACTAGCACTTTTGGCTTAATAGGTTTTGTAATATAATCGTCTGCACCAGCATCGAAACCGGCTACTTGAGAATAATCCTCTCCTCTAGCAGTTAAAAAAGTAATTAATGAATTTTTTAATTCTGGCAACTTCCTTATTTGTTCGCAAGTTTCAATCCCATCCATTTTTGGCATCATTACATCCAGAATAATAAGTTGTGGTTTTTCGCTTTTTGCTAAAGCTACACCTTCTATTCCATTACTTGCCGTAGTTACCTGATAACCTTCTTGAGATAAATTATAACCAACAATTTCTAAAATATCTGGCTCATCGTCTACTAGAAGTATTTTAATGTCTTTTTTATTCATTTTAATTTTACATTTCTATGTGGTAAAGATAAGATTAATCAAATAAGTTAACTTTAAAACAAAAATAATAACGATAAGTTAATATTAAAAATTTAAACACTTGTTACCCAAACAAAACAACACCATATAATAAGTTAAAATGTTATCTTATAGTTAAATAACCTTTTAAAGGTAAATAGAAATTAGAAATGGATGCTTTAAAATTAGTATATTTGTTTTCTAAATTTAATAAAACAATTATGAAAAAAATTTACTTTTTATTATTAACTATTTTAATGTCTTCTGTTTCTTTTGCACAAGGAACCGAAACATTTGACAACTTTGCCGAAACAGGAAGTTCTTATGCAGATGGAACTTTTACTGGAGATGATGGCTCTACATGGACTTACGTACAATCTAGAGGAGACCAAAGTATTACAGGAAAATCTTTAATGTTAGGTAGAAACAGAACACCTCAAGCAGAACTTACTTCTGGAGTAATCACTGGTGGTATTGGAACAATTAGCTTTAACTATCAACGAGCATTTAGTACAGCAGTAAACCTTAATATTCTTGTTAATGATGTTGTTGTTGGTAACGTAACTTCTTCAGATGCAAACGTATATAACTCTGGAAGCATTACAGTAAACGAACCTAATAATGCTGTTATAAAATTTATTAGTGTAAATAATAGTGATGGTCAAGTTACTATTGATGATATTACTTGGACTGGATTCTCTACAGCTTGTGGTGTAGCATTAAATGCAGCAACATACACTTGTAATACTAATACTGGTGGCGATAATAACGACTCTGTAACTATTGAAATTCCTTATACAGGATCTGATGCAGCAATAACTAGTGTAACTACAACCTCTACAGGAACTATTGGAGGAGATAATCCTGCAACTGTTGCTAATGGAGTTATTACAATAACTGGTTTATCTGAAGGTGATGCTTGGGATGTTGCTTTAGTTGGAGGTGATTGTGGTGCAATTTCTACATCTGGAACTGTTGATGCTGCATTATGTGACCCAGTACCAACTACTTGTTTTGATATAAGCAATGGTGCTGAAACTTTTGAAATTGTTACTGTTGTACCAAATACAGCTGGAGACCAATGGGAACTTAACGCTGGAACTTACAGTTTAAATGCATATTGCGGTAGCGGATGTGCAGAAGCAATTGAAGCTTGGATGGTATTTGGTCCTTTAGACATGACTGGTGTTACAGACCTAGCTTTAGCATTTGATGCTACTGAAGCTTTTGGAGTTACAGATTTAAATATTAAATATACAAGCAATTACACTGGATGTCCTTCTTCTACAACATGGACAACTGCACAAACTATTACAGATGCAGGAACATATAATATAGACTTATCTGCTGCCACTGGTACAGACGTGTTTGTAAGTATAGAATATAATGACGATGGTGCAGACGGTTACTCTGGATGGGATTTAAGCAATGTAGCTTTAAACGCTTTTGGAGCATGCCCAACATTAGGAACTAGACCAACATCTAACTGTGCAGTTTGCGATGTTATTTTACAAACTGAAACTTATACATGTGCAACTAACACTGCTGGAGATAATAACGATGGTGTTACTGTTGAAATTCCCTATACTGGAACAGATGCTACAATTACTTCTTTATCTACAACATCTACAGGAACTATAGCTGGAGATGATCCTGCAACTGTTGCAGATGGTGTTATTACAATTACTGGATTAAATGAAGGTGATGCTTGGGACTTAACTATTAACGGTGGCGATTGCGATGCTACAACTGTTTCTGGTACAATTGCTGCTTCAAACTGTGATCCAGTATTTTTAGTAATTAACGAAATAAATGCAGATCCAGACGCAACTGCAGGAGATGCAAATGGAGACGGTGTAGTAGACACATCTGATGATGAATTTATTGAAATTTATAATACAGGAGTAACACCTATAGATTTAAGCGATTATACTATTGCCGATGGAGCATCAGACAGACACGTATTCCCTACAGGTACAATTTTAGCACCAAGCAGCTTTATAGTTGTATTTGGAGGTGGAACACCAACAGGAATCCAATCTACTGCTCAAGTAGCTTCTACAGGTGGTTTAGGACTTAACAATGGTGGAGATACTATTACAATTACTAATAATAACGGTGTTGATGTATTAGTAGAAGTTTATACTGCAGCAGGAAACAACCAATCTATTGGTAGAAGTCCAGACTTTACTGGTGCTTTTATAGACCATAGTACAATTTCTGCTAATCCTGTTTTATTTTCACCTGGTGTAAATAACGACGGTACTTTATCTGTAGATACTTTTAATAATGCCAACTTCTCAATCTATCCAAATCCTACAAACACAGGATTTGTAAACATTACAACAACTTCTAACGAAGCTATTACTGTAACTGTTTTCGATATTTTAGGTAAACAAGTATTATCTCAAAACGTAAACAATAGTACTTTAAACGTTTCTAGTTTAAACACTGGAGTTTACATTTTAAAATTAAACCAAAATGGTGCAACAATGACTAAGAAATTAGTTATTAAATAACACTCAATATTAACTTATTGTTAAAAGGCTGATAATTATTTATTGGCCTTTTTTTTTTTAATTACTTTTATCCCTCAAATTTAAAACAACACAATATGAAAAAAATTTACTTTTTATTATTTACAATTTCACTAAGTCTTTCTTACGGACAAGACCTTGTTCTTACAGGTATTTATGATGGCCCATTATCAGGAGGCACACCAAAAGGAGTAGAACTTTATGCTATAGCAGACATTCCTGATTTAAGTATCTATGGTATAGGTAGCGCTAATAATGGTGGCGGAACAGATGGTGAAGAGTTTACTTTTCCAAATGATGTAATTGCCGCTGGAACATACATTTATGTTGCTTCTGAAAGCACACAATTCACTAACTTTTTTGGTTTTGCACCTAATTATACATCTAGCGCTATGGGAATTAACGGAGATGATGCTGTAGAATTATTTGCAAATGGATCTGTGATCGATACTTTTGGTGATATTAATACTGATGGTAGTGGAGAAGCTTGGGATTATTTAGATGGTTGGGCTTACAGAGATAACAACACTGGACCTGATGGAACAACTTTTTCTACCTCTAGCTGGACATATAGTGGCATAAATGTATTTGATGGTACTTCAACAAATGCTTCAGCAACTCCTGCAATGCCAATTGGAACTTATACTAACAACACTCTTTCAACTCAAGACGTTGAAAAAGCAACTTTTTCTATGTTTCCAAACCCAACAACTAATGGTTTTGTAAACATTAAAACAAGTAACAACGAAACAACACAAGTTGCTGTTTACGATATTTTAGGAAAGCAAGTTATTAATACTACTTTATCTGCAGAGCGTTTAAACGTATCTTCTCTTAAAGCTGGTGTTTACGCTGTAAGATTATCTCAAGGTAACACAATAACAACAAAAAAATTAGTAATTAAATAATTACAGTTTTTATACTTTTTAAAAGAGCGTTACCAATGGTAACGCTCTTTTTATTTACTTTTGTTTTTCAATTTGAATAATGATAGACGCAAACCAAATTTTTAATATTAAAACCAAAGCTCAGTTTAACACTTTAGCTTTGCAAGTGTTTAAATTTCAGTTTGAAAATAATCCTGTTTATCGTTCGTTTTGTGATTTATTATACAAAAACCCAAGCGATATAAAAACAGTTGAAGAGATTCCGTTTCTTCCTATTCAATTTTTTAAATCGCATCAAGTAATAAGTTCCCAAAAAACTATAAAAAAAACATTTAGCAGTAGCGGAACCACTGGAAGCGTAACTAGTAAGCATTACATTACAGATTTAAAGGTTTACGAGGATAGTTTTAACAAAGCATTTGAAACCTTTTATGGTCCTATAGAAAACTATGTTGTACTAGCATTACTACCTAGTTATTTAGAGCGCGAAGGTTCTTCTTTAATTTACATGGTAGACAGCTTAATTAAAGACTCTAAACATACCGAAAGTGGTTTTTACTTAGATAATCTTTCTGCTTTAAGTACAACCTTAAAACGCTTAGATGCAGCAGGCAAAAAGGTACTACTTATTGGTGTATCGTTTGCTTTATTAGATTTAATTGAAAGCAATACATTTAACCTCAACAATACCATAATTATGGAAACCGGAGGTATGAAGGGCAGAAGAAAAGAACTTATTAGAGAGGAGTTGCATAGCATTTTAAAACAAGGCTTTGGTGTAAACGCAATACATAGTGAATACGGTATGACCGAGCTTTTAAGCCAAGCTTATTCTAAAGGGCATGGTGTTTTTAATTGTCCTAATTGGATGCGAATTATTACTCGCGATACAGAAGATGCATTAACCATACAAAAAACTGGAAAGACAGGAGGTGTTAATGTTATAGATTTAGCAAATATTAATTCTTGTTCTTTTATTGCTACTCAAGATTTAGGACGTGTAAATACTAATGGTAGTTTTGAAATTATTGGACGATTTGATTCTAGCGATATTAGAGGCTGTAACCTTATGGTTTTATAATAGATAACTTTAACAAAACCACACTTGTAAAGTTCTCGTATATATTTCGACAAACAGATTATGAAATATATGCTTTACCTTTTTTTATTTGGAATAATAACAGCACAGGCTCAAACCGATTACAATACTAAAAACGGTTTTGTTGCTGAAGGTTACGACGTTGTTTCTTATTTTAATAACAATCCAAAAGAAGGTAGCAATAGTTATACTATTAACTACGACGGCGCACAATTTAAATTTGAATCTCAAACCCATTTAGACGCTTTTAAAGCAAACCCAGATAAATACATTCCGCAATATGGTGGTTACTGTGCTTATGCTATTGCAGAAAAAGGAGAGAAAGTATCAATAGATCCAGAAAC
Source organism: Lacinutrix venerupis (assembly GCF_003663945.1). Classification (GTDB taxonomy): domain Bacteria; phylum Bacteroidota; class Bacteroidia; order Flavobacteriales; family Flavobacteriaceae; genus Lacinutrix; species Lacinutrix venerupis. Next base: position 282,853 of record NZ_RCCH01000003.1, on the reverse strand, counting down.
CTTTGAAATTAGGGATGGTAAACTTTATTTATTCTACAATTCGGCATTAATTAACACCTTAAAAAAGTGGCAAAAAAAAGATGTGAAAGGTTTAATAAAAAAAGCCGACCAAAGTTGGAGAACTATTGGTTATAAAAAAGATTAATAGTTATGAAAAAGAGAAATTAGTTTTAGTTGGTTGACTAATTTTTAGGAGTCCGTTTGCAGCTTTGCAATCGGGCTTCTTTTATTTTAAGTGTTATAAAAAAACCTCATTACTAGATAGGTAATGAGGTTTTAACTTTTTAATTAAATAATTGCAACTATACTACTTTAATAATATAAGTGTTTTTCTTTCCTTTATTTAACACTACATACTTGCCATTAATTAAATCTTTACTAGTAATTAAATAATCATCTTTTACTTTTTCTTTATTTACAGAAATTGAATTTTCTTTTAGTGCACGTCTTGCTTCACCATTACTTGCTAAAAAATTAGTTTTAGCTGCTAATGCAGCAATCATATCTAATCCTTCTTCTAAATCTGCTTTAGATACTTCGGCTTGAGAGACACCTTCAAAAACATCTAAAAACAGGTTTTCGTTTAATGTTCTAATATCTTCGTTAAAAGTTTTACTAAATAATATTCCAGAAGCTTTTTCAGCATTTAAAAAATCGTTTTCAGAGTGTACAAATATAGTTACCTCTTTTGCTAAACGTTTTTGCAATAAACGTAAGTGTGGTGTTTCTTTATGTTCTTTTATTAATTCTTCAATTTCATTTTTTGATAAAAAAGTAAAGATTTTTATATACTTTTCGGCATCAACATCTGTAGTGTTTAACCAAAATTGGTAAAATTTATAAACCGATGTTTTGTCTTTATCTAACCAAATGTTTCCTCCTTCACTTTTTCCAAATTTAGAGCCATCTGCTTTAGTTATTAATGGACACGTCATTGCATATGCTTTTGCTTGGTCTTCACCTTCATGCATACGTCTTACAAGTTCTGTTCCTGTAGTAATGTTTCCCCATTGGTCGCTACCTCCCATTTGTAATTTACAATCCATGGTTTTGTATAAATGGTGAAAATCGTAACCTTGAATTAACTGGTATGTAAACTCTGTAAAGCTCATACCAACACTTCCTTCTTCTCCAGAAAAACGTTTTTTAACTGAGTCTTTAGCCATCATATAATTTACTGTAATACGTTTTCCAACATCACGTGCAAAATCTATAAAACTAAAATCTTTCATCCAGTCGTAGTTATTAACTAAAACTGGTGCATTTTTATTAGAAGATTCAAAGTCTAAAAAACGAGATAAAACACTTTTTATTCCTGCAACATTGTGAGCTAATGCAACTTCATCTAATAAGTTACGTTCGTCACTTTTTCCAGAAGGATCTCCAATCATTCCAGTTGCACCTCCTACTAAAGCCACAGGCTTATGTCCTGCTTTTTCTAAGTGTACTAATAAAATAATTGGCACTAAACTACCAATATGTAGAGAGTCGCTTGTAGGATCGAAACCAATATATGCAGTGGTCATTTCCTTATTTAATTGCTCTTCTGTTCCTGGCATGATGTCGTGCAACATACCTCTCCAACGTAATTCTTCTACAAATGTATTAGCCATTTTTTATTTAATTATAAATATTAAGTCGCAAAGATAAAAATAGCTATATAATTAACTTACAATATTGAATATTTATTACCTTCGAAGTATGATTTTAGTTACTGGAGGAACTGGTTTTGTAGGCGCACATTTGCTTTTTAAATTGTTAAATGAAAAGCATAGTGTTCGTGCTATTTATAGAAATGAAAAAAAGTTTGAAACTGTAAAACGTATTTTTTCTTATTATTCTAATAATGTTGAAGCTCTTTTTAATAGTATAGATTGGGTAAAGGCAGATTTAAACGACATTCCTTTATTAACCGATGCGTTTAAAGATATTACACATGTTTACCATTGCGCAGCCTTTGTATCGTTTGAGCCAGATAAATTTAATTTACTTAAAAAAACAAATATTGAAGGTACCGCAAATGTTGTAAACTTATGCATAGCAAATAGTATAAAAAAATTATGTTATATAAGTTCTATTGCTGCTATTGGTGAAGCTAAACCTAATGAGATTATTAACGAAGATACAGAATGGAATCCAGAAGCAGACAATAGTGTTTATGCTATAACAAAATATGGCGCAGAACTAGAAGTTTGGCGTGGTACACAAGAAGGTGTAGATGCTGTAATTGTAAATCCTGGTGTTATTATTGGTCCTGGAATTTGGAAATATGGCAGTGGCTCTATTATTAAAACTATACATAAAGATTTAAAATATTACACAAAAGGCAGTGTAGGTTATGTTGCTGTAAACGATGTGGTAAATGCTATTTTTTTATTAATGCAAAGCAAAGTTAAAAATGAACGTTTTATTTTAGTCTCTAACAACTGGAGTTATAAAAAATTCTTGACTATTTGTGCTAATGCTTTAAATGTTAAACCTCCTAAAAAGGAAGCTAAAAAGTGGCTGCTACAAATGGGTTGGAGATTAGATTGGTTAAAACATAAACTTACTGGCAAACGAAGAGTGCTCACTAAACAACTGGCAGATTCTTTACTTTCGGACTCCAAGTTTAATGGTAATAAAATTAAAGAAGTTGTGGACTTTGAGTATTCTAATTTGGAAGCTGAAATAGAAAGGACTTGTGAGTTGTATTTGAAAGATAAAAGCCTCAAAAACTTAAATTAAGTTTTGAGGCTAAATTGGTTATCAAGTTTCTAATCTTTTGGGCTTAAAGTATCAGATTTAATCTTTATTCTGTTTTTTCCACTAAAACTACTATCCATTTTTTTCATAAACACTTCTAATTCTTCAAAAGAATCAATTTTTAAAAGTTTACTTTCATCTGCATTGCGATCAAGTTCAAAAACCCAACCATTACTTACCCTATCCAGTTTTAACATATGTAAAAATTCTTTTTTACTATAACTATTTAATAGAAAAGAATCTAAACGTCTTTTTATTAATTTTGAATCCATTTCTTTTTCTATAGATAAGGACATTTCATAGAGAATAGAGTCGTTATTTTTAATACTATTAAATTCATTCTTATTAAAATGAATATAATCCTTAATGTTTTTAATAGACTCTCTTTTACTTTTTGCACTAGAAAAGGGCAGATGTGTTACGCAAGAAAATGCAAACCAAAAAGTTATAAATATAAAAAGAGATTTAATTTTCATTTAATTTGTGTTTAATTTACATATTGACAACAGCTATAATTAGATAGAAAAAACATGTGAAGTTTATTTAAATAAAAATTAATCTGTAATTTTTTTAGGTATTAATTTAGTATCGTTTAAAGACTTTAATTGCTTATTATTTAAGTTCTTTCCTTTTTCTATTTTAGCTTTAGCATTTTTAATAGAATCTTTAATCTTTTTTTCTGCTTTTTCTTTTTCAAGAATTTCTTTATAGCCTTCTCTTATTGTTGTTAAACTATCTTTTACACGATTATAAATAATATCGTATTTCTTTATATCGTATGCATAATAGGCATTGCTCTCTGCAAATGTTAGACTATCGGTATTATTTTTATCATAAATATATTGGTCTGGAACAATGCCATTTTTTTCAATTTTACTCTTATTTACTCCTTTTGCTGAAGACATAATTGCCATATCTACCAAGATATTAACCATATTATCTTCTGTGATAAGGTTTTTTGGTTTTTCGGGTTTTTCAACATTAAAACAAGAGCTCAATGTTAAAAATACTAGCAAAAATAACAAGTGATTTATTTTCATAACCGTTATTTTACCTATTAAAAGTTAGTTGTTTTGCATATTTAGCATCGTAAAACTTAAAATTTTTATATGCTAAACCTCCATTTACAAAGGTATGTGTTATACGAGATTTAAATGTTGTACCTTCAAAAGGAGACCAACCACATTTATATAAAATATTGTCTTTTTTAACTGTCCAAGGATTGTTTAAATCTACTACTACTAAATCTGCATAATAGCCTTCTTTTACATAGCCACGTTTTTCAACTTCAAATAAAATAGCAGGATTATGAGCCGTTTTTTCTACAATCTTTTCTATAGAAATTTGACCACGATGGTGCATTTCTAACAAAGCAGGTAAAGCGTGTTGTACTAATGGTCCTCCAGAAGGTGCTTTTGTGTACACATTATTTTTTTCTTCAATAGTGTGTGGTGCATGGTCTGTTGCTATTACATCTATTCTGTCGTCTAACAATGCTTTTAATAATTGTTCTTTATCTTTTTCTGTTTTTACCGCTGGATTCCATTTTATTAAAGTGCCTTTTTCATCGTAATCTTTATCGCTAAACCATAAATGGTGGATACAAACTTCGGCAGTAATTTTTTTATCTTTTAAAGGTATTTTATTTGTAAAAAGAGCCGTTTCTTTTCCTGTTGAAAGATGAAAAACGTGTAATCTTGCTCCTGTTTTTTTAGCCAGTTCGATAGCTTTAGAAGATGATAAATAACAAGCTTCTTCGCTCCTAATAATTGGATGCAAATTTACTGGTATATCGTCACCGTAACGTTCTTTATAAATCTCGGTATTAGCTTTAATTGTTGCTTCGTCTTCACAGTGTACAGAGATTAACAAATCTGTGCTAGAAAATATTTTTTCTATTACTTCTGGATTATCTACTAACATATTTCCTGTAGAAGAACCTAAAAATAATTTTAGTCCTGCAACTTGCTTAGGGTCTACTTTTAGAATTTCGTCTAAATTATCATTTGTGCCACCAAACATAAAAGAATAGTTAGCATAAGCTGTTTCTTTTGCTATAGCGAATTTATCGTTAAGTTTCTCTATAGTTGTGGTTTGCGGATTGGTATTTGGCATTTCTATAAACGAAGTAATACCACCTGCAATGGCTGCACGAGACTCTGTTTCTATATTTGCTTTATGTGTTAAACCTGGTTCTCTAAAATGAACTTGATCGTCTATCATTCCTGGAAGTACATATTTACCTTCTGCATCAAACACATTCACATCTGCCGACTTAGCACTTATAGAGGTATCTATTTGGGTAATAAACTCACCTTCTATTAGTATATCTCCATTAAAAATGGTGCCTTCGTTTACAATCTTGGCGTTTTTAATAAGTGTTATTTTATTGCTCATTTTATTATTTATTGAATAAACTTTTTAACTTCATTGATATTACTCCAAATATGGCCTCTGAAATAATACCGGTACTTAATTTAGACTGCCCTTTTGTTCTATCTGTAAAAATAACTGGTACTTCAACAATTTTAAAATGCTTTAAATAGGCTTTAAATTTCATTTCAATTTGAAATGCATAACCTATAAATTTAATATCGTCTAAATTTATATTTTTTAACACTTCTCTTTGGTAACATATAAATCCAGCGGTGCTATCTTTAATTCGCATTCCTGTAATTAGTCTAACATACATTGATGCTCCATAAGATAAGATAATTCTACTTAAAGGCCAGTTTACAACATTAACTCCTTTTACATATCGTGAACCAATGCTTATATCTGCTCCGTTAATATAACAAGCGTTGTACAACCTTATTAAATCCTTTGGGTTATGAGAGAAATCGGCATCCATTTCAAAAATGTATTGATAGTCTCTTTGTAAACACCATTTAAAACCATGAATATATGCAGTACCTAAACCAGATTTTTTATTTCTAACCTCTAAGAATAAAGAATTAGAATATTTTTGCTGGAGTTCCTTTACTTTTTTAGCTGTGCCATCTGGAGAATTATCGTCTACAACCAAAACATGAAATGCTTTTTCTTGCTTAAACACAGCCTCTATAATAGATTCTATATTTTCAATTTCATTATAAGTTGGTATAATTACAACAGCGTCTTGCATTTCCTGCTTTTAATTTGAGACAAATGTACATATTTGGGAGTTAGTTTTTTATAAATATTTCTTAATAAATGATGTGACTCCTTAAGAATTTTATAATAATTTTACAGCATGTTAAGAGAAGTCCTTTCTACTGAATTATATACAATACTATTAGTAATTTGCTTAATTATAGTTGCTATAGCTAAATTTTTGTTTCCTAAAAGATTTTACGATTTTTTATCGTTATTAGTAAACTTTCGCTATATAAAAGTGTATTCTAGAGAACAAAAGTTTTTTGATTTATTTGAGGGACTCCTTTTTATTAATCTTATACTTGGCCTGTCTATATTTTGTTTACTATGTTTTAACTTAAACGTAAACATAGTAGAATCTAATTATTTATTACCTCCAAAATTAGCTTTTGGTATTGGCGCTTTATTACTTATTAAAATTTTATTAGAGCGTTTAATAGGCAGTATTCTTAGTATAGATACTATAATAGAAAGCTATATTTTTCAAAAAGTAAGTTATAAAAATTTTATAGGATTACTATTAATTGCTATAAATGCTATTTTAATTTATTCGTGGCAACCAACGTATTTTAACACCACTTTATTTGTTATAATTTTATTAATAATAAACAGCTATGGCATATTATTATTTATAAAAAATAATCTAAAAAAAATAAAAAGGAATTGGTTCTATTTTATTTTGTACCTTTGCGCACTCGAAATTTCACCTTATCTAGTTTTGTATAAGTTATATACGCTACAATAAGGCCTAAAAAAGCTATTAAAAATATGAAAGTGAAAACCATTTTAGTATCGCAACCGGAACCTAAAATTGAAAATTCGCCATATTTCGACTTGTCTGAAAGACAGAAAGTTAAAATAGATTTTCGTCCGTTTATTCATGTTGAAGGTGTCCCATCTAAAGAAATAAGACAACAAAAAATTGATCTTAGTAAGTTTACTGCTATTATTTTAACAAGTAGAAATGCCGTGGATCACTTTTTTAGAGTGGCCGAAGAAATGCGTTTTAAAGTTCCAGATAGTATGAAATACTTTTGTCAATCTGAAGCTGTCGCATACTATCTACAAAAATATGTGGTATATAGAAAGCGTAAAATATATGTTGGTAAACGTACATTTACAGAGCTTTCGCCATTAATTAAAAAGTATAAAGACGAATCATTTTTATTACCTGCAGCAGATAAATTAAAAGCAGAAGTACCTGAAGTTTTAAACAAGTTAGGTGTAAACTGGAAAGAAGCTGTTTTTTATAGAACGGTAATTAGTGACTTATCTGATTTAGAAAATGTAACTTATGATATATTAGTGTTCTTTAGCCCAAGTGGTATAGATTCATTATTTCATAACTTCCCAGATTTTAAACAAAACGACACACGTATAGCAGTATTTGGTAACACAACAGTTAAAGCTGTAGAAGCAAAAGGATTAAGAGTAGATATTGCTGCTCCAACTCCAGAAACACCTTCTATGACAATGGCTCTAAAAAAATATATAACTGCTGCTAATAAAAAATAATATTCTATAATAATAAATAGATTAAAAAAGGCTTCTCTATTAATAGAGAAGCCTTTTTTAGTTTAGCAGATAATTATTTATTTTAGTAACCGTAGCGTTGCGGTCCACCACGTCTTATTTCTTCGCTTGCATTATCTTCAAACTGTTTAAAGTTTTTTCTAAATGCATTGGCTAATTTAAATGCTGTATCATAATAAGCTTTATCGTCATTCCAAGTTGCTCTCGGGCTCAATACTTCGGTTGGTACTCCAGGACATGTTCTTGGTTGTGCCACACCAAATACAGAATGAATATGGTAATCGTCGTAGTTATATAAACCTAAATCACCATTTAAAACAGCATTAATCATGGCGCGAGTGTATTTTAATTTCATACGTTTTCCAACACCATATGCACCACCAGACCATCCTGTATTAACTAACCAAACATTTACATTTGCCTCAAGCATTTTTTTACTTAACATCTCGGCATATTTAGTTGGATGTAATGGCATAAACGGTGCTCCAAAACAAGCAGAAAAAGAAGGTTGTGGTTCTTTTACTCCTGCTTCTGTTCCTGCTACTTTTGCAGTATATCCAGAAATAAAATGGTATGCTGCTTGAGCTGGTGTTAATTTAGATATTGGAGGCAATACACCAAAAGCATCTGCTGTTAAAAAGAAAATGTTTTTTGGGTTTTTACCTATAGATGGTTTTTTTATGTTTTCGATATGATATATTGGGTAACTTACACGCGTATTTTGTGTAATAGAAGTATCTTCAAAATCTACTTCTCCTTCTGCATTCATTTTTACATTTTCAAGAATAGCACCTTCTTTTATTGCTGCGAATATTTCTGGTTCTTGTTCTTGAGAAAGGTTAATTACTTTAGCATAACAACCGCCTTCAAAGTTAAACACAGTGTTTTCTGCTGTCCAACCATGCTCATCATCACCTATTAAACTTCTTTCTGGATCTGTAGATAATGTAGTTTTTCCTGTACCCGATAATCCAAAGAAAATTGCTGTATCTCCATCTTTACCTACATTAGCACTACAGTGCATTGGTAAAGTGTTTTTAAATACTGGAAGTATAAAATTTAAAGCAGAAAATATTCCTTTTTTAATCTCTCCTGTATAACCAGTACCACCAATTAAAGCTATTTTCTTTTCAAAATTTAAAATTGCAAAATTATGTTGTCTTGTACCATCTTCTTCTGCAACTGCCATAAATCCTGGAGCATTTACTATGGTCCACTCTGGACTAAAGTTTTCTAACTCTGCTTCTGTAGGACGTAAAAACATATTATACGCAAACATGTTGCTCCAAGGAAACTCGTTTATAACACGAATATTTAGTTTATAATCTTCGTCTGCACAAGCATAACTATCTCTTACAAACACCTCTTTTTCAGATAAATAATCTACAACCTTCTTGTAAAGTTTATCAAACTTATCAGCATCAAAAGGGATATTAATATCTCCCCACCAAACGCGGTCTTTTGTAATATTGTCTTTTACAATAAAACGATCCATTGGAGATCGCCCAGTAAATTCACCTGTATTTACAGCAAGTGTTCCATTGGCTGTTTCTACACCTTGATCTTTCTCGATTGTAATTCCTTGTAATTCTTTAGGACTTAATTGATATCGAACAGTAGCATTCTTAATACCGTACTTTTCTAACGAAATCGTTTTCATAGATTGTGTATGCGTTACCATAGTTTATATTATAATTTATATGCAAAATTACACATAAATATGAGATTTTGATAAAATTACATATTATTTATCAGTCTTTTTTACAAATTCAATAAATAAAAACAGCCAAGACAAGATAAGTAATAACCCGCCAATTGGCGTAATAAAACCTATTGAGCTAAAATTAATTGCAGTTAACCCATTTGTTGCTAAACAATAAATTGATCCAGAAAAAAATAAAACACCAAAGCCTATTAAGTAAAAAATATATTTTTTTGTTTTTTCTGAAATATTATTGAATCCTCCTATAAATAACAAAAAAAGAGCATGATACATTTGATAACGCACTCCAGTTTCAAAAGATTGAAAGGATGAAGGCGATATTTTAGGTTTTAAACCATGAGCTGCAAAAGCTCCAATTATAACTGCTAAAAGACCAAAAACAGAACCAAGAATTAACACCTTTTTATTCATATATATTTATATTTTAAGATTAAATAACACTTCAATTTATTACATTCGCATTAAAACTCAAAAATACTTAACAATCCATAATATGAGAAATATTTTAGTTATTGGTTCTGGAAAATCTGCTTCCTATTTAATAAAATACCTTTTAGATAAATCTGAAACCGAGAATCTTTATATTACAGTTGGAGATTTAAATATTGGAAATGCTTCCAAACTTACAAGAAATCATAAAAATACAACTGCTATTGCCTTGGATGTTTTTAACCAAAAATCTAGAGTAGAAGCCGTTAAAGCTGCAGATATTGTTATTTCTATGCTACCAGCTCGTTACCATATTGAAGTAGCTAAAGATTGTATTACTTATAATAAAAACATGGTTACTGCATCTTATGTTAGTGATGAGATGCAAGCATTAAATACACAAGCAATAAATAAAGGCTTGATATTTATGAACGAAATTGGAGTAGATCCTGGTATTGACCACATGAGCGCTATGCATGTTATAGATCGTATAGAAGAGCAAGGTGGAAAATTAATTTTATTTGAATCTTTTACAGGTGGATTAGTTGCTCCAGAAAGTGATAATAATTTATGGAATTATAAATTTACTTGGAATCCAAGAAATGTGGTACTTGCAGGACAAGGAAGTGCTGCTAAATTTTTACAAGAAGGAACTTACAAATATATTCCTTACAATAGATTGTTTAGAAGAACAGAATTTTTAGATGTTGATGGTTTTGGTCGTTTTGAAGCTTATGCAAATAGAGACTCTTTAAAGTATCAAGATATTTATGGTCTTGAAGATGTTAAAACATTATATAGAGGAACAATAAGACGAGTAGGCTTTAGTCGTGCTTGGAATGTATTTGCTGCTTTAGGCATGACTGATGATAGTTATACTATAGATGACAGTAAGAATATGACTTACCGAGATTTTGTAAATTCGTTTTTACCTTATAGCCCAACAGACTCTGTAGAGTTAAAATTTAGACATGCATTAAAAATTGATCAAGACGATATTATATGGGATAAATTTGTTGAGTTGGATATTTTCAGCGCAAAAAAAATGGTTGAACTAGATAAGGCTACTCCTGCTCAAATTTTACAAAAAATACTAATGGATAGTTGGACACTTGAGCCTACAGATAAAGACATGATTGTGATGTACCATAAATTTGGGTACGAATTAAACGGTAAAAAACACCAAATTGATGCAACAATGGTAGCTCTTGGCGAAGACCAAACCTATACGGCTATGTCTAAAACAGTTGGCTTACCAGTTGCCATTGCAACATTGGCAATACTAAATAATAAAATAACTACTCCTGGAGTTTTAAGACCAATAAACAAAGAAGTTTACGAACCTATCTTAAAAGAACTTGAAGAATACGGCATAATTTTTAATGAAAAAAAAGTGCCATATTTAGGATATAATCCTTTACATGTTTAATAAATTAATTCACACTTAGAAAAGTTCTATTATATATATTTACATAAAATTAAATAACAATTTTAGTTTAGTACTATTTTAGTACTTTTATGTTTTAATTTGAAAACACAAACAAGCTTTGAAAGTTATAAATCAAAACATACACATAGATGGTATCGATAAGAAGATACTTCGTGCTTTAATGACAGATGCAAGAACTTCTGTTTTAGAAATTGCTAGACAGGTTGGTATTTCTGGTGCGGCAATACATCAACGCTTAAGAAAACTTGAAAAATCTGGCTTAATAGCTGGATCAAAATTTATAATAAACCCTAAAGTTTTAGGTTACACTACAATGGCTTTTGTTGGCGTATACTTAGATAAAGCTGTTAGCAATCCAGATGCTGTGAAACAATTAAAAAAAATACCAGAAGTTTTAGAATGCCATTACACTACGGGAAATTGGAGTATTTTTATTAAAATACTTTGTAAAGATAATGAGCATTTAATGCATTTATTAAATAGCGATATTCAATCTATCTCTGGTGTTTCGAGAACAGAAACATTTATCTCATTAGACCAGCAAATTGAAAGACAAATTAAAATATAAAAAAAGCTCCTTTTAAAGGAGCTTTTTTATATTCATTATACTACTGAATAATAAGTTTTTTTACTATTGACGCACTTTCTGTAGAAATATTAATTAAATATAAACCAGAAGATAGCTTAGAACTTAAATCTAAATTTTTATCTGTAGTTATTCCATTTAAATTTTGAGAAGTAATAATACGACCGTTAATATCTGTAACAGTTACATTTTTTAAAGATATACTAGAGTTTTTAATTGTAATGTTTCCGTTAGATGGATTTGGAAAAATAGAAATGGTATTTTCTAACATTGCAAACGCTTCTATATTTAAAGTTTCTCCAATTGTTACATTAATATTATGAAAACCAAAATCGGTATTATCACTTATATCTGGTTGTATAATTTTAAATTCAGAAATATTCATTGCATTGGTTGTGTTAGTTATATTAATTGCTCCACCACCAAATAAATACTCTTGATTTGCTGAAATTTCTGCATCATCTTGATTAACAATAGATATAAAACCATCCTCTAAAGTATCGTAATCAATACCATTTAATGTAAAAGCTACTGGGCTACCGTTTTTAGTTATTGTTATAAAAAAAGTATTAATAGATGCGCCACTACCAAAGTAAAATATTAAATCATTTCCACCCAAATTATCTAAAGTTTCAGCACCAGAACCAGGAACATCGGCTGTTAATATATAAGTGTCTGTACCATCTGTTAATGTTTCGGTAATAGAAGTATTATTATCAACAGCATTATCGATAGTGAAATTTAAAGTTTGAGCATTACCATTAAAATAAAACAATAGCAAAAAGCAGCTAAATGTTAATTTGAATAAGGTTTTTGTTGTAAAAGAGTAATTTTTCATCATATATATTTATTTAAAATTAAATTGAAATTCAGGAAAAATAAAGGCAAGAAAATACATTACTTGCCCTTAATTAATGTTAATTTCGAGGTGGAAAAATACCCACCAAAGCAATAATATAGTTTACAGATTGATAAGGCTGGATATTATTTACAGGTAGGTTCCCTCCTGTTTTTCCAATTGTAACACTATCTGCAGCCATTGTTGCATTATTTCCCATAGCAAATACACCACCTTCAGCTATATATGCATTTTCAGGATTAGGTCCAGTATTCTCTCCTCTAGGAATTGGGCTTACAGCTTGCACTGCTCCTGTATGATTATGTTCTGGTAATTGATTTACCGATAGTTGATTAGTTTCAGAACCACCTTTTTGACCCAATCTAACAGTAGTTAAACCTGGACCAGTACCTGCATGAATAGGCACTCTACCTCTAAGATCTGGCAATCCAAAAGTTGTCCTACCATCACCTCCATATGTTGTACCTAAAAGAGAAAATAGTGCTTGGTTTTGTGCTATTGGTAATAATTGGCCGTCACATAATGCCCAACCTCTTGGTGCAAAATTACCTGCAAACATAATAATTTGTGCGATGTACTGTTCCATAATATTAAGTTTTTGTTGATTAATAACACTTTCAAATATACTGACTATCAATACTTTAAAACAGAGAGAAAACACTCGAAGCATAAAGCAAGTATAAATACCTGATTTTTATATCGTTCTATTTATTTAAACTTTATTTCAGTAACTTTAAATTCTATTAATCGAAAAAAACCTAATATTATGAGTACAAGACCAGTTGATATTGATAAAGCAATAATATATGCTAGAAAATGGCAACACGAAAATACAACGCATGCCAAAGCCTTTTTAATTCCAGCAGGCGATCTTATTGCTTGTTTAGAAGAAATGGAAGTATTTGTAAATGATGGAGATGGAAATTATACACTTAATAATGTAGAGAATTCTGGAGTACGCGCTTATATGGCTATTAAAAGACCAGAAGGAACACCAGCAAGTCCAGAAACTGAAAAATTACTAATTGTAGGCACAAAGGTAGATTGCACTGGTAAACACAGAGATATAATAGAAGGTGAAAGGCCATCAGGGTGTAAAGATAAGGCTGTAGAAACAGCTGTTTCTGCACTAAAAGGAAGCGGTGTTTACGATTTTACTGCTCCATGTCCAAGTGAGTGTGACCCTAATAGTCCTTTATACAACCCATAAAAATTTGAAAAAAATATTTGATGACGTATTTGAAAATTTAGGTGTTATTCTGCTATTTATAAATGCATTACTATACTCCTATAGTTATTTAAAAAATAAAAAAGATAAAGCTCTTAGATATTTTTCAATATACTTAAACCTTACTTTTTTAGTGTTAAGTTTAAGTATAGTAATAATTGAATATTTCAATAAGACTAATAATTTATTTTTATCTCATTTTTATTTTATTTTTCAGTTTATCTTTTTATCCCTTTTTTACAAAAAGTTTTTTACTAAAACACAAAAAAATTGGGTTAACATTAATTTTGTTATAATAACCGTAATTTTAGTTATTCAATATTACTCTAACGTATCATTATTTTATAAGTTTAACTTATTAGAAATTTTAATAACGTCACTACCTTTAGTAATTTATTCAATCATTCATTTATATAATTCTTTAGGAAAACCTGGAAAATACATGTATATAAATTCAGCAATATTAATTTACTTATCTGTAAGCACACTTATATTTATCTTAGGAAATTTAATTAATTCTATAGATAGGTCTTTAGCAAATAATGTATGGGTTTTAAACAAGGTATTTTATATTGGTTATCTTTTATTAATATTATTTGAGTGGAGAATTAGTTTATGGAAAACGAAAAATTAATTATACAGGCGCTAGTGTATAGCATTATATTTTTAGTTTTAATAACTACTGGACTAATTATATTTTTTCATTACTCAAGACGAAAAATATTACAAAAAGAGCTAGAAAAAGTAGACTTAAAACTTGAAAACCAACAAAAAATATTACAAACATCTATTGCTATTCAAGAAACCGAACGTAAAAGAATTTCGCAAGATCTACATGATGCAATAAGCTCTAAACTTAATATTGTTAGCCTCTCTACCAATATGCTTTTAGACGATTCTTCTATTACCGATAAGCAAAGAGCATCGTTAAATCAAATACTAGAAATCACCTCAACAACATTAGAAAGTTCACGTAAAATTGCACACGATTTAATGCCTCCAATTTTAGATAAATTTGGACTTAAAGTAGCTTTAGAAGAACTTTTTGAGAATGTTTCGACACATACTACTATTGATATTGAACATAATATAGATGAGTTAACAAGGCTTTCAGAAACAAATCATCTTCATGTATTTAGAATTGTTCAAGAACTTATTAATAATTCTATTAGACACGGTAAGGCTAATGAGCTTGCTATTTTTATAGAAGATAACCAAAAAGGTTTTATAATTCATTTTCAAGATAATGGTATTGGTTTTAACGTTAAAAGTATTTGCAAAAAAAATGGTATTGGGTTGCAAAATATAAATAGCCGAGTTAAAATTTTAAACGGAACACTTAAAATTGAAAGCACAAAAAACAAGGGAAGTCTTTTTAAAGTACAATGTAAATATCATGAGCAAAATTAACATAGCATTAGCAGATGATGAATTGCTATTTCTGCAAGGCTTAAAAGCTATTATTTCAAACGAAGAAGATATAAATATTTTGTTTGATGCAGAAAGTGGAGACCAATTAATCAAAAAGTTAAGAACATCTAAAACACATCCAGAAATAATTGTTACAGATTTAAAAATGCCAGGAATTAATGGTATTGAGGTTACAAAAATTATTAAAAAGGAATTTCCTGAAATAAAAGTAATAGCGCTAACAAGCTATTTTAGCAAGCCTTTTATTTTAAACATGATTTCTATTGGAGCTGTTGCTTATTTAGCCAAAAATAGTACTCCAAAATTAATGATTAAAACAATTAAAGAAGTTTACAAAAAAGGCTTTTATTACGATGAACAAGTTCTAAAATACATTCATGAAAGTATTACAAATCCAAAAGACCAAAAGATAAAATCTACATTTGATTCTAATTATTTTACTAAGCGAGAAATTGAAGTTTTAGAGTTAATTTGTAAACAATACACAACTAATGATATTTCTGAAAAACTTTTTATAAGCCCAAGAACTGTTGAAGGACATCGCAATAATTTACTTGCAAAAACAGAAGTAAAAAATGTTGCCGGATTAGTTATATATGCATTGAAAAACAAAATAATTTCTTTAGAAAATGATTTGTTTTAAAAAACAAAAAAGCTCCTTAATTAAGGAGCTTTTTACATTATATTAACTTGTTATTAAAGCTCTAATGCTTTTTTAACATCATTATTCATTAATATTTCTACTGGGTTCTCTAAAGCCTCTTTAACAGCGACTAAGAAACCTACACTCTCTTTACCATCAATAATTCTATGATCGTAAGATAATGCAACATACATCATTGGATGTATAACCACCTGACCATCTACTGCAATTGGTCGCTCGATAATGTTATGCATTCCTAAAATTCCACTTTGTGGTGGATTAATAATAGGTGTAGATAACATACTTCCAAATACACCTCCATTAGTAATGGTAAATGTACCTCCTGTCATTTCATCTACAGTAATTTGTCCATCTCGAGCTCTTAAAGCCAAACGTTTTACTTCAGATTCTATACCTCTAAAAGTTAAGTTTTCTGCATTTCTAATTACAGGAACCATTAATCCTTTAGGTCCAGAAACGGCGATACTAATATCTACAAAATCAAAACTTTTCATTTCTTTTCCATCAATCATAGAATTAACTGCTGGATACATTTGTAAAGCACGTACAACTGCTAAAGAAAAGAACGACATAAAACCTAAGCTAACACCATGTTTAGCCTTAAAGCTTTCTTTATATTCTTTTCTAAGTGCAAAAATTGGAGCCATATCTACTTCGTTAAAAGTAGTTAACATCGCTGTTGTATTTTTAGCCTCAACTAAACGCTCTGCTACTTTACGACGTAACATAGACATTTTAGTGTTTGATGAGCTACGGTTTCCACCGGTTGGTGTTCCCATAGATGGCACTGCTTTTACAGCATCGTCTTTAGTTACACGTCCATCCTTTCCTGTACCCGAAATTGTTTTAGCATCCATACCTTTTTCGGCTAAAATCTTTTTTGCAGCAGGACTTGCAACTCCTGATGCATAGGTTTCTTTAGCTGGATTTGGTGCTTTATCGTGGTTCTCTTTATTTGGTTCGGCCTTTTGATCTTTTGCAACATCTTTTTCGGCATTAGAGTTGCCTCCTTCATCACCACCTTCATAAGTTGAAGATTCTGGTGCTTTTGCTTCAGTATCAATTAAACATACCACTTGCCCAACAGCAACGGCGTCTCCTTCCTCGGCTTTTAAAGTAATAGTTCCACTTGCTTCGGCAGGAAGCTCTAAAGTGGCTTTGTCACTATCTACTTCTGCGATAGCTTGATCTTTTTCTACATAATCACCATCTTCTACTAACCATTCTGCTATTTCAACTTCTGTAATAGATTCGCCTGGCGAAGGTACTTTCATTTCTAAAATCATTGTACTGTATTTTGTTTTAGTGTCTTGTTTTGACTTTTGTTATGTTATTCTTGTATTGGATACATTTGTAATCCACTTATTTTATTATTATCGTCTAAAAGAAAATAAGCTTCTCCTGCTCCATTTTCGAAAGTGAATTTATAATTATGTCCTGTTCTTATAATCTCTTTTAAATCTACTGCAGTTATATTACCTAAAGCTTCTGCTTTAACATTAGTTTTAAAAAATGATTTTGTTTTTTCTAAAGTTAATGTTTTCTGAAGGTTAGCATTAAACATATTATAAATTTCCTGGTAATTACCTTCATTATAATTGGTTTGGAATTCTGAAACTACAGTTTTATAGTTTGCTTTTTCTGTTTGAGCAAAACCTAAAGAAAAGGTTAGTATTGCCACTATTAATAATAGCTTTTTCATAATTATTTAGTTTATGCGCTTAGCGCTGATTATTTTTTGTTTTATCAAATACGTAATCTATTACTTCTTGATGACGCTTTTTTGATCTTGTGCTACTTCCAGCTGCTGGTGCTCCATATGCTCTTCTTGATGCTAACCTAAATGTTTTTGCTGCATCTAAATGCATTAACATATGGCTGTAAGCTCCCATATTTCTTGGTTCTTCTTGCGCCCAAACAATTTCGTCTACGCCATTGTATTTTTCTATTACCTTTTTAATATCTTCAACAGGTAGAGGGAATAATTGCTCTATTCTAACAAAGGCAATATCATCTCTTCCTAGTTTTTCACGTTCTTCGTCTAAATCGTAATAAAATTTTCCTGTTAAAAATACTAAAGATTTTACTTTATTTACGTTTACCGCTTCATCATCAATTACCATTTTAAAGCTTCCATTTGCAAAAGAATCTACTGTAGATACACATTTTGGATGACGTAATAAACTTTTTGGTGTGAAAACTATCAATGGTTTTCTAAAATTAGATTTCATTTGCCTTCTCAACAAGTGAAACATGTTTTCTGGAGTTGTACAATCTGCTACATACATATTGTCTTTAGCACAAAGTTGTAAATAACGTTCCATTCTTGCAGAAGAATGCTCTGCTCCTTGCCCTTCGTAACCGTGCGGCAGTAACATTACTAAACCGTTTTGTGTTTTCCACTTATCTTCTCCAGCCGAAATATACTGGTCTAACATTATTTGTGCTCCATTACTAAAGTCTCCAAACTGTGCTTCCCAAATGGTTAATGTTTTTGGGCTTGCCATGGCATAACCATAATCGAAACCTACTACACCATATTCTGATAATAATGAGTTATATATGTAAAAATTACCTTGTTTGTCGCTTATATTATTATGTAAAATAATTTCTTCTTCGCTATCTTCTACCTTAACAACAGCGTGTCTATGTGAAAACGTTCCACGCTCTACATCTTGCCCAGAAATTCTAACACTATAACCTTCTGTTAATAATGATCCATATGCTAAATGCTCTGCCATTGCCCAATCTAATTGATTGTCGTCAAACATTTTTTGGCGTGATTGCACTAGTCTTTCAATTTTACGAATGAACTTTTTATCTTCTGGTAAGTTAGATAAAACTTTAGTTATTTTAGCTAATTCATCTTTAGAAACTTTTGTATCTACAGGTTTCATCATTTCCACCTCATCTACCGATGCAAATTGCTCCCAAGTAGATGCCATGAATTCTGTAATAATTGTTTTATCTTCTTTTCTTGATGCGTCTAGTTTTTCTTCTAAACTATCTTTATATGCTTTTTCTAATTCTTTTACATGATCTTTATTAATAACACCTTCTGCTATTAATTTGTCTGCATATATATTTCTTGGATTGGCGTGTTTTGCAATCGCTTTATATAATTTTGGTTGTGTAAAACGAGGTTCATCTCCTTCATTATGACCATATTTTCTATAACCCAACATATCTATAAATACATCACGCTTAAATTGCATTCTAAAATCTAATGCAAATAAAGCGGCGTGTACTACAGCTTCGGCATCATCGGCATTAACATGTAATACTGGTGATAAAGTAACTTTACCAACATCTGTACAATACGTACTTGATCTAGCATCTAAATAGTTTGTTGTAAAACCAACTTGATTGTTTACAACTATATGTATTGTGCCATTGGTTTTATAACCATCTAATTGTGCCATTTGCACAACCTCATACACTAAACCTTGTCCTGCTATTGCGGCATCTCCATGAACTACTATTGGCAATACTTTACTAAGGTTGTCTTTATAAAAACGATCTTGTTTTGCTCTTACAATTCCTTCTACAACCGCACCAACAGTTTCTAAATGTGATGGGTTTGGAGCAATACTTAATCTTATTTCCTTTCCTGAATCGGATTGTCTTTTACTAGTCCAACCTAGGTGGTATTTTACATCTCCATCAAAAACTTCTTCTTCATAATCTTTACCATCAAACTCGCTAAAAATGTCTTTTGCACTTTTACCAAAAATATTTGTTAATGTACTTAAACGACCTCTATGTGCCATTCCCATAACAAATTCTTCTACACCTAAGTCTGATGCTTTTTCAATCATAGCATCTAAAGCCGGAATTAAAGCTTCTCCTCCTTCTAGAGAAAAACGCTTTTGCCCTACATATTTTGTATGTAAAAAACTCTCGAAAGACACTGCTTCATTAAGTTTTTTTAATATGTGCTTTTTTTGATCTGAAGAAAATTTTGGCTGATTATCATTAATATTCAGCTTATTTTGAATCCATTGAATTTCTTCAGGTTTTCTAATATACATATATTCAACACCTATAGAATCGCAATAAATACTTTCTAAGTGTTTAATAATTTCTTGCAATGTTTGAGACCCAATACCTAAAATTTCTCCTGCATTAAAAACTGTAGATAAATCATTTTGAGTTAATCCAAAATTTTCAATTTCTAAAGTAGGTGCGTATTTTCTACGCTCTCTTACAGGATTGGTTTTTGTAAATAAGTGACCTCTATTACGGTAACCATCTATAAGTTTAACAACCTGAAATTCTTTTTGAACATGTTCTGGAATTTGTGTAGAAACGCCTTCGGCAATTTCTCCATCCATACCATAATTTTCAGTACCAAAGTCGTAACCTTGAAAAAAGGCTCTCCAACTTGGCTCTACAGAATCAGGGTTTAATTGGTATTGTTCATATAAATCAGCAAAATATGCTGTGTGTGCTGCGTTTAAAAAGGAATATTTATCCATATTAAGTATAAGACGTGTTCGCTTTAACAAATTTAATCAAAAATACAACTTTCTATAAAAATAGAGATGCTTTTATTATATTTATAACATTCTAATTTAACTAAATCAATTTTTATGAAAATTTCTAAGAATAATTCTCTTAAAATTATTGTATTTACATTACTAAGCATTTTTTTTACAACATCTGTAATTGCGCAAAGCAACAATGCAAAAAACAATTTTTGGGAGCATGTTCGTTTTGGAGGTGGCTTAGGCTTAAGTACTGGTAATAATATTTTTAGTGCTACGATAGCTCCAAGTGCTATTTATGATTTTGATTCTCAATTTTTTTTAGGTGTTGGACTAAACTACACTTATTTTAGTAGAAAAAATATTGCGAAATCTACTATTTTGGGAGGTAGTATTATTGGATTATTTAATCCAATACAAGAAATACAACTTTCTGGTGAATTTGAACAAAATCACGTGAGTAGAAATTTTGATAATCCTGCCATTGTTGATGACGAATATTGGGTTTCTTCGTTCTTTATTGGTGCTGGATACCGAACAAACAATATCACCATAGGTGTAAGATACGATGTTCTTTACGATGAAGATAAAAGTATTTATGCAAACGCCTGGGCTCCTTTTGTTAGAGTATATTTTTAATTACTGTTGTTACACTTAAACACTTATTATACTTTTGTTTGGAATTGAAAAAAGTTTAGATAAAAATGAAATTTAAAATTACTATAGTTTTACTTTTAACTCTTTTAGTGAGTTGTGGAGGAGATAAAAACGATAAGAAAAAAGAAAAATTTTCTTATCAAAAAAAATCGACTACAGAACAAACATCTAAAACAAAAACAGAAAAAATTCCTGCTTCAAAAAAAATAGATTTAACAAACAAAGGTGTTGGCCCAATACAATCTATAACTTTAACAGAAAATATAGATAAAAAAATGGCAGCTAGTGGCGCAGAAGTATATAAAAAAATGTGCACTGCTTGCCATAGAGTTGATAAAAAATTTATTGGACCTGCACCAAAAGGAATTTTAAAACGTCGAACTCCAGAGTGGATTATGAATATGATTTTAGATCCTGAAAAAATGGTAAAAGAAGATGCTTTAGCAAAAGAATTATTATGGGAATTTAATGGCTCACCAATGATAAATCAAGGTGTAACAGAAAAAGAAGCCAGAGCTATTTTAGAATATTTTAGAACTTTAGAATAAAACTATTTAGAATATTTATTTTTAAACCAAACCTTTTGCCATTCCCTTTTTAAAATTAAAAAAGACACTTGCGCAGCCAACTCAACTGTATCGTCTCCACTTAAAGCTTTTATGTTTTTTTCTGGTACATCTATTATATAAAGCAAATTTAAGTACTCAGCAAATTTTTCTTGAATAAGCTTATAAACTGTTTCGTGAAGTAACAGTTTTAAACTTGACGGTAAAATTTCTTCATCAAAATCTAAATCTATATTAGCAAATAAAAAGTCTTTATTTAGTTGGTGAATTAACTTACTATATAAGTCTAATTGTTTAGCTTCCTCTATTAAGTCTTGAAATGTTGCTGGTGGTTGCATAAGTGTTTTAGCAAGGCTAAATTAATTAAACTTTACGGGTCATTAAATTAGTACCAAAACTTTTTAAAAGTAATTTTTTATCATCAGAAATATTTAATGTTTCTAAAACTAAAAAAGATTTTTTGGTATAATTTTCAATTTCTTGCTGTGTAGCTTCTGCAGATCCACTTTCAATAAAAAATTGTTTTACAGTTTCTATTTTTTCAAAATTATCTTCTAAATTAACTGTAAATAATTGTTCTAATTGATTTTTTTTCGAACCATCTAAAAACTGTAAAGCCTTTAAATATAGAAACGTCTTTTTATTTTCAATTATATCTCCTCCTACTTGTTTTCCAAAAGTTTCTGGATTTCCAAAAGCATCTAAATAATCATCTTGTAATTGAAACGCAATACCTAACAACCTACCAAACTCGTATATACCAACTTGATCTTGTTCTGAGGCTTTTGCTATTATAGCTCCCATTTGCATAGCAGCACCTACTAGAACTGCTGTTTTGTACTCAATCATTTTTAAATACTCTGGTATAGTAACATTGTCTCTAGTTTCAAAATCAACATCATACTGTTGTCCCTCACAAACTTCTAAAGCTGTTTTACTAAATAATTTTGCTAATGCTTGAAAAACTTGTGGATCGTAATTCTCAAACAATTGATACGCCATAATTAGCATTGCATCTCCAGATAATATTCCTGTATTTACATCCCATTTTTCATGAACTGTAAGTTGCCCTCTTCTTAAAGGAGCCGCATCCATAATATCGTCGTGCACTAAAGAAAAATTATGAAATATCTCTATACTTAAAGCAGCGTCTAATGCTTTTTTGTAATCGCAATTAAAAATATCTGCACTCATTAAAGTTAAAACAGGACGTAAACGTTTACCTCCTAATTTAAGGATATAATTAATAGGCTGGTATAAATTTTTAGGCTCTCTGTTTTTAGAAAAATTTTCTAAATAACTTAAAAATTCACTTTGGTAGTCTTGAGTATTTTGCATCGTACAAAAATAATGTAATTGAGTTTATTTAAAGAAATAAATGTGTCAATGTTAATAAAAGATTAAAACTCTAGAAACTTTTTGGGTTTTTAAAGTTTCCATAACTATATTTGCACAAAAATAAATATGACATCTACCTATTTGGATTAGGAACTTATGAAAGAGAAAATTATATTAAAATCTTCACATCTATTTTTAAACTTAGGTTTTAAAAGTGTGACTATGGATGATATTGCTAATGAAATGGGTATTAGCAAAAAAACCATATATCAGCATTTTAAAAACAAAACAAAATTAGTCGAAGCCACTGCCATGAGTGTTTTTGAACAGATTTCGTGTGGCATTGATAGTATTTGTGAATTAAACAAAAATCCTATTGAGGAAGTATATGAAATTAAACAATTTATTATGCATCATTTAAAAGATGAAAAATCTTCTCCTCAATTTCAACTTCAAAAATACTACCCTAAAATTTATGCAAATTTAAAAAACAAGCAATTCGAGAAAATGCTAAGCTGTGTTACTCAAAATTTAGAACGTGGTGTAGCTCAAGGTATTTATAGAGACACAATTAATGCAGATTTTGTTGCAAGACTTTACTTTAACAATATGATATCTTTAAAAGACCAAACACTTTTTCCTGCAGAAAAATTCTCGATATCTATGTTAATGGATAATTATTTAGAATATCACCTAGGTGGTATTTGCTCTATAAAAGGATTAGAAAAATTAAATCAAATAAAAATCAATCAAAATAAATAATGAAAAATACACTAACATTATTAATCGTATTCTTTATTTACCAAATAGGTTTTTCTCAAGAACAACCTAAAAGTCTCTCGCTGCAAGAAGCAATTGACTTTGCTTTAGAAAATAATAGAACAGCAATTAATGCGACTAAAGATATTGAAGCCGCAAAACAACAAAAATGGGAAACAACAGCATCAGGTTTACCACAAATAAGCGCAGGAATAAATTACCAAAATGCTATTAAGCAACAGGTTACTCCTGTAGATTTAAATGGAGATGGAATTGACGAAGATTTTGTTTTGGGAGACCCTCAAAATATTACTGCAACTGCTACATTAAATCAGAAAATTTTTGACGGCTCATACCTAGTGGGATTACAGTCTGCAAAAGTTTTTTTAGAAATTTCTAAAAATGCAAAAACAAAAACAGATTTAGAGGTTAGAAAATCTGTAATTGATGCTTATGGCAATGTTTTACTAGCCGAAGAAAGTATTGAAATTTTAAACAGAAACATTGAGGTTTTAGAAAAAAACTTGTTTGAAACCAATAAAATTTACGAAAACGGTCTTGAAGAAGAAGAAAGTGTAGAACAACTTAAAATTACATTATCAAGTGTCGAGAGTCAATTAAACAACACAAATAGATTAAAAACTTTAGCTTATCAAATGTTAAATATTACCATTGGTCTAGATCTTAATTCACCAATAGTATTAACTGATGATTTAGAAAACTTAACAACTCAAAATGTAAACTTAAACCTGCTAACAGTAGAAGAGAGTGTTGAAAACACTATCGACTTTTTAATTGCAGAAAACGATAAAGTATCAAAAGAGTTATTAGTAAAGTTAGAAAAAAGTAAAGCCTTACCTACTTTAAACGCATTTATAAATGGAGGTTACGCTGCATATAGCGACACATTTAGTTTTGCTAACAGTTCTCAAAGATGGATTGGATCTTCGGTATTTGGAGTAAGTTTAGACATTCCAATTTTTAGCTCTGGTATGAGAAATGCAGCAACACAACGTGCTAAAATTAATTTAGAAAAAGCAGAAACAGAGCTTACAGAAACCGAACAACGTATAAAACTCCAAATAGCATCTGCTAAAAGTGACTATCAATTTGCTATTGAAGATTATCAAAACAAAAAAGAAAATTTAGCCTTAGCAGAACGTATTGAAACAAAAAACCAAACTAAATTTTTTGAAGGAATTGGTTCTAGTTTTGAGCTTAGACAAGCACAAACTCAACTTTATTCTGCACAACAAGAATTGCTTCAAGCAATGTTAGATGTTATTAATACCAAAGCAACTTTAGAAACAGCATTAAATACAATTATACTAAACTAATCAATCATGAAAAATATATATTCAATATTAATTATCACTATACTTTTAGTCTCTTGCGGGAAAGGACAAAAAAACTCTACTGAAAAAGTTTTAGAAAGCAACAATCTAGAAACTATACGCACAAAAAGAGGAGAGTTAGTAAACCAGCAACAAGCTATTAACGATGAAATTAAACTTTTAGACAATAAAATTAAAGAATTAGACACAACTAAACACGTTCCATTAATAACAACTTTTTCTGCACAAACAGAAAAATTTGAACACGTATTAGAACTTCAAGGAAATGTTACTACAAAAAATCTTCTTACTGTAACACCAGAATACAATGGTATTTTAACAAATGTGTACGTAAAAGAAGGACAACAAGTAAGTAAAGGTCAAGTTTTAGCAAAAATTGATGATGGTGGATTAAGCCAACAATTAGCTCAATTAAATATTCAAACAGATTTAGCAAAAACCACTTACGAACGTCAAAAGCGACTATGGAACCAAAACATAGGAAGTGAAATTCAATATCTACAAGCAAAATCTAGTTACGAATCTCAACAAGAAGCAATAAACCAATTAAAACAACAAATTTCTAAAACCACTGTAAGAGCTCCTTTTTCCGGAACCATAGACGATGTCATTACAGAACAAGGCAGTGTTGTTGCCGCAGGACAAACACCTCTATTACGCATTGTAAATCTTAACAATATGTATATTGAAACTGAGGTTCCAGAACGTTACGTTTCTGATGTTGTAAAAGGTAAAAATGTAACTGTTAACATTCCTGTATTAAACAAAACAATAGAAACAAAAGTTAGACAAGCAGGAGACTTTATAAATCCTGCAAACCGAACATTTAAAGTTGAAGTAGAAATCCCTAATAAAGATAAATCTATTAAACCAAACTTAACTGCACGTTTAAAAATTAATGATTATACTAATGAAAACGCCATACTAATTCCACAAAGTGTAATTTCTGAAAACGCAGATGGAGAGCAATATGTTTACGTTGTAGAAAGTAAAAATGAAAAAGGAATTGGTACTGCAAAAAGAGTAATTATTGAAACAGGAAAAACCCAAGGCGATGTTATTGAAGTCTTAAAAAATCTTGAAAAAGGTACAGAGATTATTAAAGAAGGTGCTCGTAGTGTAAAAGATGGGCAATCTGTAGAAGTAATTAACTATAAAGAAGAAAACAATGACTAATAAAAATAAAAAAAATACTGAAAAAGAGTTTAGTTGGTCATCATGGGCAATAAACAACAAAACCACAATGTATGTGCTTATTGCTGTTTTTTTCTACCTAGGGATATCTGCCTTTTTTAGTATGCCAAGAGAAAATTTTCCTGAAGTAAATGAAACAAAAATTTACGTAAGCACAGTTTACCCAGGAAATACAGCCGAGGATATAGAAAAACTAATTATAGATCCTCTAGAAGACAAACTAAAAACAGTAAGTAATGTTGTAGAAACGACCTCAACATCTCAAGAAGACTATGGGATGTTAATTGTAGAGTTTGATGAAAACATTACAGTAGAAAGAGCCTTACAAAAAGTAAAAGACGAGATAGACACAGAAACATCTAACGAAGATTGGCCAACATTTAACGGCGCAAAAGTAGAACCAGATGTTTTTGAATTAAGTCTATCTGAAGAAATGCCAATTCTTAACATTAACATTTCTGGAGATTACACCATTGAAAAGTTAAAAGATTTTGCCGAGTATCTTCAAGATGAAATTGAAAATTTACAAGAAATAAAGAAAGCAGACATTAGAGGTGCTCAAGAAAAAGAAGTAGAAGTTGCCGTTGATATTTATAAAATGATGGCAGCAAAAGTAACTTTTACCGATATCCTTGGAGCTATTGGCAATGGTAATGTAACACAATCTGCCGGAAACTTAAAAACAAGTGGCCAGCGAAGAACTATTAGAATAATTGGAGAAATTGAAAAGCCTTCAGAATTAGAAAATTTTGTTGTAAAATCTGAAAACGGAGATGCCATTTACCTAAAAGACGTTGCTACTGTTTCTTTTAAAGAAGAAGACAAAACAACTTATGCAAGAAAGTCTGGAAAGCCAGTTGTAATGCTAGATGTTAAAAAACGAGCTGGAAAAAATATGGTGGCAGCTGCAGAGCAAATTCAAGTTATTGTAAAAGAAGCTAAAGAAAATGTATTCCCTCAAGATTTAGAAGTATCTATTACTAATGATCAATCTCCTGTAACAATAGGCCAGGTTGATGATTTAGTTAATAATATTATTTTTGGTGTTATACTTGTTGTAACCGTTTTAATGTTCTTTCTAGGATTTAAAAATGCACTTTTTGTTGGTTTTGCTATACCAATGTCTATGTTCATGTCTCTAATGATATTAGGCCTTATTGGTTACAGTTTAAATACAATGGTACTTTTTGGACTAATTATGGGACTCGGTATGCTTGTAGACAACGGTATTGTTGTTGTTGAAAATGTCTACAGATTGATGGAAGAAGAAGGCATGAGTAGAATTGAAGCTGCCAAAAAAGGAATTGGAGAAATTGCTTTTCCTATTATAATTTCTACAGCAACAACCGTAGCTGCCTTTGTACCATTAGGACTTTGGCCAGGAATAATGGGAGAATTTATGAAAATTTTACCTATAACACTTTCCATTGTTTTAGGTTCCTCTTTATTTGTTGCTATATTCTTCAATTCGGTTTTAGTATCTCGATATATGACTATTGAAGATAAAGATATGCCACTAAGTCAAATTATTAAAATAACAATTATTATTGGCGTTATAGGCATACTTATTCTACTATTTGGAGGTACTTACAGAGGTTTAGGAACAATAATGGTATTTACCGCTATAATGCTTTGGGTGTACCGCTTCTTTATTAGAAAATGGGCAAATAACTTTCAAAATAAATCTTTAGTAAAACTTGAGTCTTGGTACGAAAGACAGTTGCGTTGGGCTCTATCAAAAAGAAAACCTTATTTTTTAAGTGTGGGTACCTTTTTGTTACTTATTGCAGCGTTTATAGCTTTCGGCATTTCATTAGCTACACAACGTACTAATGTAGAATTCTTTCCAGACAATAAGCCTAATCAAATTATTGTATACATAGAATATCCTGAAGGAACAGCTATTGAAAAAACAAATGCTATTACCAAGCAAATAGAAAAACGTGTTTATAGCGTAATTAACCAAAACCAATATATGGATGGCAACAGAAACTTTATGGTAGAAAGTGCTGTATCTCAAGTTGGTGAAGGAGCAGGAAATCCTAATACAGATTCGGGTTCTTCAGCAGAAATGCCACACAAAGCAAAAATTACTGCTTCTATGCGTGAATATAAATACCGTCGTGGTGAAGATAGTGAGTTGTTACGTCAAAAAGTACAAGAAGCATTAGTTGGTATATATCCAGGTGTATTAATTTCTGTAGAGAAAGATGTAAATGGGCCACCTGCTGGTTCTCCAATTAATATTGAGATTGAAGGTGACGATTATGTTGAACTTATATCTACAGCAGAAAAAATGCGTGAATTTATAAATTCTAAAAATGTTGCTGGTATTGATGAGTTAAAGATAGATGTTAATAAAGACAAGCCAACAATGCTTGTTGAAATAGACAGACAAAAAGCAGGTGAATTAGGAGTTACCGCTAACCAAATTGGTAATCAACTTAGAAATTCGATATTTGGATCTAAAGCTGGTATTTATAAAGAAGATGGTGATGATTTCGATATTTACGTTCGTTTTAACGAAGAAAATAGATACAATACAAGCGCTTTATTCAATCAAAACATAACATTTAGAGACAACACAGGACAATTAAAAGAAATACCATTATCTGCAGTTGCAAAACAAAAAAACAACTCTGGATTTAATGCCATTAAACACAAAGATGGTAAACGTGTAGTTACTGTATATTCTGCATTAGCTCCAGGTTTTACAGATGCTGGTGCTATTGTTACACAAATTCAAAATGAAATGAAAAGTTTTGAAGGTTTACCTGAAGATATTCATATTGATTACACAGGACAAATTGAAGAACAAAATAAACAAATGGCGTTCTTAATGGGTGCATTTTTTACTGGTCTTGGTTTAATTTTCTTCATCTTAATATTTCAATTTAACTCAGTTTCTAAACCTACTATTATTATGATAGCTATTTTCTTGAGTTTTATTGGTGTATTTGGAGGAATAGTAATTTCTGGTAGCGCATTCGTTATCATGATGACTATGGTAGGAATTATATCGTTGGCAGGAATTGTAGTAAACAATGGTGTGGTACTCTTAGATTATGCACAATTATTAATAGATAGAAAGAAAAATAAACTAAACCTAGAGGAAACAGATTATCTTAAAAACGAAGACCTTTTTAATAGTATTGTTAAAGCTGGAAAAGCACGTTTAAGACCTGTATTACTTACAGCTATTACAACAATCTTAGGATTAATTCCATTAGCTATTGGTTTAAACATTAATTTCTTTACACTGTTTGCAGACTTTAATCCTAACATTTATATGGGAGGAGATAACGTAGTATTTTGGGGACCACTAGCATGGACCGTTATTTACGGATTAATTGTAGCCACGTTTTTAACCCTAATAGTTGTACCAATTTTATTCTTTTTAAGTATAAAACTTAAAATGTGGATGCGCATTAAATTTACTTCTCAACCTTTAAGAGCCAACGAAGCTGAAGCTTTTAAGGAAATTGAAATAGCTGCACAACCTAAAATTGATAATTAATTATAATATATAAATAAAAAAAATCCGAAGTAAATGCTTCGGATTTTTTATTTTTGCACCTTATAAAAACACACTATGTACAGAAGTCATAATTGCGGTGAATTAACTGCAAAACATATAAATACAGAAGTTACCTTATCTGGTTGGGTGCAAAAGTCAAGAGATAAAGGTTTTATTGTTTGGGTAGACTTACGCGACCGTTACGGTATTACTCAACTTGTTTTTGATGAAGAACGCACAAGTAAAGACTTACTTAAAAAAGCTCAAGAGCTTGGGCGTGAGTTTGTAATACAAGTAAAAGGAAAAGTAATAGAACGTGCTTCTAAAAACCCAAATATTCCAACAGGAGAAATAGAGATTTTAGTTTCAGAATTAAATATCTTAAACGAAGCTCTTTTACCTCCTTTTACAATTGAAGACAAAACCGATGGTGGTGAAGATATTAGAATGAAATATCGTTACCTAGATATTAGACGTAATCCTGTAAAAAACAGTTTAATATTTAGAGCTAAAGTAACACAAGAAGTTAGAAACTATCTTTCTAACGATGGTTTTATAGAAGTAGAAACACCTTACTTAATTAAATCTACACCAGAAGGCGCACGTGATTTTGTGGTACCTTCTCGTATGAATGAAGGAGAATTTTACGCCTTACCACAATCGCCTCAAACATTTAAGCAATTGCTTATGGTTGGTGGTATGGATAAATATTTTCAAATTGTTAAATGCTTTAGAGACGAAGATTTACGTGCAGACAGACAACCAGAATTCACACAAATTGATTGTGAAATGGCATTTGTAGAGCAAGAAGATATTTTAAATGTTTTTGAAGGTTTAACAAGACATTTACTAAAAGAAGTAAACGGTGTTGAAATCGACAAATTTCCACGTATGCTTTATGATGATGCAATGCGTTTATATGGTAACGACAAACCAGACATTAGATTTGGAATGGAGTTTGGCGAGCTTAATGAAGTAGCACAACACAAAGATTTTGGTGTTTTTAATAATGCCGAATTAGTAGTTGGTATTGCTGTTCCTGGAGGAAATAGTTACACACGTAAAGAAATAGATAAATTAATAGACTGGGTAAAACGTCCACAAGTTGGCGCTTTAGGCATGGTTTATTCTCGTTGTAATGAAGATGGAACATTTAAATCTTCTGTAGATAAATTTTACGATCAAGACGATTTAGCTAAATGGGCAGAAGTTACAGGTGCTAAAGCAGGTGATTTAGTTTGTATACTTTCTGGAGAGACAAATAAAGTTCGAGCACAACTTAGTGCCTTACGTATGGAATTAGCAGAACGTTTAGGTTTAAGAGACCCAAAAGTATTTGCTCCACTTTGGGTAATAGATTTCCCATTATTAGAGTTAGATGAAGAAACTGGGCATTATCACGCTATGCACCATCCATTTACATCTCCAAAACCGGGTCAAATAGAATTATTAGACACTAAACCAGGAGAAGTAAAAGCCAATGCTTACGATTTAGTTTTAAATGGTAACGAAATAGGTGGTGGTTCTATTAGAATACACGATAAAGCAACACAAGCCATTATGCTTAGACATTTAGGCTTTAGCGAAGAAGAAGCCAGAGCACAATTTGGTTTCTTAATGGATGCTTTTGAATATGGAGCACCTCCACATGGTGGTTTAGCCTTTGGTTTAGATAGATTGGTGGCTATTTTAGGCGGACAAGAAACCATTAGAGATTTTATTGCATTCCCTAAAAACAATTCTGGTCGCGATGTCATGATTGATGCTCCTGCTCCTATTGACGAAGAGCAACTTAAAGAATTAAATTTAAAACTAGACTTACAATCATAAAAATAAAAAATCCTGCAAATTGCAGGATTTTTTATTACATTTAATTGATGCCTAAAAAAACACTTTTAAAACGTTTTCTTATTTGGAGATATAAAAATATTTCCGAGAAAAACTTTACTTTTATTTTAAGTGCTTTAGTTGGTTTACTAGCTGGATTAGCAGCAGTAACTCTTAAAAACATAACATTTACAATTGAAGCTCTTTTAGCAAAAGGCATTGTATTTTCTCAAAATCAGTTATATTTTATTTTACCTGTTATAGGCTTATTATTAGTGTATTTATTTGTAAAATATATTAGTAAAAAACCTATTGAACACGCTATTCCTTCGGTATTATTTTCACTTACACGTAAAAGCGGATTTTTAAAACGTTCCAAAATATATTTTCCATTAATTGCTGCTCCTTTAACGGTTGGTTTTGGTGGATCTGTAGGATTACTTGGTCCAGCAGTTTCCTCAGGATCTGCTATAAGTTCTAATTTAGGCAGGTTATTTCATATTAATAGGAAAACTAGAACTTTATTAATTGGTTGCGCCGCGGCAGGAGCAATATCTTCTATTTTTAAATCGCCAATTGCAGCCATAATTTTTGCGGTAGAAGTTTTTGCTTTAGATTTAACTTTTGCTTCTTTACTACCATTACTAATAGCATCGGTTTCTTCTGTAATTACATCATACTTTTTTTTAGGAGACGATTTACTTTTTAATTTTAATTTTTCAGATAAATTCCAAATAAATGATATCCTTTTTTATGCCGTTTTAGGAATTGGAACTGGCTTTGCATCTGTATATTTTACAAAAATGTATTTTGCAATTTTAAAATTTTTCGAACGCTTTAAAACAGCATTTCAAAAACTAATTATTGGCGGTTTAGCCATTGGTATTATGCTGTATTTCATTCCGCCTTTATACGGTGAAGGATTTGGATTTATAAACAATTTACTTGCAGGAAACCACATTCTAGCTTTAGGAAAAACACCTTTTGATGCTTTTAATCAAAATATATGGGTAGTAATAGCACTACTTATTGGTATTACTATTTTTAAAGCGGTTGCCATGACTACAACATTTGCTGCTGGTGGTGTTGGTGGTATATTTATTCCTACAATGGTTATGGGTAGTGCTCTTGGTAATGCTGTTGCAAAAGTGATAAACAATATTGGTTTAGGTTTTAATGTTAGCGAAACAAATTTTACATTAATTGGTATGGCTGGTTTAATTGCAGGTGTTTTACATGCTCCTTTAACTGCTATATTTTTAATTGCTGAAATTACTGGTGGATATGAGTTATTTATACCCTTAATGATTGCGGTTGGCATATCTTTTAGCATAAAAAAAAGCACTATAGATTATACTATTTACACAAGAGAACTTGCAGAAAAAGGACAACTTTTAACGCATAATAAAGATCAAAATGTATTAACATTAATGACTTTAGACTCTATAATTGAGAGTGACTTTGCTCTATTAAATCCTAAAATGACTTTAGGAGAAATGCTGCACGAAGGTGTTGCAAAATCAACACGAAATTTATTTCCTGTTGTTTCGGAAAACGGAAACTTATCTGGTATAATTTTACTGGATGATGTTCGCGATATAATGTTTGACCAAACTTTATACGAGTGTACTTTAGTTGAATCTTTAATGCATAATCCGCCAGATAAAATAGATTATGGTAAAGATTCTATGCAGGCTGTTATGCAAAAATTTCAAGACTCTGGCGCATGGAATTTACCAGTTATTAAAGATGAAAAATATATAGGTTTTGTATCAAAATCTAAATTATTAACTGCCTACAGAAGACAATTAATTAATGTTTCTTCTTAATATTAAATTGTAATTTTGCATTTATGAAATATATAATTTGGTTTTTCTTTATCATCACTCTTATTAGTGTAATTTGTGGTTTTGCTTTTGATTTAGCGTACTCTAAAAAACTTATAGGCTATGGTGTTTTAGGCTTCTTTTTTATTGTTATACCGCTATTTTCTTGGTATAGGTGGAAAGATAAAAATCCTAAAGATTATATGCTTAACAAAGAGAATTTAGACAAAATGCGTAAGCGTGAAGGCGACAAACGACGTTAATTTAAATTTCGTTTTTCTATAAAAAAGCGTTTCATTAAGCTAGATGCTTCTTCGGCTAATATTCCACCTTCTAACTTTGTTTTAGGGTGCAGCTTAGTTTGTAAATTTATACAACCTCTTTCTTCATCTCTAGCGCCATAAACTATTTTAGATATTTGACTCCAATATAAAGCTCCTGCACACATTTGGCAAGGCTCTAAAGTAACATACAATGTACAATTTTGTAAATATTTACCTCCTAAAAAATTAGCCGCTGCAGTTATTGCTTGCATTTCGGCATGAGCAGTTACGTCGTTTAAAAGCTCGGTTAAATTATGCGCTCTGGCAATTATTTTATCATCTATAACTATTACAGCACCAACAGGAATTT
Organism: Lacinutrix venerupis; assembly: GCF_003663945.1. Taxonomy (GTDB): domain Bacteria; phylum Bacteroidota; class Bacteroidia; order Flavobacteriales; family Flavobacteriaceae; genus Lacinutrix; species Lacinutrix venerupis. The sequence continues at coordinate 248,911 of NZ_RCCH01000003.1, read as the reverse complement.
CGCCTTTTGCAAAAGCTTCCTCGGCTTCTTGTAATGCTTTTTGCATAAAATACTTATCGTCGTATGGTTTTATCATATTATAAAAATAAAAAAGGCAACCGTAAAAACGATTGCCTTTTGAGTATTTATTTAAAAATTATTTCTAATTTTTAAGAATCTTATCATTCGTATTAATACCTTCTCCTTTAATAGTTAAAATATACATTCCAGATTGTAATGAACTAATATTTAACTGAGATTCACTAGATAAATTAGTGTTTTTAGTTAACACCACTCTTCCATTAATATCTGTTAATGTCATTGTTACCTCTCCAAAATTCTTTTTAACCTTAATATTAACTACATTATTTGCAGGATTTGGGTATATAGAATATTGACTACTCATATTAAATTCATCAACACTTAAGCTTGTACAGTTCTGTAAAGATGGGTCTGTAGAAGGTGGCATAGTAAAATCTTCTACTTGATCTTCCATATTACTTGAAGTACCTTGCGATGCATTAAATCCTAATCCTCTTGCTGCAAAAACCTCCCAAATTAAACATTGGTCTTCTCCTCCTGTTAAAGCCATATCTGCAGCAAGTAATGCATCTCTTCCATCTACCATTCCTGGATTACAAGTTTGTAATTTTAATCCGTCTATAACTAGTTGCATAACTTTATTATTACCTCCAGTACCATTATAAAAATCTGCATCAAAACCATATTTATTTTGGTAAGCCCAATTTAAATCCCATAAAACTGTTCCCCAAACAAAACCAATATTATGGACAACTCTATTCCAATAAACTGGATTTCCATTTTGATCGTTACCTAAAAAAGTATTATCGTTTGTAGCATTATACGTATAATTATTTACTGCAAAATCTGTACTATATTGTGCTGGTCTAATACCATTACCATCAACCGCTTGACCAACTGCATAAGTTGCAATACCTCTACCAGTTTCTGGCAAGTCTATAGCTTTCATTGTTAACATTAAAGCAAACCAATCTGACCAACCTTCTCCCATTTGTTCTGGATTAGTTAAGCAACTAGAATTAGAAGGTCCGCCAGATAATCTTGTTGAAATCCCATGACCATATTCATGAGCAACAATACCATTATCTAAACTACCATCTTTTTGGTATGGACCAACTGAAACTAAAGATGCGTTAATTGTTTCTCCATTTAAAAGTGCTGCAATAATTGCTTCTCCTTCTGCTTGACTAACTAAAACCGAAGGAATAGTTACTTGATTTCCTACTGCTCCGTCTGCCATATTAGTTAATAAAGGATCTGAAACATTATTTACTACTATAACACCTACTGCTCCTTCGTTTTCTGCTGCTAAAACTTTACTTGCAAACTCACACACTCCTCTTCTTACAATAGCAATTTTTCCATTAATTGCTGCTCCATTAATAATTGTGTTACAAGCATCATTAACATCTGTTGAAGCTGGTTGCCCAAAATTATTATCTACTACTAAAGCTACATCTGCTGTAAGTGGTGCTGGAGGCAAAGGTGCTCCAAAACTAGCTGTACCACAATTATAACCTCCTGCTAATGTTCCATTATTAACTGTTAATGGAAATCCTGTAGCTGCTCCAGATGCAGACCATAAAAACATAGTCATGCTTGGGTTAGAACCATCTGGTGGAGTACCAAAAGTGGCATTATTTATACCACTACCGTCATGTGCATCTGCATTTACACTATCTCCATCAAAACCACCATTTCCATAGTTGTTTTCTTGAAAATTACCTGAAACTTCGTTAAAACCATATTGGTACCACACATCATGCATATAATTATTCATATAGAATAAATTAGTAATAGATGTATCTATATATCCACTCGGGTCTTGATTACTATTAAAAGGAAAATTAAACGTTAAAGTAGCTGTCCCATTTGGTGAAGCGCCTAAATTATTATTGTTCCCAGAAATATCTTCTTGCGCCCAAACATTATTACCTCTTGTTGTAGTAAACTCTGCTCCAGAAGCGCCATCTGTATCATGCCACCCAAAAGGAGAAGCTACATCATCTGCAGGATCTGTAATTAATTGAATTGATCCGTGATTTGGACTCTCAACAGGTATAGGAAAAACATTATAACTAGAACCATCTGCCATTATCGTAGCCGAAGATTTAAATAAATTTAAAGCATGGTTATTATTAGTTGTATGTAAATGGTTTTTGTGATTTTCATCTTCAAAATTACATTTTACAATCCAATCGTTAGTATCTAAAACTTCACCTGTTACAGCATCTACCCTTACACTATACCAGTTATTACCGTTTAATGCATGAATACTTAAATCCCAAGCAAGTTTTATAGAATTATCATTAGTTTTTTGGAAAACCAATGATACTGGAATATCTGTTTGAGAAATATTGCCATTATTAAAAATATAATTATTATCTCTATTACTAATTAAAGTTAAATTAGAAACAGTACCTAAGTTATAAAAATCGACAACTATATTTATTGCTGATTCTGCATTTACAACTGGAACTAGAGTATTAACTTTAGAAGAAATATTATTAATTAATCCATTAGTATAATGAAAAACATAATTATCTTTTATTGCAACATTTGAAATTGCATTATGAATTTTTACACCTTGATATGCCTGATTAATATAAATGTGATTAATTTTAGTTTTTTCTGAAAAATAACTATCATTTACTATCAGACTTGACAAATCACTTTCAACTAAATTATATTTTTCTTTATTTTGGTTTAACCAATTTTGAATAAGTGATCCAAACTGGTTATTATTTAAAGTGTTTTGTGCCTGTACTAATTGAATTGTAAATAAAAATACAATTGTTAGTATTCCTGCAATGTAATTTTTCTTCATAATATTGTATAATTTATAGATATCTTATAGGGAGGTCGCAAATATAACAAGTAGCTTACAATTATTACATTAATACTAGTGTTTTATTGTTAATTTATACAGTTTTAATAGGTCTTTTTAATAATTTTACACTCTTTTTACACAACAAATGCAAAATCAACTTTTAAATACTATTAATTCTATAGCTTCTTTAAAGAAGTTAAACCAAAAAGAACTAAGTATTTTAACTTTAGAACTTCGGGAATTCATTATCGAAGCAGTTGCTGCTAAAGCTGGCCACTTAGGTGCTAGTTTAGGTGTTGTAGAGTTAACTATTGCCTTGCATTATGTATTTAACACTCCTAAAGATGAATTAATTTGGGATGTAGGGCACCAAGCATATGGACATAAAATTTTAACTGGCAGAAAAAACCAGTTTCATACTAATAGACAAAAAAATGGCATTAGTGGTTTTCCTAAGCGTACCGAAAGTGTGTTTGATAGTTTTGGCGTAGGCCACTCTTCTACTTCTATTTCTGCAGCTTTAGGTATGGCTATTGCCTCTAAACTAAAAGGCGATTTAAAGAAGCAACATATTGCTATTATTGGAGATGCATCTATTGCTAGCGGCATGGCTTTTGAAGGCTTAAATCATGCTGGTGTTACAGATTGTAATTTATTAGTTATACTAAATGATAATGCCATAGGTATTGACCCAAGTGTTGGAGCACTTAAGCAATATTTAACAAATGTTAAAAAAGGCACTCAAAAACAAGATAACATTTTTGAAGCTTTAAATTTTAATTATTCTGGTCCCATTGATGGGCACAACTTATCTCTTTTAATTTCTGAACTTGAACGTCTAAAAACTATAAAAGGCCCAAAATTTTTACATGTTATAACCACTAAAGGTAAAGGTTTAAGGCAAGCTGAAGAAAATCAAGTTGTATATCATGCTCCCGGAAGATTTGATGCTAAAACAGGTGATTTATATAGCAAAGAAATAACTGTACAACCTCCTAAATTTCAAGACGTTTTTGGGCAGACTATTGTAGAATTAGCTAAGCAAAATAATAAAATTGTAGGTATAACACCTGCAATGCCCACTGGTAGTTCTTTAAAATTTATGATGGATGAAATTCCAGAGCGTGCTTTTGATGTTGGTATTGCAGAACAACATGCTGTTACACTTGCTGCTGGAATGGCTACACAAAATTTGATTCCGTTTTGTAATGTATATTCAACTTTTTTACAACGTGCTTACGATCAAGTCATTCATGATGTTGCAATACAAAATTTACCTGTAGTTTTTTGTTTAGATCGGGCTGGTTTAGTTGGCGAGGATGGAGCAACACATCATGGTGTTTTTGATTTAGCTTATTTAAGATGTATTCCAAATCTTCACATTTTTGCGCCTAGAAATGAAATAGAATTACGAAACATTATGTACACGGCACAGTTAGGGTTACAGCATCCTATTGCTATTCGTTATCCTAGAGGTCGCGGCAGTATTATTGATTGGAAACAACCATTTACTAAAATTAATATTGGTAAAGGCACCTGTATTAAATTAGGAACTAAAACAGCTATCCTTTCTATTGGAAGTATTGCTAATAATATAACTAAAGCACTAGAATTATTAGAAAACAGCTCGTCTTTTTCTCACTATGATATGCGTTTTGTTAAGCCTTTAGATAAAAACTTACTTCATTCTATATTTAAAAAATATAATACTATTATTACCATTGAAGACGGCTGTATAAAAGGAGGATTTGGAAGTTCTATTTTAGAATTCGCTTCAGAAGAAAATTACGATAATAAGGTATATGTTAAAGGAGTTCCAGATAATTTTATAGAACATGGTACAATTTTAGAGTTACAAAAATCTATAGAATTAGATCCTAAAAGCTTAAGTGTTTTTTTTAAAAAAATGGCAGGCTAAAAATTATAGCCTGCCAAATATTTTTAATTTATATAGTCTTTTAATTTGTACTAAAAGACCATTCTTGACCTATTGTTTTTACACCATTTCCATCTTTAGTATCTACTCTCCAAAAGTAAGTAGTAGCTGCTACGGTTGTAACATTAAATGTAGAAGTTGACACATCTGTTTGTGTTATAGATGGATTTGTTGTTTCTCCAAAATATAAATCGTACGTTAACGTATCGGTAGTATCAACATCACTTCCAGTCCAATCTAAAGTAACGGTTCCAGCGTCTATAGAGGCTTCCAACTCTGGAGCATTTAAAGAAGCTGCAAATGGAGCATAATTAGACTGCCCTTCACTTTCTGTATAAAAAGCATAAGTAGGAGATGCCGTAGCTTCATCTTGATTATCAAAAGCTATTACATTCCAATAATAAGCAATACCTGGCTGTAATGATACAGTTTGATTTGTACTAGTCGTTGTTAATTGCTCTACAATATTTGTTTGATTTCTATCTAATGCTATAGTTAATCTATAATTTATAGTATCTCCGTCGGCATCTGTTGCTGCAGCCCATTGAAAATTAACATTGCTGTCTATACAAAGTAAATCTGCCGTAGGATAATTTAGAGTATTTACTGCTGTAGGAGCTGTATTAGGAATTGGTGTTGGCAATACAACACCAGCGCCATCATCGCTACTACTACAAGATGTAATTATAACAAAAAGTACAATCGGTAATAATTTTATTTTCTTAATCATATCCTTTATTTTTTAATTATTTTAATAACTTCTTTAGTTTCTAAATTCAGATTAATAAAATACATTCCTGAATTTAAGTTAGCAAAAGGAATCTCTATGAAATTAGATTTATTAATTTTATAGCTATTATTTAAAACCAACTTACCGTTTACATTAAAAACCTGAACATTAATTTCTGATTGATTTATAGTATTTGGTAATGTTATTTTAAGATCATTAATTACAGGATTTGGGCTAGCAACAATATCTAAAACATGCTCTATTTTTGTTTTAAATGTCCCTTCACAAGCTTTAGCCGTTTTAATTTCTAAGTCTCCAGTTCCTAATATCTCGATATCGAATATTGGATTACTTGTTATTTTAATAACTTCGTTTTTAAACAATACTGTGTATGGTGCTGTACCTCTACTTACATCTACATTTATAACATTAGAATCTAACGTATTATTTACTATTTCTAATTCAATAACCTCTGCTGCCTCAATATTAATTTCAAAACACTGTTCGTAATCAACACCTACCTCATCTACAGAAACACAAACAGAATAAGTTCCTACTGGAAGCTCTGAAAAAGTATAACTATTAGCAGTAAAAGATTGTGTTAGACTTAATCCATTACCAACTAAAGTTGCAATATAACTAACATAAGTTTCGTTTACATTAACTACAACTTTACCATTGTTTTCACCAACACATGTTTCTGATATTATTTCTAAAGAAATATTATCTGGGTTTGTGTAACTAGTATCACATACATCTCCTATTCCGTTACCATTTGTATCGGTTTGATTTGTATTAGGAATGTTTACGCAGTTATCAACATCGTCAAAAATAGTATCGTTATCTGTGTCTTGACATGCATCACCAACACCATCTCCATCTGTGTCTGCTTGGTCTGGATTAGCAATTGTTGGACAATTATCGTTAATATCTATAACTCCATCTTGATCTGTATCTTGACATGCATCACCGATTCCATTTCCATCTGTATCTAACTGATCTGCATTTGCTGTATTTAAACAATTATCTACACCATTTAACACACCATCACCATCCTCGTCTCCATTAGCATCTAATGTAAATTGTCCAGAAAAAACTCCTCTACCATAAGTTGCCGCAAATACCATATTGTCATCTCTTAAATCTAAATCTAAAACTTTTACATTAGACATGCCATTAAAAGCCTGACTCCATGTTGGATTAGCATCAGAGAAATTATTTGTAAACCAAACGCCTAATTCTGTTCCAATAATTACTTCGTTTAAACTTAATGGATTTTGAAGAATTGTTTTAACCGGCATATCTGGCAAATCTCCTTCTTTTGCTTGCCATGAAGCTCCTCCATTATTTGTATACCAAATACTTTGCACACCATAATTATGTACAGTTACAAAAATTTCGTTTTCAGATTGACCAAATTCTATGTCTGAAATACTACCCACTATTACATTGTTTAATTCTATTTCGGTGAAAACTGGGTTAGATTCATTTGCATTTTCTATTTTAAATACATCGCCTAAAATTGTTCCAACTAAAAGTGTTGACGAATCTGTTGTATAAGGAGAAACCGTTAAAGCTGTTGGCGCAGAATCCATTTCTGCATTTGTTAAGTTTGTTGCCGAAACTGTTGATTGAGATTTTATACCAGAATAGCGTCTTATTATACTATTACCATTTGCAGAATAATTAGAATATAAAATATCTAAATTGGAATCTAAAGCTTGTGGGTTTACAAAAGACCCATTACTTTCATTTTCACTATTAATGGTTATGCTAGCATTTGTATCTAAATTATAAAGATTAATACCAATATTATATACAAAGTTTCTTATTACGTATCTATCTGTTCCATCTTGATCGAAAAACGTATGTGCTCCATCTCCTCCATAAATTTCGGTTGCTGCATCTGGTTGATTTGGGTTTGCATTTGCAAATAATTGCGTTCCATTATCCTGCAATCCTCCAGCAAAATAATCTCCAGTAAAAGCTGTAGTTGGTCCAACTCCTACGGTATAGAATTGCGCTGTATTAAATTCGTTATTTCTAGAACTGGATGTTGTACCGGCATCTGAAGAAAAATACACACCTCCATCATTACCAAAAGCTACTATAGATGATGAGCCATTTGCAAAAGACATTGCGTGTTGATCGGCATGAACAAGAGGTATATTTAATGCTGAAAGATTATTATTATTAGACCATTTAGATATTTGTGCCCAGCTTATTCCTGCATTTGCCGATTTAAACAAATCTATTCCTCCAGTAAATATAACATTATCATTATTAGGATCTACTTCTAACATTAAATTATAAAAGGCTTGACTTCTAGTAAAGTCGTTAGCGTCTATTCCTGTATCTGCATCATTAGGCAATGTTAAATTTGAGCTTGTAGAAAAACCGTTTTCAGTTTTTTCCATAATTACAGGACTTGCATCAGTGCTTCCTTGAGCTAAAACAAAAACTTTTTCTGAGTTAGTAGAAGATACTGCTATTTGAGTTCTAATAGCATTTGGTACTGTTCTCTCTAATGTAAAACTTGAGCCATCTGCCGAACGAAATATTTTTCCTCCACCATTATTAAAAACAGTACTATTTGTTGTTGAAACCCATACATTATTATCTGCTCCTATTTCTATATCATTAGGACAATGTTTATTCCCTTCTGCAGTTAAAGGCAAAGCTATTTCTGTCCAGTTTATTCCATTATCTACAGATTTATATAAGCCAAATTCTGTACCTGTTAAATAATTTGGAACGTTAGCTTCTCCATAAAAACTATCTCCAGCAGCGACATAAACTTCTGAAACGCCAGCATTATCTCTAACTTTAACATCATTTATAAATTGTATTCCAGGAACCAAGAGACCGTTAAACTCTCCCATTTGTGGATTTAAAGAACCTGTAACAACACCAGCATTAACTGCAGCTTCAATAATATCTCCGTCTGTTTGAGAGATTATAACCGCAGGAATTGTTATAGTATTATCATCTCCAGACATGTTTATTAATGGTTCATCGACATTATTCATTATAATTACTCCTATAGCTCCAGCATTTTGTGCTGCTTTTACTTTTTCTATAAATGTACAAGTACCTCTACGTATTAAAGCTATTTTTCCAGTCATGTCAATGGTTGAAGGTCCACAACCTTCTAAAGCATTTGTAGAAGTTTCTCCATTAGTACCCGTAAAAGGAACTGTTCCATTAGCTAAAATTAACTCTGCAGAAATAACAGAAGTAATTTCTGGACCAAAAAAACTTGTAGGATTAGACAAATAATCGCCTGCTATTCCACTTGGTGCATTAATAGTTATATTATTAACAATTGCCTCTTGTGTACTCGGTCCAGAAATACCACCTAGAACTTTTGCCCAAGTATCGCCTCCATCTATAGACTTCCAAAGACCATCACCATTAACATCTCCTCCAACATAAGACTCTCCTGTTCCAACATAAAAAATATTTGTATTGTTAGGATCGTAAGTAATACAGCTTACTGCTAAATTTTCTGGAATATCCACTCTTGTCCAAGCTGTATTTGGATCGGATATTTTAGTATTTTTCCATAAACCACCGCTTACACCTCCCGCAAAAAGTGTTTCATTAGTTGTATCATTAGGATCAAACATAATAGCTCTTGTTCTTCCTCCAACGTTATTTGGACCTCTTTCTATCCAACTATTGTCTATTGCATCACCAGGAACTCTAGCAGAAGCTAAAAAGGCTTCTCTTTTTGCAATTTGGTTTTCTTTTATTTGTTTTAAATTTTCAAAGGTTGGCCTTCCTAAAATAGGATTCATTGTTAGCTCCCACTCTTGCTCATAAAATTTATTTGGCGGTAATCCTGCTGCCTTTCTTTCAGGTTTTGTAAGTTTCATTACCACTTTAAAAGGACTGTTTTCTAGATTTTTTTTGTGAGTTTTTTTAACAAGATTGTTTTCTTTATAATCTTGATTTTTAACATTATTTAATGTAAAAAATGCAACTAAAACTAAAACGCAAGATGTTAAAATAATAATTTTCTTTTTCATAGTATATTTCTTAATTTCTAAAAACTAAATCCTTTTATTTTTTTATATTGAATAATTGCCTGACTATCACTCAGTAAAGATATATAATGACAAACACTTAATAATCTCTCGTATAAATTTTTATGATCTGTTTTTATAGTCTTTGGCAACCCTTTTAAAATAAGTTTATCGTAGTTTGAAGCTGTGTTATTAAAACAATTATTTACTGCAACAGTATAAGTTTCTAACAATGTATTTAGCACACCATAACCAGCAATTTCTTTATCTACAACTTCTGTAGATTGGTATATTTTTTCGACACTTAGTTTTATTATATCATTAATTTGTGCTTCGTATTTACTTTTATCTAATAATGCCTCGCTAAAAGTTCCTGCTAATATTGCCTCTTCGTTTTTCATGAACATTTCAATAGCTTCGTCTATTAAAGCTCCAATTGCTAATGCTCTTAAATAGCTTATACGGTCTTCAGTATTAGATAGAGAATGGTATTTTTCTGTTTTAATTTTATCTCTAACTAAATTTATTAAATACTCTAACGCGAATGCTTCTGGAATTAAACCTAAATTAATACCATCTTCAAAATCTATTATTGTATAGCAAATATCATCGGCAGCTTCTACCAAAAAAGCAAGAGGATGACGCGCAAAACTAATATTTGTATCGCTTCTTTTTTCTAAACCTAACTCTTTTGCAACGTCTAAAAAAGCTTCTTTTTCATTTTGAAAAAAACCATATTTTTTATCTGCAATATGTTTGCTTGGTTTTTTAGGAAGTGATTCTTTTGGATATTTAGTAAAAGCACCCAAAGTTGCATAACTTAATCTTAAACCTCCTTCTCTACCAACTCTACTTTGTGTAACAATTTTAAAACCATTTGCATTTCCTTCAAAATCACACAAGTCTTGATATTCTTTTTCGTTTAAATTTTCTTTATGAATCTTTCCTTTTCCAGATCTAAAAAATTCTCCAATAGCTTTTTCTCCAGAGTGACCAAATGGTGGATTTCCTATGTCATGTGCTAAAGCTGCTGCTGCAACAATAGCTCCAAAATCATGTGCTTGGTAACCATGAATATTTTGTAAATGTGGATGTTTTTCTAAAAGTTTTTGTCCAACACGCCTTCCTAAAGAACGTCCAACAACACTAACCTCTAAGCTATGGGTTAAACGTGTGTGAACAAAATCGGTTTTAGATAATGGTATAACTTGAGTTTTATCTTGAAGGCTTCTAAATTCTGACGAAAAGATAATACGATCATAATCTACTTCGAAACCTAAGCGTGTCTCATCTTGTTCTTTTCGCAACCTTTTATTAGTATCTCCAAAACGTTTTAACGAAAGTAATTGCTCCCAATTCATAATATATTATTAAGTGTCTGCAAGATATACAAACTCATGTTAATTTAATGTTTCCTCTTTAAAAAATTAGTAACCTTTATATAACATTAATCTAACCTTTTAATTATGTACCTGTAACCTTTTCTTAACCTAAACTTTTGAAGTTGTTTGTTTCTTTGCATCGAAAATCAAAAACTAAAACTATAAACAAACAATACAATGAAAAATCTATTATTATCTGCTTTAGCAATTAGCGCATTAGCCTTAACTGGATGTATTCAAGATGACGACACGCCTATTATTGTAGAAGAAACAACTATAATAAATAATAACAACTCTGGATCTGAAGGTAATGCAGATTGTATTACAAAAACAGGAGGAATTGCCTTAGACGAAACTTGGACAGCAGACAATTGCTATATATTAGATAGAAAAGTTGTTGTACAAGAAGGAGTAACTTTAACTATAGAGCCTGGAACAATAATTAAAGGAACAGCTGGTACAGGATCTTTATCTTCTGCTTTAATTGTTGCTAGAGGAGGAAAACTTATTGCAGAAGGTACTGCTACACAACCAATTATTTTCACTTCAGTATCAGATAATATTGAAATTGGTTCTACTTCTGGAACTAATTTAAATGAAAATAACATTGGTCTTTGGGGAGGTGTTATTGTATTAGGTAGAGCTTCTGGTTCTTTTGCTGGTAACGTTACAGAAAGACAAATAGAAGGAATTCCTGCAAGTGATTCTTTTGGATTATATGGTCCTGGAGATAGTCCTGCAGTTGATGATGATAACTCTGGAATTTTAAAATATGTTTCTATCCGTCATGGAGGTTCTTTATTAGGAGCAGAAAACGAAATCAACGGTTTAACTCTTGGTTCTGTAGGATCTGGAACAACTATTGACAATGTAGAAGTTATTGGAAATAAAGATGACGGAATCGAATTTTTTGGAGGAACAGTAAACGCTTCTAACTTATTAGTTTGGGCTGTTGGAGATGATGCTCTTGATGTTGATGAAGCTTACTCTGGAACTATTGACAACGCAGTTGTTGTATTAGGTGCTAACTCTGATCATGGATTAGAAATTGATGGACCTGAAGGAACATTAAATGGAGCTTGTACAATAAACAACTTAACAATGATTGGTAACGGTGATGTAGGATCTGAATATGCTGATTATAGAAGTAATGCTCAAGCATCAACAAACAATGTTTATGCTTATGGTTTTGGACCATCTGCAGATGTTGAATTAGATAACGATGGTGTAGCAACTAACTACAACAATGGTTTAGTATCGTTTAGCAACTGGCAAGTGGTATTACCAACAGGTGTTAATGCTGCTGGAGATATATTTGTAAATAATGGATCTGTAGCTACTCCTGGATATGGAACTGAAGCTACAGCTGTTGCTCAAGGTTCTCAAACTACCGGAGCTAACACAGCTAACCTTAGCTGGACTTATGCTAATACAGCAGGTGGATTAGGATTCTAATAAAAACCTATAATCAAAAATACTGCTCATAACCTACTAAGTATGGGTATGAGCAGTATTTTTTTAAAATATATTTCAAAAATGAAAAATATAAAAAACATACTTTCTCTTTTTTTATTTCTTATAACAGCTGTCGCTTTTTCTCAATCTGGACAAGTAGCTGGAAAAGTAATGGATGGAGAATTTAATGATGTTTTGCCTTTTGCAAATATTTTGGTAAAAGGAACTGCTAATGGAACCACTTCAGATTTTGATGGTAAATACAATCTAGATCTTGAAGTTGGAACCTACACTATAGTTTTTTCTTTTGTTGGTTATCAAACCCAAGAAATTACTGATGTAAAAGTTACTAGTAACAACGTTACAGATTTAGAAGTAACATTAAATCCTTCTGAAAACGCATTAGAAGAAGTTGTATTAACTGCATCTTCAAAACGTAATACAGAAGCGGCTGTTTTAAGTCTTCAAAAAAAATCTGTTGTTATGTTAGACGGTCTTTCATCTCAAGGCATTAAAAAAACTGGAGCTGGAGATATAGCAGCTGCTGTTAAAAGTGTACCTGGAGTTTCTGTACAAGGAGGAAAATATGTCTATGTTCGTGGATTAGGAGACCGTTATACAAAATCTATATTAAACGGTGTTGATATTCCTGGTTTAGATCCAGATAGAAATACAATACCAATGGATATTTTTCCAACAAATATTATTGATAATGTTATTGTATTAAAATCTGCTTCTGCAGAATATCCAGCAGATTTTACTGGTGGTATTGTAAATATAGTTACTAAAGATTTTCCTACTAAAGCAGAATATTCTGTTTCTGTTGGAACTGCATATAATCCAGATATGCACCTAAAAGACAATTATCTAACTTACGAAGGAAGTAAAACAGACTTTTTAGGTTTTGATAACGGAAAAAGAAACCGTAAAATAAATAGATACCAGCCTATTCCTGGTACTTTTGATAACAAAATCTTGTTAACATCACTTACAAAACGTTTCGACTCTCAATTAGGAGCAGATACAGAAACAAGTAATCCAAATTATAATTTTGGTTTTACATTAGGTAACCAATACGAGGTTAGCGACACTAATAAACTAGGATACCAAGCCTCTTTTTCTTACAAAAACAACACTACGTTTTACGAAGATAGAGAAGACGGTACTTACATTAAAAACCGTTTCGATCCTTCTGTAAACGAGTTAGGTTTAGATAGATCTGTTAAGGGATCTTCTGGGCATAACGAAGTTACAATGAACGGACTTTTAGGTTTAACTTTTAAAACACAAAACTCTAAGTTTAAGTTAACAGGTTTACACATTCAAAATGGAGAATCTTCTGCTGGTGTTTACGATTTAAAAGTTAGTGAGGATAATGCAGGTGGAGCATTTATTACAGGTACTGGAGATGAGCTATTATATACACAACGCTCTATTACTAATTTCTCTTTTGTTGGAGACCATATATTAGATGCTAATTCTGGATGGAATATGGACTGGGTATTTTCTCCTTCATTTACATCTGTACAAGATAAAGACCATAGAGTAACACCATTAAGAATTGTTGATGTTGGTGCAGACATTCAATATCAAATAGATCCTAGTGCTATTGGTAACCCTACACGTATTTGGAGAAACCTTTCTGAAGAAAGTTGGGTAGCAAATGCTAAAGCCGAGAAAAAATACGAACTGTTTAGTAAACCAGCTAAATTAAAATTTGGTGGTGGTTACACATTTAAATATCGTGATTTTAACTCAGATCAATATATATTTGAAACAACATCTCCTATTGTAGAAAATGGAGACGTAAATACTTTATTAACCGAAGAGAACATTTGGACTCCATCTACTGGAGAAGGAACATACTTAGATGTTAATAATATTTTTCAACCTAAAAACTCTTATGAAGGAGAATATAACGTAGCCTCTATGTTTATTTCTAATGAGTTTAATGCTACAGAAGCTCTTAAAGTAATTTTAGGATTAAGAACTGAGCAATTTAATTTATATTATACTGGAATTGTAGATGAGGAAGCTGTAACTGGTTTAAAAACTATAGATGAATTTGATTTTTTCCCATCTGCAAATTTAATTTATGCACTTTCAGAGCAATCTAATTTAAGAACATCTTACTCACGTACAACTGCAAGACCCTCTTTTAAAGAAGCATCTACTGCAGAAATTTTTGATCCTATTACTAATAGATTTTTTATTGGTGGTTTAGATAACAAAACTTTCGATCCTATTGTACCAACTTACATTAACAACTTTGATGTTAGGTATGAGTTATTTAGAGAAAAAGGTCAAATGTTTGCGATTAGTGGTTTTTACAAAAGCTTTACAGATCCTATAGAATTAACTTTCTTTCCACAAGATCCAAGCCAACTTACTGTTGCTAATTTAGGTGATGCAGAAGTTATTGGTGGTGAAATTGAATTTAGACAGAATTTAGGATTCATTTCTAATGGTTTCGAAAATTTTAAATTTAATGCAAATGTTTCGGTAATTAGTTCTAAATCACAAATGACTGAGCAAGAATATAACCGTAGACTTGGTAATGCTAGAACTGGAGAAACTATAGACGATACTCGTGATTTACAAGGTCAATCTCCATACCTTATTAACGCTGGATTAGATTATAACAATAGCGACAAAGGTTTTAGAGCTGGCTTATTTTACAATGTTCAAGGAAGCACTTTAGAAGTTGTTGGTACAGGAGATATACCAGATGTTTACACAAAACCTTTTAACAGCTTTAACTTTACATTAAACAAAACGTTTGGTAAAGATGGAAGGTCTGCAATAGATTTTAAAGTAAATAATATTTTAGGAGACGAAAGAGAAAGCCTTTACGAATCCTTTGGTGCAGAAGATCAGATTTTTTCTTTAAGAAATCCTGGAAGAGAATTATCTTTAAGTTATAGTTATAAGTTTTAAACACTTATAGATTTTATAATAAAAAAGCTCCAAGAATATTCTTGGAGCTTTTTTTAATTGTATAAGTTATAACTTAATCACGTATAGCAACTGTAGATTTATTTTCCCACTCGCTTACACTTGCAATATTATTATTTAAATAATCTACTTCTTTTAATGTTTCTTTATTCCAAAAAAACCATTTTCCAACTTTAATGCCATTATCATATTTTCCAACTGCTACTTTGTTACCTTCGGCATCAAAACTTGTCCAAGTTCCTTCAAGTTTATTGTCTTTATTAAAAAAACCTGTTTGTGCAACTTCTCCATTATCATGGTAAAAAGTAGCTTCAGTTTGATTACCTTTTTTTTCAAATTTTGGTTTAACATCTTGCGCAAAAGTAAAACTTACGGCAAACATTAATATAAGTGCTAATATATTTTTCATTTGTTTAAATTTTAAAGTATTAATTAATAATTACTTAACAAATATATATTTAATTTTACATTTAAGCAACATTTACATAACATTAAATTAACATTGGAGCGTATTTTATTGATTATCAGCATTTTAAATTTATTCGCTTTAATTAAATAGAGTTATTCATCAGTTAATATCATATTTATAAAGGCTATATAGCACTATTTATTTCTACAAAAAAGGAATAGAACATAACATTAAATTAACATAGCATTCAATTTAAAATGTGAAATTTGTTTAAAAAATTGAAGACAATTAATGGATAATTTATACTTATTTATAGTTATAGCTTTGGCCCTTTTAGCTATTGCAGATTTAGTAGTTGGAGTTAGTAATGACGCTGTTAATTTCTTAAATTCGGCTATAGGTTCTAAAGCTGTTTCCTTTAAAACAATAATGATAGTTGCTAGTGTTGGTGTTGCTGTAGGAGCAATATTTTCTAGCGGATTAATGGAGGTTGCCCGAAAAGGTATATTTAATCCTGGGCAGTTTATGTTTAATGAAATCATGATTATATTTCTAGCAGTCATGATTACAGACATTCTATTGTTAGACTTCTTTAACTCTGTAGGAATGCCTACCTCAACAACTGTTTCTATAGTTTTCGAATTACTTGGTGCATCTGTAGCAATGGCATTACTAAAAGTATATAGTGAAAATGGAGAGTTTTTTGATATTGTTAACTATATAAACACTTCAAAAGCCACAGAAATTATAATTGGCATCCTACTCTCTGTAATAGTTGCATTTTCAATAGGAGCTTTAATACAATGGGTTTCAAGATTATTACTTTCTTACAATTTTGAACAAAAAGCACATTGGATTGGTGCTGTATTTGGAGGTATAGCTTTAACTTCTATAACTTATTTCATTTTTATAAAAGGAATTAAAGGTACTCCTTTTGCAGATGAAACATACTCTTTCACTGAAGGCTTAACTATAAAAGATTATTTAGAGTCGCATGTTTTAAATATTGTTGTAATAAGTTTACTTTTTTGGTCTATTGTTTCTTATATTTTTACTGCTTTATTAAAAATAAACATCTATAAATTAATTATACTAGTTGGTACATTTGCACTTGCATTAGCCTTTGCAGGAAACGATTTAGTAAACTTTATTGGAGTACCAATTACTGCTTTAAAATCTTACGAAGTTTGGTCTGCTTCTGGTATTGCAGCAGATGCTTTTAGTATGGAATTTTTACGTGGAAAAGTTGAAACACCATGGTATTTATTACTAATTGCAGGAATGATTATGGTAGGTACTTTATGGTTTTCTAGTAAAGCAAAGGATGTTGTTAAAACATCTATAGATTTATCTAGCCAGTCTAGTACTAAAGAGCGTTTTCAACCAAATTTTTTATCTCGATATTTTGTAAGATTTGCAGTTTTAACCTCTCAAGCAACCTCTTATATACTACCAAATTCTTGGCAAAAGGTTATAGAAAAACAATTTACTCAGCCAGAGATACCACTATCTACAAAGGAAGAAGATCGTCCTGCATTCGATCTGGTTCGTGCTGCAGTTAACTTAATGGTTGCTGCTGTACTTATATCTATAGCAACTTCTATGAAATTGCCACTATCAACAACTTATGTAACCTTTATGGTTGCCATGGGAACATCTCTTGCAGATCGTGCTTGGGGAGCAGAAAGTGCTGTGTATCGTGTTGCTGGTGTAATAAATGTAATTGGAGGTTGGTTTTTTACTGCTTTTATTGCTTTTTCTGCCGCAGCAATTATTGCTTTTTTATTGAATTTAAATATTAAAGTAATGTTTCCTATCTTACTATTAACAGCAATTGCGCTATTAGTAAGAAACTATTTTGCACATAACAAAAAAGCTAAAATGTCTAAAGCTGAAGACCAATTGGTTAAAGCCGAAAGTAGCTCTGTTCAAGGTGTTATACATGAAAGTGCAAACAATATTGCTAATGTTGTAAAAAGAGGTAATCGTATTTATACAAATGCTATTGATGGTTTAGCTAAGCAAAATTTAGCGATGCTAAAAAAGAATAAAAAGCAAGTTTCAAAACTTTCTGACGAAGTGGACGATTTGCGCGACAATATATTCTATTTCATAAAAAACTTAGACGATAACAGTGTTATAGCAAGTAATTTTTACATTAATATTCTTGGTCATTTACAAGACATTACGCAATCTCTAGAATACATCTCTAGAGTAAGCCATAAGCATATTAACAACAACCATAAAAAGCTTAAATTTAGCCAGGTAAAAGAGCTAAAGGAAATAGACAAAACTTTAGAATCACTTTTTACCGATACTAAAAAGGCGTTTAACTCTCGTTCGTTTGAAGAAATTGGAAGTATTATAGACCGTAAGAATGAATTTTTTGGTTTAGTTAAAGACAAAATCTCGATGCAAGTTTCTAGAACTAGAACAGAAGAATCTAGTCCAAAAAACACTACATTATACTTTAGTTTATTATTGGAGACTAAAGATCTATTAACTGCAACAATGAATCTTTTAGAAGAGTATCACGATGCACACGATAGTTCTGTTCCTCCAGCAAGATTAAGCGAAGAAGAATAGAATAAACATAAATAACTATACAAAAAACCTCGAATATTCGAGGTTTTTGCATTTAAACGTTAAAATAATTATAAAACACTAAAGTGAAAAGTCCATATAAATTGTTTCCTCGTATTTGTTATTAGTTAAACTTAAAACTTAAATATGAAAAACATTGCAATTACACTAATCACTTTTATTACATTATCAAGTTGTGTTTCTAAAAAGAAATACGTTGCCTTGGAACAAGAAAAAGGTGAAGTTGTAAACCAACTAACTAAAACACAAGTAGAAAAGGAAGAACTTGAAGCTAAATTTGCTAAAATTGAAGCACGAGTTAGCGAGTATAATTCTAAGATTAACACTCTTACAGACGAAGTAGGAAGCTTAACAGAAGAAAATTACACAAAATTTGATGCAGTAGGTAATAAAGCTGTTGTTTCTGAAGAAGCAAAAGTTGGTATGCGCAAAACCTTAAGTAAAGTTAGCCCAGATGTACTTAAATATTATAATACACTGGAAGACTCTATGAACCTTGCTTTATCATTAAATTTAAAACGTTTTGTTGACACTACAGATTTAGATGAAAGTGATGATATAGCTATAAGCATAGACCAAACTGTTGTTATGATTTCAATTTCTGATAAAATGTTATTTAATAGCGGAAGTTACCGCATTAGCAATAAAGCAGATAAAATTTTACAAAAACTTGCCGATGTTATAAACTCTGAGCCTAGCTTAGATGTAATGATTGAAGGTCATACAGACTCTAGATCTATTAATACTGCTAAGGTTACAGACAATTGGGATTTAAGTGTTTTAAGAGCCACTTCTGTAGTTAGAAAACTACAAAACGACTTTGGTGTAGCTCCAGAAAAACTTATTGCTTCTGGTAGAAGTAGCTACCAACCATTAACCGATAACGATACTAGAGAAGGACGTTCAAGAAACCGTAGAACACGAATTGTTTTACTTCCTAATATCGATAAGTTTTTTGCTATGATGGCATCAGCAGAATAATTACAAACTATTTATAATAATAAAAAAGCACCTTTATAAAGGTGCTTTTTTTTGTAAATGCTTATAAAATCATCTATTAAGCAGCATTGTTGAAATCTAACAAATCATACCCTAATATTTCGTTAATCAACTTTATAGATGTTTTTACCATAGAATCATATGTTGGCTGATCTTCTTCATACATTAATTGACTAGAAACATCTACAATAGCTCTCATGCGACCTCTATCTTTCATGTAAAAAACTTTAGAAGCTCCTTTGTAATTAATCTCGAAAGAAATATCGTCTATTACATAAGTATTCATAAATTGAATTTTTTCGTACTCATTCAATTTAGTAAAAAACAAATTATGTAATTCCTTCTTATAAATAGAATTTTCGGTTTTACTTCTAAACTTAAGTTCTCTAATATCTTTGTCATTACAATTTCTATTCAAATCATTCCATAATGATAATTGCACATCCTTTTTCAGAGTATTCTCTATTAACCTTAATTTTTTAAGCTTACCATTAACAATGAAATTAGATAAATAATTATAATTCAAAGCAGGAGTCATCACAACTCTATAATCCTCATAACCTGATGCATTTAAAAAAGATTGAAAACCTCTTTCGAACGCAACTTTAACTCCGTGATTCGCTTTGTTTTCAAAAACAACATATCCGTACTTTGATTTTTTAGGAATATGACATAAAGAAAACAAGCTTCGACTTTGAAGTTCATCCTTATTAACTTTATAATTTAGACTATTTGTTTCTGCATTTCGGATATAAACCTCATTTCCTGTAAAGGCAGAATCGAAACTAGTAATTAAGGTTCTATCTGTTCTTAAAAAATCTATTTTGGTATTTATTGAAAATGTTCTTTTTTTTCCTTGATTACCATAATATTCTCTTCTATTCTTTCTTAAGGAATGATAATATTGATTGCAAACTTCTAATAAGTCATTTTGTCCATTAAAATTGCTTAACGGCTGTTCTTCTTTGGCTTTATTAACGATTGCCACTCGATAAATAATAAATGTTGCCATTTTTATTATGTTTTTTGGCTCTTAAATACTTTTATTAACAAGAACCTGTTGATAATTAATTCATCTCCTAAACACCATATTTTATTGGTAGAAAGAGATAAATCATTCTAAATGGAAACTATTTATCTTGTCAGTTAGAAACTAATTTTGTTTCTTTGAAGAAGAAAGTAAGAGATTTACATCTCATATTATTTTTACAAAATTAGGGCCTGAATCCAATTATTGTATAAAATATTGACAAGAGGGATATTTCGCGATGTCCCTTTTTCTGTACTTATCTTCAGCTTAAATTGCTATCTATTCATAATTATTGTTTATTCAAATTTACTTTGATGCTTTTGTTTATCAAAATGCATATAACAAACGTTTTCAACAAGTTTTTAACATAAAAAACAATTAAACAACTGATTTTTAAACATTTAACTAGATTTGTTTTTTTTCAGTTAAGACCTTAAAAAACCATCTATATTTCAAGATGGTTTCCTTAAGTTTTTATCTAAACAATACTAATTAACCTTCGCAACTAGTACATTCTTTCTTTTGCTTAAATTTTTGTGCAGCATTCATACTATGTTGGTAGTATAAAGATTTTACACCTAACTTCCACGCATTTATATAAAGCTTATTAATGTCTTTTACCGGCATATCTGGATGTACCATAATATTTAAAGACTGTGCTTGGTCAATATGGTTTTGCCTGTTTGCTGCCTGGTATATAATACTCATCTGGTCTATTTCAGAATACGTTTTAAATACATCTTTTTCATGATCTGTAAGCTCTTCTAAATGTTGTACTGAACCATCGTAATCACGAATACTTTTCCAGATTTCTGTTGTATTTAATCCTTTCTCTTCTAATAAATCTACTAAAAATGGATTTTTAATAGTTGTTTTAATTTTAGCAATATCTTTTACATAACTGTTAGACCAAATTGGCTCAATACCTTGAGATACTTGTCCTAAAATAAATGCAGAAGATGTTGTTGGAGCTACAGCATTTAAAGTTGTGTTACGTCTACCGTAACCTTTTAATACGTCTGGCTCACCAAATAATTTTGCTAACTCTTGGGATGCTTTCTTAGATTTATCTTCAATAGTTTTAAATATTTCGCTATTTAAATTAAATGCTTCTTGGCTGTCGAAAGCAACCATTTTAGATTGTAATAATGAGTGCCATCCTAAAGCTCCCATTCCTAAAGCTCTATTTTCTTTTGCAAAATTATAAGCTTTTTCCATAAACAAGAATGTTTGCTGGTCGTCTCTGCTTGAAGAATCTCTATATACTTCTAATTTTGTAATAAACTCTTCTAAAACAGCATCTAAAAAGTACACCATTGTTTCTACAGCATCTGTATCTTTCCACTTATCGTAGTGCAATAAGTTAATAGAAGATAATACGCAAACAAACGACCATCTATCGTTAGTTGGCAACATAATCTCAGAACATAAATTACTTGCGTAAATTTCATGGTTCTTATCTTTATACACATCTGGTGCAGCATTATTAGCATTATCTTTAAAGAAAATATAAGGGTACCCTATTTCTCCTCTACGTTGTAATACTTTTGCCCAAATAGCTCTTTTCTCTTGGTCACCGTCAATCATCTCTTCCATCCATTTATTACCAACAGTTACACCGTGTGTTAATTCTTGGATTGGATTTCCTTCTGTTCCTATTTCTAAAAACTCGTCAATATCACCATGTTCTATAGGTAAGTAAGGAGAAAAACGACCTCTTCTTACAGAGCCTTGACTTACAACATCTACCATTTTTTCGAACAACTGCATAATATGTACTGCTCCAGAAGATTCTCCATTGTTTTTAACAGGAGCTCCTCTATGGCGTAACTTACCAAAGTAACCAGAAGTACCACCTCCTAGTTTAGACATCATTCCAACCTCAGATTGGGTGTATAAAATGTCTCCCATATCGTCTGATATATGCGAACCAAAACAACTAATTGGCAAACCTCTTCTTTTACCAAAGTTAGACCATACTGGTGATGCTAATGAATAATAGCCTTCTGCCATATACCCATAAAATTTATCTGCAAAACCATCAATTTTTAAAATTGCTTCTGCTCTTTCTGCTATTTCTCTAATACGCTCTTCTGGTGTTGTACCTTCTGTTAGGTAACCTGAAGACAAGAACTTACGACTATTTTCTGTTAACCATTTTATTTCTGGTTGTTTACCAGCTTCTTTAATGGTTTCTTTTCTAGCGTTAATTAATTCTTCGTAATTTGAAGCTTTTGCTTCCTGGCTTACGTTTGCCTCGATGTTTTGTTGTGTTTCGTTTTTCATTTTAAAATAAATCGTCGCTAGTTATACTTTTTGTTCTTTTGCTGTAGTTTATAGATCTTTTCACAAAGAAATCTCCGTGTTTTGTTCCTATAATTTCGTCGTCAAACCATTCGGTTTGTTCAACTAATTTTTCGTCTATTTCGAATACTTTTTCAATACCTATACTTTGTAAAGAATTATTAAAACGATTTTTAATAAATTCATTTATAACAGCTTTAGGTAAGAAATCTAATTCTCCTGCTTCAAAAATCCAGTCTATAATTTTACTTTCAGATTCGAAAGCTTCTTTACATAATTCTTGAACTTGAGCAGCATGAGTCTCATCGAACCAAGTTGGATTTTCGTTTTTAATTATTCTAATAATATCGATTCCAAAATCTCCATGAATTTGCTCTTCTTTAGAAGTCGCTTCTACTACATTTGACACTCCTTTAAGCATATTTTTATGCTTATTAAATGCCATTATTATTAAAAACTGAGAGAATAAAGACACATGTTCTATAAATAATGAGAATAATAAAACAGCTTCTGCGTATTCTTTATTATCATCACTTTTAGAGTTTTTTAAAGCCGTTTCTAAATAATGCACACGGCGCATAATTACAGGCTTTTTCTTTATATTTTTAAACTCGTTATTAAGTCCTAAAATTTCTAACAAATGAGAATATGCATCTTGATGGCGCACTTCACTTTCGGCAAACGTAGCACCTACCGAACCTATTTCTGGTTTTGGCATTTTATTGTAAATCTCTCCCCAAAAATTCTTTACTGCAACTTCTATTTGAGAAATTGCAAGCATTGTATTTTTAATTGCGTTTTGCTCTACAATGGTTAATCTTGTTTTAAAATCTTGAATATCGCTAGTGAAGTTAAACTCTGAATGAATCCAGTAGGAATGCCTAATAGCATCTACATATTCGTTAAGTTCTGGATACTCATAAGGTTTAAGATTTATACGTTTTTCAAAAATATTTGTTTTTCTATTTCTTGCTTGCTCGTCTCTATATAAAATATAGGCTTTTGCAACATCATGAAACGCACTTTCCATTAGTTTTTCTTCTACAAGATCTTGCACTTGCTCTACCGTTGGAATGTATTTATAATCTTTTTCCTTTCTTTCTAAAAGTGTTTGTAAAACATTTACTGAAATAGTATTTGCATCTTCTTTCCCTCCGCTTCCTACAGACAGCATTGCTTTTTCAATAGCATTAGAAATTTTATTTAAAACAAATGGGCTTGTTTCGTAATCTCTTTTAATAATTTGTGTAATCTCCATATTCTTTGATATTAATAGCTAAAGTGACACAAGAATGATTGGCATCATTCAATCTTTAATGGTTAATCCGTAAATTGTTTTAAAATTTCCTTTTTAAAAAAAAGGAATATAATGGTGCGTTATCTTAAAAAAAGTGCATTTTCTATTTCTATATCAACAATAAGATTTGTAGAAATTATACTCTTTTTTTCCTTCAACAAAGATTGAGAATTGTACCATAAAAAGAAAGGGCATTCGGTAAACGTTTTCAACAAGTTTTTAACAAAACGGCACAGCCCTTTGTTTTAGGGTGTTTTTAAGATTTTTTGCTAAAACACTGATTATTAGTGTTTTAAAATTATAATATTTTGTTAACAGCAGTAAAATAAGCATTCTTACTTTTTTTAAAAAAAAGGGTTTTACTCTTAAAAAAAGTAATAAAAAACTAATTGAAATAAAATTGAAGACTAAGATTTTTAGTTTTTAATATTAATAGCTTCCAATTTTAAATCTTTAAATAGAAAAAGACAATTATTAAATTCTAGTTTAAGAATGTTTTTAAAATAAAAAAACCAGGATAAACCTGGTTTTCTATAAGAACTAATAGCATAATTTATTAAAGTGAATCCCTTAACTTTCACTTATATTTAGTTAAATAATTAAAACTAATATTTTATAAAGATAATTTCTAAGCACAACAAAATACATGATAATGTATAATTGGCTTAATATTTTGTATAATTGGTTTGTAACACTATAATTACAATAAAAACAATCGCCTAAAAAGCATTAAATTACACTATTTACACATCTATATTTACCATTTACACATTAAATAAAGACCATGTCTATTTTATGTTTTATATTTATAATATAATTTTTTTTTAAATGCTTACAGCTGTTATTGTAGATGATGAACCAAAAGCCATACAAGGTTTAAGTTGGGAACTCAAGAATTTTAGAGATGAAATAGAAATTGTTAAAACTTTTTCTATACCAGAAGATGCCTTACTTTATTTAAGTAAACACACTCCCGATTGTCTTTTTCTAGATATACAAATGCCAACCATGGATGGTTTTCAGTTTTTAGAACAGCTTAATCAAAAAAATATTGCTGTTGTTTTTACTACAGCTTATGATGAGTATGCTATAAAAGCTCTTAAAAACGAAGCATTAGATTATTTATTAAAACCTATAGATTTTGACGATTTAAAAGAAACCATCTCTAAAATTAAAAAGTTTAGATCCAGGATTGTAAATTCTGATAAAATTGAAGACATACTAATTAATTTTACCAATACAAAAAACAAGAAAAAAATAACCATTAACACAGATGGTAAACTTCTATTTTTAAATATTGAAGATATTCTTTTTGCAGAGTCCGATGGAAACTACAGCACCATATTTTTAAATGATGGGCAAAAGGTTTTAGTAACAAAAAAATTAAAAGAAGTTAATGCACTACTACCTGAAGGAGATTTTTTTAGAATCCACAATTCATACGTAATTAACCTTTCAAAAATTAAAGAATTCCTAAAAACTGATGGTTATGTTATTATGGAATCTAACCATAAAATACCTGTTGCTAGACAAAGGAAATCTAGCTTTTTAGAAAAACTATAATATTAATGATGGTTAAAATTTTTCTTCATAAAAAAAACTACATAACACTACTTCTACTGTTGTGTTTTATTACATTTTCTCATGCACAAAAAGACAAAGTAGATTTTAAAATAATTGCAGATAGTATTATTAAAGTAAACCATAAAAACTATGGAGATTTAGAATATGCTATCTATAAAAACAAATACGACACCACTAAAATGAAAACACTTTTGCAAAAAAGTGTTACCGCAAATTATAAACAAGGTGAAGCATTTGCGAATATTGCTTTAGGTATACAATTCCGAAATAAATCGTTATTTGAAAAAGCAAATCAAGTTTTAAATAACGCTTTAACTACTTCTAGACAAAACAACTTAATAGAATTTGAAATTGTAAGTTTAAATATGCTAGGAGTTGTTGCAAGAAGACAAGACAAAATTAGGCCAGCTCTAGACTACCATCAAGAAGCTTTATCTATTGCAGAGTCTCAAAAAAACAAATCTAAAAGCATACAAAAGAGCATAGCAGTTAGCCATAACAGTATGGGAAACATTTACTTAAGTATAAGACAATACGACCATGCTTTACAAGAATTTAATAAATCTCTTGCTATAGAAATTGCAAATAAAAACAATCTTGGTTTAGCCATAAACCATCATAATATTGGTGCTGTTTACGAAGCTCACAACAAACTTGATTATGCCTTAAACAGTTATTTTAAATCTTTAAAATATAACGAAAAAATAGATTCAGACATTGGTAGAATAATTTGCAATAACAGTATTGGCGCTATCTATGTGAAGCAAAATAAGCCAGAAGCAGCCCTAGCAATAATAGAACCTACAATTGCTTTAGCCGAAGAAAAAGGAGATAAATTCTATATCGCTTCTGCTTACACAACACTTGGTTGGGCACAAAGTCAATTAGGCAAAAATACTTTAGCGAAAAAAAACTTAGAAAAAGGATTAGCCGTTGCAGAAGCATATAATTTAACTTCGGCTATTGCAAATGCCAATAAAGAATTATCCTCTTTAAATGAAAAGCTTGGAAACACAGCTTTAGCTTTAAAACAATATAGAACAGCTGTTAAAGTAGAACAAAGCATCATTAATAAAGAAAATGCACAATACGTTAGCAGTGTTCGTTCGGAATACGAAACCGAAAAGAAAAACGACCAAATAAAGTTTTTAGCAAAACAGAATGAAGTTGCGAATTTAAAATTAGAAGAAAATAGAAACATGGCTATTGCTGCTTTTATTGTAATATTACTATTATCTTTAGGAGCATTTTTTTTAAACAGACACAAGCGTCTAAAACATGAAAAGAAAATTCTTACCTTAGAGCAAGACATGTTAAGAAACCAAATGAATCCTCATTTTATTTTTAACTCTTTAAACTCTATTAAATTATATATTATTAACAACGAAAAGGAAAACGCTGTTTATTACCTTAATAAATTTTCTAAGCTTATTCGTAAAATTTTAATTGCCTCTACCGAAAAAGAAATCTCTTTGTATGAAGAATTAGAAACTATGGATTTGTATATGAATATTGAAAATATTCGATTTTCAAACACAATAAACTACAGCCGCTCTGTAGAAGAAGGTATTGATACAAAAAATATAAAAGTACCTTCTTTAGTATTACAACCTTTTTTAGAAAATGCTTTATGGCACGGTTTATCGTCTAAAAAAGAAGATAAAACTATGACTATTTACATATCAAAAGAGTCTTTAGATTACATTACTATAACTATTACAGATAATGGTATTGGAAGAAAAGCTGCCGCAGAAATTAAAAAGAATAAATTATTAAAAAGAAAATCTGTAGGTATAGAGTTAACCAAGCAACGTTTAGAAAACTTTTCTAAAAATTACACTAATTCATACAAACTATATATAGAAGACTTGCACGAAAATAACATTCCTTCTGGAACTAAAGTTGTTATAAAAATACCAACTAGAGAAATTCATGGTTTAAAAACAGCGTAATAACTATTTCATATTATCTGCAACTTTTTCAAGTTCAGCATACCAATCTTCTCCAAATTTTCTAATTAAAGCCTCTTTAACAAACTTATAAACAGGAACCTGTAATTCTTTCCCTAAACTACAAGCATCATCACAAATTTCCCATTTATCATAATTAACAGCAGAAAACTCTGTATAATCTTTTATTCTAATTGGATATAAATGACAAGAAACAGGCTTTTTCCAAGATACTTCTCCTTGATTATAAGCTTCCTCTATAGCACATAATGCTGTGTTTTTTTCATCAAAAATAACGTAAGCACAATCTGCTCCATCTATTAATGGTGTTTCAAGCTCTCCAAAATCTGCTATAATAGAAGTGCCTTGAGCTTCAATAGCATCTATACCTTCCTGTCTTAAAAAAGGCTTTACTTTTGGATATATATCATCCAAAATCTTAGCTTCTTCTTCTGTTAAAGGAGCTCCGGCATCACCATCTATACAACAAGCACCTTTGCATGCCGATAAGTTACACACAAAATCGTTATCTATTATAGATTCAGACACTATTGTTTTACCTAATTGGAACATAATTATTATAATCTAGAATAATAGCACAAAGATAATGCGAAATTATTCAACTTTTAAACAATAAACTTTAGCAATAAATTAATGTTAATTTAATATTGGAAATCTCCTTTTAAGAAGTACTTTTGCCGAAAATTTGAGAATAACAGTTTTTAACTGTTACTAAAGCATTTACGAAAAAATTTGAAGAATATATAAAACGTTTCGAGTCTTCAAAAAGAAAAAAAACAAATTATGAATTTTAATTTTGACCTTAAAGAAATATTTACCGTTTTTATGGTACTATTTGCAGTAATAGATATTATTGGTAACATTCCAATTATTATAGACTTACGCAAAAAAGCAGGACATATACAAAGTGAAAAAGCATCAATTATTGCTGGAATAATTTTAATTGCCTTTTTATTTTTAGGAAAAAGCATCTTAAATCTTATTGGTATAGATGTAAGTTCTTTTGCGGTTGCTGGTTCTTTTATCTTATTTTTTATTGCTTTAGAAATGATTTTAGGGATAACACTATATAAAGAGGAAGATACAAACCCAATGACTGCGTCTGTATTTCCATTAGCCTTTCCATTAATTGCTGGTCCAGGTAGTTTAACAACTTTATTATCGCTTAGAGCAGAATTTGAAACTGGTAATATTATTATTGCCGTTCTTCTTAACGTACTTTTAATTTTTATTGTTTTAAAAACATCTAGCAGAATAGAACGCCTTATAGGACAAAATGGAATTAGTATTATTAGAAAAGTTTTTGGCGTTATACTTTTAGCCATTGCAATTAAACTATTTGCAACGAACGTTAAAATTCTTTTTACGTAACTTTACATTATATAACGGGCGCATAAAAATTATAAATACTTTTTAATAGCGCCCTGCTTATAATAATTTAAAAACAAAAAATATAAATATGAAAATATTTACATTAATACTTAACATTATTGCTATTGCTTTAATAGTTTATAATGCAACAAAATTAGATTTTAATGCTCTTTTTAAAGGAGAAAGTATGATAGCTTTAATTACAATTATTGCTGCGCTTTGTGCTATTTTATTACTTCAAATTTTAAGAATTTCTAAAAAAATTGAAACTAAAAGCAGAGGATAAATGTTAGATACTTTAATTATTGGCGGTGGCGCTGCAGGCTTATCTTGCGCCTTAATTTTAGGTTCAGGTTTAAAAAAACCATTTGCAGAAGGCAAAGAAGTAGCCATTATTACTCACCAAAAAACATCTCATTTACAAAATGCTTTATTTAATAATGTTTTAGGCTTAAAACCTGGCACCTTAGGAAAAGATATTTTAACTGAAGGAACTCAGCATTTAAAAAATTTGTATCCTGAAGTTTCACAAATTGACAATGAAAAAGTAACTGAAATTTCTAAAACATCTAGAGGTTTTGTAGTAACCACAAACAAAAACAACTATAACACAAAACGAGTTGTTGTAGCTGTTGGGTATACTAGCTTAATCTCTATAAAAGGCCTAGAAGATTTTATTGAACCGCATCCAAAAGCTGCTATAGAAAAAGATAGAGTTTGGCTTAAAAATACCGATCATTTAATTGAAGAAAATCTATATGTTGCTGGAACTTTAGCTGGATGGCGCAGTCAATTTGCAATAGCATCTGGAAGTGGAGCTCATGTTGCAACAGATATTTTAACACTTTGGAACAATGGAAAGCAAACTAAAATACACGATAAAATTTAATTTAACGAATCTTTATTTAAGCTTAAATTAATTACTTCGTTTACCATATTATCTCCCAAGTTTAAGACTTCTTCAAAAGCACCATTACCGTATAATTGGTCTGCAATTGCAGCCTTAATATAAAGCTTTGCTTCTTCTTTATAAGCAACAAAAACAATATTAGTTTTTCGTTTTACGTTTAAAAAGTCTTGAAATTCTTCAATCACCTCATCTGTTATTTCGTAATTTACTAAATAATCTTCTTTTGTTATATCTTTAAAAGCATCTCTGTCTTTTTCTAATAATTCAAAAGCGAAGTTATTTATAAACCCTCGACGATATAAAAAGGTTATAGTCTCATTTTGCATACCTTCATCTAAAGGCACAAAAACATCTGGAATTATACCACCTCCACCATAAACCACCTTTCCTTTAGGCGTTGTGAACTTTAGCGAATCTGCAATTTCTATTTTTTCTTCATCTAACAATTCTCCGCTAACTTTTCTCGAGTAATAATCATCAAAATAGCTGCTATTTCCATTTTCGTAAGAGCGTTGTATCGAGCGACCTGTTGGCGTATAATATTTTGAAACGGTTAATCTTACAGCACTACCATCTCCCAACTGCATTTCTCGTTGTACCAAACCTTTACCGTAAGATCGACGTCCTACAATAGTACCTTTATCATTATCTTGTAAAGCGCCAGCAACTATTTCGCTTGCAGAAGCAGAGTTCTCATCTATTAAAACAAAAATTTTACCATCCTCAAAAGAGCCTTTACTTGTAGCAAAACTTTTTTCAACTTTACCTCTTTTATTTTTTGTGAATAAAATAAGTTTATCGTCTTCCAAAAACTCATCTACTATTTTTTCTGCAACCCCTAAAAAACCACCTGGATTATCTCTTAAGTCTAAAGCAATCTCTGTAGCACCAGCGTTTTCTAACTTTGTTAACGCTGCTTTAAACTCTTTATAAGTAGATTCTGCAAAACGATTAATTTTTATATAACCTAAATTATTGGTTAACATGTATGCAGCATCAACACTCACAATAGGAATAACTCCACGTTTAACTTTAAATTTTAGTGGCTTATCAAAACCTTTTCTAACTACTTCTAAAGTAACGTCTGTTCCTTTTAAACCTTTAAGTTTTTTAACTAAATCTCCATTACTTAAGTCTCTGCCAAAAAGGGAGTCGCCATCTGCAGTAATTATTCTATCTCCACCTTTAAGTCCTGCACGTTCGCTTGGTCCATTTTCTATAGTTCTAATTACTGTAATAGTATCTTTAAATGTATAAAAACTAATACCAATACCTACAAAGTCGCCTTTCATGTTTTCTGCTACGCTTTGCATATCTTCTTTAGGAATATATACAGAATGAGGATCTAAATTCTCTAAAATTCCATTAACAGTAACATCTACAATACTATCTGTATTTACGTCTTCTACATAATCATGATCTATATAATCTATAAGCCTATTAAGCTTATCCTTTTTACTATTAGAAGTAAATAAACTATCGGATTTATCGTTAAAATCTAATGAACCACCAATAAAAATACCTATTGCAATTGCTGCACCTAAAAGTAAAGGCAGGTATTTTCTTTTTAAATTCATACTATTTAAATGTTATTTTATTAAGCAGTTAAATCTTCAATTTTAACAATTTCAATACCTGCTTTTTCTAAAAATTGTAATCCAGAGTCGTCTTTATAACCTTCTTTATAAACTACACGAACTATGCCAGCTTGATGAATTAATTTACTACATTCCTTACAAGGTGATAATGTAATATATAAAGTTGCGCCTTTACAAGATTGTGTAGACGATGCAACTTTTAATATAGCATTAGCTTCTGCATGTAATACGTACCATTTTGTATAACCTTCGTCATCTTCACAATAATTTTCAAAACCTGTAGGTGTTCCATTAAACCCATCACTAATTATCATACGTCCTTTAACAATTAATGCACCTACTTGTTTTCGTTTACAGTGCGATAGCTTTCCCCACTCTTTAGCGATTCTTAAATAAGCTTTATCGTATTTGTGTTGTTTAATTTTAGACATATATTTAGCTAGGTATTTTATTTAAAACGGTTAAAATAGATTTTAAATTTGCAAAAATATAAAATATCTACCGTGTTAATTATACTACCCGACACGAATATAGTGTGTTAGTATTTTAATTACAATGCTATTAATAAGATTTAAGAAAAATTTATCGTATCTATTGTAAAAGAGGGCTGTTTAATAACATAGGGATAACTAATCCTACAACTATTGCAGAAACTACCATAACCCAATCTCGTTTAGAGAATCTAAACACCGTTTGCGTTATGTAACCTAAAAATAAAATTATAAATACAATAATTACTTGTGCTATTTCTATACCTAAAGCAAACTCTAAAAGTGTTATTAATTTATTATCCTCACCTCCTACAAGAAGTTTAAATTCTCTAGCAAAACCTAAACCATGTACTAAACCTAAAAATAATGTTGAAATAAAAAGCACTCCTACTTTTTCTTTTTGCGCTCCTTTTCCAGAAGTAAAAACATTAAAAAGCGCTACTATTAAAATAGTAATTGGTATTAAAAACTCAACTAAATTTCCAGATACTTTCACCACTCCGTAAGTTGATAATATAAGTGATAAAGTATGACCTATGGTAAACATAGTAACTAGTAAAAAAACACGTTTCCAATCTTTAAACAAGTATGGAACTGTTAAAACAATTAAAAATAATACGTGATCGTAAGCATTAATGTCTAATACGTGATTAATACCATACTGTACGTTAAACCAAAGTTCTTGTAGCATTTTATTTTATTTTGGGAGTTGTAAATATATAATAAAAAAGAGAAAATTATCAAGTTAAATTAATTGACTTTATAATAAGAAAACAAAAATTAGGATTTAAATCACCCTATTAATCTAAAGCTCAAAATATTTAGATTTTTATAGCTCAAAACAAACACTCTTAAATTTAAATAAAAACAACTCAAAAACTTATACCAGAAAAAATGTATTAGATTTTTTAGGCAATACCTATATTTGTTTTAAAGCTTAAATATAATTAATGAAAAGTATAAATTTCCTTACCTACATTTTACCAACTCTAATAATATTAGTACTCACCTCATGTAGAGAAGAGAAAAAGCAAGACAAAATATTACAATCGCCTTTTGAAATGGCAATAAAACAAAAAGCACTAATTATTGATAAGCCAGAAAATATTAACACACCTGAAGGTATGGTTTGGGTAAAAGGAAAAA
Organism: Lacinutrix venerupis; assembly: GCF_003663945.1. GTDB lineage: Bacteria > Bacteroidota > Bacteroidia > Flavobacteriales > Flavobacteriaceae > Lacinutrix > Lacinutrix venerupis. The sequence continues at coordinate 215,861 of NZ_RCCH01000003.1, read as the reverse complement.
CATTTACACAAGGCGCAAAAGCAGGAGATAAATTTGCAATGATGAGAGAAAAACCAGCACATCAAGTTTCTGTTGATGGTTTTTTTATTGATATAACCGAAGTCACTAACAAGCAATTTACTGCTTTTGTAAATGCAACAAAATACATAACTGTTGCAGAAAGACCAATAGATTGGGAAGTAATGAAAGTTGAACTTCCGGAAGACACACCTAAACCTCATGATTCTATTCTTAAACCCGGCAGCTTGGTATTTAATAAAAATGTAAATACAGTTGCGAACATGGAAAATTATGGTCAATGGTGGACATGGAAAATTGGTACAAATTGGAAACATCCTGAAGGTCCTAATAGCTCAATTGAAGGTAAAGATGACTATCCAGTTGTTCATATTGCTTTAGAAGATGCTCAAGCCTATTGTAAATGGGCAAACAAAAGACTACCTACTGAAGCCGAATGGGAATCTGCCGCTCAAGGCAATAATAAAAATGCCATTTACACTTGGGGAAACGACAGCTCTATTGTAAATAAAAATGCAAATACTTGGCAAGGGCAATTTCCTATTAAAAATGAAAATAAAGATGGTTTTAAATCTATAGCACCTGTAAAATCTTATCCTGTAAATAGTATTGGCATTCATGACATGCTAGGTAATGTATGGGAATGGACTAGCGATTTATACAACAGTAATTATTATAACAAACTAAAAACACTAAAATCTAATATAAATCCTCAGGGAGCAGATAGTTATTATAATTCACAAAACCCATATCAAGTAGAGATGATTATTAAAGGAGGCTCTTACCTATGTCATGAGTCCTATTGTGCAAGTTTTAGAATTTCAGCAAGAATGTCTACAAGTAAAGATTCTGGTTCAGACAATTTAGGTTTTAGAACAGTTAAAAGTTTATCTCTACTTAAAAAAGAATAATTTATTATCGAATAAGAAATATTTGTTAGCTTTTAGCAAAACAACCAATAAAAAAAACCGTAAAAACACTAATTATTAGCTATTTACGGTTTCACAAAGTACTCAAGGTGGGAATCGAACCCACACTCCCGAAAGAACTGGATTTTGAATCCAGCGCGTCTACCAATTCCGCCACTTGAGCAATTCTACTTTCACAAAAATATATCTTTTTTTAAATAAACACCTTAAAAATAGTAGTGATTATGCTCTAGACAAGAAAAAAAATTATAAATTTGCACCTCATTAAAAATAACGTGGTGTTTATCACCACTTTAATACATTTTTACGATGCCAAATACTAAGCCAGACGCAAAAATTTTTTCAATTACGCAAAGTAGAACTTTAGCTGAAAAAATAGCTACTGCTTATGGTGCTAAATTAGGTAATGTAATCACATCTACTTATAGTGATGGTGAATTTCAACCATCTTACGAAGAGTCTATTCGTGGTACAAGAATTTTTATTATTGGATCTACAAATCCAAGTTCTGAAAATTTAATGGAAATGTTATTAATGATAGATGCTGCAAAACGTGCCTCGGCAAGACACATTACTGCAGTATTACCATATTTTGGTTGGGCAAGACAAGACCGTAAAGATAAACCTAGAGTACCAATTGCTGCAAAATTAGTAGCAAAAATGTTGGAAACAGCAGGTGCAACAAGAATTATCACTATGGATTTGCATGCAGATCAAATACAAGGATTTTTTGAAAAACCAGTAGATCACCTATTTGCTTCAACTGTGTTTTTACCATATTTAAAAGAGTTAAATCTAGACAATTTAACTATTGCCTCTCCAGACATGGGAGGAAGCAAAAGAGCTTATGCTTATTCTAAAGCCCTTGAGAGCGACGTAGTAATTTGTTATAAGCAACGCGCAAAAGCCAATGTGATTTCACACATGGAACTTATTGGAGATGTAACTGGTAAAAATGTAGTATTAGTAGATGATATGGTAGATACTGCCGGGACATTAACAAAAGCCGCAGATTTAATGATGGAACGTGGCGCTTTAAGTGTAAGAGCCATTTGTACTCATCCTATTTTATCTGGAAGTGCTTATGAAAGATTAGAAAATTCAAAATTAGAAGAATTAATTGTAACAGATTCTATTCCTCTAAAACAAGAAAGTAAAAAAATTAGAGTGATTAGTTGTGCAGATTTATTTGCAGGAGTTATGCATAATGTACACTATAATAAATCTATTAGCTCTAAATTTTTAATGTAAAACTATTGAGCTAGTTTTAAACAAGTTAATTAATAATTAAATATAAATAAAAAATGAAATCAATTACAATCAACGGATCTCAAAGAGAAAGCGTGGGCAAAAAGTCAACAAAAGCCTTACGTAATGCTGGTCAGGTTCCTTGCGTATTATACGGAGGAGACAAAGCAGTTCATTTCTCAGCAGCTGAATTAGCATTCTCTAAATTGGTGTACACACCTAATGCGCATACAGTTGTAATCGAATTAGAAGGTGGAGAAACTTTTAACGCAATTTTACAAGATATCCAATTTCATCCAGTAACAGATAGAATTTTACACGTAGATTTCTATCAAGTATTCGAAGACAAAGAAATTACTATGGATATTCCAGTAAACTACATTGGTAACCCAAGAGGTGTTAGAAGTGGTGGTGTTTTACGTAAAAACAAACGTAGCTTAAGAGTTAAGGCTTTACCAGGAAATTTACCAGATTTCATAGATGCTGATATTGAAAACCTTAAAATTGGAAACAAACTTTACATAACTGCTTTAGAGAACGAAGCTTATACTTTCATGCACCCAGACAACACTGTTGTATGTTTAGTAAGACGTTCTAGAGCTGCTGTCGTAGAAGATGATGATGATGAAGATGCAGATGACGTACCAGCAACTGAAACTGATGATGTAGCTGCAGTAAAAGAATAAATTACTTATTCTAAAAAATAAAAAAAGCATTCTGAAATATTCAGGATGCTTTTTTATTTTTACAAAAAAAGTAACTTCAATATGTTTGATTGGTTATACAAAATATTAAAAGCTAAAAACAATTCAAATACAATTGAAAAAACAAATCCTATGAAAAAATTCTTAATTGTTGGTTTAGGAAATATTGGTGAAAAATATGAAAACACACGCCATAATATTGGTTTTAAAATTCTTGACCACTTTGCAAAAGAAGAATCTCTAACTTTTGAAACACAAAAACTTGGAGACATTTCCACTTACAAACTAAAGGGAAGAACTTTTATTTTTCTTAAACCTAATACCTATATGAATTTGAGCGGAAAAGCTATTTTATACTGGCTAACAAAAGAAAAAATACCATTAGAAAACTTGCTAGTTATAACAGATGATTTAAATCTTCCTTTTGGAAGTATTCGTGTAAAAACCAAAGGAAGCGATGGAGGCCACAACGGCTTAAAAGACACTCAAGACAAACTAAACACTTCAAAATATAACCGTTTTAGATTTGGAATAAGTGATGCCTTTAGCAAAGGCAAACAAGTTGATTACGTTTTAGGTGAATGGACAGAAGAAGAAAACACTAAATTAAACGAGCGCTTAAAAAAAAGTGTTGAACTTATTAAATCTTTTGGTTTAGCCGGAATAAATAATACCATGAATACTTTTAATGGTAAATAAAAAAGGAAGCTAAAAAGCTTCCTTTTTTATTTATAATATTTAATTAATAATTACTTTTCTCGTTTCCAAGTTTACACCATCACTAACTTGCAACATATACATTCCAGATTGAACATTATCCAAATTAATAACTTCGTTAAATTCTGTTCTCGCTTTATAATTATTAGAAAAAACTTGTCTTCCACTAATGTCAAATACCGAAATTAGAACATTTCTATTAGCAACACTATTTAACTTAACATTAAACGAACCATTATTAGGGTTTGGATAAACATTAAAATTAGTTAAAAACGGATTAACCTCATCAACAGATAGACTTCCTTGAACACAAAACTCTAAAGTAAACTCTAAAATAGTTCCTCCATCTGCTGGGCCAAAATCATCATCTACAGAAAGTGTCCAATCTCCAACTGTTGTTTCTCCATATAATGTAGACAAATCTCCTTCTGGAATAAATGAACCTGTAAATGGAGATGTTCCTGCTACTATAGAGGTAGTTGCTTCTTGATCAAAAACAGTATTTATATAATCATCATCACCTGAAACACCATTATCTGTAGATAATTCTATTATTGTACCACTTGGACTAATTAAAAAAATATCTAAATCATTATTCCAATCGTGTTCTATATTAATTTTAACATTAACATCTGTTATAGGAAGATCTTCTGCAATCGTAATTACAGAAAGGTAATTAGCATTTGAACCTGAAGAAGCAATAGTTATTGGCGTATCTGTAGCTGTAAAAACATTATTACAAGAAATATTAGCAGTTGTAAAATTAAATATAGAAGAAGGACTCGATATACCACATTGGTTAGATGCTGTTACCCTCCAAAAATATTGTGTATTGGTGTTTAAATTTGTTGCTGTATAAGATGCAGATTGTACTGAAGCAGTTTCTACAATTGTTGCAAATCCAGCGTCTGAAGCTATTTCTACTAAATAATCCTCTGTATTTACATCTATATCCCACGTTAATAAAGCATCTGAAGCAACATCCACTGCTCCATCTACCGGAGACACTAGAGTTACATTATTTACAGCACTATTAAAAACATTAAGTGTTACATCTGTACTTTTAATAATTGTACCAGATTGACCTTGAATAGTAAATACATAAGAACCTGTAGCTAAACTTCCAGTATTAGAAACTGTAACTGTACCTGTAGCACCATCGCTTGTTACCGTAGTAGGATTTACCACTGCTATTGCTCCTGTAGGTAAATTTACTACTGATATAATTGTTGGATCACTAAATCCTAAAAAGGTATTATAAGTAAAGTTATAAACAGCATCACTTGGTTGACAAACATCAACGTTAGAATTAGAAACCGATATAACAAATTCAGATTCTTGAATTGAGAAATCCGTAGAATTAACTGCATAGAAAATATTATTATTCCCTTCTACAATAACTCTTGCCATTGTAGTATCACCTCCAGTAATTGGCACAGTAACATCATGAGTACCATCATTTGGTACATTACTAGCCATAGTAAAAGGAAATGTTAAACCTCCATCTATTGATAATAAAATATTTACAGTGGGAGTATTAACTGCGCCTACATCTGTTCCTGCTACATCCCAAGTTATGGTTTGCGTAGAACCAGCATCCCAAGTTACATTTGTACCTTGAGAGGTTACAGCAAAAGGACCACTTGTTCCATCTACCGTTACTTGCATAGTATCAAAAGAGCTTTGTGGCATTTGCCCAACTCCATTTGCTGCTGCTCGATCCCTTACAGTAAGTGCAAAATTTAAACTTCTACTAATATTAGAAACTGTTTCCCACGAGGAATTATCTGTTGTAATACTAGGATTTGTTTCTGTTAATTCTCCATCCAAAACTCTACTTAAAATAGGCATATATCTGTTAGGAGAATCATTTGGAGGTCTAGATCTCCATACCGGTCCTGTATGTGTTGGCCCAAATTGAGCACTTGTAGTTTGTTGACTATCTATTTGTTCCCAACTATATGATAATGTGTCACCACCATCTGCATCTGTTGCAGTTCCTTTAAGAATAAAAGCTGTTCCCATTGGTATAACATAATCTATTCCTGCATTTGCAATTGGAGGATTATTTGTTATTGAGGTTGTTACAGCACAATCATTAGGAGAAGTATCTACATTATTTAATATTTGATTTATACTATGATAATGGAAATAAGCATCACTATGCTGTTGCACATTATTAGCACCTGTAATACCAGCATAACCCATGATAGTTGTTCCACTTCCTGGTTCTGAATTTACACCTGTTCCTTCTGTGTTATGAGAAAAAGTATGATTTGCACCCATTTGGTGACCTATTTCATGAGCCACATAATCGATATCGAAATTATCTCCTTGTGGAATACCATCTGCGGGCGATGTTTTTCCACTTCCTTTACTTCCGTCTTCACAAACACAACCTATACATCCAGCACTTCCTCCTCCTCCAGAAGCTCCAAACATATGTCCAATATCATAGTTAGCTTCACCAAGGTTAGCAGTTAATTCTGCTTGCAACTCTGCGTTCCAGTTTCCTAAATTATTAGAATAAGGATCTGTAGCAGGATCTGTAAAAATAAGTTGATTAGCACTAACTATTTGAAAATTAATAGCCATGTCAACTTCAAAAACTGCATTCACTCTAGTAATTGTAGCGTTAATAGCTGCTAAAGCATCTGCCACACTACCTCCATGGTATTGGGTATATTCGCCATTTACAGAAACTGCAAGTCTATAAGTACGTAAAAGTTGATCGTCTGCATCTCTATTTAAATTACTACTTGAAAGTATTCTATTCCCTGCATCAAAATCTTCTACAGTAGAACACACAAAATCACTTACATAATCTCCACGAGAACTTTTGGTATATAGAATATACTCATTAGAGCCATGAGATTCTGGCATCATAAAATTTGCTTCTTGATTTTTATAAGTTATCATTGTTTGTACACCTTGGTGACTAACACTCATTCTTAACTGTGTACTATTATCATTATTAGCATAACCTATATAAGATTTTATATTTGGATAAAGGACTGAAAGCTCTGGAGAAAAAACAGGTGCTTCGTAAATAGTAAACATTTTAATTTCTCCATTTTTAGCAGGCAAAGCAACCTGTGTGTTATTTAACAATGAGTTACTACCTCTTAATGGAGCATTTAAAATATTTTGTTTAAAAGTATTAAAATCTAGTTCAAAAAAATGAACTTTATCCATTTCCAAATGTTGCTTAATAATACCTTCTGTTTTATTCAGGCTAGTTTTCTTTTGCCAAACATTTTGAGATGAAACTGTAAACGAATACAGAAACCCTATAAGGAAGAAGTAAAGTAATTTTGTTTTCATTGTTTTAAGTTTTTTGTTGTTCTATTCTCAAATTTAACTAAAAACAAATTAACAACAAGCACGCAAACAATTAAATATCAGAATATTAAAATAATACTATCTAAAAAATAAAAACGAAAAAAACATTGACAATTAACTGTTAACATTTTCTTAATATTATGTATTTTTTACTATTTTTGAGGAAATTTTACATTAAAATAATATAATCCATAGTTGAAATGAAAAAAATTACTTTAAAACTATTGCTTTTTGCATTGTTTTGTATTCCCACTTTAGTGTTGGCTCAAAACAAAATACAGGCGCCAATAGAAAAATGTTATACCGATGCTTATAATGCTAAGTTATTAGAAACAAACCCAAATATGATGGGTAGCGAATCTTTTCGTTTAGCGCTTGCAGAACGTATTGAAAACGCAAGAAACAATGGTAATATGGTTGTTATAGATATTCCTCTTGTTGTACATGTATTACACAATGGAGAACCTATAGGAACTGGACCAAATATTACAGATGCTCAAGTGCTTTCTCAAGTTACTGTAATGAATCAAGATTTTAGAATGATGATGGGCACACCTGGCCAAAGTACTGCTGGTGGTGTTGATGTCGAGGTAAATTTTGTAATGGCACAACAAACTCCAGATGGTTGTCCTACTAATGGTATTAATCGTGTTAATATTTGTCAAGATGGAACCGATCAAGCAGCTGTAAATAGCTGGAAAGCTCAAACTATTTGGGATCGTGATTTATATATGAATATGTGGTCTTCTAAATACGTAGGAGATTTAGCAGGTATATTAGGTTTTGCTCAATTTCCTGGAGGACCAGCAAATACAGATGGTGTTAGTGCTGGACATACTTATTTTGGAAGTTCGGATTACGATGATGGAACTTTTAACACAAGTCCTCCTTATGATAAAGGTCGTACTATGACTCACGAAGTTGGACACTATTTAGGTTTATACCATACTTTTCAAGGTGGTTGTGGAGGAACTGGTGATGGAATTGCTGATACTCCAGAAGTAGATGCACCAAACTATGGTTGCCCAACAGGACACACTTCTTGTGGTACTGTAGATATGATTGAAAATTATATGGATTACACCGATGATACTTGTATGAACACATTTACTGCTGGTCAAAAAGCAGTAGTTCAAGCTGTTTTAGCAAGTACAAGAAGTGGCTTAACAACATCTAATGGAGCAACGCCTCCTGCAGCAGTAGCTACGGATGTAGAAGTTGATTTCGAAAGTGCAAATGTTGCATGTGGTACAGATTTAATTGCTACTGTATTAATTACAAATTGGGGAACTGCACCATTAACTACAGCTAACATAACTTATGATATAGATAATGGTACACCTGCAAGTTACACTTGGACAGGAGTATTAGCTTATGGAGAATCTGAAGCTGTTACATTACCAACACTTACATCTACTGCAGGTGATCATGATCTTAATATAGCAGCATCTGCTACTGGTGACGGTCGTGCTTGTAATGATACAGACTCTACATGTTTTACTATAACTACAACTGCTGGAGCTTGTACTTCTGTTGCAAATACATCTTTTGCAACAAGTACTACAGATGTTATTATTAATGATGGGACAACAGATGTTTTAAGTAACTTGAATACAGGAAAACCTTCTGGTTATACAAATTATTCTGGAACAGTAGCTGCTCCAGACTTAGAGCAAAATGGACTTTACTCTATAAGTACTAGTATGAATACGGATGGAAATTACACATGTGTAACTACTGCTTGGATAGATTGGAACCAAAACTGTACTTTTGAAAGTAACGAATTATTAGACTTAGGAGCTGCTACAAATGTAGCAGATGGATTAAGTGCTAATTCTCCTTTATCTTTCACTGTACCTTCTGATGCTGTAATTGGTAATACTACATTAAGAGTTGTAACAAAATTCAATATCGCTTCAGGTCCTTGTGAAAATAACCATGATGCAGAAGTTGAAGATTACGATATTAATGTTGTAGCTTCATTAAGTGTAGATGAGTTTGGTTTATCTTCAATCTCTATTTTCCCTAATCCTACAAATAGTATTTTAAATATTAAAGGAGTAGAAATCGCTTTAGAAAACGCTGAAATTTATAGCATTACTGGCCAAAAGGTTATGACTGTAAATACAAATTTAGAAACAATAAACGTTAGTACAATTGCTAACGGTGTTTACTTTTTAAAGTTAAATACAGCTACTGCTTCTAAAACATATAAGTTTATTAAAAACTAATTTTATATAAATAAATATTTAAAAGCGGATTGAAGTCATTTCAATCCGCTTTTTCTATTTTTGCATTTAAAATGTTAAGCGTTGGAAGTAGATAGAATAAATAACAAGGATACTGTAATAACAATTGGTACGTTTGATGGTGTACATATTGGACATCAAAAAATTATTCAACGACTTATAGAGGTAGGTAAGACAAAAGATCTTACTCCAACTATACTTAGCTTTTTTCCACATCCAAGAATGGTTTTACAAAAAGATGCCAATATTAAACTGTTAAATACTTTAGAAGAAAAGAAAAACATTTTAAAGCAATTTGGGTTAGATAATTTAATTATAAAAAAATTTACACAAGAGTTTTCAAGACTAACCGCAGAAGAATTTGTAGAAACAGTATTAGTAAAACAGTTAAATGCTAAATATATAATTATAGGCTACGATCACCAATTTGGGAGAAACCGAACAGCCAACATAAACGATTTAAAAAACTTTGGTAACCAATATGGTTTTGAAGTTGAAGAAATAACAGCTCAGGATATCGACGATGTTTCAGTTAGCTCAACAAAAATTAGAAAAGCTCTTACAGAAGGAGATATAACTACAGCAAACAATTTTTTAGGTTATCCTTTTATAATTTCTGGAACAGTAGAAAAAGGTAAAGGATTAGGTAGAACTATAAATTTTCCAACTGCTAATATTGCAGTTAGTGAGGATTACAAACTTATACCAAAACAAGGCGTTTATATTGTTAAAACTAATATTAATAATGAAATTATATACGGTATGATGAATATAGGTACAAATCCAACCGTTAATGGTAAGACACAAACCATAGAAGTTCATTTTTTTAATTTTAAAAACAATATTTACAACCAAGAAATTAAAATAGAATTATTACAAAGACTTCGCGATGAGCAAAAATTTGAATCTATTGATGCGTTAACAGAACAATTAGTTAAAGATAAAAACAACGCATTACGTTATATAAACACGAATGATTAACAAATTTTTATTTAAGCATATTGACAATAGCGCCTTAGTAGTTTTCAGAATTATTTTTGGGCTACTATGCTTTTTAGAATCTGTTGGAGCAATCTTCACAGGATGGATAAAAAGAACGCTTATAGAGCCAGAATTTACATTTACATTTATAGGCTTTGAGTGGTTACAACCATTACCAGGAAACTGGATGTATGTTTACTATGCTGTAATGGGAGGCTTTGGTATATTAATTATGCTAGGCTATAGATATCGCATTAGTGCTTTTATGTTCTTTATTATGTGGTGTGGCGTTTATTTTATGCAAAAAACGTCTTATAATAATCACTATTACTTATTAGTGCTGCTTAGTGGCATCATGGTAATTTTACCTGCTCACAAATATGCTTCTTTAGATGTTAAAAGACATCCAAAACTTAAAAGTATTTCTATGCCTGCTTGGTGTAAATGGATTTTTGTTATTCAATTATTAATACTTTATACTTATGCCTCTAAAGCAAAATTATACCCTGATTGGTTAGATTTAACAATGCCTACATTACTTATGAAAGGTAAAATTAACTACCCTATTATTGGAGAATTTTTGCAAAACAGTGCTATGCCATATCTTGTAGGATATGGAGGAATTTTATTTGATGGATTAATAATTCCTTTATTACTAATTAAGGCTACTAGAAAATATGCTTTTTTCGCTTCTATTTTCTTTCATTTATTTAACTCTATTGTTTTTCAAGTTGGTGTTTTCCCATATTTATCGTTAGCTTTTTCACTATTCTTTTTTAATCCTGAAACTATTAAAAATATATTTTTAAAAAGGAAAGAATACTATAACAAAGCTGAGGTTATTATCCCAAATTACAAACCAGTATTACTTACTTTAGGAAGCATTTATTTTATAATACAAATTATATTACCAATTCGCCATCATTTTATTCAAGACAATGTTTTATGGACCGAGGAAGGCCATAGACTATCTTGGCGAATGATGCTTAGATCTAAGTCCGGACAAACAAACTACAGGGTAGTAAACATTAAAACCAAGAAAAGCTCTATTGTTAATATGAGTGAATTTCTTACTAAAAAGCAAACACGTTTAGCAAGTTCTAAACCAGATATTATATGGCAATTTTCTAGACATTTAAAAAACGTTTACAAAGAGAAAGGTGAAGATATTCAGGTTTTTGTAGATGCCAAAGTTAGTGTAAATGGAAGACCTTACAAGAGACTTATTGACCCTAAAGTAGATATTGCAAATGCTAAATGGAACTACTTTACACATAACAATTGGATTTTACCATCAAAATAGCATTATAAACTATTTTTTAGCACATAAAATCTTACTACTTTTACCACATTAAAATTGAGTTCTAATTTCGCGTTAGGGATTAAAAGGTATGTTTGAGCTCCTCGCAGAGAGCGAGCCTTGAAAGCCCGACCTTTAGGTAACGCCAAAAACAAAAAATATGTTACAAGTACCATTTATTAGAGACAACAAAGAAGCTGTAATTACAGGTTTAGCCAAGAGAAATTTTGATGCCAAAGAACTTGTAGAGGAGGTAATTAATTTAGATGAAGAACGACGTGCTTTACAAACTAAATTAGACAATACTTTAGCTGAATCTAATTCCATTTCAAAAGAAATAGGTAACTTGTACAAAACTGGTAAAGCTGCTGAAGCAAATGTTTTAAAAGAAAAAACTACTGCTTTAAAAGAAGATTCTAAAGCAGTTACAGAGCAGTTAAATTCTGTTGAAGAAAACTTAAAAACATTATTATATAAACTACCAAACGTACCTCATGCATCTGTTCCGGCTGGAAAATCTGAAGAGGATAACGAAGAGATTTTTAACGAAGGTAACATACCTAAATTGCACGACAATGCCCAACCACATTGGGAATTAGCTAAAAAATACGATATTATAGATTTTGAATTAGGTAATAAAATATCTGGTGCTGGATTTCCTGTTTACAAAGGTAAAGGCGCAAGATTACAACGTGCTTTAATAGCTTATTTTTTAGATAAAAATACCGCTGCTGGTTATACAGAATATCAATTACCGCACTTAGTTAACGAAGCGTCTTGTTATGGTACAGGTCAATTACCTGATAAAGAAGGACAAATGTACCATGACTCTAGAGACGATTTGTATTTAATACCTACCGCAGAAGTACCAGGTACAAATGTATTTAGAGATGTATTATTAAACGAAAACGAGTTACCTATTGGTATAACTGGTTACACACCTTGTTTTAGACGTGAAGCTGGTAGTTATGGTGCGCATGTGCGTGGTTTAAATAGATTACACCAATTTGACAAGGTAGAAATTATTAGAGTTGAGCATCCAGACAATTCGTATAAAGCTTTCGAAGGGATGATAGAACATGTAAAAGATATTTTACGCGAATTAAAATTACCATTTAGAATTTTAAGATTATGCGGTGGTGATACAGGATTTCCTGCTGCAATGACTTACGATTTTGAAGTTTTCTCTACAGCTCAAGACCGTTGGTTAGAAATTTCTAGTGTCTCTAATTTTGAAACATATCAAGCTAACCGTTTAAAACTAAGGTTTAAAAACAGTGATGGCAAAAATGAATTAGCACATACTTTAAACGGAAGTGCTTTAGCTTTACCAAGAGTTTTAGCGGGTATTTTAGAAAATTACCAAACAGAAAAAGGAATTATAATTCCAGATGTTTTAATACCTTATACTGGTTTTTCTATTATTGACTAACGATTTAAATCGTTAAAGTGTTAAAAAAACACGTTGTTTAACGAATAATGAGGCAATTATTTCTTTTTTAGATATAATTGCCTCATTTTTATTATTCCCAAATCAACAACAACAAAAAATGAAAAATATTAAGCGCTTGTTTTTACTTGTAGCATTAATTATTTTAACTGTAAAAGTGTTTTCATCGGAATTTAGTAAAATTACTAAACATAAAACCAGCACACTTTTAGTATTAAACAATTAATAATTTAAAAATATAAAGATCCCCAGTCCAGTATTTGAATCATTTTAAATTATAATGGTTAATAGCACATTTATTAAGATTGGTTAATGCCTGATTAATTTCAGGCATTTTTTTATACTGTTTTTTACCAAGTATCCATTAACTTTAGGCATAACATTTGCTATATTTACACAAATAGTTTTTATGCGCTTAATTTATATTTTATGCTTTTTAATTAGCTTCAATGCGTTTTCTCAAGACGATATTGTAGCTCAGGAATATTTTAAAAACGGTGAATTTGAAAAAGCTTTAATTTCTTACAAAAAGCTATACTCCAAAAACACAAAAAATAGACGCTATTTAATTTCTTTAGTAAAAACTCACCAACAGTTAGAGCAATATAAGGAAGCAGAAAAATTATTAACAAACTATTTAAGTATTGTAAACTATCCTCCTGCATTTGTAGAATTAGGCTATAACTACAAATTACAAAACGATACTATAAATGCTAATTACAACTTTAAAAAAGCTATTGACGAAGTAGACTTAAAGCCTAATTACGCCGGCATAATCGGCCGTACTTTTCAAGACCTTTCTCTTTTAGAACAAGCAATTGAAACGTATGAAAAAGCTATGGCTTTAAAGCCAGAATTAAACTTTAATATGCAATTGGCACGTATTTATGGTGAGCAAGGTAATATTGAGAAAATGTTTAATAGCTATATTAATTTTTCAGAAATTAATGACACTTACATTAATACCATTAAAAGAGAGTTTAGCACCTTTATAAGCGAAAACAAAGACAATGAAAATAATATTATTTTAAGAAAAATTCTTTTAAAAAAAATACAAAACGCGCCTAACTTAATGTGGAACGACATGTTAAGCTGGCTTTTTATACAGCAAAAAGATTATAATAAAGCCTTTACCCAAGAAAAAGCAATTTATAAAAGACAAATGGAATCTTTAGATCGAATTAAAGATTTAGCAAAAATTGCATATACTCAAAATCAACCAGAGGCTGCTAAAAATATATTTCAATTTATTGTAGATAATACACAAGATATTGATATTAAAATAGAAGCACATTACAATTTACTTAAAATTGAAACTGAACAGGCAACAAAAAAAGATTATAAAATTATAAATCAAAACTATTTAAACCTATTAGAAACATTTGGTATATCTAGTAGAACTATAGATTTACAAATTGCTTATGGACACTTTTTGGCTTTTTATCTTAACAAACCAAACGATGCCATTAATTTTTTAAAAGATAGTTTAAAACTTGGTGTTAGTAATTATCATTTATCGCGAATAAAAATGGAGTTAGCCGATATTCTTGTATTAGAAGAAAAATTTAACGAAGCTTTAATTTATTATACCCAAATACAACGTGCTTTAAAAAATAGCCCACTTTCTCAAGAAGCTCGATTTAAAGTTGCAAAAACAAGTTATTATAAAGGAGATTTTAAATGGGCAGAATCTCAGCTAAAAATTTTAAAGGCATCAACATCTCAATTAACCGCAAACGATGCTTTAGATTTAAAATTACTAATTAGCGACAACAAAGGCGAAGATTCTTTACAAACAGCTTTAAAGCATTATGCAAAAGCAGATTTATTAGCTTTTCAAAATAAAAAGGAACAATCAATTTCACTTTTAAATACTATTTTACAAGAACACAAAACCGAAACTATAATTCCACAAACGCTTTTAAAACAAGCTCAATTATTCGAAGAAAAATCGCAATTTGAAAAAGCAAAAGCCAACTACGAGCAAATAATTTCAGGATATAGAGAAAGCATATTAATTGACGATGCTATTTATGCTCTAGCAGAAATTTATGCAAACAAACTAGCTCAACCAGAAAAAGCAAAAGCGCTTTACGAGAGAATAATTTTTGAACATGCAGATAGTATATATTTTGTTCAAGCACGAAAAAAATATAGAGCCTTAAGAGGAGATGCTATAAATTAAGTAATAGTAATCTAAACAATATTTTTATAACATTTCAACAATAAAAACAACTTTGATTGTAGCCAAAACCAACAGACTTATAATTTCTAAATTTACTATTGAAGACGCTCCTTTTTTCATGAACCTAGTTAATACTCCAAATTGGATAAAATACATAGGAGATAGAAATATTAAAACCATCAAGCAAGCAGAAGAAAGCATAAAAAATGGGCATTTAAAAAGTTATAAAACACATGGTTTTGGATTTTATATTTTGCGTTTAAAAGAAAATTTAAAACCAATAGGCACATGTGGTTTAATAAAAAGAGACACCTTAGAAGATATTGATTTTGGCTTTGCTATGTTGCCGCAATACGAAAAATTAGGCTTTGGGTTTAAATCATCTCAAGCCATTTTAGACTTAGTAAGAAATAAATTTAAATTAAACAGAATTACAGCAATAACTTTAGAAACTAATAAAAACTCTATAAAACTGTTACAAAAATTAGGTTTCTTATATGAAAAACAAGTAAAACCTTTTGACGATGACAAAGAACTTCTGTTATTTGCAAAAAATCTATTATAATGATTATATATAACGTTACAGTAAACATAGACGATAGTGCTCACGACCAATGGCTAGAATGGATAAAAAATCATATCCCACAGGTATTAGCAACAGGAAAATTTAAAGAAGCAAAACTCACTAAAGTTTTAGTAGAAGAAGAAATGGGAGGTCAAACCTACTCTATTCAATACAGAGCACATTCTAGAGAAGCTTTAGATGCGTATTACAAAGAAGATGCAGATCGTTTACGTGTAGATGGCACAAAACTATTTGCAGATAAAATGTTATCCTTTAGAACCGAATTACAAGTTGTAGATGAGTATTCTGTAGATATTAAATAGAAAAATATTTACTAAAAAACTCGAAATCTATCTAGAAACAATATAAAACTATGACAAAAAAACAAAAAAATCCACACCAAGTAAAAGCTAAAAAGTTTTTAGGTCAGCATTTTCTAGAAGACGAGTCTATTGCAGAAAAAATTGCAGATGCACTATCATTAGAAGGCTATAATAAAGTTTTAGAAATAGGTCCTGGAATGGGCGTTTTAACTAAATACTTATTAAAAAAGCCAATTACAACCTTTGTAATTGAAATTGATACCGAAAGTGTAGAATATCTTAAAAACAACTATTTAAATCTTGCACCAAGAATTATAGAAAAAGATTTTTTAAAATACGATGTTGCCGAAACTTTTGGAGAAGAACCTTTTGCTATTAGCGGAAACTTTCCTTACAATATATCTACACAAATTGTATTTAAAACATTAGAGTTAAGACATCAAATTCCAGAATTTTCTGGAATGTTTCAAAAAGAAGTAGCCCAACGTATTTGCTCTAAAGAAGGCAGTAAAATTTATGGTATTTTATCTGTACTAACTCAAGCTTTTTACGATGCAGAATATCTATTTACAGTACCACCAAACGTTTTTAACCCACCTCCAAAAGTAGACTCTGGAGTGTTAAAACTAACTCGAAAAAAAAATCATAGCTTACCATGCGATGAAAAATTATTTTTTAGAGTTGTAAAACAAGCATTTCAACAACGTAGAAAAACATTACGTAACAGTTTAAAAACATTCGAATTAAGTGATAATTTAAAAGCAAATGTTATATTTGGCAAACGTCCAGAGCAACTAGATGTTCAAGCATTTATTGAGTTAACAACTTTAATTCAAAACGATAGTAAAGACTAAGATTTTGGTAGAAGAACAAGATGAAAATATAAAATTTACAATAAGTAACGAACTTATTGAAAAGGTAGAACAATTAGTACAATCTAAAAACGATGAAGCCATTTTAGATTTATTAAATGAGTACCATCATGCAGATATTGCAGAAATTCTTGAAGATCTAAATACAGAACAAGCATCTTATATTATAAAACTTTTAGATAGTGAGAAAACATCCGAAATCCTTATGGAGATGGATGAGGGCGATAGAGAGAAAATTTTAGCCACACTATCTACTAAAGAAATTGCCGAAGAAATAGAAGAACTCGACACAGATGACGCAGCAGATATGATTGCCGAACTTTCTGAAGAGAGACAAATTGAGGTTATTGCGCAAATTGAAGACGAAGAGCACAAAGCTGAAATTAGAGAATTACTTACCTACGATGAGGATACTGCCGGTGGATTAATGGCAAAAGAATTAGTACGAGTAAATGAAAATTGGACAGTTACAGAGTGCGTTAGAGAAATGCGTGCACAAGCAGAAAATGTTACAAGAGTTCACTCTATATATGTAGTTGATGGAAACGAAAAACTAATTGGGCGTCTATCTTTAAAAGATTTATTAATGGCTTCTCCACGAGCTCACATCTCTACTGTTTATATTCCAAAAGTAGATTTTGTAGATGTTAATGAGGATGCTGAAGAAGTCGCTAGAATAATGCAAAAATACGACTTAGAAGCCATTCCTGTTGTTGACGAAAATAAAGTACTACTTGGTAGAATTACTATTGATGACATTGTAGATGTTATAAAAGAAGAAGCCGAAAAAGATTACCAAATGGCTGCAGGTATCACACAAGACGTAGAAGCAGACGATAGTATACTACAGCTTACCAGAGCCCGCTTACCATGGCTTTTCCTTGGTTTAGTTGGTGGAATTGGAGCCTTTTTAATTATGGAAGGTTTTAAAGGTACCTTCGAAAAATACGCTGTTTTATTCTTTTTTACGCCATTAATTGCAGCCATGGCAGGAAATGTTGGTGTACAGTCAAGCGCTATTATAGTTCAAGGTTTAGCTAACGACGATGTAAAAGGTAGTATTAATAAACGTTTAATTAAAGAAATGTTTTTAGCCGCTTTAAACGGTTTTATATTAGCACTATTTTTATTTGCCTTTGTATGGATAACTAAAGGAAGTTTTCTTACCGCACTTGCAATTTCTGTTTCACTTGTAGCCGTTATAATTATAGCTGGTTTAATTGGGACCTTTGTACCATTATTTTTAGATAAAAAAGGCATTGATCCAGCCATTGCAACGGGCCCATTTATTACTACAAGTAATGATATTTTTGGAATATTAATATATTTTTGGATTGCTAAACTTATATTAGGTATCTAAAATATTTCATCTTTTATAATATGAAAATACTTCATTTAGACACTAATCACTCACTTTTAATTAATCAACTAACCAATTTAGGCTTTACAAACCATGAAAATTATATAGACTCTAAAGAAGTCATTCAAAAAATTATTCATGAATACGATGGATTTATTATAAGAAGTCGTTTTAGTATAGATAAAACATTTATAGATGCAGCTAAAAATTTAAAATTTATAGGTCGCGTTGGTGCAGGATTAGAAAACATAGATTGCGATTATGCAGAAAAAAAAGGAATTACCCTAATTGCTGCTCCAGAAGGAAACCGTAATGCAGTAGGCGAACATACTTTAGCTATGCTACTCTCTTTATTTAATAAATTAAACAAAGCAGATAAAGAGGTTAGAGATGGCAAATGGCTTCGAGAAAACAACCGAGGTTTAGAGTTAGATGGTAAAACCGTAGGTTTAATAGGTTACGGTAATATGGGAAAAGCCTTTGCAAAAAAACTACGTGGTTTCGATGTTAAAGTTCTCTTTTACGATATAAAACCAAATATTGAAGATAAAAATGCAACACAAGTTTCTTTAAAAACACTACAACAAGAGGCAGATGTTTTAAGCTTGCACACTCCAGAAAATGCTTCAACTATTGCAATGGTAGACCAATCGTTTATTAATTCATTTAAAAAATCATTTTGGTTAATAAATACTGCTCGTGGCAAAAGTGTAGTAACAAAAGATTTGGTTTCAGCATTAAAAAACAATAAAATTTTGGGTGCCGGATTAGATGTTTTGGAATACGAAAAATCGTCTTTCGAAAATTTATTTAATGAAAACAATATGCCTGAACCTTTTCAATATTTAATACAGGCAGAAAACGTTTTACTATCACCTCACGTTGCTGGTTGGACTATAGAAAGTAAAGAAAAATTAGCACAAACAATAGTAAATAAAATTAAAGCAAATTTTTGCTAACTTTAAACCTTAACTAACTCAAGGAAAATGACATACAAAGCAGAAACATCTGAAGAATATATAGCACAATTACCAGAAGACAGAAAAGAACCTATTACAAAACTAGATGAGCTTATTAAAAAAAATATGCCTAAAGGCTTAGAAGCCGGAATAGGTTATGGCATGTTAGCTTATTATGTACCAAAATCTATATATCCAGATGGTTACCATTGTAAACCATTTCCTCCTTTACCATTTATTAATTTAGCCTCTCAGAAAAATTTTATTGCATTATATCATTCTGGTTTATATGCAAAAAAAGAATTGTATGATTGGTTTGTAAATGAATATCCTAAACATTGCAAATACAAATTAGATATGGGAAAAAGTTGCATTCGTTTTAAAAAAATGGACGATATTCCATATGCATTAATTGAAGAGCTTTTAGGGAAAATGTCTGTGGAAGAATGGATAGAGATATATGAAAACTCAATAAAAAAGTAATTTACATAGCAAATGTTTAAGGTTTTATTTAATGAGATTATAAAATAAATTCAGAATAAAATGAAAAAAAGAGTTACAGGAATTGGAGGTGTATTTTTTAAAACAAAAGATCCAAAAGCATCAAAAGATTGGTATAAAAAACATTTAGGTTTTAATACCGATGATTACGGTTCTACTTTTTGGTGGAAAGATAAAGAAGGAAAAGATTGTTCTACACAATGGTCTCCTTTTAAAGAGGATACAAAATACTTTGAGCCATCGAAAAAAGATTTTATGTTTAACTACCGTGTAGAGAATTTAAGCGAATTATTAAAAACATTAAAGGATGAAGGCGTTACAATTGTAGGAGAAATGCAAGAGTACGAATACGGTAAATTTGGCTGGATTTTGGATAACGAAGGTAATAAAATTGAACTTTGGGAACCTATAGATAAAGCATTTTTGTAGGTAAATGTTTTTTTAGTAAATTTAAAAAATTATTCAACTAATAAATATTATAATGTCTGACGAAAAAAATTTAAAAAGCGACCTTGACGATATGTTAGGAGACGCAAAAGAAGGAGCAAAAAAGGCTTCTGATAAAGCAAATGAATTTGCTGAAGATGCTAAAGAAACAATAAACGAATTTTCTAATAATGCAAAAGAAGCATTTGGTGGAGATACTGAAAACAAAAAAATGATTGCTGGAATTTTAGCTATTGTTATAGGTTCTTTAGGAGTACATAAATTTATTTTAGGTTATAATAAAGAAGGAATCATTCAAATAATTGCAACTATTGTTACTTGTGGAATCGCAGGAATAATTCCTTTTATTGAAGGTATTATTTATTTAACAAAAACAGACGAAGAATTCTACAACACTTACCAAGTTGGCAAAAAAGGTTGGTTCTAAAAAACTTTTAAAAAACCAAATACTAATTGTATTTGGTTTTTTTAATTAAATAATAATCGTGATATTGCAATATCACATTTTTATATTATGGGATTTACAAAAAAACATATTTTCGACGAGCAACAAAACAAAATTGCCAATTACACAAAAATGATTGCTCATCCTGCTAGAGTATCTATTATACAATATATAAGTAAAAACGAAGACTGTAACTGTAATAGTCTTGTACAAGCTATTGGTTTAGCACAACCAACCATATCTCAGCATTTATCAGAAATACGTAAGGTTGGTTTGTTAAAACAAACTGTTAAAGGTAAAAACCTATTTTATAGTATTAACCAAGATAAGTTAAACGAGTGTAGACGTGTTTTAAATGATTTTTTTGTAAAAACGCAGGTTAACTGCTCTAAAAAATAAAAAGACTATTCTTCAGGGTTTGCTCCTGAAAATTTACTTTCCAACTCTGCTTGAAATTCTTCCATTACAGGTCTAACTGTACTTTCTGGAAGATCTGCAATTTTAATATACATTAAACCATCTACAGCATTATTAAATAATGGGTCGACATTAAAGGCTACAAGCCTTGCATTTTGTTTAATATACTTTTTTAATAACACAGGTAACCTTAATGCTCCTGGTTCAATTTCATCTATTATTTTATCAAACTTATTCAAATCTGCCTCTGTTGCATCGAAAACAAAATCTTTATCGGCATCTTTTAATTTTACCTTAAACTCTTTTTTAGGATGAACATATTGTGCCACATATGGATCGTAATAATGAGATTTCATGAACTCAATCATTAAAGATTTTGAGAAGTTTGAAAATTGATTACTTATACTTACACCTCCAATTAAAAATTGATGCTCTGGGAAACGTAACGTAGTATGTACAATACCTTTCCAAAGCAAAAATAAAGGCATAGGTTTTTGCTGGTATTCTTTAATTATAAATGCACGACCTAACTCTATAGATTCACTCATCATTTTGTGTAACTCTGGCTCAAAACGAAATAAATCTTGAAGATAAAAACCGTCAATACCATGTGCCTTATATATTTTAGAACCCAATCCCATTCTATAGGCTCCAACTAAAACGTTAGCTTCATTATCCCATAAAAACATATGGTGGTAATAGGTGTCGAAATGGTCTAAATCTATAGCTTCGTTAGTTCCTTCTCCTACTTCTCTAAAAGTAATTTCTCTTAGTCTACCAATTTCTCTTAAAATATTTGGAATATCTTTAGCTGGAGCTAAATAAACTTCGTAATTTTTACTAACAAGTAAACGCTTATCACTTTTTTTAAGTTTTTCAACCTCCTTAATCATGATTTCCGAGGCTATGGGAGTAACTATTTTTTTAGGAATTTTATATCCTTTTAAACTTGAAGAAATTGTATTTATTATCTTCTCCTTTGGTTCGAAGGTATTAGATAACATATACGTTTTACGTCTTATAAAATCTGTAAATTCCTTTAAAGTTTTATGCTCCTCTTGAGATGTTACAGAAATAGGTTTACCAACACGAACTTTAATTATTCTATTTTTTTGTGTTAGTAATTCTGAAGGGAGTTTTGCTGTTCTAAAAATGTCACTTATTTTAGATAGCTTATAAAATAACTTACTATTTTTTGCATGAAAATATATAGGAACAATAGGCACATTGGCTTTCTGGGCTAATTTCATAGCTGCTTCTTCCCAAGGTTTATCTACCATTAACTTTCCATCTTTGTAAGTAGAAACTTCTCCTGCAGGAAATAGACCAAGTGGATGCCCATCTCTTAAATGTTTAATTGCATTTTTAAAACCAGCAAGACTTGACTTTATGTCTTTACGATCTTCAAACGGATTAACAGGCATTATATATGGCTTCATTGGCTCAATACGATGCAAAAGAAAGTTAGCAATTATTTTAAAATCTTCACGTTCTTCAAGCATTAATTTTAATAATAAAATACCATCTATACCTCCTAATGGATGGTTAGAAACTGTTATATAAGCACCATCTTTAGGAAGTCTCTTTAAATCTTCTTCAGGTATTTCAAATTTAATTTGAAATTCATTTAAAATAGCATCTAAAAACTTTATTTCGCTTAAATGCTTATTTCGGTTGTAAATTTTATTAAGTGTAGAAATTTTTAAAACTTTCATTAATATCCAGCCTATAAACGTGCCAAATACACCGTACTTGTCGAGATTTATAGCTTTTGAAACTTCTTTTGCAGATACTAAAGACATTGTTGGTTTTAATAGTTTTAAGCTTACAAATGTAAGCAATAGATTATTGAGTTACAATTTGAACAGTTTTTTGAAATAACTGCTTCAATAACACTGTTTTATCTTTTTCTAAATTTTTAATTGATGTTTCATCGTAATGTCTAATTGTATATAATGAAACGTTTTCAAAGCATTCTACTTTAAATTTAGCTTTTAAATGTAATAACAATTTTTCTAAATTATTATATGTGTTTTCAAAACAAACCGAAAAACTAATTGCGGAATTCTGGATAACATCTACTTTCATTTTATATAAAGCTAAGAGGTTAAAAATTTCACTAATATTTTCTTCGACTATGTAAGAAAAATCTAAAGTTGAAAGCGAAAGTAAAACCTGCTTCTGTTTTAATATAAAACAAGGTATATTAGGTTCTATTCCTTGAGATTTATTAACTGTAGTACCTTTATTTTCTGGTTTTAAAAACGATTTTACGTGTAAAGGTATTTCTTTTCTTTGTAATGGTTGTAATGTTTTTGGATGTATAACAGAAGCACCATAAAACGCAAGCTCTATAGCCTCTGTATAAGAAATGGTATTTAGAAGTTGTGTATTTTTAAAATGTCTTGGGTCTCCATTAAGTACTCCTGGAACATCTTTCCATATTGTTACACTTTCTGCGTTTAAACAATATCCAAATATTGCTGCTGTATAGTCACTACCTTCTCGCCCTAAAGTTGTTGTAAAATTATTATTATCGCTACCTAAAAAACCTTGAGTAATATATAATGTTTCTTTATCTATTTTATTAATAATATTATTTTGTGTTATATCCCAATTTACATTTGCTCGTCTATAATAACTATCTGTTTTAATACAATTTCTAACATCAAGCCACGTGTTTTTAAGATGCAATTCATTTAAATAAAAACTAATAATTGTTGTAGAAACTAACTCGCCATAACCAATTACTTGATCGTATATAAAATTATAATTTGGTGATTTATTACTTTTAAAAAATTGTATTAATTCGTTAAAAAGATCATGTATTACATTAAAAACTTGATGTTGTTTATTTAAAAATAAATCTATCATAATCTCTTCATGATAGTTTATTACATGGTCTAACTCTGACTTATAATTGTTATTATCTTGTAAATATTTCTCTATTACAACCTCTAAAGCATTTGTAGTTTTTCCCATTGCAGAAACTACAATAAGAGTGTTTTTATATCCTACTTTTTCTAATACTTTAACAACGTTTTTTACGCCGTTGGCATCTTTTACAGAGGCTCCACCAAATTTAAATACTTGCACTATATATTATTTAAATAATTTTCAATTCCGTTTTCGTCTAACTGTACAACATCCCAATCTCTCATTACATTAGCAC
The DNA here is from genome assembly GCF_003663945.1 of Lacinutrix venerupis. Lineage (GTDB taxonomy): Bacteria > Bacteroidota > Bacteroidia > Flavobacteriales > Flavobacteriaceae > Lacinutrix > Lacinutrix venerupis. Next base: position 191,677 of record NZ_RCCH01000003.1, on the reverse strand, counting down.
CTTTTTTCTGGTAGAATTTAATTGCAGGTTCATTCCAGTCTAAAACTTCCCAACTAATGCGTTTTACACCTATGGTTCTTCCATGTTTAACAACTTCATCTAATAAGGCAGAACCTAAGCCACTACCTCTCATACTTTCTTTTACAATTAAATCTTCAAGATGAAGTACTTCTCCTTTCCAAGTAGAATATCGTTTATAAACTAACGCAGCACCTACAATTTCATTATTTTTTTCGGCAACAAAACATGTAAATTTAGGCTGTTTGCCATAACCATCTTCTTCAAGATCTTTTACTGTTACTTCTACGGCATTGGGCTCTTTTTCAAATATAGCAAGTTCTAAAATTAAATCATGGACACTTTTCATGTCGTTTTTAGTTGCTAGTCTTATAGCATGCTTCATAATAAAGGAATTGAAAACCAAATATAGTTTAAAGTTAAATAACCTTATTAAATTACTTTTACTATAACGTTGTAGTTTCTTAAAAAAACCGATATTTGCAAAAGCCAAAATTATAAAGCATGTCAAGAAAAAACCAAACGTTAGGAGAATTTATTATTGAAAATCAGTCGTCTTTTAAATATACTTCTGGAGAATTATCAAGATTAATAAATTCTATAAGGCTTGCTGCAAAAGTAGTAAACCATGAAGTAAATAAAGCCGGTTTAGTAGATATAATTGGAGCTGTTGGCGATACTAATATTCAAGGTGAAGACCAACAAAAATTAGACGTTTATGCAAACGAAAAATTTATACAAACATTAACAAATAGAAATATTGTTTGTGGTATTGCTAGTGAAGAAGAGGACGATTTTATTTCAATAAATAGCCAAGACGAAAACAACCAAAATAAATATGTTGTTTTAATAGACCCATTAGATGGCTCTAGTAATATCGACGTAAATGTTTCTGTTGGTACTATTTTTTCAATTTATAGGCGTGTTACACCTGTTGGTACTCCTGTAACTTTAGAAGATTTTCTTCAAAAAGGAAGTCAACAAGTTGCTGCTGGCTATGTAGTTTACGGTACTTCGACCATGTTAGTTTATACTACCGGAGATGGTGTAAATGGTTTTACACTAAATCCAGCATTAGGTACTTTGTATTTATCTCACCCAAACATGCAATTTCCATTAGATGGCAACATCTACTCTGTAAACGAAGGTAACTATACGCATTTTCCACAAGGAGTAAAAGATTATATAAAATATTGCCAAAAAGAAGAAGGAGATAGACCTTACACCTCTAGGTACATTGGTTCTTTAGTTTCAGATTTCCATAGAAACATGATAAAAGGCGGTATATATTTATACCCTAAAAGCGACAAAAACTCTGCTGGAAAACTACGTTTATTGTACGAGTGTAACCCAATGGCTTTTTTAGCAGAACAAGCTAATGGTAAAGCTAGTGATGGTTTTAATAGAATATTAGATATTGAACCAACAGAACTGCACCAACGAGTTCCGTTTATTTGCGGAAGTAAAAATATGGTAGAAAAAGCAGAAGAGTTTATGCAAAAAGCAAAATAAAGATTATGTTTTAATTAATTTTGCTATTTTTACCATAGTTTATTAAACTAAATAATATGGCAAAAAACGATAATAGCGCAATTAATGCTAATGATCCTACTTCAAAAATAGATGCAATTAAACAGCTTATTTTTGGTGAAAATATGGTTGAATACAACCATGAATTTGAAGCTGTTAAAAAAGATATCCTTAAAAAGAAAAAAGAGCTCGAAAACTTAGTAGATGAAGTTAAGACAGAGTTACTTCAAAATATTGATAATTTAAGTACTGATATTAATATTAGAATAACAGAATTAGAAAATTCGCTAGAAGACAAGGCAGATGCTTTAGAAGAAAAAAAATTAGATCGCAAACTCTTAGGCGACTTATTAATTAAACTTGGCGAGAAAATAAGCAACTAATTTGATTCTCACGCCATGAATCAAGACGAAAGACTTAGTATTTTAAAAGACATCTTACTTACAGATGAGCGTGAGTATGCAAAAAAAGTAGAGGAAAAGCTTAAGATTGTTGAAGACATTGTAAACAAACAAAATGAACTTTCTGAGCGTGTAAATCCTATTATAGACGAAAAACTAAATGATTTTGTAGTAGAAATTCCTAAAACATTAGGACCAACAATTACAGAAACTTTAAAGTCTGAAATTAGAAACTCTCAAGATGCTGTTGTAGAAGCATTGTTTCCTATTATTGGAAAAATGATAAAAAAATACATACAACAGGAAATGCAAATATTATCAGAACAAATTAACTCTAAAGTAAATAGCACATTCTCTTTTGAAAGTTTAAAACGTAAATTTAAGTCTAAAAGAAGCGGTGTTAGCGAAGCAGACTTAATTTTACAAGAATTAGCACAACCTATTTTAGAACAAATAATGGTAATAGAGAAAGGTTCTGGAATAATAATTTCAGAATATTCTAAAACACAATCCATAGACCAAGATATGGTTTCTGGAATGTTAACTGCTATTAAAAGTTTTGCCGAAGATGCTTTCGAAAAAGAAAACCAAGAATTAAGCTATATAGAATACGATAATTTTCATATTCATTTACAAAACTTCTCTTCCTACTACATCGCTGTAATTATTTCTGGGCCGTATAATGTAATGTACAAAAGCAAGTTAGAAGACAAATTGTTAGATTTTGCTAAAAACTATATTAATGAATATGATATAAAAGACACAAAGTCCTTTACTAAAAAATTAGAACAGTACTTTAAAAACAATGTTTTATAAAAGATTATTATAGAACATACAATTTGCTTACATTCGCATATATATATAGTTATTATTCTTTTTCAATAAAAAATCAAGATTTTAGTTTATAAATGAAAATCTCAAAAAAAATAGTTTTATTAGGTCATTTTGGTGTTGGTAAATCTTCATTAATTCGACGATTTGTAGAAAACACATTTTCCGAAGACTATAAAGTAACCATTGGTGTACACATATTTAAAAAAAATGTATCTATTCCAGAAAAAGGCACAGATGTATCTTTAGTCTTGTGGGATTTAGAAGGAAATGATGACATTAGCAACACTAGGCTATCTTACCTTATAGGAACACACGCATTTATTTATGTTTACGATGTTAGTAGACCTGCTACTTATAAAAACTTAGAAAGCGAATTAGAATTCCTTAAAGAGAAACAAAAAAACACACCAATTACTGTTGTTGGAAATAAAGAAGATCTTGTTACAAAAACATATTTAAAACAAAACGTCGATGATTTTGGCAGTTTAACAGATTTATATGTTAGTGCCAAAACAGGACATAAAGTTGATTTTCTTTTTTCTAAATTAGCTGAAGCGCTTATTTAAAAAAGCTAAAAAGCTAAATAATGTTAGAAGATTACAAGAAAAAATATACCAAACCTGTTTTACAACATGCCATTTTAGACTTTAATGGAAATGTTGTTGAATCTGATAATACACTCTTTCAAGATTTAAAAGACAAATATATTGGAGATATCCATCCTTTTTTCGAAACTTTTAGTGCACTTTTAATAAGTGAAGATAATGAGACTGTATTTTCATGTGTTCATCTTGAAATAGAAAATAGAAATATTACAGCCGATATCATTTTACAAACTTTTAAAGATGGTAAAAATCCTTTATTAATAATTCATGATTTAACTTCGCACTACCTAAACTATCAATCTACTGCGCAAGTAAGAAATGAATCTGTAATTAATTCTCAAATTTTAGAGCTTAAAAATATATACTTAAAAGAAAAAGAAGTTTTTAAAAATAGATTTATTGCAAATTTTAGTCATGAACTTCGCGATCCTTTAACTGGAATATTAACGTTTACAGATATTTTAAGCAAAACAAATTTAGACTTACAACAAAAGGATTATATTAAAATATTACACTCATCGTCGAATTTTTTAAAAAAAATGATAGATGATATTCTTGACATATCTAAAATTGAATCTGGAAATTTAGAGTTGTCCATAGAACCTTTTAACCTTCTTGATTTACTTAATGAAATTAAATTTAATTACAAACTTAAAGCAGAACATAAAGGTTTAAAATTTCTCCATAGTTTTGATGAAAAATTACCTGAAATTATTGGAGGTGATGCTAAAAGACTAAGACAAGTTTTAACAAACTTATTAGACAACGCAATAAAATTTACATCCAATGGGAGTGTTACTTTTAATGTTTCTTTAAATCAAATTAGAGCTCAAAAAGCAAGTATTCATTTTGAAATAATAGACACAGGAATTGGTATAGAAGAAGAAAAATTAGAAGAAATTTTTACGAGTTTCTCGCAAGTAAGTGGAGACGATTCTATTAAAGGAACTGGTTTAGGTCTTGCTATTGTAAAACATTTAGTAGAGCATACAAAAAGTAAAATAAGTGTTTCTTCAACACCAGGAAAAGGGTCTACATTTTCAACAAATATTAATTTTGTTTCCAAACCTTCTTTAAAAGTTAAAAAGGATAAGAAAAAACAATCACAACTAACTACTTCTAAAAAATATAATATTTTATTAGTAGAAGACTCTGAAATTACACAACTTTCTGTATTAAAAATTCTGGCTTCTCAAGGTCAATTCTTTTTAGATATTGCAACTAAACCAGATGAAGTTCTTGCAAGAATTTCTAACATCGACAATGAGGTTGATTTAGTATTAATGGATATAAAACTAAAAGAGTTTAGAGGAGATGAAATTGCAAAAAAAATTAGAAAACTTCCAGAACGTCATCAAAAAAAGGTACCTATTGTTGCTATGACAGCTAAAGTGTTTAAAGAAGATTTAAGTCTTTATAAAAAAGCGGGAATAAACGATGTTTTAACAAAACCTTTTAATGAATCGCAATTATTAGATATAATTTCTAAAAATTTGAAATAAACAAAACATAACTTTTTAAGTGGTATTGAAAAAAAATGTATCTTTAAGTCTATTAAAATTTGCCTCTATGTAAAATGCTTGAAAACTACCAACTTCCACTTAAAGAAACTACTAACCAACTCCTTCTAATAAGTAAAGATGGTATTATTTTAGACGCGAAAACTAATGTGTTTAAAAATTGTATTGGAAAATCAATTATAGACTTACATCCTTTTTTTTATAGTTTAATAGACTTATTAACTCTAAAAGAAAATACATTTAATTTTGACTGTATTAATCTAGAAATAGAAGGCAAAAATTATACTTTAGATGCTATTTTACATACAAATATAGAAAAAGAACACTCTATCTTCGTATTTCAAGACCTTACAAAGCAGTATACTTTATATCAAAAAATGGCACAAAGAAAAAATGTGTCGGAAATTAAAAAGCAACTACTAGACTATAACAATACAATTCTTCAAGAAAAAGAAACTTTCAAAAATACATTTATAGCAAATTTTAGTCATGAAATTAAAATGCCTATTAGCACTATAAATGGTTTTACAAGACTTTTAGAAAACACAAATCTAGAACAAAGCCAACGCTATAATTTAAAAGTTATAAAAAATACAAACGATAAATTAAACACAATGATTAGCGATATTATTGATATCTCTAAAATTGAAACCAATCGTTTTTCTATATTACCAATACGCTATAATTTAATAGAAGAATTAAACACTATAGCAACAATTTATACCGCTAAGTCTAAAGAAAAAGGTCTAGAATTACATTACACACTCGATCCAAATTGTCCTAAATATGTTGTGGGAGACAAATATAGATTAGTACAAATATTAAATAACCTTGTAGGTAACGCAATAAAATTTACACAAGCAGGAACTGTTGCACTAAAAATAAATTGTGTTAGCACCAATAACAACACAGCACAAATAGAATTTAGTATTGTAGACACAGGAATAGGTATAGAGAAAAACCAAATAGAATCTATTTTTAATGGGTTTTACCAAATAAACAACAACTTAATAAATAATAATGGTGCCGGATTAGGACTCTCCATCACGAAAAAATTAATCCATCAATTAGGAGGAAAAATACAAGTAAATAGTGAAATTGATAAAGGTTCAATATTTAAGGTGTTTTTAGATTTTGAAATATCTCAAAATCAAAAAGAAGATGAAGGTGAAGAAATTACTAAAATCGTTAAAACCACATCAAAAAATGATTTTAAAATTTTACTTGCAGAGCCCTTACCTATCAATCAGAAAAAATTATTAAAAATTATAAGTCAAATAAAAAATTGCGATATTGTAATTGTAGATAATGGCGATAAAGTAATTGAAGAGCTATACAAATCCAATTTTAGCCTAGTTATATTAAATCTTAAACTACCTACAATGGATGGCCTTGACACTGCTCGATTTATTAGACACTCAGATTATAAAGAAATTAGCAAAACACCTATAATTATACTAAGCGAAAAACCATCTAAAAAAGAAGAAGCTTACTGTAAAGAAAGACGAGTTAACAGCTATATTGGAAAACCTTTTGACAAGTCTGAAATCATTAGAAAAATAAAATATATACTAAAGAAAAAGCAAGCTAAATAGCTTGCTTTTTCTTTAGTATATTATTAAGAATAACTTATTTATTCATCATTTTAATTTCCTCAATAAAAGTATCAAGATCAACACCATCACTAACTAAAGTAAGTGCTTTATCTACAACGTATTTTACATTCTCTGGATTAAAACCTAAACCAACAGCAATTTTACGTAATAAAATTTCTTCATGATCTCCTTTAATATGATCTACATAAACCATACGAGCTAAATCGTATAAACGCTCTAAACGTCTATCGTAAGATGTTGGAGGATTAATTGGGTGAGACTGGTAGTCTTTTAAAATAGTTTTATAATCGCTTTCTCCAATATCTAAATTGCGTGCCAAACGATCTAAAAATGTTTTTTCTTCATCAGAAATAATCCCATCATCCATCGCTACTCTTACAATTGCTGCAAAATGGTCTTCGTTACGTTTTTTAAATCCGCTATCAAATAAATCTGAAAATGACATATATTTTATTGTTTTAGAGCGGCAAAGATAGTTAATAATAAAATCTTTTTAAAGACTCATTTAATCTTTTTTTTAGACATTTATTTATCATTTTAAATCAATATAAAACATCTCTGTTTAACCATTAGTTAATAGAAAATAATAAAATCTAACTTTCCAATTCTTCAATCTATCCCTTATATTTGCAACTCAATACTAAGTAAGTGAGCAAAACATTAATCTCGCAAACCTATTTAAAGTCTTTGCAACTGCAAAAACTTCAGGATTCTATTACCCAAAAACAACAATTTGACCAAGCGCAACACAACACAAAAACTCATATAAAAGGTTTAGTTGGCTCTGCATTATCATTTGTTATTAGTGAAAGTTTTAAAAACGCTCAAAAACCTTTTTTATTAATTTTTAACGATAAAGAAGAAGCAGCATTTTATCTTAACGATTTTGAACAAATGCTAAATGGCAAAGATGTTCTTTTTTATCCTGGAAGTTATCGTAGACCATATCAAATAGAAGAAACAGACAATGCAAACATATTACTTCGTGCCGAAGTTTTAAACCGCATAAACTCTCAAAAAAAACCAGCTTTAATAGTTACCTATCCAGATGCTTTATTCGAAAAAGTAGTTACCAGGAAAGAACTAGAACGTAATACTCTTAAAATAAATGTTGGAGACGATTTAAATATAGATTTTGTAAACGAAGTTCTTTTTGAATACAAGTTTAAACGCGTAGATTTTGTTACCGAACCTGGAGAGTTTTCTGTAAGAGGTGGTATTGTAGATGTGTTTTCTTTTTCTCACGACGAACCTTATAGAATAGAATTTTTTGGAGACGAAGTCGATAGTATTAGAACATTTGATGTAGAAACTCAACTTTCTAGCGAACAAATAAAAAAGATAGGCATTATACCAAATGTCGAAAATAAATTTTTAGAAGAGTCTCGTGCAAGTTTTCTAAAATACATTGCACAAAAAACTGTTGTTTACACTAAAAATATAGATTTTTTATTTTCTAGAATCGATGAGTTTTTTGGGAAAGCAGAAGATGCTTTTAAAAATTTATCTTCAGACTTAAAACACGCACAGCCTGAAGAGTTATTTTGCAATTCGGCCTTATTAAAACGCCAATTACTAGATTTTAACGTTGTAGAATTTGGTAGCGAATCCTGGCTAAAAACAGAACAAGCAATTACATTTAACACAACACCACAACCTACTTTTAACAAACAATTTAACCTATTAATAGATAATTTAAACAGTAACCACAATAACGGTTACAAAAATTATATTGCTTGTATTAGCGAACAACAAGCCAAACGTTTTCATGATATTTTTGATGATGTAGAGAGAGATGTACATTACGAAACTATAATAGTTTCATTATATCAAGGTTTTGTAGACCACGATAATAAAATAGTCTGTTACACAGATCATCAAATTTTTGAACGATACCATAAGTTTCATCTTAAAAATGGTTACGCAAAAAAGCAAGCTATTACCCTAAAAGAACTTACAAATCTTGATATTGGAGATTACGTTACACATATAGATCATGGAATTGGTAAATTTGGTGGACTTAAAAAAATTGATGTAGAAGGTAAAAAACAAGAAGCTATTAAATTAGTTTATGGTGAACGTGATATTTTATATTTAAGCATTCATTCGTTACACAAAATCACAAAATTTAATGGCAAAGATGGTAAACCACCAAAAGTATATAAATTAGGTAGTAAAGCATGGAAAGTACTTAAAGAGAAAACTAAATCTAGGGTTAAACATGTTGCTTTTAATTTAATAAAACTATATGCTAAACGTAAACTAGAAAAAGGTTACCAATACAAACCAGACAGTTATTTACAACACGAATTAGAAGCCTCTTTTATTTACGAAGACACGCCAGATCAAATTACAGCAACGGCAGATATTAAAGCAGATATGGAAAGTGAAAGACCAATGGATCGCTTAATTTGTGGAGATGTTGGTTTTGGAAAAACCGAAGTTGCCATTCGTGCAGCTTTTAAAGCAGTAGATAACGGAAAACAAGTTGCCGTTTTAGTACCAACAACTATATTAGCTTTTCAGCACCATAAAACATTTAGCGAACGTTTAAAAGAATTTCCAGTAACAGTAGATTATGTAAACCGTTTTCGTACAGCAAAGCAAAAGCGAGAAACTTTAGAAAAATTAGAAAAAGGTCACGTAGACATTATTGTAGGCACACATCAACTGGTAAATAAAAATGTAAAATTTAAAAACTTAGGATTACTAATTGTAGACGAAGAACAAAAATTTGGTGTTGCCGTAAAAGAGAAATTAAAAACTCTAAAAGACAATGTAGATGTACTTACCCTAACTGCTACACCTATACCAAGAACACTTCAGTTTAGTTTAATGGCTGCAAGAGATTTATCAGTTATAACTACTCCTCCACCAAACCGATATCCTATTGAGAGTAATGTTATTCGTTTTAACGAAGAAGCTATTAGAGATGCCGTAAGTTATGAGATTCAACGTGGCGGACAGATTTTCTTTATTCATAATCGTATAGAAAATATAAAAGAAGTCTCAGGCATGATACAACGCTTAGTACCAGATGCTAAAATAGGTATTGGTCATGGCCAAATGGATGGTAAAAAATTAGAAGAATTAATGCTCTCTTTTATGGAAGGTGCTTTTGATGTTTTAGTAAGCACTACCATTATAGAAAGTGGTCTCGATGTACCAAATGCAAATACCATTTTTATTAATAACGCCAATAATTTTGGATTAAGCGACTTGCACCAAATGCGTGGTCGTGTGGGACGAAGTAATAAAAAAGCATTTTGCTATTTTATTACTCCAGGTTACGATGCCATGACTCCAGATGCTAGAAAACGTATTCAAGCATTAGAACAATTTACAGCATTAGGTAGTGGTTTTAATATTGCAATGAAAGATTTAGAAATTCGTGGAGCTGGAGATTTACTTGGTGGCGAGCAAAGTGGTTTTATAACCGAAATAGGCTTTGATACATACCAAAAAATATTAAATGAAGCTATTGAAGAATTAAAAGAAAATGAATTTAAAGATTTATATGATGAAGATCTTGAAAACAAAGAATATGTAAAAGATATAACCATAGATAGTGATTTAGAATTACTATTTCCAGACGATTATGTTAATAATATTACCGAAAGACTAAATCTATATACACAACTAAACAACTTTAAAACAGAAGAAGAATTAAATAAATTTGAAACAGAACTAATAGATAGATTTGGTGAGTTACCAACACAAGTTGTAGATTTATTAAATAGCGTTAGGCTAAAATGGATTGCAATAAAATTAGGAATTGAAAAAGTAATAATGAAAAAAGGAAAACTAATTGGTTATTTTATAAACGACCAACAAAGTAATTTCTACCAAAGCCCTAATTTTACAAAACTTTTAAAGTATGTACAACACAATCCAAATGCTGGTAAAATGAAAGAAAAACAAACTAGAAACGGTCTACGATTATTACTAACCTTTGATAATATTAAAACTGTAGAACAAGCATTATCCGTACTTAAACCTATTTTAAAATAAAATTCTTTTTGGCAAAGTTTTTGCCTTATTTGATATAAAACAATTAAAAATGATTAGAAAATTACTTTTTTTATTCGCATTACTACCTTCAATGCTATTTGCACAGCATACAATAAAAGGAACTTTTACTCCAGCTGAAAAGTTTAAATTTGCATTTTTATACCGTGTTACAGCAGAAACATCTTTATTTGTCGCTAATGCAGATGTAGCAGAAGATGGTACCTTTGAAATCCCTTTAGATTCTAATACCATTCCAGGAACTTATCGTTTGGTATATGCACAACCGCAGGATCAATTTAATTTTGACTTTTTTGTAAATAATAAAGAAGATATTGTATTAAACTTTGACATAGAAAAAGGTTTAAGTTTCGACAAATCTTCAGAAAACAAACTATATACTTCTTATAACAGAAGTATGGCTTTAGTTAACAAAAGCATTCGTAATTATTATAGTTCTGGCAAAGAAGACAAAGCTGGATACACCAAAATTTTTACCATTTTAAAAAATACGCAAGATGAATTTGAAAAAGCTTCGGAAGGCATGATTGCAAACAACTTTATAAAAGCTTGCAAACCATATATTCCAAGTAGTTTAGAAGATGTTTCTACTTTTTCTAAAAATATAAAATCTAATTATTTTTCGAATATAGATTTTGGAAACAAAACCTTACAAAACTCTAACTTTTTAATAAAAACAACAATAGATTATGTTATAGGTTTTATAGACCGAAATAATCCTGATGCTTCTTACATGGAAAATATAGATACTGTTGTAAAAGCCATTGGTGATAACCCAAAAATTAAAGCCATTCTATTAGAAATTTTATGGAATCAATTCTCGGTAGAAAATAATGAAGTAGTTGCCAATTATATTGGGTCTAAATATTTATTAAACATTGCAAAAGCTAACAACAATAAAGAATTAGCCAACTCAATTACGCTTTTCAAAAATGCATCTATTGGTAATATTGGACCAGATTTTAATATCGAGGTAAAAGATGAAAACGATAAAATAAAAGTTTCTAAATTAAGTAAATTAGAAGGCTCTAATAACTATTTATTGTTCTTTTGGAGCACGACATGTTCTCATTGTTTAGACGAAATACCACAATTAAAAGAATATATTAAAACAAAGAAAAAGGAAAATATACAAGTTGTTGCTATTGCTTTAGATAACGATTTATACCGTTGGAAAGACATGACTTATGACTATCCAGATTTTTTACATGTTTTTGGAGAAGGTAAATGGGACAACCCAATTGGAGATCAATACAATGTAACAGGAACACCAAGTTATTTTGTGCTAGATAAAGACAAAAAAATTATTGGAAAACCAGAAAACATTGATGAGTTTAAAGCGTATTATGAAGCTTTAGAAAAAGCTAACATTAATGCCTCTAAAGAAGAAACTAAAAACTAGGTTTTAAAACAAAAGAGCGAAGTATAACACTTCGCTCTTTTATTTTACTATATAAAAATTCATTATTAAATAAGAATTAAAACTTTAATTCTTCCACTCTAAACTCTCCATAATTCTTCTAATATCTTTTTGCAGGTAATTTGCAGCTGGTAAAATAGAATCGTAATTAGGTTTTGCATAAAAATAAAGTGAACCTGTTATAAAATGGTTAATACTATCGGTTACATAAAACTGAGATTGAGAGGCTGCATTACCACCAACATCGTAAAACATGCCATAAACTCTTCGTTCTGGATTTTCGTAAACAAATTCTTCAATAACATCTGCTTTTAAAGTATGCTCTTGCGTAAAGTTTTGAGCGTTTTTTAAATAAAGCCTTAATAAATCTTCATTATTTTCTATCGCTTTATACGTAATATAAATAGTTCCTTTAAGTTTTGGGTATTCTATGTTAATACCATAACTAGTAGTTTCTCCTTTAAGTGTTTTTGTTTTTAAATTTTGGCCTAAAGCATTTCTATCAAAAGTAAAAGGCATTTTAGTTATATCTTCTGTCTTGTAAATAGCCTCAGGATATTCTAAAGCTAAAAAAGCTTTAGGTTTAGGAGTAGGATCATCTGCACAGCTTACAAAAAATCCTATAGTTACTATTAATATTACAATAAATTTATTTATTTCTTTCATATAGTATATAATTGTAGGCGTAACACTTTGCGTACTTACAGTCTCAATTTTTGTTAATTAGGGCAATGTAATTTTTACTCGCTTAATTCTTTTTTTATCTAAAGCTTCTATTGTAAAAACGTAATTTTCAAAATTTATTTTACTGGCTTGCCTTGGAAAGCTACCAGAAATTTCAAGAATAAAACCAGCTAATGTTTCGGCTTCTCCCTTATTATCTTCAAAAACAGTTTCCTCTTCAAGTTTTAAAATTTTGTAAAAATCTTTTAAAGCGGTTTTACCTTCAAAAACGTAATTATTATCATCTAATTTAGAATAATGAACATCTTCATCGTCAAACTCATCGCTTAAATCTCCAACTATTTCTTCAATAATATCTTCTAAAGAAACTAAACCAGAAGTACCACCATACTCATCTACAACAACTGCTAAGTGTACTTTCTTTTCTTGAAATTCAGACATTAAATCATCTAATTTCTTATTCTCTGGCACAAAAAATGGATCTCTAAGTAATGTAGTCCAATCAAAATTTTTATTATCTATATGTGGAAGTAAATCTTTTACATATAAAATACCTTCAATTTTATCTACATTATCTTTATAAACTGGTATTCTAGAATAGCCATTTGCTGTAATTTCGGCTATAACCTCACTGTAATCTTGTTCTATATTTAAAGCAAAAATATCTAGTCTTGGTCGCATTACTTGCTTGGTATCTGTATTACCAAAAGATACAATACCTTTTAATATTTTATGTTCTTCTTGCGTAGTATCTTCTTCGCTAGTAAGTTCTAATGCTTGAGATAATTGATCTACACTTAAATTAGATTTTTGTTTACCAAGTTTGTTATGAATACCAAGCGTTATCGCTCGCATTGGCAAACTTATAGGTGAAAAAATAAAATCTAAAACTTTTAGCGGGTAAGCCATAAAAGTGGCAAACTTTAAATTATTTCTACTTGCATAAACCTTAGGTAAAATTTCTCCAAAAAGTAATATTAAAAATGTTACAACTACAACTTCTAGTATAAATTTTACAATAGGATTGTTAATGCCTTGAAACATAAAATTACCAAGAAATGCAAAGAGAATTACAATAGCTATATTTATAAAATTATTGGCTACCAAAATGGTTGCTAATAATTTTTTTGGTCGTTCTAAAAGCCTATTTATTATCTGTATGGCTTTACTAGACTGTAACTCTTCTTGATCTAAATCTGTTCTAGTTAAAGAGAATAGAGCAACTTCGGCTCCAGAAATTAATGCCGAGCAAAAAAGCAGTACAAATAGCAATATAAAGCCCGATATGGCAGAAAAATCTATTTCTAAAAAGAGTATTAATAAACGCGTGGGTTCAGGATCCAATGTTATAGGTTTAGTTTAAAATGGTAAATCGTCATCACTAGCAGCTTTTCCAGCTGATTCTATATTATTTTCTACTTGCTGTGTCGGTTGAGCCTGAGCTGTGTTTTGACTATCTTTTTTAGTGCTTAAAAAAGTAAATTCGTTAGCTTGAATTTCTGTACTATATCGATCATTACCTGTATCATCTTGCCATTTTCTAGTCTTTATTTTGCCTTCGATATAAACTTTATCTCCTTTAGTGAGATATTTTTCACAAATTTCGGCCGCTTTATTTCTTACAACAATATTATGCCACTCTACATTTGTTACGCGTTCGTTTGTGCTTTTATTGGTATACGTTTCGTTTGTAGCCAATGGAAAACGACCAACACAACCTCCTCCTTCAAAATAGTGCATTTTTACTTCATCTCCCAAATGCCCAATTAGCATAACCTTATTTAACGTTCCCGACATACTTTTTTAATTTATAATGCAAAATTACATATTTACTAAATGATAAAGTTAAATTTAAAAAAAAAGAAAGACTATTAAAACTTAAAATGCTAAAAATTAAATCTTTCTATAAAGTTACCTATTAATATAGGTACTGGAAATTCTATTAGTTTATTTATTGATATTCCTGTAGGCAACACATCGTCTAAAGTTACAACCCAAAACTTAGTATGCAAGTGTTGGTGTGAAAGCTTGTGTACAATTTCTATATCGTTATATAATGACAAGCTAAAACTTTTATCTTTTAAAACTGAAAAATCTTTAAGCCTTTCTTCTATCTCTAAAAAATTAGCGGTCTTTTTTGTTTCAACTAAAGGAAACTGATATAAGTTTTGCCAGATCCCCTTACCTTCTCGTTTTTCTAAAACTGTTTTTTTATCTGAAGATAAAATTACAATAAAATTGAAATACTTTTTTTTAACCTTTAAACTTTTTAGCTTGACTGGAAATTCTAATATTTTATTTTTTTGAAGCGCAACACATTTAGTATTAAAAGGACAAATATTACAATCTGGATTTTTTGGTTTGCATTGCCTAGCACCAAACTCCATTATAGCTTGATTAAAAGTTGCAGGCTCTCTTTTATCAATTAGCGTTTCGGCTAGAGCTTTAAACTCTTTAAATCCCTTACTTGTATTAATAGGAGTACTAATGCCATAAATTCTAGACAATGCTCTAAACACATTCCCATCGACTACTGGTGTAATTTCATTAAAACATATAGAAGCTATTGCACTTGCTGTATAATCACCAACTCCTTTTAGTTTTATAATCTCATTATATGTATTAGGAAACTCTCCATTTAATTCATTTACTATATATTTTGCAGATGCATGTAAATTACGTGCTCTAGAATAATAACCTAAACCTTGCCAAAGTTTTAAAACTTGAGATTCTCTTGCTTTAGCTAAATCAAAAACTGTTGGAAATTTAGAGGTAAATTTGACGTAATAAGGAAGCCCTTGAGCAACTTGTGTTTGTTGTAAAATAATTTCTGAGAGCCAAATAAAATATGGATTAACAGTATTTCTCCAAGGCAAATCTCTCTTATTTACTGAGTACCAGTTAATTAAATTTTTTGTTATATTCATTTATAGTGCTAGATTCGCAAACAAAAGTAATTCTTTATACCATTAAATTTTAATGAATTAGGTTTGAAATATTGAATATTTAATTCCTATATTTGCCAACCCTTAAGAATTTTAATAACACAAACAAGAAAAGAAAATGACTAAAGCTGATTTAGTAGCAAAAATTTCTGAGAAATTAGGAATAGAGAAAGGAGACGTTCAGGCAACAGTAGAAACATTTATGGAAGAAGTCAAAACATCTTTAGAAGGTGGAGACAATGTTTACTTACGTGGTTTTGGAAGTTTTATCATAAAAACAAGAGCTGAGAAAACAGGTAGAAATATTTCAAAAAATACGACTATTAAAATTCCAGCACATAATATACCAGCATTTAAACCTGCAAAAGTTTTTGTAGAAGGTGTAAAAACTAATGTTGACGTAAAGTAATTTACAACATAAAACGAATTATTAATTTAAAACCAGACATCTTATGCCAAGTGGTAAAAAAAGAAAGAGACACAAGGTTGCAACGCATAAGCGTAAAAAAAGAAGACGCGCTAACCGTCACAAGAAGAAAAAATAATTCAAAAAAGTAGTTTTTATAGCTACTTTTTTGGTTTGTTAAAAACAATGTTCTTTGAAAACGAACTTAACTTAAAACACGTAAAACCTTGCGTGTAGTATAAGTTCTTCGGATTTTTATTAAAATCCTGTGTATGTTTTATTAATTTAAAACATGCTGTTTAGTAAATTTTACTAAACAAAATAATGTATAATCCATCTGTTATGCACCAAGTGTATAATGGATTAAAATTAACAGAATGAATAAAGAATTGATTATCAGATCTAATTCTGACGGTGTTGATTTTGCCTTATTAAAAGATGGAAAACTTATTGAATTACATAAGGAAGAGGATAGTAACAACTTTGCTGTTGGCGATGTGTTTATCGCCAAAATTCGCAAAGCTGTTCCTGGACTAAATGCTGCATTTGTAAATGTAGGTTACGAGAAAGATGCTTTTTTACATTATCACGATTTAGGCCCAAAAATATCTTCTCTCTTAAAATTCACAAAACGTGTAAGCACAGGTAAATTAAATGACTTTTCATTAAAAGATTTCCCATTTGAAAAAGATATTGACAAAGACGGCAAAATAAACAATGTCATCAAGTCAAATCAATCAATGTTAGTACAAATAGTAAAAGAACCTATATCTACAAAAGGTCCAAGAATTAGCTCAGAGCTTTCTATTGCCGGTAGATATATTGTTTTAGTACCTTTTAGCGATCGTATTTCTATTTCTCAAAAAATAGAAGATAAAGCTGAAAAGGACAGACTAAAACGTTTGGTAAAAAGTATTACACCAAAAGGTTTTGGAGTTATTGTACGAACAGTAGCCGAAGGCAAAAAAGTAGCCGAATTAGACAAAGATTTACAAAACTTGTTAGGTCGTTGGACCGCAATGTGTAAAAAGCTACATAAAGCAAATCATCCTTCTAAAGTACATGGTGAGTTAAATAAAGCCTCTTCAATATTAAGAGATATTTTTAACGACTCCTTTACAGGTATTCAAGTAGACGATGAAGCGCTTTACATTCAAATTAAAGATTATGTGCAAGAAATTGCACCAAAAAAAGAATCAATAGTCAAGTTACATCAATCTAATATTCCAATTTTTGAAAAATTTGGAGTAGATAGACAAATAAAAACCGCATTTGGAAAAACGGTTTCTATGGCTAAAGGTGCCTATTTAGTTATAGAGCATACAGAAGCATTACATGTTATTGATGTAAACAGTGGAAATAGGTCTAACAAAGCCAATTCCCAAGAGGAAACAGCCTTAGAGGTTAATTTAATTTCTGCCACAGAAGTTGCAAGACAACTTCGCCTTCGAGATATGGGAGGCATAATAGTAGTAGATTTTATAGACCAAAATAAAGCTGAAAACAGAAAAAAACTCTACAATCATCTTCGTGATGAAATGAAAGACGACAGAGCCAAACACAAAATATTACCTCCAAGTAAGTTTGGTTTGATTCAAATTACAAGACAAAGAGTTCGACCAGAAATGAACATTAAAACCAGAGAAGAAAACCCTAATGGTAATAATGGTGAAGAAGTTGAAGCACCAATAGTATTGGTACAAAAAATTTCTCAAGACGTAGAACGCTTATTCAAAAAAGACTATAAAAAGTTAACTTTAAACACACATCCTTTTATAGCAGCCTTTTTAACTAAAGGCTTTCCATCTATTCGTTCAAAATGGTTTTTTGAACACAAAAAATGGGTAAAAATACAACCTAGAGATGCTTACACATATTTAGAATATCATTTTTTAGATAAAAATGGTAAAGAAATTAAATAAAAAAAAGCCACAACGTTTGTTGTGGCTTTTTTAGTTTAAAACAATTCTTTAAAAAAATATTAAAACATCATATTTTGAGTCTTAAAATATAAACAACTAACTTTATAGCCTCTAAACAAAGTTTATATTTATTAAAACTTCTTAATCTATTTTAGTAAAATTTAAGAATGGTTATTACAGATACACACACACATTTATATAGCGAAGCATTTGATGAAGACAGAGCAGAAATGATGCAACGTACATTAGAAGCAAACATCTCTAGGTTATTTATTCCTGCAATAGACTCTACTTACACTGCATCTATGCTAAAACTGGAAAAAGACTATCCAGAAAATATTTTTTTAATGATGGGTTTACACCCTACACATGTAAAAGAAAATTATAAAGAAGAATTAGAACATGTAGAGCAAATGCTAAAACAACATAAATTTTATGCTGTAGGTGAAATTGGGATAGATTTATATTGGGATAAAAGCACTCTGCCCATTCAACAAGAAGCCTTTAGACACCAAATAAAATTAGCAAAAAAACATAAATTACCAATTGTTATTCATTGTCGTGAAGCTTTCGATGAAATTTTTGAAATTTTAGAAGATGAAAAAAACGATGATCTTTTTGGAATTTTCCATTGTTTTACCGGTACAATAGAGCAAGCACAACAAGCAATATCTTACAACATGAAATTGGGAATTGGTGGTGTTGCAACCTTTAAGAACGGGAAAATAGATAAATTTTTAAATAAAATAGATTTAAAACATATTGTTTTAGAAACCGATTCTCCATATTTAGCACCAAAACCTTTTCGTGGAAAACGCAATGAAAGCAGCTACATTATTAAAATAATAGAAAAGCTATCTGAAATCTATAACATTTCGGAAGAGAAAATCGCCGAAATTACAACAGAAAACTCTAAAGCTATTTTTGGTATTTAGCAAAAACAACAATCCTAAAAATAAAACAATTGACAAAATCAATTCCAAACATACTCCTTATATATACTGGTGGAACAATTGGTATGATAAAAGATCCAGAAACTGGAGCTTTACGAGCTTTTGATTTCGACAATTTATTAATTCGTATTCCAGAACTAAAACTTTTAGATTGTAATATTGAAACATTTTCTTTTAAAACTCCAATAGATTCTAGTAATATGGAGCCAAAGTATTGGATAGAAATTGCAGAAATAATTGAAAATAATTATGATAATTTTGATGGATTTGTTGTCCTACACGGAAGCGATACCATGAGTTATACAGCATCTGCGCTAAGTTTTATGCTAGAGCATTTAGCAAAACCAGTAGTCTTTACGGGATCTCAACTGCCAATTGGAGACTTACGCACCGATGCAAAAGAAAACCTAATTACCTCTATACAAGTAGCCTCTTTACAGCATTACAATAAACCAATAATTAAAGAGGTATGTTTATATTTTGAATACAAATTATATAGAGCTAATAGAACAACTAAAATAAACGCAGAGCATTTTGAAGCTTTTGCAAGTTTAAACTATCCAGATTTAGCAGAGTCAGGAGTACATTTAAAAGTAAATAACGAAGCATTATTTAAACCTAATCTTAGAAAAAAACTAGTTGTCCACAAAAAATTAGATAAAAATATTGCTTTAATAAAATTATTTCCAGGCATATCAGAGCAACTATTAAATTGTATTTTCAATACACCTAACCTTAAAGGTGTAATTTTAGAAACATACGGCGCTGGAAATTGCACTACAGAAGATTGGTTTATTTCCCTAATAAAGGAAACTGTAAAAAAAGGAATTCATATTATTAACATAACCCAATGCTCTGGTGGAAGTGTTATGATGGGACAATATGAAACTAGCGAAAAATTAAAAAGAATAGGGATAATTTCTGGAAAAGACATTACAACAGAAGCCGCAGTAAGTAAATTAATGTATTTATTAGGACAAGATATTTCTCATAACTTGTTTAAAACCATATACGAAACTGCTTTAAGAGGAGAAATGGCTTAAAATTAACGGTCAAAATTTGAGTCTTAATTTTTTTTTCTTTTAATTTGAAACCAAGAAATTAAAATAAAGTAGATGTGCGCAAGGAATAAAATTCTAAAAGCACTGTAAATATTTTAGTTTTTAATTCCTTTTTTTTTATATCTTTAACACTTTAACTAATTAATAAAATTAAGATCAAAAACATGAAAAGATTATTTTCTATCCTAGCCATAGTATTTTTAATGGCATTTGGCACAGCTAATGCAACTACAAACGCAGCTACAGTTGCTGCAGCAGTTGTAACTACTCAAGATGCAGCACAAGACGATGCGGCAGAACCAGAATTAACATTCCACCAAGAGCTTAAAAAGCGTTTTATTGAAGGTGGTCCAGGTTTTATGGGTATTGTATTATTATGTTTAATTCTAGGTTTAGCAATAGCTATCGAGAGAATTATCTTTTTAAACTTATCGTCTACAAATACTAAAAAACTAACTCAAAATGTTGAAGACGCACTACAATCTGGTGGTATTGAAGCAGCAAAAGAAGTTTGTAGAAATACAAAAGGTCCTGTAGCATCTATTTTCTATCAAGGTTTAGATAGAGCAGATGACAGCTTAGAATCTGCTGAAAAAGCTGTTGTAGCTTACGGTGGAGTACAAATGGGACAATTAGAGAAAAACGTATCATGGATATCTTTATTCATCGCATTAGCACCAATGCTTGGATTCATGGGAACAGTAATCGGGATGATTCAAGCCTTTGATAAAATTCAATCTGCAGGTGGAATGGATGCAACGTTAGTAGCAGGTGGTATTAAAGTAGCCTTATTAACAACTGTATTTGGTCTTATTGTAGCAATTATATTACAGATTTTTTACAATTATATCGTAGCAAAAATTGATAGTATTGTTAATGACATGGAAGATTCTTCTATCACTTTAATGGATATGTTATCGAGATACAAGAAATAGAGTATTAACTAATTTTAAAACTAAAACAGATTATGCACAAGATTTTAAAAATAGTTGTAGCCGTATTAAGTTTAATTGGTATTATATCATTATTCAGAATTATTGCTAAAGGTGAAGAAGAAGTAAAAGGCCTAGCTGCGGCAGGAGATACTTCTTTACTTGAGCCAATGGCATGGATTGCTTATATTATACTAGCATTAACATTAGCATTAGTAATTTTCTTTGTTATCACAAATTTATTTGGTGGTGGTAGCAACATTAAAAACACTTTAATAGGTGTTGGTGCTTTTGCTCTTGTATTAATTATAGGATACGCAGTTTCTGGAGGAGATCCTTTAGTAGGTGAAGTATACGCTTATGATGGTGTTATGGCTACAGAAACCGAATCAAGATTTGTAGGAGCTGGCTTAATGGCTTTTTATATATTAAGTATTGTTGCTATTTTAGCAATGATATTCTCAGGAGTTAAAAAAATAACTAAATAATTATGGCAAAAAGATCAGCACCAGAAGTTAATGCAGGCTCTATGGCTGACATTGCCTTCTTATTACTTATATTCTTTCTAGTAACAACAGACATCGCAACAGATTCTGGTTTAAGTAGAAAGTTACCACCTTGGGAAGAAGACACTCAAGAACCTGTTATTATTAAGGAAAAAAATATTTTTGCTTTAACATTAAACAGTAATAATGAAATTTTACTAACCTCTGGAGGAGATTCAGAAGTTGTTGCACTTAAAGATTTAAGAGCTGCTACAGTAAAGTTTTTAGATAATGGTGGAGGTGAAGGAAAAGATGCTTGTAAAAGATGTAAAGGAGCTGGTGACCCAGCATCTTCAGATAATTTACAAAAAGCAGTAATTTCTTTAGCTAACGATAGATTAACAGATTATAAAACTTATATAGCTGTACAAAATGAAATTTTAGCAGCTTATAACGAAATAAGAAATCGTGAGTTTAAAAGAGATTATCCTAATTTAGAAATGAATTTTGTTGAAGCTACAGCAATGTACCAAGATCCAGTTACTGAGCCTAAAGTAAGAGAGAATTTAAAAGAGAAATTAGAAGCAATTAAACTAATTGTTCCTCAAAAATTCTCTGAGGCTGAAGCAAAACGAGATTAACAAAATAACATAAACACTATGTCTAAATTTAAAAAGAAAAAAGATGGAGGTTTACCTCCAATTTCAACAGCATCTTTACCAGATATTGTATTTATGCTTCTGTTTTTCTTTATGGTTGCTACAGTAATTAAAGAGGATAATTTAAAAATCCAGAATCAATTACCAAAGGCTAATCAAATTGAAAAATTAGATAAAAAGAAACCTATAAGTTATATATATATTGGAAAACCAAGTCCTAATTATGTAGATACTTATGGAACTGAAGATAGAATACAATTAAACGATAAACTGCAAAGCGTTAAGGAAGTTCAAGCATTTATTGCTGCTGAACGAGCTGCCTTAGCAGAAGAATTAGTGCCTACACTTACTGTATCTCTAAAAGTAGATAAAGATGCAAAAATGGGAGTGTTAACAGATGTTAAGCAAGAATTACGTAAAACTAATGCGCTTAAAATAAATTATACTACCAAAAAAGGTGATGCACTTACTAATTAGTAAAAATTATTCTTAATTTTATAAAAAGGCGTTTTGAAAATTTCAAAACGCCTTTTATTTGTCTTAAACCTTCCTATTTTATTATCTTGTAAATATGAAACCATTATTACTATTCTTATGTTTATGTTTTGCTTCTTCCTATGCACAAGAAGAGTTAAGCGATAATACAGAAATAATAGATTCTCTATACAAAGAAGATCAGTTTTATTTTGGATTAACATATAACTTAATTGGAAAAATACCATCAGGATTGTCTCAAAGTGGTTTTTCTGGAGGATTTCACTTTGGTTATACTAAAGACATGGCAATTAATAAAAGACGAAACAAAGCTATTGGTATTGGTTTAGGTTTATCTATTAACTCGTTTAATCAAAACCTTCAAATATTGGAAGACAATAAAGGAGACAATACATTTACAATTATTAATAAAGATGAAATTTCCTTTACAAAAAATAAGTTTTCAACCTATATGGTTGAAATGCCAATAGAATATAGATGGAGAACATCTACCGCTACAGAATATAAATTTTGGCGTATCTACACAGGTTTTAAATTAGGATATGTACTTATTAATAGCAGTAAATATGAAGGTGCGCCTAATGATATTAAATTAAATAACATAGATGCTATAAACGATTTACAGTATGGTTTAACTTTAGCTGCAGGATATAATACATGGAACTTTTATTTATATTATGCATTAAACCCTATTTTTAATGATAAAGCTAAAATAGATGGTAATGTTATTGATGCTAATGCCATAAAAATTGGCTTAATGTTTTACATATTATAACCAATATTGAAAAACCATTAACTGTGGAACTAAACCAATAAAAAAACCAAAAATTAGTTCTGTATTATTATGTGCTTTTAAATGTAATCTAGAAGTTGCTATAGCTCCAGCAATTAAACAAAATAAAGCTAAAGAACCATTTAAATTTTTGCCAAAATGTACAGAAATACCAATGGCGAACATTATAACTCCTGCAATAGCAATCATATGGATACTTGCTTTAAATTTTAATATAGCTAATACCAAACAAATAATATTAGAAATTAAAATACCAATAAAGAAAAAGTATAACTCAATTATTTGATTGGAAGGTAAAACACGTAACAATATCAAAATACATATAATTACATTCAATATTAAAGGAATTATTCGCTCCTTAGTTGTTTCAAGATAAATAGACTTAGTTTTTCCTATTGTTTTGAGTAAAAAATAAAGTAAAATTGGTAATATTATAGTAAGTATGCTAAGAGAAATAAGCTTTGCTTCTATAATATCTCTAGGCAAAAACCTAGGAGATTTAGAAAAATAGAAAACAACACCTAAAATAGGCATTATAATAGGATGAAAGATAAAAGATATACTTTTTATAAGCCAATTCATTAAACTTGTTGCTTTTTAATCAAAGATAAAAAATATAGTAGCTCTTTTATAATAGCCAACTCAATATCTTTAAATTATAAAAAAGCAACTAAATCTTCTATAACATTTTGACCTTTATCTTTATTATACCAATGTTGTAATTCTTCTTTAAATTCTGGTGTTAATGTACCATGCTCTTTTTTATAATCATTAACTAACTTAGTAGCTTTACTAGGTCTAGGACCAAAAGAACTTATTACTTTATTTGTTAAGTTATCAATCATAACTAATTTTGGGATAGATTGTCCGCCATTAGTTAAAAACTGATTCATTAAAGCCTCATTTTCATCTCTTAATACTACTTTATAATCAATATTATCGTTTAATTCTGCTACCTTATTTATTACAGGCATGATATGCGCAGCATCTCCACACCAACTCTCAGTTAAAACTAACCATGTTTGATTTAATGTTGAATTAGATATTTTTTCTTTATCAGCTTCAGAAACTTTTACGGTTTTATCCCAACGTTTCATACGCTTATTATTTAACATAGTATAGTTTACCAAATTATCTGCTTGGTTAAGACCTGTAGTGGCATTATTTTCTACAAGGTTTTTAACTAAATCTCTATATTCTTGATAGGTTATAGATTTTTCTAAACTATCTTTTATTATCGCTTTTAAATCTGTATTTTGTAGTGTTTCCATAGTGTAAAATTACTATTACATTTGTAATTATTTAGTAACAGTTGTTACATTAGTGGTGTAAATTTAAAATCCTTACAATGTCAGAGCATAAATGTGGTTGGTGTATTGGAGATAAGTTATATGAATCTTATCATGATAATGAATGGGGAGTCCCGGTTTATAACGACCATCAATTATTCGAGTTTTTAATTCTTGAAACTTTTCAAGCTGGATTAAGCTGGATTACTATTTTACGCAAACGTGAAAATTTTCGTGAAGCTTTCGATTTTTTCAATTATAAAAAAATAGCCAATTATAACGAAGATAAAAAAGCAAGTTTATTACAAAACGCTGGTATAATTAGAAACAAATTAAAAATAAATGCAACCATTACAAATGCTCAATTATATATAGAAATTCAAAAAGAGTTTGGAAGTTTTAGCAAATATATATGGGCTTTTGTAGATGGAAAACCAATAAAAGGCAAAGTAATAAATTACAAAAAAGCTCCTACCAATACACCTTTAAGCGACGCCATAAGTAAAGACCTAAAAAAAAGAGGTTTTAAGTTTGTTGGCAGTACTGTTGTATATGCTTTTATGCAAGCCATAGGAATGGTTAATGATCATGAAATTAACTGTTTTAGATATGATGAAGTCTAAAAACATACTTGTATTGCTTTTATTGCTTTCCTCTTTTTGTTTTTCTCAAACAAAAAATGAAAAAGAAGAAAGAATACTGCAAAAAAACTTTCCAGAAAAAACAAGTTTAAGTGTTGCTCTTATTAAACTTAAATCCAAGCGCATTTTATTTTATAAAGAAACCAACAACACAAAAATAAGTTTCGAAACAAAATTTAAATTTAATAAACACCGTTATAGTATAGAGTTTTCTGAAAACGGGACTTTAGAAGATGTAGAAAAAACATTAAAAAAGAAAGAGATAAAAAAATTATTAAAAAATGATTTAAACAAAATTGAAACATTTTTCAATAAAAATTATGATAAATGGAGTTTAAAAAAAGTCCAAAAACAATACATTTTTAATGCCAAAACAAAGCAACACATATTTATTAATAACATACTAAAAAACGAAGAAGATAGTGCGTTTAATTTTGAAATTATTGCCGAAGTAAAAGAAAAAAAATCCTATAGCTTAAAGGAGTTTTTATTTGATAATAAAGGAAATCATTTAT
The DNA here is from genome assembly GCF_003663945.1 of Lacinutrix venerupis. GTDB lineage: Bacteria > Bacteroidota > Bacteroidia > Flavobacteriales > Flavobacteriaceae > Lacinutrix > Lacinutrix venerupis. Next base: position 165,924 of record NZ_RCCH01000003.1, on the reverse strand, counting down.
CAACAAAAAATATTGCAACCTCTTCTTATGGGCATGTATTATATTAAATTAAATATAACTATTGTACTTTTTCTTTTGGGCTGTACAACTACTAAAGCTCAAAATTATTTTTCTTCTTTAGGAGAACATGAAATTAGTGTTAACCATAAAGTTTCAGGTTTATATAATTATAATTTTAGTATTTCCACACGACATTATATTTATAATGATGCACAGTTTATAAATAATGTTAGACAACTTGATTTTAAACATTTCTCTACTTACAATTTAAGCTTAGATAATAGTGTTAGTTTTGGTTTTCAATACCGAAATAGAGACTGGTTTGAAACTTCTGAAAATGAAATAAGATTAACACAACAGTTTAATACTAAAAGAAAAATACGGGCTTTAAGATTAGGCCACAGAATTAGAGCAGAACAACGCATTCAAAAATCTAAAACGGTTCATAGATTTAGGTATCGTTGTGCTTTAGATTTCCCTTTAAACGGAGAAAAAATAGATATAGGCGAAACGTATATTGTTGCTTCAAACGAAGCACTGTACAGCATATCTAAAAGTACAAAACCTGAATTAGATTATAGAATAACATCACAAATTGGCTGGTTATTTTCTGCAAAACTAAAATTGCAATTTGGTTTAGAATATAGGTTTGAAGCGTTAAATGTAAAAAAAGATCAAAAATTACATGTTTTAACTTCGGCTGTTTTCAAGATTTAAAATAGATAAAAATTCTTGTCTAGAGATGTCCTTAGCACCCAAACTTTCTAGATGGTTTGTATAGACCTGGCAGTCTATTAAATTATAATCTGTGTTTTTAATAAATGTTATAAATGCTGCTTTACTAGCATTACTCTCTTTTGCAAACATACTTTCTCCGCAAAAAACTCCATTGTTTAAATCTACACCATAAAAACCTCCTACAAGCTTATTATCTCTCCAAACCTCAACAGACTTTGCAAATCCATGTTCATGTAAATTACAATAAGCTTCTAGCATATTATTAGTAATCCAAGTTCCAGATTGCCCACTACGCTTGGCATTTGCACATTCTGTAATAACAGATCTAAAATCTTTATTTATAGTAATTTCAAAATCACAATTTCTAAGAAATTGCTTCATACTTTTTGAAACTTTTAGCTCTTTTGGAAAAAGTACAAATCTAGGATTTGGCGACCACCATAAAATAACTTCATCTTTATTAAACCAAGGAAAAATACCGCTTCTATATGCTAATAATAATCGTTCTAAAGACAAATCACCACCAATTGCAAGCAAACCTTCTTCGTCTGCTTTTTGTACATCTGGGAATAATATATTTTGGTTTAAAACGTGCATATGATGCTAAAATAAAAAAACCTCAATGAAATTAAACATTGAGGTTAAATTGATAAGATTTCTGCATGTGCAGGAATATATTAAAAAGGTAAATCGTCGTGATCTTCTTCTTTTAAATCTGTAGCTGGCTCAAAAGCTGCAGCTGGAGGAGTTTCTGGCATTCCAGCAGGTGCTCCCGATTGTACTCCTTCTATTCTCCATCCTTGAATTGAGTTAAAATATTTAACTTCTCCTTGAGGATTTGTCCATTCTCTTCCACGTAAATTAATGTTTACTTTCACATCTTGCCCAACATTGTAGTTGTTTAATAAGTCTGTTTTGTCTTGAACAAACTCAATCATTATGTGTTGTGGGTATTGCTCTTCTGTTGTAACAACTAATTCTCTTTTTCTAAAACCGTTGCTTCCAAAAGTTTGTGTTTCTCCAATTAATTTTACTTTACCTTGTACTTCCATTGTCTATATAATTATTAAATATTCGTCTAATTTAATCGTGTTATTACGATAACAGCACTTTCCAAGCGCTTTCTACATCTCCAAAACTAAGCAAATTCTGTGCCTTTTTATGTTTTTCAATATCATTTAATGTAATATTGTCATGCATATTTACATATGCTTTAATCTCTGCTTTAGTTGGTAGTGTTTCAACATTACCTAATAAACCTAAATCGTTTCCTGTTAAAATATTACTATTTCTAATATTTTCTGGTAATGCATCTACTCCAATTCCTAAAGTTGAAAGTGGTTTTGGAATTTCAAAAAAACCAGCTTTGGCTCTACTGTAATAACTTCCGCCAGCACGAGAGACTAAATCTAATTTTTCTTGATCTATACTACCATTTTCATTTAAAACTTCATCATTAATATGAAGCTTTACAACTTCACAAATAATTAAATTACCTGCTCCACCTTCTGTTCCTAACTTTACAATATTATTAACCTTGCACTCAAATTGAACAGGTGACTCTGCAACACGAAATGGTTTTACAATATCACTTTTTAACATTGTTAAACCTGCTTTTTCAAACTCGTTTACACCTGCAGCATATTCTGTACTACTTAGTGACATTTGTTGCACTATATCGTAATTCACAACATTTATTACCACTTCTTTAGTGTTTTCTGCATTTTCCAATGTATGTTTTGTTGTATTATCTCTAACACGACGTGCTGGAGAAAAAATCATTATTGGTGGATTTGCACTAAACACGTTAAAAAAACTAAATGGCGACAAATTTGGGTTCCCATTAGCGTCTATAGTACTAGCAAACGCTATTGGTCTAGGCGCTACAGCACTTAATAAATAACCATGTAGTTTTGCTGTAGATATGTCTTTAGGTTTAAAAGATGTCATTAACACTTAAATTTTTAACAAATGTAGACATAATGTGTTTCAACTAAAAACACATTTGTACTCTTATTATACAATATTATTAACAACTTTGCATTATATACTTTTTAAGTATCTTTCGCTTCTAATAAGTAATATACTTATTTTTAAAACTTTTAAAATATTATATGTTTCTCGAAAAAAACAGACAACTTATTCGTTGGGTAATGATTATAGCTTCGTTTGCTATTATCTCTCTAATTCTATGGAATACTTATACTTTTTTTCAAAAGTTTAAAAATGAAGAACGTGTTAAAATGGCTATTTGGAGTGCAGCACAGGTTGAGTTTCAAAGAAGTCTTTTAACAGATGATGTTAATCCATTGGTTGATAAAATCATTTTATCGGATAGTTTAACACCAAAAATTGTAATTAATAATGATGGCGATATAAATACCGTAAATATTAATGAAAGAAAATTAAAAGATTCAATTTATATTAAAAATTTAATTCTTCAGTTTGAAAAACAAAACAAACCAATTGAGCTTACTTATATAGATCCACAAACAAACAAAAAAATTAATGTTGGTAATTTGTATTATGGAGATTCTGAAATTTTAAACAAATTAAAATACTATCCATTAGCTTTATTATTAATTATTTTTTTATTTGGAGCTGTTGTTTATTTCTTTTACCGTAGTTCTAAAATTGCAACACAAAACAAATTGTGGTCTGGTATGGCTAAGGAAACAGCACACCAAATAGGTACACCGTTATCTTCTTTAATTGGTTGGACTGAAATTTTAAAAACCGAAAACACTAATCCGGACTATATTAAAGAAATTGAAAAAGACATAGATAGACTCCAAACAATAACAGAACGTTTTAGTAAAATCGGATCAATTCCAACTTTGGAAAAGGTTGATATTGTTAAAGAAACATTAGAGACTTATAATTATTTAAAATCTAGATCTTCTAAACTTATAAACTTTACTTTAAAGTTGCCAAAAGATCCAATTTACGTAAATTTGAATCCGCAATTATACAGTTGGACCATCGAAAATTTAGTTAAAAATGCTATAGATGCCATGAAAGGTAAAGGCGATTTAACCATTGTTATGACTCAGTTAGAAAATAAGGTAAAAATTAATATTATAGACACAGGTAAAGGATTAACTAAAAGCCAGTTTAAAACTGTTTTCGAGCCTGGATATACTACAAAAAAACGTGGTTGGGGATTAGGCTTATCTCTAGCAAGACGTATTGTTGAAGACTTTCATGATGGAAAAATTAAAGTTGCACAATCTCAAATTGGTAAAGGAACAATAATGCAAATTGCGTTTAAAACCATTTAATTATGAGTGAAAAGTTAATAACCGTTAAATCTGTTTCTTTAAACAATAATTGTCCAGAATGTTTTAATAAAGAAGGTTTAGAGCTTACTTTTAAACAACGTTTTATTGAAACTAAGCTTTACAAATCTATCACTCAAGATATTTCTACCCAAATGTTTTGTAATACTTGTAATACAGAAATTTATCCTGTACGTTGGACCGAGGATATTGAGCGTGTTTATAATTACCAAATGAAAGCTTTTAAACCCAAAAAAGCATCTAAAAAGTATAAGTCTTTATTTTGGATTATCTTAGGAATAGTAGCTGTATTGTTACTAACTGCAGGAGTTTTAGGTTTTATAAATTTGCCTGAATAGCTTTTGCTAAAGCTTCAAATTCTTGTTTTTCTAAAGCTACTTTTTTAGTAAAACGAGCATCGTCCATAGAGTTTAAAGGTATTAAATGTACATGAACATGTGGCACTTCTAAACCAATTACAGACATACCAACACGTAAACAAGGTACTGTTTTTTCTAAAGCGATAGCAACTTGCCTAGAAAATTCCATTAATTTACCATATTCTATTTTTTCTAAATCGAAAATCTTATTTGTTTCCTTTTTAGGGATACATAAAGTATGTCCAATAGCATTTGGATTTATATCTAAAAAAGCTAAAAACTCTTCGGTTTCTGCTACTTTATAACATGGTATTTCTCCGTTTACAATTTTTGTGAATAATGTTGGCATAACTTTAAATTTAAGAATTAAAGATAAAAAAAGATTCCTGCTAAACTGAAATTTATTTCAGAATAAACAGGAATATTATGTATTACAGATTTTTTTCGCGAAAGCGAAATAATTGTTATCTGCTTATTTCTACAATATCAAATTTTATAATACCACTTGGCACACTAATTTCTGCAACATCTCCAACCGATTTTCCAAGTAATCCTTGACCAATAGGTGAATTTACGGAAATTTTACCAGCAGCTAAATCTGCTTCACCATCTGCAACTAAAGTATAATTCATTTCCATACCATTGGTTTGATTTTTAATTTTTACTTTAGATAATACTAATATTTTAGAGGTATCCATTTGGCTTTCGTCTATAACACGAGCACCAGCAAGTTGGTCTTCTAATTTACTAATACGCATTTCTAGCATACCTTGGGCTTCTTTTGCTGCATCGTATTCGGCATTTTCACTTAAATCACCTTTATCTCGTGCTTCTGCAATAGCATTACTAGCCTTTACACGCTCGACATCTTTTAACTGTTTTAGCTCTTCTCTTAACTTTTTTAAGCCTTCGGCTGTATAATATGATACTTTACTCATAACTTTTTCGTTTAAAACATACATTCGTTAATTACTAAACTCAAAATATCCCGAAACAATTTCGGGATTTAACGAAAAAATCTCGCTTACACGAGATTACATTACAAATATACAAAATATTTAATTCGCAAATTACTTTTGTTGTAAATTGCAAAGCCTTAAAAAAAAATTAAAAAATGAAATTAAAATCCTTAGCATTATTACTCGTATTTGGTGTTTTACTTAACTCTTGTAATAAAGATGATGATAATAACCAAAATACAAATCCATATATTCCAAATGCAGTGTTTGACACTGGAAACCTAATAAATACTAGTTTACCACAATATAACCAAATGCAGTTTCCAGGAAACCATATTGTTTTAAACAGTAATTATGGTATTAAAGGTGTGGTGGTTTACTTCTCTGGTAGTGCTTATAGCGCTTTCGAACTAAGCGATCCTAATCATGCAATAAGTTCTTGTTCAAATTTAACTGTCGATGGCATTATTGCTACTTGTGGTTGTGAAGATGAAAATGCTTACGAAATTTTAAATGGTACAAAACAAGATGGAGGACAATATGCAATGGTTCGCTATCAAGTAGAAGTTATTGGAGACGTTATCCGGGTGTATAACAATTAGGGCAAATCTCGATAATAATCGAGACCAGGCTCTCACTACTCGCTCTCTTTGAGGAGCTCAAACATACCGTTCCATCCTTTTTGCAATAAAAAAAAGCGGCATCGAGCCGCTTTTTTTTATATAAGTATTTTCCTGTTTAGAATTTTAAAGTTGCACCAACAAGAAAGTTTGTAGTTGCTTGCGGGTAATAACCTACACCTTCAATAGTTGTTGTCTCTCCAGCAACAGACCATGTATCATCATAAGTGTAATAAAAACCGTTAGAAATATATTCTTCACCAAAAATATTATTAACTAAACCAGATAAAAGGATAGACTTGAATGTTTTATTGGTTTTAATCTCGTAAGTTACATTAAAGTCATTTACAAAGTAGCTTTCTAATTTAGATAATTCGGCTTCAGTATTACTCATAAACTGCTCTCCAACATATTTACTTAAAAACGATAATTGTAAATTTTCCATTGGTTTAAATACTAAAGCGTTAGAAGCCACAACATCTGGAGAAAAAGAAATATCTGTTTTACCTAAATTTACTAAAGCACCGTCTATAGAAGCAATAGTTTCATCATTTTTATTAGAGCTTAAAGTTACATTAGGTTGTATAGAAAATTGATCTGTAATTTTAACAACAGCTTCTAATTCTAAACCTAAGCGAGAACTTTTACCAGAGTTATCTCTTAGTGGTGAAGCTACATCGTCTAATTCACCAGTTAATACTAATTGCTCGTTATATAACATATAATAAACATTTGCATTAAAAATTAAGTTTGAATTTTTAAATCTCCATCCCAATTCAAAATCATTTAACTGTTCTGGTTTAACGTCTTCATTATTTTTAAAATCATCTCTATTTGGTTCTCTATTTGCTCTAGCATAAGAGAAATAAAAATTATTTTTGTTGTTTAAGTTGTAAGATAATCCTGCTTTTGGATTAAAGAAACTAAAACTTTTATCAATTTCAAAAAGCTCTAAATCTGAATTTATACCACTAGTATCGTAGTTTACTCTTCTATATTGTAAATCTCCAAAAAGACTTAATTTATTGTTTAATTGGTATGTTGCTTTTGCAAATACATTAAAATCATACTTATCGCCATTACCATCGTAATAACGATCTCTAATTTCGCTATTACTAGCAAATTGAGACCATATTACCTCTCCAAAATGCTCACCATGGTAAGAGCTATAAAATACACCTGTATTCATATTTAATTTTTCATCCTTATAATTTACACTAGCATTTAGTGCATAAAAATCGTTATCTAACCAGCGTCTTCTAATAACATCGGTTTCGTTTATTGTTTCTCCTCCAATAGTTATTTCATCAAAACCATAAGTTTCAAAATCTTCATCTTCTTTATATTGCTCAAAATAACCGCGTCCATAAGTGTAGTTTAAACCTAAATTTGTAGACCAATTATTGTTAAATTTTTGGTTCCAATGTAATTGGTAATGGTCTTGTTTGTAATTATCAACTTCATTATCGTAAAATTGAAGTTCTCCATTTTCATTAAAATAAGCACCAGATACATTAAAAGTTCTATTCTCATCAATATTTGGATTTTCTCCAAGAGATTCTATTTGATCTGGATCAAAACCATTCCAAGCTTGGTATGTTACTTCGTGCCCACCAAAAGTAATGGCTTTAATAAGTGTATTATCATTTATATAAGATCCTTGTAAATAATAAGATTTTAAATCGGATTCTGCTCTATCAATATAACCATCGGAATTTATTTGAGATAAACGTCCTGAAATTTCAATATGGTTATCTATTAATCCTGTACTGTATTTTACGGTATGTTTTCTTGTATTGTAGCTACCAAAACTGTTAGCTATTTCACCATTAGCTTCTTTTGAAGCTGCATCTGTTAATACATTAATACTTGCACCAAAAGCACCAGAACCGTTTGTAGATGTACCGACACCACGTTGTAACTGTAAGCTTTCTACAGAAGAAGAAAAATCTCCTAAATTTACCCAAAAGGTTCCTAAACTTTCAGAATCGTTATATGGTATTCCATTAATAGTAATATTTGTAGATTGTGCACTTACACCACGCACTCTAATTCCAGTATAACCAACTCCTGCACCAGCATCACTAGTGGTTACTACAGATGGTAAATAATTAAGTAGAATTGGAATATCTTGACCTAGGTTTCGTTTTTCTAATTCTTCTTTTGTAACGTTAGAATGTGTAATTGGTGAGTTTGCATCAACTCTAAGAGATTTAATTAAAACTTCATCTAAAGTTTCAATTTTTGTAGAGTCTTGCTTAATTTCTTGAGCAAAAGCATTAAAAGTTAGTCCTGCAAAGGCTAAAAATAAAGTTGTGTTTTTTACAATTGATTTCATTCGAAATACATTTAAATCACGAATAAAAAGAGGTAATTATTCTATTATAATAATTAGTTTTTTTTGAAATACATTAATTATCATTTTGCAAACCTACTCACCTGCAGATAAGTAAACACACAATAATTAAAATATTTCTTCAAATTCCTAAACAGCATTACCTGTTCTAGGTTCAATGGGTATGATCTCAGCCGATATTTAGGCACCCCTTTTTTGAGAACGCTGCAAAGGTAGGTCTCTTTTTTTAATTTCCTAAAATATAATTACTAATTTTTTAATCTAAGTTAGGTTTCTGCCTATTTGCTTTACGCTCTTTATTAGCACGTTTATTTTTTAACCTTTTAATAATTACGGCTTTAGGAATTTTTGTTGGAATACGTTTTTTTTCTTTACACAGAGCTAATTTAAGTAGTTCTATAGCTCTTATTGTAGCAATGTTTTTATTTCTATGTTGACTACGGCTTTCGCCACATTGTAATATTAAGAGGCCTTCTTTTGTTATTCGGTTTGATAATTTATATTGAATACTCTGCTTTTGTATGTTGGTTAATACTAAAGAGTCTTTAATATTAAAAGACAGCTCTATTTTAGAGGATACTTTATTTACATGCTGTCCTCCAGCTCCAGAACTTCTAACACCTTTAAAATTAAATTCTTTAATTATTGCCTCTTCATTAAACATTATACTTGGTGTCTAGGTTTTAATAAATCTGTTACTGTTTTTACCGGATTAAAAGTGACCAAAGGGACTTCTACAAAAATTGTATTCCAATTTGCCATACTACCGTTCCAAAGTCCAGGAGACTCGAGTGCTTTAATGTTTTTTCCTGTTTTAGTTTTCATTGTAACAAATGCTGTTTTTGGGTCTACAAATTTAGAGAGATCAAAAGTTTTTCCTTTATAGTCTTTTATACCACACACTAAATCTACAGGATTAAAATGTGTTGCATTTTTTAAAATATTTTTTTGCTGCTTATTTTTTTTATCTACTTGAGCAGATTCTACAATTTGTAATGAAACAGTGCCACTTTCGCTTTTAACCCAAAATGGTCCTCCACCTGGTTCGCCTTCGTTTTTAACCATTCCGCAAACACGAAAAGGTCTATTAAGCTTATTTTTTAAGTATTCTATTTGATATTTAGTTGAAAATTTTTCGAATTCTAAAGAGATAATAACATTTAAGTTCTTTCTTAAAAAACGTGCTATTTCTAATAGTTTACTTTCTGAGATTTCATCATTTTCTAATTGTTTTAAAAAATTAAATGCTTGTTTTTGTTCTTTTAACAAAATACCAGCTAACACTTTTTTATAGTATGCAACTTCAGCCTCATATTTATAAACCACCACATTATCTATATTTTTTATAAAAAGAATATCTCCTTCAAAATCATTTAAATTAGATAATAATGCGCCATGACCAGATGGTCTAAAATGCAGTGTTCCATCTGTGTTTACTATTGGTTCATTTTTAGTTGACACAGCAATGGTATCTGTTTCTTCCTTTTGATAAGAATATGTTATATTAAATGTTGTTTTGGTTTTTTTCTCTACGATAGCTTGTATACGCTTAAATTCATTTTTAAATACATCCTTATAAATTTCTGAAATGGTAAAGTGAATACTAGTTTTATTTTGTGTACACACATATATTGCTGCCTCAAATAAATGCTCTTCAAAAGCAGTTGCAATATGATCTTTGTATTTATGAAAAGGCAATAGTCCTTTTGGTGAAAAGCTATAATTTAAACGGTCTTCATTTAACATTGTTTTTATAAACTCAACAGCTTTTAAATCTGACGAAAGTGTATCAAAATTGGGAACAAATTTTTTAGTTTCTGTAATAACTACTTCGTAAAAAGGTAATTTTTCTAAGCCTACTCCAAAAGCAAATAATTCATTTGCTTTATGTTTGTTAATATAACCGTTTATAGTTTCTTTTTTAGGATTGAAATTGTCGAGAAATTCAAATAAAAATTTAAACATTCTTGTTGCTGCACCAGAAGCTGGCACGAATTTTACAATATTTAAATCTTCTTTCTGCTTATCGTAATATGCAGCATATTCATTTTTTTCTTCTTCTGAAAAACGAAAAATACCATCACCTACTATAGCTGCAGATTCTAAATTAATATTAGGTAATCCTGTTTTAAAAACTTCAATTTGTTGTAGAACTTTATCAACAGTTAAACCTTTATCTTCAATTTGTTTTATTTGTTTTGAGGTAAAATTCATTTTCTGTTTTTAATCAAATTATCTATATGTTTTATTGCAATTTCAAGACGTTCTTTTTTGTCTCCTTTTAACAAAACATATGGTCTATTATATTTTTTTAAAGCTTTCTCAAAAAAGTTAAACATTGCCTGTCTTTCTTCTGGCTTATCTCTTAAATCGTCGGCCTCCCAAGGCGTATCAATATACGTTAAAAAGTATAAATTGTAAGTGTTTTGTAATGCATATTTTTCTAATATTGGATCACAAGTTCCAGAATAATATGCTTCGGAATATACTTTGGTTTCGAGTAAATCTGTATCACAAATAAGTACAGAATCTGTTAATTTAGCTAATTCATTTTCTAATGCCATTTGTCCTTCAGCAATTGGCAATAAATCTTTTGGTTCACAAATTTTTTGTTCCTCATCCCATTTACGTTGAAGGTATTCGCGAGCATATTCGCGAACCCAAACCGTATTATAGTGTTTAGCTAATTGCTTAGACAATGTTGTCTTACCAGTAGATTCTGGCCCAAATAAAACTACTTTTAGGCAATTTGCTCTTCTTTGTTTAAACTTTTCTTCCATTGTTTATAAGCTTGTATTGCTAAAATGGTAAATATTAAATATTGTAAAGACAACATGCCTAATCCTCTATAAGCGTAGAGCGGTATTGTAATAAGGTCTCCAATAATCCACAAGGTCCAATTTTCTATTTTCTTTGTCGCCATATACCACATTGCTGTGAAGAAAATACCCGAGGTAATAATATCTATATAATTAGGGATTTCTAATTTGTAACCGTAAACATTATATACTAAATACGTTACATACATGGTAATAAAAAATAAAGCAATACCAATTATTTTTTCTTGGCTATTCGTTCTAGAAATTGGTACAATGTACTCATTCTCTTTTTTTCTAGCCCAATTCCACCAACCGTAAATACTCATTACAGAATAATAAAAATTCATCATCATATCTCCAAAATATTCTGCTTTATATAAAAGATAAACTGTAATTATTGTAGCTACTAATCCTGTTGGATAAACAAGTATATTTTCGCGTTTAGCATAAATTACACTTACAATACCAAAAACAAAAGCAATGGCTTCTAGAATAATATCTAAGGTGGATGCATTTTTATAGGCATCAAGAAAAAAATCAAAAATCTGGTTCATAATCGTGCCTATCGGTTTTTACCACTTTCATTGTTAATACTGAAATATCTACATTCTCAAAAGATCGTTTTATTTCTTGATTAAGAAAAGGCATAAGCGTATCAAAATCACCATAGATTTGAGTACTTAATGGGTTTTCTAAAACTGTAAATTCTGAGTCACGGAGTGCTTTTATAAATTCTATTACATGCTTTTCATAATCATCTTGTAAAGGTGATAATGTTAAATCTACTGATATATTCATAATTATTTTTTTAATTCTTCAAAAAAAGTTTCATCCTCTTCAAAAGCTGTACCTATAACAACCATATTTGCTCCAGATTTAAATGCATTCTCAATAGCTAATTTACTTCTTATACCTCCACCAACTATTAATGGTATATTAATATTATTTTTTACTGCTTCTATAATTTTAGTCGAAACTTCTTTCTTTGCTCCACTTCCAGCTTCCAAATAAACCAATTGCATTCCTAATAATTCCGAAGCTTTTGCAGTATCTACAATTTCTAAAACATTAGTTAATGGTTTAGTATTTGTTACTTTTTGAGTTGAAGTTTCCTTACCTCCATCAATTAAAATATAAGCTGTAGGAATCACCTCTAATTTAGAATCTCTTAATTTTGAAACAGCTTTTACTTGTTGACCAATTAAGTATTCTGGGTTTCTACCAGAAACTAAAGACAAAAACAATATTGCATCTGCCTCTTCCGATACCTGCAAAATGTCTCCTGGAAATAAAACAATTGGCAATGTGGTTAAAGGCTTTATAATTTTTAGCAATTTTTCTGTTGCATAATCTTTAACCGTACTACCTCCAACAAATATATGAGTGGCTATAGATTTATTTACTTTATCTATAAATTGCGATGTATTATTTAAGTTGAATTTATCTGGATCTATTAAAACTGCAAGGTTTTGTTTTTGGGAAACTTTTATGTGATGTAAAATAGATTCCATAATTAAACTAATACATAAGCACATGTAAATCCTTCAAACTCTAGAAAATATGAATTATACTTATATTTCCTCATTTTATAATCTATCCAAGATACTGTTTCACAATCTTCTAACATAAATGGAATCACCAAAAAATGCTCTCTAAACAACATACCTGGAGTTGCAAATAATTTGTAGAGCGATTCTTTTATTCCCCAAATAACCGTTAGTTTTCTAATATATTCTAAGTCGTCTTTATTTAAATACTCAAACTCATAATCCACAAACTTGTGAGCTATAATTCCTATTTTTTCACGCTGTTTTTCAATATCAATACCAACTTCAGTATCACTAATAATCACTCCTGAAAAAGTAAAACTATGCGTTATAGAAATATGTTTACCATCTTTTAAATGCGGCTTGCCATTAGCATCATAATATAAATCTTGATCTGTGTAACCAAACTCCCTAAGTAAATGTCTTACACTTAAAAATCCGCGTTGATGTAATTCGCTTTTCATACCTAAAACACGCTCTAAACTTTCAGATCTTAGGTTTAATGGTGATAACAAAGCATTATAAGACTCTTCAATCTTCCAGATTTTAACAGTAGTTTGTGAGTTTACACTAATGGATTTATAAAGAGGCATTTAATATTTTAAATGTTATTGATTATCTTTGCAGCGCCTAAGGTAGGTATGCCATTTTATTAAGCGAATTTAACTAATAATGTGCGAATCCCAAAGGCGTTTCATTTTAAAAAACAAAGAGAAAAAAAGATATGAGTACAAAAACAGTTGCTTACGTACCTAATAAGGTAAAAGATATGTCGCTTGCGGCTTGGGGAAGAAAAGAAATTAATTTAGCCGAAGCAGAAATGCCAGGTTTAATGAGTTTACGTGAAGAATATAAAGACGAGCAACCTTTAAAAGGTGCCCGTATTGCAGGATGTTTACACATGACTATTCAAACAGCCGTTTTAATTGAAACTTTACAAGCTTTAGGAGCAGAAGTTACTTGGAGTTCTTGTAACATTTTCTCTACACAAGATCAAGCTGCTGCTGCTATTGCAGATGCAGGAACTGCTGTATACGCATGGAAAGACATGACAGAAGAAGAATTTGACTGGTGTATAGAACAAACACTTTTCTTTGGAGAGGAAAGAAAACCATTAAACATGATTTTAGATGATGGTGGAGATTTAACTAATATGGTTTTAGATAAATACCCAGAATTAGCAGATGGTATTAACGGTTTATCAGAAGAAACTACAACTGGTGTTCACAGACTTTACGAGCGTGTAAAAAATGGAACACTACCAATGCCAGCAATTAATGTAAACGACTCGGTTACGAAATCGAAATTCGACAATAAATATGGTTGTAAAGAATCTGCAGTAGACGCTATTCGTCGTGCAACAGATATTATGTTAGCTGGTAAACGTGTTACTGTTTGTGGTTATGGTGATGTTGGTAAAGGAACAGCAGCTTCTTTTAAAGGTGCAGGTTCTATTGTAACAGTTACTGAAATTGACCCAATTTGTGCTTTACAAGCTGCAATGGATGGTTTTGAGGTGAAGAAATTAGAAACTGTAGTTGGTAATAGCGATATCGTTATTACAACAACAGGAAATAAAGACATTGTTAGAGCAGAGCATTTTAAAGCAATGAAAGACAAAACTATTGTTTGTAACATTGGGCACTTTGATAACGAAATTCAAATGGCTTGGTTAAATGAAAACTTTGGTGATACTAAAGATACTATTAAACCACAAGTAGATAAATATACGGTTAACGGAAAAGAAATTATTATTCTTGCTGAAGGTCGTTTAGTAAACTTAGGTTGTGCAACTGGTCACCCAAGTTTTGTAATGAGCAACTCTTTTACAAACCAAACTTTAGCACAAATAGAACTTTGGAACAACAAAGAAGCTTATGGAAATGATGTGTATATGTTACCAAAACACTTAGATGAAAAAGTTGCCAAATTACACCTAGAAAAAATAGGTGTTGAGTTAACAGAACTTAAAGATTACCAGGCAGATTATATTGGTGTTAAAGTAGAAGGTCCTTACAAGCCAGAACACTACAGATACTAAATAATTGTAGATATAAAATAAAAAAAAAATCCAAACATTAATGTTTGGATTTTTTTTGTGTTTTTTATTTAAATAAACTCAAAAAGAGTTTTAAAAAATGTTAATTAGTTAATTTATAAATCCAGTCTCTAAATTTTCTATTAACTTTAATGCTATGAAAAAGCCTCAAGCACATTTAATAGAAAAATCTAAAAAAAATTATCGCGTTCAGCGACCTGTACAAACAGGTTTTTCGAGTCCTGCGACACATTACCATGAACCAAGAATAGACTTAAACAATGTGCTAGTAAAAAACAGTTCATCTACTTTTTATATAAGAGTTGTAGACGATAGTTTTAAAGATTTTAAGGTTAACAAAAACGATGTACTAATAATAGATAAATCTTTAACACCTAAAAACAACCAACTCGTTGTAGCTATACAAGAAGATGCTTTTAGTATTATTAGAATTAACAAAAATATAGATAAACAAATTCAAATTTGGGGAGTTATTACCTATATTATAAAATCGGTTTTATAAATGATTGCGCTTATAGATTGTAATAGTTTTTATGCTTCTTGTGAACAAGTCTTTAGACCCGATTTACAAAACAAACCTGTTGTTGTTTTAAGTAATAATGACGGATGTATAATTGCTGCAAATAAACAAGCTAAAGCATTAACAAACATTCCAATGTTTCAGCCAATATTTAAAATAAAAAAAATATTGGATGCCAATAATGTAGTTTGTTTTTCTTCTAACTACACACTGTACAGCGATATGTCTCGCAGAGTTATGGATACCTTAAAAAATTTCTCGCACATTGTAGAAGAATATAGTATAGATGAAAGCTTTATAGATTTATCACTCTATAACGAAAAAGATTTAGAAACCGTTGCCATAAATATAAAAGAGACAGTTTATAAAAACACTGGAATTCCTGTTGGTGTTGGTATAGCAAAAACAAAATCACTTGCTAAAATGGCTAATAAATTTGCCAAAAAGCATATAGAAAATGACAATGTTTATGTTGTTAATACAGAAGAAAAACGAAAACACCTTTTACAAAACTCTAAAGTAAAAGATATTTGGGGTGTTGGGAAAAAACACGCCGTTCGTATTGAAAATACAGGATGTAAAACAGCATTAGACTTTGCAAACATGGAAGTTGCTTGGGTTAGAAAACAAATGACCGTTATAGGCGAACGACTTTGGAGAGAGCTTAACGGTCTGCCATGTTTAGAGATGATTACCATACCAAAACCTAAAAAAGCAATAGGTACAGCCAAATCATTTGGTTATAAATTAACAGACTATAAACTAATAGAAGAAGCATGTAGTTATTATGTTGCCGAAGTTGCCGATTTATTAAGACAGCAAAAAAGCGTCGCCACTCAAATTCAAGTATTTTTAACCACAAATTACCATAGTGAATACGATAAGCAATATCAACAAAGTATAACTATTACTTTAAGCAGTCCAACCAATAGTACTATTAAGTTAACACAACAAGCATTAACCGGACTAAAGAAAATTTACAAAACAGGTTTTAGATACAAAAAAGTAGGTGTTAATTTGCTTCATTTAGTTTCCGAAGATCAAGTTCAACTTAATTTATTTAATGTAGACCATAAGATTACAAGTAAAAAAATTACAGACACAATAGATATTTTAAATAGTAAATTTGGAAAAAACAAAGTAAAACTAGCAACCGTTGGCAATCGAGAAAAACAATGGGCTTTAATTAAAGAACAGCGAAGCCCTCGATTTACAACACAATGGGACGAATTAATGACCATTGGTAAAAAATAAAAATGAATTACAAAAAAGTAAAAAAAACTTTAGATAAGCTAAACAGTAACATTAACAACCATGCTATTTCTAATCCACAGGTTTCAAAAAGTAGCATAGGTTGGCATATAGATCACAGTTTAAAAGTTATAAATAATGTTATTATTGCTCTTCATAAATCTAATCCAGAGCTCTATAAGAAAAATTTTAGCTTTTTAGGAAAAGTGTTTTTTATGCTTGGTTTTTTTCCAAGAGGAAAAGCAAAAGCACCAAAGCAAGTAAAACCGCCTGAAATTATTTTAAAAGAAGATATAATCTCGCAAATGCAACTTGCCAAGACTAATGTTGAAACTATTTCTAAATTACACAAAAATGCATTTTTTAAACATCCTTTTTTTGGAGATATAAATAGTAAGAGAATTTATAGATTTTTAGAACTTCACACAAATCATCATTTAAAAATTATTGATGATATTTTAAAAAAATAAAAAAACGCCTTTCAAAAATGAAAGGCGTTTTTTAATATCTAAAAAGAAATTATTTCTAAGCTTCAAAAGGCTCTATAGAAACGTAAGATTTGTTATCTTTTTTCTTCGTAAATTTTACTAAACCATCTACTTTAGCGTGTAAAGTGTGATCTTTTCCTTGGTATACGTTTTCACCTGGGTGATGTGTATTCCCTCTTTGTCTTATGATAATGTTACCAGCAATAGCAGCTTGACCACCAAATATCTTAACGCCTAAACGTTTTGATTCTGATTCTCTACCATTCTTCGAACTACCAACTCCTTTTTTGTGAGCCATGATCTTAAGGTTTTATATTGTTAATAATAAAGTGGTCGCAATTAAGCTTTTCCACCATCTAATTCGTCTTGCCATTTCTTTAATTCATCCCACTTACCGTCAGCAGCTAATTTAGCTTGTGCTGGCCAAGTATCTGTTACATGGTTTCCACGAACATCTGCGATAATTTCAGAAATTTTTGCTGCATCTGTTTTTGCTAACTCAGCAAAAGTTGAGATTCCTGCTTCCACTAATGTTGAAGCAATTTTAGGTCCAATACCTTCAACTTTCTTTAAGTCGTCTGCTTTTCCTGTTGCTTTTTTAACAGCAGTCTTTTTTGGTGCAGCAGCTTTTGCTTCTTCTTTTTTAGTTTCTTTTTTTGGAGCAGCTTTTTCAGCTTTTTTAGCTCCAGAAGCTACGATGCTTTCAATTACGATTTCAGATAAAGCTTGTCTGTGTCCATTTTTTACACGGTAACCTTTTCTTCTTTTCTTTTTGAAAACAATAACTTTTTCACCTTGAAGGTGTCTTAAGACTTTTGCACTTACTTGTGCTCCGCCTATAGCTGGGGCGCCTAAAGTAACATTGTCACCATCACCAATTAAAAGAACGTTATCGAAATCTACTTTCTTACCTTCTTCTGTTGTTAAACGGTTAACAAAAACTTTTTGGTCTTTTTCAACTTTAAATTGATGCCCTGCTATCTCTACAATTGCGTACATAGCGTAACGTTTTTATTAATTTGTTATTAAAATAATCTGCCTTCTTCTGAGAAAGCGGATGCAAATATACTTCTAATAAATTAATTTGCAAACGTTTTTATTACTTACATGTATTATTTTTAAGCATTTACTTAACTTTAAAATATATTTTTTAGAGAAAAACAACTACGAAACTTTCTTCATTGTTATCTCTCCGTCTTTTTCATTATTTCTGTTTGGTATATTTCTGCTATCTTTAAATAATTGCATACATGTTAAAGTTAGCACTACTGTTGTAGAGAATCCCATAATAGCGACAACAAAACAAACAACTCCAATACCAACACTATAATCACCACTAAAGACCTCTAATAAATTAGATAAAAATGCAGGATTAATTTCTGTTGCGTAAAGTAAAAAGAATGCTGTAAATATTATAGTTGCAACAAATCCAGCAACTATACCGGAGGTAAAACCACTTGAATAACTAAAGTTTTTGCCAACTCTTAATTTATGGTATTTTATTACTTCGTAAATACCAAATCCTGTAATTAATCCATTACCTAAACTAAACATTGGGTTTGTATGCAAGTTAAATAACGCTAAAAATAAAAAGAATGCAATTAATGTTGCACTTATAATAAAACCGAAACGGATTGGAAGTGTGAATTTTTTCATATTTAACTGATTTTAAAAATATTATAATTTTAAAGTTCGAAAAAAAAACATCAAAAAAAGAGTAGTTCGTGTTAATTTTTATCTAAAAAATTAATTATTGGTTTTATCAATTCTTATTTTTGTTACTTAATTATGTAACATATTTTGTATGTTATAGACTTATATCACAATTAACCTTAAATATCTCACAATGAAAAAAAATTTATTCTCATTAGCTGCACTGCTTTTGGCTGGATTTGCAGCTAATGCGCAAGAAGTTAAATTTGAAGAGTACGATTTAAGTAACGGTATGCACGTTATTTTACATCAAGACAGAACTGCTCCAGTTATTACAACCGCTGTAATGTACCACGTTGGTGCAAAGGACGAGCAACCAGACCGAACAGGTATGGCTCACTTTTTTGAGCACTTATTATTTGAAGGAACAGAAAACATAGAACGTGGTGATTGGTTTAAAATTGTAGCTGCAAATGGAGGTAGTAACAATGCCAATACTACAGATGATAGAACTTATTATTATGAGGTTTTCCCATCTAATAATTTAGAATTAGGATTATGGATGGAATCTGAGCGTTTAATGCACCCGATAATTAATCAAATTGGTGTAGACACTCAAAATGAAGTAGTAAAAGAGGAAAAACGTTTACGTGTAGATAATGCGCCTTACGGTAAATTTATTGAGAACATAAAATTACATGTTTTTAAAAAACACCCTTACAAAGGAACTACAATTGGTAAAATGGAGCATTTAGATGCTGCTTCATTAGAGGAGTTTCAAGAGTTTAATAAAAAATTCTACGTGCCAAATAATGCCGTTTTAGTTGTAGCTGGTGATTTTGATGTGCCTTCAACAAAAAAAATGATTGAAGATTATTTTGGACCTATACCAAGAGGTGAAGATATTGTAAGAAACTTTCCAAAAGAAGATCCTATTACAGAAACTATTAAAGCTAAAGCTTACGATTCTAACATACAAATACCTGCAATTATGGCTGCTTATAGAACTCCAGCCATGACAGAGAGAGATGCGTATGTTTTAGATATGTTATCTACATATTTAAGTTCTGGAAAGACTTCAAAATTATACAAGAAACTTGTTGATGATGAAAAGAAAGCTTTACAAGTTGGAGCATTTAATCAAAGTCAAGAAGATTATGGTACTTATATTTTATTTGGATTACCATTAGGAGACAACACTTTAGAAAGCATATTAGCAGGTATTGATGAAGAGTTAGTAAAAGTTCAAAGCGAATTAATTTCTGAAAGAGACTACCAAAAACTTCAAAATAAATTTGAAAACGATTTTGTAAATTCAAACTCTAGTATTTCTGGTATAGCAAATTCTTTAGCGCGTTATTACATGTTATACGATGATGTTAATTTAATTAATAACGAAATTGATATTTACAGATCAATTACAAGAGAAGAAATTCAAGCAGTAGCTAAAAAATACTTAAATCCAAACCAAAGAGTAGTTTTAGAGTATTTACCAGAAGCTAAAGACGAAAACTAATAAATTTAAAAAGACACAAATAGCCTTTAAAATGTTTTTAAAACTATAAAGAACTATTTGACAACTTTTAAAAAATAAATACAAATGAAAACAAAAATAACAGCATTTATAGCACTATTTTTATTATCAATTTCGGTTACCGCTCAAATTGATAGGTCTGTGCAGCCAAAACCAGCAGCTGCTCCAGCAATAACTTTAGAAGTTCCTGGAGAGTTTGAATTAAAAAACGGACTTAAAGTCTTAGTTGTTGAAAACCACAAATTACCTAGAGTATCTTACACTTTAACCATAGACAATCAACCACGTGTAGAAGGTGAAATTGCTGGAGTTTCAGGTATATTAGGTGCAATGATGGGAAATGGAACAACATCTATTTCTAAAGATGAGTTTAATGAAGAAATAGATTTTCTTGGAGCAAGATTAAGCTTTGGATCTAGTAACGCCTACGGAGCTTCTTTAACAAAATACTCTGAAAGAATTTTAGAATTAATGGCAGATGCTACTATTAACCCATTATTTACAGAAGAAGAATTTCAAAAAGAAAAAGAAAAAGCAATTGAAGGTATTAAATCTAGTTCAAAAAGTGTAAGTGCAATTGCAAGTCGTGTAGGTGGCGCTTTATCTTTTGGAAAAGGTCATCCTTATGGTGAGTTTGTTACAGAAGAAAGCTTAAACAACATCACTTTAGATAATGTTCGTGCTTACTACCAAAAAAACTTCAACCCTAATAACGCTTATTTAGTAGTTGTAGGTGATGTAGATTTTAAAACTGTAGAAAAGCAAGTAAAAAAATACTTTAAAAAATGGGAAAAAGGTTTAGATGTAACCTCATCTGTACCTGCTCCATATAAAAATGTTGGGCAAACAGAAATTAACTTTGTCGATATGCCAAATGCAGTACAATCTAACATTGTTGTTACAAATAATGTAGATTTAAAAATGAATCATCCAGATTATTTTGCTGCTAAATTAGCCAACTACATTTTAGGTGGTGGTGGAGAAGGTTATTTATTTTTAAACCTTCGTGAAGACAAAGCTTACACATATGGTTCTTATTCTAACATTGGAACAAATAAATATGGCGCTGCTAGATTTAGTGCTAGTGCAGAAGTAAGAAACATGGTTACAGATAGTTCTATTGTAGAAATACTTAAAGAAATAGATAGAATTAAAAGCGAACCAATTTCTGCAGAGGCACTTAAAAATGCAAAAGCAAAATACGTTGGTAGTTTTGTAATGGCTTTAGAGCAACCTCAAACTATTGCTAGATATGCTTTAAACATTAAATTAAACGATTTACCTAAAGACTTCTATAAAACATACCTTAAAAAGGTAAATGCTGTAACAGTTGAAGATATACAAGCTGCAGCAAACAAGTATTTTTCAAGTAAAAATGCAAGAGTTGTAGTAGTAGGAAAAGGAAGCGAAGTTATTTCTAATTTAGAAAAAACAAAATTCCCAATTAAATACTACGATACTTATGCAAATGCTATAGAAAAACCAGTGTTTTCTAAGCCTGTTCCTGCTGGAGTTACAGCACAAACTGTACTAGAAGATTACTTAAAAGCAATTGGAGGTAAAACAGCTGTGCAAAACATAACTACTCTAGTTCAAGAAATGAGTGCTTCTTTTCAAGGACAAAATATGGTTATGACTATTAAACAAAAAAATCCAAACTTATTTGCTAACGATGTAAGTATTGTAGGAATGGGATCTGTATTTAAACAAGCTTTTAATGGAGAAACTGGCTACATGGCTCAAATGGGAAATAAACAACCTATGCCAGAAGAAATGGTTTCTAAAATGAAAGATAAGACAGGTTTAATTGACGAGTTAAACTTATTAAACGATAGCTCTAAAAAAATATCAGTTTCTGGTATTGAAGCAGTAGATGGTAATGATGCATACGTTATTGCTATTGAAGATAGTAAAGGAGAAACATCTAAAAACTATTACGATGTTACTACAGGTCTTAAAATTAAGTCTGTTTCAACTGCTAAAACTCCTACTGGACAAGAAGTTTCTCAAGAGTCTACTTTTGGTGATTACAAAGTAGTAGATGGTATTAAGTTTCCACATACTACATCTTTACCTATGGCCGGACAAAAAGTAGAACTTAAAACAACATCTATAAAAGTTAACTCACCGTTAACAGATGCTGATTTTAATTAATTAGTAAAACTATAGAATTTATTAAAACCTGAAGTCGAAAGGCTTCAGGTTTTTTGTTTTTTATTAGCTAAATACACGCCAAGTAAAATAATTAAGGATGCTAAAATTTGTAAAACACTAAAAGTTTCGCCGTCTAGCAATCCCCACATTAATGCTACAATTGGCATAATATAAGTTACTGAAGAAGCAAAAACCGGTGTAGATATTTGAACCAATTTAAAAAACAAAACCTTAGCCATTGCTGTACCAAATAAAGATAAAATAGCAATATATAAAACCGACAATCCTAAATCTGGATTATTAAAGTTTTCTACAGTAAAGAAATTAGTAAAAAGTAAAACTAAAACTGCAGGAATAAAAATAGTTACATAGTTCCCAACGGCAATTGCAAGCGGTTTTACATTTTGTAAATAACGCTTAATTATATTCACGTTTGCAGCATACATTAATGTTGATGCAATTATAAAACCAGCAAATAAGTAATTTTGATCAGGATTAAGCTCTGCACCTTTTAAAATTAATAATGCTGTACCAATAAAGCCAATAATAACACCTAAAATTTGTCTTTTAGTAGAAGTTATTTTAAAAACAGCTAATCCCATTAAAACTGTATTTAAAGGTACTAAAGAATTTAAAACAGAGACTACAGCGCTATCTATTTCGGTTTCTGCAATTGCAAAAAAGAAAGCTGGTATAAACGAACCTAAAAAGCCAGAAATAGCAATCCATTTCCACTCTTTTTTTTCTATAGTTTTTATAGTTTTAAAACCTGCTAAAAACAAAAAGAAACCGGTAATAACGGTTCTTAAAGCTCCCAATTGATACGGCGTTAAACCTACCAACCCTTTTTTTATAAGTATAAAACTAGTTCCCCAAATAATAGACAATATAATTAGGTAAGCCCATTTGGATAATTTCATGTAAATAATGCATTTGTTAGATAGTGCAAAAATGAAAATTTTAACGCAATAAATAGATATAATTCTTAATTTTGTAATCTATTATTAAATAATAAAAATTGATACTCATGAAAAATTTAAAAAACATACTAGTAATAGTTATTTTAACTATTACGGCCTTTAATTGCAAAAATGAAACGCAACCAGAAATTAAAACTGTAGAAACAGCAACAGAGGTTAAAAATGTAGAATTAGATCCTAATGCAACATATGCAAAAGCCGAATTTAAAATTGAAGGAATGACTTGTGCTATGGGATGTGCAAAAACTATAGAGAAAAAAATGGCAAAAATGGAAGGTGTTAAATCTGCAACTGTAGATTTTGAACGTGAATTAGCTATGGTAGAATATGACGAAGCTAAAGTAACACACGAAAGTTTAAAAAACACAGTTACTGGTGTTTCGGACACTTACAGTGTAAAAAACATGAACACCGTTGAACACTTCTCTAAAGCAGAAAAACAATAGAATATTATAATTTAAATTGTTATAATTAAATTATTTAAGTAGATATTAAACCAGGACTTTTGTTCTGGTTTTTTTAATTAAAAAAACCAACTCAGATGAGTTGGTTTTTTACGCTATTAATCAATTATAACAAATAATACCTAAAAATTATTTGCTATGGGAAACTTTTAATGATTTTAAGAATTATAATCATTAAAGTATACTTTTTTTTATTTGAACTAATCTATAAAATAAAGGGATAAATAGTAGATTGCTGTCAAATTCTGAATCAAAATTAGAACAAAGAAACAATGCTTACAAAACTATTTTTTTACATTTTGTGCATTTCATCGAAAAAATGAGTATTTCTTAGTTTTGCTTTACGGTAAAAACCGTAATTTTTTCGATTTGTGAGAATTAACTTTCAATTTGTGCGACTTTTTAACCTAACCATTTATTTAAAGTAGCAAATAACTCGTCTTTAATAATTGGTTTAGACAAGAAATCTACGCATCCCATTTTATAACATCTTTCTTTTTCGTCTGGCATGGTATAAGCTGTTTGCATAATAATTTTAGCCTCAGGATTAATTTTTAATATTCTCTCTAAAACTTCAATTCCACTCATTTCTGGCATTCTAATATCTAATAAAACAACATCTATATCTTTAGTTTTTTTGTACGTTTTAATGGCTTCCTTTCCTGTTTTAGCAAAAAGAATGGTTGCTCCACTATCTCCAAGGACTATTTTAAATAATAAACGAATTAAAGAATCGTCTTCTGCAATTAATATTATTTTGTTTTTTAAAAATGCTTTATTTATAGTTGTTACTATTTTTTCGTTTGCAGTATTATGGTTTAATTCCTTTAAAGGAATTGTAAACTCGAATAATGTACCTTTACCTTCTTCAGATTTTACAAATATTTCTCCGCCTAAAAGCGTTACAATACCTTTACAAATAGACAATCCTAAACCAGTTCCTCCATATTTTGCATTACTCTCGTAATTAAGTTGTTTAAAACGCTCGAAAATTTCAATTTGTTTACTTTTTTTAATTCCCATTCCTTGATCTTTTACAAAGAATTTTAAAAAATTATTTTCTACAGTAAAACCAAATGATATTTCTCCTTTTTCTGAAAACTTTAAAGCATTGTTTAATAAGTTTGAAAGCACTTGTTCTAACCTTTGACTATCGGTTATAATTTCAAGATTATTGTATTTTTTAGGAATATGTGTTTTAAACACAATATCTTTTTTAAGCTTTATTGTTTTTAATTGCTTGTAAGTAATATCTAAGTTTTTTATAAGCTTAGGTACATTACACACTTTTGAAGTTATTTTTAACTCATTGGCTTCTATTTTTGCAACGTCTATTATATCGTCTATTAAATTTAATAATTGTTTTGAGTTACTGTCTATTATATCAAGATACTTTAATCTATCGGCTTTAGTTAAACTATCATTTTTTAATAGTTCTGAAAATCCTAAAACACCATTCATTGGTGTTCTAATTTCATGACTCATATTTGCTAAGAAATAGTTTTTATGGAGGTTTGCAGACTCTGCATCTTTTTTAGCTCTAATTATTTCTTCTTCAATTAGTTTTTGCTTAGTAATATCCTGTGCTGCACCTCTTAAACCTATAATTTCTCCATCTGCATTTTTTACTGCCTCTCCTTGTGCACGCAACCAACCTTTTTCTCCGTTAGTTTTTATAAGGTTTAATTCTATTACATAAGGAATTCCCAATGTTCTTGTTCTTTCTACAGCTTTATTTAACTTTAGCCAGCTTTCTTTTGTAAACAATTTCTTTTGCTTAGAATAATCCGGAGGTGATGATTTTGGGTCTAACCCATACATTAAATAAAGTTGCTCAGTCCAATATACTTTGTCGGTTTTTAAATTTAAATACCAACCACCAACTAGTGTTAAAGCTTGAATTCTATTAAGCTCTGCTTGGTTTCGTTTTAGCGCCCTTTCGTTATTTTTAAGTTCTGTAAAATCTGTAATTATACCTGCAAATTCTCCCTTTTTAGGAGAAAAACTGTTTATTAAAAAGTGTTGTTTTAAAGATTCTATATGGCTTTCTATTGTAAAATCTTTTCCTGTTAAAGCCGTTTCTCCAAATTTTTGAAGCAATTTATTAGGTTTCTCTAATAAGCCAGGTGAAATTTCTGATACTTTTTTACCAATAATATCCTCTGCTTTTAAATTAAATAACTTTTCATAAGTTGGGTTTACATCTATAAATTCCCAATCGATTGGATTATTAGATTTATCTACAATAATTCTAGCATGAATAAAGGCTTCGTTTAAACTTTCAAATAACTTTTTATATTTTAAATCGGTTATTTCAAGTTCATTTTCTATTTCCTTGAGTTTATTAATATTATTTAAAGTAATTACTACTCCATTTATAACTTTATCTGCTGTTATAAATGGACTTATTCGTTTTAAATAAAAATTATTGTCTTTATCTTTTACTTGTTTTTCTACTACTACTAATTTTTCTAAAACTGTTTTAGAATCTTTAAGTATCATCTTTCTTACATCCTCATCAAAATTAGATGTAAATATTGATAGCGGCCTACCAAGATCTATTTCATTTAAATTAAAAACTTCTTTAAGTGCAGGTGTAAATTTTCTAATTCTTAAATCTGTATCTAAAAATAATGTAGCAATATCTGTATTGTCTAATAGGTTTGTTATATCATTATTAAGGTTGGTAAGCTCTTTATTTTTTTCCTGCATTTCTGTGTTTACAGTATAAAGCTCTTCGTTTACAGATTGTAATTCTTCGTTTGTACTTTGTAATTCTTCATTAGAAGCCATTAATTCTTCATTAGAAGATTGCAACTCCTCGTTACTTGTTTCTAACTCTTCAATTACATCTTGTAATTCTGTTTTAGCAATTTTTAAGTCGTTTTCTAAATCTTCTAATCTTTGATTTGAAGCTTCATCTACATCTATATTATCTACAACTAATGGCGTATCGTATTGTATAACTTTATCATTACTAAATTCAATTAAGTAACAATCGCTTAAATTTTCGAAATCTTTTGGTTTATGAAAATTTAAGTCGAACAAAAAGTTTTGTCCTTCTGTTTTATTTAATATTCCTTTAATTACTACATCTTGCTTATTTGCTTCAAGCCTTCTAATACCGCTTCTAATTACAACAGCAATATCTGCACTAACCATTTTTAACAAGTTAGTTTGAAAAATTCCAGAGTTATGAGAGAGTCTTTTACCTGCATCTCCATTAATAAATAGAATATTAAAATCTTTGTCTATAAAAATAGAGGCTGGACTAAATTTTAAATTTAAATATTTATGAAATAATAATTCTGGTGTTTCTTTAATTTTATATTGAGGTAAATTTCTTGTTTCTTTTGGAAAATTATAATTAAATGTTCTCACCCTCTCTAAACTCGAATTAGTAATAAGCGTTTTTTTAGAAGCCGATATATTTTGAAATATCTTCCACTTAACATCTACTGTTTTAAATTTTTTTGAAATATCTCCTAAAGACTCACTATTACCTAAAAACAAGTATGAGTATTGGTTTAATGCAAAATGAAAATTATACATTACCTTTTTTTGAATTTTATTATCAAAATAAATAAGTAAATTTCTGCATGAAATTAGATCCATTTTTATAAATGGCGGATCTTTTATTAAGTTGTGATAAGAGAAAACAATCTTCTCTCTAATACGTTTTATTATTTGAATTTGGTCTCCTATTTTAACAAAATACTGATCTAAATAAAGCTTTTCAATTTCATTAATTATATTAATATGATAAGCTCCTGCTCCTGCTGTAGCTAATGCACTTGGATCTATATCTGTTGCAAATATTTTAAAATCAAGGTTTAATTGATGTGTTTTTATATAATTATCTATTAATATTGCTAGTGAATATACCTCTTCTCCGGTAGAACAACCTGCCACCCAAACACGTATAACCTCGGAACTTTTTTTATTTTGGCATATTTGCGGAATAACCTTTTCTTTTAAATTTTTAAAAGCTTCGGTATCACGAAAAAATCGCGTTACACCAATTAAAAAATCTTCTTGTAATGCTTGTTGTTCTTCAGCATTACTAGACAAAAAGGCTGAGTAATCGTATAAATGCTGTATGTTGGTAACATTCATACGTTTTTCTATACGTCTTAAAAGTGTATTTTTTTTATACTCCCTAAAGTCGATACCAGAGTGTTTGTAAACTATTGTTAGTATATCGTTAATCAAGCTTTCATTGGATGGGTTTTTATCAAAGTCGTTTAAAAGTAAAGGTCTACTTACAGGATTTTTATGCAAAATTTCTGCTATTTTACTTGGCTCTAATATGTAATCTGCCGTATTGGTTGATATTGCAGAATTTGGCATACCGTCAAATTGTGCAGATAGTGGATCTTGAACAATTATAGTTCCTCCTCTTTCTTTTATGGTTTTTATTCCTCTAGAACCATCGGATCCTGTTCCAGATAAAATAACTCCTATAGATTTCTCTTTATACTCTTCGCCTAACGTGTGAAAAAAGATATCTATTGGTAAATTAAGATTATGTTTAGGTCCTTTATCAAGTAAATATAATTCTGATCCTTTTACATGTAAATTTTTACTTCTTTGGTTTAAGTAAATACAATTAGGCTTTATTGTTTGCTTATCTTCTGCAGTAAAAATTTGCATTTTTGTATGCTTACTAAGAAGCTCTGGCATTAAACTTTTAAAATCAGGAGAAAGATGTTGAATAATAATAAATGCCATTCCTGTATCGTTAGGAATATGGTCAAACAAAGTTTGTATAGCATCTAAACCTCCTGCAGAGGCTCCAATGCCAACTACATAAGTTTTTGCTTTTTTACTTTTCATTTTAATTATTTAAAAATTAATATCCTGTTTTAAATTTGTAAAACTTTAGATTCTAACTTAAAATAATTGATTTATAGCGTAAATAATTAGATTCTATATTGGTTAAGTATAGGGATAGCAATTTATTTATAAAAATTCATTTCATCTACATATTCCCAAACTTTTTTAGGTAATAATGGCTTTACATTTTTACCATTTTTTATAGCATTTCTAATCATGGTTGAAGAAATTTCCATAATTGGAGCCTTAACTCTATGTATTTTTTCGTGATTTGTAAATCGGGTTTCTACAATACCTTCTGAAATTCTAGGATACACGTAAATGTTATGGTTTTCTAAGATAACTTCATAATTTTTCCATTTATGGAAACTCTTTAAATTATCTTCTCCCATAATTAAAGCAAAATTATGTGTTGGGTACTTTTCCTGTAAATAGGTAAGTGTATTTATAGTATAGTTTGGTTGTGGTAAATTAAACTCTATATTACTCTCTTTTAATTTATCGTAATCTTTAGTAGCGAGATACACCATTTCTAAACGCTGGTGATTGTCCAGTAAAGTACTTTTCTTTTTAAAAGGATTGTGTGGCGTTACTACAAACCAAATTTGGTCTAAATCACTATTCTCCACTAATTGGTTTGCGATAATTAAATGCCCAATATGAATTGGGTTAAATGAACCAAAATATAGGCCAATTTTCATTTTTAAACTTTTGTTTCGGTTATTAAAAAATGTCCCACAATATTTTCTGCTTGCTGTAATGCTTTATCTAAATTATCGTTTTCTATAATTACATCAAAAAGCGGTGCTGTTGCTAATTCTGCACTTGCTTTTGCTACACGCATATTTATTTTATCGTCGCTTTCTGTTTTTCTTTTTTTAAGCCTAATTTTAAGCTCGTCTATACTTGGTGGTTTTACAAAAACGGCTAAGGTTTGCTCTGGGAATTTACGCTTTATACGTAGTCCTCCAGAGACATCTATATCGAAAATTACATTTTTACCCAAAGCCCATAAACGTTCTACTTCTGTTTTTAAAGTACCGTAAAAATTATCTCTATAAACTTCTTCCCATTCAAGAAAATCGTCATTTTTTATATGCTGTTTAAATTCGCTTGCAGATAAAAAGTAGTAATCTTCAGCATGCACTTCGGCACCACGTTTTTCGCGAGAGGTTGCTGAAATAGAAAATGCTAAATTAAGTGCTTCTTTTTTTAATAAATGCCTAACAATAGTTGTTTTTCCAGAGCCTGATGGTGCAGAGAATACTATTAATTTTCCTTGCTTCATTTTTATAAAACGTTAAGTAGTTGCTCCTTAATTTTCTCCAGCTCGTCTTTCATTTGTACAACCAATTGCTGCATTGGCGCATAATTACTTTTAGACCCAATAGTATTGATTTCTCTACCCATTTCTTGGCCTATAAATCCTAATTTTTTTCCGTTAGAATCTTTAGAATTTAAGGTTTTTATAAAATATTCTAAATGGTTTTTTAAACGTACTTTTTCTTCGGTGATATCAAATTTTTCAATATAATATACTAATTCCTGCTCAAAACGGTTTTCATCGTATTTCTCCTTTAACTCTTCTACACCTTTCTTTAAACGCTCACGTACGCCTTCTACACGCTCAGGATCCATAGTAATTACTTGCTCTAGCAAATTTGCTATGGTAGCAACACGGTTTTTAAAATCTGCCTCTAAAACTTTACCTTCATTTAAACGATACTCGTTAATAGCTGCAATAGCTACTGTAATTTCACTTTCTATTTGTTCCCACTCGTTATTATCTATCTCTTCGCGCTCTGTATTTAAAGCATCTGGAAAACGAACAGCCATTTTTAACAAATCTAATTCATTACCATCTACAACATTTTTAAGTTGTTGTATGTATTGTTTAACAACTGGAGTATTAATTTTTGTTGAAGTATCTTCTGCAGTGGCTTCTACGTAAATCGAGAAGTCTATTTTTCCTCGAGTTAACTCTTTTGCCATTAATTTACGTAAGTGTAATTCTTTTTCTCTGTAAATTGAAGGCATTCTAGCATTCAAGTCTAAGTTCTTGCTATTAAGCGATTTTAGCTCAATTGTTATTTTTTTTGTTGGTAATTGTAAAACAGATTTACCATAACCTGTCATTGAATGTATCATAAAATAATTTGTAAAGTTGAGCAAAGATAAGCAAAACAGAATCCTTAAAAAACTGTAACTTTGCTTATTAAAAACCAAAATATGTACAAAAAACAGTTCGAAATACGCTGGAGTGACGTTGACGCCAACAGACATTTAGCCAATTCTGCCTACACTAATTTTATGAGCCATACCAGAATGGCATTTTTAATAGAACATGGTTTTACCATGAAAGAATTAGCTATGCACAATATTGGACCTGTTGTTTTTTATGAGCATATGCACTATTTTAAAGAGGCTTTTATGGGACAACCAATAACGGTATCTTTAGAGGTTTCTGGACTAAGTGAAGATGGAACTTTTTTTAAATTCGACCATAACTTTTACAACCATAAAGGTGAAAATATAGCATTTTGTGAAATGCTTGGTGCCTGGATAGATTTAAAAGTAAGGAAAATGACTAATTTACCTCAGCAACTTATGGACTTAGCAGATTCTTTTCCAAAATCTGAAGACTTTAAAATACTTACTAAAGAAGATACTCGTGCTAATGGTCGTACACCTAAAAATTTAAACCTCTAGTTTAACTTTAGGTTTTTTAGTTACTAAATATACTCCTGAAAATATTAAAGCTGAAGCTATTAGTTTTACAGATGTAACACTATCGCTACCCATAATTATTGCAAAAATTCCAGCTATTACTGGCTGCAAATATATAAAGGTTGTTACTGTAGATGCTCTTAAATGTTTTAATGCTAGTGGATTTAGTAAATATGTTCCAAAAGTGGCACCTATAACCACAAATCCTATAGAAAAGAAAATATATGGTGTAAATGTAGAAGGCTGAGCAGATATTAATTCTTTATAACCAAATGGAATAACTAAAATTAACCCAAACAAAAACAACCATCTTATAAAAGTAAATGGATGGTATTTATTAGTTAGTTTTTTTATAATTATAATGTAAATACTGTAAGACACAGCGTTTATAAGCACAAACAAATTGCCAAGTAAAACATTATCTCCTTCTAAATTAGATTTACCGTATAGACTTAGTACCAAAGCTCCAGCAAAACCTAAAATTACACCTAAAACCTTATAATTTGTAATACGCTCTTTTAAAAAAATTGATGATAGTACTAACACAATAATAGGTGTAGTAATCATAATTACAGAAGCATGAATTGGTGTTGTAAACTCTAAACCTTTAAAAAAGGTTAGCATATTTAAAGCTACTCCAAAAATAGCAGCATAAAATATAATTAAATAATCTTTTTTATCTATTTTTTCTTTAGGTCCTAAAAAACTAAATATCCAAAATAATAAAGTTGCTCCTGCAACTCTAACTAATATAAAACCAAACGGTTTCATAAAACCACCAGACATAACATCTTTAGCAAATGTAAAATTTAAACCGTAAAGTAATTGTACTATAAAGGCAGCTATTAATGCCCAATATCTAGTTTTCATTCAATTCATTTTTAACAGCCTCAACATTAGCCTTAGAGTTACCTATAAATATTTTATTGTTTAATATAAAAACTGGTCGGCTTAAAAAAGTATAATGCTCTAGTATTAAGTTTTTATAATCGGTTTCTGTTAAATTTTTATTTTTTAAATCGCGTTGTTTGTAAAGTGTTGCTCTTTTACTAAAAAGAGCTTCATAACTACCTGCAAGATCTTTCATTTGTTTAATTTGCTCTTCGGTTATAGCTTCAGTTTTAATATTTTGAAGCTCTACATTTTCTCGCAGATTTAACTCTTTTAAAATACGAATACACGTACTACAAGATTTCAAATAATATACTTTATCAATCATCATAATAGTTTTAACACTACAAATTAAATTCATTTAAATGAGATTCTACTATATTTATAAAAAATTTGAATTATGGATTTTACATTTGAGGTCTTTACAAAAACAAGAGGCTTTTTTAAAGCGTATTTAGAAGAATTGTCTTTAGCCCAGCTTAATGCTATTCCTAATGGATTTAACAATAACATTATCTGGAATATTGGGCACAGTATAGTTACAGAACAAATATTAGTTTATAAACTTTCTGGATTAAAACCAAATGTTAGCGATGTACTTATTGCTAAATACAAAAAAGGAACAAAACCAGACGGAAAAGCTACTCAAGAAGAAGTAGACGAATTAAAAGCTTTGGCATTTTCAACAATAGAACATACAGAGGCAGACTTTGGTTCGAAAGTATTTAAAACATTTAATGAATATACTTTATCTACCACAGGAAATACGCTTACAAACGTAAACCAGGCAATACAATTTGCTTTAATACATGAAGGTATGCATGCTGGTTATATTTTAGCATTGTTACGTGCTTTAAAAGTTTAAATAATCGTTTACTACTGTATATGGGATGGTAAATTCTATAACATTATTTACCGCAGAGTTATAAGTATCATAAAATACTATTACGCCATCCTCGCTAAACCCAAGGTTTTCAGGTAATTTAAATGTATCGTTTTTAAAAGCTTCTATACGATTGTTATTTGCAGACAATAGTTCTTTATTATAATATTTTTGAGCTATAGCTGTAAAGGAAGGAATATCGTTTATTAAGTCTTTTGTTTCTAATTTTAAGCCTGTTTTAACATCAAAATTAAAAAACCTAAAAATTAAGTTACCATGAGCACCACCAGTATTAATACTAGAATTCATTGCAATAGAAGCTAACGTTTCATTTGTATAAATTACTTCTCCATCAATTAAAACCTCCCAAGCTGGTAAATTTGTATATAACGTTTTACCTATTTGGGTTTTAAAGTCTTTATAAGACTTTTTAAAATTAATAATACTCTCTTCTGTGCTCTCTTTTGTTTCAGAAACTGAATCAATATTTAATGCATTATTTACAAAATAATTAAGTGTTGTGTTAATTTGTTTTGCTGCTTCTGTTTGTCCTTTAGCTACAGGAATATTTATCTCAATAATTACTTCATCTTCATCTATAATTGAAATCTCATCAAAAACAACTACCGTATCTTCTTTACAAGAAAAAACAAAAGTTATAATAATAATGACGCTAAAAAATTTTATTAATTTTAAATAATAACTGTTAAACATTAACTAAAGGTTTTATTACAATTTACATACAACGAATTAAAGGCTATTTTTGTTGTAATCAAAAAAAACTAAAAATTGTTTTTAGCTTTAAAATATTAATAAAAATAAGCATATGAAATTCAATACAAAAACCATTCATGGTAAACAACATCCTGATGTAGCTTATGGAGCTGTAATGCCTCCTATTTACCAAACCTCAACATATGCTCAAACTACACCTGGAGGAAATAAAGGTTACGAATATTCTAGAACCCACAATCCCACTAGACATGCTTTAGAAAATGCCTTTGCTAGTATAGAAAATGGAACGTTTGGTTTAGCATTTGGTTCTGGACTAGCTGCTATTGATGCTGTTTTAAAGCTTTTAAAACCTGGCGACGAGGTAATTTCTACTAACGATTTGTACGGCGGAACCTATAGATTATTCACATCTATTTTTGAAGACTTTGGTATTAAATTTCACTTTGTAGGCATGAGTAATGCCTCTAATATCGAAAATTATATAAATAATAATACAAAACTTATTTGGGTAGAAACACCTACAAACCCAATGCTAAATATAATAGATATAAAAGCAACCGCAAGCATTGCAAAAAAACACAATATACTGCTTGCAGTAGACAACACATTTGCCACGCCTTATTTACAACAACCTCTAGATTTAGGCGCAGATATTATTATGCACTCTGCAACTAAGTATATTGGTGGACATAGTGATTTAGTAATGGGAGCTTTAGTTGTAAAAGATAAAGAACTTGCAGATAAACTATATTTTATACAAAATGCTAGTGGCGCCATTTGCGGCCCACAAGATTCTTTTTTAGCACTACGCGGCATAAAAACTTTACATGTTAGAATGCAACGTCATTGTGAAAATGGCAAAGCAATTGCCAAATATCTTGCAACGCATCCAAAAGTAGAAAACGTATATTGGCCAGGTTTTAAAAACCATCCAAATCATGATATAGCAAAATCTCAAATGAAGGATTTTGGTGGCATGCTGTCTTTTACTACTAAAGGAAATAATTACGAAGAAGCTATAAAACTTGTAGAAAATTTAAAAATTTTCACTTTAGCAGAATCGCTTGGTGGTGTAGAATCTTTAGCTGGACATCCTGCTAGTATGACACATGCAAGCATCCCAAAAGAAGAGCGAGAAAAAACAGGTGTAGTAGATTCTTTAATTAGACTAAGTGTTGGTATTGAAGATGAAGAAGATTTAATAAACGATTTAAAACAAGCCTTAGGATAAGTTACAGACTTTTATAAAACAAAAATGCTCAAGTATAAACTTGAGCATTTTTGTTTTATATTAAAAGTTTAATCTAAATAATAAATGTATCCAAAATTTAGCCAAACCATCCAATCGTTATATTTATTATATTTTAATTCATGATTTAAACCATCTATATAGTCGTTAAAATAATACTGACCTCTTAAATCAATCATTAAATCGGCAGATGTACTTAATTTATAACGTGCACCCATACTAGATACAACAGACCAAGTACTGCCTCCACTAACATCTATAGGTGTAGAATCTGGAGTTACATACCACGGATCGTAATAAGTATTTCCTGGGCCAGTAAAAGTAGAACTCACTTCTGGATTATAAGAAACATAATGCGCACCTAAACTTACAAATGGTGCAAATTTATAAGCAAAAGCTTGAAAAGAACGAATACTTAGTGGAAAATATTCAATTTGCATTCCTATGTCAAAATTATTAGCCTCTCCTTTTTGACCTCTTAATTGTTGAGCACCTCTTCCTGTTCTATCTGGCTCCACATATTCTCCAAAATGCTCAAGTTTTGTTGTATTATAAGATATTTCTGTTCTTAATTTAAAGTGATCGTTAAAATAATTATCGGTAGTATAACAATTACAATCTGCTTGATAAGCAAAATTAATATAGTGTACTAAACCAATGCCAAATCCACTATTTCCTGCATTTGTTTCAAATTCATTTCTTAAACCATAATCAGATTTAAAAGCAACAGGTCCAGTAATTATTCCTATTTCGTGAGAAAAACCTAATTGCGCAAAAGAGACCTGAATAGTAAGCAGTATAATTATAAACTTGGTTAGAATTTTTAAATTAAGCATGGTTATTTCTATAATTTAGAGGCATTAAACAGACAAATATATATAAAAAGCCGATAAACAAACAAAATATATAGGCAAAACGCAACATAATATTTTTTTATTGATATTAAAATAAAAAATAATGATTGCGAAATAGAAAAAAAAGAAGCGTTTTTTTTAAAGATAATGTATCTTTGCTCCACAAAACAAGTAATTCAATTATTAAAAACATAAAATCGTCTGTTAAATGGAAGATAAAATTCAAGCATTTTTAGATTTAGTAAAGGAAAAAAATAGTCATGAACCAGAGTTTTTACAAGCTGTTCATGAAGTTGCAGAAACTGTAATTCCATTTATTGAAGAAAATCCTCAGTACCAAAATAAAATGTTATTAGAACGTATGGTCGAGCCAGAACGCACAATAATTTTTAGAGTACCTTGGATAGATGATAAAGGAAATACACAAGTAAATAGAGCATTTAGAGTAGAATTTAATTCTGCTATAGGACCATATAAAGGAGGTTTACGTTTTCATCCATCTGTAAACTTAAGTATTTTAAAATTTTTAGGTTTCGAACAAGTATTTAAAAACTCTTTAACAACATTACCTATGGGTGGTGGTAAAGGAGGAAGTGACTTTAATCCAAAAGGAAAAAGCGATAACGAAGTTATGCGTTTTTGCCAATCTTTTATGACAGAACTTTATAGACACATTGGTGCTAATACAGATGTTCCTGCAGGAGATATAGGTGTTGGTGGACGTGAAATTGGTTATATGTTTGGTCAATACAAGAGACTTGCTAACGAATTTACAGGAGTCTTAACTGGAAAAGGAATTAGCTATGGTGGTTCTTTAATAAGACCAGAAGCAACAGGTTATGGTTGTGTATATTTTGCAAAAAATATGTTAGCAACAAAAAACGACTCTTTAGAAGGTAAAACTGTTGTTATCTCTGGTTCTGGAAATGTAGCTCAATTTGCATGTGAAAAAGTAACTCAACTAGGAGGAAAAGTAGTTACATTATCAGACTCTTCTGGATACATTTATGATGAAGATGGTATAGATGCTGAAAAATTAGCATTTGTTATGGAAATTAAAAATGTTAACCGTGGAAGAATTAGTGAGTATGTAGATAAATATACTTCGGCTAAATTCTTTAAAGGAGAAAGACCGTGGAGTGTTAATTGTGATGTAGCTATGCCATGTGCAACACAAAACGAATTAAACAAAGAAGAAGCAGAAGTTTTAGTTAAAAACAATGTTATGGCAGTTGCAGAAGGTGCAAACATGCCTACAACACCAGAAGCCATAGAGGTTTTACAAAAAGCAAAAGTTTTATTCTCTCCTGGTAAAGCTTCTAATGCTGGAGGTGTAGCAACATCTGGATTAGAAATGAGTCAAAACTCTTTAAGATACAACTGGACAAGAGAAGAGGTTGATACTAAACTTAAACAGATTATGAATGACATTCATGAATCTTGCGTAAAATACGGAACACAAAAAGATGGCAGTATCGATTACGTAAAAGGAGCAAATATTGCTGGCTTTGTTAAAGTAGCAGACGCTATGTTAGCACAAGGTGTTGTGTAACAAAGAGATAATTTATTTAAAAAAGCTTCCTAAATGGAAGCTTTTTTAGTTTTTGTATATATTTTTGCAATATTATACGTTATCTAAACGTAATTATATGCTATGAAAATAAAAAATATACTTCTAATATTATTTTTCCCTTTAACAATATACTCTCAAGATTACTCAAGAGATTGGAAAGGCTATTTTTCTTATTTAGATATAAACGATATTTCTCAAGGTAATTCTAAAGTTTTTGGTGCCGCAGAAAATGCTGTTTTTATTTTCGACACCCAAACAAACGAAATAAAAGAACTTACCACAATTAATGGACTCTCGGGAGAAACAATTTCAAGTATTCAATATGTTGAGGAAAATGGATTACTACTAATTGGTTTTGAAAACGGATTAATGCAAGTTTATCTAGAATCTAGCCAAGACATAAGAACTGTTGTAGATATTTTAAACAAACCCACAATACCACCAATAGACAAAAGGATTAATAATTTTACAGTATATAATGGCTTAGCATATATATCTACAGACTATGGTATTTCAGTTTATGATATTAACGCTTTAGAATTTGGCGATACTTTTTTTATAGGACCTAACGGCTCTCAATTAACTGTTAACGATATTGCTGTTTTTCAAGAAGAAATTTTTGTTGCTACAGAAAATGGTCTTTTTAAAGCAGATGTAAACAACTCTAATTTAATAGATTTCCAGCAATGGCAACAATTAGATAATGCTAACTGGTTAGAAATTGAATTTGTAGGCGATAAACTTTTTATTGCTAGAGATAACACAATTTTATATGAACTTGTTGGGAATTCTTTTGTTCAAAGAGTAGATTATACCGGCCAGATAAATCACTTAAGTAAAAACAACAACCAGCTTATAGTAACATTGTTAAATGCTGTATATGTATATAATACAGAGCCATTTACCGAAAACTCTGTTATAAATACATTAGAAGATTATCCAACAAATTTTACCTCTGCAATAATTAATGAAGAAAATGATGTTTTTATAGGTACACAAGGTGTTTTTGTAACTAATAAAACTGCTTTTGGAATTTTAAAAATAAACCTATCAGATTTAACACAAATAGATGAAATTCATCCCTCTTCACCACTTTCAAATAATGGTTTTTCTATTGAAGCAACGGATAATAATGTTTGGATGACTTATGGTGATTATACAGTTTCTTACAACCCTTTTCCCTTACGTCAAAGAGGTTTTAGCCATTTAAAAGGAGAGCAATGGAATAATATTCCTTTTGACAGTGTTTTTGGTGCAGTTAATTTAAATAAAATCCATATCAACCCATTTAATCCTAACAAAGTATACATAAGCTCTTTTGTTCATGGTTTAATAGAAGTTGTAAATGATGATCCTACCGTTTTATATAGTGTAGATAATAGTACTTTTCAATCCTCTTGGAATGCAGGTATTGATATTAGAAATGCTGGTTCTGTAATAGATCAAAATGGAATTTTATGGTGTACAAATGCAAAAATTTTAGAACCTTTAAAGTCATTTAATTTAACAACTGGTGAATGGAAATCTTACGATTTCAGCGAAATAATTTTAAATGCAAATACCGAAATTGGTTATGGATCTGTAGATGTAGACCAAAATGGAATTGTTTGGATTGGTGGTCATAGAAAAGGGATATTTGGCTACAAACCTGATACCGAAGAATTAAAAAACATAGAATCTGAAGAAGAAAACCTCCCTTCTCCTTCGGTAAAAACCTTAAAAGTAGATAAACAAAATCAAGTATGGCTTGGTACAGATAAAGGATTAAGAGTTATCTATAATACAGAAGCATTTTTTGACGACCCTGATTTCGAACCTTCAGAAATTATTATTCTTGATGATGGCGTGGCTAGCGAATTATTATTTCAGCAATATGTAAAAGATATAGAAGTAGATGGTGCAAATAATAAATGGATAGGAACATTAGATACTGGTGTTTATTACTTTTCTTCAGATGGTCAAGAAACCATATACCACTTTACAAAAGACAACTCTCCTTTACCAACAAATCAAGTTATAGATATAAGTTTAGACGAAACAAATGGAATTGTTTATATAGCTACAAGTAAAGGTATGGTTTCTTTTAATAGTGAAACTTCAGCGCCCGATGCTACACTTCAAGAAGCTTATGTATACCCAAATCCTGTAAGACCAAACTTTAATATTAACGACGAAAAAATTAAAATAAAAGGCATTACAGAAAACGTTAATATAAAAATATTAGATATTGAAGGAAACCTTGTTACCGAAGCAGAATCAAGAACAAATACTAAGTTTAGTGGGTATAATTTAGAAATAGACGGAGGAACAGCGCTTTGGAATGGTAAAAACATGTCTGGTAAAACTGTAGCAAGTGGTGTTTATATGGTAATGATAGCAGATTTAGATTCTTTTGAAACAAAAGTTCTTAAACTAATGGTAGTTAGATAATGTTACTAACCACAAATGCAATTGTTCTTTCTAAACTAAAATATCGTGACAACGATTTAATAATTAAATGCTATACACAAAAAGAAGGAATAGTTAGTTACCTCTTAAAAGGTATTTTAAAATCTAAAAAAGGTTCAAAAGTTGCCTATTATCAATTACTAACACAACTTCAAATTGTAACAGATTTTAAACCATCAAGATCACTTCAATATATAAAAGAAGTAAAAATTAATCACCTCTACTCTAGTCTTCATACCAGTGTACTAAAAAGTGCAATAGTTATGTTTTTAGCCGAAGTTTTGTCTAGTTCACTTCAAGAAGAAGAGCAAAATGACACTTTATTTAATTACTTAGAAGCAACTTTACAATGGTTAGATACCCAAGATAGTTATGCCAATTTTCATTTATTATTTCTATTAAACTTAACTAAACATTTAGGATTTTATCCAGACACTTCTAAAATAGAATTACCTTATTTTAATTTAGAAGCTGGTGAATTTCAAGATAAAAAATACAGTAAGTATTCCATATCAAACGAAAATTTAACACTCCTTAAAAAGCTATTAGGCACAACATTTGATGCTTTAGATTTAGTTAAAATTAACGCCAAACAAAGACAATCTTTTTTAGGTCTCATTTTAGTTTATTTTGAACTACATTTGGGAACCTTTAAAAAACCAAAATCACTACAAATATTTAATGAAGTATTTAATTAAAAATAAAAAATACACTTTAATTTCTCTGTTTTTTCTCTGCCTAAGTTTACACACCAAAGCTCAAGATGTTTTAGTTTTAAATAATAGCACGCAAGAGCCAATTGCTGGTACTGCCATATATAATAAAAACAAGTCTAAAAGTGTTGTTACAGATTTTTATGGTAAAGCTAACCTAGATATATTCAACACAGAAGAAAATATCTATTTTAAGCATATTTCATTTAAGCTATATGTTGTTAAAAAAGCACTAATTGAAAATAATAAAGTACTACTTATCTCCAAATCACAAGGTTTAGACGAAATTGTAATATCAGCTTCAAAATTTAAAGAAAACAAAAGAGAGGTTCCTAAAAAAATAGCGAGTGTAAGTGCTTCAGAAATTGCTTTTGAAAACCCACAAACAAGTGCAGATCTCTTAAAATCTACAGGTCAAGTTTATATACAAAAAAGCCAATTAGGTGGCGGAAGCCCAATGATTAGAGGTTTTTCTACCAATAGATTATTAATAACTGTAGATGGCGTAAGGATGAACAATGCTATTTTTAGAGGCGGAAATATTCAAAACGTTATCTCTATAGATCCTTTTTCTATACAATCTACAGAAGTTTCTTTAGGAGCAGGAAATGTAATTTATGGTAGTGATGCTATTGGAGGCGTTATGAGTTTTTATACAAAAACACCAAAAGTATCTTTTACAGATTCTACTTTTATTAAAACTAATGCCGCATTAAGGTACGCTACTGCAAATCAAGAAAAAACAGCACATTTAGATATAAATTATGGTTTTAAAAAATGGGCTTTTATTACAAATGCAAGTTATACCGATTTTGGAGACTTAAGGATGGGCAGTAATGGTCCAGAAGATTATACTAGACCAGAATTTGTAATTACCAATAATAATAAAGACATAATTGTAGAAAATAACAATCCAAATATTCAAAAAACTTCTGGTTACAACCAGTTTAATATCATGCAAAAAGCACGATATGAAGCTAAAAACAATTTAAGTTTCGATTTAGGTCTATTTTATACAGCAACATCTAATACTCCAAGATACGATAGATTAATACGTTATAGAGGTGAAAATTTACGCTCTGCAGAATGGTATTATGGGCCACAAA
Organism: Lacinutrix venerupis; assembly: GCF_003663945.1. Lineage (GTDB taxonomy): Bacteria > Bacteroidota > Bacteroidia > Flavobacteriales > Flavobacteriaceae > Lacinutrix > Lacinutrix venerupis. The sequence continues at coordinate 124,109 of NZ_RCCH01000003.1, read as the reverse complement.
AATGGTTTATGTCTAATTTAAATGTTACAAAATTAAGTAGTAAAGCTAATCTTTACGATAAAATTAAAGCAACAGTAGCCTACCAAAATTTCCAAGAAAGTAGAATTGATCGCGATTTTCAGTCAGAATTTAAAAATATTAGAGAAGAAGCTGTAGATGCTATTTCATTTAATTTAGACTTAGAAAAAAAAATAACAAATAAAACAGAACTATTTTATGGTATAGAATATGTTCATAATACTATAAATTCTGTAGGTTCTCAAGAAAATATTATAACAAACATAAACGAACCAACTGTTACACGCTATCCTAATGGATCAACTTGGCAATCTGCAGCAGTATACACAAGTTTAAAATACAAGCCAAATACAACTTTGGTTTTTCAAACTGGATTGCGTTATAACAATGTAACCTCTAAAGCAGATTTTACAGAAAACAACACCTATCTTAATTTACCATTTACAACAGCAAATAATAACTCGAGCGCTTTAACTGGCACAGCAGGTATAAGCTGGAATCCTAACGATTTATTACAATGGAAAATTAATTTCTCTTCTGCTTTTAGAGCTCCAAATATAGATGATATTGGTAAAGTATTCGACTCCGAACCTGGTTCAGTTGTTGTACCAAACAATAATTTAAATCCGGAATATGCGTATGGCGGAGAATTAGGTTTAGCTTTAAATTTTAATAACACTTTTATTTTAGATACAGCAACTTATTACACCTATTTAGATAATGCTTTAGTTCGAAGAGATGGTGAATTAAATGGTGAAAACGAAATATTTTACGACGGCGAATTAAGCAATGTACAATCCATACAAAACGCATCCAAATCTTGGATATATGGTTTTGAGGTTGGAGCAAAAATTAATTTTAGTGAGAAATTAAAACTAACATCGCAATATAATATTATTGGTGGAACCGAGGAGACCGATGGTATAGAAGTGCCTGTTAGGCATGTATCACCAAGCTTTGGAAACACACATTTTGTATGGCAAAATAAAACACTAAAAGCCGATATATTTTTAAATTATAACGACCAATTATCTTTTAATCAAATTGCACCTTCAGAACAAGAAAAAGATTATTTATACGCATTAGATAAGAATGGAAACCCATATTCTCCATCATGGTACACTTTAAATTTTAGAACCCAATATCAGCTTAATAAAGAAACTTCAATTACTGCAAGTTTAGAGAATATTACAGACCAACGCTACAGGCCATACTCATCAGGAATATCGGCAGCAGGAAGAAATTTAATTGTTGCTTTAAAATATACACTATAAAAAAAGCTCCTTAAAAAGGAGCTTTTTTGTTTTTAACACTTATTTTTTAATTGCTTTTTTAACAATTAACTTTCCGTTAGACAATTCAATTTTAGCAATATAAACCGAACTGTTTAGGTTTGATAAATTATAAACCTCTTTATTTTCGCTTCCGCGGAATTGATAAATACTACGACCTAAAAGGTCCAATATTTCAATATTTTTAATTGTTAACTCTTTAGAATTAATTGAAAACTGTACGTTGTTATCTTGAAGTTCAACAATTGATAGGTTTTGAGAACTAGCATCAAAATCTTCGGTTGATAATGTATTTGCCTGAAATACAATTTTAAAACGATTGTTAAATTCACCAACTTGAGATGTAAAACTATAATCGCTACTAGATAAATCATGAATTCCATTTGTTAAAGCATCTTCCAAATAAATGGTATTATTATTTAAAAAATCGCCTTCCATTTGAGCAATTGAAATAGTATAAATAGTAGGTACATCTACATTAGTATTTATACCAAGAGGAATTTCCTCGTTAATATTTAAATCGTTAGTAGCTTTACCTTGAATAGAGAATTTTTTATCATTACCAGGAATAATTGAATATAAAATAGCGTGCAAACCTACCGGCGTTATTTTTGATGAATCGTAAAAAGAACCATCATAACCTGCAGTAGCAGTATCTAAATAACCAATAGCAATTTGGTTTCTTACACCATTATCTGATGTTAAATTAAGCCATAGTGTGTTTTGAACAGTATTATCTTGGTTATTTGATGCTCTAAAAAACTGATCGTTATTTCCTGTAACTCGCATACTATTATTAAAAATAACATCTCCAGATGTGCTTCCATAACTATCTGAATAATTTACAAAAAAGCCTTGCCCAGATGGAATAAATAAACTTGGTATAACTCCATCTCCACCAGCAATTCCGGTTGTTCCATTAATTACTGCATAATCTGAAGTATCAAAATTTAAATCAGAATTTCCATTAATGTTTGAAGCTGGAGCAGTGTTTTGTGACCACAAATATATTTCACCATCTAAAATACCAGAAGATGCTACATTTTCTGCAAAGAAAGCGTTTACAGAGATTGCAGAAGGATATGGATTACCAATAAAATTGTAATTCTTATCAGCCGTCGAAGCATCATTTCTAACAACTGGGACATTAATTGTCCCATTATTAAAAGGACCTTCAAAAATATGTGAAAAACTATTTGGAAAAGTAGGTAGTTGAGAAAGCGTAGTTGCATAACCAACACCTGGTAAAAGCACATCTGTTCCTGCTGTAAGTTGCCAGTCGTCTCCATTATCATCTACATTATCTTGCCCAGGAACAGCCGAACCGTCGTTAGCTGTTTCCATTGTTAAGTCTGCATAATTAGCAGCATTATACCAAAATCTTCTATCGGTAGGAGATTGAAAAAATACATCTTGTACTTGTTCTCCAATTACAGGAGAACTCCAGTAAGTATACTCATACCAATTATTTGCTATTGCAGTTTCTTTTGTTACAGTAATTACTCCATTTGCAGGATCTAAAATAGCAGCTTTAGCTTTTGAAATATTTTGTACTACAGAACCATTTTTTTGCACATTAATTATTCCATTTCCATTGACTACAATATTACTTTCAATATCAATAAAAGAGTTATCTGCTACAGTTAAAATTATTCCATTATTAACTGTTAATGAGCAAGCTGTAATATTTCCGTCTGTTAATGTATTGTAAGGTGCATTAATTATAACTGCAGTTGAAGCGGTTGGAGCTATAGGATTCCAACCTGTTGTTTCCCAAGTTGTGCTCGATGTACATAAACATTCGTTATTATGCCAACCTAATGTAGCAGTGTTGTTATTACTAGTTGCTGTTGATGTAGATGTCCATTGTGATGCATTATATACTACCGTTGGTATTTTAACATCCGAGTTTCTTTTTAAATTTACATTTTGTGCAAAATTAGAATTATCTCCTATTATACCAATAACATCAATATTTTCTCCATTAATAGTTTGTAAAGCCATAACATCATTACCGCTAAAGTTCATAGAATTATTAGTTACACAACGATCTGCAACACCACTTGCACATAATGTAGAGCCAGATTTTGAGATTAAGTATGTTGAATAAGCATTTACAATACCTGTTAAATTAGCAACACTATTTGGACTTATACTTCCATTTGTATATTTAGCAATCCTATAATTTGATAAATCTATATCAACATTCGTAGGATTATACAATTCTATATACTTTTCATTAGCAGCATTAGCTGGCTCGAAGTATTCCGATATAATTATTTCAGAGCAATCTGCAATTGGTGTTGTAACCTCTCCTTCTGCATCAATAAATCTATCTGTAGCACCTAAACTAGTCGCACTAATAGATCCATTATATGTGTTAGCTGTTAAGCCAGCTACTAATCTTATGTATATTGTAGTTAAACCAACTTCATTTGAAGCATTTGGTGTTAATGAAATAGTATTACCAAAACCAGTTCCAGAAGTTGTAGAAATTTCAAAATTGGTGGATGTGGCATCAATAAGAATATCTGTTGTTAAATTATAACCTTGAACAGTAAAACTATCTTCTACAACAGAAGCTTCTCCTTCTACATAACCCATACCTGTAACAACGCTTGGGTTTGCAGTTATTGTTGGCACAACTGGATTTGTACCTATAACTTGAACATCGTCAAACTCCATACGTTCTGTATTACGGTTATTATTCATTATAACCTGTATTTGCAAAGTACTACCTGTTAATCCTGTTTGCGATACTGTTGCAATATTAAACGTGTTAAATAAAAGCCCATTCATTTCGGTTACTGTTATCCAAGCTCCACCATCAATACTATATAAGGTTTCTAAAGTATCATTATCTGCATTGTTATTATATTCACGTGCATTTAATGATAAACTAACATTTGTAAAGCCATTAATATCTATTACAGGAGAAAACCAACTTGCAAAACCATCTAAATCACGACCTTGAAAACGCCCATTAGCATTAGATCCTTGAACACGAAATCTATCGTTAATTTGAAAAGTAGTTGCAGAAACATCAATACTCCAATCTACTCCAGAAAGATCTATATCTGTAGTATTTGTTGTATTATTAAATACAGCTCCTTTATGAATTTGATTATTAAAATTTTCGGAATAAAGTACAGTGGTCTGGCTAATTCCAATACTACAGACAAATAGAAGTATTAAAAGAATTGTATTTTTTTTCATAAATGAGGGAGTTTTAGGTTAATTAATTAATAGCTTATTTTTGGTGCATGCATCAAAAACAAAAATCTTACACAGTAGAAGAAGCTAAAAAAAAGCTAGAACATTACTGTGCTTATCAAGAACGTTGTCATAAAGAAGTTAAACAAAAATTAAGAGACTTAAATATTATACCTGAAGCAGCAGATATAATAATAGTACACCTTATACAGCATAACTTTTTAAACGAAGAACGTTTTGCCAAAATCTTTGTTCGAGGAAAGTTTAACATTAAAAAATGGGGACGCTTTCGTATAACTCAAGAACTCAAGAAAAAGGACATTTCCAAAATTAATATAAATGCTGCGCTTAGAGAAATTTCTGACGATGAGTATATCGAGGTTTTTAATGCTTTAGCCGAAAAAAAAGCCAATACCATATTGGAAACCAATATACTGAAGAAAAAAAAGAAACTTACCGCGTATTTATTGTATAGAGGTTGGGAATCGCATTTAGTGTATAGTAAAGTAAATGAACTTATTAACTAGAATATAAAAAGCCTTTCAACTTTATAAAGATGAAAGGCTTTTTTATTTAAGATTGCTTTTATTTTACAAATTAAACACAGCTCCTACACTTGCTGTAAATTGATTGTGTATATAATCTGCTCCAAAATTATTTTCTTTATATTTTGCTAAAGGTGTATTAAATTCTGAATATAAACCAAATCCATTTGTAAAGAAATAACGCATTCCTAAATGGCCTCCAAAGTTTTTTGTACTTAAACTTAAACCTGGATATACATCAAAATTATCGTCTATATTAATAACGTTTCCTAAATTAGCATTAAAACGTGCTTTAATATCGAAGCGATCTCCAAAATCTGCATTTAAGATGTTGTTGTTTTTAACATTTAGAGCATAGGTTGAAGAAACACCTATAGAAATGTTTTCTCCAATTCCATAATCGTAACTAACATTTAGCCCTGAAGCTAAATCTTGAAAATTTCCTCCAATTTGAAATTTTTCATCACCTTTTCCTTCAAAAGCTTGCGCATTTATTAGCGATACACTTAATATTGCTAATACAAAAAATACTTTTTTCATTATTTAATTTATTTAGTGTTTTTAATTGCTTGTTCGTTTTTCCAGTCTATCCAATCTTGACCTTTTAAACGTCGCATTAAGTTGTCAAAATTACGCATTACAATTATATTATAAATAGCTTTTCCTAAGTTTTTTGGGTGTCTTGCTATTGCTCGCAAACTCATTGAAAAACCAGGCGTAATATAACGCATATAATGCCAATAACCTTCTGGCATATATAATACTTCTCCGTGATTAAGCTCACACTCCCAACCTTTTGCCTTTTGCAAAGCTGGCCATTTTTTAAAGTCTGGATTGGAAAAATCGATATCTTCTCTAACAATTAAAGAATGTGGTATTTTATACAAATGCTTATTTTGCTTTTGGTCGAATAAAATAACTTGTTTTTTACCTTCAAAATGAAAATGAAATATATTAGCTAAGTCAATATCATAATGCATAAAGGTATGCGAGTTTGTTCCTCCAAAAAACAGCATTGGCAAACCCTTCATTAAACGTAGCCCAAAGTCTGGATATTTAAAATCGTTTTGAAGTTGTGGCACTTCTTTTAAAATATTCCAAAGAAAAATTCTAAACTTTGTTGGCTCTCGCTTTAACAAATTAACATACTCACTCATCTTCATTTTTGCGTGTGGCTCGTTAAAACCATCTTTATAATCCACTGGTCTATCGTCATAAAGAGGTACAGTTTTATCTCCTGCAATCTCTTTAATATAATCAAGATTCCATTTTTTATAAGCTGGCCAATCTGTTATAAACTGCTCAATAACCACAGGTTTTTGTGGTTTAAAATAATGCTTAATAAAATCCTCTTTTGTAATTGTTTTTACTCGAGGTATTTGTTTTAGATTTAGTTCCAATAATATTAATTTAAAGGCATAAAGTTAATAAAACGTTATGACTCTGTAAATATTGGACTATTTAAAATTATATTTTAAGCCAAATAATAAGTTTCCTTTTGGCATTGGCACAAAATTAGTCTCACTATATTCTGCATTAAAAATATTGTTTGCAATCATAGAAAGCTCTACTGTTTTTAATTTTAAATTTACACTAGCATCTAAAACTATATAATGCTCTCCAGAGGTTCTTTCGGCATATTTATAAATAATATTTTGAGATAGATTTTTAAAAAATTGTGTCTCTAAATTAGCTGTTATTTGGTGCCTTAAAGAGTTTATTGAGTACCTTGAGAAATTACTTGGCACAGCTTTTAAATCGTCTTCTAAAAAAGTATAACCTGTTTTAATAAACTGATTAAAACCTGCAAAATTTAAACCATAAGATGCGTTTAACTCTATACCTTTTGTATTTAAATCTCTTATATTAGTTGCTTGCCACAAATCTGTTTCATTTTCTTTTACAAAGTCAATTAATTTTTTAGAATCTCTATTAAAAGCTGCTACAGAAGCGTTAAAGTTTCCTTTTTTAAATTTTAAACCTAATTCTTGAGCAATAGCTTCTTCTGGTTCTAAATTCTCATCTCCTAATGTTGTTGGATCGTTATAAAACAAATCTGTATAAGTAGGTATTCTATAGGTATAACCAACGTTTCCGTAAATTTTAAAATTATTATTTATTTTATAACCAAGATCTATTCCTGGAAATGCATGGTATTTAAAATCTGTAAAATAATTAACAGCTACGCCTGGAGTAATATCCAATTTATTATTTAATAACTTAAATCTGTGCTCTAAAAATGCTGTAGTCATGTACCTATCTCTTTCTCCTAAATTATTACTAGATAAAAATACTTTTGCTACATCTACTCCAAAACCAGTAACACCAATTTTTGAGCTATAAGAGGCGTCTATTGAAGCTCCTACCTTATTAGTTTGATGGAAGTTTCTATAAACTTCTGGATTTTTTCTTACAAAAACATATAGATCTTGATTTCGTTTCCAATACAATTTTGGTTTTAGTGTAAGTTTTCCTTTTTTAATATTGGTTGTTATTCCTACCAAGCTTGCCTGAGTTTCTTCGTATTGGTTTTTTGCTGTAGGACTTGCATAAAATCCATTTGCTCCAAATTTTCTTTCTTGAAAGGAAGCTATAAGATTTATTGGTGTTTTATTGGTATTAAATGCTGCTTTTAAAAAGTAATTTTGGTTATTATAATCTGTATTAAATCTATAACCATCTGATGAATTTACAGATGCATGTGCAATAACAGAAGTATTTTTAAAATTCTGTCCTAATGTTGCAGCTACATTTTGCTGATTGTAAGAACCTAATTGATAACCTACAGAACCTATTTTTTCTGCATTTTTTTTAGTTACAATATTAATTGCTCCTGTAAATGCATTTTGTCCAAATACTCTCGCTGCAGGACCTTTTATAATTTCTACACGCTCTATTACTTCTAATGGTAAAGCCATATTCATGGTATGGTGTCCCGTTTGAGCATCTTCAACCTTTATTCCATCTATAAGTAATAATGTTTGGTCAAAACCACCACCACGAATGTATAAATCTGCTTGCATTCCAGAGGTTCCACGACGCCTTACATCTACTCCTGCCACTTGTTGCAATAAATCTGCAACATTAGTTGTTGCACTTTTTTTAATATCTTCTTGAGAAATTACAGATATGGTTCTTGAGTTTTCAGAAAATGGTAAATCTATTCTTGTAGAAGAGATTAAAATAGTGTCTAATTGTTGCTGCTTAAATTCTTGAGCTTGTATTGTTATGGAAATTGCAACAAGTAAAATTGAAAATATTATACGTTTCATAATAAAATTTATAGGTGTTTTTTAACGCCGCAAAATTCGTAACTTTCCGGATCACTAAAGTAGTCCAGTTTTAAAACAATGAGTAGTCCGGATAATAATATATTAAAATCTTTAATTCATTTTGATAAATCAACAAGTACTGCAATTTATATTCAAATTGCGCAACAGATTATTAATGCAATACAACGTGGCTACTTAGTCGAAGGTGTAAAGTTACCTGGAACAAGAAAATTTAGCGAGCTATTTGCTATAAATAGAAATACTGCAGTTGCTGTTTTCGATGAGCTAGCCTCACAAGGTTGGGTAGACATAGTCGCTAACAAAGGAACTTTTGTTTTAAAACCCGAAAAAAAAACAGCCGCTATTAAAGGAAAATTACAAGGTTTTGAAAAGTTAAATGCGCACCCAGAAGCAGCAGGTTTTTCTTTTCAGTCGTCTTTTAATTTAGCTTCAACCGAAGAATTTTTAATAACTAAATATGTAATTAACGACGGACAACCAGATTTAAGACTGCATCCCACACATCAATTTTCGAGATGGTACAGTGCTTCTATGAAACGTGCTTCGTTAATTTCGAAATGGAATCAAACTCAAGACCAATCTTACACCACATTTAGCAAACAACTTTGTAATTATTTAAATGCTACAAGAGGTTTCCATATAAAACCACAAAATATTGTAAGTACACGAAGTACAGAAATGAGTTTATACATTGTATCTCAACTTTTAATAGAAAAAAATGATATTGTATTAGTTGGTAATTTAAGTCATTATAAATCTAATATGATATTTCAGCAAGCAGGAGCCAATATAAAAACCATTCCTGTAGATGCACATGGTATTGATGTAGATTTTATTGAAAAGAATTTTACTAAAAGAAGTATTCGTTGCGTTTATGTTTGCGCTCATCGCCAATATCCTACAACTGTAAAGCTAACAGCAGAGCGAAGATTAAAATTATTGCAATTAGCAAAAGTGTATAAATTTGCGATTATTGAAGACGATTTTGACTACGATTTTCAATTTAATGGTTCTGCTATGCTACCAATGGCAAGTGCAGATAGCGAAGGCTTTGTTATTTATTTAGGCCGCTTGGGTCAATCGTTTTTTCCAAGTTTTCAAATAGGATTTGTTGTTGCTCCAGAAAATATAATTAATGAAGCTAAAAACTATTTGCAAATTCTAGATAAACAAGGCGATTTAATACAAAAGCAAATACTTACAGAGCTTATTGAGGAAGGAGAAATACATAGACTAATTAAAAAAAATATTACTGTTTATAAACAAAGACGCGATTTTTTATGCGAATGTTTAAATGTTTACTTTAAAAACCATGCTACTTGGCATGTGCCTACTGGAGGTTTAGCTATTTGGTTAAATTTCAAACCTATGATATCTCTTGTTCAATTAGCTCAAAAAACTAAAAAAAACAATTTACTTTTACCTAAAACAATACTTTACCAAAATAAAGATATATGTGCCATACGGTTAGGTTTTGGGCATTTAAATAATGAAGAAATAGAAAATGTTATTAAAATTTTAAAACAATCTTTTGATGAATTATAGAAATGTTCTCTTTCTTTATTTTATAAACGAACTAAAAATAGTATAAAATTTATCTGGCTCTTCAAGATAAGGGTTATGCCCACTATTCTCAAACATTTCAAATTGTGCTTGCGGCATAAATGTTTTGTATTGTACTGCAAATTCTGGTGTAGAAACACCATCATAACGTCCTGCGATAATAAGTGTCTTTGCTTTTATATTTTTTAAATCTTTTCTGTAGTCTTGATTTATCATGCTACCAGAAACATCAAAATCTCCATCTTTACCTATTATAGAAACATAGACATCGTTTGCCCAACCTCTATGCTTTTCTTTAGGCGAATTTTGCTTTAATTTAGTATTGTGGTAATAAATATATTTTGTTGGAAAACTAGCATAAACATCTGCCAATTCTTTGTCGCTAGATACGTAGCCTAATGCACGTAAAGAATCTACTCTTTTCCATTTTTCTGGAAAATGTGTCTTAGCATAATGGTTGTAACTATCGCAATTAGCTTGCCACATGGCTCCGCTATGAAAACCATTAATTAACACCATTTTATCTACATTATCCTTATATTTTATAGCATAAGCTTGTGCTGGTACAGTTCCATACGAATGACCAACCAGCGAAATTTTATTAAATTTTAAAAGAATGCGTAGTTTTTCAATTAATTCTACATCATGCTCTACACTATATTCTTTTGGATCTTTAGCATCATCACTTTTTCCTCGTCCTAACCAATCGAAAAATACAACAGTATTGGTTTTATAATACTGTCCAAAATTTCCTTGCATATAATCATGAGAATTTCCTGGTCCACCTGGTAAAAAGAATATAGGATCGCCAGAACCTTTTGTTTCTACATTAATTTTATAACCATCTATTTCGTAGAATTTAGACTCAAATTTATTGAATATATCGGCATCTTGTTGTGCACAACTACCTACTGAAATTAAAAAAAGAGAACAACAAAATAACTTAAGAAATGGTTTCATAAAATTGACTGATTTACTGTAAATATAATATTTTAACTCAAAAAAAGCTTTTACTTAATATGTTTAAGTGTAATGTATTATTTAAATTAGATACTTATATTAATAATTATATTTATAATAATTAATTAGAATAGTAAATATGGAAAACGTAAAACAAAAAAGTTGGTTTAGCAGAAATTGGGGATGGCTACTTGGCGGTGGTTGTTTATCTTTAATTGTTATAGTTATTTTAGTAGGTGTTGGTTTATTTTATAAAGTTTCCGATTCTATTTCTGGATCAGAACCTTATATATATGCGCTTTCTAAAGCATCAGAAAATGAAAAAGTTATAGATTTTTTAGGCGAACCAATAACAAGTAATGGTTTTGGTAACACAAGCTACAAATCTAAAAACGGTTCTAGTACCGCTACTTTAAATATTCCTATTAAAGGCCCAAAAGATGAAGCTATTATTTTTGTATCTGCCGAAAAAATAAATGATGAATGGACTTACAATTCGCTTTACGTTAAAGTAGATGGCGAAAATGAAATTATTTACTTAAACGATAATACAAATAGTGAAAATGAAGAATCTTTTGACGATTTTTAAAAAACTATTGTATTTCAAATTCTGTTTTACAAATTTCGCATTTATATTTGTGCTTCGCAGTTATTGGTAAAGTTCCAAATAGCACTCCAAAAATAAAACCGAAAAAGGATTTAAAGTCTTTAATAGTAGAAAATAAGTCTATTTTTTCGCTATTACAATTAGGACAATGTATTGCATTACCATTATCATCTATAGAATATTTATGGATAGAATTTAAAATATGCTGTGCCTTCATTGCATCTTTACTAAGTACTTTCATTTTTATTCCTCCAATTGCATTACTTACCAAAGGATCTGTTTCTATAGTAAAATTGTCGCTTAAAAATACTTGAACTCCTTCTGCTTCCAGACGGCCTTTAATAATTTGAGCTTCGGTAGAATACTGGAATCTTGCTATAGTTTTAAAAGTATCGCTCATGGTAATTTGTTTTTGCTAATCTACGTAAACTATTTCTCCAGTAGAGATATAATGATCTCTATCCATCCATTTAAAATTTTTATTTTCTGTAGCGTCCAGCAAATGTGCATTTAAAGCAAAAGCAACATGAGCACCGGTTTTAAACGCACGCTCTTTAGAATAAAGATTACAAACCTCAATTTTCTTATTGGTGTTATAAAAAATATTAATTATGTAAACAGCATCTTTAACATTCATTGTTGCCGAGCTTGCCCACACTGTAGTACTTTCGGTTGTAGCAAATATAGAAACATATTCTACTTCTGGTAAAGGTTGCCACTTTCCAAAATTTAAACCTAAGATAGAGTAGATTTTTCTGTATGTTTTATTTTCTAGGTTAATTTCTGTGCCATTGGTTTGTAAAAGTAAAACACTAAATGCTATTGGGACAATGTATTTAATAGAACCAAAAATCACTAAATACAAACATAAAACAGCTATTATTATACCAAGTACTGTTTTCCAGACAGGTACATTTTTTACATATTTAAGTGTTGTATTCATTGTTCAAATATAAATAAAGCTTTTATAATAAGAATTTTTATGTTTTTTAATAATTTATTATTGTTTATCAATAATTTTTATATATTTGTTATCGTTAAACAATAATAAATAGTTTTAAAAATGAGAAAAATAAAAATACTCCATTGGTTTGTTATTATATTAATTGTAGGCTACAGTTTGAATTTTATAGCAAACATATATTTAACCTTTTACACTCCCGATTTTATGAATTTTAATAAAGAGTTTTATAACAAATTTATTTTAGGGTATTATACTCAATTTGTTGGTTTAGCATTTTCATTAATCTTATTTATTGCTTTATTCTTTTTAAAAAACGGATTGAAACTAACCATTAGCAAAGGGTTTTTTAACCAAAAAAGCTCAGAAAAACTCAAAATAGCTGGAAACCTATTTTTGATTTATGGTGTGTTATGTTTAATTTGGGATACAATTCTACTTTTTTATTCTAAAGGTGAACTCTATTTTGTAGCTGGAATAAGTTCAGATATTCTATTAATCCTTATTGGTTTTAGTTTATTTATAATTGTGGACTTTATTGATAACGGCAATATACTTCAACAAGAAAACGACTTAACTATATAATTATGAAAAGAAATAAAATTTTAGTTAGCATATTACATAGGTTATTCACTTTTTTCTTTTGGTTCACTTTATTATTTACAATATATATTTTTGGTTTCGAAGTTTTTACAAAAGATGGTCATTTTGAAAATTTTGTATCTGAAAATCACCATGCCAATGGTTATAGTATTCCTATTAAATTTAATATTGATGTTAAAAATCCTGTTTTTAACAATTTTAAAACAATAAATTTAAAGAAAGGTGTAAATATCTATGGGCAAAAATGGTCTTCAAGAAATTCAGTCTATTTCGATGAGTTACCAAATGATATAAATGACGAGGTTAAAAATGTTATTAGCTTCAACTTTTATGGAGATACAGAATATTATACCACAACCAACTCAAGTTTTAATACCAATGGTTATATTATAGGCAAAAGTGATAATTTACTTATTAAAATATTACAAATGTTCAAGGCATATTCAGGACTAATAATGCTTGTATTAGTCTTTTATTTTCTGAAGAAAATTTTCTATTTAATTAAACAAAAATATAGTTTTACTAGTTTTTTATATCATAATGTAAAGTGGTTAGGTTTAATTTTAATAATTGGTGAGGTTTTAGATTTAATTGTAACCTATGTTTTAGGTTCTTATTATGGAAGCATTAGTGTAGAAACTTTTATAGATGGTAAATCATTTTATGACGGAATAAATCTCACTATGAATCCAAGGCTAGAATTCGATTTTACTTTATTTTTAGTCGGTCTATCACTTTTAGTTTTAACAAGCTTACTAAAATCAGCCAATATACTTCAACAAGAAAACGAACTAACAATATAACCTATGCCAATAATAGTAAACTTAGATGTTATGCTTGCCAAACGCAAGATGAAAAGCAAAGAATTGGCAGAAATTATAGGCATAACAACCGCTAATTTATCTATATTAAAATCTGGTAAAGCTAAAGCAGTACGTTTTTCTACCTTAGAAGCCATTTGCGAGGCTTTAGACTGCCAACCAAGTGATATATTAGAATATTCTAAAAGTTGATTTTTAACTGTGCGCTAATGCTTTTTTGTTCTACTTTTTTAGTCTTTTTATCCGTATTTAAATTCGATAACGAAATACCTAAAAGCCTAACAGAGTTGTTTAATTTTTCTTGATACAGCAGTTCTTTTGCAGTTTCTAAAACCACACTTTTATCGCTTATAAAGTAAGGCAATGTTTTACTTCGTGTTTGGAGTGTAAAATCGCTATACTTAATTTTTAAAGTTACAGTTTTTCCTGCCACTTTACTTCGGTTTAATCGCTTAGAAACCTCTTCGGCAATATGCTTTAGTTTTTCGAGCATAAATACTTCTGACGATAAATTTTTACTAAAAGTACGCTCTGCAGCTAGACTCTTTCTTATTCTATTTGGTTTTACTTCGCTATTGTGTATCCCTCTAACTATGTAATAGTAGTATTTACCAGATTTTCCGAAATTTTGCTCTAAAAACTCTAAAGATTTAGACTTTAAATCATGTCCTGTATAAATACCTTTTTGGTACATTTTTTCTGCAGTGACCTTGCCAATACCATAAAATTTTCTAATGTCAAGCGCTTCTAAAAACTCTAAAACCTCTTCTGGATTTACTGTTTTTTGTCCGTTAGGTTTGTTATAATCGCTAGCAATTTTAGCAACAAATTTATTTACAGAAATTCCTGCAGATGCAGTTAAACCAACCTCATTAAAAATGCGAGTTCTTATCTCTTCAGCAATAAGCGATGCACTAGGATTTCCTTTTTTATTTTCTGTAACATCTAAATAAGCTTCATCTAAAGACAATGGCTCTACCAAATCTGTATAGTCTAAAAAAATTGCTCTAATTTTTTGAGAAATTTCTTTGTAACGGTCAAAACGAGGTCTAACAAATATTAAATCGGGACACAAACGTCTTGCTTTTACACCACTAATAGCACTTCGCACTCCAAACTTACGTGCCTCGTAACTTGCTGCGCTTACAACACCTCTATCTCCACCTCCACCAACAGCTAAAGGTTTACCTATAAGTTCTGGATTATCCATTTGCTCTACAGAAGCATAAAATGCATCCATATCTACATGAATAATTTTTCTTATTGGTAAATTGTTTAACATGCTGTAAATTTACTAATTATTAAGTACGCAATAATCTATAATAAATTTTAAAATGATTGAAATAGAACGCAAATTTTTAGTAAAAAATAACGCTTTTAAAAGTTATGCTTTTAAGCAAACTAGAATTGTTCAAGGTTTTTTAAGCACAAATAAAAAGCGTACTGTTCGTGTTAGACTAAAAGGTAATACTGGGTTTCTAACAGTAAAAGGAGCGTCTTCTAAAAATGGATTGTCGCGTTTTGAATGGGAAAAAGAAATTACTAAAGACGAAGCTGAACCGCTCTTAAAACTTTGCAAAAAAGGTATAATTGATAAAATTCGTTATGAAATAAAAGTTGACAACCATATTTTTGAAGTCGATGAGTTTTTTGAAGATAATGCAGGCCTAATTGTTGCAGAGGTAGAATTATCAACAGAAAAAGAAAGCTTCACAAAACCAAATTGGTTAGGTAAAGAAGTTACAGGAGAGACTAAATATTATAACTCACAGTTAAGTAAAACACCATACTGTAAGTGGTAACTAACAATAAAAAAGCATCAATCTTAAAATAAAATTGATGCTTTTTTTAGTAACTATTTAAATATTAAGATGCTTTTTTTAAATCCATATTAATATTACTATTAATTAACTTATGCCACTTTTTAATTCTTTGTAATTCGTAATTTTCCATAAAGGCTTCTTGATTATTAAAAAATGACAAGACTTTATCTTCATCTTGCATAGGAAGAAATGTTATTCTCAATTCTAAATACTGTAATCTTGTTACTTTATCTTTTCCTTTTTTATAGTCTGAAATCAATTCGCAAGATTTAACTTTAGAAAGATTTATATTAAATATCTTATCGTCTTCTTTATTAAATTGAATATAAGTTAACATATTGTTTTCTTCTGCTAAACCAATATATTTATTATTCCAAACTTCTTTTAATTTATAATTAAAGCCATTGGCTTTAGTTATTTTTTCGGCTTTATTTTTTGTTTTTGATGTGCTATTGAGTCCTTTATAGATAAATATAAAAAAAGGTACAAAAACACAAGATACTACTAGTATCTCTAATACTGTAAGTGATAATTTCATTGTTTATTTAGATTTAATGTATAGTAAATCAACACTAAACTCATTAAAAAGTATAGTGATGCAATAGTTTTTAAGTAAATAATGCTTTTATGTAAACCAATGAAATGGAAAAATAATTATTTTTGTAGTTAGAGCAACGTTAATAAGATTACTTGTTTTTTGATAAAACAAATAATTTTCTTGTTCCTCTTTAAAAACTACATTTATTAAACCTAATAGTTTAAAAAATGTAATATTTTCTTCTTGAGACAGATTAATTGAAAAATCTATTTGAGAGTTTTCAATTACACCTTGATTATTAAATAAAGAACTTGATTGTACTGTACTTTTTGGCGTACTATTTTTTTGTACAATAGCAGTATCACTTTCTGTAAAAAAGAAAGAAGATATAGCTAATAAAAGCGTTATAACTATATAGTTAAACTTTGCCATTGTAACACAACATTTAAAGCACAAAGGTATGCGATTATTTGTTAAGTATATACTAATTTTTTATAAGTATAAATATATATGTTATAAATAAACCTAAGATGGTAATTTATAAGGATTGTAGTAATATTAAGCCCATAGCAATACATATAAAAGGAAGTGCTATAAGTAAAGAAATATTATATTTTGGCGACTTTTTTTTATTGAATTTAGCATTCATTACTTTTCTGGTATTACCATTATAAGTTATCCAGTTCTTAAAATGAATACCTATGGATAACATTACAAACAATATCCAAGCTTTATCACTAGACATTGCATTTACATGCATGTTACTAAAAAAAGCTGCAAAAAAACAGCCTAATAAAAAGGCTATTGTTATTTGTAAAAGAGAAGTATAATATAAGGCTATATTATTTGCTTTTTGTTTGTATTGTTTTTTATACTTAGAAAATACGAAGTAAAAAATTTGATCGAAAATAGTCATGCTATAAAAGTAAAAAACCTGATAGAATGTTCTATCAGGTTTTTTATTAATTTAAAATATATTTTAATTACTTAATACTCTTACGTTATCAATATGATATCTAGTTGTTGCACTTGGGTCTGAACCTTCATAAAAGAAACCAATATGTACGTCTCCACTGTAAGCAGAAATATCAATAGCACTAATTGGCTCTAAACCACCAAATGTATTAGTTACTCCATAAGGAATTGCAGCATTTAATGGTTCCCATGTTGCTGTTTCTGGATCTCCTGTAAAATCTTCTGAGATGTATGCAGATAATATAATACCGTTTGAATATGCAATTTCAAGGTCGAAAGTTAATATAGCGTCTGAACCTGCATCTAAAGTAATTGCTGGTGTAACTAACCACACATTAGCCTCTGAATTGTTTGAAGAGAAAGCAGAAATTCTAGCATAATCATTGTTATCGAAACCACTAATAAACCAATCTGTACTTGTTCCACTAATGTTTACATTTGTCCAACCTTCGTTTGTTAATCCTCCAAAATTCTCGAAATCTTCTTCAAAAGTTACTGTAAAATCATCGATATTAAATAATGAACAACGTGCATTATCTAACATTACATCGTCAGTAGTGTTTAATGCTAATACATGTGTACTACCATCGAAAGTTTTACTTACTACTGCTCTTAAAGAACCATTTCCTGTTGGTAAAAGTTCTTCTTTAAAAGTAGAAAAACTACTTGTTTCTAAACTAATTTCTGAGTAGTCAAAACCTCCACAAGCTTGTAATGTACGTTGTGTATCAAAAACCTCAACAGCATCAAAATAACGTTCACCATTTAAATCGTCTGCAAATTCTACATTATCTACCTGTACAAAAACACCTACTATAGCATCTGTAATATCAGCAAAAGCAACTGTTAAAGGTGTAAGCTCTACTGTTGTTTCTGAACGTAAAATATTAGTTTTAATTTGATTTTGATTTACTCTATCTACTGTACCACCAAAACTATCAAATTCTGTAGTACCACCAATAGTAATAACTCCACTTCCTGTTCTTTCTTCTCCAATATAAAGTCCTTTTAAGTTTATATAAACTTCACGTCCTTTATTAAATTGGTTGTAAGTATCTGTTTGGTCGATAGCTACTTTAAAAGCGCTTGTAGGATTTTCAGCTTTATTTTGAATGTAAAATTCTTTAAAGAAGTTTCCTGTAGCATCAGAAGAACTTATGTATCCTTTTATATAAATATCATTTTCTACTTCAAAAGGAATTGCATCATCATTATCTCCATCGTTATTAGGATCTGAATTATACAAGTTTTTTGCATATTCAAAATCAACCTCTGTAGAAGTTGCTAACATATTAGCTAAGGCTTTATTTTCTTCAGTTCCAAGAATATTTGGTACTGCGTAATCATCGTCTTCTACACAAGAAGTTATAGCTATTAAAGCCATAAAACTTAATGCTAATGTTATTAATTTATTCGTTTTCATAATCGTAATGTTAATAATTATTAATTTTTCTTTTTTTTAAAATCTAAGATACACATTTACAAAGTAATTAGCACCTCTACCGTACCAATATTTAGCTCCAAAGACTCTTTTCTCTAAATTAACATCGTCTCTTAATGCTCTATAATCTGCACGTCTACCTTGCTCGTAACCACCTGTTTTATATTCCTTATCTAATAGGTTTCCTACACTTGCAAAGAACCCGATATATTTATCTCCAATTTTCCATGATTTTCCTCCTACAAGATTAACAACCATATAGTTATCAAATTTTTCTTGTTTTAATAGCTCTTTTGCTACTTCTGGATCATAATCGTTATACGGTAATCCATCTGCATCTGTATAAAATGCATTAGATCTTGCTAATGGACTAATGTCTACATATGCATTATCAAAAAAGTTTGCTGTTGCTCCAAACCACCAGTAATCTGGGTCTCTATATTCAAAACCTACAGAGTATGCTGTTTGTGGTCCACCAGCTACTTTATAATCTTTTAAGTTTGATGTAGTAACATCTGTTACAAGGTTAACATCTTCTCCATTTTGTGTATCTACAAAATCTTCTGATGTTGAGTTAATATATAAATTAGGGTTGTTATCGTAAGTATATTGTCCTACAGAAGCAGCACCTTTTAACTTAATAGTTGGTGTTATTTGTGCTTCTATACCTAATTCTCCTCCAATATGCTTTTTTTCTACTCCAGTTAATACTTCTTGAATAAATCCTGTGTTACTTCCTTGAGTAAAGAAAAATGAGATTTCGTTAGCATCTTCTATTTTAGTATAAAAACCTGTTAATTTTGCTTTTATTATAGGAGATCTAAAAATATAACTTGCATCAAAAGATGTTACTTTTTCTTCAGTAATATCGATTCCTTCTTCTTTTTCACCAAATCTTACACCAACATAATCATGGCTTTCTCTTGAGTTTGTATAAGTGTTTCTAATAGATGGTGCTTTTGTAATATAACCTCCATTAAAATCTAATAAATGCTTACCAGTAATTTTATATGTAAATCCTGCTTTTGCTCCAACTCCAGTAAATTCTAATTTATCTCCTTTTCCAAAAGAGTTACCAACGTTATTTCCGTTTTCAAATAAACCTTCTCTTTGGTAATCTGTTTTTGTTAAACTTCCAGCTAAGTAAAAATCTACTTTATTGTATTTAAACTGTGCTTGTGCAAAACCAGATAATTCGTTTACATAAATATTATAGTTGTATCTAAACTTATCTCCTTCGTAAGCCACATAACCTGGATTGTTTTCATCAAAGTTATTCTGGCTAAAGTTATCTACATTAGAAACTCCTGTTGTACTTCCTAATAAATCAATTATTTCTGCGAAATTTTCAGAATCTAATTTTCTATAGTTTGCACCAGCATGAAATAAGATGTTTTCATTTAATTCTGTATTAAAAATAGTGTTAACTGTTAATTGCTTATCGTCATTTCTATCTTCATACAAAGTGTATGCTGCATTTGTTCCAGATACATTGTTTGTTAAATTGGCATCAATAATTCTTTCCCAATCAATTTGTCCATCATTTAAAAACTCTTGTTCTGCTAAATAAGCTCCAGCTAAATCTCCGTCTTCTAAATAATCACTTGGTAAATCTTGGTAATAAGCTGGACTTGGATTTGCACCACCAGCATAATCTAAACGACTGTTACCAACTTTTCCAAATTGGTATCCAATGTTTGTATTTAATGCTGTTTTAGATGACATATCCCAAGTATGATTTAACATTATAATTGGCTCTTCTACCTCTTTAATACGTGAGTTCTTTTTCTCTCCGTCTAAGTATCCCCAATATTCGTTATACTTAATACCTTTTAAATCGTAAACTTCTTGTGTATTTGCTGAAGATTTTCCTCTTCTATTAGGTGCATAAATTGAAGTAAAGTTTATACTATGCTTATCGTTAATTACTTTCTCTACAGATGCAAAAAACGAGTTAGAGTCGTAAAGTGAAGCGTCTTGGTAACCTTCGTCTCCCCAACGGCGTCCAAGCATAATTGTATATGCCCATCCATCTTCCATTAAGCCAGAAGAGTAGCTAGCCATTAAACGGTTTGTATAACTTCTGTTAGAAGATGAGTATGTTACACGTCCACCTTCTCTATAAGAAGATGCTTTAGTGTTTATATTTGTAGCTCCTAAAACACCACCAAATGTATATGCTGAAGGCGATAGACCTTGAGAAAACTCTTGGTTTCTTACAACATCATTTAGTCCTCCCCAATTACTCCATTGTGGTCTTCCAGTATCAAATTTATTCATTTTAATACCGTTAATTAAAACAGTACCGTTATCTGAATCTAATCCTCTTACTCTAAAGAAAGATGAGCTAAATTCGAAAGCCGCTGTACGTTGAAAAATGTCTAAAGAAGATGATAATAATCCTGAAATATTATCAGAACCACTTGTATCATCATTTAATTCATCATCAGAAAGTGTAATTGTAAACAAATCTACTTGACTGCCTTTGTCTACCTCAAGAGTCATGTCTTGAATATCAACAGTTTGACCTTCATTTACAATAATAGGATATCTTTTTGGCAGAAACCCTGGTTTAGTAATTTTTAGCATTTGCTCTCCAAAAGGAATTGGCTGGCTAAATTGAAACTGACCAAGACCATCTGTCTTTTCAGCTTGTCCTGTTTCCTCAACAGTAATTGTTACATCTGGAAGTGGTTCATCTGTAACAGCGTCCTTAACGCTACCTTTTACAATAGTGTCTTGAGCGAAAGCTGTTAGGACAGAAAACATTCCGAATAAAAAAATAAAAATAATTTTTTTCATGTTAGAAATAGATAGTTAAAAATAATTTACACATTAAATAATAGTTATTTAAGGCGTGCAAAGTTACATTATTTATTAGAAACATTTACCTTTGGCAGGAAATTTGAACGTACGCATAACATAAACATAACATTATAACTAATGAAAAATTTAAATCTATGGCTTACAATCGCGCTTATTACAGCTTTTATAAGCGTTAATGCTCAAGAAGAAAAGAAGTATAAAATTCACACTGTGGCTTTTTATAATCTTGAGAACTTGTTTGATACCGTAAATGACCCTGAAAAAAACGATGAAGCAAGTCCTATGATGGAAATTAAAGCAAATCGTGAAGAAATTTACAAAAAGAAAGTACATAACATGGCTCGCGTTATTTCTGATATTGGAGCAGAAACAACAGGAAATGCTCCTGCCATTATTGGAATTTGTGAGGTTGAAAACGTTAATGTAGTAGAAGATGTTGCTAATGATCCATTATTATTAGCCAAAGACTACGGTATTGTACATTTTGAATCTCCAGATAGACGTGGAATTGATGTGGGTTTAATGTACCAAAAAGAATTATTCCAGCCAGTATCTAAAAGCTCTCATACTCTAAAAATATACGATGATAACACAAAAAAACGTGTTTACACTAGAGACCAATTATTAGTTTCTGGAAAACTTGATGGAGACCTTATACATGTTATAGTAAACCACTGGCCATCTAGAAGTGGAGGTGAAGCAAGAAGTCGCCCTAAGCGTATTGCTGCTGCAAAATTAAACAAACACATTATAGACTCTTTACAAGCAATAGATCCTTATGCTAAAATAATTACAATGGGAGATTTAAACGATGATCCTACAAATGAAAGTGTAAAAGGAATACTTAAAGCTCAAGCAAAGAAAAAAAATGTAAAAATTAAAGGTATCTACAACCCATACATTAATATGTTTAAAAAGCAAGGTTTAGGAACAACTGCTTATAGAGATGCATGGAGTTTATTTGATCAAATAATGGTTACAAAGCCTTTAATAGAAACAGATTATTCTTCTTTTAGATATTACAAAGCAGGTATTTATAATAAAAACTATTTAAGTAATAAAAAAGGACGTTATAAAGGCTACCCATTAAGAAGTTTTGCTGATGGAGGATTTACAGATGGCTTTAGTGACCACTTTCCTGTATACATGTATTTAATTAAGGAAACAAAATAATATTTACAATTAACCTATATACAAGCGCCAACTTTATGTTGGCGTTTTTTTATACATTAGTTAAACGTGAAAAATTACATCTCTATAATATTAATATTTACATTTTTTTGGTTAAACGCACAAAAAACCGAAAAAAAAACAATAACAAACAATGCGATACAATATATTACTATTGAAGGTGATGCTTTTTTTAAAATTGATGTTAAAACAACAACAAATAAAACTATAAAAATAAATTCTAGAACAGAAGGAGAAGATGCATTAAATACTATTATTTTAAAAGAAATAAAAAATGACTCTTTAATAATATCAAGTATTTACAAACCATTAGTTAAAAATTATAACGATAAATTAAGCGTGCATAAAGTAACTTCAATTGAACTTCTATTAGAAATTCCAGAGAATTTAAATCTATATTTTAAAAGCAAAATTGGTTCTGCAAAAATATATGGGCGCTATAAAACATTGTTTTTAGAATTACATCAAGGCAATGCGAATATTTTTAATTTTTTAGGAAATGCAATAATCAACACTTTTAATGGAGATATTAATTTAGAAACTGCTAATGCAACAGTAAAAGCTAAAAGCAAAACAGGAAGTGTTAACTATAACAAAATAACTTCCGGAAAAAACCAAGTACAAATTAACACTATTAACGGAAATATTAATATCCATAAAACTAAAAAATAGTCTTATTTTAGCTTTAAATCATATAAACACCTTTGAAAAAAGCTTCCATTTTAATTATTATAATTTTACTAATCGACCAGATTAGTAAAATGTACATAAAAACACATTTTCAGTTACACGAATCTGAAACAGTTTTTAGCTGGTTTAAAATATATTTTGTTGAAAATGATGGTATGGCTTGGGGAACCAAATTAAGCGACATTTTACCGTTTATTGGAGATAGAACTGCAAAATTATGTTTAACTACTTTTAGAATATTTGCCATTTTAGGCATTGGTTATTGGTTAGTTAACGCCATTAAAAAGAAGCACTCTAAAACCTTAATTTTTGCTCTAATATTTATTTTTTCTGGAGCTTTAGGAAATATTATAGACTCTGTTTTTTATGGTGTAATTTTTAATGATAGTTTTGGACAGGTAGCTACTTTTTTACCAGTAGATGGAGGTTACGACAAAGCTCTATTTGGCAATGTAGTAGATATGCTATATTTCCCAATGTGGCAAGGTAATTTACCTGAATGGATACCATATTTGGGAGGAGAAAATTTTATATTTTTTGAGCCTGTATTTAATATAGCAGATGTTGCTATTGCAATTGGTTTTGGTATCTTATTATTTTTCAATAACAAGGCGTTTCCTAAAAAAATATTATAATTTAAATGTATATATTTTTTCTGGTGTTACACAATAATCAATAGCAATATCCGAATCTAAAACAGGAAAACCTTCTTCTTCTACATTAAAAAAAGACAAACCTATTTTAATAGTTTCTGGTTTACAACTTGCTAAAAAATTATCATAAAAACCTTTACCATAACCAATACGATTCCCTTTTTTATCAAAAGCCAAAAGAGGTAAAAACACCACGTCAATTTTAGAATTATTAATCTCTATTCCGTTAACTGGTTCTGGTATGTTATAATTGTTTATTTTTATTTTAGTAGCGTCTGTAAGCAAGAAGTTTTTAAGGGTTCTTGTTTTAAAATCACTTTTTGAGATAACAATATTCTTATCTTTACCAGATAGAATATTAAGAATAAAATCTGTATTAACTTCTTTTAAACTTTCTATAGTTAGAAAAACATGATAGAATTCATGATCCCAAATATTTAAAGTTAAAAGTTTATTTGCAATCTCAATACTTAAATCATCAATAGTTTCTTGAGATAACTTACTTCTAATGGCTTTATATTTTTTTCTAAGTTCTTGTTTAGAAACCATGTTTAGTTTTATACTAATTTTGTTGAAATATGAAAAAGAGCATCTCCTTGATAAACAATTGGAGATTCGTTTACATTAATAATGTAACCTCCGTTAGAGGTTTTTACAAAATGATTAAACTTACCATAAGGATCTGTAATATTTCCAATAACATCTCCTTTTTTTACTTTAGCTCCAATAGCTATTGAAGCTTTAAACATACCCGAATAACTAGCACGTATCCAACGGCTTTCTTTAATAAAAACACAATCTTTTTTAGGTGTTGAAACTTTAAACTTTTTATGAAGCATTCCATAATGACTCATAATACGTTTAGCACCATTAACTCCTGTGTTTGTTACTGTATTATCTATATGAAAAGACTTTCCTCCTTCAAAAAGCAAAATTGGCTTTTTTAAACGTTTACAGGTATTTCTAAAAGATTTATTTAAATTTTTAGAATATAAAACAAACGGTGCTCCAAATATTTCTGCAGCTATATCAATATCTTTATTTCCCTCAGCTATTCTTATTTGAGGTGCATTAAATCTCATTGCTCCACCGGTATGAAAATCCATAATAAAATCTGCGTGCGGTACAATTTCAGAAACTAAAGAATATGCTACTCTACTTGCTAAAGATCCAGACTTACTTCCTGGAAAGACACGATTTAAATCGCGTCCATCTGGAAATTCGCGCTCCATATTAATAAAGCCAAAAATATTAAGAACTGGAATACAAATTGTAGTTCCTATTCTAGGTTTATTTATACCTTTTGCAATAATTTGCCTTACTATTTCTACGCCATTAATTTCATCACCATGAATACCTGCTGTAAATAAAATAACAGGTCCAGGTTTTTTAGAACGTTCAATTATAATAGGAACATCTACAGGAGTTCTAGTATGAAGTTTTGCTAGATTAAAAGCAACTTCTTTACTTTCTCCTAATCCAATTTTTTCACCTAATATTTCTAAAATGTCGTTTGTTTTATTAATCATTTATTTAAACACTTTTTTCAATAAATGCAATAATATTTTTTGCAATATTTCTTCCTGTTGCAGATTCTATACCTTCTAATCCTGGAGTTGAGTTCACCTCAAGCAACAATGGTCCACGAGCAGACTGCAACATATCTACACCACAAACTGGTAGTTTTAATGCTTTAGCAGCATTTATTGCTACTTTTAATTCGTCGTGACTAAGTTTTATAATGTTAGCACTACCACCTCTATGTAAATTAGACCTAAACTCTCCTTCTTTTCCTTGGCGCTTCATTGCTCCAACCACTTGCCCATCTACAATAAGCGCACGTAGGTCTGCTCCTTTTGCTTCTTTTATAAATTCTTGCACTATAACTCTTGCTTGTAACCCATTAAATGCTTCAAGAACAGATTCTGCTGCACTTTTAGTTTCAGCCAAAACAACTCCTAAACCTTGAGTTCCTTCTAATAATTTAATAATTACAGGTGCTCCACCTACATGCTCAATAACTTCTCTAGCATCACGAGAATAGTTTGTAAATACTGTTTTTGGCATTCCAATACCTGCTTTACTAAGACGTTGCAGACTTTTTAATTTATCTCGAGAACGTAAAATAGCATCACTAGTTACAGTTGTAAACACATTCATCATTTCAAATTGTCTTACTACAGCACAACCATAAAATGTAACAGATGCTCCAATTCTTGGAATAACAGCATCTACGTAATCTAAATAACGATCTTTATAGTAAATAGAAGGTTTTTCTTTTTCAATAATAATATCACATTTTAAAGGATCTATAACCTCTACTTTATGACCTCTTTTTTCACCTTCTTCTACTATTCTTTCTGTAGAATATAGATATGCATTTCTAGATAATATAACTATGTTCATTCTTTTATTTTACTTAGTGTTAAAAGATAGATTAAATACATCTACATCTACCATAAATTTATTTTTTAAAAATTGTCTTCCAATTAAAACAGGAAACTTCATTTCTGCTCTTGTGCTTAGCGTTAGGTTTATTTTATATGTTTTACCAAAAAAAACAACATCTGTTTTAACTTTATACCTATTTTCTACAAAACCATTACTGCTTTTTACATCTGTAAAGGTATAATTTTCAAAAACAACTTCTTTTCCATTAAAATTTGGATGCCCTTTACTGTAAAAAGTACAACGCAAAGTGTTGTTTTCTTCTACTATTTTAGAACAATGGATTGCAGAAGTATAAGCTCCTGTATCTATTTTAGCATCAATTTCAAATAAATTAAGTTTTGGAAAATCGATTTTATCTGTTCTTCCTATAATTTTTTTATTCATTTTTTTCTTTAAAAAGTGGCGCAATGTACTGAATTAGTTCTTTAAAAAAATATAAATTTTAAATGATAAAATTAAGCGTTGTTTTTTAATACAACTTATAAATAATTACCTTTGGGATATGGCAAATCCTTCGTTAGATATTCAATTAAAAACACTTCCAAATGCTCCGGGAGTTTATCAATATTTTGATGCTGAAGGTACTATTATCTACGTTGGTAAAGCAAAAAATTTAAAAAAACGTGTTTCTTCATATTTTACCAAAACACATGACAGTGGTAAAACCAGAGTGTTAGTTAGAAAAATTGCAAACATTAAGCATATTGTTGTTGAGACAGAAAATGATGCACTTTTACTAGAAAACAATCTAATTAAAAAACACAAACCAAGATACAACGTTTTATTAAAAGACGACAAATCTTATCCTTGGATTTGTATTAAAAAAGAACGATTTCCAAGAATTTTTCCAACTAGACGCGTTATAAAAGACGGTAGCGAGTATTTTGGACCTTACACAAGTATGAAAACAGTAAAAACTTTACTGGATTTAATTAAAGGTTTATACAAACTTAGAACGTGCAACTATAAACTATCTCAAGACAACATAGCATCTGGAAAATTTAAAGTGTGCCTAGAATACCACTTAGGAAATTGCAAAGGCCCATGCGAAGCTCTTGAAACAGAAGCAAGTTACCAAGAAAACATTACTGCAATTCGAGAAATTTTAAAAGGAAATTTTAAAGATTCTTTAGACCAATTTAAAGAGCAAATGCTAATTTTTGCAGAGAATATGCATTTTGAAGAAGCTCAAAAAATTAAAGAAAAAATCGAAGTTTTAGAAAACTATCAAGCAAAATCTACCATAATAAATCCTAAAATTAGTAATGTAGATGTGTTCTCTATTGTAAGCGACGAGAGTTATGGTTATATAAATTTTCTTCAAATCTCCTATGGTTCTATTATAAGATCTCACACATTAGAAATTAAAAAGAAACTAGATGAGTCTGATAAAGAATTACTAGAACTTTCGATAGTAGAACTTCGGGCTCGTTTTAATTCGAACTCAAAAGAAATTTATGTTCCTTTTAAAGTAAATGTTGGAGAAAACATTAAGGTATCTTTACCACAACTTGGCGATAAACGTAAAATTTTAGACCTCTCCATTCGTAACGCCAAATATTATAGAATGGAACGTTTTAAACAAGTTAAAATAACAGATCCAGATCGCCATGTTAAAAGAATAATGGCACAGATGCAAAAAGATTTACGTTTAAGTGAAGAACCTAGACATATAGAATGTTTTGATAACTCAAACATACAAGGTACAAATCCTGTAGCTGCTTGTGTTGTTTTTAAAAATGGAAAACCAAGTAAAAAAGATTATAGGCATTTTAATATAAAAACGGTTGTTGGTCCAGATGATTTTGCTTCTATGGAAGAAGTAGTTTACAGACGCTACAAACGGTTATTAGATGAAAACGAACCATTGCCGCAATTAATAATTATAGATGGTGGAAAAGGACAACTATCTTCTGCATTAAAAAGTTTAGATGCTTTAAACTTACGTGGTACAATTGCCATTATAGGAATTGCCAAACGTTTAGAAGAATTATTTTATCCAAATGATCCAATTCCCTTATATTTAGATAAAAAAAGTGAAACATTAAAAATTATTCAACAACTTAGAAATGAAGCACACCGTTTTGGCATAGAACACCATAGAAATAAAAGAAGTAAACAAGCGCTAAATACTGAAATGGAAACAATTCCTGGGATTGGAGAAAAAACTATTGTAGATTTATTAAAGAAGTTTAAATCTGCAAAACGAATTGCTAATGCTAAACTAGACGAACTTGAGGATGTCATTGGAGTCTCAAGAGCAGAAAAAATTTACAGTTACTACCATAAAACCGAAAAAGAATAAATGAAAACATTTATCATCGCTATTTTACTATTAACAATTGCAAATACTAACCTATTTGCTCAAGAAAAAACTGAAAAAGAACCTAAAGTAGGATTAGTTTTAAGTGGTGGTGGTGCAAAAGGTTTGGCACACATTGGTGCCTTAAAAGTAATAGACAGTCTTGGTCTAAGAGTAGATTACATTGCAGGAACAAGTATGGGAGCAATTGTAGGTGCGCTTTATGCTTCTGGATATTCTGGAAACCAATTAGATTCCATATTTAAAAGTGTAGATTTCGATAAAATATTAAACGACGAAGTACCAAGAGCAGCAAAAACTTTCTACGAACGCGAAAATCAAGAAAAATATGCTGTTATATTACCTTTTGATAATTTTAAAGCACAATTGCCTTCTGCTTTATCTCGCGGCCAAAACACATTTAACCTATTATCTAAATTAACTTTACATGTTAATAATGTTTCAGATTTTAGTAAACTCCCAATTCCCTTCTTTTGTATCGCTACAGATATTGAAACCGGACAACCTGTAATTTTAGAAAAAGGAAATTTAGCACAATCTGTAAAAGCCAGCGGAGCATTTCCGTCACTTTTTCAACCTGTAAAAATAGGCGAACAACTATTAATAGATGGAGGTGTAACAAATAACTATCCAATAGATGAGTTAAGAGCTAAAGGAGCCAACATTATTATAGGTGTAGACGTACAAGATGGTCTTGCCAATAGAGCCGATTTATCTTCCGCTCCTGCCATTTTATTTCAAATAAATAATTTTCGTACCATAAATGATATGAAAATTAAAGCACCAAAAACAGACATCTACATTAAACCAGACATAACAAAATTTACTGTGGTTTCTTTTGATGATGGTCCACAAATTATTGAAAATGGAGAAATTGCAGCAAAACTAAAAGCTAATGAATTAAAGGAACTTGCAAAAAAACAATTAAAAAAAAGAGACAGTTTTTTTAAACCTAAAAAATCTGATAGCATCTATATAAATCACATCGTTATTAATGGCTTAGAAAACTACACAAAATCTTATGTGGTTGGTAAATTAAAATTAAAATCTAAAGAAAAAATTAGTTACAATAAATTTATTAGCGGTTCAAACAATCTTGTTAGCACCAATAATTTCGATAGCTTTACTTATAAATTAGTTCCATCTGTAGAGAATAATATTTCTGGATATAATTTACATGCAGACCTCGATGAAACAGATAAAACCATGTTTTTAAAGTTTGGTTTACATTACGATGGTTTATATAAAAGTGCATTTTTATCTAACGTAACAAAAAACCAAGTATTATTTAAAAGCGACGCATTATCGTTAGATTTAATTGTAGGCGATAACGTTAGATATAATTTTAATTATTATATAGATAAAGGTTTTTATTGGAGCTTTGGTATAAGTTCTAATTATAACGAATTTGAAAAAGGTGTTGCGGCAGGAGCAATATTAGCTGAAGAAGATATAACATTCAATAGACTCAATAAACTAAACGTTAAAATTACAGATTTAACAAATAAAATATTTGTTCAAACACAATATCAAAACGATTTAAAACTAACACTTGGCGCAGAGCTTAAACATTTAAAAATTAAATCTGAAACGTTAAGATCAGATATAAACCAAAGAGAAACTGTATTTGACAATAGTGACTATTTTAATGCTTTTGGAAATTTACGTTTTGACTCATACGACAACAAATACTTCCCAAATGAAGGCTTGTATTTTAATGCAGATTTTAAATATTTTTTATTTTCGTCAGACTACACTAATAGCTTCAGCCCTTTTTCATTAATCAATGCTAAAATAGGTTACGCCTATTCCTTATCTCCCAAATTAAGTGCCACTATTTCTAGTGAAGCAGGAGCTAAAATTAACGGCAAAAACACAAGCTATTTTGATTATGTTCTTGGTGGTTATGCAAATAATTTTATTAATGGTTTTAGATCGTTTTATGGTTACGATTACTTATCACTACCTGGCGGTAGCTTTATTAAAGGAACTATAAATTTAGATTATGAAATTTTTGACAAAAACCATATAACAGCAGCTGCAAACTATGCAAATATAGAGGACGATTTATTTAGTTCTGAAGATATTAATTGGTTTTCGCTTCCAGATTATTCTGGTTATGCTTTAGGTTATGGATTAGAAACATTTTTAGGCCCAATAGAAGCTAAATACACTTTCTCTCCAGAAACAAAAGAAAGTTATTGGTTTTTTAATTTAGGTTTTTGGTTTTAGAGCTTATATTTTTTAAACTCCAAAAAAATCACGATATTTGTTATAAATGAAGTATCTCTGGCAGGACATATTAACCTTTTTAAAATTTCTTATAAAAAGAAATCCAGAGTGATTTTACACTTTCCTTATTTCGCATTTAGTATAAGTTGAAAACACAACTTTAATCTTTAACAAAAAAACTAAAAAATGCCATTCTATCATAAATTAGGAAACATCCCACATAAAAGACACACACAATTTAGAAAAAAAGATGGGTCTTTATATTACGAGCAACTTTTTGGAACCATAGGTTTCGATGGTATGAGTACAAATTCGTATCACGAACAAAGACCAACACAAGTAAAAGAAATAAAAGGACAATACAGTGTTGCGCCAAAAATTGCTAAAAAAAATCACATACAATCGTATCGATTTAGAGGTTTTCAAGTAAAACCAGAAAACGATTATTTAAAAAGTCGTAAAGCCGTTTTAACCAATAGCGATTGTACAATAATTCTATCTGCACCAAAACAATCTACAACAGATTATTTTTATAAAAATTCTGATGCAGACGAGATGATTTTTATCCATAAAGGCTCTGGAAAACTACGCACACACCTTGGTAATCTAGATTTTAAATACGGAGACTATTTAATTATACCTCGAGGTATAATTTATAAAATAGACTTCGACACAGAAGATAACAGGTTATTTATAGTGGAGTCTCGCAGGCCAATTTACACGCCAAAACGCTATAGAAATTGGTTTGGGCAACTGCTAGAACATTCACCATATTGCGAACGCGATTTACGCAGGCCATACGAATTAGAAACCAATAACGAATCTGGAGATTTTTTAATGAAAGTTAAAAAACAAGACGAAATTTTCGATATGGTTTACGCATCACACCCATTCGATGTTGTAGGTTACGATGGCTACAATTATCCATACGCATTTTCAATACACGATTTCGAACCAATAACAGGTCGCGTGCATCAACCGCCACCAGTACATCAAACATTCGAAACAGATGCCTTTGTAATATGTAGCTTCGTACCACGTTTGTACGATTATCATCCGCAAAGTATTCCAGCACCATACAACCACAGTAACATAGACAGTGACGAAGTGTTGTATTACGTAGATGGCGATTTTATGAGCCGTAACGATATAGACCAAGGTCACATTTCACTGCATCCAGCAGGAATACCACATGGTCCACATCCAGGAACAACCGAAAAAAGTATAGGCAAAACCAAAACCGAAGAACTTGCGGTTATGGTGGACACCTTTAAACCACTAATGGTAACAGAAGAAGCTATGAAAATAGCAGACGAAGATTATTATAAATCTTGGTTAGAACATTAAAATAATTATCATTCCTGCGAAGACAGGAATCTATATAAAAAACATCATGAGTAAAAAAGAAATAAAATCAGTAAACTACGGTTTAGAAAAAATATTTGAAGGCGCACAAGATTTCCTTCCACTTTTAGGAACAGACTACGTAGAGTTTTACGTAGGTAATGCCAAGCAAGCAGCGCACTTTTATAAAACAGCATTCGGTTTTCAATCGCACGCATATAAAGGTTTAGAAACAGGCTCAACAGATTCTGTAAGTTATGTATTAACACAAGACAAAATTAAGTTAATGCTAACAACACCATTAAACAGTAAGTCACCAATAAACGACCATATTGTAAAACATGGCGATGGAGTAAAAATAGTAGCACTTTGGGTAGAAGATGCTAGAAAAGCTTATGAAGAAACAACGTCTAGAGGCGCAAAATCTTATATGGAACCAACAGTTGAAAAAGACGAACACGGCGAAGTAGTAAGAGCAGGAATTTACACATATGGAGAAACAGTACATATGTTTGTAGAACGTAAAAACTATAACGGCGCATTTTTACCAGGATTTATAAAATGGGAATCAGATTATAATCCGCCATCAGCAGGATTAAAATACATTGATCACATGGTTGGTAATGTAGGCTGGAACCAAATGGATGTTTGGGTAAAATGGTATGAAGATGTAATGGGCTTTGAAAACTTTTTATCTTTCGACGATAAGCAAATACATACAGAATACTCAGCATTAATGAGTAAAGTAATGTCTAATGGTAACGGACGCATAAAATTTCCAATCAACGAACCAGCCGAAGGTAAAAAACGTTCTCAAATAGAAGAGTATTTAGACTTTTACGAAGGTGCAGGTGTACAACATATTGCCGTAGCAACAGACGATATTTTAAAAACAGTATCTCAATTACGAGCAAATGGTGTAGAGTTTTTATCAACACCACCAGACGAATATTACAAATCTGTACCAGGAAGATTAGAAGAATTTAGTCACGAATTAAAAGAAGATATCGAAAAGCTAAAAGCATTAGGTATTATGATAGATGCAGACGAAGAAGGCTACTTACTTCAAATTTTCACAAAACCAGTAGAAGATAGACCAACACTCTTTTTCGAAATTATACAACGTATGGGAGCAAAAGGTTTTGGAGCAGGAAACTTTAAAGCTTTGTTCGAGTCTATAGAACGTGAGCAAGAAAAACGCGGCACACTATAATTAATGCTTCTTGTTAATAATTCATTAAAAATGCCATCAAATTATTAGATGGCATTTTTTTGTTTTATATTTTTGGAATAGTAATTGTAATCTAACTTAATAAGGCAATATATGCTTTATAATTTTGTTGAATACATTATATAACATTATGAAAAAATTACTACTTATACTAATCGCAATAGCCTCTATAAACCTAGCATCTGCTCAAGAAAGTGCTTTTCAAGACGGTGAATGGTTTAAATTTAAAATGAGCTATAGCAACTTTCTTAAGGCAGGAAATGCAACACTATCTGTTAATAAAACAAAATTAGAAGGAAAACCTGTGTTTCATGTTGTTGGAAAAGGCTGGACTACCGGAATGATTAAATGGTTTTTTAAAGTTACAGACCGTTATGAAAGCTATTTTGACACAGAAAAATTAATTCCATATAGATTTATAAGAAATATTGATGAAGGAGGACACAAAAAAAATATTGAAATAAATTTCGACCATAATGCAAATACAGCCTTAGTTCACAATAAAAAACACAATACTAAAAAAACAATAACTACAAAACCAAATGTTCAAGACATGGTTTCCATGTACTATTATTTAAGGAATAATATTGATGCTTCTACATTAAAAATAGGAGACGAAATAAAAACCGATATGTTTTTCGACGAAGAAAATTATGGCTTTAAGCTAAAATATTTAGGCGAAGAAATAATTAAAACAGAATTTGGTAAAGTAGCAACTCTAAAATTTAGGCCTTACGTTATGGCTGGTCGAGTATTTAAAGAAGAAGAAAGTTTAACACTATGGGTTTCAAAAGATAAAAATAAAGTACCTTTACGAATCAAAGCAGATTTAGCAGTTGGCTCTTTAAGAGCTGATCTTGAATCTTTTAAAGGATTAAAACATCCATTTAAAATTATTTTTGATAATTAAAATGAATTTAGACAACAAAATAACCGACCAACTAAACGATAAATACAGAGCATTAGACCAAAATGTAAACACACATTTAGAAGGCTTACTACATAGCAAACCAATAGATTATTGGGATTACATTCAAACCGATGCACTACTAAACCTTCAAGTACAACGTACAACGTTACCAGATGAAATGGTATTTTTAATGTACCATCAAGTCAACGAATTGTTGTTTAAAATGATTCTTTGGGAAATTGACCAAGTTGCTAAAAAAGAAGATATTACAGCTGCTTTTTTCGAAACTAAAATTATGCGTATAAGTCGTTATTTCGATGTACTTACTTCATCATTCACCGTGATGAAGGACGGTATGGATGTAGAACAATACAATAAGTTTAGAAACACGTTAACTCCTGCAAGTGGTTTTCAAAGTGCACAATATCGAAAAATCGAATTTGCCTCTACCGAACTAATAAATTTAATAGACAATCGCTTTAGAGAAACAATAGACCGTAACACATCTTTCGAGCACGCATTCGAACATTTATATTGGCAAGCAGCAGGAAAAGACTACAAAACAGGAAAAAAATCCTATACATTAACAGTTTTCGAAGAGAAATACAAAGACGAATTTATTAGATTTGCAGAGTTCTATAACACACATAATTTGTGGACCATCTTTAAAAGATTACCACAAGAGGTTAGAGAAGATCAAGATTTAATTAAAGCAATGCGTCATTACGACTATACTGTAAATATTACATGGGTAATGGCACATTATAACACAGCTAACCATTATCTTAATATTGGTGGTAAAACAGCAGAAGCGACAGGAGGAAGCGAATGGGTAAAATATATGCATCCAAAATATCAAAGAAGAATATTCTTTCCAGATTTATGGAGCCAAAAGGAATTAGAAGATTGGGGAAAAAATATTTAATAATATTAATATGTTTAATATCTTTTTTTAGTTGTAAAGAAGATGCTGAAAATAACGAATCTTTAGATACTGTATTAGTTGAACAACCCGAAGAAATTTACGAATTTGGATTTAACTTAAACGAATATATTGTAAAAAAAGACACCATAAGAAAAGGAGATACTTTTGGTGATATTCTTCAAAAAAACAATTTAAGCTACTCTAAAATATATCAAATAGCAGAGCAAACTAAAGATAGTTTTGATATTACAAAACTTCATTTAGGTAAACCTTATACTTTACTGTGTGATAACGATTCATTACAAACACCAAAATGTTTTATCTATCAACCTACAAAAGAGCGTTATGTTGTAGTAGATTTTCAAGATTCTATTAAAGCATATACAAGTTACAAACCTATTAAATATGTTGAAAAAACAGCTTCAGGAATAATAACATCAAACATATCACAATCTATGGACGATGAAGGTAAACCATTTGTTTTAGCCCTAAAAATGAGTGATATTTATGCCTGGACCATAGACTTTTCTAGACTTCAAAAAAACGATAAGTTTAAAGTTATTTATACCGAAAAATATATAGACGATTCTATTTACGCTGGTATCCACGAAGTAAAAGCTGCCTATTTCGAACACAACAAAGAACCATTTTATGCTTTTGAATTTGAAACAGATTCTGTTTTAGGCATTAGAGATTATTTTAGTGATGAAGCAAAAAATTTACGTCGTGCCTTTTTAAAATCGCCTGTTAGCTTTAGTCGTATATCATCTCGATATAATTTAAAAAGACGAATAGCCTTATACGGAAACAGAGTAAGACCACATAAAGGAACAGATTTTGCTGCCAAAGTAGGAACTCCAATTATGTCTACAGCAAATGGTACAGTTATAGAATCTGCAAGACGTGGTGGTAATGGTAATTATGTAAAAGTTAAACATAATGCTACCTATACTACACAATACCTGCATATGTCTAAACGTAAAGCTAAAGTTGGAGATTTTGTAAAACAAGGTGAAGTTATAGGTTATGTAGGCATGACTGGTAATACCTCTGGTCCTCATGTATGTTATCGTTTCTGGAAAAATGGAAAACAAGTCGATCCTTTTAAAGAAAAACTACCAGAAGCAAAACCAATTTCAGACAGTTTAAAAGTAAAGTTTTTAGAATATATAAAACCTTTAAAAAAACAATTAGAATTACTCGATTACCCACAAAAATCTAATAAATCTGATAGTTTAAAAAACAACCTCCAAGAACAAAAATTAATCACTTAGAGAAAACAAATATGGCACTACCTTCTATAAATCCAACAACTACAGACGCATGGAAAGCGCTTCAAAATCATTTTGAAAAAGTAAAAGAAATAGAAATTAAAGACCTATTCTCTAAAAACAAAGATAGAGCAAACAAGTTCACAATTAATTGGGAAGACTTTTATGTAGATTTTTCTAAAAATCGAATTACAGAAGAGACGTTTAAACTACTTTTAGACCTCGTAGACCAAGTAAAATTAAAAGAAGCTATTGCATCATATTATTCTGGAGATAGTATTAACAAAACAGAAAATAGAGCTGTTTTACATACTGCTTTAAGAGGCAAAGAAACAGATACTGTTTTGGTAGATGGCAAAAATGTAATGCCGGAAATTTTTAAAGTAAAAACTAAAATTGAAGCATTTACTAACGAAATTGTAAACGGAAACAAAAAAGGATACACCAATAAGCCATTTACAGATATTGTAAATATTGGTATTGGCGGTAGTGACTTAGGACCAGCAATGGTTGTAGATTCTCTTCAATTTTATAAAAATCATTTAACCACTCATTTTGTAAGTAACGTAGATGGAGATCACGTAAACGAAGTGTTAAAAAAACTTGATCCAGAAACTACTTTATTTGTAATTGTATCTAAAACATTTACAACCCAAGAAACATTATCTAATGCCACAACAATACGACAATGGTTTCTTGAACATGCAACACAAAATGATGTTGCTAAACATTTTGTAGCGGTTTCTACAAATATTGAAAAAGTAAAAGATTTTGGCATAGACGAAAACAATATATTTCCAATGTGGAATTGGGTTGGTGGACGTTTTTCTTTATGGAGCGCCGTAGGTTTAACAATAAGCTTAGCTGTTGGTTTCGATAATTTTAATAAATTATTAAAAGGAGCTAACGCAATGGATATTCATTTTAAAAACGAAGAATTCAGCAATAATATTCCAGTTGTTTTAGCTTTAATAAGCGTTTGGTATAATAACTTTTTTAAAGCAGAGAGCGAAGCAGTAATTGCTTATTCTCAATACTTAAATCAGTTTGCAACTTATTTGCAGCAAGGCATTATGGAAAGTAATGGAAAATCTATAGACAGAAATGGAAATAGAGTAAATTACGAAACAGGAACATTAATTTGGGGAGAACCAGGTACAAATTCACAACATGCCTTTTTTCAACTTATACACCAAGGCACAAAGTTAATTCCTGCAGATTTTATTGGTTTTGCTCAAAGTCTTCATGGCAACAAAGACCATAACGATAAGTTAATTTCAAACTACATTGCTCAAACCGAAGCTCTTTTAAACGGTAAAACAAAAGAAGAGGTGTTAGAAGAACTTAAAGAAAAAAACTTATCAGAAGCTGAAATTAATGAGCTATTACCTTTTAAAGTATTTGAAGGAAACAAACCTACAAATACAATTTTTATAAAGAAATTAACTCCGGAGAGTTTAGGAAAACTAATAGCAATGTACGAACATAAAATATTTGTACAAGGTATAATTTGGAATATATATAGCTATGACCAATTTGGTGTAGAATTAGGCAAACAACTTGCTAGCACCATTTTAAAAGACATTAAGTTTAACACTTCTGTTAATCATGACGCTTCTACTCAAAATATTTTAGAATATTTTAAAAATTTTAGATAAATATTGTTGAATATTTGTTAAAAAAATAACTTCTTAATATTTAATTTTCAGTGAATTATATAATATTTTAGCTGCAAACCAAATATGTTAACATTAAGTTAATATAAAAGCTATAATTATGCCTAATTTTGCAAAAAAATTATACAATATAACTTTAATCCCACACAATGAAAAACACAATTAAAATTTTGTTTTTTGCAGTCGCTATTTTAAGCTCTGCTTTTACTATGGCTCAAAGTACAGTTACAGGTACTGTATTAGAACCAGAAAATAACATGCCTTTACCAGGTGTAAATATCCTTGAAGCTGGAACTTCTAATGGGATTTCTACAGATTTCGATGGTAATTTTAGTATTGTAACTCAATCTACAGATACTAAAATAATTATATCTTATGTAGGTTACCTATCTCAAGAGTTTACAATTACAGGTAATAAAGACCTTGGGCAAATTAAATTAACACCTAGCGAATTTGGATTACAAGAAGTTAACATTATAGCTTCTGTAGCAGTAGACAGAAA
Organism: Lacinutrix venerupis; assembly: GCF_003663945.1. Taxonomy (GTDB): domain Bacteria; phylum Bacteroidota; class Bacteroidia; order Flavobacteriales; family Flavobacteriaceae; genus Lacinutrix; species Lacinutrix venerupis. The sequence goes on along the minus strand of NZ_RCCH01000003.1, from coordinate 85,231 downwards.
AACACCTGTTGCTGTATCTACTATAAGAGCTAGTGAAATTTCTTTAAAATTAGGAACACAAGAATTTCCAGAAATTTTAAAGTCTACTCCAGGAGTTTACGCTACTAAAAGTGGTGGTGGTTATGGAGATGGACGTATTAATTTACGTGGTTTCGATTCTGAAAACGTAGCCGTTATGATTAATGGTGTACCAGTAAACGACATGGAAAATGGTAGAGTATACTGGTCTAACTGGGCTGGTTTAGGAGATGTTACAAGCTCTATGCAAGTACAAAGAGGTTTAGGAGCATCTAAAGTAGCTGTACCTTCTGTTGGTGGTACTATTAACATTATCTCTAAAACTACAGATGTTGAAACTGGAGGAAATGTGTACACAACTTTAGGTAATGACGGTTTTGAAAAATATGGATTAACATATTCTACAGGACTTATGGACAATGGTTTTGCTGCAACTATTTCTGCTGCAAAAACAGATGGAGATGGTTACGTAGATGGTACAGAGTTTAATGCTGTATCTTACTTTATAAACTTATCTAAAGAAATTAACGATAAGCATAAAATATCTTTTACTGCTTTTGGTGCTAAACAACGTCATGGTCAAAGACAAAGTAGCCATTCTATAGACACTTATAGAGCTAGCGAAAGAGGTATTAAATACAACTCAGATTGGGGATACAAAAATGGTCAAGTAACTCACTCAGAAGATAACTTTTACCACAAACCTCAAATATCTTTAAACCACTATTGGGATATTTCTGAAAAAACATCATTATCTACAGCGGCATACGTATCGTTTGGTTCTGGTGGTGGAGGTGGAACCGGAGGAGATGGTAGTAAATTCTCTTTTGATAATGCCGATTACAGAATTGGAAATTTAGGAACTATCAATTTTGATAAAATTGTAGCAGAAAACCAAGCAGCTGGTGTTAATGGATCAGAATCTTTTTTAAGAGCGTCTAGAAACGATCACAAATGGTATGGAGTATTAACTACTTTAAAAACAGATTTATCAGATAATATCGTTCTTTTAAGTGGTTTAGATTACAGAAACTATAAAGGTATTCACTTTACAGAAGTTACAGATTTACTTGGAGGTCAATATGCATTAGATGATAGTGACGTAAACAACCCAAATAACCAAGCACAAGTTGGAGATAAAATATTTTATGATAACGATGGTAAAGTAAACTGGATAGGTGCTTTTACTCAAGCAGAATACTCTAAAGATAAATTATCTGCATTCGTATCATTATCAGCTTCTAATACTGGATATAAAAGAATTGACCGTTTTCAATACTTAGATAGTGACCCATTAAGAGAAACAGATGTTTACAACTTCTTTGGTTATGGAGCTAAAGGTGGTGCTAACTATAATATCGATGAAAACCACAATGTTTTTGCAAACCTTGGTTATTTTGAAAAAGCACCATATTTCAATGCAGTTTTTGCTAGTAACAACAATGTTGATATTAATGACAATGCAGAAAACCAAAAAATTACAAGTTTTGAATTAGGATATGGTTTTAGAGGAGAAAAATTATCAGCTAATATTAACCTTTACCACACAACTTGGAAAGACAGAACAGAGGTTGCTAGATTCCAATTACAAGACGGTTCTAACGCCTTTGCAAACATCTTAGGAGTAAATGCATTACACAAAGGTATTGAAGTAGATGTAAGATATAAAGCAACAGATAACTTAACACTTACAGGTATGGCATCTATTGGAGATTGGAGATGGCAAAACAATATTGAAGGTGTTGAAATTCGTGACGAAGCAAATGAATTAGTAGACACTGTTGATATTATTATTGAAGACCTTCACGTAGGTGATGCAGCACAAACAACTTTAGCTCTTGGAGGAAACTATAAGTTAACACCAAAAACAACATTTACATTAGATTACAATTATTTCGCTAACTTATATGCTCAATTCGACCCTAGTGATAGAGGAGAAGTTGGACCAGACGCTTGGGAAGTACCAGCATACGGTATCTTTGATACAGCTATAAGACACAACTTTAGTTTTGGAAGTTTTGATGCTACTTTAACAGGAAGAATTAACAATATATTTGATACAGAATATATTGCAGATGCACAAGATGGTTCTGGACAAGGATCTATTGGAGATGCAGACTATATCGCACCTTCTTCTGCAAGAGCAGCAAATGTATATTACGGTTTTGGAAGAACATTTAGTGTTGGGATGAAACTTAATTTTTAAAAAAAAAAGAAAAATGAAAAAAGCAATTTATTTATTAGCATTAGTTGGAGCAGTCCTTACAGGTTGTGATCCACTAGACGACATCAATAACGAAATTGATGCCTTACCAGCAGCAGCAAATGTTGGTGAATTTGAATACACATTAACAGATGAAGATTATGAAAATTTTAATTTAGGTTTTGGAAATTTTGATTCTGAAGAGCAAGCAAAAGATTCTATTCCAAGTTTATTATCAGAATTATATCCATTATACGGACAAAATTCTTCAGTTTTAGTAAACTATAATCTTTATATTGGTAATGCAGAAGGTGTAAGCGATTATACAAATTCAGATATTTATGAGCTTACTAATTCAGATTATGCTTCTACAGGTAGTGATGCTTTTGGATTTTATCCAAATGTAAATGCTACATCTGAAATCCCAGATGTTTTAGCAACACAAATTTCTGCTCCAACGGAAGGACAAATTGTATTAGCAAAATACGACCAATACACAGAAACACCTACAGTAGGTTTAGCAAGTATAGTAGAATATAATTTTGTTGGAAGTCTTGAAGGTTGGACTTCAGTTGAAGAGTCTGGAGCAGATGCTGTTTGGACTTCAGAAAGTGGTTATGTTCAAGGTAACGGTTATTTTGATGGAGACCAAAACTCTAACGTAGAGTGGTTAGTTTCTCCTACAGTAGATTTAGCTGGAGAAGATAACTTAAAGTTTCAAATAACTCAAGAATTAGACTTCGCTGGAGATACATCTTTAATTAAAATCTTAGTATCTACAGATTATTCTGGAGATGTTTTAACTGCAACTTGGGATGAGATTACACTTGCTAATCCAGCAACTGGGGATATGGCTTCATCTGAAGATTATGATTTTTCAGCTTACGATGGACAACAAATTAACATTGCTTTTAAATACACTTCTATAGCTGATGACCCTCTTACTCCTACTGAAGATGAAGGAGACGCAGCACGTTGGAGAATTCAAGACTTAGCAATTAAAACACTTGGTGCTACAGGAGAAACAAACTCTAAAGGAGAATACTTTATCTATTCTGGTGGAAATTGGGAAGCTGTTGATAATATTTATTATTTAAGCTCTGCAGATTTCGATTCAATGGGAACAGGTTCTGGACAGCCAGGTCAATATGATAACTTTAGTAGCTCTGTGTCACCAGACAACTATTTACCAACGTTCTTAGAGTTAAACTTCCCTTACGGTCAAGAAGAAGAAGAACTTTTTGTAATTTATGATTACTACTCTAGCTCTACTGGAGCTCAAATAAGAGGGAATTTATACACGTTTACAGATGGTATGTGGAGTGCTCATGAATCTACAATCGAAACTTCTTTAAAATTTGGATTCGATAACGGAGCATGGGTTCCAGATAATACAATTAGAGTTACATTAACTGGTACAGAGTTTTCATATATTATTAGTGAATATGGAACTACGCCTGGATTTGAAGAGCCAGTTGCAAGTTTAAACCAATATTCTAATTTCGATAGACGTTCATCAGATCCTGCTTATTGGAGTGAAGAGATGTTGAAGACTGTTTTTATCGATTTATTAGAAAACGTATTAGCTCCTGGAGCTGAAGATGAACAAAAATACGTATTAAGCTATGCTATCTACGACGGTTCAAGCGGTGTAGAACAAATGGCATTTATTAAACTTAATGGAGAATGGGACATTAATCCTGAAGGTTAATAAAATATAACATAAAAATTAAAAACCGCTTCCTTTAAAGAAGCGGTTTTTTTATGCCTTTATTATTACTACATTTGTTTAAACAACTAAAAAACACTAACTATGATTAAAATGTTGCATTCGTACTGGGCATATCTGGTTTTTATAATGATGATAATTGCTACAGCAAACGCACTAATTAAGTATTTTGGAAAAAAAGAATATGAGGCTAAAGATTTTAGAATCGCTTTATTTACATTAATTGTATCCCATATTCAATTATTAATTGGAATAATATTATGGTTTACACAAGACTATTTTAGTGAAATGTCAATGAAAGATATTATGGGCAATTCAGTTTTAAGATCTAATGTTGTTGAGCATCCTGTTGCAATGATTTTAGCAGTTGCATTTATTACAATAGGTTACTCTAAACATAAAAAGAAATTAACCTCAGCCGGTAAATTAAAACCACTAGCTATATTTTATACTTTAGCTTTAATTTTAGTTCTAGCAAAAATTCCATGGAGCGTTTGGTTCTAAACAAAATAAAAAAACGCCAACTTTATTAGTTGGCGTTTTTCTATATAAATAAATATTTTAAATATTATTTCTGTATGTTTTTAGCTTCAATACTAAGTGTAGCATGAGGCACTAATTCTAAACGCTTAGGATTAATTAATTTACCTGTTACACGGCAAACACCATAAGTTTTATTTTCTATTCTAATAAGAGCGTTTTTAAGATCACGTATAAATTTCTCTTGCCTAATTGCTAAAGCAGAATTAGATTCCTTACTCATTACAGCACTACCCTCATCAAACGCTTTAAATTGCGGAGAAGTATCATCTGTACCATTGTTATGATCATTCATATAAGCACTTTTAATAAGTTCTAAATCATGTTTTGCATGATCTATTTTTTCAAGAATAAGTGCTCTAAACCTTTCTAATTCTTTATCAGAATATCTTACTGTATGTTCTTCTGTTGCCATAATATTAATTTTTTGTGATAAATAACTTTGTATTTATATTATCGAAAGCAATATCTATACCATTATCCATCTGTTCTACAACATCAAGGTTATCTGTTAATGTTTCTGCCTTGATATATTCTAAATTTGTTTTTACAGCTTGAGCAATTTGTTTATCGTCTTGCAATTGTACAGAAATTCTATCTGTTACTTCAAATCCGGAATCTTTACGTAAATTTTGAATACGGTTTACGAGCTCACGTGCAATACCTTCTTCGCGTAATTCATCAGTAATTGTAACGTCTAGAGCTACTGTTATTGCTCCTTCATTTGCTACAAGCCATCCTTCTATATCTTGCGATGTAATCTCTACATCACTTAGTTCCAAATTAATGATTTTTCCATTACAATCGACATCAAGACTACCATTTTGTTCTATTTTTTTTATGTCTTCTGATGTCATTTTACTTATCTCACTGGCAATCAACTTCATATCTTTACCAAAACGTGGTCCTAATGCTTTAAAATTAGGCTTAATTTGTTTTACCAAGATATCTGATGCATCTTCTAAAAGCTCAACTTCTTTAATATTTACTTCACTTTTTATTAAATCTGCCACTGCTAAAATCTCTTCCTTTTGTTCTTTAGAATCTATAGGAATCATTATTTTTTGTAATGGTTGTCTTACTTTTATTTTCTCTTTAGCACGTAATGATAACACTAAAGATGAAATGGTTTGCGCAGCTTCCATTTTACGTTCTAAGGCTTTATCTATAAAGCTACTATCGCTCTCTGGAAACTTTGCCAAATGTATACTTTCAAATGATTCTGTATGTGTCGCTTTTGTTAAATCTAAGTAAAGTTTATCCATAAAAAATGGTGCAATTGGTGCGCCAAGTTTAGCTATGGTTAACATACAAGTGTATAATGTTTGGTAAGCAGAAATTTTATCTTGCTGGTAATCACCTTTCCAGAAACGTCTTCTACTTAAACGTACATACCAATTACTTAAATAATCTTGTGTAAAGTTTGAAATGGCACGCGCTGCTTTTGTAGGTTCATACTCTGCATAATACTCATCTACTTTTTGAATTAATGTGTGTAATTCTGATAGAATCCAACGGTCTAATTCTGGTCTTTCGTTTAAAGCGATATCATCTTCTGCATAAGAAAACTTATCTAAGTTTGTATATAAACTAAAGAAAGAATAAGTGTTATACAGTGTACCAAAAAACTTACGTTTTACTTCTTCTATACCATCTAAATCGAATTTTAAATTATCCCACGGATTTGCGTTTGCAATCATGTACCAACGTGTGGCATCTGCTCCATAAGTATCTAAAGTTTCAAAAGGATCTGTAGCATTACCTAAACGCTTAGACATTTTCTGTCCGTTTTTATCTAAAACCAATCCGTTAGACACTACATTTTTATAGGCTACAGAATCGAAAACCATAGTTCCAATAGCATGAAGCGTATAGAACCAACCACGTGTTTGGTCTACACCTTCGGCAATAAAATCTGCTGGAAACGATTTGTTTTCGTCTATTTTTTCCTTGTTTTCAAAAGGATAATGCCATTGTGCATAAGGCATAGAACCAGAGTCGAACCAAACATCTATTAAATCTGCCTCACGTTTCATTGGTTGCCCACTTTTTGAAACCAGTACAATATCATCAACTATATTTTTATGAAGATCTAACTTAGCGTAGTTTTCTTCAGAATTGTTTCCAACTTCAAAATCTTCAAAAATATCAGCCTTCATAATGCCAGCCTCAACAGAACGTTTCATTTCGGCTTTTAATTCTTCAACAGAACCAATACAAATTTCTTCTTTACCATCTTCTGTTCTCCATATTGGTAATGGAATTCCCCAATAACGAGATCGAGATAAATTCCAATCGTTTGCGTTTGCTATCCAGTTACCAAAACGGCCTTCGCCTGTTGATTTTGGTTTCCAATTGATACCTGTATTAAGTTCGTGCATACGACCTTTTACGTCTGTAATTTTAATAAACCAAGAGTCTAATGGATAGTACAATATTGGTTTATCTGTACGCCAGCAATGTGGGTAGTTGTGCTTGTATTTTTCTACCTTAAAGGCTTTGTTTTCTTCTTTTAATTTAATGGCTAGCTCAACATCTATAGAACGTTCTGGCGCTTCTCCATCTTTATAATATTCGTTTTTAACGTACTTACCAGCAAATTCTGCCATTTCTGGTCTAAATTTACCTTGTAAATCTACAAGTGGTACTAAGTTATCGTTTTCATCTTTTACCAACATTGGTGGCACTTCTGGTGTTGCTTGTTTTGCAACTAAGGCATCATCTGCTCCAAAAGTTGGTGCTGTGTGTACAATACCTGTACCGTCTTCGGTAGTTACAAAATCTCCAGAGATTACTCTAAATGCATTTTCGGGATTGTCATTTGGCAAGGCATATGGTAAAAGCTGTTCGTATTTAATACCAACAAGGTCTTTTCCTTTAAATTCTTTTACTACAAAATATGGAATTTTTTTATCGCCATCTTTATATTCTAAAAGTGTTGCTTTTTCTTCAACTCTTTTAAATTTCCCATCAAACTGTTTATTAACTAAAGGTTTTGCCAAAATAACATTCATAGGTTTGAATGTGTATTGGTTATAAGTTTCTACTAAAACATAATCAATTTTTGGACCTACTGTTAATGCTGTATTACTTGGCAATGTCCAAGGTGTTGTTGTCCAAGCTATAAAATGAATATCGCCTTCGTTTTGTAAAAAATCTGGAAGTGTATTTTCTATGGCTTTAAATTGAGCAACGACTGTAGTGTCTGTAACATCTTGGTAAGCTCCAGGTTGGTTAACCTCATGCGAGCTTAAACCAGTTCCTGCTTTTGGTGAATAAGGCTGTATTGTATAACCTTTATACATCAAGTTTTTAGAGTAAATTTCTTTTAACAACCACCAAACAGACTCCATATATTTTGGTTCGTAGGTAATGTATGGATCATCCATATCTACCCAATAACCCATTTTTTGAGTTAAGTTATTCCAAACGTCTGTGTAGCGCATTACGGCTTTACGGCAAGCTGCATTATAGTCTTCTACAGAAATGGTTTTACCAATATCTTCTTTTGTAATACCTAATTCTTTTTCTACACCAAGTTCTATTGGTAATCCATGTGTATCCCAACCAGCTTTTCGCTTTACTTGGTAACCTTTCATGGTTTTATATCGTGGAAAAATATCTTTTATAGCACGCGCCAATACGTGGTGTACTCCTGGTAAACCGTTTGCACTTGGTGGACCTTCGAAAAACACATAAGGTTCTGCGTTTTCTCTAGTTGTTATACTTTTTTCGAAAATGTTATTTTCTTGCCAATACGTTAAAATTTCTTTTGCTACGTTTGGTAAGTTAAGTCCTTTATATTCAGGAAATCCTGTGCTCATTTCTTATAATTTCAATATGAAAAGCGAAATTAAGAAATTCTGTTTAAAAGAGTGGTTTTATGTATAAAAAAAGCTTCAGTATAAAATTACACTGAAGCTTTTATTTTAAACTATAAAATTTACCAAATCTTCAATCTTAGAAATTAGCTGAATTTTTATTGAAGTATCTTTTAGAGAAATCTTATTATATTTTGAAACAAATATGGCTGAAAACCCTAGTTTTTCGGCCTCAAGAATACGTTGTTCTACACGTTGTACCGGACGTATTTCTCCAGATAAACCAACCTCTGCCGCAAAACAATAATTGGCTTGTAATGCCTCGTCTTCATTTGAAGATAATATTGCTGCTACTACCGCTAAGTCTATTGCTGGATCGTCTACATTTATACCACCAGTAATGTTTAAAAACACATCCTTTGCACCTAAACGAAAACCTGCTCTTTTCTCTAAAACAGCTAAAAGCATGTTTAGTCTTTTTGCATTAAATCCAGTTGCGCTTCGTTGTGGCGTACCATAAACGGCTGTACTTACCAAGGCTTGAACTTCTATCATTAAAGGTCGCATACCTTCTAAAGTTGCCGCAATTGCGTTACCAGAAAGTTCTTCGTCTTTTTTAGAAATTAAAATTTCGCTTGGGTTACTTACTTCTCGTAAACCTGATCCTTGCATTTCGTAAATACCAAGTTCATGCGTGGAACCAAAACGGTTTTTTTGTGCTCTTAAAATTCTAAATACGTGATTACGATCGCCTTCAAATTGTAACACAGTATCTACCATGTGTTCTAAAATTTTTGGTCCAGCAATGTTGCCATCTTTTGTAATATGACCAATCAAAACAACAGGTGTATTAGTTTCTTTAGCAAATTTAATAAGCTCCGTAGTGCATTCTTTTATTTGAGAAATACTTCCGCTTGACGATTCTATATAATCGCTATGCAGCGTTTGAATGGAATCTATTATAACAATATCTGGTTCTAAAGCTTCAATTTGCTTAAATATATTCTGCGTTTTTGTTTCTGTTAAAATGTAACAACTTTCGTTATCTGGATTAATACGTTCTGCACGCATTTTTATTTGTTTCTGGCTTTCTTCTCCAGAGACATAAAGTGTTTTATATGGTAATTTAAGAGATATTTGAAGCAGTAATGTACTTTTACCTATACCTGGTTCGCCACCTAAAAGCGTTAAGGAACCTGGTACAATTCCGCCTCCTAAAACGCGATTAAATTCTGCATCTAAAGTATCTAATCTCGCTTCTTTAGATGAATCTATTTGTTTTATTGTTAACGGTTTCGAAACACGTTTTTGAGTATTTGTTGATGTTTTCCAATCGTTTTTTTCTGGTTTTTGCACAACCTCTTCTACAATTGTATTCCACTCTTTACAAGCTGTACATTGTCCTTGCCATTTAGAATATTGCGTACCACAACTTTGACAAAAAAAAGTAGTTTTAACTTTTGCCATTAGTACCCAAAGTCTGCTTTAATTTGTTCTGAAAGCTCTAAAACATGATCCTTTGTAATACCACCAGCTTCTTCTAAAATATAAGCCGATTGATATGTTTTCATTGCTTTTTTAGGGTTCCCTGTTTCTTCATAAAAACGCCCTAAATAATAATTTCCTAAAAGTGTATTTGGATATTCTTTTCTTGCTAATTTCCCTAAAGCTTCAAAATACTCATACTTTTCGGTTTTTTTAATTGCAGCAGCAATTGCTCTAAAATCGTTAATAAGAATTTGCTTATTTAAACCAAAAAGGTCTTCAATTGTTTCATACTTTTCTACTAAATAATCTACTGGAGAACCTTCTAATTTTAAAATAGTGTCTTTATATTCTTGTTTAGATATTGGTCTAAAAACAAAAAAGATATCTTCTAACGCCTTTGGTATAGCGTGTGCTGGAAGAGAATAATGTGTAGGTCCTTCAAAATTATCGAATGTACTTAAAACACTTTCGTTATTTATACCTTTTATAGCAGTATTTAATGCCTCGGTTTGTGCTTGAATATCTTTAACGTCGTTATTAGAAGTAGCTAAATAATAAAATGTTTTTGTAGTAATATTAGGAAGTCTCTCGGTTAAAAAAGCTTGCATATCTGGAGCCATATCTGGACTTAAACTTACGTAAGCATTAAATAACGGTATTTCTTTTAACAAATAATAATTAATGAAATTTGCAGTAATACCATGCCCAACTGCTACTTTAAATTTTTCTGTTCTGTAGGTTTTTTCGATATACGGAATAAGCTCTTGGCCTATAAAATCGAAAAAAGCTGCACCAGTTTCCATTGGCAAAGAATTTAACTCAGAATATAGCGTATCATCATCACGTTTATTAAACTGATTAATCCCTACAACTATAGCTTCTGGAATATCTTCCCAATATGCTGCATATTCTACATTTCCTGCAACTATTTCAAACATATAATCTCCATCTAAAACTACAACTATCGGGTAACTTTTGTCACTAGAATTATAGCTTCTTGGTAGTTGAATTTTCACCTCTCTGGCTTCACCTAATAATTCAGAATTAAAATTTTTATAAGTGACTTGTGCATCAATAAATTGAACTGAAAAAAAGATAGCAAATAGGTATAAAATATTTTTCATGATAAGAAATATAAAATTAGAAATGCAATGTACAAATTATTTCTTTCTATTATATATAGGTAAAAATAATAGAGACAGACCACCCAAAATAATAATCATTGCGGTTTGAGAACTCCACATTATCCAACCAAATGCTATACTTGGTTCTTCTGGAATAGAAAAAATTGCAAATGCTCCAAAAACAGCTACAGGATAAGAACCTAAACCTCCATTTGTTGCTGCAATACTAAAACTTGCCGCAATAAAACCTATTAAAATAGCACCAAATGGAATAGGTTGCAAACCTGTAATAGCGAAACTTGTTACATAAAACATAAGCACATACATTCCCCAAATAAACAAAGTGTGAAATATGAAAGCCCATTTTTTCTTCATCTTGAAAATACTTAATGCACCTTCAATAAGTCCGTTTACAAATGATTTTATTTTTAATGCTATTTTAGATGTGCTTTTTCTTATATAAAAAAGAAAAAATAATCCCATTCCTAAAAGGATTATAAAAGCGGTAATTACTTTAATTGGATTAAACTTATCTATAAAAAAATTATAAATAAAATTAAACTCTAAAAACAAAGTAATAACGATAATAAGCAGCATTACAATAACATCGGCAACACGCTCTGCTACTATGGTTCCAAAACCTTTTTCAAAAGGCACACCTTCATAATTTGTTAAAATTGTAGCTCTTGCAACTTCTCCTGCTCTTGGAATAGTGTAGTTTATTAAATAGGTAGCAAAAACAGCCATTAAGCTGTTTCCAAATTTTACTTTATAACCTAATGGTTCTAATTGAAATAACCACCTATAAGCTCTAGACAAATGACTTAACAGTCCTAATACAACACCTAAGATAATATAAAAGTAGTTTGCTGTTTTAAAATGTTCTATCAATTCATCAATAGAAATTTTAGATAAAGAATACCATATTAAAAAAACTCCCAACAGAATTGGGAGCAAAATTTTTAATGTTTTTATTATGGATTTATTCAATTTTTATTTTAATAAATTAGTTGCTTCATCCGGGAAAACTAATGAAGGCTTAAATACTTTAGCTTCTTCAATATCCATAAAGCCATAGGTTATTAAAATTAATACATCTCCTGGAGACACTAATCGTGCCGCTGCTCCATTTAATGTTATCTCTCCACTGTTTCGTGGCCCAGGAATTGCATAAGTTTCTAAACGTGCTCCGTTATTATTATTAACGATTTGTACTTTTTCTCCCTGTACAATATTAGCCGCATCCATTAAATCCTCATCAATAGTAATACTACCAATGTAATTAAGGTCTGCTCCTGTTACTTTTACTCTGTGAATTTTAGATTTTACTACTTGTATTTGCATAGTGCAAAGGTAATTAATTAAGTGCTAAATTATCTATTAATCTTATGTCATCTGCATAGGCAGCAACAAACGCACGATAGGTTTTTGTTTTAGATTTTCTTTTTACTGGCTTTAGGGTGTCAACATCTGCAATTATAAAATATTCTAGTTCTAAGAACTTATTTTTAGCAAATTGTTTTTCAGCCCATTCCGTTACTTCTTTAGCACTTTTTGTGCCAAACTTTTCTTTGGCAGTACTTAATGTTTTGTAAATAAAAGGAGCTGCTTTTTTATATTCTGGTTTTAACCTTGCATTTCTAGAACTATATGCTAAACCACTGACTTCTCGATAAATTTCACAGCCTTTTACAATTACTGGTATATTATGTTTCTCAACTAATTTTTTTATAATCGCCAATTGCTGAAAGTCTTTTTCTCCAAAATAAGCTTTGTCTGGAGTTACAATTTCAAAAAACTTTTTTACAATTGTGCCAACACCATCAAAATGACCATCACGAAATTTTCCTTCCATTTCATGCTCTAAACCATCAAAAATAAAGTGTTCTGCTTTTGTATTACCTTCGTAAATATCGTCTACACTTGGCGCATAAACTAAAATATTTTTAGATACGGTTTTTAAAAGAGACACATCATCATCTAAAGTTCTTGGATATTTTTTTAAATCATCAGCATTATCAAACTGTGTAGGGTTAACAAAAATACTAACCACGCAAACATCATTTTCTTTTAGTGCTTTTTTAACTAAGGACAAATGACCTTTGTGTAAAGCGCCCATAGTTGGGACAAAACCAAAAGTTTTTCCTTTTAATTTCTCTGTAGAAATATAGTCTTGTATTTTAGATTTTTGGGTGAAAATTGTCATTTTTAATATAAAATTAACGCTTGCAAACATAATATATTAGTCGCAATCTGCATAAATTTTTGTACTTTTGCGTGTTTTTTAACTTTACTTTTTTGTGTTTAATTACTTTTTAAGTGTTTTATATGAGGAAATTAAGAGATAAAAACAAAGTATAAATCGAATAAAACTAATGTATGAAAGATAAGAGAATATTATATGTGTCGTCTGAAGTGGTACCCTATTTACCTGAAACTGAGATTTCATCTATGTCATTTGAAACTCCAAGAATGGTAAACCAACAAGGTGGACAAATTAGAATATTCATGCCTAGATATGGGAATATTAATGAAAGAAGACACCAATTACACGAAGTAATTAGACTTTCTGGAATTAATTTAGTTATTAACGATTTAGATATGCCGCTTATTATTAAAGTTGCCTCAATACCAAAAGAACGTATTCAGGTATATTTTATAGATAACGACGAGTATTTTAAAAGAAAAGCAACATTAACAGACGAAGATGGAAAATTATTTTCTGATAATGATGAACGCGCCATTTTCTTTGCAAAAGGAGTTATAGAAACTGTTAAAAAATTAAATTGGTCACCAGATATTATTCATGTTCATGGATGGCTTGCTTCCTTACTACCACTATATTTAAGACAGTTTTATAAAGACGAACCATTATTTAACGAAAGTAAAATTGTAACATCTGTATACAATCAAAGTTTTGAAGACACGTTAAATAAAGACCTTATTAACAAAATAGCTTTTGATAATATTGATAAGAGCACAATAAAAACTCTAGAAAAACCTACTTACAACAATTTAATGAAGGTTGCTATTGATAATTCTGATGCCTTAATAATTGGTTCTGAAGAAATTCCTGAAGAATTAAAAGAATACTTAGGCAAAGCAGACAAACCTGTTTTAGATTTTAAAGAAAAAGACGAATTTGCTGAAGCTTACACAACTTTTTACAATGAAAGTGTTTTGTAACACACGAAGAAAAAATTTTATGAAAAAAACAATTAAAAGCCTAAAGTCTATAACTGTTCTTGGCTTAATTTTAGTAATATCTATATCTTGCGATAAAGACTTTACAAATATTGAAAGTGACATTCAAGGTGTAAAAAACTTTGATGCCACAAGTAAACTTTTCCCATTTACTGCTAAAACACAAAATTTCACACCTTATGCTGCAAATCCAGCAAGCGATTTAATTGGTGTTAAAACTAATAATTTAAACGGAAACCTTTTTGGTATATACACAAACCCAACCGCAACTTTTGGAACAACTGTAGCAAACGTTATTACACAAGTAGCACCAACCGAATATAATCCAGATTTTGGAGACGAAAATAGAACTGTAGAATCTGTATGGTTAAACATACCTTATTTTTCAACTTTAGAAAGCACAGACGAAGATGGTAATAATACTTATACTTTAGATTCTATAATTGGAGATACAGATCAAAAATTTAAACTATCAATATATAGAAGCAACTATGTATTAAGAGATCTAGATCCTAACTCAGACTTTCAAAATGAGCAGTATTATTTCTCAAATCAAGGTGGATTATTTGAATCTAATTTAACTGCTGCAGATTTAATTTACGAAGATGATGAATTCTTTATCAGTGACGAAGAACACAGGATGCCAGAATTAAATGACGATGGAAGCGTAGTAATTGTTGATAATGTAACTCAAATCGAAGAACGTTTTATTCCAGGAATTAGAGTAAATCTTTTAAAAAACAATCCAGACGATGCAGATAATAGCAACAGAACATTTTGGGAAAATATTTTCTTTGCCAATCAAGGAAACGAGGTTTTAAGTACCGAAAGTAATTTTAAAGATTTCTTTAGAGGAATAATTATAAAAGTTACACCTATAGACAATGTAAACCCAAAAGGAAGCCTAACTTATTTAAATTTTAGTGATGCAAATCTTCTATTCGACTATACAAACCAAGAAGAAATGGACGAGGAAGAAGATGACGATGACATTGTAGATAGAGAACCAACAGTTTATACTTTAGAATTTAACGACAACATAGTAAATACATTTGAGCAAACAAATATAGAAAATCACGATGGTGATGAAGATAACCTTTACCTAAAAGGCACAGATGGCTCAATGGCTACAATCGAATTATTTTCTGGTAATATTGAAAATGATGAAGGAGAAATGGTTCCATCTTTAGACTATTTTAATAGCAAAAAAGACGAATGGATAATCAATGAAGCAAATTTAGTTTTTTATGTAAATAAAAACCTACTAAACAGTAGCCGAGAAGAAAAAGATGAACCTAATCGTTTAACACTATACGATTTAAAAAACAACTTACCTATAATCGATTATTTTATAGATGCCACTACTAATACAACAGAACCAGAGCTATCTAGAACAGAATTCTCTGAAGTATTACAAAGAGACAGCGACAACAAAGGTGAACGTTATAAAATAAGATTAACAGCACATGTAATTAATATGCTTAAAAGAGACTCTACTAATGTAAAATTAGGATTGTTTATTGCAAATAATGTAAACGTTATTTCCGAATCTAAAATTCAAGGTTTAAATGGAGATGATGACGATAGTACATTAGATGTCGTACCAAGCACAAGTGTTTTAAGCCCAAAAGCAACAATACTTCACGGTTACGATAATAATGAAGATACAGAATTTAGAGCAAAATTTGAAATTTTTTATACAGAACCTGAAAATTAAAAAAATATGTGTGGTATAGTTGGCTATATTGGTAAAAAAGAAGCGTATCCTGTTATTCTAGAAGGATTAAAAAGATTAGAATATAGAGGGTATGATAGTGCAGGTATTGTATTATACGATGGAGAAAATTTAAAACTATCTAAAACTAAAGGAAAAGTTTTAGACTTAGAAAATAAATTTGCGGAAGAAAAAAGTACAAATGGATCAGTAGGAATTGGTCATACACGTTGGGCAACTCATGGTATTCCTAACGACGTTAATTCTCATCCACATTATTCTAATTCTGGAGATTTAGTAATTGTGCATAATGGAATTATAGAAAATTATGCTTCTATAAAACAAGAACTTTTAAAAAGAGGCTATACTTTTACTTCAGATACAGATACAGAGGTTTTAATAAACCTTATAGAAGATGTAAAAAAGAATGAAAAAGTTAAACTAGGAAAAGCAGTACAAATAGCACTAAACCAAGTTGTTGGAGCATATGCAATTGCTGTTTTCGATAAAAATAAACCAAACGAAATTGTTGTTGCAAAACTTGGTAGCCCATTAGCTATTGGTGTTGGTGACGGAGAATTTTTTATTGCAAGTGATGCTACTCCTTTTTTAGAATATACTAAAAAAGCCATTTATCTAGAAGATGAAGAAATGGCAATTGTACGTTTAAAAAAAGGTATAAAAATTAGGAAAATTAAAGACGATTCTTTAGTTGACCCATACATTCAAGAGCTTCAACTTAATTTAGAACAAATAGTAAAAGGTGGTTATGATCACTTTATGCTAAAAGAAATCCATGAACAACCGGTAGCAATTAAAGATACTTACCGTGGTAGATTATTAGTAAAGGAAGGCATTATTAGAATGGCCGGAATCGATGATAATCTTGAGCGTATATTAAACGCAAATAGAATTATTGTAATTGCATGTGGTACCTCTTGGCATGCTGGTTTAGTTTCAGAATACATTTTTGAAGATTTAGCTAGAATTCCTGTCGAAGTAGAATACGCTTCAGAATTTAGATATAGAAATCCAGTTATTACAGAAAAAGACGTTGTAATTGCTATATCGCAATCTGGAGAAACTGCAGACACCCTAGCAGCAATTAAATTAGCAAAATCTAAAGGAGCCTTTGTTTTTGGTGTATGTAACGTTGTTGGATCATCTATTGCAAGAGAAACTCACGCCGGTGCATATACTCATGCTGGACCAGAAATAGGCGTAGCATCTACAAAAGCATTTACTACCCAAATTACTGTTTTAACATTAATTGCTTTAAAATTAGCAAAAGAAAAAGGAACAATTTCTAAATCAGAATTTCAGCATCATTTACAAGAACTAGAGCTTATTCCAGACAAAGTTGAAAAAGCATTATTACAAGATGAGCACATTAAAAAAGTAGCTGAAACTTATAAAGACGCAAAAAACTGTTTATACTTAGGTCGCGGATATAATTTTCCAGTAGCCTTAGAAGGAGCTTTAAAACTAAAAGAAATATCATACATCCATGCAGAAGGTTATCCTGCCGCAGAGATGAAACATGGTCCTATTGCTTTAATCGATGAACAAATGCCAGTTTTTGTTATTGCAACAAAAAAAGGACATTATGAGAAAGTAGTAAGTAATATTGAAGAAATTAAATCTAGATCAGGAAAAATAATTGGTATTGTTACAGAAGGAGATGTGGATGTAAAAAATCTTGCAGACCACGTAATTGAGGTTCCTGAAACAATTGAGTCTCTAACTCCACTACTTACCACAATACCTTTACAGTTATTGTCTTACCATATAGCTGTAATGTTAGATAAAAACGTAGATCAACCTAGAAATTTAGCTAAGTCTGTTACGGTAGAATAGCATTTCTATTCAAAATATCAAATACCTAATAATCATCATTATAATTTATGTAATTCGTAAATTATAGTGGTGATTTTTTTGTTTTTTTTATTATGCACGCATAATTTCTATTAACTTTTTTTTAAGATATACTTAAAAAACGTATATTGGCTCTTAAATAAATTAACTAAATCTAAAAAATGAGAACAATCTTATCTATTGTATTGTTGTTTTTTTGTGCGCTAACTTTTGCGCAAACAACAATAACTGGTACCGTTATGGACAATAACGGCTTACCTATTCCGGGCGCAAATATAATAGTAACAGGAACATCTTCTGGAAACGTTACAGATTTTGATGGAGGATTTACACTTTCAACAGATAGTAATCCACCATTTTCAGTACAAGCTAGTAGTGTTGGTTTTTCTACAGAAGTCATGGAGGTTACTGCAAACAACCAAAAATTAAATTTTGTTTTACAAGAAGGAAGTATTCTTGATGAAGTTGTTCTTTCTGCTTCTAGAACTCCTGAGCGTATTTTCGAATCTCCAGTTACAGTAGAACGTTTTGGACTTAAAGAAATTAAAAATACTGCATCTGCAGATTTCTATGATGGATTAGAAAACCTTAAAGGTGTAGATGTTAATACAAACAGTTTAACCTTTAAATCTGTAAACACTCGTGGATTTGCAACATTTGCAAACACTCGATTTATGCAATTAGTAGATGGCATGGACAACTCTACTCCTGCACTTAATTTCCCAATTGGAAATTTAGTTGGTATGATTGAAACAGATGTACAAAGTGTAGAACTTCTACCAGGAGCATCTTCTGCCTTATATGGTGCAAATGCCTTTAACGGTATTTTATTTATGAGAAGTAAAAGCCCTTTCGATCACCAAGGAATAAGTGCATCTTTTAAAAGAGGTATAACGTCTCAAGAAGCTGCCGGAGATAATCCTTACACAGATGTTGGAGTAAGAATAGCTCATAAATTTTCAGATAAATTTGCAGCAAAGGTAAACTTCGGTTACTTAAAAGGAACAGATTGGGCTGCAACTAGCGAAGTAGATAAAATAGATCCTACAAGAACACGTGCTAATACTAACTACGACGGTATTAATGTTTATGGTGATGAGGTATCTACAAATATTAGAGCTGCTTCAGGACTTGGTTTTATTCCAGATGTAGTAGTAAGTAGAACTGGATATAACGAACGTGATTTAACAGAGTATAATGCACAAAGTATTAAAGCCGATTGGGGACTTTATTATAGACCAATAGAAGACAATAGTTTAGAGATTTCTTATGTTGGAAAAGTTGGTACAGGTACTACAATTTATCAAGGAACAAATAGATATAATATTGATGGTTTTTTTCAGCAACAACACAAATTAGAAGTTAAGAATGATAACTTTTTTATAAGAGGATACGAAGTTTCTGATAAAGCTGGAGATTCTTACGATATGGTGTTTACTGGAATTAATATTAACAGAGCTTGGAAAAGTGACGAAGACTGGTTTGGCGATTATATTGCTAGATATGCAGAAATTGAATTATCAGGAAACCCATTAAGTTTATCAACTCAACAAAAACATGATGCAGCCAGAGCTGCTGCAGATACTGGACGTTTTTTACCTGGAACGCCAGAGTATAAAGCTGCTTTCAATAGAAGTATTAATGATCCAGACTTAAGTACAGGTTCAAAATTTCAAGATGCCTCTAAATACTTTCATAGTGATGCAAATTATAATTTTAGTCACTTAATTGACATTGCAGAAATTCAAGTTGGAGCATCTTATAGAAAATACAACTTAAATTCTGGAGGAACAATCTATACAGATAATGATGGACCAATAGAATATTCAGAATTTGGAATCTATACTCAAATTCAAAAAGATTTTGAATTTAATGAAGACATGAGTTTAAAACTTACAGCTTCTGGTCGTTTTGATAAATCCGAATTATTTGATGGGTTTTTCTCTCCAAGATTATCTGCTGGTTTAACTATAAATAGAGACCACAATATTAGAGCCTCTATTCAAACTGGATTTAGAAACCCAACAACTCAAGATTTATTTATTGGTTTAGATGCAGGTAGAGCTATATTAGTTGGTTCTGCTCCAGAAAACTTAGATAGATATGTTAGAACTTTTGGAGTAAGTCAGGTAGGTCAAGATCAATTTGGACAAGCATCAACAGTAACACAAACAGGTGCTAATGCATATAATAACTCATACTCTGCTAATTCGGTTACAGATTTTGCAAATAGTGGAAATCCTGCGTTATTAGAAGTTGCAAATCCAGATATTATTAAGCCAGAACAAGTAACTTCTATGGAAATAGGTTATAGAGGAAAGTTCAATAAATTAATTGTAGACTTTAGTACTTACTATAACAAATACAAAGATTTTATTTCGCAAGAAGTTGTTGTTGCTCCTTATTATGGTGTTGCTGGTGACAATGGTTTATCTTTAGCTGCTATTGCCAATGGAGATTTCCAAACTTATAGCGCTTACACAAACTCTGAAGCAGATGTAAACTCTTATGGTGCCTCTTTAGGTTTATCTACTAAAGTATTTAATGGTTTTGATTTAAGTGGAAGTTACACATTTACAAAACAAGATTTTGACAGTGAAACATATCCAGATTTCCAAACAAATTTTAATACTCCAGAACATAAATTTAAAGCTTCTTTTGGACACACAGAGGTATTTAAAAACTTCGGATTCAATGTAGCATATAGATTTAGTGATGATTATTTTTGGGAAGCAACATTTGGAAATGGTATAGTACCAGAATTTCATACAATAGATGCTCAATTAAACTATAAAGTACCAAGCTTAAAATCTGTAATTAAAGTAGGAGCTACAAACCTTACTGGTAACGAATACTTTACTGCATTTGGAACAGGATTTATAGGATCTATGTACTATGCATCATTAACAATTAATAACTTATAATAATGAAAACATTTAAAAACTTAAAATATTTAGGACTTGTTGCTTTAGCTATAAGTATTACAGCGTGTAATAAAGAAGAAGATTTTGAAGAATTTTTAGACCAACCACCTGTTGAAGAAGCTGCTTTACCAGCTTTAACTTCTGGTGATGCAGATTTTTCAAACTACGTAGCAATTGGCGCATCATTTACTGCAGGATTTACTGATGGTGGTTTGTTTATTGCAGGACAAGAAGATTCTTTTCCTAACACATTATCAAAACAATTTGCAAAAGCTGGTGGCGGAACCTTTACACAACCTTTAATGGATGATAATACTGGAGGTATTCTTGTTGGCGGTACAGTTGCCAGAGGATATAGATTTGTATTTGGAGGAGCTGGACCGGTAGCATTAGACGATTTTTTAGCAAGCCAAGGCGCTCCTGTTCCACCTATAACAACAGAAGCTGGAGTAAATATAGGAAGTGATTGGAATAACTTTGGTATTCCTGGTGCCAAAAGTTGGCACTTAGTAGCTCCTGGTTATGCAGCTGCAAATCCTTTTTATGCAAGAATTGCATCTAGTGCATCTGCTACTGTTTTAGGAGACGCTGTAGCACAAAACCCAACCTTTTTTACTTTAAGTGAAGTTGGAGGAAACGATGTTTTAGGATACGCTCTATCAGGAGGAGAAAGTGATCCTACTGCAGAAAATTACGATCCAATTACACCTGTTGCAACTTTTGACAACGCATTAAATGCTTTAATTGCAGGATTAACTTCAAACCCAAACACTAAAGGAGCTGTTGGTAACGTACCAGATATTACAAGCCTTGCTCACTTTACAACAGTGCCATACAATCCATTAGAGCCTTCTAATCCAGATTTTGGTCCTCAAATTCCATTATTAAATTCAATATTTGGAGCATTAAATCCAATATTTAATGCTGTAGACCCAAGTAGAGCAATTGTTTTTTCTGAGACTGAAAACAGTCCAGTAGTTATCTTCGATGAAAATTTAGCAGATATATCAGCTACAATAACAAATGCATTAAGTTCTAGCCCTACTTTTCCTGCGTTCATTGCACAATTTGGATTACCACCAGCCGCTGCAGATACAGTAGCTGCTCTTTTGGGTAGTACTTATGGACAAACAAGACAAGCAACAGAAAATGATTTATTTGTTTTACCAAGTTCTTCAATAATAGGAACTGTAAATAATGCAAATGTAGCTATACTTATGGGACAAGGTTTACCACAAGCATTAGCTGGACAATTTTCAGTAGAAGGTGTAACTTTACCATTAGCAGACAAATGGACATTAACACCACAAGAACAACAAGAAATTGCCACTGCTACTGCAGCTTATAATTCAAGTATTTCTTCTATAGTATCTAGTAACGGATTAGCTTTAGTAGATTTAAATACTATATTAAATCAAGCGGCTTCAGCTGGTATTCAATTTGATGATTACAATATGAATACATCATTAGTATTTGGCGGATTAGTAAGTTTAGATGGTGTACATTTAACTGCAAGAGGCTACGCATTAATGGCTAATTCATTCTTAGACGCTATTGACACTACATATGGTTCTAACTTTAGAGCTTCAGGAAATGTTGCAAAAGCAGATGATTTTGGAGTAAACTACTCTGCATTGTTACCATAATTAGTAAAAAAAAGAATATTTAAAAACGCCTTCAATATGGAGGCGTTTTTTATACTTAAAAAAGCTTTAAAAACAACTTTTTTTTAAAATAAAAACACCTATCTTTGCACGCGAAAACCGAAGGTGTTTTCAAACAATTAAATCGCATAATATTAAATAGATAAGTAATGTCAAAAGTTACAGGTAAAGTTGCACAAATAGTAGGTCCAGTAATCGATGTAGAATTCGGAGCTGGTGCTGAACTTCCAAAAATTTACGATTCATTAGAAATTAACAAGCCTGATGGTTCAAAATTAGTACTAGAAGTACAATCTCACATTGGTGAAGATACTGTACGTACTATTGCCATGGATTCATCTGATGGTTTAAGTAGAGGAACAGAGGTTAACGCTACTGGAGCTCCAATACAAATGCCAATTGGTGGTGATGTTTACGGACGCCTATTTAATGTAATTGGAGATGCAATTGATGGTTTAGGAGACTTACCTAAAGCTGGTGATGCTGGATTACCAATTCACAGAAGTGCACCAAAATTTGAAGATTTATCAACATCTACAGAAGTTTTATTTACAGGTATTAAAGTAATTGATTTAATTGAGCCTTATGCAAAAGGAGGTAAAATTGGATTATTTGGTGGTGCCGGAGTAGGTAAAACAGTATTAATTCAAGAATTAATTAACAATATCGCAAAAGGACATGGTGGACTTTCTGTATTCGCAGGAGTAGGTGAAAGAACACGTGAAGGAAACGATTTACTTCGTGAAATGTTAGAGTCTGGTATTATTAAGTATGGAGATGACTTTATGCATTCTATGGAAGAAGGTGGATGGGATTTACAAAAAGTAGATAAATCTGCTATGAAAGATTCTAAAGCAACTTTCGTATTCGGACAAATGAATGAGCCACCTGGAGCTCGTGCTCGTGTAGCACTTTCAGGATTAACTATAGCAGAATATTTCCGTGATGGAGCTGGAGACGGACAAGGAAAAGATGTACTTTTCTTCGTAGATAACATCTTCCGTTTTACACAAGCTGGATCTGAGGTATCTGCCTTATTAGGTCGTATGCCTTCTGCCGTAGGTTACCAACCAACATTAGCAACAGAAATGGGTGCGATGCAAGAGCGTATTACATCTACTAAAAAAGGTTCTATTACATCTGTACAAGCAGTATACGTACCTGCAGATGATTTAACGGATCCTGCACCAGCAACAACCTTTGCACACTTAGATGCAACAACCGTATTATCTCGTAAAATTGCAGAGTTAGGTATTTATCCTGCCGTAGATCCATTAGATTCTACGTCAAGAATTCTTACTGCAGATATTTTAGGTGATGAGCACTATAACTGTGCACAACGTGTAAAAGAGTTATTACAACGTTATAAAGAATTACAAGATATTATTGCCATATTAGGTATGGAAGAATTATCTGAAGAAGATAAAATGGCTGTAGGTAGAGCAAGACGTGTACAACGTTTCTTATCTCAACCATTCCACGTAGCAGAGCAATTTACAGGTATTCCTGGTGTATTAGTAGACATTAAAGAAACTATTAAAGGTTTTAATATGATTATGGATGGTGAGTTAGACCACTTACCAGAAGCTGCATTTAACCTTAAAGGTTCTATTGAAGAAGCTATTGAGTCTGGAGAGAAAATGTTAGCAGAAGCGTAAATTAGTTAGCAGTGTTCAGTATTTCAGTCACTAATGTGACTGCAAACTGCAAACTGCAAACTGCAAACTAAAAGAATATGTATTTAGAAATTGTATCACCAGAAGCAACTTTATTTAGTAGTGAAGTAGATGCTGTTACTGTACCAGGGATAGATGGTGAGTTTCAGATGCTTAATAATCACGCAGCTATTGTTTCTGTTTTAAAAGAAGGTGTTATAAAAATAAACACACACACGCAAACTCATCTTGTTTTTGATGATTTACATGGAAGTGTTACGCCACATCCAGATGATAATAAAGTTTTAACTGTAAAAATTAATTCTGGAACATTAGAAATGAAAGATAATAAAGCAATCATTTTAGCAGATTAATTTATTAATAATATACAAAAAAAACGCGAAACTAAAGTTTCGCGTTTTTTTATGCTTAAATTTTAAATATTATACCTTTTTAATAACGTTTGTTACGATTCCCCAAATAAGAAAATTATTCTCTTCAGTAATATTTATAATAGGATAATTAGGGTTTTCTGGTTGTAACCAAACCTCGTCTTTAGTCACTCTTAAACGTTTTACAGTAAATTCTCCATCTAAAAAGCAAACTGCTATTTTATTATTTTCTGGTTCTAAACTACGATCAATTACCAACAAATCATTATCATCCAATCCTGCACCAATCATAGATTGACCACTAACTCTGGCATAAAACGTAGTTTCTTTGTTATTTACTAGCTCCTCGTCTAATGATAAATGTTGTTCATTAAAATCTTCTGTAGGAGAAGGAAATCCAGCTGAAATTCCTGTATCGAAAAAATGTCCTGCTAAACCATCTACAACTTCTGGTGTGTAAAATGTTAAATTACCTTGTTTATGAGCTATCATAGTATGTTTAAATTAATAATTTTAAATATAAATAAAACATTTTAAAAGCTAACACATTTTATTCTACTGCATAAAGATAGGCATAACTGTTATAAATACAATTACTTAATTTTAATCAAGATATGGTTCTACAATTATTTTTTATGTAATTTTAATTGAATACGCTTTCTAGAAACATCTACTTCTAACACTTTTACTATAATTTGTTCGTGTAAATGCACATGTTCATTTACATCTTTTACAAACTCATTAGATAAATTGGACACGTGTATTAAACCACTTTCTTTAATTCCTATATCTACAAAACACCCAAAAGCTGTTATATTATTTACAATTCCTGGTAATAATTGACCGGTATGTAAATCTGTTATAGACTTAATATTTTGATTAAAACTAAATACTTTAGCACTTTCTCTAATATCTAAACCAGGTTTCTTTAATTCTTTAATAATATCTTGTAATGTTAATAGCCCAATGGTTTGTGTTTCGTATTTTTTTAAATTAATTTTTTGTAAAATCTTCTCATTACCTATTAATTCTCCTAATGTAACATCTTCATCTTTAGCCATTTTTTCAACAACTTTATAACTTTCTGGATGTACAGAAGAGTCGTCTAGTGGGTTTTTAGCATCTTTAATTCTTAAAAAAGCTGCTCCTTGCTCAAAAGCTTTATCGCCTAAACGTGGAACTTTTTTTATATCTTTTCTAGATTTAAAAACACCATATTTGTTTCTATAATTAAATATGTTTTCGGCTAATTTTGGTCCGATACCAGACACAGAACTTAATAATGGAATACTTGCTGTATTTATGTTTACGCCAACAGCATTTACACAATTTTCGACTACAACATCTAACTCTTTTTGAAGCTTATTCTGGTCTACATCGTGTTGATATTGACCAACACCAATGGACTTTGCATCAATTTTAACAAGTTCTGCTAAAGGATCTTGCAAACGACGACCAATAGAAACCGAGCCACGAACTGTAACATCATAATTTGGGAACTCGTCTCTTGCAATTTTTGATGCCGAATATATACTTGCTCCTGCTTCGCTAACTACAAATACTTGAATATTATTTTTAAACTGAATTTTTTTTACTAAAGCCTCTGTTTCACGTGAAGCTGTTCCGTTTCCAATAGCTATTGCTTCAATTTTATAAGCTTCGGCTAAAGACGCTATTTTTTTTATTGCACCAAAACTATCATTCTTTGGTGGATGTGGATAAATAGTTTCGTTGTGTTCTAAACCTCCTTGAGCATTTAAACAAACTAACTTACATCCTGTTTTAAAACCAGGATCAATGGCTAATACTCTTTTTTCTCCAATGGGAGAACCTAATAATAATTGTTTTAAGTTTTTAGCAAATACGGTAATTGCAGCTTCATCTGCTTTTTCTTTAGCCTTACTTAAAGCTTCATTACTTAACGAAGGAAACAGTAAACGTTTGTATGCATCGGAAATGGCAAGCTCTATTTGATCTGCACACGTATTATTACTGCGTATAATTCTATTATCTATGCGTTCTAAAGCTCGAACATCATCAATATTAATTTTAACTCTTATAAACCCTTCTTTTTCGGCTCTTAATATTGCAAGTAATCTATGAGATGGTATGCGTTGCAAACTTTCGGACCAATCGAAATAATCACGAAATTTTTGTGCTTTTTCATCTTTAGCTTTTGCTTTTACAACTTTTGTTGATATTTGAGCATGTCTTTCTAATTGATTTCTAAGTACATTTCTAATATCTGTTCTTTCATTAATCCATTCAGAAATAATATGTCTTGCTCCTTCTAAAGCATCATCGACGTTTTTTATTTCTTTATTTATATATTTATATGCTATAGATTCTATGTCATTAGCTTTTTGAGACATTATTATTTTAGCCAATGGTTCTAAGCCATTTTTTCTAGCTGTTTCTGCTTTAGTTTTACGTTTTTTCTTGTAAGGTAAATACAGGTCTTCAAGCGTAATTAAGTCTATACAACTTTCTATTTTTTGCTTTAATTCTTGTGTTAAAACATTTTGTTCTTCTAATGCTTTTAAAATGGCTATTTTTCTTTTTTCTAAAATTTCAAATTGTTCTTTATATTTAACAATATCTCCTATTTGAACCTCATCTAAATTACCTGTTGCCTCTTTTCGATAACGCGAAATGAAAGGAACTGTACAGTCCTCGTTTAACAATTTAATCGTGTTTTTTACAGACGATTCATTTAACTTAGTGTGAGATATAATATATTTTAAAAGCATAAAAAAAGACCTTAAATTTTAAAAATAAGGTCTTGTAATATATTTAACTCTGCTTAATTTTCCGAAGAAAAAATAAAAGATTTTTTAGTTTTCACCTGCTTCTTTTTTAGCATCATTTTTCATTTTTTCGTTTGGTAAAATAGCAATATTTACACGTCTATTTTTTGCTCTACCTTCTGCAGTACTATTATCGTTTGTTGGTTGTGCTTCTCCAAACCAATTTGTAGTAAGTCTACCATTGCTTATACCTTGACCAGTAATATAATTTGTTACTGCATAAGCTCTGTTTTTAGATAACGTCATGTTGTTCTCCTCGCTTCCAACACTATCTGTATGCCCAACAACTAATATATTAGTATCTTGATATTCTCTAAGTACGTTAACTAACTTATCTAAAGTAGCTTGAGATGCTGCGTTTACATTATATTTTGCGGTATCAAAATATACACCACTATTTTCATCGAAGGTTACAACAATACCATCATCTACACGCTCTACAACTGCTCCAGGAATTTCCTCTTCAATTTTTTGAGCTTGTTTATCCATCTTATTTCCTATAAGTACACCTGCTCCACCACCAATAACACCACCAATAACAGCTCCTAATTCTCCATTACCACCTTTACCTACATTGTTACCAATAATGGCTCCTAAAACAGCACCACCAGCAGCGCCTATAACACCACCTTTTTGTTTATTATTAGCATTTTTTGTTGCTGTACAGTTAGTAAATGTCAATGCTAACATTAAAGCAAATGCAATACTTGATATTTTATATATATTT
Organism: Lacinutrix venerupis; assembly: GCF_003663945.1. Lineage (GTDB taxonomy): Bacteria > Bacteroidota > Bacteroidia > Flavobacteriales > Flavobacteriaceae > Lacinutrix > Lacinutrix venerupis. The sequence goes on along the minus strand of NZ_RCCH01000003.1, from coordinate 57,346 downwards.
AATTTCATAGTTTTTTAAATTTTTGAAAAGTTCATATTAATTGTAAATGGTTCTCCGTCTACACTTACCGTTTGTTGCCATTGCATAATTATATCTGACAATTGTGACAATTTCATTCTAAAACCTTGATTAGTTTCACTTTTGCCTTTAGCATCTGTTGGCTTTAATAAAAAATGATATAAGCCTGTAGTTTCATCTGTTTCCTGAATTGTAAAGATAAAGTTCCTGTCGCCTGTTGCACAGCTTCCATTAGTAATACTGTAAATTCCAGTATTATTATTTGGTATAAATTGCCATGTACTTTGTTCGAAACATTCTTTAGAAGTATCACCTAATAACGTGACGTTATAAGTTCCTGACTTGCTATAATCTACAGAACTTAAAACCCACTCACCTTTTATAGTTTTTTTAGATTGTCTTACAACTTTTGTACCTCCACAAGACCATAAAAAAGTTGCTGTGAATAATAGTAATAATAGTTTTTTCATTTTGGTTATAAGTTTGATTTATTTAAAATTAATATTTAAAACTTTTATTAATATTAAAAAAAATACAATTAATAAATATTTAACTATAAGTGCGAATAGGTGTTATAAATCTCACTCTAAAAAATAATTAACTTATTTGCAACCCATTACCAATAGTAGTATCATCAGGATTTACAAACACTAGTTTACCTTCTGGTGTTTCAGTCATTAAAATCATGCCTTCACTCTCTACTCCACGCAATGCTCTTGGTGCTAAGTTTACTAAAACAGTTACTTTTTTACCAACAACTTCTTCTGCTGTAAAGCTTTCTGCAATTCCAGAAACTATAGTTCTAACATCTATTCCTGTATCTACTTTTAATACTAAAAGCTTTTTAGCTTTTGGCATTTTTTCGGCTTCTAGAATGGTTCCAACACGTAAATCTAATTTTGTAAAATCGTCGAAAGTAATAGTATCTTTTTGTGGCTCAACAACTTTATTAGCTGCTTCGTTAGCTTTTTTACTTGCTTCTAATTTGTCTAACTGTGCTTGTATTTCGCTGTCTTCAATTTTAGAGAATAACAACTCTGCTTTTCCAATGGTATGGTTTGCTGGAAGTAGAATTTCTTTAGAAGTAATCTCACTCCAAGATGTTTGTAATTCTTCTGAAGATAAATTAAGAATATTTTTTAGTTTAGTTGATGTAAACGGCAAAAACGGTTCTGATAATGTCGCTAAAGCAGATGCAATTTGTAATGCAACAAACATTATTGTTTTAGTTCTGTCTTCATCTGTTTTAACAAGTTTCCACGGCTCTTCATCTGCTAGATATTTATTTCCGAGTCTTGCTAAATTCATTAATTCTTGAGAAGCTTCTCTAAAACGGTAGCGTTCTATAGAACTTTCTAGAACACTTGGATACGCTTTAATTGCTGCCAAGGTTTCTTCATCTATAGTAGAAAAATCACTTGGAGTTGGTACTATACCGTTATAATATTTATTTGTTAATACTACTACACGGTTTATAAAGTTACCAAAAATGGCAACTAACTCGTTGTTGTTTCTTGCTTGAAAATCTTTCCAAGTAAAATCGTTATCTTTTGTTTCTGGAGCATTTGCAGTTAATGCATAACGTAATACATCTTGCTTATCTGGGAAATCTTGTAAATATTCTGGTAACCAAACAGCCCAGTTTTTAGATGTTGATAATTTGTTGCCTTCTAAATTTAAAAACTCGTTGGCAGGAACATTATCTGGTAAAATGTAAGATCCTTCTGCTTTTAGCATAGCTGGAAAAATTATACAATGGAATACGATGTTATCCTTACCAATAAAGTGTACTAGTTTAGTGTCTTCATCTTTCCAATACGGTTCCCAATCTTTACCTTCTCTTGCAGCCCATTCTTTAGTTGCAGAAATGTAACCTATTGGAGCGTCGAACCAAACGTAAAGTACTTTGCCTTCGCCACCAGGTACCGGAACTGGGATTCCCCAATCAAGGTCACGTGTTACGGCTCTAGGTCTTAAGCCATCGTCTATCCATGATTTAACTTGACCGTAAACATTAGGTTTCCAGTCTTTTTTATGACCTTCAAGAATCCAATCTTTTAAAAACTGCTCGTGCTTATTTAGTGGTAAAAACCAATGTTTTGTTTCTTTTAAAGTAGGAACATTTCCTGTAATTGCAGATTTAGGGTTAATTAAATCTGTAGCATTATGGCTAGTTCCGCAATTTTCGCATTGGTCTCCATAACTTTCTTCATTACCACATTTTGGACAAGTACCAACAACAAATCTATCTGCTAAAAACTGGTTAGCTTCAGCATCATATAATTGTTCTGAAACTTCTTCTACAAATTCATTTTTATCATACAATGTTTTAAAAAACTCTGATGCTGTATCGTGGTGAATTTTTGCAGAAGTTCTTGAATAATTATCGAAAGTAATACCAAAAACTTCAAAAGAATCTTTAATTATTTTATGATATCTATCTACAATTTGCTGTGGTGTAACGCCTTCTTTTTTTGCTTTAATAGTAATTGGTACACCATGCTCATCACTTCCACAAATAAAAGCAACATCGTTACCAGTTAAACGCTTATATCTTGCATAAATATCTGCAGGCACATAAACACCTGCTAAATGTCCAATATGTATTGGTCCGTTAGTATATGGTAATGCAGCAGTAATTGTATATCTTTTTGACATCTTCTTTTCTTTTGAAGCCGTAAAAGTACACATTTTGATAGCCATTTAGAAAAAAAATGTACATTTACAACATGTCGAAAATTAGAATAATATTGTTTTTGTGTAGTGCTATTTTTCTATTTGGAAATACCAATGTAATTGCACAAAATAAAAATGAAAATAAATTGATACAACCACCTTATTTAAAAGCAGGCGATACCGTTGCTATTGTTGCGCCTTCAGGAATTTTAAAAAACAGAAATGATGAAGTTGCTCGCGCTAAAAAGCTTCTAGAAAGTTGGGATTTAAATGTTGTAATAGGTAATAATGTTTTTAAAAAAGACAATCATTTTGCTGGAACCGATGCAGAGCGCTGCGAAGATTTCCAGAAAGCATTAGACGATAAAACTATAAAAGCTATTTGGAGTGCACGTGGCGGTTATGGTACTGTTAGAATATTAGATAAACTTGATTATTCTAAATTTTTAGAGCAACCAAAATGGATTATTGGATATAGTGATATTACAGCTTTGCATAACCAATTACATACTATAGGAGTAGAAACAATTCACGGTATAATGTGTGTGAGTTTGCCTAATGATTTAAGTAAAATTGAAGAGAGTATAGAAACGTTTAAATCTGCAATTTTTGGAGCGCCTTTAGCATATACTTTAAAAGGTTCTACATATAATAGAGTTGGTACCGCTAAAGGAAAGCTTGTTGGTGGCAATTTAACTATTTTGCATACTATGTTAGGATCTAACACCAGTATTGATGTGGATGGAAAAATATTATTTATTGAAGAAATTGGTGAGTACAAATACCATATAGACCGTATGTTACAAAGTATGAAGCGTGCTGGTTATTTTGATAATTGTAAAGGTGTAATTGTTGGAGATATGAGTAGAATGAGAAAAAACACAACACTTTGGGGAAGCAGTGTACAACAATTAATTTTAGATGCATTGCAAGACTATAATTTTCCTATAGCGTTTAATATGCCTGCTGGCCATGAAGAAGATAATAGAGCCATGATTTTAGGAAGAACAATAGAGTTAGTAGTAAAAAGTTCGCAATCTACAGTCACTTTTGAATAGTGATTTTTATAAGTGCTAAATGTTGCTAATTACGTAGTAAAAAACTAATTATTAATCCATGGCAAAACATAACGAATTAGGTAAAAAAGGAGAACAATTAGCAGTAGATTTTTTATTACAAAAAGGCTATGAAATTGTAGAACGTAATTACCGTTTTGATAAAGCCGAAGTTGATATTATTGCTAAACTTGAAGATATTTTAGCGATAATAGAAGTTAAAACACGATCGACTACAAATTTTGGAAACCCTCAAGATTTTGTAAAGCCAAAACAAATACAACGTTTAGTAAAAGCAGTTAACGAGTATGTTATTGAAAACAAATTGGACGTAGAAGTGAGGTTTGATATTATTGCCATAGTAAAAGACAGTAAAAAATTTAATATAGAACATTTAGAAAATGCTTTTTATCATTTTTAGTGTTTTTTAAAGCAAAAAACCAGAATGTATTAAACATTCTGGTTTTTCTATAATATAATCGGCTTATTTAAAGACGAAAAAAATATTTTAATCTAATTCAGGGATACGTAAAACTTGTCCTGGGTAAATTTTATCTGGATGCTCAAGCATAGGCTTATTAGCTTCAAAAATTTCTGGATATTTCATGGCATTACCATAGAATTTTTTAGCAATTTTACCTAAAGTATCTCCGCTTACTACAGTATGAAATTGAGCTTCTGGTTCTTTATGTTCAACCGTCATTTGGTCGTCTACAGTTGCAATACCGTTACTGTTTCCTACTACTAAAATTGCTTTTTCACGAGTAGCTTGATCGTATGCTTGACCAGAAATTGTAGCTGCATCATCATCTATATGCACACTTAAACCTTCAACTTTTAAATCTAAGTCTCTAATTGTTTCTTCTAGTTTTCTTGCAGCAGCAGCTTCTTCTTTAAGTTCTGCGGCAGCAGCTTCTGCAGCTTCTTCTTTATCTGTTTTTCCGATGCCAAATACTTTAGCACCTGCATTTTTAATAAATGAAAATAATCCCATAATTGTATTTTATTTAGTTAATAATTTTAAGTCTTGTAAAGTTGGAGAAAAACTACTTCAATTGCAACTTATCACTCTTATTATTCTCTTAAATTTCGATGAATAACATAAAAAACTGCTCTAAACATTATTTTTTAAAGCAGTTTTAATATTGGTGTTATTTATACGTCTTCTCGTGTATTCTCTCTTACATTGTCTTTCTTTGCGCTTCTTTGAACACGCTTTTTCTGCCCTGATGTTTTAGATTTATCGACAGTATTACCTTCTTTTAAATATTCAATATAACCACGGCCAGTAAACTCATACACGGTTCCAGAATCGACATGTAACAGTTCAATTCTTTGATCGTTTATTACGCTTAATTCAAAATATTCATTATCAAAGTAATCGTAATCTAGAGTTAAGTTTTTTAAATAAAAATTACCGCTTATATTTTGTACTCCATAATCTCCTGTAAAATCCCAATAAATATTATTTGGATTTATACCTGATGGATCTTGAGAACTTCTAAAAGTAGAATCGTTTCCGCCAGATAAAAATTGTAACCAGTTTTCGTTATCAAACTCGTTTAATGCACCGTAGTTACTAGTATATGTTTTTTCCCAAGCTTCATATTCTTGAACAAAATAATGGATGTTATCATAAAAAACATAGTCGTAATCAAAATTAGAACGTTGGTAACCGTTTAAAAAATATGATGTATCGTTAAATGGATTATACAATTCTATTGTGTTACTATCTATTTGGTAAACATCAAAACTATCATATCCATCAATATCATGATCAATATCTAAAATCATGTTATAAGCATCGTAATAACCTATTGGAATTCCGAAACCATTTCCTTGGTTTCCTATACCAACTAAATTATTATTAGCATATAATACTCCATTTCTAAAAGATACTGTAAAAGCAATTTGCAAAAACGGTGATTCTCCATAACCAATAGTTTCATTAATATCTACATACCACAACTCATAAGAATTTAATAACTGATTTACAGATATTCCTGGTGCTGTATTATTAATATAATCGTCTTCTACCAAAACTTCTGTATAACAAGAAGTAAATAATGTTGCCATTAAAGCAAAAACTGAAAGTAATTTTAATGTCTTCATAATCGTTTCGTTTTAAAGATTGATATAAATCTAATTTCAAAAGGCATGCCAAAAAATTATGTTAATGATTTTCAGTATCTTAAAAACAATTTATAAATGCGTAATTTTGAATTATTAAAGAAGTGAGATTTCCGCCTTATCAGGAAATTAAAAGAAACTATTTTCAATGAGTAAAGAATTAAAATACGCTGTTTTTGGATCTGGAAGCTGGGCTACGGCAATAGTTAAAATGTTATCCGAAAACAAACAAGAAATAGGATGGTATATGCGCAGCGTTTACACAAAGGAGCATTTACTAAAAGAGCAGCATAACCCAACATATTTAAGTTCGGTAGAATTTCATTTAGAACAACTTAAATTAAGTAACGATATTAACGAAATGGTTGCTTATGCAGATGTTTTAATATTTGTAATACCATCTGCTTTTATTGCAGATGAATTAAAAAAACTTCATTTAGAACTTACAAATAAAATTGTAGTGAGTGCTGTAAAAGGTATTATTCCAGAAACAGGTTTGCTATTAGGAGAACATTTTCATAAAAATTATAATGTGCCTTTTGAAAACATTGGTGTTATTGCTGGACCTTGTCACGCCGAAGAAGTTGCGCTAGAAAGACTCTCTTATCTAACTATTTCTTGTGCAGATGCCGAAAAGGCACAATCTATTGCAGATGCCTTATCTAGCGACTATATAAAAACAAAAACCAGTGATGATGTTATAGGTACAGAATATGCCGTAATGCTTAAAAACGTATATGCAGTAGCAGCAGGAATTGCACATGGTTTAGGTTATGGCGATAATTTCCAGAGTGTTTTAATGAGTAATGCCATACGCGAAATGAAGCGTTTTATTAAAAAAATGCATAAAATGAAACGTAACATTAACAACTCGGCATATTTAGGAGATTTACTTGTAACAGGTTACTCTGTATTTTCTAGAAACCGCATGTTTGGAAACATGATTGGTAAAGGTTACACCGTAAAATCTGCACAAATGGAAATGAAAATGGTTGCCGAAGGTTATTATGCCACAAAAAGCGCCTATTTACTAAACGAAAAAAACAAAAAGAAAACAAGGTTACCCATAATAAATGCCGTTCATGCTGTACTTTACGAAGGTAAAGATGCTAAAAAAGTATTTAAAAAATTAACCGATAAATTAGATTAAAAAAAATCCCTTTAGTTAAAGGGATTTTTTAATTTATATATTTTTTTGGGCGTTACCTAAAGGTCGCGCTTTACGTTACAATCTTTTTAATCGTGCCTCATAAAAAGGATTTCTACTGCAATCGCTAACACAACCAAATGAGATTAATTACTTAACCAAAATACCTTTTAATTGCATTAATGGTACGCTTTGTAAAGCCTTATCGTTAATTGTATTTTTTCTAAACAAATATGTTTTGTCGTACATTGTATTGCCTTCAAAAAAAGTAATTTTAAAAGTATTATTTAAGGCCAATACTTTAGTTTGTAAGTATTCTATTTTAGCATAACTTCTTGCTGGTAGCTTAGCTATAGTATGGCGCATTGGTGGCGTCATTTTAGTATCGTTATAACCTTGAGACACTATAATTACTGTATCTAAATCTTGATCGCTATTATTTATAATATAAGCATTCCAGTCTAACGTTTTATATTCTATATGTTCTTCCTGGACAACAGCAACATGTATATCTTTTACCTCAGGTATAGTAATGTCTTTTTTCATTTATTTAAATCTCTTAAAACTTAATTTTGTGCAAATTTAAACAATAAAAAAGTCTCTTATCTTTAATTAATAATAAACGTATAATCTATATCATCTACATTTAAAATTGTATTAAAAACAGCTTCCTTTTTATTAGTAATTAATGCTTTAAGCTCTGCTACTTCCTGCCTATTAAACATTAAAACTAAATTTTCTTGTAAGGTTGGAATTGGAATTCTACGTCTAACATTAATGTTAGAGTACTTTCTTTCCCAAAATTCTGATTCAATTAAAAGTACATATTTTCTAAACTGCTTATACTCTACAGGCGTAAACTCAAAATAAATATTATTAAATTCTAAATGAAACCGCTGGCAGTTTCCACAAAAATTTAATTCGCCTTTAGATGTTTTATTAATCGCTTGTATTCCTTTACACATAATATTGTTTTATAGATTAATAACAGTCGGTTAATATTTGTTTGTTCTGCTCGAAAACACTTAATGGTTGCTGTAATTTTTCAGTTGTAATTTTATTTAATACTTCTAACACTTGGTTTTGCATAGCAATAGAACCACAAATCATTATTACACCTTTTGTATTTAAAACATCTGCAATAATTGTATATTGTTTTTCAAGAATATCTTGCACATAAACTTTATCACTAGTTTCTTGAGATAAAGCCACATTAAAACTAGTTAATGTGTTATTTTTTAAACTACTATCTATAGTGTTTTTATAAAGTTTTAACGACTGTTGTGTTCTGCCTCCCCAAAAAAGATGCTTTGTAATAGGTTTATACTGCTGTATCATACCTAAAAAAGGGCCAATTCCTGTACCGTTTGAAATAAAAATAAAACTTTGTGCTTTTTTAGGCACATTAAAATTTGAGTTCTTGTTAATTACAGCTTTTATTTGTGCATTCTTTTTTAAATTATAAAAATAATTTGAGCATACACCAAACTCATGTTTTTTTACACTTATAACAATATTACCATCTATTTTTCCAATAGAATATAAACGCTCTATTTTATCCTTTTTAGGAATTACAGATAGTAAATCTCCAGACTTAAACTTAAGTTTTTTATTAGGTTTTAAAGTAATTAAAAAAGTGTTATCTATATTAGTTTCTGTTTTATTTACAACCGTAAATAACTGCTCTTTTCTTGGTTTATTAGATACTTTTAAGTTTGCTATATCTAAACCAGATGCAACAATATTATTCCATTTTGTAGCCCAATTTTTAAATTCGGTTTCAGATTGGTTATGAATTTTAAACAACTCCATATTGGGCTGAAACTGCTTATGCACTTGTAAATTAGCATCTACTAATTGTGCGTATTTACAATATTCTGGGTATTGTAGAGACCCAAATCCTACAACGGCATAATGTATTAAGCGCTCTTGTTTTACAGTGTTTAATAACGTTAAAAACTTTTTAGCATTTATTGGTGCTTCACCTTCACCATAAGTTGATGTTAATACAATTAATTGCGAAGCACTTTTATAACTGGTATAACTGTTTAAATCTGAAATAAAAACACGATTACCTTTATCTAACAAAGCTTTAAAAAAGGCTGTTGCTAAATGGTAAGTGCTACCAGTTTCAGATCCTACAAGAATAACAATATCTGCATTATCCTTAGTGAATTTATTTTTTGGGAATACTGTTTTTTTACGTCTATCTATAGTCATTTTAAAACCAGAATAGATAAAAAACAAAATGTTTATACACGCAATTAATAGTATGATAGACCACAGTATACTACCTTTTCCCGTGTGTAAAACTAAACTCCAATTAGATAAAAAAGTTACTATTGGGTTTTTTACTTCGCTTAAAACTTGACCAGAATATTGGTGTACAAGAAGTTCTTTATTTTTTAATTTTAGAGTAAAATAATCTTCTTCATCTGTAGAAAACGGAAACTCTAAAGTCTCAACATGATCTAAAGTAGTGGTTTTAAACACTGAAGTTTCAGGCTTGATTTCTACTTCGGCTGTAGTTTGAAAATCTATAGTGTGTTTTTCTTTTTTTTCTTCAATTACATCAAACTTTAATAAAGATAAATACACACCTGTAAGCGTGATTATTAGTATTGGTATTAAAGATAGTCTACCTAAAATAACATGCCAATATTGGGCAAAATCTTCATTTACAACTTTTGCAAAAAACTTTTTAATGCCGCTTTGGCGCTTAATAATTAAAATAGAACCTGTAACGGCAATTAAGAATAGTAAAAAAGAACCTAAGCCTACAAAAAAACGACCAACGCCTTTTAAAAACAAGGAGCGGTGTAAATTGGTTGTAAACTTAAAGAGGTTTGAAACTTCGGGCTTTTCGCCTAAAAAAGAAGCGTTTTTAGGATTAAAATAACCGTTTAAAGATTTACCATCTTTAGTTATTACAGAAGCAGACACAAATTGATTTGCATCTACTTCTATTGTAATAATTTCTGGATATTGTTTTTTAAATGTAGCAACTGTTTGCTCTACATTTAAATGCTCTATACCATCTATTTTAAAAGGTTGTATTTGTTCTGAAATTGGTTGAAAAGCCAACACAATTCCTGTAACTGTTGCTAAAAAAACAAATACAAAAGAAGTTATAGCTAATGCTAAGTGACTATACCTCCAAATAGAAATGATCATAGATACGTGTTTAGTTAGGCATTAAACGTATATAACGTATAAATCCTGTGCCTTCCTTTTTGCTTTTTACACTCTCTGATGTTAGTAAAAACTCAACGTCTTTTGTGTAATATTCTTGATCCTCTACTGCTGTTTCAAAACGTATACTGTAACCAGAATCTATTTTAGAATCTTCTATTTCTATAACGCTAATAGCACGCTCGCCACCAGAAATTGTTGCTCCTGTTAAAGCATCAATATTTGTGCGTACTTTACCTTGAAATTTCCACCATTGTGTAATGTCATGATACCATTCTTCATCATCACCTTGCACGTAAAGTGTTTTTTCGTACTCACCTTCTGGATTAATTAATGAAATTGCAATATATGCGCCTTCACCAGTATAATTAGTCATTTGCACCATGCACTTGTATTTAGTTGAAGGCGCAATTTTTGAAAAAGAAAACATAACCAGACTAAGTACAGCTAGGCTAAAAATTAGTTTAAAATTTTTCATTTTGTAATATTTATTTTAAAAAGTTTATTGAGATGTCTTTTTGAGATAACATTTCGTTTTCTGATGCTAAATCAAAAGCTGTTTCATCAAAAGTTGTTTTAGCATCTTTTTTGGCTCCAATCGCTAATAAATGCTTTAATAATTTGTCGTTTGTAGCTTTCATTGCTGCTAAATGTAGTGCTGTATAGCCGTCTTTATTAACCGCATTTACATCAACTTCAAATTGTGCTATTTGCTTTAAAAATTTAACGTTGTTTTTATCTAAAGCTAAATGTATTAATGTATTACCATTATCTTGAGGTTTTGTAAATTCTAACCCACTTTTTTGTAATAGTTGTAATTTATTTTCAAAACCTTTCTCGTTTCTTGGATTATAAGATTCTATTAAGTAATACGCTAAATTATTTCCTTTTGAGTCTTTTACTTCAATATTAGCGTCCTTAGATAATAATAACTCTACAACTTCTGCACTGTTGTTTTGTACAGCAAGCATTAAAGCTGTTTCTCCTTTTTTATTGGCTTGTTCAATATTTTTAACTTGGCTTAAAAGGCTTTCTATTACCTCAACCGAGTTACTTCTCACTGCATTTAAAAATGGTGTGTTTCCATTTTTATCGGCAGTATTTACATTATTTCCTCTTTCAATAAAGTAGTTTATTACTTTAAGATCTTTATTTCTTGTAGCAACATTATGTAATGGTGAAACCTCATCACTAGTTCTTGTATTAGGGTTTAAACCAATACTTTCTAAATACTCGTAAACCTCTATACCGTTTGTGTTACCTCGTGTACCTTGGCTTGCAAAAATAAATGCTTGGTCGTTTCCTTTTAAGCCTTTTGCTTCTAAACTTTTTAAAACTTCAATGTTTCCGTTTTTTGCAACGTAATTAAATATACCGTTACCATCTTTATCTGTACTCTTAATGTCTAAGCCTTTATCTTGAAAATACTCTACCAATTCAAAGTTACTTGTTGCTGCTAATAATAAAGCATTAGCTCCATTGTGATTAACATCGTTTTTTAAATTGGCTCCATTTTCTAAACAAATATTATAAACCTCTGTATTGGCTTGTCCTGCGTTTGCTGCGAAATTTAATATAGTATAACCATGGTCGTCTAAAATATCTGTTTTTGCGCCTTTGCTAATAAGGTACTGCATTATAGTATCGTTACCGGCATAGGCTGCCCAAAAGATATACGTACGTCCGTCATGTGTTAATTTATTCACATCGTTTCCTTCTATAGATAACATAAATTTTAAAACGTCGTTTGGTGCAGATTGCAATATTGCATACACCAATGGATCGAAGTTATTATTGTTTAATTGCGATGGATTATTACCTTCTGCAATTGCCTTTTTTACGGTTTCAATAGAAACTGTTGGGCTCCAAAATTTTCTGTTTAATAATGCGTTGTCTTGTGCTGTAATTTGTATACTTATAAAAAGTATAGCTACTCTGATTAAATTTTTCATTTATTTTACTATAAAGCTTTCAATTAATGGGTTTATTTGTTCTTTTGTTGCGTAATTTTCGTCATCAAATAAGTATTTAAATAATACTTTATTATCTACTTTAGCGTGTAATTCTAGGTTTTGATTTCTTGCAAAAACCTCATCCCATTTGGCACGTACTTTAGCCCATTTTTCTTGACTATTTTTCCACCAATCTTGTGATGCTTTACAACGACTATCGTCTACTTTAACATAAGTATTATATCCTTTTTCTTTTGCCAAAATTACGTCTTCTTTTCCTGTTTCTCTAATTACTTTTTCGTTATCCTGGTCATGTAACCAACCGTATTTAGTAATCTCATGTCTATTTCCTCTTACAGTTACATTATAATCGCTTCTTTTTGTGTACTCACGTCTTGGCAATGGTGCTGTTGTTGTATTTTCCCAAAAACTTTTACCATCTACATGCACCCATGTTGCAGAACCTTCATAACGAGGACTATCGTCTACTTGATATACTTTTTGCGTCCATTGGTTTTTAACTTCTTTTTTAGGCTTAGATTGGTACGTCCATTTATTGTCGCCATTAAACATATAAAAATCTGTATTCTCAAATAACCAATCTTGTCTCCAATGCTTAACAATATGTGGTGCATCTGGACTACCTACTTGTAATAGATGCTGAATTGAAATTTTATTATCATCATCTTCTACTAATTGTGCCCATTCTAAACCTGAAGCAATCTTAGTGTCTGAAGGTTTATATAAAGAATCTTGACTGTAATTAAATGTTTCGGTGAAATTAAACGTCACCTCATAACAACCACACATGCTCTTTATAGCTTCTTGGTCTTTTTTCTTCTTGCTTTGAGCTGTTAGAGATAGCGAAAACACTATTAATAATAATGGCAAAACTGTTAATCTTTTCATTTTTAGATGTTTATAATTTTATTGTAAAAAACGTCATTCTTATTTAGACTGAATTAAAATAAGATATATATTTGCAGCGAATTTAATCAAGAATGATTCTAAATAAAAACTATTTAACGGTTTATTTTTCTTTTTTTTTAGTTGCGAGCTTATTTGCGCAACAAAAAAATACTGCAATTGTAGATTCTACACGCGTAACAGATCTTGAAGAAGTTATTATTACTGGACAATACAACCCACAGTCTATTAAAAAATCTGTACATAACGTTATTGTTATTGATAGAAAAAAAATAGATCAGCAAGCTGCAAATAATCTGGCAGACTTACTAAACTTTAACCTAAATTTAAACATTATACCAAGTGCGTCTACTGGTCGCTCGACCATTTCATTTTTTGGTTTAGATGCACAATACTTTAATATTCTATTAGATAATATTCCTTTAGTTAGTGATAATGGATTAGGTAATAATATAGATTTAACACAAATAAATCTAGATGACATAGAGCGTATAGAAATTGTAGAAGGCGCAATGGGAGTAGATTATGGAGCCAATGCAGTATCTGGTGTTATTAATATAATAACTAAAAAAAATATTGATCACGATTGGCAAATACAAACCTTTGTACAAGAAGAAACAGTAAGTGATGAATACGCTTGGTTTGATGAAGGAAGACATATACAAGCATTAAATATTGGTCATAATTTTAACGAAAAATGGGCTGCTAAAATTGGTTTTAACCGTAATCAATTTGCTGGTTTTTTTAACGAAAGACAAGGTGAAGATTACTATTTAAATGATGGTTTACGCGGTTATGATTGGTTACCAAAAACACAACTAACCACTAAAGCAAACCTAAATTATAATACAGATAATTTTAAGCTATTTTACAAGTTTGAATATTTTAACGAAGAGCTAAATTTTTATGATGCTGCAGTAAGGCCTAATATAGATGTTGCTAACCAAACTAGTAATCCATCTGCTACCGATAGAGTTTATACTACAAATAGATTTGTAAATAATTTAAATTTAAGTGGGCGCTTAAATTCTGGTGCTAATTATAATGCTTCATTATCTTACCAAACGCAAAAAAGAGATTTAAACGAATATAACTACTATATAGTTACTAAAGAAAAATCTGATGAAACCGATGAGGAATACCAATCTAGCGATGTCTTTTTCTCTAAAGGAACTATAAATAATCTTTCTAACAGTGATAATTTTAATTATCAATTAGGTTACGAAACTAGGTTTATAACTGGTTTTGATACGCAAGCATCTGGAGATGTTACACAACAAGATAAAAAATTAAAACAGAATAATTTTGCAGTATTCTCTTCTTCTGAACTTGAATTAACCAACAAACTCTCACTGCGTCCAGGACTTAGATACGAATATAATTCTAAATTTAAATCAAAACTATTAGGGTCGTTTAGTGCCAGATATTTATTCAATAAAGGTTACGAGCTTCGCGCTAGTATTGGCTCATCGTACAGAACGCCAAACTTCGAAGAATTATACTACTACTTTGTAGATTCTAATCACGATGTTAGAGGTAATGAAAATTTAAATCCAGAAGCTGGTTTTTCAGCATTTTTAAACTTTAAAAAACGTAGTTGGTTTAACAACACGTCTATGGTTAACAATTTAAAACTAAGCTATATAAATTTAGAAGATAAAATTGAACTAGCCATTGTTAATCCAACACCTTTACAATACCAATACATAAATATTGATGCCTATAGGTTAATTGGTTTCACATCTGAAAACGTTATAAAACAAAATAATTGGACGTTTAATTTAGGTGCAACCGTACAAGGTATTTCTAGAGTTATCAATGACGAAGTTAATGCCGAAAACGACTTTTTATATGCTTTCCAGCTTAATACAAGTGCAAGCTATCTAATAGAAAAATGGGACACTGCTTTAACTGTACTTTTTAAGCACAACGGAAAACAACAAAAATACATTGCAGAAGTTAGCGATGCTAACGGAAACAGCACCTTTAAAAAATACAATACCAATGCTTATAGCTGGATGGATGCTTCTGTTAAGAAATCTTTTTTTAACAATAAACTTCAAGCTACAGCAGGAATTAGAAACTTATTAGATGTTACAAGTGTAGATATTAATGGTGCTTCAACAACTGGAGCACACAGCGCTAGTAATAGCAGTCTTTTATTAGGCTACGGACGATCTTTTTACCTAAAACTATTATATAATTTAAACTTTTAAACAACAATAACATGAAAAACAAATTTTTTACTCTAGCACTTTGCTTAACTGCATTAGTATTTACTAATTGTAGTAGTGATGATGATAACAATACTGTTGCAGGACCATTAAATATTATTATTGAAGGAGCTGCAATAGCACCATCTGTAGGAGGACCAAACCAACAAAACCAAGTATATGTAGATTTAAGCACAAATACAACAACAAGTGTGCAACGCGATTCTTGGGATTTAGGCTTTTACTCTGGTACAGAATTTAGAGTTGTAATTAATGGATCTATAGCTATGGCTGCTGCACAATTAACTGCAACAGATATTGATGCAGTAACTTCTAGCGACCAAGAAATACAGGATTTACAACCTATGGTAAGAACAAATACTTATAATGAAGTTAGTATGCAATATGTTGATGACCCTTCTGGAGATTTAAATGCTACTGCTATTTCAGAAATTTCTGCTACAGATAGCAATAACAATGTTTATTTAGTAAACTTAGGGAAAGAAGTTGGTACAGAAACTCCAGCTACAGGTAGTATTGATACTTCTGATGACCCAAGAGGTTGGAAAAAAATTAGAGTGCTTCAAG
This sequence comes from Lacinutrix venerupis, assembly GCF_003663945.1. GTDB lineage: Bacteria > Bacteroidota > Bacteroidia > Flavobacteriales > Flavobacteriaceae > Lacinutrix > Lacinutrix venerupis. Next base: position 41,448 of record NZ_RCCH01000003.1, on the reverse strand, counting down.
ATGGAGCAAACTACATTTTACAATATGCAGATTTAGATGCTACAACTCACCAAGAAGTTACTATTTTTAAAAATGCTAATTACAACTATACTTTTTTTAGTTTTAATACTAATAGTGAAATTGTTATAGAACCAGCAAAAGAAGATTGGGATTTAAATTTTACAACGTTTACTGATGAAGTTTTTATTGGTGCAGATAGTTATGGACCTTATTTTTATTCTGATTTTGTTTTAAGCAATATTAAAGAAGATACAAAAGTTTACATGATAGATACTGAAGTAGAAACAGATTTATCTTATGATAACTTTACTCTAGCAGATATTGACAATACATTATTTTCTTTAGACCAAAGAAGTATTGGAAGTAGCTGGAGAAATAGCGGAGGACCAAATTCTTCTCCATCTTTAAAAGATAATGTATTTTACATTGTTAGCGATACAGATGGAAACCTATATAAACTTAAGTTTTTAGCTTTATTTAATGAAGCGGGAGAGCGTGGTTACCCAGAATTTGTATATAGCTTATTACAGTAATTAAAACACAAAAGCTAATCTTTAAATATTCAATACAGATTATTAAAAGATTACAATAACAAATTAAAAATCCCAATGATGTAGATATCATTGGGATTTTTAATTTATAATATTTTTTTAAATTTTATAAAGCAGATTTAAATTGATCTAAAAATCTAATATCATTTTCACTTAACAATCTTATATCACTTATTTGATGAAGTAACATAGCAATACGATCTATACCAACACCAAAAGCAAAACCAGAATATTCGTTAGCATCTATTCCACAATTGGTTAATACATTAGGATCTACCATACCACAACCACCAATTTCTAACCAACCGGTTCCTTTGGTAATTTTATAATCTGTTTCTGTTTCAAGTCCCCAATAAACATCTACCTCTGCACTTGGCTCTGTAAAAGGAAAATACGATGGACGTAATCTAATTTTAGCTTTACCAAACAGTTCGGTTGTAAAATATTGTAATGTTTGTTTTAAGTCTGCAAAACTTACATCTTTATCTATATATAATCCTTCTAATTGGTGAAAAAAGCAATGTGATCTAGCCGAAATTGCTTCGTTTCTATATACTCTACCTGGCGATATTGTTCGAATTGGAGGTTGATTATTTTCCATATAACGCACTTGAACAGAGCTTGTATGTGTACGTAATAAAATATCTGGATTAGTTTGTATAAAAAAGGTATCCTGCATGTCTCTTGCTGGATGATATTCTGGAAGATTTAATGCTGTAAAGTTATGCCAATCATCTTCAATTTCTGGTCCTTCACTTACATTAAAACCAATACGAGAAAAAATATCTATAATATCGTTTTTAACAATAGATATAGGATGCCTTGCTCCTAATGTAATAGGTTCTCCAGGTCTTGATAAATCTAAATTGCCTAAACTATCGGTACTAGTATTCTCTAACTCTTCTTTTAAAGTATTAACTTTATTTTGAGCAGTATTTTTTAATTGGTTTATTACTTGACCGAACTCTTTTTTTTGCTCGTTAGCAACATTTTTAAACTCGGCAAAATAATCGTTAAGTAAACCTTTCTTTCCTAAATATTTTATTCTAAAAGCTTCTACTTCTTCTTTAGATTGAGCTTTAAAACTTTCTGCTTCAGCAATAAGTTCTTTTATTTTATCTATCATAACGTCATTATAAAATGATGGCAAATTTATAAATTTTATCTCTATTAAATGCCTTATTGTATTTATTGTCTATTAAAAACAAATTAATGCATTTCTTCTGCATCTGTATATTTAAAATAAAACGTATCGTTTTAAAAATTACTATAGTTTAATTTATATATTCTGTTTCAACAAAATAGTTAACAATAGCTTCTTTCATTAAAACGCTTTGTTCTCCTGCTTTTAGGCTTGGTAATTGCTCTTTAATTAGGTAGTGTGGCCAACCATCTTCATCTACAAAATCTAATTCGTAATAACCATATGGTACTAATAGTTTACAAATGGCAATATGCATTAAATCTAGTTTATGGTCTTTTTTAAATTTGCGATCTAATTGTCCTAATTCTTGAATTCCTATTAAATAAATTATAGCATCTAAATCAAGTTGCTCTCCATCTGCAAATTGGTTAGACAGTTTTTCTACTACCAACTCCCATCGTTCTTTTAATTCTTGATCTCTTGACATGTTCTTGTTAAAAGTATAAGGTTTGAAAGTTGCAAAGTTAGGTTATATTTGCTAAAAATATAATATTATGGCTGTTATTGATATTGTTTTAGGAGCTTTACTGCTTTTTGGCTTGGTTCGTGGTTTTTTAAAAGGTCTTTTTGTTGAAGTAGCATCTTTAGTTTCGCTAGTTGCTGGTGTTTATGGTGCTATTCATTTTAGCTATTTTGTTGCCGATTTTTTACAAAGTAGAACAGAATGGGCCGAAAAAACTATTAATATTACAGCTTTTGCAATTACTTTTGTTATTATTATTCTTGTTATTTCTTTAGCAGGAAAAGCATTTACCAAACTAGCAGATTTTGCTTCTCTTGGCATTTTAAATAAACTACTTGGAGGCGTCTTTGGCGCTCTTAAAATAGGTTTAATATTAAGTGTTTTATTAATTGTTTTTAATAAAATGAATAACACAATTACTTTTGTAGACGAAGAGCATATTGAGGGTTCTATACTTTACGAACCTGTTAAATCTATAGCTCCTATTATTTTTCCTACTATTATCAAGTCTGAAAATGATGAAAATGATATTAATGCAGAAGATGAAAATAAGGTGTAAAAAACTTATATAATACTATTAAGTCTAGTCTAGGTTTTGATATTATGCTGGATTTTATCTCTTTTTTTTAAAAAAATATTATCTAAAAAAAATAAATTTAATACACATCTTTTACATTAGATTTAATCCATTTCAAGCATGATTTAAAATCTTTAAAAATATGCTCGTTTGGAATAAATTCTGGAATAATACCTATTCGCTCCATCATATAACGTGGTTGCCTAAGCAAGCCAACAAATAAAACTCTTACGCCCTTCTTTTTTAAATCTTGAAGCATATCTTCCATAGCATATAAACCAGATTGATCCATATATTGCATACGGCCTAACCTTAAAATAACTGTTTTTGCCGTTTCTGGAATTTGTTCTGTTAATGCTTGAAAATCGCTTGTAGACCCAAAAAACAAAGGTCCTTTAAGATGCTTTATAAAAACCTCTTCTTTTAATGCTGAAGGAAAATTATCTTCATCGTCCCATGCTTCTTCTTTTAGTGATTTTACATCGGAACGCTCTGCAGTTAAATCACCTATTTTTTTCATAAACATAAGAGATGCTATAATTAAACCTATACCAACAGCATAAATTAAATCCCAAAATGTAGAGAGAAATAAAACTAAAAGCATTATTAAAACTTCAGAGCTTAGTTTAACAGGTCCTAGTTTGATATCTTTAGGTAAACTTGGTATGGCTTTAAGTCCTTTATAATCCATAACACCAATACCTACGGTTATTAAAATTCCTGCCAAAACAGCTGCTGGAATTTTTGATGCAACATCACTTAATGCTAACATTATTAATAATAACATTACACCTGCAATCATACCAGATAATTTAGTTTTTCCTCCGGCATTAATATTTACAACGGTTCTAATGGTTGCACCAGCTCCTGGAATTCCTCCAAAAACAGCAGCAATACTATTACCAATACCTTGACCAATTAATTCTTTATTAGGTTTGTGTTTAGTTTTGGTCATATTATCTGCCACTACACTAGTTAATAATGAATCTATTGCACCTAATAAGGATAATGTAAGTGCTGTAAAAATGTATGGAGTAATGCTTCCTAGACTAAAATTTGTAAACATTTCTAGTCTTGGAATTGGTATTCCTCCAGGAATTTCTGAAATAGGACGATAACCTAAATTAAATCCATAAGCAATTCCCGATACTATAACTAAGGCTACCAATGTACTTGGTATTGCAGTTGTAATACGCTTAAAACCATAAATTATAAATATGGTACCTAATGCTAACATGAGCTCCAACCAGTTAATATTTTTTAATGCTCTTGGTAACACTTTTATGGCTCCTACAGTACCAGATGCTTCTTTAGCTGCTAAAGTTTTTGATTCATTTAAAATTTGTTCTGGTGTTATTTTTTGTGCTCGATTAATGGTTTCTTTAAAATCTTCAAGTACTAAAATTCCTTCTCCTGCTTCTTCTTTAAGAATATTCTCTAATATAACCTCTTCGGCTTGTGGTTTAAATTGTGCTACAAACTCTATATCTTCTTTAGGGTAATAGCCAATTGAAGGTAAAATTTGTGTTAATAATATTATTACTCCAATTGCCGTCATGAAACCTGACACTACAGGATAAGGTATGTATCTTATATATTTTCCTAAACCTAAAAATCCAAGCCCAATTTGTATAAGGCCTGCTAAAAGAAATACGGTTAATATTGCTGGTAATGCTTGCTCTACACTACCATCGTTAGCAGCTACAATACCTGCAATAATTACCATACTAACAGCTGTCATTGGTGCTGTTGGTCCAGAAATTTGAGTTGCAGTACCGCCAAAAAGTGCAGCAAAAAAACTTATAAATATTGCTCCATATAGTCCTGCTTCTGGACCTAAACCTGAAGAAACACCAAATGCTAAAGCTAATGGTAAGGCAACTATACCTGCAGTAATACCGCCAAATGCATCACCTTTAATATTTGAAAATAAATTCTTCATAGTTTATTAATATTTGTATTAAAATAGTCTAATTTTTACATAAACAGAAACGTTTGAGCAAAGTTTTGTTTAGAAATTTACAAAAGCAATAATATTAATTTGATCTCTTCCTGAGTTTTCATAAAACTGATTCATATAACCTAATTCTAGTCTTAAATTATCTGAAAAGGTATAACCTAAACCACCAAATACTCTGTTTCTATCAAAAACAGAAGACTCTGTGTTTAAAAATATTTCGTTATACAAAGACATGTACAAAGGATTTTTACCTTCTTCTTTATACTGAAGCGGTATTTTTATTCCTAAAAAATATCTAAAACGCATTTTAAAATCATCTTCAACAAAACGTTGTTCAAACCTATATCTATGACTTAAACCAACTTTACCTACTTTTTGTTTTGTAGTAAATTGCTGGAAAATTCGATGTTCATTTACAGAGACTTTTTCATCTGTATCACCTATGTAATTTTCAGATAAAATATATCCATATCCTAATAAAATATTATCGTTATTATCAGATAAATTATAACCTACTCCTGTTCTAAGTAGTAACTGCTCTAAGTCTCCAACGGCATCGTAATTTCTATATTGAACTTCATTATGGATATTCCATTTAGAATTTAATTTTTTATTACCAATGTAAATTAACCAATTTCCTAAATTACTATCTTGACTCATTGCAAAAAAAGGCAACACTAATAAAATGATTAGTGTTGCTATTTTACTAGTCTTTTTTAAATTAAATCGACTCATTTATATGTATGTTAATTTTAGTAAAACTCTACAGCACCACTATTAATATTATACATAGCACCAACAATTTTTATTTCACCATTCTTTTCCATCTCTGTTAATATTGGACTTTCTGCGTGAATTCTATCTATTGTTAATTCTACGTTTTTCTTAGAAACCTCATCAACAAAATCTAAATTTTTAGAAGTTCTTAAGCTTTCGTCTTTAGGCTCTGAAACAGCATTTACTGCCGGTGTAATTTTTTCTATTAACTTTGTTAAATTACCCATTTCTGCGTGATCACAAGCTCCTTTTACTGCACCACAACTTGTGTGGCCAAGCACTACTATAAGTTTTGTTCCTGCTAATTTACAAGCAAACTCCATACTTCCTAAAATATCTTCGTTTACAAAGTTACCTGCAATACGTACACTAAAAATATCACCTAAACCTTGATCAAAAACCAATTCTGCTGAGACTCTTGAATCTATACAACTTAAAATAGTTGCAAATGGAAACTGGCCATCACTAGTATCGTTAACTTGCTCTAAAAGGTTACGATTAGCTTTTAAATTATCTTGAAATCTTTTATTTCCTTCTTTTAAGTACTGTAATGACTTTTCTGGTGTCATTGTAGCTTGTGTTTCTTTTGTATGCGCTTTCATATGTATATGTTATTTTTTATTTAATTGTTATTATGCTTCAGAAACTAATAATGAAACGTTTATATTATTTACCACATCATTTAGTGGTATGTTTTGTGTGCTTTTATTTTGTTTTTTATTTCTATCTACACACAGTAAATTTATGTTATTTTTTAAAAGATAAGAAGATAGTGTAGTTAAAGCATTATCATTTTTTTCGAACTTATACTCTATTACTTTTTCTTCAATTAAACTTGAGATATTTTCTTCTTCAATATGACTGTTTATAATTTTAAAAGATTTTAAAGGTGTTGTTGTATGTGTTATTAAATCTTTAGAAAAATTAGTATTAAAAATTTTATTAGAATCATTTAAAACACCTAAAGTTATTTTTTTATCTGGTTCTAACGCATTTTTATTTGAAGTAATCATTATAATTCCATTAAAAGATTTTAATACAAAACGTGTTATGCTATCTCCAATTAACTTAAATGTTGAAGCATCTCGTTGTCCTAAAACAATAATATCTGGATTATAAAGCTTAATTTGTTTCTTTATCTCTTCTTTAATATTTCCAAAAGCATAATCTCCACTAATTTTTAAATTATGTGCTTTTGAAAATTTGTTTACTAAGTTATCTATTCGTTTTATAGTATTGTTATGTTCTTCGTTTAAACTTCTCATTGCAGAGAATTGATTATCTCTCTTAACAATATCTGTGTGTTTTTTAACGTGAAATAAGTTTATTTCTCCTCCAATAATTTTAGCTAAGCCAACGCTACTTTTTAATAAAGTACTTTCCGGTTTTTTAAAATCGGAAAGTACTAATATTTTGTATCTATTGTTTTTCATAGCGCTTAGCTTAAACTAATACTAGATTTTGGTCTAAGCTGGAAGAATTCTATAAAACTTAGTGGGTTTTCTACAACACCACGTTTAGAAATTAATTTAATATCGATATTTCTTTCTTTTGCTTTAAATGCAAAATCTTCAAGAATTTCAACAATGTCATAATCAAGATATCTAGTTTTTGTAATGTCAAATTCTAAATAAGTATCTCTTGGTAAACTATCTAATTCTTTTAAAATGGCTCCTTTGTTAAAAAATGTTACTTCTTCGGCAAGTTCCATAGTAATTTTATGTTTACCATTACTCTTATCTTTTATGTGTAAGAAGTGAGAGTTTTGGTAGCTTTTTAATAAAATAACTACAATACCAACTGCTAAACCTAAACCAATACCTACTAATAAATCTGTAAAAACAATTCCGGCTACAGTTACAAAAAATGGTACATATTGTTTCCAACCTAACTTATACATTTTTAAGAATAATGCTGGTTTTGCTAACTTATAACCAACAATTAATAAAATTGCTGCCAATACAGATAACGGAATTTTATTTAATAAAGATGGTATTAAAATAACCGAAATTAATAATAAGAAACCATGAAAAATAGTAGATAATTTACTTTTTCCTCCAGATTGAATATTAGCAGAACTTCTTACAATTACTTGTGTAATTGGAAGTCCACCTACTAATCCAGATAATATATTACCTGCACCTTGTGCTAATAATTCTCTATTTGTTGGTGTTACATTTTTGTCTGGATCCAACTTATCTGTCGCCTCTACACATAATAAAGTTTCTAAACTTGCTACAAGTGCTATGGTGAAAGCTACAACCCAAATTTCTGGATTTGTTATTGCTGCAAAATTAGGGAAGCTAAATTGACCAAGAAAAGAATCTATACTATCTGGAACAGGAACACTAACTAAATGAGAATCTGCAATTGCAAGAGTCTCGTTAGATTGTGTAACCATATAAAAAATAATACCAACTACAACTGCTACTAATGGTCCTTGTATAATTTCAAAAAACTTTCCTTTTTTAACTAACACATTGCTCCATAATAGTAAAATACCTAATGCTATAAAGCCAACTACCATTGAGCCTATTATTAAGTTATCGAAAATATTAAATAAAGCAGAAAATGTGTTTTCTCCAGAAGCTTCTACAAAGCTATCTGCTCCTTCTGGTTCTGCATCGTAACCAAAAAAGTGAGGAATTTGTTTTAAGATAATAATAATTCCTATTCCGGTAAGCATTCCTTTTATAACAGATGATGGAAAATAATATCCAATAATTCCGGCTTTTAAAACACCAAAAAGTAATTGAATTACTCCACCAAGTACCACAGCAACTAAAAAGTTTTCATAACCACCTAAAGTTCCTATAGCTGTTAATACAATAGCAGCTAAACCTGCTGCAGGCCCACTAACTCCAATTTTAGAGCCACTTAAAGCTCCTACTACAATACCTCCAATAATTCCGGCAATTAAACCAGAGAAAAGAGGTGCTCCACTGGCTAAAGCAATACCTAAACATAAAGGTAACGCGACAAAAAATACTACGACACTTGCAGGCAAGTCGCTTTTTAATGTTTTAAACATTTGATATAATGATTTTATACTACTGAAGTTTTTTCAGTAGTGATTTTAATATTTTTTTTTATTGGGGACAATTAAATGTCTAACGAAAAAATATTAAATAAAATCTGGCGGTGGAGAGGTAAAGCTTAAATGAGGCTTTGCGTATTTTTTAAAAAAATAATCTAGCTCATCAATATTATATAAATCGCTAAATAAGCTTTCTGTATTGTCGTTTTTAGGAAAAACTATTTTTAAATGTGTAGTTTCTTCTTCCTCTTCTGAAAGACTATAGAAAACAGATATATCTAAAGAATCGTCTACAACCATAATTATTGATGGCGCTGTAATAATAGCCATAAATAATATAGTTAAAAATATCGATATCTTTTTTCTCTGCATGCTCAGCAATTTATTGAAGTTGCAAATATAAATCTAAACGATCATTTATTTGTTAAATAAAGTCTAAAAAACATTTAACAGTTTAATGTCTTCATTTTTAAGCCATCCTGTTTTACCGTCACTTAATTGAATTTTTTTCCAATTCTTAACCGTATCTAAAACTTGAACTTTGGTTCCTTCATGAAGAACAAATGCTTCATCACTTCGCAAATTTGGTTCGCTTTTAACTTGTGATTCTTTAGCAAACACTATTGCTGGACTATATTTTTTAGATAAATTATAAGTGTAAAATGTAAATGCTAAAGCAATAAAAGCTAAAACAATTAATGTAAAACTGCTTATAAAGTAAAATCGTTTTTTTCCAGTTTTAAAGGTAAAATAATATAATAAATAAAACAACACAAAAAGAACTACTAAAAACACCGATAATTTTGCCCAACTATCAACAGTTAAACTATTTGCTGCTTTTTTTACAAATCGCTTTAAACCTACTTCTGGTAGCGTATCTATAGCATCAATACGCATATTGTTAGCAAAAGCTAAGTTGTTTTTTATATCCTCATCGTTAGGATTTAATAATAAGGCTTTTTCATAATAATATATTGAAGGAGCAATATGATTAAGCTTGTAATGGGCATTAGCAATATTAAAATATAACTCTGCAGAATGTTTATCTGTTTCTAATATTACTTTATATCTATCTAATGCTTCAGCAAAACTACCTGTATTGTATAAGGTATTTGCTTGCTCAAATATTTTTTCGTTTTGTGCCGAAACACTTACGAAGAAAAATAATAATATGTAGAATATGTTTTTCATATTTACTTTTCGTAAAAACTAAAGTCTATCTAATTTGCTTATCTATTAAGTTAATTGTGCTAGCTGCTTTATCATAATCTTGCTGCATTGTTACTGTTGTTATAGGCGTGTATCTTGCTAATTCACAATTTTCAAGTATGTTTTCAAAATCTAAAACAACGGTATTTTCAACTTCACGCTCTGCTAAAAGTGTTCTTATTTTTTCTTTACTTAAGTCGCTTGTTTCAATATTTAATTTTGCTTTTAAATAATTATGTAAAGCTTTTTCTAATGAGACGTAAAATGCTTCTTTTTGTCCTAATGCTTTTTTAGCTTCACTTAAATATTTTTTAGACAATCTATCTGCTTTTCTTAATCTATTACCTACAACATCTCCAGCACGCTTTTCTCTTTTTCTTCTAAAAACAATAGCAAGAGGAATGGCTAAAAATGGAGTTAATAAGCAAGTCCAGAAAGCTGTTGATTTAAAAAACTGAGCTTTATTTTTTGAAACTAAATTCGCTTCTGTTTTAATAAATGCAAATTGATCGTTATTTAAAATAACATTTTGTTTTGGAGCTCCTTCTGCTGTTAAATTATTATCTGAAGCACCATAAACAGGACCTTCTAACACGTTAATAATGTTTTCGTTAGAAGATATACGCTTATAGGTTTCTGTTTTTAAATCGAAATAAGAAAAGGAAATTGTTGGTATAGGATATTTTCCTTTGTATTGTGGTACAATAGTGTAACTATCTGAAACTTCACCTTGCATACCTGCTAAACTAGTACGCACATTTTCGCTGTGTTCTGGTTCGTAAACTTCTAATGAGTTTGGTAAGGTTAATTTAGGTAAGGATAATAGTTTTAAATTTCCTTTACCAGATACCGAAACTTTTGCTTGTAAAGATTCGTTGGCATTCAATTCTTTTTTAGATGTGCTTAATGTAAATTTAAAGTCTCCAACTGCTCCAGAAAAATCTAGTGGTTTTCCTGCTTCTGGAAGTGGTTTTACATTAATTACATGTTTTCCTGCAGCTACAGGAACATTAACTTTACTCATTAAACGCTGTCCAAAAATATCTCGTCTTTTCGTTGGAACTTCTGCTGTAACATTTAAACGTAAAGGTTCTATTGTTAATTTTCCTGTTTTTTGAGGATATAAAACGGTTCTACGTAATACAACATATTGGTAGTCTTCTCCATTATACTGCCCTCTTTCTATTTTAAGACCTTTTGGGTTTATGTGTTGGCTCCAAAAATCGTCATATTCAGGATCGTCTGTTTCTCTCCAATTACTTACGCCTGTATTTGGCGCTACATAGAGTTTATAAACTACTGTTATAGCTTCGTTTAAATATGGGTTTGTTTTAGATATTTCTGCAACTAAGTGAATATTATCACTTGCTATTACACTATTTGGGTCTTTAGGTTTTTGTATTTCTTTAGTTACAGTAATTACAATAGAATTAGTTTTATAGGTAACACCATCTATTTCTATACTAGCAGACTCAATCATTAAACTGCCTTTTCTTTTTGGTGCTAAGAAATAACTGTATGTTTTCTCGAAAGAACGTTTTCCGTTTATCCAAGAATTACTAACAGATTGATTAGGACCTCCAACAATATCAAAACCATCAAAGGTTGGAGCATTGAAGTTGTCTCCATCTTTATTCATAGAAAAATCAACACGCAAACGCTCGTTTAAACCTAAAGTTTTTTTACTTACTCTAGTTTGAAATTGCACTTGGGCACTTAATATACTTGATGAAAGTATAAATAGTAAAATTGCTATGTGTTTTATTGTTTTCATTTATAATGTTAAAAAACTCGATTTTAAATAAGTGTTTTCTTAGTTAAAACTCTTTGTTTTAAACTTTATTACCAATCTTTTTCTGTTTGAACTTTAGCTCCTTTTGCTTTTTCGGCATTCATTTTATCTTGGACCTTTTGTTCTTGATTATCCATTGCTTCTAATAAGTTTTGGATTTGTTGAGGCGATAATTTTCCTGGTTGTTGTTGTGGTTTGGGTTGTTCTTTTTTCTCATCGTTACCTTCACCATCTTTATCTTTTTCTTCATCAGGCTTACCTTCGTCTTCGTTTTGGTCGCCTTCTTTTTTATCATCGTCTCCTTGATCCTTATTATCTTCTTTATTCTCTCCTTCATCTTCTTGCTCTTTTTTATCTTGTTCTTTCTGGTCTTCGTTTTCTTTTTTATCTTTATCCTTATCGTCTTTATTATCTTCTTCTTGTGGAGGTTCTTGGTTTTTAGCGCATTCTTTTGCTAAAGCAAAATTATAACGTGTTTCCTCGTCTAATGGATTATTTCTAAGTGCATTTTTAAACGCTTCTGCAGCTTCACTACATTTATCTTCTTGCATTAATATGTTTCCAATATTATGGTATGCTCGATGTTTTTCTAGTTTATCTGTAGCATTTTTAGCTGCTTGTTGATTACGATATAACGCTTCATCATAATTTCCTTTTTTGTAGTATGAATGCCCTAAGTTATATGTTCCAGCAACACTTGTTGGTTTTCCAGAAATAGCTTTTCTATATTCCATTTCTGCTGTTACAAACTCGTTATTACTAGCTAAATCATTAGCGTCGCTAATTAAATTATTTACTTTTTGATTTAATTTTTGACGTTCTTTTTCTTTATCCTCTTGCTGTGCGAAAGCTAATGAAATAGTAAAAATTAATATGTAGGTTATTATATTTTTCATCTTTTGCTGTTGTAAAAACAGGAGTCTCTTTTAAAATTATTTAGCGTATAAATATATAAAAGCTTTGAATTGTCTAGTGTTAAGGATTTTATAAAAATTAAATTGAAACTTTTTTCAGTTTATTGTATTAAAAATTCTCGTTAAACAAATTCAACTTTTTTAGCCAAGCTGTTTTTCGTTCTAAAAAGAAAATATCTAAAAATAAAAGTAATATTCCTAAGCCTAAAAACCATTGAAATTGAGATTCGTAAGCTGCAAATTGTTTAGATTCAAATTCGGTTTTATCCATTTTATTTAAAATATCTCTAATTTGCTCTACCACATTATTGGTGTTATTACCATTTATATAAACACCGTTAGCTTCTGTGGCTATATTTTTTAAAGTTTCTTCGTTTAACCTAGTAATTACGGTTTCTCCTTGCCTGTCTTTTTTGTAGTTTAAAACAATTCCATTTCGCTTTATAGGTATTGGACCTCCTTTTTCACTACCTACACCAATAGTAAAAATTCTAATTCCAGCTTCGCTAGCTTCTTCTGCTACGTTTGCAGAGGCTTCACTGTGGTCTTCTCCATCCGAAATTATAACTAAAACTCTATTGGTTTGCTGGTCGTCGTCGTAATATGTTTTTGCAAGTTCTATAGCCTCGTTAATTGCTGTTCCTTGAGAAGATAACATATCTGTATTCATGTTTTGCAAAAACATTTTTGCAGAACCATAGTCTGTAGTAATTGGTAATTGCGGAAATGCTTTACCTGCATATGCAATAATACCCACACGATCACTAGCTAAATTATTAATTATTTGTGTTACTAATTGTTTAGATTTATCTAAACGGTTTGGTGCAATATCTTCGGCAAGCATACTTTTAGAAACATCTACAGCAAAAACAATATCTACACCTTCGCGTTTAACTGTTTCTAATTTTGAACCAATTTTTGGGTTTACTAAAGCGATTGTTAAACTAGCAAATGCTAAACAAAGAACTACAATTTTAAGTACCGATTTAAATACTGATTTATTAGGACTTAACCGTTTTAAAATAGCTTGATTAGCAAATTTATTTTGCGTGTGCCTTTTCCAAATTTGAAGCACTAAAAAAAGGACTAAAATTATAGGAATAACTAGTAATGCCCAAAACCATATTTTTTCTTCTAACTGCATTTTTTATTAGTATTCTATATAAGTAAACAATGTATTAATGTTTACTCAAAATTTTATTTAACTGTTTTATTTATAACTAAATACAATATATTTTTTTACTTTTTACAACTGCTTTGCTAGTGATTATTTTTTTTAGATTTTATACAAAACTTCTAAAAATAGTGATTCGTAATAACAACTCAAATAATAGTAAAATTCCCGCAACCCAAACAAACCATCTAAATTTTTCTTCGTAATTATAAAATTTAAATTCTTCTATTTCTGTTTTTTCAAGTTTATTAATCTCGTCGTAAATTTCTTCTAGCTTCTTGTTATTTGTAGCTCTAAAGTATTTTCCTCCTGTAACTTGTGCAATTTCCTTAAGCAAAGCTTCATCTATTTCAACCTTAACTCTCTGATAATGAAATTGCCCATTAGGCTTTGTTGCATATGGTGAAAGCGCCATACCATTTGTACCTATTCCAATAGTGTATGTTTTTATTCCAAATTCTACAGCTAATTCACTTGCTATTTTAGGATTCATAGCTCCAGAATTATTTACACCATCTGTTAGTAAAATAATTACTTTACTTTTTGCTTTACTATCTTTTAATCGGTTTACAGCAGTACCTAATCCCATACCTATAGCTGTTCCTCCTTCTATTATTGTATTATATTTAATATCGTTAAGAGAATTTAAAACAATACTTTTATCGCTTGTTATTGGCGTTTTTGTATAACTTTCTCCCGCATATTCTACAATACCTATACGGTCGTTAGGTCTACCTTTAATAAACTCTGCAGCTACTTTTTTTAGGGCTTGTAATCTATTTGGTTTTAAGTCTTTTGCTAACATACTCGCAGAAACATCTATTGCCATAACAATATCTATTCCTCGAGTTGTTTTTGTTTTTGTTGAAACATCTACAGTTCTTGGCCTTGCCATTGCAATAATTAAAGCTGTTAATGCTATTAACCTTAACCCAAATAAAAGGTGTTTTAATTTAGGCAACCATGAATTAGTAACTTTAAAGCCTTTTAAACTTGATATTTTTAACTCGGCTGTTTGATGCTTATTTTTAAAATAATACCATAGTATCGCTACTGGTAGTAGTAATAACAACCAGAAAAAACCTTTATTTAAAAATTCTATACCTTCAAACATTATTTTGTTTTTGGATTTAACTCTATTGAGTTTAATATACGTTCTACCATATCGTTTGCATAAGTATCGTTATCTGGGTAAATAATAACCACTTGTTGCAATACGTTTTCTGCAGTAAATAACACAAAACTAAATTTTGCTTCTCTTAATTTATCGCTTCCTACCGTTGGAATATTCATGGTTCCGTGAGATTTTAATCCTTCGGCTCCATTTGGAGTTTTAAATTTATCTTTTAAAGCTATAATGTTTTTTGCTCCTTTAGCTTCCATACCTTGCAGTGCTTTTTCAGACAATGCAACTAAATCCACTTCTGGAGTATTTGCTTGTTCTTGAGTTTCTGCATTTCGCATTTGCTTAGGAAACTGTATTGTATTTACAGTTACATTAAACACATCTAACATTGTGCCATAAGAAAAACTACTAGATTTTGGTTGGTTCTCTTGATCTTGAGCTACTGGAATTTCAATTCGTTTTAAAACTTTTGGTGTTGAAATGGTAATTGGTGGAAAACCATACTCGCTTGTTACCCATTCTCCTTCTAAAAGTTCTTTACTTTCATGACCTAAAATAGTGTCTTTTACATAACCAAAACCATATTTGTAACCAAAACCCACCAATGTCCCTAATAACAAAAATGCAACAATACCAACAGTTAGCACGATTTTTTTAGTTTTCTTTCTACGTTCTTGGTCTTCTTTATATTGTTTATCTAAAAGTTTTTCTTCTTCGGTTGGTTCTGGCAATGCTTCCTTAACGTGGTCGATTTCTAAATCTATTGTTTTTCTATCTATTTCTGCTAATGCAATATCTGGTGTTCCTTTTGCAAATTTTACTAGATCGGCACGCTTTAAAATGGTTTCAATATTATTAATATCGTCTTTGCTTAATTCTATTTGATTGCCTTCTTTTAATAAATTTAATCTAGTAATTAACTCGTCTGTTGTACTTTCCAGCGCACGATCATACACTTTCTCGTCAAGATATTTTCTAATAATGAATGTTAAATCTGAATAATAACCTTTTAAGTTTTCATTTTGAAGATAATTACTTTCATCTAACTGTTTTAATGCTAATTTTGCACGGTCGTAAGGTGGTAATAATGCAATTTCTTCTTCTTTGGTTAATGGTTTTACTCTCCATATAAACCACCATAGTAAAAAAGCTATTAAGGCAATAATAAAAATTGTTAATAGTAGATATTTCCACCAATTTCCAACACTTTTTTCTACTTCTATAATTGGTTTAATGTCGTACAAACCTTGTTTTGTTGTATCTACAACAACTTCTCTAATTTCTACATTTAAAGAATCTGTAAAAAATGTTTTAGTACCTATTAATACTTTTTGTCTTGGTATAGTATACTTTCCAGAATCGAATTGTGTTAATCCGTATTTTTTAATAAGATTATATCTATTGTTTTGCTTTGTTGTATCTATTGTGTAAGACTCAATCATTTCCATAGGAGAAAATGTTTGGCCTTCTGGAAAAATAACTAAAGATGTTGTATCTGTATCTACTTCTATTTTATAAGTAACCTGTGCACCAATTTTTATTGAAGTAGAGTCTATGGATGATTTAACTTGACTAAATGAAAACAGTGAAAAAAGAGCAAAGAAAAGAGATAAAACAATAGTTTTATTTTGCTCTGTTCTCATTTTTATATTTAATTGTTTTTTTTTCATTTTTATAATTAGGGCTTAGATTTAAACTAAATCAAAGATTCAATTTATCTTCTTTTAAAATAGCCTAGTAATTTTTTTACATAACTTTCGTCTACTCGACAATCTATGGTTCCTGCTCCAGATTTAGCAAAGCTATCTTTATAATATTCTACTTTTTCATTATAAAACTTACTGTAATTTTGTCTTACTTTTTTTGACGAAGTGTTTACTAGCATCATTTCTCCAGATTCTCCATCTTGCATTTGTACAACGCCTAAGTTAGGTATAGTTTCCTCACTTTTATCATACACTCTAATTCCAGTAATATCATGCTTTCCCGCAGCAATTTTAAGTGTTTGTTTATATTCGTCGGCAATAAAATCGCTAAGTAAAAAAACAATAGCTTTTTTCTTCATGACGTTACGCATAAATTTTAATGCTTCTGCAACGTTTGTTCCTTTACTTTTAGGTTCAAATTCTATTAATTCTCTAATAATTCTAAGAACATGCGAGCGACCTTTTTTAGGAGGAATGTACAACTCTACTTCATCTGAAAATAATATAAGACCTATTTTATCGTTGTTTTGTGTTGCCGAAAAGGCTAATGTAGCAGAGATTTCGGTTATTATTTCATTTTTAAATTGCTGGTCTGTACCAAACAATTCTGAACCAGAAATATCCACCATTAATAACATGGTTAATTCTCGCTCTTCTTCAAAAACTTTTACATGCGGCTGATTTGTTCTAGCGGTAACGTTCCAATCTATATTTCTAATATCGTCTCCGTATTGATACTGTCTTACTTCAGAAAAAGTCATACCACGCCCTTTAAAGGTCGAATGGTATTCGCCTCCAAAAATATGATCAGACAAACGACGTGTCTTAATCTCGATTTTACGTACTTTTTTTAGTAATTCTTTAGTATCCATTTTCTTTTAATAAGCAATCATCAGCATGCAGTATGCAGTCCGAAAATGTGAAATTGTTATATTTTATTAATTTATTGTAATAAATCAGGATTCTAATAAATAATTGAATACTGATTATTGAATACTCGTTTAAGGTACCTCAACAACATTAACAATCTTATCAATAATATCTTCGCTAGTAATATTTTCGGCTTCAGCTTCGTAAGTAATTCCAATTCTATGTCTTAAAACATCGTGTACTACAGCTCGAACATCTTCTGGTATTACATAGCCACGACGCTTAATAAAAGCATAACATTTAGCGGCTGTTGCTAAGTTAATACTTCCACGTGGCGAAGCTCCAAAAGATATTAATGGTTTTAAATCTTGTAATTTATATTGTTCTGGATAACGTGTAGCAAATATTATATCTAGTATATATTTCTCAATCTTATCGTCCATATATACTTCTCTAACAACTTCTTGTGCTCTTAAAATTTGCGAAACAGAAACTACAGGATTTACTTTATCCCAAGAACCTTTTAAGTTAGCACGCATAATTAATTGCTCTTCATCTTTTTTAGGATAATCTATTACCGTTTTAAGCATAAATCTATCTACTTGTGCTTCTGGTAACGGATACGTTCCTTCCTGCTCTACAGGATTCATTGTTGCCATTACTAAAAAAGGCTTATCTAAAACAAAAGTTTCGTCTCCAATGGTAACTTGTTTCTCTTGCATCGCTTCTAACAAAGCAGATTGCACTTTTGCTGGCGCTCTGTTAATTTCATCAGCTAAAACAAAATTGGCAAATATTGGACCTTTTTTAATAGAGAAATCATTCTCTTTCATATTATATATAAGCGTACCAACAACATCTGCTGGTAACAAATCTGGAGTAAATTGAATACGGCTAAAACTACCATCTACTGCTTTAGAAAGCGTATTAATAGCTAATGTTTTTGCTAAACCAGGAACACCTTCAAGTAAAATGTGTCCACGGCCTAAAAGTCCAATTAGTAATCGTTCAACCATGTGTTTTTGACCAACAATTACTTTATTCATTTCAAGTGTCAATAAATCGACAAAAGCACTTTCTTTTTCAATTTTTTCGTTAATTGATTTTATATCAATTGTACTTGTTTCTTCCATCATTATATAAATTTTAAAAGCCGAATATACTATCCGAAATTACGATTTGCAAATTGTTAATTTTTTTAATGCAATCGTGTTAACAATTGGTTAAAAATTCAAGCATATAAAGGAAGTATTAACAATATGTTTGGTATTTTTAATGCTTAAATTAATTATCATTAAAAATAGCATAAAGCAAAAAAGTAAATAAGCAAATGGCGAACAAAAATTATTCAAAAATTATTGCCGGTACAATGACTTGGGGAGCTTGGGGAAACTCACTTTCTCAACCCGAATTTATAAAACGTATAAATCACTGCATAGAGCATGGAGTTACCACTTTTGACCATGCAGATATTTATGGAGATTATACCACAGAAAAAGAATTTGGAAATGCTTTTTCTAAAAGTAACATAAACAGAGAAAACATTCAATTTATATCTAAATGCGGTATACAGTATCTTGGCAAATCGAGACCAGAACTTAAAGTTAAACATTATAATTACACAAAAGAATATATTATTGCTTCCGCAGAAAAATCCCTAGAAAACTTAAAAACAGACTATTTGGATTTGCTTTTATTACACAGACCAAGTCCATTAATGCAACCCGAGGTTATAGCCGAAGCGTTTGAAACACTTAAGAAATCTGGCAAAGTAAAACATTTTGGCGTGTCTAACTTTAAAACCTCTCAAATTGAATTAATTTCAAAACATGTTGAAGTTTCCGCTAATCAAATAGAATTTTCTTTAACTCAGCATAGCGCCATGCACGATGGTATTCTTGATTATATGCAAATAAATAATATAAAAGCTATGGCGTGGTCTCCATTAGGCAATGTATTTAAAGAAGACACAGAACAAACAAGACGCATACACAAACAATTAGGTAAGTTATTAGAAAAATATAATGCTACCGAGGATCAATTACTTTTAGCATGGATTTTAAAACATCCAGCAAACATTCATCCTGTTATTGGCACCACCAATTTAAATAGAATAACAAATGCTACAAAAGCATTAAATATAGATTTAGAATTAGAAGATTGGTTTTTAATATTAGTAGCCGCTCAAGGACACAAAGTACCATAAAGTAAATAGCGAAATAAAAATTATGAATAATAAAAAAACAGCATTAATAACAGGAGTTACAAGCGGAATTGGTAGAGCAACTGCTTATAAATTGGCACAACATAATATTAGATTAATTATTTGTGGTAGAAGAAAAGAGCGATTATTGACAATAAAAGAAGCTTTAGAAAAACAAACCGAAGTACATATTTTAAATTTTGATGTTCGGGATAAAAAAGCAGTTTTTTCAGCAATAGAATCTTTACCAGAAAGCTTCAACCAAATAGACATATTAATTAACAATGCCGGAAACGCACATGGTTTAGACCCAATAAACAAAGGCGATATAGAAGACTGGGATGCCATGATGGATATTAATGTTAAAGGTTTACTTTACGTAAGCAAGGCCGTAATTCCACAAATGACAGAACGTAAATCTGGGCATATTATAAATATTGGATCATCGGCAGGAAAAGAAGTGTACCCAAAAGGTAATGTTTATTGCGCCAGCAAACACGCTGTTGTTGCATTAACTGAAGGTATGAGAATAGACTTAAACCCATACGGTATTAAAGTAGCAGCTATAAATCCTGGTTTAGTAGAAACCGAATTTTCCCAAGTTCGTTTTAAAGGCGAAACAATAGCAGATAATGTGTACAAAGGCTACAAAGCTTTACAACCAGAAGATGTCGCCGATGTAATTTACTTTGCCATTTCAAGACCTCCACACGTTAACATTGCCGATGTGTTAATGTTTTGTACCGCACAAGCCAGTAGCACTATTGTTAAAAAGGAAAAAACATAAATTGAACACTAAATACTCTCAATAAATACTCATGATTAATAAACGCCTTTTAATAAAAAACTTACTCGCACATAACGACGAGAACAGTTTTTATGACAAAAAGCGTAAAATTGATATTGGACAAAAAGAAGGAAAAGCAAAGTTTTTAAAACATGTTTGTGCTTTATCTAATAGCAATCCTAAAAACAATTCTTTTATAGTAATTGGTGTAAAAGATGAAGATAATTCTATTATTGGAGTAGATTTTTTCGACGATTCTAAAATACAAAACCTAATAAACGCCTACCTTAACAATCCTCCAATTGTACAATATGAAAATATACCATTTCCACATTTACCAGATGACAAGGTTGTAGGCTTAGTAACCATTCGCGCTATTGATGGCTTAACATCTTTAAGAAAAAACATATGGAAATACTATGGTGGTTCTGTTTTTTTTAGAGATGGAAGCATGAGTATGCCTAAGGTTTTTAAAAGCGACATTAAGGATGTAAATTCTAAAATTGTTGCAGATATAGAAAACCATTCTCATAATAACATAGAACATACGCTTGATAGCACTTTTAATTTTATGAACAAGCGCAAAGACTTCAAGCCTCAATATAAAGTTTTTAAAGAATATTTCGTGGTGTGTTGGGCTGGACAAAAAAAGGAAGTAAAAGATGAAGTTTTTTTCTCACGTGTTGATATTGAATTAATTAATGAACAAGTTCGTTTATTTTATTCTACTTTAGACGAAGTTGCAATTTCTTTTGATAAAGACAGCTTTAAAGTAATTGAATATGTATCATTAGGTCTTCATAGTAATTATAAATATTATCCGTTAGAAGAAACAATAATTAAATTTCATGATAATGCAAACTATAGTATAAATAGTACTTTAGTTTTTCAGCCTCCACAATTTGATAAAAAAATATTACACCACATCTATAACAGCAATAATTCTTTAATCGAGCAGATACAAAAAGGAATAAGGCTAACACCTTCTCAAGAAATAGACCTCTACAACCTACCTGCAACTTACCTAATTTGTTATTTAAATGGTTTTAATGAAGCTATAGATAAACTTAACAGCTCTAAACCTTTTTTAAAAAAACATAGCAATAAAGTATATAAAAGATATAAAGAATCTATAAGAATATTACGCAAAGTAAAATACAATTAATTACAAATTAACCACTTACACAAAATTAACTACCAATTATACATTTAGTAACATATAAAATAAAATGTTCCCATATCTTTACAATGCTATTAATCAATTCTATAGACCTTATTTCTCCCATTACAGCAATGGCATTGAAATAAGGTTGTTCAAAAAAAAAAACCGTCTCATTCTGAAACTTTCAGAAGAAACGGTTTTTGAATTTTTAATTCGGAATTTTATCTATTTCCCTCCATCTAAAGAGTCTTGCCATTCTTTTAATTTTTGCCACTGTCCTAGAGCAGCCATTTTAGCTTGTTCTGGCCAAGTTCCTGGTTTATGAATTTCAAAACGTTTACCACCACTTTTTAAAACTTCTAGACATTTTTCTACAGTACAATCTGCTAATCCTGCCCAAGTTGTAATATCATGATTATGAAATAACTCTTTTATTTTTGGCCCAATACCTTCTACCACAGTTAAGTCGTCCTGTTTTATTGTTTTTCCAAAAAATAATTTTGCAGATGCCGCATCAAAAGCCACTGCCACTGTTCCACTTGATTGTTTTGGAGCTACAGCAGTTAAACTTGCAGCAGCTGCTCCTCCAGAAGAGTTTCCTCCAGAGAATGTAGATTTCTTATTTGCTTTACAAGCCTCTAAATCTGCTTCAAGCTTAGAAATTCTATTTTTATAAACATCGACGTCTATTTCATTAGAGGTTTCGTTATTTCCTCCACCTAAAAGCTTTCCTAATAGATAACCTAAAATTGCGCAAATAACACCAACTAATAATGGTATTAGCCAGCATGGAATGTTTGATATTAATAATAAAGTCATAATTATATGTTTTTAATGTTAGTTTAATGTTACTACTACTCTTCGGTTTTTTGCTTTTCCTTCATCAGTATTATTATCTGCAATTGGTTTATCTGGACCTTCTGAAGATGTTTTAATTTTACTTGAAGAAACACCATTACTTACCAAATAATTTTTAGCAAATTCTGCTCTATCCAAACCTAATCTTATATTGTTCTCTCTATTTCCAGTATTATCCGTATGCCCAATAATTTTTATAGAAGCACTATCTAACTTATCAACATATTTCACCATTTTAAATATTTTTTCACGTTGCTTAACATCAAGGTTTATAGATGCAGAAGCTGTATTAAAATATAGCACTAAAGGATCTGCAATAATCTCATCGTGCAGTTCTTTTAAAGCATCTGCCTCGCTTGTATCATTCTCGTCTTTAGTAATTATGCTATAAGATACTGGTCCGTAATATATATTTGAGTCATCAGGAGTTAAATTATCATTTAATTTACCATAAGTATTTATCATTTTAGAAGACATCCCGTGAGACACAAAATAATTTTTTATTGCATTTGCTCTTGCCAATCCAAGATTTGGAAATGCAGAAGTATTATTTTCTTCACTTGTATAATATCCAGTAATATCTATAGCTTTTCCAGGATTATCATTTAAATATGTAGACATTTTTTCTATTTCTACTTTTAAATCATCTGAAACGGGCTCTAACAGAGAAAAGGCCGAACCTTTAAAATTAAAATTATCACTACTATTAAATTCTAAACTACTTTTAGAATCTATTGCAGAAAAAACATTTTTTGTTGCAATTTTTACTTCTGGTTCTCTAACGATATTTTCGACTTCCGCTTCTTTATTTGCTGCTTCTAAACAAGGTTTACAACAGAAAAAATAATACAGAATAGTGCCGATAATAATGGTTAGCAAAATACCAAGAAGATAACTGGTTTTTTTACTCATTATATTTTGATTTAGTGTTAGTGAGCCTTAAGTTATTAAAAAAGTGTTAATTTTTAACTTTTTTTGTAACAAAATAGAAATCAAATAGTTAAAATTCGGTAAAATTACCAAAATAAGCGATTAACTTACATTGTGTAATTATAAGTGTTTTTCATAAAAAAAAGCCACATCTCTCGATGTGGCTTTTAACTAACAAATAGTTATATTTTACAAATCAAACTTTATACCTTGAGCTAAAGGTAACTCGTCTGAATAATTTACTGTATTTGTTTGGCGTCTCATGTAAACTTTCCAAGCATCAGATCCAGACTCACGTCCGCCACCTGTTTCTTTTTCACCTCCAAAAGCACCTCCAATTTCAGCTCCAGATGTTCCTATATTTACATTTGCAATTCCACAATCTGATCCTGCAAACGATAAGAATTTTTCTGCCTCTTTCATTTCATTAGTCATAATAGCAGACGATAATCCTTGTGCTACTCCATTTTGAGTATCAATAGCATTTTCAACATCTCCAGAATATTTCATTAAATATAAAATAGGTGCAAAAGTTTCAGTTTGTACAATTTCAAAATCATTTTCTGCTTCAATAATTGCTGGCTTTACATAACAACCAGACTCATAACCTTCACCTTCTAAAACGCCACCTTCAACTAAAACGTTTCCGCCTTCGGCTTTTGCTTTTTCAATTGCTGTTAAGTAAGTATTTACAGAATCTTTATCTATTAATGGTCCGATGTGATTTTTTTCATCTAAAGGATTTCCAATTGTTAATTGTCCATAAGCACCAACAATAGCATCGCGTACTTTATCGTAAACACTTTCATGAATAATTAATCGTCTTGTAGATGTACAACGTTGTCCACAAGTTCCTACTGCACCAAATACTGCTCCTGGAACTACAACTTTTAAATCTGCAGTTGGTGTAATAATAATAGCATTGTTTCCTCCTAATTCTAATAGAGATTTTCCAAAACGTTCTGCAACTGTTGCACCAACAATACGTCCCATTCTAGTAGAACCTGTAGCAGATATTAATGGAATTCTAGAATCTGTAGTCATCATTTCTCCTACCTTATAGTCTCCATTAATGATACAAGAAATACCTTCTGGCAAATTATTTTCTTTTAAAATTCCTGCAATTATATTTTGGCAAGCTACTGAGCAAAGTGGTGTTTTTTCTGATGCTTTCCAAACACAAACGTCTCCACAAACCCAAGCTAAAGCTGTGTTCCAAGCCCAAACGGCTACTGGAAAGTTAAAAGCTGAAATTATACCTACAACTCCTAACGAATGCCACTGCTCACGCATTACATGTCCTGGACGCTCAGATGGAATTGTTTGTCCGTTTAACTGTCTTGATAAACCAACAGCAAAATCACAAATGTCTATCATCTCCTGAACTTCACCATAACCTTCTTGAAGCGATTTACCCATTTCGTAAGACACTAACTTACCTAAAGGCTCTTTTAATTCTCTAAGTTTATTACCAAATTGTCTTACAATTTCACCTCTTTGTGGTGCTGGCATCGCTCTAAAAGTTGTAAAAGCAGAAGTTGCTGCTTCCATTACTTTCTCGTAATCTTCTTTTGTTGTTGTAGAAACTTTAGCAATTAAAGAACCATCTGTTGGTGAATACGAAGAAATCTCTTCTCCACTTCCAAAGTTATTTGAACCAGTAGAAGTTCCATGGTTTACATCTTTTATGCCTAATTGCTCTAAGGCTTCTTTTATTCCGAAATCAGTTGAAACTGCTTGCATATATCTCTATTTTTTACGAATTATTAAATTTTGAAGCGAATATACTAATAATTATGTGGTTTTACAGTTATAGCTTTCTTAAAAAAATGTAACTTTAATGCTAATAAAAACCACCAAAAAAATGAAAAAAATTATCTTCTACATCACACTTTGTTTATTAGCATATAGCTGTGGCGAGCTCGTACCAAATCCAGATAAAAATCCTGAAAATATTACAAGAGAAAATACAAATACAGAAAACACATCTAAAAAAGTAAACGATTTTGCAATTGTTATACATGGTGGTGCAGGTACTATTTTAAAAAAGAACATGACAGATGAAAAAGAAGCCGAATACAAAGCCAAATTAGAAGAAGCTATTAGAACTGGTTATACTATTTTAAAAAATGGCGGAAGTAGCCTTGATGCCGTTGAAAAAACCATAAATGTTTTAGAAGATTCTCCTCTCTTTAATGCGGGAAAAGGCGCTGTTTTCACAAATGCCGAAACCAACGAGCTAGATGCATCAATAATGGATGGCAAAACCCTAAATGCAGGCGCTTCCGCAGGAACAAAAACCGTAAAAAACCCAATTAATCTTGCTAGAGCAATTATGGAAAAATCACCTCATGTAATGATGGCTGGTGAAGGTGCAGAAAAGTTTGCAAAAGAACAGAATCTAGAACTTGTTTCTCCAAATTATTTTAAAACTGAAAACAGACTTAAAACTTTAAAACGAGTAATTAAAAAAGAACAAGAAAATACTATTGAAAATAAATCGGCTTTTTACGATGCAGATATTAAAGACAGTAAATTTGGAACCGTTGGTTGCGTTGCCTTAGATAAAAACGGCAATTTAGCCGCTGGTACTTCAACCGGAGGCATGACAAATAAACGATATGGTCGCGTTGGAGATGTGCCAATTATTGGCGCTGGAAATTACGCTAATAATGCAACGTGTGCGGTTTCTGGAACAGGTTGGGGAGAATTTTTTATTCGCGCAACCGTTGCTCACGATATTTCTGCACTAATGGAATACAAAGGTTTAAGCTTAAAAGCAGCTGCTAAAGAAGTAATACAAAAAAAGGTGCCGAATTTAGGTGGAAATGGTGGTATTATTGCAGTAGATAAAAACGGCAATATGGTCATGGATTTTAACACCGCAGGAATGTATCGCGCTAGTATGGATGATAAAGGCGAATTAATTGTGAAAATCTATTCTAAATAAAACTTTAACAAAAATCTAACAACCAACTATAATCTAAACTTAAATAATTGAGCGTAATTATATTAACAAGAATACTCTCACCAGATTTTTCTTATCACTGTAATTCACTTTTTAAACCAGCAACTATGCAAATAAAATCATTTTTTGCCTTGATTCTCTGTATCTTCTTGGCACAGTCTTGTAAGAAAAAATCAACCGAAACCGATAACCTTTTTAAGTTTAGAGACTATATTAGCTATACTACTTCTGGACGTGTTTCTACCTCTAGTAATATTCAAATTAGTTTAGCTAAAGAAGTCGAAGGTTGGGAAATAGATAATATAATTGAAGACGATTTAATTAGCATTACACCTCACGTTTCTGGAAATTTAATTGTTGCCAACAAACATGCGCTAACCTTTACACCAAATGAAGCTTTAGAAAGTGACACAGAATATGCTGTTACTGTAAAATTAAAAGAAATATATCCAGATATCCCATCGGAATTTTCAAACTATACATTTCAATTTAAAACCATAACACCAAACTTTAACATTGTTACTAACGAGTTACAATCGTATAGCAAAGAATGGCAATATTTATTAGGTGTAGTAAAATCTGCAGATAATATTACAATAGATCAAGCAAAACAATTAGTTGAGGCTTCGCAAAGCGGAAAAGATTTAAAAATTGAATGGAATGAAAATAGATTACCATCTAGACAATTTGAATTTAAAATAGATAGTATAAACCGAAAAATTGAAGATAGCAAAATACTCGTAAAATGGAACGGAAAAGCCATTAAAGCAGATAATTCTGGTGAAAACACGGTTGTAATTCCTGGAAAAAACAATTTTACTATTACAAAAATTGATGTTGTACAAAACCCAGAGCAATACCTTTCTATAAATTTTTCCGATCCTATTAAAAAACAACAAAATTTTGATGGATTGGTAACCATTCAAAATACCAAAAATTCAAAATACGTGGTCGATGGTAATGTTTTAAAAGCATACCCAGATTCTAAAATCACAGGAAACGTACAGGTTGATGTATTTCAAGGTATTAAAAACACCGAAGGCTATAAACTTAAAAAACCATTTTCTGAAACCATTTCTTTCGAAGAAGTAAAACCTCAAGTTCGTTTAGTAAACAGTGGTGTTATTCTTCCTAATTCTCAAGAATTAAAATTCAATTTTGAAGCCGTAAATCTTAAAAAAGTAGACTTAAAAATTATAAAAATATATCAAGATAATATACTTCAGTTTTTGCAAGACAATAATCTTCAAGGAGGTAATGATAATAGTATTAGACAAGTAGGAAGACGCATTGCAAAGCAAACCATTACCTTAGTAAACGATGGTATTGAAAATGACGGAAAATGGAAAACCTACAGTGCAGATTTATCTAAATTTTTAACTGTAGATTCAGGTGCTATTTATCGTGTAGAAGTAAGTTTTAAGAAAGAATATTCCTTGTACGATTGTTCTGTAAATAGAAATATTACAAATTCTGAAAACAACGATGATTATTATGAAGATGAGTACTACGAAGACGATTATTACTACGACGAATACAGCGAAAGTACAACCGAAGATGAAGACCGCAGAGAAGAAGAATACTGGGATAATGTAACGTACAGATACAGAAATTACAACTACAATTGGAGAGAACGCGACAACCCATGTCATGACGCGTACTACAACCAAGATCGTGAAATTTCACAAAATTTATTAGCATCAAACCTTGGCGTTATTGTAAAAAAAGGAGCAAATAACAACTACTATTTTGCAGTTACAAATATCTTAAATACTAATGTTGAAGCTGCAGCAAAAATAACGCTTTACAACTACCAACAACAGGAAATTTCTAGCACTAGAACAGACCAAGAAGGTTTAGCTAAAATAGAAACCAACAATCACGCTTCTTTTGCAATTGTAAGTAAAGGCAAAAATAAAACTTATATAAAGTTACGAGATGGACAAGCACTATCACTAAGTAAATTCGATGTTTCTGGAAACCATTTACAACGTGGCTTAAAAGGTTATATTTATGGAGAACGTGGCGTTTGGCGACCTGGAGATTCACTACATCTTACTTTTATTTTAGACGATAATGGTAATAAATTACCAAAAGGTCATCCAATAAAAATGGAAGTTACAGATCCTAATGGAAAATTAGCCTACAAAAAAATTACAAGCGAAAACATAAATAATTTTTACACGTTTACAGTACCTACTTCAACCGAAAACAAAACAGGAAACTGGAATGCAAAAGTTAGTGTTGGTGGTGCTACGTTTTACAAAGGTTTAAAAGTAGAAACAGTAAAACCAAACCGCTTAAAAATTAAAGTCGATTTTAAAAATGAAGTGCTTTCCGGTAGCGAAGCCTTAAACGGAACACTAAATGTAAACTGGTTACATGGAGCACCTGCAAAAAATGTAAAAACTGAAATTAAAGCGAAATTCAGTAATGCATATGCTCCTTTTAAAAATTTTAAAGACTATACGTTTAGAGATCCTTCACGCTCGTTTTCTCAAGAAGAACTAAACGTTTTTGAAGGCAATGTAAACGAAGAAGGTTTTACCGAAATTAAAAACAAACTAAGCGTTGGGCAAAATGCTCCTGGTATGTTAAACGTACAATTTTTAGTACGTGCTTTCGAAAATGGTGGCGATTTTTCTATGGATGCTTTTACAAAACAATATGCACCTTACAAATCGTTTGTTGGATTACGTTCGCCTAAAGGAAGAGCTTATGGCTCGTTTTTTACAGACGAAAATCAATCCTTTGATATTGTAGTTGTAGACGACCAAGGCAATCCTATAAAAAGAAAGGGATTAGAGGTAAAAGTTTATAAAGTTGAATGGCGTTGGTGGTGGAATTCATCTTACGATAATTTATCAAAATACACCTCAAGTTCTTTTCATAAACCATATATGAATAGTAAAATTAATACTGATGCTAATGGTAAAGCCAGCTTCAATATTAATGTTCCTGAAAAAGATGGCGGACGCTATTTAATTCGTGTTTACGATCCTAAAAGTGGTCACGCAACCGGTCGCACAGCATACTTCTATAAAAATTGGTGGAAAAAGCAACCAACAGGCGATAAAGAGGCAGCAAAAATGTTAGTTTTCTCAGCAGATAAAGAAAATTATAATGTTGGTGAAACTGCTAAAATTACGTTTCCGTCAGGAACCGAAGGTCGCGCTTTAATTTCTATAGAAAATGGTACAGAAGTTATAGAACATAAATGGTTAAAAACAAAAGCAGGTGAAACGGTTGTAGATATTCCTATTACTAAAGCAATGGCGCCAAATGTGTTTGTAAACATTTCATTATTACAACCGCATGCTACAACTGCTAACGACTTACCGTTACGTCTTTATGGAGTTATTCCAATTTTAGTTGAAGACCCAAACACCAAATTAGAACCTGAAATTAGAATGCCTAGCGTTTTAAAACCAGAAGAAGAATTTACTGTTATTGTTTCAGAAAAAAACAACAAACCTATGACGTATACTGTGGCAATGGTTGAAGAAGGTTTATTAGATTTAACACGATTTAAAACACCTAATGCGTGGTCTTCATTTTATGCTCGCGAAGCTTTAGGTGTAAAAACTTGGGATATTTTTGATGATGTTGTTGGAGCGTACTCTGGCAGTATCGATCAAATATTTGCTATTGGTGGAGACGGAAGTGCTGCCGAAGGAAAAAACAAAAAAGCAAACCGTTTTAAACCTGTTGTTAAAGTTTTAGGTCCGTTTACATTAGAACCTGGCGGAAGAACAGAACACAAAATTAAAATGCCTAATTATATTGGTGCTGTACGAACAATGGTTATTGCCGGAAACACAGAGACTGAAGCTTATGGAAGCACAGACAAATCTGTTGAAGTTAAAAAACCTTTAATGGTTTTAGCAACGCTACCTAGAAAACTAAGTCCTGGTGAAAAAGTTACACTTCCTGTTACTGTTTTTGCTATGGAACCAAAGGTTAAAAATGTAGATATTAAATTAAAATTAAGCAACGGCATTTCTGTTGTTGGTGAGCAATCTAAAAGATTATCTTTTGCAAAACCAGACGAGCAAATGGCTTATTTTGAGTTAGACGTTAGCAAAGCAAATGGTATAAATACTGTAGAGGTTATTGCGAGTGGAAATGGCGAAAAATCGACTTACAAAGTAGAACTTGATGTTGAGAATGTGAATCCGATAACCTCTAAAGCGCTCGATCAAACGTTAGAAAAATCGGCTTCAGCTAGTCTCGATTTTACAACTTTTGGTGTTGAAGGTTCTAATAGTGCAATGATTGAATTTTCAACAATGCCACCAATGGATTTCTCTCGAAGACTGCAATATCTTGTACAATATCCTCATGGTTGTGTAGAGCAAACGACGTCAGGAGTGTTTCCGCAGTTATATTTAAATGAAATTTTTGATATTCCGTTAAAGAAAAAACAAGAAATTCAATCTAATATAGAAAATGGCATTAAGCGTCTTGGAAATTTCCAAAGACCAAATGGAGGCATGAGTTATTGGATGGGAGAAAACACTGCTAATGATTGGGGAACCAGTTACGCAGGTCATTTTATGCTTGAAGCCGAAAAACTAGGATTCGTATTACCATTAACCTTTAAAAGTAATTGGATTAAATATCAAAAAGAAGCAGCAAGAAGCTGGAGACCAAGCTACAAAATATACAATAGTGATTTAGCACAAGCATACAGATTGTACACTTTAGCCTTAGCAGGAAGTCCAGATTTAGGTGCTATGAACAGGCTTAAAGAGTTTAGCGAAATTTCTAACGAAGCAAAATGGAGATTGGCTGCCGCTTATGCCTTAGCAGGACAAAACGAGGCTAGTAACGCCATTTCTAAAACTGCAAATATAGAATTTAAAGCACCTAAATATAATTATTACACTTACGGTTCTATAGATAGAAATCGTGCAATGGCATTAGAAACTATGGTACTTACCAAAGATTCTAGAATGCAAGAATTAGCAAAAACATTGGCAAAAGAGTTGTCAAGCAACCGCTGGATGAGTACACAAACAACAGCTTACAGCTTATTAGCAATGGCTAAAATGGTTAAAGCAACCGGTGGAAAATCTCTTGATTTACAATACACCATTAATGGTAAAACCGAAACTATAAATACCAAAAGTGCAATCGCACAACGCGAGTTAAAAGTAATAAACGGAAACAATAAATTAAGCTTTAAAAACAAACAAGGCAATGTGGTTTACATTCGTGTATTAAATTCTGGAAAATTACCTTTAGGCGAAGAGTTAACCGAACAAAGAGGTTTAAGCACTAGTGTTGTTTATAAAGATTTAAAAGGAAATACAATAGATATAACAAACTTAAAACAAGGTCAAGATTTTGTGGCAACTGTTACCGTATCTAACCTTAAAAACGAACGTGTTACAGATGTTGCTTTAACACAAATATTTCCTTCTGGTTGGGAAATTGTAAATACGCGTTTTACTGCCTTTGGAAGTAATACCACAAGCCAAGCACGATTTACAGATATTCGAGACGATCGTGTAAACTTTTATTTCGATTTAAATAAAAAAGGAAAATACGGTACAAATACCTTTAATGTTATGCTTAACGCATCATACTTAGGTACCTATTATTTACCAGGTGTTCAAGCGGAAGCCATGTACGATAATGAGTTTTTAGTACGCACAAAAGGACAATGGGTAACCGTAGAAAAATAACAAATTCCTGCGCAAGCAGGAATCTAAAAAACAAAAAAAAACCACTATGATTTGAAATTGAAGACAATAAAGGACGCTTTATTAAACCGCTTTCAGGTGATAACAAACCAACTAAAATGTTTAACTGTCATATTAATTTAAAAACAAAACATTATGAAAACGACAAAACATTTTATCACAGCAATTGTATTATTATTTGTAACACTTGGCTACAGTCAAGACTATGCTTACGTAACAGCAGACAGCGGTTTAACGGTTAGAGAGCTTCCGGATATTGGTGCTTCTAAACTAGGGAAATTAATGTATAACGAAGCTGTTGAGGTTGTAGAAAAAACAGATAAAAAACTGGTAATTCTAGACCAAGGCAAAAAAGTTGAAGGCGAATGGGTAAAAATAAAAATGAATGGCTATCAAGATTTAAAAGGCTATGTTTTTAATGGTTTTTTATCTGAAAATAAAATGGCTAAAATTGTGAATATTAAACTCACCGAAGCAGATATTCATATTAAAAATTTAGCTATTTATAACGACGACGAATTGCAAGATTTAACAACAAAAAACAATCTTAACATAGATATACATGTTAAAAATACTCCTGGTAAAAAAACCATTGAAGTTAAAAATAACAATTATAAAAGTGTAAAAATTTTACAGCGCTATCAAAACACAATAAATATCTTAGATGAAGATTCTCTTTGCGATTTAAGTGAGTGGAAACAATTTCAATCGGACTGGAAACCAATTAAAAAAATAAACAAAACAAGGTTCGAAACATTAACTTACACCGAAGCAGACACAAAACAATTTGTGCCTTTTACCATTGAAGATTTAAAAACTATTGTTGCAGAAAAATGTGGAGAAAGCTGGATGAAAAACATCGAAAATATAAGTAATACCCATCAGTTTCCTATTAGCGTGTCAACAAATCAAGTATTTTTAAAATTTGTATTAACAGGTTTCGACGATAATATTACTGAAAAAACAGTAACATTTACAGTACCAAAACACGAAAATTAATTAAAAAAGATTTCCGCTTTCTCGGAAACTAAAGATGAAAAACTTTAAACCATACTACGCAGTGATTTTTACTTCTACTAGAACTGAAGGCGACAACGGTTACAGTGAAATGGCAGAATTAATGGAAACTTTAGCTAAAACACAAACTGGTTTTATTAGCATAGATTCTGCAAGAAACAAGGTAGGAATCACTGTTAGTTATTGGGAAAACTTAGAAGCAATACAACTCTGGAAACAACAAACAGATCATGTAATTGCACAACAAAAAGGGATTAAAGATTGGTACTCTTGGTACAATGTAAAAATTTGTAAAGTGGAGCGTGAATACACTTTCAAGCGCATGCAAGAATAAAAATGAATAAAGCATTTGCCTACATAAAAAAGCACAAAATCAAGTCGGTAATTATCGTTATACTTTTGCTTGTCTATTACTTTTGTTTACCAAAGCAACTCTTTAAAGATCCAACAGCAACGGTAATTACAAGTAGCAACAACACATTATTAGGCGCACAAATTGCCAAAGATGGCCAATGGCGATTTCCTAAAAACGATAGTGTGCCAGAAAAATTTAAAACCTGTATTATTAATTTTGAAGATGAGTATTTCTACAAACATCCTGGTTTTAATCCTGTTTCAATATTTAAAGCACTAAAACAAAACATTAATTCTGGAGCAATAAAACGAGGCGGAAGCACATTAACTCAACAAGTTATTCGCTTATCACGAAAAGGACAATCGCGAACTTATTTAGAAAAAATTAAAGAAATTATTCTTGCTACACGTTTAGAAATTCGCGAAAGCAAAGATGAGATTTTAGCATACTATTCTAGCTACGCTCCTTTTGGAGGCAATGTAGTTGGCGTTGATGCTGCATCTTGGCGCTATTTTAATAGAAATCCGCACGAATTATCGTGGGCAGAAAGTGCAACTTTAGCTGTTTTACCTAATGCACCAAGCTTAATTTATCCTGGGAAAAATCAAGAGAGATTATTAAAAAAAAGAAACAGATTATTACAAAAACTCCTTCAAAATAAAATAATAGATTCTCTAACTTATAATTTGTCTATTGCAGAAGGTTTACCTCAAAAACCGTATCCATTACCGCAAATCGCACCACATTTACTTCAAAAAATAGTAAAATCTAATTCTGGAGAACGCATAAAAACAACAATAAATTACAAACTACAGCAACAAGCAAATAATGTGGTTCACAACCATTATAACTTATTAAAACAAAATGAAATTCATAATATTTCAGTTCTAGTTTTAGATGTAAAAACACGCCAAGTATTAACTTACATTGGTAATGCACCAACAGATAAAAAAAACCAGAAAGATGTGGATGTTATTACTAAACCCAGAAGTACAGGTAGTATTTTAAAACCATTTCTTTATGCCGCCATGCTAGATGCAGGTGATTTATTACCAAACACTCTTGTGGCAGATGTTCCTACTCAATTTGGAAGTTATGTGCCAGAAAACTACAATAAAGAATTTGATGGTGCAGTTCCTGCAAGCCGCGCATTGTCGCGCTCTTTAAACGTTCCCGCAGTAAGAATGCTTAAAGATTTTGGGTTAGATAGATTTCATCATTATTTAAAAGATTTAAAACTGAAAGACATAAAATACAATGCAAACCACTACGGTTTATCTTTAATTCTTGGTGGTGCCGAAAGTAATTTGTGGGATTTGTGTAAAAGCTACGCTAGTTTTTCTTCAACTTTAAATCATTTTAACGAAACATCAAGCGAATATTTTTCAAATGAATTTTGTGAACCTACTTTTTTAGCTTCGGAAAATATGGACTTCGGAAAAAAATCTACAGAAAAAACATTATTTGACGCTGCATCAATTTACCTTACTTACGAAAGTTTAAAGCAAGTAAACAGGCCTGAAGGTGACGAAAATTGGGAGTTTTTTGATGATTCAAAACAAATAGCATGGAAAACAGGAACCAGTTTTGGTTTTCGAGACGCTTGGGCAATTGGCACTACAAAAGATTATGTGGTTGGTGTTTGGGTTGGTAATGCAGATGGCGAAGGACGACCTGGTTTAGTTGGCGTAGAAGCTGCTGCTCCCATCTTGTTTGATGTTTTCGATTTGTTACCAAATAGCGAATGGTTTGCCAAACCTTTTGATGAAATGACAGAAATAAATATATGTAAACAAAGTGGTTATAGAGCCGGACAATATTGCGAACACAGCTTAAAAACATTTGTTCAAAATAGCGGACTTAAAACCAAACCATGTCCGTACCATAAATTAATTCACTTAGACAATTCTAAAAGCTATCAAGTAAACACTTCATGCGAAACAATAAACAACATAAAAAACACCTCATGGTTTGTGCTTCCTCCTTTAATGGAATATTATTATAGGAGTAAAAATCCATTTTACAAAACACTTCCTCGATTTAGAAATGATTGTATTGCTATAGAAGATGAAAAAATGCAATTTATATACCCAAAAAACAATGCAAAAATTTTCCTTCCTAAGGATTTTAACGAAGAAACTAACGAGCTCATTTTAAAGATTGCACATTCAAAAAAAATGAGCACTGTTTATTGGTATATTGACAATAAATACATAGGAAAAACCACTGAAATTCACGATATTGCAATCAAGCCTTTAGAAGGTAAACACACCATTACCGCCATAGATCAAGTTGGCAATGAATCCCGAATAAACTTAGAGATTAGTCAATAATTTTAGAATAATATTGAATACTTGAAAATTTTAGTTCATAATGTATCACTTCATCGAAAAAGAATGCATTACGTCTATCTGTAACAAGATATGTAATAAATTAGCATATATTTAACAATCAATTCTTGTTTTAATAACATACTAACACTGATCATATAATGAAAAAGATTACTTTATTGTTGATTTTACTTTTAATAAGTTTATCAATAAATGCTCAAACTTATTTAACCGAAAATTTTGACACAGAAATTCCAGCATCTTGGACTATAGATGATGGTGGTGATGCCACTGGAGATTCCTGGATTTCTGGACAACAAGGATTTGCAAACAACAGCCTTGATGGTACAAATGCTGCTATTGTAGATAGTGATGCAAATGGAAATGGTACACTGTTATTCGAAACATTAACCTCTCCAACTTTTGATACAACAGGAGCCACTGCTATTTTTTTAGATTTCACTCAATACTTTAATAATGGTAGTACAGATACTGCCACTGTAGAAGTTTGGGATGGTAGTGCTTGGGTTGCTGTTTTAACACAATCGGCAGATGCTGGTACTTTTGCAACACCAGATGAACAACACATTGATCTTACAGCATATTCTAACAGTGCAATGCAAGTTCGTTTTGTGTATGATGACAACAATATTTGGGCTTGGTATTGGTTAATTGATAATGTTATTATTTACAATGCTACTTGTCCTAATCCAGATAACTTAACTCTTATTAATACAACTGCAACAGAAGCAAATTTTTCTTGGACAGCAGGAGGAACTGAAACGGCTTGGGAAGTTGCTGTGCAGCCTCAAGGAACAGGTTTTCCTACCGGATCTGGCACTGCAACATCAACAAACAATCCATATTTAGCATCAGGTTTAACACCAGCTACAAATTATGAAGCTTTTGTAAGAGCAGATTGTGGTGGTGGTGATTACAGTATTTGGATTGGTCCAATAAATTTCACAACAGAATGTACAACTTTTATAGCACCATATACAGAAGGTTTCGATAACGGAGGTGCAATACCTTTATGTTGGTCGATGGATGGAGGTCAAGATTGGTTCTTTGATGATGCTCCAGGTTTTAACCACATTGGAGACAATGGAACAATAACTGGTAATACAGCTACAAACGGATATTTTGCATGGGCAGATTCTTCAGGAGATCTTGGTGCAAGAACATTAACTACTCCTTTAGTAGATGTTTCTGGACTAACAACTCCAGCTATTACATTTTATGAAATTAGTGATAATGAAGGAAATGATAATTCACAACTAGATGTAGAAGTTTGGGATGGAGCCGCTTGGAATTTAATGGCAACATATAACACAAACACAAGTGGTTGGGAACAACGTACAATTAACATTAGTACTCTTAATATTACTGGAGATGTACAAGCAAGATTTATTTTTTCTGAAGTTATTACGCCATTAGATTTTTATGATGATATTGCAATAGATGATGTTACTTTTGATGAATTACCATCATGTGTTAACCCATCAAACTTAGCTGTAGACGCTACAGCAGCAACTACTGCAACATTATCATGGGTTTCTAACGGTACAGAAACAGCTTGGGAAGTAGCAATACAAGCTCCTGGAACAGGAATTCCTACTGGAGCTGGAGATGCTGCAACAACTAATCCATATACAGCAACAGCATTAACACCAGCAACAACATACGAATATTATGTTAGAGCAGATTGTGGTGGAGGTGATTTTAGTGATTGGATTGGACCATTAACTTTTGATACAGAATGTACAACATTTGTAGCTCCTTACACAGAAGGATTTGAAAACGGAGGAGTTATTCCATTATGTTGGACAATGGATGGTGGAGAAGACTGGCTCTTTGATGATGATCCTGGTTTTAACCACATTGGAGATAATGGTACAATTACTGGAACAACTGCAACAAATAATTATTTTGCATGGGTAGATTCTTCTGGATCTAGTGCTCCAGCAACATTAACCACTCCTTTTGTAGATGTATCTGGCTTAACTACTCCAGCATTATCATTTTACGAAATAAGTGATAATGAAGGAAATGATAATTCTCAATTAGATGTAGAGGTTTGGGATGGTGCCGCTTGGAATTTAATGGGCACATATAATACAAACACAAGCGGTTGGGAAGAAAAAATAATAAATTTAAGTACACTTACAATTACAGGAGATGTTCAAGCACGATTCATTTTTTCTGAAGTTATTACACCAACCGATTTTTATGATGATATCGCAATTGATGATGTTACTTTCGATGAGTTACCAACATGCGCTAACCCATCTAACTTAGCTGTTGACAGTACAACTGATACTACAGCTACATTATCTTGGGTTTCTAATGGTATTGAAACAGCATGGGAAGTTGTTGTTCAAGCTCCTGGAACAGGAACTCCTACTGGAGCCGGAGATGCTGCAACAACTAATCCATATACAACAACAGGTTTAACAGCTATTACAGACTACGAATATTATATAAGAGCAGACTGTGGAACAGAATTTAGTGACTGGATTGGTCCATTTACATTTACAACAGAATGCGCAACATTTACTGCTCCTTATACAGAAGGTTTTGAAAACGCTGGTACTATTCCAGATTGTTGGACAATGTTTGGTGGTGAAAACTGGGAATTTGCTGATAATGGTGGATTCGATCATATAGGTAATAACGGTACTATAACTGGAACAACCGCAACAAATGGTTATTTTGCTTGGGTAGATTCTTCTGGATCTGATGCTCCAGCAACATTAGTGTCTCCTCTTATAGATGTAACTGCTTTAACAGCACCAGCTCTATCTTTTTATCTATTAAGTGATAATGAAGGAAATGCTAATTCTCAATTAGACGTTGAAGTTTGGGATGGAGCAGCATGGAATCCTGTTGCAACATACAATACAAATACCAATGGCTGGGAATATATTATAATTAATATTAGCACATTAACAATTACAGGAGATATACAAGTTCAATTTATATTCTCTGAAGTTATAAATCCTACAGATTTCTATGATGATATTGCGATTGATGATGTAACAATAGACGAGTTACCTCCTTGTTTATTCCCTAACAATATAACAACAGCTAATATAACAGAAACATCTGTAGACATTTCATGGTTACCAGGTGCAGGAGAAACGGCATGGGAATATGTTGTACAACCTGTTGGAACAGGAATACCAACAGCTAACGGTACAGCTACAACAAGTACAACCGTTACAGAAAATGGACTTACAGCTGGAACAACATACGAAATTTATATAAGATCAGATTGTAGTGCTTCTGGTGATGGATTTAGCGATTGGACAGGTCCTATAACTTTTTCAACATTACCTGCTAATGATGAATGTGATGGAGCAATAATGTTTACAGCAAATGCTGATGGAAACTGTACAAACTTTACAAGTGGTTCTTTATATGGAGCTACACAGTCGACACAAGCAAATCCTTGTAATGGAACACCAAATGATGATGTTTGGTTCTCTTTTGTTGCCGTATCTACAGATCATGCAATTAACTTAAGTAACATTGTAGGTTCTACAACATTTTTATCTCATGGAGTATATGAAGGTACCGATTGTAACAACTTAACCAATATAAGCTGTAGTACAGCAAACGAAAATATAGTTAATGGCCTTACTGTTGGTAATACATATTATATTAGAGTATTCTCTAATGGCTCAACACCAACAACAACAACTTTCGACTTATGTGTATTTACAGTTCCACCTCCAATTTATGTAACATTATCAGACAATGTTAATGGAGATAACGATGATAATGATGATATTTATTCTGTACAAGGTTTAGTTGAAGATGTATTAGTAAACTCTCCATGTTCTACAATATCAAATATTACCTCTTCTACAGGAACAGATTTTGGTTCAGATAATGGAATTGGTTATTTTGAAGCTAATGGATCTGGATTCCCTTTTGAAAGTGGAATTGTAATGACAACAGGTAATGCTGCAAATGCACCAGGACCAGAAACAGGTAATTTAAGTGATGGTGATTTTAACTGGCCAGGTGATACCGACTTAGAAGCAGAGATAATGGAAGGAACAACTAACAATGCCTCAATTATTGAGTTTGACTTTGTTCCATTTATAGAAGACATGTCTTTTGAATTTATTTTTGCTGCCGAAGAGTATGGAACTTTCCAATGTGGATTCTCAGATGCGTTTGCTTTCTTATTAACAGATACTGTAACAGGTACTACTACCAACCTTGCAGTAGTACCAGGAACAACAACACCAGTTTCTGTATTTACAATTAGAGATAATACCTACAACGCAAGTTGCCCTTCAGCTAACGAGACATTATTTGATGCTTACTATGGAGCAGGTGGCTTACCACCAATCTCTAACCCAACTAACTTTATTGGTAGAACAGTACCGTTAGTAGCACAATCTACAGTAGTACCAAATAGAACTTACCATATTAAATTAGTTATTGCCGACGATGGAGATACTGCTTACGACTCAGCAGTATTCCTAAAAGCTTCTAGTTTTGAAATTGGTGAAGTAGACTTAGGAGAAGATATTCTTCTAGCAAACGGAAACGCAAATTGTGAAGGTGAAAGTGTAACTTTAGATATTGGAGTACCTGTTGGTGATAATGCAACTATTACTTGGTACACAATTGATGAATTTATGATTCAAGAGCCTATTATAAATGAAACTACTGGGCTTCCTGAAGATGGATTAACACTAGAAGTTACAGAAACTAACACTTATCAAGTAGAAATAGTTTTAAACCAGAATGCTTCTTGTTTTGTTATAGATAATATTATTGTAGAATTCTTCCCAAGTCCTGAGTCACCAGATTCGTTACCAGACGTTCTTGGTTGTGACACAGATAATACAGGTCAGGCTTTCTTTGATATTACCGAAAACGAAGCATCAATTATTGGTACTCAAACCGATGTATCCGTAACTTATTACGAAACTCAAGCCGATGCTGAAGCTGAAACAAATGCAATAGCTAACCCAACAGCTTACCAAAGCACTCCTCCAACTATAATTTATTATAGAATAGAGAATGATACCACTGGTTGTTTTAAGGTTGGTACTTTTAACTTAGCATTAGCACCAAAACCTGTTCTTGTTCAAGCTGAAGACATTCTTGGTTGTGATGATGACGAAGATGGTATTTCTAATTACGATTTAACCTCTAACGAAGCAGTAATAATTAATAACCAAACAGGATTCAACTTCTCGTATCATACTAATTTAGCAGATGCTGAAGCAAGTACAAATGCTATTACTAACCCATCTGATTTTGATGGAGGAGCTCAAACTATATATGTAAGAGTAGAAGATGCTTCAAGCGGTTGTTTTGAAACAACAACGTTTAATTTAGCATTTGGCATATCACCAGTAACAACTTTTGATTCTGCTATTAACTACGAAGTATGCCCTAACGCTACAGTTCCAATCACTGTAACAGCAATAGCAGATAATTATTCGGAATCTGAAGTAACAATTACTTGGTATAATGAAGGTGTATTAGTTTCTGGACAAACAGATTTAACTATAGATAATGTATTAACATCTGGAACATATACAATTGAAGTAATGTTTAACGAAACAGGTTGTACAGCAAGCGAAGATATTTTTGTAGATGAACTAGAATCATGTATAATTCCACAAGGTATTTCACCAAACGGAGACCAGAAGAATGACACGTTTGATTTAAGTAGTTTCGATGTTCAAAGCTTAACTATATTTAATAGAAATGGAGTAAAAGTTTACGAGAAGACGAATTA
>NZ_RCCH01000002.1:250611-442499 GCF_003663945.1 Lacinutrix venerupis | reverse complement strand
TTTAAAAATGATCCAAACATAAATAATCTCCTTAAAAACGGAAAAGCAATTGGAGCTTATTATGTTGAATCTCCTGCAATGCGTGGATTAATGCGGAAACTACAAACACAAGATTATTTAGGTTTAGTTGCAGCAAGTTCTATTATTAGACCAGGCGTTTCTGGATCAGGAATGAAAAAAGAATTTATTATAAGACAACGTTATCCAGAAAAAAGAAAAGAGGCAAATCCTATATTGCTTAAAATTATGCCAGAGACGTACGGTATAATGGTATATCAAGAAGATGTTTTAAAAGTGGCTAATCAGTTTGCAGGATTAACTTTAGGTGAAGCCGATGTGCTTAGAAGAGGAATGAGCGGTAAATATAGGTCTAAAGCCGAATTTTTAGCAGTTGAAGAAAAGTTCATTTCTAATTGTAAAGCTAAGGGTTATAAAGACGAATTAACTTTAGAAGTCTGGAATCAAATAAAGAGTTTTGCAGGTTACGCATTTGCAAAAGGACATTCAGCTTCCTATGCTGTAGAAAGTTATCAAAGCATGTATTTAAAATGCTATTATCCGTTAGAATTTATGGTTGCAGTATTAAATAATGGTGGCGGTTTTTATAGCGCAGAACATTATATCCATGAAACTAAAATGTGTGGTGGGATTATTAATCCACCATGTATAAATCTAAGCGATCACCCAAATATTATTAAGGGAATAGAGATTTATCTGGGTTTTGGTTATTTAAAAAGTCTTGAAATATTAGTAATAAAAAGAATTTTATCAGAAAGACAACTCCATGGGAAGTTTGTTTCATTAGATAATTTTATAGATAGAGTAACAATTAGCATTGAGCAACTAACCATATTAATTAGAATTGATGCTTTTAGATTTACAAAATTGTCGAAGATAGAATTGTTATGGCATGCAATTTTCAAATTGAATGTTTCCAAAAGAAAAACAACACAATCAAAATTATTTAAAACTGAGCATAAACAATTTAATTTACCAACAATTAAGACGTCTGTTGTTGAAGAAGCATACGATCAAATGGAACTATTAGGCTTTCCATTATGTAATTATTTTGATTTGGTAAATGAAACTTTGGAAGGAGATGTTTTAGCATCACAAATGAATCAGTTTATTAATAAAACCATACTTATCTACGGAAACTTAGTTACAACACGTTTTAATAAAACTTCACAAGGTAAATTGATGCGTTTAAGCACATTTATAGATAAAAAAGGAGATTATTTTGATGCAGTACATTTTACAAATGTAGTTAATCAATTCCCGATTAATGGATTAGGGATTTATGCATGTTATGGCAAGATTACCAGTAAATTTGATTTTTGCAGTATGATAATTACTCGGAGCAAAAAAATTAGTTTAATATCAGATCCTCGGACAGCATAAAATTTTAAACAAGCATTTGTTTATTAACAGTTTTTATGACGTTCAAATAGTCTTTTATTTCATCTTTAATTCCATAATTAAATTTTGAACTTGATGGATGAGGCATTACAATAATTGGTAAGTTGTAACTAAACTTTAAGAAGTGAATTTTGTCATTTCAATCTAAATAATCAGTAAAATCCGAACCATTCAAATAATGACTTTCGCCTAAGACTAATATTTTAAAATCTTGTTTTTGATATTCTGTTCCGATAAATAATTTAAATCTAATTGGTAGCATAAATTATGTAGCCTTATTTTAGGACGAGTCATAGTTATTTGAAGATTGATCCGAGATCTCCATTTCTTAATAACCCAGTAATTATTTCATCAGATTTCGCCTTGATTTCATTATAAATTTTACTAGCATATCCAAAATCATCATCCTTAAAAGTTATATGCTCAATGTTGCCATTTAAATATCTTAAAGTTAATCGACTAAATCTTTTTCCTATAACTCTGGAATTTCCGTCGTTATCAAAATTGATACTTTTGATTCCGACAAGAAGGACAGTGTTTGTAGAAGAATCCCTAGTG
The DNA here is from genome assembly GCF_003663945.1 of Lacinutrix venerupis. Lineage (GTDB taxonomy): Bacteria > Bacteroidota > Bacteroidia > Flavobacteriales > Flavobacteriaceae > Lacinutrix > Lacinutrix venerupis. The sequence continues at coordinate 440,522 of NZ_RCCH01000002.1, read as the reverse complement.
TTTTCTATTTCGTAAAAATATTCCATTCTGTATAATTATTGCCAACCGCCGAAGACTATGAGTTGTTTTTGGCGAAATCAAATATAATGAAGTTATTTGATTTCGCTAAAAATGACTTATAGGCAGAGTTCTTGTTTAGTGCGAAGCGAAGCTTTGCAGTCAACAAGAACTGTGCGGCTCGTCGGCGGTTCTGTTTAATGCGTAGCGCAGCGGAGCATTAACCAGAACGTGTTTGTATATGATTAGTGGCGTGGTTTAAGTACTAAAGTTAGTAAATAAATCACAGATAGAATGTCCTCGAGAACTTTCGTAAGCAAGCTAAAACTAGCCATTAATTATATACGGTGTTAGCAACAGAATTTTTATTCATAATTTCTATATTTTCTTTCATTATTCGCCTTAAATTTGCAATTGGCTGAGTTAAGATTCCATCAGTAAAATCAATAATTCTTCCAGGTTGCTCATTATCTGGTGATTTGAAAAATGAGGCAGTTTTATTTATTTCTTTGTTATCTATATATTCAGTTCCACTTGATATGGATTTGTTCAATATTGTTTCTTTTGTTGAATAAAGCGCAGTAGAGGTTAGTTGAATTCTTTTCTTGGAATTTGATATTTTATTTATGAATAAGGGCGCAATTTTCTCTTTAAATATTTTTGATGTCATATTTTTAGTTCCGATGTTATTTCTAAGACTTCGTGCGTTTTGTGCAACTTTACCTAGAATACCTGAAATTTGTCCAACTCCCGGAAGTATAAAAAAAAGATTGCTAGCCAAGGAAAGGTTGTTATTTCTTTTCTCTCTTTTAATTCTTTGTTTTTCGTCAATTACTAATTCATCAATTTTAAATATCACATCTTCCGCCAATATGAAAGGTTTGGCTTCATAAAAATCGTTTAAATCTAAATTGTTATAGTCAGCATATTTTTGGTTTAAAATGCTAAGTTCATTTATTGTTTCATAATAAATTTTATTTACTCGTAGTTCATCACTTAAAAGAGAGTCTGTAGTAATCTGTTTTATTAAATTAATCTCAACAATCGATTCTTCATATGAATGAGATAAAAGCGATTGGTATTCAATTTGTGTTAATGTCTTTTTATAAAGTTCTATTTGACCTTCAATTACATTTGGAAGTAAATCACGTAATTTAATTTTACCAGCTTCTATAATTTTCGTGGCATCATTTTTATAGTTTGACGTATTTAAAATGTGATTTAATTCTATTTCTGTTGTTGTACCAATGGACTTAAGTGAATTGATGTTATCCGTATTTTTCTTGCAACCGAATAAAAGAGTACAAAAAATAAACGTGATAATTAATTTTGTTATTTTCATAGTGCTTTACCAAGATTTATGGTGTTTATGATTTCTTTATCATCATATTCTTTTGAAAATTCAAAAAAGACTGTGTCCTCATCTTCATAAAAGTTAGGATTGACTTCTGCTTGATATATTTCTTTTTTTAGATTTCCATTTTCGTCAAATATTAAATCATACATAGGTTGGTTGCCCAAACCATCTTCGATTCTTCTTACTCCTAAACATTGAACACTTTCTTCGTATATTTTTAACTCGTATATGAAAAAGTAATCCTCTGTTTCGAAAAAATATTTATATATATTATTTCCTGATGATTTTTCGTGATTTTTGCGAACAACATCTTTTCCGTCAATTACTATACTGCTTATTATTTTATAAAAATTACCTTCAAGATTTTGAAGTTGTTTAGGCTTAGAATTAAACCAATTATAGACTGTAGAGTATTCAGGATATTTAGATTTATAAAAATCGTAATAATCTTTAATTTCTTTTTGTTCCAAAGAGTCGGATTTGAGTTTCCTATCATCAAAGTACTTTATAGGCTTTTTTATCAATGTACTGTCTAAATAATTTGCGCTTGAGTTAATAGCTTCTTTAGATTTTTTTAACATATCATCTCTTTTGTCCTTGCAAGAGAAAGAAATTATGACTAAAGTTAGTAATAGTAATGTTTTCCTCATTTTTTTTATTTTGTTGCTAACGAGTTTAAATACCAAACATAATCAATTCGTACCGTTTAACAAACTCATATGTAGGAATATGTCAACTTTTGTTAAAGTTTACATATACTTGATTTTATCGCAGATATCGCAACTTTTTTAATTTTTTTATAAAATCTCAAATACTACTAATCTTTATTTAGTTTTATAAAACGGATTTTAGATATGTAATTATTAAGATATTTATTTAGTTTTAAGTAAATTGACAAGTTGTTGTTTACCAATTGCTCATGAAAAAATCGCGATCTAACTAAAAATCATTTATTTGAACTATGTGTTTTCATACAAGTACTATTCATAAGACAAGAAAACTAGAAGAGCACTTTAAAGTTAAAATTAGTGATGACAATTTACGTCCAATTTTTGACAAACCTAATTATCATTTAAATGGATTTGCGCATCCTAATATGTTAGTAATTCCACAAGAAAAAGTAGAATTAATTGCTCCAGCAGTTTGGGGAATCGTGCCAAATAATAAATCATCAAACCAAATAAAGGAGTATTATAAAGAAGCCGTGAGATATGGAGGTGGATTAAATGCACGCTCAGAGAAAATTTTTAATCATTTTATTTATAAAGAATCGGTAATGGAAAATCGTTGTATAATTCCAGTTACAGGTTTCTTTGAACCACACGATCATAAAAAGAAAAAGTATCCTTTTTATATTCAGAATAAAGAAAAACAACCTTTAGGCTTAGCAGGTTTGTACAATGTAATAGATACGTATATAACATTTACAATTTTAACAAAAGAAGCTTCTCCTTTATTTGAAAAAATTCATAATCTCAAAAAAAGACAACCAGTCATACTCAATGAATCTGATTACAAAGATTGGCTATCTCCAGATTTAAAAGAAAAAAACATTAACGATTTAATTCTTGAGAATTACAGCGAATCAAAATTAGAAGCCTATAGTGTTAGTAAGGATTTATTTAGTCCAAAAGTTGATAGTAATCAACCAGAAATATTGAATTATGTAGAATTTCCAGAAATAGAGATTTTCAATCTTTAACGTCCCTAATGTTGTCCCTTCTTAAAACCAAAAAAACCTTAAATCATTTGAGATCAAATGTTTAAGGCTTTTTAGTGGTGGTGCCTCCAGGAATCGAACCAGGGACACAAGGATTTTCAGTCCTTTGCTCTACCAACTGAGCTAAGGCACCAGTTGCATTAAAATGCGAGTGCAAATATAGTTTCATTTTTAATACTACAAAAGAAAAAACACAAAATTTTAAATTGTTTTTTCTTTTTTCTTTTTTTAAGATAAAAAAGAGTGTTACAGTTATCGTAATATCAACGAATTAGATGTGTAGATAATAACTTCATTTTTGTAAATTTGTTTTATAATTTATTATATGGATTTAATTATTGATGTTGGAAATACCTTTACTAAGCTTGCGGTATTCGAAAAAAATAAGCTAATTGATAAAAAACGTATTGAAACAAAAAACTGTATTTCTGGGATAAGAGAGCTTCAAAAAATACATGGTAATTTAATTAATGCAATAGTTTCTTCGGTTGGAGCTTTAGATAATGATACATTAGAGTATGTTGATAAAGAATTTAAACTTCAAATATTATCCTACAAAACAAATCTTCCATTTAAAAACCTATATAGTACTCCTAAAACATTAGGTATAGACAGGATTGCATTAGTATGTGCATCGGTAGAAGAATTTCCAGATAACAATGTGTTAATTATAGATGCAGGAACATGTATTACTTACGACTTTATAAATAATAAAAACGAATATTTAGGTGGAGCAATTTCTCCTGGTATTCGTATGCGCTATAAAGCTATGCATAATCAAACAGCTGGTTTACCGCTATTAAAAACAGAAGTGCCAAAAAACCTAATAGGAGACTCAACAGCTAGTTCAATGCATTCTGGCGTAGTAAATGGTGTTTTAAACGAAATTGATGGTTGTATAACTCAGTATCTTGAAGATTATCAAGATTTAACAGTAATTTTAACAGGAGGAGATGCTAAAATGTTGTCTAAACAATTAAAAAGTAGCATATTTGCGAACTCAAATTTCCTGTTAAAGGGTTTGAATTTTATTTTAAATTATAATTTATACTAATGATAAGAAAACTTGTATTAGTTTTTATTGCATTATTTGCAATTCAAAGTTACGCTCAGGAAACAACTGCATCTCCATATTCTTTTTACGGTATTGGAACCTTGAAATTTAAAGGTTCTGTGGAGAATACTAGTATGGGTGGATTGAGTATTTATAAAGATAGTATTCATATAAATTTTAGAAATCCTGCTACTTACGGAGGTAATAATTTAGAGTCTTTTAATAATGAAAGCCGTCCAGTAAAATTCACTATAGGAGGAAGCCATACATCTACAAAATTAAAAAGTAATACAAGCTCAGATCGAGTAAAGTCATCTACTTTCGATTATGTAGCTTTATCTATTCCGCTTGGCAAATTAGGTTTTGGCTTTGGTTTATTGCCATATACATCGGTAGGTTATAGGTTAGATACTAATAACGATGCAGGAAATCTAGATACTCGTTTTAATGGAGAAGGTGGTTTAAATAAGGCTTTTTTATCTTTTGGTTATCAAATAACAGATGGTTTAAGTGCAGGAATAGATGCGAATTATAATTTTGGAAACATTCAAAATAATACTATCGAGTTTAACTATAATAGCGACGGAGAGCTTTTACAAACACAATCTAGAGAAGAAAATAGGTCAGACTTAAGTGGGCTTAATTTAAACTTTGGATTACACTACCAAGGCATGATTTCAGATAAATTAGAACTACAATCTGCATTTACTTATTCTCCTTCAAGTAATATTACTTCTACAAATGAGCGTTCTTTTTCTAATGTACTTGTAGACATTGCAACAGGTTCAGAAATTGCACCAACATCAGAGTACAGTCAAACAATTGAAGCAGATTTAGCTGCGGCAGGTTTAGATAAAACAGATTTAAAATTACCATCAAGAATTTCTTTTGGAGCAGGATTAGGAGCGCCAAGAAAATGGTTTGCAGGAATAGAATACACAACTCAAAATACAAGTGAGTTTTCTAATGTTTTATATGAGAATACCGGAAGTACTTTTGTAGATGGCTCAACTTTGTCTTTAGGAGGTTTTTATATTCCTCAATATAATTCGTTTTCAAGTTACTGGAAACGTGTTGTTTATAGAGCTGGTTTGCGTTTTGAAAACACAGGTTTACAAGTGCAAAATCAAACAATAAAAGAGTTTGGCATATCTTTTGGAGTGGGTATACCAGTTGGAACAATTAGAAATCCATTCTCAAATGCCAATTTTGGTTTTGAATTAGGAAAAAGAGGCACAACAGAAGCAAACTTAATTCAAGAGAACTTTTTAAAGTTTAAACTCAGTCTATCTTTAAACGATAGATGGTTCGAAAAAAGAAAATTCAACTAATAACACAAACATTAAATATTATGAAAACTAAAATCACACTAATAATTGCTTTTTTGTTTTTAGGGCTAAATACAAGCTTTGCTCAAGCTAGTAACGAAGATTGTACAATCAATATGTCTTTATTAGCAGAAACAGTAAAAGGTAAAAAGTTTACTGAAGCATTACAATATTATAATAAGGCGATAAAAGATTGCCCTAAATTTAACCTTTCTGGATTATACAAATATGGAGAAGACATGTTTGAAGGTCTATTAAAAGAAGCAACAACAGATGCTAAAAAAGTAGAATACATAAACGAGTTAACTGGACTTTGGGATTCTAGAATGGCTAATTATGCAAGTAAATCTCCAAAAGGTAAATTTGAAGCTAAAAAAGCAGAATTAAGATACGATTATAGAGAGTTGTTAGGTTTAACAGATGAGCAAATTTATAACGAATTTGATGCTATTTATACGTCAGACTTAAAAAACTTTAAAAGCCCAAAAGGTTTATATGTTTATTTTAAAATGATGGTAAGTCTTTATGATAAAGGTCAAAAAACACCTCAGGAATTATTTAATAAATACGATGATGTTGTAGATAAAATTGAAACTGAAGTTGAAAAAAACTCTGTAAAACTTAACGAGTATATTGCTAAAGGAGATAATTTATCATCAAAAGACCAGAAGTACAAAAAGTTTTATTCTCAAACTTTAACAGCATTCGAAAAAATATCTGGAAGTGTAGAAGCAGAATTAGGAGATAGAGCAAATTGTTCTGTATTAATTCCAATTTACCAAAGAGATTACGAAGCAAATAAAGATAACGGTGTTTGGTTACAAAGAGCAATGAACAAGTTGTACTCTAAAGGTTGTAAGGAAGATCCAATGTTTGTAAAAATTGTAAAGCAGAAAAACACATTAGAGCCAAATGCAGATACAGCATGGTACTTATATGTAATTACTGGAGAGCAAAAATATTTCGACCAATCGTTATCTTTACAAACAGATCCATTAAAGAAATCTAGATTATATTATAAATTAGCTGGTGAGTTTAAGTCTAAAGGAAGTTATGGTAAAGCAAGAGAATATTACTATAAATCTATGGAATTAAATCCTGCAAATACAACAGGTTATTTACAAGTAGCATCAATGTATGCATCAAGTGTAAAAAGTTGTGGTACTACTAATTTTGAAAAAAGATCTATATATTGGTTAGCAGAGAGAGAAGCTGCAAAAGCAAACAAATCTACAGCATCTAAATATGGAGCTTTAGCACCAACTAAACAAGATATTTTCTCAGCAGGTATGTCTGGAAAAACTATTAAAATAGGATGTTGGATAGGAAGAAGTGTAACAGTGCCTACTATTTAATGAAACTTAATAAATTACATAATATTAAAAACGGAGTCATAGCATTAGCTGTGACTTTGTTTTTTTCATGTACAAATAACTTTAAGGAGGTTAATAAAATTGGCGTTAGTGAAAACGAACCGCAAGGTGTTGGTGTAGATATTAATGTTATCCGTACAGACTCTGGTCGTGTAGCAGCAAATTTAATTAGCCCAAAACTATTGGATTTCGAAAATAGAAAATTTGGTTATTCTGAATTTCCAGAAGGAGTAATACTGCATATTTTTGATGAGCAAAATCAACGTACAACAATTGTTTCAGATTACGCTATAATTTATAGCGAAACAGATGTTATAGACTTACAAGATAATGTAATAGTATCTACACATGAAGGCGATAGCTTGTATGCAGACCAATTGTTTTTCGATCAAAAAAAAGAATGGCTTTTTACTAATCTACCAGTAAAATATAAGTCTAAAGATTATCTTACAAAAGGACAAGGTTTCGATTCTGATAGAGATTTTACAAAAGCCGAAGTCTTAGAAATTAGTGGCGTTTTTGCGGTTAGTGAATAACAATATTCTACACTTCAAAATTTTACATATCTTTACTATAATTAATATTACCCAATGAAATACTTAAAATTCTCACAATACATATATATAATAGCAGGTGTTTATTTTCTATACGATTGTATAGTGAATTGGAATACAGATAGAAATCATGCATATTTATCACTATTTTTATTTGTTCTTGCAGCTTTTATGTTTTTTTTTAGAAGGCATTTTCATAAAAAATATGAAGATAGAAACAATAATAAATAAATGTCCACAACAGTAATTGTCGTTATAATTGTAGTGTCGTTGTTATTATCGGCATTTTTTTCAGGCATGGAAATTGCCTACGTTTCTGCTAATAAAATTCATATAGAAATAGAAAAAAAGCAAGACGATTTTTTGGCAAGAATACTATCTAAACTTACAGCAAAACCATCAAAATTTATTGCAACTATGCTTATTGGTAACAATATAGCATTAGTTATTTATGGTTTTTTTATGGGTGATTTATTGGTAAAATGGTTTGCCTCTCTGGTAAATAATTATCCTTTTTTACATTATTTACTTACAGATTTAAGTTTATTGTCTCAAACTATAATTTCAACATTAGTAATATTATTTACAGCAGAATTTCTACCTAAAGTTTTTTTTCAAATTTATAGTAATACCTTAATTAAGGTATTGGCTTTTCCTGCCTATTTATTTTATTTACTATTTACTTTTATATCAGATTTTGTACTTTGGATTTCAGATTTTGTATTAAAAAAATTCTTTAAAACCGAAGGCGACCAAGTACAATTAGCTTTTACTAAAGTAGAATTAGGTAATTATATAAGTGAACAAATGGAATCTGTAGAAGAACATGATGAGATTGATACAGAAATCCAAATATTTCAAAATGCCTTAGAATTTGCAGAGGTTAAAGCAAGAGAAGTTATGATTCCTAGAACGGAAATTATGGCCTTAGAAATTAACGATTCTGTAGCGAATTTAAGCACACTATTTACCGAAACAGGGATGTCTAAAATATTAATTTATAAAGACACTATAGATGATATTGTAGGTTATGCACATGCTTTCGAATTATTTAAAAAACCCAAAACAATTAAGGCAATGGTGCTACCAGTAGAGTTTGTTCCAGAAACCATGTTGGCTAACGATATTTTAAATGTTTTAATAAAAAAACGTAAAAGTATAGCTGTAGTTTTGGATGAATACGGTGGAACATCAGGAATAATGACTGTAGAGGATATTGTTGAAGAGCTTTTTGGTGAAATTGAAGACGAACATGATACTGTAGTTTTAAAAGAAGAAAAAATAGACGATACTAACTATATTTTTTCTGCAAGATTAGAAGTAGATTATTTAAACGAAACTTATAAATTAAATTTACCCGAAGGCGAAAATTATGAAACCTTAGGAGGTTTAATTGTAGACCATACAGAAGAAATTCCACAACAAAATGATATTGTTATAACCGAACATTTTCAGTTTAAAATTTTAGAAGTATCAAATACTAAAATAGACCTAGTCTCTTTAAAAGTAAAAACAGATGATTAACAGATAATAAGAGCTTTTTTCTACTATTTGCTATAAAAAACACAATCATTTTAATAATTCTTAAATTATTGCCAAATTCTACTTTTATTATTAAATAGAAAATGGTATTTTCGCCCACTATATTTTAACAATAACAGAATACAATCTATTTAAACAGATGGCAATTTTAAATAAAATAAGACAGAAAACAGTTGTACTAATTTTAGTAATCGCATTAGCACTTTTTGCTTTTATACTATCGAGTCTTTTCGATAATAAAGATGCGTTATTTAACAAGTCTCCAGATGTAGTTGCTACTATTAATGGAAAAGATATTTCTCGTCAGGAATTTATGGCTCAAGTAGAAGCTCGTAATAATCCAAATGCTACACAGTCTCAAATCATGAACCAAGTTTATGAGGCAGAAGTAAGAAAATCTGTAATGGAAGATCAATACAACCAATTAGGTTTAACTGTTGGTAGAGAGCAAATGCGCGATTTATTAAGCACAACTTATGGTAATAGTCCTCAGTTTTTAAATGCAGATGGTGTTTACGATGAGTCTTTACTTAATCAATATATATTAGATTTAAAAAACTCTCCAAACCAAGATTTTTATAACAGATGGGTACAAGGAGAAGAGAGTATTGCTTCTGGTGCATTACAACAAAATTATATTAACATGATTAAAGCTGCATCTAATGCAACTTTAGCAGAAGGAGAACTAGAGCACAAATTACAAAGTGATTTGGTAGATATTAAATATGTATCTGTGCCTTATGCTACAATTCCAGATAGTACTGTAGAAGTAACTAAGTCTGAAATTAAAGCTTATGTTAGTAAGAACAAAAATAAATATGAGGTTGAAGCATCAAGAAATATACAGTATGTAAAGTTTGATAATGTAGCTTCATTAGAAGATGAAAACACGTTTCAAAACGAATTAATTTCTTTTATAAAAGGAGGAGAGGTTTACAATGAAACTACAAAGCAAACAGATAAGGTACCAGGTTTTTTAAATATGAATGAAGAGGAAGCAATTACTTTAGTAAATGCAGAATCTGACGCAGCCTTAAAATTTCAAGATAAATTTGTTTACGCATCAGCTTTTCCAAATGGTGTGAAAGATAGTATTTCAAAATTAAATATAGGAGCCGTTTACGGACCTTACAAAGATGGAGGAGCATTTAAAATAACTAAACTTTTAGATAGAAAAGTTTTAGCAGATTCTGTACAGTCTAGTCATATTTTAATTCCTTATGTTGGGTCTCAAGCAGCAACAGCAGAAACTGTAAAAACAAAGGAACAAGCAAAAATTAGTGCAGATAGTATTTTAAAATTAGTTAAAAATAACAAAACTAAATATGCAGAAATAGCAAACGAAATAAATACAGATGGTTCTAAAGGTAAAGACGGAAGTATAGGATGGTTTCGTTTAACAAACTACAATCCTGCATCATTTGACCCAGATTTTGCAAACTTCCTATTCTTTAACGACGCAGGAAGTATTGATGTTGTAGAAACTAAATTTGGATACCATATTATTAGAATAGACGACAAGAAAAACGAAGATACTGCTTATAAAGTAGCAACTATAGAAAGAACTATTGAGCCTTCTGTAGATACAGAAAATGCTGTTTTTAGAGCGGCTACAAATTTTGAAGTAGCTGTTAATGATAAAGATTTTCAAGCTGTTGCCAAAGAAAATAATCTAGCAGTAAATCCTGTAAGTACAATTAAAGAATTAGACGAAAGCATTCCTGGAGTTGGACCATTAAGAACTTTAGTACGTTGGACTTTTGAAGACGATGCAAAGGTTGGAGATACAAAACGTTTTGAAACTACTAACGGTTATATTGTAGCTCAAATTACAGAGAAAAATGAAGCTGGTTTAATGAATGTTGAAGATGCCTCTGTAACTGCTTTACCAGAAATAAGAAAAGAAAAGAAAGCTAAGCTTATAAAAGATAGAGTTTCTGCTAGAACGTTAGCAGATTTTGCTGCAGCAGAAAACCAACAAGTAAAAACAGGTTTAGCTATTAATATGAAAAATCCAACAATTTCTGGAGCAGGCTTAGAACCAATAGTAGTTGGTCATGCTTTTGGTTTAGAAGAAGGACAAACATCTAGGTTAATTGCTGGAGAAAAAGGTGTTTATATGGTTGAAGTTACTAAAAAAACAGATGCTGTTAGTTTAGAAAATTACCAATCTTTTGCAAACCAAGTAGCTGCAGAAAAAACAAATGCAATTAACACAAGGTTATATAATGCACTAAAAGAATCTGCAGAAATTGAAGATTATAGAGCAAAAACAATACAATAGTATTACTTTTAGATATTAAATTTAAAGCCTTGCATTGCAAGGCTTTTTTTATGCAATAAATTAATGTTCGAAGTTAAGTAAGTTTTAAAATCATAGTATTAAAACTAACTATGGTGTTATAGCCTTTAGATTTAAAGTAGGTTTCAATATAAGTTTGCTCTCCTGTAGCTAAAATAAAATCACCATTCCAACCACCAAGACTTTTAATTTCATTCTTAAAATCACTAAATAAGCGCTTTTTTATTGGTGTTTGATTTGTAATATTTCCAATTAAAGTTTCGTGTTCCTTAATTAGCTCATTAAATTCTTCAATAGCATTTGTAGTAATTAATTTTGAAGTAATTTTATTTATTTTCAAAATTATTTCTTCGCTATTAGATTTATTGTTTTTATAAGTTTTAATAGAATCTCGACTATTTTGCTTTCTATTTAAATAAACAAAAAACAATTGGTCGTTAAATGGTTTATTAAATAAAATACGTTCAATTTTAGGCTTACTAGTCGTTAATTGATATACAATAGCACTATCATTTTTTGCACAAGCAATATCATATCCGCTACCTCCAAAGGTTTTATTAGATAAAGTAAAAGCATCAACTTTAGCCCATTGTGCTATATTATTTAAAAGTGTAGAAGACGATCCTAATCCCCAATTATTAGGGAACTCCAATACAGATGTTACTTTGTAACCTTTTTCATTTTTTAAAAAATCAGGATTAAGCTGTTTGGCTACATTTAATATTTTAATAAGTCTTTTACTTAAATCATTATGTTGTTTTGGGAGAAACTTAATATTTCCGTCTAAAAGAGTATATGTTTCTTCAAACCAAATGGCACCGTTACAATCTATACTTTGCCAAATAAGTTTCTGTTCTAGAATTGGTTCTACAGTTAAAGATTGTCCTAATTTTGTTGGTAGAGCTAAAGCTTTTGCTCCGTCAAGAACTACATATTCTCCAGAAAGTAATAATTTTCCATGACTGTAAAATGTTAGCATTACTGTCTTAGTTTTTCTAATTCTGAAACTACAGCACTATGTGTTACTGTATTAGTTTTAAAATAATTTACTATAACTTCTTTTTCTTCGTTAGTAGCGTTAAATTGATTTAAAATATTCATTAAATGCATTTTCATGTGTCCTTCCTGTATTCCTGTTGTAGTTAATGAGCGTAAAGCTGCAAAATTTTGAGCTAAACCAGCAACAGCTACAATTTGCATAAGTTCTTTAGCTGATGGTTTTCCTAAAATATTTAAAGCGATTTTAACTAAAGGATGTAATCCGGTAAGACCTCCAACGGTTCCTAATGCCAATGGTATTTCCATCCAGAAAGTAAATACACCATCTTCAATTTTTGCATGTGTTAAACTAGTGTATTTTCCGTTTTTTATTGCATAAGCATGCACACCAGCTTCAATAGCTCTAAAATCGTTACCGGTAGCAAGTACTACGGCATCAATACCATTCATTATACCTTTGTTGTGTGTAACAGCTCTATGTGGCTCTACTTCTGCAATATTTACTGCGCGAACAAACTTTTCGGCGAAAGCCTTGCCTTCAATACCCTTATGTTTTAATTCTTCAACATTACAAGACACCTCTGCTCTAACTAAGCAATCTGGAACATAGTTAGAAAGGATACTCATAACTATTTCAATAGAGGTATTTAAGTGTTTTTCTGCTTCAGTTTTAAACGTTTTTGAAAATTGCTCTAAACACGAATTTATAAAATTCGCTCCCATAGCATCTAATGTTTCAAAGGTTGCATGAAGTTGATAATAGTTATTTAAATCAGAAGTTTTATTTCTTAATTCAATATCTAAAATTCCACCACCACGTTTTTCCATGTTGGCGGTTATTGGTTTTGTATCTAATATTAATTTAGGTTTAACGGTTTCAAAAACTTTTTTTAAAGTTTCAAAATCGCCATCAAACATAAAATGAACCTGTCCAATTTTTGTAGTAGAGATCACTTTAGCCTTAAAACCACCACGTTGCATCCAGAATTTAGCAGCATTACTAGCAGCAGCAACAACCGAGCTTTCTTCAATAGCCATTGGGATTGCGTATGTTTTTCCGTTAATTTCGAAATTTGGAGCTACACCAAGTGGTAAATAATAATTAGAAATAGTGTTTTCTATAAACTCATCGTGAAGCTGTTGTAGTTTACTGTCTGCATTAAAATACTGCGTAATAGTTTGCTTTGCAGTATTGGAGTTTGAAAGGTAGTTGCTAACTATCCAGTCTATTTTTTCAGATTTAGATAGTTTTGAAAAACCAGAAATTGTTGTACTCATTAGGTTAAATTTGTGATTGCGAAGATACTAAATAACAGCTGTTTTGAAGATAACTTACTTTAACGAAATTTTAAACCAAGCATTTTACTTATTATCTTACTTGAATTAAGTGTTAATAATTAGGGTTTTTTGCTTATTTTTTAGTAAACTTGACATTATTTTATCAAAAAAATATTCTTAATGACAATATCTAAATATATAGCATTTTTATGCTTATTAGTAACTACTTTATGTACAGCACAAAACAAATCTATAACGCTTGATGATATTTGGTCTAATGGTACATTTAGACAAGAAAGATTAGATGCTTTACATTCTATGAAAAATGGAAAAGAGTATTCAGTTTTAAATTTTGATAGAAAAAATGGCTCTACTACAATTGATATTTACGATTATAAAACTTTAGAAAAAGTAAAAACATTAGTAAGCTCTTTAAACCTTGAAGACATAAAGTTTTTTACAGATTATAAATTTAGTGATGATGAGTCTCAGGTACTTTTAGCTACAAATCAAGAATCTATTTTTAGACGCTCAACATTAGCTAATTATTATGTTTTAGACACAAAAACAGGGATGCTAACTTCTGTTTCTAATGAAAAAATTCAAGAACCTACTTTTTCTCCAGATGGACAAAAGGTTGCTTATGGTTTAAATAATAATTTATATGTAAAAGATTTAATATCTGGTAAAACAACACAATTCACTAAGGATGGAGTAAAAAATAAAATTATAAACGGTATTACCGATTGGGTCTATGAAGAAGAATTTGGTTTCGTGCGTGCTTTTGAGTGGAATGCAAATAGCGATAAAATAGCATTTATACGTTTTGACGAAACTAATGTTCCAGAATTTTCAATGGATGTTTATGGTAAAAATTTATACCAAACACAAACTGTGTTTAAATATCCTAAAGCCGGTGAAGCAAATGCTATTGTATCACTTTATGTTTATGATTTTAAAGAAAATAAAACAAACGAAGTAAAAGTAAATAAGGATTATAAAGATTTTTATATTCCTAGAATTAAATGGACAAATAACCCTGATGTTTTAAGTGCTCAGTACTCTAATCGTCATCAAAATGAGTTAGATTTATGGATGATTAATACTAATAAAAATAAAGCAATTTTAGCAGTTGAAGAGAGAGATAAAGCATATGTTGATGTAACAGATAATCTTACTTTTTTAGAAGATAATAGCTTTATATGGACTAGTGAAAAAGATGGTTTTAATCACATTTATCACTATACTAAAGATGGAGAATTAATTAATCAAGTAACAAAAGGAAATTGGGAGGTAACTAATTACTATGGTTTAGATGTAAAAACAAATAAAATTTACTACCAATCTGTAGAAAATGGTTCTATAAATAGAGACGTATACTCTATAAACCTTAATGGAACTAATAAACAACGATTAACAAAAGATACAGGTACTAATAATGCAGATTTTAGTGCAGATTTTACATATTTTATTAATACTTTTTCTAGTGCTACAACACCTCCTGTGTATACATTAAATAGTGCTGCAAATGGAAATGTAATTAAAAAAATAAAAGATAATGAAAAACTAGCCGAAACAGTTTCTCAATATTCATTATCACAAAAAGAATTTTCTACAATACATGTAAATGGTAACGATTTAAATATGTGGGTAATTAAACCTGCAAATTTCGATGTCAATAAAAAATATCCATTATTAATGTACCAATATTCTGGACCAGGTTCTCAACAAGTTGCAAACCGTTGGAATAGTTCAAATGATTATTGGTATCAAATGCTAGCACAAAAAGGATATATTGTGGCTTGCGTAGATGGTAGAGGAACAGGATTAAAAGGAGCAGATTTTAAGAAAATAACTCAAAAGGAATTAGGGAAATTTGAAGTTGAAGATCAAATTGAAGCTGCAAAATTATTAGGGCAAAGAAATTATATAGATGCTTCTAGAATTGGAATTTGGGGATGGAGCTACGGAGGCTTTATGTCTAGTAACGCTCTTTTAAAAGGTAACGATGTGTTTAAAATGGCAATTGCAGTTGCACCGGTAACAAGTTGGAGGTTTTACGATTCTATTTATACAGAACGTTACATGACTACGCCTCAAGAAAATGCAAGTGGTTACGATGATAATTCACCAATAAACCATGTAGATAAGTTAAAAGGAGATTTTCTATTAATTCATGGTACTGGAGATGATAATGTACATGTGCAAAATACAATGCGAATGGTTGAAGCCCTAATTCAAGCCGATAAACAATTTGAATGGATGATTTATCCAGATAAAAATCACGGTATTTATGGAGGTAATACACGCAAACACTTGTACAAAAAAATGACTAATTTTATAGATCGTACTTTGGGAGACAAGTTAGAAGCTAATTAGTAGATTCTTCTAAAACTTAAATTAAAAATAACTAACTAAAATATATAAATATGGAATTAAAATATGGAGGTTCTGTAGAGAACCAAAAAACAGTATTAGGTCACCCGTCAGGACTGTTTGTGTTATTCTTTACAGAAATGTGGGAACGTTTTTCGTACTATGGAATGCGAGCGTTATTAGTACTGTTTTTAGTTTCAACACTATTAGATGGTGGTTGGGAATGGACAAGTGCAGATGCATTAGTTCTTTACGGTTGGTATACTGGATTGGTATACTTAACACCAATAATTGGAGGTTTTATTGCAGATAAATTTATGGGTTATAGAAATGCTGTTGTATTAGGAGCATTAATTATGACTCTTGGTCACGCATCTATGGCTTTAGAAGGTATAACTTCAATTTTTTTCTATATTGGTTTAGCAGGTTTAATTATAGGAAATGGTTTTTTTAAGCCTAACATCTCATCAATGGTTGGGCAATTATATAAATCTCAAGGAAAAGAAAAAGATGGAGGTTATACAATTTTCTATATGGGAATTAATGCCGGAGCTTTTTTAGGAATTCTTTTATGTGGTTATATAGGAGAAAAAATAGGTTGGCACTATGGTTTTGGACTTGCTGGAGTATTTATGTTCTTAGGAATGTTACAGTTTTATTTCACTCAAAAAATATTTGGAAAAATAGGATTATCGCCAAAACAAACTGAAGATTTTGATGATGTAATTGAAGATGGAGTAGAAAAAATAGGAGAAGATATTGAAGAAGCAGTAGAGGAAGCAGAAAGCTCTAAAGTAGTAAGAGATAGAATGATTGTAATTGGAGTATTCTCTTTATTTGTAATATTCTTTTGGTGGGCATTCGAGCAAGCTGGTGGATCTATGACAATTTTTGCTAAGGATTATACAGATAGAGCTTTAGTAGGTAATGCCGCTCTAACATTTAAAGTTATAAATACAATTATAACTGTTGTGCCAATGTTAGTAATCACTTGGGTGTTAGCTATGTTGTTTAAACAAACATTTAAAAAATTCGCTTTAGCTAATATATTACTTGGTTTTAGTTTTGTAATTATATGGGCAATAGTAATTTGGATGCTTAGTAGAGAATTTAAGGCAGATACAACAGAGGTTCCAGCTTCTTGGTTTTCTGTGTTAAACTCATTATTTATAATATTATTCGCACCATTATTTTCTAAATTATGGGAAAGTAAACTTAATCCATCTGGTCCAATTAAGTTTGCTATTGGATTATTATTGGTAGGTTTAGGCTTCGGAATTTTAGCCTACGGAGCATCAGGAATACCAGAAGGAGCAAAAACAGCTTCTGTTAGTTTAATGTTTTTAGTAGGAGCTTATTTTTTACATACAATGGGAGAGCTTTGTGTTTCTCCAGTAGGATTATCTTACGTTAGTAAATTAGCTCCAGTAAAATTTGTAAGCTTAATGTTTGGTATTTGGTTTACAGCAAACTTCTTTGCTAACTTATTAGGAGGATTTACAGGAAGTTTTATTGATCCAATCTCAGAAGAATATGGCTTGTCCACTTTCTTTTTAATATTTACTGTAATTCCAATAGGAGCAGCTATAATAATGATGCTTCTAAACCCTATTCTTAAAAAGAAAATGCATGGCATTGAGTAATTTTAAATTTAAAAAATATTAAACTAAATTATAAATATGAATGTAGCTAAATTTAGATTCGAAGGATCTGAAATGAATCGAAAATTATTAATGGGACATCCGTCTGGGTTATTTGTCTTGTTTTTTACTGAAATGTGGGAACGTTTCTCTTACTATGGAATGCGTGCTATATTAGTACTATTTTTAACCTCTGCTATTATTGATGGCGGTTGGGGATGGAGTAGAGAAGATGCTTTAGGCTTGTATGGTACATATACAATGCTGGTATATTTCTCACCAATAATTGGTGGTTTTTTGGCCGATAAATTTTTAGGATACAGAAGAGCAGTGGCAATTGGAGCACTAATAATGACATTAGGTCACGCTGCTATGGCTTTCGATACTCCATGGAGTTTATATTTAGGTATCGCACTTTTAGTTGCAGGAAACGGATTGTTTAAACCAAATATTACCTCTATTATAAATGGCGTTTATGTTAACGCTCAAAATAAAAAGGATGGTGCATTTACCATTTTTTATATGGGAGTAAATGCAGGAGCATTTTTAGGTATTTTACTATGTGGATACATAGGAGAAACAGTTGGATGGCATTATGGATTTGGCTTGGCAGGAATATTTATGTTTATAGGAATGATTCAATTCTGGTTAGCACAAACAATTTTTGGAAAAATAGGATTGTCTCCGTCAGAAAGTATTGATTATGTTGATGCTATTTCAAATAACGAAGAAGAAATAAAGGCAGAAATTGTACCAGCAAAAGTGCAAAGAGATCGTTATATAGTTGTGGGAATTTTAGCATTTTTCACAATATTTTTCTGGGCAGCTTTTGAACAAGCAGGTGGTTCTATGACTATTTTTGCTTCAGATTATACAGACCGTGTTTTAGAAGGAAGCTCAGCAAATATTTTTAGAATTGCAAATACACTATTAACAGTAGTGCCTTTAATAATAATAACTTACGTTCTTTTTCAGTTATTTAAAATTACATTTAGTAAATACAAAGTATCTAATTTAGCTTTAGGCTTAAGTTTTGCAATTATTTGGGCTATTGTAATATGGATGTTAAAAAATCAATTTACTCAAGAATCTACCGAAATTCCTGCATCTTGGTTTGGAATATTAAATTCATTCTATATTATTGCCTTTGCACCTTTAGTATCTAAAATATGGGAAAGTAAATACAATCCTTCTGCTACAGTTAAGTTTGGAATGGGATTAATTTTACTTGGACTTGGTTTTGGAATTTTAGCTTATGGTTCTGCTTCAATTCCTCAAGGAGCGCAAACAGCATCTGTAAGTATTGTGTGGTTAATATTAGCTTACCTTTTACATACTTTAGGTGAATTATCTTTATCTCCAGTAGGCTTATCTTATGTTAGTAAATTAGTACCAGCAGCTAAAATTGGTTTAATGTTTGGTCTATGGTATATAGCCATTGGGTTAGGAAATAAAGCCGCAGGATCTATGGGTGGAATGATAGATAAAATTACAGCAGAGTACGATATGAGTACTTTCTTTTTAATTTTTACAATTGTTCCAATTGTGGCAGGATTAATTTTAATGGCGCTTACTCCAGTAGTAAAAAAATTAATGCATGGTGTTAAATAAGCACATTTTATTATAAAACTTTAACAAAACGCCTTTTATAAGGCGTTTTGTATTTTTGTAACTTTGGAACACTATTTGCGACTCTTTAAAAAAATCTGTAAAATGAAAAAATATATATTATTAGCTCTATTCGCTGTTTTAGCAACCGAAACAATTTCTGCACAAGAAATTAATTGGATAACACTAGAAGAAGCTGTGAAACTTCAAGAAAAGAATCCTAAAAAAATAATGATGGATATGTACACCTCTTGGTGTGGACCATGTAAAATGTTAGATCGTAATACCTTTAGCAATAAAGATGTTGCAAACTATGTTAACAAGCACTATTATGCAGTTAAATTTAATGCAGAAGGCAATGATGTTGTAAATTTTAAAGATAGAACATTTAAAAATCCTAATTACGATCCTGCAAAAGCTAAACGAAGAAACTCAGGACATGAGCTAGCAAGATATTTTAGTATACGTTCGTATCCTACTATTGTATTTCTAGATGAAAAAGCAGATTTTATTGCTCCTATTATTGGATATAAAAAACCACAACAATTAGAGCTTTACTTAAAAATGTTTAAAAAGAATGAGCATACAGGAATGGATACACAAGAGAAATTTAATGAGTATTTTAAGAACTTTAAGCCAGAATTTTCTCAAATATAATTCTTCAATTTAATATAAAAGCTCCCTTTTCGCCAGTATAGTGAAAAGGGATTTTTTGTTTTAAACATGTCGCTTTCCAACGTGCTATGTAAGATTTGTAATTGCTTCCGTCAGCAATAATTTGTTTCGGTTTTAAAGAATCTATAAGTCTATTTAAATTAATTTTTGGAGACTGTGTAATTAAAACATAATGAGGTTTAATTTTCTTTAAATTATATACACCAAGACTATCAATTATAAGTACAGTGTGGCTTTTTGTTTTAATAAATGAAGGTTTTTTATTAGCTGTAATCTCTTTAATGTTATTACCAATTTTATAATCAATTAAATTACTAAATTGAGATAAGCTATCTAAATCTGAAAACACATCTAATTTTTGCTTCTTTTTTAAGCCAATTACTGTGTACCTACTTTTATGAAATAGTGTTAACGTGTTTGTGTTGTGAGTATATTTATTATACAAATTCACACCTTGAAACAGAAGTATAGAAACTAATGTTAATTTTAGCCACTCGTGTTTTTTGTAAATTGTTAACTGTATAAACAAAACAATAAATATATAAGCTGTAATTACTTGCCATCCATTAAAAAATATATCTTTAAATAAAAAGGTTTCTTGAAGCGATAACCACTTCATTAACGAGTTCATGCTAGATATAATAAACCCAAAACCATCGGCTAAAAATTGAGGTAAAAAATCACATAAAGCAAGAATAATAATTAAAATTCCGATGGCTAGAATTGCTCCTAAAAAAGGAATTATTATAATATTGGCAACAAAAAATAAACCTGGAAACTGATGGAAATAATATAAGCTAATTGGCACAACACCAAACTGTGCAGCAATTCCAACAGTAAAATAGTCCCAAATTTTTTCTAAAAGAAAATTTTTAGGATTCCATAGTTTTTTTAATCTTGGTTGGATAGCTACAATTGCTATAACAGCTAAATAGCTTAATTGAAAACCAACATCAAATAAAAATAGAGGTTTAAAAAGTAGTAAAACAAATATAGATATAGCTAATGTGTTATAAATATTTGTTGGACGTTTTAAATGCATCCCAATAGCAATAATGCTAAACATTGTTACTGCGCGTGTTACAGATGCAGATAGACCTGCAATTATGGCAAAGCTCCACATAAAAATTACCAAAATAATAATAGTTATTGCTTTACCATATTTAAAACGGTTTAAAGGTTTTAAAGCAAAATTAAGAAGTAGTAAAATTAAAGCAACATGTAAACCAGAAACGGCAAGAATATGTACAGCTCCAGCATCTGTATAGCTGTCGTAAATATCTTTACTTAAATCTTGTCTTTGCCCTAAAATAAGAGCATTAATTATAGCTAAAACATCTGGCTTAAAATTGTACTTTTTTAACTTAATATTTATAGTTTCTCTAAATAAGTCTGCATACCCATAAATAGTATGTTTATTTGTGCTTATAGTTAATAGTCTTTTAGGATTTACATATAGTTGCTTAAAAACATATTGTTTAGATAGGTAACTTCTATAATTAAATTGAAAAGGATTAATTGTCGAGGTAATAGGTTGAAACTCTTCAGATGTTACATAAATTTCATCAACTTTAAGAGGTTTGTTTATACTGTCTTTTACTACGTTAAGTAGTGCTTTGCCAGATACCGAAGCATCTGCAATTTTTAAAATTTCAATAATGTATTTATCGTTAAAATTTCCAGATTTTAATGTCGATCTAATTCTAAAAGTAATTGGTTTTTTATTGTAGTCAATATTTGTATAATTATTTTCATCAAGTTTTTCATTGTGAAAATTTGTAACTAAAATTCCAATAAAAATCATGGTTACAAAGGTTACAAGGCCAAACCAAATGTTTTTTATTCTTTTATGCTTTGAAGAAAAGTAAATTAAGGTTAATATAAATAATAGAAAAATTGTTGCATACAACGAAACATGTTTTGGAATTTCAATAAAAAAAGCAATTAAAATTCCAAGAACTAAGCAAGTGGTTAGCTTTATTATGGTGAAGTTAAGGAGTCTCACTCCTTGAAGATAATAAATTATTTCTTACAAAACCCTTCTGGCTTGTACAAAAGCAAAATACCAGTACTTTTCTTTAATATTAGAAGTCATAACACCTTTACTGGTGGAAGCATGAATAAATTCTACATTATCGCCATTAGTAGCTGTAACTAAGCCTACATGATTTACTTTTCTGCTATTTTTTTTTGTAGCAAAAAATACTAAATCTCCTTCTCTAACTTTTTTTAAATCTATCCAATCTCCATAAGAAGATAATCCAGATGTAGTTCTAGGAATGCGAAGTTGTTCTTCTAAAAAAGCGGTGTAAATTAAACCAGAACAGTCCATTCCTTTTTTTGTAGTTCCTCCGTATTTATAGCGTGTACCTTTATATTTTTCGGCATTGTTAATAATAGATTCTGCTATTTCAGAAACAGCTACTTTAGGTTGGTTAACTTTTTTTGTGGTTTGTGTTTTTCTGGTAACTACACGCTTATTTTTGCTAGCTCCGCAACTAGATAATATAAAAATGGTAAGTAGAATTAGGGCAATTTTTCGCATTTTAAGAGGTCGCGTTTATTGATTTGTAAATTAATTTGGCAGTGTTTTTGCTCGCGCCTTTACCGCCTAAATCTCTTTCTAAATCGTAATAATCTAAAAAGAATTTGGTTCTTTCGTAGTCGTCAAGTATAATATTTAACTCTTTTTTTAAGCGTTTGGTATTAAACTCGTTTTGAATAAGTTCTGTAACTGCTTCTTTTTTTAAAATTAAATTTACTAAAGAAATATAGTCTAAATTTACTACGCGTTTACCAATTTGATAAGATAACCAGCTACCTTTATAGCAAACTACCTGAGGTACTTTAAACAATGCAGTTTCCAATGTTGCGGTTCCAGAGGTAACTAGGGCAGCTGTAGAGACGCTAAGTAAATCGTATGTTTTGTTGTTTAAAAAATGAACATTTGATTTTTTTATAAATTGCTGGTAAAATTCATAATCTTGACCTGGTGCACCAGCAATTACAAATTGATAACTTTTGTAATCGTCTACCAAACTAAGCATAATAGATAGTACTTTTTTAATCTCTTGTTTTCTACTTCCTGGTAATAAGGAAATTATAGGTTTTTCGCTCAAGCCATTTTCTATTCTAAATTTAGATTCATCAACTTGGTGTCTATTGCCAATAGCATCAATTAATGGATGACCAACAAAATGTACAGGAAAGTTATGTTTGTCTTCATAAAATTGTTTTTCAAAAGGAAGAATAACATACATTTCGTCTACATCTCTTTTTATACTTTTAATTCTACCTTCTTTCCATGCCCATATTTGCGGTGAGATATAGTAATGATTCTTATAACCTTTTTGTTTTGCCCATTTGGCAATTCGTAAATTAAATCCTGGGTAATCTATATAAATAATAACATCAGGATTAAAGGCTTCTATATCCTGTTTGCAAAAGGTAAGATTTTTTGTAATTGTTCTTAAATTCATTATTACTTCTGCAAAACCCATAAAGGCTAATTCACGATAGTGTTTTACTAAAGTGCCACCAACAGCTGCCATAAGGTCTCCTCCCCAAAATCTAAATTCGGCATTAACGTCTTCACGTTGTAATGCTTTCATGAGGTTTGAACCATGTAAATCGCCCGAGGCTTCTCCAGAAATAATATAAAATTTCATTTGTTAAAACTTATTCAGTATAAAAATTAAAGCTACTAAAACTATAGCAATAATTACACCTTTTGCGGTGTCTTCTTTTTTCTTATTTAAAAAATAATAAACAACAGGTAAATTTAATAATATACCAATACTAGCACGTTTACCTAAAACGCTTGTTGATAATATTTTGTTTGTAATATCTTGGGTAGATAAACCTAAATTTAGACCAATAATTAAGGTATAAATAGAAATACCTATAAAGGTTGTAATTAACCCAATAAGAAAACCAATAATTATAGCTTTTTTATTCATTTAAATTCCACGTGTTTAATTGTTGTAAAGCATGATGTGCTGTTAAATCAAACTGCACTGGTACAACAGAAATGTAACCTTTTTCTAAGGCCCATTCGTCTGTATCTTTGCCTTTATCGTAATTTACAAATGTTCCCGTTAACCAATAATAGTCTTTGCCTTGAGGAGTTTTTCTTTTGTCGAACTTTTCTTTCCAATTAGCTCTTGCTTGCCTACAAACTTTAATACCTTTTATTTTTTTTTGCTGTAAATTAGGAATATTAACATTAAGTACAATACCATCTGTTAAGCCTTCTTTTAAAACATTTTTTACAATAGTTTTAATAAATGGTTTTGAAGGTTCAAAATCGGCATTCCAACTATAATCTAAAAGAGAAAAACCAATAGCAGGAATACCTTCAATTCCAGCTTCTATTGCAGCGCTCATAGTTCCAGAATAAATAACATTTATAGAGGAGTTGCTACCATGATTAATACCAGAAACTACTAAGTCTGGACGCCTATCTAAAATTTCATTTACAGCAATTTTAACACAATCGGCTGGAGTTCCAGAGCAGCTATAAGCATGATAGTCTCCATTTTTAACATGAATTTTTTCAATATGTAATGTAGAATCTAAAGTTATGGCATGACCCATACCGCTTTGAGGGCTGTCGGGTGCAACAACAACAACATCTCCCAAAGTTTTCATAACATTTATTAAGGTGCGAATGCCAGGAGCTGTTATACCATCGTCGTTAGTAACTAAAATTAATGGCTTGTCTTTCATGTGTATTTTACTGGAATGAGGTAGCTTTATTAATAACAAGCTAAAATACATAATTTCTATAGTATTTTCCTAAATTTAATGCTTTAACAAAAAATTAGGCCAGTTACAGATAGTTGGCACGATTTTTTCTTTTATTTTAGTGAAAATTTTCCTTTAATTAAGAATGGAAAAAAATAGAAAGTATATGAAAAGGAAATATAATATATTAATGTTAGTACTTTTGTTAGCTTTTGGCTCTTGCAGTTTTACAGCAAAAGTAGATAACGATCCAAATAAAGATAAGCTCTTAATACAAATTATTACGTTGGCATTAGAGCAGTTACATTTTGAGCCTAAAGATTTTAATGATGAATTTTCGGAGGATGTTTACAATACTTATTTAAATCAAATAGATCCTCTTAAACGTTTCTTTTTAAAAAGTGATATAGAAGAGTTTGAAGCATATAAAACTCAAATTGATGACGAGTTAAGAGCTTACGATATTACTTTTTTTAATATAACAAACGAGCGTTTAATTCAGCGTATGGCCGAAGCTAAAGAATATTATAAAGAAGTTTTAGATAAGCCTTTCGATTTTAGTATTGACGAAGATTTTAATACAGATTACGAAAATCATGAATATGTTAAAAGTAAGAAAAAATTAAAAGAGCGTTGGAGACAATTATTAAAGTTTAGTACTATTTCTAATTACGATGAGCTAATTAGAACTCAAGAAAGAGATACGGTAGCTTCACTTGATGGAGAACCTAAAGTTAAAAAGTCTTTAAAAGAATTAGAGGTTGAAGCAAGACAAGAAACTAAGAAAAGTTTAGATGTTTATTATACAGATTATGTAGAGGATTTGGAAAGAAAAGATTGGTTTTCAATGTACATAAATGCAATTGTAGAAGAGTTCGATCCGCATACATCTTACTTTGCACCAACAGATAAAGATCGTTTCGATCAACAAATGTCTGGTAAACTTGAAGGTATTGGAGCAAGATTATCTAAAAGAATGGATTATACTAAAATAGTTGAAGTGATTTCTGGTGGTCCGGCTTGGAGAGGTCAAGAATTAGAGGTTGGAGATATTATTTTAAAAGTGCGTCAAGAAGATGAGAAAGCTGCAGTTAGTATTGTAGGAATGCGTATTGATGATGCAATAAAATTAATTAAAGGGCCTAAAGGAACAAAAGTATATTTAACACTTAAAAAAGTAGATGGATCTATTGAAGATATTTCAATAACAAGAGATATAGTAGAGTTAGAAGAAACTTATGCAAAATCATCTACAGTTTTAAAAGGTGATAAAAAGTTTGGACTTATTAATCTTCCAAAATTTTATATAGATTTTACAGATTATAATGAACGTAATGCAGCATCAGATATTAAAAAAGAAATAGAAAGATTAAAAGAAGAAGGAATAGAAGGTTTAGTTTTAGACCTTAGAAATAATGGAGGTGGATCTTTAAAAACTGTTGTAGATATTGCAGGTTTATTTATTAAAGATGGGCCAATTGTGCAAGTACGCTCAACAAACGAGCCTAAAGAAGTTTTAGAAGATACCGATAAATCTATTGTATGGGATGGACCATTAGTAATTATGGTTAACGAGTTATCGGCATCGGCATCAGAGATTTTAGCTGCAGCCATGCAGGATTATAAACGAGCTATTATAATTGGTAGTAAACAAACTTATGGAAAAGGAACTGTTCAAAATGTATTAGATTTAAATAGAATGGTACGCAATAGTTCTCATGGAGATTTAGGAGCTATTAAAATAACACGTCAAAAATTTTATAGAATTAATGGTGGATCTACGCAATTAGAAGGTGTAAAAAGTGATGTGGTAGTGCCAGACCGTTATAGTTTTATCGATATTGGAGAACGCGATCAAGAAAATCCATTAGCTTGGGATAAAATAGATGCTGTAAAATACGATTATTGGAATAGTTATTTCGATTATGATGCTACTGTAAGTAATAGTAAGAAACGTATGGAAAACAACCCACAATTAAAGCTAATCGAGGAAAATGCTAAGTGGCTAAAGTCTCAAATTGAGGAAAATGTATTTTCTTTAAATTATAAAAAGTATAAAGCAGAATTAAAGGCAGACGAAGAAAAGGCAAAAGAATATGATGCTATTTCTAAATATACAACAAATTTAACTTTCAACTCATTACCTTATGAAGTAAGGCTTTTTGAAAAGGATACTGTTTTAAAAGAAAAACGTGATAGATGGCACGAAAGTTTAAGTCATGATGTCTACGTAGAAGAAGCATTAAATGTGCTTAACGATTTAAAAATGACCTACGAGATTAAAAAAGTAGCAGCTATAAAAGAATAAAATTGAGTACTAAAACAAACTCACTAAGTAAATTAGCGCTCCAAAAATTCAAAAAGAATTTTTGGGGCGTTTTTAGTTTTTATTTTATAATATTTGTTGGCGTAATTTCTGTGTTTGCATATGTTTTTGCGCCAGATAATTCTAAACATGCCAACCAAATGCATGTCTCTATCCACTCTAAGGCACCTGGTTTTTCTATAAATATGCTAATGTTGCCATCTCAAATTAAAACTAAGCAAGGTTTTTTAGATAAGATTTTTTTCGGAAAAATTAATACCGTAACCGAAATCCCTATTTCGGAATATAATATAAATGGAAATCGAATAAATTACACAGAATATGCTTCTGATGGCTTAAAAGGTGTTGAAAAGAGTTATGTTAATAAAGATAAATCAATTGACACCGAAGCTTTAATAACTACAAAAACCTTTTATTTAGGAACCGATAAATATGGGCGAGATTTATTAAGTAGAATCTTGGTAGGAGCGCGTATTTCATTTTTTATAGGCTTTGTTGCTGTGTTTATTTCTTTGCTTATTGGAGTTTTTATGGGAAGTGTTGCTGGATATTTTGGTGGTAAAATAGATGCTGTTATAATGTGGTTTATAAATGTAACTTGGTCAATACCAACATTGTTATTGGTTATTGCAATTACATTAGCTTTAGGAAAAGGTTTTTGGCAAGTTTTTATCGCAGTTGGTTTAACTATGTGGGTAGAAGTGGCTAGAGTAGTACGAGGACAAATTATTAGTGCAAAACAAATGCAATACGTTACTGCTGCTCGTGCTTTAGGTTTTAATAATTTTAGAATAATAACTAAGCATATTCTACCAAATATAATGGCTCCGGTAATTGTAATTTGTGCTGCAAATTTTGCTGCGGCAATTTTAATAGAAAGTGGACTGAGTTTTTTAGGTATTGGAGCGCAACCGCCAATGGCAAGTTGGGGAGCGATGATAAAAGACCATTACAACTACATTATACTAGGTAAGCCTTATTTGGCTATTATTCCAGGCTTGTGCATTATGTTTTTAGTTATGGCTTTTATGCTAATAGGTAATGCACTTAGAGATGCTTTAGATGTTAAAAATTAATTTTTCTGTATAAAAGGATAATTAAATAATATTACTAAATATTTTATTAAAACGTTTAGGTAATTTGTCTTCTATAAAAATATATTTATTTGTAAAAGGATGAGTAAAACTTAAAGAATAAGCATGTAGATATAAGCCTTTTCCATTTAAAATTAAATTATCTATGGCGTAATTTTTGTCTCCTAAAATGGGATGACCTATGCTTAACATATGTTTTCTTAATTGGTGTTTTCTTCCTGTTTTAGGTTCTAATTTTACAAGATTTAAAATGCTAAAGCGTTTAGAGTCTACGCTTGCTTTTACTTCATAAAGTGATAGAGAAGGTTTGTTATCGATTAAGGATGCTATTTCACCATACTTCTGCATTTTGCCAATAGTAATAGCGTAGTATGTTTTTTTTATTTCTTTATTTTCAAAAAGTTTATTTAAAGCGCGAATGCTACTATTTGTTTTTCCTATTAATAATAAGCCTGTTGTTGGGTAATCTAGCCTGTGAACTGGTTGAGGTAAAGTACTGTCTTTTAAATTACTTGGTTTTAAATTTTGTTCTAAAGCATTTGTAACTGTTTTAAAACTATTACCACTTACTAGAATACCTGCAGGTTTGCGAATTATTGCTAAATAATCATCTTCGTATAAAACGTCTAATTTTAAAACAAGTTTGGTTTTATGTTTATTACTTTCTTTAATTGTTAAACAAATAGTTTCTCCGCCATGTATATAGGTTGCAGTAGATGCTAATAAATTGTTTACGGTAATATAATTTTTTTTTAAGGCTTTTTTTAATGCTGATTTTGTTTGAATAGAATCAAAAATATTTACACCGTATTCTTGTAGTCGAATTGGTTTTGTAAGCTTTGGAACTTTGTGTGTTTTAGTTTGATTCATTTGTAGCTTAACAAATATTTTGAACTAAGCCGAAAAAAATGAGTTAAAAAAAATGCTTCCAGATTTCTGGTTTTAAATGTTTAGCCATTTGATCTGGTCTATACTCACCATTTCTAATAACTGTTTCTCCATTCTTTTTAAACAAAGCATAAGCGCCACAAAGTGTAGGGTTTTTAAAAAATTTATTTCTAAAATAATTATCCTTATCTATGTAATAATATTCGCTTTTTCGTTTAGGTTTATTCTCTATAATTATTCCACTTTCAAATAAAGTAATCATTGTAATTTCTTCATTTTTAAGCTCATCTCTTATTGGGTTAGTAAAAAATTTACGCTCAGTAATTCTATCAACATCCCATTTGTTTTTTACTGAAGAGGAAGTGCAAAGATCATCTTTAAAATAATATTCTATAAGTATAGTAGTACTATCTTTAAAATTCTTGTTAGTGATTTTTTTTAGTTGTTTTATTGTTTCACTATAATTAAAAATACCTTTTAAGTATAAATCTTTTTTTAAAGTATAATATGTCTTACCATTTTTATCTATATGAGACCATGTGCTAAGGAGTAAATCGTTATTTCTCCATTTCTTTAAATATTCATTTTTATTTATAGTGTCTCCTTTTTCGTCTATATATAAACTTTCTTGACTTTGTGCTAAGCCAGTAAAAAATAATACAAGCGTAACTATAACAAAAGTTTTCATTTTTCTAATTTAGGCTAAGCATTTTCTGCCATTCCGGAATTTAGTTCGTCAATAAATTCAAGAACTTCTTCTTTTCCAATACTTTTAGAGCTAGAAGTAATAAAATGTTTAGGCATTTCTTCCCAGGTTTCTAGCATGATATGTCTGTAATCATCAACATGGTTGTCTATAGCGTTAGGTTTTAATTTATCTGCTTTAGTAAAAATAATACAAAAAGGAATACCTCTTTCTCCTAGATATTGCATAAACTCTAAGTCTATAGGTTGTGGTTTGTGTCTAATATCTACCAAAACAAACGCGCAGATAAGTTGCTCGCGTTGTTCAAAATATTTAGTAATAAATTTTTGAAATACTTTTTTCGTGCTTTTAGAAACTCGTGCATAACCGTAACCCGGTAAATCTACTAAATACCATTCTTTATTAATAATAAAATGGTTAATAAGTTGAGTTTTACCTGGTCTTCCAGAAGTTTTCGCAAGACTCTTTCTGCTGGTAAGCATGTTTATAAGTGAGGATTTTCCAACATTACTTCTACCAATAAAGGCATATTCTGGTAGCATGTCTTTTGGGCATTTTGTAACATCAGAATTACTTACTACAAACTCAGCAGATTTTATTTTCATCTCTATAA
Source organism: Lacinutrix venerupis (assembly GCF_003663945.1). Lineage (GTDB taxonomy): Bacteria > Bacteroidota > Bacteroidia > Flavobacteriales > Flavobacteriaceae > Lacinutrix > Lacinutrix venerupis. Next base: position 410,346 of record NZ_RCCH01000002.1, on the reverse strand, counting down.
CACGTTTCCGTTAAAACGGAAATTTCTTTTAATTAATTGTAAAACACAAAAGTAAGCACATAAGAATAAGTGACCAAGTGCAAAAGGTCTATTCTCTATGTTGTTCTCTTGTAGGTTTTTAAAAACCACGTTTTTTCAACCAGTCTTCAAGAATTTTATTAAACAGAATTGGGTGCTCCATCATAGCTGCATGGCCACATTTGTCAATCCAAAACAAATCAGAGTCTGGAAGTAATTCGTTAAACTCATTTGCAACTTCTGGAGGAGTTACTGCATCATTTTTTCCCCAAATGATACATGTAGGTGTATTCATTTTAGGTAAGTCTTTTGCCATGTTATGTCTAATAGCACTTTTGGCAATAGTTAATGTTTTTATAAGTTTAATTCGGTCGTTTACTGTTTCGTAAACTTCGTCTACAATTTCTTTAGTGGCAATCGCAGGATCATAAAAAACGTCTTGTGCCTTTTTCTTGATAACTTCATAATCACTTCGTTTTGGGTAGCTTCCTCCCATTGCACTTTCGTATAAACCAGAGCTTCCTGTGATAATTAATGCTTTTACCTTCTCGGCATTTAATTTTGTGTAATATAATCCAATATGGCCACCAAGAGAATTTCCTAATAAAATTACCTGATCAAAATTTTTAAATTCTATAAATTCGCCTAAATACTTAGAAAAAGCCTTTACATTGGTTTTTATAAGTGGCATTGTATATACAGGTAATTGTGGGATAATTACTTTGTAGCCTTCTTTGCTAAAGTGATTAATTACTGCATCAAAATTGCTTAAGCCACCCATAAGTCCATGTAGAACAATTATTGGTGTGCCTTCTCCAGCTTCAATATATTTAAATTTTCCTTCAGAAATAAGTGTGTGAGACATTGGTTTGTTTAAGTCAATCGATTAAAGCAAATATAGTTATTTCGTGTAAATAAAAGTAGTAATATTTAGATACTTGAAAAAACTATTGCTTTATACATATTAACATCTGTTCATTACTATTTTGTATTGTATTTAAGTGTTTGAATTACAAATATTTATGTTTTGTAGGTTCTTTTTAAATGCCTTTAAATATGCGATTTAAAGAAGTATTTATTAACAATGTGGTAAAATGTGGTAAAAAGTGGTAAAATTTTCAATATATTTGACTCTTATATATTGAAGCGATAAAAAATCACATTGAACTCATTAATAGGAACATACGAATGTAAAGCGGATGCCAAAGGAAGGCTAATGCTTCCTGCTGCGCTTAAAAAGCAGTTGGCTCCTGTGTTGCAAAATGGGTTTGTGATAAAACGAGCGGTTTTTCAACCTTGTCTGGAATTGTATCCAATGTCGGAATGGGAGGTTTTGATGCAGAAGGTGAATAAGCTAAATAGATTTAAGAAAAAGAACAACGATTTTATTCGTCGTTTTACTGCGGGAGTTAAAATGGTAGAGGTGGATGCAAGTGGTAGATTGTTAATTCCAAAAGATTTAACTGTATTTGCTGCTATTTCAAAAAATGTGGTAATGTCTTCAGCAGTAAATATTGTGGAGATTTGGGATAAAGATAAATATGAACAAGCCATTGATGATGCTACTGTAGATTTTGCAGATTTAGCAGAAGAGGTAATGGGACAAGACGATGAAATAGATGGAATATCATAATCCTGTATTGTTAAAAGAGACGGTTGATGGTTTAGCTATTAAACCGGACGGTGTTTATGTGGATGTTACTTTTGGTGGTGGTGGTCATAGTAGAGAGATTTTAAGTCGTTTGGGAGAAAAAGGAAAGTTGTTTGCTTTTGATCAAGATGCAGATGCTCTTGAAAATGCAATAGACGATTCGAGATTTACGCTTATCCACGAAAATTTTAGATACATCAAACGTTTTTTAAGATTTCATGGTGTAAAAGCGGTGGATGGTGTTTTGGCAGATTTTGGTGTGTCATCACATCAATTTGATGTTGCGGAACGTGGTTTTTCAACTCGATTTGAAGCTGAGTTGGATATGAGGATGAACCAAAAAAATCAATTATCTGCATTTCATGTTATAAACGAATATGATGAAGACCAGATAAAAAACGTGTTATTGCAATATGGAGAGTTGCGTGCGGCGCCAGCAATGGCGAGGTTGATTGTTGAATTTCGTAAGGATGAGGTGATAAAAACGGGTAATCAATTAAAAAAAGTGCTAAAAAAGTTTTTGTCTCCAAAGCATGAAAATAAAATTTTAGCGCAAATATATCAGGCAATTAGAATAGAGGTTAATCAAGAAATTGAAGCGTTAAAAGAGTTTTTAAAACAAACACCAGAAATTCTTAAGCCTGAAGGAAGGTTGAGTTTAATAAGTTATCATTCTTTAGAAGATAGATTGGTAAAACGTTTTATAAGAAATGGGTTGTTTGAAGGTGAGCCGGAAAGAGATGTTTTTGGAAATTTTGATGTGCCATTAAAAAAGGTTGGAAAATTAATAGTGCCTTCGGCAGAAGAAATTAAAATTAATAATAGAGCAAGAAGTGCAAAGCTTCGTATTGCTGAAAAAATATGAAAAAGAATATCTATAGCATATTAAGAGGAACGTTTTTAGTGAGCGATGATTCTTTTAAGAATTGGAGAATGATTCTCTTTATTTCTGTGTTGGCTATAGTAATGATTGCGAGTTCGCATAGTGCAGATAAAAAAGTGCATGAAATAGCAAGGTTGAGTAATGAGGCGAAAGAGTTGCGAAGTGCCTTTATAGATGGTAGAGGTCGATTGATGGAGTTAAAGAAAGAATCAGTCGTCTCGGCAAAAATGATAAAAAAAGGCTTGAAAACTTCCGAAGTTCCGCCTCAAAAATTAAAAGTAAAAAGCAAGAAGCAAGATTAGGTAATCGTGGCAGTAAACGAAACGAACATATTAAACCGATTGTATTTTGTAGCTGGATGTATGTTCATCTTCGGCCTTGCTGTGGTTGTAAAATTATTAACCATTCAGTATGTTAATGGAGATAAGTATCGAGAATTAGCAGAAAGCAGGGTTATTGAAGATAGGCCAATACCTGCTAATAGAGGTAACGTTTATTCTGTAAACGGTAATTTATTGGCTACCTCAATTCCTAAGTACGATATTAGAATAGATACAAAAACACCTAAAAAAAAGGTGTGGCAGGAGCAAATTGGTCCGTTATGCGATTCGTTGTCTAGTTATTCTGGAAAACCATCAAGTTACTATAGAGAAAATTTAAGAAAAGCAAAAGCAAAACAAAATAGGTATTATTTGTTAGCGCGCGATGTTGGGTATTCGGACTATTTAAGATTACGTGAATTTCCGTTATTAAATTTAGGAGCATATAAAGGAGGTTTAATTGTAGAGCAAACTACTAAGCGCGAACATCCTATGGGTGGTATAGCGCAAAGAACAATTGGTTACGAGCGCACAGATGAAAATGGAGATGTAACAAGACCTGGTTTAGATGGCGCTTTTGGAGAAAAATACCTAAAAGGTATTGATGGCCATCGATTAAAACAAAAAATTGGTAAAGGACAGTGGAAACCAATTAGGGATAATAATGAGGTTGAGCCTCAAGATGGTTACGATATTTATACCACTATAAATACAAATATTCAAGACATTGCGCACCATTCATTATTAGAGCAATTAGAAAAGTATGATGCAGATCATGGTTGTGTTGTTGTAATGGAGGTTAAAACTGGAGAAATTAGAGCTATTTCAAATTTAGGAAAATCTAAATCTGGTAAATATTACGAGAAAAGAAATTATGCAGTTTGGGAGTCTCATGAGCCAGGCTCTACTTTTAAGTTAATGGCGGTAATGGCGGCATTAGAGGATAAGGTAATAGATACATCAAGTATTGTAGATACAAAAAAAGGTTATAAAACTTTTTATGGAAGAGGTATTACAGATACGCGTGGTTATGGAAAAATTTCTGTTGGAGAGGCTTTTGAGAAATCTTCAAATATTGGTTTAGCTACTATTATAGATGATGGTTATGCTAAAAACCCAAATAAATTTATTAATAGATTAAAAAAATGGAGGCTTCATGAGAATTTAGATCTACCTATAATAGGAGAAGGAGATCCAGTAATTCCGGCGCCAGGAGATAAAATATGGAGTAGAAATGCTTTGCCGTCTATGGCTTACGGTTATAACATGCAGCTTACGCCTTTACAAACCTTAACGTTCTATAATGCGGTTGCTAATAATGGAGAGATGTTAAAACCTCGTTTTTTACGTCAAGTAAGAGAATTGGATAGAGAGATTGAAAGTTTTGAAAAAGAAGTGCGTGTTAAAAAAATTGCTTCAGATGAAACAATAAAAAAAGCACAAAAACTTTTAGAAAATGTTGTGGAGTTTGGAACAGGAAAAGGAATGTATTCAAAATACTTTTCTATGGCTGGTAAAACCGGAACTGCAAGAACAGATTATAGAAATTTTGAAGCTTGGAAAAAAGATAGAAAATATGTGTCGTCTTTTGCAGGTTATTTTCCTGTAGAAAATCCTAAGTATTCTTGCATTGTTGTAATTCATAAGCCAAGTATAAAAGTAGGTTTTTATGGAGCAGATGTTACTGGACCAGTGTTTAAACGTATTGCACAAAAGATTTTTACAGACACACCAATTATAGATGAGATAGAGTCTTTAGAAGTTAAAAATGTAGAGGTAGATAAAGAGTATCAAAATTTTTACAATACATCAAATACCTATTTAACAATAATGCCTAGTGTAGTTGGTTTGCCAATAATGGATGCGGTAGCATTATGCGAAAATTTAGGTTTAAAAGTAAAAATGAATGGTAATGGTGTTGTTAAAAGTCAATCTATTGTCAAAGGTCAAAAAGTAAAGAGAAATCAAACTATAGTTTTAGAATTATCATGAATTCATTAATCGACATATTATATAAAGTAACCATCAATACTGTTGTTGGTTCTACAAACGTGTTTATTAGAAATATTCATTTTAATTCACGTAGTGTAGCTGTTAACGATCTATTTGTAGCGATAAAAGGAAGTGTTGTAAATGGTCATGATTATATTGAAAGTGCCATACAACAAGGAGCAATAGCTATAGTTTGCGAGCAGTTACCTAAAAATTTAAAAGAAGGAATAAGTTATATAGTAGTAGAAAATTCTAGTAGTGCATTAGCAATAATGTCATCAAACTATTATGGTAATCCATCATCAAACCTAAAACTAGTTGGTGTTACAGGAACTAATGGGAAAACTACAATAGCAACATTGTTATTTCAGTTATTTAAAAATGCAGGTTATAAAGTAGGTTTGCTTTCTACTGTTGTTATAAAAGTAGATAATAAAGACTATAAAGCAACGCACACAACACCAGATTCTTTAACAATTAATCATTATTTAAAAGAAATGAATAATGAAGGTGTAGAGTTTTGTTTTATGGAAGTAAGTTCTCATGGTATTCACCAAAAACGAACGGAAGGTTTAGAGTTTGCAGGAGGAGTTTTTACTAATTTAACACACGATCATTTAGATTATCATGATACGTTTGCCGAATATAGAGATGTTAAAAAATCGTTTTTTGATAATCTTGGAAAACAGGCTTTTGCATTAACAAATGCAGACGATAAAAATGGAGCAATAATGCTTCAAAATACAAAAGCAAAGCAATATAAATACGGTTTAAGAAATTACGCAGATTATAAAGCGCAAATTTTAGAAAATTCCTTTAGCGGTATGTTGCTTAAAGTTAATGAAAGTGAGGTTTGGACCAAGCTAATAGGTGATTTTAATGCTTCTAATGTATTGGCAATTTATGCTACTGCAGAATTGCTAGGTCTTGAAAAAACAGAAATTTTAAGATTAATAAGTGCTTTAGAAAGTGTAAGTGGAAGATTTCAATATTTGATTTCTGAAGAAAAAATAACTGCTATTGTAGATTATGCACACACACCAGACGCTTTAAAGAATGTGTTAGAAACTATAAATAGTATTCGCACTAAAAACGAAGAGTTAATCACTGTTGTTGGTTGTGGAGGTGATAGAGATAAAACTAAACGTCCAAGAATGGGACATATAGCATCAGCTTTAAGTACAAAGGCCATTTTTACAAGTGATAACCCAAGAACAGAAGTTCCAGAAAGTATAATTGAGGATATTGAAAAAGGTGTAGAGCCTCAAAATTTTAAAAAAACCTTGTCAATTGTAGATAGAAAACAGGCTATTAAAACGGCATGTCAACTTGCAAATGCAGGAGATATTATTTTAATAGCAGGAAAAGGCCATGAAACATATCAAGAAATAAATGGAGTGCGAACAAATTTTGACGATTTTAAAATTGTAGAAGAATTATTAAAGCAATTACAGAAATAGTAAATAAATATTAATAGATAAAAAATGCTGTATTACTTATTCGAATATTTAGAAAAACAATTCCAGTTAACAGGAGCAAGTGTGTTTCAGTTTATAACTTTTCGTGCTGCTTTAGCTATTATTTTATCGTTGTTGTTTTCTACAATTTTCGGAAAGAAAATTATAAGATTATTGCAAAAAATGCAAGTAGGAGAATCGGTTAGAGATTTAGGTTTAGAAGGTCAAGTTGAAAAAGCAGGTACACCAACAATGGGTGGTTTAATTATTATTTTTTCAACATTAATACCAGTATTGTTATTTGCTAAGCTAGAAAATATTTATGTGATAATGTTAATTGTAACCACGGTTTGGATGGGATTAGTTGGTTTTACAGACGATTATATTAAAGTATTTAAAAAAGATAAAGCAGGATTGAGTGGTAAATTTAAAGTGCTTGGTCAAGTTGGATTAGGAATTTTTGTTGGGTCTATTATGTATTTTCATCCAGGAGTTACTATAAGAACAGAAAAAGTAAACCCAATTTACGAGACAGAAAAAATAACTCAAAACTCATCTAGCGAGTTTAATCCAGCAGAGCAATCTTTAAAAACTACAATTCCTTTTGTAAAGGACAATGAGTTTGATTATTCAAATTTAATCAATTGGTTAGGAGAAGATTATTCTAAATACGCATGGTTGGTATTTATCCCAATAGTAATTTTTATAGTTACTGCAGTTTCCAATGGTGCAAACTTAACCGATGGTATAGATGGTCTTGCGGCAGGAAGTTCCGCCATAATTGTATTTACATTAGCTGTATTTGCCTTTATTTCTGGAAACTTTGTTTTTGCAGATTACCTTAATGTTATGTTTATACCACAACTAGGAGAACTTGTGGTGTTTATTGCAGCTTTTGCCGGAGCATTAATAGGTTTTCTTTGGTATAATACATATCCAGCACAAGTGTTTATGGGTGATACCGGGAGTTTAACAATTGGTGGAATTATAGCAGTAATAGCTATTGCGGTTAGAAAAGAGTTATTAATCCCATTATTGTGCGGTATATTTTTCGCAGAGTCGCTTTCGGTAATATTACAAGTGAGCTGGTTTAAATACACGAGAAAAAAGTATGGAGAGGGACGTCGTATTTTTAAAATGTCGCCTTTACATCATCATTATCAAAAAGGAGGTTATCACGAAAGTAAAATAGTAACACGATTTTGGATTGTTGGAATTTTCTTAGCGATTTTAACAGTAGTAACATTAAAGTTAAGATAAAATTTTATCATTTCTATAAAGTTAAAGATGATAAATAAAGAGTAAAAAATGAAACGATTAGTAATATTAGGAGCTGGAGAAAGTGGTGTTGGAACTGCACTTTTGGCAAAGGCAAAAGGTTACAATGTATTTGTTTCAGACAAAGGAAAAATTAAAGAAAAATATAAAGAAGTTCTTATACATAATGAAATTGAATGGGAGGAAGAGCAGCATACAGAAGTTAAAATTCTTAATGCTAATCTAGTGATGAAGAGTCCTGGAATTCCTGATAAGGTTGCGTTAATTCAAAAACTTATTAGTAATAATATTCCAGTAATTTCTGAAATAGAATTTGCTTCAAAATATACAAATGCAACTATTGTTGGTATTACAGGAAGTAATGGTAAAACAACTACAGCTTCATTAACACATCATATTCTTAAACAAGAATTAAATGTTGGTTTGGCAGGTAATATAGGAGATAGTTTTGCAAAACAAATTTTAGAAGAAGATTATAAAAACTATGTTTTAGAAATAAGTAGTTTTCAGCTAGATGGTATTGTAGATTTTAAGCCCAATATTGCTGTGCTTACCAATATTACACCAGATCATTTAGATAGATATGATTACAAGTTTGAAAACTATATTAATTCTAAATTCAGAATTGCTTTAAACCAATCAAAGCAAGATTATTTAATTTATGATGCCGATGATGAGGTGATAACAAACTGGTTAAAACAAAACACTATTCAATCTACATTATTACCATTTTCGTTAAAAAAAACGTTTGAAAATGGAGCGTATTTAGATAAAGAAAATATAAAAATAACAATAGATAACATCGAGATAATTATGCCAACAAAAAACTTAGCTTTAGAAGGAAAGCACAATATAAAAAATGCAATGGCTGCTTCAACAGTATCGCACTTATTAAAAATTAGAAAGCAAACTATTCGTGAAAGTTTAGAGAACTTTCATGGTGTAGAGCACCGTTTAGAGCAGGTTCTAAAAATTAATAAAGTTCAATATATAAACGACTCTAAAGCAACGAATGTAAATGCAACATATTATGCATTAGAAAGTATGGATGCGCCAACAGTTTGGATTGTGGGTGGAGTAGATAAAGGTAATGATTATACAGAGTTGTTTCCATTTATAAACGAAAAAGTAAAAGCAATAATTTGTTTGGGCGTAGACAATGAGAAGCTTATGGAAAACTTTTCTAATATGGTAGATGTTATTGTAGAAACTCAGTTTATGAGTGAGGCTGTAAAAATTGCTTATAAAGTAGCAGAAGCAGGTGACAATGTATTGTTGTCTCCAGCGTGTGCAAGTTTCGATTTATTTGAAAACTACGAAGATAGAGGAAGACAGTTTAAAAATGCTGTAAGAAATTTATAAAAAGAAAGTATAAAAGAAGTGCAACAACTGTTTAAAAACATAAAAGGAGATCGATTAATATGGGCAATAGCTGCTTTGTTGGCAATTTTCTCATTTCTTCCTGTATACAGTGCGGCTAGTAATCTAGTAAATGTAGGAGGAGGAAATACCTTTACCTATTTTGTAAAGCACTTTATGCACTTGTTTTTAGGTTTTGCAATAATGTATGGTGTACATAAAATACCATATCGCTATTTCCGAGGTCTGTCTATGGTAATGATACCTGTTGTGTTAGTATTATTGGTTGTTACTATTTTACAAGGTACTACTATTGATGGAGCAAACGCAAGCCGTTGGATAAGAATTCCATTTGTAAATATGTCTTTTCAAACCTCTACATTGGCATCTGTAGTTTTAATGGTTTACGTGGCAAGATATATGTCTAAAATAAAAGATAAAACAGTGTCTTTTAAGGAAACTATATTGCCGCTTTGGTTGCCAGTTTTTTTAGTTTTAATAATGATTTTACCATCAAATTTTTCAACTACAGCGTTAATATTTTTAATGGTAATTGTATTGGTGTTTTTGGGTGGTTATCCTATTAGGTATTTAGCTGTAATTATTGGTTCAGGAATATTAGCATTGGTTATGTTTATTTTGGTGGCAAAAGCATTTCCAGACGCAATGCCAAACCGTATTGATACCTGGATGAGTAGAATAGAAAGTTTTTCAGATGATGGAGATACAGAAGGAGATTACCAAATTGAAAAAGCAAAAATTGCAATAGCTTCTGGAGAATTAACAGGTGTTGGTCCGGGAAAAAGTACACAGAAAAATTTTTTACCACAATCATCGTCAGATTTTATTTTTGCAATTATTATTGAAGAATATGGATTAATTGGCGGATTGTTTTTAATGGTTTTATATATGTGGCTATTATTTAGAATAGTAATAGTTGCGCAAAAATCTGACACTATTTTTGGAAAATTAATAGTGCTTGGTGTTGGTATTCCAATTGTGTTTCAAGCGCTAATAAATATGGCAGTTGCTGTAGAGTTGTTTCCTGTAACAGGTCAAACACTACCATTAATTAGTAGTGGTGGAACTTCAATATGGATGACGTGTTTAGCAATAGGCATAATTTTAAGTGTTAGTTCTAAAAGAGAAGAAATAAAAGAAAAAGAAAGTGATGAGGATTTAGAACAAAATCCATTAGAAATTCTTTCAGAAACTATTTAAGTAAATATTGAAAAATCAACGAATATAATTCTTGAGATATAATTAAGTGAGTAATAAAAAGAAAACATATAAAATAATACTAAGTGGCGGTGGAACAGGAGGCCATATTTATCCTGCTATAGCTATTGCTAACGAATTAAAATTGCGTTTTCCAGATGCCAAATTTCTTTTTGTAGGAGCAAAAGATCGTATGGAAATGGAAAAAGTACCACAAGCAGGTTATAAAATTAAAGGCTTATGGATTACTGGAATAGAAAGAAAATTAACACTTAAAAACTTAACATTTCCATTTAAATTAATCAATAGTTTATGGAGTGCAAGGCAAATTGTAAACAAATTTAAACCAGATGTAGCCATTGGTACAGGAGGTTTTGCAAGCGGACCGTTATTGCAAATAGCAGCTTTAAAGGGAATACCAAGTTTAATACAAGAACAAAACTCTTATCCAGGAATTACAAATAAACTATTATCAAAAAAAGTACAAAAAATATGTGTGGCCTATAATGGCTTGGATCGTTTTTTTCCAAAGAATAAAATATTAAAAACAGGAAATCCGGTACGTCAAGATTTGTTAGATATTGAATCTAAAAGAAGTGAAGCAATAAAATATTTTGGTTTAGTAGAAGGGAAAAAAACACTCTTAGTTTTAGGTGGGAGTTTAGGAGCGAAAGCTATTAACGAACTCTTAAAACGAGAATTAGATTTTTTGCAAACACAGCAAGTTCAAATTATTTGGCAAACAGGAAAATTGTATTATAACGATTATAAAATTAATGGAGATATAAAGCATGTACAAGTGCATCAATTTATAAATAATATGGATTTTGCTTATGCCGCTGCCGATATTATTATATCACGTGCAGGAGCAGGTTCTGTATCAGAGCTTTGTATTGTTGGAAAACCTGTAATTTTTGTGCCATCACCTTATGTAGCCGAAGATCATCAAACTAAAAATGCAAAAGCTATTGTAGATGAAAACGCTGCTTTAATGATTGCTCAAGAAGATTTAGAAGTCGATTTTAAAAATAAATTCTCTCAGTTAATAGCTTCAGACGAAAGGCAGAAACAATTAGGTGTAAATATTAAAAAACTAGCATTAGTAAATGCAACAAAAGATATAGCAGATGAAGTTGAAAAACTTCTGAATAAATAATTATGAATTTAAACAACATACATAACATCTATTTTATAGGTATTGGAGGAATTGGAATGAGTGCCATAGCACGCTATTTCCATGCGGCTAATATGTATGTCGCTGGTTACGACAAAACCAAAACAGAAATAACAAATTCACTTGAGGATTTAGGGATAAATATTCATTTTAACGATAATGTTAAAAACATAGAAACTCCTTTTTTAGATACCCAAAATACTTTAGTGGTTTACACACCTGCAATTCCAAAAGATAGTAAAGAATTAAACTATTTTAAAACCAATGGCTTTAATCTTTTAAAACGTTCTGAGATTTTAGGTTTAATTACTAAAAACACGTTTTGTTTAGCAGTAGCTGGTACACACGGTAAAACAACTACTACAAGTATTTTAGGTCATTTATTAATGGAGTGTAATGTTCCGTTAACTGCTTTTTTAGGTGGTATTAGCGAAAATTACAATTCCAATTTAATATTAAATGGAAGTGAGGTAAGTGTTGTTGAAGCTGATGAATTTGATCGTTCATTTTTAACACTATCTCCAGATTTAGCATGTATTACATCAATGGATGCAGATCATTTAGATATTTACGGAGATGCTTCAGAGTTAACAAAAACTTTCGAAGATTTTTCAAAAAAACTAAAACCAAACGGGAAACTATTTGTAAAAAATGGTTTGCCAATTAAAGGAATAACTTACGGTATTGAAGATGATTCAGATTATACTGTTCAAAATATAAAAATAGAAAATGGTGCTTATGTATTTGATGTTAAAACACCAAATACAGTACTAAAACAAGTTCAATTTAACCTACCTGGTAGACATAATTTGTCGAATGCATTAATAGCCTTAGCGATGGCTGTAGAATACGGTGTCCCTTCACCACAGCTCGTTAAGGCATTAGCATCTTACAAAGGTGTTAAGCGTAGGTTTACATACCAGATTAAGAGCGATGATCTTGTTTTTATAGATGATTATGCTCATCATCCAGAAGAGATTAATGCAGTGCATCAGGCAGTTAGAGAGATGTATCCAAAAGATAAGGTGTTAGCAGTTTTTCAGCCTCATTTGTTTTCAAGAACTAAAGATTTTGGAGCAGAATTTGCAAATAGTCTTTCAAAATTTGATGAAGTACTGTTGTTAGATATTTATCCAGCAAGAGAATTGCCTATAGAAGGTGTGACCTCTAATTGGCTTTTAAACCAAATAGAAAACGATAATAAAGAATTAATAAAGAAAACAGAAATAATAAAAAAAATAAAAGCTAGTAAGGCAAAAATAATTCTTACAATAGGAGCAGGCGATATTGGAGCAGAAGTATTAAAAATTAAAGAAGCATTAGTCCATGAAAATTAATTGGAACTACATAAAAGCTGTTGTGCTATTTGGCGTAGTTGTGTTCTTATTTGCATTTTCTTCAGCAAAAAATGGTAATAGAAAGGTGGAGAAAACAACCATAGAATTTGTAGAAGAACAGAAGCCATTTATCACGCATGCAACTGTTAGTAAATTGTTAATACAAAATCAACAACCACTTACGAGTGTGCCTAAAGAAACTTTAGATTTGAATGTATTAGAATCTGCCCTGAATGCTAATGCAATGATTGAAAAAGCCGACATTTTCTTAGATGTAAACGGTGATTTTTCGGTTAAAATAAAACAAAAAAAACCTATAGCAAGAGTATTAAATTCAAACTCTTATTACATAGATAGTAAAGGTGGTTATATGCCCTTATCATCTAATTTTACAGCGCGAGTGCCAATTGTAACTGGCGAAGTATCAAAAAAAAAGTTAGGCAATGTTTTTGCAATTGCTAATAAAATAGAACAAGACGAGTTTTTAAAAAAGAATGTAGTCGAGATAATTCAAAATAAAAATAACTCTATAGATTTAAAGTTAAGACAATGTAGTTTTATAGTACAGATTGGAAAACTTGAACATTTAGATAAAAAAATAAATAACCTTAAAGCTTTCTTTAAAAAAGCACTTAAGGATAAAAGTTTAGAGAAGTACAGTAAAGTGAATTTGCAGTTTGAAAATCAAGTTGTTTGCACTAAAGTATAAATTATGGAACAGAATTTAGCAGTTGGGTTAGACCTTGGGACCACAAAAATTGTGGCAATGATTGGTCGTAAAAATGAGTATGGTAAAGTTGAAATTTTAGGTATTGGTAAATCTAAAAGTTTAGGTATCCATCGAGGTGTTGTAAATAATATTACGCAGACTATACAATCCATTCAATTGGCAGTACAAGAAGCCGAAGCAGCAGCAGCGTCAAAAATTGAAGGTGTAACTGTTGGTATTGCAGGACAACACATTAGAAGTTTACAGCATAGCGATTATATCACCAGAGCAGATTCAGAAACAGTTATAGACGATAATGATATTGAGCGTTTAATTAATCAGGTACACAAGTTAGTAATGTTACCTGGAGAAGAAATTATACATGTATTACCACAAGAGTATAAAGTAGACGGTCAAGCCGAAATAAAAGAACCAATAGGTATGTATGGCGGCAGATTAGAGGCTAATTTTCACGTTGTAGTTGGGCAAGTATCTTCAATTAGAAATATTGGGCGTTGTGTAAAAAGTGCAGGCTTAGATTTAGAAGGTATTACTTTAGAGCCGTTAGCATCTGCAAATGCTGTTTTAAGCCAAGAAGAAAAAGAAGCAGGAGTTGCTTTAATAGATATAGGAGGAGGAACAACAGATCTAGCTATTTTTAGAGATGGTATAATTCGTCATACAGCAGTAATTCCTTTTGGAGGAAATGTAATTACAGAAGACATAAAAGAAGGATGTTCTATTATTGAAAAGCAAGCCGAATTATTAAAAATAAAATTCGGATCAGCTTGGCCTGGAGAAAATAAAGATAATGAAATTGTATCTATTCCTGGTTTACGAGGCAGAGATCCAAAAGAAATTACACTTAAAAATTTATCTAAAATTATTCATGCAAGAGTAGTCGAAATTATAGAACAAGTGTATGTAGAAATTAAAAATTACGGTCACGAAGAACAAAAGAAAAAACTAATTGCAGGTATAGTATTAACAGGAGGTGGAGCACAATTAAAACACTTAAAACAATTAGTAGAATATATTACAGGAATGGATACCAGAGTAGGTTATCCAAACGAGCACTTAGCAGGAGATAGCGACGAAGCTATAACAAGTCCTCTTTTTGCAACAGCCGTAGGTTTGGTTATGGATGGCTTAAAACGACAAGATCGTGTAAAAGCCGAAGCTAAAGTAGAGGAAACAATTGAAGAGACTAATATTTTAGTTGAAGAAGAAGAAGAGCAACCAATACCAGAACCGGTTAAAAAACCAAAACGCTCTTTTTTAGATAGTTTAACAGAACGCGTAAGAGATTTTTTAGACAACGCAGAATAAAGTATAAACGTTTTAATAAACGTTTCAAATAATAATAAAGAAAACAAGAGAAGCAAATTACTTCTCGACAAAACAGAATTTTATGAGCAACAATGAATTCGAAAGTATCGCCTTTGATTTACCTAAAAATCAATCTAACGTCATCAAGGTTATTGGTGTTGGTGGAGGTGGTAGCAACGCTATTAACCACATGTTTCAACAAGGTATAAAAGGAGTAGATTTTGTAATCTGTAATACAGATGCACAAGCACTTCAAAATAGTGGAGTACCAAACAAAATCCAGTTAGGTGTTAACTTAACCGAAGGATTAGGAGCAGGTGCAAACCCAGATGTAGGTATGCAATCTGCCGTAGAAAGTTTTTCAGATATTCAACAAATGCTTGGAACAAATACTAAAATGGTATTTATTACAGCAGGAATGGGAGGAGGAACTGGTACAGGAGCAGCACCTATTATCGCTAAAATGGCCAAGGAAATGGATATATTAACAGTGGGAATTGTTACTATGCCTTTTCAGTTTGAAGGAAAAATGCGAAATGAACAAGCGCAAATAGGAATAGAAAAACTACGTAGCGAAGTAGATTCTTTAATTGTTATTAATAATAATAAATTAAGAGAAGTTTATGGAAACCTTGGGTTTAAAGCTGGATTCTCTAAAGCAGACGAAGTTTTAGCTACAGCCTCTCGCGGTATTGCTGAGGTTATAACACATCACTATACTCAAAACATCGATTTACGTGATGCTAAAACTGTATTAAGTAATAGTGGTACAGCTATTATGGGTTCATCAACCTCTTCAGGACAAAATAGAGCTCACGAAGCCATTACTAAAGCCTTAGATTCACCATTATTAAACGATAATAAAATTACAGGAGCTAAAAACGTATTGTTGCTAATCGTTTCTGGTTCTCAAGAAATAACAATCGATGAGATTGGTGAAATTAACGACCATATTCAAACAGAAGCTGGACACGGTGCCAATATTATAATGGGTGTTGGTGAAGATGAATCTTTAGAAGAATCTATTGCTGTAACTATTATAGCAACAGGATTTAATATAGAACAACAAGACGAAATCTCTAATACAGAAACTAAAAAAGTTATCCACGCATTAGAAGAAGATCAAAGTATAGAAAAAGATTTAACGCCTAACGAAGCTTCTCCGGCAATTATTAGACCAGATATTGTTTTAGAAAAACCAGAACCTCCTAAAATTGTAAAGCATACTTTAGATATAGATGAGGATACAGAAGATACTTTAAGTAAACTAGAAATGGACTTGGTAAACAAGCAAAATACTGTGTCTTTAGAAGAGTTAGGCTTAATATCAACAACAGAAGTAATTAAAAATATAGATGTTGTTTACGATGAGGTTGTAGCTACATTTAATACAGAAGAAGAGTTTGTAATAAATTCAACTCAAGAAAATGTAGAGAATGAAAATACACCAAAAACAAACGATGAAGATAAACAACAAATAACCTTAAGTTTCGATTTACCAATAAAAGAAGAAAGTATAGAGGTTGATTTTGAACCTGAAGCAAAAAAAGAAGAAAATATAGTTTTCGATTTAAATGATATTGAAGTAAACGATCACGTAGAATTTATACCAGTAACCGAAGTTTCCGAAACTAAAGAAATACGTTATGCTTTAGACGATTATGAAGAAGCAGATTCTTCTATAAATACAAAACAAAAAGAAGTTAAAACTGGAAAAATCGAAGAACAGGAAGAGGTTCTTTTCGAAAAGAAAATAATTGCTCAAGAAGAAGTTGTTGAGGTAGAAGAAGAGGATTTAGATCCAATGAATAGTTCTATTTCAGATATCTTAAGAGATAGAGCAGATGATAGACGAAAAAAAATGAAGTCTTTCAACCATAAATTCAATACTTCAAAAATTGATGATATTGAAAAAATTCCAGCATATAAGCGTCAAGGTTTAAATTTAGATGACACACAACATTCATCATCCGAAAACAATGTGTCTAAAACAACTTTAAGCATAGACGATAATGATGATATTCAACTAAGAAATAACAATTCTTTTTTACACGATAACGTAGATTAGTAAAATGCTATTTTATTAAAAGAGAAAATTTTTTATAAAATTTGTTAATCCATTTTAACCCAAAATGTCCCTCAACATTTTGGGTTTTTTGTTTATAAATACAAGCTTTTAAAGCTTAAAGGCGTTAAGTTTAGCTTAATAGTTTTTGTTATCTTCGTAACCTAAAAAATATCAAAAATGAGCTTATCAAAAAATATAATGACAGCTTTAAAAGAAGCGATGAAAAGTAAAGATCAAACAGCTTTAACGGCATTACGTGCTGTAAAGTCTGCAATTTTATTAGCACAAACAGAAAGTGGAGCAAAAGAAGAATTGACAGAAGAGCAGGAAATGAAAATTCTTCAAAAACAAGTAAAGCAACGCAAAGATAGTGCTGCAATTTTTTTAAAGCAAGGTAGAGAAGATTTAGCAGAACCAGAATTAGCCGAAGCAAAAGTTATAGAGCAATTTTTACCAGAAGCAATGAGTGAGGAAGAAATAGGAGCTTTAGTAGAAGATGCTATAGTAAAAACAGGAGCTCAAGGCATGAAAGATATGGGTAAAGTAATGGGTATAGTAAACCAAGCAGTTGCTGGAAGAGCAGATGGTAAAACTATTTCTAATATAGTTAAAGCTAAACTAGCTTAAATAAATTACGGGCTGCGTAGTTCAACTGGATAGAATATCAGATTTCGGCTCTGAGGGTTGGAGGTTCGAATCCTCTCGCGGTCACGAATAAGCCAAAAACTCAAACGTTAAACCAAGCTTGCTTGTGTTTATAAGTTTGAGTTTTTGGTTTTCAAGGCGGAACGCATTGAGGAAAGCTAATCCTAAAAAAAAAGAAGTATAATAAAATTTAAAAAAAAGACTTGCTTGTGTTTATAAGTTTGAGTTTTTGGTTTTCAAGGCGGAACATATTGAGAAAACTAATCTTTTTTATAAAAACAATAATTTAATTTATGGGTGACAGTAAAATGCAACAACTTATAGATACTTTACAAAACCCAGAAACACCTATAATGTTTAGAGTTGTTGTAAGTATAATTCTTGTTGGTATTATATCACTCGCCATATTTGTAGTTTTTAGAGGTATTTTTAATTTTTTTGAAATGGCATTTGTAGAATATTTTAAAAAGCAACAATTTTTTACAAACCCGTACATAAGAACAAAAACTTTAAAAGAAGAGTATAAGTCTATTTTAAAAAATGAATTCGATTTCTATAACAGCTTAAAACCTTTAAAACAAAAGCATTTCGAGCACCGTATACAATATTTTATTAAACATTGGAAATTTATAGGTAAGGATATTGAAATTACTAATACTATGAGAGTTAAAGTTGCAGCAACCGCAACCAAACTTACACTTGGCTTTAGAGATTATAAAATTAAGTCAGTAGATAAAGTTGTAATTTATCCTAAAAAATACTTTTCAAATATTAATAAGCAAGACCATAAAGGAGAATTTAATATGTCTTATAAGGCTTTAGTTTTTTCATGGGAAGATTTTGAAAAAGGATATGCAATTTCAAACGATAATTTAAATTTAGGCGTTCATGAGTGTATACACGCTATGCATATTACGTTTTTAAAATCTAGAAGAAAAAGCACAAGCGCAGCAATTTTTTTAGATTCTTTTTATGAACTAACAGAATTTATAGAAACAAATGCATTAATTAAAAAAAAGCTTATTTCTTCAGGATATTTTAGAGACTATGCTTTTGAAAATCAGTTTGAATTTGTTTCGGTATTAGTAGAGAACTTTATTGAAACACCTTTGGAGTTTAGAGCTCAATTTCCAAACATATATAGTAAAGTAAAAGAAATGTTGAATTTTAATTTTGCGGGCTATTAAAGCTTAAAATTGCTAGAATTAAAAAAGGCTTTAAATTTTAATTTAAAGCCTTTTTTGTTATTTATGAATTAGCTAATTGCTTTAACTTTTTAATTGTAGCAGTTTGGTCCTCGCTTTTAAAAACATGACTGCCAGCAACAAAAACATCTGCGCCAGCTTCTACAAGTTTTTCTATATTTTTATCTGTTACGCCACCATCAATTTCTATACGTGTGTCTAAACCTTGCTCATCAATCATTTTGCGTAGTTTTTTTATACGTTGGTATGTAACGTCTTCAAATTTTTGACCACCAAAACCAGGATTAATAGACATTAATAATACCATATAACATTCTGGTAAAATATCTTCTAAAACAGAAACTGGTGTGGTTATATTTAAAACGACACCTGCTTTACAACCAGCATCTTTAATTTGTCTTAAAGTTCTATGTAAATGTACTGTAGACTCATGATGAACAGTAATTATATCTGCACCAACTTTTGCAAACTCTTCGATATAACGCTCTGGTTTTTCAATCATTAAATGTACATCTAATGGTTTTTTTGCATGTTTTTTTATGGCTTGAATTACTGGCATACCATAAGAAATATTTGGTACAAAGTGACCATCCATTACATCAATATGAAACCAATCGGCATCACTATTATTAACCATTTCTGTATCACGTTGTAGATTGCCAAAATCGGCAGCTAGCATTGAAGGTGCTATTAATTTTTTAGCCATTATTTGTAGTAGTTTTGTGTTGTTTGCGCAAAGCTAAGAATATTTATTAGTCGATAGTTAATAGATCTTCTATAATTTTTGAAAATAGATTACTATTTTCAAAATTACTTTGATTCAATTCCATTACATATTTTTGCAATCCATAAAGCGCATCAAAATCTTCAATTACAGCATAACCAGTATCAAAAGCTTTAAAGCTTAATTGAGAAATAGTTCGATTTAATAGTTCGACAATATTTGTGTGTCTTGTGTCTAGCTTTATTTTCTTATAAACTTCATCTATAATTTTAGAATCACCTTCTATTATTTGAAAGAATGTATTTTCTTTCTTTACCAATACACCAAAAATGTTGTTTTTATTATTGTTAATTTGAGTTTCATTAAATAAAGCTTCAAAAGCTAGCATGCTTAGATTTGATTTAGCTTTACTTTTATAGCATATGGTTTTTAGCATACTGTAAATATAATAAATTCAATAAGTTGACTGCTAAATAATATATTAAAAACGACCTTAATAAAATGAGTGAACCCAGAGTAATCAGCTCTGGGTTCTTTCATCAATCAAAAAACGAACAGTTATGAATAACTGTTTGTTATTGTAACTTAGTGTTTATCCTAAGTAAGTTTTTAATATTTTACTTCTAGACGTATGTTTTAATCTACGTATAGCTTTTTCTTTAATTTGTCTAACACGCTCACGAGTTAAATCGAAAGTTTCACCAATTTCTTCAAGAGTCATTGGGTGTTGGTTTCCTAAACCAAAATATAGTCTAATAACATCTGCTTCACGAGGTGTTAAAGTTTCTAAAGCACGCTCAATTTCTGTACGTAAAGATTCGTGCAATAAACTACGGTCTGGATTTGGAGACTCACCAGAGTTTAATACATCGTATAAGTTAGAATCTTCACCTTCAACTAGAGGCGCATCCATACTTACGTGACGTCCAGAATTCTTCATAGATTCTTTAACGTCGTTAATAGTCATATCTAATTCTTTTGCAATTTCTTCGGCACTTGGCGGACGCTCGTGTGCTTGCTCTAAAAAGGCAAAAGTTTTATTTATTTTGTTAATAGAACCAATCTTGTTTAATGGTAAACGTACAATACGAGACTGCTCTGCTAAAGCTTGTAAAATAGATTGTCTAATCCACCATACAGCGTAAGAAATAAATTTAAAACCACGCGTTTCGTCAAAACGTTGCGCAGCTTTAATTAAACCTAAATTACCTTCGTTAATTAAATCTGGTAACGTTAAACCTTGGTTTTGGTATTGCTTAGCTACCGATACTACGAAACGTAAATTAGCTTTTGTTAACTTTTCAAGAGCGACTTGATCGCCTGCTTTAATACGTTGTGCTAATTCTACTTCTTCGTCTGCGGTAATTAAGTCAACTTTTCCAATTTCTTGTAGGTATTTGTCTAATGATGCGGTCTCACGATTGGTTACCTGCTTGGTAATTTTAAGTTGTCTCATGTAAATAAGTTGTGATTAATTCCTAGTAAAATAGGAGTGAATAATTTTGCTATCAATGGTTATACGTACTAAAGACACATTTTGTTACAAAAAAGTTTATTTTTTTTTTAAAGTTGTTACTTTTTTTATTCAGAAGGTTTAAAAAGACTAGGTTTTTCGACTATATAATTTATAAATATAAAGCCTGTTTAATAATACGAACAGGCTTTATAGAGTTTATGGTGTTTTATATGTTTTAAATATTAGTTCTAATATGTCCATCTCCAAATACGTAATATTTATTAGTTACTAATTGTTTAAGACCTAACGGTCCACGATGGTGTAATTTGTCTGTACTAATAGCTAATTCTGCTCCAACACCCATTTGTCCGCCATCTGTAAACCTAGTAGAGGCATTATGGTAAACAGCAGCGCTATCGACTTGTTGCATAAATTTCTCTGCTTGTATTTTGTTTTCGGTTATAATAGAAGCAGAATGCCCGCCAGAGAATGTATTTATCATATCTATGGCATTATCTTCATTATCAACTTCTGCTATTAAAAGTTTCATGGCTAAAAACTCTTCGTACCAGATAGATTGAGATAGTATTTTATTTTCATTTGGAAGTAGTTTGCTTATTTTTTCATCTACAACCAAATCAACATCTAGTTTATTTAAAATAGTTTTAAGTTCCTTAACTTTCTTTTCATATTCAGGAATATTTTTATCTATTAATACTTTGTCTAAAGCATTACAACCAGAAATTTTATCGGTTTTAGCATTAATAATTACTTTTACAGATTTTAACCAATCGGCATTTTTAGATACATATAAGAAGTTGTTGCCACGACCACTTATTAATACCGCGCACGTAGCGTGATCCTTAACAAATTTAATTAAACGTTCTCCGCCTCTAGGTACAATTAGGTCTATTTTTTCTGGCGGATTTTTTAAAAACTCTTGAGTTTCTTCGCGTTTTAAATGCAATAGTTTAATCCAATCTTTAGATAAATTATTTTCTTCTAATGCTTGATGCCAGCATTTTTCAAGAATAAGATTGCTGTTTATGGCCTCTTTACCACCTTTTAATAAAATTTTACTGTTTGCTTTAAAAGCTAAAACGGCGGCTTCTATTGTTACATCTGGTCTCGATTCGTAAATAATCATTATGGTGCCAAATGGTGCACTTTTATTTTCAATTTTTAAACCACTATTTAATGTGGTGCTTGATATAATTTGATTAACAGGATCTTCTTGGTTTTTTACTTCTTCAATAGCGTTTATCATGCCGTTAATTTTAGCATTGTCTACTATAAGTCTATCGTATAAAGCTCTGTCGTCTTTAGTAAATGCCTCTAAATCTTCTTTATTAGCGGCTATTATATTAGCGCGCTGTTTATCAATAATTTTCATCATTGATTGTAGTACTTTATTTTTTATTTCTGTATTTAATAATTTCATAATGTCTTTTTAGTGAATAAATTTTGTTCCAACTTCTTTATTGTCTACAATGTCTACAATAACATTTTCACGTTTGCCATTAGCGATATAAGTTGGAATGTTTTTTCTTGCTGTGCCTTTGGCAATTTTTAATTTTGAAGCCATGCCGCCTCGACCTTCACCTTCTTTTTTAACAGAGGCTTGTACATATTGTTCTACGTTTTGGTCTACGGTAACTTCGGTTAATTTTTTAGAATTCTCGTCGTCTGGATGTCCGGTATATAATCCATCTGTATCAGATAGTATGATTAAACGGTCAGCATCTAATAACTCTGCAACTAAACTTGCTAACTCATCATTATCTGAAAACATAGACATTGTTAATGAAACCGCATCATCTTCATTAGCGATAGGTACTACGCCTTCAGATAATAATCCTTCGTAACAATTAATCATATTTTCGCGATGTTTTCCTGCATCAAAATCTCTTTTTGTTGCTAAAACTTGTGCGCATCGCATACCATAATCATGAAAAAGACTATAATAATGGCGCATCATTCTTGGTTGTCCTACAGAAGAATACACTTGTCTTCTTATGGAGGAATCATCTATATTAGTTTCTCCTAAAATTTCTTTACCTGCAATTGCAGAACCAGATGATACTAAGATAGTTTCTATATTACGTTCGTATAAAACGGAAATTTGCCTTACTAATTCTCTTAAAATTGGGCCTAAAATTCTGTTGTCTTTATTGGTTAATACATTTGTACCAACTTTTATTACTACTCTTTTTGTTTCCATTTTTATTTTTTTCCTAATTCAATTGCTCTATCAAATGCTGCATAAGCTGCATCTTGAATAAGTTGTTTTACGTTGTTATCTTCCATGGAATCTATAGCGGCTTGTGTTGTGCCTCCTTTAGAAGCCACTTTATCTATCCAAGATTTTGGAGAAATATCATTTTGGTTAAAAAGTTCTATTGCACCTTCAAAAGTACTACTCACTAAAACTTTAGAATCGTAATCTGAAAAGCCCATTTTTTGAGCAGCCTCTAACATAGATTGCATAAAATAAAAAACGTAAGCAGGACCACTTCCAGAGATTCCTGTAGAAGCATCAATAAACGTTTCGGTATTTACATGTATTGATGTTCCTGTGGTGTCTAATAATGTTCTTACCATTATTAATTCTACTTTAGAAACTTCTTTAGATTCTGTATAAGATGTTACACCTTTTCCAACTTGTGCTGGTAAATTAGGCATAGATCTTACTACTTTTTTTACTTTTAGTTTTTCTTGAATGGTTTCTATGGTAACTCCTGCCATTAAAGACACAAAAATTTGATCACCATTAAGCATAGATTTCATGTTATTAAATAGACCATCACTATGGTATGGTTTTACTGCTATAAATACTATGTCTGCTTTTGGTAAGCAGTCTTCCAAATTATCGTAAACGAGAAATCTTGAATCTTTACGTAATGTTTCAATTTTTTTAGGATCAGTATCATAAATTTTTAATCTATGCTTATTTAGTATCGCACTATCTGCCATACCTTCTGCATAGGTTAATCCCATGTTTCCTGCTCCAATTACTAATACTTTCATGTTTTGTTATATTATTTCAACCTATTAACCACAAGGACTATACGGAAGTGCCATAATATAATATTGATTTTAAAAATTATAGAATTCTGAATATATGCAGGAGAAGTATTGTGATACTGAAAACTATATGGTTGTTTGCTTACGAAAATGAAAAAAAGAAAAATTTTGAATGGATGCGAAACTGACAGGCTGTCGGTGACATATTGCGTTTTCTTCAATAAAAAAACTTCAAAGTTCTTAAACGTATAATAAATGCGTTAAAGGAATTTGAAGTTTAAAATATAAAAAGACTATATTATTTTACTGCGTTTAATTCACGAGTTAACCAACCACTTTTACTAGCAGTTGCAATTGCGTAAGGTGTAATCCAGAATAGCGCAAATGTATACAATATACTATATGAATATGCCCAAATACCTTTAGTAGTTTTATATCTACTTGTGAAAAATAAAACAGAAAACGTAGAAATAATTAAAATACTAATTGATGTAGAGCCTATAAATAATAATGGATGCAAGGCAACAAAAAATAACATGGCTATTATTAATGGATAGCTCATTAGTATTTTTAAAAACTGACTAATAAATAAAATTCTTATTCCAGATTTATTTGTTGTTCTAAAATTTGTGAAAATAAATTTTCCCATTTCTAGACTCTCTCTTACATTGCTTCTTCCCCAACGTATGAACATTTTATATAATCCAACGTATTGTTCTGGGACATTAGTGTAAGCAATAGCGTCTTTTTGAAAAAGTACGTGCTTGCCTTGTTTTAAAATCATGTTGGTTAATGCTCTATCCTCACCAATATCTGATGGAGTACCCATAAATGTTTGGTTAATCCATTCTGGTAAGCATTTGTGCACTGCAGTGCTCTTGTATGCTGCCAAAGCTCCTGGTGTACATAGTACAGAATTTAAATTACTTTCTGCAGAACGCACAAACTCAAAACTTAATACAAAACTTACATCCAACATTTTAGGAAGAATTTCTTTTTTGTTATTTAAAACTCTAATATTTCCGGCAACGGCACCACAATGTTCGTTAGTTGTAAATGGACTTACTAAATTTCTAAGCGTGTCTTCTGTTACAATAGAGTCGCTATCTACTGTAATGTAAATATCACCAGTTGCTAAGTTAAAGCCTCTAAATAATGCTTGACGTTTACCTTGATTTTCTGGTTGTTGATAAATTTCTAAACGGTCTCCTAATTTTTCTTTAGCGTCTTGCATCCATTTCCATGTGTCGTCTTTACTACCATCATCTATAGATATAAGTTGGATTTTATGTTTTGGATAATTACTTTTCGAAATACTCATTAATGTATCCCAAACTTGTTTTCCTTCGTTATAGGCAGGAACAATAACGGTACATGTTGGTAATTCTTGATCTGAAGCAGAAGCAACAGGCTTGTATTTATAATAATTATAGGCTTTAAAAATAAAGAATAGAACTTTAAAAGCGAATAGGAAAACTGCTATAGCTATAAATGTAATACCTAAAGATGAACTCATTTGATAGGCATTGAATTTTTCAAAATCTTCATGAAAAACGGAGAAGAAATAAACGCCTAACATTAAGAGTGAAAATGTGCTAAGTAGCACTATTTTATTTAGTGAACTTGATGTTTTAGACTCACTAATAAGAAATAGGTTAAAATTTCCTGTGTGTGTGTTTATTTTACTTTTTGTAGATGATAAGAAGTCTTTTAGAGTAGCTTTTTTTGAAATCATAAATCGTTATATATGGTAATGGTTTAAAGTAGATTTACGATGACTTTTAAAATTTAGATTGTTTTTAATTTTTATTTAACATTGTATGGTCATTTTTATAAAAAAAGAACCCTAAATGAAATTTTCATTTAGGGTTTTATATTTAAGAATTAAAGTTAGAAATTAATTTTCCTTCTTGTCTTCTCTAGGTTTTCTATTATCACGACCGCGATTATCTTTACCTTTGTTATCACGTCCACCAGAACGTTTATCATCTCTTGGTGGTCTTGCAACATAACCTTCAGGTTTTGGTAAAATAGCTTTTCTAGATACTTTTTCTTTACGAGTTCTTGAATCTATTCCAAAATATTTTACATCAAAAACGTCTCCCATGTTTACAACATCAGACACATTTTCTGTGCGTTCCCATGCTAATTCACTTACGTGTAATAATACTTCGTTTCCTGGTGCATCCATATACTCAACAACAGCACCAAAATCTAACATTTTGATAACTTTTACTGTGTACACTTTACCAACTTCAGGCTTAAATAAAATAGCATCTATTTTTGCCATAACAGCATCGATACCTTTTTTACCTACACCCATAATTTCTACAATACCTTCTTCGGTTACTGGATCTTCATTAATAACAATAGTAGTCTCAGTTTCCTTTTGCATTTCTTGTATCACTTTTCCTCCTGGTCCAATTAAAGCTCCAATAAATTCGTTAGGAACTCTTCTTGTTACCATATTTGGTGCATGATCTTTAACATCTGCATTTGGATTAGAAATAGTGTCTGTTAATTTTTCTAAGATATGTAAACGTCCAGCACGAGCTTGTTTTAGTGCGTTTACTAAAATCTCATATGATAATCCTTTTACTTTGATATCCATTTGGCAAGCAGTAATACCATCTGCAGTACCAGTTACTTTAAAGTCCATATCTCCTAAATGATCTTCATCACCTAAAATATCAGATAAAACAGCGTATTTTCCAGAATCTGCGTCAGATATTAATCCCATAGCAATACCAGAAACTGGTTTTTTCATTTGTACACCAGCATCCATAAGTGCCATTGTTCCAGCACAAACTGTAGCCATAGAAGAAGAACCGTTAGATTCTAATACTTCTGAAACCACACGTACTGTATAAGGACATTCATCTGGTACCATACCTTTTAAAGCACGTTGTGCTAAGTTACCATGGCCTACCTCTCTACGAGATGTACCGCGTATTGGTCTAGCTTCACCAGTTGAAAATGGCGGGAAATTATAGTGTAAATAGAAACGCTCTTCTCCTTCTTGAGATGGCATGTCTATTTGGTTAGCATCTCTAGATGTTCCTAAAGTTACAGTGGCTAGTGCTTGTGTTTCTCCACGTGTAAAGATTGAAGATCCATGTGTAGATGGTAAGTAATCTACTTCACACCAAATTGGTCTAATTTCATCTGTTTTACGACCATCTAAACGTAAACCTTCGTTTAATGTTAAATCTCTAATTGCAGCTTTTTCAGCTTTGTAGTAATATTTTGAAATTAAATCTCCAAAATCTTCTTGCTCTTCTTCAGAAAAGGTAGCAATAATTTCTTCTTTTATTTCAGAGAAAGCATTACTTCTTTCATGTTTAGCAGATCCAGCTTTTGCTATTGCATAAACTTTATCATAAGCCATGTCATGAATTTTCTTAGCTAAATCTTCGTCTGCTCTTTCTGGCTCGTATTCACGAGTTTCTTTCTTTCCAAAAGCTTCGGCCAATCTAACTTGCGCAGCACATTGTATTTTAATGGCTTCATGAGCAAACTTAATTGCTTCAGCCATTTCTTCTTCAGAAATTTCATCCATTTCACCTTCTACCATCATTACTGAGTCGGCAGAAGCACCAATCATCATATCTATATCAGATTCTTCTAATTGTGCCAATGTTGGATTGATTATAAATTCTCCATTAATACGTCCAACTCTAGCTTCAGAGATTGGGCATTCAAATGGGAAATCTGATAATTGTATAGCAGCAGAAGCAGCTAAACCAGCCATAGCATCTGGCATAACATCGTCATCATGAGACATTAATTGAATCATTATCTGAGTTTCAGAATGATAATCTTTAGGGAATAACGGACGTAAAACACGGTCTACTAAACGCATAGTTAATACTTCGCCATCACTTGGTCTTGCTTCTCTTTTAAAGAAACCACCAGGATAACGACCTGCTGCAGCAAACTTTTCTCTGTAATCTACTGTAAGTGGTAAAAAGTCCACTGGACTTTGTTTGTAATTGGAAACAACTGTACATAATAACATACATTTTCCTGATTGCACAACAACGCTACCATGCGCTTGTTTTGCTAATTTTCCGGTTTCGATAGAAATTTCTCTTCCATCACCTAGGTCTATGACCTCTCTAAAAACTTTTGGAATCATAAATAAGTTTTAATTCTAATCTTGAAGATTTAGTTTCTCTATCAAGATTTTGTTAAACATTGGTAGTTGTGTTGTGTAGTAGTAGTTATTGTTATTACCAATGAAAAACTATAAATAGCTTCTTCAATTTTGGTGTTTAAACTCTTCCAAAAACGAGTTGATTTTTTATGAAAAAACCACGCTGTTAGGCGTGGTCTTTGTGTTGAGATTATTTTCTTAATCCTAATTCTTTTACTATTGCACGATATCTTAAAATATCTTTTTTAGTTAAGTAATCTAGTAAAGCACGACGCTTTCCTACTAACATAACTAATGAACGCTCTGTATTATAATCTTTACGATTATTTTTTAAGTGTTGCGTTAAATGCTCAATTCTTTTTGTAAATAATGCAATTTGTCCTTCTGCAGAACCTGTGTCTTTTGCATTTTTACCGTGTTTTTTAAAGAGTTCCTCTTTATTTTCTTTTGTTAAATACATTCTAATATTATTGTAAATGATTGTTATGTACACGAAAGCTTGTCTTTCGAGCGGCAAATATAGTTATTTTTTATTTCCTACTATATAATTATAATCAATATTTTAAAAACTATAGTTTTATTCTAAAAATTATATTATTGATAACAAACTTTATTAATGGATAATATCTTTGTAATATTCTAATGATTTTACATCAAAATTTTATTTATTGATATTTTTTTATGCATTTTACCGTAAAATTTCGTTTTTATTTTTTTGTTAGGTATTACTCTTTTATTTTTAGGTCGTTATATTTCAATGTTTTATGAGTGTTAAAATTGCCGAATTAGAAGCAGAACTTTTTCAAACGATTTTTAATCAAGCTAATGAAGGGATTTCTATTGTTAGCTTAGAAGGTGAGTGGATAAAAGTAAATAAAAGTGTTTTAGATACTTTAGGATATACCGAAAATGAGCTTTATGCAATGACCTTTAAAGATATTACTCATAAAGATGATTTAGAATTAGATTTAAATAAAATGACGTCTTTATTATCTGGAGAGATTTCTAACTATTCAATGAAAAAGAGATATTTTCATAAAAAAGGTCATGTTATTTGGGCTAGACTTAGTGTATCGTTAGTAAGAAATGATTTAGGTAGACCATTGTATTTTATTTCTCAAATAAGTGATATATCTAATGTTATAAAAAACGAGCTTAAAATTAAAAGCATGTTAGGTATTGTAAAAGCTCAAAACGAACGACTGTCTGATTTTACAGAGATTGTTACGCATAACCTTAAAACGCATGTGTCTAACTTATCTACACTTGTAGGATTTATTGAACAGGATATTCCAGAAGTTAAACCTAAGGAAGAATTTATAATGTTAAAAGATTCTGTTTTAAATTTAAATGATACAGTAAAGCATTTAACAGAAATCTCTAAAATTACTGTAATAAAAGAAAATAATTTAGATACACTTAGTTTGTGTAATTATGTAGATAAAGCAATTTATAATATAAGCGCATTAGCTAAAAATTTCAATTGCAAATTCGTTAACAATATAAATTCTAATTGTAAAGTTAAAGCTATCCCTGCTTATTTAGATAGTATTATACTTAATTTTTTAACAAATGCTATAAAGTATAGGTCTAAAGAAAGACAATTGGTGGTAACTTTACAAAACGAAATACAAGGTGAGTATAATGTTTTACAAATAGAAGACAATGGTTTAGGGATAGATTTAAATAAATTTGGTGATAGCTTATTTAAGCTATACAAAACGTTTCATTACAATGATGATGCTACAGGTGTTGGTTTATTTATTACAAAAAACCATGTAGAGTCTATGGGAGGTAAAATTGAAGTAGAAAGCGAAGTTAATAAAGGTACAGTATTTAGAATATATTTTAAAAAAGGTTAGTTTTTTGAAGCTATATATTTATTAAAAAAAAGACCTTTAATATATGTTATTAAAGGTCTTTTTTTTTATAGAAAATTGTGTTAATTTCTCAATGGTTGATTCATTATTAAATCTATATACAAATTAACCTTATTCTTTAGGTCTTTACGTAGTGTAATAAAATCTAAGAAACCATGTTCTAATAAAAATTCTGAAGTTTGGAAACCTTCAGGTAATTCTTTACCGGTAGTATCTCTTACAATTCGAGGTCCTGCAAAACCAATTAGTGCTCCTGGTTCTGCGATGTTAATATCTCCTAACATAGCAAAAGAAGCAGTAGTTCCTCCTGTTGTTGGATCTGTGCATAAAGAAATATACGGTAATCCTGCGTCTGCTAATTGAGCTAATTTAGAAGATGTTTTTGCTAACTGCATTAAAGACAATGCCGCTTCCATCATTCTTGCTCCTCCAGATTTAGAAATAATCATAAAGGGTAATTTCTTTTTTAAAGCATAGTCTGCAGCACGAGCAATTTTTTCTCCTACAACAGAGCCCATAGAACCACCAATAAATTTAAAATCCATAGCGGCAACTACTAAATCTTTTCCTTTAGATTTTCCTACGGCGCAACGTACTGCATCTGTTAATTTAGTTTTTTCTTGAGCAGCTTTTAAGCGTTCTGGATATTTTTTAGTGTCTTCAAACTTTAAAGGATCTTTTGATGATAAGTTTTTGTCTAATTCTTTAAACTTATTATCATCAAATAATATTTCGAAGTATTCTTTACTTCCAATTCTTACGTGATAACCATCTTCTGGACTCACATAAAAGTTTTTTGCTAATTCTTCAGAATCTACTACTTTTCCAGTTGGAGATTTGTACCATAAACCTTTTGGAGTATCTTTTTTCTCCTGAGTTGAGGTGGTGATTCCTTTTTCTTTTCTTTTAAACCAAGACATATTGCTTTGTTTTTTAAGTTTAATATTCTAGCTTAAACTAGAATAGTTGCTATTAGTTAGTTTCTATTTATGGAATAAAATAGGAAGACAAAATTACTGTTTTTATTATTATAACTCAAAATTTGAAGAGCCTATATCCTAATTCTTGTTTTTTTTAACTAAAAAATCCCATTTTAACACAGTTAAAATGGGATTGATAGAAGTATTTTTTTTATTATAATGTATTTACATTATTTAAATCTTTAAAAGCTTTTTTCAATCTTTCTACAAAAGTAATTTCTCCTTCTCTTAACCATTTTCTTGGGTCATAATGTTTTTTGTTTGGAGATTCTGGGCCGTCTGGAGAGCCAATTTGAGATTTTAAATATTCTGTTTTTTCTCCCATATAATCACGAACACCACTCATGAATGCGTATTGCATGTCTGTGTCTATATTCATTTTAATTACACCATAACCAATAGCTTCTTGAATTTCTGCTTCTGTAGAACCAGATCCACCATGGAATACAAAATCGATATGATTGTGTTCTACTCCATATTTTTTAGAGATATATTCTTGAGAATTCTTTAAAATTTTTGGAGTTAATTTTACATTTCCTGGCTTATAAACACCATGAACGTTACCAAAAGCTGCTGCAATTGTAAATTGATCACTTACTTTACTTAACTCTTCGTATGCGTATGCAACTTCTTCTGGTTGCGTGTATAATTTAGACTCATCTACATCGCTATTATCTACACCATCTTCTTCTCCTCCTGTAATACCTAATTCTATTTCTAAAGTCATACCCATTTTACTCATGCGCTCAAGGTATGTTTTACATATTTCTATGTTTTCTTCAAGAGGTTCTTCGCTTAAATCGATCATATGTGAGCTATAAAGTGATTTCCCTGTTTCTTTATAATGTTGCTCACTAGCATCTAATAAACCATCAATCCACGGTAATAGTTTTTTTGCACAATGGTCTGTATGTAAAATTACAGGAACACCGTAGGCTTCTGCCATTAAATGTACGTGTTTTGCACCGGCAATTGAACCAGCGATTGCTGCTTTTTGGTCTTCGTTGCTTAAGCCTTTTCCAGCATTAAATTGTGCACCTCCATTAGAAAATTGAATAATAACAGGAGCGTTTAAAGCTGCCGCAGTCTCTAATACACCGTTTATAGAATTAGATCCAATTACGTTTACAGCTGGTAAAGCAAAGCCTTTTTCTTTTGCTAATTTGAATATTGCTTGAACTTCTTTTCCAGTAGCTACTCCTGGTTTAATATTATGTGACATTTCTCTAATGTTTTTAGTTAAAAATTGAATATCAAAAGTAAACAATTTTTAATAATTTGTAATGTAAATATTGAATAAAACCGCGAAAACGATGTAGTGTATTTTTAATGTTTAGCTATTAAAATGGATAGTTTATACCAATATTATATGCAGCATTTCTAAAGTTATAATCGTTAAACCAACGGTTACTATTTCCGTAAGAAGGATCGTAAGTTTTAAAGCCTATATCTCCTCTTAAAACAAAGAAGTTAAAATCGTATCTTAAACCAAAACCAGAGCCTATTGCTATATCTTTAATAGAATCTAACGAGCTAAAAGTTGCTGCATCCTCTTCGACATCATCTAAAACGTTCCAAATATTTCCTGCATCAATAAATATAGCTCCATTTAAAGCTCCAAATATATTAAATCTGTTTTCGGCACTTAAAGCAATTTTCATGTTGGCTTCATTAAATTCGTTTAGAGATTGTGTGCTTCCAGGTCCTAAATTATATGCAGACCACGCACGATTATCGTTTGCTCCACCGCTAAAGAAACTTTTTGAAAAAGGAATGTTTGTAGAATTACCGTAAGGTATAGCAATACCAAAAAAGGTACGTATTGCCACAACATTTTTATTGCCTAAATCCCAATATTTAACATAGTCTAATTCTGTTTTTACATATTGTGAAAAAGCAACATTAAATATTTCGTATTTGTCGTTATTGTTTTTTTGTAACCCTAAAATATTCGAGGTTGCAGCAAAAACATTTCCTGCTAATTCTAATTTTAATCTAAAAATAGAGAAATCGTTATCGAATAAATTATCTCTTCTGTCTTTAGTGTAATTAAACGTTGTGGCTAAAATAAGGTTGTCCTCGGTTAGTCTTTCTTTTCTTTCGTTAATAGAGTTTACAGTTTGAAAATCTTCTGCACTAACACCACTAGTTCCATTAATAACATCTGCAATAAATTGATTGGCTTGTTCTGGGCGCGTTAATTGTTGTCCATTTTCTATATAACCAGAATTTATTGCAATACCATTTAAGGTGTTAAATGAGTTTTCATAAACATAAAAATAATTACCGGTGTTTAAGTTTTTTACATACTGAATATTAAAAAGATCAAGACTATTAGATACTTTTTCGTTAGGAAACCATCTGTAATTAAATACTCCTGTTACGGTTTGCTTATCTAAACCTACATTAGTTTGGCTGGTGGTTGCTAAACTAATTTTTGTACTAGGAAACATAGAGCTTGGGATTATTTTTTCTGTATTAAAAGGAGAAAATAATCTAGGAATAGTTAAATTTAAATTTGCTCCAATTTCGTTAATATCGAAAAATGGATCATCTGGATCTCTTCCATCTTTAGAGGCACCAATAGAAGCTATTCCAGAAAGTTCGAGTGTTTCGGCACCTTTAAAAACATTACGCATTAATACGCTTGGGTTTAAAGAGAAACCTATGGCTTGTATGTTACTTTGTGAGGCTTCTGCTCTAAAGTCTAAACCAAATTTCTTTAATGGTGTTAAGTATAAATTAGCTGTTAATGTTGTGTCTATATCATTAACTATATAGTCTATTTTAGGATACTTAAAAGTTTTTAAATTACTAATTCTTCTAGATGTTAACGGTTTGTTTTTATCGCGAAAAAGAGTATTTGGTTTTATAAATACAGCATCTGTTAGCATTTTAGTGTTGTAGCGTAGTTTTTCTTTACTGTAGATATTAAAGCCTTTATAAGTTGTAGAGTCTGTAATGGCCTTGTCTTTGTTTTCGAAAGAGCTGCTAGTATATATATTTACATCTTTTACTTTATAAATTTTAAAAGGCTCGTAAAAAACAGAATCTTGTATTCTAGTTTGTTTGTTACTTATTTGTAAATCTATATTTACTTTTTTAGTTTTTCCAATAGTATCAATTTCAAAATAGATATTATCTTGTGAGAAATGGTATACTCCAGAGTTTCTTAGCATTTCGGTAATACGATCTCGCTCGTCTAAAACGTTATTTGTTTTGTATTGAGTGTTTGTTTTTAGTAAAGATTGATTTACTACATTTTGATAAAGAGAATCTATTATTGGCGTATTAATTTTAGTAGAAAGGGAGTCTATTTTATATGGTTCACCAGTAGTTACTATGTAATCTACTGTACCTCTTTGGTTATCCTTTCTAGTAGTTTTAAAATCTGCTTTAACATCAAACCAACCATTGTTCCAATAATAACTTTCTAATCTTTTAATAGATTTTTTAGAAAGCGTATCGTCTATTATAACAGGAGCTTCACCTGTTTTTTTTAGCCAATTGTTAAATGCTAATTTGTTTTTTCGTCGTTGTTCAAATTGTTTTTTTGATAAAAAGTTTATTTGTCGTTGTGTACGTTTTGGATTGTTAGCAATTTTTGCTTCTAAAATAGAGTCTAAATTTGGTCTTGCTAAATTGTAAATGTAAAGCCTTGTTTTTATATTAGTATAAGGAATACTTGCATTAGGTTTTTGATATATAAGATTGTTTATAACATCTCTATCTTCGTTTACATTATTTACTTTTATTGTGGTTTTTGTTAATAAATGTTCGTTTTTAGGCACACGCCTAACAGAACTACATGCGGTTAGAAACCCAAAAATTAAAATAATAAGTAGTATTTTTGAATCTTGTATTTTCAACTAAATAGTCTTTAAAAGGATTTATTTTAACTTTAAATTTTTAATTCGAATCACTTAAGATTCAAAAATACATTTTTTAAATGCTATCAAAAAGCCAAATAAAGTTAATAACGCGTCTTAAGCAGAAAAAATATAGAATTGCAGATGGTTTTTTTGTAGCTGAAGGTATAAAAGTAATTAATGAG
This sequence comes from Lacinutrix venerupis, assembly GCF_003663945.1. GTDB lineage: Bacteria > Bacteroidota > Bacteroidia > Flavobacteriales > Flavobacteriaceae > Lacinutrix > Lacinutrix venerupis. Next base: position 375,429 of record NZ_RCCH01000002.1, on the reverse strand, counting down.
CTTTTAAACTCCTCTTTACAATTACATTATTTGTTTACTACAGAGTCTTTTGTAGATAATAATGAACAGGAAATTTTAATTACAGAAAACGAATTAAAGAAAATTAGTTTTCTAACCACTCCAAATAAAGCTCTTGCAGTTTTTAAAATTCCAGAACAAAAAAACATAGAGACTAAAGGCTTAATTGTTGCTTTAGATAGTGTTCGCGATCCCGGAAATTTGGGTACTATTATACGATTATGCGATTGGTTTGGAGTGAAAGAATTAATTTGTAGTAAAGAAACTGTAGATTGCTATAATCCAAAAGTTGTACAAGCAACTATGGGTTCTATTACTAGAGTGAATATTAGTTATTTAGATTTAAATATGTTTTTAGCAGAAACTAAAATACCAATTTTTGGTGCTTTTATGGATGGAGAAAATGTATATAAAAAACAATTACCTAAAGAAGGTATTATTGTTTTAGGAAATGAAGCTAATGGTATATCTAAAAATATTGAAAAGCAAGTTACAGAGCGTATTGCAATTCCAAGATTTGGCGATTTGCAAGAGACTGAAAGTTTAAACGTAGCAACTGCAGGATCTATTTTACTAAGTGAGTTTAGAAGAAGCTAAATAATAAACAAATTATTACCTAAAAGTTAGGTTAATAAATACGCCACGTGTTTTCATAGAATTAATATTGCCAGTCCAAGGACTGTTTGGGTCGAAATCTCTTACTAATTCATCATTTAGCGCAAAAACACCTCGTATTGAAGGTGTGAATTTAAACCAGTATAAGTAAAAATCTATACCAAAACCAAGATCTAAAAACTGTGTGCTTTTTGTTGTTCTAAACTCTCCACCACTATTGTCTTCAGGATTTTTTTCGTTACTAGATAAATTTAAAGATGTAGCAATACCAACTGTTATAAACGGTTTAAAGTTATTAAGACGTTTTGTAGAAAGTCTCATTAATAATGGTACATAAATGTATGTGGATTTTACTTCTCTTAAAAAATCTGAACTATTTAAATCCTCTTCAGGAATGCCGTCAAAATAATTTTCAGGATAATTTAAATTTCTTGCCGAAATAACTAAACCTGGTTCCAATCTAAAATTAATGTAATCGTTAACTCTAACGTCTCCAACTAAACCAACATTAAAACCAAAGGTTTTTACGGTTTGTATATCTCCAATATTGTCGTTATAATCAAATTTATAATCTAGGTTATTTGTTCCAAAATAGTATCCCCAACTTAAGATTTGTTTATCCATGTTTTGGTTATTTTGTACTTTTTCTCTAGTAAATAACTGCGCAGAACACATTGTACTTGCTGTTATGCATATAAATAGGGCAATTAATTTCCTCATGTTACTGTTTTGATGCTGTATAAATTGTAGCCACTCCAAACGTTTGTGGTAAATGGTTCACATTTATAAACCCAATATTACGTAAAATATTGTTTAATGCTTCACCATAAGGAAAAACCGAAGCACTATCGCTTAAATATTTGTAGGCTGTTTTGTCTTTAGAAAACAACTTTCCTACTGTTGGTAATATAATTTTAGAATGAAAATTGTAGCCTTGTTTAAAAGGGAACTTAGTAGGAACAGAAGTTTCAAGTATAACAAAAGTACCACCTGGTTTTAATACACGTAAAATATCTTTTAATCCTTTTTCTAATGTTTCAAAATTACGAACACCAAAAGCTACAGTAATAGCATCGAAACTATTATCTTCAAAAGGCATATTTTCGCTATCTCCAATAATCATTTCAATTTTATGCCCAAGATTTTTAGTAGCAATTTTATTTTTGCCAACTTCAAGCATACCACTACTAATATCTAATCCTACAATTTTAGTAGCACTAGTTTCGGCAAGATTAATTGCTAAATCACCTGTGCCTGTAGCAATATCTAAAACAGTATCTGGATTGGTAGCTTTTACAATTTCGACTACTTTTTTTCTCCATTTAATATCAATTCCAAAGGAAATAACACGGTTTAAGCCATCGTATTCTCCAGAAATAGTATCGAACATTTTTGTAACCTGTTCTTTTTTACCTAGGTCGCTGTCTTTATAAGGATTTACTTTTGTCAAAATCAATTTTTTTACAAAGATAATACAATGTTTTTCCTTTAAGAAACATGAAAACAATTAATTAATTACCTTTGTCGTCCCTTTGATATAAAATTATAATGAAAATAATTATTGCAGGAGCTGGTGAAGTAGGATTTCATTTAGCAAAATTATTATCCTACGAATCCCAAGAAATCACATTAATAGATAGTGATAGAGCGAGTTTGTCGTATGCAGATACCCATTTAGATATAAAAGTTTTAAAAGGTGATGCAACTTCTATTAGTATATTAAAAGAAGCAAGAGTTGAAAATAGTGATCTTGTAATTGCGGTAACGGCTTCCGAGACTACAAATATTACAGTATGTGTATTGGCTAAGCAATTAGGTTCTAAACGTACTATTGCACGTATTTCTAATACCGAATTTATTAAGCATAAAGACGAAGTTGGATTTACGCGTTTAGGTATAGATGAGCTTATTTCTCCAGAATCGCTTGCGGCCTCAGAAATTCAGTTACTATTAAGTCAATCTGCTTTTAATGAAAGCTATGAGTTTGAAGAAGGAGCTCTTAGAATGGTAAGTTTAAGCTTAGATAAAACAGCTTCTTTTGTAGGTAAATCTGTTAAAGAAGCAGCTCAATATTTTCCGGAAATTCACTTTGTGCCTATTGCAATTCAACGTTTTGGGACACAGTATACAACAATTCCAAGAGGAGATACACAATTTAAAGAAGAAGATACAGCTGTTTTTATTACTTGTGCTGGAGGAGGAGAGGAGTTGTGTAAAATGACTGGAAAAAGTAACAGTACAATTAAAGATGTTATGATTCTGGGAGGTAGTAAAATTGGATATAAAACTGCCAGAGATTTATGTGGAAAAAGTTTTAATGTTAAACTTATAGAAAAAGATAAAGACCGTGCTTTTGATCTTGCAGACGAACTTGAAAAAGTCTTAGTTATTAATGGTGATGGAAGAAACGTTGAGCTTTTAGAAGAAGAAAACATAGGCGATATGGATGCTTTTATTTCTGTAACAGGAAATTCTGAAACCAATATTATGTCTTGTCTTGTTGCAAAATCTAAAGGTGTAGAAAAAACTATTGCTTTAGTTGAAAATATGGACTATTTTGAGTTGTCTCAATCTATAGGTATTGATACTTTGGTAAATAAAAAATTATTGGCGGCTAATAATATTTTTAGATACATAAGAAAAGGAGAAGTTGTTGCAATGACTAAGCTTAACAACATGAATGCCGAGCTGTTAGAATTTAGAGTGAAACGAGAATCTAAAATTTGTAATCAACAAATTAAAGATGTAGAGTTTCCTCGTTCTGCTATTATTGGAGGTGTTATTAGAGATGGAAAAGGATTAATAGCTTTGGGAGATTTTAAAATTAAAGAAGGAGATTATATTGTAGTATGCTGTTTACCAAAATCTATAAAAGAGGTTGAAAAATTATTTTTATAATCTATATGCCTAAAAGTCTAAAACTCAATTATAAAATTATATTCCATTTTTTTGGATTGCTATTCCTTTTCAATGGAGGCTTTATGCTTATCTCTTCACTGGTAAGTTTTATTTATAAGGATGGAGTTACTTTGGAGCTCTTTTTATCTGGATTAATAACGGTTCTTATTGGTGTTTTTGCTATGGTTTATACTAGAAACCATAAAAAGGAAATGAATAAGAGAGAAGGTTATATTGTTGTAGCCTTTGGTTGGATAGTAATGGCATTGTCTGGAGCTATTCCTTATTTTTTTACCGACGCTATTCCTAGTTTTACCGATGCTTTTTTCGAAACAATGTCTGGCTTTACTACTACTGGAGCATCTATTTTAAATGATATAGAAGTGGTGCCAGAAGGTATTTTATTCTGGCGTAGTTTAACGCATTGGATTGGTGGAATGGGAATTATTGTTCTTGCAGTAGCAATTTTACCTTTGTTGGGTATTGGTGGTATGCAGCTATTTGCTGCCGAAGCACCTGGCCCTAGTGCCGATAAATTACATCCAAGAATTACAGATACAGCAAAACGTTTATGGTTAATATATTTTGGATATACTGCAGCCGAAACTATTTTGTTAAAAGTAGCGGGTATGTCTTTTTTTGATGCTATAAATCATTCTATGAGTACGCTTTCTACTGGAGGATTTTCTACAAAAAATGCTAGTGTTGCTTATTGGAACGATAATCCATTAATACAGTATATTATTATTGTATTTATGTTTTTAGCAGGAACAAATTTTGTATTAAGTTACTTTATTTTTAAAGGTAAAGTATCTAAAGTAGTGCAAGACGAAGAGTTTAAACTTTACTTTAAGTTTATTACGATATTTACAATTGTTGCTGCTGTTTTAATTTATTTTAATGCAGATTTGAGTCTTTCTTCAATAGAGCATCCGCAAACATTAGGAGCAGGAGAGAGTGCATTTAGGCATAGTTTGTTTCAAGTTTTAGCTATTGTAACAACAACAGGTTTTGTAACAGCAGATTATACATTATGGACTCCTTTTTTAACAGTGTTCTTTTTTGGTATGATGTTTTTAGGAGGTTCTGCAGGTAGTACATCTGGAGGTATAAAAGTGGTAAGGCATTTAATAACAATTAAAAATGGGTTTTTAGAATTTAAACGAGCTTTACATCCTAACGCAATATTACCTGTTCGTTATAATAAGCGTTCTGTTTCTGGTGATATTGTATTTAATATTCTTGGCTTTTTTATTCTTTATCTTTTAGCTTTTATTGTTGGAACTTTAGGTTTTGCAATGATGAAAATTGATTTTGAATCTGCAATAGGTTTAGCGGCTTCAAGTTTAGGGAATGTAGGACCGGCTTTAGGCGATTTTGGACCTGTAAATAATTATGCAGCATTACCTCCAATAGGAAAGTGGTGGTCTTCATTTTTAATGCTTATTGGGCGTTTAGAGCTATTTACAGTACTTATTTTATTAACGCCGTTTTTCTGGAGAAATAGATAGTGTTTTTAAAAATATATTATAAAAAAAGCCTCTAAAGTAATTTAGAGGCTTTTTCATTTTAATATAATTCGATGCTTACTAAGCTAAAGCAGCTTTAATTCTTTTTATAGCTTCTTTAATTTGCTCTTGAGATGCAGCATAGCTTATTCTAATACAGTCTGGATTTCCAAATGCTTCACCAGTTACAGTAGCAACAAGAGCTTCTTCTAATAAATATAACGAGAAGTCTGTAGCGTTATTTATAGTTTTTCCGCGTAAAGTTTTTCCGAAGAAATAAGAAATATTTGGAAACACATAAAATGCACCTTCTGGTGTATTGGTATTAAAACCTTCTATATCTGCTAGTAAATTTAAAACCATATCACGACGCGTTTTAAACTCGTCAATCATATATTTTACAACACTTGGTTCTGCGTTTAAAGCTGTAATAACTGCGCGTTGAGCAATACAATTTGTTCCACTAGTTACTTGACCTTGCATTTTGTTACATGCACGAGCAATCCAATCTGGAGCGCCAATAAAACCAACTCTCCAACCAGTCATAGCAAATGCTTTAGAAACACCGTTTACAGTAATGGTATTATTAAACATACCGTCTATTCCAGCCATACTTGCGTGCGGTTTTCTTGTATAGTTTATGTGTTCGTAGATTTCATCCGAAACAACGTAAATATTAGGGTGTTTTTTTAAAACAACAGCTAAAGATTCTAGTTCTTCTTTACTATATAAAGATCCACTTGGGTTACAAGGAGAGCTAAACCATAGCATTTTTGTTTTTGGTGTAATGGCAGCTTCTAATTGAGAGGCGGTCATTTTAAAATCTGTATCTATAGATGTTTTTACTTCAACAGGAACTCCTCCTGCAACTTTAACAATATCGCTATAGCTTACCCAATATGGACAAGGTAAAATAACCTCGTCTCCATCGTTAATCGTTACTTGTGCAATGTTGTATAAAGATTGTTTTGCACCAGTAGAAACTACTATTTGCGGTAGCGTATATGTTAAATTATTATCACGCTTAAATTTTGTAATTACAGCTTCTTTTAAGTCTACATAACCATCTACAGGTGAGTAAGAGTTGTAATTATCGTTTATAGCTTGTATTGCAGCATCTTTAATAAAATCTGGAGTATTAAAGTCTGGTTCGCCTAAACTTAATCCTATAATATCTTTGCCTTCTGCTCTAAGTTCTCTTGCTTTTGCTGCCATAGCTAAAGTGGCAGATGTAGACATATTATTTATTCTGTCTGAAAGTTGGTTCATTTATAAAGATGTTATGTTGTACAAATAATTATTATTAAGCTAAACTAGGTTTTTGGCCTAATACTTTTAATTGGTGGTAATGCTCTGCAATGGCTTTCCAAATAGTATTATACTCATTATAAGGTAAGCTAAACTCTTGAGCTGTTTCTTTAACAATTTTTGCTATATTTTTGTAGTGAACATGGCTAATATGAGCAAATAAGTGATGCTCTACTTGTCTATTTAAACCACCTGTGTAAAATTCTACTAACCAACTTTTTGGTGAAAAATTAGAGGTTGTAAATAATTGATGTATTGCCCATGTATTTTTCATATTTCCAGACTCGTCTGGAATAGGCATATCTGTATTAGGCATTACATGTGCTAATTGAAAAATAACACTTAAAATAATTCCTGCAGTATAATGCATAATTAAAAAGCCAATTAAAACTTGCCACCAAGTATACCCTAGAGATAAAGGTAAAACAACCCAAATAGAATAGTATAAAATTTTACCAATTATAAGTTTAGTCCATTGTGTAGCTGGTTTAGGAAATTTACCATAAGATAATTTTCTTTTTAAATACACATAAGTTTGTTTAAAATCTGTAGTAATTGCCCAATTTACAGTTAAGAATCCATATAAGAAAAAGGCATAGTATTTTTGGTACTTATGAATTTTTAACCAAGGAGAATGTTTAGAAAAACGAATAATTCTACCGGCATCTATATCTTCATCATGGCCTTCAATATTTGTATAAGTATGATGCAAAACATTGTGTTGAACCTTCCAATTATAATCGTTACCAGCTAAAATATGTATACTGCTACCCATTAATCTATTAACCCATTTTTTACTAGAAAACGAACCATGATTAGCATCATGCATAACATTCATTCCAACTCCAGCAATACCTATACCAATCACTATCATTGATATTATTTGTAACCACACAGGTAAATTTACAGTTAATAAAAGAACTAAAGGTCCTAATAATAGAGTAAACATTATAATGGCTTTAGTATATAATTTCCAATTTCCAGTTTTTTTAATATCATTCTCTTTAAAGTAATTATTAACACGTTTGTTTAGTGTTTTAAAAAACTTAGCAGAATCTTTTCTTGAAAAAGTTATTGTTTGCTTTGTCATAATTATATTTTTGAATAGAACATGTACATTAAATGTGCCATTCGTATTTAATGCGCAAAGATAATTAATAATTGCTTGCCAAGTAATAGTGAATTTCATAAAAATGTGCCAAGATTAATTTCTATTTTTGCATAATATTTAAAACTTATGGAGCTTATATTAAAATACTTCCCAAATTTAACCGTAGATCAAATTGATAAATTCACTAAGCTTGAGGCTTTGTATCAAGATTGGAATCTTAAAATTAATGTTGTTTCTAGAAAAGACATAGACGAGTTGTATTTACGTCATGTGTTACATTCTTTAGCAATAGCAAAGGTTATAGAATTTAAAGATGGTACAAAAATAATGGATGTTGGTACAGGAGGTGGATTTCCAGGAATACCATTGGCAATATTGTATCCGGAATGTTCATTTCATTTAGTAGATAGTATCGCTAAAAAATTAAAAGTAGTTAATGAGGTTGTAGAAGGCTTAGGTCTTGAAAATGTTAAAACAACACATACCAGAGTAGAAGAGATTAATGATACTTACGATTTTATTATAAGTAGAGCAGTAGCTGCTATGCCAACTTTTGTTCATTGGGTAAAAGGTAAAATTGCAAAACAGCAAAATCACGAATTAAAAAATGGTATTTTATATCTAAAAGGTGGAGATTTATCTGAAGAGTTAAAAGATTATAAAACAACTACAATTTATAACATCTCAGACTTTTACTCTGAAGAGTTTTATGAAACAAAAAAAGTAGTACACTTGCCAATTAAGTATAAAGTTAATTAAACTTAAAGTTATCATTTAAAGCTAAAATGTTATCAAAATACTTTTTACTTGTAATAAGCTAAATAATCTTGTACTTTTGCAGCCCTAAAAAACACATGTTTTAAAATAAAAAAATTAATAATTCCTTTTTTCTAATAACGAATTTAGGAGATAAAATATAATATTTATGAGTGCAAAAGGAAATTTAACTTTCGATGCTTTAATTGAAATACCTAAAGGAAGTAGAAACAAATACGAATATGATTTCGAATTAAAGAAAATTCGTTTCGATCGTATGTTGTTTTCATCTATGATGTATCCTGGAGACTACGGTTTTTTTCCAGAAACTTTAGCATTAGATGGAGATCCTTTAGATGTTTTAGTTTTAGGTCATGAGCCAACAATTCCATTATGTGTTGTTGAGGTTAAACCTATTGGAGTATTTCATATGGCAGATGAAAAAGGACCGGATGAAAAAATTGTTTGTGTTCCTATTTCAGATCCAATTTGGAATTCAAAAAAAGATTTGGAAGACATAAACCAACACCGTATTCATGAAATCACTCACTTTTTTGAAGTTTATAAAGATTTAGAAAAAAAGAAAGTTAATGTAGGTCGTTGGGGAGATGCAAAAGAAGCTTACGAAATAATAAACGATTGTATCGACCGTTACGAAAACAGTGATCATAAAAAAACAAATGATTTTGCAATTTAATGATTGTAGATAATTTTATAAAAAAAGCCTTTCAAAATATAAATTTGAAAGGCTTTTTTAACTTTGAAAATGTTTTAAACAAAAAACAACTTACTATATTTGTAGCGTGATACAATTAGCAACATTTTTATTCATTGGAGGTCAAGAGGCTATATTAATTATACTAGCAGTAGTTATGATTTTTGGTGCTAAAAACATCCCAGAAATTGCTCGCGGCCTTGGTAAAGGCATGCGTATGCTTAAAGACGCAAGTAACGATATTAAAAGTGAAATAACGAAAACTGCAGAGCAGCAAGGAATAGATACAAGCATCACTAAAGATGTAGAAGATGAATTAAAAAAGGTAAAAGATGACTTCGAAGATTTTACCGGCTCTATTAGTAGAAAAATGTAATTCGCTTTTTTGATATTGTTTTTTTTGAAATTTCATATTTTAAAAGTTAAAAAAATGTGAAATATTTAATATATTTAAAATCTAACCCATTAAAAATATATTAAATGAAATTTAATTATCTCAAACTATTTTTAGCAGCATCCATTATCATGACATCCTGTACAAAGGATGCTATAAGTGATTTTGAAGAAGAAAAACAACAAGTTGTAGATCAATCTAAGCCACTAACTATTCAGCAAATTAACGCTGAAATTGAATCTCAAATCAATAGTGGAGAAGAATTTAATTGGAATAATGAATCTGACCATTTTTTATGGAGTGCAATAGTTCATGGAAATAATATTTTAACTATAGGTTATGGAAATGAAAATGAAAGTTATAGTGAAAACCGATCTCAAGAACTTTTAAAAACAAAAGATAATATTTTAAGGCTCGTAGAAACTCAAGAAAACTATAAGCGAAATAGAGAAAATGTAGTTGAGCATGAAATTATTAATGTAGTAGATGTTAAAGTAGAAAATATTGAAACCGTAAAAGCACTTAGAAAGAGTGAAGGTATTCGTTACTTAGAACCTAATGGCTATAACCACTATGGTACAGAAAACACTATGCGCTCTAGTTCTGGGTGTAGTAAAAATGGAGAATCTATAAGTAGTTCGCATTATACAACTGTAAACCCAAATAATGCACAAGTATCTTGGCATTTTAGTGAGCATAACATACCACAGGCCTGGAATTATAGTACTGGTAGTGGTATAACTATTGGTTTAATAGATACAGGAGTATCTCAATCTCAATCTCTTTTAAACGGTAATGGATTTAAAGATGGTTATTCTACAAATTCTAGGTTTGTTCAAAAATATGGAACTTTTATAGACTCTAATTGGTGGTGGTCTAATAATTATGATGGTCCTCACGACAAATGTGGTCATGGCACAGCAATGGCTTCTACAATGGCGGCACCACGTAACGATAATGGTATGCCAGTTGGTGTGGCTTATAATGCTAATTTAGTTGCTTATAGAGCTACAGAAGATGTTTTACTTAATGATTATCATGAACGTAAAGGTGTGTCTCAAGCATTAACAGAACTTGCAAACCGAAGCGATGTAAAAATTATTTCAATGTCTATTGGTTACGTTTGGTCTATTGGTAATATAAAAGATGCTGTAAAATATGCATATAGTAAAGGTAAATTAATATTTGCAGCAGGAGGAACTTCTACAAGTTTTACTAATGGTTATGGTGTTATTTTTCCGGCAAGTATGAGTGAAACTGTTGCTGTTACAGGAGTAGACGATGGACCAAATTACGAAAGGTGTGAAGTATGCCATAGCGGAAGTAAAATAGACTTTACAATAATAATGGAAGGTAATAATAATACAAGTAAAGCACCACCAGTTTTAGGTTTTTATAATAACCAAAGACGTTATACAGGAGGCTCATCTGTAGCAACTGCAACTACGGCAGGAATTGCAGCTTTAGTGTGGGCAAGACACCCAAGTTGGAGCAGAACGCAAGTATTAAATAAACTTAAGCAATCTGCAGAATTTTATCCTAATAAAAACTCAAGTTTTGGTTATGGAAATATAGATGCTTTACAAGCGGTACAGTAAAAATTTATTTTTATTAATTAAAATTAAAAGCCTCTTTAAAACGAAGAGGCTTTTTTAAATATTAACTATCACTATCTTCACATAGTACATATTTCTTAAATATATCTTCAAGCTCTTTTTCAGGATTTTCGGTTAATCCAGAATGTGTTTTAGAACTCTGTATAACAGTACTTCTTGTAGCTGCAAGCCATCTAAATCTATCTGATAATTCAAATTGTCCAATAATACCAGCAGATTCGTTTCCGTCGCTAATTAATTTCCATGAATGTAAATAGCTATTTAGCGCTTCTAAATCTAAATTGCAGGAGTAAGCATTTAATTTAGCTTCATTAATTTTAAATTTTGCATCTAAAAATTTTTTGCGCTTAGAAAATAAAATAACACCAATATTAAAAAACTCCTCACGTTCAACCTTAGGAACTAGCCTAATAATTGCATATTCAAAAGTAACTTTATCTTGCATCTTTTGCTTCTTTAACTAATGAATCAATCTTTGAGAGTCTGGTGTTTAAATATTTTATATAGGCAGCTCTAATTTGATCTGGCGTAAAGGTATCAGACTCATTTATTAACCAGTTTTCTGGAATGGTATCAATAATGTTTTTAATGGTGTCTTGGTCTAAGGCATTAATAATGTCTTTAGCAGCAAGGTCTAAATCTGTAGCACGATTTAATAGTACGTGGTCTTTTATAAGAGGAAACGTTTTATTTAAATGATTTTCCCAAGTTTCCCAATTATGATGAAAATAGAAACTTGCTCCATTATCGATAACCCATAATTCTTTATTCCAATTTAATACATTTGGATTTTTGGCAGTTCTATCAATATTACTAATTATACTATCTAAAAGCACTAATTTAGAAGCTGTTTTAGCATCTGCTACAGATGCTAAAGGATCGAATGTTATGGAGCCACTTAAATAGTGTAATCCTAAATTTAAACCTACGCTAAATTTAAGTAAATCTTGAATTTCTTCATCAGGTTCTGTTTTGCTAAATGAATCGTCTAAATTCATAAATACTAACTCCGGAACTTTTAATCCTATGGCTCTTGCTAACTCACCTCCAATAAATTCTGCAATCAAAGCTTTTTTTCCTTGACCAGCACCTCTAAATTTTAAGACGTATAAAAAATCATCACTAGCTTTAACAATTGCAGGTAAAGATCCACCTTCTCTTAAAGGTGTTACGTATTGTACAACATCAACAGTTCTAATATTTAATTTGCTCATAGTTATTATAGCTTTCTGCTTATTGTTAAGCCGTCTCGAATAGGTAAAACAACAGTTTCAATTCTGGAATCTTCTTTTAAAAGTGTATTAAAGTCTAGTACTGCTTTTGTTGAAATATCTTTTGGGTTTAATTTTTCAACTACTTTACCATGCCATAAAACATTGTCTGAAAGTATAATACCTCCAGAATTTAACTTATCTATTATTAAGTTAAAATAGTTGACGTAATTAGGTTTGTCTGCATCAATAAATACTAAGTCAAAAGTTTTATCCAGTGTTGGTATAATATCTACAGCATTTCCTAAGTGTTGATGAATTTGAGAGCCATAACCAGATTTATTAAAATACTTGCGTTGAAAATCTTCAAGTTCTTCTTTAATATCTATTGTATGTATCTCTCCTTCTTTTTGAAGGCCTTCTGCTAAACAAATTGTAGCGTATCCAGTAAAAGTGCCAAGTTCTAAAATAGTTTTAGGTCTAACTAATTTAGAAATCATACTTAAAACGCGGCCTTGATATGGGCCAGACAACATTATAGGTTGAAGTATTTTAAGGTAGGTTTCTCGCGTAAGTTGTTGTAATAGTTCTGGTTCTTCTTGACTATGAGAAACAATGTATTCGTCTAATTTTTCTGGTAAGAAATACATAAATAATTAATGTATTATAATATTATAAAGCGTTTTTATTAAAATTGCAATGAGTAACACTACTATAATTATTAATGGGAAAATGTTTTTAAATTTAATGTATGTCGCAACAGTGTCACAAAAAGACTTTTTTTTTCATTATCCCAATATTCGTTTTACAAGTTTGTCTTTAGCAGCTTGGTCGTCTCCACAAAGCCATTGTATTACATTGTCTTCCCATATAGCATCTCGTTGTGGCTCTGTAATAATTTTACGTTCCATTGCTAAATCTAAAATTTTGCCAGGATAAGAGCTTTGCTTTTCACTTTCCATTTCTCCTAAAGGATACGGGTCGTCTAATCCCATAATAACTTGATTAGATGTTTGGTTTCTAATTAATAATTCTAAACCACCAGTATCATGAACCAAAGTATCAAAAAATATATTTTTATGTGCTACGGCTTTTCTTGGATGACTTTTTCCTTCAAATAAATCTGGTCTGCCATCAAAACCTTGAATACGCCTGCCTAAATTTATTTGTGCTAATTGTCCTCCATGTGCAAAACATGTTCGCATGTTAGGATATTTGTCTTGGTAGCCATTTAAAGTTAAAAAATGGTAAGCATCGGCACATTGTGCCAGCATCCAAATTAAATGAAAACGCCAAGACGTATTTTCTAGTTTTATAAACTTTTCACCATCATACGGATGGATTTCTACTGCAAGATTATATTTATTGGCTAGCTCGAAAATAGGCTCGTTTTCTTCATCAAAAATACAACGCCAAGTTCCAATAGTATCCATATAATGTGTTGGTAGGCACAATAACTGTAAACCTAACTCTTCTACACAACGTTCGATTTCCCAACAAGCTCCTCTTACAAATCCAGGATGTACAACAAATCCACAAGTGAATTTACTTGGGTTTTGGTGTTGTACTTTGGCATTAAAGTCGTTTTGGAAACGTAAAGCTTGTTTCATTTCTTCAACACGCAAACCATTTCCATATAATTGAGATAAGTTTAAAACAACAGCATGGTCTATTTTAAAACGTTCCATCCATGCTAGTTTTTCATTTAAGAAAAAACTTGAATCTGTAATTGGTCGATTCCAGTCTTTTTGTAGCATAAATTTTCGATCTTTATCTACCCAAAAAATACCTTTATCTTGCATAAATTGAGGAATTTCCTCTGGATAAGGCAATAAATGCGAATGACCGTTTATTCTTAATTTGCGTTTACTCATTAATTTTTACTTTTTTTGGTGGTTGCATTATTTCTCCACAATTTGGACATGTACGTTTCTCTTGATCGCCATAATATTTATCGAAAATTTTAGGCATATCGGTTTCTATATTTTTAATAGTAAAATCTTCTTCGTATAATTTTGTTGTACAGTTTTCGCAAAACCAAAGTAATGCATCCTGCACTCCTTTTTCTCTTGGATATTCAATTACTAAGCCTACAGTATTCGCACCACGTTGAGGTGAGTGTGGTACTTTAGGTGGTAATAAAAACATTTCACCTTCTTTAATATGAATATCTCTTGGCGTGCCTTCGTCTATTACTTTTAAAACAATATCACCTTCTACTTGATAGAAAAATTCTGGTGTTTCGTTATAATGATAATCTTTTCTGCTATTAGGACCACCAACAACCATTACAATAAAATCGCCATCTTTCCATACTACTTTGTTGCCAACAGGTGGTTTTAAAAGATGCCTATTTTCTTCAATCCAATCTTTAAAATTTATAGGTGGAAATAATTTACTCATAATTATTATATTTTATGGTTATGTAATTTTATAAAGTTACAAAGATTTTGTTCTTCCGCCATCAACAGGAAGATTAATTCCGTTAATATAAGCAGCACGTTCGCTAGCTAAAAAAGTTATAGCATTTGCTAATTCTTCTGGTTTTGCAAAACGTTTTGCTGGCACGGCACTCTTCATTGCATTGGCAGATTCTTCTTCGCTTTTTCCAGATTTAGCAGATTTATTTTTAATAATTTCAGTTAACCGTTCTGTGCCTGTTGCACCTGGTAATACATTGTTTACAGTAATACCAAATTGTCCAAGCTCATTTGCTAGTGTTTTACTCCAATTTGCAACTGCTCCACGAATAGTATTACTAACTCCAAGTCCATCTAAAGGTTGTTTTACAGAGGTTGAAATTACATTTATTATTCTTCCATATGCTTCATCTTTCATAAACGGAACTACCGCTTGCGCTAACACGTGATTGCATTTTAAATGTTGTGTAAAAGCGGTTTCAAACTCCTCTATTTCTGCTGAAAAAACTGGTCCGCCTGCCGGACCACCAGTATTGTTTACTAATACATGAAAACCATGATTGTTTTTAATGTAGCTTTCTACCTTTTCTTTTAATTCCATCGGATTAGAAAAATCAGCAACAATATAATCGTGATTTCTATGTTGAGGTAGTTGTGTTAAAGTGGCCTTTAACTTGTCTTCGTTTCTTGCAATTAGCGTTATTATAGCACCTTCTTCGGCTAAAGCCAAAGCAGTAGCTTTTCCTATTCCTGCTGTGCTTCCACAAACTAATGCGTATTTGTTGTTTAGTTGTAAATCCATAATAATTTCCTGCGTAGGCAGGAATCTTTTTTAATGTTAAACGGAAGCTATATTTAATTAACTTCCAACTGTAATAATAAATATTTTTTATATCCAAAGGTTGTTCTATATAGAGTTGACCTTTTTCCTTTTGTTAACTTTACGTCGATATCTTCTACTAATTCTACTTCCAAAATATTTGATGTGCACCAATCAATTTTTGCTTGAATATAATGTTTACCATATGGTAACTCTAATTTTTGTTTTTCACTGTTATTTATTTTTGCGAATAATTTACCATTAACTTCTAACCGAATTTTTCTAAATCTATTTTCGTGTTCACTAATTCTATTAATTGTAACAATTGGCATTAAAATAGAGTTTCAAGTTGAAATTTAATTAAACTAATATTTTATACACACATTCTTAGCCTCAGTAAAAAATCGAAGAGCTTCAAAACCACCTTCTCGTCCAACACCTGAAGCTTTTACGCCGCCAAATGGTGTTCTTAAATCACGCATCATCCAGGTATTAACCCATACAATTCCTGCTTGTAATTGGTTGCTCATTCGCATAGTGCGTTTTAAGTTGTTTGTCCAAAGTGTAGCAGATAAACCGTACTTTACTTTGTTTGCCATTGATAATACTTCATCTTCGGTTTTAAAAGGCATTATTGTAACGACTGGTCCAAAAATTTCTTCTTGGTTTACACGGCATTCATCACTTGGCACTTCTATAATTGTAGGTTCTAAATAGTATCCGTTTTCAAAACCTTCTACAGTAACTTTATTGCCTCCATAAAGAATGGTTCCGTTTTCAGTTTTAGCTATATCTATATATTCCTTTACTTTTTCTAAATGTGCTTTAGATACTAATGCGCCAATATTTGTGTTGGCTTCTGCTGGATGACCAACTTTTAAAGCTTTTACCTTTGTAACAAAGTCTTTTTTAAATTTCTCATAAATAGAAGATTCAACAAAAATCCTACTTCCGCATAAACAAATTTGTCCTTGATTAGCAAACGAAGAACGAACAGTTGTGTTTAGCATATCCTCATAATCGCAATCTGCAAATATGATGTTTGGATTTTTTCCGCCTAATTCTAAGGATAATTTTTTAAACATTGGAGCTGCTATTTTTGCAATATGAGCTCCAGTTGCAGTTCCTCCTGTAAAACTTATGGCTTTAATATCTTTATGTTCTATAATTGCTTGTCCTGTAGTGCTTCCTAAACCGTGAACTATATTTAAAACACCTTTTGGTAGTCCAGCTTCACTACAAATTTCACCCAATAAATAAGCGGTCATTGGTGTGACTTCGCTAGGCTTAGCAACAACACAATTTCCTGCAGCAATGGCTGGAGCTATTTTCCAAGTAAATAAATACAAAGGAAGATTCCATGGCGAAATACAACCTACAACACCAATAGGTTGACGTAAAGTATAATTAATTGCTTGGCCAATGCTTTCATGACTTTCGCTAGCAAATTGAGTAATAGCATTGCCAAAAAACCTAAAATTACTTGCAGATCTTGGGATGTCTACTGCCTTAGCTAAGCTTATTGGTTTTCCATTATCTTTACTTTCTGCTTGGGAGAAAGCATCTAGATTCTCTTCTATTAATTCTGAAATTTTTATGAGTATTTTACTTCGTTCCTCTATGCTAGTTTGTGACCATTTAGGAAATGCAGATTTTGCTGCCTTATAAGCATTTTCTACATCTTCTTTTGTTGAGTTTGGAATTTGCCCATAAACCTCTCCTTTACTTGGGTTATAGTTATCTATCCATTTGTTTTGAATAGGGTTTTGGAAAGATCCATTTATGTAGTTTTGAATATTTTGCATTTTACTTACTGAAGTTAATCTCACGTTATTTGTAAAATTATAGGAATAGATTATAGTAAACAAACCTTTTGCTAAGTTTTAAATGAAATGAAAAATTAGAAGATAAGACTGGCTTTAAAGTAAATGTGTTTTGCCTAAGTGATTATTATAACTTGAAGAGAAATCTGTTTTCTATTAATAGCTTCCTTTTGTATTTTTGCTTTATGAGAAAAGCACTTACAAAGCAAGAGTTACATAATCTTGCTATGAATCACGTTGGTAAAGACCTCGAAAAACGAGGTTTTGAGTTTATTGCAGTAAATAGTAAACTAAAAAGACACCCTCAATTTGTGTGTATAGATGCTAATAAACAATATTTTTTTGTTATAGTAAAAGCGGTCTTATTACCAGATAACGCCAATAATTACGATGTTATTTGGATGGAATCTTTTAAAAAACATGCACGCGAAAAAAATGCAAAAGTATTGTATGCGGGAGTTGGTTTAGGAAATCCTGAAGGAGAAGATTTGCCGGTTTATTTAAACGAAGAGTATTTAATTGAATATAATGGTATCCAGGTTATTGAAACTAATTTAAACTAAGATTATGAAATTGTTATTTGCTTTAAAGAAGTTTTTGTTTGTGTTATGTCTTGTTACTTTTTTTGTTTCTTGTAAACAGGAACTTAAAAACAGCAAAATAAGTGGTTCTGTTTTCGGTACGTTTTACGAAATCACTTATGCTTCAAATACTAACGAAAATTATAAAAAACAGTTTGATAGTATATTTTATATTATCAATAAATCAATGTCAAATTATCAGCCAGATTCCAATATATCAAAATTAAATAAAAACGAAAATATTAGTGTAGATGCTCATTTTGTTAAAGTATTTAAAGCTTCTAAAAAACTATATAGAGAAACAGAAGGCGCTCTAGATCCTACTATTGGTAACCTTGTAAATGCTTGGGATTTTGGTTCTGAAAAACCAAAAATTAAAATAGACAGTATTAAAATTGATAGTTTATTAAATTATGTTGGTTTTAATAGAGTTGGCTTGGTAGATAATTATATTAAAAAAGAAGATGGTGTATTTATAGATTTTAATGCTATTGCAAAAGGTTATGCTGTAGATGTCATAGGAGAATTTTTGGAGGCAAAGTCTGTAAAAAACTATATGGTAAATATTGGTGGCGAGCTAAGGTCTAAAGGTGTAAATGTTGATAAAAAAAAGAATTGGACTGTAGGTGTAGAAAACCCAAATTTTGATGGTTCCCAAAGCACAAATACTGTTATTGAGTTTAAAGATAAAGCAATGGCTACTTCAGGAACATATAGGAAGTTTAAATTAGATGAAAATGGAAATCGTTATGCTCATATAATTAATACAAAAACAGGTTATCCATCTAAAACAAACATTTTAAGTGTTTCTGTAATTGCAGAAACCTGTATGATGGCAGATGGTTATGCTACTGCTTTACAAGCAATGGGAGTTAAAAAAGCCGATTATTTTTTAGCAAAACACCCAGAACTAAAAGCTTATATTATTTTTGAAAACGATAAACAAGAGCTTGAGGTTTTAGATGTTAACGGGTTTAAGGAATAATTAATCAATTTTAATAAAGAGTAATTTTGAATAATAAAACCAAGTATTCTGTACTTACGGCTATAGTAATAATAGCAACACTATTAATAAACGAGTATCTAAATAATAAGCAGAAGACAGAAGTATTTAATGAAGGAGCCGTTTTAAAGACTGAGACTAACGAATACTTCTTACCTACAAGTACTACAGGAGAAATAGTGCATCACGAAGGTTATAGTTTAAGTTATAGCGAAGAGCATGAACAGGCAGAATGGGTGGCATACGAATTAAAAGAAGAGCATTTATCTAACGCAAATTTTAAAAGACCTTATTTTGAAATAGATGAAGCTGTAAAAACTAAGGCTGCACACTGGCGTAATTATAAAAACTCTGGTTACGATCGAGGTCATTTGTGTCCGGCAGGAGATAGAAAGTACAGTAAAGCAGCGCACGACGAAACTTTTTTAACAAGTAACATATCACCGCAAAAGCATGACTTTAATGCTGGAATTTGGAATAGGTTAGAGCAAAAAACACGTTATTGGGCAAGTAAATACGATGGTGTTTTTGTGGTTTCAGGTGGTATTTTAAAAGGAAAAATGAAAACTATTGGTAGTGAAAAAGTTGCAGTGCCAAATCAATTTTATAAAGTAATAATCGATAATAATTCTGGAGCAACAAAAATGCTTGCATTTTTAATAGACCATAAAGAGTCTAAAGAACCACTTTATAAATTTGTGGTATCTGTAGATGAAATTGAAAAATTAACTGGAATAGATTTTTTCTCAAGTTTAGAAGACACTAAAGAGAATAGGTTAGAGGCTTCGAGTAGTTATAAAAATTGGAGTTTTAACTAGTTTTTTCGTTTTTAAGTAAAAGGAAAATCTGATTTAAAACATCTCAAACCAAAAAAACCTCACATTCAAAAGAATGCAAGGTTTGTGTGTTTTATATAAAAAAAACGATTTACTATACGTTTTCTGCGTCTCTTAATCCTTGGATATAAGATGCTTTTTGAATTTGACGACGACGTGTTACAGAAGGCTTAGTAAAGAATTGGTTCTCTCTTAAGTTTTGCATTACTTTAATGTTACGGTGCTTTCTTTTGTAACGTTTTAAAGCTCTTTCTATATTTTCTCCGTCTTTAATTTCTATTCTTAACATATCGTTATATTATGTGTATTCTTAAAATTCAGGTTGCAAATATACATTTAAACTTTTAATTTAAACAATAGAGTTGCATAATTTTTAAAATTTTATTTAAATTTATTTAATGGTGTCGTTTTTCTTCTTGTTTTTTCCAAAAAGTCCACCTAAAACATTTTTAACTACATTTCCTGTTTGATTCGTAGAATCTGTTGTCGTGGTTGTGTTTGTGCCAGATGTGTTTCCGTTAGAAAAGATATCTTTTATTACATTTTTAACAGGAGAACTTTGTGTGGTAGTAGTGTCTGTAGTGCTTCCGCTATTACTATTAACACCCAATAAATCCTTAATTTTATCTTTTCCGTTATTAATTAATTTTTGTTTTTCTATTTCTATTAGTTGTGTTGTTAAATTTTTTACACCTGTTGTTAAATCGGTTTGAACCTTTGGGCTAGTAAACGAGCCTGTTAAATTAGCTGTAACAGGAATAGAAATTTTGTTAACTTCATTATCGTTTATTTTTCCAATAAGTCTATTTACTTCGCTACCTAAATATTTTGCAGGTACGTTAAAAACTATATTATAATCCATAGTGTTTTCAAAACTATGGCTACCTCCAACGGTAATGCCAATATCTTTATAGTTTAAATTAAAAGGAGAAATGTTTACAAGGCCATTTTCGAATTTTAGTGCTGTTTTTAAGTCTTTTAAATCTAACTTATCGAAATCTATAAAATTCATTTTGTTAGATAAGGCATTAAGTAAAGGTGCGTTTTCAGTTTCAACTTTAGTAGTTAGCAATTCAGCTAATGCTCCACCAGAAATAGAGTTCATTATTGGAGTAAAGTCGTCTCCTAAAGTACCGCTTACATTAATGGCGCTGTTTAATTTTCCTTGTAATGCTTTAGCAATTGGTGCTAAATTTTGAAGCATGTCTAAATCTCTAAATGATTGAGAGATATCAAAATTAGTCATGCCTAAATCCATATTAAATGTAGGTGTTTTGCTTTTAGTATTAATTAATCCAGACATGTTTAGGTTTCCTCCTAATAAATTTGATGTTACATTTTGTAAGCTAGCAGTTTCATCTTTAATTAAAAGTTTACCTTTTACGTTGGTTAATGTTAAGTTGTCGTAAACTACTTTTTTAGCATCAGCATTTACAGTGCAATCTAAAAAGGCTGGTATTTTAAGAGCGTCATCGGGTTCTGTACTTTGGTTTACAGGCCTGTCGCTTCCTCCTTCTACCATAAAATCACTTATTAAAAAGTTGTTAGACGCTACATTAAAATCTCCTTTTAACTTTTGGTCGCTTAATAAAAATCCTAATAAATTATTTATTGTTCCAGTAGCATTTAAATCTGATTTTCCAGTAGAAGCTTTAAAATTTTCTAGAGCAATAGTTCCAGGTTTAAAACTTACATTGGCTTGAGAAATATTTAACGGATTTACAATATCTGCAGATGAGAACACAAAATCGTTAACACTAACGTTTCCATTATTTTTAATTCTGCTATATGCATTAGTTTCAATAGCATTCATATCGAAACTTGTGTTTAATTTTGCTTTTATAATACCACTAAGTTTGTTTTCTAATTCTATAGGGTAAGCTTCGGTGATATTTGCTAAGTTTAAAACACCATCAATATTTGCGTTTACAAGCATGTTGGTTGTTAGGTTTTTAATAACAGCAGAAGACTTAAATTCATCTTCATCAATTTTAAAATTTAGTGTTTTTAAATCTAAAAAAGTATCGTCTATATTTCCTGTTGTATTTTTTACCGCAGCATTTATAGAAATATTTTTCACACTTTTTGGCAAATCTGGATATTTAAACGATGCATTATTAGAGGCTATGTTAATATCTAAAGTAGGTATAGTTTCTTCTGTAACTTTTCCTTTAATTTTTCCGTTAATTTTAAAACTCCCGCTAGTTTCAACATTACTAATGTTTTTAGAGTATGTTTTAGGAATTACTGCTAAAAAATCTTTGAAGTCTGAACCTGGGTTTTCAAAAGAAATATCAATATCCTGTCCTTCTTCAATAAGTTGTACGTAACCTGAAAACTCTAAAGGTAAATCGTTAATTAAACCTTTGTTTTCTTTAAAAGTGTATTTGCTGTTTTGTAAATCAAGATCTATTAAAGCATCTAGTTTTATACGATTATTACTTAAATATTCTGTACTATCAATACTTAATGTAACATTAGCTTCACTTTTTGTGTTTAATTCAGAAATGTTTTCAGAAAATGTTCCGCTACCAGAGTGGTCAAGTTCTGTTACATCTAGTTTTGTATTAGAACCTTCATCCAAATAAATTAAAGCACTTTTAGATATTGCGTAATCTTGAATGTCTATTGTAAAGCCTTCGCCATTTTTAGTTGTAGATGTTGAAGTTTCACTCTCTTTTGCAATAACATAATTAGCATCACCAAACTTATTTACTTTTAAGTTTACGAGTGCTTCGTTTACATAAATTGAATTTATAACTATTGGACCTTCATCTTCTTTCTTAAATAATTCTTTAATAGACATATCAAAAGATAGAGACTTTACACTGGCTAGAGTTTCGTCTTTAAAAGGTTCAAAATTGGTGATTCTTAAATCGTCTACGCTAACATTTGCTTGAGGAAAACTACTAAGAAAGCTTAAGCTAACATCTGCAAATTCTACATTAGCATTAACGCTATTATTAATAAAATTACGAACCATATTTTTAATTTGATTCTGAAAAATAAATGGTGCAACTAATAGAAGTATTACTATAGTTAATAGAGAAATACTAGTGATTTTTAATATTTTTTTCATCTTTAATTTCCGCCAATGCGTCACTATTTTAGTTTTTGTTAAGTATAGTATTTACGTACAATCTAAGCAAATAGTTGTAGAATAAAATTTTTTAATAAAAGTTTAGCATTTAGGGTGGTAGTATATTTTTTTTATTCATGTTTTTAAGTAGTTAAAAGGCTTATTTGTACAGGTAATAAATTTCGTTAATAAGTTCTTTAAGTAAATATAAAAGAAACCATTTACTTTTAGTTATTTTGCTTTCTCTTTAAAATGGAATCACAAAAAATTTATATATCTATAGGAAGTAATAAAGGCGACAAATTTAAAAATTTGCAATCTGCCGTAGATGCTATATATGTAAAGGTTGGTGCTGTAAAAATAATTTCTAAAGTATTTAAAACACCAGCTTTAGGATTTGAAGGAGATGATTTTTTTAATGCATGTTTATTGGTAGAGAGTTATTTAAAGCCAAATAAAATTTTAAAAGAATTATTAGCAATTGAAACTAATTTAGGTAGAATTAGAAGCAAAAAAGAAGGCTACCAATCTAGAATAATAGATTTAGATATATTATTTATTGAAAATGAAATTTTAGAGACTAAATCTTTAAAAGTTCCACATCCAGAGTTGCATAAACGTAGATTTGTTTTAGAGCCATTACACCATATAGCTTCAAAATTTAAACATCCAATTTTAGATGATGAAATTTCTGTTTTATTAGAAAAATGTGAAGATAAAAGTGTTTTAGAGCCTGTAAATATTTGGTTAAAAAATCCTAGTAAACAACATCAATTCTCTAAATACAATTATATAGCTTTAGAAGGTAATATAGGAGCAGGAAAAACAAGTTTAGCTACTAAAATAGCACAAGACTATAATGCAAAATTAATTTTAGAACGTTTTGCAGATAATCCATTTTTACCTAAGTTTTATAAAGATGCGCAACGTTACGCTTTTACTTTAGAGATGTCTTTTTTAGCAGACCGCTACCAACAAATTAGCGACGATTTATCTCAGCTCGATTTGTTTAAAGATTTTATAGTTAGTGATTACGATATTTTTAAATCGCTAATATTTTCTAAAATAACACTGCATCAAGACGAGTTTAAACTATACCGAAAGCTATTCTATTTAATGTACAAGGATATAGCTAAGCCAGAGTTGTACGTTTATCTTTATCAAAATACCGAGCGCCTTCAAGAAAATATTAAAAAGCGAGGTAGAAAATATGAGCAGAATATAGATAGTAGTTATCTTGAAAAAATAAATTCTGGTTATTTAAATTTTCTTAAAAATCAAACAGAACTTAATGTAAAAATAATAGATATTTCAGATCGCGATTTTGTAAAAAATCGTGAAGATTATTTATATGTTTTAGATGCTATATGTAGCAATTAATTACCGTTATATAGCATCTATTTTAATATGATAACTTCGAGAAAACATCCCAAACAACAACACCACAACTTACAGAAATATTGAGCGAGTGTTTTGTGCCATATTGTGGTATTTCAATAACAACATCACTTTTGGAAACTACATCTTGTGCAACGCCTTTAACTTCATTGCCAAAAACAAGAGCGTAAGTAGTGTTTTTTTCTACTTTAAAGTCATTTAGCATAATTGCGTTTTCAGCTTGTTCTATTGCGCAAATTTTTACACCTTCAGCTTTTAATTTTTCAATTAATTCTATAGTGTTTTCTACGTACTCCCATGCCACAGTTTCTGTACTGCCTAATGCAGTTTTATGTATGTCTTTGTGTGGTGGTTTTGCAGTAATTCCACACAAATAAATTTTTTCAATTAAAAAAGCGTCACTTGTTCTAAAAACAGAGCCAATATTATTTAAACTTCTAATATTATCTAAAACTATAATAATAGGTGTTTTGTTTGCTTGTTTAAACTCGTCTACATTTAATCTATCAAGTTCACTATTCTTTAATTTTCTCATGTTTTCTTTTGTTGCTAGAAGTATGCGGTAAGGCAATCTCTTCAATCAAAATTGTGAATAATAATAAATAACTAAAACGAAATTGATTTTAAATAAAATCATTATTTAGTTACATTGCAAACTTATATCCAATAACGGTTAAAACAAAATTCTTTGGCAGCAAAAACAAAAAAAGTGACGCCTTTAATGAAGCAGTATAACGCTATAAAGGCAAAATATCCAGACGCTTTATTATTATTTCGTGTAGGCGATTTTTACGAAACTTTTGGAAGTGATGCTGTTAAATCAGCCGGAATTTTAGGCATTACTTTAACTAAAAGAGGAGCAGGAAGCTCAAGTGAAACAGAGCTAGCAGGTTTTCCGCATCATTCTTTAAATACTTATTTGCCAAAACTAGTTAAAGCAGGTGAGCGAGTTGCTATTTGCGACCAGTTAGAAGACCCTAAGCAGACTAAAAATATTGTAAAACGTGGTGTTACAGAATTAGTTACGCCTGGAGTTGCGCTTAACGACGAGGTGCTTCAATCTAAAACAAATAATTTTTTGTGTTCTGTTTACTTCGGAAAAACAACAATTGGAATTTCATTTTTAGATATTTCTACAGGAGAATTTTTAACTAGCCAAGGTAATCAAGAATATATAGACAAATTACTTCAAAATTTTAATCCAAGCGAAGTACTTGTCTCCAAACAAAAACGATTAAATTTTAATGAGAGTTTTGGTAGCGATTTCCATACTTTTAATTTAGAAGATTGGGTTTACCAAACAGACTATGCAAACGAAACATTATTAAAACACTTTAATACAAAATCTTTAAAAGGTTTTGGTATAGAAGATTTAAATGAAGGTATAATAGCCTCAGGTTCAATACTTCATTATTTAGCCGAAACACAACACAATAAATTACAGCATATTACTTCGGTTTCCAGAATAGCAGAAGATGAGTATGTCTGGATGGACCGGTTTACTATTAGAAACTTAGAGCTTTATAATTCAACAAATAACAACGCAGTAACATTATTAAACGTTATAGATAAAACAAGTTCTGCTATGGGAGGACGCTTGTTAAAACGTTGGTTAGCATTGCCTTTAAAAAATGTCGAAAAAATAAAGCAGCGTCATGAAGTGGTGTCTTACCTTAAAAATAATAAAGCAATTCATCAGAAAATTCAAAATCATATAAAAAGCATTGGTGATATAGAACGGTTAATCTCTAAAGTTGCTACAGGAAAAGTAAGTCCTAGAGAAGTTGTTCAGCTTAAAAATTCCTTAGAAGCTATTACACCTATAAAAGAATTATCATCAAATAGTGATAACGAATCCCTAAAAATAATAGCAGATACATTACAAAGTTGTACCGTACTAATAGATAAAATAAAACAAACAATTAACGAAGAAGCTCCTGTAAATGTTTTAAAAGGAAATACTATAGCTAAAGGTTTTTCTAACGAATTAGATGAACTTCGTGGACTTTCAACTTCTGGAAAGAATTATTTAGACGAAATGTTAAAGAGAGAAAGTGACCGCACAGGTATAACATCTCTTAAAATTGCATCAAATAATGTTTTTGGTTATTACATAGAAGTAAGAAACACTCATAAAGATAAAGTTCCAGAAGAGTGGATTAGAAAACAAACATTAGTAAGTGCAGAACGTTATATAACAGAAGAATTAAAAGAATACGAAGCAAAAATACTTGGAGCCGAAGAACGCATTTTAATTATAGAACAACAATTATTTGCAGATTTAGTAGTGTGGATGCATCAATATATAAAACCTATACAGCAAAATGCCTATTTAATAGGAAAATTAGATTGCTTATGTGGTTTTGCACAGTTAGCAAAAGAAAATAAATATGTATATCCAACAATAGACGATTCCTATGACTTAGAAATAAAAGAAGGACGTCATCCTGTAATAGAAAAACAATTACCAATTGGAGAAGTATATATTGCTAACAATGTTTTCTTAGACCGAGAAACACAACAAATAATAATGATAACCGGACCAAATATGTCTGGTAAATCTGCAATATTACGTCAAACAGCTCTTATTGTGTTATTGGCACAAATAGGAAGTTTTGTACCTGCAAAAAGCGCAAGAATAGGATTAGTAGATAAAATTTTTACAAGAGTAGGAGCGAGTGATAATATTTCTATGGGAGAATCTACCTTTATGGTAGAAATGAATGAAACGGCCTCTATTCTTAATAATATTTCAGAGAGAAGTTTGGTTTTGTTAGATGAGATAGGTCGAGGAACCAGTACATATGATGGTATTTCAATAGCATGGGCAATAAGCGAATATCTTCATGAACATCCAGCAAAAGCAAAAACACTATTTGCAACACATTATCATGAGTTAAATGAAATGACCGAAACTTTTAAGCGTATAAAAAACTTTAATGTTTCCGTAAAAGAATTAGAAGATAATGTTCTTTTTTTAAGAAAACTTATAGAAGGAGGTAGTGAACACAGTTTTGGTATCCATGTTGCAAAATTAGCAGGTATGCCACAGCAAGTATTACATCGAGCAAACAAAATTTTAAAAAAATTAGAGCAGTCACATTCAAGTGAAGAATTAACAGATAAAGTAAAATCAATAAAAAATGAGATGCAATTAAGTTTTTTTAATTTAGATGATCCTTTGCTTGTTCAAATAAAAGATGAAATATTATTAACTGATATTGATACACTTACGCCTGTTGAGGCGCTTATGAAATTAAATGAAATTAAACGAATGTTGGTAAATCCTGAAAAGGATTAAAAATTTTTTTAATAATTTTTACAAAAACGCTTTGTTGTTTGCAAAAAAGACTTAAATTTGCAACCGCAATAGCAATATTGTATGTTCATATAAAGACTGCGAAAGTAGCTCAGGGGTAGAGCATCACCTTGCCAAGGTGAGGGTCGCGGGTTCAAATCCCGTCTTTCGCTCTGAGATATTTTTATTTAAAATAAATTCCAATGCTGAAGTGGTGGAATTGGTAGACACGTTGGACTTAAAATCCAATGTCCATTAGGACGTACGGGTTCAAGTCCCGTCTTCAGTACTTAAGCCTTTGCAGGATCTCTTGCAAAGGCTTTTTTTATATATGTGCAACATTAGGTGAAACAATTTACTTTTAAAATTTGAAATACTCATTCTGCTTAATATTTCTGTTTTTATTTCAAAACTCCTACTCAAACAGTAGATTGGATTCTCTTATAGTAGTGCTTGAGTCAAAAATGGCTAAAAGAGTTTTTTTTGATAAGCAAAAGGAAGAAAATATTAGATTGTTAAACGAAAAAGCATCAAAAACTCTTGATCTTGAAGAGCAATATTTTATTCTTAATAAAATTATTCAAGAATACGAATTTTACAGTTTTGATAAAGCTTTAGAGTACATAGAAAAAAATATAGAGATTGCAGAAAAGCTTAATAATAATCTATTTATAAATAAAACAAAGCTATCTCTAAGTCTTTTGCTTATTGATTCTGGTAGATATAAAGAATCTATTGATGCTCTCAATGAGATAAAGAGAGATTCTTTACCAAATTCCTTAATAAATGAATATTATATAGCCTATAAGGAAGGCTATTCTGGACTTTCTTATTACACTAGTGTAGTGCGAAGCAAAGCATTATACTCTAAATTATATACAGCATATCAAGATTCTTTATATTTAAGATTAGATCCAAATTCAGAAGAGTCTTTACGCCTAAAAGAAAAGCAGTATCGAGATAAAAGACAATTAGATAAGGCTTTAAAAATTAATTCAAAACGTTTAGAAGATGTAAATATTGGGTCAAGAGAATTTTCTTTAATCACCTTTGAAAGATCTCTATTATATGAATTAAAAAAGAATATTGAAAAGCAAAAGGAATATTTAATTCTTTCTGCAATTTCAGATATTGAAGCATCGGTAAAGGATAATGCTTCAATAGGTGCTTTGGCAAGAATTATGTTTCTAGAAGATGATATTGATCGTGCTCATCGATATATTAATTTTTCTTTTGAAGATGCAGAATTTTACAATTCAAAATTACGCTTTATAAATATAGCTAATAGTTTGCCTATGATTACAAAGGCCTATGGAGAAAGAAGCGATAAGCAAAAAGTAAAACTTAAAAACTCATTAATATTTATTAGTTTTTTAGCAGGTTTTTTATTGATTTCTATTTATTTAGTTTATAAGCAAGTTAAAAAGCTTTCAGTTGCTCGAAATAAATTAAAAAAAGTTAATGAAAAGTTGAAGGATTTTAATTCAAAACTAAATATTTCCAATGAAGAATTAAAAAGATTATATTTAGAGCTTTCAGAATCTGATAAAATAAAAGAACATTATATAGGTACATTTTTAAATTTATATTCTGAGTATATAGATAAATTAGATGTATATCGAAAACTAGTAAGAAAATATATTGTTACCAATAAAACTAATGACCTTTTAGAACTTACTAAATCAAAGCAAGTTGTTGGAGATGAAATAAAACTATTTTATAAAAATTTTGACGAATCTTTTCTTCATATTTATCCAAACTTTATAAAAGATGTTAACGAATTACTTGAGTCAGAAGGTCAATTGATAGTAAAAAAAGGAGAGGTTTTAAATACTGAACTGCGTATCTTAGCATTAATAAGGCTTGGTATAACAAGTAGCTCAAAAATTTCAAAAATTTTAAGATATTCCGTTAATACAATTTATAACTACAGAGTTAAGGTTCGGAATACAGCAATTGGAGATCGAAACTCCTTTGAGGAGATGATAAAAAATATAGGATAAAATTATAAAAAGAACAAATTAAGCTTCTTTTTTTATTAATTTCTCATAAAAAAAAATCTATTTACTCATTATTTATCTACCATTTTTGTATTTATTAAATTATGTATATACTTGTTGTTTAGTGGTTTACGTGTTTTTTTATTCTTTTAAAATCTACTTTTTTGCTACTTCTCATTGTTTTGTGTTATAAATAACGATTAATTTGTCATTAATGTAAATACAACGTTATATCTCTGTTAAATTACATTAAAACTAGCTAAGACTAATAGTGATAATATTTAAACAATGAGTAGTACTAAAAGATTGCAAAAAATTATGGTAATAATAACCATGTTTGTTATATCAATATCTTTTGCACAACAAAAAACAATTAAAGGAAAGGTTACAGATCAAAGTGGTATGCCAATTCCAGGAACATCAGTTTTTATT
Organism: Lacinutrix venerupis; assembly: GCF_003663945.1. Taxonomy (GTDB): domain Bacteria; phylum Bacteroidota; class Bacteroidia; order Flavobacteriales; family Flavobacteriaceae; genus Lacinutrix; species Lacinutrix venerupis. The sequence continues at coordinate 345,589 of NZ_RCCH01000002.1, read as the reverse complement.
AAAGGTACCACACTTGGAACAACTTCAGATTTTGATGGTTTTTATGAACTAAACGGAACTTATGATAATGCATCAACTATTGTTTTTTCATATGTAGGTATGGAAACTGTAGAAAAGAAAATTGATGGATTAAGTGAAATAAATGTTATACTTCAAGAAGATTTAGAAACTTTAAGCGAAGTTGTTTTAATTGGTTATGGTTCTCAAGAAAAAAAGGATATAACTGGTTCTGTTTCTGTAGTAGATTCTAAAGATTTTGAGTCTAGAGCAAATACACAAGTAGGTTCTTTGTTGCAAGGTCAATCAGCAGGAGTGCAAGTTACTTCTAATTCTGGAAAACCTTCAGCGGGATTTAGTATTAGAATTAGAGGAACAAATTCTATTAACGCTGGTAGTGAACCTTTGTATGTAGTAGATGGTGTGCCTACAACAGACACTAGATCAATAAACCCATCGGATATCGATAGTGTTTCAATATTAAAAGATGCTTCATCAACAGCTATATATGGGGCACAAGGAGCTAATGGTGTGGTAATTATAACAACAAAAAGAGGTACAACGGAAAAATCAAAAATAACTATAGATACTTACACCGGTTTTGCTGATGTATGGAAAACAATTCCAGTTTTAAATGGAGAACAATATAGAGATCTTATGGCGGAAATGGGTCTGTCTACAGATTGGGATAGTTACATAGAAAGAACAGATTGGCAAGATGAAATTTTTCAAAGTGGATTTTCACAAAATTATCAATTGTCACTATCAGGTAAAAGTAATTCCACAAACTACTATGTTTCTGCTGGATATGTAAGTCAAGAAGGAGCTATTAAAAGTGCAGAGCTACAAAGAAGAAATTTTAAAATTAATTTAGATCAAGAAGTGTCAAATTGGCTTACAATTGGAGCCAGAATAGCCTATACAGCTTATAGGGATGTGGATATTAACGATAATAACAATGTTAATGCTGGAGGCGTGTTATTAGGGGCTCTAACAACGCCATCAATTATTGGAGTTTACAATGATGATGGAAGCTTTACAAGTAATCCTTTTCAAAACTGGGAAAATCCATTAGCGAGTACTGATGGACTTGAACGAGAATTTAACAGTCAGCGTTTGCTTGGTAATATATATGTTGAAGCTAAAATTTCAAAAGATTTATCTTATAAACTAAATTATGGTATAGATCGTAATAATGGTATTTATGATTCATTTCTTGATCCGTTTAGGACTAGTTATGGTAATGCTATAAGTGGGCAATCAATTAACAATACTAATAGTAGTAAATATTATATAGTAGAGAATACTTTAAATTATAAAAAAAACATCAATAAACATAATGTCGAGGTTTTACTAGGATCGGTGAACCAGAAATTTTTATGGGAAAACAGTTCTATTGAAACCAGAAATTTTGCAAGCGAATCAGTAACAACGCCAAATGGAGGATCTGAAATTTTTGGAGCATCAGCTACAAAATCAGAAAAAGCAAATTCATCTTTTATAAACCGTATTAATTATGCTTTTGATAATAAATACTTGCTTACAGCAAATTTTAGAGCAGATGGTTCTAGTACTTTTGGACCTAATGAAAGATGGGGGTATTTTCCTTCTTTTTCATTAGGATGGAGAGTTTTAAACGAAAATTTCTTTAAAAAAATAGACATTGTAAACGATTTTAAAATTAGAGCAGGATGGGGAATTGTTGGTAATGATCAAATAGGTAATTATGCTTATTTAGGAGAAGTTGGTAGTGGAGGAAATTATCCAATAGGAGGTGTGGCGCAACCAGGAACATTTCCAGCAACAATAGAGAATCTTTCATTAAAATGGGAAGAGTCTGAACAAACAAATATTGGTGTAGATGTTCAATTGCTAAATAATAGAATAAACTTTACAGCAGATGCTTATGTAAAAAATACTTCCGATTTACTTTTAAACGCTCCTTTACCAACTACTTCTGGGTTTAGGTCTGCAATACAAAATATTGGTGAACTACAAAATAAAGGATTAGAGTTTGCCTTAAGCTCTAAAAATATACAGGCAGAAAACTTTCAATGGGATACTGGATTTAATATTTCATTTAACAAAAATGAAGTTAAAAATTTGGTTGGACAAGAATTATTACAAGGAGGTATAGCTGGAAGAGGAGAGGCTAGTATTGTAAAAGAAGGTTTGCCTTTAGGGACATTATATGGCTATATATATGGAGGTGTTGATCCAGCAACTGGTAATGCGTATTATATTAATCAAAATGGAGAATCAACATTTACACCAACTGCAGATGATCGTGTAATTATAGGTGATGCTAATCCAGATTTTTTCTATTCAGTTACTAATTCATTTTCATACAAAGGATTTAACTTATTTGTTTTCTTACAAGGTTCTCAAGGTAATGATATTCTTAACGCTACTAGAATTGAATTAGAAGGCATGTCGGACCCTAAAAATCAATCTGTAGAAGTCTTAAACAGATGGAGACAGCCAGGAGATATTACAAATATACCAAGATCTAGTTTTGGAAATACAGATAATTCAAGAATATCAACTCGATTTATAGAAGATGGTTCTTATTTAAGATTTAAAGCTATAACACTTAGCTATAACTTACCAGAAACACTTCTGGAAAAAATAAATGTTAATGCCTTAAAATTATATGTTACAGGTGAAAATATGTTTACTATCACAAACTACTCGGGTTATGATCCTGAAGTTAATGCTTTTGGTTCAAGTAATATCATTAGAGGTATCGATTTTGGTACATATCCACAAACTAGAAACCTCATTTTTGGAATGAGCGTAACATTTTAAAATATAATATTAATGATTATGAAGTACAATAAAATTTTAATTGCAATATTACTTACAATCTCAATAATCTCATGCGAAGATTATTTAGATTTAAGTCCTATTTCAGCAGAAACAAGTGGTAATGCCTATGAATCTGCAAGCCAGATAGAAGCAGCATTAGTTGGAGCTTATGAATCATTTCAGTCTTCAGAATATTATGTTTGGGATAATGTTTTATTTCAAGATGTAAGGTCAGATAATTGTTATGCCGGTGGGGATAATCCAGAAATATTTCAAATAGATTATTTAGAAGTTACTCCAACAAATTCTAGGTTGTTTACTCATTGGTCAAATATTTATAACGCTATTTCAAAAGCAAATCTTATAATTGAAAAAATAGATCAAATTTCAGATCCTTTATTAACTCCAGAACGAAGACAGCAAATTAAAGGAGAAGCACTTTTTTTAAGAGCCTATCACTATTTTACATTAGTAAAATTATGGGGAGGTGTACCTTTAATAACTAATACCATAACGTCAGTAGATGCAGAAAGTGTTAACGTGGCTAGGTCTAGTGCTCAAGATGTTTACATTCAAATTACAACAGATCTTGACAACGCAGCAATCTTGCTTCCAGATACTTATGGGAATGATACTAGTGTAAATAAAGCTCGAGCTACAGCAGGAGCAGCTCATGCACTTGCAGCCAAAGCTTATGCTCAAAAACAAAACCCTGATTATAATGTAGTTTTAAATCATATAAATGCTGTAGAAACTAGTACGGCTAATTACACACTTATTCCTTTTAGTGATCTATTCGATGGAAACCATTATAACAATGCAGAATCTATTATTGAAGTACAGTATTTAGGAGGTGTAGAAGGTAATTATGGGCCACAATTATTGCTACCACCTTCAGTTTCTGGTGATGCATGGAGAAAATTTGCAACACCTTCTGTAGATTTAGTGAATGCTTTTGATTTACTGGGAGATACAGTTAGAAAAAATGCATCAATTCTTTTTGAAGAGGTCCAATGGGTAGATGAATTTTGGGGAAATGCTCCAGGAAGCTCTATACCTTTTAGTTATAAGTGGAAAAATGCTAATGGTTTTGCTAGTTCAGATCATCCTTATTTAATAAGATATGGAGATATTGTTCTCTTAAAAGCTGAAGCTTTAAATGAATTAGGTCAGTTAGAGCTTGCAGCAACAGAAGTGAATCGAATTAGAACTAGAGCATTATTACCAGATTTAACATCAGAAGAAAAAAGTTCTCAAAGCGTTTTAAGGAATACAATTCTAAAAGAACGCCGCTTAGAGTTGTTTCAAGAAGGACATCGTTTTGATGATTTGGTAAGATATAATGTTGCCATATCTACTATGAATAACTTAGTTGAAATAGATTTAAGAAATAATAGTCCTGTGAATTATAATATGACTGAAGCAAAAATATTATTACCAATTCCGCAGCAAGAGCTAGATAGAAATCCTGCTTTGATTCAAAACCCTTTATAAAAACAGTTATGAAAAAGATATATAAATACCTTTTGTTATTTATTTTCATATCTATTGCAGTAACAGCATGTGATACTGAAGAGAATATGCAACCCGAAGGGCAGTGGGGCTTAATAGCACCAGTTGCTACATTGCCAGAAAGCAATCAAACTATAATATTAGATCAGGAAACACCAAACGAAACTATAACTTTTAGTTGGGACCCAGCAATATCAACAGCAGGTTATGCTATTACATATTCTGTTGTATTAGATACTTTAGGTTCTACAAATTTTGAAACACCAATATATCAAATAGCTTCAAGTAATTCAGGCACTGATACGTCAGCTATTGTTTCTTTTGCAGATATTGATGAAGCATTATCAATTGCTGGATATCCTGTAAGTGAAGTCGCTCAAGTTACTTGGGCTGTTAAAGCTATAAGTTTAAGTAAAACCGCTTATGATAGTCAATCGTTAGCAATAACACGTTTTGAAGATGAAATTATTCCAACAAGATTATACATTTCTGGTACGGCTACCGAAAATGAAAATAACTTAGCAGAGGCCATTCAATTAAAACGGCTAAATAATTCAGAAGGATTAGCATCAAATGTTCATGAGGTTTATACAAGTTTAACAGCTGGTAATACGTACAAATTTTATAGCGAAACATCTTTGCCAGCCCATCAATATGGTGGAGCAGATGGTGTTTTAGTAAAATCAGGCGAACCTATTGTCGCACAAGAAGATGGGGTTTATAGAATTATGGTAAACTTAGACGATAATACTTACAGTTTATTGAAAATTGATTATTGGAGTATGGTAGGTCAACCAATAAATGGAGGTTGGGGAGCCGATGAACCGTTATCTTATCAAGGAGGAGGTATTTGGAGTTCTACGATTGAATTAGTCGATACAGGTAGTTTTGTTTTTAGAGCCAATGGAAACTGGTCTTACCTTTTAAAAAGTGTTGTTGGGTCTCCAAGTACCTTAATTATGGAATCTCAAGCAGCGAATCAAGGTTTTACTTTCGAAGATATTCAATCCTCACAATTGGGCTTTTTTGTTGTAACACTGCAGTTAACCTCTAGTGGTTACACATTTTCAATAGAACAAGATACTAGTACACCAATCGTAACACCAGATCAATTATTTTTATTTGTTAATGGAACAATGGTAGAAGAGTTAAATAGAAATGGAGATATATTTACAAATAGTACACACAGAGCTTTACAAGTTGATGATATGATAACGCTTAATTCTGCAGCAGATGGTTCGGGTGAATCTTATGCAATTAGTACAAATATTGGAGCTACAGCATCTCCTGATGCGGTTTCGGTAAGTGAGGATTCAATTTTAAACATCGGATCTGGAGGTATTATTGTAGAGAGAAACCAAGCTTATACAATTACTATTAACTTTGCAAGCGCTAATTTTCATTGGCAATTCTATAATTTATTTTTATTCCATTGGGACGAAATTAATCAAGGATGGGACAATAGAAATGAATTTTTAATGACTTATGTCCACCCAAATACATTCAAAATTACAACACCACTTTCTGCAAATTATGATATGAAATTTATTTCTCCTTGGGATAATGATTTTGGTTCTGAATCTCCAAATGAATTGTCAGGAACAATAATTAATGGAGGTGGTTCTAATATTAGAAATATTAGTACTAATGGTGCTTTCGAGGTTACAGCAACTTTAAGCGACGATTATACTACAGGAACTTACGAATTTGTTGCTCAATAAAAATTGATATGAAAACTATGAATATTAGCATAAAAAAAATTAACATGAAGATTCTTATAATTCTTTTTACATTTTTCGGGATTACTCAAGCATGTGATGATACAGACGATACATACTATACTCCACCTGAACAAACAAGTGTAGGTGTTAGTTATTATTTAACATCTCCAGATAAAACGAACCTATTAACACCTCAGTCTAACGGTATATTTCCGTTAGCCGATAATAATAATTTTACTATTAGTGTTTCAGATGCTACAATATACCAAGAGATGGATGGTTTTGGCTATTCATTAACGGGAGGAAGTGCAGCTTTAATCAATGGAATGTCTTCATCGTCAAGATCAGATTTATTACAAGAACTTTTTGGTGCTGGTGATAATAGCATTGGAGTAAGTTATTTAAGAATAAGTATTGGATCCTCAGATTTAGACGCAACAACATTTAGTTATAACGATATGCCAAATGGACAAACCGATGAAAATCTTAATAATTTTTCATTGAACCCAGATATGGCTAATCTCATTCCAGTTTTAAATGAAATATTAGCAATAAATCCTAATATTAAAATTTTGGGGACACCATGGTCAGCACCAACTTGGATGAAAACTAACGGATCTACTATTGGGGGTGAACTTATGCCACAATACTATAATACATATGCTAACTATTTTGTAAAATATATACAAGGTATGGCAGCTCAAGGAATTACAATTGATGCGATTAGCATTCAAAATGAACCAGAAAACCCACACAATAATCCAAGTATGGTAATGAGTGCAGAGCAGCAAAAAACTTTTATTAGAGATCATTTAGGGCCAATTTTTCAAGCAGAAAATATTACAACCAAAATTATTCTTTTCGATCATAATTTAGATCATCCAGAGTATCCAATTTCAATTTTAAATGATGCTAGTGCAAAAAGTTATATAGATGGTTCTGCATTTCATTTATATGCTGGTCAAATAAGTAATATGACCTTAGTACATAATGCGCACCCAGAAAAAAACGTGTATTTTACAGAACAGTGGATTCAAGCACCTGGAGATTTTTATTCAGACCTAAGATGGCATATTAGAGAACTTATAGTTGGTGCGCCAAGAAACTGGAGTAAAAATGTTTTAGAGTGGAATTTAGCTGCAGATTCAAATAACAATCCACACACGGATGGTGGTTGTACAGAATGCTTAGGTGCAATTACCATTGATGGCAATAACGTAGAAAGAAATCCAGGCTATTATATTATTGCACATGCTTCAAAATTTGTGCCTGTAGGTTCGGTTAGAATAGACTCTAACTATTCTGTAGAGTTTCCTAATGTGGCTTATAAAACACCGGAGGATGATATAGTAGTAATTGTTTTAAATAATTCAGATACTCAAAAAACTTTAAATATAAATGTATCAAGTGAACCAGTAACAACAGTAATTCCAGCAGGATCTGTTGCTACTTATGTATGGTAAAAAAATAAACAAATGACAATAAAAAATTTTATAGTTGCTTTTACAGGATTAGTTGTTGCTTCATGTGCAGATGGTGTAAGTGAAGCAAATAAGGATAAAAAAACGGAATCAAAAATAGAAAAAGTACTCGCTTTTAAACCAACAAAAGCAACGTTATTTACAACTGCTGAAAACACAAATTTACGATTATCACATCAAGGAGAATTTTCTTTTACAGATGCAAAACAACCTTTAGAAACAGAGGTTGCTGTATTTATAAATCCAAACAAAAGTTTTCAAACATTTTTAGGTATTGGAGGAGCTATAACAGATGCTTCCGCTGAAGTTTTTGCAAAATTAAGTTCAGATAAGCAAGAGGAATTTCTTAAAGCATATTATAGCGAAGAAGGAGTAAATTATAATATTATTAGAACTAGTATTCATAGTAGTGACTTTGGTTCAGGAAGTCATACCTATATTGAGGAAGGTGATGCAGATTTAAAAACATTTACTATAGAACACGATAAAGAATTTAGAATCCCTTTAATAAAAAGAGCAACACAACTTATTGGCAACGATTTAGTGTTTTACGCTAGTCCTTGGAGTCCGCCTGCATTTATGAAAACAAATAAAAATATGCTTCAAGGCGGAAAGTTGTTGCCAAAATACTATCAAAATTGGGCAAATTATTATATCAAATTTATTGAAGCTTATGAAGCTGAAGGTATCCCGGTATGGGGAGTTACTATTCAAAATGAACCAATGGCAACACAACGTTGGGAATCTTGTATTTATACAGCTGAAGAGGAACGCGATTTCCTAAAAAACTATTTAGGACCAACATTTGAAAAAGCTGGTTTAGGTGATAAAAATATTGTGGTTTGGGATCACAATAGAGATTTAATTTCTCAACGTGCTAATGTTATATTTGAAGATCCTGAAGCAGCTAAATATGCTTGGGGAATTGGATTTCATTGGTATGAAACCTGGACAGGAGGAGACCCTAAATATGATAACTTAGGAAGTATTAACGAATCGTTCCCGGATAAAAATCTATTATTTACAGAAGGCTGCCAAGAAAAATTTGAAGAAGCTGAATATCAAAGATGGTCTAACGCTGAACGTTACGGTAACTCTATGATTAACGATTTCAATCATGGCACTGTTGGTTGGACTGATTGGAATGTATTACTAGATCATACCGGTGGACCAAATCATGTGCAAAATTTCTGTTTTTCACCAATTCATGCAGATACAAGAACTAATACTCTAATTTATACACCTTCGTATTACTATATTGGTCACTTTTCAAAATTTATTAAACCTAATGCAAAACGTATTAGTACAACAACAAGTAGAAGTACTATTGAAAGTACTTCTTTTCAAAATCCAAATGGTCAAATTGTAACGGTTGTAATGAATAAAACAAACGATTCAATTGATTATAAGCTTATAGTTGGTGATTATGAAGTAGTATATACAATTCCACCTCATGCAATACAATCAATAATCTATTAATTTAAAACTTCATTATTATGAAAAAAAAATACTTTAAAAAAACAATATTTCTCACCTTAGCTTTGTTGATTAGTTGTGTATCGTTTTCACAAATAATAGCAGACGGAAGTTATAAGATTTTTAATTCAGTAAATACAGAAGTTATGACCACTGAAACTGGTGATGATTATGAAGCTTTTATGGCTTCACCTAATGATACTGATAATTATCAATTATGGACATTTACACATCAAGGAAACGATATTTATAAAATAGTTAATAATGGTTCTGGTAATACTTTAGGGATTAATGATAGTTGGTGTGGTAATTTTGGAGATGTAAAAGCTAATTTTAATAGTTCAGATTTAAATGTTGAATTCAAAATTTCTCAATCTGCAGTTGCAAATAATTATACAATAGAGATAGCTTTTACAACTTGTAATTTTGGCTCAGTTAATAATCCTATCAAAGCGTTTGATATTCAAGATGGTTCTTCTGGAGGACAAATTCAGACTTATGAAGTTAATCCTAGTAATCCTAATCAGCAATTTCAAATTTTAGAGCCTAGCGCATTAAGTATAAATGATTTTAATCATCAAACAGGAGTTACTTCATCATATAATAAAAACAATAGAATGCTTACTTTAAATGTGGCTAATAATAATATTTCAAATATTACTGTTTTTAATTTAAATGGAAAACTTGTAAATACATATAATTTTATTAATAAAAATAAAGCAAGTTTAGATTTTAAATTAAGTGCTAATAGTTTATATTTTATAAAGATTAATCTAAATGATAAACAAATTGTAAAAAAAGTTTTAATACACTAAATGCAACCATAAAAAATACTATTTGTAAAAATAGGAAGTCAAGTTATTTTATATTAGAAACAAGACGTTAGTTGGCTCTATGCGTAACTAACGGTTTCTGTTTTAAATTAAGATTTTAAAAAAAAATTATAAAAATTTCCTTCCTCACTTAGTCTATAAAAATTAACGCTCCTTTGGTTGTGTTTATAATAGTATATCCTTATTTCCGTTTATTCTTGGTACTAATATCCTAGACGTTTAAAGTAAATTATTAAAATAAAATTGAACAATGCAACATAGTTGTTAATTCTATTTGTGAATACTTGTAAACGACATTGTTAGATATATCAAATTTGTTATAATAATTTATGACTATTTATTTAGATTTAATACTAATGTTATTTATTTAAATAATTAATTAGTGAGTACTTTTCAAAAATCTCATCGATAGATTTCCCGATTTCGTATAGTAAAAACCCTCAAACGTCTATCGCTTTATAATAAGAATGCATATAGTTTCATCTTTGAAGTGTTAATTTAAAACACTTTTAAAATGAAATTATATATCATCATAGCAAGTTTCTTTTTTATGCAAATAGCATTTGCACAAGAAAGTTTACCTAGCACTAACACAAAAGTTTGGTCTTTAGAAGAGCTCATCGATTATGCTCTAGAAAATAACATTGTTGTTAAAGATGCTGCTTTAAATAAAAGTATAGCAGAAATAGATTACAGTAAAGCGAAGTCGTCTAGATTACCAAATTTATTTGGAAGCGCATCACAGAGTTTTTCTAACGGAAGTACTATAGATCCAATTACTAGCGATTATGTTACCGATCAAATACACAGTACAAATGTTGGAATAAATAGTTCAATGACTTTGTTTCAAGGAAACCAAATTAACAATCAAATAGAACAAAATAAATTATTTCTAGAGCAGAGTGTTTACCAAGAGGAAGTAGAAAAAAACAATATTGTTTTAAGTATTTTAGAAATCTATTTACAAACGCTTTATAGTAAAGAAAGTATTGCTATTGCAGAAAATAATGTAAATGCTTCAGAAAAAGAAGTGCTAAGAGCAAAAGCACGTTTAGATGCAGGAACTATTGCATTAAGCGATTATACAGAAGCTCAAAGTCAGGCAGCAACAAATAAATACAATGTAATTGCGGCTAAAAATGATTATCAACAATACATCATTCAATTAAAACAATTATTAGAATTATCGCCTTTAGATACTATTGAAATTAAAAGTTTAGACGATGATATCGATTTAATAAACCTAGAACTTAATAAAAACGAAATCTATAATAATGCCTTAAGCTTCTTGCCAGAAATACAAACTAGTAATTTAAATATTGCAGCAAGCGAAAAAGAATTAGACATTGCTAAAGGTGGATTTTTACCAACATTATCTTTAACAGGAAGTATTGGTTCTGGTTACACAAGTATAAATGATAATACATTTTCAGATCAATTTGATGTCAATTTCAATCAAAAATTAGGATTATCGTTAACTATCCCAATTTTCAACAGAAATCAAACAAAAGCAGAAGTGCAAACCGCAACTATAAATATTGAAAAAGCCCAAATACAAAAGCAAACTACGGAAAAAGAAGTTTATAAAAAAGTTGAAACGGCTTATCAAAATGCAGTCTCTGCTCAAGAGCAATTAATAGCTTCGGAAGCCTCTAAAGCTGCAGCAGAGCAAAGTTACAAGTTAGCACAAAAAAAGTATGAATTAGGAGATTTAAGTACAACCGATTTGGTAATAAGTCAAAACACTTTTACAAATACTCAACAAAACTACTTGCAGGCAAAATACTTAAATATTTTATACCATCAATTATTACAATTTTATCAAGGAAACAATATTAAAATTAATTAACAGAATTATGAAATCTAAAAAGAAAATCATATTAGGAAGCGTAGTATTAGTAATACTTGCTATTGTAGCATTCAGTTTTATAAATGGTGAAGATGCCATAGTTATAGAACCAAAAACAGTAACAGCTAAAAAAGCAAATGTAACCACTATGGTTACTGCAACAGGAACCATAGAGCCAATTACACAAGTTGAAGTTGGTACACAAGTTTCTGGAGTTGTCGAGAAAATTTATGTGGATTACAATAGCGTTGTTAAAGAAGGTCAGCTTATTGCAGAATTAGATAAAACCAACTTAAATGCTGCAAAAACACAAGCACAAGCAGCTTACGATAATGCTGTAAGCCAAAGAAATTATACCAAAACTATTTACGACAGACAACAAACGCTTTACGATAATCAAGTCATAAGTAAATCAGATTTTGATGATGCTGCATTTAATTATGCAACCGCTAAAGGAACGGTAACACAGCGTTATTCAGATTTACAATCGGCTAGAACCAATTTAGAATATGCCAATATTTATTCTCCAATTGATGGCGTTGTATTATCTAGAGCAATTGACGAAGGACAAACCGTTGCAGCAAGTTTAAGCACACCAACCTTATTTACAATAGCTCAAGATTTAAAAGAAATGCAAGTAGAAGCAGATGTAGATGAAGCAGATATTGGTAATGTAAAAGAAGGACAACGTGTAACCTTTACAGTAGATGCTTATTTAGGCGAAACTTTTGAAGGAGAAGTTACTCAGGTTCGTTTAGATCCAACAGTAACCTCAAACGTAGTAACGTATACAGTGGTTATTAAGGCGCACAATCCAGATTTAAAACTTAAACCAGGATTAACAGCAACCATTTCAATTTATACTTTAGAGCTAAACAATGTGTTAACTGCAGAAGCCAAAGCCATAAACTTTACTCCAGATACAGAAACGTTAGCGTCTTACAATGCATTTCATAATTTATCAAATACTAATAAGGTAAATTCTAAAAATGAAACTACACTTTGGGTATTAGGAAAAGATAAAAGTATAACACCAAAAACAGTAACACTTGGAGCTAGTGATGGAGTTAACGTAGAGGTATTAAGTGGAATTAATAAAGGTGATGAGTTAGTATATAGTTTAAAAGGTGTATCAAAATCAGAAGCTTCAGGACCAGCAGGAGCAAACGAAAGTCCGTTTATGCCACAACGTCCAGGAGGAAACAAGAAAAAATAAAAGCCATGAGTAAAGATATTATTAAAATAGAAGACTTAAAACGTCAGTTTACCATGGGAACCGAAACGGTACATGCCTTAAAAGGAATTTCTTTTAATATAAAAGAAGGTGAATTTGTTACCATAATGGGTTCTAGTGGTTCTGGAAAAAGTACGATGCTTAACATTTTAGGCTGTTTAGATCAACCAACCTCTGGAGAATATGAAATTGATGGCGTAAGTGTTAAGGCTTTAAGCCGAAATGAATTAGCAACAATAAGAAACGAAAAAATAGGATTCATATTTCAATCTTATAACTTATTAGCAAGAACATCTGCAATTGAAAACGTAGAATTACCATTGTTATATAACAGTAAAGTGTCTACTGAAGAGCGCAGAGAACGTGCTATAAAAGCATTAGAAATGGTTGGTTTGGGTGAGCGTTTGCATCATACACCTTCGCAGCTTTCAGGAGGACAACAACAGCGTGTCGCTATTGCAAGATCGTTGGTAAATAATCCAGTAATGATTTTGGCAGATGAAGCCACAGGAAACTTAGACACAAGAACGTCTTACGAAATTATGTCCTTGTTTCAAGAGTTAAATCAAAAAGGGATTACCATAACTTTTGTAACACACGAGCCAGATATTGCCACTTTTAGTAGCAGAACAATCGTGTTAAAAGATGGAAATATCATGCAAGATTATAAAAATCATAAAATACAATCTGCAGCAGAGCAATTAGCAAAACTGCCTAAACAAGACGATTAATTATGAGACTATTAAATTTAATAAAAATTGCTTTTAAAGCAATTGTACTAAATAAAATGAGAACCTTACTAACCATGTTAGGTATCATTATTGGTGTGGCGTCTGTAATAGCAATGTTAGCTATTGGAGAAGGTTCTAAAGAGAGTATTCGTTCTACCATTTCAAATATGGGTTCAAATATGATTACCATAAGACCAGGAGCAGACGATAGAGGTCCAGCTAGAGGTAGTGGAGGAGATGTACAAACTTTAACACTTCAAAATTATCAATTAATTAAAGAGCAAGCCAGTTTGTTAAGCTATGTTACACCTGTTGTAAATGGTGGAGGACAAGTTATTAATGGCTCTAACAACTGGCCTTCTACAATTTATGGTGTTAATCCAGAATATCTAGATATTAAAGTAGTGGATTTACAAAGCGGAAGTATGTTTACAGATGCAGATGTGCAATCGGCTTCAAAAGTAGCAGTTATAGGACAAACCGTTGTAGATAATATATTTCCTGATGGACAGCAACCAGTTGGACAAATGATTCGTTTTAATAACATTCCGTTTAAAGTAATTGGTGTTTTAGAAGAAAAAGGAGAAAATACGTTTGGTCAAGATCAAGATGATGTTGTTATTGCGCCTTATACTACAGTACAAAAACGTATTTTGGCAATAGATTATCTTAATCAGGTTATGGCATCTGCAATTAGTGAAGATGATGCTGCCGATGCTGTAATTCAGGTTACAGAAATTTTGAGAGAGCAACATAAATTATTAGACTCAGAAGACGATGATTTTACAGTGCGTTCTATGGAAGAATTAATTTCTACCTTTAGTTCTACTAGCGAAATGTTAACTGTACTTTTAGTTGCAGTAGCCGGAATTTCATTATTAATTGGAGGAATAGGAATTATGAATATTATGTATGTTTCTGTAAAAGAGCGTACTAAAGAAATTGGTTTGCGTATGGCAGTTGGTGGTAAAGGGTCTGATATTTTAATGCAGTTTTTAATCGAAGCTATTTTAATAAGTATTACTGGTGGATTGCTTGGTGTAATCTTAGGACTCGGAGCCACAGTTTTTATCGAAAAATTCTTAAATTGGCCTACAAGTGTTGCATTATATTCTATAGTGATTTCGTTTGCTGTTTGTGCGGTAACAGGTATCTTTTTTGGGTGGTATCCTGCAAGAAAAGCTTCGGCTTTAGATCCAATAACTGCATTACGTTACGAGTAATAGAAATAACAAATTAAAGAAAATGAAAATGAAAAAAAATAATGATATAGGGTATTTAGTTTTAAGAATTACGGTTGCAGCATTAATGCTATTTCATGGTGTGGCTAAATTAAGTCATCTTGATGGAATTAAAGGTATGCTGTCCGGAATTGGATTGCCAGAATTTATGGCTTATGGTGTTTATGTAACAGAGATAATTGCACCAATACTTATTTTAATTGGGTTTAGAACACGCCTAGCATCACTAGCTTTTTTCTTTGGTATGATAGCAGCTATGTTTCTTGCACATTCCGATAATTTATTCGCTTTATCTAAAAGTGGTGGACTTGAAATAGAGCTTATTTTATTATATGCTTTTGGTGCCTTAGTGTTGTTTTTTACTGGTGCAGGTAAATATGCAGTATCAACCAAAAATAGTTGGGATTAATACATAGATTTAAAAATGATTAAAAATAAAAATATAACAATACTCTCACACATTTTAGTTTGGTTTGTATTGTTTAGTATGCCTTACTTATTGTCTTACGGTCAAGAGCAAGATATTAATAGAGTAGTTATTCATTTTTGGATTCCGTTAGCGCTATCTGCTGTATTATTTTATTTAAATTACTTTGTACTAATAGATAAATTTCTATTCACAAAAAAAACAGTTTGGTTTGTTGGTATTAATTTAATTTGTATTGCCTTATTTATTTATTTTAAAGAAACGGTTGAAAATACTTTTTTTCAAGATATAGTAAAAAAACGAGCAAATAATAGTAGTTCTGGTCCACCTTTTAAAATGTTTATATACGTTCAAATGGTATCTTATATGGCACCATTATTATTTTCAATAGCAGTAAAAACAACAAAACGTTGGGTGCAAACAGAAGCCGAACGTAAGGAAGCTGCTAATTTTAAATTACAGTCAGAATTACAACATTTGCATTATCAACTACAGCCACATTTCTTTTTCAATTCGTTGAATAATATTTATGCGATGGTAGATATTTCTCCAGATCAAGCCAAAACATCAATACATAGTTTAAGCAAATTGATGCGTTACATGTTATATGAAACTAGTGAAGAATCTATAGCTTTAACTAAGGAAATAGATTTTATGAAAAAATATATCGAGCTTATGAAGCTTCGTGTGTCTGATAAAACAGTTGTTAATTATAGTTTTCCTTCAGATGAAACGGGAATTAAAATTGCACCTTTATTATTTATTTCATTAATTGAAAACGCTTTTAAACATGGTGTTTCTGCTAGTAAAGCAAGTACAATTGATATTAATATGACTTGCGATAATCAAACGGTTTTATTTACTATCGAAAATCATAACTTTCCGAAGAAAACAGAAGATAAAAGTGGTTCTGGAATAGGACTTCCAAATATTAAAAAACGATTAGAATTGTTGTATCCAAACAAAAACAGTTTTAAAACCTTTGTAAAAGAATCGCGTTTTGTAGCACAATTAGAAATTGAAACCAATTAAATTATGAGCAACCTAAAAATATCTTGTGTTATTGTAGACGATGAGCCTATGGCTTTAAATTTAGTAGAAAGTTATGTGGGAAAAACACCTTTTTTAGATTTAAAACAAAAGTGTAGTAGCGCAATTGAAGCTATGGAATATATAAAAAATAATCCTGTAGATTTATTGTTTTTAGACATACAAATGCCAGATTTATCTGGTATTGAATTTTCTAAAATGTTACCAAAAGAAACACGTGTAATTTTCACTACAGCTTTCGATCATTATGCGTTAGAAGGTTTTAAAGTAGAAGCTATAGATTACCTTTTAAAGCCTTTTGATTATGCAGAGTTTTTAACTTCGGCAAACAAGGCTAACACTTGGTTTGAGTTGTTGAAAGGCAAGAGAGAACCTATAGTTTCTGAAGAAAAAGAATTCCTTTTTGTAAAATCGGAATACAAACAATTGCGAATAAAGTTAGCAGATGTTTTATATTTTGAAGGGTTAAAAGACTACATTAAAATCTGGTTGAAAGATAACCCAAAAGCAATTTTAACGCTAATGAGTTTAAAATCTTTAGAGCAAGAATTACCAGAAACACAGTTTATGCGTGTACACCGTTCGTTTATTATTTCACTTAAAAACATAGATGTTATAGAGCGTAGTCAGATTATTATTAACGACCAACGTATAACGGTTTCAGAGCAATATAAGTCTAAGTTTTTAGAGTATATTAATAATAATTCTCTGCATTAATTTGCTAAGATTTGGTCTCTTCAAAAATATCTCATCTATAAAATTATCGATTTAGTAGATACAATTTAGCTAACGGTCTATTTTCATTTTTTAACAGAAATATTTCAAATACTTTTAAACTATTAATACTAATAAACGTCTTAGTATTAATAGTAAAATAAAGTTGAATTTTAAACCTTTAAATTATGAAAACGTTTATAAAAGCATACATACTACCAGCAGTATTACTGGTAGCATTTGCAACTCAAGCAGAAGCACAAACAAGAAGAACAACAACAAATAATAATAGTAGAAAAGTTACAACTACTAAACGTACAGTTGCTAAGCGTGTACCAAGTACAAAAGTAACTTATAAAACGCCTAAACGTAAAGTGGTTTCGGTTAGGAATGTGCCAAACAGAACCGTTGTTACACACAAAGGACAAAACTATTATTATGCTAATAATAAGTATTATACACAATCTAGAGGTCGTTATATTGTAATAGCACCAAAGGTTGGTTTTAGAATTAAAACTTTACCTGTAAACTATAAAAGAGTTCGTTTTAATAATTATAACTATTACAATGCTCATGGTATATTTTATATTCAAATAGACAACCAATATGAAGTTGTAGATCCAGAAGTTGGAACAATTGTTTATGAGTTGCCAGACGATTATGAAAAGGTTGTTATAAACGATGAAACGTTTTACGAATATGCAAATATATTATATGAAAAAGTACAGATAGATGGTACTAGAGCTTATGAAGTTGTTGGTATAATAGAAATGGAATAATAAAAAAAAGATATATTTTTTGGTTAGTTAGTTGATGGTTGGAGAGGAGAATAGTTGTAAAGCTATTCTCCTTTCTGTATTTAATAATAGAATTTAAATTTAGTCTAGTAACATATAATAATCATTGTCATAACTTTTAGTTAATATAGCATAGTATTTTAATAAAATACTTGTTTTAGTATATGTATTGTATTTCTATATTGTAACACGCAAGAAGGAATGAAACATAAAGTAATTGATTTTTTTAAAGAATCGCTAAAAAGAAACATTTCTGTCTAAAGCAAAATATAAAAGCTTCAGATTTATTCTGAAGCTTTATAATTTTTATAAATAAGTTTTTTAAAAACTATTTAACGTTTTTCCAAGTCTCTTTAATAAAAATTAAGTCTTTTTCTAAATAGTTAAACACTTCTTTTTTGTCTATTTTAATTGTAGAACTTCCTTTTTCTGCACCACCTAAATCATATTCTGCGTGTAAAGATACTGGTACATTTACATTGTGTTTTTTTAATAACGAAAAATAGCGTTTAAAATCTACCATGCCTTCTCCTAAAGGGACATTAATAAGTTTCCAATTATTATTTACTTTTTTCCAGATAAAATCTTTTAATACTATCGAGTTAATAAATGGTAATATGCGTTTAAAACCAAGCTCCCAACTTTGGCTACCTTCTACAACTGCATGTCTAATATCATATTGGCAACCTATATTTTTACCATTAGTAGCTTCTAGAATAGGAATTAAATCCCAAATTGGAGCTCCAACATGGTTTCCTGCATGGTTTTGATAACCACCTATAAGTCCTAGTTTTTTATTAAGTATTTCTAGCTCTGTTGCTTGTTTTCCAAATAAGGCTTGACTATCTGTAATAGATTTGTTTTCTGGATATTTTAACCAATCTGTACGATAATGTGTGAAGCCTTGCTCACTAGCTGTTTTTAGTACTTTCTTATTTTCAACGTTGTTAGCATCCCAAACATTTGTCGATAGCATTTTTGGTTTAAGCCCATGTTTTATCATAGCTTTTACAGCTTTAGGTAAATCTGAAATAACATTTTCAGGAAGTACATGTCCTTTTCGTCTTACGGTAAGGTCTAAACCATTAAATCCCATATTTGCAGCAGCTGCAGACATGTTATCGTAATCTAAAAATTGTAAGTGTTTAGAAAATAAATGTATATCTAACTCTTTAGGAGCATTAAAATTTTTAACAGTTAGAGTTGGTGTAAATGATAATAGTGGAATACTTGCTAAACCTAATGCAGAAAGTTTGGTAAAATCTCTTCTTGTATATTTGGTTGCAATATGCTTCATTTTAATGCTAATTTATTAGCAATGAAGATACTGGTTTTTTTAAAATTATCATACTTATAAAAATCTTCCAATTTTAAATGTAAAAAAAAAGCCCAATCCAAATGGATTGAGCTTTTTAACTATCTAGTATTCTAATTAGTTTTTGTCGTCATCAGTTGCTTCTTCAAGAGCCTCTTTAATAGACTCACCAGCTTCTTCAGTTTCTTCTACTGCATTATCAATAGCTTCTCCTGCTGCTTCAAACCCACTTTCTGCTGCTTCACTTGTTTCTTCAGCTGCATTTTCAATAGCATCACCAGTTGCATCAGCTGCATTTTCTAATGCATCTCCAGTTTTTTCAGCTTC
Organism: Lacinutrix venerupis; assembly: GCF_003663945.1. Taxonomy (GTDB): domain Bacteria; phylum Bacteroidota; class Bacteroidia; order Flavobacteriales; family Flavobacteriaceae; genus Lacinutrix; species Lacinutrix venerupis. Next base: position 326,076 of record NZ_RCCH01000002.1, on the reverse strand, counting down.
TTCTCTACAAGATGTAAACGTTGCGCTAAGTGCTAATAATAAAGCAGCGCTAAATAATAATTTTTTCATTGGTTTTTAGTTTTAAATTAATTTAGATGTGAAATTACTATTTTGCAAATTAATTTTAACATTTTTAATTTATATTTTTTAACATTTTCTTATTAAATGCAATAACTTCAGATTAAATACGTAAAAAGTCTAGTATTTGGATTATCGCTCCTTTATTTTTTTCTATAAATTTAAAATTATTTGTTCCAAATTCAGTTCTTAAGGCTTGATTAGTTATAAATAGATTTAAAGCTTTATTTAATTCTTCTTGGTTAGATATTGAAATCATTCCTCTATTATCAATCATCGATTGTGCTTCAGGGAATTTTTTATGGTTATTACCTATTATTATAGGAACTCCAAAAACTGCAGCTTCCAAGGTGTTGTGCAATCCTGTTGTGCCTAAAGCTCCACCTACATAAGCAATATCTGCATAACTATACACTTTAGTTAATAAGCCAATAGTATCTAAAATTAAGACTTGATAATTTTCTAAAGCTTTATTTTCCTTTTTAGAAAAAAGAATAGAAGATTTAGAAATGTTATTCTTTAGTTCTTCAATTTGTGTAGACTTAATATTATGAGGAGCAATAATAAATTTTATGTTCTTGTTAGAATAAGTATTTATATAATTAATAATTAGTCTTTCGTCTTCAGGCCAAGAACTACCAATAACTACACATAAATTATTATTTTTAAATTCCTCTATAAAATTTAAAGTATTGTCTTGTTTTAATTGGTTTGAAACACGATCAAACCTAGTGTCTCCAGAAACTGTAACATTGTTATAATTAATATCTTTTAAAAGTGTTTTAGACACTTCGTTTTGAGTAAAAATATGCTCGAAAGCAAATAAAGCTTTTCTTGTTTGCTTACCGTACCATTTAAAAAAGGATTGATTTTTTCTAAAAGAAGCAGAAATTAATATAGCTTTTAAATTTCTTTTTTTTAGCTCATTTAAAAAATTTGGCCATATTTCGTACTTAACAAATACGGTTAATTCTGGATTTACAATATTTAAAAATGTTCTTGCATTTGCTTTACTATCTAATGGAAGATAAACTACAACATCTGCAAAAGGAGCATTTTTTCTTATTTCGTAACCAGAAGGAGAGAAAAAAGATAAAACTATTTTATGTTTAGAATATTTTTTTCTTAGTTCAGAAAAAACAGGTAATCCTTGCTCATATTCGCCTAAGGAGGCACAATGAAACCAAAGTGTCTTATCGTTACTTAATATGTTGGTTTTTAGAGTAGAAAATGTATTGGCACGACCTTGCACACCAAGTTTTATTTTAGTGTTAAAAAGTGCTACAATTTTTAATACTAAACCAGTAATAAATATTCCAAAAGAGTACAATAAATTCAATTTTAAAAATGCTTTGCGCTAAAATACATAATTCATTGTTTAGCATTTACGAATTTTGTAAATTCGTTCACCTATTCAATAGGTATAAGCATTATTAATGTTTATTTTAATCTTAGATAATATTTCAAATGAAAAAAATACAAATGGTTGACTTAAAAGGTCAATATACCCAAATAAAAAAAGAGGTTAATGACTCTATTCAAGAAGTTTTAGAAACAACAACCTTTGTAAATGGACCAAAAGTTCATGAGTTTCAAAAAAATTTAGAAAACTACTTAGGTGTTAAACATGTTATACCTTGTGCAAATGGAACAGATGCACTGCAAATTGCAATGATGGGACTTGGTTTAAAACCAGGAGATGAGGTTATAACTGTAGATTTTACATTTGCTGCAACAGTAGAAGTTATTGCACTTTTAAATCTAACTCCTGTTTTAGTAGATGTTAATCCAGACGATTTTAATATTGATATAGAAGCTGTTAAGCGTGCTATTACACCTAAAACTAAAGCAATAGTTCCTGTTCATTTATTTGGGCAATGTGCCAACATGGATGCAATAATGGAAATTGCAAAACAAAATAATTTATTCGTAATAGAAGATAATGCACAGGCTATTGGAGCAAAATACACCAATAGTAAAGGAGAAAAACATATGTCTGGAACTATTGGACATGTTGCATCAACTTCGTTTTTTCCATCTAAAAACTTAGGATGTTATGGTGATGGCGGAGCAATTTTTACAAACGATGATGATTTAGCACACACACTTCGTGGTATTGTAAACCACGGTATGTACAAGCGTTATCATCATGATGTTGTAGGTGTAAATTCTCGATTAGACTCTATTCAAGCCGCTGTTTTAGACGCTAAATTACCACATTTAGATACTTATAATAATAAAAGAAAAGAAGCTGCAGCCAAATATGATAAGGCGTTTAAAGATATCCAGCATATAATTATTCCAAAACGTTCTGGAGACCATGTGTTCCATCAATATACCTTAAAAATTATTGATGCAGATAGAGATGCTTTAGTACAACATTTAAATGATAAGGGTATTCCATGTGGTGTATATTATCCAATACCATTACATAAGCAAAAGGCTTATATGGATTCTAGGTATAATGAAGCCGATTTTAAAGTTACAAACCAGTTGGTTAAAGAAGTAATTTCATTACCAATGCATACAGAATTAGAAGACGATCAAATAGAATTTATAACAAAAACTGTTATAGAATTTATAGATAATTAAAATATTTAGTTATAAATTTTGGCATTTAATAGCTAAAAGTTAGAACTATAGCGTATAATTTTCTTCTTACACAGGTATTAGGAGGTGATAAAATAAAAGATTTAAGTATTAGAATAATGCCAAAAATATTAGTAACAGGAGGATTAGGTTATATTGGTTCGCATACTGTAGTTGCTTTACAAGAAGCAGGTTTTAAAGTAGTAATAATAGATAATCTTTCTAACTCAACACTTAAAGTATTAGAAGGAATTGTCTCTATTACTGGTGTAAAACCAGAGTTTGAAAATTTCGATTTAAAAGAGAAAAATAAAATTCAAGAGTTTTTACAGAAGCATGATGATATTTCTAATGTTATTCATTTTGCTGCAAGTAAAGCAGTTGGAGAAAGTGTAGAAAAACCATTATTATATTATGAAAATAATATAAATACCTTGGTTTATCTTTTACAGGAATTAAATAAAAAGGAAAGTATAAATTTTATCTTTAGTTCGTCTTGCACAGTATATGGGCAGGCAGATGTTATGCCAATTACCGAAGAATCTCCTATTAAACAAGCCGAATCTCCATATGGAAAAACCAAGCAAATAGGAGAAACTATAATAGCAGATATATGTAAAGCTAATAAAAGATTTAATGCTATCGCTTTACGTTATTTTAACCCAATAGGAGCACATAAATCTGCAAAAATAGGAGAGTTGCCTACAGGAGTACCTCAAAACCTTGTACCTTATATTATGCAAACAGGAGTAGGGAAGCTTAAGCAATTGTCGGTATTTGGAAATAATTATCCAACAAAAGACGGTACTTGTATTAGAGATTATATACATGTTGAAGATGTTGCTAGTGCTCATGTAATCGCAATACAACGATTATTAAATAAAGGCAATAAAAGTAATCTTGAAATATTTAATCTTGGAACAGGAAAAGGAAGTACTGTACTAGAAGTTGTTAAATCTTTTGAGCGTGTTGCTAACCAAAAATTGAATTATAAAATTGTAGAAAGAAGGCAGGGAGATATTATGTCTGCCTATGCCGATACAGGTAAGGCGAATACAATTTTGGGTTGGAAAGCAAAATTTACACTTGATGAAGCTATTCTTTCTGCTTGGAAATGGCAAAAAACGCTTTAATTTCTATTATCATATTCTAAAAGATAGCTCTGTCTGTTTGCGAGTCTAATAATTATAATACAGTATCATTATAGATATAATATTAATTGTTTGATTAACAAAGGCTTAACGCGTTTAATTTGCGATTAACATATAATCTTGGTTTCTTTGTATTATAATGAAATAGATATTATGAAACTGATACAAATTAAAAGAGAAACAATTCAAGAAAACAGATTTACTCCTAAAATGGGACTTTTAACTGCTAAGGTGACTTACATAAAAAAGCAATTTTTAGGTATTCCAATTAAAACTTTACACAAATACAGAGAAACGTATTATGGAGAAGTAAAAGATTGTGAAGATTGTGTGTTAGCTAGATAAACATATTAAACAAAAAAAATCCCGATAAAACTATCGGGATTTTTTTATGCTTTTTTCTTTGAGAAATTTCCTAGAATAAGTAGTCCCATTCCAACCATAACAGACACATCTGCTAGGTTAAAAATACCTGTTCTAAAAACACCTCCTAAATCTATGTGCCAGAAATCTGTTACGTGTCCGTAAACAACACGATCATACAAATTTGCAATACCTCCACCAATAATACAACAGAATCCTATAAGAGAGAATTTATCTAATGTTTTATCTCTAAATATATGGAATAAGACCAATGTTAATACAATTATAGGTAAAACATTAAGTAATACTATTTTTAGTATAGGACTAAAATCACTTCCTAGTCCTAAAAATGCACCTGAGTTTTCTACATTATGAAGTGTGAAATAATCACCTAAAATTTCAGATTGAGTACCTGGAGTTACATTGGCTCTAATCCAAAATTTAGAAATCTGGTCTAAAGCAATATTAAATATTATAATTAAAATAATAAATAGCGTTCTGTTTTTTTTCATATTAAGAAGCGCTTTCTATTGTTGCAGAAGTAGTTTCTGCTGCTCGGTTTATTTTTTTAACTAAACCTTGTAAAACTTTTCCTGGTCCTACTTCTGTAAATAGAGTAGCTCCATCTTTAATCATTTGTTCTACAGATTGTGTCCAACGTACAGGAGCAGTTAATTGCGAAATTAAATTTGCTTTAATCTCTGCTTCATTAATTACAGCATTTGCAGTTACGTTTTGGTATATTGGACAATTAGGTTTGCCAAAGGTTGTATTCTCTATTGCAGCAGCTAACTCCTCTCTAGCAGGCTCCATCATTGGAGAATGAAAAGCTCCTCCAACAGGTAGTACCAATGCGCGTCTTGCTCCAGCTTCTTTCATGTTTTCACAAGCTTTGTTTATGGCATCAATTTCTCCAGAAATTACTAACTGTCCTGGGCAATTGTAATTTGCTGCAACAACAATACCTTCTGTATCTGCGCAAATTTTCTCAACTAAAGCATCTTCTAACCCTAAAACTGCAGCCATAGTGCTTGGTTGTATTTCGCAAGCTTTTTGCATAGCTATAGCACGTTGCGAAACTAAACGTAAACCGTCTTCAAAAGTTAAAGCTCCGTTAGCAACAAGTGCAGAAAATTCTCCAAGAGAATGACCAGCAACCATATCTGGTTTAAATTTTTCGCCTAAAGTTTTTGCTAAGATTACAGAGTGTAAAAATATGGCTGGTTGTGTAACTTTAGTTTCTTTTAAAGCTTCAGCAGTACCTTCAAACATTATGTCTGTAATATTGAAACCTAAAATTTCGTTAGCATCTTCAAATAAATGTTGTGCTTCTGGTGAGTTTTCGTATAAGTCTAAGCCCATTCCTGAGAATTGAGCGCCTTGACCTGGAAATATATATGCTTTCATTAGTTTAATTTTGTAATGCAAAAATAGGAATAAAATCTTTAAAAAATTTGTAGTTATTATTTTCAATAAAGAGATTAGGGTTAAATATTTATAAGCCTACCACAGCCGCTTCAGCGCAACGTTCGCCATCCATTGCTGCACTAATAATGCCTCCAGCATAACCGCCACCTTCTCCACATGGAAATAAATTGGAAATTTCTGGATGTTCTAAAGTTTCATTTCTTGGAATATTTACTGGTGATGAGGTTCTAGATTCTACTCCAATAATATTAGCTTCCTCGGTGTAGTAACCTTTCATTTTTCTGCCAAAAGCTTCAAAACCTTTTCGTAGTCTACCTCCAATTATTTTTGGTAATAAAGAGTGTAAAGGTGCACTATGTAAACCTGGTTGATAAGATGTATTGTTTAATGAGTTTGATAAATTACCTTCAACAAAATCGGTTAATCGTTGTGCTGGTGCAACTTGCGTTCTTCCACCAGAAGTAAAAGCAATACGTTCTAAGTTTTTTTGATATTCTAAGCCTTTTAACGCTCCAAATTTTTCGTATTTTGGAATGTCCTTATCTACATTAATTTCTACCACAATACCGGAATTTGCAAATTGATTATTACGTCTTGATGGCGACATACCATTTACAACTACTTCTCCATTGGCAGTAGCAGCAGGAACAATAAAGCCGCCTGGACACATACAAAAAGAGTACACACCACGATCTTTAACTTGTTGTACTAAACTGTAAGAGGCTGCTGGTAACAACTCATGGCGCTCGCCAGAACAATGGTATTGAATAGAGTCGATTATATGCTGTGGATGCTCTACACGAACTCCCATAGCAAAAGATTTAGCTTGCAAAGCAACTTTTTTATTATTTAATAAGTAGAAAATATCTCTGGCCGAATGTCCTGTTGCTAAAATAACACGTTCTGTAGGCATTTCATTCCCATTTTTTAGGAGTATAGATTCTATTTTATTGTTTTTAATATTAAAATCTGTTACACGAGTTTCAAAATGAACTTCTCCACCAAAATTAATTATAGTCTCTCTTATATTTTGTACTACTTTAGGTAGTTTGTTTGTGCCAATATGTGGATGTGCATCTACCAGAATTTGATCTGTAGCACCATGAAAAACTAAATTTTCAAATATTTTTCTTACATCACCTCGTTTTAAACTTCTAGTGTATAATTTGCCATCACTATAGGTTCCTGCACCGCCTTCTCCAAAGCAATAATTGGAATCTTCGTTTACAAAATGATCTTGATTTATGGCTTTTAAATCGCGTCTACGATCTTGTACATTTTTACCTCGTTCTAAAACAATGGGTTTAAAGCCTAACTCAATACAGCGTAATGCAGCATACATTCCAGCAGGACCAAAACCAATAATATGTACTGGTTTAGCCTTTGAGACATCTTTATAGTTAAATTGATATTTTGATGTTTCTGGTAAGGCTTCTTTAATGTAAACCGATAATTTATAATTTAAAATAATCTTTGGTTTTCTTGCGTCTATAGATTTACGTAATATTTTTATTCCTGTAATATCATTTTTAGGAATATTTAAATATTGAGCCGCTTTTAAAACTAAAATATCGCTACGTTCTTCATCTTTTAAAGTTAAGCGAAGCTGAATGTCTTTTACCATGTTGCGAAATTAGGGAAAATTGATGGAACTAAAAGTTATTTTTAATTGGACTGTAATTAAAGTATAATGCTAATAGTTAATATTTTAAATAAATTATTGCTCTGTAATATTATTTTTAATTTTAGGATTTATACTTGTTAAATGTTTTGCAAACTCCATCTTATTTTTTGGTGATATTATAATTTCTTCAAATTTCTCATATTTTATTTCAATCCTATCGAAAGAAGCAGCTGGAGATGAAATAATATTATTAGACTTTGTTATTTCCTTTATAGTATAAATATCAATAGGTTTATAAGAAAAAAAGCCACATTTAATTTTTAAGTTATTCTCGTCAATTATGTATTCGGTTTTTAAAAACATATGAGTTATAAATCCAAAAATTATAATTATAAATATAGTTGTTAATATAATTTCTGTATTTATTTCATTTTTAATTATAATAAGAATTAATGGAGTAAAAAACGTTAGAAATACAAGAGTTAATAATCCATAAGAAACTTTAGATACATATTTTTTTACCATTATATCCTGTTTATTAAACTATTTTCTTTCAAAAGTTATAAATGAAAAAGCATAGTCATGATTTTCATCTTGAGCGTGTATTTCATTAGCAGTTTCTTTCCAATTATTCATGTTAATTTCTGGAAAAAAAGTATCTGCATCAAAAGTAGAATGTACACGTGTTAATTCGATTTTTGAAGCAAAAGGCATGGCTTGTTTATAAATTTCGCCTCCACCAATTATAAAAGGTTGATTGTCGCTTTTTGAAGCGTCTATTGCATCTTCAATAGAATTTACTAATAAAACACCGGCAGGAACTTGATAGTCTTTTTGTCTAGAAATAACAACATGAGTTCTGTTTGGTAATGGCTTAGGAAAACTTTCGAAAGTTTTACGGCCCATTATAATGTAGTGGCCAGAAGTGAGTGCCTTAAATCTTTTAAGGTCATCACGTAAATGCCAGATAAGGTCGTTGTTTTTTCCTATTTCGTTGTTTTCTCCAGCAGCAACAATCATAGTTAAATTTTTATGCGGTTTTACTGCATCTGGATTTTTTGTTGTTACTTTTTTAGGTTGAATAATTGTGCTTTTAAGTGCTTCAATTTTATCTTGTTGTTTGGCTACTAATTTTTCTATTTGTGCTTTTTCCCATTCTTTACCCATAAATTTATTTGTAATAAATACGTTAAAAGCATGATATAAAAAGAAAAATAACCATGCAGAAATTGCAATTACAAACCAGTCTAAATTAAAGATTTTAAAATCCTTACCTATATTTAAAACAGTATTGGCAAGAATTAAAAATACTGCACCAATTAGAAAAATAACAAAGTGAGCATATAAACCTTTTTTTTGTTTTATACGGCGTTGTGCATTCTCTATTAAAGCTAATTGCTCTTGGTCTATTTGTGGTTTTGATTTCTTTTTTCCGAACATGTAATTTTAATTTATAATGTAAAGTTAAAGTAATATTGTGAATTTTTATTTTTTATTTAAAACGAAATCGTTTTAGTTTGATAGTCAGTAATTTATGTTTTTATTTTAACTATAGCATTATTAAAAATAAGGTGTTTTTATTTTGCTATTCTAAATAAATGATATCGAATTTTACTAAAGTAATAATTCTTTATTAAATCTATATTAAAGAGTTTGTTACTATGTTATTGTTGTATAATTTTGAACTTTAAAATATTAATATTATGGCTATTACAAAACAATTTTTAAAATCTAAACCAGTATGTAAAGTAACCTTTACTGTACCTGCAGAAGGTGCAAAATGAAGTTAAGGTTGTAGGAAATTTTAACGAATGGAATACAGAAGCTACTGCATTGAAAAAACTAAAGAATGGAACTTTTAAAGGTACTGTTAATTTAGAAAAAGATAAATCTTACGAGTTTAGATACTTGGTATATGGACAGTGGAAAAATGAAGATCAAGCCGATGCTTTTGCGTGGAATGATTACGCTGCAGACGAGAATAGTGTTATAAATTTATAATTAAAGGAATAAAAAAAGAGCTTCTAATAGAAGCTCTTTTTTTATAAATTTTATACTGCAACTGCTCCTTTTATATGAGGATGCGGATTATAATCTTCTAATGTGAAATCTTCGAATTTAAAATCGAAGATGTTTTTAATCTCAGGATTAAGTTTCATTTTAGGTAATGGTCTACACTCTCTAGACAATTGTAATTCTAATTGTTCTACATGATTGTTGTAAATATGTGCATCTCCAAATGTATGAATAAATTCTCCAGCTTCGTAACCACAAACTTGTGCCATCATCATGGTAAATAACGCGTAAGAGGCAATGTTAAAAGGAACACCAAGAAAAATATCTGCACTACGTTGGTATAATTGGCAAGATAATTTTCCATTTGCTACATAAAACTGAAAAAAGGCATGGCAAGGAGGTAATGCTGCCTTTCCATTGGCTACATTTTCGTCGAAAGATTTTGAAGTATCTGGTAAAACAGAAGGATTCCAAGCAGAAACAAGCATTCTTCTACTATTTGGGTTGTTTTTAAGTGTCTCAATAACTTCTGTAATTTGGTCTACTTCATCGCTATTCCAGTTTCTCCATTGGTGCCCATATACAGGACCTAAATCTCCATTTTTATCTGCCCAAGAATTCCATATTTTTACACCATTTTGGGTTAGATAATTAATATTGGTATCTCCTTTTAAAAACCAAAGTAACTCGTAAATAATAGATTTTAAATGTAGTTTCTTAGTGGTAACCATTGGAAAACCTTCGCTTAAATCGAAACGTAATTGGTAACCAAAAACACTTTTTGTTCCAGTTCCTGTTCTATCTCCTTTTTCGTTACCGTTATCTAAAACGTGCTTTACTAATTCGTGATATTGTTTCATGTATATTTACTTTGAGAATAGGAGTTTAATTTAATTAAACATTATTTTTTATGGTTTAAAAGTATAAAAAAAGCTTCAACTGTAAATAGAGAAGCTTTTATATATATTAAAAGTTATTAACTATAAATTAGTGAAATTCAAAACCAATTTGAGTAATTAAACTGTTGTTAAAACCAATAATTATTGGTGTTTTTTCAATTTCAGGATTAGAAACACATAAACTAGGAGCTATACATTTTAATTCTACAATTTTAATAGTATCTATTATAGACTTTTTTGATTCTTTATTTATAGATAAATCATCAATTTTAAATGTACCATTATATTCTTTTTCTGGAAATGATTCGTCTCCATCCCAATTAAAATTTATTCCCAAAAAAACAAGCTTATTATTAATTGTGTGGAAAGCAATACCTGAATTTTCATAATGATAATTAATTTTTCCGGATCGAAAGTTTTTATAAATTGTAGGTTCTCCCAATAATTTTTTAATATCTTGAAAAGAAGATTCTTTACTTAATTTTGTATTGTTAACAATAACTTCTTTGTCTTTTGTAAACTCAATTTCAATATTTTTTTGAGCAACTGCTAAATTTACAGAAGCGAAAGCTAATAAGATAAAAAGTATATTTTTCATATATAATAACGTTTTCTAGCCTATTATCATGCCTGCAATAGTTGCAGAAATTAATGATGCAATTGTTCCGCCGATTAAGGCTTTAATACCAAATTTAGATAATTGTTTACGCTGCCCAGGAGCTAAAGAACCAATACCTCCAATTTGGATACCAATAGAAGCAAAATTAGCAAATCCACAAAGCATGTAAGTTGCCATAATTATAGATTTTTCGTAAGTTAAATGTGTTGCGTTTGCTACATTTTTTAATTCTGCTAATTGTATATATCCTATAAATTCACTTGCAGCTAATTTTATACCTAATAGCTGTCCCATTAAAGCCATATCTTCTTTTGCAACACCTAGTAACCACATTAATGGTGCAAAAATATAGCCTAATATAAACTCTAAAGATAAGCTGTTGTAAGGCGTGTTTGCAGCAATAATTTCGTTTAAAGAAGTAAAATGCCAATCTATATTTAAAGCAGCTATTGTAAAGCCATCAAAACTAGCAACACCTCCCAAAATACCATTTGCCATTGCAATAAATGCAACAAAAACTAAAAGCATAGCACCAACATTTACAGCAAGTCTTAAACCTTCTGTAGTTCCGTTTGCTATGGCTTCAAGAAAGTTAGAACCTATTTTTTCTTGAGAAACTTTTACATCTGTGTTAACCTCTTCGGTTTGAGGAAATAATATTTTTGAAATTACTATTGCTCCAGGTGCCGCCATTACAGAAGCAGCTAGTAAGTGTTTTGCATAAAAAAGCTGTAAGATTTCATCTTCACCTCCTAAAAAGCCAATGTAAGCTGCCAATACAGCTCCTGCTACTGTTGCCATTCCTCCAATCATAACAAGTAGAATTTCAGACTTATTCATCTTTTCTAAATAAGCTTTAATTAAAAGAGGTGCTTCGGTTTGACCTAAGAAAATATTTCCTGCTACACTTAAGCTTTCAGCTCCAGAAATTCCAAGCACTTTGGTTAGTAATAAACCCATTAGTTTTACTACTTTTTGAATTATTCCTAAGTAAAATAGTACTGATGTTAATGCAGAAAAGAATATTATAGTTGGCAACACTTGGAAAGCGAAAATAAAACCAAAAGAATTGACATCTAGCATGCCACCAAATAGGAACTCGCTTCCTGCTTGTGTATAGCTTAATATTTCTATAAAGCCTTTTCCTATAAACTCGAAAGTAGTTTTTACAAATCCAACTTTTAATACTCCAATTGCAATTATAAGCTGAAAAAGTAGACCTAATCCAACAGTTTTCCAGTTTATGCCTTTTCTGTTACTACTAAATAAAAAGGCAACAAAAATAAGAGAAACCATACCTAAAACTCCTCTCCAAAGGCTACTTATAGAAAAACCTTGACTTGGTATAATTGTGCCTTTGCTTGGACTTGGCGTAGTGGCTTCGTTAATATTATTGTCTAAAACAGTAGGAGCAGACTTATATTTATATGTTATGCTTTTGTCTTTAAATACTAATGTAGAATCTGTAAGTTGAGAGATTTTGTAACGTTTAATAGAGCTTAAAGAATCATTAAAATAGCATACCAATAAATTATTTTGGTACATGTAGTCTCCTTTAATGTTTTGGTTGTTATCTTTACTAAAGGTAAACTCTCCTTTGTTAAATTCTATATTATCAAAATTATTTGTGATAGATTGAGAGATCCATTTTTTCTCTAAGTCTTGAGCAAAAGAAGTTGTTATACCCAAAAAAATAGCTATAAAAGCTAATAGTGAATTTTTAATCATAAAATTATCGTTTAGAAATCTCGTCTCTAATTTTTGCAGCAGTTTCGTAATCTTCATTTGCTACAGCTTCGGCAAGTAAGTTATGTAATTCTTCTAAAGAATTTGAATTGTAATCGTCGTTATCTAAAAACTCCAATTCCTCATTAATAATATCTTCAATTAAGACACTGTCTTCAGTATCTTCATCATCCTCTTTTTTAGGGTCTACTTTTAAATAAATTCCTGCTTTATCTAGAATGTTTTTATAAGTAAAAATAGGTGCTTGAAAACGAAGAGCTAATGCTATAGCATCACTGGTTCTAGCATCTATTATTTCTTCAATTTTATCACGTTCGCAAATTAAACTTGAGTAAAATACACCATCAACCAGTTTATGTATAATTACTTGTTTTACAACAACATCAAATCTGTCTGCAAAGTTTTTAAATAAATCGTGCGTTAGTGGACGAGGAGGTCTTATTTCTTTTTCAAGCGCAATCGCAATAGATTGTGCTTCAAATGCACCTATAACAATTGGTAGTTTTCGTTCACCATCTACCTCGTTTAATATTAAAGCATACGCGCCATTCTGGGTTTGGCTGTATGATATTCCTTTTATTTTTAGTCTTACTAAACTCATAAATATATAAATGAAAAAAAAGCGGTTAAATGTAAAATGGAGTAGTACCAATTAGCATTAACCGCTTTTTTACGAGCACAATTTAAAAAAAATTATGCGTTTGCCGCTTTAAAAGCTTTTAATTTTTCTATAAGAGCAGGAATAACCTCAAAAGCATCACCTACAACTCCATAATCTGCAGCTTTAAAGAATGGTGCTTCTGGGTCTGTGTTTACAACAACTTTTACTTTAGAAGCATTGATTCCTGCTAAGTGTTGTATTGCTCCAGAAATACCTATTGCTATATATAAATTTGAAGCTACAGGTTTACCTGTTTGCCCAACGTGTTCACTGTGTGGTCTCCATCCTAAATCTGAAACTGGTTTAGAACAAGCTGTTGCAGCTCCAAGAACTTCTGCTAATTCTTCTACCATTCCCCAATTTTCTGGTCCTTTTAATCCGCGTCCTGCAGATACAACTATTTCTGCATCTGCAATTGTAACTTTATCTGTTGCTTTATCTACAGATTGTACTATAACTCCAGATTCTTCAACAGTTGGAGCAAAATCTTCGGTTGTTGCACTAGCTTCATTTTCAACTAAACCAAAAGCGTTATTTGATACACCAACAACTTTAACATCTGTATTTATTGCTGTAATATTAAATGCTTTGTTTGTAAATGCTGTGCGTTTTACTGTAAATGGTGCTGTACTTGACGGCGCTTCTACTACGTTCGATGCGTAACCTGCATTTAAACCTACTGCTAAAACAGGTGCTAAATACTTACTATCTGCTGTTTGGCTAACAATAACTACTTTTGCTCCTTCTTTTTCTACTGCTTGTTTAATTACTGAAGCATAAGATTTTGCATTAAATTTATCTAATCCTGAGTTTGATACATTTAATATTTTATCTACACCATATTTTCCTAGCTCGCTAGTATCGTTTGCGTTTACCGCTACAGCTGTTACCGTTGTGCCTAATTGGTCTGCAACTGCTTTAGCATAAGATGCTACTTCTAAAGCTGTTTTTTTAAATTTTCCGTTTTCTGATTCTGTATATACTAAAACTGACATAATTTTTTCTTTTTTGTAATCCTGAAGTTATTTCAGGAACTCGTTAATCTTTACTTTAATTTCAAAAGATTCCGAAATACTTCGGAATGATTTAATGCATTATTAAATCACTTTTGCTTCGTTATGAAGTAAGTTTACTAACTGGTCTAGGTTATCTGCATCTACTAAAGTTACAGCGCCTTTTGGTGCTGGCTTTTCAAATTTAACCGATGTTGTTTCAGTTTCTGCATTAGCTGCTTCTACAACATTTAAAGGTTTTTTTCTTGCCATCATGATTCCTCTCATGTTAGGAATACGTAAATCACTTTCTTCTACTAATCCTTTTTGTCCTGCAATTACTAATGGTAAAGATGTAGTTACTGTTTCTTTACCTCCGTCAATTTCTCTTGTAGCGGTAGCATTTGTTCCTTCTACTTCTAAACTAATACAGTTAGTAACAAAATTTGCTCCTGTTAATTCAGATAACATTCCTGGTACCATACCACCATTATAATCTATAGACTCACGACCTGCAATTACTAAATCGTAACCACCATCTTGGACTACTTTAGCTAATTCTTTAGCCACTTGAAAGCCATCTTTAGCTTCTGCATTTACTCTAATTGCATTATCTGCACCAATTGCTAATGCTTTACGCAAAGTTGGTTCTGTTTCTGCACCTCCTACATTTACAACATCTACACTTGCACCTTGTTTTTCTTTAAACCACATAGCACGAGTTAAACCAAACTCATCGTTTGGGTTAATAACAAACTGTACACCATTGGTGTCGAATTTAGAATCTCCGTCTGTAAAATTAATTTTTGATGTTGTGTCTGGCACGTGACTAATACACACTAAAACCTTCATATTTTTATAATTAATTAAGATTATTTATTATTAGAGATGCTAATTACTAAATCGATTTCGTAAAGAGCATCATTTTTTCAGGTTACGAAGATAAAAATTTTATTTCTAAAAAATACTATGCATGCATAATAAATTTTAAATAAATTCTGCTTTAATAGTTTAGAGTTATTGTTATTTTTGTGTTTCAATTTTATAAAGCAATATGAAAACAATTCAATTTAGAGAAGCTATATGTGAAGCAATGAGTGAGGAAATGCGCAGAGATGAAAGCATTTACTTAATGGGAGAAGAGGTCGCAGAATATAATGGTGCTTATAAAGCATCTAAAGGTATGTTAGACGAATTTGGTGCTAAACGTGTTATAGATACTCCAATTGCAGAACTTGGTTTTGCAGGGATTGCTATTGGCTCTACAATGACGGGAAACAGACCTATTGTAGAATACATGACTTTTAATTTCTCTTTAGTAGGAATTGATCAAATTATAAATAACGCAGCCAAAATTAGACAAATGTCTGGTGGGCAATTTAAATGTCCTATTGTATTTCGTGGTCCAACTGCTTCTGCAGGTCAATTAGCGGCAACACACTCTCAAGCTTTCGAGAGTTGGTTTGCTAATACTCCAGGATTAAAAGTTGTAGTGCCATCTAACCCATATGATGCAAAAGGTTTGTTAAAAGCAGCTATTCGTGATGATGATCCAGTTATTTTTATGGAAAGCGAGCAAATGTATGGAGATAAAGGTGAAGTGCCAGAAGGAGAATACACGATTCCTTTAGGAGTTGCCGATATAAAAAGAGAAGGAACAGATGTAACTATTGTTTCTTTTGGAAAGATTATTAAAGAGGCTTATAAAGCAGCAGACGAATTAGCAAAAGATGGTATCTCTTGTGAAATTATAGATTTAAGAACTGTACGTCCTTTAGATAAAAAAGCTGTTTTAGAGTCTGTAAAGAAAACAAATCGTTTGGTTGTTTTAGAAGAAGCTTGGCCATTTGGAAATGTTTCTACAGAGTTAACATATATTGTACAATCTGAAGCGTTTGATTATTTAGATGCACCAGTTGTAAAAATTAATACAGCAGATACTCCTGCACCATACTCACCTGTACTTTTAGCAGAATGGTTACCAGATTATACCGAAGTAATTAAGGCGGTAAAAAAGGTAATGTATAAATAATATTTAAAAAATAATTAAAAATTAAACTTCATTAGCATAATTGTTGATGAAGTTTCTTTTTTATATTTGGTTTCTATGAAAAAGTACTTATTGTTGATTTTATGCTTAGTAAGCATTTCTATATTCGCACAAACTAAAGTTAGTGGTTATGTTTACGATGATGCTAATTTACCTGTGCCATACGTAAATATATATTTCGAAGGTACAAGTATTGGTACAACTTCAGACGAAAATGGGCGATACTATTTAGAAGACGAAGAAACGCATGAAAATATAGTGTATTCTTTTATAGGTTTCCAAAAGCAAACAGTAACACTACCACAAAAAGTAAATTATAAATTCGATGTAACTTTACAAGAAGATGCGGCTACTTTGCAAGAAGTTGTTTTAGTAACAGGAAAACAACCTAAAAAAAATAATCCAGCAATAGATATTTTACGTAAAATTTGGGCTAATAAAAGAAGTAATGGCTTAAAACAATACAAGCAATATAAATACGATAAATATGAAAAAGTTGAGTTCGATTTAAATACCATTGATAGTTCGACAATAAATAGTAAACTTTTTAGAGGAATGGAATTTGTTTTCGAGCAAGTAGATACCTCTAAAGTAACAGGGAAAACATATTTGCCAATGTTTATTAATGAATCTTCTGCAGAGGTTTATGGTGATAATGTTATAAATGAAAAGAGAGAAATTTTAAAAGGAAATAAAAATTCAGGTTTTAGTAACAATCAAGTTATTATAGATTTTGTAGACGATTTATATAGCGATTATGATGTTTACGATAATTATTTAAAGTTTTTTGATAAGAGTTTTACTAGTCCAATTTCTAGAACAGGAATTCAAACATATAATTATGTTTTAGCAGATAGTGCTTATATAGATAATAAATGGTGTTACAATATTATTTATTACCCAAGACGTAAAAACGAATTAACCTTTAAAGGAGATTTTTGGGTTGCCGATACCACTTTTGCTATTAAAGATATTAATATGCAAGCCTCTAAAAGTGCAAATATTAACTGGGTTAAGGAAATATATATAGAACAAGAATTTGATGTTTTAAATGATTCTACCTTCTTAATTAAACGAGACTATTTTATGTCGGATTTTGCTTTTAATAAAAAAGAAAAATCACAAGGGATTTATGGGAAACGTACAACTTTATACGATAACTATAAATTTAATGAGAAAAAAGAACCTAAATTTTATAAAGAGAAAATTTATAGTTTTAACGAGGATATTTATAACCAAGACGATGCTTTTTGGGAAGAAAATAGAATGGAGTCTTTAAGTAAAGATGAAAAAGGAGTCTACGTGATGTTAGACTCGCTAAAGAAAACTAAAAAATTTAAACGTCTTTATAATTTAGGAAGTATTCTAGCTTCAGGATATATAGAATTTGATGAGTTAAATTTAGATTATGGTCCCATTTTTTCAACTTTTGGATATAATGAAGTAGAAGGAGTAAGATTGCGTGGAGGTGGAAGAACTTATTTTGGACAAAACGATTTATGGCGTATAGAAGGTTTTTTAGCTTATGGTTTTAGAGACGATAAATTTAAATATGGTATTTCTGGAAAATGGCTATTAGATAAAAAAAGCCGTTTAATTATTTCTGGAGGAAATAGACGAGATGTAGAGCAAATAGGCGCAAGTTTAACAAGTTCTACAGATGTTTTAGGAAGAAGTTTAGCATCATCTTCTGTAGTTGGAACAGGTACTAACGATAAATTAACTAATGTTAATTTAACAACAATGGCTATAGAAGCCGAGCCGTCTAGGAATTTTGTAACACGAATAAGCGGAACATATAAAACATTAGAATCTGCATCCTCAACATTTAGTTTAGACTATTTTACCGATGCATCTCAAACAGAAACTAAATCTGAAATTAAGCAATATGAAACGGCCTTATCGTTATCGTATTTTCCAAAAAGGGAAATGACAGGTTTTGGTGTAGAACGCCGAATAAAAAATGATGACTTTGCAAGATTATTTGCTCAAGTAACTGTAGGAGATCCAAATATGTTTAATAGTGATTTCGATTATAAAAAACTTCAATTTTCTTATTACCAACCATGGTCTTTAGGAGGTTTAGGTAGATTAACAACTAGTATTGAAGTTGGAAAAACTTATGGAGATATTCCGTTAGGTTTAATGAGTGTTGTTCCTGGTAACCAAAGTTACTTCTCAATTTACAATACATTTTCAAATTTAGATTTTTACGAATTTGTTACCGATGAGTATGCAACACTTCATGTAGAGCATAATTTTAACGGACGTTTATTTTCTAGAATTCCATTTCTAAAAAAATATAACCTTAGAGCTATTGTAGGTTTTAGAGGTGTTATGGGTGACGTATCACAAGATAATAGAAATATTAATGCTTCTGGGCTAACTTATGTGGCGCCAAATAAGGAGGCTTATTATGAATATAGTGTAGGTGTAGGGAATATTTTTAAAGTGTTTAGAATAGATTTTAATTTTAGAGGCAACTACTTAGATCCTATTTTAAATCCTGATGCTAGAAAATTTGGTGTTACAGGTAGTTTTGGTTTTTATTTTTAAAACTAAAACTTATATTTTATCGTTAATAAAAAAAACTATTATTAAATAATAATTTACATATATGAAAAAGACATTTTACATTTTACTTTTAATTTTTATTGTAGCTTGTTCTAGTGATGATGACAGTGCTGCTAGTGGAAACAATAATACAGATAATCCAACATCACACCTTCAAGGAACAGGAACTTCTTCTAACGACTTGCTTTCAAGTACAACTTTTAAAAGTATGGTTGTTGAGTTGGTTTATGTAGAAGGTTTTGAGCCAACTCAAGCCAGTGTAGATAATTTTGTTTCTTTTCTTGAAGATAGAACATTTAAACCAAATGGTATTACAGTAGAGAAAAGAGCAATTGCTTCACCTGGACTATCTCCTTATACTAATGATGAGATTAGAGCAATAGAAGATGCAAATAGAACAAAATTTAATACTGGAGATGAAATTGCTGTTTGGGCATTTTTTGCAGACGGAGCATCTGCTAGTAATACTGGATCCGGAGTTGTTTTGGGAACAGCTTATAGAAACACATCGTTTGTTATTTACCAAGAAACTATTGAGGATTTAAGTAATAGTGCAGTAGAACCAAATCGTACAGTTTTAGAAACTACTGTAATTACACATGAATTTGGTCATATTTTAGGATTAACTAATTTAGGAGCATCATTACAATCTGCTCACGAAGATAGTGAGCATCCAAAACATTGTAATGTTGATACTTGTTTAATGTATTGGGCAGCAGAAACTGGTTCTGGAATAGATAACTTAATAGGTTTAAGTCAAGCGCCTCAATTAGATGCACAATGTATTGCAGATTTACAAGCTAATGGAGGAAAATAAAATACTAATTGGTAATTTATAAACTAGAAAAGGCTTCCATAACGGAAGCCTTTTCTGTTATTAAACTATTATATTTTTTTAAAATGAAGTAGATAGGTTAAGTGTTAATCCTGTATTTTCAGGCACAAATCTACATACGCCACCTACACAAAGTAATCCACCGCGTTGTCTTCCGTAATTTAAAGCTACTCTTGTGGCTCCTTTGGTAAAACTACCACCAATGTTGTAATAATGATTTTGATCTTCTTCTATATCATTTCCGTAATTATATATGTCTGTAACATAAAAGGCTAGTTTTCTGCTTGCCACATACTCTAATGTTCCGCCAGCCCAATTTTTCTTGTCATCTTTGGTCCATAAGTGTTGAGCTTCTATTCTTATAGATTTTCCGTTACCTAATTTGTGTGTAATATCTGCAATAGCAACCTGAGATTTAATATCACCATCTGTTCCTAAATTACCACCTAATGCAACTCCTTTGTCAACAATAGTGTTAACATATGTAAATATAGAAGACCAATTTTTTGAAAACCTTTTTCTAACTTCAAAATTAATATCTCTGTTAAGTCGTTTTCCAAATTTTAAAAACTCAGCCTCGTAAGTAGATTCAGCTTGATCAAACTCAGCTTCTAATAAAGCCCAATAAGAAAAATTCATTGTAAATTTCGTTCCGTATTTTCCACCTAATAAAGAACCTTTTTTAAAGTTGTAAAAAATATCTAAAGTATTTCCTATCTCTCCTGCTTGACCTCCAAAGTTTTGTAAAAATAATCCTGGTTGAGTATTATATATATAAATGTTTGCTAACGAATAATCTTGTTGTTTGGTTAAAGTTGGTAGGTAGTTAACATTTTGCATATTAAACTGAAATTCTGTTGAAGAAATATTCTTAGCCTCTCTTTCTGCAGTGAAAATCATGTTTTCCATACGTCTAAACGTATTGCTTACACCTAGGCCTTTTTTACTATATCCTGCAGTAAATAAAAGTGCATTACCATCAAAATACTTTCCTTCAATAATACCAGTTCCTGGTAATGCAGGAGGAATATAAGAGACGTCTTCACCTTTTAAAGCGTACTCTGTTTTAAAGTAAACGTTGCCAAAATCGACATCTAGTCTTGCGGAATAAGAGTTTATCATTTCTGGAAAATCTGTTGTGTCAAATTCATTAGTTGGATCAAACTCATCAACAGGAGGTGTAAAATCTTCTTTTTTGCCAACATAGCTTAATCCTAAATTTAATCTGCTAAAACCTTTAATTTCAAATGCTTTGGCAAAATCAAAATTTGTGTCGAAACCAAAAATATCACTTTCAGAAACATCAAAAGCAACACGTTGTTGCCCGTATAGTGCAGTTACGTCTAAATACTCTGTTGGATTGTATTTTATACGTCCACCTCTAAGCGCAGTATTTAAACCAAGTTGTCTTTCTTCAAAAGCACGAAGTAATAATCCGCTTCCAAATTGTTCGTAAAAATATCCTGCGGTAACATCTAAAGTTTTGTTTCTGTAATTTGCGTAATATGTGGCAATTTGTGTGTCGTTATATTCTGGATAATAGTTAATAAGTGGTAAAGGTTCGTAGCTTTCTACCTGTAAACCTACAGTAAAATTATCTAAAAAGCTATAGTCTAAACGTAAGTAGCTATTAACTCTAACATGCTCATCTCTTAATTCAAAATCTGGATTCGGATCTTCAAAATCACCTAATACAGCATCGTTTGTATACCATTGTGCGTTAGATTCTAAGTTACCCGATAAGTTGTTTAAAAACTCCTTAAAAATTGTATTGTTCTCTTCTGTATCTACTTCTTGCGAAAAATTTAACATAGGTAGTAATAGCACAAGAAAGATTGCGATTTTTTTCATAATAAAAATGGTTGGTAGTTGTAAGGTTTAAGAATGTTTTTTTATTTCATCGAATAATACATCTTCGGCACCAGGAGTGTACCCAGAATGTCTATAAACAATTTTTCCATTCTTTATAATTAGTGTTAAGGGCACGGTAGAAGCTCCTAATTCTCTTTTTAAATCGTTGTTGGTATCAAGTAAAATATCAAAATCCCAAGCTTTTCCATTAACCAACGGCTTTACGCGACTCACTGTTCTAGAGTCGTCTACAGAAATAGCATATAGTTTAACGTTTGTTTCGTCTTGCCAATCTACATACACATCATTAATTGCATCAAGTTCATTCTTGCAAGGCACGCACCATGTGGCCCATAAGGAAACTACAATAAGGTCGTTTTTTTTACTAATCTCTTGTAGAGTTGTTGTGTCTCCATTTAAAGATTTAATTTCTGCAGAAGGCAAATTTTCTTGCGCATAAAGATTGAAACTTAATGTTAATAGGAATATGTGAAAAAATTTTTTCATTAGTAAAATAGGAATTGTTTAGTTTAAAATAATGTTATTTTTTTGATAAAATTAGTGTTTTTTTTGTTAAAAAAATTAACAAAAAAATTATAAATTGCGAATATTACTTTTAATAACATAATATATACCATAATGAAATCTAAATTTTTTTTTAAAGAACTGTTTGTAATATCTTTTTTGATTTTTGCATTTTCGTGTAGTTCTGATGATAGTACAGATGAAGGACAAGTGCCTGCTAATGTTGCTTATATTACAGTAAGTGGAAAAGACTCTACAGCGTATGTTGATGCGCCATTAACTTTTGGTGTAGTAAACCAACTTGGTGAAGATGTAACAGCAAGTTCCGAATTTAAATTAGATGGTGTAACAATTACTAATCCTTATGCTTTTAATGCAGTTGGTAGTTTTGTTGTTACTGCAATTAATGGTGGTTTAACAAATACTACAACAATAACAGTTCAACCTTTGCCAACAGATATAACCTTAACTGTAAATAATGATGCGTTTTGGTACGATAATGGAGAGGCTAAATTTACTGCTGTAGATAATTTGGGTAATAATATTACAGATATGGTTACTTATTCTGCAGAGTCTGGTTCATTAAGTAATCCGGCTACTTTTACTGTTTCTGGAGAGTACAATGCTGTAGCAACTTATACAATGCCAGATAATTCTGCATTAAATTCTAATTCTGTTACTATAACAGCAGCAGAATCTACACATACGACTAAAGTTATGATAGAGGATTATACAGGAGCTTGGTGTGGATATTGCCCAAGACTTGCTACAGCTCTAGAGGATGCAATTACCGAAAATGCTAATGTAATTCCCGTTGCGATACATAATGGTGATCCTATGGCGTTTACTTACGATGCACAATTAAGAAGTTCTTTTGGAGTAACTGGTTGGCCTTCGGCTAGAATTAATAGAGTAAATAACTGGGCTAGTGAAAGTTTTATTCAAGTAGATCCTTATTTAAATGTTAGACAAAATATGGGTTTAGCTATAAACTCGTCTATTGCGGCTAATGTAATAAATGCTCAAGTTAAAGTGCATTATGATTTAAAAATAGGTTATGCTAATAGAATTGTAGTTTATTTATTAGAAAATGGTTTAGTGTATAACCAAGTAAATTATTATAATGGAGATGCTTCAAGTCCATGGTATCAAGCAGGAAATCCAATTGTTGGTTTTGTGCACGATCATACAGCACGAGCAGTGTTAACAGATGTAATGGGAGATGCTATTCCTGCTGCAGAAACAGAAACAGGAAACACATATGTTGTAAATTATACTACAACGGTTCCTTCTAATGTTCAAAATACAAATAACTTAGAGTTAGTTGCATTTGTAGTTGGTCCTGATAATAAAGTATTAAATGTGCAAAAAGCACAGTTAGGAGAAAATAAAGATTTCGATTAAAGGTTTTAATATAATTCAAACAAAAAAACGCAAGCTCAAAAGGCTTGCGTTTTTTATTTATATTTATTAAAAAAATAAATTATCTATTCTCCTAAAAAAGGATATCTATAATCTGTTGGTGTAACAAATGTTTCTTTAATCATTCTTGGCGATACCCAACGTTGTAAGTTTAAAATACTTCCAGCTTTATCGTTAGTACCAGAACTTCTTGCTCCTCCAAATGGTTGTTGTCCTACAACGGCACCTGTTGGTTTGTCGTTAATATAAAAGTTACCTGCACAATTTTGTAATGCTTTAGTAGCTTCAACAATAGCATATCTGTCTTGTGCTAAAATAGCTCCAGTTAATGCGTATTCAGAAGTTTCATCAACAAGCTTTAATGTTTTAGAGTAATCTTTATCTTCAAAAACATAAATTGTAATAACAGGACCAAATAACTCATCACACATTGTAGTGTATTTTGGGTCTTCAGTTACAATAACTGTAGGCTCAATAAAATAACCTTTACTCTTGTCGTAGTTTCCTCCAACAATAATTTCGGCTTTTTTATCTTTTTTAGCTTGATCAATATATTTTGCTAACTTATCAAAAGAAGCTTCGTGAATTACTGCTGTAATAAAATTCTCCATATCTGCAGGAGAACCCATTTTAAAAGATTTTACATCTTCTATAACTTGAGCTTTTACCTCGCTCCAGATACTTTTAGAAATATAAGCACGAGAGGCAGCACTACATTTTTGACCTTGAAATTCAAAAGCACCACGTGAAATAGCAGTAGCAACTTGAATTGGGTTTGCAGTTTTATGGGCAACAATAAAATCTTTACCACCAGTTTCTCCTACAATTTTAGGGTAGGTTTTGTAGTTGTGTATATTGTTTCCTATTTGTTTCCAAAGTTCTTTAAAAATATATGTAGAACCTGTAAAGTGTAAACCAGAAAAATCTGGACTAGCTAAAACAGTGTCTGTAATCATTTTTGGATCTCCAAAAACAACATTAATAACGCCTGCAGGAACACCAGCTTCTTCAAATACATCCATAATTACTTTTGCAGAATATACTTGAGAGTCACTAGGTTTCCATACTACAACATTTCCCATTAATGCCATACAAGATGGTAAGTTTCCAGCAATAGCTGTAAAGTTAAATGGAGAAACAGCGTATGTAAAACCTTCAAGTGGTCTGTATTCTAAACGGTTCCATGCGCCACTTGTACTTTCTGGTTGTTCGTGGTACATATCTGTCATGTACTGCACGTTAAAACGTAAAAAATCTATTAACTCGCAAGCAGCATCAATTTCTGCTTGGTGTATAGTTTTAGATTGTGCCATCATAGTTGCTGCATTAATTCTAGCTCTATAAGGTCCGGCAATTAATTCTGCAGCTTTTAAAAATATACCTGCTCTATGTTCCCAAGGTGTGTTTGCCCATGACTCTCTTGCTTCTAATGCAGTAGAGATAGCTTCTTCAACGTGAGATTTTTTTGCTAAATGATAGTGTCCAACAACATGTTGATGGTCGTGTGGTGGAGACATTGGTTTTGTATCTCCTGTTTTAACATCTTTTCCATTAATGTACATTGGTACGTCTAAAACGCTGCTGTACATTTCTTGATAAGCTTTAGAAATAGCTTCACGATGTTCGCATCCTGGCTCGTAAGCTCTTACAGGTTCGTTAACTGCAATTGGCACATTAAAAAATCCTTTTCCCATTTTATTTTGTGTTTTTAGTTGTCTAAATTTTAAAGCATCAAAGTTAAGCAATTTTAAACTATTTCTTTCTCAGGCAAATGTCAAAGAATTCTTATTTTTTTGTAAGTTGCTAATTCAATTTAGGACTATACTATTTATGTGTACAGTAAGTATTTTTTATAAAGGTGATAATAATTTTGTGTTAACTTCTAATAGAGACGAAGCACCAAGTAGAGTTGCTTTATCTCCAGATTTTTATTCCATTAATAATACAGAATTATTAATGCCAAAAGACGAGCAGTCTGGCGGAAGCTGGATAGGAGCAAGTGAAAAAAACAGAGTAGTATGTTTGCTTAATGGAGGTTTTAAATTACATAAAAGAAAACCAACGTATAGGCAAAGTAGAGGCGTTGTGGTTACCGATTTGTTAACCACAGATAATATTGAAGCAACCATAGCTTCGTATAATTTTAAAGACATTGAACCTTTTACAATCGTGATTGCCGACTGGAATACTAATTTAAAATTTTATGAACTAGTTTGGGATGAAACCCAAAAACATTTTCAGCAATTACCATTAGCAACAAAAATATGGTCTTCAACTACACTATATACTGAAGACAAAATACAAGCCAGACGCGATTGGTTTAATGTGTTTAAAGCTGAAAATAAATTAACAGCATCAACACTTTTAGAATTTCATAAAACAGCAGGAAAAAATAATAACGACTTTGGTGTGGTAATGGATCGTGGCTTTGTTAAAACAACAAGTATTACACAAATTGAAAAAACAGACAACCTTGTTGAAATGCGTTTTAATAACTTAAATACTAAAGAGCATACCATTAAAAATCTTAATTTTTCTGAAACTATAAATGGATTACATTAAAGAGAATACTGGTATTATTTTAACTTTAGCTTATCCAGACACTATTGTATCTCATGCTGAAGAATGGTACTCACCCTATTTAAAATATTTAGGAATAGGAAGTAAAACAAGTGTTCGTGCAGGTCATGCGGCTCTAGTTTTAATTGATAAGGAAACTGGAATTTTAGAATATCATGACTTTGGAAGGTACATTACATCTGAACCTAACGGAAGAGTTCGAGGAAGACTTACAGATAACGAATTGTATTTTCCATTTAAAGCAGAAATTAAAAACGAAAAGATTGAAAATCTTGAAGCTATTTTGCAATATTTAGCTACAAAACCAAAAATTACACATGGTGATGGAAGATTAATTGCTTCGGTTTGTAGTCAAATAAATTATAAAAAAGCAAGGTCTCATATAACCAAAATGCAAAATCGTGGTTTTATTTATTATGCAGCTTTTAAAAAAGATGCCTGTAATTGTGCTCGTTTTGTAACCGATAGTTTAATAGCTTCAGTTACAAACCTAAAAATTAAAAAAGCATTACAGCAATCAAAATGGTTTACACCAAGTACAGTTAGTAATGTGTTATTGGCAAACACTGGAGACTATGTTTTTGAGGTTTCAGAGATTGGAGAAATTACAGAGTATAAAGGTTCTCAAAAAAGTGAAAATCTAAAGAATTTTTTAGATAGATTAAAAGATTATACACCAAATCATGAAGGAACTTTAAAGCCTAGGAAAGTAGAAGGTCTTCATGAAAATGCACAATGGTTATCTGGTATTGCTGCTGGTGCATGGTATGAAATACATAAAACTGATATAGAAAATGAATACAGATATCGTCGTATTTCTCCTTACGGAAATGTAGATTGTGATGCTGTTTTTTTAGCTGAAGATGCTCAATTTAATTACAAAGAGTCTTATCAAATTGTACATTATTCAAATTGTCATTTTTTTCATGTAGAACAAAACGGAAAGAAATTTAGGTTTAATAGAAAATCAAATACTTAATTAATTGCAAAAGGTGCACTTAACTTAAAAGTAGGTATGGCAACATCAAACTTTTTAGTTGTTGTAAAGTTTACCATTTCATAATGGCCTTGCATTGCACCAAAAGGAGAAGTAAGTAAGCACCCAGATGTATAAGTATGAGATTCTCCTGGTTTTAATACAGGTTTTTTGCCTATAACGCCTTCTCCAGAAACCGTTTCTACGTTATTAAGAGCATCAAAAATTATCCAATGCCTTACGTTAAGTTGCACAGAGTCTTTACTCTGATTTTCAATAGTAACTTTATATCCAAAGGCATAATGTATTTTATAATTTTTATAAAATGTACCTTCAAAGTTCGTTTCTACAGAAATTTTTATGCCTTTTGTAACTTGTTGAACCATTTTTTGTTTTAAATATGCCAAGCTAAAATACTAATATTAGCTTAATTATCACAATAATAGCGTTTAATAAAGGTATAATTTAACTTTATATTTTTCTTTTAGTTTGTAATGTTGACAGAGTTGCCTTCTCCAACACCAATTATTCTATCGTATCTAGATCCTAAATCTCTATAATAAACTAATACTTTATAGTTGTTTTCTGTTTGGTAAAAATTACCACTAATAGCATTTTCATCAAAGCTACCGTCTTTATTTTTTATTATGTATTTATAATTGTAAAATCCTTGTTTTAAAAGTAGTTTGCCTTCGTAAGTGCTTCCTTCTTCATTGTATGTTAATTGAGTGCTTTCGTCTATGGCGTAGTTATTAAAATTACCATAAACATGTACGCTTTGTCCTTGTTTTACTTTGTTTAATTCTAATGTAAAATGTACTTGCGTATAATCTGCGCCAATAGCTGGATCGTCCGTATCTAAAGCTGTAATTAAAAAGTTTCCGTTAATATCTGGGTTGTATGTATAAGCACGATTTGCGCGTAATACATCTTTGTATAAATAGCTATTATAAAGGTCTTTAAGTTGTATAAATTGAATAGCATTGTTAGCGCCTCTTAAATCTTTATTTTCAAAATAGAGGTATTCATTACCCGCATAAAAACTAGTTTCCTTAGTGTAACGGTATTGCAATTCATTCCCTAACACATATTGCGGTTTTACATTTTTTATGGCAGTTTTTAAATTATTATTTTGAATAATTACTGTTTTTACAGTTTGTAAAGGATTGTTAAATCTTAGGCTTGAAGAGCTAATAGCTATGTCCACAGCGTGTTTTTCTTTTATTTCACTAACATCACGTGATCTTTTTATAGCTACTCCTACCGATGCAATGTCTTCGTAAACCATAAATTTTCTTGTAAATTCTATTTCATCATCTTCATTGTAAATTGTAATAAGATAGTTTCCAGATTTAGTTATAGCTCTTGTTTGTTCATTTGGAATTGTTAAAGTAAAATGCGAATAAATTTGATAGGTGTTAAAAGCGTTATCCCAAGTCCTAATTCGTTGTTCGTTAAAACCGTCTAAATATTCCGATTGTACTAAAACTGAAGGAGTCCAGTCGTAATTGTAATGTTTTATTTCGTAATAATAATCATCTTCATTTCCATTTAGTACATCAAACTCTAAAATTAAAGATTCTCCAAGTTTTAAAATAGGAAGTTGACTTTCTGGAGTGTCTCCTTTAAAAGTAATAGTTTTTATTTCTTCTGTAGGATTTATTTCTTCGACCTGACTAAAAACAGAGGTTGAAACTAATAAAATAAATAAAAAATGTCTAATGTTAAATGCCATTATTAAAGGTTTTCGAGTGGTAAATATAATCAAAATCTATGCCTTATTGGAAATCATTATTTAGAATAATTATAAATAGATTATCTGTATGCTATAATGGGAAGAATTTTTATTATTAATTTGTACTTTTGCAGCGATTTTTTACCATCATAAAATCATATAGCTAAACTATTAACAAATAGATTTATACGCATGTCAAAAGACATTAAGATTAAAAAAGGTCTAGATATAAAACTTAAAGGTGCTGCAGAAAAGGCTACAGAAAATGCCATTATAAGCAATACTTGTACAGTAAGACCAGAAGACTTTCACGGTGTAATTCCTAAATTATTGTTTAAAGTTGGAGAAAAAGTAAAAGCTGGACAAGCTTTGTTTTACGATAAATCCAATGAAAACGTAAAATTTGCTTCGCCAGTTTCTGGAGAGGTAATTGAAATTGCTCGTGGAGAAAAACGTAAAATACTTTCAATAAAAATTCAAGCCGATAAAGAGCAATCTTTTGAAGATTTTGGAGCTTTAAATGTAGATTCAGCAAAAGCTGAAGATATTAAAGCAAAGTTATTAGCTTCAGGTTGTTGGGCTTTTGTAAAGCAACGTCCTTATGATATTGTTGCAAAACCAGACGTAGCGCCAAAAGCAATTTTTATATCAGGTTATGCAAGTGCGCCTTTAGCAGCAGATTTAGATTATACTTTAGCAGGAAAAGAAGCAGAATTGCAAGCAGCAGTTTCAGCTTTAGCTAAATTAACAGAAGGTCAGGTGCATATAGGAGTTGGTAAAAGTAATAACTCACCATTAGCAGGATTATCTAATGCTACCATTCACAAAGTGTCTGGGCCACATCCAGCAGGAAATGTAGGGACACTTATTAATAAAATAGACCCAGTAAATAAGGGAGAAACAGTTTGGACTGTTGCTGCTCAAGATTTAGTTATTATAGGTGAGTTATTATTAACAGGAAAGTTTAATGCAGAGCGTACAATTGCTTTAGCAGGATCATCTGTTAAAAAGCCACGTTATTTTAGAACCAAAATAGGAAGCGAAATTGCGACTATGGTTTATGATAATGGAGTAGATAAAGATGGTAACGATCGTATTATTTCAGGAAATGTGTTAACTGGAAAACAAGTTAAACCAGATGGTGCTTTAGATTATTACAGCAATGTAATTTCTGTAATACCAGAAGGAGATGATTATGAGTTTTTTGGATGGAATAAACCAATTTTTAATAAAGTATCGACTTCTAGAGCGTTAACATTTTCATGGTTGACACCTAAAAAAGAGTTCGATTTAAATACAAATACTAATGGTGAGCATAGAGCCTTTGTTTTAACAGGTTCTTATGAAGAAGTATTTCCTTTAGATATATTTCCACTTCAAATATTAAAAGCTTGTATGTATCAAGATTTAGATGAAATGGAAGCTCTAGGAATGTACGAAGTTGCACCAGAAGATTTTGCTTTAACAGAATTTATTTGTGTGTCTAAACAGCCACACCAAGACATTATTAGAAATGGTCTTGATTTAATGTATAAAGAGATAGGATAATGGGTTTAAAAAGTAATTTACATAACTTAAAAGAAAAGTATAAAGGCACTAAAATGGCTCCTGCGTTTAACGCAATCCATACTTTTTTATACTTACCAAATGAGACCACACATAACGGAACTCATATTAAAGCTGCAGACGATTTAAAACGTACCATGAACATTGTTATTATGGCAATGGTACCATGTTTAATCTTTGGAATATTTAATGCAGGTTACCAACATTATTCTGCAATAGATACCTTAGCAGGTGTAACAAGAGAAGTTTCCTTATTTGGAAATTTTTTAACATGGGATAATTTTGTTGTTGGAGCATGGAAAGTGCTACCTCTAGTAATAGTATCTTATGTTGTAGGTTTAATAGTTGAATTTATTTTTGCTGTAATAAAAGGACATGAAGTAGAAGAAGGTTACTTAGTTACAGGAATGTTAGTGCCATTAATTGTACCTATTGATATTCCATTATGGATGTTAGCAGTAGCTGTTATTTTTGGTGTAGTAATAGGAAAAGAAGTTTTTGGAGGAACAGGAATGAATATTCTTAATCCTGCTTTAACAATTCGTGCATTTTTATTCTTTGCATACCCAACATGGATGTCTGGAGATAAAGTTTGGGTTCATGGAGCAGATCCTAGAGTACAAGATTTAGCACCAGGAGCAACACCAGATGCATTATCTGGAGAAACAATTTTAGGAAGTCTAGCACAAAATAATTCTAGCATGTTAGACTCTGCTGGAGATGTATGGAATGCATTTTATGGTTTTATTCCAGGTTCTATAGGTGAAACTTCAACATTGTTAATTCTTTTAGGAGGATTATTCTTGATTTTTTCTAAAGTAGGAAGTTGGAGAATAATGTTATCTTCTGTATTAGGAGCCATTGTAATGGGATTAATTTTTAACGGAGTTGTTTCAGCAGAATGGATTACAGAATCAAGTAAGTTTTATGGCTTAATGAGTACAGATTTCTGGATGCATTTACTAATTGGAGGTTTTGCATTTGGTACAGTATATATGGCAACAGATCCTGTAACAGCATCACAAACAAACAAAGGAAAATGGATTTATGGATTTTTAATAGGTATGATTTCTATTATGATTCGTGTATTTAATCCAGCATATCCAGAAGGAGTAATGTTAGCCATTTTATTAATGAATGTCTTTGCTCCAACAATCGATCATTATGTGGTACAAGGAAATGTAAAACGAAGAATGAAACGTTTAAAAGTTAAAACAGCATAATTATGGCAGTTAATACAGAAAAAAATTCATATACAATACTCTTTGCTATTGCAATGGTTGTGGTAGTTGGTTCATTATTAGCGTTTACCGCGTCTTCTTTAAAACCAGCAATTACAAAAAATAAAGAGATTGAAAAGCAACAAAATATTTTATATGCTTTTGGTGTAAATGAAAATGAAGGTACAGGAGATATTACTTTTGTATCTAAAGAAAAAGTTTCAGATGCATTTAAAGCTAATATAAAAGAGCAAATTGTTCTTGAAGCAAAAGATGGTAAGATTTTAAAAGAAATGACTCGTGAAGAGTTCATAAATTCTAAAGACCAAGGAGCTGGAATAGAACCATATTTAATAGATATTAAAAAGGAGCAAACTAAAGCAAAAAATGGTGAATCTAGATTTTTACCATTATTTAAAGGAACTCAAGACGGTAAAACTATTTATGTTGTGCCAATTAGAGGAAAAGGTCTTTGGGATGCTATTTGGGGTTATGTAGGCTTAGACGAAAGCATGACAGTTCAAGGAACGTTTTTTGATCACGCAGGAGAAACACCTGGTTTAGGAGCAAATATTAAGCAACGTTACTTTATGGACGATTTTTATGGTGAAAAACTTTTAACAGATGCAGGTGTCTTTAAAGGAATTAATGTTGCTAAAGGAAATAACGATCCAGTAAATAAGATAAAAGACGATTTTGAAGTTGATGCTTTAGCTGGAGCAACAATTACAGGAGATGGTGTATCTGCAATGATTAAAAAAGATTTAAAATTGTATTTACCATACTTTAAAAACTTAAAAAATAATAATAACTAATATGGGACTACTTTCAAAAAAAGACGCAAAGTTAATTACAGATCCATTAGCAGATAATAACCCAATTACTATTCAGGTATTAGGTATTTGTTCTGCTTTAGCAATTACTGCAGAGCTTAAAGCATCTTTAGTAATGGGAATTGCTGTATTATTTGTATTAGGTGTTGGTAATGTTGTTATCTCTTTAATGAGAAATATTATACCGTCAAAAATTAGAATTATTGTACAACTAATTGTAGTTGCAGCCTTAGTAATTATTGTAGATCAAGTATTAAAAGCATTTGCTTACGATTTAAGTAAAACGTTATCTGTATTTATTGGTTTAATTATTACCAACTGTATTATCATGGGACGTTTTGAAGCTTTTGCTTTAGCAAACAAACCATGGCAATCTTTTTTAGATGGAATTGGTAATGCTTTAGGTTATGCAGTAATTTTAGTTATTGTAGGTTTCTTTAGAGAGCTATTAGGTTCTGGAACATTATTTGGAATTCCTGTTTTAGGAGATCCAATCGAAATGACTGGAGTATATGCACTAGGTTACGAAAACAACGGATTTATGTTAATGCCTCCTATGGCATTAATAATTGTTGGATTAATTATCTGGGTACAACGTAGTAGAAATAAAGATTTAGTTGAAGATTAACACACAGTGTTATCCTAAATTTTAAAAAAATAAAAAAATGATAGAACATTTAGAATTATTTTTCAAGTCAATTTTTGTTGACAACATGGTATTCGCGGTTTTTTTAGGTATGTGTTCATACTTAGCCGTTTCTAAAAAAGTAGCAACAGCAGTTGGACTTGGAGCAGCAGTAATATTTGTATTAGCGATTACGGTACCATTAAACTGGTTATTAGACCAGTATTTATTACAACCAGGTGCATTAGCATGGATAGATGGAAGTACAAACGGAGAAGGTTTCTCTGGTATGGACTTAGGTTTCTTATCTTTCATCATGTTTATTGCTACTATAGCAACTATGGTTCAATTAGTAGAAATTGTTGTTGAAAAATTTTCACCTTCATTATATAATTCACTTGGTATTTTCTTACCACTAATTGCTGTAAACTGTGCTATATTAGGTGGTTCATTATTTATGCAATCTCGTGAAATAGAATCTTTTGGATTAGCACTTAATTATGGAATATCTTCTGGAATAGGATGGTTTTTAGCAATTTTAGCAATTGCAGCTATTCGTGAAAAAATTAGATATTCTAATGTACCGGCTCCATTAAGAGGTTTAGGAATCACATTTATTATTACAGGTTTAATGGGAATAGGATTTTTAAGTTTTGGTGGAATGTTAACAGGAGGAGATGAAGAAGGAGAACCAACTTCTACACCAACTTCTCAAGTTGAAGAATTAGAAACTGAACAAGCTAAAGAATTAGCAGAAAACACTAAAATAGTAGAGTAATATGATATTAGCAGTTGATTTCGGAATTATAATAACAACAGTAGTCGCGTTTTTATTAATAGCTTTAATATTAATAAGCTTACTACTATTTGTTAAACAAAAATTATCACCATCAGGACCTGTAAAAATCTTGATTAACGGTGAGCGTGAGATAGAAGTAGCTTCAGGAGGAACTTTACTTTCTACTTTAGGAAATAATAAAATATTCTTACCATCAGCTTGTGGTGGTGGTGGTACATGTATTCAATGCGAATGTCACGTTTTAGAAGGTGGAGGAGAAGCTTTACCAACCGAGACACCTCACTTTTCTAGAAAAGAATTAGCTCATGGTGCGCGTTTGTCTTGTCAAGTAAAGGTAAAACAAGACATGGAAATTACTATTCCAGAAGAAGTTTTTGGAATTAAAAAATGGGAAGCAACTGTAGTTTCTAACTATAACGTGGCAACCTTTATTAAAGAATTTGTAGTAGAAATTCCTGAGGATATGGACTACAAAGCAGGAGGATATATTCAAATTGAAATTCCAAAATGTGAAGTAAAATATTCAGATATGGATATTACTGCACACCCTGAAGATCATCCAGGAGAACCAAATAAATTTGAAGCAGATTGGGATAAATTTGGATTAAGACCTTTAGTTATGAAAAATGACGAATTGGTTGAACGTGCTTACTCTATGGCTTCTTATCCTGCAGAAGGAAGAAAAATTATGCTTAATGTACGTGTAGCAACACCTCCTTTCGACCGCGCAAAAGGTGGTTGGATGGATGTAAATCCAGGTGTAGCATCATCTTATATTTTTAATTTAAAAGTAGGAGATAAATGTACTATTTCTGGACCTTATGGAGAGTTCTTTATTAACGATTCTGAAGCAGAGATGCTTTATGTAGGTGGTGGAGCTGGTATGGCACCAATGCGTTCACACTTATACGAGTTATTTAGAACGCTTAAAACAAACAGAAAAGTAACATATTGGTATGGAGGACGTTCTAAGGCAGAATTATTTTACATCCATTACTTTAGAGCATTAGAAAAAGATTTCCCGAATTTCAAATTCTTTATAGCTCTTTCAGATCCTACTGAAGCAGATAACTGGAAATTAAAAGAAGACATTAACGACCCTAATGGAGATGGATTTACAGGATTTATACACCAAGTAGTAATCGATCAATACTTATCTAAACATGAGGCACCAGAAGATATAGAATTATATTTCTGTGGACCACCATTAATGAACCAGGCGGTTCAAAAAATGGGAGAAGATTTTGGAATCGACGATGAGAATATTAGATTCGATGACTTTGGAGGTTAATATCTAAGCCATATTTGGCATTATATAAAAAAACCAGCACCTATTAGTGCTGGTTTTTTTTATAGTATTTTGTAAGTTGTATTAATTAGAGAGAATATTTATTTAAAGAACAGAATCTATTAAATACTTGGGTTTGTTGTTTTCAATCTCGAACAGTTTTGAATAATTCATAACATTTTCTATATTATCTAATTCACATAAAAATGCTATAACTTCAGTTAAACCATTAAATAATACCGTTTTATTTTTTGGGTTTTGTGGTTTTTTGTTACTTCCGTCAAGTGGAAGAATATAACCACAACCTTTTAAAAATTTAGCTTCTATTTGTAGTAGCTCTAAAGGAGTGTAACCAAAAAAGCGTTTGCCAAAATTTTGATTTACCATTCCGACATAGTTTAATTTTACAGACCCATGTACGTCTGTTAAATGCGTCCAAAAATCAAGATTATCACAAATATTCCCAACTGCACATTTTGTACAATATTCAGGATTTAAAGTTCCATTATGGAAGGCATTATATAACTTTCTTAATGCATATTCTAATCTTTGAGGAAGTTTCATTACAAAAATTTTTATATAAGTTACAAAAAATAAATTCTGCTAAATAATAATTTTTTAAAATTAATGTTTTATAAGTTGAGCCTTAATAACTGTTTATTAATTATATATGAAAAAAAATCTCTTTCTGTTACTTTTTCTTATTGTGGTTGTTGCTCTATTATTTCAGTTTAAACCTTTAAATAAAACAGTTAATTATATTGCTAAAGGAGTAGTTTCAAAACCAAGATTAATTAATAAAGATAGTTTAACAATTAGATCTAGAGTAAACTTACCAAAAGGTTTTAAAAGAGTAAATTATGCTAAAGGTTCATTTCAAGATTATTTACGTAATTATAAATTAAAACCATACGGTACTAAAATAATTAATTATAATAACAGTCAATATTATTGGCAAAAAGGACATATAGGAATTTTAGATATTACAGTCCCTAAAAACGGTTTACAGCAATGTGCAGATGCTTTAATTAGAATAAGAAGCGAATATCTTTGGGATAACAATAGAAAGGATGAGATTGGCTTTAATTTTACATCTGGGCATTATTGTTCTTGGAAGAAATTTGCAGAAGGATATAGACCTATAATTAATGGTAATAAAGTAACTTTTAAAAAAACAGCTTCTGTAGATTATACAAAATCCAATTTTTACAAATATCTTAATTTAATATACATGTATTCTGGCACTTTGTCTCTATCTCAAGAATTGGAAGAAATTACAGAGGTTAAAGATTTGAAAATAGGAGATATGCTTATTTTAGGAGGAAGTCCAGGACATATTGTTATGCTTGGTGATGAAGCTATAAATACTAAAGGAGAAAAATTGTTTTTGTTATTTCAAGGTAATACTCCTGCGCAGAGTGTACATTTGGTGAAAAATCTTGAAAATATAAATATTTCTCCTTGGTATAATTTAAAAATGAATGCAGTAATTCCTGTATCTAATTTTACATTTTATAATTCAAAATTTGCAAGGTTTAAATAGCTTAATTACTGTTTTTTATAAGCCATTACCTTAATTTCTACCACCAAATCAGGATGCGGTAATTGGTGCACAGCAACTGTGGTTCTTGTTGGACCTGTTTCTTTGTCAAAAAACTCACCATATGCTTTGTTGTAATCTGCAAAATCGTTCATGTTTACCAAAAAAGAAGTAACATCTACTACGTCTTTTAAACTTGCTCCAACTTTTTTAAGGTTGGTATCAATATTTTTTAAAACTTCTTGTGTTTGGGTGTAGGCGTTTAGTTTTTTGGTGCCCATTTCATCAATAGTATCTACACCAGCAATGCTGTTGTCTGCTCTACGAGAACTAGTTCCTGATACGAAAATAAAATCGCCTACTTGTTTTACGTGTGGATATGCTCCTCTTGGTGTTACCTTAGTTCCTGCAGAAGCAAGAATCTCATTGTTTTTATTACTCATATTTTCTTTTTTATCTCTGTTCATTTTGCCTTGATGCAAAACGAACCAAAAAATCACGATCTAGCCAAGGAATTTTCAGTTTTGCAAACTGAAACCGATTTAAAAACTCCGCGTCGAACTGCGTTCTCCTGTTTTCGGAGCTTTTCTTCATCTATTCTTCGCCTTGATGTTTCAATTCTTTTGAATTGATCTGAGGACTTTATAATTTACTAAGTTAATTTTTAAGCCCTAAATTATTTTCATTTTTGCTAATTTTAATTTACTTCAATCCAGCAATTTTATCTTCTTCTAAAATAGCTTCTGTTTCTAGTTGTACTTTTTTTAATATACTATTTAAATCTTCGGTGATTGTGATTTTTTTATCTACTAAAAGGTTTAAAATAGCTTTGTCTTGCGCTCTTCCTTTTGTCATTGCTGTATGGTAAGGAATGTCTTCTTTAAAAGTAACCATAGAATATTTAGAAAAATAATTGTTTGGAAATTCTTTTTCTAAAGCCATTTCAATTACTCGTTTTTCTTTAAAAATAGGATTTGCAACGTGATCACGCATTTCGTAATAATTATCGATTGCCAAATCTGCTATAGCATCTGTATCTGCTTTTCTAGTTTTTTCGTAGACTTTAAAAATTGTTTCCCAATCGCCTTCGTGTTGTTCTAAAATAGCGTCGAAAACGGTAACATCTTCAAACGATGCATTCATCCCTTGGCCGTAAAAAGGAACGATTGCATGTGCAGCATCTCCTAAAATAACATTTTTGTTTTTATAATGCCAAGGTGAACATTTTACTGTTCCTAATGCGCCTGTTGGGTTGTTGGCAAACTCTTCAGCTATATTAGGAATTAGCGCTAATGCATCTGGAAATTTTGAATTGAAAAAGTTTTTTATAGCTTGTTCTGTTGTTAAATTATTAAAATTATATTCACCTTCATCATAGCTTAAAAATAGCGTTACTGTAAAACTTCCGTCTAAATTAGGAAGCGCAATTAACATGTAATCGCCTCTTGGCCAAATGTGAAGATAATCTTGACTAATAAGATGTTTTCCTTCCGCGGAAGCGGGAATTTCTAACTCTTTATAACCATGTGTAAGATAATTTTGCGAGTAGCTAAATAAAAATTTACGTTCTAAATAATAGCTTTTTCTAAGCGAAGAACCTGCACCATCTGTACCAAAAATAACATCGCCTTTGGCTGTAAATTCTTCTTTAGTTTTATAATCGTAGAAGCTAGCTATATTATTTTCTATATCTACACCTGTACATTTTTTATTGAAATGAATAGTAAGGTTGTCATACAAATCTGCTTCGGTTAGCAATAAGCCATTTAAATCTCCTCTAGAAATAGAGTTAATATATTCGTTATCTCTTCCAGAATAATTGGAAGGAAAAGTATTTCCTTCAGTATCATGAACCAATCTTCCGTACATAGGAATACAAAGTGGTTTTACTTTGTTTTCAACACCTGCAAGTCGCATGGCTTTTAATCCTCTATCTGATAATGCAAGGTTAATAGATCTACCAGCAGAAATATCTGTAGCACGTAAATCGGGTCTGCTTTCGTAAACATTTACTGTGTAACCACGTTGTGCTAAACGTAAGGCTAATAGTGAGCCACAAAGTCCTGCTCCTATAATTAGTATGTTGTCTTTTTTACTCATTTAGGTTAGTACGCTTTTAATATATTGAATCTCTTCATAAGATAATCTGAGTTTTTGCAATGCTATTGTTTGTTCTATATTTTCTTTATTTGAAAACTTTAAAGTGTCATTTAAAGCATTGAAATTTAATTTTTTAAAATCGGAATATTCTTGATTTATTATTATTTCTCCTTTTATTTCAATTATAATTCTGCGATTTGTAATAATAAAATAATCATGAGAATGATTAGTAAAAAAACTAAGAAGCCCTAAGATTTGATAATGCCAAAATGATATATCACTTTTCTTTTTAATTTTTAATAAAATTGTTTCTTCTGTAATTATTTTATTGATACTCTTCAAAATAATTAATCTAAGATCTCTTTCAATTTTTCTACCATTTTATATACATCTTCAAAGGAGTTGTATAAAGGCACAGGAGCACAACGTATTACATCTGGTTCTCGCCAATCTGTAATAATATTTGCTTCGGTTAATTGTTTGTGTAGGTTTTTGTCTGCATCTTTTACTTGAATAGATAATTGGCAACCACGTTCTTTTGGATTGGTTGGCGTGATTATTTTAATCTTATTGTTATTCAATTCGTTAATTAAATACTCGAAATAACCTGTTAGTTTTTCAGATTTTTCACGAAGTGCATCCATACCAACTTCATTAAATATATCTAAAGAAGCTTTAATTGCAGCCATAGATAAAATGGGCGGATTACTAAGTTGCCAACCTTCTGCTCCTGGAATAACGTCTAACGGTTGACGCATATTAAATCGTGTTTCTTTATTATGACTCCACCAACCAGCAAAGCGTTTTAAGTCTTTATTATGCGCATGTTTTTCGTGTACAAAAAGTCCGCCTAAACTTCCTGGTCCAGCATTTAAATATTTATACGTACACCAAGCAGCGAAGTCTACTCCAGAGTTATGGAAGTCTGGTTTTATGTTTCCTGCGCCATGCGCTAAATCGATACCAACCATACAGTTTTTTGCATGACCTATTTCTGCTATTTTTTTGATGTCTAAATATTGTCCTGTGTAGTAATTTACACCTCCAATAAGTAATAATGCAATTTCATCACCTTGTTCTTCTAAAATAGTTTCTAGATCTTCTATGTTTAAAAGCTCTTCGCCTTCACGAGGTTTCCATTCTATCACACCTTCATTAGCATCAAAACCATGAAACTCTAATTGTGTTTGTACTGCATACCTATCACTAGGAAAAGCATCACTTTCAATTACAATTTTATATTTTGTTTTTGTAGGTTGGTAAAAACTAACCATTAACAGGTGTAAATTGGTAGTTAAGGTGTTCATTATAACTACTTCAATAGGTTTTGCTCCTACAATTTTTGCCATGCTTTCGGTTAAAAATTCATGGTAAGGCATCCAAGGATTTTTAGCTTCAAAATGTCCTTCTACACCAAGGTTTGCCCAATCTTCTAACTCTTGATTTATGTACTCTTTTGTAGCTTTTGGTTGTAAACCAAGGGAGTTCCCAGTAAAGTACAACCAATCGTTTCCGTCCTTATCTTTAGGAATATGGAATTGATTTCTGTAATGTGAAATTTTATCTTCTTTATCTAATTGCTTAGCGTAATCGCTGCCTAATTTATAGTTTGACACTTGGTTGTTTTTTAATGTTATTCTGTAATTACTTTAATGTTGGTGAAGTTAAGGTTCCAGTTGCCTTCAGCCATTTTATGTTCTTGAGCTATTTTAATTCCATTAAAATCTTTATAGTTTTCAAAGGTATTTGTCATAGACGGCTCTGTAGCATTAGCTTCTCTAAAATTCCATTCTTTAATGTTATAGTTATCATCATAAAAAATATCGTAAACATCTCCAGGAGTATAACCACCATCTGTAGGATAGGTTAAAGTGACTTTGTTAAGTTGTTTTTTGCTAATAGGAGCTTCGGTTATAGAAGGCTCACTTAGCGTAGCACTTTTGTCCCATATTAATTGAAATGGTAAGAGTGCCCAGTATTTGTCGTTTATAAAAGCACGATCTGCTTTTAAACTTTCTTGTTCAACTTTAAATGTGTTGTAGGTAATTGTATCTTCTTTTGTAAGCATGGTAACCTCGTTTAGTTTAGGTTTCCATATCCAAGAACGCTCAAAATGAGAACTGTCTTTATCAACATTAAATGTAAAATGAAATGCTTTAACTTTATCCCAGTTTGCGAATCCATGCGCATTAGCAATTTTTTCGGCTAGTGTATATTCTTTTTTTTGTTCTTTTTCTTTACAAGATGAAAAAAGAAGTAAGCAAATAATTAGTAATCTGTACATGGATTTTGGTTTTCTTTCAAAACTAAGAAATATTAATTAGTTTTGGTAAAATACCAACAAGATATGAGTACTAATTCTAAATATTTTAGCACAAATAAAGCTACTTGGAACGACAAGGTAAAAGTACATGCTAAAAGTGATATGTATGCTATGGATGATTTTAAGAAAGGAAAATCTTCTTTAATGCAATACGAGAGAGAAGCTTTAGGTAATGTACACGGAAAAACGCTATTGCATTTGCAATGTCATTTTGGTCAAGATACTTTAAGTTGGAGTAGATTAGGTGCAAAATGTACAGGAATAGATTTAAGTGACGAAGGAATAAAACTTGCGCAGCAGTTAAATTTAGAATTAGAGTTAGATGCTAAATTTGTGTGTTGTAATGTACTTGACACAGCTAAGCACGTTGATGGTGAATTTGATATTGTGTTTACTAGTTATGGTGTTATAGGTTGGTTGCCAGATTTAAAACCTTGGGGACAAATGATAGCTCAAAAACTAAAAAAAGGAGGCACATTTTACATGGCAGAGTTTCACCCAATTGTTTGGATGTTTGACTATTTAGAAAATAAATCTATTATGAAATATGGTTACATGCAAGATGAAGTAATTTACGAAGAATATGAAGGAACTTATGCTAACCAAAACTCAAAAATGGTAAGTAAAGAATATGGTTGGAATCACGGTTTAAGTGAGGTTATAAACGCTTTAACTGAAGCTGGTTTGCATATTGAATATTTAAATGAATATAACGAAAGTCCTTACGATGTATTACCAGCATTAGAAAAAACATCATCAGGAATGTTTGCAACAAAAGATAAATTGTATCCTTTAATATTTGAAATAAAAGCAACTAAGCTTTAGGCTTATTTATAGAATATAAATTAATGAGAATATTGAAATAAATATCCAAAGTGACAGTGCTAAAAAAATAGGTTTAGTGCCTGTTAATTTTAAGTCTTTTATAGAAATTGTAGAACCTACAAGAAATAATGTTACTATTAAAAAACGTTTAGAAATTGTAACAATAGATTGAGTTATAGGTTCTGGTAAAATATGATAACTATTTATTATAATTGCTGCAATAAACAGAACAATAAAATAAGGAATCTTTATTTTTTCGCCTTTTGTTTTAAAAAGAAACATAGAGAAAATAGATAAAGGTATAATCCATAATGTTCTTGATAGTTTTACTGTTGTGGCTACACGTAACGCTTCTTCTCCATAACCTAATGCAGCTCCAACTACCGAACTTGTATCATGTATAGCAATAGCACACCATAAACCAAATTGTTCTTGTGTTAAATTTAGCCAATGCCCAATAGCAGGAAATACAAATAATGCTATAGAATTTAATAAAAATACAATACCTAATGCAACGCTTATAGTTTTACTTTTAGCTTTTATAACTGGTGAAATTGCTGCTATCGCACTTCCTCCGCAAATAGCAGTGCCAGATGTTATAAGATGCCCTAATTTTAAGTTTATTTTAAAAACACGTGTCAATATTAAACCTAAAGACACCGTTAAAATTATGGAGAATATGGTTAAACTTAGTCCTTCTTTACTCGTTTGTAAAGTTTCTTTTATAAACATACCAAAGCCTAATCCTACTACCGATATTTTTAAAAAATAGTGAATGGCTTTGTGGCTATATATTTTAAAAGGATTATTAAAAATAATAGTAAAAATAAAACCTAGAATTAAAGCTGTTGGACTGTTTATATAGCCTAATAGAGCAATAATAATTATAAGGAAGTAAATTGTTTTAGATAAATAAGCTTTCATACTGTTTAGTATTATTCAATATAAAAATAGTATGCACGGATAACTTTTTAGCAATTTAAAAAGTTATTGAGGATAACTAAAAGTTATAATTGTAACGAATAAATGTTTTGAAGTATTCGAAGGTTTGCGATAAATATCCGGTTCTATTAACAAAATAAAACCACCGCTCAATACTTAAATCTTTAATGTCTATTATTTTGAGTTTATTATTTATTAAATCATCTGAAATAGAATGAATTGAAAGCAATGCATAATGATCTGAATGATATAAATAATTTTTAATCGCTTCAGTACTATTAAAGAATACTACAGCATTAAGTTGTTTTACATTGTGTTTTGATAAAAAAGTATCTATAATTACTTTAGTTCCGGATCCTCTTTCGCGTTCTACGATTGGGATTTCTTTTAAGGTGTCTATATCAATACTTCCTTTTTGAAATGCATTATTATTTACATTGGTAACAAGAACTATTTCATCTTTAATAAATTTTTCGAATTGCAATTTTGGATTTGCAGTACTACCTTCTGTAATTGCAAAATCTATATCTTCATTTAAAATTGAATTCTCAATATTTTCAGAATTATTACTAACTATATTAAATTTTGTTTGTGGATATTGAGTTGTAAACTTAGCAATAACTTTGGGTATAATATAATTAGACAAAGTTGTGCTTACACCAAAATTGATAAAATTTGGAAACTCATCTTTTTTATGTAAAAATTTCTCGTCCATTTGAGCATAGATTTCTAAAATTTTATTGGTGTAAATTAGAAAAGACTTTCCTTCTGTTGTTAATTCTATAGAGTTTCTTTTTCTTATAAATAAAGTTGTTTTGTATTCCTGTTCTAAATTTTTAATAGCTTTAGAAATAGCAGGTTGAGAGATGTGTAGTTGTTCTGCAGCTTTTGTGAAACTTAAGTGTTTTGCAACAATTTTGAAGATATGTAATTTAGTTTTCATTAGCCAATGTGCAATTTTATAACATTTTCAATTTATTTTAAATAAGAGCTTATTAAAATAAACCGAAAGTTAGTATTTTTTATAGACTTATATAAGTTACTTAAAAGCTATAATTAACTAATGAAATTGTGTTAATATTTTAAAAGAAACCACT
Source organism: Lacinutrix venerupis (assembly GCF_003663945.1). GTDB lineage: Bacteria > Bacteroidota > Bacteroidia > Flavobacteriales > Flavobacteriaceae > Lacinutrix > Lacinutrix venerupis. Next base: position 282,204 of record NZ_RCCH01000002.1, on the reverse strand, counting down.
GCTAATGTTTAATTAGCAGTGGTTTTTTAGTTTTAATCAAAATCCATTCTTATTCCTAATGAAATATTGTTTTGATCTAAGGCATCATTTTTAAAAGTTTTAGATATATCGTACTTAGCGTATAAGCTAATATCTCCAACACCTATATACGCACCAACACCGTAAACTATTGGGTTTGTATTGTAATTTCGTTTAATCTTTTCTTTAACTCTATCACCATCTTGCTTATATTTTAGTTTTTGCATAGTTCCGGTTCTTAGTCCTGCAAAACCACCAACTCCAATTTTAAATTTACCATCGTTAACATATCTTACATAATCTGTTTTTTCAATTTTACGCATTTTACCAAATTCAAAATAAAAAGGAATAACAAGGTTTGTAATTCGTAACTCGGCTAGTTTTAAATTTTCACTAAAAGGTTCTAATGTTGTCGTGTTTCCGTTTTGAACAAATATTTTATTGTCTTCTAAAGAATATCTATTGGTTTGAAAAGTTAAACCATATTTTATTCTTGGAGCATTTCCAGAAACTCCAAGTCTTGTTTTCCAGTTTAAGCCTATTTCCCAAAATTCAGAATCTTGTATGTCGTATGGAGAATCGTTTAAGCTTCCACCATCTACAATAGCATTGTTAAAACCTCCCGCATATGATAGTTCAAAAGTTGTGCGAGTATCGTATTTAATTTTTTTCTTCTCTGGATTAACAACTGTAACGCCTGTAAAACTATTAACGCTATTTAGGTCTTTAAAGAAAAGATCGTATTCTTTTCTTTTTAAATTACCATTTTCATCTATTGGTGTTGGCAGGTTATTTCTTTCGTAAAAAGCTAATTTGTTTTCAAGAATTAATATTCTATTTTCAATATTTAAAGCTCGTTTTTTTGCGGCTATTTCTTTTAGGTTTTCTGCTTGACCATAAGTAATTTTTTTTTCTGTTACTTGTTGGTTTATTGCTTCTACTTCAATTTTTAATGCCTCTTTTTCTTCATTTTTAATGTTTTGTTTTAATGTTTTAATGCTTTGTTCTTTAGATTTTGGAATACTGTCTTGAGCAGCAGCATTAGAAGCGAATATTGCTAATATAGCAATGATAATGTACTTTGTAATTGATGTCATAAATGTTCGTTTTTGGGTGCAGATAGTAGTACCAGCACATGTTGATAATTGATTTTTATTGATGATTTTTTATGGTTATTCGTTACGTTCTGCAACCGATTCTTTTACCGTTTGGTAGCCTTTTCTTACCGTTTTTAGTATTTTATCTCTAAATCTCTCGTCTAGATCGTCTTCTACAGCAATTAGTAACTCGTTATGGTCAATAGGTGTATGTTTATTTATAGTTTTTTTACTTTTAATACTTTCTGTTGCTTGAGCAAGAAGCATATCTACTTCATCTCTCTCAATAGGTTGTTTTTTTATTTTGGGTATTTTTATTTCAGTTATAATAGTATTATTTTGAGGTAAGTTATTTAAGGTTTCTTTATTTTTAATTGGAGTTTTTTTACTGTTATTATTTATGGCTAACTCATTAGAAACTTTAAGATTCTTACTATTTGTTTTTTTAATATTTCTTTTAACTTCAACAATTACTTCGTTTTTAGGAATTACTCTTTCTATTTCTTGTTTTTCTATTTTTTGAGTGTTTTGAGTTTTATTTTGGTTAACAATAATTGTGTTGTTATTATTTGTTTTAGAAGAAAAAAATAAATTTGTTACTAATAATATACCAACAATACTTGCAGCTATGCCAAGCCACCATAGTCCTTTTTTATTATGCTTTTTTTCCTCGTTATCTAAACGTTGAGATAGTGTCTCCCAAGCTTTAGCTGAAGGCTGAATTGTTCTTTTTTCGAGCCTCTTTTTCATATCTTCTTCATTTTTAATTGGTGCCATAACTCGATGTGTTTAATTTTTTTATTTCTGCTTGAAGCAATTTTCGTGCTTTAAATAATTGTGATTTTGAGGTGCCTTCATTAATGTTTAATAGATTGGCAATTTCACTGTGTTTATAGCCTTCTATGGCATACATTATAAAAACAATTTTATAACCTTCTGGTAGTTTGTCTATAATTTCTTGTATGTGTTCTACTTCAATTTCACTATTTATATGGTCTGAATAATCATTTTTTATATCTATATCTTCTACCGCAAATTCTATATTTTTTTGTTGTCTTAAAAAGGATATAGATTCACGAACCATAATGCGTCTTATCCAACCTTCAAAACTACCTTCGTTTTTAAAACTTTTTATGTTTGTAAAAACTTTAAAAAATCCATTTAACATTGCTTCTTCTGCATGTTGTAGATCTTTAATATAATATCTACAAACACTTAACATTTTTGGTGCATGCAACTCATACAATACGTGTTGTGCTTCACGATTGTTTTTTTGAGCTCTTTTTATAAGCTTTGTTTCATTTTTATAGAGTTGAATGACTTTCAAAAAACTTTTAGTTTAGTGGTTCTATTTATAAAGACGCAAAATTTAAATAAATGGTTGCCTAGATATTAAAAAAATCTACTTTTTTTTTAATTTTTAAAAAAACAGTCTTGTTTTAAAATCTTAAAAAAAGCACATTTTATGCTTTTATTTCAAACAATTTCTCTATTCTCCATTTAATTAGCAGTAAAGTACGGTTTTTATTGAATTATTTTTATGTATTTTAGTGCTATTATTAATCAACAAAATTTTTAAGGGTATGAAAAAAATTACTTTACTATTACTATTATTATCTATAAATGTCACTTTTGCGCAAGTGTTATTTGAAGATGACTTTGATGGTTCTGGACCAGGACTAGCTGGTTGGACATTATACGACGAAGATGGCTTGACACCTAATGCTTCTGTAGCTCAATTTACATCTGCATGGATTGAAGCCGATGATTTTGATAATACAGGAGACGTTGTTGCTATGAGTACATCATGGTATAATCCAGCAGGTACGTCGGACGATTGGATGGTAACTCCTGCAATAACACTAACGGGTAATGCAGTATTAACTTGGGAGGAAGAAGCTCAAGATGCAGGTTATCCAGATGGATATGAAGTTCGTGTATCTACAACAGGTAATGCAGTTGCAGATTTTACAGATGTAGTATACTCAACTACTGCTGCTTCTGGTGCTGTTTGGTCTACTCAATCTGTAGATTTAACTGCCTATACAGGAAGTACTATTTATATAGCTTGGAGAAATAATTCTACAGATCAATTTGTTTTAATGATAAATAATGTTTCTGTAGAGGTGCCACCTGCTTTTGATGTGGCAATTACTAGTTCAGGAGAATTACAAAATCAATATACTCAAATTCCACTAGAGCAAATTTCTTCAGTAGGAACAAATGCAACTATACAAAACACGCAGGCTGGAGCAGTAACTAATGCAATTGCTACTGTTACTGTAACAGATGCTACAAATGCAACTGTATATACAGAGTCTAGTGCACCATATTCTATTGCAGGAAACGCAACTCAAGATGTTACATTTACAGGATTTACACCAACTGCAGTAGGAACGTATTCAACAACTTATACAGTAACAATTACTGAGGCAGATGGAGATGCTACTAACAATACTTTTACAACTATGGACACTGTAGTTACTACTAATACTTATGCAAGAGATGATAATACAGTTACAGGTACATTAGGTATTGGAGCAGGAACTAGCGGTCAACTTGGTCAACAATTTGATGTTTTAGTTACCGAAGATATTTCTTCTGTTACATTTCAATTAGAAGATACTAATGGAGAATTAGCTGGTACAACAACATATGTAACGGTTTGGGACATGGTTGGAGGTGTGCCTAATGCAATTATAGCACAAACAGATCCTGTTACTTTAGTAGCTGGTTCTAATGTGTATACAGCACCTATTGCTGTAGAGCCTTATACGCTTGCTCCAGGTCAATACCTTGTAGCTATAGAAGAAGGTGCTTTTAATATTACATTAGCAACAACTACTCAGATTTTTACTCCAGGTACAACTTGGGTTAACTGGCCAACAAACCCAAATGGAACATGGTCTAATAACGAAGATTTTAATTTTAATGTTTCGTATCTATTACGTCCTAATTTCCAAGATGAAAACTTAAGCGTTGATAATTTTTCAATTAATAATATAACTATAGGTTTATTTCCAAATCCAGCAAGTAATATGCTTACTATTAGTAATCCTAATCAAGAACAACTTGAGCAAGCTACTATAACAGATATTACTGGTCGTGTTGTAAAAACTTATAACTTAAATGGAACGGTAGAAAATAATACTACTATTGATGTTTCTTCTTTAAGTAGTGCAAGTTATTTTATGACTATAAAAAGCAACGCAGGAGCTGTAACTAAGCAATTAATTATCGATTAATTTCCTAGTAGAATAATTATTTAAAAAGCCAGTAGCTAAATTTAGTTACTGGCTTTTTTATTTTTTTAAATAAGAAAAGTATTTTATTTCTTCCTTTCTATTACGTAATTCACCATCAACTCTAATGAAGATTTATAATCGGAATCTGGAAACTGTTGTAGTATTTGTAACGCTTCGTATTGAAAAGCTTTCATTTTTTTAACAGCATATTCTAAACCACCATTATCTTTTACAAAAGCAATAACTTCGTTTACACGTTTTTTGTCTTTATTATGGTTTTTAATAGAGTTTATAAGCCATTTCTTTTCTTTATTACTTACTGTATTTAAAACATGAATAAGTGGTAAAGTCATTTTTTGTTCTTTAATATCTATACCAGTTGGTTTTCCAATACTTGTAGAACCATAATCGAAAAGATCGTCTTTTATTTGAAAAGCCATACCTATTAATTCTCCAAATTTCCGCATCGTTTCTACTTCTTGGCTATCTGGTTTAACAGAAGCTGCACCAAGACTACAACAAGCAGCAATTAATGTTGCAGTTTTTTGTCTAATTATTTCGTAATAAATTGTTTCTGTAATATCTAAGCGTCTGGCTTTTTCAATTTGAAGCAACTCACCTTCGCTCATCTCACGTACAGCAACAGATATAATTTTTAGTAAATCGAAATCATTATTATCTATAGAAAGAAGTAAGCCTTTAGATAATAAATAATCACCAATAAGTACTGCTATTTTATTTTTCCATAATGCATTAATGCTAAAAAAACCACGACGTTTATTACTGTCGTCTACAACATCATCATGCACTAAAGTAGCGGTATGTATTAATTCTATAACAGATGCTCCTCTATAAGTTCTGTCTTTTACCTCTCCATTTGACACCATTTTTGCAACAAGAAATACAAACATTGGTCTCATTTGTTTGCCTTTTCGGTTTACAATGTAATGTGTAATTCTATTTAATAAAGCAACTTTAGAGGCCATTGCTAAACGGAACTTTTGTTCAAAAAGATCCATTTCGTAAGCAATAGGTTGTTTTATTTGTTCGGTTATTTTCAAAGGAAAAATTTCAGTGTTACAAAGCTACTGATAAAAAGTGAATAGTTAAAAGTGAATATTAAAACTAAAAACAAAATTTAATAGTTAAATAATTACCATTCATTTATTCTATTAGAATCTAATTTAACAAAAATAAATACAAGAATAGTAAATCCCCAAAGACCAGAACCACCATAACTAAATAAGGGTAGTGGAATCCCAATGGTTGGTATCAAGCCCATAACCATACCTATATTAATTAGAAAGTGTATAAATAATATGGCTCCCACAGCGTAACCATAGACTCGACTAAATTGAGATTTTTGAAGTTCGGCTAGATGAAGTATTCTTAAAATTAAGAGCACAAAAATAAGTACTACTCCAAAACTGCCTATAAATCCCCATTCTTCACCAACGGTAGTAAAAATGTAATCTGTATGCTGTTCTGGTACAAATTTACCTGTAGTTCTCGTACCTTCCATAAAACCTTTGCCTTTAAAACCACCAGCGCTAATAGCTTTTTCGCTTTCTAAAAGATTGTAGGCAGCTTCTTTTTTCATTTTTTCTAATTTGTCGGCATCTTTTTCTAAGCTTAACCAAATAGTAATTCTATCTTTTTGATGAAAAGGTAAAAGCGAATCGTAAGTGTAACGCACAACAAAAGAGATAAGTAATGCAATAACTAAAGCTATTATAGGTTGAAAAAATGAAGGCTTTTTCTTTAAAGTGAAATAATATCCAAATACTACAATAGCTGCAACAAGCATAGTTACAATTACTCCAAATTTTAAAGCACAAATAGCTAATACTATAAGTATAGAACCTAAAATAAGATAAATTTTAGGAAGTCCTTCTCTATATAAAACAAAGAAAAATGCACCATACACTAATGTACTTCCAGCATCTTTTTGTAATAAAATTAAAAAAGCCGGAATTACAATAATTGCAAAAATTCTAATTTGATGTTTAAACTGTTTAATATCGGTTTGCAAATCGCTAATATATTTAGCAACAGCTAATGCTGTTGCAGCTTTTGCAAATTCACTAGGTTGCAATGTCATGCCTCCTAAATCGTACCATGAAGTAGCGCCGTTAATATTTTTTCCAAAAATAAATAGACCTATTAAGGAGAGAAGTGAAGCAAAGTAAATAATACTTGAAAACCTTTCGTAAAACTTAGCGTCTATAGATAGAATAAGAATGATTAATACTATTGAAAGTATAATAAATACAAGCTGTTTACCGTAAAATTCTGTAAAACTAAAATAGTCAACTATTTCACCAGAATGTGAAGCCGATAAGATATTTAACCAACCAAAGCCTGCTAAAATAAAGAACAGTAAAATAGTAATCCAATCGAATTTAAAATGTCTATCGGTTTGTCTCATTTAAACGTTACTTATGGATTAGAGTTATCTGGCAACCCAATAACTTCTTCCATAGGAATTACTTGGTATTGTGTTTCTCTATTTATTTTAAATGGTTCTCCAGAATAAGGTTTAGCATATTCATTTTCTAAACTGTGTGTTAATAACCAGTTTTCTAAATCTTTACGAGTAATTTTTTTATTAACGTATTTTTCTATCATTAAACTCGCAATTTTACCAGCAAACCTACTTCCAAAATAACCGTTTTCTACAAATATAGCTAATGCTATTTTTGGGTTATCTTTAGGTGCAAAAGCTACAAAAATAGAATGATCTGTTAATTGTGTTTTTACACTATCTATTATTACAAAATTTTCTACGGTACCTGTTTTTCCACAAATTTCAAGTCCTTTAACCTGTAGGCTACTTGCTGTTCCTTTTTCATAAACTTTAAGCATACCTTCAATAACAGGCTCAAAATGTTTTTTGTCTATTGTTGTATATTTAGGAGTAGTAAATTTATCTGGTAAAGTTTCTCCTTCAATAGCTTTAACAATATGTGGTGTATAGTAGTAGCCTCTATTTGCAATTGCTGCAGTCATATTTGCTAGCTGTATAGGTGTTGTAACAACTTCTCCTTGTCCAATAGCATTAGAGATAGTATAGGTTGAATAAAAACGTTCGGGATATGCTCTTTTATAATAAGCTTTATCTGGAATTCGACCTTTTTGACCAACGGCTAAATCATTATTTAAAAAATTACCTAAACCAAAACTTTTAGCATGATTACTCCATATTTCTATTCCTTCTCTTGCATTTGCTGGTTTCTCTAATATTCTTCTATATGCAGTTGCAAAATAGGCATTACAAGATTTTTGAATACCAAGCGACATGTCTCTAGAACCTCCTCCACAATGGCAACCCATGAATCTATTACCGTATTTATAACCATTATGACAATATACTTTTTCAGTATTAGATATAACACCTTCTTGTAAAGCAATTAATGAGTTCATTAATTTAAAAGGCGATCCAGGATTGTAAATACCTTGTAAACTTCTATTAAATAAAGGTTTTGCTATAGAATCGTTATATAGTTTTGTGTAATTTTTAGATCGTTTTCTACCCACCAAATCGTTTGGGTTATATGTTGGTGCCGCTATCATGGCTAAAATTTCTCCAGAACTTGGTTCTAAAGCAATAATACCACCACGTTTATTTTGCATAAGCCATTCGCCATAGGCCTGAAGTTCAGAATCAATTGTAATTTTTATGTCTTTACCTTGTTGAGGTAATGTATCATACTTACCATCTTTATAAGGTCCAATATTTCTATTAAATCTGTCTTTTTGTATAAATTTAATACCTTTTCGACCTCGTAAAATAGAATCGTAAGATTTCTCTACACCTTGTTTACCCATTAAATCACCTATTTTGTAATAAGGGTCATTTGCAATATCTCTATTATTAACTTCGCCAATATCTCCTAAAACATTTGCTCCAATAGTAGTTTCATATTGACGTAAAGAACGTTTTTGAATATGAAAACCAGTATATTTTCTCATTTTTTCTTGAAGTACAGCGTAATCTTCTTTAGATAAATGAGATACAAATGGAGAAGGTAATCTCCATGAATAATTTTTGGCTTTTTTTAGTTGGCTATCAAAACGTGCTTTATCTATTTTTAATAATTTACAAAACTCTAAAGTATCTAATGGTTCTATTTCACGAGGAATAACCATAACATCGTAAGATGGTTGGTTTGCAACTAAAAGTTTACCGTTTCTATCGTAAACAAAACCTCTTTTTGGGTAATCGTAAACTTTTCTAATAGCATTATCATCGAAAATACTATTAAAACTAGAATTATAGATTTGTAAGTAAAATAATCTTGCAGTAAATATTATACCAACAAGAATAACAGTAAGAAATAATAAAAGTTGTCTCATTTTTTATTGGTACCACTAAAAATTATAGTTATTAATATACTTAATAGTATAGTAAATATACTTGAGAATAACGTGTTTTGTAGTACTAAAATTATCTTAGAAAAGTTAAATATTTCAAGAGAGAATAAAATAAAATGATGTATAAGTGTTAAAATTGAAATGTATATAAAACGCTGTCCAAAATCAACTTGGTTAAACTTTATAGCTTGATGGTCATAAAGTGCTCCAAAACTAAATTTTAAAGCTGCTGGTCTTATAAAAGCTATGGTTACAGATGCTGCAGCATGAATACCTCCAGAGTCTAAAAACATATCGATAAACAACCCTAAAAGAAAACTTAATAAAATAAATAACATTCTATTATTTTTTATTGGGAATAATAAAATGAATAAAATATATGGATATGGGTTTATGTAACCCATAAAATTAACATGACTTAATAACAGTACTTGTAATAATAATAAAATTACAAAACGGATGGTATGTATAGATAAAAAATTAGTCATTGTTTTCTAATAGGTTTTCTATCTGTTCTACATCTCTATTTTCAATTATATAAACATGTTCAATATTTGTCATGTCGTTAAAAAGAGTAACCTCAATTTCGTAATAATTTTCTGCAGTATCTAAATTAAAACTAGATACAATACCAATAGGAATGTTTTTTGGAAAAATAGCAGAGCGACCAGAGGTAACAATAGTATCTCCAGTTGCTACAGGTGCAATTTTTGGAATTTCACTAAGTTGTATTTTGTTTGGTAACAAACCATCCCATTTAATAGATCCGAAATGGTTGGTTTTTTTAAGTTTTGCACTAATGCTACTAGTTGTATTTAAAATAGATAATACAGTTGCGTAATTGGCATTTGTTTTTTCTATAATACCAATTATTCCCTTACTGGAAATAACACCAAAATCCTGTTTAATACTGTCTTTTTTACCTCTGTTTAATAATAAAATATTATTTGTAGAAGAGTAGCTGTTTCTAATAACTTGAGCAGGAGTAAAAATGTAATTTTTAGCAAAATTTAGACTATCTACATATGGTGAATTTAAATTGTTTTCTACATTAAATAGAATAGACTTTAATTGGTTATTCTCTTCTTGTAGTAGTTTGTTTTGTTCACGCAAACCAAAATAATCACTAATGTTATTAGAAGCATTAAAAATACCTCCACTTAAAAAATTTGCTGAATTTATAAAGCGGCTTCTATGGTAACTATGAGATTGTATAGTTAACATTACCGAAATAAATAACAATAGCAGGAACAGAAGAAACGTTTTGTTTCTTAGTATAAAGTTTACTATTTGTTGCATTTATTAGGGCTTTTTTATTTAATCAATACACTTTTGTATTTAGCTAAGTTTTTAAGCGTAATTCCTGTACCACGTACAACAGCACGTAATGGGTCTTCGGCAATATAAACAGGTAAATCTGTTTTTTGAGATAGACGTTTGTCTAAACCACGTAACATAGAGCCTCCACCAGCTAAATATATTCCGGTATTGTAAATATCTGCTGCTAATTCTGGAGGTGTTTGCGATAATGTTTCCATAACCGCATCCTCAATTCTAAGTATAGATTTATCTAAAGCTTTTGCAATTTCTCTATAAGAAATTTGAACCTGTTTAGGTTTACCTGTAAGTAAATCACGTCCTTGAACGCTCATATCTTCTGGTGGTAAATCTAAATCTTCGGTAGCAGCACCAATTTGTATTTTTATTTTTTCGGCAGTACGTTCACCAACATATAAGTTATGTTGTGTGCGCATGTAGTATATAATATCATTTGTAAAAACATCACCGGCAATTTTAACAGACTTGTCGCAAACAATTCCACCAAGAGCAATTACAGCAATCTCGGTTGTACCACCACCTATATCTACAATCATGTTTCCTTTAGGTTGCATAATATCTACACCAATACCAATTGCTGCAGCCATAGGCTCATGTATTAAATATACTTCTTTTCCATTAACACGTTCTGCACTTTCTTTTACCGCTCGCATTTCTACTTCTGTAATTCCAGATGGAATACAAATTACCATACGTAACGATGGAGTAAATAATTTCTTTTTAAGTGCAGGAATATTTTTAATAAACATGCTAATCATTTGCTCAGACGCATCAAAATCTGCAATTACACCATCTTTAAGTGGTCTAATAGTTTTAATGTTTTCATGGGTTTTACCTTGCATCATGTTGGCTTCTTGACCAACTGCTATTATTTTTCCCGAAATTCGATCTCTTGCTACAATGGAAGGTGCATCTACAACAACCTTATCATTATGTATAATTAATGTGTTTGCAGTTCCTAAATCTATTGCGATTTCTTCTGTTAGGAAGTCAAAAAATCCCATGCGTTAAGTGTAATTATTGAAGTTATTATTGAATTGCCGTAAAAGTAATAAAACTAAAGAAAAAAACAGCGATTATTATGTATAGTTCTAATATAAATTTTTAATACTGAAAGATTTAGATTTATCATTAAATATTAAATACGGTTTTATAATGTTTTTAGATGTTTTTATAGCAATTGTTTTCGCTTTCGCGGAATTGTTTTGAATTAGAATTTAAACAGTTAGGATTAGTAATTATGTGTGTAAATAATTTTATTTTCTAGACGCTATTATTTTAATGAAGCATCCTGAAATAAAAAAACCTGATATGTATAGTAACACATCAGGTTTTTTAATAATCTTTAAAATGTTCCTTTTTTAAGGAATCTATTAATGTTTAAAATGTCTAGTGCCTGTAAAAACCATAGCAACATCATTATCGTTACAATAATCGATACTTAATTGGTCTTTTATAGAACCACCTGGTTGAATTACGGCAGATATTCCTGCTTTATCTGCAATTTCTACACAGTCTGGAAATGGAAAAAAAGCATCACTAGCCATCACACTTCCTTTTAAATCAAAATTAAAAGATTGCGCTTTATGTATTGCTTGGTTTAAAGCATCTACACGACTGGTTTGTCCTGTGCCACTAGCACATAATTGTTTGTCTTTTACTAAAACAATAGTATTAGATTTTGTGTGTTTACAAATTTTTGAAGCAAATATTAAATCGTCTAACTCTGCAGTTGTTGGTGCTTTTGTAGTTGCGTTTTTTACGTCTTCTTTTTTGTCTGTTGCATTATTTCTGTCTTGAACTAACACACCATTTAAACATGTTCTAACAGTGGTTTGTGCAAGTTCGGCATCTTTTAAAACTAAAAGAATACGGTTTTTCTTTCCTTTTAAAATGGTTTCAGCTTCAGTAGAAAAAGAAGGCGCAATTACAACTTCGCAAAAAAGTTTATGTATTTCTTCGGCAGTAGTTGTATCAATTTCGGTATTAGAAATTAAAACACCACCAAAAGCAGAAACTGGATCTCCAGCTAAAGCATCTGTATAGGCTTGATGTAAAGTCTCACGTTGTGCTAAACCACAAGCGTTATTATGTTTTAAAATGGCAAATGTTGGTGCATCGTTTTTAAACTCGTCCATTAAATTTACAGCTGCATCAACATCTAAAAGGTTGTTGTAGCTTAATTCTTTACCATGGAGTTGTGTAAATATATCGTCAAAATTTCCGAAGAAAAAACCACGTTGGTGTGGGTTTTCACCGTAGCGTAAAACTTTTCCGTTAGTTTCAGAAACTTTTAAAGCAGCTATTTTATGGTCTGCATTAAAGTAATTAAAGATAGCAGAATCGTAATGAGAAGATACATTAAAGGCTTTTGCAGCAAATGCTTTTCTATCATCTTCAGATAAATTACCTTTTTTGTCTGTAATTAGTTCTAGAAACTCAGCATAATCTTTAACTGAAGATACGCAAATTACATCTGCATAATTTTTTGCAGCAGCACGAATTAAAGAGATGCCTCCAATATCGATTTTTTCAATTATATCTTGATTTGCAGCTCCAGAAGCTACAGTTTTTTCAAAAGGATATAAATCTACAATAACAACATCTATTTGTGGGATGTCAAAGTCTTGCATTTCTTTAACATCTCCATCGTGATTTTGTCTGTTTAAAATTCCACCAAATACTTTTGGATGTAATGTTTTTACACGGCCACCAAGAATTGATGGATAAGATGTAACATCTTCTACAGGTACTACTTTTATACCTAAATCGTTAATAAATTTTTCTGTACCACCGGTAGAATAAATGGTAACACCTTGTTTGTCTAGTTCTCTAACAATAGGTTCTAAACCCTCTTTGCTAAATACCGAGATTAATGCAGATTTAATTGTTTTGTTATTGCTCATTAGTAGTTGTGTTAATAAGCATACAAATTTACGAAAAAAGGCATTTAATTTTAGCTAAAAATATGCAGTCTTTTTTAACTAAAAACAAGTAGTTGTTAACAACTAAATTATTTTAGCAACTTTAGCGCAAACAAACTCTAAAAATCTTTCGTCTTCTTCTGTAAAGGGATCTGGTGTATTAGAGTCTATATCTATTTGTCCAACATTTTCACCATTAACAAAAATAGGAATTACAATTTCGGCTTTAACGGTAATGCTACATGCAATATAATTATCTTGTGCAGCAACATCTGGTACAACAAAATTTTCGTTACTAACAGCAACTTGACCACAAATACCTTTACCAAATGGAATAATTGTATGGTCTGTTGGTTCGCCAACGTATGGCCCAAGTTTTAATTCGTTTTTATCTCCGTTTTTAAAATAAAAACCTACCCAATTGTAATATTCTATATTGGCTTCAAGTAACTCGCAGATATTTAATAGTAGTTCGTCTTTAGATTTGTTATTGTCTAAAAGAATAGTTTCTATTTCTGTTTTTAATTTTTCAAAAATCATAGTAAGATAAAAATTTTGGCAAAAGTATTTAAAAAGACGTAATTTCAGCGTTTTAAAAACTATAAAATTTTCTAAAATTTAATTGAAATCACTTTTTATAAAATATAAGTCTGTAATAAAATTTATCCTTACATTTTTGTTAGTTTATATTGGCATGTCTTTACTATATAAATTGTATTTAAATGCTTCGGTTGGGTCTCAATATTTTCCAGATTATATAACAAATTTGGTTGCATACCAGTGTCAAGCTTTGTTAAATTTTATAAATTATAATACAGAACTTGTTAAACATTTAACGGAGCCTTCAATAAAATTAATAATTCGCGGACATTATTTAGCTCGAGTTGTAGAAGGTTGTAATGCTGTAAGTGTTATTATATTATTTATGGCTTTTGTTATTGCGTTTTCCGGAAAGTTAAAAACAACAATTATATTTTTACTTTCTGGAAGTGTTATTATTTATGTAGTTAATTTAATAAGAATTGTTTTAATATCTGTTGCATTATACCATTTCCCAAAGCAAAGTGAGATTTTACACTCAGTTGTTTTTCCCGGTATTATTTATGGTATGGTTTTTTTGTTATGGATGTTTTGGGTAAATAGATTTTCTAATATTGGCAAAAACAATGAATAAGTATAAAAAATATATTTGGTTGTTTTTTCTTTTTGGGTTTTTAATTTTAATTAGAGCTTTCGAAAATTTTTTGTTTTACGATCCTTACTTAAAGTTTTTTCACAACGATTATTTATATATAGATTCTCCAAGACGTGAGGTTTTAAAATTAACTTTATCTACAACAATGCGTTATGTAATTAATACCTTAATTTCTTTAGCTGTTTTATATGTTTTTTTTAAAGATTGGAGCATTATTAAATTTTCTGTTATAATCTATAGTATTAGCTATTTAATTTTAATTCTTCTATTTCTTTACTTTGTTATGAATCCGCGACAAGAAGATTATTATATATTTTTTAATATCAGACGTTTTTTAATTCAGCCATTACTATTGTTATTACTCTTACCAGCTTTTTATTATCAAAGAAAAGGACTGTAAAATAATGTTAAAACTAAATTTAAGTCACTATCTTAAATAAGCAATTTTGTAAATTTGCATCGTGAAAACTAACTTTTTACATAAAATATTATCTTTTACAATGGCATTTGTAGTGTTGTTTTCAACACTATCTTTTACTGTTGAATCGCATTATTGTGGAAGTAGTTTAGTAGATACGGCTATTTTTACAAAGGCAAAAGTTTGCGGCGAAGATATTACAAGTGATGCTCCGGCAATGAAAGGTTGTTGTAAAAATGAAATAGAAGTTGTTAAAGGTCAGGACAATTTAAAACTTAACGTTTTTGATGATTTAGATTTAAGCCAACAATTATTTATTACTTCATTTGTTTACGCTTATACAGCACTTTTTGAGAGCTTGCCTAAACAAATAATACCTCATAAAAATTACTCACCACCCAATCTCGTCTTCCATATACAACTGCTTGACGATGTGTTTTTAATTTGATTTTAATAATTCAAACCATTTCGCTTACGCGAAGTTTTTAACCGAATTATTAATTTAAATTATAAAAATGAAATTCAATACATGGCTTTTAGCCACATTATTTTTTCTTTTAATAGGAAAAATGCTAGCACAAGAAAACTATCATTCTCAAAGTAATTCTAATGCTAAAGAATACACATTAACAATTGCCAAAAAAGACATAAATATAACAGGTAAGCTTGTAATGGGTATGACTGTAAATGGCACCATTCCTGGTCCAGTTTTAGAATTTACCGAAGGTGATGAAGCAATAATCCATGTAAAAAATACTATGGATGTAGAAACTTCTGTGCATTGGCATGGTATTCTGCTTCCAAATTTTTACGATGGTGTGCCATACTTAACAACACCGCCAATAAAACCAGGTACGACATTTACCTATAAATTTAAGCTTAAACAAGCAGGAACCTATTGGTATCATTCTCACACTATGCTACAAGAGCAAAGCGGTGTATATGGCTCTTTTGTTATTCATCCTAAAGAAGAAACATTACAATATGATAAAGAATTGGTTTTAATGCTTTCAGACTGGACCAACGAAAAACCAAAAGATGTACTAAGAACTTTAAAAAGAGGAACCGAATGGTATGGCATTAAGAAAGGAACTACAACACCACTAAATCAAGTGATTTCAAGAGGTGCTTTTGGCGCTCAGTTAGATTTTTGGCGACAAAGAATGGAAGGCGCAGACATTGCAGATGTATATTATCCAGCCTTTTTAATTAATGGAAAACAGTCTATTAACTATTCAGATTTTAAAAGTGGAGAAAAAGTAAGGTTGCGTATAATTAACGGCGCAGCATCAACAGCATTCTGGATGACTTTTGGTGGCGATTCATCAACTTTAGTGGCAGCAGATGGTTTAAATGTTGTGCCTGTTAATAGAAACAAAACATTTATAGGTAATGCCGAAACATACGATTTTATTGTAACGATTCCAGAAGATAAAAAGTTAGAATTCAAAATTTCTGCTCAAGATGGTTCTGGTACAGCTTCAGCATATTTAGGTGAAGGTGAGATTTTAAAGGCTATGGAGGTTCCAAAACCTGATAAAATTGAAATGATGAAACAAATGGCTAAAATGGATATGAAAATGGGAGCACACGCTTTAAAATTTCAGCCAAATAAGGATGAACGTTTTAAAATAAAAGCTGAATATGGCATGCAGATGGATCATGGAAAAATGAATCATGATGATATGAAACACGATTCTATGCAAAAGGAGAAGATGAATCATGATAAAATGAAAATGGAGAATGATATGAACCATGCAGAACATAAAGAAATGGATATGAACGACATGGATGGTATGAAAATGAATGCCGAATACAATTACGATTATTTAAAATCTCCAGAGAAAACAGTATACGATGCTGACGCACCTATAAACGAAATTCTCTTAAACCTTACAGGTAATATGAATCGTTATATATGGAGTTTTAACGGTGTAGTTTTATCCGAAACCGACAAAATAAAGATTAAAAGTAATGAGGTAACACGTATTACTTTTAATAATTTAACCATGATGCACCATCCTTTGCATTTACACGGTCACTTTTTTAGGGTGTTAAACAAAAACGGAGATTATTCTCCTTTAAAACATACCGTAAATGTTCCACCAATGAAAGAAGTTACCATCGAGTTTTATGGCGATGAGTATGGCGACTGGTTTTTTCACTGTCATATTTTATATCATATGATGAGTGGCATGACACGAATTATTAGTTACGATACTCCAAGAGACGAAAGAATGAAAGCCTATCCAATCAATAATTTAATAAAAGAAAGTAATCTTTATTATTCTTGGGGAATGGTTGATGTAGCCTCTCATATGACAGAGTTAAACTTAGTAACTTCAAACTATAGAAGTCAATTTAACGTAATGGCAGAATACGGCTGGAATAAAAATTTTGAAGCCGAAGCAACTTACGAGTATTATTTACACGATTACCTAAGAGTATTTGGTGGTGTAAATATTGAAAATGAATTGGAAGATAGTTTAGAAGAAGTAAATACAACTGCAATTGTTGGTTTACGATATTTAACACCTTATTTATTTAGTCTTGATGTTCGTTTAGATAATGAATTAAGACCTCAGTTAGGTTTAAGTCGTGAAATTATGGTATTTCCAAGAACAGTTGTATTTGGAGAAATTGAATACCAAGCCGATTTAGGATTAGTAAATACACTACCACAAAACTCAAATTTTGAAAAAGAATTAGTTTGGAGTGCTGGTGCTGAATATTTACTCTCAAAAAACGCATCGCTAATGGCGAGTTACGACAATCGATTTGGAGCAGGAGGCGGATTATCTTTAAGATTTTAAAAAAAATAACAAACAGAAAAACCATTTTATTATGAAAAATCATGAAATGAAAAAAAACAATTACACGAAGTTTGTTTTAATGTTAGCAGCTTCATTTGTAGCTATGTATATAACTATGTATTTAAATACTTATGCAATAGATCATGTGTACTTTAGTTTAACACGTTTTTACATGAGTTGTTTAGGTATTGCAACAATGGCTATAATTATGTTTGTAGCCATGCGAAATATGTATCAAAACAAGAAAAAAAACATTGCAATTGTTTTAGGAAGCATTATACTTTTTTTTGGAGCACTAACTTTAGTTAGAATACAAAAACCAATTGTTGGTGATATTTTATGGTTAAAAGCCATGATTCCTCATCATTCAATTGCAATATTAACAAGTAGCAGAGCAGACATCAAAGATCCGGAAGTTAAAAAATTAGCCGAAGATATTATTAAAGCTCAAGAAAGAGAAATTAAAGAAATGAAAGTAATGATTGAGCGCCTTCAAAGCACTAATAATTAATATTAAAAAAAATGAAACACACATATAAAGTTACAGGTATGACCTGTGGCAATTGTAAAGCTTCAGTTGAAAAAGCATTAAATAATATTGAACATGTTACTAGTGCTTCAGTCGACTTAGAGAAAGCTGAAGTTGAGGTTAAAATGTCTCAGCATATTTCAATAGAAAAATTACAAGAAGAATTGCTAGAAAAATTTTCAATTTTAGAAATTGAAAAACAACAAAGAAATGTTTTCTCAACAGTAGCAAATAAAGAAGAAAAAACAGATTTACAAAAGCTAAAACCACTATTTATAATATTTACTTACATAGTTATAGCTTCAATTCTATTACATTACAAAAACTGGAATTGGAGTGATTTTATGCTCGATTTCATGGGCTTATTTTACATAGTATTTAGTTTCTTTAAAATTTTAGATTTAAAAGGATTTCCAGAGTCTTTTAAAATGTACGATCCTTTGGCTAAAGTATTTCCTGCTTACGCAAAAATATATCCTTTTATTGAGATTGTTTTAGGACTTATGTTTTTAATGCGTTTTCAAATTTCTATAGCACTTATTGTAACCATTATTGTATTGGGTATTACTACAATTGGAGTAATAAAAACACTTTTAAATAAACAAGAAATACAATGTGCATGCTTAGGTACAGTGCTTAAATTACCTATGACTAAAGCTACTTTTATTGAAAATACAATCATGATTATTATGGCAATAATTATGCTTTATAAAACCTACAATTAAATGAAAAAATTAATATATATATTATTGCTATTGCCGTTGTTTGCGATATCTCAAGAAAAAATAACTGGAACAATTTTAGAAGATAATGCTTCTAAAAATCCATTACCGGGAGCTAACGTTTTTTGGCTAGGAACTAAAGTTGGAAATGTTACCGATTTTGATGGAAATTTCTCCATTCCGTATAAAGAAGAATACAAAAAATTAGTAATAAGTTTTGTTGGTTATAAAACCGATACGCTAACGGTTTTAAATGCAAAACCAATTAAACATAGATTAAAACCAACTAGCGAACTTGAAGAGGTTGAAATTACAGCTAAGCAAAAAACAATGGGAACATCGTATTTATCATCTCAAAATATTATTACTGTAAGTAGTGATGAGTTGTTAAAGGCCGCTTGTTGTAACTTGTCGGAAAGTTTTGAAACTAATCCATCAATCGATGTTAATTTTGCAGATGCAGTAACAGGAACAAGGCAAATTAAAATGTTAGGCTTAACAAGTCCATATATTTTAATCGCTACCGAAAACATACCATCTATTCGTGGAGCATCTCAAGCTTTTGGACTTAGTTTTATTCCTGGAACTTGGGTAGAAAGTATTCAAATTACAAAAGGAGCTGGAAGTGTTGTAAATGGTTACGAAAGTATCGCAGGACAAATAAATACCGAGCTAGTAAAACCTAAAACAGATAATAAATTGTTTGTAAACCTTTATGGAGCAAGCAGTACACGTTTAGAATTAAATACACATTTTAATACTAAAGTAAGTGATAAGTGGGATACTGGTTTTTATATACATGGTAATACACAACAGAAAAAGCATGATGTAAATAATGATGGTTTTATAGATATGCCATTATACAATCAAGTCAATTTTATGAATCGCTGGCAATATATTAATCCAGAAAAAGGATTGGTTAGTTTTATTAATTTAAAGTATTTAAATGATGAAAAACAAACAGGACAAATAAATTTCGATCCAGATAGAGATAAATTAACTACAAATTATTGGGGAAGTGAAATTGATACAGAACGTTTTGAGGTTTCAGCAAAATTAGGATATGTAAATCCTGAATTACCATGGCAAAGTTTAAGTATTCAAACTGCATTTAGTGGTCATCAACAGGATTCATATTTTGGATTAAATCAATACGATATAGAGCATAATAGTTTGTATACCAATATTATGTATAATACTATAATAGGAGACTCGAGACATAAAATTAAAACAGGAATAAGTTATACTTACGATCATTACGATGAGTTTGTAAATACTCTAAATTACGAAAGAACCGAAAACTCGATAGGTGCATTTATGGAGTATAATTATTTTAATTTAGATAAGCTTAACATTACTGCAGGTTTAAGAGTAGATAGACACAATTTATTAGGGACGTTTGTAACACCACGTTTACATATGCGCTATACGACTTGGGAAAAAGGTGTATTTAGAGCATCTGCAGGTAGAGGTAAACGAAGCGCTAATATTTTTGCCGAAAATCAAAAATTATTTTCGACCTCTCGAACAATTAATATTTTAAATAATACAGGTGAAATTTATGGATTAGATCCAGAAATAGCATGGAATTACGGAGTGTCTTTTTTACAAGGATTTAGACTGTTTAATAGAAAAGCCGAAATTACAGCAGATTTTTATAGAACAGATTTTAAAAATCAAGTAGTTGTAGATTATGAAAATGCACAAGAAGTAAATTTTTATAATTTAGAAGGAGATAGCTATGCTAACAGTTTTCAAGTAGAATTAAATTACGAACCGTTAGATCGTTTTAATACCCGTATAGCTTACAAAAACTACGACGTAAAAACACAATATACATCTGGTAAATTAGAAAAACCATTAACTCCAAAGCATAGGTTTTTTGCAAACGCTTCATACGAAACACAAGTAAAAAATAACTCGAATTGGAAATTTGATGCCACATATAATTGGTTAGGAGAACAACGTTTTTCTTCTACAGCAAATAATCCTGCGCAGTATATGTTACCAGACTATTCTCCAACTCTAGCTACGCTTAATGCACAAGTAACTAAAGTGTTTTCTCCAAAATTTGAAGTATATTTAGGAGGAGAAAATATAACCAATGTAAGGCAAGATAACCCAATAGTATCTGCAGATAATCCTTTTGGCTCAAGTTTTGATACTACGTTTGTATATGGTCCAATATTTGGTGCAAATTATTATGCGGGATTACGATATAAAATAAAATAACTCAACAGCTATAAAATTAAAAATCTAATAAATAAATTTATATAATTATGAAAACAATAAAAAGTACAATTCTAGTTTTAGCAGTGTTAATGACGTCTATAACTTTTGCTCAAGACAAAAATAAACGCGCTTCTATAGAGGTAGATGGTGTTTGTTTAATGTGTAAAAAACGTATTGAAAAAGCAAGTTTAAATACAAAAGGTGTAAAATCTGCAAAATGGGATGTGCAAACACACGAACTTAAATTAATTTTCGATGAGCGTAAAACAAATATTGAAGCTATTTCTAAAAGTATAGCCGAAGTAGGGCATGATACAAAAGAATTAAAAGCTACAGACGAAGCTTATAATTCTGTACACCCATGTTGTAAATATCGTGATGAAGAAGTGTTAGATAATCATTAAAAAAACTATAAAATAGTTATAAAGAAAAAGCCTAAACTTATGTTTAGGCTTTTTTATTTTAAACCATATTATAATAAGTAATTAGAAGGCGTTAAATAATAATAAAAACCACCCAGTAACTAATAATAAGCCTCCTAAAGGAGTAATTGGTCCTAAAAATTTAAGTTTTTTACCTTTAGCATCACTTAAAACTAAACCATAAATACTAAACGAAAATAGTATTATACCGAATACAAAACACCAGTAAATTGCACTGCTTTTTGGACCTTGACCAAAGCCTAGTACCAATAAAACAATAGCATGATACATTTGGTATTTAACTCCAACCTCGAAACTTTGTAATTGTTCTTTAGATAGTGTTTTTTTTAAGGTGTGTGCTCCAAAAGCACCAAAAATTACTGCTAACATACCAAATAAAGCAGCTGTTGCAATTAGTGTTTGTGATGTCATAATTAAATTATATTGTTAATTTTTGTAAACTACAGGTATAATTTCGCCTTCAGCTAAACAATATTTTTCTATTTCTTTGGAAGATAACTTAGCTGTATAATCTACTTCTTCTACTTTAAAACCAATAGATCTTAGTTTATTAAAGTAGTCGCGTCCATATACGCGAACATGGTCGTATTGGCCAAAAACTTGAGCTCGTTCTTTTTTGTCTGTAATAGTATTATCTTCAAAAGTTTTATCTCTATTTAAATCTTGTGGGATTTGAAAAATTCCATATCCACCAGGTTTCAAAACACGATATAATTCTTCCATAGCTTTAGTATCATCTGGTATATGTTCTAGTACGTGATTGCATAGAATAATATCAAAACTATTATTATTAAAAGGAAGATTGCAAATATCTGCTTTTACATCTGCAATAGGCGAGAGCAAGTCGGTAGTTGTATACTCTATATTTTTAAGTTTTCTAAATCGTTTTAAAAAACATTGTTCTGGTGCAAAATGAAGTACTTTTTTTTTAGCTGAAAAAAAAGTGGTTTCATTTTTTAAATACAACCATAATAATCTATGGCGTTCTAAAGATAGTGTTGACGGTGATAATACATTATCTCGTTGTTTGCCATATCCATATGGTAAAAAACTTCTAAAGCCTCTTTCGTCTATAGGATCCATATACTTTGAGCCGTAAAGAGATACGGCTAGCATAGGCCTAATAAGATAGCTTAGCCTAATAAGAATAGGTCTTGGTATTATATTTAGTATTAATTTGAAGAGTTTTTTCAATTTAAACTATACATTTAAAATTTATCTTTAGTAAAAATTTTATAAAAAATACTAAAATAGAGCTTAGTGATATTTGTATTGCTATTAAATATTTAAAGTAAAATCTAAAATTAAAAAATAACAGCAGTTTTAACCTAAAAAAGAAATTAAAGCACTAAAGCCTTTTGTCTAAAAGCATCTTCCTCGTCACTTACAATACCTAAAGCTTCATAAATGTAAGCAAAAGTAGATAGTATCTCCGGTTTTCCGTCTAAAATGGCAACGTCATGCTCAAAATGTGCACTTGGTTTACCATCTTGAGTGGTAATAGTCCAACCGTCTCTATGTTGTTTTATACGTCTAGTACCCATATTAATCATAGGTTCTATGGCAACAACCATACCTTCAATAAATTTTTTACCACGACCACGTTTTCCATAATTAGGCATTTCTGGATCTTCATGCATTACACGTCCTAAGCCATGTCCAACTAATTCTCTTACAACACTATATCCATGATCTTCGCAGTATTTTTGAATAGCAAAACCAACATCTCCAACACGATTGCCCACTTTTAATTCTTTAATACCAACGTATAAAGATTCTTTTGTTACTTGTAGTAATTTTTTTGTTTCAGCATCTATTTCTCCAACAGCAAAAGTATACGCGTGGTCACCATAAAATTCATTTTTTATAGCACCACAATCTATAGAAATAATATCTCCTTCAACCAAAGGTGTGTTGTTAGGTATACCATGTACAACTTGAGAGTTTGGACTCATACAAAGCGTGTTAGGAAAATCATACAATCCTAAAAATCCAGGCACTGCTCCTTGATCTCTTATGCACTCTTCTGCAATTTTATCTAGTTCTAAAGTTGTTACGCCAGGTTTAACAGCTTTTGCAACTTCACCTAATGTTTTAGAAACAACTAATGCAGCTTCTCGCATTAACTCTATTTCTTCTCTTGTTTTTACTACTATCATAACCTGTTAATCTTTTTTTTAGAATCTAAAAAAACCTTTTTTCTTTTTTTGTTTGGGTTTAGGTGCCTCGTTAGTGAGCATTTGGTATATTTCTCCCCAACCAAGTACACCTCCTATATTTCTATCGTCTATAAATAAATCTGCATGAATTTTTCTACTGGCATTTTCTAGTATGTCTTCTTCAGGAAAACTACGGTTTATAGCATAAAATTCTATTCCGTTAGCTTTACAGAAATTTACTGCTTCATCTAGTTTCTTACCATGACGATACGTCCATAAAATTAAACGATGACCATCTGCTTGTAAACGTTTTAAGGTATCGAAAGCAAAAAGGCGCTCATCTCCAATTCCAGGATAAGCATCTTCTACAATAGTGCCATCGAAATCTACAGCAATAATAAGTCCTTTAGAAATATTCATTTTAATTATAAATAGAATACAAAAGTACAATTTTTATAATCAAAATAGAGCCTTGTTTACTTACTACGATTATTTGTAAGTGGTGATTTTTAAAACTATTTCTATGTTTTTATAACTTATCTATAAGGTATAGAGCAGTAAACTATTAAATTAATGAGTTTTGTGTCATTACTTTAGGTTGTTCTACTCCCATTAATTTTAAAATTGTAGGTGCAACATCTCCTAAAACTCCATTTTTAATAGCTTTTAGTTCTTTATCTATTAAAATAATTGGTACAGGATTGGTGGTGTGTGCAGTATGTGGAGAGCCATCTGGATTTACCATAGTTTCGCAATTACCATGATCTGCGATTAATAATATTGTATAATCGTGTTCCATAGCAGTAGTAATAACTTTACTTACACATTTATCAACTGCTTCACATGCTTTAATTGCTGCTTGCATAGAGCCTGTATGGCCAACCATATCGCCATTTGCAAAATTTAAACATACAAAATCAACCTCACCTTTTTGTAATTCTGGAACTAGAGCATCAGTTAGTTCAAAGGCACTCATTTCTGGTTGTAAATCGTAAGTTGCAACTTTTGGCGAATTTTTTAAAATTCGAGATTCTCCTTTAAAAGGTTCTTCTCTTCCTCCTGAAAAGAAAAAAGTAACATGTGGATACTTTTCTGTTTCTGCAATTCTAATTTGTGTTTTATTGTTTTTTTCTAATACTTCTCCTAAAGTTTCTGTAATGTTATCTTTATTAAAAACAACATGTAGGTTCTTAAAATTTTCATCGTAATTAGTTAGGGTAACATAATATAAATTCAATTTTTTCATATTGAATTCTGGAAAATTTTCTTGAGTTAGCGCATTAGTTAATTGTCTACCTCTATCTGTTCTAAAATTAAAGAAGATTACAACATCATCTTCTTTAATGGTTGCTAAAGGAGAACCTTTGGCGTTAGATTTAATTATTGGTTTTATAAACTCGTCTGTAATATCTGCATCGTAATTTTCTTGAATGCTTTCTTGAAGATTGTAAGATAATGTACCTTCTCCGTTAACTAACGCGTTATAGGCTAATTGTACACGTTCCCAACGTTTGTCTCGATCCATAGCATAATAACGACCAGTTATTGAGGCTATTTCTGAATTTTTATCTTTATTAAACTCTTCTAAATCTGCAATAAAGTCTTTTCCAGAATGTGGGTCTACATCACGTCCGTCTGTAAATGCATGAATATAAGATTTTTGTACTCCATAAGCTTCAGAAGCTTCAATAAGACCTTTTAGATGGTTAATGTGAGAATGTACACCACCGTTACTTACTAATCCTAAAAAGTGAATAGGTTTATTGTTTTTTTTAGCATATTGAAAGGCGTTTTCTAAAACAGGTTCTTGTGCTAAAGATTTATTCTCTATGGCTAAATTTATTTTTGCCAAATCTTGATAAACAATTCGTCCTGCTCCTAAATTCATATGGCCAACTTCACTATTTCCCATTTGTCCTTCTGGTAGTCCAACATGTAAACCGTCGGTTCTTAATTGAGCATTAGGGTATTTAGTGTATAAACTATCTATAAATTGTGTATTAGCATTATCTATGGCAGACACTTTAGGATCAGGACTTTTTCCCCAACCATCAAGAATCATTAGGATGACTTTTTTATTCATTTTCTTAGAATTTGAATAACAAATATAAAAAGAAAAGTCCCGCAAATGCAGGACTTTATATTATAATTAAACGAAAACGATTTAGTTTCGTCTGTATTTTTCTATTGCTTCTCTTATTTTTTCAATTCTGTTATCTGGATCTGGATGTGTACTAGCAAATTCTGGCTGCCTGTTTGGACCTGCGGCATCTTTTAAAATTTGCATAACGCCTATCATTTCTTCAGGGTCGTAACCAGAACGCATCATGAAACGAACTCCAAGTTCGTCGCTCTCAAGTTCATCACCTCGTCCATTTTTAAGTAATGTGCCATTTCCAATTTGGCTAACTACACCACCCATATCTGCGCCAACAGAACCTGCTGTACTTAAGCCTTGCCACATTTTACTATTTGCAATACGTTCTGCAGAGTGTTTTCCTAAAACATGACCTATTTCATGGCCAAGAACACCAGCAAGCTGATCTTCGTTTTTTAATTTTGAAAATAAGGCATACGTAATACATATTTGACCACCAGGTAATGCAAAAGCATTAATAGTACTTGGGTCTGCTAATAGGTGAAAATCGTATTTGTAAGGAGTGTCTTTTGCAATGCTATTGTTAACTAATTTGTTCCCTACTTTATCTACCAAAGCTTGATATTGCTCATTTGGGTATAGTCCACCATGCTGTTGTGCCATTTGATTTATACTGGCTAATCCCATTTGTATTTCTTCTTCTGCAGTCATGTCAATCGCTTGTACTTTCCCGGTGTAAGGATTGGTTTCCCTGCTCATGTAATGTTTAATTAAAAAAAATGCTGCTATGGCTACACCTATTAATAATCGTCCTTTAAGTCCACCTTTTCTCATTTTAGTATTTCTTGGTTATTTTATAAAGTTACAAAAGTTCGGGATTAATATCTAAAATATTTTCTTTAGTATATTGGTTTATAAACTCTTCTGAAAAGTTGCTGCTCCCGGTAAGTTTATCTTTTTTTAGTAATTCTGAAATATTTATTTCTTGATATTTTTTTAAATATTGAAGAGATAGAGGTTTGTAGGTGTAATGCCAAGGCTCATATTTAAAGCCTTTTCTAGTTGGTGAATTTGTATAAACTAAATAAAAGCCAAATTGTTCTGAATTAGCATCCATCCATTTTTTTAGTTTGCAAAACACTCCATTTTCACGATAGTTTTTTGTTTGTAAAATGCCATTTGGTTGTTTAACATTAGTTTGATAAATATCAATATCTGTTCCCCAATGATGGCGCGAGGTGCCAGGAATTGTAGAATATTCTATAATTTTCTTAATGTTTTCTTTTCCGGAAAGTCCTTTAGATTTATTTCTATTAAATTTTCTTTCCCATATACGTTTTTGATGCGCAAAACTTCTATAGCTAGAAGCAATACCAATTGTTATGTTACTTTTTAATGCTGCAGCTTGCATTTTTTTAAAAGCGATGTAAGCTTCTTCTCTTAATTTGTAATCTTTTCCAAAGAGTTTTGGGTTTCCTTTGCCTATTAATTCTTCAGTTGAAATTATATTTTGAGCAATAGTAAACTGAGAAAAAGAGCTAATAGTAAGAAGTAATAATACTAAAAGATTTATACTTTCTTTTTTAATCATATTTTTTTGTGCATTACAAAGTGATCACCTACGTTAGGTATATTAAAAACAGGTCCAATAGTTTCAAAACCATTTTTTTTATAAAAGTTTAAAGCAATAATTCTTGCATTAAACCAAAGACGCTCTACTTTTTTTTCTTTTAAAAAATGAACACCAAAATTTAATAGCTGTTTTCCAAGTTGTAAGCCTTGGTAATCTTCAAGAACACCCATTGCTCTAAGTCTATATTGGTTAGGTTCTTTAAAATAAACAGATTTATCTATTACAAAAGTGCTAACCGCAACAAGTTTGTTATTGTAAAATAACCCAAAATGATAGGTTGTTTTTAGGTTGTCTTCCGGAATAGGACACGCTTCGATAGGTTTTCCTTTTCTTAGCACAGCATGACGAATAGGTAGAGTTTGTTCTCCGGTAATAGCTTCTATTTTTATGTTTGAAAAATTGTTTGTTTTCATAGAAAGTAATGTCTTTCAAACTTAATGATTTTATTTAAATTTACTAAAAATTATCAGTATGTCTTTAAGCTTTAAAATTATTAATAAAAAGGATATAAATTCTATTATTCCTTTAATTCAAAAGTTAACAAATAATGCAAATTCTGACGCTATATTAAAAGAACGTTTTGCAATAATTGTTGAAGAAAATTATGAATGTGCAGGTGTTTTTGAAAATGAAAAGCTAATAGGTATTTGTGGAATGTGGTTTCAAACAAGACATTATGCAGGAAAATCTATGGAAGTTGACCATGTTTATATAGATGAAGAGTATCGCGGTAAAGGTTTAGGAAAACGTTTTTTTAATTGGCTTTACGATTATGCAAAATCTAAAGGATGTGTAATTTCAGAGTTAAATACCTATGTGCAAAATTATCCTTCGCATAAATTTTATTATAACGAAGGATATGAAATTTTTGGCTATCACTTTTATAAAACCTTGTAATTAATAGTTAATATATATCCAACCAGAATAAGTTTTATTATCTTCTGTTAATTGTAATATATAAAAATAAGTTCCTACGGGTAATCTGTCTCCTTGACTACCAATATTTTTTTTGTTTGAAACTCCATTAAAAGTGTTTTTGTAATCTACAGCATCATATACAACACGTCCCCAACGATTAAATATTTTTAGTTCATTTTTAAATAAATCTATGCCTTCAATAATAAAAGTTTCGTTTACTCCATCGTTATTTGGGCTAATTCCATTATAAACAACAAGTCCATCGCTTCCAATAAGTGATCCAAAAGTTATAATTTCAAAATCATTTGGAGTAAATTGAAAAGAGCTTATAGTACCATTATTAAGGTCTCCAGTAACATTAGTATTTCCTAAATCTAACCATTTGTTTTCTGCTTTACTCCATCCTACAACTCTTAAATTTAGTAAATCATTAGTAAGTAAAGGGATTTGGCTTTCTTGATCCCAAGTTAAAGTAACTAAGGTTTTATTAGTACCATTAAAATCCCAAAATTCTTCATTACTGATTTTGCTAATAATTACTTCAGAGTTATTAGTATTAAAAGATTGTAAGAAAGTAGAAGGGAAGTTTGGGTCTTCATTAAAATAAGCTGCTTTAAATTTAGAACTGATATTTTGTGTTGGAATAATTAAAGGTCTCAATTTGTTATCGTCTCCAATTGGAAAAGTAAAAGAATTATTACCTGTAATAGCAGCATATCCATCCGTTAATCTAAAATCATCTTCACTTACAAAAAAAGAATTACTTAAATAATCTAAAGATATTTCAGAATTTGTTCTAGGTGTAATAATATCTCCAATAATATAGTACAAGCCATTTGAAACTTCTGTATTTATTTCTAAAAATAAATTATCGTCTACTGCAATATCCATATCAAAAAATCTTGGAGTTTTTGTTCCTGATATTTTTAAAGAATTATCGGAATTGTAAAAGCCTGCCAAACCTAAATTTTCATTAAAAGTTCCGTTATTAATTAAATCAATATGAAACCCTATTTGACCTTGATCATGAATTTGAATATTTCCAGAATTTTGAAGCGCTTGCTGTCCAAAATTAATTTGAAATAGAAGCAATGCTATATATATTAAATTTCTCATGCTTCTTAATTATTTATAAGCAGTAAATATTACAACAACATTATCTGATTTGTTAGTTACATTTATTGTAAATCCATTAGCGTTAAATGAAGTTAAGCTAGCTAGTGTTCTTCCAACAGCATCACCATTTTGATTACCATATCTTAAACCAATACATCTAGAGCTTGAAGCGAATCTTGAAATATCGTTAATAGAATTACCACTTCCACCTACATAAATTACTTGTTGTGTTATCGTTCCAGAGTCATTTCTAGCAAAGCCATTCATTGTTCCAAAAGAGTTAGCAATGCCTGTGTTATTATTGCCTACACCGTTGTCTGCGTCTATATCTAATGTTTCTACATTCGCATGAGCAACAAATGTTATCGATGATGGTTCAAATGGTATTCCTGTTATGGTTTGGTTTCCAGTTGCTGTAATAATAAATTGTCCAACATAAGCATTAGAAGGGCCTAGTGGACCTTGAATACCTTGCTCTCCTTGAGGACCAGTTTCACCTTGAATACCTTGCTCACCTTGTGGGCCTTGAGCACCATCTGCACCATTTGCTCCAGCAGGACCTTGTTCTCCTTGAGGACCAACTTCACCTTGAATACCTTGCTCACCTTGTGGGCCTTGAGCACCGTCTGCACCATTTATTCCAGCAGGACCTTGTGGACCTTGAGGACCAACTTCACCTTGAGGACCAGTTTCACCTTGAATACCTTGCTCACCTTGAGGACCCTGAGCACCATCTGCACCATTTATTCCAGCAGGACCTTGTGGACCTTGAGGACCTTGAGATCCAGTTTCACCTTGAATTCCTTGTTCTCCTTGTGGGCCTTGAGCACCATCAACACCATTTGTTCCAGCAGGACCTTGTTCTCCTTGAGGACCAACTTCACCTTGAGGACCAGTTTCACCTTGAATACCTTGCTCACCTTGTGGGCCTTGAGCGCCATCTGCACCATTTATTCCAGCAGGACCTTGTGGGCCTTGAGCACCGTCTGCACCATTTGCTCCAGTAGGACCTTGTTCTCCTTGAGGACCAACTTCACCTTGAGGACCAGTTTCACCTTGAATACCTTGCTCACCTTGTGGGCCTTGAGCACCATCTGCACCATTTGCTCCAGCAGGACCTTGTTCACCTTGTGGCCCAGTTTCACCTTGAATACCTTGCTCACCTTGTGGGCCTTGAGCACCGTCAGCACCATTTATTCCAGCAGGACCTTGTGGACCTTGAGGACCTTGTTCACCTTGTGGCCCAGTTTCACCTTGAATACCTTGCTCACCTTGAGGACCCTGAGCACCATCTGCACCATTTGTTCCAGCAGGACCTTGTTCACCTTGTGGACCTTGAGGACCAGTTTCACCTTGAATACCTTGCTCACCTTGAGGACCCTGAGCACCGTCAGCACCATTTGTTCCAGCAGGACCTTGTTCACCTTGTGGACCTTGAGGACCAGTTTCACCTTGAATACCTTGCTCACCTTGAGGACCCTGAGCACCATCTGCACCATTTGTTCCAGCAGGACCTTGAGGACCAACTTCACCTTGAGGCCCAGTTTCACCTTGAATACCTTGTTCACCTTGAGGACCCTGAGCACCGTCTGCACCATTTGCTCCAGCAGGACCTTGAGGACCAACTTCACCTTGAGGACCAGTTTCACCTTGAATACCTTGCTCACCTTGAGGGCCTTGAGCGCCGTCTGTACCATTTGCTCCAGCAGGACCTTGTTCACCTTGAATACCTTGCTCACCTTGAGGACCCTGAGCACCATCTGCACCATTTGTTCCAGCAGGACCTTGTGGACCTTGAGGACCAACTTCACCTTGTGGTCCAGTTTCACCTTGAATACCTTGCTCACCTTGAGGGCCTTGAGCACCGTCGGCACCATTTATTCCAGCAGGACCTTGTTCACCTTGAGGACCAGTTTCACCTTGAATACCTTGTTCACCTTGAGGACCCTGAGCACCGTCTGCACCATTTGCTCCAGCAGGACCTTGAGGACCAACTTCACCTTGAGGTCCAGTTTCGCCTTGAATACCTTGTTCGCCTTGAGGACCCTGAGCACCGTCAGCACCATTTGTTCCAGCAGGACCTTGTTCTCCTTCAGGACCAACTTCACCTTGAGATCCAGTTTCACCTTGAATACCTTGTTCTCCTTGTGGACCTTGAGCACCGTCAGCACCATTTATTCCAGCAGGACCTTGTTCTCCTTGAGGACCAACTTCACCTTGAGGACCAGTTTCACCTTGAATACCTTGCTCACCTTGAGGACCCTGAGCGCCATCTGCACCATTTGTTCCAGCAGGACCTTGTGGACCTTGAGGACCAACTT
>NZ_RCCH01000002.1:0-250412 GCF_003663945.1 Lacinutrix venerupis | reverse complement strand
ACCAACTTCACCTTGAGGTCCAGTTTCACCTTGAATACCTTGCTCACCTTGAGGACCCTGAGCGCCATCTGCACCATTTGTTCCAGCAGGACCTTGAGGACCAACTTCACCTTGAGGTCCAGTTTCACCTTGAATACCTTGTTCACCTTGTGGGCCTTGAGCACCATCTGCACCATTTATTCCAGCAGGACCTTGTTCTCCTTGAGGACCAACTTCACCTTGAGGACCAACTTCACCTTGAATACCTTGTTCACCTTGTGGACCTTGAGCGCCATCCGCACCATTTAATCCAGCAGGACCTTGTGGACCTTGAGGGCCAACTTCACCTTGAGGACCAGTTTCACCTTGAGGACCAACAATTCCAACAGTAGTTGTTACATTGTTTTCATTGGTATAAGTAACTGTACCATCTCCATTATCAACTAGAGTTGTAGCAGTTTCTAAGTTAGACACAATATTTGAAAGATTTAATTGTGTAAGTGTACCTGCTTCATCTATATAGTCAATAGTGGTATTGTTTGGGTTTAAAGTAATTGATGTTAAAGTTTCTAGTGAAGGTATATCTATTGTAACAGGAGCGCCATTACCATTGTTAAAAGTATAAGTTCCATCATTATTATCTATAAGATTAGACTTAATAATTGTTGTTGTAGATCCATCTTCGCTTGTATAACTAATAGTTCCATCATTATTATCTATTAATGAAGTAACAGTTTCATTATCCATTACATTAACACATAAACTTGACCATGTGTTGTTATTATATTGGAATAAGCAATTTTCGTCAGTATTGTAAATAATAGCTCCATTTAGTGGATTTAGAGCGTTCATCTGAGCTGTAGAAATTCTTGTTACAACTAAAACTTTATCTGTGCTTTCTAATTCAAGAATAGAGTTTGGGTTTATGGATTGAGGGTTTTCACCAACCTTAACTTGAGCAAATAAATTAGTTGCTAATAGAAATGTGAATAGTAGTAGGATTTTTTTCATTTTGAGGAATTTTTCTGTAAAAATATATCATGTTGATTGTTTTTACGAAAATCCACCATTCTTAGTTTTGTATATCGGTAAAAACCAAAAATATTCGATGAAATACATAATAATATTTATTAATTTTATTTGATAAACTATTTTAATTATTATATTTGCCACCGGAAATGCGAGAGTAGCTCAGTTGGTAGAGCGTCAGCCTTCCAAGCTGAATGTCGCCAGTTCGAACCTGGTCTCTCGCTCTAAGAAGCCTTATCTTTTAAAGATGAGGCTTTTTTATTTTAATATATTTAGGCTTGTATTGCTTTCAATCTCATACGGCTCTTTTTTGTATTCAAAAATTCTAGCTTTTAAATTACCTTTTAGAGTAATATTATTGCCTTTAACTTGAATATAGCTACCTTCTCTTAAGCCAATTACTGGTTGTGTATTAAATTGATGAAATTCTTTAATTCGAGTTTCTCTTGTTTCTCCCATATGCTTGCTTCCAATAATAGGATCAAGATAGTGTGGATTTATATTAAATGGAACAAAACCTAAAGTCTTAAAACTTGGTGGATAAACTATAGGCATATCGTTAGTGGTACTCATTGTTAATCCGCAAATATTACTACCGGCACTTGTGCCTAAATATGGTATACCATTATTAACGACTTCTTTTAAAGTATTTATACACTTGTTTTTATATAATTGATTTACTAAAACAAAGGTGTTTCCTCCTCCAACGTAAATGCCTTTAGCTTCTTTTAAGGCTTTAATAGGATTTTTAAATTCATGAATACCTATTATTTTTTTATCAATTAAATTAAAAGGTTCTTTTACTTTTTGCGTGTATTCTTCATGAGAAATACCGCCAGGTCTAGCATAAGGTATAAACAATATTTCATCTGTATTTTTAAAATGATTTTTTAAATCTTCTAAAATATAGTCTAAGGTTTCTCCTCCAAAAACTTTAGAAGTGCTTGCAATAATTATACTTCTCATTATGATTTATTTGTTGTAAATTTATGTATTACCAATTTAATTATAATAGACTATAGAAAACCTTTAACAAAAGTTTAAACCTCTTTTAAATTTAAATTAAGAAATGAAAACCGTTATTTACAAGTATAAAACCAATTATATGAAACATACTCTATCTATTTTATTTTTTTTTACTGCAACATTATTTCTTTTTTCTCAAAACGATTCTCGAATAGAAGTTAAAGGAAAGATAATTGTGGACTTAGAGGATTTAGAAAATATCACTATTTATAATACATCTTCAAACAAAGGAACAATTACTGACTCTTTAGGAAATTTTAAATTAAAAGTAGCTCTTAATGATGAAATTAAAATTTCATCTATTCAACTTATTCCTTTTACTACAAAAATTACTGATGCTGTAATAGATACTAAAGTTTTAAAAGTTTATTTAAAAGAATATATAAATACACTTGATGAAGTTGTTTTATTACCTTACGATTTAACCGGAGACCTTGCTACTGATGCTTTAGATGCAAAAGTGTCTGAGCCTATAGTTTTTAATTTTGAAAGTTTTGAGAATTTTGAGATGCCAGATGATTACCACTCAAAAGTAGATAATATAGCAGTTGGAAGCCAAAACGATCGCATACGTTATATGGCTAATGGTGTTGCAATTTTGGGATTAGTAACTAATTGGATATTTAAAAATAGAAATAAAGATAAAAAGAAAGCTAAGGATACAAGGTTAGAAACGCCTATCTCAAATCTATCTCAAGCATTTGAAAATTCATATTTTATAGAAAATTATAAAATACCAGAAGATAAAGTTCAAGCTTTTATTGCTTTTGTTGAAGATTCTCAGTTTGATAGTAGCCTTTTAGAGCCTAAAAACGAATTAAAATTAATAGAATATTTACATGCCAAGAGTAAAGTGTTTTTAGCATTAAAAAATGAAGAAAAGAACTAATATATGTTTTCTTTTATTTTTATTTTCTAGTATAGGTTTTTCTCAAAACCTAACTTTAAACGGTATTGTAACTGGAGAAGAAACGGTAGAAAATATTCATGTTATAAATAGAAGTCAAAAAAAGTATACTACAACAAATGAAAAAGGGTACTTTAAAATTGAAGCTTTAAAAAACGATACAATAGTATTTACTTCCGTTCAATATAAACCTTATACACATATTGTTACTTCAAAAAACATCTTAGATAAAGAGCTTAATGTAGCTTTAGAAATTAATGTTAACGAGTTGCCAGAAGCGGTAATTGGTTTTACCTTAACGGGAGATTTAAATAAAGATATTTTAAATTCTGATGCTAAGAGACCAATAAATTTCTATGATGTTGGAATTCCTGGTTACACAGGAAAAAAAATGAGAAAAAGTGAAAGATTATTAGCCGAAGCTGGTGAGTTTAAACCGTCTATGTTACTTGGTGTCTTAGCTGGCGGAATACCTCTAAACCCAATTTTAAATGGTATTTCAGGAAGAACTAAAGAACTAAAAAAGCGAGTGGCACTTGAGGATAATACAATATTTATGAATGCTTTAAAAAATAGACTGTCCGAAGCTTTTTTTAAAGAAAATGAATTAAAAAAAGAGCTCAGAGCAGATTTTTTCTACTTCTGTGCAGAAGATAAAAATTTTGAGACTAGATGTGCAATAAGCGATTTGGAAGCCTTAAAATTTATGAAAGAAAAATATTTAGTTTACAAAGAAAATTTAGAATCTAAAGAATAAGTATAAAAGATGGAACGCTTTTTGACTTCTTTGTGTAAGTTTGTATACGAAATCTCAAGCCATGAAAATTATTAAAATATTTCTAGTTTTAAGCATAGTATTGTCATTAGCCTATACTGGTGCTCATAAGTATTATGTTAGTATAACAAAAATTGAATACGTTAAAGAAAAACAATCTGTACAAATTATAACTCGCATTTTTATAGATGATTTCGAAAGACTTCTTAAAGAACGTTATGATAATGAAATAGTTTTAGCAAGTAATAATGACGAAACACAGATAGATAAATACATTGAGAAATATTTACTCTCTAAATTTAAAATTACTATAAACGAACAAGAATCGATATTAAATTTTATTGGTAAAGAGTATGATGGAGATGTGGTACAATGTTATTTAGAAATTGAAAATATTAAAAATATTAAGTCCTTTAGCGTAGAGAATAGCGTACTGTATGATATGTTTAGCGATCAAAAAAATATTGTTAGAACATTTATAAATGCTAAACACAAGTCCTTCATTTTAATTCCCGAAAATAGTATAGGAATGTTAAACTTCTAATAAAATAGATGTTTAAATCTTAAAATTTGTTAATTTCAGCCTTTATTCTGAAAAAACAACAACCAAAATGAACAACTTTAAGTACTACGTGCTATCTGCACTTTTTGTTACTGTT
Organism: Lacinutrix venerupis; assembly: GCF_003663945.1. GTDB lineage: Bacteria > Bacteroidota > Bacteroidia > Flavobacteriales > Flavobacteriaceae > Lacinutrix > Lacinutrix venerupis. The sequence goes on along the minus strand of NZ_RCCH01000002.1, from coordinate 246,037 downwards.
GGTGTATTCGCACAACAAGAACAAGAAAAAAAGGAGCCTCAACAAGGGCACACTAATCAAAATAAATTTAAACAACTCTATGATGAGTTTTCGACGCCAAACATGTATCGTGCTGCATCTGGAGCACCCGGATCTGCATACTACCAACAACAGGCAGATTACAAAATGGATTTAGTACTTGACGATGTTAATGCTAAATTATCAGGTTTCGAAACAATAACTTACACTAATAACTCTCCAGACGTACTAAATTATCTTTGGGTACAACTAGATCAAAATATGAGAGCCAGAGACTCAAAAACACCTTTAATAGAAAGTAGTGGAATTGGTCCAGCAAAACAAGTATCTAGCTATGCTAACGATTACATGGGAGAAGGTTTCGATGGAGGTTTTAATATTGAAGAAGTAAAAGATACAAATGGAAAGCCATTAAAACACATGATTAATCGTACAATGATGCGTGTTGAAATGCCTAAACCATTAGCTTCTGGAGAAAAATTCTCTTTCTCAATAAAATGGTGGTACAACATTAATGATCATGTTAATGGAAGAGGAAGATCTGGTTACGAGTATTTTAAAGAAGATGATAATAGAAACTACGTAATAGCACAGTTTTATCCAAGAATGGCTGTTTATAACGATGTAGAAGGATGGCAAAATTCTCAATTTTGGGGACGTGATGAATTCGCATTACCTTTTGGTGATTTTGATGTAAATATTACAGTGCCAGCAGATCATATTCTTGATGGAACAGGTGTACTTACTAATAGAAAAGAAGTGTACTCAAAAGAAATGATGAAGCGTTACGAAAAAGCTAAAAAATCTTTCGATGAACCTGTGTTAATTGTAACTCAAGCAGAAGCAGAAGCTGCCGAAAAAACAAAATCTACAAAAACAAAAACATGGAAATTAAGTGCTAAAAATGTGCGCGATTTTGGGTTTGCAACATCAAGACGTTATATATTAGATATGATGGCGGTAGACATTAATGGATCTACTAAAATGGCAGTTTCTATGTATCCTAAAGAAGGAAATCCATTATGGGAAGATTGGTCTACTAAAGCAGTTGCAAGTACATTAAAATCTTATTCTAGAATGACTTTCGATTATCCATATCATAAAGCTATTTCTGTACATGCAAAACAACAAGGTATGGAATACCCAATGATTTGTTGGAATTATGGTCGTCCAGATAAAGATGGTAATTATAACGACCGTACTAAGTTTGGTATGATGTCTGTAATTATTCATGAAGTTGGACACAATTTTTTCCCAATGATTGTAAATAGTGATGAGCGCCAATGGACATGGATGGACGAAGGTTTAAATACATTTGTGCAATATGTAGCAGAACAAGATTTTGGAAAATGGTATCCAGATGCTCTATCTGAAGGGCAAACAGCGTATCCTTCACGTCGTGGACCAGCAAAAAATATTGTACGTTATATGGGTGGTGATCAAAACTTTATTGCACCAATAATGACAAAAGGCTTAAACACATACCAATTTGGTAACAATGCATACGGTAAACCAGGAACAGCTTTAAATATTTTAAGAGAAACTGTAATGGGACCAGAATTATTTGACTATGCATTTAGAGAATACTCTCAACGTTGGATGTTTAAGCACCCAACTCCAGAAGACTTTTTCCGTACAATGGAAGATGCTTCAGCATTCGATTTAGATTGGTTCTGGAGAGGTTGGTTTTACACAACAGATTATGTTGATATAGGAGTTAAAGATGTTAAAGCATATTATGTTTCTACTAAACCAAATAAGCAAGGAAAGGCAATTGTAGAGCGTTATGGATTAAGTGAAGAAGACTTAGTTTATTTTGTTGAAGAAGGAAGTGAAGATCATGAAGCAGGAACAAAAAGCGAAAAGGTTTCAGATAAATCAAAAACTTTACAAGAATATTTAATGGATAACTTCTCTGCTCAAGAGCGTGCAAAAATGGAAGAGCCTAAATACTTTTATAACGTAACGTTTAATAAGCCTGGAGGATTAGTAATGCCAATTATTGTTGAGTATACTTATGCAGATGGAACAAGTAAAACAGAAACTTATCCAGCCCAAATATGGAGGTTAAACGATAAGGAAGTTAGTAAAGCAATTGCTTCAAATAAAGAAATTGTTAGTGTAACTGTAGATCCAAAAGAAGAAACTGCAGATGTAGACACATCAAATAATTCATGGCCAAAAGAGGTTAAAGAAGGAGAATTTGATAAGTTTAAGAATAAAGTTAGAAATTAAAACTTTAAGCTAAAAACAAATATTAAAAAGACCTGTTCATTTTTGAGCAGGTCTTTTTGTTTTTATAAAAAACATCTAATTTATCGTAAAACTTCCAAATTATTAAATTCGCAAATTTTAGCCTAAAAAAATGTGATTTTAAAAGATTTTTTTGTTCTCATTGAATTTATTACTTTAGCGAACGTTAAAAACTAATCAAATTATAAAACTAGTATGGATAAAATGATAATTTATTTGCCAATAGTATTGGCAGTATTGGGCTTAATTTACATGTTTGTTAAACAACAGTGGGTAATGAAGCAAGATGCAGGTGATGGTAAGATGAAAGAAATCTCAGATCACATCTACGAAGGCGCTTTAGCTTTTTTAAATGCAGAGTATAAATTACTTGCCATTTTTGTTGTTATAGTAAGTGTACTATTAGCAATTGTTTCTTTGGTTGTGCCAACAACGCATTGGTTAATTGTGGTGGCTTTTATCTTTGGAGCTGTCTTCTCTGCCTTTGCAGGAAATATAGGAATGAAAATAGCAACAAAAACAAATGTAAGAACAACTCAAGCGGCACGTACTAGTTTACCAAAAGCATTAAATATTTCTTTTGGAGGTGGAACTGTAATGGGACTAGGTGTTGCTGGTTTAGCTGTATTAGGCTTAACGGCTTTCTTTATATTTTTCTTTCATTTTTTTATGGGAGGAGTTTGGACAAATACTATGGATATGACCATAGTTCTTGAAACCTTAGCAGGTTTTTCTCTTGGAGCAGAATCTATTGCATTATTTGCACGTGTTGGTGGCGGAATTTATACAAAGGCTGCAGATGTAGGAGCCGATTTAGTTGGTAAAGTAGAAGCCGGTATTCCAGAAGACGATCCAAGAAATCCTGCAACAATTGCAGATAACGTTGGTGATAATGTTGGTGATGTTGCCGGAATGGGAGCCGATTTATTTGGGTCTTACGTAGCAACAGTTTTAGCGGCAATGGTACTTGGTAACTATGTTATAAAAGATATGGGAGGAAATATTGGTGAGGCCTTTGGAGGTATAGGTCCAATTCTTTTACCAATGGCAATTGCTGGAGTTGGGATTATTATTTCTATTATTGGAACAATGCTAGTTAAAATAAGTAATAATGAAGCAAAGGAGTCTCAAGTAATGGGCGCGCTTAATAAAGGTAATTGGACGTCTATAATTTTAGTGGCTTTAGCATGTTTTGGTCTATGTAAATACATGTTGCCAGAAACCATGCAAATGGAATTTTTTGGAGAAGGCTTAATTCAAATATCATCAATGCGAGTATTTTATGCAACATTAGTTGGATTGTTTGTAGGTGCTGTTATTTCGTCAGTTACCGAGTATTATACAGGTTTAGGTAAAAAACCAATTTTAAAAATTGTACAACAATCTTCAACCGGAGCTGGAACAAATATTATAGCAGGTTTAGCAACAGGAATGATTTCTACATTTCCATCTGTATTATTATTTGCAGGTGCAATTTGGGCATCTTATGCGTTTGCAGGATTTTATGGTGTTGCTTTAGCAGCTTCTGCAATGATGGCAACAACAGCTATGCAATTAGCAATCGATGCATTTGGTCCAATATCAGATAATGCCGGAGGTATAGCCGAAATGAGCGAACAAGAACCAATTGTAAGAGAACGTACGGATATTTTAGACTCTGTTGGTAATACAACTGCAGCAACAGGAAAAGGTTTCGCAATCGCATCGGCAGCATTAACCTCATTAGCCTTATTTGCAGCTTATGTAACATTTACAGGAATAGATGGTATTAATATATTTAAAGCACCAGTTTTAGCCATGTTATTTGTTGGTGGAATGGTGCCAGTTGTATTTTCTGCTTTAGCAATGAATGCTGTAGGTAAAGCTGCAATGGAAATGGTACATGAAGTTCGTCGTCAATTTAAAGATATACCAGGTATTATGGAAGGGACTGGAAAACCAGAATACGATAAGTGTGTGGCGATTTCAACACAAGCCTCTTTAAAAGAAATGATGTTACCAGGATTACTTACTATTGGTTTTCCTTTGGCTATAGCATTTGTACCAATGTTATTTGGAATGAACCATTTGGCTATCGCCGAAATGTTAGGAGGCTATATGGCTGGAGTAACAGTTTCAGGTGTACTTTGGGCGATCTTTCAAAACAATGCAGGTGGAGCTTGGGATAATGCTAAAAAATCTTTTGAAGCAGGAGTTGAAATAAATGGAAAAATGACTTATAAAGGATCAGATGCTCATAAAGCGGCAGTAACAGGAGATACAGTTGGTGATCCATTTAAAGATACTTCTGGACCATCAATGAATATTTTAATAAAATTGACGTGTTTAATTGGTTTAGTTATAGCTCCAATATTAGGAGGTCATACAGAAGAAGGTTATGCAATGAATAATACTAGTGTTGAAGTCTCAAGAGAAATCTCTATTGAAACTGATGCAAATGGAAATAATCTTGATAACTTAGCTACAGCTATTATTACAACTAAAACTGTAACTAATGGCGAAACTTCAATTTCTAAAAAAAATTTTAAAGGAACATTAGATGAGGTTAAGGAAGAAGCAAGTGTATATGCACAATCTGAAAAAAATAAAGCTCATAATTAAGAATTTTCTATTTTAGAATTAAAACCACGCTAATTAGCGTGGTTTTTTTGTTATTTTACAATAGTTAATTCGACAAATTTTTCATGGGAATATTTAAAAAAGATCCACTTCAAATCATTGCTTTTCAAAGCTACGGAACCAATACACATTTTTACGCAAGAGGAAGAGCGCTTGAAGATGAATCTATAGATTTAGAATCTCAAAAAATTTGGAATTTAGCAATTAATGCATTTAAACGGTTAGAGTCTGATGAGATTGCAAATACAGCTATAAAAGTAAAACTTCCAAACAATAAAATTATAAAAGCCAAAACAGATAATGATGGTTATTATATTATTGAAGAAACAATTGAAAATTTAAAAAGTTTAACAAATACTGAAGGTTGGTTGTCTTTCGAATTATCTTACGATGATGTTACCATAAAAAGAAAAATAACAAATAATAATAGATTTTCTGGTGAGTTGTTGATACCATCATCTAAAGCAAAATTTGGAGTGGCAAGTGATATAGACGACACTATTTTGCATACAGGAGTAGTTTCTACTTTAAAATGGCGTGTTATTTATAATTCTATATTTAAAAATGCAAAAAGCAGATTGCCACTTGAAGGCGCTGCAGAATTTTACCACATGCTGCATCGCGGCGTATCTGGAGAAAATGCAAATCCTATTTTTTATGTTAGCCATAGTCCTTGGAATCTCTATCGTTATTTGGAGTTGTTTTTAAGACAGCATAAGTTTCCTAAAGGACCAATTTTACTTAGAAGTTTTAAAGAGTTTAGATCAAGAAAAACTGTAGACGAAAAACCTCAAAAACAAAAAGAAATTCTTAACCTTTTAAAAACGTATCCAGATTTGCCTTTTATTTTAATTGGTGATAGTGGAGAGCATGATGCAGATATTTATATTGAAATTGCTAAGCAGTTTCCAGAGCGTATAAAAGCTATTTATTTACGTAGTGTAAAACATAAAAAGAGAATGTTGCGTGTTAAAGGCTTGCTTGAAAAATATAAAACTACACCTGCATTGTTGGTAGAAAGTAGTAAGCAAGCTATTGAACATGCTAAGGAAAATAGATTTATTAAATAATTTCCTGTGTTAAATTGAAACTCTGTACAAAATGTTAAAACATCTTTTAAAATAAAAACTAAAGGTTATTTAAAATAGTTATAGGTGGCTATTTGAGATTGTATAGGTTCTTTATTATTTTTTATATATTCATTTTTTTGCTCTGCATCAATAATTCTGGCTTTTACATTGTCTTCTAATTGTAGTTGTAAAATGTCTTTAACAATTTTAAAATTATCAGGATCAAGTATAGGTGTAATAACTTCAATTCTATGACTTAAATTACGTTTCATCCAGTCTGCCGAGCCAATAAATAATTTTTCATCACCATTATTACCAAATAAATATACGCGACCATGCTCTAAATAGCGATCTATTATACTAGTTACAGTGATATTTTCACTTTGATTTTTAATGCCAGGAATTAAACTACACATACCACGAACAATTAACCTAATTTTTACACCAGCATTACTAGCTTTATACAGGAGTTTAATCATTTGTTTGTCTTCAAGGCTATTCATTTTTAAAATAATTAAACCTTGTTTTCCAGCATGAGCAAATGCAATTTCACGTTCGACCATTGCAGAAAATTTATGTCTTGAAGTAAATGGAGAGATAAGAAGTTTTTTTGCTTTAGGTACTATTAATACACCTTCAAGTACTAAAAACACACGGTTTAGCTCTTTAGTAATTTTTTTATTAGCAGTCATTAAGCCAAAATCTGTGTATAATTTTGCTGTATTTTCATTAAAATTTCCTGTTCCTATATAGCAGTATCTGTTTATTTTATTATTAATTTCTCTCTCAATATATAGTATTTTAGAATGAACTTTAATGCCTGGATAACTATAGATAACTTTTGCTCCATTTTCTTTAAAAATGTTTCCCCATTTAAGGTTGTTTTTTTCATCAAATCGAGCTTTGGCCTCAATAAAAATAACAACTTTTTTACCATCTTTAGCTGCATTAGCGATCGCTCTATTTAACCTAGAATCTTTAGCAACGCGATAAAGTGTCATTTTTATGGTAGTAACTTTAGGATCGCTTGCTGCTTCTTCAATTAGTTTTATTACAGGTTCAAAAGATTGATAAGGATAGTGTACTAATTGGTCTTTAGCGTCAATGGCTTTAAACATTGAAGAACATTTGTTAAGTACAGGATGAGGTTGTGGAGTTAAAACTTTATTTGATAATTTTTTATCTGTTGGGTTTGGAAACTTAAAAAAATCTTTAAAATTATGGTGTGCTCCACCCATAATAATATCAGCATTGGTAACGTCTAGAGTTTGTTTAATAACATTTTGAAGTGTCTTAGACATTTTAGAATCTATTAAGATTCTAGTGGCTTGTCCTGTTTCTCTTTTTGGTAATGATTCTTTAATTTTTTGCATTAAATTACCAGAGAACTCATCTTCTATATATAGTTCTGCGTCTCTAGAAAGCTTTAATTCGTAATATTTTAAATTAGAATTATTGTGGTTAAGTTTTAAATTATGCTTTAAAATATCATCTATAAAAGTAATGTAATGCTTCCCGTCTTTGGTAGGGAAAACAAAAAAACGATCTTCGTTTTCTGGAATTTTTACAATTTCAAACGTATTTTTATCTAATAGTGTAGTGAGATAGAGTGCTTCATTTTCAACAAAAACAGAGTTTTTTTCGGCTATAGTATGAGTTTCAAATTTTAATTTGTGTTTTATTTTTTTCTTAAAATAATCTTCTGCTACTTTTTTTTGTGATGTAGAAAACTCATCTGTACTAATTAAATAAATGTTTTCTTGTTTTAGTGCTGGTATTATATCGCCAACAAATATAAGTCCAAATTCTTCTTGTAGAATATGGACTTGTTTTCTTATTTCTTTTAAAACCTTATTTGGTTTTGTAATTAGTTTTTTACGAAGTGGTTTTTCGATATTTTTTATTTGCCTGATGTCAGACACGCGAACTTTAAAAAACTCATCTAAATTGGATGAGAAAATAGCAAGAAATTTTATACGTTCGTATAATGGATTTCTAATGTCTTTTGCTTCTTGTAAGACGCGATGGTTAAAGCGTAGCCAAGATAAATCGCGATGGTAGTATTTAGAATTGTAAAGGGATGCCATATTTTGTTTTTAACAAAATAAGACTTTTCAATTTAAATTATGTAAGTAAAATGTTAAGGTTAAAAGAGTCCGTTTATTTCAGCATCAATTTTATTAAGTATGAAGCCTAAATCTTCTGGTCTGTCAACAAAATCAAGATTGTCAACATCAATAATTAATAATTTTCCTTTTGTATATCCTGTAATCCAAGCTTCGTAACGTTCGTTTAATCTGCTTAAATAATCTATGCTTATAGAGTTTTCGTAATCACGACCACGTTTGTGAATTTGCGATACTAAATTGGAGATAGAACTACGTAAATAGATTAATAAATCTGGGCCTTGTACAAAGCCTTCCATAAGTTCGAAGAGTGATGAGTAGTTTTCAAAATCACGATTAGTCATTAGGCCCATTGCATGAAGATTTGGTGCAAAAATATGCGCATCTTCATAAATAGTTCTGTCTTGTATAATGTCCTTTCCACTTTCACGAATTTGAGCTACCTGGCGAAAACGACTGTTTAAAAAGTATACTTGTAAATTAAAGCTCCAGCGTTCCATTTGGTTATAGAAATCATCTAAATATGGATTGTCTACTACGTCTTCTAATTGGGCTTCCCATTTATAATGTTTGGCAAGTAATTTTGTGAGCGTAGTTTTTCCAGCTCCAATGTTTCCGGCAATGGCAACGTGCATATTATTTTAATTTTAGTTTGTATTGATAAAGCTCTTTATCGGTGTAAATATAAAGGTTTTGATTGGTTACAAAAAACTGACTTATTAAAAAATTTGGAATGTTGATAGGTTTTATATTTTTGGTGTTTTCTTCTAAGTAAAATATGTTTTTGTCTTTCTTAAAAAAAATATTTTCATTACTCTCTTTTATAGAAGTATAGCCGGTATTTGGCATTTTAGAAACTAAACTCCCAAAATAATTGTATTTATAGATATAGTTTTTGGTTAGTAGCCAACATGAGTTGTAGTTACTAGTAATATCTAAAACATTGTTTTCTATTGGAAGAGTTTTTGCACGTATAGTATTTGTCTTATAATCGTATAGTTCTAATTGCATTAAGTCTTGATTAAAAATCCAAAGTGTGTTGTCGCTTCCTGTAGAAATGTGCGAGACATTTTTATATGGATTAACTTGGTTAAAATCTACTTTAAAAATTTCTGCAAGTCTATTATCTAGAATTATAACAGTATTAAATGTTTTATAAAAAATATTAATTTTTAATGGATTAAAAGTGCTTGAGGAGGTCATACTACCTAATTGTACATTACTATATTTAAGTAGTTTTTCTTCTTGTTTTTTTATTAAGGAATTGTTTAATGTATAAAAAATGGTTCCAAAATTATCTACATCTATTATAGAATCTGCTTTAAATTTAATTTTACTTTGCTGTTGGACTTGTATACTGTCTTGAGCAAAGATAGAAAATGTAAAAAGTAAAAAAAGATATTGTAGCTGTTTCATTATGATGTGAAAAGTACAAAAATTGAACCGTTTTACACAAACAAAAAACACCTTAATATGTTAAGGTGTTTTTGTCTAAATTATTTATTAAAAAATGCTTATTTTCTAATAATCTTAAAGTTAGTTGTTTCGTTTCCAGATTTTACTGTTACAATATATATGCCAGATTCAAGGTCTAAAAGATTTAAAGATACTAATTTACTTGATGTATCTTTTCTAATAATTGCCTTACCTAATATATCGTGAACTGTAATGTTATTTATGTTTTTATTATATTTTATATTAAGAACATCGTTAACAGGATTTGGATAGTAACTAAAGTTATTTAAATCGAAATCATCAACGCTTAAAGGTGTACTATCGTAGGCAGAAATTCTAAATTTACCAAATTGATATGCCCATCCCCAAACTCTTACAATAACAGTTTCTCCTGGTGTTTTGTTTGTAAATAGAATACCTGCATATGGGTTACCACCAATAATAAATTGATTATTACAATAAGCAGTACCATTATTTGGAGCAGGTAAATCGTAATGGTAAGGGATTAGTGTGCTAGTTCCGCAAGATCCTGTATAAGTTTCCATTGCAGTATCACTTAAATTTGTTTCTGTAGATTCTGCTCTAGTTTCTACTGTAAAACTACCTGAAGCAGGAACAACAACAGAAAACCATACGTCTCTTCCGTATATTCCAAAATCAGATAAAGTACCACAGTCTGGGAAGTTTGAGTTTCCAGAATTAACAGATGCAGAAGTTGTTGTTGCTGTTATAGCATTGTCTTCAAAATCTTGTCCAACGGCTAACGGAGTAGGATTGTTACAATCGTCGTTAGATGGAGCTGGAGGCGATTTATAAGTGCATAATTCAAAATAAATAGCTTGTGATGATTCCGAAGAGGTCACACTTATGTAATAAGTGGTTCCGGCCGTTAAATCTGCTAAAACAATATCTTCACATTGTAATGTAGGAGAAGTTGGGCTTTCTGCAATAGCATTTAAATATCCTGGAGTTCCAGTGTAAACTCCAATATATAATGGCGTTGTTCCATTTATTAAATCTGCTCTAAATGAATACTCGGTAGTTTCGGTAGGCGTAAAAGTATACCATACATCTGGGTTAGAATTGCTACAAATAGTCTCGTATGTATATGATGCATTTGCTGTATAGCCAACGGTAGTGTTTTCGCAAACTTCAAAAGTTGATTCTGTAAGAGCTTCTGCATTGTCTGGTTCATCATTAATTGGAGGATCTGGAAAAGCATATACACACATACGATATTGAATGTTAGCAGAAGCACCTCTAACATTAATATAATAAGTTTGTCCGCTATTTAAATTGCCACTAAAATACCTTGTTGCACATCCAGTTTGGCTTGTTAAATTTCCAGGAGTACCTGTAAATATACCTATTCTTACAGAGTTCAAAGAGCTAGCATTTAATGATTCAATTTCTATTGAATATTTTTTAGTTTCTATTGGTGTGAATGTATACCAAGAATCAACCCAATTATCATATCCAGAACAAGTAAATTCAGCAGATTTGGTAAAACCTTGAAAGTCTCCTGTTTCAGCATTTTCACAATTATAGGTTTGAGATAACAGAGTTGGAGTAGCGCCAATTGCTTCGTCTGTTTGCGCGTTTAAAGCAAACGAGAATGCAATAGCTAAAATTAAAAGTAATTTTTTAGTCATGATATTTGTTTTTTGTGTGTTACAAATTTTAAAAATATAGAGCAAAGAAAGTGATGATATATTATCGTTAACTTATCGTTAACCGAAATTAACTTTGTTAAATGAGCAATAGTAAATAAGTTTACGCTTTAAATTATAGTTTGTTATAGAATATAGCAGGTTTAAAAAGCTTAAAATTAAAGATATATAACGATGAAAAAAAATTACTTAATTCTTGTTTTTACATTATTCTGTTTATATGTAAATGCTCAAAGTGTTTTAATTAATGATGCTACTTTAGGAGGAATTTCAACAAGTACTTTTCAAGAAACACCAATTGATGCAGATGATAATTATTCTTATTCGCAAAGCATTTATTTGCAATCTGAAATAAACCAATCTGGAAATATTTCTAAAATAACATATTATACAAATGGAGTCCTTGAAAACTCTAATGATATTGTGGTTTATATGGCTGAAACAGCAGATAATGTTTTTGCATCTAATACCGGTTGGATTGATTTGGCTAACTTAACTCAGGTTTATGCTGGAGTTTACACGGTGTATAATAACGAGGTTTCTATAATTTTAGACACACCATTTAATTATTCTAACAGTAACAATCTTATAATAGTAGTTGATGAAAATCAAGAAGGTAGTGATTCTAACGATTTTATTACACATAATTTAGGATATGGTAATGCAAATGGAAGAGTAATACACTACGGAAATAATTTTACAAATCCTGATCCTGCATCTCCACCAAATGGAATTTTAGATTATTATGGACCAAACATAGAAATAGATTTTACGCCTATAACTTGTTATCCGCCATCGGATATTGTGCTTTCTAATTTTGGTGAAAATACTGTAGATGTAAACTGGCTTTCTGCAGCAATGCAATGGGATTATGTAGTGCAATTGTCTGGCACAGGTAATCCAGATGCGGCTACTTCTGAAAACGTATCTTCAAATAGTACAACTATTAGCGGTTTAACTAATAATACAGAGTATGAGTTATATTTAAGATCAAATTGTAATACAGATGGAGTAAGTGATTGGGTTGGACCAATAGTTTTTAGAACCGCTTGTGGCGTTGTAAATAATTTTTCTGAGAATTTTGACAGTATGCCGGATGAATTAGAAACACCTTATTGCTGGACAACAATTGCAACTTCAACAGGAACAGCGCCTAATATTAAAGTTAACACAAGTGCTTCTCAAGCGTATTCTCCAGATAATTACTATGAAATGCAATTAAATAATGACGATTCTGTGTATTTAATTTCTCCAGAAAGTTCAATTATTGCAGATGGTATGCATAGAATAGAGTTTGCTGCTAAAGTAAACTCTGTAACAGGTTCTGAAACAACTATGAACATTGGTTTAATGTCTGATCCTACTGATGAAAATACATATGTGGAGTTATCTTCAATTACTTTATCAAATTCTTCAAGTAATACAAATAATTACTCTTTTCATTATGTTAATATACCTTTAAATGCATCTGCTAATCATTTAGTATTTAAGCCAGAAACTAATTCTTCGTCTAATAAAATAGTTTATCTAGATGATGTTGTGGTTACAACGCAACCATCTTGTTTTGAAGTTTTAGATGTTGAAGCTACTAGTATAACCGATGTTTCTTTTAACCTAAATATTACGCCAGACATTCAAACACAAACAGAGTGGGAATTAGTTGTGGTGCAAACTGATTTAAATTTTAATCCTGCATTAGAGACGCCAATAGTAGTAAATACACTAACAACGAATTTTACAACAGATTCTAGTGGAGCTGCTATAATACCAGATAGTCCTTATAGAGTTTTTGTAAGAGCAAATTGTGATGCAGCTGGTAGTGACGGTACTGGTTATAGCAGTTGGTTTGGACCTTATGATACAAGAACAGCTTGTGCGCCTTTATCGGCAAATTTTTTAGAGAATTTTGATTCGTATTCAAATGGCGATTTTCCATTTTGCTGGAATAAAAATGTTACTTCAACAGGTTCACCAACAGTACAGGTAAGTACTTTTGCATCGTATGCCGTATCAGGCTCTGGTAGTATATTAATGAATACAGGAAACGATGCTAATGCAAATGTTTTATTAATATTACCACAAAATACAATTGCTAATGATGGTGCACATAGGTTAGAGTTTTATGCAAGAAAATCTAATGCTAATACAGCTGCAAGTATTATTGTAGGTAGCATGAGTGATCCTTTAGATGCGACAACATTTAGCGAAATAACTGAAGTACCAATCACTTCGGGAGGTTCTACAGGAGAGATAATTCAATATTATGTTAATTTACCAGCCAGTCCTAATGAGTATGTGGTATTAAAACATGCAGCAGGCGCGGCAGCAAGTATTGCTTTTTATATTGATGATGTAGAAATTACAGATCAGCCAGCATGTCCTGAAGTTTTTAGTGTTTCTGCAGAGAATATTACAGCATCTTCTGTTGAGGTAAGTTGGGATTTTATTCCAGGTCAAACAGCTTGGGAGTATATTGTTCAAGCGGCTGGAATAGGAGAACCAGTTTCTGGAACCTTAACAACTACAAATACATTAAATAATGATTTTAATAGTTTATCGGCTAATACACCTTACGAAATTTATGTAAGAGCAGATTGTGGTTTAGACGGGTTTAGCAATTGGGTTGGGCCTGTAAACTTTACAACTGCATGTGTTCCAGAATCTGGAGATTTTTCTTCAAGTTTTGAAGGTTTCTCTAACAACGAAGAAATACAACCTTGTTGGTCTAGTTTAATAGATCCGGTTTCTACAAGTCCTTATGTTAGATACAGTACTGTTCAATCTCAAGATGGAGCTATTAGTGTTAGGCTTTATAGTGGTAATGATGCGTCTGCAGGAATATTTTTAATTACTCCAATGCTGGATGATTTAGATAATACCAAGCAAATAGTTTTTCAAGTTTACGATGATAATAATGGCGGTTTAGAAGTTGGTACAATGTCCGACCCAACAGATGCTACAACATTTACATCATATCAAACATATCTTGACGCAGATATGGCTGATGATGCTTGGGAAGAAAAAACAATTAATTTTGATAATTATACAGGATCAGATAATTATATAGCATTTAAATATAATGCTGCTACAACATTCGATTATTTATACATAGATAATTTTACATACCAAATAAATCCAACTTTAAGTGTAGATAGTTTAGATTTTGATAATTCGGTTTCTCTATATCCTAATCCAGTGCAAAACATTTTAAATATTAAAGGTGAAAATATTGAGTCTGTTAATGTTTATAGTATTAATGGAAAAAAAGTTTTAACTACAAGTGTAAATGTTAAAACAATAGATGTTTCAATATTAGAAACTGGTATGTACTTTGTTAATATAAAAGATAATAAGGGAAATGTTATTGTAAAGAAAATTATAAAAGAATAATTAATAGCTCGCACTAAATTTAGTGAAAAGGCAACTAATTTAATTAGTTGCTTTTTTTTATTATAAATTTTAAACCAACTCCTCTAATGCTATTTATGCTAATATTTTTATCTTCTTTAAAATGTTTTCTAACTCTAGTAATAAATACATCCATGCTTCTGCCAGAAAAGAAATTACTATGTCCCCAAACGTTTGCAAGAATATCTTCTCTTGGTATTAATCTATCTTTATTACTATATAAATAATAAATAAGCTGGGCTTCTTTTTCGGTAATTTTAAAGCTTTTGTTGTTAATGTTTAGAGTTAGATTTTCAATATCAAAAATATAGTTGCCAATTAATATAGGTTCGTTTTTTTTAGCATCTAAAGCAATGGTTTTTTGTTGCTTAGTTCTTTTTATAATATTATTAATACGTAAAATTAGTTCTTCTACTTCAAAAGGTTTGGTGATGTAATCATCGGCACCTAAACTTAAACCTTTTATACGGTCTTCTTTAGTTTTTCTTGCTGTTAAAAATAAAAAAGGTGTTTCGGCATTTTTTTTGGAAATTTTTTTGGAAAGTTTAAAGCCGTCTAATTTAGGCATCATAACATCAATAATGCAAATGTCAAAAGTGTGCATTTTAAATAAATCTAAGGCTTCTTCTCCATCTTTTGCCCAAAACACTTCAAATTTATTAAGCTCTAAGTATTGCTTTAGCGTTATGCCAAAGTCAATATCATCATCTGCTAATAAAATTCTCTTTTCTGTCATTTACTGGAACTTTAATATAAAATGTTGTGCCTTCTTTTTCTTTGCTTTCAACATCTATACTTCCATAATGTGCTTTTATTATTTGTTTACAATAATAAAGACCTAATCCTAGTCCTTTATAATTGTGTATGTTTTTTTCACTCACACGATAGAACTTACCAAATATAAGTTTTTTATTTTTTTTAGAAATACCTATACCATTATCAGAAATCGAAATAATATGATTATTCTCGCTTAGAGTGTATTTAACCTTTAATATTGTGCCATCAAATTTTATGGCATTGTTTAGAATATTTATAATAGCTGTACTAAAGTAAAATTTGTCGATTAAAATTTGTTTTTCTGTATTATTAATGTCTCTAATAAACTGAATGTTGTTGGATATTGTTAAAGAAAAGTCATCGCAAACTTCATTTATAAATGCCGAAAGATTAACTTCTTCAAGATTAAGTGTTATGTCGTTGTAACCTAAACTGTTATCTACTACTTGGTCAATTAAATTTTGTAACCTTTTGTTTTGCCTGTTTATTGTATTTATGGAGTCTTCGGCAATATCTTTGTTGTCTTTTGCAAACTTATTAGTTAGTGTTTTGGTAGCAATAGATAGGGTGGCTAATGGTGTTTTTAATTCGTGAGTAATATTGTTTATAAAATCTGTTTTAATTTCAGAAACTCGTTTTAATTTAAGTAAATTTCTAATAGAGTATGTAGTTAATGTAATTAAAAATAGAAGTAATAAGAAAGCTATAAAAAACAGTAATAGTAATTGTTTAAGAATAATTTTATCCCAATTTAAAATCTTCATATACAGGCTAGCTCTATATCTAATTATAATGGTATCATTTTCTTGATTACTGTTAATAAACTCTTCGTTAAACGACCAATTCCAATTATTTATTAATAAACCTTCGTAAAAAGGAAAATTAGTTCCTATTAAAAATACTTGTTCATTTTTACTTTCGTCTATAAGGTTTTCTACATTTCCATTTTTATCTATAAGCTGTATGGTTGTTGCAACTTTATTAAATAATACATTCTCATTTAAATTAAAATGGCCAGCACCTTGTTTATAATATTCTAAAAATTGATTATTTCTTGCTTTAGCTGCATTTTCTAGAGTTAAAAGCAATTCTTCTTTTGTAATATTTCCACTTTTATAATCTGGAATTTTTTTAACAAAATCCATTCTGTAATTCCAGGACAAAGAATCTACATAGCTGGTTTTTACTATACCGCCAATTTTTTTTCTAGATTCAACAGCAAAGCTCTTTTTTTTAAGATCGTAAGTGTTAAAAATTAAATAACCTTGCATTGTGGTTAAGGCTATTAAAGTAAAAATAGCTCCAGTAATAAGTGCTCTCGATTTTATTTGCATATAGGAAAATTACTATAATACGATTTAATATTTTAGTTTTTATTTTCTGTTAACCTATCATTAACTAAGGTTTAAGGCGGTTGGCGAAAAAAATAATTTTACTAAAATTGCTAATTAATTGTGTGTTAAAGAATTTTGTTATGCAATTTAATGATAAAAGCAAACTGTAGTTTTAAAATTATAGATATTTTATTCTAATTAAAGTTAATGTTTTTTTTAAGAAATATTTAACAAATATAAGTTAAACATTTTCTTCTTTTTAACGTCTTACTGTTATTAACTGTAATTTTACACCATAAACTAATAAATACTATTATGAAATTAAAAGCACTATTAACCTGCGTTACTTTATGTTTAGTATCGTTATCATTTGCTCAAGACGATTTTCAAGGAGAAGCAACATACATGTCTAAAACTACTATGGACATGGAAAACTTTGGAGGAAGAGAGATGAGTCCAGAGCGTAAGAAAATGATTGCCGAGAGAATGAAAAGTATGTTAGAGAAAACATTTGTGTTAACGTTTAACAAATCAGAATCTATGTATGTAGAAGATGAGCAATTAGATACACCTGGTGGTGGACGTGGAATGATGATGAGAATGGGAATGGGTTCTGGTACGCAATATAAAGACATGAAAGAAGGTGTTTTAATTGAGGATAAAGAATTCATGGGAAAACAGTTTCTAATTAAAGATAATTTAGAAAAGTTAGAATGGAAAATGACAGGTGAAACCAAACAAATTGGTCAATACATGGCAATGAAAGCAGTTGCAATGAAACCTGTAGACCAAACCGATTGGACTAAAATGAGAAGAAGAGGAAGAGATGAGGATAAAAAAGATGATAATAAGAAAGACGAAGCAAAAGGAGATAGAACAGTAAGTGCTTTTGGCGAAGCTAAAGCTAAAGATGGTGAGAAAACTAAAGATTCTTCAATAGTAGCATCAACAAAAAAAGAAACAACAACTATTACAATGGATGATATAGAAATTCCTAAAGAAGAAGAAGTTGTTGCTTGGTACACTATGCAAATACCAGTAAATAATGGTCCTGGAGAATTTTGGGGACTGCCAGGATTAATTTTAGAAATTAATGCCGGAAGAACAACAATTTTATGTTCTAAAATAGTAATGAATCCAGCGGAAAAGAAAGAGATTAAAAAACCAACAAAAGGTCAAGAAGTTACAAGGGCAGAATATACAGAAATTGTAACTAAAAAAATGGAAGAGATGAGGGATATGTACGGTAGAGGACGTGGAGGACGCGGCGGCCGAGGCAGATAAACCAAATAACCAACCATACTATTTATACACAAAACAAATTTTTTGTAAAAAAAGAAGGTGTATGTAAGCTTACATATGTCCATAAAAAATTCCCATATGAAATATATTTTTACGCTACTGTTGTTATTTGTAGCAAATACAATTATTGCACAAGTTAAATTTGAAGGCGTTGTTAAGGATGCAGAAGGCGAAGCGCTAGAATTTGCAAACGTTATTGCTATAAATAAAGAATCTAAAGTTTTAGAGTCTTATGCAGTAACAAACGAAGCTGGACGCTATAAGTTAAACCTTGGAAAAAATACAACTTATACTATTCAAGTAAGTTATATTGGTTATAAAAATTTCGAGCAAGAAATTACAACTAAAGAAGAAAGTATAAATCAAAATTTCGATTTACTAATAGATAATAGTCTAGACGAAGTAGAATTGGTTTACGAAATGCCGGTTACTATTAGTGGAGATACTATAACTTATAATGCAGACTCTTTTAAAAACGGAACAGAGCGTAAACTAGGAGATGTACTTGAAAAAATGCCAGGTGTAGAAGTTACAGACGAAGGAGAGATTGAGGTAGAAGGAAAAACAGTTGGAAAAGTAATGGTTGATGGTAAAGACTTTTTCGATGGAGATAGTAAACTAGCTACCAAAAATATTCCAGCAAATGCTATAGATAAAGTTCAGGTTTTAAAAAACTATTCAAATAATAGTCAATTAAGTGGTGTAACCAATAACCAAGATAATATCGCAATTAATATAAAGCTAAAAGAAGGTAAAAAGAACTTTTGGTTTGGTACTGTTACAGCAGGAGTAGGAGACTCTCCAGATGGAGGATTATATTTAGCGCAACCTAAATTGTTTTATTATAGTCCAGAAAAGAGTATCAACTTTATTGGCGATATTAATAATATTGGAGAATTGGCATTGTCACGAAGAGATATTTTTAATTTTGGAGGAGGATTTCAGCAACCTAGTCAACAAAGTGGTACAAATATAAATTTAGGTAGCAACGATTTAGGATTTAGACAACTTCAAAATAACCAAGCAAAAGATATTAATACAAAATTTGGAGCAGCAAACTTTAGTTATTCTCCAAAAAGCAGTTTAGAACTAAGTGGGTTTGCAATATTTGCAAGTAGTAGAATTGATTTACAAGAAAATAGCTCTGTACTTTACACAAATAATGATTTAAACATACCAGACGAATACACACAAAGTAATACCGAACAAAAAAGTGATTTAGGTTTATTAAAATTTAGTACAACATATAAGCCAAACGCTAATAATCAATTAGATTACGATATTATTGGTCGTATCTCTAAAGACGAACAAATAAATGGAACATACTCAACTGTAGTAGGAGGTATTAACCAATTAGAAGACACAGATCCTTATAAAATAAATCAAAATTTAAACTATTATTATACTCTAGACGATAGTAATATTTTTGCATTATCTATACAACATTTATTACAAGATGAAGATCCTTTTTATAATGCATTATTAGAAAACGATCCAACAAATAACGATAATGGTTTCGATCCAGATAATCCAGAAAATGATGAAGATTCTTACGACGGTACGGCAGAAGATATTGGTTTAGATAGATCACAACAGTACTATAGCGTTAATCAAGAAAAATTTGTAAAAACAAATCAATTAGACGCTAAATTAGACTATTGGAATATTTTAAATAAAAAAAGTGATATTAATTTTACTGTAGGAACCATTTATAGTAATCAACAATTCGATTCTAACATCTTTCAAACCTTGGACGATGGAACAGATGTAGACACAAACTCAAACATTACTGGAGTATCAGATGTCAACGATATTAAATACACCTTTAGCGATGTTTATTTAGGTATGCACTACCGATACAAAACAGGGAAATTTACAATTAGTCCAGGTTTATCGGCACATGCATATGGTGTAAAAAACGATCAATTTAATACAGTAACAACAAATAATTTCTTTAGATTGTTACCAGACTTAAATGTAAGAGTACAATTAAAATCTTCAGAAAATTTAAACCTATCCTATAAAATGCAAACACAATTTACAGACGTAAATCAGTTTGCACGTGGATTAGTATTAAATAACTATAACTCAACCTTTGTAGGTAATCCTAGTTTAGAAAATTCGTTATCTCATAATATTAACCTAAGTTATTTTAGCTTTAATATGTTTAACTATACAAATGTATTTGCATTTTTAAACTATAGTAAAAACATAGATAATATTAGAACAGAATCTATATTCCAGCCAGGTTCGGTTATTAGAAGTAGTACACCATTTAATTCGGATCTTGCAGATGAGACCTTTACAGCAAGTGGTCGTTTTCAAAGACGTTTTGGTAAATTACAAGCAAGTATAAGAGGTAATTTTAATTTCTCTAAATATAACCAGTTTATTAATAATCTATTATCTGTAAACAAAAGTTTTACACAAACCTATACACCAAGTATTCGATCTAATTTTAGAGAAGCACCAAATTTCGAATTAAGTTATAGATACAGTTTAAGCGATAACGATCAAGGAGATAGAACTACTAAAATTATAACAAATAGTCCATCTATAGCGTTCGATGCATTAATCTTTAAAAAGTTTACGTTTGCAACAGACTATGGTTATACAAGACAAACTTTAGAAGGAAATACAAATAGTTTTGGACTATGGAATGCTAATTTAATGTACAGAAAAACAAACGAAAGTAAGTGGGAGTACGAAATAAAAGCAACAAACATATTAGATGTCTCTTCTAAACTAACAAACAGTGTTGGTGGATTTAGTGTAAGTACAAGTGAGTATTTTATACAGCCAAGATTTTTAACCTTTAGAGCTATTTATAATTTATAATTGGGCGTTACTGGAGTTATGCTTTAGTGCATAACTCCAGTCAGGCTTTCGGCAGTCGCTCTTTTCAAGGAGCTCCAACAAAGCCTCAATCCTTAACGCAAACAAAAAAAGCGAGCTAAAATGCTCGCTTTTTTTGTTTTGTGTGGGGAGAGCAGGATTCGAACCTGCGAAGACGTAGTCAGCAGATTTACAGTCTGCCCTCGTTGGCCGCTTGAGTATCTCCCCAAAAATCGTTTGCAAATATACTATTGTTTAGCATACTCACAAATGATTTTTAATAAATTTTATGTTAAATCAAATTCTGCCTTAACTTTATCAACGTAATCCAATTTCTCCCAGGTAAATAGCTCAACGTCTAATGTAATATCATTACCATTTGGTCTAGAAAAAGTTTTAGTAACTGTTTCATTTTTTCTACCCATATGTCCATAAGCAGCAGTTTCGCTATACATTGGGTTACGTAATTTTAAACGAGATTCTATTGCAGCAGGTCTCATATCAAAAACTTTAGAAATTTTCTCTGCAATTTCTCCATCTGTTAAATTAAAAGGGCATGTGCCATAAGTATCTACAAAAATTCCCATAGGCTCTACAACACCAATGGCATAAGATACTTGTACTAATATTTCTTCACAAACACCAGCAGCTACCAAGTTTTTAGCAATATGTCTTGTAGCATAAGCAGCACTTCTATCAACCTTACTTGGGTCTTTTCCAGAAAAAGCTCCACCACCATGAGCGCCTTTTCCACCATAGGTATCAACAATAATTTTTCTTCCTGTTAATCCTGTATCACCATGTGGTCCACCAATTACAAATTTTCCTGTAGGATTAATGTGGTATTTAATATCATCATTAAATAATGCCTGTAAATGCTCTGGAAGTTTTGCAATAACTCTAGGAATTAAAACCTCTATAATGTCTTTTCTAATTTTATCAAGCATTGCGGTATCGCTAGTGTCAAAATCATCATGCTGTGTAGATACAACAATAGCTTCAATGCGTTGAGGTATATTATCATCACTATACTCTATAGTAACTTGACTTTTAGAATCTGGTCTTAAGTAAGTAATATCTTTATTCTCACGACGTAGCTCAGCTAATTCAATTAATATTTTGTGAGACAAATCTAAAGCCAGTGGCATGTAGTTTTCCGTTTCATTTGTAGCATAACCAAACATCATACCTTGGTCACCAGCACCTTGTTCTTCTTTACTTTCTCTGTCTACACCACGATTAATGTCGTCACTTTGTTCGTGGATAGCGCTAAATACGCCGCACGAATTACCGTCAAACATATAAGCGCTTTTAGTATAACCAATTTTGTTAATGGTATCTCGTGCAATTTTTTGAACGTCTAAATAAGTATTAGATTTTACTTCGCCTGCAAGCACAACTTGTCCAGTAGTAACTAAAGTCTCACAAGCTACTTTAGATTCGCTGTCGAACGCTAAAAAATTATCTATTAATGCATCACTAATTTGGTCTGCAACTTTATCTGGATGTCCTTCAGATACACTTTCTGATGTAAATAAATACGCCATAGTTTTCTCTTAAATTTTAAATGTACAGGATTTGACGAAAGCGTCGAAGGAAGTTTACACTGCCTTTAGCATTTTTTAATGAGGTTGCAATCAGTCAAATCCGTCCTCGTAATTAATTTTCAGCAAAAGTATAAAAATTATATGGATAGAAAATTGTTTTCATATTTTTTAAGAAAAATTTTAAGATATATTCTTTTATTGTGAAAATATTTCTGTTTAAGTATGATTTTAATAAAAATAATGAAATATATTCTATTTTATTTGTTTGTGTAAAATATTTTTCACAATATTTGTACTCACAAAGTTCAAACACTTACTGAAATGTTATCAAGAAAGGTGGAGAGATAGACTCTTTGAAGCCTTAGCAACCCTTAGACTTACTAAGAAGGTGCTAAATTCTACTTAATGCTCGATTCATTAATCGAAACATTGGATAGATAACTAAAACCTAATTACTCATTTGTAGTTAGTATTTTCTTTTTAACATTTTTCTATTAGGTATGCTTCAATCGAAGCTTATTTGACTTTTGAATTAATTTAGTTTAACTCGAAAAAATTAGAAAAATGAGTACACAAAAATTTGCTACGCAAGCATTACATGCAGGACACGACACAACACAAACTAGCGGTACAAGAGCAGTGCCTATTTATCAAACAACTTCGTATGTTTTTAATAATTCAGAACATGCAGCAAATCTTTTTTCGTTAAAAGAATTAGGGTTTATTTATACACGTTTAAATAATCCAACAAATCAAATATTACAAGAGCGTTTAGCTGCTCTAGAAGGCGGAGTTGGTGCAGTTGCTTTTGCTTCTGGTACCGCGGCAATTTCTACAGGTTTATTAACATTATTAAAGGCAGGAGATCACATTGTAGCATCAAGTAGTTTGTATGGTGGAACTTACAATTTATTAAGTGTAACCTTACCAAGATTAGGTATAACAACAACATTTGTAGATGCTTCAAATCCTCAAAATTTCGCAGATGCGGTTCAAGAAAATACAAGAGCTTTTTTTGTAGAATCTTTAGGTAACCCAAAATTAGATGTTTTAGATATTGAAGGTATTGCTGTACACTCTAAAGTAGCTAAGGTTCCTTTTATAGTTGATAATACAGTGGCTACGCCAGCATTGTTAAACCCAATAAAGCATGGAGCAAATATTGTAATTCACTCTTTAACAAAATATATAGGAGGACAAGGAAACTCTTTAGGTGGTGTTATTATAGATGGTGGGAATTTTGATTGGTCTAGCGGTAAATTTCCAGAATTTACAGAGCCTTCTGCAGGTTATCATGGTCTAAAATATTATGAAACCTTAGATGCAGCTTCTTTAACTTTTAAATTAATTTTAGAAGGACTACGAGATTTTGGCGGAGCATTAAGTCCAACAAACGCATTTAATATTATTCAAGGTTTAGAAACTTTAGAAGTAAGAATTAAACAACATTCTCAAAATGCACTTGCTTTAGCACAATGGTTAGAAAACCAAGAAGAAGTAGCTTGGGTAAACTATCCAGGTTTAGAAAGCAGTAAATATAAATCTTTAGCAAATAAATATTTACCAAAAGGACAAAGTGGTATTGTAACTTTTGGAGTAAAAGGAGGTTTTGAAGCTGCAAAATCTGTAGCAGACGCTACTAAAACTTTTTCGTTGTTAGCTAATATTGGCGATACAAAATCATTAATTATCCATCCAGCGAGTACAACACATCAACAACTTGACGAGGCACAACAAAAAAGCGCAGGAGTAACTCAAGATTTAATTCGCTTATCTGTAGGAATAGAAGATATAGACGATTTAAAAACCGATTTAAAAAATGCTTTTTCAGTATTAAAACAGGTAGTGGCCTAATAATATAATTTTAATTATATAGTAGAAATGGCTACGCATTTTAATTGCCATTTAAAATGTGAGGCTTATTTCAAATTTTAAAAATGAAAGATTTACAATACATAGAGAATATAGATTATGCTACCCAAAACGGGAAGTCAGTTAAAATAAAACTGTCTTATCAACTTTTTGGTAAAGCATTACATACAGCTCCAATTGTATTAGTTAATCATGCCTTAACAGGTAACAGTAATGTTGCTGGAAACGATGGTTGGTGGTCAGAGTTAGTTGGTAAGGATAAAGTTATAGATACTAAAGAATATACTGTTTTAGCCTTTAATATTCCTGGAAATGGTTACGATGGTTTTTTAATAGAAAATTATAAAGATTTTATAGCTAGAGATATTGCAAAGCTATTTTTAATAGGATTAGAAAAACTTAAAATAAAATCGCTTTTCGCTGTTATTGGTGGCTCACTTGGTGGAGGCATTGCTTGGGAAATGGTTGTTTTAAAGCCCAATTTGGCTACACATTTTATACCTGTTGCTACAGATTGGAAAGCTACAGATTGGCTTATGGCAAATTGCCAAATACAAGAGCAGTTTTTAGTAAATTCTAAAAACCCAGTACACGATGCACGTATGCACGCGATGTTGTGTTATCGTACACCAGAATCTTTTAAATCAAGGTTTCAACGTTCTAAAAATAAAGAGCTAGAAATCTTTAATGTAGAGAGTTGGTTGCTTCATCATGGTAACAAATTACAAGAGCGTTTTCAGCTTTCGGCTTATAAATTAATGAATCAATTATTACGCACAATTGATGTTACTAAAAATCGAGAGCCAAATAAAAACGTGTTAGATGTTATTCAATCTAAAATAACAATAGTTGCAGTAGATTCCGATTTGTTTTTTACTGCTGAAGAAAACCGAGAAACACAAAAACAATTAGCGTTAACACATCCAAATGTTACCTATAACGAAATAAATTCCATTCATGGGCATGATGCTTTTTTAATAGAATTTGAACAATTAGAAAATATAATTAAAGGCATTTTTAAACCTAAAGTAAAAGAGAAAAAAATGAAGGTATTAAAATTTGGAGGAAAGTCCTTAGCCAATGGAGAAGGTTTAAGTAGAGTAATTTCTATAATAGAAAATAAAGTTAAAGATCAAGAAAATATTGCTGTAATTGTTTCTGCAAGAGGAAGCGCTACCAACCAATTAGAGGCTATTTTAGAAAAAGCAGTAAAAAACCAAAGTTATATAGAGCAATTAGAAGCTTTTAAAAGTTACCAAAAAGAAGTAATAAATATTGGTTTTGAAGAAGAGTTTTCAAGACTCGATAGTTTATTTGAAGGTGTGCAATTACTTGGTGACTATAATCAAAAAATAAAAGATGAAGTTTTGGCGCAAGGCGAATTAATTTCGGCTAAATTAATTACAGCTCTATTAGAAAATAAAAATATTAATGCTAAAATAGCAGATGCTAGAACTCTAATAAAAACAGATGATACTTTTGGTAATGCAAAGCCAATTGATGCCTTGTCTAAAAAAAATGTAATCGATTATTTTAAACAAAATAATGGTACTACAGTAAATATAGTTACAGGTTTTATAGCCTCTAATAAAGACAACAAAACAACCACTTTAGGGAGAAATGGTAGTAATTATACAGCATCATTATTGGCAAATTATTTAGATGCAGAAGAATTGCAAAATTACACACATGTTAACGGAATTTATACTGCAAATCCAGATTTAGTAGAAGATGCAAAAAAAATTGAAAGATTATCTTTTACCGAAGCTAATGAGCTAGCAAATTTTGGAACAACTATTTTACATGCCAAAACTATAATTCCTTTAATAGAAAAAAATATTCCACTCCGTATTTTAAATACATTTAATCCAGAAGACAAAGGCACAATAATTACAGCACAAAATAAAGATAAAGGCATACGTTCATTGTCTGTTTTAGACAATGTGGCTTTAATAAATATAGAAGGTCGTGGTTTATTGGGTAAAGTAGGTGTAGATGCTAGAATTTTTGGTGCTTTAAGTAAAGAAAATATTAGTGTAAGTATTATTTCTCAAGGCTCGTCAGAACGTGGAATTGGATTAGTTATCGATGCTGAAAAAGCATCTAAAGCCGTAATTGTTTTAGAACAAGAGTTTGAAAACGATTTTTACTCTCAAGACATTAATAAAATTAGTGTAATAGACGATGTGTCTGTAATATCAATAATTGGTCAAGAGCTCAGCACATTCCATAAACCGTTTAACGCTTTAATTAAAAACCAGATTATTCCATTACTCTTCAATAATACCATTACAGGCGAAAATGTGAGTATTGTAATTAAAAAAAATGAACTTAATAAAGCATTAAATGTTATTCATGGTGAAATTTTCGGAATTTCTAAAAAAATAAACCTAGCCATTTTTGGTCATGGTTTAGTTGGTAGCGAACTAATAAATCAAATTATAGCTTCAGCTAAAGATATAGAAAAACGTAAAGGCATTAAACTTAATATTTTTGCAATAGCTAATTCTAAAAAAGTACTATTTAACCGAAAAGGAATCGATGCAAATTGGAAAGAGAATTTAAAAACAAAAGGTGAGAATTATGTAATTGACGATGTGTTTCATTTTGCAAAAAATAATCATTTAGAAAATTTAGTAGCAATAGATAATACATCAAGTAGAACCTTTGTAAATAACTATATAAAACTTGTTGAAGAAGGATTCGATTTGGTATCGTCTAATAAAATAGCAAATACTATCGATTTTAAATTTTATAATCAATTACGAGAAACATTAGATAAGAATCAAAAAAAATATTTATACGAAACTAATGTTGGTGCAGGATTACCTTTAATAGATACTATTAAATTATTACATCTTTCTGGAGAAAACATAGTGAGAATTCGTGGTGTGTTTTCAGGCTCGCTAAGTTATTTGTTTAATACCTTTTCTTCTCAAAATATTTCATTTTCTCAAGCATTACAACAAGCATTAGATAAAGGTTATACAGAGCCAAATCCAAGAGAAGACTTAAGCGGAAATGATGTAGCAAGAAAATTATTGATTTTAGCCAGAGAGCTAGATTTACATAATGAAATTGAGGATGTTAATATTCAAAATTTAATTCCAGAACAACTTAGAGAAATTGAAACTTCAAAGTTTTTAGAATCGTTTAGCGAAATGAATCAAGAATTTCAGCAGCAAAAAGAAATTCAAAAAGAAAACCATGTGCTGCGTTATATAGGCGATTTACATGGTGATTTATCGCATGAAAAAGGAGCGATATTAGAAGTTAAATTAGTGTCAGTTCCAAGTCAATCTCCTTTGGGAGCATTAAAGGGAGCAGATTCTATTTTCGAAATATATACCGAAAGTTATGGCGAAAACCCAATAGTAATTCAAGGAGCAGGAGCAGGAGCATCTGTTACAGCAAGAGGTGTTTTTGGAGATATTTTAAGACTAACAGAAAGAAATAATTAATAATGAGCACTAACAACTTCGAAACCCAAGCCATTCGAACACAAACAGAGCGTTCTCAATTTTTAGAGCACTCAACACCTTTATACTTAACATCAAGTTATGTTTTTGAAGATGCTGAAGATATGCGTGCCTCTTTTGCAGACGAGAAAGAACGTAATATTTACAGTCGGTATTCCAATCCAAATACAACAGAGTTTATAGATAAAATCTGTAAAATGGAAAGCGCAGAAAGTGGTTACGCTTTTGCTTCAGGTATGTCAGCAGTGTTTTCAACTTTAGCAGCATTATTAAATTCAGGAGACCATATTTTGTCTTGCAGAAGTGTATTTGGATCCACACAAACCATGTTTAAAAACATACTTCCAAAATGGAATATTTCGACTAGCTATTTTAAAATAGATGAAATTGAAACCATTGAAAGTTTAATTCAACCTAATACAAAAGTTATTTATGCTGAAAGTCCAACCAATCCAGCTATAGATGTTTTGGATTTGGAAGCCATAGGAAACATTGCCAAAAAGCACAACATCATATTAATTATAGATAATTGTTTTGCTACACCATATTTACAACAACCTATTAAATTTGGTGCAGATTTAGTAATTCATTCAGCTACCAAATTAATAGATGGACAAGGTCGTGTACTTGGTGGTATTACAGTTGGTAGTGCAGATTTAATAAAAAAAATCTATTTATTTTCTCGTAATACAGGACCTTCTTTATCGCCTTTTAATGCTTGGGTATTTTCAAAAAGTTTAGAAACACTAGCAGTAAGGTTAGACAGACATTGTGATAATGCTTTAAAAGTAGCAACTTTTTTAGAAGGTCACGATAAAGTTAACCTTGTAAAATATCCTTTTTTAAAATCACATCCACAACACGATTTGGCTAAAAAGCAAATGAAAGCAGGAGGAAGCATTGTTGCTTTTGAAGTTAAAGGTGGTGTTGCGGCTGGAAAACAATTTTTAAATAATATTAAACTATTATCACTTTCTGCAAATTTAGGAGATACGCGTACCATTGTAACACATCCAGCGTCTACAACACATGCAAAATTAACTGAAGAAGAAAGATTACAAACCGGAATTACAGGTGGTTTGGTACGTATTTCGGTTGGGTTAGAGCATCCAGAAGATATTATTAACGATTTAAAACAAGCTTTAGAAGCTTAATTAAAATATAAATTATGAGTAGTAATCCAGAATTTAAGCACATTCAAGAGTATCTAGATAAAGATGCTATAGTACTTGATGTCAGAACTGATGCGGAGTATAACGAAGGTCACGTTAAAGATGCGTTGCATATTGTTTTAGATGATTTAGAAGACGAAATCACACAAATAAAAGCACTTGAAAAACCAATAACTACATGTTGCCGAAGTGGAGCAAGAAGCGAACGTGCTAAAGATATTTTAGAAGAAAATGACATAGATGCAATAAATGGAGGTCCATGGCAAAATGTAGAATCTTATTTGTAAAAATAGAATATGGCAAATATTTATAACGAAATACAAAAACGAATTCTAGTACTTGATGGTGCAATGGGTACCATGTTACAACGCTATAATTTTACCGAAGAAGATTTTAGAGGAGACCGTTTTAAAGACTATCCATCTTCTTTAAAAGGAAATAACGATTTACTATCATTAACACAGCCCAATGCAATCGCAGATGTACATCGTAAGTATTTTGAAGCTGGAGCAGATATAGTCGAAACCAATACATTTTCAGGTACAACCATCGCTATGGCAGATTACGATATGGAAAATTTGGTTTATGAGCTTAATTTTGAATCCGCTAAAATTGCTAAATATGTTGCAACAGAATTTACTAATGCAAATCCTGAAAAACCACGTTTTGTGGCAGGAAGCATTGGGCCAACTAATCGTACTGCAAGCCTTAGTCCAGATGTTAATAGACCAGAATTTAGAGCTGTAACTTTTGATGAATTGCGAATTGCCTACAAGCAACAAGTAGAAGCCTTAATTGATGGAGGTGTAGATTTATTGTTAGTCGAAACTATTTTTGATACACTCAATGCAAAAGCAGCATTATTTGCAATTGAAGAAGTAAAAGAAGAAAAAAACATAGATATTCCAATTATGGTATCTGGTACCATAACAGATGCTTCTGGTCGTACATTGTCTGGTCAAACCGTAGAAGCTTTTTTAACTTCTATTTCTCATGTGCCATTGTTAAGTGTTGGTTTTAATTGTGCATTAGGTGCAGAGCAATTGCAACCTTATTTAAAACGTCTGTCAAGTCAAACAGATTTTTTTACTTCTGCACACCCAAATGCAGGATTACCAAATGCTTTTGGAGAGTACGATCAAACTCCAGAAGAAATGAAAAACTTTATTGAGGCCTATTTAAAAGACAATTTAATAAATATTATTGGTGGTTGTTGTGGTACAAATCCAGAACATATAAAAGCTATTGCTGAAGTTGTTAAAAAATACGAACCACGTAAAATTAAAGCATTATCGTAATGGCAGAAAGCGATTGTAAAAAATATTTAACACTTTCAGGTTTAGAACCCTTAATTGTAACGCCAGAAAGTAATTTTATTAACGTCGGAGAACGTACCAATGTTACTGGTTCTCGTAAATTTTTACGTTTAATAAAAGAAGAAAAATATAGCGAAGCTTTAGATGTCGCTAGAGACCAGGTAGAAGGTGGTGCACAAATTTTAGACGTCAACATGGATGAAGGCATGTTGGATGGTGTACATGCCATGACTACTTTTTTAAACCTCATTGCTTCAGAGCCTGATATTTCCAGAATTCCTATAATGATTGATAGCTCTAAATGGGAAATTATTGAGGCAGGTTTAAAGGTGGTTCAAGGGAAATCTGTTGTAAACTCTATAAGTTTAAAAGAAGGAGAAACCGAGTTTATACGTCAAGCTAAACTAGTAAAACGTTATGGAGCTGCTGTAATTGTAATGGCTTTTGATGAAAATGGTCAAGCAGATACTTATGATCGTAGAATAGAAATTTGTAAGCGTTCTTATGATATATTAGTAAACACAGTGGGTTTCCCTCCACAAGACATCATTTTTGATCCTAATATTTTTCCTGTGGCAACCGGAATGGAAGAACATCGTAAAAATGCATTAGACTTTTTTAATGCAACAAAGTGGATTAGACAAAATTTACCGTTTGCTAATGTGTCTGGTGGTGTAAGTAATGTGTCCTTTTCTTTTAGAGGAAACAATACTGTGCGTGAGGCTATGCATTCTTCATTTTTATTTCATGCCATAAAAAACGGAATGAATTTAGGAATTGTAAACCCAACGATGTTGGAGATTTACGATGAAATTGATAAGGAATTATTACAATGTGTTGAAGACGTTTTGTTTGACAGACGTGAGGATGCTACTGAGCGTTTATTGGAATTTGCCGAAACCGTAAAAGGAAATAAAAAAGAATCTACAGAAACGGTTCAAGAATGGAGAAATACCGACTTGCAAAGCAAAATTACACATGCTTTAGTAAAAGGGATTGATACATATATAATTGAAGATGTTGAAGAAGCAAGACAATCTGTTTCAAGACCAATTGAGGTTATTGAAGGTCATTTAATGCAAGGTATGAGTGTGGTTGGAGATTTATTTGGAAGCGGAAAAATGTTTTTGCCACAAGTAGTAAAATCGGCTAGAGTCATGAAAAAAGCTGTAGCTTATTTGCAACCATTTATTGAAGCCGAAAAAGACGGAAAACAAGAGTTTGCTGGGAAAATTTTAATGGCAACCGTAAAAGGTGATGTGCATGATATTGGTAAAAATATTGTGAGTGTAGTTTTAGGTTGTAATAATTACCAGATTATAGATTTAGGTGTTATGGTTCCGCCAGAAAAAATAATTGATACTGCTATAAAAGAGCAGGTTGATATTATTGGTTTAAGTGGTTTAATTACACCATCGTTAGATGAAATGGTTTATGTGTCCAAAGAAATGGAAAAGCAAAATCTTGATATTCCTTTGATAATTGGAGGAGCAACCACGTCTAAAGCACATACTTCGGTTAAAATTGCACCTCATTATAAAGATGCTGTAGTACATATTAATGATGCATCAAGAGCAGTAACAGTTGTTGGCGAATTACTAAATAAAAATAATGTTGTTTATAAAGAGCAAATTAGAGAAGAATACGATGTGTTTAGGGAAAAATTCTTAAACAGAACCAAACAAAAAGACTACATAAGCATTGAAGAGGCTAGAAAAAGAAAATATAAAATAGATTGGCAAACCTCTAAAATTGTGAAGCCAAAACAATTAGGAATTCAAATAATTGATGATTTTGATATTACAAAATTAGAAGCGTATATAGATTGGTCTCCTTTTTTTAGAAGTTGGGATTTACATGGAAAGTATCCTGATATTTTAACTGATAGCGTAGTTGGAAGTCAAGCGACAGAATTATTTAAAGATGCTCAAGAATTATTAAAAAGAATTTTTGATGAAAAGCTATTGAAAGCAAAAGCCATTTTTGGGTTGTTTCCTGCAAATACCATAAATGATGATGATATAGAGGTGAGTTTGTCGCCTCGAGCGCAGTCTAGAGGTCTTACAAGTGAAGATAAAATTAAATTTCTAACCTTACGTCAACAATTAAAGAAAAGAGAAGGCGTGCCTAATCATGCGTTAGCAGATTTTGTTGCTCCAAAAGAAACAGGGATTCAAGATTATATTGGTGCTTTTTGCGTGTCTACTGGTTTTGGTACAGCAGAATTAGCTGAGCAATTTGAGGCTGAAAACGACGATTATAATTCGATTATGATTAAAGCGTTAGCAGATAGATTAGCCGAAGCTTTTGCAGAATATCTACATAAAGAGGTGAGAACAAAACATTGGGCTTACGCACAAGATGAAAGTTTAACTAACCAAGAATTAATTAAGGAAAGTTATAAAGGCATTCGTCCAGCTCCTGGTTATCCTGCGTGTCCAGATCATTTAGAAAAGCAAACCATTTGGAAGCTATTAAATGTGGAAGAAAATATTGGTGTAAAACTTACCGAAAGTCTTGCCATGTGGCCTGCAGCAAGTGTTAGTGGCTATTATTTTGGTAATCCTGAGGCTAAGTATTTTGGTTTAGGTAAAATTAAGGAAGATCAATTATTAGATTATTCTAAACGAAAAAATATTAGCATAGAACAAGCGACCAAATGGCTAAATCCAAATTTAGCAGATTAGTGCGTTAGTGATTGAACGGTCTGTTTGAGCTCCTCAGAGAGAGCGAGTAGTGAAAGCGCGACCTTTAGGTAACGCCAAAATAATAATTGAGATATAATTTTAGGTAATACATGAAAGTAACAGAACATATAAAAAACGCTAAGGGTAAAACGCTATTTTCGTTTGAAATTATTCCGCCTAAAAAAGGAAAAAGCATTCAGGATTTGTACGATAATATAGATCCTTTAATGGAGTTTAATCCACCTTTTATTGATGTAACAACCTCAAGAGAAGAGTACATTTATATTGAAAAACAAGGTCTTTTAGATAGAAAAATAACTAGAATGCGACCAGGAACGGTTGGTATTTGCGCTGCAATTAAGCATAAGTATGATGTAGATACGGTTCCGCATGTGTTATGTGGAGGTTTTAGTAAGGAAGAAACCGAGTATTTGTTGGTAGATTGTCATTATTTAGGGATTAATAATGTAATGGCTTTACGTGGTGATGCCATGAGTCATCAAAAATATTTTGAGGCTTGTAAAGGAGGTCATCAATATGCATCGCAATTGGTGAGTCAGATTCAGAATTTAAATTGTGGTAATTATTTACATGATGTTGTTGAGGTTGACGATACTTCTGATTTTTGTATTGGTGTTGCTGGTTATCCCGAAAAACATATTGAAGCACCATCGTTACAAACCGATTTAAAACGGTTAAAGGAAAAAGTAGATGCTGGAGCAGATTATGTAGTAACGCAAATGTTTTTTGATAATAAAAAGTATTTTGAGTTTGTGGATGCTGCAAAAAAAGCTGGAATACATGTGCCTATTATTCCTGGTATTAAACCTATTGCTATTAAAAAACACTTGCAATTATTACCTCAAGTTTTTAAAATAGATTTACCTCAAGATTTAATTACTAGTATAGAGCAGTGTGATACTAATAAACAGGTTAGGCAAGTAGGAATTGAGTGGGCAATCCAGCAATCTAAAGAGTTGCAAGCTGCAGGTGTGCCTGTTTTACATTATTATTCTATGGGAAAAAGTGATAATGTAAAAGCAATTGCCGAAGCTGTTTTTTAATAATAAAAAACGCTTACTTTTGTAACATGTTATCTAAAAAAACAAAATACGGAATTAAAGCGCTAACCTATTTAGCTAAGCAGGATAGAAAAGTACCTATTCAAATAGCAACTATAAGTGAAAGTGAAAATATTTCTGTGAAATTTTTAGAAAGTATACTATTATCTCTTCGAAAATCTGGAATCCTTGGTTCTAAAAAAGGTAAAGGTGGAGGTTACTATTTGTTAAAAGATGCTTCAGAAATTAAAATGACTAGTGTTATGAGAGTTTTAGAAGGACCAATTGCAATGATACCTTGTGTAAGTTTAAATTTTTACGAAAAGTGCGACGATTGTCCAGATGAAAATGCTTGTGCTGTAAATAAAATCATGCTAAAAGTACGCGATAATACGCTAGAAATATTTAGAAATACTACGTTGGCAGATTTATCGAATTAGCAAATATTCAATATTTGGGTACTATTTTTTAATTATTCTTCTTGGTTTGTAATGTTTTATATCATAGGTTTGCATTATTACCCTACTAATCCGATAGGGATTAAATAATAAGATAATGATAATTGATATATTTTATAAAAGTAATTTCAAAAAGGAAGAGCATAAAAGTTCTCAAATTGAGGAGGTGAAAGAAGAAAGTTTACCTCAGGAGAAAATAAAAAGGAGCCTTCTTAAAACAATTAGTTGGAGAATAATTGGAACTCTAGATACTGTGCTAATTTCTTATTTAATAACAGGAACTTTAACTATGGCAATATCAATTGGAGGAATAGAATTAGTGTCTAAAATGGCATTGTATTTTTTTCATGAACGAGCTTGGAATAAAATTAATTGGGGAAAATAATGAGTTTAGATTTAAATAAAATAAATAAAGAGTTAAGTGCTAAAACGCCACTTGAAATTGTAGAATGGGCAATTAATTTAGCAAAATCACCTGTAGTAACAACAAACTTTAGACCTTACGAAGCTGCTATTTTAAAGGTTACCAGTGCTGTAAAAAAAGATATTAAAGTTATTTGGTGTGATACTGGCTACAATACACCAAACACATATAAGCATGCAGAAGAGGTGATTAATAAATTAAATCTTAATGTAAAATTATATGTACCAAAACAAACAACAGCACATCGTGATGTGGTTTTAGGTATACCAAATATTGAAGATCCAAAACATAAACTATTTACAGATCAAGTAAAATTAGAACCTTTTAAAAGAGCTATGGCAGAGCATAAACCAGATGTATGGTTTACAAATTTACGCAAAGGTCAAACAGCTTTTAGAGATAGTATAGATATTGTTTCTCAAGATAAAAACGGAGTATTAAAAGTGAGTCCATTTTATAATTGGACAGATAAAGAATTAGATGTCTTTTTAGAAGAAAATAATTTACCAAACGAATTTAAATATTTCGATCCAACAAAACAATTAGCAAATAGAGAGTGTGGTTTACACGCTTAAAATATAGAAATATAGAGATGACAGATACAGATACATCAAAAATAAATCCATTAGAAAACGAAGCTATTTATATCTTTAGAGAAGTAGCTGCACAGTTCGAAAAACCAGTGCTTTTATTTTCTGGAGGAAAAGATTCAATAACATTAGTGCGTTTAGCACAAAAAGCATTTTATCCTGCAAAAATTCCTTTTCCATTAATGCATATAGATACAGGTCATAATTTTCCTGAAACTATAGAATTTAGAGACCGTTTAGTTAAAGAATTAGGTTTAGAATTAATTGTTAGAAATGTTCAAGATTCTATAGACGAAGGAAAAGTTAAAGAAGAATCTGGACGTTATGCTAGCCGAAACCAATTACAAACAACAACACTTTTAGATGCTATAGAAGAATTTAAATTTGATGCTTGTATTGGTGGTGCTCGTCGCGATGAAGAAAAAGCAAGAGCGAAAGAACGTATTTTTTCTGTTCGAGACGATTTTGGGCAATGGGATGAAAAAAACCAAAGACCAGAATTGTTCGATATGTTAAACGGACAAATAGAATTAGGACAAAATGTACGCGTATTTCCTATTTCTAATTGGACAGAATTAGATGTTTGGTCTTATATACAAAAAGAGCAAATAGAAATACCATCAATATATTTTGCACACACAAGAGCTACTTTTTTACGCGATGGTTTAATATGGTCTGCAGACGATGACGTTGTTTATAGAGATGAAAATGAAGAAGTAGAAGAGCGTGTCGTGCGTTTTAGAACCGTTGGAGATATGAGTTGTACAGCAGCAGTGTTGTCTGATGCTTCAGATATATCAAGCGTTGTACAAGAAATTAGAGATTCTTCAATATCAGAAAGAGGTGCAAGAATAGACGATAAACGTTCTGAAGCCGCAATGGAAAAACGTAAACAACAAGGGTACTTTTAAAACCAATTTTTTATTTCCGCTTTAGCGGAAAATCTTTACAAATAAATAAAAACTCCTTCAAGTTAAGAAGGTTATATATAAAATGGACGTATTAAAAATAGCAACAGCAGGTAGTGTAGATGATGGTAAAAGTACTTTAATTGGTAGATTGTTGTACGACACAAAATCTTTAACCTCAGATAAGTTAGAAGCTATAGAAAAAAAGAGTAAACAATTAGGTTACGATTATTTAGATTTTTCTTTAGCTACCGATGGTTTAGTAGCAGAAAGAGAACAAGGTATTACCATAGACGTAGCTCATATATATTTTTCGACAGCTAATAAAAGCTACATTATTGCAGATACACCAGGACATGTAGAATATACTAGAAATATGGTTACTGGAGCTTCAACCTCGCAAGCAGCTATTGTTTTAATAGATGCTAGAAAAGGTGTAATTGAACAAACTAATCGTCATTTTTTTATCAATAATTTATTACGAATTAAAACAGTAATTGTAGCTATTAATAAAATGGATTTGGTAGATTTTTCTGAAGAAAAATATAACCAAATTAAAAGTGATTTTGAAGCTCTAATGAGTAAACGAGATTATCAAGATCAAAACATAACCTTTATTCCTGTTAGTGCTTTAAAAGGAGATAATGTTGTAAATAAATCAGAAAACACACCTTGGTATACAGGCAAAACGCTATTAGATTATTTAGAAAATACAGATCAAAAAGATGTATATAACACAGGAACACCAAGGTTTCCAGTACAATATGTAATACGTCCTAAAACCGAAGAGTTTCATGATTTTAGAGGTTATGCAGGAAAAGTTTATGGCGGAGAATTAAGCGTTGGTGACAGCGTATTTGTTTTACCATCTCAAACAAAATCTAAGATTAAAGATATTCATTTTTATGATAAGAAAGTGCAAACAGCTTCAAGACGTTCATCTGTTTTAATTACATTAGAAGATGATGTAAATATTAGTCGTGGCGATATGATTGTTAAAGAAAACGATTTGCCAACCATAGACAAGCAGTTTACAGCTACCATTTCATGGATGGATTCAGAAAATTTAACAACAGGTAAAAAATACGTTGTGCAACATGGTGTAAATAAAGTGTTGGCAAAAGTGTCTACAATTCATCATAAAATTAATCCAGATTATTCTGGAGTAGATGAAACTGCAGAAACTTTAAAAATGAATGATATAGCAAAAGTTTCATTTAAATTAAATAAGCCAATTTTTTACGATGCGTTTAAAACACACAGAACAAATGGTTCGTTTATTTTAATAGATTCGCAATCTAACCATACGGTTGGTGCAGGATTTATTCAATAATATTAATGCAGTATTATGGCAATTCATGACGAACCACAATGTGCAGCTGTTTGTCCAGTAGATTGTTGTGTGCCAGATGATGATAACGAAGAGACTGAAGAACAATTACTAGCAAAACAAGATTTTATGCATAATTAATTAGCGTTTTCAAAAAGCGCTAATTAATTCATAACCAGATTAAATAAAAGTGTTTTAAGTTATCCTATTAAATCCATAGGAATTATATATAAAATAATGCAAAGTTTTAGAACCGAAATAGAAAACCCTTTAGTACAAAAGGATATTATTGAATTAGCCAATAAGATTGAGCTGTTTAATAACGGAAAAATTGACGAAGAAAAATTTAGAAGTTTGCGTTTAGCACGTGGTGTTTATGGTCAGCGTCAAGAAGGTGTACAAATGATACGTATCAAGCTACCTTATGGTAAAGTGTTAAGCAATCAATTACGTCGTATTGCTGAGGTTTCAGATGAATATTCTAGAAGCAGATTACACATTACAACACGTCAAGATATTCAAATTCACTATGTGGATTTAAAGCGTACGCCAGAACTTTGGGCAGAACTAGAACGCGATAATGTAACTTTAAGAGAAGCTTGTGGTAACGCAGTAAGAAACGTTACTGCAAGTGAAACAGCTGGAATAGATCGTAACGAGCCTTTTGATGTTTCTCCTTATGCAGATGCGGTTTTTAAATTCTTTTTACGAAATCCAATTTGTCAAGAAATGGGACGAAAATTTAAGGTGTCTTTTTCTGGTACAGATGAAGATACAGGATTATCATACATGCACGATTTAGGGTTTATTGCTAAAATAGAAAATGGTGTAAAAGGTTTTAAAGTCATGCTTGGTGGTGGTTTAGGATCACAACCAAGACATGCCGATGAGTTTTACAGCTTCTTAGCTTCAGATAAAATAATTCCTTTAATGGAAGGTGTTTTAAGAGTTTTTGATCGTTATGGAGAACGTAAAAGTCGTGCCAAAGCAAGGCTTAAATTCTTAATAAAAGATATCGGTTTAGAAGCTTTTAAAGTTTTGGTTGAAGAAGAACAAAACGCAATAGAATTTAAGTCTGTTGCTATAAATGAAGCCACATATCAAACATCAACTCCAGTTTCTGTTGAAGCTCCAACAGTTGATATTAAAGACACGGAAGCCTTCAACTTATGGAAAGCCACTAATATAATTCCGCAGAAGCAAGATGGTTATTTTGCTGTAGGTATTAAAGTGTTATTAGGCGATTTTTATACTGATAAAGCTAGACTGTTAGCAGATTTAGTAGAAAAATACGCAGCAGGAGAAATACGTTTAAGTTTAAGACAAAACATATTAATTCCGTTTGTAAAAGCAGATTTAATTCCGTTTTTCTATCAAGAATTAAAAAAACTAGGTTTTGCAGAAGCTGGTTATAACAAAGCGGTAGACATTACAGCTTGTCCAGGAACAGATACTTGTAATCTTGGGATTGCTAGTAGTACAGGAATTGCGGAAGAGTTAGAGCGTATTATAAAAGCAGAGTATCCACAATATTTATCTAACAACGATTTAGTAATAAAAATTAGTGGTTGCATGAATGCTTGCGGACAACACAATATGGCAAATATTGGTTTTCAAGGCATGTCTATTCGTACAAAAGATAAATTGGTTGCTCCAGCATTACAGGTTTTATTAGGTGGAGGAAATCTTGGAGATGGAAATGCCTATTTCGCAGATAAAGTTGTAAAAGTGCCAAGTAGAAGAGGTCCTGAAGCGTTAAGAAGAATTTTAAACGATTTTGAAGCCAATGCCAACGGAAAGCTATTTGTTGACTATTACAAAGAAAAAGGTGAAAAGTACTTTTACCAATTGCTAACAGATTTGTCTGATGTTGAAAACTTAACACAAGAAGATTTTATTGATTGGGGAACCGAAGAAGCTTATGTCAAAGCAATTGGAGTAGGAGAATGCGCAGGAGTTGTTATCGATTTAATTGCCACATTATTCTTAGAATGTGACGAGAAAATTGAAGAAGCACAAGACGCATTAAATAACAAAGTTTATTCTGGAGCTATTTATGAAACTTACCGTTCTATGGTCAACGCAGCAAAAGCCATTTTACTTTCAGAAAATGTAAAAACCAATACGCAAGCAGGTATTATTAGTCAGTTTGACGAGCTGTTTGTTAGCACAAATAAAGTAAAATTAGGAAACACCTTTTCAGATTTAATCTATCAAATAAAAGTATTTCCACCAACTAAAGAGTTTGCAATAAACTATTTAGAATCGGCAAAAACCTTTTTACAGGTTGTAAAAAATTATCGTGAATCGCAATTAGTTGCTAAAAATTAAATCATTATGACACCAAAATTAACAGTCGTTGGCGCAGGTCCAGGAGATCCAGATTTAATAACCTTAAAAGCTATTAAAGCAATAGCATCTGCAGATGTAATTATGTACGATGCTTTAGTAAATAAGGAGTTGTTGCAATATGCATCAAAAAAAGCAGAGCTTATTTTTGTTGGTAAACGCAAAGGATGTTACGCTTACCAACAAAATCAAATTAACGAGTTAATTGTGGTGCGTGCTTTAAGAGGTAATCATGTGGTAAGATTAAAAGGAGGCGATCCATTTATTTTTGGTCGTGGAGCAGAAGAGCTAGAGTATGCTAAAGAATATGCAATTGAAGTTGCTGTGGTTCCTGGTATTTCTTCATCTGCAGCAGTACCAGCTTACCAAGGTATTCCGTTAACAAAACGTAATGCTTCTCAAAGTTTTTGGGTAATTACTGGAACTACAAAATCGCATGAAATTTCAAAAGATATCGCGTTAGCAGCACAGTCTAAAGCAACAGTTGTTATTTTAATGGGAATGGGAAAACTTTCAGAAATTGTTTCCATTTTTTCTTCGGAAGGTAAAGCGGAAACACCTATTGCAATTATTCAAAATGGAACGCGTAAAGACGAAAAAGTTGGTATTGGTACCATCAGTACTATTGAAGCTATAGTTGAAGAAAAGAAACTGTCTTCACCAGCAATTATAATTATTGGAGAAGTAGTAAACCAACGTGTAGATTTAACTTCAATGTATGAAAAAGCAAATCGAACTAATAAAGTGACACAACGTATTTCAGCATAAAAACTATGGAAAGAAATAATTTATATCCTGTGTTTTTAAAAGTGAAAAACTTACAGGTTTTAATAGTTGGTGGTGGATTTGTAGCAGAAGAAAAATTAACGTTTTTACTAAAATCAAGTCCAGATGCAAATGTCACTATGGTTTCTCCAATGTTTAGGGAAGCTACTATAAAAGTTGCCGAAACCGGAAACGTAACTAGAATAGTCGATACGTATAACGATAGTTATTTAGAAGGCAAACATATAGTGGTTGCAACCACAGATAGTCCAGAGGTTAATGTGCAAGTTTACAATGCATGTCGTGCACAAAGTAAATTAGTAAATGTAGCAGATAATCCACCATATTGCGATTTTTATATGGGAGGTATTGTAACCAAAGGCAATGTAAAAGTAGCTATATCAACCAACGGAAAATCACCAACAACAGCAAAACGGTTACGTCAATTTTTTGAAGATGTTATACCAGAAAATATTGATGATTTAGTACAAAATCTCAATAGCTATAGAAAAACAATAAAAGGAGACTTTGAGCAGAAAGTCGAAAAATTAAATGAATTCACTAAAGGTTTAGTAGAAAAAATATAATGCAATGATTAAAACAGATATACTTATTATAGGAGCAGGACCAACAGGTTTATTTACAGTATTTGAAGCTGGATTGTTAAAGTTAAAGTGCCATTTAATTGATGCATTGCCACAACCTGGTGGTCAATGTTCCGAATTGTATCCTAAAAAACCGATTTACGATATTCCTGGTTTCCCAGAGGTTTTAGCAGGTGATTTAACCTCTAATTTATTAGAGCAAGGCAAACAATTTCAACCTGGTTTTACACTAGGTGAACGTGCGGAAACTATAGAAAAACAAGACGATGGTAGCTTTATTGTAACCACCAATAAAGGCACACAGCATCATGCACCAATTGTAGCAATAGCAGGAGGTTTAGGTAGTTTTGAGCCTAGAAAACCTAAATTAGAACATATTGAAAAGTATGAAGACAAAGGTGTTAACTATTTTATTAAAGATCCAGAAGTATATCGCGATAAAAAAGTAGTGATTGCTGGTGGTGGTGACTCTGCTTTAGATTGGAGTATTTTTCTGGCAGATGTGGCTTCTGAGGTTACATTAGTACATAGAAGAAATGAATTTAGAGGTGCTTTAGATTCTGTAGAAC
Source organism: Lacinutrix venerupis (assembly GCF_003663945.1). Classification (GTDB taxonomy): domain Bacteria; phylum Bacteroidota; class Bacteroidia; order Flavobacteriales; family Flavobacteriaceae; genus Lacinutrix; species Lacinutrix venerupis. The sequence continues at coordinate 204,038 of NZ_RCCH01000002.1, read as the reverse complement.
AAGTGCAAGAATTAAAACTGCTCAACAAAATAAATTTAATTACTCCAGCTGAAATTACAGCTTTGCATGGTGAAGATAAAATTGAAGGTGTTTCTGTAACAAAAGATGGTGAAACACAGGTTTTAGAAGCAGATGCCTTTATACCACTTTTTGGCTTATCACCAAAATTAGGTCCAATTGCAAATTGGGGACTTGAGATAGAAAAAAATGCAATTAAGGTAGATACATTAGATTATCAAACTAATATACCTGGGATTTATGCCATTGGAGATGTTAATACTTATGAAGGTAAATTAAAGTTAATTCTATGTGGTTTTCACGAGGCAACATTAATGTGTCAATCTGCTTATAAAATTCTAAATCCAGGTAAAAAATTCGTTTTAAAATATACCACAGTAAGTGGAATTAACGGTTTTGATGGTACAAGAAAAGAAGCGCCTAAAGCAGTTGTAAAAGCCATTGGGTAATGCAAGACGTAACATTACATATAACAGATAGAGAAGGAAAAAAGCATTCTGTTTTAATGCCTACAGATATGGCAATGAATGTTATGGAAGTTATTCGCTCTTACGAGATTGCTCCAGAAGGTACCATAGGTATTTGTGGTGGTATGGCAATGTGTGCTTCTTGTCAATGTTATGTCAATTCTAATCACGATATTTGTGATATGGAAGACGAAGAAGATGCTATGTTGTCTGAAGCTTTCAATGTAAAACATAACAGCAGACTAAGTTGCCAAATTCCTATAACTGAAGCTTTACAAGATTTAGAAATAGAACTGGCTCCAGAAGTGTAAATTAAAAAATATGCAAGAGACATTGCAAATTCCATTTAGGTTTAAAGAAAGAGTTGAAGATTTAGCAAAAGAATTATTTTATTGTGCTTTAGAAGAATTTGAGAAGCAAGAAGCGCTTTTAAATAATATAAAAGAATCTTTCTTTTATGTGTCTAAAGCATTACAGTGTGGTGTTTGCGAAAATAAATGGGAACAATTTAATACCGAAATAAAAGCACTGAAATCTAAGCTGCAATTAGATGCAGAAGCTGCTTATAAAAACGATCCTGCTGCTAAAAGTATTAAAGAGGTCTATTTAGCATATCCAGGTTTTTATGCTATTACCATGTATCGTATTAGTAATATTTTATGGAAACTAGACATTCCGGTGTTGCCGCGTATGATATCAGAATACGCACATGGTGTAACAGGAACAGATATTCATCCAGGAGCAACCATTGGAGATTCATTTTTTATAGATCATGCAACAGGTGTAGTTATTGGAGAAACAGCGGTAATTCATGAAAATGTTATTATTTATCAAGGTGTTACTTTAGGAGGAATTAAAGTTGAAAAAGCTTTAAAGAATACAAAAAGACATCCAACTATAAAGAATAATGTTACTATTTATGCAAATGCTACTATTTTAGGTGGCGATGTTGAAATTGGCGAAAATAGTATTATTGGTGCTAACGTTTGGATAACAAAATCTATACCCGAAAATTCAATTGTAACTTATAAATCCGATATTAAAATCACTAATAATTTTAATAGATGAGTATTTTAAAACAAATAGGAAATACGCCATTAGTAGAGGCTTCTAACTTAGTTAATAAACCTAACGTAAAACTTTATTTAAAGTTAGAAGGTAATAATCCAGGAGGAAGCGTTAAAGATAGACCAGCTTATAATATGATAGCTGAAGCTCTTAAGCGAGGAGATATTAAAAAAGGAGGACGTATTGTAGAAGCTACAAGCGGCAATACAGGCATTGCCTTAGCCTATGTTGCCAACTTGTTTCAATTAAATATTACTTTGGTTATGCCAGAAAACTCTACCGAAGAGCGTGTTAAAACAATGCGTGCTTATGGAGCAGAAGTAATTTTAACAGATGCTGAACGTGGTATTGAAGGTTCTAGAGATGTTGCTTTTAATTTGAGAGATGAAAAAGGTTATTTGTTATTAAATCAATTTGAAAATAACGATAACTGGAAAGCACATTATAAAACAACAGGACCAGAAATTTGGCGAGATACAAAAGGAGAAATTACACACTTTGTATCTGCAATGGGAACCACAGGAACTATAATGGGAACTTCTACTTATTTAAAAGAACAAAATAAAAGCATTCAGATTATTGGCGCACAGCCTGCAGATGGTTCTAAAATTCCAGGAATAAGAAAATGGTCTCCAGAATATGTGCCTAGTATTTTTAATCCTAAAAAAGTAGATAAAGTAATAGAAGTTAGCCAAGAAGAAGCAACAATTATGACAAAGCGTTTGGCTAAAGAAGAAGGTGTTTTTGCAGGAATGAGTAGTGGAGGCTCTGTAGCTACAGCTCTAAAACTCATTGAAAGTATAGACCAAGGTGTAGTAGTTGCTATAATATGCGATAGAGGTGATCGTTACTTGTCCTCAAATTTATTTGATTAGTAATTCTTTATAAGTATTTATGCTTTATTTAATTTAGTTACTTTTGCGACCTAACTTTCTAATTAATGAGGTATTTATTACTTGCTTTTATTTTATTTTTTTCATTGAATATTTCGGCTCAAGAAAAAGAAAAAAATCCTTTTACAGTAGATGCTAATTATTTTTACGGCACTATTTTAGAACATAATCCAGATATAGCTCATTTAATTACAGACCATCAATCAGGCTTAATTTTAAGTTATAACCAAAAAACCTTTGGAAAAAACGCTTGGGAAAGTAGATTTAATTATCCAGATTATGGTGCGTCATTCATTTATCAAGATATGAAAAATGAATACCTTGGTGAAAATTACGGATTATACGCACACTTTAATTTTTATTTTTTAAAACGAAATTTAAAATTCAGAATTGCTCAAGGTATCGCTTATAACACAAATCCTTACGATAAGGTTACTAACTTTAGAAATAATGCTTATGGCTCAGATTTGTTAAGTTCTACTTATGTGCAGTTAAATTACGATAAACAGAATATTTATAAAGGATTAGGGTTGCATGCAGGTGTTTCAATAATACATTATTCTAATGCTAATTTTAAAGCACCAAATAACTCAACAAACACATTTACTTTTAACATTGGAGCAAATTATACGTTTGGTTACAACGAGCAGCCAGAGTATATAGCTTCAACCGAAGATAAAAAATTTACAGAAAAAATTAAATATAATTTAGCTTTTAGAAGTGGTATAAACGAAAGTGATGTTAATAACTCTGGGCAATATCCTTTTTATATTTTTTCAGCTTATGCAGATAAACGTATTAATAGAAAGTCTGCTTTTCATGTAGGAACAGATGTGTTCTTTTCTACATTTTTAAAAGAATTAATTAAATATTACTCAGTCGCTTTTCCTTTAAACAATGTGAGTGGAGACGAAGATTACAAGCGTGTTGGTGTTTTTGTAGGTCACGAACTATTTATCAATAAATTATCCTTTGTAACACAATTGGGATACTACGTATATTATCCTTACGATTTTGAAGGTCGCGTTTATAACCGAATAGGTTTAAAACGTTATTTTGGAGATAAATTTTATGGTGCGTTAACATTAAAATCTCATGGAGCAAAAGCTGAAGCAGTAGAATTTGGAATAGGCATAAGGTTATGAGAAAAATAATATACATATTATCAATAATACTACTTGCATCTTGTAATAGTGAGAATGCGCCAGACTGTTTTCAAAACTCTGGAGATATTATTGAAAAAGAATTTCTAGTTGAAGCTTTTACAGAAATCACTGTTTTTGAGCGTATAGAATTAATAGTTAAAGAAGGACCAGAGCATGAAGTATTAGTGCAAACAGGTGAATTTTTAATGGATGAAATTGAAGTAAAAGTAGAAAATGGAAGACTGCTTTTAAACAATAATAACGGTTGCAACCTAACACGCGATTTTGGCATTACAAAAATCTATGTTACTGCGCCAAATTTAACAGAGATTAGAAGTAGCACAGGATTGCCAACCAGAAGTGATGGAGTGTTAACTTACCCTAATTTATTTTTAATTTCAGAAGATGATTCAGACGATTATCATACCGATGGTTTATTTATTATGAACATTCAAAATAGCTCTTTAAAATTTGTGGTTAATAACTTGTCTACTTGCTATATAGAAGGAACTACAAGCAATTTAGATATTAGTTTTGCATCAGGAGACGCAAGATTTGAAGGTAGAAATTTTACCGCTCAAAATGTAAAAATATTCCACAGAGGATCAAACGATATTATTGTAAATCCACAAGTGTCTTTAATAGCTAACTTAGTAAGTACTGGAGATGTTATTGTAGTAAATACGCCTCCCGAATTAGATATTCAAGAACAATATACTGGTCGTGTTATTTTCGAGTAGTTAACTTGTTAACTCTCTAAACATACTCTCTAAACTAGCATTTTTTTGATTTAATTGAAGAATTTTCAACTCGTTATCATGAGCAAAATCAAATACATGAGAGCGCATATCTTCTTTTGTAGAGAAAGTAATTTCATAAATAAAATCATGAGTGTTTTCAACACTTTTTACATTAGGTAATCTTAGTAAAAAAGGCTCTTCTACTCTGTAATCAAATTCTACAATAACAATTTGTGCTTGTCCGTCGCGTAGCTCAGAAAGTTTTTTATTAGCAACAATCTCACCTTTATTAATAATAATAACGCGGTCACACATAGCTTCTACTTCTTGCATAATGTGTGTAGAAAGAAAAACGGTTTTCTCTTTTCCTATAGTTTTAATAAGATTTCTAATATCTACTAGTTGGTTTGGGTCTAAACCAGTAGTTGGCTCGTCTAAAATTAAAACATCTGGATTGTGTAAAAGCGCGTTTGCTAAACCTACACGTTGTCTATATCCTTTTGATAAAGCACTTATTTTTTTGTGAGCTTCGGGTTTTAAACCTGTAAGTTCAATAACCTCTTCAATTCTAGATTTACTAACATTATAAATGTTAGCATTAAAAGCTAAATATTCTCGAACGTATTGTTCTAAATATAATGGATTATGTTCTGGAAGGTAGCCAACACTTGATTGTACATGTTTTGCATGAGTTGTAATATTATGTCCGTTAACTTCAGCATCACCTTCAGTTGGATTTATATAGGTAGTTAAAATTTTCATCATTGTAGATTTTCCAGCACCATTAGGTCCTAGAAAGCCAACTATTTCTGGTTTTTTAACTTCAAAAGACACGCTGTTAAGTGCTTTTTGGTCACCATAAATTTTCGTTATATTTTCAACCTTTATAGACATCTTATAATATTTCTTCAAAAATAAACATTCTTTAATTTAAACAATACTTTGTTTAGAAATCTTTAATTTTTTATCTAAAACACTAAAATTCATGCGTTAGTATTTTGATTTGTTATTTTATTATTTACTTTAGCACTTTAATTACTTATCTGCATTTGCAGAAATATAATAATGACAACAATAAAAAACACATATTATAACTGGTTTTATTTCTTTTTTAGCGAAAAGAACGAGACTTGTTATATGTAATTTTGAAAACATATATTTTTAAAAAAGTCTCGATTTATATCGAGACTTTTTTTGTTTAAAACCAATAAATTTTGATTAAAACTGTAGCCATACAAGGAATAAAAGGATCTTTTCACCATATCGTGTCTCAAGATTACTTTGGAGCACAAACAGCTATTAACGAGTGTTTGTCTTTTGATGATACTGTAGATGCTTTATTAGTAGGTAAAACAGAAGTTGCAATTATGGCTTTAGAAAATTCTATTGCTGGATCAATAATACCAAATTATGCTTTAATAGATAACCATAATCTTCATATTGTAGGTGAGCATTATTTAGATATTCAGCACAATTTAATGGCATTACCCAATCAAAACATTGAAGATATAAAAGAGGTCTATTCTCATCCAATGGCATTATTACAGTGTAAAGCATTTTTTAAAAATTACCCACACATTAAGTTGGTAGAAGATAAAGATACAGCAGATGTAGCAAAACGAATACAGGAAAATAATCTTAAAGGAGTCGCAGCTATAGCAAGTAAATTAGCAGCTTCAATTTTTAAACTAAATATTTTAGCAGAAGGGATTCAAACTATAAAACATAACGAAACACGTTTTGTTATAGTAAAGAAAGAAAACTCTGAAATTTCTAAAAATGAGATAAATAAAGCTTCAATAAAATTTGAGCTCGACCATAAACGTGGTAGTTTGGCCACTGTACTTAACGTTATGAGCGATTGTAAGCTTAATTTAACTAAAATACAATCTTTACCTAAAATTGAAACACCTTGGCTTTATGCTTTTTTTGTAGATGTAACTTTTAATAGTTATAGCGACTTTGAAAAAGCAAAATCTATAATGGAAATTATGGCAACACATTTTAAAGTTTTAGGAGAATATAAAAACGCAAAAAAATAATGGAAGTCGCAAATAGGTTACATAGCGTTGAAGAGTACTACTTTTCTAAGAAATTAAAAAAAGTTAATTTTCTTAAATCTCAAGGAAAACCCATTATTAATTTGGGTATTGGTAGTCCAGATTTACAACCACCAGGAAAAGTAATTACAGCAATAGCTAATAGTTTCGAGTCGGTAAGTGCTCATAAATACCAAAGCTATCAAGGTTTACCAGAGTTGCGTGAGGCAATAGCAGCCTTTTATAAAACACATTTTCAAGTAAATGTTAGCGCAGCAACAGAAGTATTGCCTCTTATGGGAAGTAAAGAAGGTATTATGCATATTTCTATGGCTTTTTTAAATCAAGGAGATGCTGTTTTAATACCAAATCCAGGTTACCCAACATATACCTCGGTTACAAAATTATTACAAGCAGAGCCTATATTTTACAATTTAGATGCAGAAAACAATTGGTGTCCAAATATAGAAGAACTTGAAAAACAAGACTTAAGTAAGGTAAAAATCATGTGGTTAAACTATCCGCATATGCCAACAGGTGCAAAAGCCACCAAAACAATATTTAAAACCTTAATAGCATTTGCTAAAAAGCATGATATTTTGTTGATAAATGATAACCCATACAGCTTTATTTTAAATAAAGAGCCATTAAGTATTCTTAGTATAGAAGGTGCTAAAGAAATGTGTTTAGAATTAAATTCTTTAAGTAAAACATTTAATATGGCAGGTTGGAGAGTTGGCATGTTATTAGGTAATCACAAGCTATTAAATGCTGTTTTAAAGGTGAAAAGTAATATGGATTCCGGTATGTTTTATGGCATACAAAAAGGTGCGGTAGAGGCATTAAACTCTTCAAAGATGTGGTTTGTAAGTTTAAATAATGTTTATGAAAAACGCCGAAAGTTATTATGGCAATTAGCGACAAAGCTAAATTGTAGTTTCGATGAAGACGCTAGTGGATTATTTGTTTGGGCAAAACTTCCACCATTTTTTAAATCTGAAGAATTTATAGATAAACTTTTAAAAGAAAATAGCATTTTTATAACACCAGGAACCGTTTTTGGTAGTCAAGGAGAAGGCTACGTGCGTTTTTCTTTATGCGCAACAATAGCAGAATTAGAAGAAGCAATAGCAAGAGTATGATAAATAAAATATACATAATAGGAGTAGGATTAATAGGTGGGAGCTTAGCTTTAGATATAAAGAAAAAAAGACCAGAAGCCACTATATATGGTATAGATAATAGTGAACAACATTTATTAGAAGCATTAGAGCTAAATATTATAGATAATAAAGCAGCAATAGAGGATTTAGATAAAGCAGATTTGGTTATTTTATCTATTCCAGTAGATGCTGCTGTAGAATTATTACCAAAAGTATTAGATAAAGTTTCAGACTTTGGTTTAGTTGTAGATGTTGGTTCTACCAAATTAGATATATGTAAGGTTATAGAAAATCATCCTAAAAGAAGAAATTTTTTAGCCATGCATCCTATAGCAGGAACAGAATTTTCTGGACCCAAAGCGGCGATATTAAACTTATTTCAACATAAAACAAATATTGTTTGCGAAGTAGAAAAAACAGCATTTAAGCTTCAAGAAAGAGCATTAAACCTTTTTACAGAAATTGGAATGCGTATGCGTTATATGAATCCTGAATCTCATGATAAGCATATCGCTTACGTTTCACATTTATCTCACATAAGTGCATTTATGCTTGGTAAAACAGTAATTGAAAAAGAGAAAAACGAACGCGATATTTTTGATATGGCAGGTTCTGGTTTCGAGAGCACAGTTAGATTAGCAAAAAGTTCGCCAGCAATGTGGACACCAATTTTCAAGCAAAATAAAGCTAATGTCGTTGAAACTCTAGAAGATTACATTAAGAATTTAACTCAATTTAAAAACATGATGCAAAACGATGATTTTGAAGGTGTTTTTAATGAAATGAAGGACACAAATTACATAAAACAGATATTAAACGGAATAAAATAAATTAAAAATTAACTTGGTTTTAAAGCCTTGTATATCCTAAAGAGAAAGATTATGGAAAACAAAAAAGAAATGAGAAACTGGTTGGACGACATGAAATTAGATCATCCATTAGTAATCGCTGGACCTTGTAGTGCAGAGACAGAAGAACAAGTTTTAAAAATCGCTCACGAGCTAAAAGATACAGACGTAAGCTATTTTAGAGCTGGTATTTGGAAACCAAGAACACGTCCAGGAAATTTTGAAGGTGTTGGCGCTTTAGGCTTAAATTGGCTTAAAAAAGTTAAAGCAGAAACAGGAATGAAAACATGTACAGAGGTTGCAAATGCAGCACATGTTAAATTAGCTATCGAAAATGATGTAGATTTACTTTGGATTGGCGCACGTTCTACAGTAAGTCCATTCATTATGCAAGAATTAGCAGATGCTTTAGCCGGAACAGATAAAATAGTTTTAGTTAAAAATCCAGTAAATCCAGATTTAGCTTTATGGTTAGGTGGAATAGAAAGATTATATACTGCAGGTATTAAAAATTTAGGAGCAATACACAGAGGTTTTTCTACTTACGAGAAAACTAAATATAGAAATATTCCAGAATGGCAAATAGCTATAGAATTTCAAAATAAATTTCCAGACTTACCATTAATTAACGATCCATCTCATATAACAGGAAAAAGAGATATGGTTTTTGATGTTTCTCAAACTGCATTAGATCTTAATTTCGATGGATTAATGATTGAAACACACTACGACCCAGATAATGCTTGGAGTGATGCTGCACAACAAGTAACACCAACTGCTTTGGTGCAAATGATGGAAGATTTAAAAATTAGAAAACAAACTGATCCTGAAGCAGAATATAATAGTGAGTTAGCTAACCTAAGAGCTCAAATAGACGTTGTAGATAATCAATTAATAGATTTATTAGGAAAGCGTATGCATGTAGCAGATGGTATAGGAAAACTTAAAAAAGACAAAAACGTTGCAGTTTTACAAAGTAAGCGTTGGAATGAGATTTTAGGAAAAATGGTACTGCAAGGTGAAGAAAAAGGATTAAGCGAAGAATTTGTTTTAAAATTATTTAAAGCGGTACATCAAGAATCTATTAATCATCAAGAAAAAATTATTAAAGGATAATTTTTAAAAAGCATAATTATAAATGCCATTATTAGTTAATCACTTTTAAATATTAATTAATAATGGCATCTTTGTAAGTAATGACAGGACTAGTATATAAATCTACAGGAAGTTGGTACACGGTTAAAACCCAAAACGGTACTACTTACGAATGCCGTATTAAAGGCAAGTTTCGTTTACAAGGTATAAAAAGTACAAATCCAATTGCAGTTGGCGATTATGTAGATTTCGAGCTGGATACTAAAAGCGACCAAGAAACAGGTGTTATTAATAACATTCATGATCGAGAAAATTATATTGTTCGCAAATCGGTAAACTTATCTAAGCAAACGCATATAATTGCCTCTAATATAGATCAGGTTTTTTTACTAATTACTATAGATAATCCACCAACATTTACAAGTTTTATAGATCGTTTTCTTGTTACGGCAGAAGCTTATTCGGTTAAAACAGTTTTAGTTTTTAATAAAATAGACACTTACAACGACGATACTATTTTAGAGGTTAAATATCTAGAGCATATTTATAAAAATATAGGATATAATTGTATTAGTATTTCGGCTAAAACAGGAGAGAATATAGATAAAATAAAAGCTTTAATGGAAGGCAATGTAAGTATGTTTACAGGACATTCTGGAGTAGGCAAATCTACCTTGGTTAATGCTATAGAACCAAGTTTAGATTTAAAAACAAAATCTATATCTACGCAGCACTCACAAGGACAGCACACTACAACATTTGCAGAAATGTTCGACTTAAGTTTTAATGCTAAAATTATAGACACACCAGGAATTAAAGGTTTTGGTGTAGTAGATATGGAAAAAGAAGAAATAAGCGATTATTTTCCAGAGTTTTTTGAGCTTAGTCAAGATTGTAAATTTAATAATTGTTTACACATTGAAGAACCCAAATGTGCAGTAAAAGAAGCTTTAGAAAAAGACGAAATTGCAGCATCACGATATAGAAGTTATGTACAAATTATAGAAGGGGACGAGCAACATTATAGAACAGATATTTGGGATAAAGAATAGTATAGATAGTTTTTTTACAGTTTATAAAATTTTATAGGTTAGAAAAAGAGCAAACATGAAAATTGTAATACAAAGAGTAAGTAAGGCAAGTGTAACAGTTGAAGGCGAAAAAGTAGCTTCAATAGGTAGTGGATTGCTAATATTATTAGGTATTGTTGCAGAAGACACTCAAGAAGACATTAATTGGTTAACAAATAAAATAGCTAATATTCGCATATTTGAAGACGAAAATGGCATAATGAATAAGTCGCTATTACAAATAGATGGAGAGGCAATAGTTGTTAGTCAATTTACTTTACAAGCAAGCACTAAAAAAGGAAACAGACCAAGTTATATTAAAGCAGCACGACCAGAAGTTGCTATTCCTATGTATAACGCTTTTAATACTACATTAGAATCTGTTTTAAAAAAACCTATACAAACTGGAAAATTTGGAGCAGATATGAAAGTAGAATTACTAAACGATGGTCCAGTTACAATTATAATAGATTCTAAAAATAAAGAGTAAATATGGACATTAAAAACGCACAACTAGAAGTAGATAATTGGATTAAAAACCATGGTGTTCGCTATTTTAATGAGCTTACAAACATGGCGCAACTTACAGAAGAAGTTGGAGAAGTAGCTAGAATTATAGCTAGGCGTTATGGAGAGCAAAGTGAAAAAGAAAGTGATAAAAGCAAAGATTTAGGCGAGGAATTAGCCGATGTTATGTTTGTTGTATTATGCTTGGCAAATCAAACAGGAATAGATCTACAAGAAGCTTTCGATAAAAAATTAGATTTAAAAACTAAGCGAGATCACGATCGTCATCATAACAATAAAAAACTCAAATAATTTTTACAAACTTGCAAAAGCAAGTATTTATTAGTTTGGATATGAATATAAAACTCCACAAATCTTCAGTTAAAAATAACATGGCAATAGCAATAACAGGTTCAAAAAGCGAATCTAATAGATTGCTGTTACTGCAAGCATTATATCCAGAAATTAAAATAGAAAATATATCTAACAGTGACGATTCTCAATTAATGTCTAAAGCTTTAGCATCTACAGAGCAAGTAATAGATATTCATCACGCAGGTACTGCAATGCGTTTTCTTACTGCATTTTTTGCTACTCGTGAAGGCAGAGAGACAATAATTACTGGATCTAAGCGCATGAAAGAGCGACCAATTAAAATTTTGGTAGACGCTTTAAATCAATTAGGTGCAGAAATTCAATATCAAGAAAACGAAGGTTATCCGCCACTTTTAATTAAAGGTAAAAAGATAATAAAATATAAAGTATCTTTAGATGCAAATGTAAGTAGTCAATACATTTCGGCATTATTACTTATTGCTTCAAAACTTGAAAACGGATTAGAATTAACTTTAAAAGGTAAAATAACATCTGTCCCTTATATTATCATGACTTTAGGTTTGTTGAATCAATTAGACATAAAAACTGAGTTTGTAGACAATGTTATTACAGTAAAACCATTACAAGAAAAAGTAGAACCTAAAACTTTAACTGTAGAGTCAGACTGGTCTTCGGCATCTTATTTTTATAGTATTATAGCCTTGTCTAAGGTTGGAACGGTTGTAGAAATTTCTGCTTACAAAAAAAATAGCCTGCAAGGCGATTCAGTATTATCAAATATTTATAAAAGTTTTGGAGTTACAACTACATTTAAAGAACATTCAGTTCTAATTGAAAAAACAAAACTTGTAGACGTGCAGCATTCAATAAATTTTGATTTAGCAAACTCACCAGATATAGCGCAAACAATTGCTGTTTCGACTTTTGCTTTAGGTTTAGAATGCAATTTAACAGGTTTACACACGCTAAAAATTAAAGAAACCGATAGGTTAGAAGCACTAAAAACCGAAATAGAAAAATTTGGTGGAGAAGTAAATATTACAGACAAAAGTTTACATCTTAAAAAATCTAAAGTAATTAAAGAAGATGTTAAAGTAGCAACCTATAACGACCATAGAATGGCAATGGCATTTGCTCCTTTGGCTTTAAAAACCAATTTAGAAATTGAAGATTATATGGTAGTTTCAAAATCTTACCCAACATTTTGGGACGATTTAAAGCAGTTAGGAATTCAATTTAATGTAAATAATTAAATAATAATCGCTCATTTACTTGACAACGCCTATCTTGAGATTGTATCTTTGCAACTTTCTAAACTAAAACACGATAAGCATGAAAATGAAATTATCTCACTTTGACTTTGAATTACCAGAGGAGTTATTGGCAGAATATCCAGCAGAAAACAGAGACGAGTCTCGTTTAATGGTCTTAAATAGAAAAGATCAAACTATAGAACACAGACAGTTTAAAGACATTATTGATTATTTTGATGAAGACGATGTCATGATTTTAAATAATACAAAGGTTTTTCCTGCGCGTTTATTTGGTAATAAAGAAAAAACTGGAGCTAGAATTGAAGTCTTTTTATTACGTGAGTTAAACGAAGAGCAACGCCTTTGGGATGTTTTAGTAGATCCGGCACGTAAAATTAGAATTGGAAATAAATTATATTTTGGTGATGACGAAAGTTTAGTTGCCGAAGTAATTGATAATACAACATCTAGAGGAAGAACACTACGTTTCCTTTACGATGGATCTTACGCAGAGTTTCGTAAAAAATTAACCTCTTTAGGCGAAACACCTTTACCAAAATACATTAAAAGAGATGTAGAGCCAGAAGACGAAGAGCGTTACCAAACTATTTTTGCAAAAAATGAAGGAGCAGTAGCTGCACCAACTGCAGGTATGCACTTTTCTAAGCATTTATTAAAGCGTTTAGAAATTAAAGGAGTAGATTTTGCTGAGGTAACATTACATGTTGGTTTAGGTACTTTTAACTCGGTAGAAGTAGAGGATTTATCTAAACACAAAATGGATAGTGAAGAAGTTACTATTGGACCAGAAACAGTAGAAACTATTAATAAAGCATTAAAAAACAGACGACGTATTTGTGCTGTAGGTACAACTGCAATGCGTGCTGTAGAAAGTGCAGTATCTTCTAACCAAACATTAAATGAAATAGATGGTTGGACTAATAAATTTATTTTTCCACCTTACGATTTTAGTATAGCAAATGCTATGATTACTAACTTCCATACACCAAAATCTACATTAATGATGATGACTTCTGCCTTTGCAGGACACGATTTTGTAAAACGTGCTTACGAAGAAGCTGTAAAAGAAAAGTACAAATTCTACAGTTATGGAGATGCAATGTTAATTATCTAATTATCATCAATTTCATAAAATAATTTAGCCTTGTCCATTTCAGACAAGGCTTTTTTTATTATATATTAGTCTTGAACTCTCAAAGAAAATATAATTCAGTTTTAAAAAACAGTATGCCATATAGAATCTACGTTATAGAACTATCCAAACGTGTGTTTACAGAAAACGCAAAATTTAGAGCAGCAAACCCACAGTTTAATGGAGTTTTAGAATGTTTATATGTTGGTATGACGAGTAAAACGCCTAAAGAGCGTTTTACGCAACATAAAACCGGTTATAGAAATAAAAAGGGATACAAGCTCTCTTCTAGTATTGTAGAGAAATACGGCTCTTATTTAAGGCCAAGTTTATATAACCATATCGAGCCAATTAAAACCAGAGCAGAAGCGTTAAAAATGGAAGAAGCTTTAGCTTTGGAGTTAAGAAGAAAGCGATACGCAGTTTGGTTTAATTGATTGTTAAATGTCTATTTTAGTAGTATAGTAGTACAAATAACCATCATCATCAATTCCATTTACAATCACTTTTACTTTTTTTGTATAAGTTAAGTTTTTTATTTTATAAGATATATCATCCTTATTATCAGATTTAAGTTGCGGTTTCCAATTAATTATTCCGTAGTGATCAAATTTTTGAGATTGTAAAGAATTATAAAAAGGAGTTTTAAATTTTTTCTCAATATCAAAACCAGAAGCAACTGTAAATGTTTTATGGTATCCTCTGTTTATGTTACTGTTTATTCCTTTTTTTCTGTAAATACTAATAAAACCACCAGCTGCTCCAGCACCTAATCCTGCACCAGATTTAGAAATAAACATTTCTTCTATTTCATTCATTCGTACTCCGGCAAGAAACTCTAAACTGTTTGTTATTGGAGCGTTATCTAGAAATACTTGGGTGGCAAATTTTGTAAAACCCATATTTCTATTAGAGAATATCTTAAAAGAACCATTAGCTTCAGCAACATCAAAACCTTCGGCTCTAATAAAATCTATAACTAATTGAGATGGATAGGCTTTTTCTATATTTACTCTATCTTGTTGTCTAGAATTAAAGTAATTATTAACTACTTTTTTATCTTGTTTAACATTTTCAATATTTACAGTATCTAACGCAACTACATCTGCAGATATAATAAAATTATCTGTATTTATTTTTTGTAATATTTCAGGTTTTTGAATATCCTGTTTTAGTCTAGAAACATCTAAAGTATCTATATACGGTATTGGATATAAATTGTAATACGGAAAAACCTTTATAAGTTTTTTGTTTTTATTTCTTAAAACAAAATTAATTTTAGATTCCTTACTTAAGTAAAGGTTAGTAAATTGAAAATAGTTCTCTTCGTCAGGTGTTGTTTTTATTTGAACAGCATTTAAAGGTGAAATTAATTCTAAAATGTTTTCTGGTTTGTACTCTGTTTTATTTAATTTCCCTTTGACTTGAAAACCAGTATCAAAAGGATAACGAATAATTGGCTTTTTTCTAATAATTGAAGTAATAGATTGTTTGCTATTATTTTCAGAAATTAAAAGAAGGTCCATATTGTATAGGGATTCTCTATTAATGTTAGTTATATATTTATTATACTTATTAGTATTCGAGCTAATGTATGGATCGAATAAAATTTTATTTAAAATTGTATCTTCAAAATTATTGCCTTTAGTGTCTTTTGGTAAAATACTTACGCTAAAGTTTTTAGGAACCTTACTATTACTGCTAATTGTAATTGTTGTTGAGTCTCTTTTTTTATTAGTAGTTACAGACTGTACATTACCAATCTTTAAGCCGTGAGTGTTAAAAATTATGCGCTCTAATACTCTGTCATTATTTTCATTTAGAATAGTTATAATATTTATGCCACTAAATATTTCAGATTTTAATAGAGAAGCATTGTATTGCAAAGATTTTTCGTTGAATTCAATAAGTATGTTTTTTATGTTTCCGTCTCTATGAATTAAAAGTTTGTAGGTCTTCTCTTTTAAAGCTTTAATACTGCTTATATTGGTTTCTAGCTTAATATTATAAGAATCTTTTTTATCAGTAATTTTTATATTTATTCCTTTCTCTTTAATATCAATTATTGGCTTTGAAAATATGACTTCATTATTTTTATTAATTATCTTAATTATATAATCTTTATCTATTTCGGGTTTAAAATTAAATTTACCATAACCGTCAATGTTAAGATTAATAACTTGTAAAGTTTTATCATTATTATCAAACAGAACTCCCTTTAAATTTGAGTTAGTTAATTTTAAATCTGAATGAAAATTTATTACAAGATTATTAAAAGTATCGTAGATTAAATTTCCTCCTTCGGGTTTTATTTGTAAAGATGTAACTGTTGTTTTGTTAATTTTTGTTTCAGAATTAACAACAAATGTTTTAACGTCAGAAAGGTCTAAGTTAAAATTACGCATCCAGTTTGTGGTGGTTTTTAAATAATATATTCCAGGTTCGTAATCTTTATCTATTTCAATTTGTCCATTAGAAACACCATCTTTTCCTAAAAAAACTTTCTGATCGACTAAAACACCAAATTCATTGTAAACGTTATAATAAATATTACTACTACTTCTATAAAGTTCTGAATTTTTATTAGAATATATGTAGGTTTGAAACCACAATGTTTCACCTAAAACTACATTAGATTTACTTAAATGAGTATAAATAGTTTCAGGTTTGTTTTCTGAATTTTTTTTATAAACAGATGTGATGCTTTCATTCTGTGTGTTTTGCGAGAAAGAAAATAAAGTAATAAATAATAGAAAGTATAAAAAAGTATTTTTCATTAAATAATTATGCGTTTAATTTTTTAAATATAAAAAAACCTTTATCAGTTTATGAAAATGTTTTTAATTAATTGTAAAGAGTAATTTAATTTTATATATTTTTTTTATATATATTTTTTTTTTTTTTTTGCACAATGAATAATTGACTAAACTCATTAAGTTAGTTTAGTAATTTAAAACAAATAAAAAATATAGATTATGAAAAAAATAATTTTTTTAATGATTTTTGTGTTAACTTTTTTTGCATGTAGTATTGAAAATAAATCAGCAAAAAATATTCTACAAAATCAGGCAATACAAGATTATAATGAGAATTTAAAGTTAGCCTCAAATATTTCGTTAAATTTAATGAATTATGCTAATAATTTAAATTTCTCTAAGAATAATAGGGTAAATAAAGAAGAAATTGTAGCTAATTATTTTAATGAGAATTCCATAGAATTAGACAATATGATTTCAGAGTATTTGGGTTATACGGTAACAATTGAATACTCTCCAGGCTTTATGAATACAGAAATAGAGCGAGGTCAGATAGATAATTTACCTTTAACAGATATCGAAAAACATTATTATCATGAACTATACACTTATGCTGTAAACGAAGATTTATATGGTATACTAAGTTTAGTTGAATCTTATAAATTAGATTTAGAAAAACATCCAGAGCTTAGCTCTTTAGGTTTTACGTTTGCGATAATTGAAAATTATACTAATGAATTTTTAATTGATTTAAATAAAGAGGATGCTGGTGATGAAAGTGGAGAATCTGGTGAAGCTGATTGCCAATCAGCTGCAGAAACTGGAGGTGTTTTAGGTGGAGCATGGGGAATGATTAAAGGAGCTATATCTGGTGGTTTTACTGGTACTGTATTAGGTATGAATCCAGGTACAGGAGCAGTTGGAGCTGTAGCAGGATCTGTAGCGGGAGGATTAACTGGTTATGTTGAAGGAGCTCTATTAGGTTACATTGGGTGTGAAATTTATAATGGTTTTCAATAATTTTTCTTTTTCGAATATGAAAAAAATCGTCTTTTTTTTAAATAAGTTTGATTTTATAATTACACCAATTGTACTTACAATAATTTTTGTGTATTTTAATATTATTAGTGTGAAATTTCCACATATTCTAGTATTTTTTTTATTAGCAATTATTATACATATTGTTTTAAAGAAATTAACATTATATATTATTTTCTTCATAAAAAAAACATTTAAAAAAAAATAGAAATTATCATTTTTTTAAAAGAAAACGCTCTCAGAAATAAATCTGAGAGCGTTTTTTATTACCTCACTTAGTTAACTCTTGTTAAACATCAGTGAGATGTTTATCTATGGCGATTCGCCATTACATCATGCCTGGCATTCCACCACCCATTGGAGGCATTCCGCCACCAGCAGGAGCATCTTCTTTAATATCGATTAATGCACACTCTGTAGTTAAAATCATTCCAGCAACAGAAGCAGCATTTTCTAATGCGATTCTAGTTACTTTTTTAGGATCTATAATACCAGCTTTAAGCATATCTACATAAGTTTCGGTTTTAGCATCGTAACCAAAGTCTTTTTTACCTTCCATAACTTTGTTTACAACAACACTACCTTCTCCACCAGCATTTTCTACAATAGTTCTTAAAGGTGCTTCAATAGCACGTGCAACAATTTGTATTCCTGTAGTTTCGTCTAAGTTTTCTGTAGTAATTTTTTCTAAAACAGATTTAGCTCTTACTAAAGCAACACCACCACCTGCAACAATACCTTCTTCTACAGCTGCTCTTGTAGCATGTAAAGCATCATCAACACGGTCTTTTTTCTCTTTCATTTCTACTTCACTGGCAGCACCAACATAAAGTACAGCAACACCACCTGCTAATTTAGCAAGACGTTCTTGTAGTTTTTCTTTATCGTAGTCGCTTGTTGTAGATTCTATTTGAGATTTAATTTGGTTAACACGGTTTTTAATCATGTCTTTATCTCCAGATCCATTTACTACAGTTGTATTGTCCTTATCTATAGTTATGCGCTCTGCAGTACCAAGCATTTCAATAGAGGCATTTTCAAGTGTAAATCCGCGTTCTTCAGAAATTACTGTTCCTCCAGTTAAAATTGCAATATCTTCTAACATTGCTTTACGTCTGTCTCCAAAACCTGGTGCTTTTACAGCAGCAATTTTTAAAGATCCACGTAATTTATTTACTACTAAAGTCGCTAATGCTTCACCATCAACATCTTCAGCTATAATTAATAAAGGCTTTCCTGTTTGCGCAACTGGCTCAAGAATAGGAAGTAAATCCTTCATTGTAGATACTTTCTTATCGTATAGTAATACGTAAGGGTTTTCTAAATCTGCAATCATTTTCTCGCTATCTGTTACAAAATAAGGAGATAGGTAACCTCTGTCAAACTGCATACCTTCTACAACATCTACATAAGTGTCTGTTCCTTTAGCTTCTTCAACAGTAATTACACCTTCTTTTCCAACTTTTCCAAATGCGCTAGCAATTAAATCTCCAATTAATTCATCGTTATTTGCAGAAATTGAAGCAACTTGCTTTATTTTATCTGAAGAGTTTTTTACTTCTTTAGCTTGTTTTCCTAAGTCTTCAACTAAAGCTGTTACGGCTTTGTCAATACCACGTTTTAAGTCCATAGGATTTGCACCGGCAGCAACATTTTTTAATCCTTCTTTTACAATAGCTTGCGCTAAAACGGTTGCCGTTGTAGTACCATCACCAGCTAAATCGTTGGTTTTAGAAGCAACTTCTTTTACCATTTGAGCTCCCATGTTTTCTAATGGGTTTTCTAACTCAATTTCTTTAGCAACACTTACACCATCTTTAGTTACAACTGGAGCGCCAAAAGAACGGCTAATAATTACATTTCTTCCTTTTGGTCCTAAAGTTACTTTTACAGCATTTGCTAATGCATCTACACCACGTTTTAGTCCGTCGCGTGCTTCTATATCAAATTTTATATCTTTTGCCATCGTTAAAATTTTAATTTTATTCCCTTAAAATTGAGAATTGTTTTGTTTTAATTTAATAATCTATTTACAAATAATGAGATTTCTGCGTTTACAGAAATAGGAATTATATAATAGCCATTATATCTTCTTCTCGCATCATTAAATAGTTTACACCGTCTAACTTAATTTCAGAGCCAGAATATTTTCCGTAAAGAACAGTGTCTCCTACTTTAACGGTTAGTGGTTCGTCTTTTTTTCCGTTTCCAATTGCAACTACAGTGCCTTTGTGTTGTTTCTCTTGTGCGCTATCTGGAATATATAATCCAGAAGCAGTTTGTGTTTCGGCAGGAAGTGCTTCTACTAGTACACGATCTGCTAGTGGTTTAATGTTTAATTTACTCATATTTATTTTATTTATTCTGTTTAAAAACAGATGGTTTATTTTTATAGTGATTTTTATACTAAAAATGTGCCATTAGCAGGTAACTGACAAACTTACAGATTGTAAAAATAGGATAGTGATAAAACAAAAAATGCCAACTTAATAGCTGGCATTTTTTAATTTTATATTTAGGTGTGATTATTCACCATCAGTTTCATTTGTAGTTGTATTTTCTACAGCAGGCGCAGGTGCTGGTGTAACAGGTGTAGATATAGCGTCAGGATCTAATGCTTTAGATTCTGCTCCAACTCCTGTACGAGTTATTGTTAAGCTTGATGCAAGTATTAACACTACTAAAATACTAGCTAATGTCCATGTACTTTTGTCTAAGAAATCTGTTGTTTTCTTTACACCACCTAATTGTTGAGTTCCGCCTCCGCCAAAAGAAGAAGATAATCCACCTCCTTTAGGGTTTTGTACCATTATAACTACAATTAGTAAAAAAGCTACTACTACGATTAAAATTAATAATATTGTAAACATGTTATTCTTTATTGTTTTGTTCTTGTAATTCTTTTATTGCTTTAATTTGGTCTGCAAAGAAACCACTTTTTTCTGGATATTTCAAACTTAATATTTTATAAGATTGAATTGCTTTTTTATAATTTTTTTGCTCAAGATAAATACGTGCTAAAGTCTCTGTCATTAAGGCTTCTGGCTGGATCATTTGTGCTTTAGCAATGTTCTTTTTAGAAGTAGCAACTTTTTTTGCAGCCAATTTAGGACTCTTTTCTATAAATTTTTCGATGAGATCAAACTTTTTTGCTTTAGCAAGTGCTTTAACAGATTGCTTTGGCTCGGTATCTTTATTAGTGCTTTTATTTGATTCAATATCCCGATTTATAGGAGTAAGACGTGTTAAACTTAACCACTCGTTAAAGGAATGAGTTTCAGTTTTTTCAAACTGTAGTGGTTTACCTATATTTAAAATGTTTTCAGGCGTTTTTGTGTCTTCAGTTTTTATGTTTAAAGTTTGTGTGCTTTCACTTTTAGGCTCGAATAAATCTGGATTTAATATGTTTTTGGTCTCTTCAATTTGCTGTTTTAAAGCACTGTCAATGGTAATGCTTTTTTGAACCGAAATATCTTCGGCTTGAACTTTTATGTCTAATAAATTTGAAGTGTTTTGTTTTATGAATTGAGACACTTCATTTTGTGTAAATGTTTTAGAGGTAATAAAATCGAATAAAATACTTCTGTCTGTGGTGTAGGCGGCTGTTTTTTTTAAAGCATTATTGTATTTAAAACTTTCGGCGTTTTTTAATCCTTTTAAATGTAATGCTCTTGCAGATTGAAAATAAGGGAAATTATCTACAACATTTTCTAAATCTGTAGTTGTTTCCTTATTAATATTCTGAGGCGATTTAATTATATTTAAAAACGTTGTCTGATTCATTTTTTACCACTTAGCTAAAGATGCATTAAATATATCTTGAGTAATACGTTCAAAAATTTCTTCTAATGCTGTGTCTTTTATGCTTCCTGTAAGTAGGGAGCTTCCTGCGTAATCGTAAAAGAAAGAAAAAGTTTGTTCAAAATCATCATCTTCTGCTTTTTTATTATAAAAACGAACTCGTACGCTTACAGATAGTCTGTTTTGTGCGGCTGTATTATCTGCAGTTGCTGTAGTTGGTGAAATACGATACTCTGTAATTTCTCCTTCGTAAACTAAATCTCCATTAGAGTTAACAAGTTCTAAATTAGTTTGGTTTACTATTAAGTCTTGTAAGGCAATGGTGAAATCTCTATCAATTCCAGGTTCTACTTGTGCAGCTGTATTTTGAAAATAATTAACCTGAAAAGATTTTACATTATCTTGAATGTTAGTTCCAGAAAAAGAATAAAAACCACAACTAAAAAACGTAAGTGATATTGTTAATAGTAATAGAGCGTGTTTTATGTATTTCATATTTGTATTAAGTTTATAAGAAAAGGCTATTTGTAATAACGAAAATTTAAAGATCAAATTGTTTAATTTTTCTATAAAGCGTTCGTTCGCTTATGCCTAATTCTTCTGCAGCTAACTTGCGTTTTCCACCGTGTCTTTCTAAAGATTTTTTAATTAATTCTAATTCTTTATCATGTAGAGATAAAGTTTCTTCCTCCTCAATTTCTTCTGCGAAATGATATTTGTCTTCAGTTTCAGCCTTGTACGTTTGTTCTTTTTTTACTTCTTGTGGTATTGCTAATACTTGTAAGTCGTCTAAACTTTCTTCGGTATTATTATCGCCGTAAATTTTTTCAATTAAGCCTTCGTTGTCTTTTTGAACGTCTTTGGCATTTCCGCTTTTCATTAATTCCATGGTAAGCTTCTTTAAATCATTTAAATCGGCTTTCATATCAAACAATACTTTGTAGAGAATTTCGCGCTCACTACTAAAATCACTTTCAGATTTTGTTTTATTAATTACAGCAGGTAAGTTAGAGCTTCCAGATGGTAAATAACTCCTTAAAGTTTCGGCAGAAATGGCTCTATTTTGTTCTAAAACAGATACTTGTTCTGCTACATTACGTAATTGCCTAATATTACCACTCCAACGAAATTTTAGTAGAATTTGAATTGCATCGTCTGATAATTTTATTGTAGGCATTTTATATTTTAATGCAAAATCACTAGCAAATTTTCTAAATAATAAATGGATGTCTTCTTGGCGCTCTCGTAATGGAGGTAAATTAATTTCTACAGTGCTTAGTCTGTAATATAAATCTTCACGAAATTTTTCTTTTTTAATAGCTTCAAACATATTAACATTTGTTGCAGCTACTATTCTTACATTGGTTTTTTGTACTTTACTAGAACCTACTTTTATAAACTCTCCGTTTTCCAGAACACGAAGTAATCTTACTTGTGTTGTTAAGGGTAATTCTCCAACTTCATCTAAAAAAATTGTTCCACCGTCGGCAACTTCAAAGTAACCAGATCTTGTAGAGGTTGCTCCTGTAAAAGCACCTTTTTCATGACCAAAAAGTTCGCTGTCTATTGTGCCTTCTGGTATTGCGCCACAGTTTACAGCAATATATTTATTGTGCTTTCTATGTGAAAGTTGGTGTATTATTTTTGGAATGCTTTCTTTTCCAACACCACTTTCTCCTGTAACCAAAACAGAAATATCTGTTGGTGATACCTGGATTGCCTTTTCAATAGCACGATTTAAAGTAGCGCTATTTCCAATAATCCCGAAACGTTGTTTTGTAGCTTGTATTGATTCCATATTAATAACCCATTTAAATGGGAATCTTTTTAAATTAGTTTTTACTTGCTTTATTAATGAGTTTCTTTAAAAATTTCTCCATTTTAGTTTTTTTACTGTCAAAATCTAAAATGTTATTTCTATCCTCATCTAAAATATAAACATTTATAGTTGGTATTTTTGTATGCGTAATTTTACCATCTATATTTTCACCGCCTTCGCTATATGATGCTTCGTTTACAATTAAGGAACAGTTTTTAGTATTTACTTTTTTAATATTTATATTTTCCCATAAATATATTGTGCCTAAATCTACTTTTGCAGCTTCATTAAAAACACCAAATTCTTTATTTAAAAGTGTTATTAATTTTTTTGAGTTAAATGAAAGGTTAGAAGCTAATGTTTTAACTTTTATATTATTGTTAATTAAGAATGAGCTAGAATACACTTTATTTAGCTCTATTTTTAATTGAGCATAACTAGTTGTAAATAAAAATACAAATCCTAAAAATAAGATAGCGATTTTATTCATAATTACGTTAATTGTTTTGCGAATAGCCTACGGCTTCTCCTATTAAAGTAGCGGTTGTACAATCTAAAACTTTAACCTTTACTAAATCTCCCACTTTATAATTTTCCTTAGGAAATACAGCAACAATATTTTGTGAAGTTTTTCCGGACCATTGTGCGTTAGATTTTTTAGACTCTCGCTCAATTAAAACTTCAACTTCTTTGTTTAAATATTTTTTAATTTGAATTTCTCCATGTTCGCGCTGTAATTGAACAATTTCTGCAAGACGTCTTTTTTTGGTGGCTTCTGGTACATCGTCATCTAGTTTTCTTTCTGCTAATGTGCCAGGACGTTCAGAATACATATACATATAACCAAAATTATATTTAACATACTCCATTAAGCTTAAGGTATCTTGGTGATCTTGTTCGGTTTCGGTTGGGAAACCAGCAATCATATCTTGGCTAATAGAACAATCAGGAAGAATACGCTTAATATTATCTATTAAAGTAAAATATTCTTCACGTGTATGTAAGCGATTCATTTCTTTTAAAATACGATTGCTTCCACTTTGTACTGGTAAATGAATATGCTTACATATATTATCGTATTTCGCCATGGTTTCAATAACATCTAAACTCATGTCTTGAGGATTAGAAGTAGAGAAACGAATTCGCATTTTTGGTTGTGCTTCTGCACAAATTTGTAATAGCTTTGAAAAATCTACAGCTGTAGCTTTCTGCATTTCAGTAGCTTTAGCAAAATCTTTTTTAAGTCCGCCACCATACCAAAGATAGCTGTCTACATTTTGCCCAAGTAAAGTAATTTCTTTGTAGCCTTTGTTCCAAAGATCGTTAATTTCTTCAATAATACTTTGTGGGTCTCTACTACGTTCTCTACCACGAGTAAACGGTACTACACAAAAGGTACACATATTATCGCAACCACGAGTTATAGAAACTAATGCACTTACACCATTAGTGTTTAAACGCACAGGAGAAATATCACCATAAGTTTCGTCTTTAGATAAAATAACATTTATGGCGTCATGTCCATCTTCAACTTCTGCTAATAAGTTTGGCAAATCTTTATAAGCATCTGGTCCAACAACAAGATCTACAATCTTTTCTTCTTCCAGAAATTTACTTTTTAAACGTTCTGCCATACAGCCTAATACACCAACTTTCATTTTTGGATTAGTACGCTTTACAGCATTGTATTTTTCAAGACGTTTTCTAACAGTTTGTTCTGCTTTGTCTCTAATAGAGCAGGTGTTTACTAAAACTAAATCGGCGTCTTCAAGTTTGTCTGTAGTATTATAACCTTGATCGTTTAAAACAGACGCAACAATTTCACTGTCGCTAAAATTCATAGCACAGCCATAGCTTTCAATATAAAGCTTTTTAGAATTTTGTTTCTTCTGCTCTAAAATTAAAGCATCTCCTTGTTTACTTTCGTCTATTATTTTTTCCATATTTATTTCTCGTAAAAACGAAAATCTTATCTTTTTTATCCGATACAATAAGTATGCAAAGATACGGTATTTTAAGATTTATGACAATCTGACAGTGTGTTAATTTTTTAATAAGAATTACTCGGTGATTTTATTGGTATATATTAAGGAGAATTTAAACGGTGTTAATGCTTAAATAAGGATGATTAAAATTAATGCAACAAAAGTTCTTTTTTTAAATATTATCAAAGAAAAAAATCTTAAAATTTAATAGATTTTAATATAAATTAGGTTCATATATTTTTTTTGATATACATTTGTAACCTTAAAAACGTAAGAATGGCGAAGAATTTAGTAATAGTTGAGTCACCTGCGAAAGCAAAAACAATCGAAAAATTTCTTGGAAAGGACTTTAAGGTAGAATCGAGTTATGGGCATATTTCCGATTTACCTTCCAAAGAATTAGGAGTAGATGTAGAAGGTGATTTTGATCCAAAATACCAAGTATCCTCAGACAAAAAAGCAGTTGTAAAAAAACTAAAAGAATTAGCAAATAAAGCAGAAATGGTTTGGTTGGCTAGTGATGAGGATCGAGAAGGAGAAGCTATTGCTTGGCATTTAGCCGAGTCATTAAATTTAGATAAGAAAAAAACAAGACGTATTGTTTTTCATGAAATTACAAAATCTGCAATCCAAAAAGCAGTTGAGAACCCAAGACAAATAGATTACGATTTAGTAGATGCTCAACAAGCGCGTCGTGTATTAGATAGAATTGTAGGTTACGAGCTGTCTCCGGTATTGTGGAGAAAAGTAAAAGGAGGTTTGTCTGCAGGTCGAGTGCAATCGGTTTCAGTTAGATTAATTGTAGAGCGCGAACAAGAAATTAATGAATTTAAACCAGAAGCATCTTATAGAATTGATGCAGAGTTTTCTAATGAAGAAGGGCAGTCGTTTAAAGCTAAATTGCCAAAAGCAATAAAAACTAAAAAAGAAGCATTAGCCTTTTTAGAAAAAAATGCAAATACAACATTTAAGGTTTCAGATCTAGAAAAAAAACCAGCTAAAAAATCGCCTTCAGCACCATTTACAACATCAACATTACAGCAAGAAGCGTCACGTAAATTATATTTTTCTGTAAGTAAAACCATGACCATGGCACAACGTTTATACGAAGCCGGTTTAATTACTTATATGAGAACAGATAGTGTAAACCTATCTGATGAAGCAAAAAAAGGAGCAGCAAAAGAGATTATTGATGCTTACGGAAAAGAATATGCAAAAGAGCGTGATTATAAAGGGAAATCTAAAAACGCACAAGAAGCTCACGAAGCGATTAGGCCTACAAACTTTGCAGTACACTCTGCAGGTTTAGACTATGATCAAACAAGATTATATGAGTTAATTTGGAAACGTTCTATAGCTTCGCAAATGAGTGAAGCAAAATTAGAGCGTACCAATGTTAAAATTAATGCAGCATCACATAAACAAACATTTACTGCAAATGGAGAGGTAATTACTTTTGATGGATTTTTAAAGGTGTATTTAGAAGGTACAGACGATGAAGATTTAGAACAACAAGAAGGTATGTTGCCAGCAATGAAAGTAAATGAAGTACTTTTAAATAAAAATATTACTGCAACAGAGCGTTACACAAGAGCACCATATAGATTTACAGAGGCATCCTTAGTTAAAAAGTTAGAAGAACTTGGTATTGGTCGTCCATCTACTTATGCGCCAACAATATCTACAATACAAAATAGAAACTATGTAGAAAAAGGTACTGTAGAAGGTATAGAGCGTAATTATACGCAATTAGTTCTTGAGGAAGGTAAAATAAATGATAATCTACTAACAGAAAAAGTTGGGTCAGATAAAGGGAAATTAGTTCCAACAGATATCGGTATTATTGTAACAAACTTTTTGGTCAATCATTTCGAAAGTATTTTAGACTATAGTTTTACAGCAAATGTAGAGAATCAGTTTGACGATATTGCAGAAGGTAAAGCAGATTGGAAAAAAGTAATGAAATCTTTTTACAAAGATTTTCATCCAAAAGTAATTGACGTTCAAGAAAATGCAGAAAGAGAATCTGGAGAACGTATTTTAGGAGAAGATCCTAAATCTGGAAAACGAGTAAGTGTACGTTTAGGTAAATTTGGTCCTATGGTACAAATGGGAACTGTAGACGATGATGAAGATCCTACTTACGCTAGTTTAGCTCCAGATCAGCAGTTAGCAAGTATTACCTTTGAAGAGGCTATGGACTTATTCAAACTTCCTAAAACTTTGGGAACATATAAAGGAGAGTCTGTAGAAGTAAATAATGGTCGTTTTGGACCATATGTAAAGTTTGGTGGAGCATACGTGTCGTTGCCAAAGGGAAGCGATCCTTTAGAAGTTGAATTAGATCAAGCGATAGAACTAATTAAGGAAAAAGAAAAAGCAGATGCACCTATATATATGTATAAGGATTTGCCTGTGCAAAAAGGAAAAGGACGTTTTGGGCCATTTATAAAATGGAACAATATGTTTATAAATGTCAATAAAAAATACGATTGGGATAACTTATCAGATGAAGATATTGTAGAATTAATAGAAGCAAAGATTCAAAAAGAAATTGATAAAGTAATTCATAATTGGGAAGAAGAAGGTATTCGTGTAGAAAAGGCACGTTGGGGAAGATTTAATATAATTCAAGGAAAAGTAAAAATTGAATTACCTAAAACAACTGATGCTCCAGCTCTAACCTTAGAAGAAGTTAAAGGGATAATAGAGAAAAACGCACCTAAAAAAAAGGTTAGAAAGAAACCAGCAGCAAAAAAGAAAACTGCTACAAAGAAAAAAACCACTGTAAAAAAGAAATAAACTAGTATGAACTTTAATTTTTTGTCTCCAGTTACAGATGCAGTGTTAGCTCATAATGAGTTATTGTCTATGCAGGCATTAGGACGAAAATTGAAAATTCATTCTTCTCAAAATGGCATTCCAGACTTAGAAGGCGTTTCAATTGCTATAGTTGGAGTTTTAGAAAATAGAAATGATGTTAATTATATAGGAGAAGAGTTTCAGCTTAATGAAATTAGGAAATCTTTTTATGCTTTATTTCCTGGAAGTTGGAATACAACAATTGCAGATTTAGGCGATATTAATAGAGGAGAGTCTGTTGAAGATACTTACTTTGCCTTAAAAACAACAGTTTCTATTTTAATTCAGAAAAAAATTATTCCTGTAATATTAGGCGGAAGTCAAGATTTAACATACGCTATTTATCGTGCATACGATAATTTAATGCCAATGGTTAATATTGTTAATGTAGATTCACGTTTCGATCTTGGAGATTCTGCAAAACCAATAAAAAATAATAGTTTTATAGGTAAAGTTATTTTGGATGAGCCATATAACTTATTTAATTATGCAACTATAGGTTATCAAACGTATTTTAACTCCCAAGAAGAAATAGATTTAATGGAGCGTTTGTATTTTGAAGCATATCGATTAGGAGAGATTTCTAACGATATCACCTTAGCAGAGCCAGCTATGAGGGATGCAAATTTGGTGAGTATAGATTTAGGGTCAGTAAAAGCTTCAGAAGTAAGTTTAAAACAAAGACTTTCTCCAAACGGCTTAGATGGAAAAGAAATTTGCGCCATTTCTCGTTATGCTGGAATAAGTAATAAGGTGTCTGCATTTGGTATATTTGAGTACAAACCTTCTTATGATGATGAAGTAACAGCAATGTTAGTAGCTCAAATGTTATGGTATTTTATAGAAGGTGTAAACTGTAGAATTAAAGATGATAATTTTTTAGATGATATTAATCACCAAAAATTCACTACTTTAGCAGACACAGAGCAGTTAGTGTTCTATAAAAGCACAAAAACGGGAAGATGGTGGGTAGAAATACCTTTTTTATCAAATGTTAATAATAAATTAAAAAAACATACGTTATTACCTTGCACGCACAAAGATTATATAGATGCATGTAATGGTAAAATACCAGCCAGATGGTATAAGGCGTATCAGAAAAACAGTTTATAAATAAAAAAAAGGAGTAAACTTTAACATTTTCAAATCGTTTAAATGCAATTTTAACACGATGAAAT
This sequence comes from Lacinutrix venerupis, assembly GCF_003663945.1. GTDB lineage: Bacteria > Bacteroidota > Bacteroidia > Flavobacteriales > Flavobacteriaceae > Lacinutrix > Lacinutrix venerupis. Next base: position 174,804 of record NZ_RCCH01000002.1, on the reverse strand, counting down.
GTATTTTTTTTTTGATTAAAAGTTGTTTTTTAAAAAATATATAAATATGTTTACGCTCTTAAAAAATTAGGAGTATATAATTAACCTCGAGTTTTACAATGAATATGAAGAAGTTTGTATTATTAACAGTAGTTTTAACACTTTTAGCCAGTTGTGGTTCTAAAGACAGAGGCCAATTAGTTGGTGTTAAAGGAAAGAAGTGGCATCCAGAGAAGCCTTACGGTATGACTTTGGTTCCTGGAGGAGCATTTATAATGGGTAAAGCCGATGATGATTTGGCTGGAATTCAAGATGCGCCAGCAAAAACAGTTACAGTAAGAGCCTTCTATATGGACGAGACAGAAATCACTAATAGTGAGTATCGTCAGTTTGTAGAATGGGTAAGAGACTCTACTGTTAGAACAAAATTAGCAATCTTAGCCGATGAAGTTGGAGAAACAGGAGAAAGTGGAGAGCCAGGAATTGGTCAGTTTGCTTTTAAAGACGCTAATGAAGAAGAAATGACACCTTATGAGCAGTATATGCTTGATAACTATAGTGGACTTGGAGAAACTGGTTATGAAGGAAGAAAACTAAATCATGATGTTGATTTGATTTTTGATACAGCAGAATATCCAGATGAGTACTATGTAGAAGTTATGGATACTATGTATTTACCAATAGAAGAGTCTTATAATGGTCAACGTACATGGGATGTAACTAAATTTAAGTTTCAGTATTCTTACATGGATATCGAAAAAGCTGCAAAAAACAAGAATTTACGTCGTAAAGATGTTATTATAAAAGAAGAAGTAGAAATCTATCCAGATACTACGGCTTGGATTAGAGATTTTGCTTATTCTTATAATGAGCCAATGCACAACGATTATTTCTGGCACGATGCTTATGGAGATTATCCAGTTGTAGGAGTATCTTGGAAACAAGCAAAAGCTTTTTGCCAATGGAGAACATTATTACATAACTCGTACAGAAAAGAAAAGAAAAGACATTACGTAAATTCGTATCGTTTACCATCTGAAGCTGAATGGGAGTATGCAGCAAGAGGAGGTCTTCAAGCAGCAACTTTCCCTTGGGGAGGTCCATATGCTAAAAATGATAGAGGTTGTTTTATGGCAAACTTTAAACCTTTAAGAGGAGATTATGCAGCAGATCAAGCATTATATACTGTAGAAGCAGATGCTTTTGAACCTAATGATTTTAATCTATATAATATGGCAGGAAACGTATCAGAGTGGGTAAACGCTTCTTACGATCCAAGTTCATACGAACATATGTCTACAATTAATCCAAGTGTAAACGAAGCTAATAACCAACGTAAAGTGGTTAGAGGTGGATCTTGGAAAGATGTTGCTTACTTCTTACAAGTAAGTTCAAGAGATTACGAATATGCAGATTCTGCAAGAAGTTATATTGGCTTTAGAACCGTACAAGATTATATGGGTACAGAAGTAACAGCTAATGCAAGACGATAATAAAACTCTACTAAAATTAAAAATTAACTACAAAAATTAAAACTTAGAAATTATGGCACAAAAAGGTAAAATCACAGTAACTAATATGATTTATGGATTAGGAGCAGCAATTGTAATTGTTGGAGCCTTATTTAAAATCCAACACTGGCCTTATGGTTCAGAAATCTTAACGTTAGGTATGATTGTGGAAGCTTTAGTATTTACATATTCTGCATTCGAAAGACAATCAGCAGATTTAGATTGGTCTTTAGTATACCCTGAATTAGCAGGTGGTGTAACAACAACTAAAAAAGGAAAATTAGTTGAAGAGCCTAAAGATGCTGAAGGTTTATTATCTAAAAAATTAGATAACTTATTAAAAGATGCAAAAATTGATGGAGAATTAATGGCTAGTTTAGGAAACAGCATTAAAAACTTCGAAGGAGCTGCTAAAGGAATTTCTCCAACTGTAGACGCTATGGCTGCACAAAAGAAATATGGAGAAGAAATGACTCTAGCTGCTGCACAGATGGAATCTTTAAACAGTTTATATAAAGTACAAATGGAGGCTGCAAGTCGTCAAGCTACAATTAACGAAGAGTCTGTAGAAAATGCTGCTAAATTAAAAGAGCAAATGCAATCTTTAGCATCTAACTTATCTTCTTTAAATGGAGTATATGGAGGAATGTTAACGGCAATGAACAAAAACTAATTAGTAATTAGTATAACTAATATTAATAATTAAAAAAACTAATTAGACATGGCAGGAGGAAAAGCATCTGCAAGGCAGAAAATGATTAACTTGATGTATTTAGTATTCATCGCAATGATGGCAATGAATATGTCAAAAGAAGTACTATCGGCATTTGGATTAATGGACGCTAAGTTCGAAGAATCTAACGAAGTAGCTACTGAGAAAAATACTGCTTTATTAGCAGATTTAGAAACTAAAGCTGAAGAAAAGAAAGAGGAATTTGCAGTACCTTATAATAAGGCAACTCAAGTAAATACAGTTTCAGATAAGTTTTTTAAATACATTGGTACTTTAAAAGCAGATATCCTTAGAGAAGGAAACTATTCTGTAGATCCAGAAACTGGAAAGTTACCATTTGAGGCAATGGATAAAACAGATATCCTTGACGAAATGTGGTTTACTGGAGACCGTGAAACTAAAAAAGGTCAAGAAGTTATTGCAAAAATTGAGCAATATAAAACTGATATTAAAAACATTCTTGGTACAGACGTTAAGTATCAAAAGGCTATTGAGCGTTTAGAGAAGCGTTTTTCTACAGCAGAGGTGAAAACAAAAGAAGGAGTAACTAAAAGTTGGTTAAACTATAACTTTCAAGGTTTCCCAGCAATTGCATCTTACACAAAGTTAACAGCAATGCAAAACGATGTTAAGATGACAGAGGCTAACATGTTTAACTTATTCTTAGGGAATAGTTTAGATGAAGCTGTTTCTTTAAAAAAATATCAAGCAATTGTATTAGCTGATAAGTCTGCATTCTTTGCAGGAGAAAAGTTTCAAGGTAAAGTTGTTTTAGGAAAATATGCAAACGTAACACCTACAAAATTAACCGTACAAGGAAAAGAAATAGATGTTTCTCAAGCTATTGACTCTACAGGAGCTGCTAAGTTAGATTTTAACGTAGGTAATGTTGGAGAACAAGAGATTAAAGGAACATTTACATTCTTAGAAGATGGTAAACCTTTAGAAATTCCTATCGTTGGTAACTATGTTGTTGTTCCAAGACCAAATTCAGCAACAATTTCAGCAGATAAAATGAATGTTGTTTATAGAGGTGTAACTAACCCAATGACAATTTCTTTTGCTGGAGTTCCAGATAATAAAGTTTCTGCAAGTGCACCAGGTTTATCTAAAGCTGGTAAAGCAGGTAAATATACAATGGTACCAACATCAGGAAGAGAAGTTACTATTAATGTTAGTGCAACTTTAGATGATGGTTCAAGAGCAAGCGATAAAGCTACATTTAGAATTAAAGATATTCCTAAGCCAACAGGAAAAATGGCTGGTATGTCTTCAGGAAAATTACCTAGAGCAAACGTTGCTGCAGGTACTGTAAAAGCAGAATTAGAAGATTTTGATTTTGATTTACCATTAACTGTAACTGGATTTAAAGTTAAAGTTCCAGGACAGCCAAGTATTACTGTAAGTGGTAGCAAAATGAATGGTCAAGCAAAAGCTGCAATTAACAAAGCAAGAAGAGGTGATGCTGTTACTATTTTTGAAATTAAATCTAGATCATCTGGACCAAAAATGAAGCCTGCATCTCCAATAGTTATAGAGTTAGCAAACTAATCAACTTTATAATTAAATTAATATAAAAAGAAGAAACAAATGAATTATAAATCTTTATTAGCAGTTGTATTTGGAGCATTAATCTCTACTAGTGCATTTGCTCAAGCTAACATTTTAAATGCTAAATCTCCAGCAGAGATTGGTGTGAGAACTGAAGAACAAAAAGCTTTAGACAACGATAAGCCTTTAGAATACGGTTATGTTGACGATAGAGATATTATGTTCGCAAAAATGACTTGGGAAAAAATTGTTTTAGACGAGCGTGTAAACTTTCCATTATACTATCCTGTAGATACAAATAATATTGGAAGTAACAGACGTTCTCTTTACGATGTTTTAACAAAGGCTATTGCTGAAGGTGAAATAGAAAACGTGTATAACGATTCTTATTTTTCAGCTAAGCGTACAGCTAAAGAAATGCGAGATATAACTACTAAAATTGATACTTTAGATTACGGTTACGATCAATTTAATGCAGAAGGTCGAGTAGATCCAGAGTATATTACAAAAACTGAGATTTCTTCTTATCATATTAGCGCATATCTTATAAAAGGATTATGGTATTTTGACAAGCGACAAGGTGAATTAAAATATCGTTTACTTGGTATAGCACCAGCAGCACCAGACGTAAATTTCTTGGATGCTGAGAATGCTAACAGCGAACCAAATCCATTGTTTTGGGTATTCTATCCAGATGCTAGAGATGTATTGCATGAAGCAAAATCTTTTAATGCTAAAAATAGTGCTGTACCATTTTCTTTCGATCACATTTTAAATGCACGTCGTTTTAATGGAGTAATCACTAGAGAAGAAAATGTATTTGGAGATCGTAAGGTCGTAGAGTATGTGCCTGAAAACGCATTAATGCAACTTTTAGAATCTGAAAGAATTAAAGAAAAAATTAGAAATTTCGAATTAGATATGTGGTCATACTAATTAGAAAAAGATAATATATTTTAAACGCTCACTTTTTTAAGTGAGCGTTTTTTATTGCACAAGATTTAATTTTGTTAAACGTGTTTATTGTGTTTGTTTCTATATAATTATAATACACTTTATTATATCTTCGTATTATGAAAGTAGATTATATTATAGTTGGTTGTGGATTAGCAGGGATTTCATTTTGTGAGCAATTATTAGCAAATAATAAAACATTTGTAGTATTTGATAATAACTCACAGCAATCATCTACTGTTGCAGGAGGTTTATATAATCCAGTAACATTGAAACGATTTACACCTGTTTGGCAAAGTAAAAAACAATTAGCTTTAGCTATACCAATGTATAATAGTATAGAAAAAAGACTAAATGTTAAATTAGATTATAAAGTTTCTGTAAGAAAACGTTTTACATCTTTAGAAGAGCAAAATAATTGGTTTGCAAAATCCGATCAAGAAGGATTGTCGGATTATATGTCTTTAAACATTTATAAAAATGAAAATAAATCTATAACGTCACAATATAATTTTGGAGAAGTACTAGAAACAGGAAGAATAGATACTTCACTTTTAATTTCAGAATATAAAAAGCAATTAAAAAATAAAGGACAATTATTTTGTGAAAGTATAGATTATAATGTTATTCAATTTAATAATAATTCAATATCATATAAAGATATATTAACAACTCACATTGTATTTGCAGAAGGCTTTGGTTTAAAACAAAATCCTTTTTTTAATAGCTTGCCATTACAAGGTAGTAAAGGAGAATTAATAACAATTAAGGCGCCAGAATTAAAACTTGATTTTGTGTTAAAATCTAGTGTTTTTATTATTCCTTTAGGAGGTAGTATCTACAGAATAGGTTCCACTTACGACCATACAGATAAAACTAATGCTATTACATCCCAAGCTAGAGAAGAGCTTTTAACCAAGTTAAAAACACTTATTAATTGCGATTTTGAAGTTATCAATCAAGTTGCAGGAATAAGACCTACTGTAAAAGATAGAAGACCATTGGTTGGAACGCATCCTAAATATAAAAATTTGCATGTTTTAAATGGTTTAGGGACAAGAGGAGTAATGATTGGGCCTTACGCAGCACAACAACTCTATAATCACATAGAGCAAAACTCTACTTTGGATAAAGACTTAGATATTGCTAGATTTAATTTGTAATCGAATTAATCTTTTTTAGCTAACGACTTATTGTATTTTATAAAGATATTAATCCAAATATTTCTAGACAATCTTACAATAATAGGATAAAATACTATTTGCGATGCTACAATTGAAATTATGGCAACATTAAGAGAGCAATTTAAAATAAGATAACTAATTACAAAAGCAGCAACAGCAAACGCAATACCAACTCCATAGCTAACATACATAGAACCATAAAAAAATGAAGGTTCAATTTTATATTTTGTGTTACAATTGCTACATTTTTCATGCATGCTAAAAAGTTGAGTTATAGCATAAGGATTTTTATTTGTGTACATAGATTCTTCATGGCATTTTGGACAAACACCAGTTATAATTGCGTAAATTTTAGATCCTTTATTAAACATATAATTTATGTATTTTTGCAAACATTAATTAGATATACAAAGTTAAACTATAGTGTTTAATTTAATGTAACATAAGTCACAAATCAATGCTAAATATCCATAATTTATCTATTTCATTTCAAGGAGAATACCTTTTTGAAGATATTACCTTTAAACTAGGTAACGGAGACCGTGTCGGGCTTATAGGGAAAAATGGTGCTGGTAAATCTACTATGCTAAAAATTTTAGCAAAAGAGTTAGAGCCAGATTCTGGGCAAATAGCTTGTGACAAGGAATTAAAAATTGGGTTTTTAAAACAAGATATAGATTTTGTTTTAGGACGTACAGTTTTAGAAGAGTCTTATCAAGCCTTTGTAGAGATTAAAGCTATTGAATCTCAAATGCAAGAGATTAATACTCAATTGGCAGAGCGCACAGATTATGAAAGTGATGGATATAATCAATTAATGATTGATTTAAATGAAATACAACACCAATATGAGATTCTTGGAGGTTATAGCTATCAAGGAGAAACAGAAAAAATTCTACAAGGTTTAGGTTTTAAACGAGAAGATTTTAATAAACTTACAGATACATTTTCTGGAGGTTGGAGAATGCGAATAGAATTAGCAAAATTATTACTTCAAAATAACGATGTATTATTACTCGATGAGCCAACAAACCACTTAGATATAGAATCTATTATTTGGTTAGAAGGTTTCTTAAAAAATTACACTGGTGCTGTAGCAATTGTTTCTCACGATAAAATGTTTTTAGATAATGTTACTAATAGAACAATAGAAATTTCTTTAGGACGTATTTATGATTATCCAAAACCATATACAAAATATTTAGTATTGCGTGAAGAGCTAAGAACTCAACAATTGGCATCTCAAAAAAATCAACAAAAACAGATTGAGCAAACCGAAAAATTAATCGAGAAATTTAGAGCTAAAGCATCTAAAGCAACCATGGCGCAATCTCTTATTAAAAAACTTGATAAAATAGATAGAATAGAAGTAGATGAAGATGATAATAGTGTAATGACTTTAAATTTTCCAGTATCAATAACACCTGGAAAAGTGGTAGTAGAAACAGAAGATATTTCTAAAAATTATGGAGAGAATCAGGTACTATCAAGCATCAATTTATTAATCGAGAGAGATGCAAAAACAGCATTTGTTGGGCAAAATGGACAAGGAAAATCTACATTAGCAAAAATTCTAGTAGGCGATATTAAGCATGAAGGTAAGCTAAAACTAGGTCATAATGTTCAAATTGGTTATTTCGCACAAAACCAAGCCGAATATCTTGATGGTAGCAAAACTGTTTTAGATACCATGATTGATGCAGCTAATGAAACTAATAGAAGTAAAGTTCGAGACATTTTAGGTTCGTTTTTATTTAGAGGAGACGAAGTAGAAAAATATGTGCGTGTATTATCTGGTGGAGAACGTAATAGATTAGCACTTGCAAAATTAATGCTTCAGCCATTTAATGTGCTTATAATGGATGAGCCTACAAATCACTTAGATATTAAATCTAAAAACGTATTAAAAGAAGCACTTCAACGATTTGAAGGAACATTAATTTTAGTATCACACGATAGAGACTTTCTTCAAGGCCTAACCTCTACTGTCTATGAGTTTAAAGATGAAAAAATAAAAAAGTATTTAGGAGATATTGATTATTATTTAGAAAAGAGACAAGTTGATAATTTAAGAGAAGTAGAAAAACGAACCGTTTCTAAAGATGCTCCAAAAGAAAAGAACAATCAATCTTACGAAGAGCAGAAAAAAGTAAAGTCACTTAATAATAAATTAAGTAATACCGAGTCTAAAATTAGCCAATTAGAAAAAGAAATAAAAGAAGCCGATGTCGAGTTAGCAGTTAATTACGATGAAACAGTTTCTAAACCTAACTTTTTTGAAAACTACCAGGCTAAAAAAGATGAGCTTAATAAACTCATGGAAAAATGGGAAGATATCACGCTTCAGTTAGAAGATTATAATTAATTCTTTTTAGGTTTTTTTTAACATTTGAGGTTTAAACTATAGTTTAATTTTGCAGTCTTACTTAAATTAAAACTATACCAAATGCGTAAAATTATATTATCGGTTATTGGCGTTTTGCTAATAATTGCTTCATTTTTATTTGCTCAAAAATTAATTGCCGATAAAAACAAACCAAAACCAGTTCAAGCTAAAGTCGTAAAAACAGTATTTACAGATACTGTACAAAATACAACCATACCAATTGTTATTGCTGCAAATGGTAATCTTGAAGCTAAACGTAGATTAGAACTTTACTCAGAAGTTCAAGGTATATTTAAAAGAGGTAACAAACTTTTTAAACCTGGGCAAGAATATAGAGCAGGACAAACTCTAATAAAAATTGATGCTGCAGAATATTATGCAAGCGTGCAATCGTCAAAAAGTAATTTGTACAATTCTATTTCTGCAATTATGCCAGACTTACGTTTAGATTTTCCAGATATTTATGATAAATGGCAAAATTATTTAAACGGATTCGATTTAAATAAAACTACTCCAAAGTTACCAGAAATGACTTCCGATAAAGAAAATTATTTCATAACAGGACAAAGTATAGTTTCAAATTACTATAACGTTAAAAATTTAGAACAGCGTTTGGCTAAGTATTCTATTACTGCTCCTTTTTCTGGAACTTTAACAGAGGCTTTAGTAACCGAAGGAACCTTAATTAGAAGTGGTCAAAAACTAGGAGAATTTATAGATACTTCTATATACGAAATGGAAGTAGCTATTAGTAAAACTTATGCCAGTTTATTAAAAGTTGGAGAATCTGTAACATTAAATAATTTAGATAAAACTGAAACATATACTGGTACAGTATCTCGTGTAAATGCGAGTATAGATCCTACAACACAAACCATTACTACATATATTGAAGTTAAGCATGAAAACTTAAAAGAAGGTATGTATTTAGAAGCTAATTTAAATGCAAAAAAAGAAAGTGATGCTATAGAAATTGATAGAAACTTGTTATTAGAAAGCGAGCAGATATTTGTTGTAAAAGATAGCTTGTTAGATGTAATAGATGTAAAGCCTGTATATTTTTCAGATACAAAAGTGGTTTTAAAAAATGTGCCTAATGGTACTGTAATTCTTAAAAAAGCTGTACCTGGTGCATACTCAGGAATGTTGGTAAAGCCTTTTAAAGAAACAAGTAATACAAACAATAAGTAGTAAACATGAGAAATCTTATAGCATACTTTATAAAGTATCATGTAGCTGTTAATATTTTTATTCTCGCTTTCGGAATTTTTGGTTACTTAGGTGTAACCTCTATAAAATCATCTTTTTTTCCTTTAACAGAATCTAAAATTATTAATGTTAATGTAACTTATCCAGGAGCTTCACCTCAAGAGATAGAAGAAGGTGTTGTGCTTAAAATAGAAGACAATTTAAAAGGATTAAAAGGTATAGATAGAGTTACATCTGTATCAAAAGAAAATAGTGGAACTATAACTGTTGAGATAGAAAAAGGAGAAAACATCGACTTTATGCTGTTGGAAGTTAAAAATGCAGTAGATAGAGTTCCATCTTTTCCTACAGGTATGGAGCCATTAATTGTTGCTAAACAAGAGGCTGTAAGAGAAACTATTTCATTTGCTTTAAGTGGAGATAATGTGCATTTAGCAACCTTAAAACAAATTGGAAGACAGATAGAGAACGATTTAAGAGCAATTGATGGTATTTCTCAAATAGCCATATCTGGCTATCCAGAAGAAGAAATTGAAATTGCTGTAAACGAAACAAGTCTATTAGCTTATAATTTAACGTTTTCAGAGGTGTCTCAAGCAGTTAGTACAGCAAATATTTTAACTACGGGAGGTACTATAAAAACAGATGCTGAAGAGTATTTAATTCGTGCAAATAACCGTTCTTATTATGGAGACGAACTGTCAAATATTGTTGTAAGAGCATCTGCAGATGGAAAAGTAGTAAGGTTAAAAGATGTTGCTATAATTCGTGATCGTTTTTCCGAAACTCCAAATGCAACCTATTTCAATCAAAAATTATCTGTAAATATTTCAATAACAAGTACAAATAATGAAGATTTAATTTCTTCTGCCGATAATGTAAAAGATTACATAGAAACATATAATCAAAAACATAATAATGTACAGTTAAGTGTTGTTAGAGATTTATCAACAACCTTAAACCAGCGTACAGATTTACTAACAGAAAATGCTATTGTCGGTATGCTATTAGTTTTGTTGTTTTTATCTATCTTCTTAAATACGCGTTTAGCGTTTTGGGTTGCTTTTGGCTTGCCAATCTCATTCTTAGGGATGTTTATTTTTGCAGCTCAGTTTGATGTAACTATTAATGTGTTATCGCTTTTTGGTATGATTATAGTCATCGGTATTTTAGTTGATGATGGTATAGTAATAGCCGAAAATATTTACCAACATTACGAAAAAGGAAAAACACCAATTAAAGCAGCTATAGATGGAACAATGGAAGTAATTCCACCAGTAGTTTCTGCAATTATTACAACACTTTTAGCCTTTTCACTATTTTTGTTTTTAGATAGTAGAATTGGAGAGTTTTTTAGTGAGGTAGCAGTAATTGTAATACTAACCTTAGTAGTTTCTTTAGTAGAAGCTTTAATTATATTACCAGCACATTTAGCACACTCTAAGGCATTAAAACCAAAAGTTGTAGAAGAAAATCCTTCAAAAATAAAGCAGTTTTTCTCTAAAATGCGTGTTATTAATAAGGCAGGAGATAACTTCATGAACTTTTTAAGAGATAAATTTTATACACCTACAATTACATTTGTATTAAATTTTAAATTACTCTCTTTAGGTATCTTTTTAGCCTTACTAATTTTAACTTTTGGAGCTATTGGAGGAGGAATAATTGGAGTAACAATGTTTCCATCTATTGCAAGTGATCGTGTTTCTATTGAATTAGACATGCCAAACGGAACAAATGAAAAAGTTACCGACTCTATTATTTCAATGATTGAAGAAAAATCTTTTATAGTAAATCAAGAACTAACAGAAAAGTATTTAAAAGGAACAGGTAAGCAACTTTTTGAAAACACAATTTTAACAATAAATAGTAGCTCTAGTGCTAGTTTACGTATTAATATGTTGCCAGGAGAAGAGCGTCCAGACGCTATAAAATCTTCATTAGTAGCAAATAGATTAAGAGAACTGGTTGGTCCAGTAATAGGTACAGAACGATTAATTTTTGGTTCGGGAGGTAATTTTGGAGGTAGTCCAGTTTCAGTATCACTTTTAGGTAATAATATAGAAGAACTAAAAGCGGCAAAGGTTGAGTTAAAACAAGTTTTATCTACAAATCCTTTATTAAAAGATATTGAAGATAATGATCCAGCCGGAATTAAAGAAATACGTATAGAATTAAAAGAAAGTGCTTACTTGTTAGGTTTAAATTTAAGTACAGTTATGGCTCAAGTGCGATCTGGTTTCTTTGGTACTCAAGCACAACGTTTTCAAAGAGGACAAGACGAAATTAGAGTTTGGGTACGATACGACAGAAGTAATAGAGCATCTATAAACGATTTAGACGATATGCGTATTGTAACACCAAACGGAGAGCGCGTAACATTAAAAGATATTGCGACTTATACAATAGAAAGAGGTGATGTAGCAATTAATCATTTAGAAGGACAACGAGAAATACAAGTCTCTGCCGATTTAAAAGACCCTAATACAAGTACAACTGATATTTTAGCAGATTTAAAAAACATAACAATGGTGGATTTAAAATCTAAATACCCAACCATTTCTGCTTCTTTTGAAGGGCAAAATAGAGAAAAAGAGAAATTAAACAGTTCTTTAGCAAAAGCAGGAATTCCTATTTTATTTCTTATTTATGTTGTAATTGCATTTACGTTTAGAAGCTATAGCCAACCATTATTACTTATGCTTTTAGTGCCATTTAGTTTAACTGCGGTTGCTTGGGGACATTGGCTTCTAGGCTTCTCAGTAAACATTTTATCACTTTTAGGAATTATAGCCTTAATTGGTATTATGGTTAACGATGGTTTAGTATTTATAGGAAAATTTAATACCAATTTGCGAGAAGGCTTGGAGTTTGATAAAGCACTTTTAGATGCTGGAAAATCTCGTTTTAGAGCTATTTTCTTAACATCATTAACCACTGTTGCAGGTTTAGCTCCATTATTATTAGAAAAAAGTAGGCAAGCACAATTTTTAAAACCAATGGCAATTTCAATATCATTTGGTATTGCATATGCTACAGTGCTAACACTTTTAGTATTACCATTATTTCTTTCGTTTAGTAACTCAATTAAACAAAAAGGAAAATGGTTAATAACTGGAAAAAATGTAACAAAAGAAGAAGTAGAAAGAGCTATTAAAGAACAAAAAGAAGAGAATGAACATTAAAAATATTTGGTTTTTAGTAATTTTAAGTTGTGTTTCTTTAACTAAGGCACAAACCATATTAACGCAAAACGAAGCCGTTAAATTAGCTTTAGAAAATAATTATGATATTCAAATAGCTAATAACGCAGTTGAAGTTGCAGAGAATAATTCTAATATTTTAAATACTGGTTTCTTGCCAACTGTTGTTGGTAATGCCGGAGCAACATATAATTTAGATAATAATGAATCTACTTTTTCAGACGGTAGAGTAACTACTTTAAATGGAGCAGAAAGTTCTCGTTATAATGCTTCTATAGACTTAAATTATACCATTTTTGATGGCTTAGGCAGACGCTATAATTATAAAAGTTTAAAAGAAGAATATCAATTATCCGAGTTACAGGCTAGAGAAACAATAGAGAGTACAATAATTCAATTGTTCTCAGTGTATTATAATGTAGCACAATTATCAGAAAATGTTTCAGCATTAGAAGAAACTTTAAAAGTTTCAAAAGACCGTTTAGTTAGAGCAGAATATCAATTTGAATATGGGCAAAATACCAAACTAGGTGTCCTAAACGCAGAGGTAGATATTGTAAACGATAGTATTAATATTATTAATGCTGTTCAAGATTTAAAAAACGGAAAGCGAGATTTAAATGTTGTCTTAGGTAATGTACTTCAAAATGAATTTAAAGTAGAAACCGAAATTAATTTTGCATTAGAATTCCAAAAGGATAGTTTGTTTGAAAAAGCAAAAACAAGAAATATAGCATTGCTTCAAACGGAAAAGAATATAGCTATAAGTCAATTAGGTATAAAATCTGGTCAATCTGCTTATCTTCCAACAATTGGTTTAGTAGGAAGTTACGGCTGGAATAAAAGTGAAAATAACGCAGTATCTTTTGTTGCTGGATCTGTAAATACAGGTCTCTCTGCTGGCCTAAATTTAACTTGGAATATTTTTGATGGAGGCAGTACAATTACACGTGTTAGAAATGCAAAAGTAAATTTAGAAACACAAAAACTTCAAAAAGAAAATATCTTAATTAGTATTACGCGCGATTTTAATAATGTTTGGGCTGAATATAAAAATAAACTTGAAATTTATAATTTACAAGAGAACAATATAAATACAGCTCAAAGTAATTTCGATCGTACTCAAGAAAAATTTAAAATAGGACAAGTAAATTCTATAGAGTTTAGGCAGGCTCAGCTTAATTTATTAAATGCGGAATTAAGCAGAAACCAAGCAAAATATGCTGCAAAATTGGCAGAATTAGATTTGTTACAATTAAGCGGAGAATTACTTAATACAGAGTTTTAAAAGAGTAAAATGGTATTTGGTCGTGAATTTTTATTTTTAAATTAATTAAAGATTACCGTTTATCGAAAAAATTTGCAATTAATGGTGATTTAGTTTAAATTTGGTATATATTAATCCCAATAGACTAACCACCATGAAAAATCTTCAACTTACTTTAATTTTTCTGTTTGCTTCATTATTAAGTTTTGCTGGAATTTCAAATAAAGAAAAGGAAGCTTTAATTGCTTTGCATACTTCAACAAATGGAGAGCAATGGACTAAGAAATGGGATTTAAATGCAGATGTTAGTACTTGGTATGGTGTAAAAATAGAGTCAGATAAAGTTGTTGGTTTATATTTACAATTCAATAATTTAAATGGTACTATTCCTCAAGAAATTGGTAATCTTACAGCATTACAGAGTATAAATTTTGGTCTAAATAAACTTTCAGGAGAATTACCAAATTCTCTATCAAATTTAAAAAACTTAAAGTCTCTAGAGTTATTTTTAAATAATTTTAAAGGAAACATTCCTTCTTTTTTAGGAGCTTTAAATAATTTAGAAGTTTTAGCATTATATAGCAATAGTTTTACAGGAGAAATTCCTTCAGAATTAGCCAAACTAGTTAATTTAAAAACATTGCAATTAGGAAGTAATTTTTTAACAGGAATAATTCCTAGCCAATTAGGTCAATTACATGAACTTGAAACATTAAGTTTAATAGACAATAATTTAGAAGGCGATATTCCTTTAGAATTAACCGATTTAAAAAACCTAAAAGAGCTAATACTTTCAGATAATAAATTAACAGGAAACTTACCATTACAATTTAGCAAATTAAATAAGTTAGGAACATTAATGGTTAGCGATAATAATATGAATGTAGAGTATGCTACGGTTGTAGAAGATAGAGCTAGTGTTAAAAGCGCTATTATTACGTTTAATGATACTTACGTAGTAGAAAGAGACTAATTTCCTTATATAGATAAAAATCTTAATTTAAAGAGCTAACATAATTGTTAGCTCTTTTTTATTTTTGTAATAAATTTTAAAATGATTGAGCATTATTTTCAATGTCCTTATTGTTGGGAAACCATCTCAATGCTTTTAGATAGTAGTGTTAGAACACAAACTTATGTAGAAGATTGCGAGGTATGCTGTAATCCAATTCAATTAACACCACACTTTGAAGAGTCGCAACTTGTTGGTTTTGAAGCAATAAATATTGAACAATAAATTTTATTAAATAAATGCTTGTTATATATAAAAATGGTTGTATATTTGCAGTCCTAAATAATTGGTCGGCATTATGAACCGAAAGTTAAAAGCTAAGAAATTATTTAAGATATTAAATCGCGGGATAGAGCAGTAGGTAGCTCGTCGGGCTCATAACCCGAAGGTCACTGGTTCGAGTCCAGTTCCCGCTACTAAGTAAGAGTAATCAGAAATGGTTACTCTTTTTTTATGCAGTAAACTCAGCTGTTTGGCAATTATTTTAGATTCTTACTAAGGTACAGATTACCTTCATTTAACTAAAAAAAGGCACACAAAAAGGCACACCCTTATTTAAAAAAAGTACCCCAAAATTTAAAACAGAACATTATGAAATATAATAAGTTAAGTGTTTTGTTTTTAATTGACAAAACCAAAATAAATAAACAGGAGAAGTGTCCTATAAAGTGTAGGATTACTTATTTGAAAAAACGAAGAGTATTCTCTACAGGCTTATTTACTGTTGTAGATTGTTGGAACAGTAAAAAACAAAAAGCAATACCTCTCAATAAAGAAAATGAAAACATTAATACTCAAATGAGCCTGATTAAGCAAAAAGTTAATCAGGCTTTTTTGTTGCTACAAGTTAACAATGAGAGTTTTGATGTAGAGGACATCTATTTGCAGTATGTAGGAAAGAATGTAAAGGCTAATAAAACGCTTTTAGAGGTGTTTGAATTGCATAACAATAGAATGAAGAAACTAATAGGTGTTGAGTACTCAAAGTCTACTTATAACAAGTTTACAGAGGCTAGAAACCATGTTTCAAATTTTATAAGGTTTCAATACAAGAAAGGAGATATACTTCTAGAATCTATCAATCAAAACTTTTTAGATGATTTTGATTTCTACTTAAAATCTGAAAAGAAACAAAAGCAAATTACTATTAATAAGAGTATTCAACGTGTTAGAAAGATTATTAAACTAGCACTAGCAAAAGGCTATTTGAAGAAAGACCCATTTATACTTTACAAACCTAAAAAATATGAAAGTAAAGTAGTTTACCTAAATCAAAAAGAATTAGATAAACTTGAAAATCACACTTTTAGACAAGCTAGATTGAATCAAGTTAAAGATATGTTCATTTTCTGTTGTTATACTGGATTGGCATATCAAGAAATGTTAACTTTAAAGGAAGAACATTTAATAAAAGGGTTTGATGGAGGAATCTGGATTGAAATGATGAGACAAAAAACTAAATCTAAAGTTTCAATCCCTTTGTTACCTACAGCTTCTAAAATACTAGATAAGTATAGACCTGAAGGAAGATTACTTCCTGTGATTAGCAATCAAAAGTTTAATTCTTACCTAAAAGAAATAGCTGAGTTGGTTGAGATTGATAAAAGATTAACTCATCACATAGCTAGGAAGACTTTTGCTACTACAGTTTTGCTTTATAATGATATTCCTATTGAAACAGTTTCTGAGTTATTAGGGCATTCAAGTATCTCTATAACACAAAGGCACTATGCTAAAGTAGTTCAGCACAAAGTAAGTAGTCAAATGAGTAAGTTAAGTAAGAAATTGAAGAAAAAAGGATAATAAATTAACTGTGTTGTAATACATTTATGGCACAGTTAAATATTATACATGGATTTTGATAACAGCCTTTTTTATGTTTTAAATATTAAAGTGCTTTAGTTTTATCAAAATGCATAAATATGTTAATCCAAACATTTCTAGATAGCCTTAAAATAATTGGTAAACAGAGTATCATAAATATAATTAAAACAACATAAGATGTATATAAAGAGAGTTTTAAAAGTATATAAGTAATAAATAAACACACTGCCCCAAAAATAAGGCCAATAGGGTAGCTAACATACATGGCTCCAAAAAAGAATGAAGGTTCAATTTTATATTTTGTATTGCAATGGCTACAACGCTCTTGCATTGTTAAGGTGCTAGTAACATTATAGGGATTTTTTACTGTATACATACTTTCATTTTGACAAACAGGACAACTTCCTGTAAAAATGCTGTTAATTTTTGTGCCTTTTAAAAACTTCATAATCAATAAATTTAAAAGTAAAATGCTTTATTAGTAAATTTTATTTTACAAAATTAAGATTATTTGCTTTTTGTAATGTTGTTTAAATGATGCGACTATTTGTATATTTAAGACATATTTTTGAGTTATGAAAAATTTACCAGTTTTAAGTATAAACCAGTTCGAGCAACAAGAGAGCTTAGTCGATTTTTATAGTAACGATTTAAGTATGCATTTAAAAAAAAATGCAAAAATTGTACATAAACCACATAGTCATGATTTTTATTTATGCGTGTGTTTTACTGCTGGAGAAGGAACTCACGAAATAGATTTTAATAGTTATAATATAGCAAAAGGAAGTGTGTTTTTTTTACGTCCAGGACAAACGCATCGTTGGCATTTTTCAAGTCCCGCAAAAGGATTTATTTTTTTTCATACTGCCGATTTTTTTCATTTTCAATTTACCAATACTAATTTAAGTCAGTTTCCTTTTTACTTTTCATTAGAAAATATGCCTAAATTGCAACTTGATGATTTTCAGCTGAATAATGTGGTAAAACATTTTGATGTTATTAATAAAGAATATTACGGTCAATTAGCCTTTAAAAAGCAAAAATTAGCGAGCTTAATCAACTTAACTTATATAGATTTATCAAGATATTATACAGCAAACGTTTCAAAAAAAGATGTAGCTTCATCATCTTATTTAAGTATTTTAAATGCCTTAGAGAGAGAAATAGAATTACATTATAAAACAGAAAAAACAGTTAAATTTTATGCAGATGCATTAAATATTACAACTAAGCATTTAAATAGAGTTACAAGAGCGACAATAAATAAAACCACTTCAGAATTTATTTTAGACCGTGTAATTTTAGAAGCAAAACGATTAATAGTTCATTCTAATAATTCTTTGTCTTTAACTGCAGAAGTATTAGGTTATTTTGATTATGCTCATTTTTCAAAACTATTTAAGACTAAAGTTGGGATTACAGCTATAGCATTTAAAAAAAAACACACATATTAAAAGTATTTTTTGTCAATAATTTTTTTGTCTTCAGCATTTGTTTCTGAAATAAATTTCATGAATAAATAAATAGATAAATAATGACAAATAAGAATAAGTACTGTAAATGTTTTGCTATAGAAAAAATACTCGTTAATAGGAGATAAACTAATACTAAATAAAGATGCTATGCCAGACGCAAAAATTAAACCAGTATTTTCATAGTTGTTATTTAGGAATATTCTTGCAAATATTATAACATATATAAACAGACAAGTAGCACAAATTAGAACATAAATTATATTATGATTTGGGATGTAGCTTATTATTAAACTTACTACAGAATAAATTACATATCCAACTAATAAGCAGCCTATTATTACTGATAAAGTAATTAATTTTTTTAAATCAATTTTATGTAAATACTTCCTTAATATTATACAGTATAGTAATAAATAAAATCCTGTTAGTGAACTTATTACTGTAAAATAATCTTGAAATGAGTAAAACGAGAGATAATTAGCAATAATTTGCGAGAGTAAAGTAATTATAAAAAGCACATTTGCGTTTTTTTTAGTTAAGCTAATGTATTTTAATAAAATAGTTACAACTACTATTGGAGAGATGTATATAAGTTCTGCTCTCTCCTTTAAAATACTAAAAACAATGCATGTTATAAATGTTGCAAAAAACAATACATCAAAAATGTTTGCTTTTTTTAAAATTGATAAAGCGTTTATGTTTTTGTCAGTCATTTATGTAATTTTATTCCATATACCTTATTCCGTTTTCCGTACATTAAATTTAATAAATTTAATAACAACACGTTTAATTATAAATGATTTATTACTGCAAAAAAAAAGTTGCTCGCATACGAACAACTTTTTTATTAAAATTAAGTTTTTAAAATACTACTTTAAACGCTCTAATAATTTTTCTGCAACTAACTCAGACGATGCTGGATTTTGACCAGTAATTAAATTACCATCTTGAACAGCGTAAGCTGCCCAATCTTCTTTTTTAGAGTAGATTCCACCATTTTCATTTAACATGTCTTCTACTAAAAAAGGAACAACGTCTGTTAAACCAACTGCAGCTTCTTCAGAGTTAGTAAATCCTGTTACTTTTTTACCTTTTACTAATGGTTCTCCATCTTTTCCTTTAACACCTTTTAATGCAGCAGGAGCATGGCATACAAATGCTACAGGCTTCTCTTGACTGTTAAATTTTTCAATTAAAGCAATTGACGTTTCATCGTTTGCTAAATCCCATAATGGACCATGACCACCTGGATAAAATACAGCATCAAAATCGTCTACATTCATATCTGCTAACTTGTGTGTATTCGCAATTAACGCTTTAGCTTCTTCGTCTTTATTGTAACGTTCAGTATCTTCTGTTGCAGCGTCTGGCGAATCGCTACTTGGATCTATTGGAGCAGCACCACCATTTGGTGTTGCAATAGTAATTTTTGCGCCTTTATCTAATAATGTGTAATATGGATTTGCAAATTCTTCAACCCAAAATCCTGTTTTCTTTCCTGTATCTCCTAATTTATCGTGAGAAGTTAATACAAATAATACGTTCATTTCTTTTTCTTTTTTGGTTTCTGTTTTTTCTTCTAAAACGCTTTTAGAAGGTGTTTCTTTTGTTTGATCTTTACAACTTGAGGCTGTAATAATGGTTAGCGCTAAGGCTACCGTTTTTATTATTTTCATTTAAATAATTATAAAATTAGTAAGCCATTTTAACTATTTTCTCTACTTTATCTGGTGATAAACTTTGGTGTTCACCTAATCCTGTCCAACCACGATTTGTAAAACGTTCAGAGATTTTTTCTGCGGTTCCTTCGTAATCTTCTGTGTAGTCTGATAGTTTCGTATCAATACCTAATTCATGGAAAAAAGCAACTGTTTTTTCAATTGCAGCATAGGCTTTATCATCTGTGCTACCTTCAGTTATATTCCAAACACGTTCAGCATATTGTGCTAATTTTTCCTTTTTAGATTCAAAATTAAACTTGTAATGGCTTGGTGCAATTACTGCTAAAGTACGTGCGTGATCAATACCAAATAAAGCAGTTAACTCATGACCAATAGCGTGTACAGCCCAATCGGTCGGTACACCTTTTTGTATTAAACCATTTAATGCCATTGTACAACTCCACATAAAGTTTGAAGCTGCTTTATAATCTGTTGGGTCTTTTAAAACCGTTGGTGCAACTTCAATTAACGTTTGTAAAATGCTTTCTGCAAAACGGTCTTGTAATAAAGCGCCAATTGGATACGTCATGTATTGTTCTAAAACGTGTGTAAACGCATCAGTTAATCCGTTTGCTAATTGACGTTCTGGAATAGACGTTATCACTTGCGGATCTAATATTGAAAACACAGGAAATAAACCTGGTCCACCCATGGCAAGCTTTTCTTTAGTTTCTTCACGTGTAATTACTGCTCCAGAATTCATTTCTGATCCTGTTGCAGGTAAGGTTAACACAGTACCAAAAGGCATGCCTTTTTCGGTTCTGATATTTTTAGTTAAAATATCCCAAGGTGTATCGCCATCGTACACAGCAGCTGCAGATAAAAATTTAGTTCCATCAATTACAGAGCCACCACCAACTGCTAGTAAATAAGTAATGTTTTCATCTTTAATTACTTTTAAAGCTTCCATTAAAGTTGCGTATTCTGGATTTGCAGGAATACCTCCAAACTCAGTGACATCAACGTCTGCTAAAGCGGTTTTTACTTGGTCGTAAATTCCGTTTTTCTTAATACTTCCTCCTCCATAAAGTAATAATACTTTAGCATCTGCTGGAATTTCTTCTTTTACTTTTTGTATGGTATCCTTTCCAAAAATAATTTTGGTTGGGTTTTTAAATTCAAAATTGTTCATCTTCTTTTTCTTTTTTGGTTATTATATTTTTACAATCATTTTCCCTTTGTTTTTACCTTCAAATAAATCGATAAAAGCTTGAGGAATATTATCGAAACCATCAACGATAGTTTCTGTATAGGTTAATTTTTCTTCGGCTAACCAACCTGCTAATTTTTGAATGGCTTCCGGGAATTTTTCAGCATAATTACTTACTATAAAACCTTGCATTAACGCACTGTTTTTTACTAAAAATGGTTGAACACTTAAACTAGTAGGTAATTCAGTTTCGTTATAAACCGAAATGGCACCACAAATAATAATTCGTGCAAATTGATTTATACTGAATAAAACAGCATCTGAAATTGGTCCGCCAACATTATCAAAATACACATCCACACCATTTGGTGCAGCTTCTGCAATGGCAGCTTTCATGTCTTTAGTGGTGTTGTAATTTATACCTTCATCAAAACCGAATTTACTTTTTAGCATCTCGATTTTTTCATCTGTACCAGCAATACCAATAACACGTAAGCCTAGTATTTTTGCTATTTGTCCAACAACACTACCAACTGCTCCTGCAGCTCCTGAGACTACAATAGTTTCGCCTTCTTTAGGTTTTCCTATTTCGGTTAGACCTAAATAGGCTGTTAAACCTGTCATTCCTAAAACACCTAAATAAGTACTCAAAGGTGCTTTTTCTGGATCTACTTTATTTAAACCTTCACCATTAGACACTTGTTGTGTTGACCAATTTAACATACCAGAAACGTAATCTCCAACTTGGAATTTTTCGTTTTTAGATTCTAAAACTTTAGCCACAACACCAGAGTGAACAGGTTCGTTTAATTTAAAAGGCGGAACGTAAGATTTTGCATCGCTCATGCGTCCTCTTAAATATGGGTCAACCGAAACATAGGCTGCTTCTAATAAAATCTCTCCATCTGAAATGGTTAGTGATTTATCTTCTTCTACAAATTCAAAATTTGAAAGTGTAGGTTTTCCTTCGGGTCTACTTTTTAATTTTATCGTTTTCATATGTTTTTTTATTCAATTACGGTTACCATCTTGTCCATAGGTTTTCTAACCTTTTCAAGATTTACTAACCAATCTTCATCTTCTTTTCTATAACCAACTGGTAATAACACAGCACTACGTAATCCTTTTGCGCGTAGTCCTAGAATTTGATCTACAGCTTCTGCATCAAAACCTTCCATTGGTGTTGTGTCTACACCTTCGTAAGCAGCAGCAACTATAGCATGAGCAAAAGCAATGTACGCTTGTTTTGCAGCATGGTTAAAGTTTTCTTCTGCATCTTTTTGAGGATATGAGTTTAATAATTGTTGGCGATAGTTTTCCCAACCTTCGTTTTTAAAGCCACGAACATCATTAGTTAAATCGAACATATAATTAATGCGCTCTTTTGTGTAAGTATCCCAAGCGGCAAAAATGAATAGGTGCGAACAGTCTGTAATTACAGATTGATTCCAGCCAACTTCTCTTATTTTTTCTTTAATGTCTTTATTTTTAATTACTATGATCTCAAAAGGCTGTAAACCTGATGATGTTGGAGCTAAGCGTGCAGCTTCTAAAATACGTTCTATTTTATCTTCGGAAACTTTCTCACCATTCATGGCTTTTGCTGCGTATCTCCAATTTAATTTGTCTAATAATTTCATAGTTTTTTTAGTTGTTTTTTGTGATTCGTTTTATATCGTTTGAAGTAATAATGACTTCAGAATAATTTTTGCTATTTGCCAGATTAATCATGGCTTTTGCCATACGTTTTGGATTTGTTATTTTGTATTTCTTTAATTTCCCGAAGAATAAAGGCTGAATAACTCTAAATATAGCTTTTCCAATGTCTTCTAAAGTGCGACTTTCTTTACGATTTCCACCAATTAATGACGGTTGAAAAATGAACGTTTTTTTAATGTCTTGCTTTAACACATCGCGTTCCATTTCGCCTTTTGTTTTATTGTAAAACACGCTACTTTTTGCATCTGCACCTAATGCTGAAATGACTACAAAAGTCTCAATACCATTAGCTTTAGCTAATTTTGCTGCTGAAACAGGAATACCGTAATCTATTTTTTTATACAAGTCCTTATCTGGTGTTTTTGCTTTGGTGGTACCAATACAACAGAAGACTTGGTCTCCAGTAAAATCGTTTTTAAATTGTTCGATTTCTAATAAATCACCTATAAATTGAGTGACTTTACTAGGTAAACCTTCAATTTTAGAACGCGAAAATAACTTGATGCTTTTATAGCGTTCATCACCTATAAGTTGGTTTAATAATAAACCACCTGTTAATCCTGATGCACCTAATATAATTGCTTTTTTTTTCATGTTATTGACATACTTTTATACTGCTCCAAGCAGATTGATAAGCTTCTTCTAAATGCGTTTTGTCTAATGTAAAAACACCTCGTTTTTGAATAATCATTAAAAACGATAACGGATTTATAGCATAGGCATATAGTAAATAGTCAGACAACGGTTTTATAATGCCTTCTTTTCTGCCACGTTCCCAAAGGTCGAGTAGAGGTTGCAAGTGCTTAATACCTTCTTGTCTGCTTTCTTCATCTATCATTGGTGTATTATCACATTGCGCTAAAAACATAGCATTTTCGCACTCTTTAAGTTTAAAATCTGCAATGCGATTCCAAATGAGTTTAAAACCTTCTTCAACAGACATTGTTTCATTATACGTTTCAAAAGCGTAGCTTGTATATTGAGCTTTAACTTCTATGTAAGTTTGATTAACAAGGTCTTGTTTATTTTCAAAATACAAGTATATAGTAGCAGGTGAGACCTTAGCCATTTTTGCTATTTTACTCATTGGAGTCGCATGAAAACCGTTGTTGTTTACCAACTCGATTGTCGCTTTTACCAATGCGTTTCGTTTGTCTATACTTTTTTGAAGTTTTGCCATTTCTGTTTAAATTCTGATGCAAAGATATGTAAAAATGAACGTTCATTCTTTTTTTTAACAAAGGTTTATACTTTAAAAGAAAATTACGTTAAACTTTTGAAAATTAGTCGTTAAAAACAATCCTGTATTATAGTTTTGTAAAAAAAGAAACCAAAAATTACTATGAGCAAACAACACCTTTTAACACCTTATAAAAAAAATATATCATTAAATAATAGAGTTGTTATGGCACCAATGACGCGTAGTCGTGCAGATAATGACGGTAAAGTACCAACTAACGATTTACATGGTTTGTATTACGAGCAACGTGCATCGGCTGGATTAATAATTACCGAAGGCTCTCAAGTTTCTAAACAAGCTGTTGGATATATAAACACACCAGGAATCCACACAGAAGCACAAGTAGAAGGTTGGAAAAAAGTAACCAAACGTGTACACGATAAAGGCGGAAAAATTTTCATTCAATTATGGCATGTAGGCCGTATGTCTCATCCAGATTTTCACGATGGTGACCTGCCAGTTTCGGCTTCAGCCATAAATCCTAACGCTAAATCGTTTACACCAGATGGCTTCAAGGAAACTGTGACACCAAAAGCAATGACTATTGAAGAGATTAAACAAACGATTAAAGATTTTCAAGATGCTGCAGCAAATGCAGTAAAAGCTGGTTTTGATGGTGTAGAAATACATTCGTCTAACGGTTATTTGTTTCAGCAATTTTTTAATGGCTGTTCAAATGAAAGAACCGATGAATATGGAGGTTCTATTGAAAATAGAGCACGTTTCTTTTTTGAAGTTTTAGATGCTATAAAAGAAGTGATTCCTCAGGAAAAAATTGGCGCACGATTTAATCCGTCGTTACATGGTATGTCTGGAATTACGGTAGATGAAGAAACTATTCCTACGTTTGAATACATCATTAAAAAATTAAACGATTACAATTTAGCCTATATTCACTTATCAGAACCTTTTACAGATGTCTCTGAAGTGCCTTTTGCTGTCACAGAAATAGCAAAACATTTTAGACCTTTGTACAACGGAACATTAATGATTAATACCGATTTTGATCAGGACAAAGGAAACCAAGTTTTAGAAGCTGGTGATGCCGATTTAGTAGCCTACGGAAAGCCATTTATTTCTAATCCAGATTTAGTGGAGCGTTTTGAAAATAATATTGAATTAGCAGATTGGGATAAAGATACATTTTACACCACAGGACCTGAAGGTTACACAGATTACCCGAAGGCATAACACCAATAAATGATAAATATAAAAAGCGTCTAAATTAATTTTTAGGCGCTTTTTTAATGATTATAAAATTTTGGTTTACAGCTAATTAGTACTTCTTTGCGAACGTAAAGATTTAAATGTTATAAATAATATCGTGTAAATAAATAATAGTAATAAGTACCAAGTATTAGATACTAAATCTAAGTAATCTATTTTACCATTCGAAAAGCTTAAAATCATTAAAACTTGTGCGCCATACGGCAAAATACCTTGTACAATACAAGCAAAAATATCTAAAATTGAAGCTGTTTTTTTATTATCTAATCCATACTCATCGTTAATAGTTTTAGCAATTGGACCAGCAATAATTATTGATACTGTATTATTTGCAATTGCCATGTTTATCGCACCAACTAAAGAAGCAATTCCTAACTGTGCAGAGGTTTTGTTTTTAATCAGTTTTTTAATATTGTTTAATATGTAATCTATTCCTCCATTTTTAGAGACTAAAGCAGCTAGACCACCTGTTAATAGCGATAGTAAAAATATTTCGGTCATGCTTGTAAAACCTGTGTATGCTATTTTGGTAGATTCAATTAACGTGAAATCTCCATAAACAATTCCTAAAAGCCCACCAGCAATAACACCTAAAAGTAAAGTTACAAATACATTAATTCCTATAATAGATAGTATAATAACTAATAAATAAGGCAATATTTTAATTACAGAATAGCTGTAAACTGTTGTGTCTTCAACGTTAGTTTCTAAACCTAAACCTTGAATAATTAGTATCGCAATAGTAAATAATGCGGCTGGTAATGCTATTTTAATGTTCTGCTTAAATTTATCACTCATTTTACAACCTAAAGATTGTGTTGCAGCAATGGTAGTGTCTGATATTACAGATAAGTTATCACCAAACATACTTCCTCCTAAAAGCGCACCACAAAGTATGGCTAAATCAACACTACTTTTATCTGCAAAACCAATAACAATAGGAGCTAAAGCTACAATTGCGCCAACCGATGTTCCTGTTGAAACCGATAAAAATGCAGCAATGACGAACACACCAAAGTAAATGTATTGTATGGCTATAAAATCTAATCCTAAATTAACAATAGCATCAACGCTTCCTGTGGCTTTGGTGATGGTAGCAAATGCTCCAGCTAATAAATAGATTAAACACATGGTTAAAATCTTATCATCTCCACAACCTTTTAAAAGCGTTTCAATTTTAGAATTAATAGATTGTCTAAACATTAAAAATGCAACAATAATTCCTGCTATAACCGCAATTGGAGCAGGAAGCGCATAAAAGTCGTTTTGATAAATTCCAACACCTAAAAACGTAAATACAAATACGAATAGCGGAATTAAAGCTGAGAATTTTGGAGTAATTTGTTGTGGACTTGCCATTTTTCTTTTTCATTTTAAAAAAGGAAATAGCAATCAAAATAATAAGAAAGATGAGTTAACATTTGTTCCAATTAATTGGCTTATCTATTTAGCACCTTGCTTGTTATTGCAGGTTGCTATCTCCTTTTAGAGATTCTTGATAATTAATTTTAAGTCTGCAAAAGTAGGGCAGAAAGTAATACATAATTATTAAAAAGTGTTAATTTTTAAATCTATTCTTCAAAGAATTAGTAAGCGCTTACTAATTTTATTTATATATTAGTAAAATAAAACTAATTTATATTGAAAGAAAAAAGCAAATTAAAAGCAATTTCATTATTTAACAGCAACGGTATTGCTAATGTTTCTATGAAACAAATTGCTGATGCACTTAATATTAGCGCTGGAAATTTAAGTTATCATTATAAAAACAAAGCTGTACTATTGGCTTCAATTTATGAAGATATGTATACTGAAACTTTAGATTATATTCTTCCAAAAAACACATATATAACTTTATTTCATTTTGAAGAAATGATGCTAAGGTTTTCTAATTTACAGCAACGCTATTCGTTTTTCTTTAATGATGTAGTTCATATTATAAAAACCTATCCAAAAATCGCAAAACAGTATGAGAAATCTAGCTTGACACGATTTAAGGAGGCGAGAAAGTTAATGGAATATTATATTGAAACACAACGGTTAAAACCAGAAGATAATATAATAGATTATAATAAAACTATACATACCATTTGGATGACAAGCACCTTTTGGCAAGCACAAAAACTTGCTATACAATCTCCAAATTATACTATAAATCAATGCCCATCTATCGATATGCTTTGGCAATTGTTATTACCATATTTAACCGAAAAAGGTAGAGACGAATACCTACAATTAAAACAATTTGTAACTAGAACTAACTAAATTATAACCCTTATGAGAACTATAGATTCATTATTGTCAGAATATGCAGAAAGTCACCAAAAGAAGCTAAATATAGCTATACATTACATTTGTGTGCCACTTATCTTTTTTAGTTTAATAGGTTTGTTAGCAGCAATACCAATGTCTAATAGTATTACTAACGCTTTGCCTGTAAGTGTTTTACCATATGCACATTTTGGTACAGTTGTTATTGTATTAGGTCTAATTTATTATTTTCGACTTTCAACAGTATTATTTATAGGTATGCTAATATTTTCTGCGATAGTTTTATTTTTAATAAATCTAATAGCTAGTTTAAATTTTGCGCCATTATGGTTAATAATGCTTGTTATTTTTGTTGTAGCATGGATTGGACAATTTATAGGACATAATCACGAAGGAAAAAAGCCATCATTTATAAAAGATTTACAGTTTTTAATGATTGGTCCAGCTTGGACAATGAGTCATTTATTTGATGCTTTAGGTGTAAAATATTAGCCTCGATTTTAATAATTTGTAGGAGTTTATAATTAAAATTATTACTCTCATTTATTATTATGCTTAGCGTTTAATTAACAATTTATTAGATTTATAGTTTAAGACGTTCTGTAACTTTGTAATGTTAATATGAAGAAGAAAATCCTTGTATTAGGATTAAGTATTACAAGTTATGAAAACATCACACACACTATATTCTATATTAGATCTTGCATTAGTCTCGCAAAACCATACATTAAAACAAACTTTTAATAATGTATTAAAGCTTGCTCAAGAAGCAGAAAAATATGGTTATACACGTTTTTGGTTAGCAGAACATCACAACTCCGAAAATATTGCAAGTAGTGCAACATCAATATTAATTGGTTATGTAGCACAAGGTACAAATACATTACGTATTGGTTCTGGAGGTATTATGTTACCTAATCATTCGCCATTAATAATTGCGGAACAATTTGGCACATTAGGTTCGTTATATCCAGATAGAATAGATCTTGGATTAGGTCGTGCACCAGGAACCGATAGAGAAACAGCTCAAGCCATACGGTCTGATTTTATGCAGGCAGCACATTCGTTTCCAAATGAATTAGATAAAATACAACGTTTTTTTTCTAAAGATAATGCGCCTTCTAAAGTTCGTGCTACTGTTGCCGAAGGTGTAAATGTGCCTGTTTATATTTTAGGTTCTAGTACAGATAGTGCGCACTTGGCAGCAAAAAAAGGATTGTCTTATGCTTTTGCAAGTCATTTTGCTACTACACATTTATGGGATGCTTTAAATATTTATCGTAAAGAGTTTAAACCTTCACAAGAATTACAAAAACCTTACGTAATGGCAGGTGTAAATATTATTATTGCCGATACAGACGAAGAGGCACAGCGTTTATCTACATCATTAATACGATTAATTGTAGGAATATTAACTGGTAAACGTGATTATGTACAGCCACCAACAGCTTTAACAGATGATTTAAAGGAAGTTTTAAATCATCCGCAAGTTCAACAGATGTTAAAATATTCTTTTATTGGTAGTAAGTCTACTGTAAAATCTCAAGTAAAAACGTTTATGGAACAATCTCAAGTAGATGAATTAATAGCTGTTTCTCATATTTATGATATTGATGCTAGAATAAAGTCTTATAAAATGTTTTCTGAAATAATGAAAGAGCTTAATTAATTCTTTTTATTTAAACCAGCGCCTCTGTACTTTCTCCAACTTGTGCCTTTAGTACAAGGACAATCGCTAATACCTTGTAGAAAATCTATTCCAATGGTAATAGAATGTGTGCCAGAATTAAAACCAGACAAATCGTTAATTGTTACTTGGTATGAATAGGCAAAATAAAAACCGCTTTTCATTACACCTGCCATAGGTCCAATGTTTAATGGTTTTCCAATTTGATCGTTTAAAAAACGATAAGATCCGCCAACCCAATAATAATCTTCTTTACGATTAAATTTTCTATATTTTACATTAATATCTGTACTAGAACGGCCATCGTTATTATATCTTTGATAAAATATAGATGGTTCTATTTCAGTATTCTTTCGTGTTTGAATTATGTAACCAGTATAAGCTTGGAAATTTAATAGTTTACTTGGTTCAATTCCTGTAAAAGCATCAATATCTTTTTCTAAAATATTATTTGCATTTAAGCTTAAATAAAACATTTTATAGCGATAAAGAGCGCCAACATCAAAATTATTATTGTTTATAGCTCTATCGTCTACAATACTTGGATCTACAATTGGCATCTCTTCTATACCTTCAAAATTTTCTATATCTATTCTAAAACTATTAATATTGTAAGATAAACCAAACGATAAATATTGACGTGATTTATAATCTAATACTAAATGTTGAGCAAACGAAAATTTAGCTCCTTTTTGGCGCGTATTTCCGTTTTTGTCATTATACAATGAAATACCAACACCAGAGCGGTTAGCGATTCTAAAATCTGCATATAGAGCTTGATTGTCTGGTGCGTTTTTAATGCCAACCCATTGTGTTAATCCGTTAGCTCTAATTCTTAAATTATCTCCAATTCCTGCATAGGTTGGTGAAATAACAAAATCATTATCTGCTAAATATTGTGTCCAAACGGGTAAATTAAGTTCTTGTCCAAAACTATTAGAAACGATAAAAAGAACGATATATAATGTGATTTTTTTCATGATAATAAATTTTAAGTTCTTTTATCTGTATAGTGTAAAATGTCCTACGTATTCTTTCTTTAAGAGTTCGCTATTTGGTCTTACTACATACCAATAGTCACCTGTTGGTAATTCTGTGCCATTATAGCGTCCATCCCAATAATGTCCAACTCGGTAGGTTGCTACTTTTCGACCATAACGATCGAAAATATCGAAGGTTAAATCTGGAAAATCATCTACACAACCTGGAGCCCAAGTATCTGCAGTACCATCACCATTTGGAGAAAAGTAATTAGGTATACAAGGTCCAATTATATCTATATTTATTGAAGCTTGAGCTTGGCATCCTGAAGTGTCTGTAACAATAACGGTGTATGTGCCAACTTGTGTAACAGAAAATTCGTTTGTAGTACCGTAATTTTGGTTATTAAACGTATAGCTGTAAGTTCCAATACCACCGGTAGTTTGCGCAATAATTTCACCAGGAGCATCACCTTCAATTAAATTTAAAGCAAGAGGTTGAAAGTTTTCAATAGTGAAAAATTCGGTGTATTGTATGCAACCGTTTTCATGCGTAACCTCTATATAATGTTCTGCTCCAGACGCATAATCTACATTGGTAAATACATTACTTGTTTGGGAGCCAATACCATCTAAAGAATAAGACAATACGCTTGTATCTGTAATACTTTCATCTACATATACTGTAACAATATTTGTAAGTGAGTTGTTGTCACATAAATATTCAAGAGTTATTATTGGATCTAACTTAACAGCTTCAGGGAACGTAATATTCCATTCGGATTCACAACCTAAATCATCTATAACATACACAACATGATCACCTCCGTTTAAATTTGTAAAATCAAAAACAGTCTGCGTAGCTGTCCCAACAGTGTATGTTCCATTAATATCGTCTAAAGCCACACTATAAGGTAAACTGCCACCAGAGATTTCTATACTAAAAGCACCATTTGCTTCACCTTCACAAGTTTCTTCAAACATAGAATCTGGTACAATTTGTAGAATTACAGGAATAGGATCTGTAATTGTAAATGTATCTGTATAGAAGCAACCTAAAATATCTTGAGCAATAAATTGATATGTTCCTGGTGCTAAATTTTCAAAAACATTAGTATCGAAAAATTGATCTAATTGAGGCGAAATGGCATATTTAATAATACCTGTTCCACCAGAAGCGTTAATTGTTAAAATGCCATCATTGCTTCCGCTACAAGTAATTTCGTTTACTTCAAAATCTACTTGTAATGGGTTGGTAGGCTCTGTTATTGTTACTGTTTCAGATGTTGTTAAACAGTTGTCACTAATAACATTTACAGTATATGTTCCTGCGGTTAATCCTGTAAAAGATGCAGGACTGTCTGTTGTTGTTGTAATGTTATTAGAAGCATCTTCTAGCTCGTAAGTGTAATTTCCTAAACCACCTTGAGCAGTTGCTACAATACTTCCGTTGCTATCACCAGCACAATTAATTGTAGGATTATCGCTTTGTAAGTTAATTACTAAATCTGGTAGTGTATCTATAGTAATTTCATTAGAAACATTAGCAATACAACCGTTGGCATCTCTTACATAATATTGGTATGTTCCTGGAGTAACAGCTATTGTTGTAGAGTTTGTAAATGTTCCTAAAATGTTAGCAAAATTACTAGTGTCACTATAAGTATAAATTCCTGTTCCACCATTTGCCGATAAAGTAAGCTCGTAAGTTATAGGACAAGTTTGTGTACTAGAGTTAATTAAACTTGCTGTAATAGGTGTAGGTTCATTTATTGTAATTGTTGGTGAGTTTAATTCACAATTATAACCATCTGTAATGGTTATAGAATATGTGCCAGCACCTAAGTTATTAAAAACATTACTGTTTTGTGGTCCAGAAATACTCGTTGTAGGTGAATCTGTATTTAAAGTATATGTGTAATTAGAACCTTGTCCGCCAGTAACATTACTTACGGTAATACTTGCGTTTTGATCTCCATAACAATCAACAGTATTAGCACTTGCTGTAAATGTTGCGTTTATAGGATTTGGTGTATTTAATGTTATGCTTTCTGAAACAATACAACCTTCATTATCTCTTACATTAACAGTATATGTTCCTGCAGCTAAGTTTTCGAAAGCGCCATTAGAACTATATGGAACGGTTGCGTCTCCTGTTAATTCATATTCTAAATTTCCCCAACCACCAGAAGCAACAGCAGTTATTGTTCCAATATTATTATCGCAAGTAACATTAGAAGTTTCTGTAACAGTAAGTGTTAATGCTTCAGAAGGTGAGCTAATAACAACTGTTGAGGTTGCAGAGCAAAATGGATTTTCGGTTTCTATAATTTCTACTGAAAAAGTTCCTGCTTGCATACCTGAAACAGTAAGTGGATTTGTTGAGGTGTTAGCATTAACTACACCAGTAACTGATGTTCCAGAACTATCAAAAACATTATAAGTATAAGCTCCAGTGTAGCCACTAACGTTAATGTTAAAAGTTCCCGAATTGTCTCCAAAACAAGTTACCGAAGTTGGTGACGTTGTAAATGTTGGAGCAGTAGCAGCAGCTAATGAAACAGTAACATCTTCTGTACATGATGTAACGTTATCTGTAACTGTTACCACATAAATACCAGATGGTACTCCAGAAAATATGTTTCCACTTAAACTTATTGATGATGGATTTGGATTAATACTATAACTAAATAATCCAGAACCATTTAAAGCATCTATTGTAATTTCTCCATCATTATCATTACAAGTTGGTAATGCAGTTACATTTGGAGTAATTGTAATTGGAGCAGGAATATTTACAGTTACCGTATTGCCACAACCATTAGCATCTTGAACTTCTATAGTATATGTTCCTGAGTATAAATTTGAAATTGTAAACGGAGCATTTTGAGATTGAAATGCACCACCATTAAAACTATAGCTATATGGAGCAATACCAGGATTATCTAAGGCAACATCAATTTCAAAATTTCCTTCATCTGTAGTACATAAATTGTCTACCACAGCAGAAATAACAGGAGTGTCATCCATTGGTAAAACTACCACTGGACTTGAAATAATACAGCCATAAGCATCTATTACATGAACGTAATAATTACCAGCATCTTCATTAAATGTACTTGCTGTTACCCAAGCAGGATCTGTAGCTGTTGGAGCAGTAGCAGTTGTTGTTATTTGGTATTGATAAGGTGCTGTTCCGTTTTGTGCCACAGCACTTATAACTCCAGAATTAGGGTTACAATTTGCATTTTGATCTACTGAAGTGGTTAAGCTTAATAAAAATGCAGATTCTGTAATATTAAAAGGAACTGTAACTATGCCACAACCAGCGTTTGTTCCTGAAGTTTCTGTTATTGAAACAAAGTAGTTACCAAAAGGTAACGGACCTAAATTTGTTTCAGTAAAAGAACCGTTTGCAGTTACAGTTCCTGTTCCTGAAACACCTGTGGTTTGTAATGATAATGAATTAAAAATTTCGAAAGAAATTGCAGTATCTACACTATAAATGCTATTTACAGTAAAAGAAACATTTCCATCTGCACTACCAGTACATGTAATATTGTTAGCGCTTACCGCATCAACTGTAAGTGTTGAGTTTGTTGGTATTGGAGTAGTTGCAGGCTCATAATAACTACACATTGTCGATTCATCATAAACTATAAACGTATAGGTTACTCCAGAGGTTAAACCTGTAAATGTTGCCGATTGACTACCAGGACTGTCTTCTGGTAACCACGTACCAGTAGGATAAACAGTACTTGGGCCTTCGTAAATACTAAAATGAAATGGTCCTGTACTACTTAATGTAGAGCCAATACTAACTTCTGCCTCACCTCCAATTGTACAATCTACATTTGTAGTTATATCTATATCTAAATCTGTTGGAGGAGAAGCGACTAATACATCTTGTTGTAAAATAGAACAACCATTAGCATCTACTATATTAATTTCATATAAGCCAAAGTCTACAACATCAAAACTTACAGAGGTAGATCCTGTATTATTTAATTCAGAATTTGAGTATCCATTTGTTCCTGTTACAAAGTAATTATAAGGTGCGGTTCCACCGGTTACTGAAGTAACAATTACCGATCCTTGAGAAACACCAGTACTTGTACACGTAATATCTACAGTATCGTAAGTCATTACAATAGGATCTGGTTCACTAATAGTAATGGTTTCTGTTCCTGTACAAGAATTAGCGTCTGTAATTGTTATTGTATAAGTTCCGGCAGTTAATCCAGATGTTTGAGTTCCATAGTTTACACCAGTAGTGTCATTATTAACGTTAATTGTAAATGGAGCTGTACCAACAGTATCGTCGATAGTTATATCTATAGATGCGTTAGAATTTCCATTACAAATAACACTTTGTGATTCTACTACAGCACTTAATGCAGGAGGAGTAATAGGAGTTATAGTAATTTCATTAGATTCTGCAATACAGTTATTAGCATCTGTTATTTGAAATTGATATGTTCCTGGTGTTGAAGTTGCGTAATTAAATGTTGGTGGAGTAGTACCTAAATCTGTGTATGTTCCACCATCTATAGAAACAGCATAGGTGTATGGAGTAGTACCAGTAATAGTTCCAGAAATTTCGGCATCTGGTGTTGCAGTACAATCTAAATTTGAAGTTAATACCACATTTACAGTTGGTGTTACAATTGGATCTATTGTTATAGATTCATTATAAATACAATCGTTTTCATCTCTAACTTGAAAAGTATAAGTATCTGGAGCTAATCCAGAAAATATTGTAGCTGTTTGGTATGCTGTTGCACTAGATGTTGGAGCAATAATTTGATATTCTAAAACACCAGTTCCTCCCGTAGCTGTTAAAGTAACGTCTGCAGTGTTAGTTGGACAAGTTATGGGAGATACATTAAAAGTTAAATCTGTTGGAGGATTTAAAGGATCTATAGTTATATCATTACTTGTTTGTGTACAGTTGCTGGCATCTTGAACCGTAATAGTATAAGTACCGGCTGTTAAATTTGAAAACGTACTGCCTAATTGAAAATTAACACCATCTATACTATATTGATAAGGAGCGTTACCACCTGAAACTTGAGTTACACTAATTGTTCCATTAGTAGAACAAGTATAATCTGTAGTTAATGTTGCTGTTACGTTTATTGGGTCGCTTTCTTGAATAGTAACTGTTTGCGGATCTGTATTACAAACTGAAGCTCCAACAGTATATAATAGAACGACATCGTAATTTCCTACAGCTAAACTAGTAAAAACTGGAGAGTTAAAAAATGTAACACCACCATCAATACTATATTCTATAGTGTTTCCATTAGCGTTTGTTACGTTAACTTCAATGCTTCCATTATCTAATCCTGCACAAGTAATATCGTTAGTTGTTACGTTAAAATTGGGTTCTGGAATAACATCTATTGAAATTGTGGTACTAGCGCTACAGTTGTTAGAATCAACGACTGTAATATCGTAGTCTCCAGCAGTTGTAACTACTATTTCAGGAACCGTTTGAAAATCTGTAGTACTGTTTACAAAGTAAAAATAAGGAGGTGTACCTCCTTGAGGATAAACAGTTATTTCACCATCGGTACATGTTAGCGGACTTGTAATCGCTGCTGTTGTTGTTAATAGTGGTGGCTCAGTAATTGTTATATCTTCAGTATAAGTACAACCATTTTCAGTTTCAACTGTAACTGTATAATCGCCAGGATTTAAGTTTTCAAAAGAATACGTGTTATCTACTATTGGACCAACACTATTTATTGAGGTTGCATTTTGAAATAATTCAAAAGAATATTGAGGATCTACATCATTTGCAGCTAAATAAATGCTACCTAATTCTCCATGACATAAAGGTTGAGTAACAATTGATGAAACTGTAAAATTTCGATCTCGAATTTGTACATCTAACACACTAAAAATACATGGGTTTGTATCGACACCAATTTGTCTAATATAAACATTATAAAATCCTGCTGTGTTGATAGTAAAAATATTACTAGTTTGAAATGTAACGTTATCTAAACTGTACTCATATCCAGAAGGAACATTGTTTACAGTAATACTTCCTGGTGTAGTACAAATTATATCTGTTGCAACTACTGTTGGCTCAAGTAAGTTTTGGTAAACATTAAAATGAAATTGCACAAAGCAACCACCTTGATAGTTAATTGTTAATCTAAATTGTCCAGCAGTATTAGCTATATAGTCTGATCCTGTTGCTACTTGATTCCATACACATGCATTATCTTCATTTGCACAATCTGGATTTGAAACGGCAGCACAACTAGATTCGTCTAATTGTTCCCAAATTATTGACGTTGCTCCAGCAATATTAGTTTGTATGTCTCTAAAATCTCCTGCGCCACATAAAAATATATTTGGTAATAATTCACCATCGTTAGGGCAGGTAACAACCTCATCGGCATATGGAATTACAGGATTATCTATTTCGCCACCATAAAGCTCAACATTAAATTGTTGCTCTATAGATTGACATGGCGCAATAGCAGTATTATATACGTAATAAGTTCCTGTTTCTGTAATTGTTATAGATTGATTTGTGCCAATTACAGGTGATCCTGTAGAACTTGTAGACCATGAGTACGAATCGTAACCATCTGCGGCAGTGATTTCTAAACTAGAACCACAAAGAATTTCGTCTTGAATAAATTGGCAATCTAAATCGGTTAAGAAATTTGTTGCTTGTGGAGTAAGTAGACATCCTGTATTGCTACTTAAACTTGGGTCGTCTGTAATTTCAAACGTTGGATTAAAAAAACCATTGTAGCTCGCAAATGCTTGATTGTTTATAATATTTGAACAAGCATCTGCTAACTCATTACAGTTATCAACCACTTGAACCTCAATTCTAATTTCGTAAACAGGATCGTTTTCCTCAACTAAATAATCTTCAATATTAAAAATAATTTCTCTTGTAGTAGGATTGTAACTAGCAACAGTTACACCTGGCGGAAGTACTAAATCTGTAGGATAATTAAAAATTATATTTACAGGTAGAACATCTCTAATTTGAAAGTTTGTGGCATTATCATTTCCTGTATTTTGAAAACCAATAACATAGTTTAAAGAGTCTCCTAAATCTACTATTTGTCCGCCAATGTTATTACCAGCATCATCCTCTACAATTTTTGTTAAAACAATATTTGGTTCGATTATTTCTACAGCAAAGGCGAAAAAATATTGAAAATAAGTATCTCCAGCAGTTTCAAGTCTAACTGTTGCTGATGTAGCATCATTTGCAATAACAGAATTTCCAGGATTTGGAATAGCCATAACTCCGGTGTCGAAACCTAAAGTATTTGTACTGTTTGGTACTCTATTGTTTACCGGTGTTGCATCGAGTTGAGTAACTGAACTATTAAAAAAGTTGTTTACAGGACGATCTGCTGCAGATAAATTTATACCATTAAGTAGCATTTGATCACCTAAAATAGGACTATCTCCTTCTAATGTAGCAAACGCAAAATTAGCTCTTACTGGAGCCGGAGCTGGTACTGTTCTAAATCCATCTATTAAAATATCTGCAGTTGGATTTTGTGATGCACTAATGGCACTAAAACCATCGAAACTTGTAATTGATTTTCCTGGTAAAGTAGGATCTTCATAAACCACAAAAAGAGACCAACCTGCCGATTGACCAGTACCATTGTATGGGTTAAAGGTTGATGTTTCTCCAGTGCCAGAAGATACGTTAGCAACAGTGTAAGTTCCTAAATCGGCACCAGAACCAAAAGCGGTAACAATATCTGTAACATCTGCATAACATGCATAAGAAAAACTGTTTCCTCCATCTACAGAATTGCCATTAGCATCGAATATAACAGTACCTTGGATGTCATTATAACCACCACTTGGGCCTTTAAATTTTACATTTGTAATAGGCTCGTTTCCAGGATTTACTGCACCCCAATAAAGTCCTGCATATTTAATTAAATAGCAGTTTGGATTAGGAATGTTTAAATCTGCACTAGAGGAGCTAAAGGTTGTGTTGTCGCTATCAATGTCGATATAATTCATATCAACATTATGATTGTAAACATTATTGTTATTAAAGGCATTATTATTTGGGCCAAGAATGTTGTTACCTATTAATATAATATCTCCTTTTAAATCTTCATCGAATCTAGGTGTAAATGGTTCAAAATTTTGTCCAAAGGATTTGAGGCTAAGGAAAAGTAGTGAAACAATAAATACTGCTTTAACATAAGTAGGGATTTTCATGTTTTTTCTGTTTTTGGAACAATTTTATTTTTATCTATTAGGCATTGCTAAAAACAAAATATTATTATTAGTTTTCTATTTTCACGATTGACATTTGTTGGTTATATAAGTTAGTCCCTTTAGCGTTTAAGGATTGATTAGCGTCTTGAATATTATCGAATTTTTTATGATAGATGTAATATTTACTAGAATTTACATCGTAGAAAAAATTCACGTTTTTTTCTCCAGACTGTACTACTTTAGTTAAAAAGTCATCACGTTTACTAACGTCACTATGTACAGCGATTACGAGGTAATATCCGCTTTCTTCTTTATTTATGTTTTTAAGAATTTGGATATTATCACTTTGTTTTGTTCCAAAATCGAAATCATCTTGAGTAAGTTGTTCTTGACTTGAAACGGTATTGTTTTTAATGTTTTGTAATGCAGCTCTATCTTGTACGTAGCGCTCATCATCATTATCGAACGAAGCTCGTTTAATTCGTCTTCTACGTTCGTATTCTGTAGATACATTAATATCTTTTAATTCGGTATTTAATTGGTTTTTTGCTTGTATTGCTTTGTTTTGTTCTTGTTCTAATCTCTCTATAGTTTTTTTATAGTATAGGTTTACATTTTCTAATGTTATAATGTTTTCTTCTTGATTTTCATTGTATAAATCTTTTAGTTTTTTAATTTCTTCATTTCGATTTTTAATAACAGTTTCTAACGCATCTTTAATTCTATTTAAATTGTTGTTTTCTTCTGTAATGCTTTTAAATGGCTTTGGTTTAACAGTAAGACCTTGTTCGCTTAAATCGTTTTCTTCCTTTAAATCTTTTAAATCTTGATCTTTAATTTTTACAATTTCATCAAACTGTTTTAGTAATTGATTTTGTGTGGTTTTTGATGCTTCTGCTTGTTGTGTTATTGCTAGCATTTCTTTTCCTAACTTCTCTGTTGGGTTTAAAATAGCATCATCTAAAACTTCAGTTTCTTTTGTAGCTTGTGTTTCAGCTTTTACTTGCTGTTCTGCTAATAGTTTAGCTTGAGCATTTGCTTCGGCTTTAGCTTGTTGTTCTGCTAATAGTTTAACTTGAGCATCGGCTTCAGCTTTAGCTTGTTGTTCAGCTAATAATTTAGCTTGTTCCTCAGCTTCGGCTTTAGCTTGTTGTTCTGCTAATAGTTTAGCTTGAGCATCTGCTTCGGCTTTAGCTTGTTGTTCTGCTAATAGTTTAGCTTGTGCATCGGCTTCAGCTTTAGCTTGTTGTTCTGCTAATAATTTAGCTTGAGCATCTGCTTCGGCTTTAGCTTGTTGTTCAGCTAATAGTTTAGCTTGAGCATCTGCTTCAGCTTTAGCTTGTTGTTCTGCTAATAATTTAGCTTGTGCATCGGCTTCAGCTTTAACTTGTTGTTCTGCTAATAATTTAGCTTGTGCATCTGCTTCAGCTTTAGCTTGTTGTTCAGCTAATAATTTAGCTTGAGCATCTGCTTCAGTTTTTGCTTTTTGTTCTGCTAGTAGTTTAGCTTGCGCATCAGTTTCAGCTTTTGTTTTTTGTTCTGCAACAACTTTTGCATTATTAGCTTTCCTTTTTCTTGCAGCAGTTCTTCTACGTTTATTATTGTTTCCTGAAATTAAACTGCTTACTTCGTCGCCACTACTATATTCATATCTTTCGGTGTTTTTAAATCTATAAGCTATAGATATTTCGTGAGATGAACCAAAATCTGTTAAATCACCAAAAGGCTTTTCGAAGTTATACTCGATAGCAATTTGTGGAGAAATATTTAAACCAAGTCCGCCAGAAGCTCCATAAACAGTATTGTAACCAATTTGTGCCCAAATACCTTTTGGAACCGTAAGCATTGCGATACCTGAAATAATAGTTTCGTCTTTTCTAAATTCTGATTTTACTAAACCAGAAAATTTACTTTCGTCAAAAAAACCACGTGAAGATAAATAACCAGTATACATAATATGTCCTTGAATGGCTTGCTCTGGATTATCTTCTATAAGAGCAGATGAGTTAAAATTATATGATACTATATTGTTTAATGAAACTCCAAAATCAAAAAATCCAGTTCCGTAATTAATTGCTGGATTTACGGTAAGTATAAAGTTTTCTGGAATGTTTTCTAATGAAGGATCAATAAAATTGGTTACAACTTCACCATCGTTTAAACCACTTTTATATGCACCTATGTTTAAACCAAATGTAAGGTTGCTATCTCTTTGTAATCTAGCATTGTATGCAAAATTTAAAATACCTCCAAAGGTAGTAAGTACTCCATAATTTTGTTGAAAAACGCCTAAACCAGCACCTATATTTTCTCCAAAACGACCGGAGTAACTAGCTAAATAGGTTAGTGGTGCGTTTTCAAATTGTGTCCATTCTCTTTTGTTAGATATGCTTATATATTTATTTTGTTCTCTAACAAAACTAAATGTTGGGTTTATTGTGAATCTATTAAATGTTAATGAGTTTCTTATAGGAATATTAAGTGCAACAACACCATCATCTACTACTTCTTCTTGAGAAATTAATAGCTGTATAGAACAGATACATAATACTAAAACGAGAAATAGTGTTTTCATATTATTTGATGATTGTTATTGAGCCTTTTTTAACCTCATTATCTTGTGTTGTTATTATGTAATAAAACACTTGATTTACGTTTGTAAGTTTTAAATCGTTTTCTGGCCAATTGTTTAAATAGTCTTTTGTTTGTAATACTATTTTACCACGATTGTCCATTATTAAAACTTCGGTATTTGTTCCTGTTACATATTTTGTAGGTAAGGTCCAGGTGTCGTTTATTGTATCTCCATTAGGACTAATAAGGTTAGGGATTTTTTCTACATCTGGAAATGGATCAAAAGCTTCATTAATTGTAAATGTAAATGATCTAGAGCCTTCGCAACCTGAAGTTTCTGTGATAATTACTGTGTAGTTTCCAAAATTTGATGCATTAAAACTATTTCCTGTCGCTTCTGGAATTAATGTGTTGTCTAAAAACCATTCGAATGCTGGACTCGTTGCTGTAGAAGTAATTGTAATGTTTAGTGTTTCTCCTTCTTCAATTGTATTGGTTTCTTCTACATTAATAGAGGCTTCAAAAAGTTCGCTTATTAAATCTATAACTCCCGAAACCGAGCAATCGCCTAAATCTACTTGTACGGCATAGATACCAGATTCTGTAGTTTCATACATTTGATTTGTTGCTTCTGGAATACTAACACCATCTTTAAACCATTGGTAACTATTTCCATTTATAGCACTCAAAACAGTAGGACCTTGATCTGGACAAAATGGATTGCCTAAGCTAGATGAAATTCCTGCAGTTGTTTCTCCAGAAGTTACTTCGGTTATAGTTACTCTGTTTGAAAATGAATTAGAGGTACATGAGCCATAATCTGTTTCTACAAAATATGTGCCTTCTTGGTTAACAGAAAGTGTTGCGCCATTAGATACAAATACAGATGTGGTTGGGCTAGTTTCTTTATACCAACTATATGTTAATGAAGGATAGTTTAATGGTGAATTATTATTTCCTGTTCCTGGATTATCTATAGATAATAAATAACTACCGCCAGCACAATAAGCACCAGTTGATACTAAATTATTAATAGTAAATGGAGCATCTTGAATTTTATAGTAAGCAGCAAAAGAAGCAGATCCAGAACTTGTAGCTACTGGTGCTGTACTTTTTATTCTAATTCTATAATTTTCGCCAGCTGTTGTAGTTGGTATTGAAAAATTTAATGTTGCTGGAGATGTTGTTACACTTCCTGCAGTAGAGGTGTATATTGTTGTTGCATTAGAAAAATCACCATTTTCGTTAGATAATTCTATTAAAAATTGATTGGAAGCATTTAAACCAGTTTCAGGAGAAAAAACAAATGTAGTAGAGAAATTATTAAATTCTGTATTTGCGCATGCTTGAGTGAAACCTAAATTAGGAGTTCCTATTACTATTTGTGAGTTTATTTTTTCTTGGGAAGTAAGAATAAAAAAACATAGTAATAAATACAGTTGTTGTTTTGTTTTGTTGGTATACATTTTTGTAGCTTTCTATCCTATAGGCAATTATGTTGTTTTTTAGCGAAATTTTAGTTTAGGATTTTATGGTGTTTTAATCGTCTCTAGAAGCTACAATTTGATTTATTCTTAATCTGTAATCTGGATTTTTTGCATTGTTTGAATCTATAAAAGTTTCAGAATCTGGCCCTTTAGAGTATACATTATTAAACGCTCTGCTTCCGTACCAATTTTCTAAATCTTCGTTGTTGCTTTTGTTTTTAATAAATATATTTCCATTACAGTTGTTAAAATACGTTCTTGAGAATACGATTTTATCTAAATTATCACTGTTAATATTTATTTTGTTATCTAGTATTACAGCAGGATTAAATCCGGATATTACACTTTTATCAATTTTGAAAGTTGCTGTTTCTCCTATAAAAATGGCTTCGTTTACCAAGCCAACTTTTATATCGTATTCTAAGTCGTTACTTATATTGTATAGAGTTAAATTTTTAGCATCTACTACCGTTTGGCATTTAGAGAAGTCTGTATTTGGTACTTCATCATGATTTAATACATACAGTGCTCTAG
The DNA here is from genome assembly GCF_003663945.1 of Lacinutrix venerupis. Classification (GTDB taxonomy): domain Bacteria; phylum Bacteroidota; class Bacteroidia; order Flavobacteriales; family Flavobacteriaceae; genus Lacinutrix; species Lacinutrix venerupis. The sequence goes on along the minus strand of NZ_RCCH01000002.1, from coordinate 131,694 downwards.
AGGTTTCAGGTCCTGAAACATATGGAGATTTTACAGCTAAAGAGTTTGTAAGATTGCATTGCGATCCATAATTTATTTCATAATCATTATAATTAGATTTATATGATACAAATTGATTTAATGTTAACGAGCCGCCTAAAATTTTAAACGAGCTACCTTGACAATAACTTACCATTACATTATTTAGTTTAGTTGTTCTACCAACACCTGCTAAAGTAAGTGCACTTAAATAACCATACTCTTTTGTTCTTTTACCTGCATATTCAATTCTAACAAAATTTAAAATTCCAGAATCACTATCAAGGTTGTCTCCTCCATAACTAATGTGTTTAGCGTCTAATGTTTCTAAGCCATATGCTATTTTTGCATTATTATCTATTATATTGGTTTGTGCATCTCCAAGAATTATTAATCCTCCCCAATCTCCAGGTTTTTTAACGCTTCTATTAGAAGTAAACACAATAGGATCTGTGCTTTTTCCGTCTGCAATTATTTTAGAACCATTAGTAATAGTTAAAGAGCCTTTTGTTTTAAAATCTCCTAAAATTACTGTGCCAGGTTCAATTGTTAATGTCGTGCTATCTGTAACAAAAACATCTCCAACTAAAAGGTAAGTATCACTCTTATATAATTTTGTGTCATTGGCTATATTTCCAGTAAGTATTTTAGTTGCTTTATTGTAAACAACTTTATTTGGTTTAAACTCGGTCCAAGATTTTAACCAGTTTTCATAACCAGTTATTCCTTTTTCTTGCTGAGCAAAAAGAGTGCCTAATGTTGTAAACAAAAGTAAGATGAGTAAGTAGTTTTTTTTCATCACGGTTAAATTTTTTATTATAGATTATTGGGGATAATATATAGTTCAATTTTAATTAAAATAAGTATGAAACACAAATAATATCGATAAAATGCATGAAATTTAAATATGTATATGTATTTTCTTACAGAATCATATGTTATTCATATTTTGTATATGTATTAAGATGAAAAATGTTTTGGCTATTAATCGACTTTAAAATCATTATAAGTATGTAGCGATTTTAAAGTTTCTTCATAAAATAAAATTGCTGCTATTAAGTCTTTAGAATCTGAATATGGTAAAATTGATTTTTGAAACTGAATTGTACTATCAAAATATTCAACTGAAGCTTTTTCATTAGCTTCTAATGCTTTTTTATTTTCCTTAGTTTCAGGAATTCCTAAACTTGACATTGTTACATTTGGTTTGGTAGCAAAGGCAATATTTGGTAAAATATTTACAATAACTTCAATGCGTTCTGTATACAAAGTAAGTAAGTCTCCTTTGGGAATTTTTTTAAGCTCTTCAAGAGAATGATATTTACTAATACTAACTTTACCAGTAATAAGTTTAATTTTTGCTTTTTCTTTTTGTGCATAACCGATACTTAATATCATAAAAAAAATAGCGGTAAAAAGGATGTTTCTTGTTTTCATTGTAATGTCCATTTTAACATATAATTATGACAAAACTATATAAAATATTACACAAAACTATCCTGTTTTTAAATTTTTTTATCGAACAAGTGTTAATTTTATCGGTTTAAATGCATTCTAATTAGATAAAATGCAAAATATAACGTTGTAAAACGTGACATTGAATACGGTGTGTATGTTAGTATTAAATTGGAGAAGCTAAGGTTTGTAGCAATAATAAAAAACTTGTTTATCAAATTTTTTTAAATTACTTGTAGAGGTGAAAAAATATTTACTGTATAAACACCTCTAGAATTCAATTACTTAATTTTGTGTTAAATTAAGAGTTTTACAAAGGCAATTATTGTCAGGTTTGTTTTAAAAATATAAGTTTGCCAACCCAAAAATATATTTTTTTTAAAGTGTTAGATATAACGATTTAATAGCGCCTATGGTTAAAGCTATACAGCAGCAAAATAATGAAATGGAATTGTTAAAAGCTGAAAACAAAGCTTTAAAACAAAAACAGCAAGCTATTGAAAATGAGGTTTTAGAAATAAAAAAAACTATTGCTTAATAAAGATTAATTAGTTTCAAATTTTTAAAAATTTATAATAACATTAAGAAGCATTTTCAATTAAACATCATTAATTTGATCTCTTATTTTTTCAATAACTAAAGAGCGTATTATGACAAATAAAATGATTGGTATAGTTGGTGGTGTAGGTAGTTACGCAGGAATCGACTTAATAAAAAAAGTGTACGATTTAACCGAAGCAACTTCAGATCAAGAGCATTTACCTGTATCTATGCTATCTGTTCCTCATAAAATTATAGATAGAACTAAATATCTTTTAGGCGAAACGCAAACCAATCCTGGTATTGCAATTGCCGAAATTATAGCCTCTTTAATAGCAAGCGGTTCTACCATTATTGGTATTCCTTGTAATACAGCTCACGCCAAACCTATTTTAAGTTTAATTGAAAAAAAGTATTCCAGAATCTTGCGTTTTAGTGAATTTAATAGAGGAAGTTGGTCTTCATATTTCTACAAGGCATCCAGAAATTACCAAAGTCGGAGTTTTAGGAACTACAGGAACCATTTTAGCAAAAGTGTATCCTGAAGTATTATCTAAATATAATATTTAAGTCATTCAACCTTCAGAGGATATCCAAGACCTTTTTGTACATCCTTCAATTTACGATACATCTTACGGTATCAAAGCATTTTCTAATCCTGTAAACGAAAAAGCAAAAGAAAACCTAAGCATGGCAGCAACCTATTTGTCTAGAAAAGGAGCACAAGCAGTAATTTTAGGCTGTACCGAAATTCCGCTAGCCATTCAATACGATAAAATTGAAGATAGTTTAATTATTGATGCAACTACAGTATTAGCAAGAGCATTAATTAGAGAGTCTAAAAAAATGAATTAAAAATTTTTATTTTTATCAGAAACAGCATAAACTCCCCAATCAGCAATAGATTGCACAACAGGAATTAACGTTTTGCCAAAGTCGGTTAATGAATATTCAACTTTTAAAGGCGGTTTAGAGGTGTAAACCTTTCTTTTAACAATGCCATCTTCTTCTAAAGTTTTTAATTGTAAACTTAGTGTACGCTCTGTAACCGTTGGCATTTCTTTTCTTAACTCGTTGTATCTAAGTGTTTTGTTAATTAAATGAAACATAATTACCGTTTTCCATTTTCCGCCAATAATTCCCATGGTTAAACTTGCGCAGCAAGGATATTCTTTTCCATTAAACGTATACATAACGATTTTTTTAGTATTTAATCATTAGCAAAGATAAAACACTATACTATTTTATGCAACTATACTTTTTATAGTAAATTTAACATTTTCCTAAATGTGTTGATATTGTTGCGTTTACACCATTTTAAAGAGTAATAAATTATACTATCATTTTTGACCGTTATTGTTAGTAATACATACTACAGTTACTTTTGCACTATACTTTTTATGGTAAAATCAACTCAAAAAAAACACATACAAATGAATTTAAAAGAAATTTTAAACAGGAGATACACAACTAAGGAATACGATGCAACCAAAAAAATATCTGAAACAGATATGGCTGAAATCAAAAACCTATTAAGAATGAGTCCTTCTAGCGTAAACCTACAACCTTGGCACTTTATAGTTGCAGAAACTACCGAAGGTAAAGCACGCATTGCAAAAGGAACACAAGGTTTTTTCAGTTTTAACGAACCTAAAGTAACTAATGCTTCAGCTGTAGTTTTATTCTGTGTAAAAACAGATGCGGATGATGCATATTACCAACATGTTGCAGATACCGAAGATAAAGACGGAAGATTCCCAAATGAAGATATAAAAAACGGATTCTTAGGTGCTGTAAAAGCTTTTGCAGGTATTCATAAATACGATTTAAAAGACCAACAACATTGGATGGAAAAGCAAGTGTATCTTAACATTGGTAGCTTTTTATTAGGAGTTGCAACTTTAGGAATCGATGCAACACCAATGGAAGGTATTGATGTAAAAGCTTTAGATGAAGAATTCCTTTTAAGAGAAAAAGGATACACATCTTTAGTTGCTGTGTCTTTAGGATATCATGCTGAGTCAGATTTCAATTCAACTGAAAAAACACCAAAATCTAGGTTGCCAGAAAGTGAAATTTTCACTGTAATATAAATACGACTATTTTTAAATATATAGACATGAAAAAAAATATCCTAATCGCAGTAGCATTAGTTGCTGGTATTTTTGCAAACGCACAAACACCAACAACAGACGATATTAAGTCTGTAAACGAAGTAGTAACCGCAGACAACGTAGAATGGGGCTGGTTAAATCCGTTACGAGGCGATAAAAGTCCAGCAGCAGGAAAACTTTGGGGAGACAGAACCAAAAACGAACCAGCGGGTTTCTTAGTAAAATTCAAAAAAGGATTTTCATCACCACCACACATTCACAACATTACATATCGTGGTGTAGTCATTAAAGGCTTATTACATAATGATGATGATGAAAATGCCGAGAAACAATGGCTTCCAGCAGGTTCTTATTGGCAACAACCAGCAGGCGTAGCGCATATTACTGCTGCAGATGATAACGAAAATATAGCGTTTTTAGACATTCAAGAAGGCCCGTATTTGGTAAAACCAACATCAGAAGCCTTTGATAATGGTGAAAGAGCTGTAAATGTTGACAAAACAAATTTGGTTTGGTTAAATGCTAACGACATCCATTGGGATGCTTCAAAAAGTAACGTACAAACCGTTTTTTTATGGGGAAGTCACGAAAAGAATCAATTACGTGCATCGTTAATAAAATTACCAGCTGGATTTAAAGGAAAAATCAAAAACTTAAGCCCTAATTTTAGAGCTGTGGTTATTTCTGGAGGAATTTCACATCAGTTTACTAAAAAAGAAGATAAAAAGGAATTAAATGCACCATCTTATTTTGGAGCTGAGGAAAATTCAACGTCAATCATTTCAGCAGAAAAAGAAACGGTTATTTATATTAGAAGTAACGGAAACTACAAAGTGACTTCAAGATAAGTTGATTAATAGTTGAATCCCTAATTATTGATTAATAGCAGGAAAAAGTCACAGTTTTGTGGCTTTTTCTATTTTATATATTTTGTAACTTTATAAAAAAGATGGCTAGAACGATTATTGAAAACATTGTGATTGCGCAATATAAAAACCAAACTTTTTTTGAGTTTTGCCAGTACACAACCATTCGTTTTTTTGAAATCGTCTATTTCGAAGAAGGTTCAGGAACCATAAAAATTAATGGTAAAACAGTAAATTATACTGCCAATAGCATTTTTATGTTTATTCCAGATGATATTTATATCCTAAATCCAGAAACAGAAACTTCTACAATAGCAATTAAGTTTTTAAAGAGCTTTTTCAGAAATACAAGTTCGCAAAATGAAATATTACCTGTTAACGATTGGTTTCGTAAAATTGAAGAAATCTTAAATAGTGAAAGTCATGAACTTCGCGAAATGCAGTTTGAAACCGAAGCAGATCGTTCGCATTTAGTCGCTTTAGTAAACATGGTAGCAACTGAATATCTGAATAAGCAATCCTTCGACATCTTCATCATTCAAAATTCATTATCCGTTATTTTACATCTTATTGCTCGAAATATTCAATTTATAAATACTTCCGATTCTGTAAAAGAAGTGAAATCGTCTAAAATTCAGCAAATTATAAATTATATTCATTCTAATATTTGTAATTCGGAATTGTTATCTACTAAAAGTTTAGCAGAAGAATTTCATATGGCAGATAATTACATCAGTGAATATTTTAAAAAACATACCGATGTGTCTTTTAAAAAGTACATCATCAACTACAAATTAAAATTGGTAGAAACCAGATTAAAATATACCGATTTGCAATATTCCGAAATTGCTACCGAACTCGGTTTTACAGATTCTAGTCATTTAAACAAAACGTTTCAAATCTATAAAGGCACCAGTTTAAGTGCTTTTAGAGCCAATTTAGCCTAATTTTTTACTAAAACCTCTTTTTTTACTAATACCACTTTGTTTTCTACCAAAGCCGAACATCCGTTTGTGCGTAATTTTGTTATAGATAAAAAATACAATAGCAGTAGCTATACTTAAAACATATAATTATGAAAACAATAGAACATACAAATGCACTTGCAGAAGCTCGTGCTCTAGAAGTACCATCAAGAGAATTATCCTTAAGACGCGATCCATCTGTTTCTCAATTTTGGAATGAAAACCGTAAATTATTAGAAGCTGCTTGAGCAGAATGGGAAATAGAAAACAAAGACGATTTACTAGTTCCTTACGAAACTTTGCTAGACCCACGTTTACGTAAAGCTATTAAAGATGCTTGGGAAAATCCTGAAAAAGAATCTTCTGTTGCCGATTTATGGAAAGAAGTTATACCTGGTGTTTATGTAGCGCAGTTTTTTGATGTAGATCGCTTAGCGGATTTTCGTAATTATTTAGAAGCTGTTGCAAACTCAAGAGTACCAAAACGTGCGCCTTATGGCATACAATTAAACCGATATGGAATGATGCTAGATCCTCGTTCTGAAGGGCATTTGGCAGCACCTAATTTTCAGGCATTTTATAATGATATGATGGACCGTTTTATGCGTCCGATAGCGCGCTTGTTATTGGGAACTTACGGTTATGACAATCAAACTTTTGGGTTTTCAATACAGTACAATCCAGATAAAGACAAGGATTTACACGCACATACCGATGCCTCTGCAGCTACCTTGAATATCAACATTAACTTACCAGATGAAAAGTTTACAGGATCTGAGGTTGATTTTTATGATAAAACTACAGGAAAAACCGTGCAAGCTATTTTTGAGCCAGGAAAAGCCATCATCCATAGAGGTAATGTGCCACACGCAACACACCCAATTACAAGCGGACAACGTAGTAATTTAGTAGTTTGGCTATATGGTGACCGTATGCAAATACCACGTGGCAGTACAAGTAGTTATGGAAATAGTAATAGTGATGACACCATTAAAAATGTTGCTTTAGAAAGTGTTACCGCTCGCCAACGTTGGAGTTTACCTAATGGTCCTAAAGATACCGTTGCACCATTTTAATTACAGCAAGCGTAGTTTATTATATTAGCCATATCTGAAGCAAATAAAAATGAATCAGGTAAGTATTTTGATAATGATAAAGGTAGCTTTAGTAATGCACATCCTGATGCTTATAATGAAGATAAAATTATAGATTTATTGAGGATAACTAAATCGTTGTTGAGTAGTATTTAATACCATAAAATATTGATCAAAAAACATTAACAACATTTTAACTTCGATTGGTTCGGTTTGTTCCGAACTTAAATATATATTTGCATAGAAATTTTATTAGACTATTAATTTTTTGTTGAAAACAACTAAAATAATTAAGACTGATGGACAATATATGTAATGAAAAAATGCGCTTAGTAGAAAAGCTTGGAGTGCATTTAGAAACCAGGGAGCAACTTGCTCCTGTTGCTGCAAGAATTTTAGCATATATAATTCTTACAGGAAAAAAAGGAACCACTTTTGAAGAGATGGTTATTGTATTGTGCGCGAGTAAGAGCACAATTTCTACACACCTTAATCATTTACAAGATTTAAACAAAATAGAGTACTTTACTAAAACTGGTGATAGAAAGAAATATTTTATTATTAATAAAGATTCTGTAATTCAACATATAAATAATTTAATTAAAGAGTGGCAAGAAGTAAGAGAGCTACATGCAGAAATTAAAAATTATAAAAACACAATAAACTTAAATAAAATTGAAAATGATAACGAAAAATTCGATTTAAGTTTTCATGACGATTACATCAAATTTATAGAAGAAGCCTCCGCTTCCATAAATGAGTTAAGAGAAAAATTAGTAAACACAAAATTTGAGATTTAAAACCAAAAAAAATGAAAAATAGAATATTAAATAGCATATCACTACTAAGTATTTTCTTAGTTATTGTAAGTTGTGGAAATAACGAAAAAGCCCAGCCTGCAGCAACAGCAGCTGCTCCTGCACCTTTTCCTGTTACGCAGCTAGAAACAAAAACCGTTACTGGTTTTACAGAATACCCAACAACTATAGAAGGTAAAGTAAACAGTGATGTTAGAGCAAAAACCTCTGGATATATAGAAAAAGTATATGTAGACGAAGGACAAAAAGTGCGTAAAGGACAAGTGCTTTTTAAATTAGAAACGCAATCTTTAAGTCAAGATGCAGGCGCAGCAAAAGCACAAGTAAATGTAGCACAAGTTGAGGTTGATAAACTAATTCCTTTAGTAGAAAAAAATATTATTAGTCCAGTACAATTAGAAACTGCTAAAGCTAATTTAGCTCAAGCAAAAGCTAATTATAGTGGTGTAACAGCAAATATTGGTTATGCGACAATTAAAAGTCCAATAGATGGTTTTGTAGGTGCCATTAATTTTAGAGAAGGTGCTTTAATTAGCCCAAATGATGCAATACCATTAACAACAGTTAGTCAAATAGACGAAGTATACGCCTTTTTTAGTTTTAACGAAGCACAATATATAGATCATTTACAGCGCTCAGAAGGTCAAAACAAAGCAGAGCGTATAAAAAACTCACCAGACTTAACTTTAGTTTTAGCTAATGGTAAAGAATATTCTGAAAAAGGACGTATTCAAACTAGTACAGGACAAATTAATCAAAGTACAGGTACGATTCAAATTAGAGCTGCCTTTAAAAATCCTAACGAAATTTTAACCAATGGAAACAGTGGTAAAATTAAGTTCCCAATTGAATATAAAGACGCTATCGTTGTACCACAAACTGCAACTTTTGAGCAGCAAGGTAATGTTATGATTTACAAGTTAGGAGAAAATAATAAAGTTGAAACTTCAATTTTAAAAATTAAAGGTACAGTAGATAACTTATATGTTGTCGAGTCTGGTTTAAAACCTAGCGACAAAATTGTAGTTTCTGGTATTGGGAAACTAAAAAGCGGTATGGCCATTGCGCCTCAAGAGACCTCTTTTGAAGAAGCAATTAAACCAGTTGCCACTTTATTTAGAAATTAAATAACCACCAAACATATATATCATGTTAAAAACATTTATTGAAAGACCAGTACTTTCAACAGTAATCTCTATTATCATAGTTATGCTAGGTGTTATTAGTATAACTACCTTGCCAATAGAGGAATATCCAGATATTGCACCGCCAACAATTAAAGTAACAGCAAGTTACACAGGTGCGAATGCAGAAACAGTTTTAGAGAGTGTAATTGTACCAATCGAAGAGCAAATTAATGGTGTAGAAGGTATGACGTATATTACCTCTACAGCATCAAACACTGGTACAGCCGAAATTACAGTATATTTTGATCAAGAAACAGATGCAGATATTGCTGCTGTAAATGTTCAAAACCGTGTAGCTAGAGCCACACCATTATTACCATCAGAGGTAACACAAACAGGAGTTGTAACGCAAAAGCAAGAAACTAGTGCGCTAATGTTTATCTCCATGTATTCTGAAAGTGAAAATTACGATGCAACCTTCATTCAAAATTATTTAAAAATTAACGTTATTCCAGCAATGCAACGTATTAGTGGTGTTGGAGATGTTAGTGTATTCTCGCAACAAGATTATGCAATGCGTATTTGGTTAAATCCAGAAAAATTAGCGTCTTATAATTTAATACCTTCAGATATTTCTGCAGCTTTAGCTGAGCAAAACTTAGAAGCAGCAGCTGGATCTTTAGGAGAAAATAATGGAGAATCATTTTCATACACACTAACATATAGTGGTCGTTTTAAAGACGAAGCACAATACAGCGATATTGTTATTAAAGCCTTAGGGAACGGAGAGTTTTTACGTTTAAAAGATGTTGCAACCATCGAGTTAGATGCACAATCTTACGCATCTAATGCCATGAGTAAAGGTCATCCAGCAGTTTTTATGGGAATTTTCCAGACTAAAGGTTCTAACGCACAAGAAATTATTGAAAACATAAAATCAACTTTAGAACAAGTTAAAGCAGATCTTCCAGAAGGTTTAGATATTTTTGTACCATACGATACAAGTTTATTTTTAAATGCCTCCATAGATAAAGTAATTAGCACTTTATTAGAAGCCTTTTTACTGGTATTTTTAGTAGTATTTATATTCTTACAAGATTTCCGTTCTACATTAATTCCTGCAATTGCAGTACCAGTATCTATTATTGGTACCTTCTTTTTCTTGAATGTTTTTGGGTATTCTATTAACTTATTAACATTGTTTGCCTTAGTACTGGCTATTGGTATTGTAGTAGATGATGCTATTGTTGTTGTAGAAGCCGTCCATGCTAAAATGGATGATGGTGAGCATAACCCTAAAAAAGCAACTATAACAGCAATGAGTGAAATCTCTGGTGCCATTATTTCTATTACATTAGTTATGGCAGCAGTATTTATTCCTGTAACTTTTGTAACAGGACCAACAGGAGTATTTTACGAGCAATTTGGTGTAACCTTAATTATAGCCATTTTAATTTCGGCAGTAAATGCCTTAACTTTAAGTCCAGCATTGTGTGCTTTATTATTAAAAGAACATAAAGAAGACGAAGAGTTAAAAGGAAAAGGACCCTTAAAACGTTTTTATACATTATTCAATCGTGGTTTTAATGCTACAGTTAATAAATATGGTAAATCACTTCAGTTTTTATACAAAAGAAAATTTGTATCGGTTTTATTATTAATTATTGCTGTTGTCGGAATTTATTGGGCTTCAACTACAACGCCAACAGGTTTTGTGCCAGATGAAGATAGAGGAATTGTGTTTGCTAATATCGAATTACCTCCAGGAGCATCATTAGATAGAACAGATGCAGTTGCAAGAAAATTATACGCTCAAATAGAAGGTATAGAAGGTATAGAGGCTGTTAACTTTATTAAAGGTAGAAGTTTAATTAGTGGAGCAGGTACAAACTTTGGTTTTGGTATTATAAAACTTGATAATTGGGAAGACCGTGAAGATCCTTCATTATCTTCTCAAGCAATCACAGGAAAATTATTTGGTGTAGCCGCAGGAATACCAGATGCTAATATTATATTCTTTTCTCCTCCAAGTATTCGAGGATTTGGTAACTCATCAGGTTTTGAGATTAACTTATTAGATAAGTTTGGAGGTGAGTTTACAGATCTAGATAAAGCTAATAAAGATTTTTCAATGGCTTTAATGAGTCATCCAGAAATTAAATATGCAACATCATCTTTTAGTACTAGCTATCCACAGTATGAAATGGAAGTTAATGTACCATTAGCTAAAGAAAAAGGCGTGTCTGTAAGTAGTATATTTTCAACTTTACAAGGCTATATTGGTGGAATTTACGCATCAGATTTTTCTAGATTTGGAAAACAATTTAGAGTGTACATTCAAGCTTTACCAGAAGATAGAGCAGATAAAGATGCTTTAAATAGCATGTATGTAAGAACGGATTCTGGCGAGATGACGCCAATTACACAGTTTGTAACCTTAGAACGTGTGTATGGACCACAATCGGTAACGCGTTTTAACTTATTTAATTCTACCATGATTTCTGGTGCTACAAACGAAGGTTTTAGTACAGGTGATGCTATTAGAGTTATTGAAGAAGAAGTTGCAAAATTACCAAGTAATTATACAGTTGCATATTCTGGTTTAACACGTGAAGAAGTAAATGCAGGAAACCAAACAACGTTTATATTTATACTAAGTATTCTGTTTGTATATTTCTTATTAAGTGCACAATACGAAAGTTATTTACTACCATTTGCAGTAATATTTTCATTGCCATTTGGTGTCTTTGGTGCCTATATAAGTACCAAGTTTTTAGGATTAGAAAATAACATATATTTTCAAATTGCCTTAATCATGCTTATTGGTCTATTGGCTAAAAATGCCATACTTATTGTCGAGTTCGCATTAGCCAGACGAAAAAATGGAGAAAGTATTGTAGATGCAGCAATCCATGGAGCCAAATTGCGTTTACGTCCAATTTTAATGACCTCGTTCGCGTTTATTTTAGGATTAATGCCATTAGCATTAGCTAAAGGTGTTGGGTCAGAAGGAAACAACTCGATTGGTACAGGAGCAGCAGGAGGAATGTTGATTGGTACTATTTTAGGAGTATTTGTTATTCCAATCTTATTTATATTATTCCAATGGTTACAAGAAAAAGTTTCAGGTAAACCAGCAGTACAAACTATTGAAGATTAAAACAATGAAATCAATAATAAAACATAGAAATTTAAGTAAAGGTGCATTAATACTAGTTGTAGCATTAACATTGCAAAGTTGTTTTGTAGCTCAAGATTATGTGAGACCAGATTTAAATACTGAAACCGAAGCACTTTACAGAACCGATAATTTGCCAACAGATAGCGTATCTATTGCAGATGTGTCTTGGAAAAAATTATTTACAGACCAGTATCTTCAACAATATATAGAAGAAGGTTTACAAAATAATATGGATGTACGTATTGCTTTGCAGCAAATTTTAGCTGCCCAAGCTTATGTAAAACAAGGTAAAGCAGGTTATTTACCATCTGTTAGTGTTGGAGCAAATGCAACACACCAAGAGCTGTCAGAAAATAGTCAATTTGGATCTCTATTTAATGGAGCAATTGATACGTACGATATTACAGCAAACTTATCTTGGGAAGCTGATGTTTGGGGAAAGATAAGAAGTAATAAAAGAGCAACACAAGCTGCATATTTACAAAGTGTAGCTGGGCATCAGGCAGTTAAAACACAATTAATTTCTAGCATTGCTAATACCTATTATAATTTATTAGCTTTAGATGCGCAATTAGAAATAACAAAACAGACTATTCAAACTAGAGAAAGTGGAGTTACAACTATTAAAGCATTAAAAGATGCAGGACAAGTTACACAAGTTGCGGTAGATCAAAATATAGCACAATACAATAGTGCAAGAGCATTACAAGTAGATATTGAAACAGCTATTTTTAAAACTGAAAATACGCTAAGTATATTATTAGGTAAAACACCGCAACACTTTGAAAGAAGTAGTTTAGATATTCAAAAAATAGAACAAGAACTTGTACTTGGAGTACCTACAACGTTGTTAAGTAATAGGCCAGATGTTATGGCTGCCGAGTATGATTTAATACAATCTTTCGAGCTAACAAATGTAGCTAAAAGTAGTCTATATCCTTCATTAAAATTAACAGCATCTGGTGGATTAGAAAGTTTAGAGTTGGATAAATTATTAAATGCTAATTCTTTATTTGCTACTTTAATTGGAGGTATAACACAACCAATTTTTAATCAGCGAGCTTTAAAAACTCAAAAAGAAGTTGCTATTGCACAGCAAGAGCAGGCATTATTAACATTTAAAAAGACCTTGTTAGTTGCAGGAGGAGAAGTATCTAATGCACTTTTTAGCTATGAGTCTGAAGTTAAGAAATTCGAGTTTAGAAAAAATGAAGTAGAAGCTTTACGTACAGCCGAAGCCAATTCTAACGAGTTACTTAAAAACGGTTACGCAAACTACTTAGACTTATTAACAGCAAGAGAAAGTGCTTTAAGTGCAGAGCTTAATGTTATAGATAGTAAACTGCAACAATTAGTTTCGGTTGTAGATTTATATGAAGCATTAGGTGGAGGATGGAGATAATAATATATTTACAAATCTACTTATAGAGTTGTATATTTATTCAAATTTTATTTCTCATGATTAATAGCTTAAGTGTATGGATAACTTAATTGCATTTTCAATTGCTGTATTTACAGCCTTTTTTGCCATAACCAATCCAATATCAAACATGACGGTTTTTTTATCGTTAACAGAAGGTGCAGATAAGAAAACAAAACATGATATAAATAGACGTTCAAACATAATTGCCTTTGTAATTGTTGCAGTTTTTGTACTATTAGGAAAATATATTTTCGAATTATTTAATATTAGTATTCCAGCTTTTAAAATTACAGGTGGTATATTAATATTTTTTATAGGGTTCGATATGCTTCAGTCTAAACGTTCCAATGTAAAGAGTCTTAAGCATGTTCATATCGATGAGAATATTGCAGTTTCGCCTTTAGCAATTCCTATCTTAGCAGGACCAGGAACCATTGTTACAGCTATGAATTTTGTGGCAAATGTAGAAACTATACATATAATTCTAGTTATTCTTATCTTTGGTTTAATGAGTTTATTAACTTATTTTACGTTTAGATTAAGCGATCTTATTGTTAAAATTGTGGGCAATAATGTTATTTCTGTAATAGGAAAAATTATGGGATTAATTATTGCAATTATTGGTACTGGTATGATTATTACAGGTATTAAAATTGCTTTTAATTTAGTAGCATAACAACCGTCAAACTTGAATAATAAAAGTTGTAATTTAATGAGTTAATATTTTTTTCATTTATAACTACTTTAATAATATGAAAAAAATATTAGTGCTTTTTGCACATCCTAAATTCGAAAAATCTAGAGTAAATCAAACTTTAATTAATCATATTCAAGACAAAGAAAATGTGACTATTCATGATTTGTATGAACAATATCCGGATTTTCATATTGATGTAAATGCAGAAAAAGAGTTATTAAATAATCACGATATAATTATTTGGCATCATCCATTTTATTGGTATAGCTGTCCGCCACTAATGAAACAGTGGATTGATATGGTTTTAGAGTTTAATTGGGCTTATGGTCCAAAAGGTAAAGCTCTGTATAAAAAAACCTGTTTAAATGTTATAACAACAGGAGGTTCTAAAGAAGTGTATTGCTCAGAAGGCTATAACAGTTTCACAATAAGACAATTTTTGAGACCGTTTGAACAAACTGCCATTTTGTGAGGTATGGATTATTTTCCACCTTTTGCAGTAATGGGAACACATAATTTAAGCGATCAAGCTTTAAATGATTATAAAAATTACTACGGAAAATTAATAGATGTTTTACAGTCTAATTTATCGCTTAAAGATATCGAAAGCAAATCATTTATAAACGATATTCCACAATTAAATAGCTTATAAACTATGACAGGAAGTATACTTTTTGAAGCAATAGTTTTTTGGCAGGAGCTATTATTTGTGTATCTATAGCTAAGCGATTAGGCTTAAGTTCTGTTATAGGATATTTACTTGCAGGTGTTTTAATAGGCCCATATATTTTAGGTTTTATTGGAGAAGAAGGTGAGGATATTTTACATTTTGCAGAATTTGGCGTAGTTGTTATGTTGTTTTTAATAGGATTAGAAATTGAGCCAAAAAACTTCTGGAATATGCGTAAAGCTATTCTTGGAATGGGAAGTATTCAAGTTGGTGGTACTATGTTGTTATCCTACATTTTGTTTACTTTATTAGGTTTCGATTGGAAGGTGTCCCTAGTAATATCAATGGCTGTTGCATTGTCATCTACCGCAATTGCTTTGCAAACGATAAAGGAAAAAGGAATGATGGAAACAACCTTTGGGTCATCATCGTTTTCCATTTTATTGTTTCAAGATATCATTGTAATTTTTATGCTTGGTTTTATTCCTTTATTAGCTAATACAGAGAATGGTGATTCTTCAAAAATTCATTCTGAACAAACCAGTTTATTAGAAAGTTTGCCTATGGGTTTTCAAACCTTAGCCATAATACTATCTGTAGTTTTAATTATTATAGCAGGTCGTTATTTAATAGTGCCCATGTTAAGAAAAGTGGCAAAAACTGGAGTTAGAGAGTTACTTATTGCAGCAGCACTGTTAATTGTTTTGGGTATTTCATTTTTAATGGAATTTGTTGGTATAAGTCCAGCATTAGGTGCGTTTTTAGGAGGTGTTGTGTTGTCTAATAGTGAATTTAAACATGAACTTGAAAGTACATTAGAACCTTTTAAAAATAATCTATACGAATCATTACATGCTATTATATTTTCTAAGTTAGAGCATTTAAAGCAAAACGAAACATTGCACTTAAGGTATGAAAGAAAAGTTGTAATTTTTTTAAATTTCAAATCATTATTAGAAGCTAATTTTAGTACAAATAGAAATGCCGATTTTTATGCCAAAAAATTAAATATTACATATAAGCATCTTAATGAAATTTGTAAAGAAATATTAAATGTTACTGCAAAGCAATTTATAGATGCTTTTGTTATACTTGAAGCCAAAAGGTTACTAATTAATTCTGAAATTAAAAGCACAGAATTAGCTTATAAACTCGGTTTTCAAGAACCTACAAATTTTGTAAAATACTTTAAGAAGCATACTAAATTTACCCCAAATAGCTTTAAAAAAGAATATATTTAGAGTTTAAGGTTCGATATTTACCATTTTTATTATCATATTCATCTTTAAATAATTTACTTACTAATTTAATTTTGTTGTTATAATTTAAAACTTAACAACATGTCAGATGTAAGAACATGCCCAACTTGTGGAGCAAAAGCGAAATACAAAATAAAAGATGAAAAAGAAACATTTACCGCTATTCAAGATGAAGAAGCTTTTAAAAAAGTGGGTCAAATGAAAAAAGCTATGGAGAAATTTAAAATCAAAGCTGAAAATTTAGAGAAAGAGTTACAAGAATTAAAATCAAAAAAATGAAAATAGCAATTACATCGGTAACTGGGCAGTTAGGATCTGCAATAGCCACACAATTAATAAAAGAAATAGGTAAAGAGAATGTTATTGGTATTGCCAGAACTCCAGAAAAAGCAAAACACTTTGGAATAGAAATTAGAAAAGGAGACTATAATAGTCGAGAGCAGTTTAATAATGCTTTAGTTGGAGTAGACACAGTATTGTTAGTTTCTGGGATGGATGCGCCAGAAAAACGAATAGAACAACATAGAAATGTTATAGAAGCGGCTAAATTAAATGGAGTAAAAAAGATTGTTTATACAAGTATAGTAGGTGCAGAGCAAGGTAATGCATTTAGTCCTATCGTGCAGAGTAATAGGCAAACCGAAAAAGATATTCAAGAATCGGGACTTAATTGGGCTATTGGTAGAAATGGAATTTATATTGAACCAGATATTGAGTATATTGAAAACTATATTAAAGAAGGAGAAATAAGAAATTGTGCGCAAAACGGAAAATGTAGTTACACAAGTAGAAAAGAATTAAGTTATGCTTATGTTAATATGCTTTTAAATGATAAACTCAATGATGAAATTTATAACTTGGTAGGCGAAGCAATTACACAAACAGAACTTGCTAATTATATTAATAAGGTTTATGGAACAAATCTTATATTTAACTCAATCTCTGTAGAGGCATATACAAAAGAGAGAAAAACGGAATTAGGCGATTTTATGGGAACAATTATTGCTGGTATTTACGAAGGTATTTTAAACGGCATATATAATTTAAAATCCGATTTTAATATAGTAACAGGAAGGCAACACAAATTAGCTTTAGAAATAATAAAGGAAATAAAACATAATTAATAACAGCATGAGTAGTATCGAGTATTTTACTAAAGTTAGAGAACAAACAATCTCCTTTTGTAAACATTTAAGTATAGAAGATTACTCTATACAGGTGGCTACATTTGCTAGTCCTGCAAAATGGCATTTAGCTCATACTACTTGGTTTTTTGAGACTTTTATATTAAAAAATTATGTACAAGATTATGCGGAATTCGATGCTAATTTTAATTTTTTATTTAATAGTTATTATAACAATGTAGGTAGCAGAATATTACAAGCTAATAGAGGTAATATGTCGCGTCCTGGTATAGATGAAGTATATAAATATAGAGCACATGTAGATGCTAAGATGCAAGATTTTTTAACAAACCTTAACGATGAAAAAATTCTAGATTTAGTAACATTAGGTTTAAATCATGAGCAACAGCATCAAGAATTATTAATTACAGATGTAAAATACATGTTTGGTCACAATCCTATTTTTCCTGTTTATAACAAAGATTTTAATTTAATAAAAGATGTTAATTTAAATAAAAACAGTATTAAAATTAATTCAGGATTGTACAAAATTGGATATCAAGGAAATGATTTTTGTTACGATAATGAATTGGGTGTTCATCAAGTATTTGTAGATGATTTTGAAATAAATAATTATTTAGTTACAAATGACGATTATATAGAGTTTATAGAATCTGGAGCGTATTCAGATTTTAATTTGTGGTTAGACGATGGTTGGTCTTGGGTGAATAAAAATAAAATTAACGCACCAATGTATTGGCATAAAATAGATAATGAGTGGCATAATTATACTTTAGCAGGATTGCAAAAAGTAGATAAAAAGGCCATATTATGCCATATAAATTATTACGAAGCTCATGCATTTGCAGAGTGGAAAGGCATGAGGTTGCCAACAGAGTTTGAATGGGAAATTGCGGCGCAACAGCTTAATTGGGGAAAACGTTGGGAGTGGACAAATAGTGCGTATTTGGCATATCCAAATTTTAAAAAGGAAAATGGAGCTGTAGGAGAGTATAATGGAAAATTTATGAGTAATAGAATGGTGCTTCGTGGAGCATCTGTTGCCACCTCTAAAAACCATAGCAGACATACATATCGTAATTTTTTTAACCCAACAGAAAGATGGCAGTTTACTGGAATTAGATTAGTAAAATAGATGATAGATATATTTAAAAAAGAAATAAAACAAGGGTTAGAAAGTAATCCAAAAACACTGCCTTCAAAATATTTTTACAATAAAAAAGGAGACGCATTATTTGTAGAAATAATGAATTTACCAGAATATTATTTAACACGTAGTGAATTAGATATTTTTCAGAATAAAACTCAAGAATTAATAAGTGCTTTGCAATTAAATGTTGATACTCATTTCGAACTAATAGAATTGGGAGCTGGCGATGGTTTAAAAACAAAAAAGCTATTAAGTACTTTAAATAAACAAAACTATAAGTTTGATTATTTGCCAATAGATATTTCAATAAATGCTTTAAATCTTTTAAAAAAGGATCTTTTAGAAACCTTGCCAGACGTATCTGTAAAAACACAACAAGGAGACTATTTTGAAATACTAGCTTCTTTAAAACAAAGTAACAAGCCTAAAGTAATTTTGTTTTTAGGTTCTAATATTGGTAACATGAATGATGAAAAAGCAGAACAATTTATATATAATTTGGGTGTTAATTTAAAACCTGGAGATAAATTGTTGCTTGGTGTAGATTTAATAAAATCTAAGGATATTGTTTTGCCAGCGTATAACGACGAAAAAGGAATTACTGCACAATTTAATCTTAATTTATTAGAAAGAATAAATCAAGAATTAGATGGAGATTTTAATTTGAATAAATTTAAACACCAACCAGAATACAACGAAGCTCAAGGAATAGCAAAAAGTTTTATTGTTAGTACAGCAAACCAAACTGTAAATATTAAAGCCATTGGAGCGTCTTATAATTTTGAAGCTGGTGAAAAAATTCACACTGAAATTTCTAGAAAATATAATGATGCATTAATTAAAAATATTATATCTAATACAGATTTTACTTTAGATACTAAAATACTAGACAGTAAAAAATACTTTGCAGATTATATATTAACAAGAAACTAAAATGCATAAAACAAATCTTGCTATTTTAGGTTTAGGAAGCCGCTCTACCATATTTTATTTAAACGAATTAAATATTTTATATAATAAAATTAAAGGAGGTTATAGTACTTGTCCGTTTATATTATTAAATACAAATTTTAATACTATTAACTCTTTGTTGCCTAACCCATCTAGTCAATTAGATAAGGTTTTAAGCGCTTATGTAAACAAAATTGAAGCTTTAGATATAACGCATCTTTTAATTCCAAATATTACACTTCACGAAACTATAGATAGAATAAAAACAAAAAAAAATATTCTTCATCCTATTGCTTTAACTATAAAAAAAATTAAACAAAACAATTGGAATACAGTTGTTCTATTTGGTTCTTTTTTTAGTATGAATTCTACATATATTAAAAATGCATTTAATGCAAATGGTATAAAAGTGGTTTTGCCTTCTCAAGAAGATATGTTGTTTATTGATGAGGTGAGAAAGAGAATTTATTCTGAAACAGAATCTATGCAATTAATTGAAAAATATCATTCTTTATTACATAAATACTCAGTAATACATCCTGTTATTTTGTGCTGTACAGAGTTATCTATTTTAAAGCCAAAAAATAATGAGCTTATACTAGATATGGCAGAAGTGCAATTGCAAGAAGCTGTACAATTTGTTGTGTAAAAATTAAATTTTTACATAGAAATCTTCTAAAATTATTTTAGCATATATTATAAAAAAACAAAGCACAACCTTTTAAGATTGTGCTTTGTAAGATTAGACTAATTTTAAAATATTTTAAAACCTGTAGGTTAATACTCCGGCAAAGTTTCTTGGATCTGTTTGGTTAATATAGCTTGTTCTGTAAGCGTTGTAACCAATATTATCGAATACATTATTAACTAACACTCTAAAATTAAAGTGCTTATTAAAATTATAAGCCGCTTGAGCATTAACTTGTGTATAAGCATCTACATTAAATGGTTCTTGGTTTGGTACAATACCTTCGTGTGTAACTGCTCCCGCACTCCAATTGTTAATTGGTCTTTCTCCTGTATAATAAATACCTGCTCCAAACGATAAACCTTCTAATTTTTGTATAAAGCTATAATTAGCATAAGCATTAAAAGTATGTTTTGGAGTGTTTAATGGAGCAGAACCATAAACATAAGATGTGTGCTCTTTATACTGTGCATCTATGTATGAGTAACCAGTAATAACTTCTAGGTTTTCTAAAACACGACCACTAAGTTCTACTTCAACACCTTTACGTTCATCGTTTCCACCTTTAGCATAATATCCTGTTTCTATCCAGTTTTCGTCGTAAACAGGTAGGTTAATATCTTTGTTATTAATTTTAAAATAGGTAAAATTAAAACGTAATCTGTTATTTAACCAGTTGGTTTTAATACCAGTTTCAAACTGGTCGTAACGCTCGTTACCTAATTCTTCTCCATTTACATCTAAACGTGTTCCTGTTCTTGGGTAAGAACTATTGGTATAAGAAGCAAATACATTTATGTTTTTAAAAGGCGAAACTATAATTCCTCCTAATGGGTTAAAAGCATCACTCTCGGTAGTTTCTGTTTCTGTAATTGTTCTTGTTTTACTATAACGTAAACCTATAAAAGCTTTTAAATATTTATTAAAAGTAACAACATCTTGTGCTACAAAACCTAAAGCTTTAGATTTTGCTCCTGCTGTAGTTAGCGCAGAAAACTCAATATCGGTTGGTAATATTTTACTGTTGCTAGTAAATACATCTATAGTATCTATTGTTGCTACACGTTGTGATGTTGTACCGTAATCGCTTGTACGATAATCAAAACCAACTTGAAAAGTATGTGCTATGCTTCCGGTTTTTAAATCGTCTCCAATTAAATCAAACTGTATTACGCTATTATTATCTTCTCTTGTAGATGTAGAGTAACCTCTAGATCTTTGGTTGTACATTGCATTCCCTAATTCATCACTAACTACGCCTCCTAAACTTGCGCCTTTATCATCTAACTCTAAATTAGACTTGTAAAAAGCTCCTTTTAAACTTAACTTATCACTTAAAGTTCTATCTATTCTTAAAGAGTATGTTGTGTTTGTTGTTAAAGATTTATCATCTTCATAACCTAAAAATTGATCGTATGGTAAATCGTAAATTAAATTTTGATCATTTTCACCAAGATTTACTGTACCTACATCTGGAGTTCTACTATCTTCAAAATAATCTAATTCAAAAGTAAGTGTGGTTTTATCATCGGCTTTCCACTCAAAAGAAGGATTAATATAAAAACGGTCAGAATCAATACCACTTCTATAACTATCTGCACGTTCTAAAGCTCCGTTTATTCTAAAGGCTGTATTTTCGGTTTCTGTTAATGGCCCATACACATCAAATGTTGTTCTTGCTTGCCCGTAACTACCACCGCGTAAAGATACATTTCCACCAAAAACGTATTTAGGTGTTTTTGTTACAAGGTTTATAATTCCTCCTGGGCTTCCTAAATCTGTAGCAACACCTTGTGTTATAGATGCTGCACCTTTTAGTACTTGAATGTTATCTACACCTTGCATATCTGTTAAAACACCAACTCCTCTAAAATCTGAATGTACTCGTACACCATTTTTTAATATTGGAATTCCTCTAAATCCACGAGAAGACATACTTTCTCTTTTGTTACCATAGGTAGCAAAAGTATAAACACCAGGAACGTTTTTTGTTGCGTCCGAGATAGTTAAATTACCTTGTTGTTCAATTAATTTATCTGAAATTATAGAAATACTTTGAATTTGTTCGTAAGGTGCCAAAGGTAACCTTGTTAAAGCTTCAATTTTATCTGGATGCTCAAAGCGGTGTCCAAACACTTCTACTTCTTGTAAATCGCCATCATTTTGTAATTTGAAAGATAAAGTTACACTTTCGTTACTATTTAATTGTACTGTATTGGTTTGTGTTTTGTAGCCAACAGAAGATACTTTTACAATGTAAGAACCTTCGGCTAAATTAATGAATTCAAAATATCCATTTTCATCTGCCGAAACACCTTTACTAGTGCCTTCTAATATAACAGATGCAAAAGGAATATTATCGTTTAAATTGTTTGTTACTGTTCCACTTATTTTAGATTGTGAAAACGAAAATTGTATAGCAAATAATACTATAAAGCTTATGTTTTTTAACATGATACTATTTAGATTGGTTTTAAATAAAGCGCAAATATAATATCCAAAAGTAAGTTTGCAAAGTTTATTTAGACTAAATACAAATAAATTTTATACTAAATTGATTATTAATTATTTAAAACGTATTATTTTTTTTTAATTAAAATTGTGTTAAATCGTTTTAGTATTTCTAACTAATCGTTTAGTTTTGTGCTGTAATTAATTATTTAGTTTTTGTAGAGAAACAAAATGGCTAGAAAAAAACAGTATAACGAAGTAGAAGTACTAGAAAAGGCAATGAATCTTTTCTGGAAAAACGGTTATAAAACCACTTCTATGCAAATGCTCGAACAAGAAATGGGAATAAATAAATTTTCAATTTATTCTAGTTTTGGTAATAAGCACAGTTTATTTCTTGAAAGTTTAAAGCAATATAAATCTAGAGTAAATACAGTTTTAAAAAAATTTAAGAATGGTACTAATGGTATCGATGATATAAAAACTTTTTTTTACGATTCTGTTAGATCTAATTTTAAAAAAGAAAATGAAAAAGGCTGTTTTTTAACTAATACTTATAATGAGTTTTGCGAAACAGAAGATGAATTAGTTAAAGAACAAATGGATACTTTTATGAATAGTTTAAAAGAAATTATTATTGAAAAGTTACAAATGGATTCTAATAAAAGCAAAGAAACTGTATTAAAACAAGCTAATTATTTACTGTTAGCAAAACATGGTTTAGCTGCTGCTGCCAGAGTAAATACTAACGAAGAGATTGAAGATTATATAGAAATGACATTTAAAAATTTATAAAGCATTTTTTTTACCCAATAACTAAACAATCGTTTAGAAATAAAATAATATTAACTTTAACAAAACAAATTATGACAACTTTAAAAATTCACAACATTGAAACTGCTCCAGAAGAAAGCAAAGCATTATTAGAAAATTCTCAAAAAGCTTACGGAATGATACCTGGTTTACATGGTGTTTTAGCATCGTCTCCACAAATTTTACAGGCATACCAAACATTACACGAGTTGTTTACACAGTCTTCTTTTAATAACGACGAGTTAACAGTTGTATGGCAAACAATTAACGTAGAGCATTCTTGCCATTATTGTGTACCAGCTCATACCGGAATTGCAAAAATGATGAAGGTTGATGATGAGATTACAGACGCTTTACGTAATGAAACAAAGTTAGAAGACGAAAAATTAGAAGCTTTAAGAACAATGACACTATCTATTGTTAGAAATAGAGGTAATGTTTCACAATCAGATTTAGACGCATTTTATAATGCAGGTTACCAAGAAAAACACGTTTTAGACATTATTTTAGGATTATCACAAAAAACAATAAGTAACTATACAAATCATATTGCAAATACACCAGTAGACGAAGCTTTCAAAAAATTTGCTTGGTCTAAATAATTTAAAAATTATACCAAACAACTGTATTTATAATAACGTAAATTAAAATTTTTAGAATATGAAAGAGAAATTAAAAATAGATATTGTTTCAGATGTGGTTTGTCCGTGGTGTACCATTGGATACAAACGTTTGGAAAAAGCTATTGCAGAACTAGATTTGCAAGATAAAGTGGATATAGAGTGGCAACCATTTGAGTTAAATCCAAATATGCCTGCTGAAGGTCAAAACGTTATAGAACATATCGCTGAAAAATATGGAGCGACTTTGGAACAGCAAAAAGAATCTCAACAACGCATGGTAGAAGCTGGTAATGAGCTCGGATTTACTTTTGATTATTATGATGATATGAAAATGTCTAACACTTTTAATGCACACATATTATTAGAATATGCTAAAGATTTTAATAAACAAACCGAATTAAAAATGCAGTTAACTAAAGCTTTTTTTAGCGATCGTAAAGATGTCTCTAAAATAGATGTTTTAAGACAAGCACTTTTAGAAGTAGGATTAAATGCAGATGAAGCTTTAGCAAAATTGAAAAATGAAGAAGCACAATTAGAAGTTAGAAAAAAGCAAGATTATTGGAAAAATATGGGAGTTAATTCTGTGCCAACCATTGTTTTTAATCGTAAAAGTGCAGTAACAGGAGCGCAACCTGTAGATACTTTTAAGCAAGTATTATTAGAGCTAACGGATAAGTAAGTGTATAAATAAATTGGTGTTATTAGTACATCTATCAAAATTTTAATTAACAATTACAATTTTATAAAATTACAAACTGAAATTAAGGAAAAAAGATAGAAGAAATTTTATTAAAAACCTTGGTATTATGGGAACAACAGGAATGTTAACACCAAATTTAGTATTAGGACAGACACAAGAAAATAACAATATTATGGAAAACAAAACGAGACCGAAAGTATTATTTTTTGATGTTAACGAAACGCTTTTAGATCTTACTCAAATGAAAACTAAGGTAGGAGAAGCCTTAAATGGTAGAGAAGATTTATTATCGCTTTGGTTTACTACAATGTTGCAATATTCTTTAGTAACTACAGCAAGTGGGCAGTATGAGCATTTTGGATATGTTGGAGCAGCAGCATTGCAAATGATTGCTGCAAATAATGGAATTTCAATTTCAGAAGAAGAAGCTAGAAATAATATTGTAAATTCTTTAAGAGGCTTACCAGCTCATCCAGAAGTTAAAGAAGCATTATCTCAATTAAAAAAGGATGGTTATAAATTAGTATCGTTTACAAACTCTTCTAACGAAGGTGTTAAAAAGCAATTTGAAAGTGCAGGCTTAACAGAGTATTTTGAAGAGCGATTAAGCGTAGAAGATATTGGTAAGTTTAAACCATTTACAGACACTTATACTTGGGCAGCTAGAAAAATGGGTGTAAAGCCAGAAGAGTGTATGCTTATTGCAGCACATGGTTGGGATGTTGCAGGTGCAGTATGGGCTGGATGGAGAGCAGCATTTATTAGCAGACCAGGTCAACAATTATTTCCGCTTGCTCCAAGAACAGAGATTGTAGAGTCAGATTTAAAGAAAGTAGCACAATTACTTGTAAAATATAAGTAAGCGTTAAAATAAAAAAATCTTAATTAAAGATTTCTTATTTAATATTTAGAGCTTGAATTGGTTTAAAATTTTAAACCAATTCAAGCTTATTTTTTTATGTTTTTTGTTCAGTTATCCAAATCGGTTATTAATTAACGTTATATAGGCAGAGTTTTTATAAGCATATTTATAAATTTGTTATAAACGTCCTTATACAATTTAATTTATGGTTAGATGGTTACGCATATTTTTAATTAGTTTACTTGCAATAACAATGTTATTTTTTGCTTTAGTTTTAAGTACAAATTATCTAATAAAACAAAAAATAGAAAACTTTTTAGACTATAGGTTACCTTCCTATATTACACATACAAATAGTAGTATTATACTAAATTCTTTTGAAGGAACAATTACAATAAATAATCCTGTAGTAAATATTAAAAATCAAGAAGATAACACTTTACATACTAAAATAGATTTAGATAAAATTATAATTGAAGATGTTAGTTATTGGGATTATATTTTTAAAAATGAAATTCATATTGAAGATATTAAATTATTAAAACCTAATATTTTATATTATAAAGATGTGTTTAATAAAGCGAAAGAAAGGGATACAACGTCAAGTATTATAAAAATTTTTAAGCCTTTTATTATCGACGAATTAAGTATAGATAATACTACGCTTCATATTTATAATCAAAGTAAAGATTCTCTTTTATTGTATGTTGAAGAAGGAATGGTAGAGATTGATGATATTGTAATTAATGCAGAAACTATAACAAAAAAAATACCAGCTACCTTTAAGAATTATGAGTTTAAAGCAGATTCAATTTTTTTAAAAGCTAATAATTTTGAGAACTTAACAACATCAAAAATTAAACTAAAAAATAAGGATGCAATAATTAAAAATATAAAGTTTCAAACCAAATATAGCCGTAAAACCTTATCGAATATTATTAAGAAAGAACGTGATCACTTTAACTTAAATATAGATAGTTTAAATCTTACACAAGTTGATTTCGGATTTAAAAACCGAAAACTATTTGTAAAAACAAGAGCTATAAATATAAACGAGCCTAATTTAAACATCTTTAGAGATAAATTAGTTGCAGATGATTTGAGTATAAAAAAACTATATAGTCATTCTCTTAGAGATATTCCTTTTAATTTAACCATAGATTCCATAAAAATAAATAAAGGTAAAATTGATTATACAGAGAAGGTAAAAGTCGAAAATAATGGCGGTCAAATAGAATTTAAAAATTTTAATGCAATAATAACAAATGTTAGTAACACATATAATTCTCCAGCTAAAACAACTTTAGATATTACTGGATATTTTATGGATGTTACACCATTTAAAGCAAATTGGACTTTTGATGTTAATAATAAAAATGATGATTTTGTATTTAAAATGGATATGGATGCTTTAGAATTTCCTAGAATAAATGAGTTTACAGAACCCAATTTAAAAGTAAGATTTAAAGGGAAAACTAATAAAATGTATTTTACTATAGATGGAAATAAAACAAAATCTACTGTAGATATGAAGGTAAATTATCAAGATTTAGAAATTAATATTTTAAATAAAAACGGGAACCAAAAAAAGTGGTTGCTATCTAAAATTGCAAACTTATTTGTATCTAAAGATAGTAAGGATAAAGACAATGATTTTAGAGAAGCTATTACAGATGTAGAAAGAGACCAAACAAAATCCGTTTTTAATTTTATTTGGCTCAATACAAAACAAGGTCTTTTAAAAAGCATGACTGGAGATGGAGAAAAACAAGAAAAATAGATTAACGCTGTTCTCTTTTCTTAACTAATTCAATTAAGTATTAGTATTCTAATTTATATAATTACGTATTAAAGTAACTCTAAAATACGTTCTAAAGCCATACCTCTAGAGCCTTTTATTAAAACTGTCGCATTTTCTATATGTAAAGAATTAAAGTTTTCTTTTAACGCATTAAAGGAAGAAAAGCTTTTAATTTTAGTTGAATTACTTTTAGTATTATTAAAATTTTCTCCAATTATATATATGTTATCAATATCTAATTTAGATGCTAAATCGGATATATTTTGGTGTTCTTTCTCAGCTTCATTTCCTAACTCAAACATATCTCCTAAAAAAGCAATTTTGGTATTGTCTTTAAGTTTGCTTAAATTTTCTAAAGCAGCTTTCATGCTTGTTGGGTTTGCATTGTATGCATCCAGAATAATCTTTAAGCTTCCTTTTTCTATTATTTGAGACCTATTATTGCTAGGAGTGTAATTTTCCAAGGCAGTTTTAATATCCATTAAAGGAACATTAAAGTATTTGCCAATTATAGAAGCAGCACAAAGATTAGTAAAATTGTATTTTCCTATAAGTTTAGACTCTATTAAAATGTCATCAATTTTAAATGTTACAAAAGGATTAGCTGATACACTTTCTATTTTAAAGAAATTAGTATTTGTTTCAGAGAAGCCAAACTTTTTAATGTAAGAGTTAAGTTTTTCAATTTGTATGTTGTCATCTGCGTTTAAAAATATATAATTATTGTTTTTAATTAAATAGTTATATAATTCACTTTTTCCTTTAATAACACCTTCAACGCCTCCAAAACCTTCTAAATGTGCTTTTCCAAAATTAGTAATATACCCAAAATCTGGTTTTGCTATATTGCACAAAAAGTCTATTTCTTTTAAATGATTGGCTCCCATTTCTACAATGCCAATTTGGGTGTCTTTAGACATTGCTAAAAGTGTTAATGGAACACCAATATGATTATTTAAATTACCTACAGTAGCAGTGGTTTTGTATTTTTTAGAAAGAACAACATTTATTAATTCTTTAGTAGTGGTTTTACCATTACTTCCTGTTAATGCAATTATAGTGGTTTTTAAGTACGTTCTGTGATAAGAAGCTAAAGCTTGTAACGTTTCTAAAACGTTATTTACTAATATTGTTTGTTTAGATGTATTAAATTTAACTTCATCTATTATTACATATTTAACTCCTAAATCTAATGCAGTTTGAGTAAAAGTATTTCCATTAAAATTATCTCCTTTTAAAGCAAAAAACATACTGTTTTTTGCTATTTTTCTAGTATCTGTAGAAGTGCCATTACAGGTTAAAAATAATTCGTGTAGTTGTTCTATTTTCATAAAATAAAAGTATAAAAAAAGTCCTAACTAAACGTTAGGACTTTTAATATTATTTAAAACTAATTGTTAGTTTTTAGTTTTGTTTTTAGATTTAGATTTAGAACCTACTCTAGACATAGCACACCTAAACCCAATATAGTCTGTTGCCATATTTTGAGGGAAGTAACGTCTTTGAGCTGGATCTAACCAATATTCTCTATCTTTCCAAGAACCTCCTTTAAATACACGCGCTTCGTCGTTTATTAAAGATGTTCTTTTGCTACTTTTATCCCATTCTCTAATCATATTTCCTGCAGAATCAACTTCAGTTCTATGTTTTGGAGAATTATACATTTTGCTAGTAGTTACTTCTTCTTGACCTTCAATTTCTTCAAAATCATCATAACCACGAGAAGAACGTCTATCTCCATCTCTAAAGTTACGGTTGTCACTTCTATCAAAGTTTGTTCTTAAGTAAGTTTCATCTTCATCTACAGGTACTTGAGCAATTTCTCCTGGTAAATCTCTAGCTACTACTTTTCCATTAGGTAATGTATCAAAAACAATTTCATCTGTAGTAACAATTTTAACTGTACCATCTTCTGTAATTGCATTTTTAGTATAAACGTTTCCTCTATAGTAGTTAAAATCATTAAACTCATCATCTACAATAGGTCTGTAAACATCAGCAACCCATTCTGCAACATTTCCAGCCATATCATATAATCCGTAATCATTTGGAGCGTAAGATTTTACTTGACCAGTAATATCTGCACCATCGTCAGACCAACCTGCAATTCCACCATAATCACCTTTTCCTTGCTTAAAGTTTGCTAATTGATCTCCTTTTACCTTACGGTTTCCAGAACGAGTGTACTGTCCATCCCAAGGATATTTTTTACGACCTCTGTAAACATTGTAACTTCTAACTTCAGATAAACCTAAAGCAGCATATTCCCATTCAGTTTCTGTAGGAAGTCTATATTTAGGAGAAATTATACCTGTTTGTCTTGAAGCATAAACATTAATTTCTTCACCATTAGCATCAGTTTGTGGCTTTAATCTGCCACCTCTTAAAATATCTTCATTACCTCCAAAAGTTTGTGTTGGAGCATTTATGTATGTATCTGTACTAAAATTAGCATCTGCAGTTGCTTCGTATTGGCTATCTTGTTTTAAGTATCCTTCTTCTTGTAATGCTTTTTCTTGAACTCTATCCGATCTCCAGTTAGCATACTCAACAGCTTGAATCCAGCTTACTCCAACTACAGGATACTGTCCGTAACCTGGATGACGTAAATAGTTTTCTGTCATTACTTCATTGTAACCTAAACGGTTTCTCCATACTAAAGTATCTGGTACTACACCTTCATATATTTTTCTAAAGTTTTCATCTTCTGGTGGGTATACTTGCTTAATCCAATCTAAATACATTAAGTAATTTTGGTTGGTAACTTCAGTTTCATCCATGTAAAAAGATTGAACGTGTTGTTGATTAGGTGTGTTATTCCAATCGTGCATAACATCATCTTGAACACGTCCCATTGTAAAGGTACCTCCTTCTATAAACACAGTTCCTGGAGGTGTTTCTTGTTCTTTAAATTTTGTGTTGTATTGAAATCCGCCTTCTTTAGCATTAATTTCCCAACCAGTGGCACTATCTACATTCGATCCGCCAGATCTACCACATCCAACCAAGGTTAGTGATACAGCTAATAGCATTAAAACCCTTGATACAATTACTTTTTTCATACTTAATATGTTTATGTAAGCTAATTATGTTTTTTTTGGAGACGCAATATAATAATTCTACCTAACTCTACAAGTTATTTTGCAAAATTAACTTAAAAAAATATTACACTTCAACCTATTTATTTACTTTACATCGATTTAAAATTTGTTTTTAAAAACGTTTTTTAACGATGTTTTGAAACATTATAACGTCTGTTTTTTTAATTTATTATTGTAATTTTGAAACGTTTTTATGAAAATGTTAAAATTATAATAATAACATTTAAATAATCACGTTATTTAAAGCAATGAAAAAGATATTATTTGTTATTACAGTACTGCTATGTACTCTAGTATATTCGCAACAAAAGAAATTTAATTTAACTTGGACTGATTCTAAAACTTTAAGCACAGGAAGTTATAGCTTAACGCTCCCTATTTTTTTGCCTGAAGAAAATTATAGTATCAACCCAAAAACAGGAATAAGTTTTGTCGCTCAATGGGATGTTAGCTCAAGTATTAACGAAGATAATGTTACATTATCTAACGTTAAATATGCTTCAATTTCAAAATCAGAATTAAAAGATCTTGATTTAAAAACGATTCCATCTACTCTTCAATATAGTTTAAAAAATGCTATAGCAAGAGAAAATAGATATGCTCTTCTTACAGTCTCTAGTATTATAAAAACGGGAACAAATGCGTACAAAAAAATTACTTCTTTTACTGTAAACTACGAAAACTCTAATGTTTCTTATAGAACTAATAATAATCAAACTATTACTAATTCTGTATTAAGCTCTGGAACTTGGTATAAATTTGGAATAGATAAATCTGGTGTTTTTAAATTGTCTAAAAGTTTTTTAAATAGTTTAGGTATTAATACAGATGTTATCGATCCAAGAACAATTAAAATTTATGGTAATGGTGGGCAAATGATACCTTATTTAAATAATGAGGATTATCCTTTAGATCCTGTAGAGAATGCTATAAAAGTGGTTGGTGAGCAAGATGGTGTTTTTAACGATGGAGATTATGTAATGTTTTATGGAGTGGGTCCTAAAGGTATTGTGGATAATTCAATTATTAATACAAATATAAACCCATATCAAGATGTAACGTATTATTATTTAAATGTTGGTTTTGGTTTTGGAAAGAGAATTCAAAACATGATTGAACCTACGGCCAATGCAACAGTTAATATTTCAACATTTCAAGATTATAAATTTCATGAAGTTGATGAGTTTAATTTAGCTTTTGTTGGAAGAAGATGGTTTGGTGATAAATTGGATGTAGAAACAACTAAATCTTTCGATTTTAATTTTCCTAACATTGTTACAGAAGAATCGGTTAAGTTTAAATTTTTTGGAGCATCTACATCTGGGAGTTCTGCAAATTGGACAATTAGTGCTAATAATAATGTTATTACAACTTTAACAACTCCAGGAATTAACTTAAATGACGATATTTACGGAGTAAATGTAAGCTATAATGGTGATGTTAATGTAAGTTCAGATAATATTTCTATAACAGTAGATTACGATAAATTAGGAGTGCCTAGTGCTGTAGGATATATAGATTATATATCAATTGAAGCAACAAGAAATCTAAATTTTATTGGCACACAATTTGAATTTTACAATCGAATTTCTGCTGAAAATACTGGAGTAGGAATGTACACTATAAGTAATGCGGCTAATCTTTCTGAAGTTTGGGATATTACAGATATAAATAATATTACTACAAAACTTAATTCTGAATCTACATTAAATTTTAAAGCAAATTTAGGGAGTTTAAAAAAATATGTTGCGGTAACACCGTTTAATTTGTTTGAACCTTTAAATT
Organism: Lacinutrix venerupis; assembly: GCF_003663945.1. Classification (GTDB taxonomy): domain Bacteria; phylum Bacteroidota; class Bacteroidia; order Flavobacteriales; family Flavobacteriaceae; genus Lacinutrix; species Lacinutrix venerupis. Next base: position 99,394 of record NZ_RCCH01000002.1, on the reverse strand, counting down.
TAGGTGTGTCAACAGTTTTTAATCAAAACATAAAAGGCACAATATTTAAAAACGCTCAAGGAGATTTTCAGGATATAGATTACGTAATAGTATCACCAAACTCACTTATTAGTCAAGCAAGTCGTCTAGCACAAATAAATAGAGAGAAAAATAATTTAAATGTAAAGGTAATTAGCTTAGAAGCTATATATAGTGAGTTTAATACTGGTAATACAGATATTGCTGCTATTAGAAATTTAGCTAAATACGTTTATGATAATGCAAGCTCAGCAGATAAAAGAATTAAATACCTATGTCTTTTTGGAGATAGTTCGTTCGATTATAAAGGAAGAGTAGCTTCAAATACATATAATACACCATCTTGGCATGCTTATGAGAGTTTTAACCTAACAGGTTCATACGTTTCAGATGATTTTTATGGAATGATGGATCCAAATGAAGGCACAATGATTTCTTCAGATAAATTGGATATTGCAGTTGGTCGATTCCTTGCCGATTCTCCAGATCGCGCTAAAGAAATGGTAGATAAAGTTGAAGTCTATTATTCTACTGCCGCATTAGGTAATTGGAGGAATAATTTTTTAGCAATTTCAGACGATGTTGATGATGTTTATGAAGCAGAATTGCAAGAAACCACAGATCAAATTGCCGATGATATTACAGCAGCAAAACCATTTTTAAATCCAGTTAAAGTTCACACAGATGCATACCAACAAGAAGCCTCTTCTGGTGGAGATCGTTATCCTTCTGTAACTACAGCAATAGCTAATGCTGTAGAAAATGGAGCTTTAGTGGTTAATTATTTTGGTCATGGAGGAGAAGATGGTTGGGCATTCGAGAGATTGTTTCAAAAACCAGATGTACAAGCTTTAAGAAACGAGTGTAAATTAAGTTGTTTTGTAACCGTAACTTGTGAGTATACACGTTTCGATAATCCATTAAGAGTTACAGCTGGAGAATTAGTATATTGGAATAAAGATGGAGGAGCTATTTCGCTAGTATCCACAACACGTCAAATCTATTTTTCGGTTGGTGTAAATTTTAATAAAAAATTAGAGGAATATCTATTCTCCTATAATGATTCCGATATTTATGAAGATCATGAGTATCCTTCTATAGCAGAAGCTTTAAGGTTAACTAAAGTAAGTAATAGTATAGCTGGTGTAGGGCAAAAAACTTTAGTTTTTAGTTTTGGTGACCCAGCATTAAAATTAGCATTTCCAAAACCTAATGTGCGTTTAACAAAAATAAACGATGTCCCAATAGCAGGTAATAATGAGGTTTTAGAGGCATTAAGTTATGCGAAACTTTCTGGCGAAGTTACAGATGTTGCAGGAAATGTTTTAACAAACTATAACGGAAAAGTAGTTACAACTATTTACGATAAGCCTATTACAAGAGAAACATTAGGTAATGATTTCACGTATGATGGACCAAACCTTATTATTATGGAATTCGAAACATTAGGAGAAGTGATTTTTCGAGGGCAATCTACTGTTACTAATGGTGAATTTGAATTCGATTTTATTGTGCCAAGAGATATTGGTGTGCCAGTTGGTTTTGGAAAAGTAAGTTTTTATGCATCTCAAGAAGGGTCTGTTAACGATCAATCTGGTGCTGCAGTAAATACACTACAAATTGGAGGAGTAAATGAAAACGCAGCAGAAGATAATATAGGTCCAAATATAAGTCTCTATATGAATGATGAAAATTTCGTTTCAGGAGGTGTTACAAACGAATCTCCAACATTACTATTAAAATTACAAGACGAAAACGGAATTAATACTGCTAGTGGTATTGGTCATGATATCGTAGCTATATTAGATGGAGATGAAGTAAATCCATATGTGCTTAATAATTATTACGTAACAGAGTTAGATGATTATACTAAAGGATCTTTAACGTATCCATTTAGAGATTTAGAGCCAGGTTTACACACCTTAACATTAAAAGCATGGGATGTTTACAATAATTCTTCTACCGCAGAGTTACAGTTTAGAGTATTTAATGAAGATGAAAGTTTAATAATAGAAAACGTATTAAACTACCCAAACCCATTTGTAAATTATACAGAGTTTTGGTTTACTCATAATAGCTCAGAAACTTTAGATATATCTGTACAAATTTTCACCGTTTCAGGAAAATTAGTTAGAACATTAAACGGTCAAACCAATGGAGACGCATGTTTAAATTGCGGAAAAGCAGCAAATTCTACATCTAGAGATATTGTTTGGGATGGTAGAGACGATTTTGGTGATAAAATAGGAAAAGGAACTTATGTCTATAAATTAAAAGTGCATTCTAGCGCTACAAATAAAACAGTAGAAAGAATAGAGAAACTTGTAATACTATAATAAAGATTTATATTTGTCAAATAAAAAAAATTATGAAAAAGAATATATTAGTACTAATGGTGTTTGCTTTTGCTTTAAAAAGTTATTCACAAACACCTGCAAATTCATTTGTAGTTCAACCTTATCAAGACACAAGGGTAATAACTACAGGTGTGCCTTTTTTATTAATAGCGCCAGATGCTAGAGCAGCTGCAATGGGAGATATGGGTGTTGCCACCTCACCAGATGCCTTCTCTCAGCAATGGAATCCTGCAAAATATGTTTTCTCTACAGCAAAATCTGGAGTAGGAGTTAGTTATACTCCATATTTAAGCAAATTAGTTAACGATATATTTCTTGGTAATGTTACCTATTTTAACAGAATAAATGAGCAAAGTGCATTTGCAGCAAGTTTTAAATATTTCTCGCTTGGAGATATTGAATTTGTTGAAGATGAAAACTCTATCCCATTAATTCAATCACCAAACGAGTTAACGTTAGATTTATCTTATACATTAAGATTAAGTGACCAATTTGGTATGGCTGTAGCCATGCGTTATTTACGTTCAGATTTAAAATTAAACTTAGGAGATAATGATGCAACAGCAGCAAGTACATTTGGTGTAGATATCACAGGATATTATCAAGGAGAAGAGGAAGCTTATAACGATTTTAATGGTCGTTGGAGAGGTGGTTTTGCCATCCAAAATTTAGGACCTAAATTTAAATATGATGAAGGTGGTCAAGAAAATTTTCAACCAACAACTTTACGTTTAGGAGGTGGCTTCGATTTTATTTTCGATCAATATAACAAATTAGGAGTAACAGCAGAGTTTGCAAAACTTTTAGTGCCAACACCTCCAGTTTTAGGAGATAGAATAGAATATACCGAAAGTGGTGAAACACCAGGTTATCAAGCAGACGAAGATATAACAGTTGCAACAGAAAACAATTATATTATAGATGGTCAAGATAATAATGTAGATTTTGTTTCAGGAATATTTCAATCTTTTGGTGATGCTCCAGGTGGATTTAAAGAAGAACTACAAGAATTTACTTACGCTGTTGGTTTAGAGTACTTATATCAAGAATCTTTTGCCTTTAGAACAGGTTACTTTAACGAGCACGAAACAAAAGGAGCTCGTAAGTTTTTTGCTTTAGGAGCAGGTTTTAAATACAATGTATTAAATATCGATTTATCATATTTATTCTCTGCATCAAAGGTGCAAAGCCCATTAGAAAGTACATTGCGTTTTTCTTTAACATTTAATCTTGGAGAAGGAGAATATACAGAGTATTAATAATTTATTTATATTTATACAAATTAAAACTATTGCCCAAAGCAATAGTTTTTTTGTCTAATTTAGTTTTTAGCCCTTTTTAAATATAATATATGAAAGAAGTTAAAATAGAATCGAAACTATATATTTTCGATTCTTTAAAAGAAACTCCAGAAAATATTCAAAGCCTAATGCAAGAAGCAATTAAAGCAAGAGAAAACGCTTACGCTCCATATTCTAACTTTCATGTTGGAGCAGCTATTCTTTTAGATAATGGAGAGATTGTTTCTGGTAGTAATCAAGAAAATGCTTCTTATCCTTCTGGTTTATGTGCAGAACGTACAGCAATTTTTTATGCCGGAGCAAAATTTCCAAAGGCAAAAATTATAAAAATGGCAATTACAGCAGCGTCTAAAAACCAAAAAACTAGCGAGCCAATTCCTCCATGTGGAGCATGTAGGCAATCTATTGCAGAGTACGAAACAAAACAAAATCAGCCTGTAGAAATTTATTTTATGGGTGAAATAGGTAAGGTTATGAAGTCTAATTCATTAGCTAACCTATTACCATTTGGATTCGATTCTTCAAATCTATAACGTTTTCGTAAATAATTTGTCAATTTTCGCTTTTGCATTACCAATTCAAAGTATTACTTTTGTTAGTACAACTCAATTTTTTAAATTGAAATAATTGATTAATACCAGTTTTAAATTGGTAATAAAAAAAATGAACGATTTATTTTTTTATAATAAACACCAAAAATGCAGAAAATAACTAAAGAAGTTTACCTTAAATGGTATGAAGATATGTATTTCTGGAGAAAGTTTGAAGACAAACTTGCTGCAGTTTATATCCAACAAAAAGTTCGTGGATTCCTTCACTTATATAATGGTCAAGAAGCAGTATTAGCAGGAGCTTTACATGCAATGGATTTAACAAAAGATAAAATGATTACTGCATACCGTAATCACGTTCAACCTATAGGTATGGGTGTAGATCCTAAGCGTGTTATGGCAGAGCTTTATGGTAAAGCAACCGGAACATCTAAAGGTTTAGGTGGTTCTATGCACATTTTTTCTAAAGAACACCGTTTTTATGGAGGACATGGTATTGTTGGAGGTCAAATTCCATTGGGAGCAGGAATTGCTTTTGGAGACAAATACCACGATAAAGATGCTGTAACTATTTGCTGTTTTGGTGACGGAGCTGCAAGACAAGGTTCTTTACACGAAACATTTAACTTAGCAATGTTATGGAATTTACCTGTTGTTTTTGTTTGCGAAAACAATGGTTATGCCATGGGTACAAGTGTAGAGCGTACTGCAAACCATACAGATGTTTGGAAGTTAGGACGTGGATACGAGATGCCTTCTGGGCCAGTAGATGGAATGAATCCTATTAAAGTAGCTGAAGCTTTTGATGAGGCAATTACAAGAGCTAGATCTGGTGGCGGACCAACATTTTTAGAAGTAAAAACATACAGATATAGAGGTCACTCAATGTCTGATGCACAACATTATAGAACAAAAGAAGAAGTAGAAGAGTACAAGAAAATAGATCCTATTAAACAAGTTAAGGATATAATTCTTAAAGAAAAATACGCTACCGAAGACGAAATAAAAGATATAGATAAGCGTGTTAAAGCATTAGTTTCAGAATGTGAGAAATTTGCAGAAGAATCTCCATACCCAGAAAAGAGTGTTATGTACGATTCTGTTTATGAGCAAGAAGATTATCCATTTATAGAGCATAAAATAAAATAATAAGCTATGGCAGAAGTAATAAATATGCCGCGTTTAAGCGACACAATGGAAGAAGGAACTGTAGCAAGTTGGCTTAAAAAAGTAGGTGATAAAGTAGAGGAAGGCGATATATTAGCTGAAATTGAAACAGACAAAGCTACCATGGAATTTGAATCTTTTAATGAAGGTACATTACTTCATATTGGTATTCAAGAAGGAGAGACAGCAAAAGTAGATTCACTTTTAGCTATTATTGGAGAAGAAGGTGAAGATATTTCAGGTTTATTAGAAGGCGGTTCTGCACAAGAAAAACCAACAGAAAATAAAGCTAAAGAAGAGGATAAAGTTGAAGAAGAGTCTGATAACTCAACAGCAACCGAGTCAACATCTGAAAGTTTACCAGAAGGAGTTGTTGTTGTAACAATGCCACGTTTAAGTGATACTATGGAGGAGGGTACTGTAGCAACTTGGTTAAAGAAAGTTGGTGATACAGTAGAAGAAGGCGATATTCTTGCAGAAATAGAGACAGATAAAGCAACAATGGAGTTTGAATCTTTTCAGTCTGGAACTTTACTTCATATAGGTTTAGAAGAAGGAGATTCAGCAAAAGTAGATTCGCTTTTAGCAATTATTGGTCCTGAAGGAACAGATGTATCTTCAGTAGCTAAAAACTTTTCAGTAGAAGGTTCTTCAGCTAAAAAAGAAGAAGCACCAAAAAAGGAAACGCCTAAAAATGAAGCTCCAAAAACAGAAACTAAAAAAGAAGCGCCTAAAGCTTCAGCTTCGACATCAAATTCTACACCTGATGGCGGTAGAGTATTTGTTTCACCTTTAGCCAAAAAAATGGCAGAGGAGAAAGGTATTCAGCTTAATCACGTTAAAGGAACAGGAGAAAACGGTCGTATTGTAAAGCGAGATATAGAAAACTTTACATCTACTCAAGCATCATCGGCATCAGCAGCTAAATTTGTACCTACTGGTCAAGAAGATTTTGATGAAGTTCCAAACTCTAACATGCGTAAAGCTATTGCTAAAAACTTAGCAAAATCTAAATTTACTGCACCACATTACTACTTAAATGTAGAGTTTGATATGGAAAATGCTATTGCTTTTAGAAAGCAATACAATTCTGTACCTGATACAAAAATATCTTATAATGATATTGTTGTAAAAGCATGTGCATTAGCTTTAAAACAACATCCACAAGTTAACTCTCAGTGGTTTGATGATAGAATGAAATTAAATAACCATGTACATATTGGTGTTGCAGTAGCAGTACCAGACGGTTTATTAGTACCAGTAGTTAAATTTGCTAACGAGCAAACTTTACCACAAATTGGTGCAGCGGTTAGAGAATATGCTGGTAAGGCAAGAAATAAAAAACTTGCTTTAGACGAAATGGAAGGTAGTACTTTTACTGTTTCTAATTTAGGAATGTTTGGTATAGATAGTTTTACTTCTATTATTAATCAACCTAATTCAGCAATTTTATCTGTTGGAAATATTGTAGAGAAGCCAGTAGTTAAAAACGGACAAATAGTTGTTGGTAATACAATGAAATTATGTTTAGCTTGCGACCATAGAACAGTAGATGGTGCAACAGGAGCACAATTTTTACAAACATTAAAAGGATATATTGAAAATCCAGTTACAATGCTAGTATAATTTTTACCATTAAGAGGTAAACCAATAATCTTAATAAAACTAAAAACCTATTTCATAAATATGAAGTAGGTTTTTTTTATCTTTAAACTCAAATAAAAAAATCACATGAAAATAATAACTACACTTAGTGTTTTAGCTTTATTTATAGGTTGCGATTCTGCTAAAAAAACATCTAATACAACTATTCAAAATACCACCGAAAAAATAACACAAACGGTAGAGAATAAAAAGGAAGATCAAGATTTTATAAATGCTGCAGAAATAAAAGAAATAGTGTCTTTTTTAGCTTCAGATAATTTGAATGGTCGAGACACCGGAAGTGAAGGTATAGATAAAGCTGCAACTTACATAGAAACAGCATTTAAAAAGTACGGATTAAAGCCATATTTCGATACATATCGCGATAATTTTAAAGTCGAAACACTCGACGCTTTTAATGTTGTTGGGTATTTAGAAGGAACAGATGCTAAGCTTAAAAACGAATTTATTATTATTGGAGCACATTACGACCATATTGGTTCTGGTAAAGATGTAAATGGAGATACTATTGCTAATGGAGCTAATGATAATGCTGCGGGAACGAGTGGTGTAATAGCTTTGGCAAAATATTTTTCTGAAAATAAAAACAATAAAAGAAGCATTATTTTTACAACATTTACTGCTGAAGAAAAAGGATTATTAGGCTCAAAACATTTGGCGGAAAGACTAAAGGAAAGTGAAATTAACCTGTACACAATGATTAATTTAGAGATGATTGGTGTACCTTTTAAAGATAGAGACTATCAAGCATTTATTACAGGCCACGAATTATCAAACCTAGGAGAAAAAATGAATAATTATGCAGGCGAAAAACTTATTGGAGCGTCAGATGTTTCAAAAAAATATGGGTTGTTTAAAAGGTCAGATAATTATGCTTTTTACCAAGCTTTTAATGTGCCAAGTCACACTGTGTCGTCTTGCGATTTAACTAATTTTGATTTTTACCATCATGTAGATGATGAGGTAGATAAATTAGATTATAATTTTATGGCAAGTCTAATAAATAAATTAGCACCAGTAATAGAAACAATGGCAAATACAGCATCACAAGAAATTAAAATGCATGAATAGTAAAAATATTATAATTACCGGAACAAGTAGAGGTATTGGTTTTGAGTTGGTACATATCTTAGCAAATCAAGGTCATAATGTATTGGCGCTATCAAGAAACGCACAGCCAGTAAGTAATCTTCAGTTTGATAATATAGAATCTTTTGCTTTCGATTTAGGAAAAAAAGAAGACTATAAAAAGGTTGAAGATTACGTGACTAAAGAGTGGAAGCATGTAGATATTTTAATTAATAATGCAGGAGCATTGTTAAATAAACCATTTGCAGAAACCTCTATGGAAGATTTTGAACACGTTTATAAAACAAACGTATTTGGTGTTGCCGAAATGACGCGTCGTGTTTTACCATTTTTAAAAAGCGATGGACACGTAGTCACCATTAGTTCTATGGGAGGTGTACAAGGTAGTGTTAAGTTTCCTGGACTGTCTGCATATAGTTCTAGTAAAGGTGCAGTGGTAACGCTTACAGAGCTTTTAGCCGAGGAGTATAAAGAAACTGGACCAAGCTTTAATGTACTTGCTTTGGGTGCAGTACAAACAGAAATGCTAGAAGAAGCTTTTCCTGGCTATCAAGCACCTACAACAGCTTTAGAAATGGCAGAATATATTGCAGATTTCTCTTTAAATGGTAATAAGTATTATAACGGTAAAATGTTACAGGTCTCTAATTCTACACCTTAAATTTCGAGATTTCGAATTTTTATAACGGTTTGTGTAAGAATAGTAAGGGATTTCGAAGGACTGAACTTTCAATTTATCACTTAGCCAAATTTGCAATTTTTTCTTTAATTAATAGACATGCAAAATTGTAAATTTTGCGGACTTTGTAAAATGCACTTCACTTTGGGATAAGCACTAAAACCCTTATTATTTTTACACTTTGTTACCTGTAGGCTATTTTGTTTCAGTTCCTATTTTTCCGTTGATTTGTTAATTCGTATGAAATTATATACGCCTTTTCCTTCTGCAATTAATTCATCATTCTGAAAGGCTTTCATTTTCGTTACAAGTATTCTATTACCTAACCTAACTATTTTACCTTCCACAATTATTTCAGATGCTTCAGCACCTTTTAAATAATCTATTCTTAAATCAATAGTTACTAATTTATCTTCCAATGACGTAAAGTGAGTGCTTCCTGCAATACCACCAACAGAGTCCATTATTGTAGCAATAATTCCTCCGTGCCACCTGTTTGTTCTCATATCTCCAACAATTTCATCTCTAAAGGGAACTTTAACTTTTACAAACCCTTTTTCAAGTTCCAATAATTTTAGTCCTAAAAATTTATGAACTGGAATACCTTCTTCAATTATTTGTTTAATAAATCCTATGTTTTTTTCTATCATTTATTTTGATTCTAATTATTGTTCTTGGCTTACAGGTAACGTCACTCGAATATGATTCCGTTTCAATGAATTATATTCAACGTTATATAAATTCGAAGTTAGCAGATTTTTTTTACAAAGTCAAATTCTTGTATAAATGAAATAGCTAGTAATTTTTTTTAGTTAATTAAGTATTAAAATGCTTTAAATCAACGTAAATTTAATAGGGTTCATTAATCTCCAAGTACCACGTATTTTGGACGATTTTTTTAAAATAATTAAAAACTTCTTTTCATTACTACTGCAAACCAACGTAATTTTTCCTCTCTCTATTTGTAATTTGGATTCAGGATTTGCTTCATATTTTACTTTTTGTAAAACAATATTATCCCATTCAATACCAAACGCAATTCCTTTTTTAATAGCTTTTCTAAAACTTTCAATAGCTCCAGTTTTAAACTCTAAAATTATAGAGTCTACTTCAGGTATGTTTTCTTTTGGATTTGCCGCTTTAACTAACGGAATAAGGTATTTAATATCTTCTTTTGTTGGTAGACTTCTTAGTATTTTTTTTTCGTTCTGTTTTTTTAAAGCTTTAAATACAGTGGTAACCAGTTTAGTTTTTTCGAAGTTTTCTTGAGAAAATATATTTTGAGATATAAATAATGAGATGATAAACAATAAAATATATTGTTGGTTTTTCATGTTTTTAAATTTTATTATTTTTTAACTGCTAAAAACTTTGTTTTAAAGTCTTTTACAATTGCATAGCTAATAAATATTTGTTTTGGTAATATGTTGTTTAAACTTTATTTAGGTTCTAAGCAAATATACCTTAAAATTAAACTAGTGAATTGTTATTAATTAGTAAATACTTAGTGGTTCTCACTTATGTTTCTATTTTTGCATGGAATTAAATTAGTTACAGATGTTGGATTATGTGGTAATAGGAGGAGCGCAAGCAGGATTAGCAATGGCTTATCATTTAAAAGCAATGAACAAAGAGTTTATTGTTGTTGATGGTGAAAAGGAGATTGGTGCCTCTTGGTTAAATAGGTGGGATTCTTTAAAATTATTTACACCTACCGAATATAACCATCTTCCAGGTTTTAAATTTCAAGCTCCAAAAGGACATTATCCTACCAAGTTTGAAGTGGCTAATTATTTTAAATCCTACGTAGATAAATTTAAAATTCCAGTACAACTAAATACGTTGGTTACAGCTGTGCATAAAACAGAAAAAGGGTTTTATATCGAGCATAAAAATGGAGAAATTGAAGCTAAAAATGTTATTGTAGCAACCGGACCATTTCATATACCTTATACGCCGCCTTGCCATACAAAGATTTCAGAAAGCATACTTCAAATGCATAGTAATTATTATAAAAATGCAAAACAATTACAAGATGGAGATGCATTGGTTGTGGGTGGTGGCGATTCTGGTTATCAAATTTTAAACGAAATTTCTAAAAATAAATCAAGAACCGTTTATTTCTCTGGAGATACAAATGTAAAATCTATACCACAACAATTTTTAGGTAAAACATTATGGTGGTGGTTTACATTAGTAGGCTTTTTAAGTTTTAGTAAATATAGTTGGATTGGAAAAAAAATTAATTCTTCTACACAGCCAGTTATAGGTACAGACGTAAAAGAGATATTATCCAGAGACAATGTTATTGCTGTTGGGAGAACTAAAGATGCTTTAAATAATGATATTTTTTTTAAAACTAAAAAAGTATCGACAATTAAAAACATTGTTTGGGCTACAGGTTATCGCCCTAATTTTAACTGGATTCAAGGTCTAGAATTAGATGCAGATAATTACCCAAAAAATTACAGAGGAGTAAGTAATATAGAAGGCTTATATTTTATAGGATTACCATGGATGTATACACGTGGCTCGGCAACTTTAGGAGGAGTAAGTAAAGATGCAGATTATTTGGCTGGTGTTATTAGCAATAAAAATTGATAGTTTTATTTATTAAATTTGTTTAAAACACAAACATTTGCCAATTATAGCAGCAAACTATAAATAAGTACTACCTTTACACAAAAAAAAGAGGTGATGTTTATAAAATAGATGTTCATCTTAAAACGCCAAATTAAGGCTCTCAAGTAAACACTATTTATGTCATTTAAATTATTAGGGCTGTCCGAGCCTATACTAAAAGCAATTAGTAAAAAAGGATACAATATACCTTCACCAATACAAGCAAAAGCAATACCACCAGTTTTAGATGGATACGATGTTTTAGCATCTGCACAAACAGGAACAGGAAAAACAGCAGGTTTTACTTTGCCAATGTTGCACTTATTAAGCGAAAACCCTAAAGAAAAATTTAGACCTATTCGTGCATTAGTATTAACACCAACACGAGAATTAGCAGCGCAAGTGTATGCTAATGTTAAAGAATATAGCGAATTTTTAAATTTAAGAAGTGCCGTTATATTTGGCGGTGTAAACCAAAAACCACAAGTAGCAACTATTAGAAAAGGTGTAGATGTTTTGGTGGCAACACCAGGTCGTTTAATAGATTTAAACAACCAAGGCTTATTGTCTTTAAAACGTGTAGAAATATTTGTTTTAGATGAAGCAGATAGAATGCTTGATATGGGTTTTTTACGTGACATAGAACGCGTCATGAAACTAATGCCAGATAAAAGGCAAAACCTTATGTTTTCTGCAACGTTTTCTAAGGATATAAAAAAGTTAGCTTTTAATATTCTTAAAAATCCTGTACAGGTTGAAGCTACTCCTGAAAATACAACAGTTGAAGCTATATCCCAAAAAATATATCGTGTAGCAAAAGGTTTAAAAACCGATTTGGTAATTAAATTAATTTCCGATGGTAATTGGAAACAAGTACTTGTGTTTACACGTACAAAACACGGAGCCAATAAATTAACTAAGAAAATGATTAGCTCCGGAATTACCGCTGCAGCAATTCATGGAAATAAAAGTCAAGGCGCAAGAACCAAAGCTTTAAAAGGTTTTAAAGACGGTACAATTCGCGTAATGGTAGCAACAGATATTGCCGCACGTGGATTGGATATTCCATTATTACCACATGTTATTAATTTTGAAATACCCAATATTTCTGAAGATTATGTACACAGAATAGGAAGAACAGGTAGAGCAGGAGCTAAAGGAGAAGCTATATCTTTAGTAAGTGCGGACGAAACACAGTATTTACGTGATATTGAAAAGCTAATTGGAGAAAAATTACCAGTACAAATAATGGAAGGTTTCGAGCCAGATCCCAATGCATCTACAGCACCAATAAAACCAAGGCAAAATAGACAGCCAAGAAATAAAAAGGCAAAAGGTCCTGGAGATAGGTCTAAAAAGAATTCTAACTCAAGAAATGGAGGAGGAAGAAACCGTAGTAAAAATAAGAGCAGAAGTTCTAGTAACGATAGACGCTCAACTAGTGATAGACGTTCTAGAAATTAAAGGATGACTAAAGAATTAAAAGAAAAAATTATAGAAGTCTGCAATCAAAAAATTGCTCAAAAAGGAGATAATGTCGGATTATCATTTTATGCGTTTTTTAAAAATAAAAATGACAATCCAAAATTGCTAATGGAGGCTGCTACTTGGTGGATTGAAACGCACCAATTAGATCATTTTGAGAAAGCTATTAAAATAAAACAAATGGTATTATAAATGTCACAACCAAACAATCCACTCCACGGAATTAAACTTGAGAAAATTGTAACCGATTTACAAGCGCATTATGGTTGGGAATACATGGGTTATAATATAAAAATTAAATGTTTTACAGATAACCCATCAGTTAAATCTAGTCTTAAATTTTTACGCCGTACACCTTGGGCTCGAAAAAAAGTTGAGGATTTTTATTTAGAATACTTAAAGAAAAATAATATATAATATTAAGTAATTAGTCTTAAAGCTTCTTTTTTGCTTAAATTACTTAGCGGTGTAGCTGCTACAAATTCTAAAACCCAATTAGGATTTGTGCGACTATATTCTCTTAAAACCCAACCAATGGCTTTGTTTATAAAAAACTCTTTAGAGCCCAAAAGGTTATTAATGGTGTAAGCCATTAAACTAGAATCTAAATCTGTTTTGTATTTTAATTGAAATAATAACGCAGAACGTTGCAACCATATATGTTCTGAATTTAACCACTTATCAACGTATTCTTTTTGTAATTCGGGAAAGATTTTAAAGTAGTTGCCTAATAGTTTTACTGCTATAAAATCTACAGTATCCCACCAAGATTTATTAGTTATCATAAACTCGAATAAAGCAATGTCTTTTTGTTCTGTTTGCTTTAAATAATTAAAAGAAAGTTCTTGTGCAAAATATTGAAATTCTCTTTCTGGTTTAGCCCAAAGTGTTTTAACTATAGTTTCTAATTCTTCTTTTTCTGGAAGATAGGTTTTAACTAAAAATGGTTTTTGAATGCTTCTTCTTACTTCCGTTTTAATACCATAAGTTACAAATTGATCTCGCATATAAGCTTGCTGCTTTAATGCTATTTGGGAATTTGCATTACGAGAAAATTCAGTTTCTAAAGCACTTATTAAGTTATTCATTTTAATTGCCTTAAACCTTCGTAAATTATAATGCTTACAGCGTTTGCTAAGTTTAGACTGCGTACATGTTCGCTGTAAAGTGGAATTTTAAATAAAGCGTTTTCATGTTTTTGAATGATAGGTTTTGGTAAGCCTTTAGATTCTTTACCAAATATTAAAAATAAATCATCTTCAAATTTAATATCCCAATGTTGCTTTTTGCCATGACTTGATAAAAAAGCCATTTTCTTGTCTTTATTTATTTTAAAAAAATCTTGAATACTATCATAATATGTAACGTTAAGATGTTGCCAATAATCTAGTCCGGCTCGCTTTAACCTCGCGTCTGTAATTTCAAAACCAAAAGGCTTTACTAGGTGTAGATTAGAACCAGATGCTAAAGCTAGTCTACCAATGTTTCCTGTATTATTAGGTATTTCGGGTTCTATTAAAACAATGTTTAATGCCATAATAATTATAATAAGTAAAGCCCAAACTTAATATTAAGTTTGGGCTTTACAAAGTAATAATTTTAAAATAAATTATTGCTTGTTTTGTTGCTTCTTGATAGTTGATTTATCAATATCAAATTTATTTGTTTTTATATCCGTGTTCCCAGTTGGGTTGGTAGGATTTGTTTGTGTTTTTGTAGTTTTAAATTTCTTTTTGTCTTTTATAGTTCCCATAATATTTTTGTTTTATTGATTCTATACTAATATACAAATCATCAATAAAAACATATCACAAGGCTTAGTTAAAACATTGATTATCAATGCTAAACTATCTTAAAATTAGGCTTGTAAAATTATTTATTTTAGTAACACCTTCGCTTTTTAAGTGTTTTATAAACGCAGAACCTATAATCGCTCCTTTAGCATATTTTGTAGCTTGTTTAAAAGTTTCACTATCACTAATACCAAAACCTATAATTTGAGGATTCTTTAAGTTCATATCTGCAATGCGTTTAAAGTAATTAGTTTGTGCTTCTCCAAAACCAGAGCTGCTACCTGTTACACTTGCGCTACTTACCATATAAATAAATCCATTTGAAATGGAATCTATAAAATTAATACGTTCTACAGAGGTTTGCGGAGTTATTAAAAACACATTTATTAAACCATATTTTTCAAAAATAGCTTTGTATTTTTCGTTATAAACATCTACAGGCAAATCTGGAATTATTAAACCATCAATACCAATATCTTGACACTTTTTACAAAATGCTTCTACACCATATTGAAGCATAGGATTAAAATAACCCATAAGTATTAATGGAATAGACACGGTTTTACGAATGTCTTTTAATTGATTAAAAAGAACATTGGTTGTCATTCCGTTTTTTAATGCTTGTGTAGAGCTTGCTTGTATTGTTGGTCCATCTGCTAATGGGTCGCTAAAAGGTAGTCCTATTTCAATCATATCTACACCATTTTTTTCAAGGTTTTCTATTATTGAGACTGTGTCGTCTAGTTTAGGGAAACCTGCAGAAAAATATATAGAAAGTAACTTTTTATTTTCTTTTAGTTTTTGATTAATTCTATTCACAATTTATAATTTGAAATGATTAATATAAGTATCAAGATCTTTATCTCCACGACCAGACAAACTTAATACAACAATATCGTCTGGTTTAAATGTTTTATGTCCAAAAACAGCTAGTGCGTGAGAACTTTCTATTGCAGGAATGATGCCTTCTAGTTCGCATAATTCTAATCCAGCAGTCATAGCTTGATCGTCTGTAACCGAAACAAATTCGGCACGTCCAGTTTTAAATAAATGAGCATGCATTGGTCCAACACCCGGATAATCTAGTCCAGCAGAAATAGAATATGGTTCTGTAATCTGTCCGTCGTTAGTTTGCATTAATAAGGTTTTACTACCATGAATAATACCTTCTTTACCTAATGCCGAGGTTGCTGCACTTTTTCCAGAGTTAACACCTTTTCCTGCGGCTTCAACGGCTATTAAATTTACATTAGTGTTTTCTAAATAATGATAATAAGCACCTGCAGCATTACTACCTCCACCTACACATGCTATTACATAGTCTGGTGTGCTTTTTCCTTCTTTTTCTTGTAATTGCCACTGTATCTCCTCTGAAACGACAGCTTGAAATCTAGCTACCATATCTGGATATGGATGAGGTCCAACAACACTTCCAATAATATAATGTGTGTCTACAGGATTGTTTATCCAATCTCTTATGGCTTCATTAGTAGCGTCTTTTAATGTTTTGCTTCCAGATAATGCTGGTACAACTTTAGCGCCTAACATTTTCATTCTTGCAACATTTGGTGCTTGACGTGCAATATCAATTTCTCCCATGTAAACAATACACTCCATGCCCATAAGTGCACAAACAGTTGCTGTTGCTACACCATGTTGTCCTGCTCCAGTTTCTGCTATAATTCGTTTTTTTCCTAAACGCTGAGCCATTAAAATTTGACCAATAGTATTGTTAATTTTGTGAGCTCCAGTATGGTTTAAGTCTTCTCGTTTTAAATAAATTTTTGTATTGTATTTTTTACTTAATCGTTTTGCAAAGTAAAGTGGAGATGGGCGCCCGACGTAATCTTTTAATAATTGATTAAACTCTTCTTTAAAAGAAGGTTCTTGCATTACTTTTAGGTAATTTAAGCGTAGCTCTTCTACATTTGGGTAAAGCATTTCTGGAATGTATGCGCCTCCAAAATCGCCGTAGTAACCTTTGTTGTTGATGTTATATTTCATTTTCTTTTTCAATGAATAAAGTAATTTCTACCTTAAATAGTAATTATCTTATATAGTTAGCATCTATTAATTTTTTTTGAAAAGCTTTTAGCTTTGTAATGTCTTTTAATTTTGCAGCAGTTTCAAATTTGCTGTTTAAATCTAATGTGCAGCAAAGTTCAGACTCTGGCCTTTTTAAAAATAGGAGCAAAGCATCTAATTCTTTTGGACCAATACCACCACTTAAAAAGTAAGGTTTAATGGATGGGTATTTTTTTAAAACATTCCAGTTAAAAGTATAGCCATTTCCACCAGGTTCTTTGCCTTTTGTATCGAATAAATAATAATCGCAAACGTCTTCAAAAGGTTCTAAAACTTTAAAATCGAATTGATTTTTTATAGAAAACACTTTAATTACTATTATATCTAAAGCTTTTAATTTAGAACATAATTCTGGTGTCTCATCACCATGTAACTGTACACCTTGTAGATTATGTTTTTCTACTTTTCCTCTAATATAATCGAAGGTAGAATTTACAAAAACACCTATTTTTTTAATGTTCTCTGGTAGTTCTGGTATTACACTATTAAAGTATCGAGGTGATTTTTCATAAAAAATGAAACCCATATAACTAGGATTAAGTTCTGCAACATCAAGGATGTTGTTTTCATTTTTCATTCCACATATTTTTAGATTCATTTTAAATCGTTTATAAATTTTTGGGCACTATTGCCTGCATTATCTGTTTTCATAAAATTTTCACCAATTAAAAAGCCTTTATAGCCAAAAGGCTGTAAGGTTTTAATGGCTTCTATACTGCTTATTCCACTTTCTGATACTTTTACGAAATCATCTGGAATTTGTTCGCTCAATAGTTTGCTTGTTTCTAGGCTAACTTCAAACGTTTTTAAATTTCTATTATTTACACCAAGCATATCTAGGCTAGGCATGATTGATTTTTGTAATTCTGCTTCATTATGCACTTCCAATAATACGTCTAAATTTAGGCTTTTTGCAAACTCAGAATATTGCTTAATTTCAGCTTTTGTTAAAATGGCTGCTATTAGTAAAATAACATCTGCACCATAAGCTTTAGCTTCAATAATTTGATATTGGTCTATAATAAATTCTTTACGTAGTAATGGTAAATTGCAACTTGCTCTCGCGGTTAATAAATCGTCTAAAGAGCCACCAAAATATTTTCCATCTGTTAAAACAGACATGCCGCAAACTCCAGCATTTTCATAACCTTTGGCTACATCGAATACGTTTAGAGTGTTGTTAATTATTTGTTTTGAAGGCGATCTGCGTTTGTGTTCTGCAATTATTCCTGTATTACTATTTTTTAATTTATTAGCTAACGAAATGGTTTTTTTATTAAAAAGGATTGATTGTTCTAACTGTGCTACGGGAATAAGTTGTTTTCGAAGGTTTACTTCTATACGTTTGTCTTTAACTATTTTTGTTAAAATATCCATTATTTACTTAATTGAATTAAACGTTCTAAACTTGCTTTTGCTTTGCCGCTTTCTAAACTCTCTTTTGCTAATTCAAATCCTTCTTGATGAGAAATGTTTTTTACTGTAGCAATAGCTAATCCTGCATTGGCAAAAACAACATTATTTTGTGCTTCTGTTCCTTTATTATTAATTATATTTTTGAAAATTTTTGCAGCTTCTTTTACTGTTGCTCCTCCAAAAATATCTGCTTGTTCCAATTGTTCAACTTTTAAATCTGATGGCTCTATTATGGTTTCTGCATTATTAGAAATAATTTTAGTTTTTCCTGTTAAAGAAATCTCATCGTAGCCATCTAAAGCATGTACAATACTGTATTTTTTGTCTGTATTTTGATATAAATAACCGTAAAGTCTTTGTAATTCTAAATTAAAAACTCCAACCATTTGGTTTTGCGGAAAAGAAGGATTTACCATTGGACCTAACATGTTAAAAAATGTTTTTACACCCAATTCTTTTCTAATTGGAGCTACATGTTTCATGGCTGGATGAAACAATGGCGCATGTAAAACACATATACTTGCTTGGTCTAAAGCGTATTTTAAAAAGTCTGCTTTTTTTGAAAAATGAATACCTAAAGCTTCCATAACATTTGAAGATCCTGAAGCAGATGACACACCATAATTACCATGTTTTGCAACTTTTACTCCAGCTCCAGCAGTTACAAAAGAAGAAATTGTAGAGATATTAAAAGTGTCTTTTCCATCTCCACCAGTTCCACACAAGTCTATAGTATTAAAATTAGATAAATCTATTCTTATGCATAACTCTAAAAGAGCATCACGAAATCCTTTAAGCTCTTCTAAGGTAATGCTACGCATCATAAATACAGTTAGAAAAGAAGCAATTTGGCTTTGGTTATATTGCCCTTTAGAAATGTTTATTAACACATTTCTAGCCTCTTCGCTCGAGATGTTTTCGTGATTAATTAATCTGTTTAATATTTTTCTCATTTTATTTCCGCGAAAGCGATTAACTTTATTATTTTAAATGTTTTATGCTTTAATATGCAAAATATATTTGTCTTCTATTAAAAGCGCCGGATAAATTTAATTGTTTTAGCTTTTTACCCAATTGTCTAGAATTTGTTTTCCTAAAGGAGTTAATACACTTTCAGGATGATATTGTACTCCTCTAACATCGTAAACTTTATGTCTTAAAGACATTACTTGCCCATTCTCATCAAAAGAAGTGGCTTCTAATTCTTCTGGTAAATTAGCATTAACAACCCAAGAGTGATACCTGCCTACTTCTATAGTTTTCTCCATGCCTTTAAATAAAACTTCATTATCTACAGTAATATCGACTTTTGCAGCTACACCATGAAAAACACTTTCTAAATTTATTAGTGTGCCTCCATAAACTTCGCCAATTGCTTGTTGCCCTAAGCACACTCCCAAAATACTTTTTGTTGGACCGTATTGTTTAATTATTGCTTTTAATAAGCCAGCTTCGTCTGGTATTCCTGGACCAGGAGATAGTACTATTTTATGAAAAGAGTCAACTTCTTCTAAAGTTAATTTATCGTTTCTTTTTACAGTTACTTCACAATCTAAATCCTCTAAATAATGAACCAAATTATATGTAAAACTGTCGTAATTATCTATTACTAATACTTTTTTCATATTAAATTTCTTTTGCTAATTCAATAGCATTTGTCAATGCTCCTAATTTATTATAGACCTCTTGTAACTCATTCTCTGGATTAGATTTAGAAACTAATCCAGCTCCAGCCTGCCAATGTAATTCGTGGTTTTTGCTTAAAAAAGTTCTAATCATTATTGCATGATTATAATTACCATTAAAATCCATAAAACCAATAGCTCCACCATAAAAAGCACGGCTTGTTTTCTCGTATTTTTCTATTAGTTGCATGGCTTTATGTTTTGGCGCTCCGCTTAAAGTTCCTGCAGGAAATGTATCTGCAACAACTTGCATAGTAGCAGTATTGTCGTGAATTTTTCCTGTAACCTTACTAACTAAATGAATAACATGAGAGAAGAATTGGGCTTCCTTATAAGTTTCAACCTTTACTTGGCTGCCATGTCTACTTAAATCGTTTCTGGCTAAATCTACTAGCATTACATGTTCAGAGTTTTCTTTTTCATCTTCTGCAAGCTTTTTTGCTAATCCAGTATCTTTTTCATCATTTCCAGTACGTTTAAAAGTGCCGGCAATAGGATGGATTTCTGCGATTCCTTCGTTTACTACCAATTGGGCTTCGGGAGAACTTCCAAAAATTTTAAAATTGCCATAATCGAAATAAAATAAATATGGAGATGGATTAATGCTACGTAATGCACGATAAACATTAAACTCGTCTCCTTTAAACGTTTGAGAGAATTTTTTTGATAAAACAAGCTGAAAAACATCTCCTCTTGCACAGTGTTTTTTAGCTAATGTTACATGGTCTTTATATTCGTCGTCTGTAAGATTTGATTTTATTTTTGAATCTGTAGAAAATTCAAATGAAGCAAAATTAGTAGACTTTATAATATGTAATATTTCATCTATATTGCTAGCATTATCATTAAAACAATGAGCAAAAATATAGGCTTCATTTTTAAAATGATTAATTGCAATAATGTTTTGATAGACAGCATAATAAATATCTGGTATATCTATTGAGTTTTCTTTTTTTGAAATTTCTATATCTTCAAAGTACTTTACAGCATCGTAAGCAGTATATCCAAAAATACCGTTGTTTATAAACTTAAAATCATGATCGGAATTTACTTTAAAACGTTTAGTAAACTTATGGATCATTTTAGGAACATCTTTAGTACGATTTCTAAGTATACTTCCATCTGGAAATTTTTGTTCAATTGTGTCTCCAGATACTTTTATAGAAGCAATAGGATTAAAACAGATATAAGAGAAACTGTTATCGTTTGCATGATAATCACTACTTTCTAGTAAAATACTATTGGGAAATTTATCTCTAATTTTTAAATAGATACTAACTGGAGTAATAGTATCTGCAAGAATTTTTTTGTAATTAGTGTAAAGGCTAAAAGTTTTCATTTAATGCTGAATTTATATCAATAACTCATTTTTTATGAGATGTTGCTTTTATTTAATTAATTCTGAGAAAAAGGTCAGAATGTAAAAAGGCTTGTCGTGAGACAAGCCTTTTTGTATAGTTATATAAATAATACTTATTAGGATTAGTTCACGAAGTTAAAGTTTCGAGAATTCCACCACCAAGTATTATTTAAAAAAATGTTCATAATATATTCTAAAGCGTCAAATATATAAATTGGATTTCAAGAATCAAAATTAAATTTAATGTAAATATTTGTTAAAAATGGTTAATGTTTATAATTCTGTGATTATTTTTATAAAATGATGAGATATGTTTTATTATTATTTGTGCTAATTTTTGCTTGCAAGCAAAATACAAGCCAAGAAGATGTAAAGTTAGAAACAGAAACAGTTGCTAATGTTCAAGATGCTAATCAAGATATTAACTTAAAAGATATAGACTTAAAAGTTTATAATTTTAATGAGCTTGAACCATTGTTAAATAAGACCGAAGACAAGATTTATGTAGTGAATTTTTGGGCAACATGGTGTGCGCCATGTGTTAAAGAATTACCTTATTTTGAAGCTTTAAATGAAAACTATAAAAATAAAAACGTAGAAGTATTATTAGTGAGTTTAGATTTTCCAAAGCAATACGATACTAAACTTAAACCATTTATAGCAAAGCACAAGTTAAAATCTGAAATAGTAGTTTTAAACGATGTGGACGCAAATACTTGGATACCCAAAGTAGATAAAGAATGGACAGGAGCTATTCCTGCAACAATAATATATAATAAAAATAAAAGAGTGTTTTTTGAAAAGTCTTTTACCTTAGAAGAACTAGAATTGGAAGTAGATAAATTTATAAACTAAAAAATAGAAAAATGAAAAAAGTATTAAAATTAATGTTGTTAACAACAGTTGTTTTTGGCATTTGGTCATTTACAAACGTAGAAAATGATAAAGGTTATAAAGTAGGAGATGTAGTTGCCGATTTTAAACTACAGAATATAGATGGTAGAACGGTTTCTATGTCGGATTTTGACGATGCAAAAGGCTTTATAATTACATTTACGTGTAATACATGCCCTTATGCAGTAGCCTATGAAGATAGAATAGAGGCGTTAAATAAAATGTATGCCGAAAAAGGTTATCCTGTAATTGCAATTATGCCTAATAACGTAAAAGTAAAGCCAGGAGATAGCATGGAGGCTATGAAAGAGCGAGCAATGGAAAAAGGTTTTACATTCCCATATTTAATGGACGAAGGTCAACGTGTATATCCACAGTTTGGAGCAACCAAAACACCTCATATTTATGTAGTACAAAAAACAAAAAAAGGAAATGTTGTTAAGTACATAGGTGCTATAGATGATAATTATCAAAATGCAGAAGAAGTAAAAAAGAAATATGTTGAAGATGCTGTAAATGCATTATTAAATGGGAAAGAAGTTGAAGTGACTGAAACTAAAGCAATTGGTTGTACAATAAAAGTTTAGAAATAAAATATTTCTACAAAAAAACCTGAAGTTGTAACACTTCAGGTTTTTTTACGTCTATATCTTAATGAAACGTTAATTTCATTAACTTTGCAATTAAAAAAAACTATAAATGTCAGATTTATCACAAGAGCAATGGGCTAAACAATTAAAAGCAGATGAAAATGCTTTTATACTAGATGTAAGAACAGAAGAAGAAGTTGAAGATGGTTTTATTCCCAATGCAAAAAATTTAAACATATTTAAAGGCCAAGCTTTTATTTATGAATTGGAAGCCTTAGATAAAAGTAAGAACTATTATGTGTACTGCAGGTCTGGTGGCCGTAGTGGACAAGCATGTGCTATAATGAATGAAATGGGTTTTGAGAATGCTTATAATTTATTAGGAGGTTTTTCAGAATGGACGGGAGATGTCGAGAAATAAAAAAACAAACAAAAATTAAATGAAAAATTCAGCCACTATAATTGTTTTAATACTAGCTATTTGTCTTTTTAGTTGTTCTACAAAAACAGAGCAAGGAATTACTGTAGTGTCTACAGAAGAAATTGAAACTTTAAAAGATTTAAATAACGTACAATTAGTAGATGTAAGAACTCCTGTAGAGTATCAATCTGGACATCTTTTTAACTCTCAAAATATAGATTATAATTCTCCTACTTTTGAAGCAGATATATCAAAATTAGATAAAGAAAAGCCTGTAATATTATATTGCCAAAAAGGAGGTAGAAGTGCCAAATGTGCAGAGATAATGCTTAAAGCTGGTTTTAAAAAAATATACGATTTAAAAGGAGGTTATTCAGAATGGGAACATGCTGATTTGAAAGTGAATCTTTAATCTCTTTATATAAAACAAATAAAAAACCTCTAAGTATTATCATTACACAATTTTAGCGTCTATCAAATTGTATTTTTTAGATCCTTAGGCTCATTATTTTTTACAATACCATTTTTATTAAAAAATAAAATTTCTCTTAAAGGAAATAAAAAAACATTGCTGGTCGCTCGAAGCGTTTTTGGTCTTATTTCTATGACCTTGTTTTTTTTGTCATTAAAATATATTGCTATGGGAGCAGCAGTTTCTTTAAGATATATAGCTCCTGTTTTTGCAGCTTTTTTGCTGTATATTTTTTAAAAGAACGTGTAAAACCTATTCAATGGTTATTTTTTATTTTAGCTTTTTCTGGAGTATTGGTGTTAAAAGGTTTTGATAATAAATTACAAATTGAAGGTGTAGTTTTTGCATTAATATCTGCAATCTTTGCCGGATTAGTTTACATAACTATTAGAAAAATAGGGAGCAAGGATCATCCTGTGGTAGTTTAAATTATTTTATGATTATTTCAGCGGTTATAGGTGGTACTCTATCTATTAATAATTGGCAAACACCACAACTAAACGTATGGCTTATATTTTTAAGCCTTGGCGTGTTTGGCTATTTTGGACAGGTATATATGACAAAAGCACTACAGTTAGGGGAAACAAGTAAATTAGCTCCTTTAAAATATTTAGAAGTTGTTTTTTCAATGTTAATAGGATTAATTTGGTTTAGTGAAAACTATACTTTATTCAGTTTGCTAGGAATAGGATTAATAATTTCAGGTTTATTACTTAATCTATTTGTTAAGGATAAATAGAAAACTTAAAGTATCAAGTTTCTTTTTTATTTTCACAATTTAAACTTTAAGGTTATAACTATTTCGTAATACTTTTTTTAAGAATTAGGAGATGCTTCAATAATAGTTTTATAAAAGCACAGTTTCTAAATTTTAATTTAAGAATTTTGCGTAAATTAACCTTTATATGAAAAGCACTTTAAACTCAAAACAAATAAAAACTTTTATTTATTCACTTTCTATACTTCTATTTTTTGGGCAATTAGAGGCTCAAGAAATTTCTAAAAGTATTTATATGACATCTAATTTAGGGTCAGATAAAAATACAAATGCACAAAAAATTCTAGAAGCAATAGTTAATGCTTCTCAAAAAGATAATAATGCAGCATTTATAGCTTTAGGAAATAGCACAAGAAAAAATGGTTTTCCAAAAAATGAAACTCTACGTAAAGCCGAAGAAGATTTTCTTAAAACAGAAGTACTAAAACCACTTTCAAATTTTAATGGTCAGGTTATATTTATTCCAGGTAAAAACGAATGGAATAAAGGCGGGCATAAAAATATAGACGATTTAGAGTCTTATTTGCAAGATAATAGTAAAGCAAAATTTTGGCCAAACGATGGATGTCCAATAGAACGCGAGACGTTAAGTGACGAGGTAGAGTTAGTAATGGTAGATACACAATGGTATCTTGAAGATTGGGATAAATATCCTTATATAAATAATAAATGTGAAATAAAAACGAGAGAACAGTTTTTTCTAGAATTTAAAGACGAACTTAAAGACGAGCAGAATAAAACTATTGTTGTGGCATTACATCATCCTGTATTAACTGCAACACGACAAGGTTTAATAAATAGAATGGGTGGTTTATCTAAACAAGCCTATTACCATAACGATATGCAATATCTTGTAGGAACATTAGAAACTTTAGCAAGTCAATTTAACGATGTAATTTTTGTATCTGGTGCAGATAAGAATTTACAGTTTTTAATGGACGACGACATACCACAGATAATTAGTGGTGCTGCCGGAAAAACGACCAAGACAAATGCAGAGGTAGACAAAGGTTATTTTGGTACTAACCAACCAGGCTTTGCAAAACTTAATGTGTTTAAAGATGGTAGCTCTGAAGTAGAAATATATACATTAGAAGGTGAGCAAACTAAAAAAGTGTATTCAAAACAAATTAAATTAAAAAAGGGAACTTTAGAAGATTTTAGCTATCATAAAAATAGCGATTTCGGAAGCACCCAAAAAGCTTCAATTTATACAAAAGAAGAGGTAAATAAATCTGGATTTTATAAATGGTTTTTTGGAGAGCACTATAGAGATATTTATGGTCGTGAAATAGAAGCGCCAGTACTTTTTCTAGACAGCTTACCACATAACGTAAAAGCCATTACAGAAGGAGGAGGAAACCAATCTAGAAGTTTAAGACTTATAGATGATAATGAAAACGAATATACCGTAAGAGAACTTAGAAAAAGTGGTGTAAGATTCATTCAATCTAAAATTAAAAACCATTATGTTTTAGATTATATGGAAGATACAGTTGCAGAGGAGATAGTACAAGATTACTATACAACAGCACAACCATATGCACAATTTGCAATTAACGAGCTTTTAGATGCTATAGATATTGCACACGCAAATCCAAAAATTGTCTATTTACCAAAACAAGAACGATTAGGTAGGTTTAACGAGAACTATGGAGATAAATTATATATGTTCGAAGAACATGTTGGAGACGAAAACAAAGAATTTAAGACTTTTGGAAATGCAGACGATATTATTAGCACAAAAGATATGCTACTTGAACTGCAAAACGATAAAGACGCTAAAATTGACGAAGACAGTTATTTAAGAGCTCGATTGTTCGATATGCTTATTGGGGATTGGGATAGACATGAAGATCAATGGCGTTGGGCTCTACACGAGCAAAATAATGGCGAGTTATTATACAAGCCAATCCCTAGAGATAGAGATCAAGCATTTTCTAAATACGATGGTGTTTTTCCATTTATTTTAAAAGCAGTATCACCATTAGCCAGAAACATGCAAACCTATGCTCCAGAAGTTCAAAATGTAAAAACATTTAATAATGCTGTATATTATTTAGATAAGAATTTTATTAACACTTCAAGCTGGCAGGATTGGGAAAAGCAAGCAAAAAATATTCAAAATAACCTTACAGATGAGGTTATTGATAATGCTTTTGCTAATCTTTTAAAAGATACTAAAGATGAAAGTATAGACAATATAAAATCCATTTTAAAGCAAAGACGCGAAAACATGGTGTCTATTGCTAAAGATTATTATAACTATTTTAAAGAACACGAAATTATTGTAGCAACCAATAAGGATAATACTATAAACGTTTTAAGGTTGCCAAATGGAGAGACCAAAGTAACAGTTTTACAAAAAAATAAAACCATTTTTGAAAACACTTATACAAAAGAAGAAACAAAAGAAATATGGTTATTTGCTTTAGATGGGAATGATAATATTACAGTTTCTGGAGAAGGAAATAATTACATAAAATTAAAAGTGTTTGGAGGAGAAGAAAATGATATTTATAATATAGAAAATAAAAGAGCAGTTAAGGTTTACGATTATAAATCAAAGAAAAACACCTTTAATACTCCTGTAAGTAAAAAACTTACAGACTCTTATAATATTAATAATTACAATCCTCAAAAACGTAAATACTCTAATAATGTTTTATTACCTACAATTGGTTTCGATCCAGATGCAGGATTTAATGCGGGCTTAACAAATACATATACAACTTATTCGCTATTACGAAATCCATTTACCACACAACACACATTTAATGCTTCTTATTACTCTGCAACTCAAGGATTCGAGTTTTCTTATAATGGAGAATTTGCCCATATATTTCATAACTGGAATTTAGGATTAGATGCTAGAGTAACAAGCGAAAATTTTGCTACAAATTTCTTTGGGATAGGTAATGAAACACAGTACAATGAAGATGCTGTAGACATGGATTTTAACCGTACAAAAATTAAACAATGGCATTTTCAACCGTCTTTAATTTATAAAACTAGTGGTAATGTAAGTGGGCATGTAGCCGCACGAATAGAATCTCACGAGGTTGCAAATATAAATAATGGTTTTGCGCAAACATATTTTAATGCTAATGACGATGTTTTCGAAAATCAAATTTATGCAGGAGCAGAAGTAGGAGTAGAATTTAATAATAAAAAGGGATTATTAAGTTTACCTAAAAGAGGAATTGCTTTAGGTATTTTAGCAGGATATAAGCAAACATTAGATTCAGAATTCGATAACAAGTTTACATATGTTAAACCTACAGTATCTTTTATTTATCCTCTTCACGAAAGTGGTCTGGCAACTTTAGCAACAAAAGCACAAGCAAATTTTATTATTGGCGATAATTATGAATTTTATCATGCTGCTACATTGGGAGGTAACACAAGTTTAAGAGGGTATAGAAACGAACGCTTTTTAGGTAAAACATCATTTTTTCAAACAACAGACCTTAGACTTTGTTTTATAGAGCAAGAAACTGGATTTATTCCACTTAGAATAGGTGTTACAGGAGGATACGATTTAGGGCGTGTTTGGATTGAAAATGAAAATTCTAACAAATGGCATAGTAGTTATGGAGGCTCTATTTTCATAAACGGTTTTCAAGCATTTACAGCAAATATTGGATACTATACAAGTACAGAAGATAGCCGTATTATATTTACTGCTGGATTCCGTTTCTAAATAGAAAAGCAAAATTTTAATTAAACTTTAAAGTACAGCTAAATAATATTTAGTTGTACTTTTTTGTTTTTTAACCTTTTTCAATCAAAATAAGATTTTGAAGTTAAGTTTTTCTTAAATATTGGCGAAACATGTCATTTCATTCTTTATTGGCCATAACAATCAATAGCTTTGTTGTTTAACTATAATAAAAAATTATGAGTCAAGTAAAAGCAAATGATACCGTAAAAGTACATTACACAGGAAAGCTTAAAGATGGTCAAGTGTTTGATAGTTCAGAAGGACGCGAACCATTAGAGTTTACTCTAGGAAAAGGTATGTTAATTCCTGGATTTGAAAATGCGGTAATTGAGATGAAAGTGAATGACAAGAAAACAGTTAATATTCCTGTTAATGAAGCTTATGGAGAAGTAAATCCAGACTTATTTCACAACGTGGAAAAAGCAATGTTGCCAGCAGAAGTAAAACCAGAAGTTGGTTTAGGATTAGTATCAAAAGATCCTCAAGGTAACGAGCACCAGTTTAGAATTGCAGAGGTTAACGAAGACCATATTATTGTAGATGGAAATCATCCTTTAGCAGGAAAAGAATTAGTATTCGATTTAGAATTAGTAGAGATTAAATAATTTGTAGTATTGCATAAAAAAAACGCTGTAAACATATTGCTTACAGCGTTTTTTTGTACACTAAATATTTTAAATTTATAATTTTTCATTACTTTCCAAAAAATAAAAACGCCCTAAAATCAATGCTTTAGGGCGTTTATTGTGGAGCCGGAGAGAATCGAACTCTCGTCCAAACAAGTAACAAAGTAGCTTTCTACACGTTTATTCTTTTCTTGTTTTTTCGATTAAAAGCTGGTTAAAGACAACCTACTTTTAACTTATCTTTTTAATCTCGAAATGGCATCAAAGCGCTACCAAATCTATATTGACTTTTACGATATCTCTAATGGAACGCCGCCAATCAAGGCTTTCCGGAGACATAAAGCTTGCTCACCTTGTGAGCCGAGGCTTAATCCTACTATAATTCAGATTAGGCAGCTAAAGCGTAGTTATTCTCGCCGTTTAAAAAGTTGATCTAGCCTTTAACGTGTTTCAAAATCATTACACGACGTGCTTACTAGTTTATTAATCTCGCTGTCAAAACCAGGCGGCCCCAATTAAAAGAAACAATTAAAAAATCTAAACTTATAATAGAATTTTTTAAACATCTCATTTTTTTAAAATAGTTTTAATGGCGTTATCCGTTTTTGCTTTTAATGGCAAAAACGTGTCAGGCTCTCGGCAGTCGCTTTTTTTAAGAAAAACAAAAAAGAGCTTCAACAAAGCCTCCATCCTTAACGCACAAACCAAGAAATAGGACTGTAAATTTCAAGGGTAGCAAAACTACTAAAAATATTAACTCAAAAGCCATACCAATTAACTTTTATCATTTCATTATGAAAATGTGTCATTGTAAATGTATAACTTTAAAATAAAAAAATGATAAAAACAGGAACAAGCGTAAAATGGAGTTGGGGAAATGGAACCGCTAGAGGCACCGTAGAAAAAACATATACTACATCTGTAACAAAAACAATAAAAGAAACAGAGGTTACCAGAAATGGAGAGTTTGGTAACAAAGCTTTGTATATAAAACAAGACGATGGAAATTATGTTTTAAAACTAGAAAGCGAAGTTTCTAGAGCAGATTAAATTTATTTGCGAAAGCCTTTTAATAAAAGTAATTTAGCGAAAATAATAATTACACATTATCAATGAAATTCGCCATAATAAAAGAACGTAAAAACCCGCCAGACCGTCGTGTAGTTTTTTCACCTCAAGATTTAAAAACATTAAAAAACAATTTTCCAGAGGCAGAAATTGTTGTCGAATCTTCAGATATTAGAGTCTTTAATGATTCAGAATATCAAAAATTAGGTTTTCAAGTTTCAGAAGATGTAACGGATGCAGATGTTATGTTTGGTGTAAAAGAAGTGCCTTTAGACGCTTTAATACCCAACAAAAAATACTTTTTCTTTAGTCATACAATTAAAAAACAACCGTACAATAGAAAACTTCTAAAAGCAATTTTAGAAAAAAATATAGAAATGTACGATCATGAAACTATAGTAAAACAAAACGGTGCTAGGTTAATTGGTTTTGGTCGTTATGCGGGCTTAGTTGGTGCGTATAATGGATTTAGAGCTTTAGGCTTGCGAGATAATTTATTTAACTTACCAAAAGTAGAGACGCTTAGGGATTTAGACGCTGTAAAGGCAGAGTTAGATAAAATAACAGTACCAAATATTAAAATATTACTTACAGGTACAGGAAAAGTAGCGTATGGTGCAAAAGAAATTTTAGACCATTTAAAAATAAAACAAGTTAGTGATGCCTTGTACTTAACAAGTGAGTTTACAGAACCTGTTTATGTTATGGCAGATGTTATGGAATATGCTAAACGTAAAGATGGTAAAGTAGGAGATAAATTAGCATTTTATAAAGATGCATCAGATTACGAAAGTAACTTTATGCCTTATGCTAAACACACAGATTTCTTTATAGCAGGACATTTTTATGGCGATGGTGCACCATATTTGTTTACAAGAGAAGATGCTAAACACCCAGAATTTAAAATTAATTTAATAGCCGATATTTCTTGCGATATAGATGGTCCTGTAGCAAGTACAATTAGGCCATCTACAATTGCAGATCCTTTTTATGGTTATGATGCCAAAACAGAAAAAGAAGTTGCTTTCGATGCAGAAGGAGCAATTACTATGATGGCTGTAGATAATTTACCTTGCGAGTTGCCAAAAGATGCAAGTGAAGGTTTTGGAGACATGTTCTTAAAGCATGTAATTCCATCTTTCTTTAATAATGATGAAAAAGGTATTTTAAAACGTGCTAAAATGACAACAAGTGATGGTAAATTAACACCAAGATTTGCTTATTTACAAGGTTACGTAGACGGTGAAGAATAATAAAACGTCCGGTTAGGAGTTTTAACAAGCAACTTGTTATATTTATAAATACAAAATAAAGACTATGAAATTTATAAAATATGTATTCACTTTAGCTATTTTAATTATGTTTTCCTCTTGCGAGAACGATAATAATATTCCTTTAAACGAAAGTTCGGAAGCTGGTGATACTAATCCTTTTCTTCAAAATTTTGGAAGCGCAATTCAAGCACGCTTTTTAGGTACTGTTGTAAACGAAGAAAATAACCCAATTGCTGGCGTAACTATTAATATAGGTTCTCAGTTTGCAGTAACAGATGCAAATGGAGCATTTTCTATACCACAAGCAACTGTATATCAAAAATTTGCTAATATTAAAGCAACTAAGTCAGGATTTATAGATGGTTCGCGTTCTATAGTGCCATCTACAGGAGTTAACCAAGTTAAAATAATGTTGTTAAGTTTAGACAGTGTGGCTACAATTACTGCAGGTCAAGCTTTCACTTTAGGCTTAACAGATGGAACAGAAGTTGAGCTCCCAGAAAGTTTTATAAATCAATTTGGTGGTCCTTATCAAGGTAATATAGATGTTATTATTAAGCATTTAAGTGTAGATGATGCGAATATGAAATACCAAATGCCAGGAACGCTTTTAGCCGAAAATGCAGAAGGTGCTTTAAGAGTTTTGGAAACTGTAGGAATGATTGCTGTAGAGCTAAGAGGAGAAGCAGGAGAGGAGTTAAATATTGCTCCTGGACAAACAGCAAAAATTAAAATTCCTGTAGGAAGTAGTGTAACAAATCCACCTGTTACAATACCATTATGGTCTTTTGATGAGGATAATGGTTATTGGAAAGAAGAAGGGTTTGGTGAGTTAGATGGAGACAAATTTGTGGCAGAAGTATCACATTTTTCATTTTGGAATTGGGATTTTCAATATCCTGCAGTTAATGTTTGTATAACTTTGGAAGATGCAAACGGAAACGTGTTACCAAATACAGAATTAGATATATACTCTTCAGCATTAAACGCAACAGGAACGTATGGTTTAACAAATGCAAATGGTGAAGAATGTGGATTAGTACCACAAGACGAAGAGATAACATTAATAGTGCCTAATTTTGGTTGTCAAGGAGTTAATTTTACTACTACTATTGGTCCATTTGCTGTAGATGAAAATATAACCATTACAGTCTCGAATAGTACGGGATTAACCACCAATTTTTCTGCTACATTTAATAATTGTAGTGGAGAGCCAATTACAGATGGTTACCTTAATTTATTTTATAATAATATAAATCATTTTATTCCTGTTACAAATGGTATAATTTCTCAAGTAATAACATATTGTTCTTCGGATACAGCTTTTACAGCACAAGTTTTTGACTTTACCAATAATCAATCTTCAAATATAATTAGTGGTAATTTTTCATCACCAAATACAGATTTAGGAACCGAAATGTCATGTGTAGAATTAATAGATACAGATAGCGATGGTATTACAGACATATTAGAAGATTTAAACGAAAATGGTAATTTAGAAGATGATGATACAGATCAAGATGGTACTCCAAATTACCAAGATGTAGATGATGATGGAGATGGTATTAATACAATAGACGAAGATGCTAATAATGATGGTAACCCAATGAATGATGATACCGATTTAGATCAAACACCAGATTATTTAGATGATATCGATAATAACTCTAATATGTTTGATGCCGAAATCTATGAAATAGGTTGTGTCATGGGTAGTTATACTTACGATTTCTCATTGTATTATGAGAGTGGAGATTTTCCAAACTTTAATTATGTATATTATGAAACTTTGCAAGATGCGCAAGTAGAAGTTAATGCTTTATCTATGCCTTATACATCAACACTTTCTGGTGTACCACAAACCTATTACGTAAGAGTTGAGAGTGGTTTTACAGGACAAAACACAATAGGTGTTATTACAGCTTTGGGCTATCCAGATAGTGATGGTGATGGTTTGTTAGATTGTGAAGAAACATCTGGAATAGATTATCCAGAAACAACTTGCAACCCTAATGGAAATATAACAAATCCTAATTTAGCAGATAGCGATGGAGATGGATTAACAGATTGTGAAGAGGTTTCTGGAGTGGATGATGCTTCCACACTTTGTGTGCCAGAAGGTATAACAGATCCTAATCTTTTAGATACCGATGGAGACGGTAATAACGATTGCTAAATAACATATAAAATGTTACTTTTAATATTATAAAAAAAGGCTTCCAATTTGGAAGCCTTTTTATTTGCGAAATACTATTTAAAATTAAGATTTTAAAAGCTCAATCATTAAATCCATTTCTTGTTTTAGTTTATCGTTACTACCGCTAAAGCCAACAGATTTGAAGTTTATTTTTCCACTTGGACCAATAATTACTTTTGTTGGAATTCCTGTTATACCATATTTATTAGCCACTTCATACTTGTTACTATCTTTTATTTTTTCATCTATTAATACATGAAAATCGTAGTTATTGTCTTTAATAAATTTGGCAACATCTTTTTCACGATTAGCACCGTTTTCAAAAGTATCTACAAATAATAATACAACGTTTTCATCTTCCTTATACTTTTCAACTACTTCTTGCATTCCAGGAAAAGATGCTTTACAAGGTCCACACCATGTTGCCCAGAAATCTAAAATAACAGTCTTTCCTTTTAATTCATTTAGAGCTATATTTTTACCTTCTAAATTTTTTAAAACAAATTGTGGTGCTTCTTCATCAAGCATAGACTTTTTTAATTTGGCTAATTCTTTTTTGCGATTTTTTTCTTTTAGATCTGCAATTATTAAATTAAAATCTTGAATACTTTTATTAGGGTTTACTTTTGTGTAAGCTGTTTTATAGTACTCGGTTATTTTTTTTGTGCTATTTCCTGAGTTTAAAAAACTATTTGCTTTTTTAGCAGCTAATTCATATTGCTCATCTGCCATTAAAAATTGAATGTAACGTTCGTTTAGTTCTGCTTCTTTTCCTTCTCCAATAGCTTGAGATTGATACTTAATGGCTTCTTTTATATTTCCTAATTTAAATTGTATTAAAGCATAAGTATCTGCATACATATTATACGTGCTATTTAAACTGTTTTCATATTGTTTTTTAGATAAATATTGAGGCTTATTGGATAAATCGGTTTTGGTAGCAGTTATTAAATCTAAAGAAGCTTTAGATAGTTTAGAAGCCATTTCTAAATTCTCACCACTCTCTGCAGCTGGCCAAGCAACACTGTTATATAATCCGGCTTTTTCTTGTTTTCCTTCAATTTTATCTGCATAAACTTTAAAATTAGCTTCGTCGCCAGCCTTAAATTTTTCAGCAGCTAAACCAGTAGCTGCATAGGTTAAAGAGGGATTCATGCCAAAACTGGTTTCAATTTCACTAAAAATTTTCTCTTTTTCAGCTAGTGTTTTAGCATCGTAAAAGTTGTTCATTAGCGATTGTTGCTTAGCTTTACCTTTAGGAAATTTAGTCATTGCAATTTTAGAGACAGAATCCATTGCTGCTCTGTTTCTAAGGTTTGCATAGATGGTAGATATATTAGAGTAATCTTCTTCGGTTAAATTATTTTTAGAAGTTATGTCGCTAATGTAAAATTCTGCTAATCTCTTTGCTTTATCTTTATTTTCTGTTTGTGCTAATTGTATATGTATTACTCTCCAGTTTTCTTTAATTTCCGGATGCGTATTTATTGCTTTTTCTAATGCTTTTAAGCTGTTTTCTTCAGATCCTTTTAAACCGAAGTCGCTACCATTACCAAGTTTGTAATATTCTATTGCAGCATTTGCTCCTTTGGCAATTTCTTCATTTTTATTATAAACAGGAAATAAATAACCTTCTTTATTATTGTTGTCAAATTTATCATCTATTTTAAAATGAAATGATATTGCACTTACAGAATCTGGAACAGTAATAACGGCTTTGTTGTCATTAAAATTTAAATCGTAAGCATATGGTTTAGATTGCACTAAATTATAAAAGATGCTTTCGTCTATTTTTTTATCTCCATTGTAAGTAATAGTAAATGGATCGTTTTGAATAATTTTATTTGTAGACATTTCAAATTCTCCCATTGTGAGTGTGTTTTCTTTTTCTTTATTATTACATGAAAAAAAGAGGAATACTAATAGTAAAAAATAGGCTGGTAAGTTTTTCATATTATTTAAAATTAAAAATTTAGATTCCTAAATTTAATGAAAACAAGCGGATTAATATGTTATATCGTATCCTATAATTTTAATTCTCAATATTCTAGCGGTTAAATATTAAATGTCCAAGAGCTAAAAACAATAACTGTTTATTTGTTATTAAAACGACACTCATGATTTTTTTTTACAGAGGAGTGCCATTATGGTTTACTTAATTATCCATTATTCCAATCTATTTTTCTTGAAACAAACATTACTAATGCTAGTATTATAAATAAGCCTATGCTACCTACAACTAATGCGTAACTTTCGAGTTGAATAATTATGTATATAAATGTATATAACGCGGTTAAAGAAAGGCCAATAAATACTGGAAATTTCCATGTTTTTAAAATAGATTTAGAGTATAATGTAATAAGCGCGATTACCGATGTTCCTGCAATTAAATAGGCTTTTAAAAAGTTACTATGTTCGCTAATAGAAACAAGTAAGGTGTAAAACATGGTAAGTGCTAACCCAATCATTAAATATTGAAAAGGATGAATACCAATTTTGCTTAATGTTTGTATTAAAAAGAATAATAAAAACGTTAAGCCAATAACCAAAAATCCATATTTGGCAGAGCGTTCGCTTTTGGTATATTCGTCTACCGGAATCATAAAATTAACACCAAAAGCAAACTCTTTTAAGTCTGGTAAATATCCATAGTGTTGTTGAGAAAACGGTCTGTTAAGATCCAGTATATTCCATTTAGCATTAAAACCATCGCTTGTAAATTTATTATCGTTATATGGTAAAAACTCACCAAAAAAGTTAGCATCTTTCCAATTGGAGTTTATGTTAGCCTTAGTTTCTTTACCAATAGGAATAAATCTTATTTGTTCGCTTCCTTTTACATTAAAATTAAAGCTGAAATTTATATTATTTTTAAAAACGTCCTCGGTTAATTTTTTTAAGTTTTTTGTTTCAAGTGTATGCATAGCTAAGCTATTATAGCGTTGCTCTTTTTTGTCGCTGTAATTTGAAGCTAACTCGTATAAATTATTATTAAATTGAAGTTTAGCAGTGGTAACACCTTTAAGATTAGAGGTTTTTACCATAAGTTTTGCTTTGTCCCATAAAACATGTTTAGGGTTTATTTCTCCTAACGAAAAGTCTGGATTTTTAAAGTTTCCGTTTAAATTTATTTTACTATCGTAAACAGCAGTTTTAAAAATACCACGTTCTTTTTTTTCAGGATTTACGGTTGAAGCAATATCTAATTCTGAAGGAAAAAAATAGGCATAATTTATGTTTTCAATAGTTTCGGTGTAAGATTCATTAGTTTCCTTATTTGTTACCGTTTTTTGAGTAAACACTTTATACGGTATTTTTAAAATAGGACCATAGAGAAGTACTTCGTTTCCCCATTTATCATTTATTTCTTTTACAACACTTTCTTGTCTTCTAGAGCGCTCATTAATTAAATTCTGAATAAAAAATAATGGTATTAATAAAATTAATGTTAAAAAACCAACCATTGCTAGTCTTGCAGTGATTGATGTTTTTAACCAATGTCCAAATTTGTTTGTGTTCCTATTGTGCAGGTTGTTTGTGTTTTGTGAGTCTTGCATAATTATTGTTTTAAAAGTACTTTGTATTTCAAAGTGATTAATTAAAAAAAAGTGTTTAAGATTTATGTATTAATTTTTCTAGTGCGTTAATATGTTTTTTAAACTCTACTTTACCTAATTTGGTAGTGCTATATCTTGTATTTGGTTTTTTTCCGATAAATTGTTTTTCAATTTTTATGTATTCGGCTTTTTCTAGTGCTTTAGTATGGCTTGCTAAATTACCATCGGTAGCGCCTAAAAGCTCTTTTAATGTGTTAAAATCTGCATATTCGTTTACCATTAAAATAGACATGATTCCAAGTCTAATTCTATGGTCGAATAGTTTATTTATGTTTGTTATTATGCTCATACATTTCCCGATTAACAGGAGTGTTTTATAATGTTTTATTTTTGGTAGTTTATTTCTTCTCGATCAATACGCTTCATCTTTTTTAGAAGAAAAGTTGCACCTGCTGCAAATAATCCAAATATAAGGGCTACAGGAATTAACATAACTACAGCTTGTTCTGTAGTTTTGCGCTTACTCATTTGTTTTACAATAGTTATGGAACTTTCGTTTATTTCTTTATTATCAATAATCCCATTATTATCTTTATCGTAAAAGGCAACTTGCTCCTTAAATTTATTGTTAGAATAATAAGCATAACTTAAACCACAACAATAAATAAGAATTGTAGTAATAATTCCAACTTTTAATATTCTATTCATTTTGTATCGTATTTAAAGTGCATAATAGCACCATAGATAATATGCATTACTCCAAAACCTAAAACCCAAAGGTAAAACCCATAACCAGGATAGTATGCCGCAATAAGACCTAAAATAATTTCAATAAATCCTAAGTATTTAATATTACCAATACTATATTTTGATGCACTTACAAGAGCTAAACCATAAAAAATAAGCATTAAACCACCAGTTTGGCCATATTTTCCTTGGGCTAAAATAATTAGAATGTATAAACCACCAGCTATTAACGGAATTAAAAAATTAAAAATTAAACGTCTTGAAGAAGCATCCCAAATTTTTTCTCCATTTTTTTTTGCTTTTCTAGTGGTAAGAAAAATACCAGTAACAATACTAAATAGTGCTACCAAAAATAAAACCAGCATAACTGTTCTAAAAATCCAGCCATCTAAAAGTAATGTTCCATAGCTATATGTGTTAACTAAGTAGTAAGTAACTGCTGCACCAATTAGAGCGTATATTCCAGCCATAATGCCAGATAAACCACTTAACGAAATGAATCGAGAACTTTTATTCATGAGATTTTTTATCTCACTGATGTCTTTTAAATAATCTTTGTTGCTCATAATAAAGTACTTTGAATTACAAAGTAAATTAAATTATTTGAATGTAACAAGTTAAATAATTTATAATTTTTATCTATTTCTCTTTTAGCAATGTTGTACCAAGAAATTATTTTGGTTAATTTTAAAATCTAATTAAAAAAAATAAAACCATGATAGTTACACTTTTAACAATAGCCAATATAGCAGGAGGAATATTATTAGGTTTAGCGACATTAGATAAGTGGGACGGCGAGCGTAATTTTTTTAATAAAATAGCCGCTACTTTAGCGCCTTTTCAAACCATTATAGGTGGAGCATTAGTAGTTTTAGCGTTAATAAGATTATTTGGTAATGGAGGATTAATATTTAATATTATAAGTTTATTAGGTGGTTTTTTATTATTAACTCATGTTATAGTTAAAGCTCCTGCTTTTAAGGATACATTATATAAATTATCTGATAAGTTAATGCCATTTAAAGCTAGTATTGGAATTGCTTTAATAGTTATTGGTATAATTACCTTATTTTAATAAATATAAAATTGTGAATCCAGCCGAAGCTTATATTTTAAATCAGCCCGAGCCATATCGAGCCATGTTATTACATGTTCAAGTTATAATTGAACATACTATTCCAGAAGTTGAGTTAAAATATAAGTGGAGAATTCCTTGTTATTATGTTGGTAAAAAACCAATATGCTATTTAAATGCAAGCCATAAACATGAATTTGTAGATGTTGCTTTTTGGCATTCTAATTATATAACTAAATATACAGAGCATTTGTTTAGTGAGAAACGTAAGGTTGTAAAATCTTTACGCTATAAATCTTTAGAAGATATAAAAGATGCTATTTTAATTTCTGTTTTACAACAAGTAAATAACAGCGAAGAAAATGGTTTCTATAAAAAAGAATAAAACAATTAGAATGTTGTTGGACCATGTTTAAATATGGCATAAACCGTTGAAATTAAAAATATAAATAAGAGAATGATTAATGCTATTGCAATAGTTTTTAAAATAGGCTCACCGCCAGCATTTATGTAATCATTATCATAAATATTTTTTAAAACATAATTACGTTTTTCTTTATTTGGATATCTAATTTTTAATATTAAATATCCTATAATGTAAAGTATAAAATGATTCAAAATTTATTTTGTTGTTAGCTTTTGTTAAATGTGCTAAACTCTAAATATAGTCCCAAAAGATATTACACGTTCTAAAAACCAAAAATGTTGAGAGGCGCTTTCGTTTGTATTAATGGTAGTTCTAATATCTGGCATATTTATGTATCCAGCTCTTAAATCTCCTTGGATAAAAAAGTGCTTAAAGAAAGTAAAGTTTAATCCTGCATTAAAATGAATACCATAACCAGATAAATGAAACTCATCATATCTTTCTTTAAGAAGTAGCGTTGTGTTCGTTTTTGGGTATA
Organism: Lacinutrix venerupis; assembly: GCF_003663945.1. GTDB lineage: Bacteria > Bacteroidota > Bacteroidia > Flavobacteriales > Flavobacteriaceae > Lacinutrix > Lacinutrix venerupis. Next base: position 59,793 of record NZ_RCCH01000002.1, on the reverse strand, counting down.
ATGCTCCAGCTCCAAGGCCTTCTGTTATATTTATTTGGAATTTATCTGTATTTGGTAAATGTATAAAGCTAGAAATATCATCATGTCTTGCAAATTCTAAATACGCATAATTTAAACCGTTAGTATGTTCAAACTGAAGAAAATATCTAGACATAAAATAGTCGCTTCCATCATAATTACCATTAAACATACTACCAGGCTCTTGTTCAGGTAAATTAACAGTTCCAGAAATACTTTTAAAATCATCTACGTTTAAAACATATTTCATATGGTCTATTCCTAAAGCAATAGAGTAATGATCATTTATAAAATAACCTAACTTAAAATTGGTTTGTGGAATGGTAATACGGCTTGGGTTAATATAATCAATATGCCAACCTTTAGGCTTATCTACTGCCGATGCATTATTTATTGTGAAATTGTAATTTTCACCTTTAAAATTAATATCAGATCTCGAGTAAGCCTCCCTGTTTCCTCCCCAACTAATATAAAATTTACCTTTATTTGAACTTGTGTATTTGGTTGTTATCTCTTCTTGAGAAAAAGCAAAAAGAGTAGCAAAAAATGAAACTAATAGAAATAGTTTTTTAGTGTATAAATGTTTCATTAAAGAGGGTAAAATAAATTTAAAGTGAATTTACAACTTTGCGTATTGCAGTTAAATTAGTTAATAATGTTTCTAAGTTATCTAAATGAAGCATGTTTGCACCATCACTTTTTGCGTTAGCAGGATCAAAATGTGTTTCTATAAATAAGCCATCTACATTATTTACAACACCTGCACGAGCAATAGTTTCTATCATATCTGGTCTACCACCAGTAACACCAACACTTTGGTTTGGCTGTTGTAATGAGTGTGTTACATCTAGTACTGTTGGAGCATATTGTCTCATGGTTGGAATACCACGAAAATCTACAATCATGTCTTGGTAGCCAAACATAGTACCACGATCTGTAATCCAAGCTTTATCGCTACCAGAATCTTTTACCTTTTGTACAGCATGTTTCATAGCTTCTGGACTCATAAATTGTCCTTTTTTTAGGTTTACCACTTTTCCTGTTTTTGCAGCAGCTACAACTAAATCTGTTTGGCGTACTAAAAATGCTGGAATTTGTAATACATCTACATATTGTGCAGCTAATGCGGCGTCACTAGTTTCGTGTATATCTGTAACTGTAGGTACGTCGAATTTTTCTGAAACTTTAGCTAATATTTCTAATGCTCTTTCGTTTCCAATTCCTGTAAAACTATCTATTCTACTACGGTTTGCTTTTTTAAAGCTTCCTTTAAATACGTATGGTATTTGTAGTTTGTTGGTTATTTCTACAACACGTTCGGCAATTTTAAATGCCATTTCTTCTCCTTCTATGGCACATGGTCCACATAATAAAAAGAAGTTATTTGACTCTGTATGTTTTATTTTTGGGATGTCTTGCAATTGCATAAGCTAAGTTCTTAATTAAGTCAGCAAAGATAATACTAAAAAACCGATTTTAAGCAAGCCTACATTAGTGATTCCCTTTCCTTTTTTATTTAATATTAAGTGATAATTACTTTATAATTGTAATGATATTTTTACACCCACACTAATGCGCATAAAAGAATAGATAAAATAACGTGACCTTTTGTAGCTTAGTCTTTTACATAAATTTTAGTACTAATTTTAATAGGCTACAACAGGAAATGCTTAAAAAAAAATAAAAGTATATAAATCAATAAAAATTAAGTACCTTTGCACGCTTAAAATAAGGCACTAATACTATGGCTAAAATTAAAAATATCGCAATTATTGCGCACGTAGATCACGGTAAAACAACTTTGGTAGATAAAATTATGTACCACTGCCAACTGTTTCGTGAAAATGAAAACACTGGAGATTTAATTCTTGATAATAATGATTTAGAGCGTGAGCGTGGTATTACCATTACGTCTAAAAACGTTTCGGTTGTATACAAGGATACTAAAATTAATATTATAGATACACCTGGTCACGCCGATTTTGGAGGTGAAGTAGAGCGTGTTTTAAACATGGCTGATGGTGTTTTATTATTAGTAGATGCTTTTGAAGGCCCAATGCCTCAAACGCGTTTTGTATTACAAAAAGCTATTGACTTAGGTTTAAAGCCTTGTGTGGTTGTAAACAAAGTTGATAAAGAAAACTGTACTCCAGAAGAAGTGCATGAAAAAGTTTTTGACTTAATGTTTGAGTTAGGTGCAGAAGAGTGGCAGTTAGATTTTCCTACAGTTTACGGTAGTGCAAAAAATAACTGGATGAGTGATGACTGGAAAAAAGAAACTGAAAACATCGAGCCATTATTAGATATGGTAATTGAGCATATTCCTGAGCCTAAAATTGAAGAAGGAACTACACAAATGTTAATTACATCTTTAGACTTCTCTAGCTTTACAGGTCGTATTGCAATTGGACGTTTAACTAGAGGTGAGTTAAAAGTAGGACAAAATATTTCTTTAGTTAAAAGAGATGGTTCTATTGTTAAAAATAAAATTAAAGAGCTTCATACTTTTGAAGGTCTTGGTCGTTTAAAAGTTGAAGAAGTACAAACTGGTGATATTTGTGCAATTGTTGGTTTAGAAGGTTTTGAAATTGGTGATACTGTTGCCGATTTTGAAAATCCAGAAGGACTTAAAACAATTGCTATTGATGAGCCTACTATGAGTATGTTATTTACAATTAACGATTCTCCGTTTTTTGGTAAAGACGGAAAATTTGTAACATCTCGTCACATTAAAGACCGTTTAGCTAAAGAATTAGAAAAAAACTTAGCACTTAGAGTACAAGATACAGATAGTGCAGATAAATTTATGGTTTTTGGTCGTGGTGTATTACACTTATCGGTTTTAATAGAAACTATGCGTCGTGAAGGTTACGAGCTTCAAATTGGACAACCTCAAGTAATTATTAAAGAAATTGATGGTGTTAAATGTGAACCAGTTGAGGAAATGACTATAGATTTACCTGAGAATGTTTCTGGTAAAGCTATTGAAATGGTTACTATGCGTAAAGGAGAAATGTTAAGCATGGAAGCTAAAGGTGAACGTATGGTTTGTGAATTTATAGTGCCATCTCGTGGTATTATTGGTTTACGTAACCAGTTATTAACTGCTACTGCTGGTGAGGCTATTATGGCACACCGTTTTAAAGAGTACCAACCATTAAAAGGTGGTATTCCAGAACGTCAAAATGGATCATTAGTATCTATGGAGAAAGGTACAGCTATTCCTTACTCTATAGATAAATTACAAGATAGAGGAAAGTTTTTTGTAGATCCAGGTGAAGATATTTACGAAGGTCAGGTTATTGGAGAAAATTCTCGTGGTGATGACATGACAGTAAATATTACAAAAACTAAAAAATTATCTAACGTACGTTCTTCTGGTGCAGATGATAAAGCTAAAATTGTTCCTGCAATTAAATTCTCTTTAGAGGAAGCTTTAGAATATATCCAAAAAGATGAATATGTTGAGGTAACGCCTAATCACTTAAGAATACGTAAAATATACTTAACAGAAAACGAGCGTAAAAGAAATAAAATTATATAATTTTAAAAAGAAATTATAATAAATAGTTTAAAGAGAAATACCTTGTTGTATTTCTCTTTTTTATGAGATTAATTATGATTTTTACTAATATAAATATCGCTAATACACTTAAATTAAAATAGTCCGTTAAAGCTTAAATTAAGCGGAATAAAATATTTGAAGATTATGGAATTATTTGGAATTACTGGTACAGAATACATAGGCTACTTAGCCTCATTTATGGTGTTACTTTCTTTTACGATGAAAGATGTAAAAAAATTACGCATGGTAAACATGACAGGTTGTATTTTATTTATTATTTATGGTTTTTTAATGCCAACATTAAGAATAGGTCTGCCAATAATAATAGCTAATTTTGCTATTTTTTGTGTTAATTTTTACTACTCCTTTATCAAAAAACCGGAAGTAAAAGCATAATCCAATTTTAGCATAATTTTAAAAGCCACTATTTACTTGCTCTTTTTGTTCGAAAAATTAAAAAAATTGTATTTTGCAATACCCTAACCAACAATTTTTACTATTTATACTGTTCATAAATACTCAGCAAAACATCTAAATATTTGGAACAACTTTATCTCCAAAGCAAAGAATAGTACCTTTTTATTTAAGCGTGAGTTTATGGAATACCATAGCGATAGATTTCAAGATTTTTCGCTTATGGTTTTTAAAAATGAAAAATTAATAGCAGTATTACCAGCAAATAGAATTGAGAATAAATTATTTTCCCATCAAGGCTTAAGTTATGGCGGATTAGTTGTTTTAAAAGAAATTAGGACACTTGAGTATTTAAAAGTATTTAAGGCGCTTTTAAACTCGTTAAAAACCGAAGGAATTATAGAGGTTTCTATAAAACAATTACCTTTTATTTACAATAAACATTTAACAGAAGAGTTTGAGTATTTATTACATGAATTAAACTACAAAGTAATTGTAAATAATAGTTATTATGTTTTAGATGATTTGGCACACTATAAACCAAATCGAAATAGATTAAGAGGTATAAAAAAAGCTGAAAGTAATATGAAGCTTTTACAAACTGGGCTAGATGTTTTTTGGGAGCATATTTTAACTAAAAATTTGAAAGTAAAATTTGGAGTAAAACCAATTCATAGTTTTAAAGAGATAAACTTGTTAAAATCTCTATTCCCAAATGAAATTAAGTTTTATGCTGCAGCAAATACTAATGGTATTCAAGCAGGAGTAGTATTGTTTATTACAGATAATGTTGTGCATTTTCAATATAGTTCTGGAAAGGAGGATAGAAATGAAACCGGTGCATTAGATTTTTTATTTAATGCGATAATAAAAAAATATTCACATTATAAGTTTATTAGCTTTGGCAGTTCATCAACAGATAATTCTTATAAAATAGATAAAGGTTTAGCATATTGGAAAGAAAGTTTTGGAGCCTATTTAATACCACAGCGTACTTATAATATTAAAACTAATTCAGAAATTAATTTAGAAAATATTATAAAATGATTAAGTTTCTAGATTTACATAAAATAAATGCACGCTTTGATGTTCAATTAAAAAAAGAATTTCAACAGTTTGTAGACTCAGGATATTATGTGTTGGGAGATGGTACAACTGTTTTCGAAAACAATTTCGCAAACTATTGCAAAACAAAGCACTGCATAGGTGTTAGTAATGGCTTAGATGCTTTAATATTAATTTTTAAGGCCTATTTGCAATTAGGTAAACTTAAAATTGGAGATGAAGTTTTAGTGCCAGCCAATACTTATATTGCTTCTATAATATCAATTTTAGAAGTTGGCTTAAAACCTATTTTTATAGAACCAAATCTAGATACTTTTAATTGGGAAGCTTCTACAATAAAAAACCATATTACAAATAAAACTAAAGCAATATTAACAGTACATTTATATGGCCAATTAGCAGATAGCGAAGCTATTTTAAAATTAGCACAAAACAATAAATTATTATTAATAGAAGATGCTGCTCAAGCTCATGGAGCTGAAAATGAATTTGGGAAAAGAGCAGGTAACTTAAGTCATGCAGCTGCATTTAGTTTTTACCCAAGTAAAAATTTAGGAGCACTTGGTGAAGCTGGTGCTATAACAACCAATGATAGCGAACTTGCAGAAGTGATTTTAGAGCTAAGAAACTATGGTTCGGCTTTAAAATATCAAAATGTAAGACTTGGAGTTAACAATAGAATTGACGAGATACAAGCACGATTTCTAAATATAAAATTAGATTATTTAAACGTAGATAACGAAAGGAGGCGAGAGATAGCTAAACAATATTTATCTCTAATAAAAAATGAAAAAATTAAGCTTCCGTTTTATAATGGTTCAAAAAATCATAACTTTCATTTATTTGTTATTTTAGTAGAAAATAGAAGTAAGTTTATGGAGTTTTTATTGGATAAAGGCATTCAAACATCCATACATTATCCAAAACCACCTCATAAACAAAAAGCATTACAAGTGTTTTCTAAATTGCAATTACCTGTTACCGAATTTATTCATAAAAACTGTGTAAGTTTACCTATAAATCCTGTTTTATCTCAGGAGCAAGTTTTAAAAGTAATAACCGCTATTAATACATATTAATTGAAATTTATTTTAAAATATATAGATAATAATGTATTAGTTAAGGTTGCTTCTCTAAATTCTGTCTCTGTATTTATAAAAATTATTTCTGGATTTTTAACCTCTAAATTTATAGCTATTTTTGTTGGTGCAGAAGGATTAGCACTCATTGGTAACTTAAGAGATTTTGCTAGCGCTGCACGTACATTTTCTATTTTAGGGATGTATAATGGTGTTGTTAAATATGTAGCTCAATTTAAAACTAATAAATTGGAGCTTAGTAAAATACTCTCTACCACATTATATCTTGGCTTTATAGCTACCGGTCTTGTTAGTATATTTAGCTATTATTACTCAGAAGAAATTAATACCTACCTTTTTAAAGAATATAACGACTATGGTTATGTAATAAGAATATTTGCTATTGTATTACCTTTCTACGCATTAAATATGATGGCTTTTTCTATACTTAATGGCTTTTCAAAATTTAAATACCTTATCCTCTTTAATATTTTTGGGCAAATATTAGGAGCTGCTATTACTATAATTTTAATCTGGCAAAATCAAATAGATGGTGCTCTAATAGCAGTAGTAATTGCTGAGTCTATGCTATTTTTAATAACGTTAGTAGGTATATTGAATAGGCAAAATTTTGCACCATTAATAAAGGCCTCAAATTTTAATTTTGGATATGTGAAAAAATTAAGTGCTTATTCTGTAATGGCACTTTTCTCGGCTATATTGTTACCATTTATAGCAGTAAAAATTCGAGGATATATAACCGATGAATTAGGACTGCAAAAAGCAGGAATGTGGGAAGCTATGAACCGTATTTCTAAATACTATTTAATGTTTATAAGTTCTCTATTAGCTTTATATATCTTACCAAGATTTTCTGAGATAAACACCATAAAAGGTTTTAGAAAAGAAGTGTTTAATTTTTATAAAACTATTGTACCAATCTTTGCTTTAATTTTGGCAGTTATTTATTTATTAAGAAATTTTATTATTCAAATATTATTTACAAATGAATTTCAGCCAGTTGAAGAGTTGTTTTTATGGCAATTATTAGGAGATTTTATTAAAGTATTATCTATGATAATTACTTACCAATTTTTAGCCAAAAAAATGTTTTGGCATTATATTATAGTTGAAGCTTTTTCTGTTGCTGTTTTATACTTAACAAGTATTTATTTTATTGATGCATTTGGAGTTGTTGGTGCCACTATTGCACATTTTGCTACTTTTGTCTTGCACTACGGAATAGTATTATTAATTTTTAGTAGTTCTCTTTTTGGAGTATTGCCTAAAAACGAAGAAAACGATGATTAATAAATTAGCATCAAAAATTTACTTTTTTATATTTAGAGCAGTCTGTGCTGTAAAATCTAGCAATAATAATGTTGATGGAAATTTTAAAGCGTACCAACCGGTAGTTATTAGAGGGAAAGGACATGTGAAGTTTGGTAATAAAGTAAATATAGGAGTTATTAATTCTCCATTATTTTATAATACTTATGCTTATATTGAAGCTAGAAGTAATGATGCAGTAATATCATTTGGAAATAATATAAATATTAATAATTCATTTAGCGTTGTTTCAGAAAAAAGTATAACCATAGAAGATAATGTTTTAATTGGCTACAATTGTTCAATAATTGATAGTGATTTTCATGATTTAGAACCATCCAATCGAAATAATAATACCCAAAAAAAAGAAAGTGTTTTAATTTCTAAAAACGTATTTATAGGTAATAATGTTTCAATTTTTAAAGGTGTAACTATTGGAGAAAATTCTGTTGTAGCAGCAAGTTCTGTAGTTACAAAGTCTTTTCCTTCTAATGTAGTAGTTGGTGGGAATCCTGCAAAAATTATTAAAACACTTTAATATTATTTATTCCATTTTTCGAGGTACAATTTTGCACACGAAATATAATTGTGCTCACGTTCAATAAACCTTCTTGCTTCTTTAGAAATTTCAAGAATTTTATTCGGATTCAAAATTAGCCATTCTAGTTTTTCTACTAAATAATCTACATTTGGTAAAGCATTTATTGTAACGGTATTTTCTTTTAAATTGTAATAATCTAACCATTCTTGTTCTGCACCAGTAAAAACCACCTTTCCTTTAGCCATAGCTTCTAAGGCATTGTAACCTTGGTCATAACCATAGACTTGATCTAGTAAAATATGAGTTTCATTATAAATTTTTATGTACTCGTTATATGGCAGGTTTTCCGTAATTTTAATAGATACTTTTTCAGGATATTTATTTTGTATAATTTCTAAAGCTTTTTCGAAAAAAGAAATCCCTTTTTTTATTCTTGAATGTGTATTAATTCCTAAAAAAATATTGATTTTACCATCTATATTCAGTTTGTTGAATGCAATCTTTTTAGTGTTAATTGGGTTTGCTATCAATCCTATATAGTTGTTTTCATTTTGCATTGGAATATGGTAATCTATATCTGATGCAATAGTTCCTAAGCTATTTTCTTTTAAAAATTCATGAAGCTTTTTAAAAGGTTTTGTAGTGTATTTAAGTGAAAATACAAACCTGTGTTTTAACGATTTGTCGTTTAAATACGGAGTTAAGACAGAGTATTTTAGCTCTTCCTTTAAATAGTAATTTACAACAGTGTAATCGTCTCCACAACATAAAACAAAAAGTTTTTTGTTTTGAGAAATTAGTTTTTTTAATATTTTAATTTGTGTATAAGGTTCAACAAATAAAGCGTCTTCATTTATTAATTGTACAACATCAAAATTCTTAAATTTTGGAAGCAATTTTTTAAATCTATAAGCATTTTCAATTTTAATAAAATCGGTTTTTAAATATCTAATACATAGATTATTCAATTTGTTTAAAATAAACGAAGCTTTAATTTTAGAATTATAATTAATGTCTGTCTTAAATTTTTTCATACCATCGCCAGAGCTTACAATTGTTACATTGTGCCCAAGTTCTACTAAGCCTTCTTTTAAAGAACTGTGTAGTCTACTATACTCTCCAACTAATAGAATCTTCATTTATATTTTATACATTTGTTTTCAAAGATATATTAATGAGTAATGCTACCAAAACTAATTTAAAGTTAGAAATTCTGTTGTCTACCATGAACAGAAATTCTTTAGATTTTTTGGCGCATCTTTTTCCTAATAAAAATTATCAGGAATATAATTTACTCATTATAAATCAAACTACTAAAGATTGTTTATTAACGTCAAATTTTAAAAATATTCGTGTAATCAATTCCTTTAAAAAAGGTCTTTCAAATAGCAGAAACTTAGCTTTAAAAAATGCGATTGGTGATATTTGTTTAATAGCAGATGATGATGTTATTTATAATGTAAATTTTGATAAAATAATACTCAATAGTTTTATTGTTAACAATAATAGCGATGTTATTACATTTAAAATGAAAGATCTTATTGGTAAAGATTTTAAAAAATATACTATAAGCAAGTGGCATAACGAATCTTCTATAAAGCAAGTTAATTCTGTTGTTATAGCTTTTAAATTAAATAATATAAAATATAGAAATATAACCTTTAATCCTTTTTTTGGTTTAGGTTCTATGTTTAAAACAGGAGAAGAGTATGTTTTTTTAAGAGATTGTTTAAAAGCGGGTTTAAAATTGTGGTTTGAATCTACTTATATATTATCTCATAAAATTAATAGTTCGGGAAGAGATTCTGGTAGCGATAGACTAGTGTTTGCTAGAAGTGCTCTTTTTTATAAATATCACGGTTTTAAAGCTTATTTAAAAGTTGTACATTATCTTTTACTTATTAAAAGAGAAAGACTTATTAATAATAAAATGTTTTTTAAAAAGTTAAAGGTTGGATTGCAAGGTATTTCAGCATATAAAAAATTAGTTAAATCGGGTCAAGAAACAAGATAATTATATGAAAAAAACAACAATAGATAATGTTACAATAATAGATATACCTAAAATAATAGATGCAAAAAGAAGAGGTAATTTATGTGTTATTGAAAATGAAGTTTTGCCATACAAGGCAGAGCGTATTTATTATCTGTTTGATGTGCCAAGTGATGCGAGTAGAGGTGGACATTCTCATATAAATTGTCATGAGCTATTAGTGGCTTTAAGTGGTAGCTTTGATGTGGTGGTTAAAGATGGTAAAAACCAGAAAACAATTACATTAAATAAACCAGATAAAGGATTGCTAATTGTAGATGGTATTTGGCGAGAACTCGATAATTTTTCGTCTGGAGCAGTCTGTTTAGTAGTTGCATCAGAAACTTATAGTGAGGCAGATTATATAAGAGAATATACCGAATTTTTAAAATCTAAGCAGTAATAATGTGTTTGTAAGCATAACACATAAAGGTAATTCTATAAGCTTGTAATAAAGAAATTGATGGTGCTTTACCTAATAAGTTTTTTTTCATTTTAGTTTTAAATAATTTATAAAATAAACTAAAAAGCCAAACCAATTTTAATGTTTTAATTTTTGAAAACAAACGCAGCAAATCATTACTGTGGTTATTAAAACCTTCAGTTTTGTAAAAATGAAGTAAGGTTAATGCTGCTTGTTCTTTCTTTTTTAAATAAAGACTACTTTCTTCTATGCCAAGATGGTATACTTCATTATCTATGTGGTAAATATTAACATTGATATTTTGAAGTAATGCACCAAAATAATTATCGAAGCCATAGCCTTTGTTATCTTCAATTTTAAGGTTAACAGTATTAAATACTTTTTTTCTTATTAAATAATTTGCAGAAATTATTACTTTATATGGAGATAAGTTTCTTTTGGCTGCAATAACTTCTTCTTTTGTAGTTCCGTATTTCCAGCGTAAAAGATATTGTTTTTTGGGTTTAGCCTTATAATATGCAAAACCACCAAAATACGCATCATGCTTTAGTTTTATAGCGTCTATATAATTAGATATAAAAGATTTAGATTTAGGTAAAACATCCGCGTCTAAAAATAAAAGCCATTCGTAATTTGCTTTTAGAGCTAATTCTTGACGTGCTTTTACTCGTCCATTATTTGTTTTATTTATTAAAACAGTAGTGTTGCTTAAATTATTTGTAGAATTAATGTGTTGTGTGCTGCCATCTTCTAAAACCAAAATTTCAAAAGGGACATTGCAATTACTTAACTGCAAATGTATTGTTACAATTAGTTTTGAAACATCATAGTTATATGTTGGAATTAATACTGAGAGCATGTTTTTTTTTAGCTTTAAAAATACTGCTTTTTAATAGGAAGAAATAAGAAATTGTCTTTTAAATTTTTAACACCTAAATTCTTAATAAATTGGTAAATTGCGATAGTTTAATTTTTTATATTTTTCTTTTGGATAAGCAGGCCATTTCAGATGTTATTTACAATCATATTTTTGCCAATAAGCAATCTTTAATAGATCAGTTTAATAAAAGCAAAGAGGCAATTGGCTATTTTTATATAGACAATGTTTTACCAGAAGATTTAGCTTTGGAGTGTGCAAAGGTTTTTCCTAAACCTGAACAAATGAAAATGCTTAAGTCTTTACGCGAGTACAAACATGTGTCTGCCCAAATGGATAAACATCATCCGCTTTTAGAGCATGTAATTTATGCTTTTCAAGATGAAAGAATAGTAAAGCTTATTGGTGATATTTGTAGTATTCCTGTGCTGTATGCAGATGAATCATTGTATGCAGGAGGTTTATCTTTAATGGCTAAAGATAATTTTTTAAATCCTCATTTAGATAATTCTCACGATGCAAACCGAGCACGTTGGAGAGTTTTAAACTTGTTATATTATGTAACACCTAATTGGGAACAAAAAAATGGAGGACATTTAGAGCTTTGGCCTAACGGACCTAAAAACGATGCTATTGAATTAGAAAGTAAATTTAATAGGTTAATTGTCATGGCTACACATTCTAGTTCATGGCATTCTGTAAATAAAGTTAAGGTAGATAATAACCGTTGCTGTATTTCTAATTACTATTTTAGTAATAATGCTTTACGTGAAACCGATAAGTTTCATGTTACTAAATTTCGTGGTAGGCCTAACCAAACAGTTACAAATCTAATATTAGATTGTGATGCTAATTTAAGAATGCTTGTAAGAAAAATTTTTAAAAAAGGAGTCCGAAAAAATCCACACGTTTATAAAAATAAGTAATTAGGATTTGCGTTGTACAACCTCAAAAACTTGGTTTTCATCACATTTTAAAGTCTTACTTGGATATTTTAATAGTAAAGCATAGTCATGCGTTGCCATTAATATAGTGTTTCCATTTTTATTAATATCCTGTAAAACTTCCATAACTTCAACACTAGTTTGCGGATCTAAGTTACCTGTAGGTTCATCAGCAAGAATAAGCTCAGGGTTATTAAGTAGTGCGCGTGCAATAGCAATACGTTGTTGCTCTCCACCAGAAAGTTCATGAGGGAATTTAAAGCCAGTAGTTTTCATGCCAACTTTACTTAAAACCTCTTCTATTCTTGTTGCCATACTATTTTTGTCTTTCCATCCTGTGGCTTTTAAAACAAATTCTAAGTTAGCATTTACAGTTCTATCTGTTAAGAGTTTAAAATCTTGAAAAACAACACCTAATTTTCGTCTTAAAAAAGGAATATCTTTTTCCTTTAAAGTTTTTAAATTAAAGTCTACAATACTTCCATCGCCTTTTTTTAAAGGGATATCTGCATATAAGGTTTTCATAAAACTACTTTTTCCAGAACCAGTCTTTCCTATTAAATAGACAAAATCACCTTTGTTAATTTCCACATTAACATTAGATAAAACTAAGCTTTCGCCTTGAAAAATAGAAGCATCTTTAAATTCTAGAACAGTTTGAGACATATATTTGTAGTTATTTTTCTGTAAAGTATTTAGACTTCAAATCTAAAAAATTAATAACAACAAAGTAAACAATTAACGGTAAAAATGGAAATGCAAACCTACTATTCGATCCAAAAGCAACTAAAGCTTGTGCTAATGCACCAGAGAATACAATACAAACTATAAATAGATTGAAATTAAAAACTTTACATTTTGTTTTAAAAAACAAAAACAGTGTTTTTAAAGAGAAAATAATAAACAAAATATTAAATAGTATTAAAATATGTTTTTGAATTTGAGACCAAAATAGACCAAATAAAATTTTAGCTTTGCTATTAGCAAATTTTTTGTAATTCCATTTCATACTATCTGCATTCCCAAAAAATAAATAGAAAGATTTAAAAACTTGTTTGGCATATAAATCTGGATGTTCTTTAAATAAGGTCTTAGAAATCCTGCCAAGTTCTGCCGATAAATCTTGAGGTGAAAGCTCTGTTTTTTCAATAAGCTCATCGTATGCGAACCAAACACTCATTGGTAGTTTTTTTGGAGCGAAAACTGCTATAGAATCTCTTTTTCTGGTGAAAATATCGCGAATCAACGCATCTTCATCTGGAGCTTTATCAAAAAAAGAAGTTGCAGTTTGAGCTAGATTTATTCCAAAATAGTAAGTGTTTGTAAAATATCCAATATTCTTTTTATTAAAATTGTTCCATGAAAAATAAGTAAGAAAAGGAATAAAAATAACTAACATACTTTTTAAAATGGTATGTTTTAAATTACTTCTAAAATGTTTAACTAAATAAAATAAAGCAAAACCTAAACTAAAGTAAATAAACAATGGTTTTGTAAGGTATAACCAGCTTAAAATAATAGAAAGCAAGAGGTAATATTTTTTAGAGGTTTCAGCCATAAATAATTGATAGTATTCAATAATCCAAAAACTGAAAATGACTAAAAAAACGGTTAACGTTTCGGTTAAAATTGCAAATTCATAAAACAGAAAATGTAAAAACGAAGTGGTTATAAATGTAATCCAAAAAGCTGTTGATTTATTCTTAGTTTTTCTTAAAGAAAAATCGAATAAAAAATAAGTGCTTAATACTCCTAAACACAATTGAAAAAATACGGTAACTAATAAGCTGTTATTAGCTATAGCTATTAATAACGAATAGCCGGGAGTTCTATTTCCTGCATAGTTTTCAATATTAAACAGTGAAAGTAAGTTGCCCAAAACAATATAGTCTTGGCTATCTGGAAAAATGGTTATATTATTATAAAGCAGAGCAATAAAAATACGTGCTATTAGCGCGTAAATTAATAAGATAATTAATGCGTGTTTATTAATAAATACTTGTAATTTATTTAGCATAATTACTATAAAGTTTAAGCAATGCAAAAGGTGTTTTTAAGAAATCTATAAAAGATATCCTGGTGTCTTTAGTATCATGCCATTGATTAAGTGGAACTTCTATAATATTAGATTTGCAATACGCTTTTCCGTGTAGTTTTTTTGTTCGAGCCAATAATTCTACATCAAACAGCCATTTTGTTTTAAAAGGTTCTTTAAAAATGGAGAGCGCTAAATCGCTTTGTATAATTTTTGCTCCACATTGTGTATCGTAAATATCTAATTTTAATATTAGCGAGTCTATAAATGTGGCAACCATTCTCCCAAAAAAGTGTCTATAAAACTTTCGTTTAATAGAAGCACCTAAAACCTTTACTCTAGAGCCTAAAACGAAAGTTTTATTTTTAGTTTTGGCGATGTTAAGAAGTCTAGAAATCTCAGATAAAGAGGTAGATAAATCGGCATCAAGATAGCCAATATAGTTGTACTTTTTATTGGTTTGTAAAACTGCTTTTCTAATAGTTTCTGCTTTACCAGAATTTTTCTCAAAATTTAAAATGGAAACATTGGGTAATTTTTCATTTAAACTATTTAAAACAGCAAAAGTGTTATCTGTACTGCCATCGTTAGCAAAAAGTAAATTGATTGCATTATTTTGCTTTTGAAACGTTTTAAAAGTTTCAATATCAAGTCTATTTGCTTCATTAAAACAAGGAATAATAATACAACAATCTACCATAAAATATATTGAAATTACTTGGTAAAAGTATCATTAATAAGTTTAAGCACAAAAGTTATTTTTTCAATTTTTAATAAGTTGGTTTATAATTATAACAAATTTCTAACGTTAACATATTAGGATTAATTTATCTTTGATTTTTAAATTTAAAACACCTAGTCGATGACTAAAAAACATATAATTTCTCTCTTTTTTGTATTAAGTCTAGCTTTAACTTCTTTTGCGCAGCAATCTGCAGCTTACACAAATAATTTTGTAGCCTATCAAAAAGCATTAGCTTTATATAACAATCAGCAATATTTAGCATCTCAGGCAGCTTTTAAGCAAATAAAAAAAACAGCAACAGACAGAGCGATAGAGTCGGACTGTGCTTATTACATTGCTAATTGTGCAGTACGTTTAAACCAAAGAAATGCAGATACTTTAATAGAAGAATTTGTAGAGGATTACCCGACAAGTACTAAAAGAAATACAGCTTTTGTAGACGTTGCAGATTACTATTTTGAAAACGGAAAATTTGCGCATTCCGAAAAATGGTATAGTAAAGTAGATGAAAATGCGCTATCGCAAAAAGAACTTGAAAAATTTAACTTTAATAGAGGTTATACAGCTTTTTCTACTAAAAATTTTACAGCTGCAAAAAAGTATTTAAACCGTGTTGAAAATTCTCAAAAATATGGATCTCAAGCCAAATATTATATTGGTTTTATGGCTTATGAAGGCGATGATTATGATAAAGCAAACGAATATTTTACACAAGTTGAAGGAGAGGATAAGTACAAAGAAAAATTAAGCTATTATCAAGCAGATTTAAATTTTAAACTTGGGAAATTTGAAAAGGCAATTGAATTAGCAAAAGCTCAGTTGGAAAGTACTAACGATGTAAACGAAGTATCTGAACTTAATAAGATTATAGGAGAAAGTTATTTTAACCTACAAAAATATACTGAAGCTATTCCGTATTTAAACGAATATAAAGGTAAAAACGGTAAATGGAATAATACCGATTACTATCAATTAGGTTATGCTTATTACAAGCAAAAAGATTACGATAAAGCTATTTCAGAATTTAACAAAATTATAGATGGAAATAATAGTGTAGCTCAAAACGCCTATTACCATTTAGGAGAAAGTTATGTGAATTTAAATAAAAAGCAAGAAGCATTAAATGCTTTTAGAAATGCTTCACAAATGACTTACGATTTAAAAATCCAAGAAGATGCATGGCTTAATTATGCTAAAATTAGTTATCAAATAGGAAACCCATATCAATCTGTGCCACAGGTTTTAACTAGCTATTTAGATAAATATCCTAAAACTAAATATAGAGAAGAACTCGAAGCGCTATTAATAGACTCTTACATTACTTCAAAAAACTACAAAGAAGCTTTAGAGTTATTAAAAGGGAAAAACAGTTTCGAGAACAAGGTTGCTTACCAAAAAGTAGCTTATTATAGAGGAATTGAATTATATAATGAAAGTAATTATAGCGAAGCAGAAAGTATGTTCGATGCTTCTTTAAAAGAACAGCAAGATTCAAAATATACTGCTAAAGCAACATTTTGGAAGGCAGAGGCAGATTATAACTTAACAAATTATGATGATGCTTTAGTTGGTTTTAAACAGTTTCAACAACAAACAAACGCAAGTCAAGCTTCAGAGTTTAAAAACTTAGATTATAATTTAGCCTATACGTATTTTAAACAAAAAGATTATGCGCAAGCTGTGCAGTATTTTAAAAATTTTATAGAAAAAAATAAGGAAGATAAAATTAGGTTAAACGATGCTTACTTACGTTTAGCAGATAGTTATTTTGTTACAAGCTCCTACCAAAACGCTATTGCAATGTATAGCGAAGCTTTAAAAATTAATAAAATTGAAATGGATTATGCTTTTTTTCAAAAAGCAATGAGTTATGGTTTTTTACAAGAAACGGATAAAAAAATATCAGATTTAGAAACTTTTATAACTAAATATCCAACGTCAAAATTACGAGATGATGCTATCTATACATTAGGGAATGAGTATATTAAATCTGGTGACTTGGCTAAAGGAATGGAGATGTATAATCAAATAATTTCAGATTATAGTAATGGAACATTTACATCTAAAGCGTTATTACGCCAAGGTTTAGTTTATTACAATAAAAGTAAGAATGAGCAGGCATTAACTAAGTTAAAACAAGTAGCTGCAAATTATCCTAATTCTCCAGAAGCAAATCAAGCAGTAGCAACAGCACGTTCAATTTATATAGATTTAGGTCTTGTAGACGATTATGCAGCTTGGGTGCAAACTTTAGAATATGTAGAAGTTACAGATGTAGATTTAGATAATGCCACGTACCAATCTGCAGAAAAAAAATATTTAGATGGTAATACAAACGATGCTATTAAATTGTTTAATAATTATTTAAACGATTTTAAAAACGGATTACATTCAAACCAAGCGCATTTTTATTTAGCACAATTATATTTCAAAAAAGATTTAAAAGAGAATGCAAAACCACATTATAAATCAGTTTTAAATGCTTCACAAAGTGAATTTACAGAAGAAGCTTTATTGCGTTTATCACAAATTATTTTAGATCAAAAAAACTGGGAAGAAGCTATACCTGTTTTAAAACGATTAGAGACCGAATCTAATTTTCCTCAAAATAGTTTATTTGCGCAGTCTAATTTAATGCAGGCAAATTACCAATTAAAAAAGTATGATGCTGCTGTCGCTTACGCGGAAAAAGTACTAACTAATACAAACTTAGATAATAAAGTAAAAAGCGATGCATATGTTATTATTGCTCGTTCTGCAATACAAACAAACGATGAGGTTAAAGCAAAAGAAGCTTATTCGGAGGTAGAACTTACAGCAACTGGAGAAACAGCAGCCGAAGCTTTATATTATAACGCTTACTTTAGAAGTAAAGAAGGTAGTTATGAAACATCAAATGCAATAGTACAACGTTTAGCAAAAGATTTTTCTGGCTATAAATTATACGGCTCAAAAGGTTTAATAATTATGGCAAAAAACCAATATGCTTTAGGCGATGCCTTTCAAGCAACTTATATTTTAGAAAGTGTTATTAAAAACTTTACAGAGTTTCCAGATGTAATAGCAGAAGCTCAGGAAGAGTTAAATATAATTAAAACAGAACAGGCTAAAACAAATGCCTCTGTAGAAACTGAGGATTAAAAAAATAGTACAGTTACCATAATTTAACTCCTTTCAAATTTAAATTAAGAAATAAATAAAAGAATATATGTTTAATAAAAAGCAATTCTTATTAATAATAATAGTTTTAGCAACAACATTAACATTTGCACAAGAACGTGAACAAGACACGTTAAATCCAGATGTAATTAATGTAATAAAGCCTTATACGCCAACAATTTCAGATGCTTTTAAAGTAAAAGAAGTGCCAACGTTGGATGATGAAGAAACTTCTACAAAAAAAGAAGTTAAATACAATATATTTTCCTTTCCAGTAGCCTCAACATTTACACCTGCAAAAGGAAAAGCTGCGGTGGTTGATAAAGCAAAAAAGGTAAAATTATTCGATAATTATGCAACATTAGGTGTTGGAACATATACAACTATTTTAGGCGAAGTATATTTAAATCACGAAATAAACAATGGAGAGAATATTAGTGCACACTTGAGTCATCATTCTTCTGCTGGAGGAATAGATGATGTATTAACTAATGATGATTTTTTAGATTCTAAAATAGATTTAAGTTACTCTCAGTTAAATAATGATTTTAATTGGACTGTTGCCGGAGGCTTTGGTATGCAATCTTTTAATTGGTATGGGTTACAACAGCCACTATTTAATCAGGTGACAGCAAATAGTCTAGATGTTGGGCACAATTATACAAACGCTCATATAACAGGAGAAGTAAATATAGAAGATGGTATTTTTAAAGGCGCAAATGTTTTATTTAGACGTTTTGGAGATAACCAAGGATCTGGAGAAAATAGATTTAAACTTAGCGGTACAGCAGATTTATATATTAGCGACGAAATCGTTTCTACAGAAGTAAGTTTAGATTATTTAGGAGGTAATTTTGAAAATAACTACGCTAATACAGCAGAAGTAAATTACAGCAACATTCAAGTAGGTATAGCTCCAACATATCAACTAAAAAGAGATGATTTAACTGTAGATTTAGGTGTAATATTAACCTATTTAAATAATACAGAAGCAAGTAAAAGCAGCTTCTTTATTTATCCAAATATTAGTGCGAGCTATAGGTTGGTAGATGAGTATATAGTAGCTTTTGGAGGTGTAAAAGGAGGTTTAATACAAAATTCATATTATAATTTTGCAGACCAAAATCCATTTGTATCTCCAACATTATTTATAGTCCCAACAGACCAGCAGTATAATGCTTATGCCGGTTTAAAAGGAAAGCTATCAAACACCTTAGGTTATGCTGTTAGTGGTAGTTTTAAATCTGAAAAAAATAAAGCTTTATATACTAATAATCCATTAACTGCAGTACAAGATTATGCATATGGTAATTCTTTTGGAATAACTTACGACGATGTTACAACTTTAGCCTTTACAGGAGAGTTAAGTGCAGACGTTAATAGAAATTTTACATTAGGAATTAAAGGAGAGTACTTTGTTTACAATACTAAAAATGAAGCCGAAGCTTGGAACTTACCAGACATAAAAGCATCTTTATTTATGGATTACCAAATAAATGAGCATTGGTTTACAGGCGCAAGTATGTTTTTTGTAGGAGAACGAAAAGATGTTTTTTCAGATTTAAGAACAACAGTTATTTCAAACGAGCCAACAATGCTTAGTTTAGATAGTTATTTCGATGCAAATGCGCATGTAGGCTACCATGTAAACGATCGTATTTCAGTATTTGTAAAAGGAAATAACCTTATTGGAGAAAACTATACAAAATGGCAAAATACTCCAGTTCAAGGTATTCAGTTTTTAGCAGGAGGGACATATAAGTTTGATTTTTAATAAATAGCTACTATTAGAGATAAAAGAATAATCTCTTAAACCAATATTTAGTGATCTTGTAATAAAACTTTTATGCCTATATTTAGCATCCAAAAATATAGAGATGAAAAACCTTATAATAGCTATTACTTTACTTGCAATATTAAGTTGTAGCCAAGATAAAACAGAAGCAGATTCTATTGTTGTAAACGCTAATGTATATACAGTAGATTCAAATTTTAATAAAGCGGAAGCATTTGCTATTTCTAATGGCAAATTTGTAGCAGTAGGTAGTGCTTCAGAAATTAAAGAAAATTACACTTCAGATAATATTATTGATGCCAACGGCAAAACAATTGTACCAGGATTTATAGATGCACATTGTCATTTTTATGGGTTAGGCTTAAACCTGCAAACTGTAAATTTAGTAGGCACAAATAGTTTTGATGAGGTCATGAAACGAATTATTGACTTTCAAAATAAAAAAAATGCAACATTTATTATAGGTAGAGGTTGGGACCAAAACGATTGGGAAGATAAAACTTATCCTAACAAAACACTTTTAGATAAACTATATCCTAACACTCCTGTTGCAATAACAAGAATAGATGGTCACGCCATGCTTTGTAACCAAGCGGCATTAGATTTAGCAGGAATTACAACAAAAACAAATGTTAGTGGTGGAGAAATAAAAGTAGAAAATGGAAATCTTACAGGAATACTTATAGATAATCCTATGGAGTTAGTAGAAGCTATTTTTCCAAAACCCACTAAAAAAGAACAAGTAAACGCGTTATTAGATGCTCAAAAAATTTGTACAAATTTAGGCTTAACTACTGTAAGTGATGCCGGATTAGATAAACAAGTTATTGAGTTAATAGATAGTTTACAACGTGTAGAAGCGTTGCAAATGCGTGTTTATGCCATGATAAGTAATAAAAAAGAAAATCTTGACTATTACTTAAATAAAGGAAAAATTAAAACCGAAAGACTAAATGTGCAATCTGTAAAAGTTTATGCAGATGGCGCTTTAGGTTCTCGAGGTGCAGCTTTAAAAGAAGCTTATAGTGATGCTCATAATCATTTTGGTGCTATGGTAATTGGTGCAGATGCATATAAAACACTAGCCGATAAAATAGATGAAGCAGGTTACCAAATGAACACACATGCTATTGGAGATTCGGCAAACAGTTTTGTGTTAAAAACCTACGAGAAAACACTAGCAAATCAAAAAAATAGGCGTTGGAGAGTGGAGCATGCGCAAGTAATAACAGATAATGATTTTAATTATTTTACAAACCAAAATATAATACCTTCTATACAGCCTACACATGCGACTAGCGATATGTATTGGGCAAAAGACAGAGTAGGAGAAGAACGCATTAAAGGCGCTTATGCATACAAAACCTTATTAAATAAAAGTGGTAAAGTAGCTTTAGGAACAGATTTTCCTGTAGAACAAGTGAGCCCGTTTTTAACATTTTATGCCGCAGTTGCTAGAAAAGATTTAAAAGGATATCCAGAGAGTGGATTTCAAAAAGAAAATGCTTTGTCAAGAGAAGAAACTTTAAAAGGAATGACTATTTGGGCTGCTTATTCTAATTTTGAAGAAGAAGAAAAAGGAAGTATAGAAACAGGAAAGTATGCCGATTTTATAATATTAAATCAAGATATTATGGAAATTGCAGAAGAAAAGATACCTTTAACAAAAGTGCAACAAACCTTTATTAACGGTGTGGCACAATAATTGTTTTTAGAAAATAAAATATAAATTATGAAAAAAATATATACAGTATTATTGTTTTTTATATGTGCTTCAGCAAGTTTTGCTCAAGTCGATGCATATAGCGAAGATGTAAAGAAGTGTGTTAAAAGTAACGGTACAATGTCTTATTACGAAGATGTAATGGAGCAAATGTACGATATGCTTAAAGTACAATTTACAGATGAAAATGTACCAGAAGCTGTTTGGGCAGAAATTAAAAAAGGCAAACAAGACGCAATGGACGAGCTAGCTCAAATGATTGTGTCTGCATATAGAGGTCATTTTACACACGAAGATGTTAAAAACATGAATAATTTATATGCTTCTAAGGCAGGAAAAAATATGTTTAAAAAAGATGCACTTACAGAAGGTGATAAAGTTGTTTTAAACGAATTCTATAAAAGTGATACTGGGCAGAAAATTTTAGGATCTCAAGATTCTATGAACGAGTCTATGAGCAAAATTTCCGAGATGTGGAGTAGCGGTGTGTATCGTGGCGTTATAGCACAATTATCAGAAAAAGGCTATAATCTGTAGCCTTATTCTGCTACATATAGCTTTGCCAGATAATCAAAATGATCGCCTTCGGCAATTAGTTCACATTTTAAGCCAACCGTAGCACAAGCAATATTTAAAGTGCTAAAATCAAGATATAGCCATTTCATTGGCTCTTCTCTTTCGCCTTTATAACTTAAAAAGTAATCTAATTCTCCGTAATATCCAGAATTAAGATCTTGCCAAAAACCACCATCTTCATCTTCATACATATATTTTATGTCGCTAGAATCTATTAAAATTTGACCTTTTTCATTTAATAAACTCTTTAAATGATTTAGATATATTGGTAAATTTAAAATTGTTTGAAATATTCCAGTACCATTCATTAATAACAAAATAGTATCAAAATTTTGTTTCTCTTCTAAAAGTGGCAATAGTTTAGTGTTTAAAACACCTCTTTTTTTACAAACCTCTATAGCGCCTTTAGATATATCTATAGCTTTAACTTTAAAGCCTTTTTCTTGTAGCCATAAACTGTGGCTACCGGCACCACAACCAACATCTAAAACCTCTCCTTTAGCTAGTTTTAATGCTTTTTTTTCAAGTTTTGGCATTTCGGTATAGCTTCTAAATAAGTAATCTAGAGGTAAAATATCTTCGTCTGATATGTTCGTGGAAGTAATAATATCTTCGGTACTATTTTTATTGTAAAAATCTAATATAGCTTTACCAAATATGTCCTTTTTCATTTAATTGTATTGTTAGACTTTAGTTGTATTAATCTATTTACATAAATATTACTTTAGTCATAGTTTCTTTGTAAAAACGAAAACATTATTTTTGTTTTCTATGAAAGAACTTTTAAATAATCTTCCAAAGCTTGCCAAAGATAAGCATAAGGAGAATAAAACTTTTTTTACGAAGCTAAAAAAAAAGCCACCTAAACAATTAGATTATATTATGCAGGAATTGCATGATGAAGAATTTAAAAAAACCGATTGTTTAACCTGTGCTAATTGTTGTAAAACTACTGGTCCATTGTTTACAGATAAAGATGTTGAGAGAATTTCAAAGCATTTTAAAATGAAAGCACAAAAGTTTATAGAACAATTTTTAAGAGTAGACGAAGATAACGACTATGTTTTACAAAGTGTGCCATGCATTTTTTTAGGTGCAGATAATTACTGTTCTATTTACAATGTAAGACCAAAAGCTTGTAGCGAATTTCCGCATACCAATAGAAAGAAGTTTCAACAAATATCTAATTTAACAATTAAAAATGTTGCTATTTGTCCTGCCGCTTTTAATATTGTTGAGAAAATGAAAGAAAAAATAAAAGTTTAAAGCTACTATTATTGGCTTGATTATAAGCTTATAGCTAAGTTTTTCTTTTTAAAAATTGAAATAAATTATTTGTTTATCTTTAAAATAAAATTTTTTGGAAACTATAATATCTTATTTCGAAACGATACCATCTCTTCATAGAAGTATTATTCTTATTGGTGGAATTACATTATTCTGGGTTTTAGAAGGCATTTTGCCATTATTTAATTTTAGTTATAAAAAATGGAAACATGCTTGGCCAAATCTGTTTTTTACATTTACAACAATTATAGTAAATTTTGCTCTGGCATTTTTACTATTAAAAACAGCAGATTGGGTAACTATTAACAATTTTGGAATTATTAATTGGTTACCAGAAATGCCGTTGTGGTTATATGTAATATTAGGATTATTATTACTGGATTTTATTGGTGCTTATTTAGCACATTTTACAGAGCATAAAATAAGTGTATTGTGGATGGTACATTTAGTACACCATAGCGATCACGAAGTAGATACAACCACAGCAAACAGGCATCATCCTTTAGAAAGCATAATACGTTTTATATTTACGCTGGCAGGAGTTTTTGTTATAGGAGCTCCAATAGGTATTGTTATGTTATATCAATCTATGTCTTTAATTTTTACACAATTTACCCATGCAAATATTAAAATGCCTAAGCAATTAGATAAAGTGTTAAGTTATGTTGTAGTTTCTCCAGATATGCATAAAATACATCATCATTTTAAATTACCTTATACCGATTCTAACTACGGCAATATATTTTCTATCTGGGATCGTATTTTTGGAACCTACATGTATTTAGACAGAGAGAAAATAGTATATGGAGTAGATACTTTTCCTAATGCCGAAGAAAATGCAAGTTTAAAGCATCTTTTAAAACAACCTTTCCATAAATATAGAAAACCTACTCATTAGGTTGCATTTTTTTTAATGTTTTACTAATTAAAACATATATTCTTTAGTTTTTTAACAAAACTTATGTTTTATACTAATAGATTATACCAAAAAATTTATTAAGTGATTGATTATCAGATAAAATTGTATTTTGCCGACTATATTGGGCTTTTCGGCTAAATTACCCTAAATTATATATGAAACACATATGTATAAGTAGTATTTGCTTTACTTTTGTGTACCTGATACTAATTGATTTTTAGCAAAATTTAATAATTAGTAAAAATTTCAGTCATGAAAACCCAAAAAATCCTAAATTTACTTGTATTCGCTTTATTATTAGGCATGTCTTCCTACGGACAGCAAGCACCATTAACAAATATTCAAAAAAATATTAATGAACGTGCTTCAGGTTTAGAACAAACTTTAAACTTTACATTAGATACATTATCACTTAAAAGTGATAAAAATATATTACGTGTTTCTTTTTTAAGTCATGATGAAAAAGATACAGTATTTATAGATGTTGATGCACCAGAAGTTAAAATTCCACTATACCACTTTAAAAAAGGACGTTATACTATTGTTGTTTATAGAGAAGATGTTTTAATTACAGTAGGAGCAAATAGATTAGTAGACATACCTAAGCCCAAAAATGCTATAGAAGACTTAGAGGAGAGTATTTTAAGATCGAGTTTAAGTGAAGAAGAGCAAATAGCTAGGAATATGAAACCACTTAAAAAGGAGCCTAAAGTTGTCGAGCAAGTGGATACTCGTGTAGCAGAAGCTAAACCAAAAGAAACTAAAAAAGTAGAAAAGCCTAAGGCGCAAGTAAGCACTCGTAAACAAAGAGAGCCAAAAGTTGTTTCTAATGTAAATAAGAAAAATATATTTGAAATTGCAGCAGAAAGAGAAGAAGCCAAAAAAGCTGCAAGACTTAAAAATGAAAACAGTAGAGACGTTGCAGAGGTTGAAAAACCAACACCACCAGCAAGGCAAACTACCGAAATAGAAATTAAAAAAGTAACCTACAACCTTTCAGACGTGCAAGGAAAAAATGTAGAAAAACAAACTCGTGCAGATTATAGAAAAAATAATTTACGTCCTAACGGAACCAGATACGAGAATTAATTATAAAGTAAATATTTACTTCTAATATTTTTAAATTTATCTAAGCCATCTTTCCAGGTGGCTTTTATATTTTCTATACTTTCTCCAGCTTCAATTTGGTTTTGTAATTGTTTTGTTCCTGCAAGTTTTGTAAAGAATCCGTTAGTTAAAAAGAATTTACTTTTATCGCTTGTAGCATTATAAGCATTTATTAAATAACTTAAATCTAAGCTATTTAATTTAGGAGAGTTAGTTAAGTTAACACCATAACATACTTTGTTTTCATGTTTTGGGTACTTAGATCCAAAATTAGGTTGAGGTGTAAAACTAAAATCCGTTTTAGGTAAAAAAGGAGCGCCATAAATTTGGAACTGTAATTCTGTACCACGACCAACGCTTATGTTTGTACCTTCAAAAAAGCAAAGACTTGGATATAAGTTTATAGCAATATCATTAGGTAAATTAGGAGACGGTTTAATAGGTAAACTATATGTAAGTTTATGGTTGTAGTTTTTCATTGTAATAACAGTAAGCTCACATTTTATATTGTTATTTAGCCAATTTTCACCATTAATCATTTGCGCATATTCGCCAATCGTCATACCATGAATTACAGGAATAGGATGCATACCAATAAAGCTTTTATGTTCTTTTTCTAGAATAGGACCATCAATATAATGTCCATTTGGGTTTGGTCTGTCTAAAATTATTACAGGAATATTAGCTTCGGCACAAGCCTCCATAACATAATGTAATGACGAAATGTAAGTGTAAAAACGAGCTCCTACATCTTGAATATCAAAAACCACAACATCTAAACCTTTTAACTGTTCTGGCGAAGGCTTTTTATTACTACCATAAAGAGATACTATAGGTAAACCGGTTTTAGTGTCAAAACCATCTTTAACCACTTCACCGGCATCAGCTTGACCTCTAAAACCATGTTCTGGAGCAAACACCTTTTTTATATTAACATTAAGAGAAAGTAAAGAGTCTACAAGATGAGTGTTCTTTTTATTTTTAAAAGTAGAAGCAGTATGTTCTTTAAACACAACACTTGTTTGGTTTGCTACAATGCCTATATTTTTATTTTTTAATAAATTTAAATAAGCCTCAGTTTGGTTTGCGCCAACAATAATAGGTTTAAGGCTTTCTAGATTATCTTTTTCGCTTAGAGTGCTTTCATTTTTTACATCTAGCTTTTCGCTAATTGTTTCAAATTTATTAGTCTTTCCGCAAGAAATTCCTAAAAAAAGAAATAATAAAACAGTATTTTTACACCACATTAATTGTACACTCATAACTTTTTTGAATTTAGAATATTTTATAGCTAAACGCATTATAGACAGTAAAGCGTATAAAAGTAGTATATCGGCACCAATAATAAAAATTGGTATCGTGGCAATTGCATTGGGAATTATAGTAATGATGATTGCTATAGCCACCGGAATTGGTCTTCAGCAAAAAATAAGAGACAAAGTAGTAGCTTTTAATGGGCATGCAACAATTGCTAAATACGATACAAATAACTCTCAGGAAAGCGAAAATCCTATATCAATAAACCAAGATTTTTATCCAAATTTCAATAGTGTAGAAGGAGTAAAACATATACAAGGAGTTGCAACAAGACACGCTGTTTTTAGACTAGAAGATACTTTTGAGAGTGTTGTAGTAAAAGGAGTTGGTGCAGATTACGATTGGCAATATTTAAAAGAATATTTAGTAGAAGGTGAGTTGCCAGATTTTTCTAATAAAAGAAACGAAAATCTTTTAATATCTCAATACTTTGCAAACAGGCTAAACTTAAAAATAGGAGATACCGTAAATGCCTATTTTTTAAGAAAAGACCTTAACAAAGCGCCTAGAATCCTTCCTTATAAAATTGTAGGTATTTATAATTCTGGTTTTAAAGAATTCGATCAGCAATTTGCCATTGGAGACATAAAACACATTCAACGTTTAAATAAATGGGAGCCAGACCAAATAGGAAATTTTGAAGTTTTTATAGATAATTTCAATGCTCTAGACGAAAAAACAAAAGCTATTTTTCAAGAAACACCATCTACTTTAAACGTGGTATCTGTAAAGCAAAAATTTAGTTTAGTATTCGAGTGGATTGGAATATTCGATAAAAATATAGCAGGCATCATTGGTATCATGATTCTTGTAGCAGGTATTAACATGATAACTGCATTACTTGTACTAATTATGGAACGAACACAAATGATTGGTATCCTTAAAGCCATGGGAAGCAGTAGTAATAGTATTAGAAAAATATTTGTTTACAATGCAACCTATCTTATAATTATAGGCCTTTTTTGGGGTAACCTAATAGGATTAAGTTTACTATATGCGCAAAAATATTTTGGTATATTAAAGTTTCCAAACCCAGAACAGTATTACATGACAATTATTCCAGTATATATAAGCTTAGATTACATATTGCTATTAAATCTAGGCACATTTATACTCTGCTTAGCAATGCTGTTAATACCATCTTACATTATAACCAAAATATCTCCGGTAAAAGCTATCCGTTTCGAATAAAATAATTTGGGCGTTACCTAAAGGTCGCGTTTTCCGCAGTCGCTCTCTGCGAGGAGCTCCAACAATGCTCCAACCGCTAACGCGTTCCACTATATAAAATCTCTTTTATTTAATAAAGTATAGTTCTCTTAAGTTTAGGCTTTTTATTACTTTTGCACCAATAAAAAAAATTACATGCAATACGCAAAAAACATTCTAGAAACTATAGGTAATACACCATTAGTAAAAATAAATAAGTTAACAGCAGACCTACCTTGCTTAGTACTTTCAAAATACGAAACCTTTAACCCAGGAAACTCTGTTAAAGACCGTATGGCATTACAAATGATTGAAGATGCAGAAGCAGACGGCCGTTTAAAACCAGGCGGAACCATTATAGAAGGAACTTCTGGAAACACAGGAATGGGCTTGGCATTAGCAGCCATTGTAAAAGGTTACAAATGCATCTTTGTAATTAGCGATAAACAATCTAAAGAAAAAATGGATATTCTTCGTGCTGTAGGCGCAGAGGTTGTAGTTTGCCCGACAGATGTTGAGCCAGAAGATCCAAGATCATACTATTCAGTATCAAAAAGATTAGGTGAAGAAACACCAAACTCATGGTACGTAAACCAGTACGATAATCCAAGTAATACCAAGGCACATTACCAAAGCACAGGACCAGAAATCTGGAAACAAACCGAAGGTAAAATTACACACTTTGTTGTTGGAGTAGGAACAGGTGGAACCATTTCTGGAGTTGGTAAATATTTAAAGGAGCAAAATCCAGACATTAAAATTTGGGGAATAGATACTTATGGTTCTGTATTTAAAAAATACCATGAAACAGGAATTTTTGACGAAAAAGAAATTTATCCATACGTTACAGAAGGTATTGGAGAAGATATTTTGCCAGAAAATGTAAATTTCGATGTTATTGATGGTTTTACAAAAGTAACCGATAAAGATGCGGCAGTTTACACGCAGCTTTTAGCAAAAGAAGAAGGTATGTTTTTAGGCAACTCTGCAGGAGCAGCCATAAAAGGTTTACTACAGTTAAAAGAGCACTTTACTAAAGACGATGTAGTTGTAGTATTATTTCACGATCATGGTTCTCGTTATGTAGGTAAAATGTTTAACGACGACTGGATGCGTAAAATGGGATATATAGAGTAACAAATTCCTGCGAATGCAGGAATCTCAAAATAGAAAAGCAAAAAGCACAGTTTATAAACTGTGCTTTTTTTATGAATTTTATAAAAGGTTCGTTTAACGTGTTTGTATATGGTTTGTTGCGTGGTTAAGCACGTAATTTAGTAAATAAAAACCGAATAGAAAATCCGCGAGGATTTTCGTAAGTAGGCTAGAACTAGCAATAAATTATATACGGTGTTAGAGGCAGTTTTTATTACTATTCTAATTCCTTTAGTTTAGCTTGAGCTTCTTGATTTCCGTCTATTCCAAGTGCTTTTTTATAGTATTTAATTGCTTCTGATTTGTTTTTTTGAGATAAAAAGTAATTCCCCAAAGCAACAAAACTTTTTGATTCATTAGGATAGAAATCAGCATTCAGTTCTAAATATGCTAAAGCTTTTTTGGGAAGATTATGTCCATCCAACATAAAGAACCCAACTTGATTTAGTAATTCCCAATCAGGTTTTACTTCACGTTTCATTCGAATGCTCAATTTTTTATAGTGCGTTTTAAAGGGTTCTGTTAATTCTTTGGCTGAATATTCTTTTGGTGTGTTAAAACGCCACATTTCTGGGAATGGAAACCAAGAGAAAATAGACCGCAATCCATTATATTGGGCTGGAACAACAATGCTTCCGTGGTCTTCATTCTCAAAGTATTCCCATTTAAAATTAATCTCTTTATTATTTTTCACTAATAGGTCGTGAAACTTTAAATTGGCTCTAATCTGTTCAGTAGGAACTGTTTTGTCTTTTCTAACTTTAACCGTGTCCATTGCTTTGCCAATACTATTAGCCACAGCTATATATAATGATTTTTCTTTACGATTTCCTTTGTTTAGTAGTTCTTGAGTTTCTTTAACCAGATTTTCTTTGTCCCACCAAAGACTTGGGTCAATTGCCAAATAATTATCAAAAGAATTTTCGTGATGTAAGAATGAATAAAGTACAAACAGACCTCCTGTAGAATGACCAATAATGGTATTGTTGTTTTCGGTTGGGTATTTGTTGTTTATATATGGTTTTAATTCTTCGTCTATAAACTTTATAAAATTACTGGCACCTCCAGAAGTTTCCGATTCGTGTCCGCGTTGAAAAGGAACATTAGTATGCGTAAAATCTCTTGTTCTATCTGTATTGGTAATACCAACTATTATAGATTGAGGAATTTTGAAAGGTGTTAGTTGTTTTTGCATTCCAGCAATAACATAAAATTGTTGAGATGCGTCCAATACATAAATAACTGGATATTTTTTAGTGCTATTAAAGTCCTCAGGTGTATGTATCCAAATTTCTCTTTGTTCTTTTAATATTTTAGAATATAAACTATCAACTTTCCCAACTACTATTTGCTTTTCGCTATTTTGATTAAATTGTGCTATTCCTTTGAAACATAGGAACAAGGTAATTATGGTTATTACAATTTTAGACTTTCTCATTTGTTTGGTAAGGTTTTAGTTTGTAATTATTTCTTTTGGCTAATTGACAACATCAAAAATAATTTCATACTTGTCTTTTTTACCTATCGTGCTTTTTTTAAATTGCCTCTAATATTTCGTTGATATAAAAACGTTTCAATGTTTTATATCATACGTTAAACGAAGTTAGCAGAAAAAAATAACAAAGTCAACATTGTAATGCGCGAAAATGCGTACATTTAAAAATGCAAGAAGACTTCTTACATTATCTCTGGAAACATAAAAAAATAATTTCCACAAACTTAAAAACAACTAAGGGAGAGTTAATTACCATAGTTGCAGTAGGCAAGCATAACCATAATACAGGTCCGGATTTTTTTAATGCTCAAATTTTAATAGATAATCAATTATGGGCAGGAAACCTGGAAATACACATAAAATCTAGCGACTGGTATTTGCACAATCATGAAATAGATAGTAATTACGACAATGTAATATTGCATGTGGTGTGGGAGCATGATACCGAGATTTTTAGAAAAAACAATACCGAAATTCCTACACTAGAATTAAAAAATTACGTAACAAAAACAGCGTTAAATAACTATCAAAAATTATTTAGTAATACGCAAAAATGGATAAATTGCGAAAACGATTTTGCATCTATTCCAGAATTTACATTTAATAATTGGTTAGAACGTTTATATTTTGAGCGTTTAGAACGCAAAGCAGGTAATATAGAATCTGTATTAAAACTTAGTACTAATAATTGGGAAGTTGTTTTGTTTAAATTGTTAGCTAAAAATTTTGGATTAAAAGTTAATGGAGATTCCTTTTTTAGTATTGCTAATAGTTTTGATTTTTCAATAGTTAGAAAACAACAATCTAATTTATTAAGTTTGGAAGCTCTGTTTTTTGGTCAAGCTGGATTGTTACAAATAGATTGCCAAGAGCCATACTATTTAGAATTAGAAAAAGAATATAATTTTTTAAAACAAAAATTTAATTTAAGTGCCCAAAATGTAACTGCGTTGCAATTTTTTAGATTAAGACCGCCAAACTTTCCAACAATTAGATTGTCTCAACTAGCTAACATCTATTTTATACATCAAAATGTATTTTCAAAATTATTAGAAATTAAAACTTTAGAAGACTTTTATACTTTTTTTCAAATAGAAACATCTGTGTTTTGGGAAACACATTATACATTTGGTAAGGCATCTAAAGCCTCAAAAAAGAAGTTAACAAAGGCATTTATAGATTTGTTATTAATAAATACTATAATACCAGTTAAATTTAGTTACGCTAAACAATTAGGTAAAAATATAGACGAAGAAATTATAAAATTACTTCAGCAAATTAATTCAGAAAAAAACAGTGTAATAAATAAGTTTAATAGTTTAAAAAATGTTTCAAAATCTGCGTTACAATCTCAGGCATTAATTCAATTAAAAACCGAATACTGCGATAAAAATAGATGCTTAAAATGCGCAGTAGGAAATTCACTTTTAAATAAAATTTAAATCAAATAAAAGATTTATTACCTTGCAGTATGCAAATAGCAAGAAATACATTATTGTTTTTTCAAAAACACGGTTATCATGTTTGCCAAAGAATTGCAGATAGATTAGGTATTCGTGCAAAAATTGTACGCACTTCTTTTATGTATTTAACTTTTGTAACATTAGGTTTTGGTTTTGCACTGTATTTATTTATGGCTTTTTGGATGCGTATAAAAGATATTGTTTATACCAAAAGAACTTCAGTTTTCGATTTATAATAAATGAAAAACTTTTTAACAAATATTTTTAAAACTAAAATATATTTAGCATTAGCGCTATTAGTTTTTGTTTTATTAGTAGGCGTTTTAGGTTTTAAAATTATTTCAGAATACTCATGGGTAGATGCTGTATACATGACGGTTATTACTATAACAACTGTTGGTTTTGGCGAGGTGCAGCCATTAGATGATAACGCCAAAATTTTTACCGTATTTTTAATATTATCTAGCGTTGTTATTGTAGGTTACGCACTTTCTATTATTACAGAATACATATTGAGTAGCAATAATTTAGAGGATTTAAAAAAGAAAAAAATGCAAAAGAAAATTGACGAGTTACAAAACCATACCATAATATGTGGTTATGGCCGCAACGGAAGACAAGCTGCTAAAAAATTACTGTCTTATAATAAACCTTTTGTTGTAATAGAAAAAAACAAAGAAATTATAGAAAGTAATCAAGACGATAAAGTGCCAATGGTTTTTGGTAATGCTAATGAAGACGATGTGTTAATTCAAGCAGGTTTAGACCGCGCAAGTACATTAATTACAGCATTGCCAAGTGATGCAGATAATTTATTTGTAGTACTTTCTGCTAGACAGTTAAATAAGAAAGCTTGTATTATAAGTAGGGCGTCCCAAGAAACATCATACCAAAAATTAAAATTAGCAGGAGCAAATAATGTTATTTTACCAGATATTATTGGTGGTGACCATATGGCTTCATTAGTTGTTGTTCCAGATTTAATAGAATTTATAGATAATTTAGCTGTTGGTGGAAATGAAGATGTTAATATAGAAGAAATCGATGTAGATAAGCTTTACAATACATCTAGTAAAGTACAAACAATTAAAGATTTAGATTTACGAAATAAAACAGGTTGTACAGTAATAGGTTATAAAGGCAGTGATGGAGAGTATATTGTTAATCCAGAAGCCGAGATTAAATTAGTACCACATTCTAAGGTAATTGTTTTAGGTCGTCCAGAGCAAATTCAAAAAATGAATTCTATTTACGAATTAGATTAAAGCAGCTTTTTAACAACTTCCATTTTAAATATTCAGCATTTTTTTGCATATTGCTACATTAAATTTAACATTAAACTAACAAAAACTAATTATGAAGAAGTATCTTCTCTCAATTTTTACATTAATATTACCATTGCTAACTTTTGCGCAAGATAGCACAGCAGATCAAATCGATTCTATATTTAAGAAATACACAGGTTGGTTTGTTGAAGGCATCTTTTCGGAAATTCCATTTACCGACACCATAAAAATTCCTTGGGTATTATTAGTATTAATTGGAGGCGCATTATTTTTTACTATATATTTTAAATTTATAAACTTTACTGGATTTAGAACCGCAATAAAAGTAGTTCAAGGTAAATATGAAGATATCGAAAAACATGGTGTAGATTCTCTTTATGGAGATCAAACACCAGGAGGAGATGTTATTGAAACTATGAAAAAAGAAGGTGCAGATGGTGAGGTTTCTCACTTTCAGGCACTAACAGCAGCATTATCTGCAACCGTAGGTTTAGGTAATATAGCAGGTGTTGCAGTAGCACTATCAATTGGTGGGCCAGGAGCAACATTCTGGATGATTATTGCAGGATTATTAGGTATGGCATCTAAATTTGCAGAATGTACATTAGGTGTAAAATATAGAGATGTTGGTGAAGACGGAACGGTTTACGGTGGACCAATGTATTATTTAACAAAAGGTTTAAAAGAAAAAGGAGCAGGTGGAATAGGTAAGGTTTTAGCAGTCCTTTTTGCAATATTTGTAGTTGGTGGTTCTTTTGGTGGAGGAAACATGTTTCAAGCCAATCAAGCAGCAGCGCAGTTTACAAAATTATTTAACTTAACAGGAGAAAATGCAGGAATGTATTTTGGTATTGTTATGGCTGTTTTAGTAGCCGTTGTAATTATTGGTGGTATTAAGCGTATTGCTTCGGTTACAGAAAAAGTAGTACCGTTTATGGCGGGAATATATGTGTTAGCTGCTTTAATAATATTATTTGCTAACTTTACTTTAATAGATGATGCTTTTGTAGCAATATTTAATGGAGCATTTACGCCTTTAGCAGGTTTAGGTGGTATTATTGGTGTAATGATTCAAGGTGTGCGTCGTGGAGCTTTTTCTAACGAAGCAGGTGTTGGTTCTGCAGCAATTGCACACTCTGCAGTACGTACAAAATATCCAGCGAGTGAAGGTATAGTTGCATTGTTAGAGCCATTTGTAGATACTGTAGTAATTTGTACAATGACAGCTTTAGTTATTGTAATTACTAACTTCGATGGTGGTTTTATGGAATATGGAGTAGAAATAAAAGAAGGTGTAGAAATTACTGCAACTGCTTTCGATAGCGTTATACCTCACTTCTCAATTGTATTAACTATTGCAGTTATATTATTTGCATTTAGTACTATGATTTCTTGGTCATACTACGGTATGCAAGGTTGGGTTTTCTTATTCGGAAAAGGAAAAATTACAGATTTAGTTTATAAAGTATTATTTTTATTCTTTGTAATTGTAGGAGCTTCAATTAGTTTAGGAGCTGTAATAGATTTCTCTGATGCCATGATTTTTGCTATGGTAGTTCCAAATATTATTGGTGTAATTATGTTGTCTCCAATAATTAAAAAAGAGCTTACAAAATATATGAATGCTATTAATAAAAAAGAAGAGGCATTAGAAGACGGAGCAACAGATTTAGTTGATGAAATGTAAAATCTTAAAAATATAAAATGAATATTAAATCCCATTTCAAGTTTTCAAAACAACAACGAAATGGGATTTTTTTATTGTTGGTTTTAATTATTGTGCTACAATGTGTATATGCTTTTGTAGAATTTCCTTTAAAAGATGTTACGATTAATTCTAAAGAGTTAGAGGGATTTCAAGCAGAAATAGATTCTTTAAAATTAGTGGAAATTGAAAATAGAAAACCAAAAATATATCCATTCAATCCAAATTTTATTACAGATTATAAAGGCTATGCTTTAGGAATGTCTAACGAAGAAATAGATAGGCTGCTAAAGTTTAGAGCCAAAAATCAATGGATAAATTCTGCAAAACAATTTCAACAAGTAACAGAAGTTTCAGACTCTGTTTTTAATAGAATATCACCATACTTTAAATTTCCAGATTGGGTAACAAATCCTAAGCCCAAAAAACAATATGCTAAGTCTTTCAATACAAATAAACCAAAAACTGAAGCTCAAAAAATAGACTTAAATAAAGCAACAGTTGCTCAACTTCAAAGTGTTTATGGTATAGGAGAATATTATGCAAACAGTATTGTAAAATACCGTACTAAACAAAATGGATTTATTTCTATGGTAGAATTAGGTGAGGTTTATGGTTTAAAACCAGAAACAATAGAAGAAATTAAAAAGTCTTTTACACTAAAAACACCAAGAGAAATAAACAAAATAAACATCAATACAGCTACAAAGGCGCAATTAGTAACTGTTAGATATATAGATTACGAAATTGCGCATAATATTATAGAGTACAGAACACTACACGAAGGTATAAAGTCTCTTGACGATTTAATAAAAGTTAAAGACTTTCCGGTGAAAAAAATAGAGATAATTAAGTTATATTTACAACTTAATTAGAATATAATAAAAATGGATAACAGATACTTCACCGAAGAGCATAATTTATTTAGAGAAAGTTTGGCAGATTTCCTTAAAAAGGAAGTCGTTCCGCACATAGAAAAATGGGAAAAAATTGGACATATAGAGCGTTTTATTTGGGAGAAATTTGGTGAAATGGGCTTCTTTGGTATTGCATATCCAGAGACTTATGGAGGTATGGATTTAGATTTGTTTTATACCGTTATATTTTTAGAAGAATTACAAAAAATAAATTCTGGCGGATTTGCTGCTGCAATGTGGGCGCATGCTTACTTGGCTATGACTCATGTAAATGCAGAGGGTAGTGAAGAAATAAAACAAAAATACCTAACAAAAAGTATTACAGGAGAATACATTGGTGCTATGGCAGTAACAGAACCTTTTGGAGGTAGTGATGTTGCAGGAATGCGAACAACAGCTGTAAAAAAAGGAGATACATACGTGCTAAATGGCTCTAAAACATTTATTACAAATGGAGTATATAGCGACTATATAGTAGTAGCGGCCAAAACAAGTCCGGAACTTGGTAATAAAGGAATAAGTATGTTTATTGTAGATAGAGATACAAAAGGAGTAAGCGCTACTAAGCTAGATAAATTAGGATGGAGAGCAAGTGATACAGGTGAAATAGCATTCGATAATGTTACCATTCCAGCAAGCCACTTAATGGGTGAAGAAGGAAAAGGTTTTCCATATATAATGCAGCATTTTGCATTCGAGCGTTTAATTATGGGAATCAATGCGCACGCAAGAGCAGAATTTGCTTTAGAATATGCTGTAAAATACATGGGAGAACGCCAAGCTTTTGGTAAATCTATAGATAAGTTTCAAGCATTACGCCATACTATGGCAGATTGTTATGCAGATATGGAAGTGTGTAAAGAATTTAATTATACAGTAGCAGCTAGATTAGATAAAAACGAATACGTTGTAAAAGAAGCAACCATATCAAAACTGCGTTCAACAAAAATGGCAGACGAAGTTATATACCAATGCTTACAAATGTTAGGAGGCTATGGTTATATAGAAGAGTATCCAATGGCACGCTTATTGCGAGATAGTAGACTAGGACCTATTGGTGGAGGAACTAGTGAAATTCTTCGTGAGATTATCGCTAAAATGGTAATTGATAAAAAGGAATATAAACCGGCGGTAAAACACTAATTTCTGCATTTGCAGAAATCTTATAATAAATAGGGAAAGGTCATCGTTTAAATATAATATAATCAACTTTTTTAAAATGAAATACCCAAATCAACTTCTATACATTCTATTTTTCTTATTTGCTACATCAGTATTTGCACAAAAAGAAATTAATAATCAAGTAGTAGATTTTTTTAAAGATGAACCCATAGAAAGCGCAAGTGTGTATATTCAAAATACTGCAATCGGTACTATTACAAATGCCGATGGTAAGTTTGTGCTTAGAATACCAAAAGAAAATGTATCAGATACATTGGTAATATCATCTATCGGGTATTCTACCGAAAAAATACCTTTAGATCAGTTTGATGCATCAGATGCAATATATTTAGTAGAAGCAGTTGCATCTTTAGACGAAGTTGTGTTAGAGGCAGAAGTTAGGCCAAAAACAGGAAACGATATCGTGTTAAAAGCTATTGAAAGGCTGTCTTCAACAATGCCAGACTCGTCTTATATTCAAAAAGGTTTTTTACGTCATAAAGAGCGTAATAAAAAAGAATTTAAATGGTTAATAGAAAGCGCAATTTCTGTTTACGATTCTAGTAATAGCGTTCCAGCTAAAGACTATTTAAAAATTAACGTAGATCAAATGCGTAAAAGTTACGATCTTAGAGATATAGATAGTCTATTTACATATGCATCATACTTAAACCAGAATACTAAAATAAAAACAAATCCTAGAAACTTAAAAAGAAGTCAAGTAAAAACAGCTCTTCTTGAAAAGTCTATAAAATGGAACGATAATAGAGTAAACGGACTCCAAAATATATTCCAAGGAAAACTTAATATGTTTAGAAATATAGATGGAAAAAAAGCCATATTCGGAGAAAATATTTTAGAAAATCATCAATTTAGATTAGATACTATTTTAGTAGATAACGAACGTAAGCTTTATAAAATAGAAATAAATAAAGGAGAAGAATACGTAGGTTTAGATACTAAAGGAATATATAACGAAGGCTTCGAACCTAAAGGATGGTTGTATATCTATTATGATAACTTTGCAATTAAAAAAGTAGAATACGAATTATTAGCAGCTTCAAAAGAGCAAAAAAGTAGAAGTAAAAGATTGTTTGATACTAATGTGAACCATAAATTAATAATTAACTATAAGGAATTTCAAGATAAAATGTATCCAAATTATATTTACTACGAAACTCCAAAACTTGTAAATGTAGGCTTTAAACCTAAAAACAAGCAAGAAGAACACCTTGCAGAACAATACAATAAAGAAGAACGTTATTATTACACCGTTCAAGAAATACTGTTCTCAGATATTATTGTTAATCATGATGAAATAGAAGCAGAACTTAAAAAAGAATGGGATATGGATATCTTTTCTCCTAAACCATATAATAAAGAATTTTGGGAAACTTATAATGTATTATTAGAAAGCGAGGATGACGAAAAATTAATAGAAGACTTAAGTAAAAGAGCTTCATTATTTAAAGAATAATTTTTTTTGGGCGTTCCCAAGACATGCAAAAAAAAGCATGACTTGGTCAGGCTCTCAGCTATATCTTTTTTGCGCATAAGCGCGCACAAAAAAGGATGCCGCTTTCATCCTTAACGCATAAAGTGCGCTGGCAAATTTATTATCGTTAATAAATAAATATTAATCATGTCTATAAAAGCCTTTACAGATTATCTTTTATTAGAAAGAAACTACTCAAATCTTACTGTAAAAGCCTATATGAACGATATAAGCTCCTTTCAATCTTTTTTAGCTAAAGAGTTTGAAAACTCTCAATTAAGCCTAGTAAACTATCCGCAAATAAGAAGTTGGATTGTACAATTGGTAGAATCTAAAATTTCCAATCGAAGTATAAATCGTAAAATTTCCGCTTTAAATTCCTATTATAAATTCTTATTAAAAATAGGAGATATAGATAAAAATCCACTAGCAAAACATAAAGCTCTTAAAACAAGTAAAAAAGTTCAAGTACCATTTTCAGAAGCCGAAATTAATATAGTGCTAGATGAATTGAAATATGATGATGATTTCGAAGGATTAAGGAATAAATTAATCATAGAATTGTTTTACTCAACCGGTATAAGGCGAATAGAGCTTGTAAACTTAAAACTTTCAGATATTAATAATAAAACATTAAAAGTACTCGGTAAACGCTCTAAGGAACGCTACGTTCCTTTATTACAGTCTGTAACACAAACACTAGAAGATTATCTGCAAAAACGAAAAGAGCTAAAAGATATAAAAGATAATGAAGCTCTTTTTTTAACAAAAAAGGGAGTTAAAATATACGAAACTCTTGTCTATAGAATAATAAATGATTATTTTAGTCAAGCATCAAATAAAGTGAAAAAGAGTCCACATATATTAAGGCACTCATTTGCAACACACTTATTAAATCAAGGTGCAGATTTAAATGCTGTTAAAGAGCTTTTAGGGCATTCAAGTTTAGCTGCAACTCAAGTTTATACACATAATAGTATAGCCGAACTTAAAAAAGTTTATTCAAACGCACACCCAAGAAGTAAAAAATAACAGCTATTGTATAACAAATACTCAAAACGTAAACCCATGTTTTAGAGTATATTAATAGCAGTATTTATGATAGTAAACACCCAAGCAGTAAATTTCAATGCAAATCCAGAATTGTTGAATTTTGTTAAAACACGAATGGATAAATTAGAAACCTATTACGATAAGGTCATAAAATCAGACGTATTCTTAAAAATAGAGAACACAAGCGGAAAAGAAAACAAAATTTTTGAAGCCAAAGTAAGTATACCTGGAGATAGTTTAATAATTAAAAAGCAATGCAAATCTTTCGAAGAAGGTGCAGATACTGCAATTGCATCGCTTCAAAGGCAATTAAAAAAACGAAAAGAGAAATTAAGAGCACATTTATAAAAATATTTGTAAAAAATATTTTTGAATAACTAAATAAATATATACATTTGCAGTCCGTTAGAAATAGCGGGCTTTTTTTATTCGTAAAAAAAGAATAAAAAGCCGATGTAGCTCAGCTGGCTAGAGCAGCTGATTTGTAATCAGCAGGTCGTGGGTTCGAGTCCCTCCATCGGCTCTTAAAATTAAGAAGGTTTAAAAGCTTTTTTAAAGTTCTTTAAAAGATTGATAAAATTTAAAATTGGGGAGATACTCAAGCGGCCAACGAGGGCAGACTGTAAATCTGCTGACTACGTCTTCGCAGGTTCGAATCCTGCTCTCCCCACATTTTTACCAAGAAATGTAAGTTTTAAATTTGAGAATTTAAATAATTGCGAGAGTAGCTCAGTTGGTAGAGCGTCAGCCTTCCAAGCTGAATGTCGCCGGTTCGAACCCGGTCTCTCGCTCTAATATTTAGCCGGTGTAGCTCAGAGGTAGAGCGTTTCCTTGGTAAGGAAGAGGTCACGGGTTCAATTCCCGTCATTGGCTCGATTTTTTAGAAAACAAAAATTTGAACACTAATATTATTATATAACTAAGATTAAATTATTTAAAACATGGCAAAGGCAACTTTCGATCGTTCAAAACCACACTTAAATATTGGTACAATTGGACACGTAGATCACGGTAAAACAACTTTAACTGCTGCTATTACTAAAGTATTAGCTGATGCAGGTTTATCAGAAGCAAGAGATTTCGATACTATCGATAACGCTCCAGAAGAAAAAGAAAGAGGTATTACAATTAATACTTCACACGTAGAGTATCAAACAGCTAACCGTCACTACGCACACGTAGATTGTCCAGGTCACGCCGATTATGTAAAGAACATGGTAACGGGTGCTGCACAAATGGATGGTGCTATATTAGTTGTAGCTGCGACTGATGGTCCTATGCCACAAACTCGTGAGCACATCTTATTAGGTCGTCAGGTAGGTATCCCAAGAATCGTTGTATTCTTAAATAAAGTGGATATGGTTGATGATGAGGAGTTATTAGAGTTAGTAGATATGGAGGTTCGTGAATTATTGTCTTTCTACGAGTATGATGGAGATAATGGGCCTGTAATATCTGGTTCTGCTTTAGGAGCTTTAAATGGTGAGCAAAAATGGGTTGATACTGTAATGGAATTGATGGAAGCTGTTGATAACTGGATTGAAGAGCCATTAAGAGAGGTTGATAAAGATTTCTTAATGCCTATTGAAGATGTATTCTCTATTACTGGACGTGGTACAGTAGCAACTGGTCGTATTGAGACTGGTATTGCTAACACTGGAGATCCTGTTGAGATTATCGGTATGGGTGCAGAGAAATTAACTTCTACTATTACAGGAATTGAAATGTTCCGTCAAATATTAGATAGAGGTGAAGCTGGTGATAACGCTGGTATCTTATTAAGAGGTATTGAGAAGTCTCAAATTTCTAGAGGTATGGTTATTACAAAGCCAGGTTCTGTAACACCACACGCTAAATTTAAAGCTGAGGTTTATATCCTTAAAAAAGAAGAAGGTGGACGTCACACTCCATTCCATAATAACTACCGTCCACAGTTCTACGTACGTACAACTGATGTAACTGGTAACATTGCACTTCCTGATGGAGTTGAGATGGTTATGCCAGGAGATAACTTAACAATTACTGTTGAGCTTATCAATACAATTGCGATGAATGTTGGTCTTCGTTTCGCTATCCGTGAAGGAGGAAGAACAGTTGGAGCAGGTCAGGTAACTGAAATCTTAGATTAAGATTTAGTCTAATAAATATAGAGTTAAGGTGTCTCGTTTTCGTGGCACCTTGACTTATATTTACGGGTTTAGCTCAGTTGGTAGAGCACTGGTCTCCAAAACCAGGTGTCGGGAGTTCGAGTCTCTCAACCCGTGCTTATAGTTGTAAAGAGTTTTAATAACACTTTGTAACTAAAATAAATTTGAAAAATATAGAAATATATTTTTTATAAAATAAAGATTAAAAATGGCTGGAATAGTAAATTATATTAAAGAATCATTTGGTGAGTTGAAAAATAATGTGACTTGGACACCTTGGCCAGAAGTGCAAAGGTTAACAATATTGGTTGCTGTTTTTTCAATCATATTCTCTTTAGCAATTTGGGGAGTTGATACTGTTTTCAGTAAGGTTATTGCCGAGTACTTTAAATTAATAAGTTAGTATAAAGTTTATGGCTGAAGTAGGAGAAAAAAAGTGGTACGTTGTAAGGGCAGTAAGTGGTCAAGAAAATAAAATTAAAACTTATATAGAGAATGAAATTGCTCGTTTAGGTTTACAAGATTATGTTGAGCAAGTATTGGTGCCTACAGAAAACGTAGTACAAATAAGAAACGGAAAAAAAATAAATAAAGAGAAAGTATATTTCAGTGGTTATATAATGATTAAGGCAAACCTTACAGGTGAAGTTCCTCATATCATAAAATCAATAACTAATGTAATAGGCTTTCTAGGAGCTACTAAAGGAGGAGATCCTTTACCGTTAAGACAATCAGAAGTTAATAGAATGTTAGGTAAAGTAGACGAATTATCAGTAGATATAGATACAAGTGTAGCTATTCCATTTACAAAAGGTGAAACTGTTAAAGTTATAGACGGTCCTTTTAATGGTTTTGATGGTACTATTGAAAATATTAATGAAGAAAAACGTAAACTTGAAGTAATGGTTAAGATTTTCGGAAGAAAAACACCGTTAGAATTAAGTTACATGCAAGTAGAGAAAATTTAATAATTGTTACAACAATAAAGAAAGTATTAAGTCAGCTTCAACTATAGACTTAATATGAAACTAAATTATTTAAAATGGCAAAAGAATTAGGCAAAGTAGTCAAATTACAAGTAAGGGGAGGTGCAGCGAATCCGTCGCCACCGGTTGGACCCGCTTTAGGTGCTGCTGGTGTTAATATCATGGAGTTCTGTAAGCAATTTAATGCTAGAACTCAAGATAAAGCTGGTAAGGTTTTACCAGTTGTGATTTCTGTTTACAAAGACAAATCATTTGACTTTGTAATCAAAACTCCTCCAGCTGCAGTTCAATTATTAGAAGCGGCCAAAGTAAAAAAAGGATCAGGTGAACCTCATGTACGTAAAGTAGCTAAGGTAACTTGGGATCAAATTAAAACAATTGCAGAAGATAAAATGGTAGATTTAAATGCCTTTGAAATCGAATCAGCAATGAAAATGATCGCAGGAACAGCAAGATCTATGGGTATAACAGTTAAAGGTGGAGAAGCACCTAATTAACCTAAAAAGATTTTAAAATGGCAAAATTAACAAAGAAACGTAAAGAGGCTGTTGCTAAGATAGAAAAGGATAAATTATATTCTTTACAAGAAGCTTCAGCACTGATAAAAGAAATATCAAACACAAAATTTGATGCTTCAGTAGATTTAGCGGTACGTTTAGGAGTAGATCCTAGAAAAGCAAACCAAATGGTTAGAGGAGTTGTTTCTCTTCCACATGGTACAGGTAAAGATGTAAAAGTATTAGCATTAGTAACTCCAGATAAAGAAGCAGAAGCAAAAGAAGCTGGAGCAGATTTCGTTGGTTTAGATGAGTACCTTGATAAAATTAAAGGTGGTTGGACAGACGTAGACGTAATTATTACTATGCCTAGTGTAATGGGTAAATTAGGTCCATTAGGACGTGTATTAGGTCCTCGTGGTTTAATGCCTAACCCAAAGACAGGTACTGTAACTATGGATGTTGCAAAAGCTGTTACAGAAGTGAAAGCTGGTAAAATTGATTTTAAAGTTGATAAAACTGGTATTGTTCACGCTGCTATTGGAAAAGCATCTTTTAGTGCTGATAAAATTGCAGGTAACGCAAACGAATTATTAACAACATTATTAAAACTGAAGCCAACAGCAGCTAAAGGAGTTTATGTAAAAAGCATTTTTATGTCGTCTACAATGAGTCCTAGTATTGCAGTTGATACAAAAATCGGTTAGTAGTTAAATACTTTATATCATGACAAGAGAAGAAAAATCACAAGTTATAGAAGAATTAACTGCACAATTAGCAGATAATGCTAATATTTATTTAGCTGATATATCAGGTTTAAACGCAGGTAGTACTTCAGATTTACGTCGTGCTTGTTTTAAAGCAAATGTAAAATTAGCAGTAGTAAAAAACACATTACTTGAAAAAGCAATGGAAGCTTCAGATAAAGATTTTGGAGACTTACCATCAACGCTTAAAGGAAATACATCAGTGATGTATTCTGAAACTGGAAATGCTCCAGCAAAAGTAATTAAGAATTTCCGTAAAAAATCTGAAAAACCTTTATTAAAAGGAGCTTTTATTGAGGAAACAGTTTATATAGGAGATGATCAACTAGATATGTTAGTTGATATTAAATCTAAAGAAGAATTAATTGGAGATATTATTGGATTATTACAATCTCCTGCTAAGAATGTTGTTTCTGCACTTAAATCTAGTGGAGGAAAACTTTCAGGAATTCTTAAAACATTATCTCAAAAAGAGGGATAATTTCACTAGTACGCACTTTATACTTAAATATTAAA
Source organism: Lacinutrix venerupis (assembly GCF_003663945.1). Lineage (GTDB taxonomy): Bacteria > Bacteroidota > Bacteroidia > Flavobacteriales > Flavobacteriaceae > Lacinutrix > Lacinutrix venerupis. The sequence goes on along the minus strand of NZ_RCCH01000002.1, from coordinate 14,990 downwards.
AATTAAAAATTATTACAAAATGGCAGATTTAAAAGATTTCGCAGAACAATTAGTTAACCTTACAGTAAAAGAAGTAAATGAGTTAGCAACTATATTAAAAGATGAATATGGTATCGAGCCTGCTGCTGCTGCAGTAGCTATGGCAGGACCAGCTGCTGGTGGTGGAGACGCTGCTGAAGCTCAAACTGAATTTGATGTAATCTTAAAAGCACCAGGTAGCGCTAAGTTAGCTGTTGTAAAATTAGTTAAAGAATTAACTGGTTTAGGATTAAAAGAAGCTAAAGGTTTAGTTGATGATGCACCAAGTGCAATCAAAGAAGCTGTTTCTAAAGATGAAGCAGAAGCTCTTAAAACTCAGTTAGAAGAGGCAGGAGCAGAGGTAGAGCTTAAGTAAGCATTACCAATAATTTTTACAAAGGTTTAGGTCTTGAGAATGCTCTCAAAGACCTAGACCATTTGTCGTATATAGGTAATACCTATAAACAAGTATTTTTTTTTAATCAAAATTTCGTCCATTGATGTTAGTAACACAAGCTGAAAGATTAAATTTCTCGTCTATTATTAATAGAACTGAATATCCAGATTTTATGGATATTCAAATAAAATCCTTTCAGGATTTTTTCCAACTTGAAACAAAATCTGAAGAAAGAGGTAATGAAGGATTGTATAATACCTTCATGGAGAACTTTCCAATCACAGATACTCGTAATCAATTCGTTTTAGAATTCTTAGATTACTTTGTCGACCCACCAAGATATGCTATTGAAGAGTGTATAGAAAGAGGACTTACGTATAGCGTTCCATTAAAAGCAAGGTTAAAACTATACTGTACAGACCCTGAACATGAAGATTTCGAGACCATTGTTCAAGATGTGTACTTAGGAACAATACCTTATATGACACCTTCTGGTACATTTTGTATCAATGGTGCAGAACGTGTTGTAGTATCTCAATTACATAGATCACCAGGAGTATTTTTTGGTCAATCATTCCATGCAAATGGAACAAAATTATATTCAGCAAGAGTAATTCCATTTAAAGGATCTTGGATAGAATTCGCTACGGATATCAATCAAGTGATGTATGCTTACATCGATAGAAAGAAAAAATTACCTGTAACTACTCTATTTAGAGCTATAGGTTTTGAAAGAGATAAAGATATTTTAGAAATATTTGATCTTGCGGAAGAGGTTAAAGTATCAAAATCTGGATTAAAAAAAGTATTAGGTCGTAAACTTGCTGCTCGTGTATTAAATACATGGCATGAAGATTTCGTTGATGAAGATACAGGAGAAGTTGTATCTATAGAGCGTAACGAAATTGTATTAGATCGTGATACAGAATTAGATAAAGACAATATTGAAGAAATTCTTGAAATTGGAGTAAAAACTATTCTTTTACATAAAGAAAGTGCTCAACAAGGAGATTACGCAATTATACATAATACGCTTCAAAAAGATCCAACAAACTCTGAAAAAGAAGCAGTAGAGCATATTTATAGACAACTACGTAATGCTGAGCCGCCAGATGAGGAAACAGCACGTGGTATTATAGATAAATTATTCTTTAGTGACCAACGTTACTCTTTAGGAGAAGTAGGACGTTATAGAATGAATAAAAAATTACAGTTAGATATCGGAATGGATAAGCAAGTACTTACCAAAGAAGATATTATAACTATTATAAAATATTTAATTGAGTTAATAAACTCTAAAGCAGAGATTGATGATATTGATCACTTATCTAACCGTCGTGTACGTACAGTAGGAGAACAATTATCTTCTCAATTTGGTGTTGGTTTAGCACGTATGGCTCGTACTATTCGTGAACGTATGAACGTTCGTGATAACGAGGTTTTTACACCAATCGATTTAATTAATGCAAAGACATTATCGTCTGTAATTAATTCTTTCTTTGGTACAAACCAATTATCTCAATTTATGGATCAAACCAATCCACTTGCAGAAATTACGCACAAGCGTCGTTTATCAGCATTAGGACCAGGAGGTTTATCTAGAGAGAGAGCTGGTTTCGAAGTACGTGATGTACACTACACTCACTATGGAAGACTTTGTCCAATTGAAACTCCTGAGGGACCAAACATTGGATTAATTTCATCTTTATCTGTATATGCAAAAGTGAATTCTATGGGATTCATTGAAACACCATATAGAAAAGTAACAGATGGTGTTGTAGATATTAAAGGAACACCTACATATTTAAGTGCAGAAGAAGAAGAAGAAAAATTAATAGCGCAAGCAACTGTAAAAGTTGATGACGAAGGTAAAATTTTACACGACAAGGTAATTGCTCGTATGGAAGGTGATTTTCCGGTAATGGATCCAAAAGATATTCATTATACAGATGTTGCACCAAACCAAATTTCATCTATTTCAGCTTCTTTAATTCCTTTCTTAGAGCATGATGATGCCAACCGTGCATTAATGGGATCTAACATGATGCGTCAAGCCGTACCATTATTACGCCCTCAAGCACCAATTGTTGGAACAGGATTAGAAAGACAAGTTGCATCAGACTCTAGAGTATTAATTAATGCAGAAGGAGAAGGTGTTGTAGAATACGTAGACGCTAACGAAATCGTAATTAAATACGAGCGAAGCGATGATGAAGCTAAAGTAAGTTTCGATAGTGATATTACAAGATATCCTTTAGTAAAATTTAGAAAAACAAACCAAGGAACATCTATTAACTTAAAACCAATCGTAAAGAAAGGTGATAAAGTAAAAAAAGGACAAGTTTTATCTGAAGGTTATGCAACTCAAAAAGGGGAGTTAGCTTTAGGAAGAAATATGAAAGTAGCCTTCATGCCTTGGAAAGGATATAACTTTGAGGATGCCATTGTAATTTCAGAAAAAGTTGTTCGTGAAGATATTTTTACATCTATTCATATTGATGAGTATTCATTAGATGTTAGAGATACAAAATTAGGTAACGAAGAGTTAACTAATGATATTCCTAACGTATCTGAAGAAGCAACAAAAGATTTAGATGAAAACGGAATGATCCGTATTGGAGCAGAAGTTAAACCTGGAGATATATTAATAGGTAAGATTACTCCTAAAGGTGAAAGCGATCCAACACCGGAAGAGAAATTATTACGCGCTATCTTTGGAGATAAAGCGGGTGATGTAAAAGACGCTTCATTAAAAGCATCTCCTTCATTACACGGTGTAGTAATTAACAAAAAGTTATTTGCTCGTGCTATTAAAGACAAACGTAAAAGAGCTCAAGATAAAGAAGATATCGCTCAATTAGAAGGTATCTATAATTCTAAATTTGATGCTTTACAAGCAGTATTAGTTGAAAAACTTTTCACAATTGTAAACGGAAAAACCTCTCAAGGTATATTTAACGATTTAGGAGAAGAAGTTTTACCAAAAGGTAAAAAATTCACACTTAAAATGTTAAATGCTGTTGATGATTATACGCACTTAACTGGTGGAACTTGGACAACAGATGAGCACACAAATAAATTAGTTGCAGATTTAATTCATAACTATAAGATTAAAGAAAACGACTTACAAGGTTCTTTACGTCGTGAGAAGTTTACAATTTCTGTAGGAGATGAATTACCAGCAGGTATCATTAAATTAGCTAAAGTTTACATTGCTAAAAAACGTAAACTAAAAGTTGGTGATAAAATGGCAGGACGTCACGGAAACAAAGGTATTGTTGCACGTATTGTACGTCAAGAAGATATGCCTTTCCTAGAAGATGGAACTCCAGTAGATATCGTATTAAATCCATTAGGTGTACCATCACGTATGAATATTGGACAAATTTATGAAACAGTATTAGGATGGGCTGGACAAGATCTTGGTCGTACTTTTGCAACACCAATATTCGATGGAGCTACTATAGACCAAATTAACGAATTAACAGATGAAGCTGGAATTCCAAGATACGGTCATACATACTTATACGATGGAGGAACAGGAGAGCGTTTCGATCAGCCAGCAACAGTTGGTGTAATCTACATGCTTAAATTAGGGCATATGGTAGATGATAAGATGCACGCACGTTCTATTGGACCATACTCATTAATTACTCAACAACCATTAGGAGGTAAAGCACAATTTGGTGGTCAGCGTTTTGGTGAGATGGAAGTATGGGCACTTGAGGCATATGGAGCTTCAAGTACGCTTAGAGAAATCTTAACAGTAAAATCTGATGATGTAGTTGGTAGAGCTAAAACTTACGAAGCTATCGTAAAAGGTGAACCAATGCCAGATCCAGGATTACCAGAATCTTTTAACGTACTTATGCACGAATTAAAAGGGTTAGGATTAGACATTAGATTAGAGGAATAAAAATAGTTTACAGTGTTCAGTCAGCAGGTTTACTGCGACTGAATACTGAATACTGAAAACTATAAAAAAATGGCAAGAAAGCAAGATAAGAATACAGTACAGAGATTTAACAAAATCTCAATTGGTTTAGCATCACCAGAGTCTATTTTAGCAGAATCAAGAGGTGAAGTTTTAAAGCCAGAAACTATTAATTATCGTACACATAAACCAGAAAGAGATGGTTTATTCTGTGAGCGTATTTTTGGTCCTGTAAAAGACTACGAATGTGCTTGTGGTAAATATAAAAGAATTCGCTACAAAGGTATTGTTTGTGACCGTTGTGGTGTAGAAGTAACAGAAAAGAAAGTACGTCGTGACAGAGTTGGGCACATTAATTTAGTTGTTCCTGTTGCACATATTTGGTATTTCCGTTCTTTACCAAACAAAATAGGATACTTATTAGGCTTACCATCTAAGAAATTAGATATGATAATTTACTACGAACGTTATGTAGTAATTCAAGCAGGTAATGCTAAAAATGCAGAAGGAGAACCATTACAAAAAATGGATTTCTTAACAGAAGAAGAATACTTAAATATTCTTGAAACACTTCCGCAGGATAATAATTACTTAGAAGATACAGACCCAAATAAGTTTATTGCTAAAATGGGAGCCGAGTGTCTTATTGATTTATTAGCACGTATAGATTTAGATTCTTTATCTTTCCAATTACGTCATAAAGCAAATACAGAAACATCAAAACAACGTAAAACAGAAGCATTAAAGCGTCTACAAGTTGTAGAAGCTTTACGTGAGTCTAATTTAAATAGAGAAAACCGTCCAGAATGGATGATTTTAAAAGTTGTACCAATTATTCCACCAGAATTAAGACCTTTAGTGCCTTTAGATGGTGGTCGTTTTGCAACTTCAGATTTAAATGATTTATACCGCCGTGTAATTATTAGAAACAACCGTCTTAAAAGATTAGTTGAAATAAAAGCACCAGAAGTTATTTTACGTAACGAGAAGCGTATGTTACAAGAGTCTGTAGATTCTTTATTAGATAACACACGTAAATCTTCAGCTGTAAAAACAGATTCTAATAGACCTTTAAAGTCGTTATCAGATTCACTTAAAGGTAAGCAAGGACGTTTCCGTCAAAATTTATTAGGTAAGCGTGTTGATTATTCTGCACGTTCTGTAATTGTTGTTGGACCAGAATTAAAATTATTTGAATGTGGACTGCCTAAAAATATGGCAGCAGAATTATATAAACCTTTCATTATTCGTAAATTAATTGAAAGAGGAATTGTAAAAACTGTAAAGTCTGCAAAGAAAATTATAGATAAAAAAGAGCCTGTGGTTTGGGATATTTTGGAAAATGTTCTTAAAGGACATCCAGTATTACTAAACCGTGCGCCTACGCTTCACAGATTAGGTATACAAGCATTCCAACCAAAATTAATTGAAGGGAAAGCAATACAGTTACACCCATTAGCATGTGCCGCATTTAATGCCGATTTTGATGGAGATCAAATGGCAGTGCACTTACCATTAGGACCAGAAGCTATATTAGAATGTCAACTTTTAATGTTGGCTTCTCATAACATTTTGAATCCAGCAAATGGTGCTCCAGTAACAGTACCATCTCAGGATATGGTACTTGGTCTTTATTACATGACTAAATTACGTACTTCAACACCAGAAGTACCAGTTAAAGGAGAAGGTTTAACTTTTTATTCTTCAGAAGAAGTAACAATAGCTTATAACGAAAAACGTGTAGATTTAAATGCACAAATTAAAGTTCGTACTATTGATTTTAATGAAGAAGGAGAATTAGTACCACAAATTATTGAAACCACTACAGGACGAGTACTTTTTAATGAAAAAGTACCGGCTGCCGCAGGTTATATAAACCAAGTACTAACTAAGAAATCTTTAAGAGATATTATTGGTGAAATATTAAAAGTAACTAGTGTTCCAGAAACAGCTGCTTTCTTAGATGAAATTAAAACTTTAGGATATTTATTTGCCTTTAAAGGTGGATTATCATTTAGTTTAGGAGATATTATTATCCCGCCAGAAAAGCAATCTATGATTGATGCTGCAAACACAAAAGTTGATGGTATTACTGGTAACTATAACATGGGACTAATTACCAATAACGAACGTTATAACCAAGTAATTGATATTTGGACTTCAACAAATGCAGAATTGACAGAATTGTCAATGAAACGTATTAGAGAAGATCAGCAAGGATTTAACTCAGTATTTATGATGCTTGATTCTGGAGCCCGTGGATCTAAAGAACAGATTCGTCAGTTAACAGGAATGCGTGGATTAATGGCTAAGCCTAAAAAATCTACTGCAGGTGGAGGATCTATTATTGAGAATCCAATTCTTTCTAACTTTAAAGAAGGGCTTTCAATTTTAGAATACTTTATATCAACTCACGGTGCTCGTAAAGGTCTTGCCGATACCGCACTTAAAACTGCCGATGCAGGTTATTTAACACGTCGTTTAGTAGATGTTTCTCAAGATGTTATTGTAAACAGTGTAGACTGTGGTACTTTAAGAGGTGTAGAAGTTACAGCATTAAAGAAAAATGATGAAATTGTAGAAAATTTAGGAGCAAGAGTTGTAGGACGTATTGCACTAAACGATGTTTATAACCCATTAACTGAAGAGCTAATAGTTGAAGCAGGACAATTAATTGATGAAGATATTGCTAAAAATATTGAAAATTCACCAGTAGATTCAGTAGAAGTACGTTCACCATTAAGTTGTGAGGCTAAGAAAGGAATCTGTGCACAATGTTACGGAAGAAACTTAGCAACAAACAAAATGGTACAACGTGGTGAAGCAGTAGGTGTTGTAGCAGCACAATCTATTGGAGAACCAGGTACACAATTAACACTTCGTACATTCCACGTAGGTGGTATTGCAGGTAACATTTCTGAAGAAAACAAGCTTGTAGCTAAATTTGATGGAGTTGCAGAAATTGAAGAATTAAAAACTGTAAAAGGTACTAATAAGGATGGAGAAGAAGTAAACATTGTTATTTCTCGTACTTCTGAATTAAAATTGGTAGATAAGAAAACAGGAATTACTTTAAGTACTAATAACATTCCTTACGGTTCAACTATATTTATTGAAAGTGGAGATAAACTTAAAACTGGAGATGTAGTTTGTGAGTGGGATCCATATAACGGAGTTATTATTTCTGAATTTGCAGGAAAAGTTAGATACGAAAATATTGAGCAAGGTGTTACTTATCAAGTAGAAATTGATGAACAAACAGGTTTCCAAGAAAAAGTAATTTCAGAATCTAGAAATAAAAAATTAATTCCAACACTTATTGTTGAAGATGGTAAAGGAGAAGCAATTCGTTCTTACAACCTTCCAGTAGGAGCACACATAATGATTGATGATGGAGAAAAAGTTAAGATTGGTAAAGTCTTAGTTAAAATCCCTCGTAAATCTGCTAAAGCAGGTGATATTACAGGTGGTTTACCTAGAGTAACAGAATTATTTGAAGCTCGTAATCCTTCTAATCCTGCAGTAGTAAGTGCTATTGATGGTGTGGTTTCTTTTGGAAAAATTAAGAGAGGTAATCGTGAGATTATTGTAGAATCTAAATTAGGAGATATTAAGAAATACTTAGTTAAATTATCAAGTCAAATTCTTGTACAAGAAAACGACTTTGTTAAAGCAGGTATGCCTTTATCAGATGGTTCTATAACGCCAAACGATATCTTAAACATAAAAGGACCTGCAGCGGTACAACAATACTTAGTGAACGAAGTTCAAGAAGTTTACCGTTTACAAGGTGTAAAAATTAACGACAAGCATTTTGAAGTTGTTGTAAGACAAATGATGCGTAAAGTGAGAATTATTGACTCTGGAGATACTATTTTCTTAGAAGATCAATTAGCTCATAAAGCAGACTTTATTGAAGAGAATGATGCTATTTTTGGTAAAAAAGTAGTTGAAAACGCAGGAGATTCAACAAACTTAAAAGAAGGTCAAATAATTACTGCTTTCGAGTTAAGAGATGAAAACTCTTTATTACGCCGTGAAGATAAGGCATTAGTTGAGGCAAGAGACGCACAACCAGCTACTGCAACTCCTATACTTCAAGGTATTACAAGAGCTTCGTTACAAACTAAATCGTTTATTTCTGCGGCATCGTTTCAGGAAACAACAAAAGTTCTTAATGAAGCAGCTGTAGCAGGTAAGGTTGACTCTTTAGAAGGATTAAAAGAAAATGTAATTGTAGGACACAGAATTCCAGCAGGAACAGGAATGCGTTCTTACGATAATATTATTGTAGGTTCTAAAGAAGAGTTTGATCAAATGATGCAAGCTAAAGAAGAGGTTAACTATAATTAATATATAGCCTACGCAGGTAGGAATCTCAATAATTAAAACAATAGTTTTAATATAATTTAAAAGTCCTGCTTTAATAGCAGGACTTTTTATTTAAAATATCATTTTATATTTAAAAAATAAATAAAACATGGCAGATAATAAAGATAACAAACCTAAGCAAGGTCAAATTAATATAGAGCTAGACGAAAAAGTAGCAGAAGGAACCTATTCTAATTTAGCTATAATTAATCATTCTGTTTCAGAGTTTGTAGTAGATTTTGTTAGTATTATGCCTGGAACTCCAAAAAGTAAGGTGAAATCCAGAATTATATTAACACCACAACATGCAAAAAGATTATTAAAAGCTTTAAACGATAATGTTCAAAGATTTGAAAAAACGCATGGTGAGATTAAAGATTATGAACAACCTCCAATTCCATTAAATTTTGGACCAACAGGTCAAGCATAAATTTTAAGTAAAAAAAATCTCTAAGTAATTTTAGAGATTTTTTTTTAAACAATGAGTATAATAGTTTTTAATTATTGAAATTGTTTTTATTTATAATTAAAAATTATCATTATTAAAAATTGTGTTTATTTAAACCGTACAATTATTAATTTTATTTTTATTGGCTACTAATAAGGCATTGGTTGTGTTAAAAGTGCCTTAAAACGCCTTAAAATTAATTTTAGCTATTTAAACTCCGAAACATAATGGAATTTTACTGTAGGATATTTTTGTTGTGTCATTTGTAAAGAAAAAGATGAATCTGCTAAAAATACTAATTGACCACGCTTATCTTTAGCTAAATAACGTTGTTTTACTCTTTTAAACTCTTTAAACTCTTCATTTTTTGGATCTTCAGGATCTACCCAACAAGCTTTATAAACATTTAAATTTTCATAAGTACATTTTGCTCCGTATTCATGCTCTAATCTATACTGTATTACTTCGTATTGTAATGCTCCAACAGTTCCAATAACTTTTCTACCGTTAAGTTCTAAAGTAAATAACTGTGCTACTCCTTCGTCCATTAATTGATCAATACCTTTGTGTAATTGTTTAGATTTCAAAGGATCTGCGTTATTTATGTATCTAAAATGTTCAGGTGAGAAACTAGGTACACCTTTGTAATTTAAAACCTCTCCTTCAGTTAAAGTATCTCCAATTTTAAAAGTACCTGTGTCTTGTAAACCCACAATATCACCAGGATAAGAGATGTCTACTATTTCTTTTTTTTCAGCAAAAAAAGCATTAGGACTAGAAAATTTAACCTTTTTCTTATGTCTAACATGAAGATAAGGTGTGTTTCTTTTAAACTCACCAGAAACAATTTTTATAAATGCTAATCTATTTCTATGATTAGGATCCATATTAGCATGGATTTTAAAAACAAAACCAGTAAATTTATCTTCATCAGGTTTAACCAGGCGTTCTTCACTTTGCTTAGCTCTTGGTTTTGGTGCTATTTCTACGAAACAATCTAATAGTTCACGAACTCCAAAACTATTTAAAGCAGAACCAAAAAATACTGGTTGTAGTGTACCATTTAAATATTCTTCGTTATTAAATTGCGGGTAAATACCTTCAACAAGTTCAATTTCTTCTCGTAGTGTATTTGCAGATTTTTCACCAACTAAATCATCTAATTCCGAAGCATTTAAATCAGAAATTTCTATAGTTTCTTCAATATTCTTCCTACTATCTCCGCTAAAAAGATTAATATTTTTTTCCCAAATATTATATATACCTTTAAAATCATAACCCATTCCAATAGGAAAACTTAAAGGTGTAACTGTAAGTCCTAATTTTTGTTCTATTTCATCTAAAAGTTCAAAAGCATCTTTACCTTCACGATCCATTTTATTAATAAAAACAATCATTGGTATATTACGCATTCTACACACTTCAACAAGTTTTTCGGTTTGCTCTTCTACACCTTTTGCAACATCTATAACCACAATTACACTGTCTACAGCGGTTAAGGTTCTAAAAGTATCTTCAGCAAAATCTTTGTGACCTGGCGTATCTAAAATATTAATTTTTATCCCATCATACTCAAATGCAAGAACAGAAGTAGCCACACTAATACCACGTTGGCGTTCAATCTCCATAAAATCACTAGTAGCTCCTTTTTTTATTTTATTGCTTTTTACAGCTCCAGCTTCATTAATTGCTCCACCAAAAAGTAATAATTTTTCTGTAAGTGTTGTTTTTCCTGCATCTGGATGCGATATTATTCCAAAGGTTCTTCTTCTATTTATTTCGTCCTTAAATTTCATTACAATGTGTTTTTGGCAAATATAGTTGTAATACAAATACTAATGAAAATAGATTTAAAGTTTATAAAAAAGCATGTTATATAATGTTAATTTAATACTAATATTATAAGTTTAATAATTATGTTTACTTTTTAAATTTGTACGATTTATCTGTTTTAAAAAATATTTTAATGTTTTTAGTCGGTTTTTTGTTGTGTTTTATCGAGTATTTAAACATATTATTATTATGTCTAAACAAAGAATATAAATTTAAAACTAGATTTGTTAACTGTTAAAGAACCGTTAAACGGATATAAATTCAATACAACGTATAAGTTTAAAATAATTTTGTTTTGTTTTTATTTTAGTATGTAAATTAAATTTGTTTATATAATTTTACAGTGTGAATAAGATTGTTGATATTTCTTTTCATATAAATTTAAAAGTATTGATTTTTTTAAATAACCATATATTGGAAAAAACTTTACACTACAACTACTTGAATTTCAAAAAATTAAAAACAATACTGTTTTTAATAATTCCCTATATATAATTGCTTCATTAATAGCTTTTAGCTGTTATGTTTTTCAAAATAAAAATAAAATATATTCATTCTAATATGTAAAACTTTACTCAATTTTCGTTAAAACACATTAATACTTTATTTGTATTTGTTTTATTGTTTTTGTTTAGTCAGATTGGTTCTGCGCAAAATATATCACCTACAGATGGTGCAGGTGCCAGGTGCGGTAATTGCGTTCCACCAGGATGGTTAGATAATGGAGGTACTCCAGATATTTCTGATCGTTTTAATGTTGCTGGTACAGGTGCTGGTTTAGGTGAAAATGATGCTTGGGATGCATCTCCTCTTCCATTACCTCCAAATGGACACACAACTTGGTTAACATTGCGTGATGTAGGTACTTTAGCAACTGAAGAAAGTGTGACAACGACTATAACTGGTTTAACAGTTGGGAATACTTATGAATTACATATATATGCACTTACTTCAACGACTGCAAGTTATAGCCCTGAATTTATTGATTTTTATCAATATCAAATCCAAGGAGAGGCTGAACAAAATGTTTCTCCTATTAATACGGTAAATTGGCAAACAACTGTTTTAAGATTTATTGCAACAGCAGCAGATAGAACGATAGTTCTTTCGCCAGGAGCAAATATGGGAAATAATACAGCTAATTTAGAGTCTGTTAACTTATCTGTTTCTTTAAATGCTATAAACAGTGTTCCTGTTGCAGATGATAATTCTGATATATCTGCAATCAATACTCCTGCAACATTTAATGTAACTAATACTGATGCAGATGCAGATGGAAATATTGATGTAGCAACAGTAGATTTAGATCCTACTACTTCTGGAATCCAAAATTCTTTAACTACTGCAGATGGAAACTGGTCAGTAGATAATTTAGGAAATGTAACTTTCAATCCTAATTCAGGTTTTATAGGAACTACAAGTATCCCTTATACAGTAAATGATGATTATGTACTAGATGGTAATAACGCATCGGCAACTTCTAATCCAGCGTCATTAACAGTAAATGTATTACCAGATAATGATGGTGATGGTATTGATGATGTTACAGATTTAGATGATGATAATGATGGTATTTTAGATTCTATTGAATGTAATTATTCAATAGGTTTCACAGGACCATTTAATAGTTCAAACACAACTTTTAACTTTACTGGTTCAGGAGGTAATGGACCTGCTGAATTAGATGCTGTTGTTGTTAATGGTAATGTAATTACAAATTTTATAGTTCCAGATGGTTACGAGGAGAATTTTGTAACTACAGATGCAAATAGTATTTACGAGGTTACTAATGATATAGATGGAAATGTTGGAGGTGTTTCAGGTGATAATATTAGTAATCCTAACTGGAATAATTTAATTCTAGATGCTTTTCAAGACCGAAACTTAAATCACTTTCAAAAGCAAGATTCAGCTATTCAACCTTCAGATTATTATACACTTACTTATAATACTCCTGTATTAATAGCAGGAGATTCCTTTTTATTTATATCTGAAAGAGGAGGAAACAATAATACAATTATAGAGGCCTATGATATAAATAATAATTATTTAGGTTCACAAATAGTTATAGTAGCTAATTCAGCTAACTATTTAACCACATCAGTTACAGCTTCAAATGGTCAAGTTATTGAAATAGCTCCTTATAGTTTGTCAGATTTAGGACCTGTTGGTAGTTATATTTCTTCATTAAGAATAATAAGTAACTCGACAGGAGACGCTGCGGACGGTAAAGTTTTTATTTATACAGATCCTTTTGCTTGTGAAGATACCGATGGTGATGGTTTGCCAGACAGTTTAGACACAGATTCAGATGGAGATGGTTGTTTTGATGCGCTTGAAGGAGGTGATAATATTGAAGCAGTTAATGTTTTACCTAATGGACAATTAGATGGAGCAGTAGATTTAACAACTGGTGTACCTAATAATGTTGATGTTAACAATGGACAAACAGCAGGGACATCGATAGATAATACTCAATTTGATTCATTTGGACAATGTGATTCTGATGGAGATGGAGTAATTGATGCAAATGATATATGTAACGGTTTCGATGATACGGCAGATATTGATGGAGATGGAGTGCCTAATGGTTGTGATTTAGATAATGATAATGATGGTATTTTAGATGTAAACGAATGTTCACCTTCTAAAACTGTCGATATTCTAATACAAGCTACAGATTTAACATATACAGCGAGTGGTAATCCAGGAAATATTGGTGATACAGCAAGATATGCTAATGTAGGATCATACGAAGGTACTGCTATAGATTTAAGAATTACAGTTTTAGGGAATTCAGATCCAGCTAATTTAGAAGTAGATCTTTCGGGTGTTAGTTTTGATCCAGCAAATGGAGAACCTATAATTTATTATCCTATATATTTAGCAAGTACAGATCCAGCGATAACTGGTTTTGCTAATTTCGATTTTGAATTTTTAATAAACGGAACTAATAATCTTATTGAAGTACCAGCAAATATGGTGTTTCAAGATATTGATGATACAACTCCAGGTGAGCTTGTTGAATTTAATAAAGTTGATATCTTAGATTATGAAGTGACCACTACAACTTCTTTAGTAGTGGCTAGTAGTGTTACTACATCTTCATTTGGTTCTGCTGGCTCATTTCTAAGAGTAACTTCAACTGGTAATTCTGCAGGTGCTGCAGATGAAAACTTATGGTTTGGAATACAAATGCCATTTGTGGATCAATTTGATATAACTTTTGCTAAACGACAGTTTGATACCGGTTATTTATTTAACACACAATCATTTGTTAACCCAACTACTACTACACAAGTTACACCAGCTTGTACAGCAGATTACGATAACGATGGTATTCCTGATTATTTAGATGTAGATAGTGATAATGATGGTTGTTTTGATGCCTTAGAAGGTGATGAAAATATTCCAGCTACAGAAGTGTTAGCTAATGGACAGTTAAACGGATCGGTAGATGCTAATGGTGTACCAAATAATGTTGCTAACCAAGCAAATGGACAAGGAGCTGGAAGTTCTACTGATGAGACTGTTATTGTATGTAATCCAGATGCAGAAGACGATACCGCAACAACAGAAGAAGATACACCAGTAGATATCGATGTATTAGACAACGATGATTTAGGAACAGAACCAACAACGATCACAGCAGTTACTACACCAGCCAATGGAACAGCAACTATCAATGATAATGGTACACCAGCAGATCCAAGTGATGACTATGTGGTTTACACACCAAATGCAGACTTCGATGGTCCAACCGATACGTTCGATTACACAATTACAGATGCTAATGGAAATGAGTCAACAGCAACGGTAACGGTAACAGTAACACCAACACCAGATGCAGAAGACGATACCGCAACAACAGAAGAAGATACACCAGTAGATATCGATGTATTAGACAACGACGATTTAGGAACAGAACCAACAACGATCACAGCAGTTACTACACCAGCCAATGGAACAGCAACTATTAATGATAATGG
>NZ_RCCH01000001.1 GCF_003663945.1 Lacinutrix venerupis | reverse complement strand
ACAATAGCTTGGCCTGTAGCATCTACAACAACTTGTTGTGTTGCACCTCCATTAATAGTGTAGTCTATAACATCATCGGCAGTGGCATCTATGGTAAATATAGCATCTGCTCCAGAACAAATATCTGTATTGGTTGTTAAACTTGTAATGGTTGGATTTGCTCCAATAGTAACTGTTTCAGTATCTGTTAATGTTGTTGTACATGTTGTAGATGGATTGGTAACAGTTTCTAAAGTTATAGTTTGGTCTGCTGTAGCTCCAGCAATTGTAACAACGCCTTGTCCTGCTGCATCTAGTGTTACTTGCACTGTACCGCCACCGTTAATATTGTAGTCTACAACATTACCTGCGTCTCCGGTAATAGTGAAAATGGCGTCTTGGCCAGAGCATATAGTGTTTGTTGTTGCAATTACATTAGCATTTGAGTCTGGTAATATTGTTATATCAAATGATTCGGAAATAATTTCAGCACACGCATCTGTAACTTGAACAGTATAAGTTGTATTTGTTGTAGGAGAAAATATAGGATTAGGTATAGTAACATCGCTTACACCTGTGGCAGGAGACCATAAATAATTTGTTGCTCCATCATAAGTAGCATCAATAGAATTTATAGAGTTTCCAGAACAAATTGTTTGATTTTCTAATAGAATTTCATTTACAAAAGAAAGATTTTTAAAACAAACAGTTTGAAGATTTGAAGCTCCACCAGTAGATCCAGTAAAACCAAAAAACACATTTGAGTTACCATTAAAAACTGAATTAACAATATCTGCAGTATATAAAATTCTTTCATTACAATCGAAAATAACTCTAAACTCTTGTGTAGCTGCTCTCCAAGTAATTTTAACTTCATGAGGATTGCCATCTTCTATATTTACTGAAGTAGCAGAAGCATTAACAGGTGCAAATAAAGATGTTGCTCCTGTATGGTTTGTAATACCATTAGAAATTATGGCAACATGATCTGAAAAAGGATCATTTCTATCATTATTTTGCCATGTGTCAAACTCAATTGCCATAGAATTATCAATGCCTCCATATCCTAAACCTCCACCGCCAATTCCTACTTCTGCATTGGCAGAAGTTTTTAAAGCAAAAACAATTCCATCTGCACCATTAGAATCATTACTACCAAAATTTGCATCAAAAATAATATCAAAATCATTATTTAAATCTATAGTATTATTAAACCACACAGCTCCGAGTTGTGTATTAGAATTTGCAGTAATTTGATAGCAATCACCTCCTAAGTCTATTGTGTTTCCAACTAAAGAAGGTGCTAACTGAGCTAGGACTTGTTGTGAAATGAAAAAAAATAATACAATTATAAAATAGAATTTTGAGTAAAATTTAGGTGTCATAATTTCTATACAGAATTTGAATAAGCTACTAAAGTAATTTAAAAAAGAATATACGGTTGTTTTTTTAATAGTTTATAATTTCTAAAAACCATCAGCTGCATCATCTCCTCGCGAATCTGCACCTCCTTCTAGTGTACCATCTGGCCATACTAAAATGCCATCTACAATACCAATAACAGGTGAGCGTTCTTCGTTAATAATGTAACCTTTCTTTTCTAGAGACTTAATCGTTTTTTTATTAAAACGGTTGGGTTCCATTCTAATTTCGTCTGGTAACCATTGATGGTGAAAACGTGCAGCTTCTACGGCTTCTTGCATTGTCATATTAAATTCATGCACATTTAAAATAGTTTGTAAAACCGAAGTAATAATTGTTGAACCTCCAGGAGTACCAACGCTCATTAATAACTTCCCATTTTTTTCTACTATGGTTGGTGTCATAGAGCTTAACATGCGTTTTTCTGGTAAAATAGCATTAGCTTCGGCACCAATTAAACCATATACATTTGGAACGCCAGGTTTACTTGAAAAATCGTCCATTTCATTATTTAAAAAGAAGCCTAATTCTTCGCAGTATAGTTTAGAACCATATCCCGAATTTAAAGTAGTTGTTACAGAAATGGCATTTCCAAATTGATCGATAATAGAGTAGTGGGTGGTTTCATCACTTTCAATAATATCAACATTACCATGAGAAACTGTAGATGAAGGTGTAGCTTTTTCAAATGAAAAATTCTTCATTCTATCTTTTAAATACGCATCACTTATTAATTTACTTTGTGGTACTTTAATAAAATCAGGATCACCTAAATAAAAACTTCTATCAGCATAAGCGCGACGTTCAGCTTCAGCTAAAACTTGAATAAACTCTGTAGAATTATGGCCTAATTTACTTAAATTAAAACTTTCAACAGATTTTAATATTTGAGCCATTGCAATACCTCCGCTTGATGGTGGAGACATAGAGATAATTTTTAAATCGTCGTAATTAAATGTAATTGGTGTACGCCAATTTGCTGTGTAGCTTGCTAAATCTTTTTCAGTTATAATGCCACCATTTTCTTGAATAAATTTAGCTAGAATTTTTGCAGAAGTACCTTTGTAAAATTCATCTGGACCATTTTTCATAATGGCAGAAAGTGTGTTTGCTAAATTATTTTGAACGATGGTATCTTTTGCTCTCCAATGTTTTGCAAATAAAATAGTGTCTTTATTAGTTTTTAGAAAATCTTCACGTTTTTCGGTAAATCTAGCTTCTTGTTTTTTGGTTACTACAATTCCTTTTTTTGCTAGATTAATAACAGGTTTAATAATGGACTCTATAGGAAGTATTCCAAACTTTTTTTGTGCTTCAAAAACGCCAGCAACAGTTCCTGGAACACCAACTGCCATTGCGCCACGTGTACTTAACTCTGGAATAATATTTCCTAATGAATCTAAATACATGTTTTTTGTTGCTGCTAAAGGTGCTTTTTCTCTATAATCTAATGCGCCAATTTCACCATTATTTAATCTATACACCATAAAACCGCCACCACCAAGATTTCCGGCATATGGGTAAGCTACAGCTAAAGCTAAGTCTGTAGCCATCATTGCATCAAAAGCATTTCCGCCTTGTGCTAAAATTTGCTTTCCAATTTTTGATGCTTCAGCTCTTGCAGAAACTACCATTGCTTTTTCTGTTATTAAGCCGCGAACAGGAACTTGCTTATTATTTTGTTTTTTACATGAAATAATAATAAGAAATAGAGAGAGTAATATTGCTATATTTTTTAATTTCATGAGATTTATGGTGTTTTTATTTTAAACTATTTAAGCGTAATAGGAATCCATACAGTTTCTTCGGAATCTGGACTGTTACGTTTGGCTTTTTCTCCTAATAAATTAAAATGTGGTCTATTATCTAATTTATATTTGGATTGTGGTAACCAATTTGAGAAAATACCTGACATAAATGCTCCAAAATTTTGTGGTAGCCCTTTGTATTTAAATACAGCATATACACCAGACTCAAGGTTGAAAGAACTCATGCCTTTAGGTAGTGTTTTGTTACTTTCAACTTCAACCGTTGCCCATTTTACAAAGGTGTTTGTTGGGTTGAAATTTTTAAAATAAGTATCGTTATAAATTAATACTTCGAATATATCTGAGGAAATAGCATTTTGAATCTCTTTTTTTTGAGGCATAAAACCAGAGAAAAGCTGAAATGTTTTGTTGTCTACCAAAGACATGGTAATGTTATGGCCAACTAATTTTTTGTTTTCTAGAGTGACAATTTCTGGTATTTGATTCAAAATAAATAGTTTGTTTTAAATATTAGTCGTCTAGCAAATCTGGTCTGCGTTCTTGAGTTCTTTTATAAGCTTGTTCTTCTCTCCACTTTTCTATATTTGCAGCATGACCGCTAAAAAGAACTTCTGGGACTTTGTGTCCTTTGTAGTCTCTTGGTTTTGTGTAAATTGGAGGTGCTAATAAATTATCTTGAAAACTATCTGTAAGCGCAGAAGTTTCGTTACCTAAAACGCCAGGTATAAGTCTAATAACAGCATCACACAGTACTGCGGCTCCTAATTCTCCACCAGATAAAACATAATCTCCAATAGAGATTTCTTTGGTTACAAACATGTCTCTAACACGTTGGTCTACACCTTTATAATGGCCACAAAGAATAATGATATTTTCTTTTAATGATAATGTATTTGCAATACCTTGATTTAAGGTTTTACCATCTGGCGTCATATATATAATCTCATCGTAACTACGTTCTGCTTTTAATGCAGAAATACATTTGTCTATAGGTTCGCAAGTCATTACCATACCTGCACCGCCACCAAATTGTGTGTCGTCTATAGATTTATAATTGTCTGTAGTATAATCTCGTAAATTATGAAAGTGTACCGATACTAAATTAGCGTCTATTGCTCGTTTTAATATTGAAGCTTCAAATGGACTTTTAATTAATTCTGGTAAAACGGTTATTATATCTATTCTCATTATGCTTTGTATAGGTTTGCAAAGATAATTTAAATGTTTTTAAGATATAAATGTTTATTCGTACCGTTAGTATAAATTTAAATTTTCAATAAAAAAAAAGTCTGTTACCGGAGTTACAGACTTTTAAATGCTAATTTAAAATAAGCTTATTTTAAATAGAATTTTTATGCTTATTAATTTCATCTTGCAATTGTCTTCTTACTTTTTGTTCGCGTTCTAAGGCAACACGTCTGTGCTCTTCAAACTCTTCTTCGGTTTCTGCTAAAGATTTTTGAGCATCTTTAGTTATAGCATTGCTATTTTTAAAACGATACATAAAAAATAGAGCTAAGGCTAATAATCCTGCAATAATAGACCACATTAATGTATTGTAGCCACCTTTACTCATTTGGATTCCAAAAAGAGACATGCTATCTTTTTCTGTATTTGTTTGCTGTAAAGTATCTTGAGTAGAAGTTAAGCTTGTTTTTAATTTAGAAATCTCATCATTTTGCTTTGTAACAATGGCTTTAGTATCGTTAAGAGATTTGTGTACGGCTTTTAAGGAGTCTAAAGTGTTACTTTTTATTTTTTCTATCCATTGTACTTTTATAACCTCATAACGTTGCCCACGTGGATCTGTCCAACCGTTAGATTTTTTTGTTAAATATTCAAATTGATTTTCTATAGAACCACTATCTAACGATAATTTATCATCTGCATCTGTAGTTTCTGTTTGTGCTTGAATTTGTATGGTAAATAAGGCTAATAATAAAAGAAAGATTGCTTTAGTAAAATTCATTTTTTTAATGTTGATTGTTTTGTGCTGCAAAAGTAAATAATATTGTTTAGTTACAGCGTATTATAATACTACAAAAGCCTCACAATAAGTGAAGCTTTTATATATACGTTGAAAGTTATATTTTAGATGTTAGTGGTGCTTAACTCTGTTGTTTTTTGAATATTATTCTTCTGGGTCTTCAATTGTATGGTTACAATAGGAAGCACTTTGTGGATCTCCAGCAAGACTACAATCACAGCCTCCATTTGTAGCGAAAGCACATTTAGAGCAGTTTACTCCAGTACATTTTTCTCCGCCAGGTTTTAATTTTAATACTTGAGAACCATCTTTAGATTTAATTATTTCTATTTGTTTTCTAAATACAACATGATTTCCATCGGCATCTAATGCTTTGCCGTATAAATAGTCTGATTTATAAAGCTCCACATATTTTATTTCAAAATCTTTAATATTGTTTAAATCTTTAAAAACATCAGATTTTAAAATTTTGCTACGTAAATTAGCACCATAACTAATTAAGTCCTTGTCTTTTTCAATTTTTAATTCATCCTTATTTAATGTTGTAATATTTTCGTTTGCATCTTTTTCTTTATTAGAAGAACAATTAAATAGACAAAGAAGTAAGCATAATGAGGCTAAAGTAATTGTTAATTTTGTTTTCATTTTTCTGTTTTATTTTAGATTAATAGAACATTAATTTAATTTAATTTAAGATCAAGTTTGTAAAGATGATTTTAACATTTAATTAACATCGTATAAAACTCCCAAATCACTTTGGGAGTTTTTCTCTATTAACTTCTAAAACTATATCTCGTTATAATATTTTTGAGTTTGAGTTTTAGGTCTTCAGCAGTATCGTAAACCATTTGTTCGTTACTTGGAAAACGAAGTCTTCTATTTTTTAAAATATTTAAATCATTAGTAGTTAAGGCTCTTTTGTCTCCTTTAACTGTAGCATACAAATTATCGAAAACAAACTCGCTATCTATTGGAAAATTTTCTAAAACATGATTTTGCTTAATATCACTATAAACAACTCTTGCTATTACTTGAGTAGATTTAAATTGATTAAACTCATTGAATCTAGCCTTTGCCGTAATTATTTTGTCTTGTTTAACATCGTTACCAAGACTATCTTTTACTACATTTCCATTGCTGTCTAAAACATATTCCCAACCATCAACTATGTTCTTTTTTCTAATAACTTGTTTTTCTGTAATACGTTCTGGAGATACATTTATTCTTTCTAATTGTAAAGCCATTGCATAATCGTAATCTATGTTTTGATTTGCATTAGTATGATAAACAGTCCAAAAATCGTTTAATCCATAGGTATTAAAGTTTAATAAATCATTTTCTAAACGAGTTGGTATTATTTGGTGTGTTTTATTTTCAATATTTACTATAACATAATCCGTTCCTTGATGATGTGCAACTTCCATAAGTTGTCTTACATCTTTATAATTTGCGTTTATACTTTCAATATATTTTAATGTTTCAAAAGCTACTCTGTTTTTTAACTTTTCATCACTTTGCATTAAAGTAACAGCAGTGTTGTATTTGTATTCAGATACTTTATTCTTGTATTCAACTATTTCATTTGTATAATTTTTAAAATCTAAATTCAAGATTTTGCCATCTATTTGTAAAGGCATTACAGCTTTTATAGCTCTTTGTCTGTCTTCCAAATCTAAATAGATATTAAAAACCGATTCGTATAATTTTGGATTACCATCTTTTTTTAAATGATTGATGGTGTTATGATTTTCCTCTACAACTTTATAGTATGCATCTTGTAGCATAACAATATAGTCTTGCTTACGCTTTTTATCTTTATTGTTTTCTAACTTTTTAAGTGCGTTACTAATAGCCTGGTCGTAATTTCCAGAATGTAATTGCTTTTCAATTTGTTTTCTTCCAACACAAGATGTTAGTACTAGAAGAAGTACTGTTAATAGTGTAAAGTTTTTCATCTGTTCGGTTTTTATTGGTTTATACTATAAGTATAAAATCAATTTATGTGCCAAACTAAAAAAAGCCTTTAAACACTAAGTGTTTAAAGGCTTTTTAAAAATATATAATTTGTGTTTTATTTCTTTTTAGAATTAAATACTGGTAATAATTTTGTAGAAACTTCTCCAAAACCAATTCGAGTACCATCTTTTTCGCAATAACCACGCATAATTACAGTATCGTTATCATTAATAAACTTTCTTTCGGTTCCGTTATTTAATTTTACAGGTTTTTCGCCTCTCCAAGATAGTTCTAGCATAGAGCCGTAAGTGTCTGGTGTTGGACCAGAAATAGTACCACTTCCCATCATGTCTCCAGAGTTTATTGGGCAACCGTTTATGGTATGGTGTGTTAATTGTTGCGCCATACTCCAATACATATATTTAAAGTTTGAACGACTTATAACAGTTTCTTTAGCTTTTTCTGGTTGTATTGATACTTCTAAATTAATATCGAAGCTCTTTTTACCTTTTTGTTTTAAATAGTCTAATTGCTTTTTTAAAGGTTTTGGACCCTCAACACGATAAGGCTCTAAAGCGTCTAATGTTACAATCCATGGTGAGATTGACGATGCAAAACTTTTTGCTAAAAATGGTCCTAATGGTACATATTCCCATTTTTGTATATCTCTTGCAGACCAATCGTTAAATAATACTAATCCAAAAATGTACTCTTCGGCTTCTTCAATAGGAATAGGTTCTCCTAAATCGTTAGCATCTGTAGTAATAAAAGCCATTTCTAATTCGAAATCTACAAGTTTACTTGGTCCATAAACAGGTTCTGTAGCACCAGCTGGTAAAGTTTGACCTTGTGGTCTATGTACTGGAATTCCAGAAGGAATAATAGAAGAACTTCTACCGTGATAACCTACCGGAATATGAAGCCAGTTAGGTAACAAAGCATTATCAGGATCTCTAAACATAGTACCAACATTTGTTGCATGTTCTATACTAGAATAAAAATCTGTATAATCACCAATTTGTACTGGTAATTGCATTTCGATTTCGTCTAAACGAAATAAAACAGTTTCTTTATGTTTTGTATTTCCTTTTAGCTCATCATTTTCAATGTCAAAAATTTGTGCTATTCTATTACGAACTAAGCGCCATGTTTTACGTCCGTCTGCAATAAAATCGTTTAAAGTATCTTGAAGAAAAATATCATCGGTTAATGGAATGCCTTCAAAATAGCCTAATTGGTGTAAAGCGCCTAAGTCTATAGCAGTGTCTCCAATTCTAGTTCCTATAGTAATAATATCGTCTCTAGTTAAAAAAACTCCAAACGGAATATTTTGAATTGGAAAGTCTGAATTTTTATCGACGTGCAACCACGATTTTCTGTCTGGATTATTGGCTGATAATGGCATATATAAAATTGTTGATTTGTTGTTTATAAATTCTATACCAAACCTACATAATTTTTGATTTTAATACTAATCTATTTACTATTTTTGGACATATTTAACAATAACACCAATTTATGCAACGCGACGAACAAATATTTGAGTTAATACAAGCCGAAAAAGAACGCCAATTACATGGTTTAGAATTAATTGCATCAGAAAATTTTGTTAGCGACCAGGTTATGGAAGCTGCAGGTTCTGTTTTAACTAATAAATATGCTGAAGGTTATCCTGGAAAGCGCTATTATGGAGGATGTGAAGTAGTAGATGAAGTAGAACAAATTGCAATAGACCGCGCAAAAACATTATTTGGTGCTGCTTATGCAAATGTACAACCACACTCGGGAAGTCAGGCTAACACAGCAGTTTACCACGCGTGTTTAAAGCCAGGAGATAAAATTCTTGGTTTCGATTTATCTCATGGTGGGCACTTAACACATGGTTCTCCTGTTAATTTTTCGGGTAAATTATATAATCCCGTATTTTATGGAGTAGAAGAGGCAACAGGTGTTTTAAACTACGATAAAATTCAAGAAATAGCAACACGTGAAAAGCCACAATTAATTATTGCTGGAGCTTCAGCGTATTCTAGAGATATAGATTTTAAACGTTTTCGTGCTATTGCAGATAGTGTAAACGCCATATTATTAGCAGATGTTTCTCATCCTGCAGGTTTAATTGCAAAAGGTATTTTAAATGATCCTATTCCACATTGCCATATTGTAACTACAACAACACATAAAACATTACGTGGACCAAGAGGTGGAATGATTTTAATGGGAAAAGATTTTGAAAATCCTTTTGGAATTAAGTTGAAAAATGGAAAACTTAGAATGATGTCTTCTTTATTAGATTCTGGAGTTTTTCCTGGAAATCAAGGTGGACCTTTAGAACATATTATAGCAGCCAAAGCAATTGCTTTTGGTGAAGCATTAACAGATGAGTTTATGCATTATATGCTGCAAGTTAAAAAGAATGCTGCGGCTATGGCACAAGCATTAGTAGCTAAAGATTACAATATTATTTCTGGTGGTACAGATAACCACATGATGCTTATAGATTTAAGAAATAAAAATATTACAGGAAAAGATGCTGAACAAGCTTTAGTAAAGGCAGATATTACTGTAAATAAAAATATGGTACCATTTGACGATAAGTCGCCATTTGTAACTTCTGGAATTAGAATTGGAACTGCTGCAATTACAACACGTGGTTTAAAAGAAGATGAAATGGGAGCTATTGTAGATTTAATTGACGAAGTAATAAATAACTACGATAACGAAGATGTACTTGACGAAGTAGCTATAAAAGTAAATGCGATGATGAGTGATTTACCATTGTTTAAAATGTAATAGCACTCTAATTATCTAATACAAAAAATCCCATTCTGTTGAGTGGGATTTTTTTTATTTTACCTTTGAATAGTCATTGTTGGAGGACAAGGTTTTGTAACATTCAGTTTAACTGCTGTATGTTTTATTTCTTTAAGTTTATAGTGATTTGTAATTTCATCGTTATAATTATAAAAAATGTACTCTTTAAATATTCCGTTTGGTATATTTCTTTCTTTATCCCATTCATTATAGGCTGTTATATGATATAAAACAGGTAAATGGTACTCTGTATTAGGTTTAATAATATATTGAATTGTACCAATTTTTCTTCTTTTCTTTTTCTTTTTACTTTTTAAATACGATAATTTATAGGTTTTATTTAATGTGTTATTTACAAGAGTATCCTTTAGGTTTACAAAATCGTATTCCTTTGTTCTAAATTTATATTTAGAACTTGAATTATGTATAGTTTCACAATCTAAAATATCAATTTCGGCAGATTTAAATAGTTTACTTTTTATAACTTTTACTTGTGAATGGTATTTGTTATAAGCATAAAAATTTAAAGAATAATGTAAGCTATCATAATCTCTAACAGAAATATAATAACTATTGTCTTTTGAGTTTGTATATAAATACTGTGTAACTGTAGTATCGCTTTTGGTAGTATTAAATCTACATTCATATTCTAATAACGTATCAAATTCATACGTTTTTTGTGCAAAACAAAACGAAAAACTTAAAAGTAAAACTAGAGTAATGTATTTCATAATAAAATATTATCTACTCAAAAGTAAAGTGCTGATAAGCACCTAAGTCTGGCGAAGATGTTCTGTTTGTTCCTAAAATATCTTGTGGTACTTGCGAAGCAAAAAATGTATTTCCTTGAGCATTAGCTTGCGAATTGTCACCAATTTGCAGCTCATTGTTTAGAGGATTTTTAAAATCTGGCTCTTGATTACGAATTAGATTTTCGTAATTAGAAGTATTAGAAAAATTATAGTTGTCACCTGTTGGGCTACTAGAAGAATCTTCAAAACGAACTAAACAATTTGTAAATTTAAAATTGAAAACAACACCCGCATCAGGAACTTCATCTATTATAAATTCTGGATTATCATTTCCATAAATAATAGAATTATTAAAATTACATTCGATTAAATCTGCTAAAAAAGTAGTACCGTCTGCATCTTGTATAAAATTATTAACTAGAAGAGCAGGAAATTGCCTAAAACTATTGTTCCAATAATTAGCAATTGTAGTGTGTGTAAAATTATATTTGCCACCAAGAGTTAAAGCAACTGCAGATTGTCCTGCATTATTTACTACCAAATTTTCTGCTGTAATAGAAGAGTTTATAGCTCTAATTCCAAAATTGCTAAAATTATATAATTGAGAATTAGTAATTGTTAATTTATCTTGAGCATTATTTGCATTTCCATCGCTTGCAATACCTATGGTTGCATTTTTTATAGTAGCGTGATTAATAACATTGTTTACACTATTTTCGAAAAGCCATATGGTTCCCCACTGGCCAGGAACATCTGCAAATGCAGGTTCTAATCTATCACTTTCAAAAACCACTTCATTTTCCATAAGCTCTTGATCTGTGCTTAATGCTCCATTTACTTGAAGTGAAGCATTTTCTTGAACTAAAAGCCCAGAATTTGCATGAAAATGAATTCTTGCACCTGCATCCACCGTTAGTGTTTCTCCACTAGGAACTGCGGCATATCCATAAATAACGTATGGTTTTTGATTTGTAAAATTTAGTTCTGAAGTTAATAATTCGCGGCCTTGAATATCTGTTTCTACTTGCTGTCCGTCTATTGTTAGAGTAAGTGTTTCAATTACTTCTGTAGTATCATCGCGATCTGGATAAATAAAAACAGCATCTTTAACTAGTGTAACAAGTTCTACGGTTTGCTGATTTATTCCTGCATCAAAAAGTATTTTATCGGTATATAAAAATTCATTGTTTAAGGTGCCTTGGTCTTCAATATCTATAGTTGTTTCAATAAAAACAAATAAGCTATCATTGGCTTGTATTTCTACATTATTAAATGTTTGTCCAGCGTTTCCGTCTACATTTAATCTATAACTAGATTGAGAACCACGCTCTAACCCAACAAATGGTATTGATATATCATTATCACTTCTATTATAAACTTTTAAATTGTAAGTACTTGAGCCAATATTTGTAAAAACGGTGTCTAAATAGACTGTGTCTTTAGAGAATTGGAGATTTCCTGTACTAGGTTCGAAATCAAAATCTTTACGACAAGAACTCCAAAGTAATAAAAAACAAAAACAGGTTATAAATAATAAAATACGTTTCATAAAAAGTAATTATATAGTCGCTTTAAGCGACTAAAATATAACTTTTGTATTTATGTTTTAGTATCAAAAAGTTTTAATTATGAAAATTTCAATTGGTTTTATGCTTTTTAAAGTTTTTAATAATGGAGTTAAACTCTTCACTAGCATTTATTATAGTTTCTAAAAGTTCTATTTCTTTGTCGTTAGATAATAGTTTACTATTAATATTTTTTGCTTCTAAAAACTCAAAAAAAAGGAACTTTTTATCTTTTTCAATTTTTAGTGTTTCGATTAATAGAGTATCATTAAAAAGAGTATGTTTTTTATTAAACAATGTGTTTAAATCTTGATATGCTATAGGTTTAAAAGGCTCAGCTTTATTCTTGTTTTTAAAAAGCTTGGCTACTAAACCAATTATTTTTATAAAATCTAAATTGCCTTCTGGCATTCTACCGTATAAATGCGGATTGTTTTTTATGTCTTCGAGTATTTGATTTCTTAAGGAAGCCTGTGTTTTTTCAATATCTGCTAATTTTTCTTTTTCTGTACCATAAATATTAACTTCTTGTAATACATTTTTTTGTTCTTCAAGTTGTATTACAAAAGTTTGAGTTAGGTAGCTAGTTTTTACAACCGCTTGTTGTGTTTTATAAAACATAGCGCTTATTAATAATGTGTCCTTTATTGTTGCTTTAATATTAAACTCACCATTTTTGTTTGTAAATACACTCACACTGTTGTTAATGTTTTCAATTTTAATGTCTTGTAGAGTAGAAGTGTTATTATATACCACACCGCTTATTGTTTGTGCAGATAGGGTAAAGCAGTATATAAAAATAACTATAAAGTAAAATGGTTTCAATTGGATGTTGGTATGCTTTAGTTATTTCAAAAATAAAGTTACCAGCGATTTAAATAAATTAATTATGAAACTTTAACAGCTCAATTATAATTAATTAACAAAATAATTTAGAAATTTCTTCTGTAATTCGAGCAGGTTTTTGTGTTTTAGCATCCATAAAACACCATTTCGTTTCAGATTTAGATAGAAGACTATTTGTTTTAGCATTTATAACTTCTACTATTCTAATAGAAGTAACACCTTCGGCTTTAATAACGTATGTTTTTAAAATTAGCTCTTCGTTTAAAAAAGCCGCTTTTTTATAGTCTATAGTATGCGATAATAAGACCCAAAAATAATTTTTAATTGTGTTTGTTGAAGCTGTTTTAAGCCAATGCGATTTTGCTATAATATTTACCCATTCTATATAGCGCACGTTATTAACGTGGTTTAACTCGTCTAGATCTTTTTCTGTAACTATTATATTTTGAGTAAACTCTTGCAAATTACTCTTCAATAATTTTTACTTCAAATAGTTTATCCCAGCGTTTTCCTGTAACAAAAATAGTTTTGGTTTCAGGATTGTAAGCAATACCATTTAAAACATCTAAACCTTTGTGCTTTGTAACACGTTCTTTTAATGGCGAAAAGTCTATAACAGCTTCGGTTGCACCGTTTTCTGGATTAATAATAACAACTCCATTTTTTTGGTAAATGTTAGCATATATTTTTCCATTAATCCATTCTAATTCATTAAGCTTTCCAATTTTTCCTTTGTTAGTGTAAACTTGAATGCTACTATCTTCAACTAACGTTTCAGGATTTAAATACCATATTTTCTCAGTACCATCACTTTTATAAAGCATATTACCATCATTACAGATTCCCCAACCTTCTTGACTTTTTCCAAATTTAAAAGTACTTGTACGTTTAAAAGTATCTACATTATAAACAAAACCTTTACCGCTTAACCAGGTTAATTGGTAGATGTTTTTGTTTAAAATAGTTAATCCTTCACCAAAATAATTATCGGCTAAATCTATGTTTTTAAGTACTTCGCCAGTTTTGTAGTTTACTTTACGCAGCTTACTTTCTCCTTTTTGCCCAGTGCTTTCATATAGTTCACCATTATAGAATTCCAATCCTTGTGTGTATGATGTAATATCGTGAGGATAAGTGTTAATAATCTCGTAAGAATAAACTTTAGGAGCTACATTATTAACTATAGATATACTTTGTGTTGCAGTTTCTATTTCTCCATCGTATTTAATTGAAGCGACAATATCGTGGCTACCTAATTTAAAATCTGATAGTTTAGTTGTTTCATTTATTACTTTATTATCTAAAGTATAACTAACAGATTCTATTTCAATATTTTTAGGATTTTGTACTGAAAGCTTTAATTCTTGGTCTAAAGCAATGGTATTATTTGTAGCATTTGTAGAAATATTAAAATTTTTTTTATTTGAATTATCTCCACAATTTGATAGAGTGATTGCTAAAATTATGATAATTAAGTGTTTATATGTGTTCATTTTATTCTTATAATTTTAAGCAAGATATTTATTAAAATTCATTTTAAAAAATCATTGTGATAAAATTAAAAGATTGTATCTTTGCATCGGCAAGTCCTACACAACCAGCTCCTGTTGAATCCTCCAGGTCGGGAACGAAGCAAAGGTAAATGGTCGTAGCGGTGTGATGTAGGTAGCTTGCCTTTTTTTGTGCCTTAAAGTCTCGTAATATTCTTCACTTTATTTATGTATTTTTGAGGCTTATAATTCAATACAAAATATGTCTAAAGTTATTTTAATTACAGGAGGTTCTTCAGGAATTGGAAAGTCTATAGGAGAATACTTAAAACAACACGGATTTATAGTTTATGGCACAAGCCGAAGTCCAGAAAAATATGTTAATCATCCTTTTAAGATTGTAGGTTTAGATGTAAAAGATGTATCGTCTATTAATAATGCAGTTGCAGAAGTTATTGCAAATGAAGGACAAATAGATGTGTTAATAAATAATGCAGGAGTTGGAATTACTGGTCCTATTGAAGAGATACCAGAGGCTGAAATTAAAAATAATTTTGATACAAATCTTTTTGGACCAATAAATGTTATAAAAGCAGTTTTGCCACAAATGCGAAAGCAAAATAGTGGACTGGTACTAAACATTACATCTATTGCTGGTTATATGGGATTACCATATCGAGGTATTTATAGTGCAAGTAAGGGAGCTTTAGAGCTTTTAACAGAAGCTTTTAGAATAGAATTAAAAGACTTTAATATATTTATGGCCAACATCGCGCCTGGTGATTTTGCTACTA
This sequence comes from Lacinutrix venerupis, assembly GCF_003663945.1. Lineage (GTDB taxonomy): Bacteria > Bacteroidota > Bacteroidia > Flavobacteriales > Flavobacteriaceae > Lacinutrix > Lacinutrix venerupis. Next base: position 573,027 of record NZ_RCCH01000001.1, on the reverse strand, counting down.
ATATAGCAGCAGGTCGTTACCATGCACCTTTAAAAAAAGACTCGCCTTATAAAAAATATGGTAGTGTTTTAAAAGATATAGATGATCATGTTGATAATAGTGGAGATCCTATTGCAGTTGCAAAAACAGTATTAAAAGTAATTAATACTAAAAAACCTAAAACACATTATAAGGTAGGAGATTTTATGCAAAAATTTTCTATTGTTTTAAAATTCTTATTGCCAGATAAAATTTACGAAAAGATGTTAATTAACCATTATAAGTTATAGAAGTTAATCAATTCTTTATTGTTAATATTATTTGATATCATTTTTTAACTGAAAATAAAGAGATTGCGTAACTTCGCAACATTCAATAAAACACAACTAAATATTTAATATGAAATTTTTTATAGACACAGCAAATCTTGCTCAAATTAAAGAAGCCGAAGATTTAGGAATCTTAGATGGTGTAACAACTAATCCATCTTTAATGGCAAAAGAAGGCATTACCGGAACCGATAATATTTTAAAGCACTATGTTGATATCTGTAACCTTGTTTCTGGAGATGTAAGTGCAGAAGTTATTGCTACAGATTTTGAAGGAATGGTAAGAGAAGGAGAGGCTTTAGCCGAACTTCATGAGCAAATTGTGGTAAAATTACCAATGATTAAAGACGGTGTAAAAGCTTGTAAATACTTTAGCGATAGAGGTATTAAAACTAATGTAACATTAGTATTTTCACCTGGTCAGGCTTTATTAGCAGCAAAAGCAGGAGCAACTTACGTGTCTCCATTTATTGGTCGTTTAGACGATATTTCTACAGATGGTTTAAACCTAATTGCAGAAATTAGACATATTTACGATAATTATGCTTTTGATACTCAAATTCTTGCTGCCTCTGTACGCCATACAATGCATGTAATTGATTGTGCTAAATTAGGTGCAGATGTAATGACGGGTCCTTTAAGCTCTATAGAAGGTTTACTTAAGCATCCACTTACAGATATTGGTTTGGCTAAGTTTCTAGAAGATTATAAAAAGGGTAACTAAAACAATAATACTCACCATAAAAAAAATCCTGAAAAATATTTTCAGGATTTTTTTTATTAAGTTATTAAGATGTTACTGGTTTAAAACACCTAGTAATTCCTGTTCGAAAACAATGCCAAACATATTAGCTTTTGCATTAACAATTTCTCCGTTTTTATTTAAAATAAAGACCTTTTGTATAGGCTTTACAGAAAGTGTTAATTTAGATTGTTTAGGAGATTTAAAACGATATTCATTATTAATTCTCACCTCATTACGTTTTAAAATTCTCACTTGCTCTTTATAAGAAATAGAGTCTACATTTATTGCAATAAAATTAAACTCTGGATATTTTACATTTAATTCTTTTACTCGCTTATGAGAATAAATTAAGTGGTTTTTGTTCTTTTTAGACCAAAAATAAACCACAGTTGGTTTCTTTATAAGCTCATTAAGATTAATTTCTTTGTCTTTATTATCTAATAAAGTTATTTGTGGTAACCTATTACCAGGTTTTAATCTTTTGTAAGAATTTATAAACTGCGTAGAAACTTTAATATCTTCTAAATTTGTGCTTTTGTTTTTAAAAGATTCTAAAATAGCATCGTAATGCTCTGTATTTTTAGAAAAAGTAATAAACTGCGAAATCACAAACTTTAAAAGGTTGTTTTTTATATCTTCATTACTAACGTATTTATCAATAAGTTCTAGTTTGTCTAAATTATAATGTAAATCTAACTTATTGTATTCGCTATCTTTAGAATGCGAAAAATGTTTTTGTAAAGCAATGTTATTAAAATGAAATCTTAAAAAAGAAACGTATGGACTGTAATCTTTTAAATCTTCATCATTATAGTCTATGTTTTCTCTGTAATCATAAAAATCGTCTGGGAGACTATTAAAGGCATCAAGTTCAGATATTTTATAATTAGCTAAGGGATATAGCTCTTTATGTGCATAATACTCATAATTAATACTTTTCTCTGCAATTTCATTAAAGAAAGGAGACGTATTATATTTAGCCTTTAATTTTTCAAGCTTTTTAAGTTTTAAATCTCTTGACTCTCTAAAAATACTATCAAATTCTTCAGCATCTTTTTGACCTAAACCTAAAATGTTTTCATCGTCTTTTTCATTTTTTAAATAAAGCTCCATTAAGAAATTATTCTCTCTAGCACCTTTACCTGTAAAAACTAAAGATTCGTCAAAATCTATAGTATTTAAACGTAGCAGTAAGTTATCGTTAGGTTCAACTAAAATATTTTGATATTCTCTGCCATCAAAAAAACCAAAAAAACCAGGTTCGAAATTAGATAATTTATAAGAAAATCTATTTTCACTATTTAAAAAAACGGTATCTAATGGCACATCAGCTTTTTTAAAAACAATATAATTACTATTAGGATTTACTATTTCACCTCCAATAAAAGCTTCATTAACACCAGTTTCATCCTTATCATCCTTACAGGAAAATAAAGAACATACTAATAGTAAAATAAGAGATAAAAAATTAAACTTCATAAATAGCGTGCGCAATAGTTAGATAAACAAAAATATGTTTTGTAAGCTTGTATAGGTGTTAATGCGTTGTTAAATTGAATTTAAAATAAGTTAAATACCTGTTTTATAGTAGTTTTATCTTACTTATATAACAGTCTATTTGCTTTTTAAAACCGAAGATATTATTTACTTTTGCAAAAAACTTATAAGTACTTTAACGCTATTTTATGTCAAGGAGTAAAAAGTGGCGTATTTTACAAGTTTTAGTTTAAAAATTTCTGAGATTAAAATATTATAAAAATAGATGTTATCAGTTTCAAATCTTTCGGTACAGTTTGGTAAACGTGTGCTTTTCGACGAAGTAAATACAACCTTTAATAATGGAAATTGTTATGGAATTATTGGTGCTAACGGTGCCGGGAAATCAACATTTTTAAAAATAATTTCTGGACAGCAAGAAGCTAATTCTGGTCATGTACATTTAGAACCAGGAAAACGAATGTCTGTGCTAACACAAGATCACAACAAGCACGATGCAGATACAGTTTTAGAAACAGTACTAAAAGGTAATAAACCATTATACGATTTAAAGTCTGAAATAGATGCGCTTTATGCAGACTATACAGATGAAAATGCCGAAAAAATAGGAGAGCTTCAAGTACAATTTGAAGAAATGAATGGTTGGAATGCAGATAGCGATGCAGCTGCAATGCTCTCTAATTTAGGTATAAACGAAGATTTACATTATACATTAATGGGAGATCTAGATGGTAAACAAAAAGTACGTGTTTTATTAGCACAAGCTTTATTTGGAAATCCAGATGTACTTATTATGGATGAGCCTACCAACGATTTGGATTACGAAACTATTTCTTGGTTAGAAAATTTCTTAGCAAATTACGATAACTGTGTAATTGTTGTTTCTCACGATAGACACTTTTTAGATGCTGTTTGTACACATATTAGTGATATAGATTTTGGTAAAATAACTCACTTCTCTGGAAACTATACGTTTTGGTACGAGTCTTCTCAATTAGCAGCAAGACAACATGCACAACAAAATAAGAAAGCTGAAGAAAAGAAAAAGGAATTAGAAGAATTTATTCGTCGTTTCTCTGCAAACGTAGCAAAAAGTAAACAAGCTACAAGTAGAAAGAAAATGATAGATAAATTAAACATAGAAGATATAAGACGTACAAGTCGTAGATATCCAGCTATTATTTTTGAAAGAGATAGAGAAGCAGGAGACCAAATATTAAATGTAGAAGGTTTAACATCTACATTAGATGGAGAGGTTTTATTTAAAGATATAGATTTAAACCTTAATAAAGGAGATAAAGTAGTATTGTTTTCTAGAGATTCTAGAGCAACAACTGCTTTCTATCAAATTTTAAATAACAAATTAGAAGCCGATTCTGGAAAGTTTGCTTGGGGAGTTACAACAACACAATCTTACTTACCTTTAGATAATAGTGAGTTTTTTAATAACGACTTAACTTTAATAGATTGGTTACGCCAATGGGCTCAAACAGAAGAAGAAAGAGAAGAAGTGAACATTCGTGGTTTCTTAGGTAAAATGATTTTTAGTGGAGAAGAAGCGTTTAAAAAATCGTCTGTATTATCTGGAGGAGAAAAAGTACGTTGTATGTTATCTAGAATGATGATGACTAGAGCAAACGTTTTACAACTAGATGAACCAACAAACCATTTAGATTTAGAAAGTATTACTGCATTTAATAACTCTTTAAAGAATTTTAAAGGTACAGTACTTTTTACAACTCACGATCACGAGTTTGCACAAACTGTTGGTAATAGAGTAGTAGAGCTAACTCCAAATGGAGTTATAGATAAGTATACTACTTTTGATGAGTATATGCAGGATAAAAAAATAAAAGAATTAAGAGATAAAATGTATAATGTAACTGTATAATACAGTGTATATTCTATTTTAGTTCTCAATAAAAAAACCTCAAAAACATTAGTTTTTGAGGTTTTTTATTTTGTAATCTATTTAATAATAGATAGTTATTGTAAATTAGTTAGTTTCCATTTCGCTAATAACAGTTTCTACTATACCGCTAGCGGTTTCTAATTCGCTTTCGTGTACATATATTTCTGGTTGTCCTGTTAGCGAAGAGCCAAATCCTGCTAATCTTCCAGACTCCGTTTCGTCTTTAATAACAGGATTAATTCCTGCATCTTCTAAACGTTGTTTAATTACTTGAATAATTATAGTTCCACCTGTATAAATTTTTATGTATTCTGAATCTGCCATAAGTTTCTGTTTTATAAGTTATACTTAAATATACAAAATATTACTGTTTAATTTATAACAAATTATAGAGTTTAAGTTTATTTTAAGACGTCTGTAAATCTATAAATTTCGTATATTATATTGAATATTAAAGTTTTAGGTATGACTGTTATTGTTTGTAGATTAAAAAAGTGGTTACTAATAACGCTTCTGTGTTATTGTTTTAATGCTTATTCGCAAACAAAAGTCTTAAACCTAGCAGAAAGAAATGACAATGTTTTGGTTTCTCAATCAAATATTATTTCATTTTTATCCACTTCAAAAGAACACTCAGTATTATTAAATTTATTAAAAACTTCTAAACTCGATAGTTTGTTTGTAACAAAGCAAAATTATACGTTTTTTGCTCCTACCAATGCAGCTTTTGAGAAGCTTCCTAAAACTGTAATGAAAGAGTTAGTATTACCAGAGCATATAGATAAACTTAAAAGTATTTTAAATTATCATGTATTAGCTAATAGTGTGAATTCAGATTTAATAAAAGGTACTATTAAAACAAAAGGAAAAGCAATATTTAAGACTCTTAATGGTAAAAATATGACCGTTTATTTTAAAGATGGAGTTTATATTATTAAAGATGTAAAAGGTAATAAGGCATTGGTTGAAACACTAGATAAGCAGGAAGGTAATAGTGTAATACATATTTTAGATACCGTTTTATTACCAGACTAAGTACTGTTTAAAATGTACCTATAATTCCTATTTGGTTTCCAGTAAAGCTAATATTCCAAGCAATATTTTTTTTCTTTACATTGTCGTATTTATACTCATTAGAGTTAAATAAAAATTTATCTACACTATCTACTACAGCTATACTTAGAGCAGTACCTAAAACAACATCTGTAAGCCAGTGTGCACCTACAAATAATCTAGAAATTGGAGCAACAGCTCCTAAGGTATAAACACCAACTTTAGACCAAGTGTTATTAAATTGTTTGGCTATAGAATGTGCCATTGTTACAGATAAAACGGTGTGTCCGGATGGAAAAGAGTGTAATTCGGCTTCATTAGACCATAAACGAAATTCATTACTTTTAAGTCCACTATTTGGCCTTGCTCTACCAAATACTGTTTTTCCTAAACTTTGTATAACACCAGAAGTAAAAGAAGAAGAGATTATTAAAACACTAGTTTTTCTTAATTTTTCATTTTTTGTAAACAAGCCATAGCCATATAATCCTGCATTTGCTATAAAATAAACTTGTGGGCTTCCAAATCGAGTACCAACTTCTTGAAAAAGTTTAGGCGGTTTTTGTCTAACAAAATAATCACTAGTTTCGTCATCTACCGTTGCTAATGCTAACGAGCCAGCAACAACAGCACCTAGCGTAGTAAAATCTTTTTTATTCCAACTTAAAGGTCTTAAAAACGAATGTTTAACACCTAATGCAGCGTTTTTACCATCTTTTAAAAACAATTGACCTATAGAGGTAGTATCTTTGCTAATGTCTGTAGAATGTTCTTGAGCATTTAATTGCATTGTAAGTAATACAATAAAAACATAAATTATCTTTTTAAGATACATTTTCATAAAGGCATTATATTATCTTAATTCTGCACCAAGTTTATTTTCAAAATTACTTTGAAGCTTATTCATTATCTTATCAACCACTTTGTCGGTAAGTGTTTTGCGCTCATCTTGAAACATAAAACTTACGGCGTAACTTTTTTTACCGCTTGGTAAGTTTTTACCTTGATAAACATCAAATAAATTTACATTTTTAAGCAATTGTTTTTCGGTTTGTTTTGCTATGGTATAGATATCATCAAAAGTAACTTTATCATCTAATAATAATGCGAAATCACGTCTTACTTCTGGATATTTAGGGATGTCTGTAAATTTAATTTTATTACGTTTTGCTACTTCAATAATATTATCCCAATTAAAATCTGCAAACAATACGTCTTGACTAATATCAAAATGTTTTAAAGTTTTGCTTTTAACTATTCCAAAATCTACTAATGCCATTTTGCCTTGGCTATATTGAACACCTTCTATAAAAGCATCATTTTTAGAAGAAGTAGTTTTGTATCTAGAAATGCCTAAACGTTCTAAAGCAGTTTCTATAGTTCCTTTTAAATAGAAAAAATCTCCTTTTTGTTGTTTAGAAACCCAGCTTTCTTGTGTTTTATTTCCAGTAACAAAAAGAGTTAAATGTTTATATTCTTCACGAGTACCGTTGTAATCGTGATATGTTTTTCCAAATTCAAAAAGCTTTAAATCACTACGTCTTCTATTAATATTGTAAGATACAGCTTCTAGACCAGAAAATAATAAAGACTGTCTCATAACAGACAAGTCATTACTTAAAGGATTTAAAATTGTAACATTATGCTCTTCTTTTAATTGCTCACTAAGTGTAATGTAGCTTGGTGTTGTTAATGAATTAGCCATAATCTCATAAAAGCCTTGAGAAGCTAATTGATTACCAATTACATTTTGTAGTTTGTGATCTTCAAATTTCGACGAATTTGAAATTGATGCATTAAGTTTAGTTGTTGTATGGATATTGTTATATCCATACACACGAAGTATTTCTTCTATAACATCTGCTTCACGTTGTACATCGTTTCTATATGCTGGAATGGTAAGACCTAAACCGGTTTCTGTAACATTATTTACTTTTATTTCTAAAGACCATAAAATACTTTTTATTGTTTCTTTAGGTATTTCTTGACCAATTAGTTTTGTTACTTTATCGAAAGAAAGGTGTACTTGAAAATCTTCAATTTTATTAGAGTAAAAGTCTGATATATCACTTGTTATTTCTCCACCAGCAACTTCTTTAATTAAAAGAGCTGCACGTTTTAATGCATACTCGGTAATGTTTGGATCGATACCACGTTCAAACCTAAAAGAGGCATCTGTATTTAGTGCATGGCGTTTTGCGGTTTTTCTAACACTTACAGGATTAAAATAAGCACTTTCTAAGAAAATATTTCTTGTGTTTTGAGTTACACCAGAATCTATTCCTCCAAAAACTCCAGCAATACATAAAGGTTTTTCACTATCACAAATCATTAAATCGTCTTCATGTAATTCACGCTCAACACCATCTAAAGTAGTAAATTTTGTACCTTTCTCTACTGTTTTAACTTCAATTTTATTATCAGAAATTTTATCTGCATCAAAAGCATGAAGTGGTTGTCCTAATTCATGTAAAACATAATTTGTTGCATCTACAATATTATTAATTGGAGATAAACCAATGGCTTTTAATCTATTTTGTATCCAAGCAGGCGAGTCTCCAACTTTTACACCAGAGATGGTAACACCACAATAGCGTGGTGCCAATTCGTTATTAGCAACTTCTATATCTATTTTAAGAGAGCGGCTATCTACATGAAAAGCACTTACAGAAGGTGTTATTAATTCTAAATTAATGTCTTTATGTAATAAGCCGGCTTTTAAATCTCGAGCAGTACCAAAATGGCTCATAGCGTCGGCTCTGTTTGGAGTTAGTCCAATTTCAAAAACCTCATCATTTTCGATATTAAATAGTTCTGCACAAGGTGTGCCAACTACAGTATCTTCGGCTAAAACCATAATGCCATCGTGAGATTTTCCTAAACCTAGTTCGTCTTCGGCACAAATCATTCCAAAGCTTTCTTCTCCTCTTATTTTACCTTTTTTAATGGTCCATGCTTCACCATCTTCGGTATATAAAGTGGTACCAATTGTAGCTACTGGTACTTTTTGTCCGGCAGCAACATTTGGCGCGCCACAAACAATTTGTACAGGTGTTTCTGCACCAATATTTACGGTAGTAACTTTAAGTTTGTCTGCATTACTATGCTGCTCGCAAGTTAAAACCTCTCCCACAACAACGCCTTGTAATCCGCCTTTTACACTTTGGTATGCGGTTAAACCTTCTACTTCCAAACCTAAGTCTGTAAGTAATTCGCTAGTTTGTTCTGCTGGCCAATCTGTTTTTATAAATTGTTTAATCCAGTTATAAGAAATCTTCATGTAGTAAACTTTAAGAGCGCAAATATAAGAATAGTTACGGCTTTTTTAAATCATAGAATCCCTTTTTTATTGTAATATTAAATTATAATAAAATGTTAAAAGCCGTCTTTAAAAAGTCTAAAAATATTTTGTACACGTAACTAAAGCATAATATTAATTATTGATCCACTTTAATACCACCAACAAAATGAAACATTTAAAAATTACATTGTTTTTTGCAGTTGCTTTGTTTTTTGCAGGAACACAATTTGCATTAGCTCAAGTAGAGGATGATGCAGAGAAAAAAGTTGAAAAGAAAGTAGAGGTCGAAAAAGAAAAAGTTGAAGTTAAAACTCTTGATACTAAAGACGATACTACTGTTAAAAGTAGAAAGGTTGAAGAAAAGAAAATAGAATTAAGACGTTTAGACGGTGAAGGTGTAAAAGAAGATGATTTAGAGCTTGACGAAGACGAAGACGATGATGACAAATAATAAATTTATAGATTAAACTTCCCTCATGTTTAATTTATGAGAAGGCATTACGCGAGTAATGTCTTTTTTTTGTGAGTAATTTATTGTTATTTCGACTATTATTTAAAAATTATATTTTATGAAGTTATTTTTTCCTTTCCTGTTAATTTTTCTAATGTTTAATTGTCAAGAAAAGTCTACTCAAGAGTTTTTAAGCTTTGGAGACTATAGAGCAGAAATTAAAATTAATGAAACAGATGTAATACCATTTACATTTAAAGTAAAAGATGCTAATAATCTTACTGTTTTTAATGCTGAAGAAGAAATAGAAGTAGATGAAATAAAATACCGTAACGATTCTGTGTTTATAAAAATGCCAGTTTTTGAAGCGCTTTTAGCGGCGAAAATTAAAGATGAAACTTTAAGCGGAAATTTTATAGTAGAAGGTAAAAATAGAGTAGTGCCTTTTACAGCAAAAAAAAGCAAATCAAGGTTTGATGTCTCTACAGAAGCTAAAGCTAATATCTCTGGAAATTGGGAAACTGTATTTAGTCCAGACGTAGAAGGTGAGCGCTACATTGCTAAAGGTATTTTTAAACAAGAAGGAAACAAGGTTACAGGTACTTTTAGAACCGAAACTGGAGATTACCGTTTTCTTGAAGGAGTAATTTCTGGAGATAATTTAAAGCTATCTACTTTTGATGGTGCCCATGCTTTTTTGTTTACGGGCAAAGTAACAGATTCTACTATTAACGGTACATTTTTCTCTGGAAACCACTGGAAAGAACCTTTTACAGCCAAACGAAATGAAAATTATGAGCTACCAGATGCTAATAATTTAACCTATTTAAATAAAGGTTACAATAGCTTAGCTTTTACTTTTCCAGATGCAAATGGTAATATGGTGTCTTTAAGCGATGAACGTTTTAAAAACAAAGTAGTATTGGTACAAATTATGGGAACTTGGTGTCCTAATTGTTTAGATGAAAGTAAGTATTATGCAGAGTTTTATAAGCAAAACAAAGACAAAGATTTAGAGATTGTAGCCTTAGCCTTTGAATATGCCAAAACCGAAGACAAAGCCTTTGCAAATATTAAGCGTTTGCAAGATAGAATTGGTATTACATATCCAATTTTATTGGCGCAAACAGGAACTACAAATAAGCAAAAAGCTCAAGAAAAACTACCAATGCTTAATCATGTATTAAGCTATCCAACAACAGTGTTTGTAGATAAGCAAGGTAAAGTGCGTAAAATACATACAGGATTTAATGGTCCTGCAACTGGCGAAAAATTTACAGCTTTTAAAACCGAATTTAATACTTTTGTTGAAGAGTTGGTGGCAGAGTAAATACTTTGTTATAAGTGTACTTTTGCACAACTAAAGCTATGGTATAATTGCTATTAGGTTTTTAGTTAAGCTTTTCTAATCGTTCAACAACGCCATTAGCCCAATCTTTAATTCTGGGTCCAAAACATTCTAAAATAGCATCTACACCAACTACGCTACCTTTGGCAAGCCTACCTAAAACTGCTAAATTTAGTGTCTGTCTTTTATTATTAGAGTTAACTAATCCATTGGGTTGGGTATCAACGCCAAGTTTACTGTGTATTGGTTGAATTAAATTATCGCTCAATAAATTAGTAACAATAGGAGCGATTACTTTCTCAATTTTTGGGCTGTCTAAAACCGCATTAATCATAGTATCTACCGTAATTTCTTGATTGTGTTTTTGTAGTTGCCAACCATTTTCTTTTAAAGTAATGTCTGGATCGTTTACAAAGTTTAAATCTAGTGTGCCTTGATAGGTTAATGCAAGTAATTGCTGTAAACTTTCTATTGGCGGACCAAAAGCATAACGTTTCATACGCTCGTCTAGAGCAATAACTTGGTTTATAACACTATCTTTTAGTTTAGAGTGAGACATCATAGCGTATAAAGTAGGTTCGCAATGACGCCACACTTGACCTAAGCAATAGTCTAAACTAATAGGTTTTGTAGCAGTTGCCATATCTACATAGGCTTGAATTATAGCCTCTGGTGCATTATCGTGAGATAGTACTAAATCGTGAGTAAAACTATTGTCTTGTAAATAAGCTTCGGTTATTACTTTTAATTCTTTTTCTGTAAAATTATGTTGGTACGCGTGGTTTCCTAATTTTATGTATTGATGTGCAACTACTGTGGCTATAGCTTCAATTAAAAAAGTGTTACCATTACTATAATTTTTATTATCTCTAATTTGAAGTAATTCAGACTTAAAACTTAATATTTTGGCATCGCTTGGTGTAAATAATGCATCAATTTTAGAGTTTAAAGGTTTGCTTGCCATTGGTAAACCATCTAAAGAAAAGGGAACAAGCTTTAAGCTGCTTTCTCTTGGATGATATTTCATTTTATTGGTTTCTTTATCTACTACTTCAAAATTACCTCCATTTGCTTTAACAATAGCTCTAGCAACATCTATAGTGGCTAAACCAAAACCTCTTAACCCAACTGTATGTGCTTCGGTTTTATAATTTACCGATAATAAGTGCTTTATTGGGTATGGGTTTAAAAATAAATTTACTGCGTTATTTTTTTTAGCATATTTTAACCAGTCTTTAAGCTGTTGCGAACATTCGGTTTCTTGATGGCCAATAGTTAAAACAACGTCGTCTGCATTATATGTTTTGCCACTTTTTACAGTAATTGTAAAACACGGATTGTTGTTTTCAACTTCTATAACTTCGGCATTAAAAACAGATAATATATTGTACTCTTCTAGTGTTTTTGCAACAGTGTTGTAACGTGCTTTTAAATACTTACCAATTTCAGAACGTTTTGGGAATACTTCGTGCTTGTTGTTTATAATTTCACCTTTACTTTTTCCTGTCCATTCCTGGTACGATTTAAAACCTTCAACTTTAAAATTTTCGAATTCTAAAGTCGGTCTTTTTGCAATGGTTAAGGCGCGTTCCGAAATGTTTAGCCAATTAGTATCTGGCTGGTCTAGGTTGTAAATAGAACCACAACCTAATTGAGAAGATTTTTCGAAAATTATAATTTTAGGTAGTGTTTTTGTTTCAGCTTTTGCTAAAGCAATCAATACATTTTCTAATGCAGAAAGACCTCTTGGTCCGCATCCAATTATAGCAATGGTTTTTATAGGTTGGTTCATTTAATTGTTTTGTAATTTTAAAACGGAAAGGATTATTGTAAACTGATGCTTTCTATAAGTAATTTAAAATGTTCTTCCTTTTTATTGCCTATTAAAAATACAAGTTCTTCTATTGAAGCTTTATCAAAATTAGGAATGTCTAAAGTTCTGCCTCTAAAAGCAGGATACATTGTGTTTAAATCGATGCTTATGGTTTGCCATTCGCCATTAGTAGTAAACGGTTTTATATAGGAATGTCTATCTTCAGCATTGGCTTTAATTCTAAATTGATAGGTTTTACCATCACCTTTCAATTTTATAGTGATTTTAGAGGCTTCTGAAACATTTAAGGTTGCCATAGAATAACGCACAGATGAAAAGCCGCCGTTGTTTTCTAAAGATATTTTGCCACTAAATACGCCATATCCATCATTATTAACTGAAAATGTTCCGTTAGATTTTCCGCCCATAACAACATCGTCCATAATGCGCCAATTAGAAATATTTGCGGATTTAGAAAATGTAAAAATAGGAGTAGACATGGTAATTGTAAATATGGTTAAAATTATAGCTAGTAATTTCATAGCGCGTTTTTACCAAATTTACAATTTTGAAGCGCGTAACGCTCTCAATAAAAAGTTAAAAGGTTGTTGAAGTAAAAAAAAGCTTAACCGTGAATGGTTTCGCTTTTACCGTAGCTTTTAATTAATTCGCCTTCGAATGCTACAAGCTCTTTCCAGCGTTTATCTACATCAATGCCTTTGCCATATTTTCTTGCAAAGGTTATAAATGTAGTGTAATGTCCAGCTTCGCTAATCATTAAATCGTGGTAAAATTTAGACAGTTCTTTGTCTTTTATACGTTTCGATAAAAGTTTAAAACGTTCGCAACTACGTGCTTCTATCATTGCAGAAAATAATAAGCGATCGACAAAGCTTTGTTGTCTGCTTCCGCCTTTATTCATAAACTTATACAATTGGTTTACGTAATGGTCTTTACGCTCACGACCTAAAGTGTAGCCGCGTTTTTTAATAATATCGTGAACCATCTGGAAATGCTCCAATTCTTCTTGAGCTAATTTTATAAGCTCTGTTACCAACTCTTCATGTTCACTATTGTTGGTGATTATTGTTATAGCGTTTGTAGCCGCTTTTTGTTCGCACCAAGCATGATCGGTTAAAATTTCTTCAATATTACTTTCTACAATGGTTACCCAACGTGGATCGGTTTCTAGTTTTAAGTGAAGCATGCTCATAATGTACTGTTTTTTGGCAAAGGTATTGTATTAGCTAATATAATTCCAAATATTCTTGTACTTACTCATTTGCCTGTATGTTTCTAGAATTACAGCATTTTCTGGGTGGCCAAGCGATGGATCTTTTTCTAAAACCTTTTTTGCGTAATATCTAGCGTGTTGTAAAATGTCGTTGTCTTTTACAATATCTGCAATTCTAAGATTTAATATACCGCTTTGTTGTGTTCCCATAATATCTCCAGGACCACGAAGTTTTAAATCTACTTCGGCAATTTCAAAACCATCATTAGTTCTTACCATGGTTTCAATGCGTTTTTTACTGTTTTCTGAGAGTTTATGGCTCGTCATTAAAATGCAATAACTTTGCTCTGCACCACGACCAACACGACCACGTAATTGGTGTAATTGTGAAAGCCCAAAACGCTCTGCGCTTTCAATAATCATTACCGATGCATTTGGCACATTTACGCCAACTTCAATTACAGTTGTTGCTACCATAATTTGTGTTTGACCTTTTATAAATCTTTGCATTTCGAACTCCTTATCTGCAGGTTTCATTTTGCCATGAACAATAGAAATTTGAAACTCTGGAGCAGGAAAATCTCGAGCAATACTTTCGTAGCCATCCATTAAATCTTTGTAGTCCATTTGAGCACTTTCTTGTATCAATGGATAGACAATATAAACCTGTCTTTTTTTCTTGATTTCAGATCGTAAAAACTGAAAAACTTTTAGCCTATTTGAGTCGTATCTATGAACCGTTTTTATGGCCTTTCTTCCGGGTGGTAATTCGTCAATAATTGAGATGTCTAAATCACCATAAACCGACATGGCTAATGTTCGCGGAATTGGTGTTGCGGTCATTACTAAAACGTGAGGAGGAAAGGTGTTTTTTTTCCATAATTTAGAGCGTTGCTTTACTCCAAATCGATGTTGCTCATCTATAATTGCCAGTCCTAAATTTTTAAATTTTACTTTATCTTCAAGTAATGCGTGAGTGCCAATTAAGATGTCTAATTCGCCATTTTCTAGCATTTCGTGTATTTCACGACGCTCTGAAGTTTTACTTGAACCTGTAAGTATTTTAATACTGATTTTCAAATCTTTACACAATTCAGATAACCCATTATAGTGCTGAACTGACAAAATTTCAGTTGGCGCCATTAAGCAGGCTTGAAAACCGTTGTCAAGCGCCATTAACATTGACATTAGTGCAACAATTGTTTTTCCAGAACCAACATCGCCTTGTAAAAGTCGGTTCATTTGTGCATTACTACCTAAATCTGCCCTAATTTCTTTAAGTACTCGTTTTTGTGCACCAGTTAATTCAAACGGTAAATGGTGTTTAAAAAAGGTATTAAAAAGTGCTCCAACGTTTTCAAAAGGAAAGCCTTTTATTTTAGATTTATGAATTAAATTTTTTAAAATTAATTGTAATTGTATGTAAAATAATTCTTCAAATTTTAGTCTAAATTGTGCCTTGAAAAGTAGCTCTGGACTCTTAGGAAAATGGATGTTAAAAAGGGCTTCAGATTTAGAAATTATTTTAAGATTTTCGAGGATGTTTTTCGAGAGCGTTTCAACAAATTTTCCACCCGTTTCTATAAACAGATTTTGCATGATTTTCATCATCATTCTGTTAGTGATTCCTTTGTTTGAAAGTTTCTCTGTCGAAGGATAAATGGGTTGCATTGTAGAGCGTAAATTTTGCTCGTGTTCTGTCTTTAATTCTATGTCTGGATGTGGCATGTTAAACTTGCCACCAAACAAATTTGTTTTGCCAAAAATCACGTAAGGCACATTTTTTTTTAGCGATTCACGAATCCATTTTTGACCTCGAAACCAAACCAATTCCATGGTGCCAGTTTCGTCTTGAAAAGTAGCTACTAATCGTTTGCCTCTTTTTTGTGAGACTTCCTTAAAACTTGTAATTTTTCCTATAATTTGTACTTCGGCCGTACTTGGGTTTAACTGGTTAATTTTATAGTATTTTGTACGGTCTAAATAGCGATTTGGAAATAGATTTATTAAATCTTGGTAAGTGTGTATACCAAGTTCTTTGCGAAGCAAATCGGCACGATTTGGTCCAACACCTTTTAAGTAATCTATAGGAGTTTGTAGGTTAGTTGCCATTAGAAAACGAAATTAAGGTATTTCTATTTAAAGTGAAAGTATTATTTAGAAGTCGTATTTATGCCAATTTTGTAAAAATTTAAGTTTTTATTGTGTTTTGCAATTTATGTAGAAATAGTAAAAATTGTATTTTGGTCGCATCCTTATAAAATACTATCTATGAAACAGTTTCTATATCTAATAATCGCGTTTGTATTTTTTTCCGCGAAAGCGCAACAAACAGAAATTGTAGATTTCAAGACTGTTCATGCGCAATTGCAATTAGAACCAGACTCTAGTTTGGTTCGTGGTAATGTAAAGTATTCATTAGTAGTACTACAAAATGTAGATTCTATTTATTTAGATGCTATAAATATGAAGTTTAATGCAGTGAAATTAAATGGAAAAGACATTACATTTATTAACAATTTAAAGAAAATTTGGTTTAAATCGGAGTTTAAAAAAGGCGCGAATTATACAATTGAATTTGAATATTCTACAAAACCTAAAAAAGCACTTTACTTTGTAAATAGAGGAGAGGACAATCAAATCTGGACACAAGGTCAAGGCAAATACACAAGTAATTGGTTGCCAAGTTTAGACGATACAAACGATAAAATGGAGTTTGATTTGTCTATAAATTATAATAATGGTTATGAAGTTGTAGCAAACGGAATGCTAATAAATAAAGCGGTTGGAGAAAGCGCAACAACGTGGCATTACGATATGCAAAAACCAATGCCAAGTTACCTTGTAGCGTTAGCGATTGGCAAATACCATAAAAAAGAAATAACCTCTAAAAGTGGCGTGCCAATAGAGCTGTATTATTATCCTGAAGATTCGGCTAAAGTAGAGCCAACATACCGTTATACAAAACAAATGTTCGATTTTCTTGAACAAGAAATAGGCCTAACTTATCCTTGGCAAAACTATAAACAAGTGCCAGTAAAAGACTTTTTATATTCCGGTATGGAAAACACGAGTCTAACTATTTTTAGTGACGATTTCATGATTGATGAAACTTCATTTGTAGATAAAAACTACGTAAATGTAAATGCTCACGAGCTTGCACACCAATGGTTTGGCGATTATATTACAGCCACAGAAGGAAAACACCACTGGCTTCAAGAAGGTTTTGCAACCTATTATGCATTACTAGCAGAGCGCGATATTTTTGGCGATGATTATTACTACAATACACTTTATGGTTACGCAAAAGAATTAATAAACCAGCAATTAGCAGATGAAGCAACACCGTTGTTAGACGCAAAAGCAAGCAGTGTAACCTTTTATAAAAAAGGCGCGTGGGCTTTACATATGCTAAATGAAAAAGTAGGAGAAAAAGCCTTTAAAACCGCTGTAAAAAACTATTTAAATAAATATGCTTTTAAAAATGTAAATACTCAAGATTTTTTAACTGAAGTTGAAAAAGTTTCTGGACAGAATTTAGAAGGTTTTAAAAAGGAATGGTTGTTATCTAAAGATTTGCCAATTGCTAAAATGAGAATGTCTTTAAAAAAGAATGAAAGTATAGCATTTTTAGAAACCATTGAACACACACCTTATTTAAGTTATAGGAAAAACAAGGATGGTTTTGTGCCTTCAAGTTTGGTAAATGAGCTTCCTAAAGGTTATTATATAGAGCGGCTTGCTGTTTTGGAAGAAGCTTTAAAGAAACCGGACTATCCTACATATGGAGATTTAATAGAGGAAGCTTTCAGCTCTAATGAAATTGAAGTAAGACAATTGTTAGCTAAGGCTATACCAGATGGTTTTAAAGAAGAAAGTGAAACGCTTTTATTGGATGCTTCTTATGTAACAAAAGAAATTGCATTATCAAATTTATGGTCTAAATATCCTTATGAGAGAGCAAAATATTTAGAGGCAACAAAAGATGTTATTGGTTTTAATAATAAAAATGTTAGATGCCTTTGGTTAGCTCTTGCTTTAATAACAAAAGAGTATAATCCAAGATTAAATACAATTTATATTAATGAATTAACGAGTTATACTTCACCAAAATATGGATTTCAAACACGAGAAAATGCGTTTAACTATATAAATAAGCTTCAAATATTTAATGTAGATTCTTTGCTAAATTTAATAGATGCAACATCACACCATAACTGGCGTTTTAAAAGTTTTGCTAGAGATTTATTGAAATCATTAAGTGAAGATGAAAATTATAAGGAGATAATTGTTAATTTGCAGGAGCAATTAAAAGAAAAGTAATTATTCTAATTTTGCAATTAAACAATAACTAACTCAACAACTAATATTGAAAGCATTAGTAATTTCTGGAGGCGGAAGTAAAGGCGCATTTGCAGGTGGTGTCGCTCAATATCTTATAGAGCAAGAAGGGAAAGAGTACGATATGTTTTTAGGGACCTCTACAGGAAGTTTACTTATCCCTTATTTAGCCACAGAAAATCTTGGAAAACTTTACGATATTTTTACACACGTAAACCAATATTCTATTTTTAGTGTTAATCCATTTGTTGTAAAAAAGAAAAAAGGGAGAGAGTATGTTTCTATAAATTATTTTAATACCATGCTTCAGTTTATTAAAAAACGAAGAACATTTGGAGAAAGTAAAGCACTAAGACGAAACATTAAAAAAAACTTTACCGAAGCAGAGTTTAATCAAATTAGAGAAACTAAAGAAGATGTCGTTGTTACGGTAGCAAACCTCTCTAAAAACTGCACCGAATACAAATCTATTAACGATTTTGAATATGAAGAATTTTGCGATTGGATTTGGATTTCTTGTAACTATATACCATTTATGTCTTTAGTAAAGAAAAATGGTTTTGAGTATGCCGATGGCGGTTTGGGTTGTGTTGTGCCAATTAGAGAAGCCATTAATAGAGGCGCAACCGAAATTGATGCTATTATTCTTGAAAGCGAAAACCTTGAATACAATAAAGTATTAGGTAAAAATCCGTTTTCATTAATGATTAATCTTTTTGGTCATTTATTAGATCAAGTAGAACGTGGAGATATAACAATTGGAAAATTGGCAGCATTGCATAAAAATGTGACACTTAACTTATATTATACACCAACAAAATTAACAGAGAACTCTTTAATTTTTAATAAAAGCCTTATGGAAAAATGGTGGATGGAAGGTTTTCTTTACGCTCAAGAAAAACATGGTGATAATAATCCAAATAGTTCTACAGTACCAATAAAACCAATAAAAAAAGAAAAATAAAAGAATAAAAAAAAGCGATATCTAATTTCGATATCGCTTTTTTATTATAAAGTATTATGGCTTACCATAGCTCACTAACTTCTTTTTTAATGTAAGAAAGTCCGGCGTTACTAGGTGCAGCTTTATCCATCATTTCAGTAATAATTGCCTCTCTAAGCTTTTCGGCCGAGTCAATTTTATCACTCATGCTTATTTTTCTAATAAGTTGAACAGTAGCGCTTTTTGAAGCATTTATAACACTCCAACAATTATCGCTAACATATATTTGTTGGGCTAAATTATGGTTAAACTCCTGTTCAATATTATTTATTAATAACATTTCATAATCGTTTTTATTTGAAGCCCCAGGATTTATTCTTAAAATCAATCGGTTTGGATTAATACGTTCTAAAAAAAGAGAAAGCCTTTCGTAAGCCTGTAAACGTTGAGGTAGCGATTCTTTTTGTAACTGTTTATGGATAATAAATTTACGCCTATCATCTTCATTTTGAATATGTTCTCTAAAAAATAAAAATGCTACTGAACCTACAATTAGTGAAGGTACAGCATACATTACAAGGTTTAATAATTGATCTTCCATTAAAGTGTTATTAAGTTATTAAGCAAACTTAATGTGTTTTAAATTATTGTACAAGAAAACCGATAATTGAATGAAACGTGTTTTTTATATAATGTAAATGTAGGTTTATAAAATGTTAGCTTTTTACTCACAAACACATTACTATTTTTGGATTGCTATTAATCTTTTAACATAAATCGTCAAGATTAATGTAAAGTTATTCTTGGCGATTTATTATTAGACCATAATTTAACCTCAAAATTTTTAAAAATGAAAACCTTATTTAAACAAGCATTAGTCGTATTAGTAGTTTTAACATTATTCAATTGCAATAATGATGATGATGATGCTCCAAATGTAGATGTATGCAATTATCAAGGTATGTCTTACCTAGATACATCAGATAATACACAAATTTTGATTCCTGAAGCCGATTTAACTACCGATTATTTTGCGAGCTCTTCTAATGGACCAGAATGGGAGATTTATGGAAATACACAAGGAGGAGATTTTTTAACATTAGTATATTCTCCAGGAACCAATACTTACGAATTTATTTATAATGGTACACAATATCCAGTTACTATTACTGTACAGAGAGATGATAATGTACTTGGAGGTGAAATTAGATGCGATGTATCTCACAGTGGTTTTGAAATAGAGTATTGCGTTATTATAGATGTATATCACTAATAAAATAATTAAAAAAATGTAAAGCACTATGAAAACAACAAAAGCATATTTATTTCTTTTAATTATTACAGTTTTTAGTTGTGATAGTAACGATGATGCACAAACAGACCCAGTAACTCCAACAGATGGATTTACGCATAACAATGTATTTTACGATACACCAAATGCTTATTTTGAAATAGATGAAGATGATGACGATCCTAATATTGGTGGTGATGGTTATCCAGATAACTATAGTTTTTTCTTCTCTAATGGACGTATGTTTGATAATGATCCAGCAAATGTAAATGGTTTAAATGATGATTTTTTATTCTCTTTAAATACTACTAACTGGGTGTTTTTAAATGTAGAAGTTGTAGATAATCCAAGTTTAGCAAATGCAGGTCCTTCTGCTGGAAATACTTATGTGGTTTCTAGTATAAACGACTCTGTAATAATAGAAAACGGTCAAATAAATGGTTTAAATCCTTCTTATTTTATTAATGGTGTTGAGTATGGAACAGGAGACGAAAACGTAGGCGTTTTTAATACTCCAGGTACGCAAGGTCCAAGTATAACAATTAATGCAATAGATTTAGACGCTAATAATCCTTCTGCCAGTACAATTGATGTCGATTATACTTTTATGAATCAAAATGGAGAAGTCATTACAGGACATTACGAAGGAACCTTTGGAGTAATTTTAGATTAAAATGAAAGTATTTAGAAATATAATAGTTGCTTTAGTTCTTTTTACATCTTGTAATAATGACGACGATGTAAATAACGATGCAACTAATGAAACCCAATGTAACTATCAAGGTTTTTCGTATTTAGATAGCAATAATAACGATCAAACTTTAATTCCAGAATCAGAATTAAATACACAATATTTTCCAAATGCAAGTAATGGACCTAATGGAGCACCAGGAATAGAAATTGTTTCGTATACAGGTTCAACAACACTGTTTTTTACTACTAACGTCATTGCTTTAAACGATACAGGAACTGGTTTGATTACTATTGATAATGGTACAGAGCAAACTGTTACAGTAACTTGTCAACGTGCAGGAACAGCAGTAGGTGATGAGGTAAGATTAGACGTTGTAAATGGAAGTGTAGAGGTAGAGTTTTGTGTAATAATTGATGAGGTTCTATAAAAAAGATAACTATGAAAACATATGTTAAGTATTTAGTGATTTGTTTAGGTTTAATAGTTTTTAATTGTAAAGATGAAAAGAAACCTCAAGCATTAGAAAAAACTACTAAAACCGAAACTTCAAAGCCATTAAGTAAAGCAGAGAAAACAGAAATAGTAAGATATTATTTAATAAATGGCAGAAAACTTCAAGAAAAAGACTTTCATGAAATCATTTTTTTAAATGATGTAGTAGATGGAGTAAAAGTAATCCATTACGAAGGTAAAGACGCTTTTTTTAGTTTTAAGTTTTCTGAAGCATTAAAATTTTATAACGAAAACAAAAAATAATAACATGAAAATAGTATTAAAAATTAGCTTACTACTAACGTTAGTATTTATTGTAGCATGTAGTAATGATGACGATGGATCCACTACAACAGGTAATACAAACGAATATTATAAATACACTATAGATGGTGTAGAACGTATATTTGATTATGAAGTAGAAGGTCATTTAGAAACAGATACTTCTACGATTATAGATAGATTTGAAATAAATGCATCAGGACAACAACCAAGTGGTGATTTAAGAAGGATTGCTGCAAGTTTTTCTTTTGATAGTAATGGTGTTTTTATGCCTGCAACAACTTATAATTGGGGATTAGCATTAGATAGTTCTCCGACTGAAAAATTCTATTTTGCTGAAAGTACCTCTTCAAACTTATTTGTTTTATCTGGTGATTTTACAACACATCCAATAGTTGCAACAGTTACTTCTGCAATCCCTTCAAATATAGGTGATTATTTAGAGTTTACTTTTTCAGGAACATTTGATGATAATGGGACTACCAGAACTATTTCAGGTGAATGTAGAGTGCAACGTGATGCAGATCAAAATTATTAATAACTATATATTATGAAAACAATTTTAAAATTAAGTATACTATTTATACTAGTATTAGTAGTAGCTTGTGGAAGCGATGATGATGCTTCTTGTACAGAACAAGCATGGTATCAGGATGCAGATGTAGATGGATTTGGTAATCCAGCTGTAACACAAAACGCTTGTGTACAACCAGCTGGTTATGTTTTAGTTTCTGGTGATTGTGATGATACAGATGCTATTACATATCCAGGAGCAAATGAAATTTGTGGAGACGGAATTGATAATAATTGCGATGGACAAGTTGATGAAAATTGCGTAGAAATTTGCAATGATGGAGTGGATAATGATGGAGATGGTTTTACAGATTGCGAAGATCCAGATTGTAGTGGAGATGTTACATGTCCTACACTATATGCAGATAATGATGGAGATGGTTATGGAGATCCAAACAATACTACTAATGGAGTAGTAACAGATAACACAGACTGTGACGATAATGATGCTTATATAAATCCAGGAGCAACTGAAATACCAGATAATAATGTAGACGAAGATTGTGACGCATCGTCAAGTAAAGACTATACATTTTATGCAGATAATGATGGAGATGGCTATGGAGATATTAATAATCCTTTAATTGCTAGTTGTCCAGCACCTTGTAATTATGAAGCTCAAATGACAATACCAACTGGATATGTATTTAATAGTTTAGATTGTTATGATGGAGATGCAAGCATGCATCCTTTTGCTACTGAAAACACTACAGATGGTTTGGATAACAATTGTGATGGTAATACAGATGTTGTATATTATTATCAAGATGCTGATGGTGATGGTTTTGGAGATTCTAATGATTTAGGAACAACAGTAAATTTTGCAGGAAGCTCAACAAATAGAACAGATTGTGATGATAATGATTCAAATGTATATTTTGGAGCTCCAGAAATTGCTGATGGAATTGATAATAATTGCAATGGTTTAGTAGATGAGTTTTAAAAAACTCTAAAACTATTACTTTTGTAATCATCACTTAAATAAAAACTATTGAAACATAAAAAACTCCATATTATATTATTCTTCTTTTTGATATGGAGTTTTTCTTTTTCACAACAATACACCAATTATACGACTCAAGATGGTTTACCAAGTAACCACGTGTATACTATTGTACAAGATGCTAAAGGTTTTATTTGGTTTTTAACAGATAAAGGTATGACTAGGTTTAATGGTGCCCAGTTAAAAACATTTACTACTAAAAATGGATTACCTAATAACGATGTTTGGGACGCTTTTACAGCACCAAACGGAAACATATGGTACTTATCTAAATCTACAAAACTTGGATATATTAAAAAAGATTCTGTTTTTTCGTTTTATAATAGTAATAAAGAAAGTATAATTAATCCTATATATTCTTCTCAAGTAGGAGATTCTATATATCCTACTGAAACTAAAAAATCATTTTTTTTAAAAGATGATAAATGGATAAGTCAAATTAACCTTAATAGTAAAAAAACAAATCAAGATTGGATAAAAATAAGACAAAATCATGTAGCATATTTAGCTTTTACACTAGACCAAAGGGTAACATTGTATACCAAAGATTTAAAAAAAATTAAAAGCATTAAAACCAAAGATATTTATGGTAGAGTAGGTGCAAGAGGTCAATTAAATGATAGTTTGTTTTTTTGGGCAACCAATAAAAATTATTCCATACTTAATTTAAACACTAAATCATTTAGACAATTTAAGTTTAAAGATGTTTTAGCTAAAACTGAAATAAAATACCCTAGAATAAATTTAGTAGGTGATGATTTACAAATATCTGGATCTGGATTTGTTGCTAAATTAAATTCAGATTTTAAAATTGTTAATCCGTTTTATTTCCCAGAACACATTCAATCTCATTTTGGTTTTATAGATAAGTTAAACAATATTTGGTTGGCAACATTTAACAATGGTGTTTATAAATTATCTTCTAGAAAAAAAGAGGTAGTTTATAAATTTAGTAATCAAAAAGTCCAAAGCTTTAATGTTATAAATAATAATTTAATAGTTGGTGTCTATAAAAAAGGATTTTTTAAATATAATAGCAACACCAAAACATTTAACTCACTAGTAAACAAAGAAGATTACATATACGAAGCAAGTTATATTAATGAAACCAATACCAATTATTATGCTTTTAAAAACGCAATTGTTAAAAGTAACGCTCAAGATAAATATACAGAGTTAAATCTTGAAAAAGTTTTTAATGCATCTAATTATGCTAATGAGCTTGGACGTAAATTTGTTTATTTTAATAATAAAATATATGGCAATTTTGCTTTTGGTATTAATAGCTTAGATCCAGAGACATTACATATAGAAAAAGAGTTTACACAAAAAGGTTGTAACGATATTATTACGTTTAACAATAGGTTGTTAATTGCTACAACAAGTGGTTTAAAAGAATTAAAATCGAATGCTTTAACTCCAGTAATTTTAGAAAACAATAAGTTTACAAAATCTATATTAAATATAAAAGTACTTGATGCAAAACACTTGTTAATAAATACCGATGGTTTTGGAGCATATATTACAGATTTGCAAACTATTTGTCCTTTACAACCTACAGAATATTTAATTGTTGAAGATGCTTATATAGAAAATAAAGCGCTTTGGTTAGCAACAAATTCTGGTGTTTTAAAATTTATAAAAAACAATGAAATCTTTCAATTTGAAAAACGTTTTACAAAAAGCGATGGTTTGCCAACCAACCACATTACTTCAATTTTTGTAGACAATAATAATCTTATAGTAGGTACTAATAACGGGATTGCAATTTTACCTAAAGACGAAGTAAGTATTCCGCAGTTATTAGATGTTTACATTGATAAAGCAAATTATAATGATAAAGTAATTACATCTACAAATAGTACCTTTAAATATGTAGAAAATAATAATGTTAATTTTACAGTATCTAAAATAGATTTCTCTGAAGATGATACTAATTTCTCTTATGAGTATAAATTAGAGCCTGTTCAAAAACAATGGACAAGTTCAAAATTTAAAAATTTTAATTTTAACGATTTACAACCAGGAGATTATACCTTTTATATAAAGTCTCAAGAAATTGAAAAATCATTAAGCTTTAAAATAAAACCGCTTTGGTACCAAATGCTATGGGTAAGATTGCTAGCTGTTTTATTAAGTATCTTATTGGTTGTGTACATTTCTAGATATTTTGTTAAACGTACACAATTCAAAAAAAACCAAAAAATTATTGAAGACAAACGCTTATCAGAGTTACAATTGAAAGCTTTACGCTCTCAAATGAATCCGCACTTTGTATTCAACTCCTTAGCTGCCATTCAATATTATATAAATAATAACCAAATGGAAGCATCAGAAACTTATTTGGTAAAGTTTTCAAAATTAATAAGGCAATTTTTCGAGTGGACTAAAGAAACTAATATTAGTATAGAAGATGAAGTTAAACTACTAAAAAACTATCTAGATATTGAAAAATTACGTTTTAAAGATAAGTTTGAATACACTATAAATATTGATGCTAATTTAGATAGAAAATTAAATAAACTTCCAACCATGCTGTTACAGCCCATTGTTGAAAATGCTATAAATCATGGTATTTTTAATAAAGAAAACAATGGTGAAGTCACAATTAATTTTAAATGCATAGATAATAAAAGTTTTAAAGTAGAAATAATAGATGATGGAGTAGGCTTTGTAAACACCACAAAAAAAGGAAATAGAAAAGTTAAATCTTCACATGTATTAGAAGATAGACTTAGGTTTTTAAACAAATCTGGGCAATGGACTATTACGTATTCAGAAAAAGAATTACATTCAGATTTAAAAGACAAAGGAAATATTTCTACGTTTATTATCAACCAGATTTAATGCAATGAAACCAATAACAGCAATATTAATCGATGACGAAATTTCAAACCTAAAAGGTTTAAAACAAAAGTTAGGTAAACTATTTCCAGAAATCGAAGTACAAAACACCTACCAAAAACCAGAAGAAGCAATTAAAGCTTTAAAGATAAAACAGCCAGATCTTGTGTTTTTAGATATAGAAATGCCTAGAATTAATGGTTTTGATTTATTAGCTCAATTAAACGAAATAGATTTTCAAGTTATTTTTGTAACAGCTTATAGTGAATATGCAATTGAAGCTTTTAAACAAAGTGTAATAGATTATGTATTAAAACCAATAGATGATGATGATTTAATTGTGGCAACAAATAAAGCAAAACAGGCAATAAAGCTTAAAAATGATTTAGAAAGCAATCATAAGTTGGTAAGCGTATTAACCAATACTATATCTGCTAACAATAAAATTATAGTACCTACACAAAAAGGAATGTCTTTTATCCCTCAAGAAGAAGTTATGCATTTAGAAGGTTATGGTGGTTATACTAAAATTCATTTAATAAATAACAAAACCATTACTAGCTCTTATAATTTAGGTAAGTTTGAAAAACTTTTAAACACCAGATTTTTTAAATGCCACAAATCGCATATAGTAAATTTAGAAAAAGTGCGTCATTTTGAAAATGAAGGCTACCTTATATTAGAAAACAACCAACGTGTGCCAATTTCAAGAACCAATAAAAAAGCCTTTTTAAAGCTTTTTAGCTAAGCTTTATAACCACCCAAATACTCACAATCTTTTAAAGCTTGCATGTTATTAGTGTAAGAGGTTTTTTTTATATTAATTTACAACCAATATTTATAGTGGTTTCTTTCTTGGTATTTGTAAAATTTGCATATACGTATTTAAAAAAGTTATTGTCATTTTTCTAGAATATTTTAGTTTATCACTTCTAATAAGTACTATTCGTTTTTCTAATCCTTTCTTTAAAGCAATTATTTAAGTTATAGTTAATAAAAATGTAACATAAAATAATTGTCAATTGTTTATAATTATTAATAAAACCAAGAAGTAAACCGCACAACAATTCTTATTTTTACCAATTAAAAAAGCAGGAGTTTGGAAAAATATTTAAGTCAGTTAAACGAAGCACAATACGAACCTACAGTTCAAAAAGATGGACCAATGATTATTATCGCTGGTGCAGGTTCTGGAAAAACAAGAGTGTTAACTTATAGAATTGCATATTTAATGAATCAAGGTGTAGATTCGTTTAACATTCTTGCATTAACATTTACTAATAAAGCTGCCAAAGAAATGAAAGGCAGAATTGCCGATATAGTTGGAGATGGTGAAGCTAAAAACCTGTGGATGGGAACATTTCACTCTGTATTTGCAAAAATTTTACGTTTCGAAGGACATCATTTAGGTTTTCCAAGTAATTTTACAATTTACGACACTCAAGATTCTCAAAAACTATTAGGCTCCATTATTAAAGAAATGGGCTTAGATAAAGACGTTTATAAAACAAAGCAGGTTTATAGTAGGATTTCTTCATATAAAAATAGTTTAATTACTGTAAAAGCATACTTTAAAAACCCAGAATTAATGGAAGCAGATGCTATGGCACGCAGACCAAAAATGGGAGAGATTTATGCTAATTATGTAGACCGTTGCTTTAAAGCAGGAGCAATGGATTTTGATGATTTACTATTAAGAACCAATGAGCTTTTAACACGTTTTCCAGAAGTTTTAGCTAAATACCAACACAAATTCAAGTACATTTTAGTTGATGAGTATCAAGATACAAACCACTCTCAATATCTTATAGTAAGAGCTTTAGCAGATAGATTTCAAAATATTTGTGTGGTTGGTGACGATGCGCAAAGTATTTACGCCTTTCGTGGAGCAAACATAAATAACATTCTAAACTTCCAAAAGGACTACGATAACGTTAAAATGTACCGTTTAGAACAAAACTACCGTTCTACAAAAAATATTGTAGGTGCAGCTAATTCTGTTATAGAACATAATAAAACCAAACTAGATAAAATTGTTTGGACAGCAAACGATGAAGGAGACAAAGTTATAGTTCATCGATCTTTAACAGATGGAGACGAAGGGCGTTATGTAGCAAGCACCATTTGGGAAGAAAAGATGAATAATCAATTACCTAATAGTGATTTTGCAATTTTATACCGTACCAATTCTCAGTCTCGAGCAATGGAAGATGCTTTACGTAAACGTAATATTCCTTACCGTATTTATGGAGGTTTGTCTTTTTACCAAAGAAAAGAAATTAAAGACGTTACAGCTTATTTAAGATTGGTGCTAAATACTGCCGATGAAGAAGCATTAAAACGTGTTATAAATTATCCAGCTAGAGGTATTGGCCAAACAACAATAGATAAATTAGTTGTAGCAGCAAATAGTACCGGAAAAACTATTTTTGGATTATTAAAAGAAATCGATACCGTAAATATTAATTTAAATAATGGTATAAAAAACAAACTAAGAGATTTTGTAACCTTAATAGAAAGCTATCAGGTTATGAATCAAACAGCAAACGCTTTTGATTTAGCCGAACATGTTACAAAAACCAGTGGTTTAATTAGAGAATTTAATAAAGATGGCACACCAGAAGGAGTTTTAAGATTAGAAAATGTAGAAGAGCTCTTAAATGGTATTAAGGATTTTGTTGAAGGACAAATGGAAATTGCAGATTCTAAAGACGGTTTGGCAGAATTTCTAGAAGATGTTGCTTTAGCTACAGATTTAGATGGAGATAAAGGCGATCCTAATCACGTAGCTTTAATGACCATTCACTCTTCTAAAGGTTTGGAATTCAATCATGTATTTATTGTGGGCTTAGAAGAAGACTTATTCCCAAGTGCTATGAGTATGAATACAAGAAGCGAACTTGAAGAAGAAAGACGATTATTTTACGTAGCTTTGACCAGAGCAGAAAAGAAAGCATACTTAACATATGCACTATCCAGATACCGTTGGGGAAAGCTAGTAGACTCAGAACCAAGTCGTTTTATTGAAGAGATAGACGACCAGTTTTTAGACATTGTTACTCCAATAGAAGAAAGACGAATAAACCCGATGCTATCGGCAGATATTTTTGGGGATGTTCCTCCAAATAAAATAAGATTTAAAAAAGCAGTACAACCAAAATTCCAGAAAAAAGTGGCAAAAAAGAAAGAACCAGTAAACTTCGAAATTAGCGCTCCTAAAAAAATGAAAAAAGCTTCAGAGGTTGAGGCTCCAGCAGATGCAAATTTATTTGACGGTGAACTTACTGTAGGTAATAGAGTAAAACACTTAAAATTTGGTAGAGGAGAGGTTTTAAAAATTGAAGGAAAAGGAACTGACGTTAAAGCTGAAATTGATTTTGAATTTGGAGGCTTAAAAAAACTATTATTGCGTTTTGCTAAATTAGAAATTATAGGTTAATATTTTTTAGGTAAGGTTAAACCTGATAATTAATGTTTTTTATAACCAGCTTTTTAAACTATTTTTTAAATACGTTAAAGAAGCTGGTTCTATAATTTGAGTATTTATTAAAAATTCCTCTTTATCTGTTTTAAGTATTAAATCTCCAGCAAATTCTTTTGTTAATTTTATTTCTGAAATTTTAATTTTCTTAAAAAACAATGTGTTTTTAACTATTTCACCATTTGTTATAGTTAAATATTGTAGTTTATTTTCAAAATAATAAATACTAAGCATAAAAATTCCTGCTAAGGCTTGCCCAAAACCTATTGAAAATATTGAAATTTCTTCCCATTTAGTTGTTGTTATAGAAATTATAAGAAGAACGATTCCTGTTATTAAAAAAAACAACCCAATTCTTAAGTTACTTTTTAGTCTTTCTTTAGAATATCTTATTTTTTGCATTTAAAAAACTTAACTTTTAATGGTGTGTGTTTATAAAAGCTATAATTTTTTCCCATGTATCCAATAAGTTGTCTCCAACCCAACCGTGGCCTTCTTCTTCATAAAATGTAAATTCGTGAGCAACATTTAATTCTGCAAGTTTTGCATCCATATCTATACCTTGAGTATTTGGTATTAATGGATCATTTCCTCCGTAAAATAATATTGTAGGTGGAGAAGAAGCACTTACATTATAATATGGGCTGTATTGCTCTAAAATGCTATCGGATGGAGTAATATTAAAATAAACAAAAGTAGGATCTACAAAATCTTCGTAATTAGGATCTTTAAAGTTTGTTGGTCCAACAATGCTTGCCACCATGTTTACATTACTATCAAAATTATATGCATAACTCCATAGCATAGCTAAATGAGCGCCAGCACTAATACCTATAAAACCATAATCTTCGGAAATTAGGTATTCATCCTTATTTATTTTTAAATGATTAATTACAGCTGTAATATCGTCTAACTGCATAGGAAATGGCGAAACACCTTCTGAAGCTAAACGATAATTAATATTAACAAAAGCATAATTAGGTAATTCTTCTTTTGCTGTTACAACATATGGTAACATAGAAACTTTATCACCAGAAACCCATCCGCCACCATGAATTAATATAATTACTTTGGTGTTTTCATTCCTGTTTTCTGGTAAATATATGTCGTATACTTGTCTATTATCAGTTCCGTAAGGAACATTATATAATTCTAAAGCTTCAATAGTTTCTTGTACTTCTACAATTTCAGGCACTTCAGGTTCAGCATCTTCTGAGCAAGAGAAAGCTATTAGTGTTAAGCAGATTAGTAATAAAAAGTGAGGCAATAATTTTTTCATAAACAAATTAGTATATACTTTAGTAAATGTTTAAATAAGGTATGTATTATGGCGGAATTTATTAAAATTTACGAAGAAAACCCAAATCCTAAAGAGGTAAAAAAAGTAATAGACGTTTTAAAACGCGGAGGTTTAGTAATTTTCCCTACAGATACCGTATATGCTCTAGGTTGCGACATTACTAATAATAAAGCTTTAGAGCGAATAGCAAGAATAAAAGGAGTGAAGCTTGAAAAAGCAAAACTTTCTTTTATCTGTCAAGATTTAAGCAATTTAAGCGATCATGTTAAGCAAATTAACACGTCAACTTTTAAAATTTTAAAACGAGCATTACCTGGACCATATACTTTTATTTTACCAGGTTCTAAATCTTTACCATCAGTTTTTAAAAAGAAAAAAGAGGTTGGTATTCGTATTCCTAATAATAACATCACTTTAGAAATTGTTAAAGCATTGGGAAACCCATTAGTTTCTACTTCAATTAGAGATGAAGATGAAATTTTAGAATATACTACAGATCCGGAGTTAATACTAGAAAAATGGGATAACCTTGTTGATCTTGTTATAGACGGTGGTTATGGAGGTAATGAAGGCTCTACAATTATAGATTTGTCTAACAATGAGCCTGTTGTTGTTAGGGAAGGAAAAGGCAGTTTAAATATTTTTTAAAATGACAAAACCTAAAAACAACACTATAAATTATCTAGAATTTAAAGCTCACAATTTAGCTATTACTAAACAATTTTATAATAACGTTTTTGGTTGGGAGTTTACAGATTATGGAGAAAATTATATGTCTTTTTCTTTTGAAAAATCTGGTATAGATGGAGGTTTTGAAAAAACAGAAGATGTAATTGTAAATGGAGTTCTTGTGGTTTTATATCATGACAATTTAAAAGAAATAAAACAGCAAATAATTAATTTTGGCGGTAGTATTAAAGTAGATATTTTCTCTTTTCCAGGAGGACGTAGATTTCAGTTTTTGGATCCTTCAGGCAATGAGTTGGCTGTTTGGAGTTATAACAAATAAAAAAGCTCAATCTTTCGATTGAGCTTTTTGTGTTTATTTTATTTTAATTATCCTTCCTTAGATAATTCTTTCATTTCAGTTTCAATCATTTCATAAAACTGATCGATTTTTGGAAGAATATAAATTTTAGTTCTACGGTTTATAGCTCTATTCTCAGGAGAATCGTTTGCTACTAAAGGTAAATGGTCTCCACGACCTGCAGCAATTAACTGTTCTGGTTTAACACCTAAATCTTGTAATGCACGAACAATAGCTGTACTACGTTTTACACTTAAATCCCAGTTGTCTAATAAAACGCCACTTTTGTAAGGTACATTATCTGTATGGCCTTCTACCATTGCTTCAAAATTAGGTTTGCTGTTAATAACTGTAGCAACTTTTCCTAAAATTTCGTTAGCTCTGCTAGAAATATTGTAGCTACCAGTTCTAAACAAAAGTTTATCAGATAAAGAGATAAATACTACACTTTTTTCAACATTAATTTCAATGTCTGGATCATTAAGTCCAACTTCTTTTTTTAAGCTAGTAACTAAAGCAAGCGTTACACTATCTTTTTTAGTTAAAGCATCTTGTAATCTTGAAATACGTAAATCTTTTTCTTTTAAACTTTCTAAAGATTTTTCTACATTTTTAGCACCTTGAGCTGTTAAAACAGTCATGTCTTTAGTGCTCTCAATTAATGCTAAATTATTAGTTTTCATGTCTTCAAGGCGAGCTCGTAATTCTTTAATACGGGCTGCAGAAGCGGCTTCTTCTGCTAAGCAGCTATTTAATTTAACGGTTGCGCTATTTAAAAGGTCTTGTGTTTCTTTTTGTTTTTCTTCAAGTGCTAAAAAATCTTTTTTAGACACGCATGAACTTAAAGATAAAAGTGCTACTGCACTAAGTACTATTAGTTTTTTCATAATTATTATTAGATAAAATTAAATTTTAACACTCCAAAAATAGCTAATTATTAAATGTTAAAAGAAGTATTAACAAAACTTTTACTAAAAGAGTAATCTATAATTTTAACCTAATAGTAAATGCTAAATTTTAGTTACCTTTTTTGTAACTATACCTTTATCTGTTGTAACTTTCATTATATAAATTCCTTTTGAAAAAGAATTTAAAGATATTGTAGAAGCTTTAGTGGTTTTACTTTTTTCCCAAGCACATCATATAATTCTACGTTTTGTATAGCATTATTGCTTTTAATATTTATAATGTTATTTGTTGGGTTAGGATATATTGAAACCTTATTTAAGCTAAATTCTTTTGTGGTTAGCGTATTTTCGGAAATTACTAAAGTATCAAAGAAAAAGCTTATAGTTCCTTGAGAGCTAGTAACAGAAAAACCAGTAGCTCCTTGCCAATTAAGGGCTACATTTTGAGCATTATTTCCTGGTATTGTGACTTGTACAGGACTTCCTGTTCCTCCGTTTGGTGTAAAGGTGAATGTGTCGTCACCGCTTTCTCCATTTAGTGTTATAATTGAAACTATATCTACAGCTTTATTAAAATCAAAATTTATTCTTGTAGCCGGATTAGATCTCATTACATTTCCATCTGTACCAAATGCTCCGTTAATGTTAAAAGTGGATATTAGTACTCCAGTAGTACCGTTTAAGGCATTTGCTAACATAACAAAAGGAATAGTATCACTAGGATCTGGTTGAGACTCTGTCATCTCAAACATGTTACTACCATTGGTGTTCGACTGACTAAAATTTGTGAATTCAAAAACAGTTTGAGAAAGTGCAATAGAGCTTGAAAGTAAAGCTATTATTAAAAAAGGAAGTTTAAAGTAATTTTTTGTCATAGAATCAGAATTATTTGTGGTTTATTAAAAATACTGATTTTTTTTAAATTACTATAGCTTTTTATAACTATTTTTTTTAGAAATGTAGTAAGACCAAACAATAGATTTTACTTTAAAGTAATCTTTTTTTTGCGATAGCGCTTGTCGTTGTTTTAATAATAATGGTAACCAAGCATAAAAACTAAAGTGTGCTTTTAATATGGCTAAAATGTGTGCAAATTTAAATTCTAATAAAAATTTAATAGCAGCTAAGCCATCTAAAATTAACCTAGTAATAATTAAAAACAAGATATTTCCTGATGCATTTTTTGTTAGTGTTGCTAAGCTATTTCTAAAGTTTAAATATGTTTTTTTAGGGTTAATAGCATTTAAAGTTGCTCCACCAACATGATACACTTTAGATTGTGCAACGTATTTAATTGTGTAGCCTAAATTGTAGGCACGCCAACATAAATCTATTTCTTCCATATGTGCAAAAAACGATTCGTCGAAGCCATTTAAGGCATTAAATGTGTTTTTTCTAATAAAAAAGCAAGCGCCAGAAGCCCAAAAAATATTCGTATTATTATTGTATTGTTTTTGGTCTTTTTCAATAGTATTAAAAATACGACCACGACAAAAAGGATAACCGTATTTATCTATAAAACCACCGGCTGCTCCGGCATATTCAAAATACGCTTTGTTTTTATAATCTAATATTTTAGGTTGAATTATGGCGGTGTTCTCTTCGGTATTAAAAGTTTTCAAAATAGGAGTTAGCCAATTTTCTGTTACTTCAATATCGCTATTTACTAAACAAAAAATATCTTCTGTTAAATACTTTAAAGCTTCATTATAACCTTTGGCATAACCACCATTTTCTTTGTTTTTTATAATTTTTATTTGAGGATATTCATTTTTAATAAATACAATAGAATCATCTGTAGAAGCATTATCTGCAACATAAATATTAGCCTCTTTAGAGTGAGTAATTATAGATGGTAAAAACTTTTGTAAAAGTGCTTTACCGTTCCAGTTAAGTATAACGACTGCAATATTCATAGTTTTATAAAAAATTAAATTTCAAAATCTAAAGTGTTGTAATCTGGAATGTCCTTTAAAAAATCATACTTTTCTGTTTCAAAATTCATAACACAATAATAATGGTTTAGACCATTAGTAACCATTAAAAAGGAAGCTTTTAAAGCTAAGTTATAACGCGCAACTTGGTCAAAAGTATCTTGGCTAATTTTAATTTTTGGAGCTTTACACTCTACAATTAGATGAATACTACCATTTGGGTTAAATACTACAATATCGTAACGTTTTTTTAAATCGTTGATTTTAAGTTCTTTTTCTACGTTAATAAGAGATTTTGGGTATCCTTTTACTTCTATTAAGTAATGCACACAATGTTGTCTAACCCATTCTTCGGGTTGTAGAATCACAAATTTTTTACGAATTGCATCGAATATAGAAACTTTATTTTCGCTATTTTTGAAACGGAACGAAAACTTTGGAAAATTGAGTGCTTGCATGAAAGCAAAATATAATTTTTTCAAAGGTAAACTTCAACAAGTAAATACCAAATTACTAACACTTTTAATTTGTTTCTATTTTGGTATATAATATAAATTAAACGTTTGGCTAAGCGTAATCGAAGCCATAATAACTGTTATTACAAGCATTTTGACTGTGCTTAATGTGATAACAAAAATTAGTTTTTCTTTGGACGAAGTAAAAAAAATAGTTACAGACATTAGAAACAAAAATCTTGCACCTATTTATTTGCTAATGGGAGAAGAGGCTTATTATATTGATAAAATTTCAGATTTTATACAAGATAATGTATTAGCCGAAGAAGAGAAAGGTTTCAACCAAATGGTTTTGTATGGTCGCGATGTAACAATAGAAGATATTGTAGGTAATGCAAAGCGTTTTCCTATGATGGCAGATAAGCAAGTGGTTATAGTAAAAGAGGCTCAAGATTTGTCTAGGACTATAGATAAACTATCGGAATATGCTAAAAATCCACAACCTTCTACTGTTTTGGTTTTATGCTATAAATATAAAAGTATAGATAAACGAAAAGCCGTTTATAAGACTATAAAAAAATCTGGTGTGGTGTTCGAAAGTAAGAAGTTGTACGATAACCAAGTGCCAGATTGGATTAGACGTACATTATCTACAAAAAGCTATAAAATTTCACCAAAAGCATCACAAATGCTAGTAGAGTTTTTGGGTACAGATTTAAGTAAAATTAATAATGAGTTAGAAAAACTTCAAATTATTTTACCAGAAGGAACGGAGATTACACCAATACATATTGAAGAAAATATAGGAATAAGTAAAGATTATAATAATTTTGAATTACGAAAAGCCATAGGTTCAAGAAATGATGCCAAAGCTTTTAAAATTGTTACTTATTTTGGCGATAATCCTAAAGATAATCCAATGGTAGTAACGGTTTCCTTATTATTTAATTTCTTTTCTCAATTACTGCAATTGCATGGTATGAATGATAAATCGCCAAGAAGTGTTGCGGCTGCACTGCGTGTAAACCCATATTTTGTTACCGAATATTTAGATGCGGCACGTAATTTTCCAATGCGAAAAGTAAGTGGTATTATAGCTATTTTAAGAGAGTTCGATGTAAAGGGTAAAGGTGTAAATGCTAATGCTATACCGCAAAAAGATTTATTGCAAGAGTTACTAGTTAGAATCTTAAATTGAAAACTATGAAAAAAATTATTATTCTATTATTTGTATTATTAAATCATTTTGTTGAAGCACAAAATATTAAAATTGAGAATGATATCGCTTATGTCGATGGAATAGAATATGTTAACATTAAAAAAAGCAAAAAAAATAAGTATAAAATTTCAAGCATACAATCACAAGAAAAATTATTTGTGATAAAAATTATCACGCCATATAATGTTTTTACTAAAAGGAAGCATTTTTTACCTCAATTAAGATGGATTGAAAAAAAGAAAACTATTGGTTTTGAAGTTGATGATATTAAAAATTCAATTGATGCTGTGAAATTTCTTTATCAGTTTAAATTTATTACAAAAGAAGGAAAGGTCAACGAAATTGAATTACAGAAATATATTTATTCATGAAACAATTACTCAGTATCTTATTAACTATTGGTCTTTTCTCCTGCAAATCAACCCAAACACTTCCAGATCCCTTGCAAGCTGGTTGGGAAGGTGAAAAAGTTTGCGAAGTATTAAACGAAACAAAAAAACAACGCATTTTAAAATGTACTTTTCCTCCAGGTGTTGGTCACGAGAAACATTATCATAAACCACATTTTGGTTATACTTTAGCAGGAAGTACTTTTCAAATTACAGATAAAAACGGTACACGTACAGTGCCAGTGGCAACAGGTGTTACTTGGAGTAAAACAGAGCTAAGCGAGCATAATGTTTTAAATGTAGGAGATAGTACTTCTGTATATTTAATAATAGAAGAGAAATAATTTCATAAATTTATTAACACTTTAGTGTTTCTTTTAACACTTTGGTTTCTTCCTTTAACACTTCATATTAAAGTGACGTTAAACCATTTCAAATATTCTTTAAACACATCTATTTATGGTAATTTAGTGGAAAGAAATTACTAATCTTAAAACACTAAAAATGGAAAATTTAAATAGAAAGACAGTTGCAATTTTAGCAACCAATGGATTTGAGGAAAGCGAATTAAGAGAACCAAAAAAAGCTTTAGAAGAAGCAGGAGCAGATGTGCATATTGTTTCTCTTGAAAAAGGAGAAATTAAGTCTTGGGCAGATGGAAACTGGAGTAATACTTATAAAGTTGATAAAACTTTAGATGAAGTTTCGCAAAGCGATTACAATGCATTAATGTTGCCTGGAGGAGTTATTAATCCAGATTTATTAAGAAGAGAAGAAAAAGCAGTAAGCTTTGTAAAATCATTTTTCGAAAACCATAAACCTGTAGGCGCAATTTGTCATGCACCATGGTTATTAGCAGAGGCTGGAGTATTAGAAGGTAGAAAAGTAACAAGTTTTAATTCTATTAAAACGGATATTGAGAATGCTGGTGCTAAATGGTACGATACAGATGTTGTATGCGATCATGGTTTAGTAACAAGTAGAAATCCAGACGATTTACCAGCATTTAATGCTAAATTAGTAGAGGAAGTCTATGAAGGTAAGCATGAAGAACAATTAGCATAACAAAATTGAATAATCAAATTTTAAAAAGTAATCCAGTTTAACGGATTACTTTTTTTTTAATTTTAAAACTAAGTAATGAGAATTTTTATGAAAAGCCAAATATTACTTTTAGTAATAATACTAACATCATGTAATAGCACAAAAAACGGAAATTATACTTTAGATAGTGTTGACTCTAAAAACACATTAAAGTGGCCTAGTGTTTATAGTGGTACATTGCCTTGCGCAGATTGTCCAGGTATAGAAACAGAACTTATTTTAAATCAAGACGAAACTTATCAACTAAGCACTGTTTATTTAGAAAAATCTAAAGATGTTTTTAAAGAAACCGGAACATTTAGTTGGAATGCTAATGGTAATATAATTACTCTTAATATAGATGGTAAACCATCACCAGATCATCAATATATGATTATGGAAAGTAAGATTATGAAATTAGATAATAAAGGGAATGTGATTTCTGGTGCATTAAAAGAAAATTATATTTTATCAAAAAAAATGAATAATAACGTAGTTTTAAATGAAGGAGAATACATTTATTGGGTAAACTCAGTAAAAGTAGAGTGTAGTGGAGTTGGTAAAATGAGCTGTATGCAAGTTCAAAAAAACAAAATTTTAAATTCTAAAGATTGGAAGTTATTTTATAGTTCAATTAAAGGATTTAATTTTGAAGCAGGTTACATTTATAAATTAATTGTTAAAGAAATTAAACGCGCTAAAAATCAAGTTCCAGCAGATGCCTCATCAATTAATTATGAATTAGTAAAAGTATTAGAAAAAATAAAGGATAATAAAATGAGACTTCATGATATTTGGGCATTACAAGCTGTAAACGGAAAAGAGATTAATGTTAAAAACTATAATCAACGTCCTAATTTGGAAATTAATTTAACATCTAATCGCGTTATGGGAAATGACGGTTGTAACAATTTTTCCGGAGAAATTAAACAAGTAGATAGTAAGAGTTTATCTTTTAAGCCATTAATAGGTACAAAAAAAGCCTGTTTTAATATGAAGTTTTCTAACGAGATAAGCAATATTCTTAATAATGTAGAGACATATAATATAAATAACCTTACATTATCTCTATATAATAAAGAGGGTAAAGAGGTATTACGTTATAAAAAAGTAGATTAATTTTTTATTCTTTTAAATAATTGATAAAGCAACTTTAAACAGTTGCTTTTTTGTTTTGCATTTTTATAGTTTTAAAGGTTGATTTTGTAGTTTACAAATTATAACTTCGTTTAAAATAAATACCTATAAATGAATTGGATAATACTAGTTATAGCTGGCTTATTTGAGGTTGCTTTTGCTGCTTGTTTAGGCAAGGCAAAAGAAGCAACAGGAACAGAGGTAACATATTGGTATGTTGGTTTTTTAGTATGTTTATCTATAAGTATGTTTTTACTTTTTAAAGCTACTCAAGAGCTGCCAATAGGCACAACTTATGCAGTTTGGACAGGAATTGGAGCTATAGGAACCGTGCTTTTAGGTATTTTTGTTTTTAAGGAACCAGCTAGTTTTTGGCGTTTGTTTTTTCTATCTACGCTAATTATTTCTATTGTTGGTTTAAAAATTGTATCTCATTAAAGAATGATATAACATAGTCTTTTTGTTACATGTCTTCTAATTCTAAATTAAAGTCGTATTGTAAATCTTCATGAAGTTTTAAAACTTTTTTAGTTATAGCTTCTATGTTGCGATTGTAAATATTAGTAAGTGTAGTATTTCTTGAAATTGAAGGTTTCATAGCCTTTAACTTTTTGCAAAAATAAAGTAGTAACTCTACTTCAGTTTCTTTGTTTAATGAATACCTGATGTATTTTTTAGTATTTCTTAAAATTTTACGCACGCTTTTTTTTATGTAAAAAAAGCTATTGGTGTTAATAAGTTCAAACTGCTCATCAATTTCAGATTTTACGGTTTCAATATAACCAGCTTCATTATCTGCTTCAAATAATAAATATGTTAATAATTCTTTGTTTTCCTTTTTAAAACGTGATAAACGCAAGCAGAGTTCGGCAAGCTCTTCATTGCTTTTGTGTTTTAATTCTTTTCTTATGGTAACCACCGATACTGCTTTCATTTTAAAAAATGTATTTTGTGTCTTTGTAAAAAACGTATTTTTATCCTAACTTAATTATTTATTTAAAAATGTAATATAACACTTAAAATTTTCACAATTAAAAATCCTTTAACAGTTATAAAATTTTTATCTTATTATCTTATGTATGCTAATTTTTAGCTTAAAATAAATATTAACCAAAATAAAATGATATGCCATTTATAACAAATAAAAAGAGTGAAGAACAAGTAGATATATTTTATGAAGACTACGGAAAAGGACAGCCTGTAATTTTAATTCATGGTTGGCCGCTAAGTAGAAAATCTTGGGAACACCAAGTTTGGAAAATTGTAGAAGCTGGGTATCGTTGTATTTCTTACGATAGACGTGGTTTTGGTATTTCGTCTGCACCTTGGGATGGATATGATTATTCATCTTTAGCGAGTGATTTAGATGCAATTATTAATGAACTAAAACTTGAAAATGCAATAATTGTTGGATTCTCTATGGGTGGAGGAGAAGTAGTACGTTACTTAACAGATTATGGAGATAGTAAAATTGCTAAAGCAGTTTTAATTTCTAGTATTGTTCCTTTAGTTAAAAAGAAAGAAGATAATCCAGATGGCGTTCCAGAATCGGCTTTAAAGGATATTCAAAATGCCTTAGAAAACGACCGTGTTGGATTTTTAAAAGAGTTCCATAAAGGATTTTATAATTTTGATGAAAACAAAAAAGCAGACCGTATTAGTGAAGCTGTTTTAGATTACGATTTTATTGTAGCTTCTCACGCTTCACCAAGAGCTACTATTCAAGCAGCGCTATCATGGATGCATACAGATTTTAGACCGGAATTAAAAAATATTAATGTACCAACATTAATTGTACATGGAGATGCCGATGCCACTGTACCAATTGAAACTTCTTCTGAACAAGCAGCAAAAGGAATTAAAAATTCAACTTACGAAATAATTAAAGGAGGACCACACGGTTTAAATATAACACACAAAGAAGAATTGAATGAGATTTTAATGAAATTTTTAAAATCTTAAAAAAATAATATAAACTATAAAAAAACGTCTGCAATTGCAGACGTTTTTTTATAGTTTAATATGTACACCGTTTTCGAGTTCTGAGGCGGTTGGTACTTCAAAAAAGGTCTCCATAAACTCAAAATCTTCATTTCTAACTTCAAACTCATAAGTACTACCTTTTTCTGTGTTACGTTTAATTACACGCTTTTTCCTTATGTCTATAGAAATATCAAGGTAATGTAATTTGTAGTTAATTTTATTATTTAAGGCAAATAACCTAAATTTTTCTCTATGAGAAAATTTAGAAAATCCTAAATCTAAAATAGAATCTATACCGTTGTGTTCTAATTGTAAAATGTAATGCTGTATTAATTTTTCGCTTCTATCAATACGTTCTAGCATCCATTCTAAACCATCCTTATTTGTTTTATCTGGCATAAATAATATATTATTCCATTTATCTATAGAGAAAATAACACCTTGGTTTTCTTCACGTAAATTATTAGAATAAGTAGTTTTTCCAGAACCTGTACTGCCAACTATAAGATGTATCATTACAATGTTTTATTGTTTATAGTGTTCGTGTATTTTTAGTTTTACTCTAAAGAGTCTAATAACTCCTATAATTAATATAATAGGAGACATAACGGTTAATATAATACCTAAAGATTTAATTTCGTTTAAAAAATCTAGCTTAAGTATAGATATTCCAAAACCTAAAAACACTACAAAAGTTCTAAAATAAGCTAGAAAAGTACGTTCGTTAGCTAATTTTGTGCGTTCTATTGCTAGCCAATCTCTAGTACTTAAATCAATTTCATTACTCATAATATTATCCTTTTAATAAATTTACGCTTACAGTTGCTAATTCATTATTTGGAAATTTATGAAAATGATTAGCGTCTGGTTTTAATCCTGCTTCTATTGCTATTTTAGTAAATACATCTACTTCTAATATGTATTGATCACTATAACCATGTGTTGCATCGTATGCAGTTGCGGGAGTTTTACTTATATTTTTACCAGTTAATTCTGGATTAATGGTGTGTAGTTCTATAATTAATAGCCCAAACTTTTCTACATAAGGTTTCCATTTTTGCAAATGTTCTAATAAAGAATCTTCAACTAAATTGTTATTAATACGTTTTCCTTTAAAAGCAAAAGCTCCAGAAGAGTTGCTTACACGTTTTGTTATTTTTTTAGGTGCTTGCCAAATACGATTATGGTCTAAAAAAGTACGAACGTTAAGTAAATCTTTTAATTCTATATTATAATCTTCATGTAGATCTTTTGCTAATAAATCTGGTCTTCCTATGTCTCCCCAAATTACTTTTGCCCAAATATCGGCTTTTATTAAGTTGGCTCTTGTTACTTTTAAAGCAGCTTTATTAAAATCTGCTCCAACTAATAATAATGGATATTCTTCAAGATTTTTACCACGTAATGTTTGGTTTTCTATAACATCGAATATATGTTGAATAAAAGCACCATTACCGCAACCCATATCTAAAATCCCTTTTGGTTGCTCGTCTATTGGTTTGTTAAATAATTTTATAATAACCTGATCAATTACTTTAAAATAGGTGGAGTGTGCACCACCGCTTCCCCAAACATTCATTTCTCTATGTACATGTTTTTCGGTTTCACCTTCTTTAGATTTTAAAACTAAAGGATTACCAAAAAGTAACTCGTCTAATTGTAAAAATGTAGGTAGATAGGATACTGTTACACCGTAAGCTGATGCGCGTTTTGCATAAAATAAACCTCTATCTGTAAATTGGTAATTTCCTTTTTTCTTTTTAAACCAACCTAAATCACTTAAAAAATCTAATATTTTTTTAAAACTTTCCGGATCCTTATGGTATTCTTCTGCAGAAAAAGAAGCTTCCATGAAATATTTATGAAATAATCCATTTACGCCTAACATAACGGCTAT
Organism: Lacinutrix venerupis; assembly: GCF_003663945.1. Taxonomy (GTDB): domain Bacteria; phylum Bacteroidota; class Bacteroidia; order Flavobacteriales; family Flavobacteriaceae; genus Lacinutrix; species Lacinutrix venerupis. Next base: position 530,089 of record NZ_RCCH01000001.1, on the reverse strand, counting down.
TGGAGCTACAAGACATCCTTCGATATGTTTTAAAACTTGATATTCTATAGAGTCTTCTTTAATGTTTTCTAAACCATAATTGTTGCCGTATTTTTTAAAAACACGTTCTAAAATTATAAAAGCATCGCTTCCTATATGTCTGTCTTCTGGAAAACGAACAGCATAGTTTAATACATTTACAACATCTTCATATAAATAAGCGAGAGCAAATGCTGTTTTACTTTTTGCGTTAGTTGTATAGGTAACAGTGTTATGTTTATTATCTATTTTTTGTACTAACCAATCTTGTGAGCATAAAACTCTAAGTGCTACATTTAAATAACCGCTATTAGCGTTAAATTGATTAGCAAGATTTGATAGCTTAATAGATTTATTTTTTATTAAAAAGTCTAATACTCCTTTTTTATGCAAAGCGTAAGCAGTAGTTGCAGTAGCAATACCATCAAGATGTCTAAAAATAGTACCGCGAAGTTGTACTTTATCTTTTTTTGTTAGCATTTTTTATATATTAAACTTAAAATGAAATATTAGTGTAGTTTTTTTAGGGATTTGGGAAGGTTCGTTTACGGTTTTGTATAAGATTAGTTGCGTGGTTTAAGCAACTAATTTAGCAAATAAAAACCTAATAGAAAATCCACTAGGATTTTCGTAAGTAAGATCGAACCAAGCAATTAATTTTATACATTGTTGTAGCCAGTTATTTTTTTTATTTATTCTGTCTGTAATATGCAAAAAAAGCTTTTATAAGTATGAATGGAAAGATAATAATAACTGAACCCCAAAGGTTGCTTGGTGTAAATATGTCGGGAAAACTACGTATAACAAAAAACATTAATAAAGCACCAAGTATAATTGAAATATGGAGTATTAGCATATTAGGTGTAAATATTCCAAAAATAACTATTACTGCTTGTTGTGTTCTGTGAAGTAGTATGCGTTCTATAGTTGCAAAAATTACGTTAAGTACAAAAAAGGTATTTTTAAAAAACAATATTTCCATATTCATTAATGCAATTTCCTCATTTTTCCAGCTGGAAATAAAACCAAAAAAGACTACAATAAACACAAAATATATTCCCATTGGGAAAAGCGAAGGTAATATAGAGGTGTTTTTAGAAAATCCTAATAAAGCATTTGAGTTACTTTTATAAAATAGGCGATCAATAATAATGCGCAATAATTCATTGCACCAAAAAAAATATAGAATATAAAATATGGTGGTTTTCCCTTTTAAAATGGAAAGTATTGTAAAGAGTGTGAAAACCAAAAAATCCCATCGAGCATAGTGTTTTATATGTTTTTCAATAATGGAATGCATTGTTAAGGTTAGTTTAAGAATTGATTTTTAGTTTTCTTCGTTTAAGCATATATCGTATAAATAGTATGATTAAAATAGTAATTATAATACATGGAAGATACATTACAAAATAGATTAATAGTATTGGTAAAAAACCATCAACTGTAGGTTTTACGCTATAAGGGTTGCCTAACTTTATGGCTTTATACTCAATGTTATTTTTAGGTAAAGCACTTAAATCATTTATAGATAGGTATAAACAGTTAGCTTTAGAAAGTTTATTTTTAAATAAAAAATCGTCTTCTTTATTATGATAGCTAATAACTAGATTGTCTTTTGGGGTAGGCGAAAAGTTGTGTTTTTTACCACTAAATAATTTATATTTTTCGCTGTATTTAAAATTGAAACCTGTAGAAATTCCGTTTATATCTGTTGGCCGCAATCCATCCATTAACTGTACATAAAAAGCTGCGTTTTCGATTGGTGACTGCCATACACTACCACTTTCTAACAGATAAATAAACGCATTTTTGTTATCAACATTGTAACCCTTTCTTACTTGCGCATTACTGGTGTTTACTATAAAATATACTTCAACAATTTGTATTTCATTAGGATTAAATGTCATTTCCCATACTTTCCAATTGTCGCTAAATGGTATAGGGTTTTTATCGTTATTATTAAGCTCTGGGTAAGATTGTTTAAATAGTCGTAACCAGTTGCCTTTGGCTTTTATTTTAAATTCATTTAATGAATCTATACTAACCTGGTTTAAGGTTGTTTCTCCGCCATCATAAATACCATTTACAGGATACCCCATTTTAAACTGTAAGCGGTCTTTTGTGGTATTGCGAAACCAGTAGATACCTTTTACAACCGCAAAGCCTTTGTACAATTGAATGTAAATTTGCTCTTGCTTCATTTGCACTTTTTTAAAGCTAAGAGAATCTTCAGGATAAAGCATTGTAAATACTGTTCCACCTGCATTCCAAACACCTGGTTGAGCTGCATTGCTATATAGCTTATTACTTAAAAAAAATATAAGTACTATGTTTAATGTTATTTTGACAAACACCGTTTTCATAAATTTTCTAAATATTGTGTACCTTCATTAATACTAACACCTACTAAGTTTTTAAGAAAAGTTGCTTTGTGTAATTCTATAATAGCGTTTGTCTTTAGTTTCTTGTATATTTTTTCAGAAACATCAATACTTTCAATATTGGTTATCACTCTAAATTTAGTTGAGCTAGTATTAGAAGTCATGGTTAATTTATCGGTTACTTGTACCGTAGTTATGTTTTTTAGCCTTCCGTTTCTGTTAAATTTAGCATAGTTGTTAATTAAGATAAGTAGTTTAATTGAAGTATAAATAAAGGCGATTATTACCGGAATTAAAAAGATGAATATTCCTTGCCAAAGTGTAAACAATAAAATGCTGTAAATAGCCATGTAAATTAAGGCTTGTCTTACTTTTTTTAAAAATATTTTTTTTACTAAATCAATGTCACTTTGGCGCATTGGCTTGGTAATGCTTTTACTTTTAAAAGAAGCAGAATAAGACGTGTTGGTAGTACTAGTAACAGGATTTTGATTTTTTTCTAATATGGTAAAAGCTAAAACTTCTTTGTTTTTAGGACTAGACTCTAAATATACTTTATCGTTTACGTTTATTTTTGCATATTTTGAATAAGGCACGCTGTGTTCGTTGTTATCAATAGTTATATAATAGTAGGTTCTGCTAGACTTGTGTCTTGTATTTGTGCCCATTCTGTTATTATAACTTCTTGATTTAGTAGTGTGTTTATCTACACGCTTATCGGTAACAACACCTGTAAAACAGTGCTTAATACCACGTTTTAAATCGATATAGGTATTCCAGAATACATAAGAAAAAATACCAGCAAAGAATAACAGAAATATTGAAAACATAATTATAGGAATCCCGCTGAAATTGTCTGGTTTTATAACAAAAAAATAAATGAAAGAAAATATAGCACTTGCAACACCTAAGAACAAAGCAGCAAATAAGTACTGTTTTCTAAGTTTATTTCTGTCTTGAGAGGATAGTGGTTTTATTTCAAAATTGGTAGAGGTCATTTTAGAAGTGTTAAGGGATATTTATATAGGTAATATCTTCTTTAAGTTCTGAAAATATGTTTTTATCGAAAGCTGTACTACCTACAATAGTATTATTTTTAAATGTTGTTTTGTAAAAACTAAGGTTAGAAATAGTTTTAGTTTTTATATCAACTATTGCTTCGGCATACTTTATTTTATTGCCTGAAGCATCTTTTTTATACTTGTAAATTTTTATTTCGAAAGGGATTACTTTGTCTAAATTTTTATCGTAAAACTGCCAAGTTTGGTTACAATGCTTTTGTAAATTGAACGGAAGATTGTCTTTAGGCGCTTCTTTATTAAATCGTTGTATACCTCTATCTAGTTTGCTTTTAATACGCTCGTCGTCTATAAGCTCAAAACCAATGTATACGTTTTCATTATAGATATGTGCTTTGTAATGACTTTTTGGTGCTGTGTAAGAGAAAATTTCTTTATCTTCTAAATAAAAGTGATTGGAAATAACATTTGTTTTGTCAGCTTCTTTCTTAGAGTATACTTTTTTAAACAAATGCCCTTTTTGGGTATAGTGATGTGTGATGACAGTTTCATCTATAGTACTGCTAATTTTGCGAAGCATATTGTCTTTATATTCGTATTTTACGGTATTGGTATTTCCGTTATTTAAACGAATTTGTTCATTGCTTAGATGACCATTGTTATCATAGGTGTAGTAATGCTTTTTATTTAGGGTAGAATTACTAAACTTCCCAGTTTTTTTGTGTAATCTTCCCTTTTTATACGTGTTTTTTTCTTTTTTCCAAGACTTGTTTTGCTTATTTCGGTACTCATAGCTTTCCATAGCACCTTCATTGTTAAAGCTGTAGCTACTAATTTCTAACGCCACTACACTGTCATTTTCAACATTGTAGGTGGTAATTTCAACTTGATTGGTGTTTAGTTCAAATCCATAATCCTTAACATTTATTTGTGGTAAGGATTGCCCCATTGCATTTAAGCTTAAAAATAAGCTAGCTGAAAGGATTTTAATTTTTAGGCACATATTGTTCTTTTAATTTATATTTACTAGAGAACCTTTTAGACTCTTCTCTCATGAAAGTTCGTTCTTCATTACTTAATTCGGTTAAAATTTTGCTCGTATTCACCCTTGCATAAGGGTTTGGTAAGTATAATAAATATCTATGAGCGACTACTTTATCTAATTGAAATAGGTGTTTAATAAATAATGCGTGTAGTTTATTTAATTTATCAATGCTCATTTTTTGTGTAAAATTATTATGTTGTTTAACTACAATTTTCTTAAACTCAGAATTACTTTTGTAGTATAAGCTTATTAATGAATTTGCTGAGTTTAGCATAGCTTCTTCTGCTTGTTTTGAAGCAGTACTGTTATTTGTTGTAGTGGCTGCGGATGTATGTCCATTGGCATAATCTATAACCAATTTTCCGCTTTTGAACTCCCCGTAGCTTTTAGTGTTTGTTTTTTTATCTAGTTTTACACCAAGTCCTGTAATAAATCCATTGTATGCAAAGGCACCTTTATAGACAAATGAACTGGTAAAAAATTGACCTGTATAATTTATTTTGCCACTTTCGTCCCAATCGCCCATATAACTATTGCCGTTAGTCCACATATAAGTGCCAGCTTTGTATGGCTTACCGTTTTTAAACAATCCCTCATAAACATCACCTTGATCATAGGTAATAGATCCATATCCATTGGTACAATTACCGAGACAATTTCCGCTAGACTTGCCGTTAGAAAAGTCGGTTAAAAGATTGGTTACCAATTTTCCCTCGTTATAGATACCAGCTTCAATAGTTTCTCCATTTTTTACAAAATATCCATAACCGTGTTGTTTTGTATCTTTCCAATGGCCATAATAGTGTAAGTTGTTCTGTTTCCAATGGTAAATGCCATAACCATCGCGTTGACCTTCAAGGTAATTACCTCTATAAGTGTCGCCATTAGCGTAAACAAACTCTCCGTAACCGTTAAGTTTTCCATTTTTAAAAAAACCCTCTATTTTGGCACCGCTTTCATAAGTATATGTTCCGTAACCATCTGCACAATTTCCTGAAGTGCACGAAGTGGTTGATGATTTGTTTTGTGATGTATTTGAATTTGTATTTGATGTGCTTGAAATCTTATCAACTGCAGCATTAAAATAACGGCCTTTATTAAAATCTTCAGCAATGCTCGAACTAAAATTACTTAACACATAAGTTGGCGTATTATTAATGCTTAACACATAATCTTTGGTTCCTTGTATAAAACCAGCCACTTTAAAACCACTTATGTTTTTACCTTTTACATACAAAGAGCTGTTTTTGTGGTCTTTAGAAGGGATGTACCATACCTCGCTACCAGGCGTTGCAATGGCAAATACTGGGAATGCTGTGGTTTGGTTATGGACTTTTTGCAATGCATTTTTTGCTACATAAGCCTCTTGCTCATTACTGATTAATACGTGATTAAATACTCTATTATAGTTCCAGCTGCTTGATGTTTTATAACTGTTTAAACCTTCTTTAATTAAGCGTGTTTTTGTACCATTAATTATAAGAATGTTTTTTTCGCCTCGTATAAGTTGTTTATGTTTAATTGTGGTGTTAGTAGGTATGGTTTCATCATAAGCATTTGGTGCAATGTAATATGAGCTTGTTAATGGATTGTAAAAGATATAATCATTTTTTAGTTTGTTATAAAGCGGAATGGTAACAAGTTTGTCGTTTATATAAATGTATGGTAGTTCTCTACCAGTTAGGTTAATAGCACCTGTACTTCTTTTAATTTTTATATTGCTTGCAAAATTATTCAACTCGTTGCTATAAATAATGACTTGATGAAAAGGATCTTGTGTTGGTTTTCCATTGGCGTCTGTATACAATCGTTTTGTCCAATTTCCTTGTGCATCAAACTCATAGGAGTAGTTAATTTCATTTTTTATAATTGTTTTTTCTCTTTTAACAATTAAACCATTCTTATAATGTGCTTTGCTTTTATGAATTAATTTTCCGTCAGTAGAGTAAGTATTGTTTAATACTATAACAATATCACCTTGTTTGTCGTAGCTATAGGTTTCTGTTTTATTACTATAGGTCGCTTTGGTTAGTCGATTATTGTTATCATATTCATACAATATACCGCCTGAATTGACTAAATTCCCCTTGCTATCGTACTTGTATTGCGTTGTTCCTAAAGTTGGCGACTTATAAGAAATTACTCTGTTGTACTGGTCTTTGGTGACATATTCTTCCGAATCGAAAAATATTCGATTTCCTTGTGCATCGTAATAGTCATAATTATGTTGGAACACATCACCTTTAAGGTTGGTTTTGTTGAGGTTGCATCCCTGTGGAATAGGGTTAACAGGTGCATTTATCCAATCGACATTTTGTGCAAATGCTGATGAGAATATACTTATTAATGTTATTATTAAAATACTTTTACGCTTCATAAACTTTTAGTTTTGGTTGGCAATTTATAATAGCTATGTGATTTGAGAAATACGACAGATTACGTATTTTTTTGTTTATATAAATGAAATTCTTTTTGGTTAAGTTTCAGAATAGATAACGGTTTTGTTAAATTAGCTACAATGTTCAAGATATGGTTCCGTTTCAATGAACTATATCGTTCGTAAACGAAGTTAACTTATTTTTTTTACAAAGTAAAGAAAACCAGGCCTTCAAGAGCGTTGTTTAATTTATAATATAAAAAAAAGCGCTTACTAGAAGGTAAACGCTTTAGACTCATTATTTTTTATGCTAAAAATTATCTTAGTTTAGGATAATCATTAGGGTTGCTTTCATGCATAACAGCATAAATGGCTTCGTAAATATCTTCGGCAGATGGTTTAGAGAAGTAGTCTCCATCTGTACCGTAAGCAGGTCTATGTGCCTTTGCTGTAAGTGTTTTTGGCGCCGCATCTAAATACTGGTAACCGTTTTGTTTATTTAATACTTCGTCTAATAAATAAGCCGATGCACCTCCAGGAACATCTTCGTCTATAATCATTAAACGGTTTGTTTTTGCTAAACTTTTTACCACATCGTGGTTGATATCGAAAGGTAGTAATGATTGTGCATCAATAACTTCGGCATCTATTCCGACTTGAAGTAATTCTTTAGCTACTTCTTGAACAATTCTAAAAGTAGAGCCATAAGATAATAATGTAATATCACTTCCTTCTTTTGTAACTTCTACAACACCAATAGGTGTTTTAAATTCTCCAAAATTTGTAGGTTTTTTTTCTTTTAAACGGTAGCCATTTAAGCATTCTACTACTAAAGCAGGCTCATCACTTTCTAGTAATGTGTTGTAAAAACCAGCAGCTTTAGTCATATTTCTAGGTACTAAAACATGTATACCTCGAATTAGATTTAATATACCACCCATTTGTGAGCCAGAATGCCAAATACCTTCTAATCTATGTCCACGAGTTCTTACAATTAATGGTGCTTTTTGTCGACCTTTTGTTCTATAATGCACAGTTGCAAGATCGTCGCTCATTATTTGTAAGGCGTACATTAAATAATCTAAATATTGAATTTCTGCAATAGGTCTTAATCCACGCATTGCCATACCAATACCTTGGCCTAAAATAGTAGCTTCGCGTATTCCAGCATCTGCAACACGTAATTCGCCATATTTTTCTTGTAAGCCTTCTAAACCTTGGTTAACGTCTCCAATATTTCCAGCATCTTCACCAAAAATTAATGATTGCGGATATTTATTGAATATAGCATCAAAATTATCTCTTAATACCACACGGCCGTCCACTTCTTCGTTACTACCTTTATATATAGGTTTAACTTCTTTTATGTTTTTTGCAGCAGAAGGTGTTTCATTTTGTAAATGAGAACTGTATTTAGGTTGAATAGTATTAAAATAAGTATCTATCCACTGTATTAATTGTGTTTTAGCTGGCGAGTTTTCTGATACTAAATATCTTAAAACACGTCTTGAGGCAGAAGCAACATCTTTTCTAGATGGTTCTGCAATAGCTAACATATCGTTATTTATTTTTTCAATAAATACTTTATTCGAGCTAGATGCTGCTGCTTGAGATATAATTTTAGAAATTTGATTTCTTTCGTTTAAAATAGGATTTAAATAAGCGTTCCAAGCTGCTTTTTTACCTTCTCTAACCGCTTTTTTAATAGATTTTTCTATAGCTATTAACTCTTCATCTGTAGATATTCCTGTTTCAATCATCCAATTACGTAATTGAAGATTACAGTCCATTTTTGCTTCCCAATTTAAACGTTCTTTATCTTTATAACGCTCGTGAGAACCAGATGTAGAATGTCCTTGAGGTTGTGTTAATTCGTTAACGTGAATTAAAACAGGTACGTGTTCTGTTCTTGCAATTCTAGCTGCTTCTTGATAAGTCTCAATTAAAGCTACATAATCCCAACCTTTAACTCTTAAAATTTCGTAACCTTTGGCTTCGTTATCACGTTGGAAACCACTTAATATTTCAGAAATATTTTCTTTTGTAGTTTGATGTTTTGCATGTACAGAAATACCGTATTCGTCGTCCCAAACACTAATTACCATTGGTACTTGTAATACACCTGCAGCATTTATGGTTTCGAAAAACAAACCTTCACTTGTACTAGCATTACCTATAGTTCCCCAAGCAACTTCATTACCTTTAACAGAAAATTTATTTGTATTTATACCTTTTACATTTCTGTATATTTTAGATGCTTGTGCTAAGCCTAAAAGTCTTGGCATTTGTCCTGCTGTAGGAGAAATGTCTGAACTTGAATTTTTTTGCTTAGTAAGGTCGTTCCATTGTCCATTTTCATCTAAACTAAATGTAGAAAAGTGACCACCCATTTGGCGACCTCCAGACATTGGTTCTAAAGTTAAATCTGTATTTGCATATAAACCGGCAAAAAAAGTTTGAATGTCTAATTCTCCAATAGCCATCATAAAAGTTTGATCTCTATAATATCCAGATCTAAAATCACCATTAGCAAAAGCTTTTGCCCATGCTAATTGTGGTACTTCTTTACCGTCGCCAAAAATTCCAAATTTGGCTTTACCAGTTAAAACTTCACGACGACCAAGTAGGCTACATTCTCGACTTGTTACAGCAACTTTATAATCTTCTAAGACTTGAGATTTAAAATCGTTAAAGGATAACTCTTTTTTTAAGTCGGAATTTGTATTCATAGTTTATGGTTTTTTGCAATTACAAACTTAACTAATAAAAGTGATTTTTGCAATACGAAAGAGTCTTAAAAAAATGATAAATATTTAGTTTTGCCTTGTAATAATTAAGAATAATTCATAATTATTCAATATTTTAAAAATTCGTTGAAGATTATTTAAAATTTAATACCATCTTCTGGTAAATAATTTAAGCAATGTGCTAGGAGATAATGTAACTATAAAACGAATACTTTTATCGTATTCTGGCTGTGCTATTTCCCATCCTTTATTAGAGTAAACAGGTAAATACAATTCGAAATAATCTTGCACGAGGTTTAAGCGTATTCCGGCATCGTATACAAACTTAGCATTTGTGTTGTGGTTTTTAACAAAACCAACGTCTCCATATGCCATAATATATTGCCATATGGTAGTACTTGTGTTTATTGTTGTAATCCATTGATTTGCGAATGCTGGTTGTAATTGAGACTTAAATCCACCTTCGGCTAGAATAAGTTGCTGGCTAGTAATGCCATCGTCTTCTGTTCTTCCTAAATAATCATAATCAAAAAGATAATCGGTAGGTCTATCTAAAGCAAAGCTAAAAAAGTTGGTATCTTCAAAAGTGTTATTGTATAAAAAGGCGCCAGCATAAGCTCTAAAATTATACTGTCTATTGTTTTCTGTTAGCTTTCTAAATTCTAAAGTTGCCGAAAGCTTACCAAAGTCTTTTGCTAGTTGTAAATCTGTATCTAAAGAGCTAAAATTTTTCAAATTATTGTTTATCGAGGCAAAATTAGCGTTAAAAACACCATATTTTGGTTCTCCTTCTACCTCAAACTCTCCAGTTGGATCTTCGTCACGATCAACACTAACATATCTAAAATTTAAATATTGTTTTTTATTTTTTCTTAAATCGTCAGGATTTCTAAAAGCAAAACTTACTGAAGGTGTAAAAGTGGTATAAGATAGATTTCTTGCATAATTATAGTTTTCTACTCTAAACGTATATCTTGTACTGTAGTTTCTAACATTTTCTTTTCTGTTGTTATAGCTTAAATAAGCACTACCAACTAAAGCATTACTTTTTAAACCGTATTTTGGACTAAATTTGTATAAAAAGTCTTTAGAAAGCACTGTTTTATTATATAGTTTTAATCCAGGTGAAAACCCATCGTATAGGTTGTAGGCAAACTCTGGCATAAAAAACATTTGATGATAGTCTGGATCTTCTACATCTTTAAAGAGTCTTAGTTGAATAGGTTTGTCTAATAACTTATTTACGGCTTTCCAGTTATTTCTATCTTTAACTTCGGGTATTATTTTATCGTAATTTAATGCTAATCTATCTACATCTGAGCCTGCAATAGTAATGGTTTTCTGTCCTTTAAAACCTTTGACCCAAAGTTTATTAACTACAGAGTCATTTTTTATTGAAAATAATGACACAGGAACATTATTATTTTTTTTGTTAAGCATTGTAACTATTAGTGAGTCTTCTTTTTTCTTAACATTTTTAATTTTGTAATCTATTTTGGTATTTGAGTTTAAGAAATCGTTATAAAACCAATTAATATCTTTTTTACTATTGTTTTTTAAAGCGTTGTAAAAAGTTTCTCCTGTTGTTGGTTTTAATGTGTTATTTTGAATGAATTCTTTTACTGCCGTTTCTACTACATTACTATTATTATATTCATTTATATAGCGTAAACCAGAACCAGCTTTATACTTGTTACCAATATTTTTATTAAATTTTAATAAAGAATCTTTAGCCATAGTTAATGGCTGATCTAGATTGGTTCTAGCCATGTGTAAATACGCAAGATTATATTTATCGTTAAATTTTAAATCTGCGGCATGAAACGCTCTAATTCCCCACATATTTCCTAAGGCGCCAGTAAGTTTTGTGTTAGGGTAGTTTTCTTTAACATATTTCATTAGGTAATATGTTTGAATACCATCTATAACCCACTGGTCTTCTCTAGGATTAATTAAAACAATATTTTCAAGGTAATTGTGAAGCGCTGTTTTTAAAAGTTTTATTTCGTATTGAAAAGTATCTGGAAAAGGCCTAAAAAAATCAGGTAAAAGATTTAGTCCGTAAATAGGACTTTTTTTATAATCTATACGTGTTAATAGTAATTTGGTGTGTGGATATGCACCTAATTCTTTTGTTATGTATCCGGCAATATTATCGCTAATAATTGCAATATCCTGTGCGGCTAGTTCTTTTTCATCTAAATTAGATTCTATAGTAAAATAGTCTGTTTCAACAGTTTTAAAATCGTTGTTTTGTTTTAAAATTAATTTAGTGTTAATTCTATCTTCTCCTTTAAAAAATGTGGTTTCAGTATTGTTTAAAATTGTTTTGTTAAAAACGTCCAATTCTGAAATTATACTATAATTTTTAGGATAAGATGCCTTAATGGAGATATCTGCTTTAGGAATATAAGCATCGTTTAAATCTTTATTACTGTGGTAGTTCCACTTTCCATCAAAAATAGCAGGAGTTATGTACCAATATCTTAAATTATAATCGCCTTCTGAAGTTAATCCATAACGCGTAAACTTATCGTTAGGTACTTGTACAATATATTTAAGTTGCAAAGTGTAACTTTTATTAGGTAATAAAGGTTGTGACAATGCAACTTTAATAATATCTGGTTGCTTTTTTAGTCTTGAAAAATGGGTTTCGGTATTGTTTTCCTGTATTGATATTAAAGTTGTAAATCCACGATCTTCATTTTTTGCAAAATGAAAAGTGTTTTTAAATTCTTCTGCAAATCTTTCTGCCAAAGGAGTGTTTTTTGCAGAATAACTATGGCTCCAATCTGTTAAATATATTGTATCTAATGTTGCTTTTGAGTTATTAAAGTACTCAATAGTTTGTTGAATATTAATACTTTTCTTTTCGATATCGAAAGTTGCATTAATATCTAACTTGTTTTGGCTTGAGGCCGAAAAACATAATAGTAGGCACAATAATAAGGTAGCAAAATTTAGATTCAATGGATTTTTATAGACTTTAAAGATTTATAGTTTTATATTTAATTATATGTAACAGAAATAGTTGTATTTAATTGTATTATTGCTGTTAATCTATATACGTATTAAATACATTTTGGTTTTATTAATTTTTTAGAAGTTAGGGCTTAAACCGTATTCTTTATAAAATGCGTCTAATATTGCTACAACTTCGTCTTCGGTATCTACTAAGTGAATTAAGTCTAAATCTCCAGCACTTACGTTTGTAAATTTTCCTAAAACAGTTTCTTTAATCCAGTCAATTAATCCTGCCCAGAAATCTGTACCAACTAAAATAATAGGAAATTTTTCAATTTTATTGGTTTGTATAAGTGTAATCGCTTCAAATAACTCGTCTAAAGTTCCAAAACCTCCTGGCATTACAACAAAACCTTGAGAATATTTAACGAACATAACTTTTCTTACAAAGAAATAATCGAAATCCAAACTTTTATCTCCATCTATATAAGGATTATCGTGTTGCTCGAAAGGTAAATCGATGTTTAAACCTACTGATGTTCCTCCAGCTAAATGAGCTCCTTTATTTCCAGCTTCCATAATACCTGGTCCACCTCCTGTAATAACGCCATAACCTGCTTCGCAAATTTGTTTAGCTACACTTTCGGCTAATTTATAGTACTTGTGATCTGGTTTTGTTCTTGCAGAACCAAAAATAGAGACACAAGGTCCTATTTGACTCATTTTTTCAAAACCATTTACAAATTCTCCCATGATCTTGAAAATTGCCCAAGAATCGTTTGTTTTGTTTTCGTTCCAACCTTTGTGATGTTGTTCTTTTCTCATGTTTTTATTTTAATTGAGTATATTTTATGTCTTAAATTTTGTTGTAAACTTACAATTATTAAATAGTTGTTTGGTTACTTATTGTGCCATCTACCATAACTAGTTTCCTGTCTGCTAAGTTTGCTAATTCTTCATTATGGGTTACAATTACAAATGTTTGTCCAAACTCATCACGTAATTTAAAAAATAAACTGTGTAAGTTTTCGGCACTTTCGCTATCAAGGTTTCCAGAAGGTTCGTCGGCAAAAATAAGGCTAGGATTGTTAATTAACGCTCTTGCTACTGCAACACGCTGTTGTTCTCCACCAGATAATTCGTTTGGTTTATGGTTGTATCTATTTTCAAGCCCTAAAAAGTCTAATAATTCTTTGGCACGTTTAGTCGCTTCGGCTTTAGGTGTTTTTTTTATAAATGCTGGAATACAAACATTTTCTAATGCAGTAAATTCTGGTAATAATTGATGAAATTGAAATATGAAGCCAATATTTTCATTTCTAAATTTAGCTAATTTCTTTTCGGAAAGTGCACTAATGTTTTCTCCATTAATAATTAGAGAAGCTTTTTCGGTTTTAGAAATGCCATCTAAGGTGCCTAAAATTTGTAATAAAGTAGTTTTCCCTGCACCTGATGCGCCAACAATAGATACAACTTCTCCTTTTTTAATATGAACATTTACGCCTTTTAGTACGTGTAATTCATCGTAATATTTATGAATATTTTCAGCTTTAATCATATGCAAAATTAAGAGGCTGAAAATACTACTTTACTAACAAATGCACAACTTTTAAATGGTATTAGATTTATTTTTAAATACGTTTTTAATATTATTGTAATCTATAAAATAAACCATTTTAAGAGAGAAGGTGTTACCAGAAGGCTGGTTAAATAAATCCTCAAGAGTGTCTTGAAAAGCTTGAGCTCCATCGTTACTTCTATTAAAAATACGATTTCTATATTGGGCTGTTAAAAAGCTTCCAGGAGCAAATTGCCATGAGTATGTTAAGTTTAAGTTCCATGTGCTAAAGTTTACATCTGGATCTTCTATGTCTTCTTTTGTGTAATTATCGTCTCTATTTAGCCTTCCATTTTCGCCTAATACAAAAATGTTATTTTCGTATTGTACAGCACTCCAATAGTTTCTAAAACTTAAAGTTAAACTATTTAAGGCATTAAAATTATAGCTAGCAGAGATACCGTTTTCTATTGTAATTTGATCGCGTTGTCCGTAAATAATATCGTCTCCAATAAAATCTATAAACCCTCTTTCTCTAAGTTCTTGGTCGTAATCGAACTCGTAAACCACAATAAATTTTTCGTTTACCTTAAATCTAGGTGATAAGCCAAAAAATACGCTTTGGTAAGACCTTCCTTCTTCAAATAAAGTTTCGTAACCTAAGTTTGCATCTAAGGCAAATGTTTTATTGTAATTAGAAGATATCCATACGCTACTATTTAACCAGTCTTCAGTTATAAAATAACGACCATCTACTCGAGGCCCAAAATAATCATACTGTTTGCCAGGTTGTACATTAAAATTACCACCATAACCCATTAAACTCTTTTTTCCTGTTGCTGAAACACTTCCGCCAAAATTAAAGCCTGTAAAAGTTCCTGGTCTAAATAAGCTATTATAGTTAGCCCAAGTGCCAATGTAAAAGTTGTTTAGATTTTTTGTAGGTTCAAAAATTTGATAATTAAATTCTGCTCCAAAATTATTATAGTTATTTCTAAACAAGATACCCATATCGTTAATATCGTAATCTTTGTCTGCAAATTCATGGTAAGCACTCCATCTATACTGCCCGCTATTTTTACCAAATGCAAGTAAAGAGCTTAATCCTGTTTGTGTACCATCTTGTAAATTAAGGTTACTCATTTTTATTTGAGCTTCGGCTCCATAGGTGTTTTTTTTGTTTTTTAAATCGAATAATAATCCTGTAACATTAGCATCTCTAAAATTAGATCCATTTCTAGTTACATTTGTATTTATTAAGCTTACTGAAGAGTTTTTGTTAAACTGTTGGTCTATAACTAGAATATTATAGTTAGAGATAGGCTCTACTGTTTCTGTGCGTTTTTGACCAGTTGTTTTGTCTATAATGTCGATGTCTGTTTTTTCGGTTATAGCATTAAAAAAACCTATTCCTAAGCCGTTTTTGGTTCTTCCAGAGATTTTTACAGCATTTAGTAAATTTGTTTTTTGTGGATAACCATCAACTATTTCTTCGTTGCTATTTAGTGTTGGGTAACCTGTAGGAGCACTACCTACACGTCTTGTATAGAATAAATTTCCTTTGGTAAATAAATCGGTACCTTCTGTAAAGAATTGTCTTTGCTCAGAAAATTGTTGCTCGAATGGTCCTAAATTAAGCTGAACATCATCAAAACCAACTTGACTAAAATCTGGAATTAATGTAGCATCAAGTGTGAAATTTTCTGTTATACCGTATTTAATATCTAAACCTGCATTAAAATCGTTTATGGTTTCTCCATCAAAACTATCTGTTACAAAAGAAGCAAACGGATAGAAACTTAGTCGGGTAGGAGGTTCAAGGTTTTTTAAACCATTTAATTCTCCATTAAAAAAACCAATATTAGCACCACTAGTAATGTCTATTGGGTTCCACGTTGTTTGTTCGCGTGTATTTCTATAGTGTCTGTGAAATTGAATGCCCCAAGTTGGGTTGTCTTGTTGTGTAAATCTTAAAGTTCTGTAGGGAATTTTCATTTCTACAATCCAACCATCACTAACGGTTTGTGTTGCGCTTTCCCAAACGGCATTCCATCCAAAATCCTCGCCGTTGCTTGGCGTTTCGGTAGCATCGGCTTGTGTTCCAGAGCTAAATACAAAAAATTCTGTATTGTTTTGAGCGTCGTTATTTGGGTTAAATACAGCACCAAAAAAATCTGACTGTCCAAAATCATCACGTTGTGTAAATTGTCTTAACATATCTTCAGGATTGTCATACAAATAGGCTGCAATGTAAATTCCAGAATCGTCGTAACTCATTTTAACCTCTGTTCTTTTGTTTTTTTGCATTATTTTACCAGCAGTTGGCTTAAATTGTACAAAATCTGTAGCTATTTGTGCTGTTTTCCAAACTTCATCATCTAGAACACCATCAATTTTTGGAGCATTATTAGTTCGGGTAATCGTATAAGTTTTTTTGTTTTGAGCACTTAATGATATTGTGAAAACAAAGGCGAATAAAATAGTCGAAAAAAGTTTCATTAAAGAAAGTGGTTAGTTAGTATTTGTAGTCTAAAGACTTGCGAAATTTTTAATTGTTACAGTTTTCGGTTACAAATCTAATTTTGTAGTTGCTTTTATTTCACAAAAAAAAGTTAAATAATATTGGTAAAGTAAGGTTATGCTTTAAAAACGGACTTTTTTAATTAAATTTAAATTATGGAAAAGAACAATTTAAATATAGCAACTTTTGCAAATGGATGTTTTTGGTGTACCGAAGCTGTTTTTAATAGAGTAGTAGGTGTAGAGCAAGTGGTTTCTGGATTTACTGGTGGACATATTAAAAATCCTGCTTATCGCGAAATTACTACTGGAAGAACAGGACATGCTGAAGCTATACAGTTATACTATAATTCTAATAAGATTAGTTATATAGAGTTATTAGAAATATTTTTTGCAACTCATGACCCAACAACATTAAATAGACAAGGTCATGATATTGGTACACAATATCGTTCGGCTATATTCTATCATAATGAAGAACAAAAACATCAAGCTGAAGCATTTATAAAACATTTAGATAGCGAGCAGATTTTTGATGATACTATTGTTACCGAAGTTACTGCTTTTGATGTATTTTATAGAGCAGAACAAGAGCATCATGAATTTTACGAGCGTAATAAAGAAAACTCTTATTGCCAGTTTGTTATCCATCCCAAACTTAAAAAACTTAATACTTATTATAGTAATAAGTTAAAACCTACTACTTAGCATTTTTTAATTTAATTGTTTTGTAACAAATACTGTAAAACCTTTACTAATAGATAATTATAGGTTTCAAATTTAGTGGTTTTAATAGTTTTTTTATGATATAAGTAAAAAACGGAACACTATTTGATTTATAAAAAGTATTAACAAAATTACAACACAATGAATTTAGAAAACACCAACAAATACAAAATTTTAGCAGCAAGTATTATTTTTGATGCTGTAGGATACGCCAGTTTTATTATTCCTGGAATAGGAGAGATAATAGATGTTGTTTGGGCTCCAGCTTCAGCATATTTAATGACTAAACTTTATAAAGGTAATGCAGGAAAATTAGGTGCAGCAGTTTCTTTTATAGAAGAAGCAATGCCAGGATTAGATGTTATACCAACATTTACACTAATGTGGTTATATACATACGTTTTTAAAACAAAAACGAAAGAAACGGTTATTGAAGTTAGTTAATATAATCGATATGTTATAAAAATTAAAAGCACTCCGTAGAGTGCTTTTTTTATATAGATTAAATGCTTTTAACAAATTTTAAAAACACTTCTTTATGTTTTTCTAAATCCATATTTGCAGATAACGAAGCGCGAACAATATAGTCTTTATCACCTTCCTTAGTTGTACCTTGTGTAGAGGTTGCAGGCACCGTCCAGTAGCAGCCTTTTAATTGCCCATAACTTACACAAAATTTACTTTCGTTAGGAATTTCGGTAATCATTAAATTAATGAGTTTTAAATTTAATGCTCTTTTATAAGTCTCTTTTTCCTCGTTAGTATTTCCTTTTGTAGGTAAATCTAGAGAGAAAACAGAAGGCATAAACTCTTGTTCCGCTAAGTCTTTAGAAACAAAATTTATTTTTGCTTCTGGTAAAACTTCGTGAATATAGTTTACAAACTCACGTGTATTTTTATAAGCATCAATAATTCTTTTATTCATTGAAGGCATTTGCTTTGCTAATATTTGATATTGAAGCGAAGTGGCTTCATTATCGCAAAGCTTAAGATGTGTTTCTATTTTTTCTATTAACGATTCTGTTTTTGTATTTCCTACGCAGTAACCAGCAGTACATTGTCCGCCACTTGGAAATTTAGAGCCACTTGCAAATGAAATTGTTCTAACGGTTGAAAGTATTTTACCTTTACCTAAAAACTGTACATTAGGACAAAATGTTTGATCTAAAACAAAAACAGGATCTATGGCAGTATCGCCATTTTTAGTTTTTCTTACTTTAGTTAAAGCTTCTTTTAACGCTGTAAGATTAGGAACTTCTACTCGTGGATTGGTTGGAATTTCTGCAATAATGTACGGTATAGCATCTTGTGTAGCAATTGTATTTAAAACACGATCTATACTACTAACCATATCGGCGTCACCATCTACAGGTAAATCTACAATTTCCACATTATCTATACTTACTGCAACACGTCTTGCTTGGTCGTTTGTACCGCCATAACAATTTGGTGGTACAACAATTTTTATAGCTTTTTCTGGATTATGCTCTAAAGCATCATGAATTAAGCCCATTAAAATAGCATATTGAATAGATAGGCCACTTGATGCTACTAAGGCTTTAGTATTAGATCCAGAAATTTTATTAATTAAACTTAAAACTTCTGTTTTACTTGTTTTATCTATATCAACCTGGTTGTTGTAAGAAGATTGTAGCGCAATTGCTTTTAAAACTACATTCACGTTACTAGGAGT
Organism: Lacinutrix venerupis; assembly: GCF_003663945.1. Lineage (GTDB taxonomy): Bacteria > Bacteroidota > Bacteroidia > Flavobacteriales > Flavobacteriaceae > Lacinutrix > Lacinutrix venerupis. Next base: position 511,041 of record NZ_RCCH01000001.1, on the reverse strand, counting down.
CATTGCTATAGATTCGCGACGTCTTACATGCTGAATTTCTGAAATATAATTGTTATTTTCTTCTCCATTTGCAATTAAAATACTACCAATATTGTTTTGTAAATTAATGTAGAAATCGATGTTTGGTGTAAGCGCTACGTTGTTAATATTTTCTTGATTAGAAATAAAAATAGTACTACCGTTAAAGGTCGAAACATCTTCTGCTTTGTCAACTTTTTTTAAATTGAAAGTATAACCATACACATTTTTTAAAATAGCTTCATTAAAACAATCTGGTAAAGCTTCAGTATAAACTATTTGTGTGTTTTTATTATTAAAGCTGTTTTTTCTAAGAATAGCTAAAATAGGCATGGTTTGCGATGCAAAACTTATTACGTTTTCTGGTGCTATATTATTTAATTTTCCAACGGTCCATTCTAATATACAAGATAATGGATGACCTAATCTTATATAATCGTATGCTGTTGGTAATTTTTCTAATTCTGAAGTACTATAATTGTTATTATTATATAAAATTTCAAATTGCTCTAAAAACTGTGTTTTAGCTAATGCCTCGTTGTAGATATCCAATCGATGGGTTGTTAGCTTTAACCAATCTAAAGGCATATTTTCTAAAACATTATTAATATAATTTAGCATTGTATTGTCTTGCATTTTCTTACTTTTTTAAGACAGCAAATATACAAGAATCTAAGGTTTTGATAGAGTAGAAGTGAGACTTTATGAAATAGTTGGCTATATATTAAGAAATAATTTAGTTTTCAATTTTAATGCTGATTTTGGGGAAGTTTGTTTACGTGTTTGTGTATGGTTTGTTACGTGGGTTTTGCACGTAATTTAATAAATACAGAATAGAAAATAGGAGAGTATTTTTGTAAGTAGGCCAGAACTAGTAATAAATTATATACGGTGTTACCACACGTTTTTATAATCAGATTATTAATTTAAAATTCAAATATTACGTCAAAATTTCATAACAAAACATTAGTTAAAATAAATGCATATTGTCAATTGTTTTGGGCTTGGATTGGGTTTGTATTTTTTATGTCCATCCTAATTTGTCCAGAATTTCTCCTAAAGACCATCCAATACCTATACAAGTAATAACAACCCACCAATATTTTTGTATTAAACTAATAAATTTAAGGTCTTCCGTTAGATTTCTTATTCGGTTATTTTGTTCACGAATAGTTTCCTCATATTCTAATTTGTTCTTTTGTAAAAGTTTAATTTCTAAATCAAGTTTGTTTTTTTCTTTATCAAACTCGGAATCAGATTTTAAATCCGATTCTATTTTATTAAACCCACCTTTTAAAAGAAAATCGTCTATAAGTCCACTGTGTTTTACAGGTAAAATCCCTATAGTAGATTCAGTACCGACTCTCATTAAACTTGACTTATATTCAATGATTTGCTGTAAAAGTTCTTTTACTTGGTCTTTATTTAATTCAGGAAATAATTTTTGTTTTAATTCCATTTGGTTAAAATGCCTATCCCTATTTTCAGATAAAAACTCTAAAATTAAATCCCTATTATCTTTCATTCCTCAAATGTGTGGTAACGTGTTAATTAATATCAAATCATTTTAATATTTTATATCAAACGATACTGAAACTAGTTCAGCACAAGTAAACGAAGTTAGCGGAAAAAAACGAGAAAGTCAATCATGCGAAATTTCAAAAAATAATATATAATTGAATTTGTTATGTTTTAAAACCTCATAGTTGTTCTAACATTAAACACTCTTGGTGTTAAGTAATTTGGGATAGCATATTGTCTTTTACTATATACATCGCGCACCCAAGTATTGGTGATTGAGTTTTGTACATCGAAAACATTAAAAATTTCGAAACCCAAAGATAAATCTTTAAACGGTTTTTTCCAACCGCTATCAAATTGCTTTTTAGCATCTACAAGTACAAACTGAAAACCAATATCTGCACGTTTATAATCTGGTAAACGGTTTTGGTATTGGTATTTATCTGCATAACTTGGAGAACCACCAGGTAAACCTGTATTGTACACTAAGTTTAAATACATTTTAAAATTTGGTAAGTTTGGTACATAGTCTTGAAATAATGCGGCAAACTTTAAGCGTTGGTCTGTTGGTCTGGCAATATCACCTCTGTTGTTAATGTTTTCTTCGGTTTTAAGATAGCCAAAACTAAACCAACTTTCTGTACCTGGAACAAACTCACCGTTTAATCGCATATCTAAACCATAAGCATAAGCTGTAGCGCTATTATCTGCAGCATAACGAATACGTACATTTTCTACAGTGTATGGATTAACATCTGTTAAGTTTTTATAATACAGTTCTGTTGATAGTTTAAATGGGCGCTCGTTCATTTTAAAACTAAAATCGTTTCCTAATACTACGTGTACCGATTTTTGTGCCTTTACATTAGGTTGTACAGTTCCATTTGCGTCACGCAATTCTCTATAAAATGGAGGTTGGTAATATAAACCACCACTTAAGCGAAATAGCATGTCTTTTTCCCAATCTGGTTTAATAGCAAATTGTGCTCTTGGGCTTACTACTAATTGGTTGTCTCCAGTAATATTGCTGTCTGTTACTTGCCAGTTATGTGCGCGAACTCCAGCATTGTACCAAACATCTGCATCGCCCAAAGTAGAGCGTTTACTCCATTGTAAATACGCCTGTATTCTGTTTATTTGTGTATTATTTCTGGCTCTTGCATTTTGAAAAGCTGTTATAGGAAAGGTGTCTGGCTCGTAAGGTTCTTGGTTAAAACTATTTGAGTTTGGTGCATTTATAGAAAATCCTGCCGAGTCTATAACTTCCCATTCTATTAAACGGTCTCTAATGTCTTCGTTTGTGTATTTAACAGACCATTTAATTTCATTTTCATTAATATTTGCTGTTCCTTTATGTTCTATAGTTGTAATTAAGGCGTCAATGTCGTTACGTCCATGGTTTAACTGTCCGCCAATACCTTCGGAAAATTCAACTTCACCTAAATTTTCATCGCCAATATTACTGTTAACTTCACCTAAACTGTATTGTGCAGAAATATCGAAATGTTCTTCTTCTATAGTATGGTAAGTAGAAGCAACCAGGCCTAAAGTGACTTTGTCGTTTAACTCGTAACTGGCTTGTAAAGCACCAAAAAGTGTTTGGTATTTATCACGTTCTTGACCTTCGTAATCTACTAATAATGCTACAGGATTATCTAATGTTCCAAAATTTGTTTGTCTGGCTTGTGGTTCGTAATCGTATTTGTTTAAAGAAGCGTTACCAAGGAAACTTAATTCAAATTTATCTGTAAATCTATAGGTTAAAAACGTTTGCACATCTGCAAATACAGGATTATAATTGGTTTCTGTTTCTTTAGCTTGTACTAAAAGTGAATTGTCACGATAGCGTAAACCTGTTATGCTTGTAAATTTAGAATCTTTACTTGCAGATTCTACAGCAAGACTTCCGCCAAGTAAGCTTAAATCTGCAGCAACAGCAAAATCTTTTGGTCTTTTGTATGTAATATCTAAAACCGAAGATAATTTATCTCCATATTTAGCTTGAAAACCTCCTGCAGAAAAATCTACATTTTGTACTAAATCGCTATTTATAAAACTTAAACCTTCTTGTTGTCCAGAACGTACAAGAAATGGTCTGTAAACTTCTATACCATTAACGTATACAAGGTTTTCATCAAAATTTCCACCGCGTACAGAATATTGTGTGCTTAATTCGTTATTGCTGCTAACTCCAGGTAATGTTTTTAATAAATTTTCTACACCAGCTTGAGCTCCAGGAATTTTAATTAGTGTTTTTGGGTCTATGTTTACAATGCCTTGTACATCTTTACGTTTTTTGCCGTTAAGTACAATGGTTTCAATTTGATCGACATCGGTTTTTAAAACTGGATTAAACTCGAAAACTTCTCCATTTTTTAAATTTACAGTTATGGTTACATTTTTATGAGAAACGTGAGAATATACTAATGTTACATCTGTGTTTGATGGTATAGTAATTTCATAAAAACCAGTATCGTTTGTAGCTGTACCATCTGTTCGGGTTTTTACATTTACTGCCTGAAGCGGAAAATTACTGTCGTCTAAAATTACACCATTTACAATTGCTGTTTGTGCTAATGTGTAAAGAGGAAGTAGTAATACTAATAATTTTAGTAAGTTAGTTTTTGTAGTCAAGGTTGTAGTTTATTATTTATTTTCTAAAAAAAGTAGTTTCAAATGTAGTACTATTTCCTACGTTATCTGTAACTATTACTTTTAATTTGTTTTTTGTTTCTGTACTAACAGCATCGTTAAAATCGTATGTTAACGTTTTCTTTTTGTAATTGTATTCCATTAATATCCACTTACCATTTATAGTGGCTCTGTAATTTGAAATGCCGGTACCTTTATCGTTAATTTTAACTTTTAAATACCTGTATTTACTTAGCCAACTCCCATCTTTAAAGTTTATAGGTTTAATGGTAGGCGCAACAGTGTCTCTTGCTAAAACGTAAGTTCCTAAATCTTTAGTATAAGTGCTTAATGTATTTCCTTTTCTTTTTGTTGGAGAATAACTTGGCCAGTTATTCCACCCAATTAATTCGGCTATATATAATTGTTTTAAATCTTCTTCTTTAAAATTGCTAATATCATAAGAGATAGTAAAACTCTTTTTTACAGGAATAATAGGTTTGTGTAATGTAAGTGTGTCGTTTTTAACATTAAAATCTATAAAGAAACTATCGTAAAAAGTGTCTTTGTAAAAATTAACTTTAAATTTATCTTGTTGCAATTCAGCTTCTAGATCATGTTGTATGTAGTGTTGCGTTGTTTTTTTTTCTTCAACATCGTCTGGAATTTTTACATCTCCTTTTATAGTAATATCTACATTGGTTTCGTTGCCTTTAAAATCGCTAATTTTTGTTTTGTAAACTGAAGCTGTACTGTCTAGAATTGTAATATAACCATTATCAATTATGTTGTTATAAAGACTTAACGGATTGTTTTCTTCAATAAATAATTTCTGAAGTTTTTGTTTTTCAGATTTGTAATGAGAATAATCGATTAAACGGTTTAAGTGTTTTGTTTCGGCAAATGAAAAACGCCTAAAATCTATTTCAAAATTTTGCATACCATTAAAATAGGTGGAAATATTGTAAACACCGTTTTTATTTGCTGCTAAGTCTTGTCTGTCTATTGTTTCTATGGCAAAGCCAATGGTTCCATAGGCTTTTAAATCTTCAATTTTATAGTCTCCATTTTTTTGAGGAATTACTCTAAGTTTTTGTTTTTTGTTAGAACCGTTTACGTGAGAATTTGCACCAATTGGATATGCGTAAAAATTTGAAACTATTGGTTTTGTTGTGTCTTTAACGTCTATACCAAAAAGCATTGGGTTTATAGGTCTTTCGGCATTATCTCGAATTTCAAAATGTAAATGTGGACCAGAAGAGCTGCCTGTGTTTCCAGAATAGGCAATAACTTCTCCTTTTGTAATTTTTAATTCTTCATTAGTAGGGAAAACCTCAATTTCAAAAGACTCTTTATTGTATTGTTTAGCTTTTATATAAGCTTCAATTTTTGGACTAAATTTTTGTAAATGAGCATAAACACTTGTATATCCGTTAGGGTGTGTTATGTATAGTGCTTTTCCATATCCAAAATGAGTAATTTTTATTCTACTTACATAGCCATCTGCAATTCCATAAACTTTTAAACCTTCAATTTGTTTTGTTTTTATATCTAAACCAGAGTGAAAGTGGTTAGAGCGTAACTCGGCAAACGTACCAGCAAGAACAATATTAATATCTAAAGGAGACCTAAAATAATCTTGAGGATATTGGTTTTGAGAAAAAACAGAAAAGCTAATAAAAAAAAACAAAAAAAGTTTACGCATAAGATTTTAGTGTACCAGTTTATTTTAAGGATTTTAGTAGTATTTGGTATAGACGCTAAAATATACAATTGCTAATTAATACCAAAGTAAAAAATAAATACGAGCCCATTGTATTGATTTTTTGAAGTTTAAATAATAATTAATTGAGTTACTTTATTTTATTTGAAATTTTATGATAAAACTATTGCTAAATAAGTTCTGTTCTGTTAACTTTGTGAGATAAGTATTGATATTTGTAGATGAGTAATATAGAGGGTATTGTAGATGCTTTAGAGTTAAAAATAGAAAAAGTCCTTAAAAACCAAACCGTTTTAAGGGAAACTAATTTAAAATTGTCTAAAGCTCAAGAGCAATATCAAAGTACTATTAAAAGGCAAGAATTAGAAATTATTACTTGGAAAGAAAAGTACGACACTCTTAAAATGGCGAATACAATACTTGGCAGTGACGATGATAAACGAGAAACTAAACTCAAAATAAACGCATTAATTAGAGAGATAGACCATTGTATAGGTCAACTTTCAGAATAGTGTAACATAGCAAATTATGGCAGAAATGCTTAAAATAAAGCTTTCGGTAGCAAATAGAGTGTATCCTTTAACAATTCCGCCAAGTCAGGAAGAAGGTTTACGAAAAGCTGCAAAAAAAATAGATGCTATGATAAAACAATTTGAGCAAAGTTATTCTGTTAGAGATAAACAAGATGTTTTGGCTATGTGTGCATTACAATTTGCATCTCAAGTAGAACAGAAAACTTTAGATAGAGAGTATGTAAATGAACATGTGGAAGAAAAGTTAAATACTTTAAACCAAATGTTAGAACTACATTTAAGTTCTTAACGTTCTTATAAATAAAATTAGGTTACTGCCTACATTAATTATTTTTTTGATAAACTCAACAGTTAATTCTTTAAAAAGGGTGAGTTAAAGTTGTAAAAGCGTGCTGCTAATGGGAAACCATTTGGGCAGATACTTGATCAGCTTGTTAGCCCTAAACATGTTTTTAAGGAGTTTATACAAAACCAAAATTAGTGTAGGCTTTTTTTTTACAATTAAACTAACAACAATGGATAATACAATAATATTTAGTATTGCAGGTGTAGCTATTGGAGCAATTATAGGCTTTGTTATAGCAAAAATGATGGAGAAAAATAATGCTTCAAAACTTATAAAAAATGCAAAAAAAGCAGCATCAAATATTTTAAGAGATGCTAAAAGTGAAGGAGAAAGCATTAAAAAAGATAAATTATTACAGTCTAAAGAAAAATTTTTAGAATTAAAAACAGAGCACGAGAAAGTAATTTCTAGTCGCGAAAAGAAAATGTCTGATGCTGAAAAGCGCACGCGTGATAAAGAATCTCAAATTTCTAGCGAACTAGCAAAAAATAAAAAATTAAACTTAGAATTAGAATCTAAAAAGAAAGATTACAATCACCGCTTAGATATTATCGATAAAAAACAAGAAGAAGTAGATAGACTTCATAGAAGCCAAATAGAGCAATTAGAAGTAATATCAAGCTTATCTGCCGAAGATGCTAAAGCACAGTTAATAGAGTCGCTTAAAGGTGAAGCAAAAACCGAAGCTAATGCTTACATTCAAGGTAAAATGGAAGAGGCTAAATTAACTGCCCAACAAGACGCCAAGAAAATAATAATAAATACGATACAACGTATAGGTACAGAAGAAGCTGTAGATAATTGTGTGTCTGTATTTAACATAGAGAATGACGATGTTAAAGGCCGAATAATTGGTCGAGAAGGAAGAAATATTAGAGCTATTGAAGCAGCAACAGGAGTAGAAATTATTGTAGATGATACACCAGAAGCTATAATTTTATCATGTTTTGATTCTGTAAGACGTGAAATTGCACGTTTATCTTTACATAAATTAGTAACCGATGGAAGAATACATCCTGCACGAATTGAAGAAGTAGTTAAGAAAACCCAAAAACAAATAGAACAAGAAATTATAGAAGTTGGTAAGCGTACGGTTATAGATTTAGGTATTCATGGACTACATCCAGAATTAATAAAAATGGTTGGACGTATGAAATACCGTTCGTCTTACGGACAAAATTTATTACAACACTCGCGTGAAGTTGCAAAACTTTGTGGAGTTATGGCTGCAGAATTAGGTTTAAATCCTAAATTAGCTAAACGTGCAGGATTATTACACGATATAGGTAAAGTGCCAGATGCTGAAGCAGATATGGAAACTCCTCACGCTATTTTAGGTATGCAATGGGCTGAAAAATTTGGAGAAAAAGGAGAGGTGTGCAACGCTATTGGAGCTCACCACGATGAAATAGAAATGACATCTTTACTATCGCCAATCATTCAAGTTTGCGATGCAATTTCTGGAGCAAGACCAGGTGCTAGACGTCAAGTTTTAGATAGTTATATACAACGTTTAAAAGATTTAGAAGAAATAGCCTTTGGATTTCAAGGTGTAAAAAAAGCTTACGCTATTCAAGCAGGTAGAGAGTTACGTGTTATTGTAGAAAGCGAAAAGGTAAACGACCAAAATGCTGCAGATTTATCGTTTAGTATTTCTCAAAAAATACAAACAGATATGACGTATCCTGGACAAGTAAAAGTTACTGTAATTAGAGAAACTAGAGCAGTTAATATTGCTAAATAATATATAATATTACACTTTATAAAATAAAAAAGTTTAGTCTATTAGACTAAGCTTTTTTATTTGGATATTTTATTGTGAATGTTGAGCCAATATTTACTTGACTTTCTATTTCTATAACACCATCGAAAGCTTCCACTTGGTTTTTTGTAAGGTATAAACCAACACCTTCTGCATTGTCGTTGTTATGAAACGTTTTGTATAAACTAAAAATATCATTTCCATATTTATTTAAGTCTATGCCTAAACCGTTATCGTTAAATGATATTATAATATGGTCTTCTGTTATTTGCGATTTAATATTAATTACAGGAGTTCTATCTTTATGTCTGTATTTAATAGCATTAGATATTAAGTTTTGTAAAATACTTTCAAAATAAGCTGGATTTTGCTCTAAAGATAAATTGCTAGTAATATCTTTATTTATAATAGTTCCAGTATTTTTTATTTTAATTTCTAAAGCCTTAATAGCATCGTTAACAAAGCTATTTACGTCAATAGTTTCTATATTATTATCTTTTGAAGATTCTGTACTTACAATTCTATTTAATCCTTTTATAGTTTTTGTTAAAGAATTACTTATTGTTTTTAAATAGTCTATAACCTCTTTTTTCTCATTGTCGTTTTTTGCTTCATCATAAAAGTTTAATAAACTTTCAAAATTTGCTGCATGAGATTTTAAATTATGAGTAGCTATAAATGCAAAATTTTTAAGTTTTTCGTTTTGCTTTTTAATTACACTTTGTTTCTCGGTAATATTGGATTCTTGTTTTTTACGCTTATCGATATCTATTATCGTTCCAATTATACGAATGTGCTTACCATTTGCATCTCTTGTAACAACTTTTCCAATATCCTTAATCCATTTATAATTCCCTTTTCTAGTTATAATTCTGTGTTCACTAACATAATTAGGAGCTTTATTGTCTAAATGAATTTTTAAATTTTTAAGAACATTTTCTAAATCTTCTGGATGGATTCTATCTTGCCAATTGTAAACTTGTGTTTGGTCGTCTAATTGTTCTAAATCTAATATTTTTTGAGCTTCAATAGAATAATTAACTGTTCTATTTAAAGCATTAAAATCCCAAACACCAATATTAGAATTTTCTAAAGCAAATTTAGAAATAAAATTATCGATTATTATTTTAGAATTATAATCTACATAATCATTAATGTCTTCATAGGTATTACTTATTTTATTCATGGAGAATAATATTTGTATGTTTGGGGTGTTTCAAATATAAAAAACAATGTTTTTTTGCTTTTATTCGATGCTAAAATACAAATAAATAACGATTAAATGTAAATAAATACGTTAAAGTGTTTAATTTGGTGTCTTGAAAGTACTATAAAATATAATTATAATTTTTTATTAGGCATGATTATATTAAAGGTAGTACCCATATTAACTTCGCTTTCAACTGTTATTTTTCCACCAAAAGCTTCAATTTGATTTTTTGTTAAATATAAACCTACGCCTTCGGCATCATTATTATTATGAAACGTTCTGTATAATCCAAAAATGTCTTTTCCAAATTTTTCTAAATCTATACCAATACCATTATCTATTATAGAAATAGTGATATTATGCGATGTTATTTTAGATTTTATTGTAATTACAGGATCTCTTTGTGGGTGTTTATATTTAATTGCATTGGAGAGTAAATTTTGTATAATACTTTCTAAATAAGCTGGATTGTATTGTATGTAGAGTTTAGGGTCAACAAGGTTATTAATTGTAGCATTATTTTCTATAATTACAACATCTAATAACTTAAGTGTTTGTTCTATAAAATTATTAATATTAAGTCGTTCTAAACTAGTATTCTTTTTAGATTGAACACAAACAATTCTATTAAGATTTAAAATTGTTCTTTCTAAGCAATTAGATACTTCTTTTAAATGTGTAATTAATTCTTCTTTTTCTTCAGCAGTATCAGCTTGATCATAAAATTCTAATAGGCTTTCAAAATTGCCAGAATATTGTTTAAGATTATGTGTTACAATATGAGCAAAATTTTGAAGTTTATTATTTTGTTTTGTTGCAATAGTTAACGCATTGTGTGTTTTAATTTCATTTTTTATTTGTCGAGAAATATCTGTGTGCGTTCCTACAAAATGTATGTAGCCATCTTTATTGTGATTGTTTATTATTTGACCTTGATCTAAAATCCATTTATAGCTACCATTTTTACACAATACTCTGTGTTTATTTATATATAGCTTAGTCTTTCCATCAACATGATTTTTAAAGTCTTTAAAATACTTGTTTTTATCATCAGGATGTACGCGGTCATTCCAATCGTTAATGTTACTGCCAAAACAGTCATCCTCCTCTAAACCAATAATTGCTTTAGAAGATTTAGAAAAAAAGACTTTATTGTTTTTTCCATCAAAATCCCAAACACCAATCTTAGAAATTTCTAAAGCTTTTTGAAGCTTATGAAGGTTAGATTCAGGCGCGTTTAAGTTCTTAAAAAAATTAATGTTAGCTTTTAGCATAGCAAATCTTAAATTGAATTATTTTTAAGGGAACTTAATAATTTAATAAACAGCTATAAATCAAATATATACAAAAAAATCTGCAAAAAGCAATAAAACGCGATAAAATGTTATTTACTTTCTTGGATGAAAGGTTTTTATTACATTTTTTAAATGACTTTTGTCTACATGCATATAAATTTCTGTAGTTGTTATACTTTCATGTCCTAGCATTAATTGTATGGATCTTAAATCTGCACCATTTTCTAAAAGGTGAGTGGCAAAAGAATGCCTAAATGTGTGAGGTGAGATGGTTTTATTTAAATTTATTTTTACTGCCAATTGTTTAATTATGGTAAAAATCATGGCTCTAGTTAATTGTTTTCCTCTTCTATTTAAAAACAAAGTATCTTTAAACTCGTTAGTAATATTTTTATGATTTCTAACTTCTTTTCTATAAATGTCTATATACTTTTGTGTAGAATCAATAATAGGCACAAATCTTTGTTTGTCTCCTTTTCCAGTTACTTTTATAAATCCTTCTTCAAAAAATAAATCTGAAATTTTAAGATTTGTAAGTTCGCTAACACGTAGTCCGCAGCTATAAAGCAACTCTAGTATAGCACGATTACGCTCGCCTTGTGGTTTACTTAAATCTATAGCGTTTATTAATTGGTTTATTTCGGTTTCGCTTAATGTATCTGGTAATTTTCTGCCTATTTTAGGAGAGTCTATAGTGTCTAAAGGATTTGTATCTCTATAATCTTCAAAAACTAAATAGTTAAAAAAACCTTTTAAACCAGAAATTAATCTTGACTGTGAACGCGCATTTACAGTTTTAGCAATAGTATATATAAACTCTTGAATGGTTTCTTTAGATATTGAAATAGGAGAGATGCTAATATTATTAGCCTCTAAATAATTAATTAGTTTTTTAACATCATAACTATAGTTACTTATTGAATTTTCTGATAAGCCACGTTCTATTTTTAAATAGAGTTGATAATCTTTAAGTGCATTTGCCCATTTCATAATACTAAAATATAAAAGCAACTTTAATAATGAAGCACCTTTTCATTAAAATTAAAATTCAGTTTATAATGTTTGTTAAAGAAATATTAAAAATTAAAGCTAAAGAAAAGTTAAATATCTTTTATAAATTATTGATAAATAAGTTGTTGTTTTTTATTGATTTTTATTTAACAATTTTTGATGGAACTAGTGTAAAACTGTACAATACTTTTGTGAATTCAAATTAATAAAATCAATTTAAAATGAAAAAATTATTTTTTACAGCTGCAATTGCAGTGCTAGGTTTTACAAGTGTTAACGCACAAGAAGATGTAACAGTTAAAGGTTTCGAAAAAGGAGATGTTTTTATTTCTGGAGCAGTAGGTTTTGGTACTGAAAAAACAGGAGATTTAGATTCTAATGTTTTTAATATTGCGCCTAAAGCTGGATATTTTGTGTCAAATAATATTGCTGTTGGATTACAGGCAGGTTTTACTTCTTTATCATCAGACGATAATGGTGTTGATACTGTAGATTCTAACGAATATTCTGTTGGAGCCTTTGGTAGATATTATTTTACTCCAGCTACACAATTCTCTTTATTTACAGAATTAGGAGTAGACTACACTTCTGGAGATAATAAATTAACAGATATTGGTTACGATGGTTTTGATATTGCTTTTGCACCAGGTATTAGTTATTTTGTTTCTAAAAACTTTGCTATTGAAGCATCGGTTGGTGTATTAGGATATTCTACTTCAGAGGCAGATTTTGATGGAGCGGAGTCAACAGATAATTTCGATGTTGGTTTAAACTTAAATGATATTAATTTTGGTGTTGTTTATAAGTTTAACTAAACTTAATTATATATTATAAAAAAAAACCGAAGCTTTAAACCTTCGGTTTTTTTATGCCATAACTTTTGTATTTTTACAATATGAAAAAAATAATAATAATTAACGGTCCAAACTTAAATTTACTTGGTAAACGCGAGCCTAACATATATGGAAGCTTAACTTTTGTTGAATTTTTTGATACTGTTAAAGAAAAATATCCCAACGTGGCCTTGGAGCACTTTCAATCTAATATAGAAGGTGAAATAATAGATAAAATTCAATCATGTGGTTTCAATTATGATGGTATTATTTTAAATGCAGCCGCTTATACACATACTTCTGTTGGTATTGGAGATGCTGTAAAAGCTATAGAAACTCCGGTTGTAGAAGTGCATATATCAAATACTTTTTCTAGAGAAGAGTTTAGGCACCAATCGTTTATTGCTCCCAATGCTAAAGGCGTTGTATTAGGATTTGGATTGCAGAGCTATGAGCTTGCTATCCAGAGTTTTTTATAATATTCTAAAATTTAAGAAAATAATTTTTTCTAAATAAGGTAGTCGATTTTATTGGTAATATAAAATCATGTTTTTATTATTAATAACCATAAATAAAATATTAAAAAAAATATAAATTTTAAGGATGATATTTAGCATAATTATTAATAAAAGTTAAATAATTTAATATCGCTGTTAAACCATGTTAATTGGACATCTTTTTTGGATTACAGTTCGTAATTTCGATGTAATAACCAAAAAATATATAACATGAAAAAAATAATTTTAAGTACAGCAGTTTTTATTTCTGGTTTAGTATTTTTAAATGCACAATCAGATTCAAAAGAAGTTCAATTTGGAGTAAAAGGAGGTTTAAACTCTTCTACAATTAGTGGTGACGATTTTGGAGATTTAGAATCGAGAACTAGTTTTAATGTAGGTGTTCTTGCAGAAGTTCCAATTTCTGAACGTCTATCATTTCAGCCAGAGGTTTTTTATTCTGGACAAGGATTTGATGTTGCCGAAAACGATCAAGATAATATTTTTGATACTAATGATAATATAGAATATCAATTAGACTACATACAAGTTCCTTTATTATTAAAAGCATATTTAGTTAAAGGATTAAGTGTAGAGGTTGGACCTCAATTTGGCTTTAAAATTCACGAAGAATTAGATTTTCAACCTACTAACGATGGAGGAGATATTGAAATAAATTCTGAAGACTCATACGTTAAAGATTTTAGTACAAGTGTAGCATTAGGTGCATCATATAAATTTGATAGTGGCTTGTTTGTAAATGGACGTTACAATTTTGGAGTTACAGATATATTTGATGACAATACACCATTTCAAGGAATAGATGCTAAAAATAATGTTTTACAAGTAGGATTAGGTTTTATGTTTTAAAACATAAATAGATATAATAAAAAAAGTTCCAGAATATTCTGGAACTTTTTTTTATGTAAATAATATTTATCTATTATAAATGTATAACCTCATCATAAGCATCTGCTACAGCTTCCATAACAGCTTCACTCATAGTAGGATGTGGATGTATTGCTTTTAAAACTTCGTGTCCAGTAGTTTCTAATTTTCTACCTAAAACAGCTTCTGCAATCATATCTGTAACACCAGCACCAATCATGTGGCATCCTAACCATTCGCCATATTTGGCATCGAAAATTACTTTTACAAAACCTTCTTTATTTCCACCGGCACTTGCTTTACCAGAGGCAGAGAATGGAAATTTACCAACTTTAATATCGAAACCTTTTTCTTTGGCTTGTTTTTCTGTTAAACCAACACTAGCAATTTCTGGAGTACAATAAGTACAACCAGGTACATTACCGTAATCTATAGCTTCAACGTGCATTCCTGCAATTTTTTCAACACATAAAATAGCTTCAGCCGATGCTACGTGGGCTAAGGCTTGACCAGGAGTTATATCTCCAATTGCATAGTAGCCAGGAATATTTGTTTGGTAATAATCGTTTACTAAAACTTTATCTCTATCTACAGCAATACCAACATCTTCTAATCCAATGTTTTCAATGTTAGATTTAATACCAACTGCAGATAATACAATATCAGCTTCTAGTATTTCTTCACCTTTTTTAGTTTTAACTGTAGCTTTAACACCTTCTCCAGATGTATCCACACTTGTTACCTCTGCAGAAGTCATAACTTTTATACCATTTTTCTTAAAAGAACGTTCTAACTGCTTAGAAACTTCTTCGTCTTCAACTGGTACAATTCGGTCTAGATATTCTACTATGGTTACTTCTGTACCCATAGAATTATAAAAGTAAGCAAACTCAACACCTATAGCTCCAGAACCAACAACTATAATCTTTTTAGGTTGTTTTGGTAATGACATAGCTTGTCTATAGCCTATTACTTTTTTACCATCTTGTGGTAAACTTGGTAATTCTCTAGAGCGTGCACCAGTTGCAATAATAATGTGGTCTGCGCTATACTCTTTACCATCAACATCAATTTTCTTTCCAGCTTTTAATTTTCCAAAGCCGTCAATAACGTCAATTTTATTTTTTTTCATTAAAAATTTAACGCCATTACTCATTCCTTCAGCAACACCACGACTACGCTTAACAACAGCATTAAAATCTTTATCGTATTCTTTTACAGATAGACCATAATCTTCTGCATGTTTTAAATATTCGAAAACTTGAGCAGATTTTAACAATGCTTTTGTAGGTATACATCCCCAATTTAAGCATATTCCACCAAGATTTTCCTTTTCTACAATAGCAGTTTTAAAACCTAATTGAGATGCTCTAATAGCAGCTACATAGCCTCCAGGACCACTTCCAAGAACAATAATATCGTATTTACTCATCGTATAATTTTTAGTCGTTTTAAGAAACACAAATTTAAGGATTTTCAATTGGAATATCCTAAATTCCAAAAACCAAAAACAAATAAATTCTAAAAAACATTCGTTTACTAGAGATTGGAGTTGGGGTTTTGGGTTTTTAGCATAAAATTAATTTTATGCTAAAACCTTATTTATTCTGTTTTTTGTGAATAGTCTTGAAATGGAAAGGTGATTATTAAAATTGCTAAGGATTAATAATTTTATTTAGTTAAAATATTAATTAGAGCTATTTAGATTCACTATCAAACTTAACACTAATAGAATTTACACAGTAACGAGTGCCTGTTTCTGTTGGGCCATCATTAAAAACATGACCTAAATGACCACCGCAATTACTACAAACAATTTCGGTTCTTATCATACCGTGCGATTTGTCTAAAACATACTTAACTGTACCTTTTATAGATTCGTCAAAACTTGGCCAGCCACAGTGTGCATCAAATTTACTAGAACTTTCAAATAATTGTTGATTACAGCCTGCACATTTGTATGTACCTTCTTCAAAATGAAGATTGTATTTTCCTGTATGAGGTCTTTCAGTCCCTTTTTCTCTTAAAATACGATATTCTTCATCTGTAAGTTGGTCTTTCCATTCTTTGTCAGATTTTTCAATGTTATAATCACTCATTATTTCTTAGGAATAAATTTTAATGCTACACCGTTTATGCAGTGTCTTTTTCCTGTAGTTTTACTTGGGCCATCGTTAAAAACGTGACCTAAATGGCCACCGCAAGTAGCACAATGTTCTTCGGTTCTTGCATGACCTAAATTATAATCTACAGAATATTCTACATTTCCTTTAATTTCTCTATCAAAACTTGGCCATCCTGTACCAGAATCGAATTTATCTTCACTATTAAATAGTGGCGTTTCGCATGCTGCACAAACGTATACACCAGCGCCATATTCTTTGTTTAGTGCACTAGAAAATGGTCTCTCTGTACCAGCTTTTCTTAAAACTTGATATGCTTCGTTAGATAATATTTGTTTCCATTCAGCTTCAGTTTTAGTAATCTCGTAATCTTTTTTTTCTTTTTTAGAATCTTGAGCATTACCATTACAATTAAATAAGAAAATGGTTAATACTAATAATGCTATTTTTTTCATATAATTTTTTTTAATAATTAAGGTAAACTTAGTGTTTTTATAGTCGTAAAATTAAGTAGAACCTAACATTATTATTATAAATCTTAAAAACATTTTAAAACTAGCTTTAAACGTTTTTTTAGGTTCTTTGTCGAATAATTACTTAATATTTACTATTGCCTTTACTATTAATTAACGCAACTTTTTGTAAATTGGTTTCAATAATTATAAAAATAATAAATAAATGAAATTTAAATCAAGTATAACCTTAGTTTTAACACTACTTATATTTTTCTCATGTGCAACAAATCCTTTTACAGGAAAAAGCACTTTAGCACTGCCTGGGACTGAAAATAGTTCGTTATTTCCAACTTCATTTGCACAGTACAATCAGTTTTTAAATGAGAATAATGTTATTACTGGTACAACCGAAGCACAAATGATTACTCGTGTAGGACAACGTATTGCGGTTGCTGCAGAACGCTGGTTAAATGCAAACGGAAATCAAGGATATTTAAATGATTACCAATGGGATTATAATTTGGTTAAAGATGATGTTATAAATGCTTGGTGTATGCCAGGAGGAAAAATTGTTTTTTATACAGGAATTTTACCAGTTGCAGAAAATGAAGCTGCGATAGCAGCTATTATGGGTCATGAAGTTGCACACGCTTTGGCTAACCATGGACAACAGCGTATGAGTGCAGGAATGTTACAGCAAATTGGTGCCGTTGCAGGAAATATTGTGTTAAAGGATGATAATGATAGAGCATTATTTAATCAAGCTTATGGTGTAGGCTCTCAAGTTGGTGTTATGTTACCATTTAGTCGAAGTCATGAAACAGAGGCAGATAGAATAGGATTAATACTTACAGGAATTGCAGGTTATAATCCAGATGAAGCAGCAAACTTATGGAGAAGAATGGGAGAAGCAAGTGGAGGACAAGCACCACCAGAGTTTTTAAGTACGCATCCAGCTACAGCAACGCGAATTGCAAATTTAGAAGCACTGGCTCCAACAGCTAAAGCAGAGGCAAAAAAATTCGGTGTGCAATCTTTTAGGCCTGTTACACCTTACTAAATAAATATAAATTCTTATTTTCGAAGCCACTCTATTAAACGAGTGGTTTTTTTATGAAAAATTTACAAAAAGGAAGTAAAAAACTTCTTAACGCTTGGGCGTTTTATGATTGGGCAAACTCTGTCTACACATTAACAATTGCATCGTCAATATTTCCATTATTTTACGGTTATATATACCCAAATAAAGATGAGCTTATTAGTGTTTTTCAATTAAAACCTACAGTTTTGGTATCTGCGGTAACTGCCTTTACATTTTTGGTGGTAGCTTTTTTATCACCTTTATTATCTGGTATTGCAGATTATGTAGGAAACAAAAAAGTATTTATGAAACTCTTTTGTTACATAGGTGGTCTAGGTTGTATAGGTTTATTTTGGTTTAGTGCAGATGCTATACATTTAAGCATGTTATTTTATTTTATGGGCTTAATAGGTTATTGGGGAAGTTTAGTTTTTTACAACTCTTATCTTCCGGATATTGCATTTCCAGAACAACAAGATAAAATAAGTGCTAAAGGTTTTAGTTTAGGCTATATAGGTAGTGTAATACTTTTAATAATTAATCTGGCAATGGTTATGAGTGTTGAAGGTGAAGCTGCTTTACAAATGATGCGTTACTCTTTTATAACCGTTGGATTATGGTGGATGCTTTTTAGTCAATATACATTCTATATGTTACCTAAAGGAGTATCTACAGGACATAAGGTTACTAAAGCAGTTGTTTTTAATGGTTTTAAAGAGTTAAAGCAGGTTTGGAAAGCATTAAACCAAAATAAACGTTTAAAACGTTATTTAAATGCTTTTTTTGTGTTTAGCATGGCAGTACAAACCATTATGTTGATGGCTGTTTATTTTGGCGAAAAAGAAATTGAATGGATAGATAGCGACCAAAAAACAATGGGTTTAATAGCAAGTATATTAGTAATACAAGTAGTTGCTATTTTAGGTGCTGTTTTAACGTCTAAAGCTTCTGCAAAATTTGGTAACATAAAAACATTAATTGTAATTAATGCGTTTTGGATGTTTTTGTGTTTTTATGCATATTTTATGGTGACACCAACTCAATTTTATATTGCAGCAGGTTTAGTAGGTTTTGTAATGGGAGGAGTGCAAGCGTTGGCAAGGTCTACATACTCTAAATTTTTACCAGAGACAGATGATACTACATCCTACTTTAGTTTCTACGATGTTGCCGAAAAAATTGGTATTGTAATAGGGATGACCATTTTCGCTATTGTAGACCAAATTAGTACTATGCGAAACGCTATTTTGTTTTTATTTATATTCTTTTTAGTAGGTATTATATTATTATTTAGAGTTCCTAAAGAAAACGTTTAATTTACTTATGTTTGTAAAAAAATAAATTAAAATTTATGAAATTAAATACACTTACATCAATATTTTCAATTGCTTTATTTGCAATATTTTTCGTGTCTTGTGAAAATGAGCCTTTAGAAGGTTTTGATTTTGAAAATAATATTATTGTAGATCCTATTTCTAATAACGACAGTGTTACACCTGTTGAAGGTGAAAATGTAGAAGTTGAAGCCTCTACAGGAGATTATTGGCCTACACAAGTTGGCTATGTGTGGAATTTTAATACAACCACTTATGGTAATACTATTAGCGAAATATCTGGAACTACAGTATTTGGAGATGAAACCTATTTCGAGTACGATAATTTTATGGGACAGGCTAGTTTTTATATAAGAAAAGATGGTAGTAACTATTATGTAGCTCAAGATATTTCAGGATCAAACGTAAATGGTTATACTGTAGCAGCTCCAGTAATTAAAGTTTTACTTTTAAAAGATAATTTAGAAGTAGGAGAGACGTTTACACAAAATATTAATTATACAGTTTCTTATACACCAGATCCAGGATATCCTGATTTTCCAGATCAAAATGTAACAACCACGTATGTTACCGAAATGATAGAACGAGATATTACTTATGAGGTTGGCGGAGTAGAATACCAAAACGTAATACATATTGAATTAGAAACAATATCTTCTGGTAGTGTTGTTGCAACATCAAATTATTATTTTTCAAAAGATATTGGACCAATAAATTTTACACAAACAACAGGTAATGATGCTTTCTTAACATCTTACGAATTTTAATAAAAGCAAAATATAGTAAGAGAAGCCACTGTTTTATTAAAAATAGTGGCTTTTTTATTCTGTATATTCATGTAAATTGTTCAAATATTGAATTAAGATAATATTTCTTATGTTTGTTAAATAAATTTTAAATTATGAAAAAAATAGTATTACCTTTTTTTACATTATTTTTAACTGTGTTTTTATTTACATGTGAAAATGAGCCATTAGATCCAGCTTTTGAAACCGAAGTTCCATCAACAGGAGCTAGTTTTGAATGTTTAACCGCATCACAGGCTTATGCTGTAGCAACTTTAAATTTTAGTACATGGGATGGTGTTTCTGAAAGCCAATATACTACATTATGTACAGCACTAACTAATGCTATACAAGGTGTAATAGATACTTGTGGAGATCCAGATAATAATTTACAAACCTTATTAGGAACTTATGGAGATTGTAGCGAGCCTATAGATCCAGACTCTTGTGAAGGAGTTACCATAGCGGTTTCGGTTGCTGCAAATAATTATAATAATGCAACAGAAGAGTTTTTATCACAAGCATGTAATGTCTATATTTTAGCACTACAAGATCAAATAGATGTTTGTGGAGATGCAGATGGTTCAATTCAAGCTACTATTGATGCATTAGGAGATTGTTCTTCTACAACAGGATCCAATTTAGTTCTATTAAAAAAAGTAGTCCATACTTATTCTGCAACAGAGACTTTTACCTCGGAGTTTACATACGAAGGAAATAAGATAAAAACAGTAGTTTTTACAGATGTTGATGGTGGTAATACTCAAACAGAAACAGAAACATACATTTACGAAAATGAAATACTTAAACGAGTAGATTATGAGTACTCTGGTTCTTCAGATAATTATGAAGAATTTGAGTATAACTCGTCCAACCAGTTAATAAATACTATTTTATATAATCCATCTTTAAATGAAGCACAAAAATGGGAGTATACATATAATACAGATGGTACTATTCTTGTAAAAAGCTATACGGGAGATTTAACGTCTCAAACAGATTTGTTAGAAGAGTATACGTTAACTTTTGAAAATGGTAACTTAATTTCAGAAAACTTTGTAAACAGCTCTTATACTCATTCTTATGATAATATGAATGGTTATTTTAAAAACATTCACCAGCGCGATATGTTAAATATCCATTTTGCAGGTGGAGTTGATTTAAATAACCCAACATCGGCAAATTATACAGATGGAGCAGGAAACTCTGAAACAGAGACAACTTCTTATACTTACAATTCTGATAATTATCCAGAAAGTTCTACAACATCGGTAGATGGTGTTGAAGACTTTACATCTGTTTATACTTATTACTAATAAATATAAATATTACTAATAAATATAAAAGCCTTAATCCTAAAAATAGAATTAAGGCTTTT
This sequence comes from Lacinutrix venerupis, assembly GCF_003663945.1. Classification (GTDB taxonomy): domain Bacteria; phylum Bacteroidota; class Bacteroidia; order Flavobacteriales; family Flavobacteriaceae; genus Lacinutrix; species Lacinutrix venerupis. Next base: position 489,617 of record NZ_RCCH01000001.1, on the reverse strand, counting down.
ATATTAAAAGTTACACTTTTTAATTCCCAATACTACCAGAGCCAGTAACTTTAGTATCCTCACTTTTAGGAGAGCCTTTATATTCAATATCTCCAGAGCCTGTAACTTTAGCATCTAAATGGCCGTTACATACAATTTCTACATCTCCAGATCCTGTTACTTTGGCCTCTACATCTTTAGCATCTAAATTATAACCATGAAAATCTCCAGAACCAGTTACACTAGCTTTTAATTTATTGGTTTTACCATTTAAAGTTAAGTCTCCAGAACCAGTTACACTGCCTTCAATTTCATCAGCATCAACATCTAAAATTATATCTCCAGAACCAGATACACGTGTTGTAAAATTATTTGCTACAATTATATTTTTAGAAGAAACGTCTCCAGAACCAGAAAGACTTACATAATCAATATCTTGAAAAGGAATTGTAATAGTAATGGTTTTTTTAAAACTAGGTTTTAAATTAATGTTGTTTTCAGTTTTTATTTTAAGAGTATTTCCTTCAACTTCTGTAATAATATATTCTAAAAGATTGCTTTCGCCCTCTAAAGTTATATCGCCTTCATTTCCTTTTACTAAAATAAAATCCATCCAACCAGCACATTTTATTTCATCGTAATCGCTTGTAGAACGTGTTATGGTTGTAACATTCCCATTACCTTTAATTTTTTTGTTTCCCCAAAGTTGAGCTTGCGCAAAAGTAAAACTTGATAGAGTAATAGCTAATAGTAAAGTTTGTTTTAGTGTGTTCATAACGTTTGTTTTTTAAATTATATTTTGATTGATTTTTTTGTTTTAAGTTTAGTTTTCATAAAAAGTAACACTGCCATATTCAGCATTAATTCTTACTAAGTTGCCTGAGTTTTGTGAAATGTTATAGCCCGTGTAGTATCTGTCTGAGGATTCTATTCTTTTTTTAATAAATTTAAAGTTGTCGTCGTTATCTTTTAAAGAACCATACTCCAGTTCTATATCAAAATCGAAGGCAAAAGTCTTATCGTAGCCAATTTTTATACCTACATAATCGCTATCTACAGAAACATTTTTTACACTTTTATGTAGTTTGGAAATTTTTATTGAGCCATAGTCTGCTGTTATATCTAAATGCTTAAAAACATCGCCAACAATAACAGTTAAGTAATCTCCATTACCTTTAATACTGTTTGCTTTGTCTATAGTAATGCCTCCATAATCGCAATTGTAAGTTACTTCTTCAGCGATGTCTATTTTAGATTTTGTATAATCTGCAATAACTTCTAATGAATTTGTTTTAGAAACTGTAAAACCACTATAATCTGCATAAATTTTTCCGCTTTTTATAAATTCGAAATAGCAATTATTAGAGTAGTCAAAATTTATAATATTGTTATCGGCTAAAAGTTCTTTTGTGGTAATCTTTCCGTAATCACAGTTAAGTTCTGCACGACCTTCAAGTGTGCCTAAATTTATGTTGCCATAATCGTTGCTTAAATTTACATTATTAGTAATAGGCATTTTAATAATGTAGTTTATTTTCATTTGAACGTTGTTTTTATTTGTCCAACTCCACCAAGATTTATTTTTGTTTTTGCTAAATTTTGTAACAGCTGTAACTAAGTCTGGAGAATTAGAAAAATCTACAGTAATACCATCTAGTTTTTGTTGTACATTATCTTCGTCATCACCAGATGTTGTTATTTTTATTTCAAAATCTATGGTGTTTCCATTCCAGGTTACAACATCTAAGTTGCCGTAGCTATTATCTACTTTTAAAGTGGCGTTATCCTTAACGTTAAAAGATTTTGTAATGGTTTTTTCTTTTTTGTATTTACCATCTTTTCCATTAGTTACGTTAGCAAATATTACTAAAGGGAATAGTAATAATATGGAGAGTAATTTATATTGTATTAATTGTTTCATCAGTGTTTAGTTTAAATGTTTTTATACCTTCTATATTTTCTAATACAGATTTTAATATGTTTATTCTATTCCAGAAATTATCAATCATGGCGTGTATTACACGTTTATCATTTCCGCTTTCTGTTAAATCTATTTTTAATTGTGAATATTCTATTTCAAGAATTTCCATTTGCGACATAGCATCTTTAATAAGTGCTTCTGTTTCTGGTGTACGTTCACTATTGATTTTTTCTAGTTCTTCTGCAATAACTGAGGTAAAGAAATTTTGAGTATTTGCCATCTCTGGAGATACACTTGCTAAATCTTGTATTTTAGGTTCTGTATTAAAACTAAATGCTAATGTTATTAATAATACTATTGTAGCAGCAACACCTAAAAAGGGTTTCCACAAATTTTTATTTGCTTTTTCAGCAACAATATTTTGTGTGTTATTTTGAGCATTCAATTTTTCTAAAAACCTGTTCTTATGACCATGATTTGGAGTTTCAACATCAAAATCGTGTTGAAATTTCTCAAAAAGCTGATGTATTTTATCGTCTTTCATTAATATTGTTTTTTTAGCAAACCAAGGCTTGCATTTTTTTTCTTAAACTTTCTTTTGCTCTAGAAATAGTTGTACGACAATTAGCACTAGAAATTCTCATAATATCACTTATTTCTTCGTAATCGAAACCTTCAATTAAATGTAATGTTAGAGCAATACGGTAGTTATCCTTTAGGGTTTTCATTGTTTCTATTACCTGTTTAGCTTGTATTGTTGTAAACTCGTAATTTTCGTCTATGCCGTTAGAATCTTCTACTTTGTAGAGTACATCGTCTAATGGTACTTCATCAAATTTTGTACTTTTATTGTAATGGTAAATACTTTTATTAATTACTATTCGCTTTAACCAAGCTCCAAAAGTTTTATTATCTTTTAGAGATTCTAGTTTAGAAAAAGCTTGTAAAAAAGCATTTTGCATAACATCCTCGGCTTCAAAACTATTTTTCACAATACGGTAAGCTGTATTGTACATTGCTTTATAATACCTATTGTACAATTCCAATTGCGCAAATTGGTTGTTGGTTTTACAAAGCTCTACGAGCTGTTCTATATTGTAGTTGGTTAATGTCAATTTTAATGGTTTGTTATACTAAAGATACAAGTTAAATGAGTTTGTTACACTTTAGTAAAAAAAAATATAAAAATTATTAAAGGTTAAAGTGAAAGAGCTGATTTATAAATAGTAGTTCACTTTTATTTGTCTCCATAACATTGGCATATTAATTGAAGTTTTATAAACAAATAAAAACAATTGATTGTTGTTAATTCGCTATAAATCAGTGTTTTTAATAATTATAAATATTAATTTTACAAACAGAGCATTATATAACTAATATTTTTTGGTGACATAATGACGTATATATATCTATGAAGAAATCTAATTTTATTAGTCTGGACAGTTTGTCATTGCAGGATTTTGATGAAAATTCTGAATTAATCCCATTAATGACACCTGAAGATGAAGAGCAAATAAATAACGAACAGTTACCAGAAACATTACCAATTCTATCATTGCGTAATACAGTTTTATTTCCTGGTGTTGTAATACCTATTACTGCTGGAAGAGATAAAAGTATTAAGTTAATAGATGATGCAAATAAAGGTTCTAAAGTTATTGGAGTAGTATCACAAAAGGATGAAGCAATAGAAAATCCTAAAGCTGGAGATATACACGAAATAGGAACCGTTGCACGTATTTTAAAGGTTTTAAAAATGCCAGATGGTAATACAACCGTTATTATACAAGGTAAAAAACGTTTTAGTGTTGCAGAGGTGATTACCGAAGAGCCTTACATAAATGCTACAGTTCGTGAAGTTCCAGAAGCAAAACCAGCAAAAGTAAATAAAGAGTTTCAAGCTATTACAGACTCTATTAAAGACTTAGCGCTTAAAATTATAAAGGATAGCCCAAATATTCCTAGCGAAGCGTCTTTTGCAATTAAGAATATTGAAAGCGATTCGTTTTTAATAAATTTTGTGTCTTCAAATATGAATTTGCCTGTTAAAGACAAGCAAAAACTATTAGAAACAAACGACCTTAAAGAACGTGCTTTAGAAACATTAAAGTTTATGAATATCGAACTTCAAAAATTGGAGTTAAAAAACGATATACAATCTAAGGTTCAAAGCGATATGAACCAGCAGCAACGTGAATATTTCCTTAATCAGCAAATGAAAACCATACAAGAAGAACTTGGTGGTGGGAATGCAGAGGAAATGGAAGACATGAAAAAGCGTGCTAAACTTAAAAAGTGGGACGATAAAGTTGGAGAGCATTTTGAAAAAGAATTATCTAAAATGCAACGTATGAATCCGCAAGTTGCGGAGTATTCAATCCAACGTAATTATTTAGACTTGTTTCTAGATTTACCGTGGAATGAGTTTAGTAAAGATAAATTCGATCTTAAGCGTGCTAAAAAAATATTAGATAGAGACCACTACGGACTTGACGATGTTAAAAAACGAATTATAGAGTATTTAGCAGTGTTAAAATTACGTAACGACATGAAATCGCCTATTCTTTGTTTATATGGACCTCCAGGTGTTGGTAAAACATCATTAGGAAAGTCTATTGCCGAAGCATTAGGAAGAGAATACGTACGTATGTCTTTAGGAGGTTTACGTGATGAAGCCGAAATTAGAGGACATAGAAAAACCTATATAGGTGCTATGCCAGGACGTATTATTCAATCTTTAAAAAAGGCAGGAACATCTAATCCGGTATTTGTATTAGATGAAATAGATAAGCTATCTAACTCAAACCAAGGTGATCCATCATCAGCTTTATTAGAGGTTTTAGATCCAGAACAAAATAGCGAGTTCCATGATAACTTCCTTGAAATGGGTTACGATTTGTCTAAAGTTATGTTTATAGCAACATCCAACAGTTTAGCAAATATACAGCCAGCGCTTCGAGATAGAATGGAGATAATAAATGTTACAGGTTATACAATTGAAGAAAAAGCCGAAATAGGAAAAAGACATTTATTACCAAAACAATTAAAAGAGCATGGTTTAACAGATAACGATTTAAAATTAGGAAAACCACAAATAGAAAAAATAGTAGAAGGTTATACTAGAGAATCTGGAGTAAGAAGCCTAGAAAAACAAATTGCAAAAATGGTACGTTATGCTGCCATGAATATTGCAATGGAAGAAGAATACAGCCTTAAAGTAAATAACGATACTATTGTTGAAGTTTTAGGTGGACCAAAATTAGAACGTGATAAATACGAAAATAATGATGTTGCCGGAGTAGTAACAGGCTTAGCTTGGACTAGAGTAGGAGGCGATATTTTATTTATAGAATCTATTTTATCTAAAGGAAAAGGTTCTATGTCCATTACAGGAAATTTAGGAAAAGTAATGAAAGAATCTGCAACCATTGCTATGGAGTACATAAAAGCCAATGCAGATGAGTTTGGTATAAATTCTGAAGTTTTCGATAAATATAACGTGCATATTCACGTACCAGAAGGTGCAACACCTAAAGATGGGCCGAGTGCAGGTGTTACTATGTTAACTTCTTTAGTATCTTTGTTCACGCAACGTAAGGTTAAAAAGAGTTTAGCAATGACAGGTGAAATTACACTTCGTGGGAAAGTTTTACCAGTTGGCGGAATAAAAGAAAAAATCTTAGCTGCAAAACGAGCAAAAATTAAAGAAATATTACTTTGCGAAGATAATAGACGAGATATTGAAGAAATTAAACCAGATTATTTAAAAGGTTTAACTTTTCATTATGTTTCAGATATGAAAGATGTTTTAAAACTAGCTATTACAAAGCAAAAAGTAAAAGGCGCTAAAAAAATTTAAAAAAATGAAGGCAATTGCAATTGGTTTATTCGGTTTACTATCAATAGGAACTTTTGCTCAAGAACATGAAGTTACAGAAGAGTTTCTTCCTGTTAATGTAGAGGGAAAGGAAGCTTATATGTCTACAAAAACAGGAGAATTTACCTTTCGCGAACACGATAAAACAGATCCTACACAGTTAAAAACAACACCAAGCGGAGTGGTTTATACAGATATAAGCACACATACTGTTAAAAAAGGAGAAACATTATCTACTATTGCCAAAAAAAATGAAGTGTCTGTTGCCGAAATTAAAGCACATAATAACATTACAAATGGTAATTTAAAAATAGGATCTAGTTTAAAAATTGTAAAAAAAATATTAGTAAAATCTAGCAGTCCTGTAGTAAGTTATGTTGGTAGAGAACGTATTATTGCTAAATTAAGACCAGGCGAATCTCCTGGTCAATTTGCACCTCCACCTTCAATAGAAGATGTAGAGAATAAAGTTATTAAAACCGAAAAAACTCAAGAAAAAGCTTCGGCAACAGTATATAAGGCAGAAACTAGTATTAAAAACCCAATTTTTGGTTTAGAAGACGATGCCAAAGAAACTAAAACCGTTGTAGAAAATGAAGCAGCCCTCAATAAAAAAGAACGTTTAGCTAAGCTTAAAGCAGAAATGAAAGCTCTAGAAGCAGAGCTTGAAAAAGAAGAGGAGAAAGAAGAAGAAATAGAAAGTAAAATACCTGCTCCAGTTGAAACAGTAGAAGAAATTGTAGAGGAAAAAATAGATGCTAAACCTTCAATAGAATCTAAAGAGCAAGAAACTAATGCTTTAGAAAAAGTAAAAGCAAGTAATCCTAATGCTAAAATTGAAGAAGATAAAGAGGGAAAAAAAGTTATAGTGTTTGAAAACAAACCTTTAGAAAAAGAAGAATCAACAGCAGAAAAAGCAAAACAAGTTATAGCATCTGTAAGGAAAACAGAAAAAGAAATAGAAGCTTCAAAAAAAATAGATAAAGAAAAAGAGGCTTTAATTGAAAGTACTTCTAACGAAAGTAATGAGGATAAAAATAATAAAGAAGACGTTTCATATTATACAGTAAAAAAAGGAAATTCACTTTGGTCCATTGCACGAATGCACAACATGACTGTAGATGATGTAAAAAAGTTAAATAACTTAAAAAACAATAATCTTACTATTGGCCAAAAATTAAAAGTTACACCTAAAAAATAACCCAAAAAAAATAAGATTCTCGCTTTCTCGAGAGACATATATGAAAAGAACAATTCTGGCACTTTCATGTCTTGTAGGCATTAGTGCATTCGCTCAGGATAATTTGGTAGATGTTGTAATAGATGGTAAACCTGCAAAAATGAATACAACAACTGGAGTTTATACATTTACAACTGGAGCACCAGATAGTTATACTTCCAATAATACGGTAACAACAGTTACAGAAAAAGCAAACCCAAACGTAGAAGCCAAAACAGTTTTAGATAGTAAAATTCATACTGTAGTTAAAGGAGAAACTTTGTATTCTATATCTAAAAAGTACGAAATTAGCATGGCACATATAAAAAGTTTAAATAATTTAAGCTCTAATGTGCTAAGTGTAAATCAACAGTTAAAAATAGGTTATAATACAAAAGCAGAAATTAGTAATAACTCGGTTTATATTGTAAAGAAAGGAGACTCGCTATTTGGTATTGCAAAAAGAGAAGGTCTTTCGGTTGCAGAATTAAAGCAATTAAATGGCCTTGAAACTAATATTATTAAAGTAGGGCAAGAACTTAAATTAAAATAAAAAACTCAACGTAGCGTTTTAAGATAGATTTAACTACTTTTGTCTCTTTATGGTAAAAAAAATTGCACTTTTTTGCTTTACTTTAATTAGCTCTTATTGTTTCGCGCAATTAGGAGGGCAATCTACATATCAGTTTTTAAACCTGGTATCTTCGCCAAGACAAGCAGCTTTAGGAGGAAAAGTACTTACAAATATAGATTGGGACGTTACACAAGGTATTTACAATCCGTCTGCAATTAATGTAGAAATGGATAATCAGTTTGCATTAAACTATACCAGTTATTTAGGAGGTGTAAAATATGGAACTGCCGCTTATGCTTACACTGTAGATAGGCGAGTACAAACCTATCATGCAGGAATCACTTATATTAATTATGGTGATTTTGATGGTTATGATGAAGATGGTAATGCAACAGGAACATTTTCTGGAGCAGAAACAGCATTGTCTTTTGGTTACGCATTGCAAATAGGCTATAGCGATTTTTATGCAGGAGCAAACATAAAATTAATTAACTCTAGTTTAGAGCAGTATAACTCTTTTGGTGCGGCAACAGATTTAGCATTAATGTATATAGACGAGCGTTTGGAGTTTCAAGGCACTTTAGTAGTTAGAAACTTAGGTACGCAAATTACTACTTATGCAGGCACACAAGAATCATTACCATTCGAAGTAGCAATTGGTTTATCTCAAACATTAGAAAACATACCATTACGTTGGCACTTAACATTCGATAATTTGCAGCAATGGCCAATTGGAGAGCCAAATCCAGCAAGAGCAACTACAGACTTAGAAGGAAACCAAACACAAGAAAAAGTTGGCTTTTTAGCACAAGTTGTAAGACATACAATACTAGGAGCAGAGCTTTTTCCAAGTAAAGGTTTTAATATACGCTTAGGTTACAATTTTAGACGTGCCGAAGAACTTCGTATAGAAGACCAACGTAATTTTTCTGGTCTTTCAGCCGGCTTTTCTGTAAAGCTTAATAAAATGCGTTTTAGTTATACACATGCTAAATATACGGCAGCTTCTAATTCTAACTTTTTTGGTTTACAAATAGATTTAAGATAGTAGTAATTAGCTTTTTTATGAAGTTTATAGCTGCGTATAATTTTAAAAAAAATTAATACAATTTCAATCTTTTAATTTAATAAAATATAAAAGAAAATACATAAAACTAATGGGAGATTTAAAAAAACAAACAGACGCTAAAATAGAAGCAGGTAGAAAAGCTAAACCAGAATTTATGAAAGGTGTAGATGAGGTTATAGCAAAAGCTAAAGCATTTAAAGAAGGAGAAAATGCTTTAAAAGTAGGAGATAAAGCGCCAGATTTTACACTCCCAAACGCTAAAGGTGCATCTATAAGTTTAAATAAGTTATTAAATAAAGGACCAGTAGTAGTTACATTTTACCGTGGAGATTGGTGCCTATATTGCAATTTACAATTAAGAGCGCTTCAAGCAAAATTAAACCAAATACACGAATTAGGAGCTAATTTAGTTGCTATAAGCCCACAAGTTCCAGATGGATCTTTAACAGAAAGCGAAATTAGTAAAATGGAATTTATAGTCCTATCAGACCAAAATGCAAAAGTAGCTTCAGAGTATGGTGTTGCTTGGGAAGTTCCCGAATTTTTAATGGAGCACATGCGCGTAGACCGTGGTCTCGATTTAGAGGCTATTAATAATGGAAATTCTAATATATTGCCAATTCCAGGAACATTTATTTTAGGGCAAGATGGTGTTGTAAAGTGGAATTATGTAAATGTAGATTATAGGACACGTTCTGAACCAGATGAAATTATTGATGCTTTAAAAAGGCTATCATAAATTTTACAGAAAACAAACGCTCCTGCTTTTTTACTTAAGAGAGAGGTAGCTTGACTTTGTAAAAAAAATCGACTAACTTCGTTTACTCGTGCTGAACTTGTTTCAGTAACGTTTGATACAAAACATACTTAACTTTAAATATCAGAACGCATTGGCAGTAACTATCATAAAACGAAACATCATGAGAAATCTAATTATAATCGCCTCAATTTTTTTCTTTTTACAAGCCTGTAAAGAAGACTCTAAGAACAAAAATTCAGAATTAAAAGAATTAATCACTGAAGTAGAGAGTTATTTTGAAGGAGAAGTTTCTGATGCAGATATTGATAATTTAGGTAATTTCAAATTTGATACAGGAGCTGCTTCAACAGGTAGAGTATCTGGTAAATTATCAAAAGTTTTTATTTCATTAGAAATAATTCCAGAACACCCTGGTTGTGCTGATATTTGTCCAGAAATGGCTCTGATTCATTTTAAATGTGAAAACGAAACTAAATGTGTAACTGATCCTGCAGATCCTCAAACTTATGGTTATTTCAATGAAGGTGTTATATCTTTTGAAAATTTAGAAACAGGTAAAAAAGTATATTCGCTTTTAAATGAAATCAAAAATAAACTTTAAAACTACTGCCAACAACGTGTATAACTAATTACTTGGTTTGTGTGTACTCGGAAAATCCGCAGGATTTTCCTAACGTCTAGTTTCTTTTTGTTAACTTAGTTTTCGCCAACGCAACTAACCATACACAACAACGTTAAACGAACCTTTCAAAATTTAAATACAATAAAGTGCAAAAAATAACAATAGCCATAGACGGTTTTTCTTCTACAGGAAAAAGTACAGTAGCTAAGCAATTAGCAAAACATTTAGGATACATTTATGTAGATACTGGCGCAATGTATCGTGCTGTAACTTTATTTACTATGCAAAATGGTTTTATAGATAAAGAGCACTTTAATATAAACGCTTTAGTAGAAAAATTAAGAAATATAACCATTAGTTTTAAATTTAATAAAGATTTGGGTTTTGCCGAGGTATACTTAAATGGTGTAAACGTAGAAAAAGAAATTAGAACTTTAGAAGTCTCTAGTTATGTAAGTAAAGTAGCAGCAATACCAGAAGTGCGTTACCAATTGGTAAAACAACAACAACAAATGGGTAAAGATAAAGGAGTTGTTATGGATGGTAGAGATATTGGTACCGTAGTATTTCCATATGCAGAACTAAAACTATTTATGATTGCTAGTGCAGAAAAAAGAGCAACCAGACGTTTTAATGAGTTAATAGAAAGAGGAGACAATGTTAAATATGAAGACGTTTTAAGAAACGTACAAGAACGAGATTATATAGACTCTAACCGCGAAGACTCTCCATTACGTAAAGCAGAAGATGCTATAGAAATAGATAATAGTGATTTATCTTTAGTAGAGCAATTTAATAAAGTATTACATCTAGTAGAAAAGACTTTTAACAAAATAAAATAAACATTAAAGCCAAACAAAAAGCGAACCAACAATTGTTAGTCCGCTTTTCAAAAGAAATCTGCTATTAATCCCTACAAGTTCGGGATTATTAATTCTTGATTTGGGTGAATTACATCTGGATTATCTAAGATATTTGTGTTTGCTTTAAAAATAGCGTTATACTTACTAGCATTTCCATAATATTGCTTAGCAATAGCACCTAAAGTTTCACCACTTTTAACAGTATGTTTTGCGTACAAACTAGTGTCTGCAACCTTAATATCTGCAACAATATCACTAGGGTTCTCGCCACCAATGGCTTTAATCTCATCCCAAAGTAAGTTTTTTTCGTATTGCGTTGCAGCAGTACCTTTTACAGTTAATACTCCATTAGCTTCAGAAACATCTCCATTAGCTATATTTAATTTTTCTCCTAAATCAAGTACGCCTTGATATTTTGCTTTTACAGCCATATTTTAATTAAATTATAATTTTACGTGTTTAAAGGTATAAAATTTCTGACAAAATACAATCAACTAATATCTAATTATTAGTTTAAAAATCAGCCGTTTAAATTTTTATTAAAGAATTAGGCAATATTATTAAAAAGTAGTATTTTTGCACTCCTTTTTAGCACCTGTAGGAAAAACAAAAAAGGAATCAAAAACAAATATTTATAACACTTCTGTGTGATTAGTGCTTAAGTTTTCCAATACATGCAGAATACAAATGTAATGTAAAAACGTTTTATTATATAGAAATAACGTGAGCATTACAAGAATTACTTAAATGGCTGATAAAGCAAAACAAGAAGAAGTTGTAGCAGAAGCACAAGAAACTGCAAACACAACAAAAGAAGCTCCAGTAGTATCTGAAGCACAAGCAAACCCTGAAAAATTCTTAAAAGAATTTAACTGGCACAATTACCAAGAAGGTATTGATGAGGTTGAAGATTCTCAATTAAAAGAATTTGAAAAATTAGTATCAGAAAATTTCGTAGACACATTAGATGACGAAGTTGTAACTGGAGAAGTAGTACACATTACAGATCGTGATGCTATTATCGACATCAACGCAAAATCTGAAGGTGTAATTTCTTTAAACGAATTTCGTTACAATCCAGATTTAAAAGTTGGAGACAAAGTAGAAGTATTAATAGATGTACGTGAAGACGCAACAGGACAATTAGTATTATCTCACAGAAAAGCACGTGTTATTAAAGCTTGGGATCGTGTAAACAATGCACACGATACAGGTGAAATAGTTAACGGTTTCGTTAAGTGTAGAACTAAAGGTGGTATGATTGTAGATGTTTTTGGAATTGAAGCATTCTTACCAGGTTCTCAAATTGATGTTAAACCAATTAGAGATTACGACCAGTACGTAAACAAAACTATGGAATTTAAAGTTGTAAAAATCAACCACGAATTCAAAAACGTAGTAGTTTCTCATAAAGCACTTATTGAGGCTGATATTGAAGAGCAAAAGAAAGAAATTATTGGTCAATTAGAAAAAGGTCAAGTATTAGAAGGTATCGTTAAGAACATTACTTCTTACGGTGTATTTATCGATCTTGGAGGAGTTGACGGATTAGTACATATTACAGATTTATCTTGGTCAAGAATTAACCATCCAAACGAGATTGTTGAGTTAGACCAAAAATTAAATGTTGTAATCCTTGATTTTGATGAAAACAAATCAAGAATCCAATTAGGTCTTAAGCAATTATCTAAACATCCTTGGGATGCTTTAGGAGAAAGCGTATCAGTTGGAGACAAAGTAAAAGGTAAAGTAGTTGTAATCGCAGATTACGGTGCATTTATTGAAGTAGCAGAAGGAGTTGAAGGTTTAGTTCACGTTTCTGAAATGTCTTGGTCTACACACTTACGTTCGGCTAACGATTTTGTAAAAGTTGGAGATGAAATTGATGCTCAAATCTTAACATTAGATAGAGAAGATAGAAAAATGTCATTAGGTATCAAGCAATTAACGCAAGATCCATGGACAGACATTACAACTAAATATCCTGTAGGTTCTAAGCACACAGGTATTGTACGTAACTTTACAAACTTTGGTGTTTTTGTTGAATTAGAAGAAGGTATCGATGGATTAATTTACATCTCAGATTTATCTTGGACTAAGAAAATTAAGCACCCATCTGAGTTCTGTGCAGTTGGAGACAAATTAGACGTAGTAGTATTAGAGTTAGATGTTGAAGGACGTAAATTATCTTTAGGTCACAAACAAACAACTGAGAATCCTTGGGATAAATACGAAACTGAATTTGCTTTAGGTACTACACATACAGCAGAAATTGCTGAAGTAGTAGACAAAGGAGCAACAATTGAATTTAATGAAGACATCGTAGCATTTGTTCCTTCTCGTCACCTTGAAAAAGAAGACGGTAAGAAATTAAAGAAAGGTGATACTGCAGAATTCAAAATTATTGAATTTAATAAAGAGTTTAAGAGAGTAGTAGCTTCGCATACTGCAATCTTTAGAGAAGAAGAAATGGCAAACGTAAAAGCCGCTCAAGCTAAGCAAGCCTCTCAGGCAGCAGAAGCTAAGCCAACTTTAGGTGACGCTAACGACGCTTTACAAGCTCTTAAAGATAAAATGGATGGGAAAAAATAAATTCTAGCGAAAGCAGGAATCTTATCCTATTAAATTTTAAGCCTCTCGGAAACGAGAGGCTTTTTTTATTAAGCTTTTTTTAAAGTTTTAACTGTATTAAAATTCAATAAATAAAGATTAACTTTAAAACTTATCTTTCAACTTCAAATAATTTAACCTAACTTTGTTTTTCAAATACCCTTACAGCGTATATGAGTCAGAAAGTGCTACTTAATGCAACAGACATAAACATCATTCTTCACAGATTGGCTTGTCAATTAATTGAAAACCATAAAGATTTTTCTAATACCGTTTTAGTAGGCATACAGCCACGAGGAAAATATCTAGCTAGTCGTTTAGCACAAATGCTAAAAGACGAATACAAAATAAAAAATTTACAGGTAGGATATTTAGATATTACATTTTATCGTGACGATTTTAGAAGAGGCGATAAAATACACGAAGCAAATACTACAAAAATAGATTTTATAGTAGAAGATAAAAACGTTGTCTTTATCGACGATGTTTTATATACAGGACGAAGCATACGTGCTGCATTAACAGCAATACAATCCTTTGGGAGACCAAATGAAATAGAATTACTAACATTAATAGATCGACGCTTTAGTAGACATTTACCTATACAACCAAATTATCGAGGAAGGCAAGTAGATGCAATTAACAAAGAAAAGGTAAAAGTTAGCTGGATAGAAAATGATGGAGAAGATGTTGTTTACTTAGTTAATAGTTAATATTAGTAACATAACAATATAAAAAGCATAACCGAAGACTAAAAGATATGAGCGAGTTAAGTGTCAATCACTTATTAGGAATTAAATACCTTCAAGAAAAAGATATTCAACTTATTTTTGAAACAGCCGATCATTTTAAAGAGGTGATAAATAGGCCAATAAAAAAAGTGCCATCACTTCGTGATATAACTATAGCAAACTTATTTTTTGAAAACTCCACCAGAACGAAACTGTCTTTCGAATTGGCAGAGAAACGTTTATCTGCAGATGTTATTAATTTTTCTGCTGGACAATCTTCGGTTAAAAAAGGAGAAACTTTAATAGATACAGTAAATAATATATTATCTATGAAGGTGGATATGGTGGTTATGCGTCATCCCAATCCAGGAGCAGGTGTTTTTTTATCTAAACATGTAAAAGCAAATATAATTAATGCTGGAGACGGCGCACACGAGCATCCTACGCAAGCTTTACTAGACTCTTATTCTATTAGAGAACGATTAGGAGATGTAGCAGGAAAAAATGTAGTAATTGTTGGAGATATTTTGCACAGTCGAGTTGCACTTTCTAATATTTATGCATTAAAATTACAAGGTGCAAATGTTATGGTTTGCGGTCCTAAAACTTTAATTCCTAAATATATTGGAGATTTAGGTGTAAAAGTAGAAACTAACTTACGCAAAGCGTTAGAATGGTGTGACGTTGCAAATATGCTTCGTGTTCAAAATGAACGTATGGATATTAGTTATTTTCCATCAACTAGAGAATATACACAACAATTTGGAGTTAATAAAGCATTATTAGATTCTTTAAATAAAGAAATCACAATTATGCATCCAGGACCTATAAATAGAGGTGTTGAAATAACAAGTGATGTTGCAGATTCTAAACAGGCTATTATTTTAGATCAAGTACAAAATGGAGTAGCAGTTAGAATGGCAGTAATATATTTATTAGCTGGCAAAATAAAACAATAAGTGATGATTATAGATCAAGAAGAAAATATCACAATAATTACTCAAGAAAAGGCGAGTATTATTGAATTAGTAAAAAAAATAGAAGCTTTATACCCAAAATTTAAAAAGCATAATATTATAATAAAATTATCTTCTTTAGGTACAATAGCTTTACAAGACATTATTGAGTTTTTAAGACTCTCGAATACTCATCGTGCATCAAAACAATCATTTGTAATTGTTACAAACGCAATAAATCCAAACGAAACGCCAGAAGAAATAATAGTAGTTCCTACTTTAAAAGAAGCCTACGATATTATAGATATGGAGGAAATGGAGCGTGATTTAGGGTTTTAAACTGTTTATTTGTTTCTAGTTAAATAGCTTATTAATTAAGCTAAATCCATTAGCATAAAAACGAATTGACATTATTTATATGAAATTAAACATTTTAGGCTGTTATAGTGCAACACCAAGAACGTTCACCAATCCAACATCTCAAGTATTAGAAATAAACAATCATTTGTTTTTAATAGACTGTGGAGAAGGAACACAAGTGCAATTGCGTAGGCATAAAATTAAGTTTAATAGAATTAAGCATATCTTTATTTCTCATTTACATGGCGATCATTTTTTTGGATT
This sequence comes from Lacinutrix venerupis, assembly GCF_003663945.1. Taxonomy (GTDB): domain Bacteria; phylum Bacteroidota; class Bacteroidia; order Flavobacteriales; family Flavobacteriaceae; genus Lacinutrix; species Lacinutrix venerupis. The sequence continues at coordinate 473,812 of NZ_RCCH01000001.1, read as the reverse complement.
AGTTGGTTTAATTTCCACAATGCGTTTATTAACAAGAGAAACAGAATTACACATTTATGCTCCTAAAGGTTTAAAAGAAGTAATTACACTTCAAATGAAATTAGCAAATTCCTGGACAAATTTCGACCTTATTTTTCATGAATTAACTAGTGAATTTTCAGAATTAATTTTCGAAGATAAAAAAGTAGAAGTTTACACAATACCTTTAAATCATCGTGTTTATACTAATGGTTTTCTTTTTAAAGAAAAACCTGGAGAACGTAAATTAGATATGAATGCCGTATTAAATGCAAACATAGATATTGCATATTACAGAAAGTTGAAGCAAGGTGCAGATGTTATAAATAACGATGGTGAAATTATAAATAACGAAGCTGTTACATTTGCTCCAGACAAACCAAAAAGTTATGCTTTTTGTAGTGATACTGCCTATAAAGAGGATATTGTACCAATAATTAAAAATGTAGATGTATTATATCATGAATCTACTTTTTTAGAACAACATGCACATTTAGCACCAAAAACAAAACACAGTACAGCTAAAGAAGCAGGAAGTATTGCCAAACAAGCCAATGTTGGTAAACTATTATTAGGGCATTATTCTACACGTTACGATGATTTAAACCTTTTTAAAACCGAAGCACAAACACTTTTTAAAAATGTTGAACTTGCAGACGACGGTAAAGTTTTCGAGTTTTAAAAAAATAATTTATACTGTTTTAAATCTTTCAGATATTAAACTATACTTAATTAAAGAAAAATCGTTAACTACTAAATCTGCTAAACTATAATCTTGGTTTTTAGAGTGGTGGCTATCATAACCAACACAGTATATACCTGCTGCTTTTGCTGCTTTAATACCATTTGTAGAGTCTTCAATAACCAAACAATTATTTTTCGAAAAACCAGCTAATTCTGCTGCTTTTTCAAAAATTTCAGGATGCGGTTTAGAGGCTTTTAAGTCTGCACCACTAATTTTAGCTTTAAAATATTGGTCTAAACCAAAACGATTAAAAACATTTGTAATGGTTTGCATAGATGCCGAAGATGCTAGGACAAGAGTAAGACCATTTTTATGATAATCTTTAATTAAATCTAATACACCATCAATTAATTGTAAAGCAGGATCACTATGAAACAAATCTGTAAATATTTTACGCTTAGTTAGCATTAATGTTTCTGGCTTATCTTTCAAATTAAAAATGTCGCAAAGTTCTCTACAAACATTAATTGTAGATTGTCCTGTAGTAGACTCGTACAGTGTTTCAGATACTTCAATATTAAAAGCATCGAACATTAAAAAATAAGCTTTTTTGTGTAATGGCTCTGTATCTACAATTACACCATCCATATCAAATAATACTGCTTTTAACATACGTTGTTTTTTATGCAAATATAAAAGGTTAAAAACATTAGATGTTAATCTTTTTTAAAACATAAATAAATTTAAAAATATTAGTGTTTCTTTATACTTATTACATAACTTTTATGGTATACATTATTATATTTATTGGTTTAGTTGCGTTTGCAGTCTATGCATTTACAAAAACAGCTCAAAAAAAACAAGAAGCGTTTCCTAAACATTGGCATAAAATTTTAACAGAAAACGTACTGTTCTATTCAAAATTATCTAAAAAGAATCAAAAAATATTTCAGAATAGAATGATGCTTTTTTTTACTGAAGTTACAATAGACAGTGTAAAAATAGAAATAGAAGAGTTAGATAGAATTCTTATTGCAGCAAGTGCAATTATTCCTGTTTTTGGTTTTAAAGAGTGGCATTACAAAAATTTAAGTGGTATTATATTGTATCCAGATACTTTTGATGAAGATTTGCAATTCGATGAAAAAAATAAATCAAGAAAAATCCTTGGAATGGTTGGAACTGGTCGTTTTGAAAAACAAATGATTCTTTCTAGAAAAGCTTTAAGACAATCGTTTTTAAACGATACCGATAAGCATAATACACCTGTACATGAGTTTGTACATTTATTAGATAAAATGGACGGGCAAACCGATGGTATTCCAGAACAATTATTAGGAAAAGATTATATAAAACCTTGGTTAGAATTAATGCACCAAGAAATGGAAGCTATAAATAATAACGAATCTGATATTAGAAAATATGGAGGAACAAGTCAAGCCGAATTTTTTGCTGTAGCTTCAGAATACTTTTTCGAAAGACCAAAACTGTTTAAACAAAAACATCCAGAATTATTTAAAATGTTGTCTCTGTGCTTTCAAAAGCCTAAAAGTAATTCTTAAATATAATATTCATATTTTAACTAATGATAAAACATTAAATTTACAATCGTAAAAAAGGTTTATGTTAAAAGAGCTTAAAGAACAATACGGTTATTTATTTGAAGACGAATTACTTCAAGAAATTAATAACGTTGGCACATACAAAGATGTACCAGAAGGTTTTAAATTAATTGAAATAGGAGATTATATAAAATCGATGCCGCTTTTGGTAAGTGGAGCTGTTAAAATTTTACGAGAAGATAAAGATGGAGAAGAACTCATTCTCTATTTTTTAGAACATGGAGACACTTGTGCAATGACGCTTTCTTGTTGTTTAGGAAACGCTAAAAGCGAAATTAGAGCCATTGCAGAAACAGATACCAAATTAATTATGGTGCCAGTCGAGAAAATGGAAGTATGGCTTTCTAAATATAAAAGTTGGCAAAATTTTGTATTACAAAGCTACCATAATCGCATGACAGAGCTTCTTGAAGCAGTAGATACTATTGCATTTTTAAAAATGGACGAACGCTTATTTAAATATCTTAAAGATAAAGCAATGGTTAACCATAATGAAGTTATACATGTTACACACCAACAAATTGCTAACGATTTACACACCTCTCGTGTAGTTATTTCTAGATTATTAAAAACTTTAGAGATTGATGGAAAAATAGAATTACATAGAAATAATATTAAAATTCTAGAATTATAACAATGTAACAGATGTTACAAATTAAGTTAGAAATGTAAATTAAGTTTGCATTCAACTTACCTTAAAATGGATATACAGCAAATTATAACATACTTTGGCGCTTTTTTAATTGGAGCAATTCTAGGATTAATAGGTGGCGGAGGTTCAATTTTAACAGTACCTTTATTAGTATATTTTTTAAGCTTTAATCCTGTAATAGCTACCGCATACTCTTTATTTGTAGTAGGATCTTCTTCTTTGGTTGGAGTTATACAAAAACATAAAAAAGGCCTAGTAGATTTTAAAACAGGATTAATATTCTCGTTTCCATCATTTATTGCGGTGTATTTTTCAAGACGGTTTTTAGTGCCAGCAATACCAGAAACACTTTTTACTTTTGGTGATTTTTCATTTACAAAGGGAATGGCAATCATGATATTTTTTGCAGTAATTATGTTTCTATCTGCCTTTTCAATGATAAAGTCTAAAAAAAATGCTACAGAAGAGAGAAAACCACAAGCATATTTTAAAACCTTTTTACAAGGTATATTTATAGGTATTGTTACAGGATTAATAGGAGCTGGAGGAGGCTTTCTATATGTGCCAGCATTAGTGCTTTGGGCAGGTTTAGACATGAAAAAAGCTGTAGGGACATCTTTAATAATTATAGCAATAAACTCTTTAATTGGATTTGCTGGAGATGTACAAGTTTTAAGTATAGACTGGAAATTTTTACTAACATTTTCTTTTGTAACCATTTTAGGAATTTTAGTAGGAGGTTACTTTTCAAAATTTATTTCTAGTAGAAAATTAAAAAAGAGTTTTGGGTGGTTTGTTTTAGCAATGTCGGTTTATATCATTTTTAAAGAGTTAACAAAATGATAATTGTAACTTTTGTTACTATAAAAATTTAAAAACATTAGTAAATTTGAAGAATTAAAATAGATAAAATGAAGGTAGAACAAATTTATACAGGATGCTTAGCACATGCAGCTTATTACATAGAAAGTAATGGAGAGGCAGCTATTATAGATCCATTAAGAGAGGTGCAACCTTATATAAAAAGAGCAAAATTAGACGATGCTAAAGTAAAATATATTTTTGAAACACATTTTCATGCAGATTTTGTTTCAGGGCATTTAGATTTAAAAAAGAAAACAGGAGCTCAAATTGTATTTGGACCTACAGCAAAGCCATCTTACGATGCTTTAATAGCAGAAGATGGACAAATATTTGAAATTGGTGACTATAAGATAAAAGTAATCCATACACCGGGTCATACTATGGAAAGTACAACATACCTCCTTATAGATGAAAATGGTAAAGAACATGGTATTGTAACCGGAGACACTTTATTTATTGGAGACGTTGGGCGCCCAGATTTAGCACAAAAAATTGCCTCAGATTTAACTCAAGAAAAATTAGCTGGTTATTTATTTGATTCTTTAAGAAACAAAATCATGACATTACCAGATAATATTATTGTTTATCCAGCTCATGGAGCAGGATCTGCATGTGGTAAAAACATGAGTAAAGAAACCACAGATACTTTAGGGAATCAAAAAGAAGTTAATTACGCACTTCGTGCAGATATGACTAAAGAGGAATTTATAGCAGAGCTTTTAGACGGTTTAGCAGAGCCTCCAGCATATTTTCCACAAAACGTAATGATGAATATTAAAGGTTACGAAAGTTTCGATAATGTGATGACAAAATCTCAAAAACCATTATCACCTAAAGCCTTTGAAGCAGCTGCTAACGAAACAGAAGCAATAGTTTTAGATGTACGTCATCAAAAAGAATTTGTTAAAGGTCATATTCCAAGATCTATTTTTATAGGTATCGATGGAGGTTTTGCACCATGGGTAGGAGCATTAATAGCAGACGTTAGTCAACCAATATTATTAGTAACTCCAGAAGGAAGAGAAGAAGAAGTAATAACACGTTTATCTCGTGTTGGTTTCGATAATGTTATAGGTTATTTAGAAGGTGGTTTTAATTCTTGGAAAGATACAGGAATGGAGTACGACACTATGGCTTCAATTTCTACAGAAGAATTTGAAAAGCAATATCCAGAAAATAAAGATGTTGTTTTCGATGTTAGAAAAGATGGCGAGTTTAAGTCTGAACATATTGTAGATGCAAAACATACGGCTTTAGATAATATTAATAGTCATCTAGATAAATTTCCAGAAAACAAACCTTTTTATGTGCATTGCGCAGGTGGTTATAGATCTGTAATAGCAGCATCAATACTTAAAAGTAGAGGAATTCACAACTTAATAAATGTAGAAGGAGGTTATGGCGCAATTAAAAAAACGTCAATACCTAGAACAGATTACGTTTGCCCATCAACATTATAAATCATTATTAATAAATAAGTAAAAACGTGTGTTACAAATTGTAATACACGTTTTTTTAATAAGCATGTGTAATTATGTAAAAATAAGGATGCAGTTGTGTTACTATTGTTACAATTAATACTTGTTTAAAAAACTATATTTGAAACAAAAAATTAACTAATGGAAATTATTTATCAACCTTGGCCTTGGTACGTTTCAGGCTTTTTAATTGCATGTATAATGTTAGTTCTTTTGCTAATGGGCAAAAAGTTTGGAATGTCTTCTAATTTAAGAACATTTTGTGCAGCATGTGGAGCAGGTAAAGCGAGTTCGTTTTTTAATTTTGATTGGAAATCAGACAAATGGAATTTATTAGTTGTTTTAGGTGCAATGTTAGGTGGTTTTGTAGCCTCTCATTATCTATCTAATCCAGAAATTCCAGAAATAAGTGAAGCTACAAAAGTGGCATTAACTCAATTAAATATTTCTACAGAAAATGGATATTTACCTGTAGAGCTTTTTTCAATAGAAGCTCTAAGCGATATTAAAACAATATTAATTTTAGTAGTTGGTGGTTTATTAATTGGTTTTGGTGCCCGTTATGCTGGAGGTTGTACTTCTGGTCATGCTATTTCAGGATTAAGTAATTTACAATTACCATCTTTAATTGCTGTAATTGGTTTCTTTATTGGAGGACTAGTTATGGTTCATTTATTATTCCCTTTTATTTTTTAAAATTTTATGAAACAGTTATTATATATATTTATAGGTTTTTTCTTTGGTATTGTTATGTATAAATCTGAAGCTGCTTCATGGTTTCGTATTTATGAAATGTTTCGTTTTGAATCTTTTCATATGTACGGTATTATTGGTACCGCATTAGTTTTTGGTGTTTTATTTGTTTTCTTAATAAAACGTTTCAATGTTAAATCTTTTGATGGGCAACCAATAACAATAGCACCTAAAAGTAAATCTTTTTCAAGATATATGTTTGGAGGTATTATTTTTGGTTTAGGTTGGGCTTTAGCAGGAGCATGTCCTGGACCTATATTTGTTCTTGTAGGAGCAGGTTACCTACCAATTTTAATTGTTTTAATTAGTGCTACACTTGGAACTTTTCTATACGGATTAGTTAAAAATAAATTACCTCATTAATATTTTAACATTTATAGTTGTAACAATTTGCTAAATTGTTAGTCTTATTAGTATCAATCAATCTTGCTGAAGATTCAGCAACTAAATCAAAATACTATGCAAGGAGACAGACAATTATTAGTAATTACTCATTTAAGTCAATTACTAACAGCAATTACAGGTTGTGGAGGACTTATTGTTCCATTAATAATATGGTTCACTAAAAAGGATGAAGACTACCATATTGATGAACAAGGAAAAAAAAATATTAATTTTCAATTAAGTTTAATTGTTAATTTTATTATCTGTATTCCTTTAATACTTCTATTTGGACTTGGTTTATTAGGTTTTATAGTTTTAGGAGTTTTTTCAATATTATATCCAATAGTAAATGCTATTAAGGCAAGTAATGGTGAAAATCCAACGTATCCATTAAGTTATAAATTTATATAATAAAAACGGAATCTAAAAAAACTAAACGCATTGGACTAGGTGTTGCATTAGGAAGTTCTTTTGGTGTAACTATTGGTTCTATAATAGGAGCGTTAACCAATGATACAGCTTTTTGGGTAAGTTATGGAATTCCCATAGGAATATCTTTAGGGCTTGTATTAGCAGTAGTTTATAATAGTTTAAGTAAAGAATAATAGTTATCTTTAAAATACCTTTATCTTATAATTTTGTTAGTTAGTTGAATATTAATTTAAGATAAAGAAAAGCGCAACCTATGGAGGTTGCGCTTTTTGTTTAGAAAAAAAAGACAAGGCTACAGAAAAAAATAAAACGGAATACACGATTAAATATTAATTTTGTTTGTTAGTCACTATGTCACGTTTTATTTATTACATATTATTTTTAATTAGCATTTGTTTTGTTCAAGCACAAAATCCTGTTTTTGTGCCTATGGCAAACGTATCTAAACTACCAGATGTTGAGTTTTACGACGTTTTAGAAGACCAACAAAACTACATTTGGTTGGCAGCAGATATAGGTTTGTATCGTTATGATGGTAAAATTTATAAAAAATTTAGTCATCCAAAACAAAAAGCAAATTCTCTTTTTCAATTACAATTAGATGCCAATGGCACGTTATGGTGTAATAATATATATGGGCAAATTTTTTATGTAGAAAATAATAGTCTTAAACTTTTTCATGACGCTAGTAAGTTAGTTGTTGGCCAATTAGCACCATTTTCAATTCACGAAAATTATATTAGATTATTTACTGTAACAGGTATTTACGATATTGATATTGTAACAAAAAAAATCACTAAATTTTTTGATGGCATGTGTATTAGTAATTCTACTATTAACACTACCAATTACACTTTTACTATAAATAATGAAGGAGACGTAAAACGTCATCGCATTTATAAATTCGATAAAAATAAAAGTTCAAAAATATTTGAAATTATAAGCAGTGATAATATACAATCGCCAAGATTATTTGCCTTTAATAAAGCTGTTTTCTTTACACATAAAAATAAAAACAATAATGTTATTTACTCAATTAATAAAGCAAATAATTTAGTAACACAGCTTAAAACACCTACACAAATAGAGAACGAAATTATTTATAGTTTATTAAATTTTAAGGATACTTATTGGTTTTTAACAGGTTCTGGTGCTTTTATTTATAAATTTAAAAATGATGTGTTTACCTTTAAAGAGCAGCTTTTTAGTAATGAGTCTATAACCGATGTTCAAGAAGATTTTAACAAAAATTATTGGTTTACTACGTTAGACAATGGTGTTTTTGTATCTCCAAACCTTAAAATTAGACATATCAATTTAGATGCAATTAATGCAAAAGTAACAGCTGCAACAGCACTGCAAAACAATCAATTTGTTTTAGGAACTAATAATGGTAAGTTATTATTTTATAAACAAAACATACTTACAAAAACACTTAAATTACCAGGAAAAAAAATTGTGGGTAAGTTATATTTTGATGCACAAAAACAGCTGCTAATTGTAAGTATTAATGCGTCAGAATCGTTTATAGTTAATTTAAAGACAGATAAAATTACCGATGTAAACAATAGGTTTTCGGTAGCAAAAACATTTTCAAAAATAGATAACAACACATTGTTTTATGGTAATTACCGTCAAGGTATTCTGTATAAAAATCCGTTTGGTGAATTTAAAAAAAATAGTATTAAAGACAGTCGTGTAAAGGCTTCAGTGGTATATAATAACAATTTGTTTGTGTCTTATATTGACGGATTATTTAAGTACAATACAGCAACTTATTCTTCAGAAGAAATCACTTATAACGCAAACAGTTTATTGGTTAATGCTATGGCAAATACAACCAAAACCATTTGGTTAGCTACACAACATAACGGACTTTTAAAATATGAAAACGATAAACTAAAACCTTCAGGTATTAAGTTACCAAACAATCTTCAAATAAATGCAATACAATCTCAAGGAGATATTTTATGGCTATCTACAGATTCTGGACTGTTTCAATATCATACCCAAGCACATCAACTTAAATTTTTAAATGCACAAGATGGGTTAAATACTGCTGTAAACGACTTTTTGGTACTTGAAGATCAAATTGTAATAATACAGCCAAAAGCATTTTATACACTTCCTAAATCTCAAGAGTTATTTAAAACCTTTAAAACAGCCAAAGTTAGGGTAGAAGCAGTAACCATAAACGATCGGGATACTTTGGTTACTAATAACTACAAATTGCCTTATAATTTTAATAAAATTGGTGTTAAATTTAATGTCAATGGGTTTCAATCTAACCAGCATGTTAATTACCAATATCGTGTAAAACAAATTGATACCAGTTGGCAAAATGTACCTTTAAACACTCACTTTGTAAATTTTAATAGCTTATCAAGTGGTACATATACGTTTGAAATTAAAGCAAAAAATGTTAGTGCAAAAAAAGCTGTTTTTGCATCACCAATTACTTTTGAAATAGCAAAGCCATTCTGGGAAACCTATTGGTTTTATAGTATTATTTTAATATCAATAATTACTTTAATTTGGATTTATTTTAGATGGCGATTACAACAAAAAGAAGCACAACGTATTAGCGAAATTGATAAAATTTTAACCGACAAAAAAATCACCAATTTAAGATTAGAAAATCTAAGGTCGCAAATGAATCCGCATTTCATTTTTAATGCTTTAAACTCCATTCAAGATTATATTATTTCGAATGAAAAGGAATTGGCAAGCTCGTATTTAGTAAAGTTTAGCCGATTAATCCGCATGTATTTAGATTACAGTCAGCAAAATGAAATTACTTTAGAGGAAGAATTAAATGCCTTAAAATTGTATTTAGAATTAGAAAAAGTGCGTTTTGAAGATGAATTGGAATATAAGGTTGTTATTGATAATCAGTTGAAAACTAGACAAATAAAAGTACCATCATTATTCATTCAACCATATGTTGAAAATGCTTTAAAACACGGATTGTTACACAAATTAAACGACCGAAAATTACATATTGAAGCGAAAATTATTCAGCAAAATAAATTAGAAATTACGGTTGAAGATAACGGAATTGGTAGAGAGCAATCCGAAAAATTAAAACGACCAAACCAACAACACAAACCGTTTGCTACTAAAGCTAATGAAGAACGTGTGCATCTTTATAAAAACAAATTAAAACGTGATATAGCCATAACTACCAACGATTTGTATGACAAAAATGACGTTGCTGCAGGTACAAAAGTGGTCATCACCATGCCAATACATTAAGATATGAAAGCGATAATTATAGACGACGAAAAACGCGCCAGACATTTACTATCAAACTTGCTAACCGAACATTGCGCAAGTATTACTAGCATTAAAGAAGCACAAGATTTAGCATCTGGAGTAGATTTAATAAAATCTAGTAAACCTGATGTTGTTTTTTTAGATATTGAAATGCCTAATCAGTCTGGATTAGATATTTTGGAATACTTCCCAAACCATATTGATTTTAAAATCATATTTGTAACGGCATACAATCAATATGCAATTGAAGCTTTTAAGCTTTCCGCTGTAGATTATTTATTAAAACCAGTTGATACCAACGAGTTAAAAGAAGCAGTTGCAAAAGCTGAAGAAGCGATAAAAACGAACAATTTAAACGACCAGTTAAACAAGTTACGCGACTCGTTAAAGCAACTGTCAATAGATAAAATTGCATTAGAAATACCAAAAGGTATTATGTTCGCATCTCACAATGATATTGTTTATTTTGAAGCAGATGGTATGTACACCAACGTACAGCTTATGGATGGCAAACAAAAAACCATTTGCAAGCCATTAAAGCATTTTGTTGAGCAATTAGAGCGCAACGCGATGTTTTTTAAATGTCATCGATCGTATTTAATCAACTTAAAATATGTAGACGAATTGGTAAGAGATGATGGTGATTATTTATTAATGAATAACCAAAAACGCATTCCTATTTCAAAATCTAAGCGCGATCAGTTTCTTGAAGTGATTAAGGAAACGTTTATGTGATTTATTTGAAGTTTTTGAAATTCCTTCAGAAAAAAAATCATCATTTTCAGAAAAAAACAAATTAAGAATAGTGACTAAGTGCTTTATTTTGAAGCCTATTAAACACAATTCTTATGAAAAAAATAGTTCTATTATTCGTTTTGGCATTATGCTACAACGTCTCTCATGCTCAATTTGGTAAAATGCTAAAAAAGAAAGCCAAAGCAGCAGTAGAGAAGAAGTTAGATAAAAAAGAAAAGAGTAGCTCGTCTTCAAAATCTGATAACGCTTCAGGTATCGTTGGCAGTTCTTCAACTGAAAATTCATCAAAAACAGAATACACGGATGAGGAATTTAAAGCAGAATTAGCTCAAAAATACCCAAACGACCAGGCAAAGCAAGATTTATACTATCAAAAGTATCTTGAGAAAAAGCAACAAGAAGCCGAAGCTAATAAGCCTAAATCTGCAAATTCAGTAAGTGATGAGTTTTTATACATGTCATATCCATTTGCAATGACAAAGGGCATGAGCGCAGTTGGTGTAGACCGTGTGAAAATAAGACGTCAAATGACAGACATGGGTGATAATGTAGATTTATTACCTGCACAAGATCCAGATTATGCATGGTTACGCTTTTTAACCACACCAGAACTAGTAGCTATGTCACCAGAAGGATATATTGGTTACGAGTTGGTTTCAGGAATGTTTACAACCAAAGTTGGCGCAGACCGATCGCAAACTTTAGAGCTTGGTACAGGAATGCCAATTTTAGTAAGAGGTATGCTAATTGCAGAAGATGTATTTGTAATTTATGCAGCATCGCACCAAGGTGGACACGCATTTAATGTACCATCGTACATGCACGAAAAAGATATTACTATTTTAAACGTGATTGGTAAAGGCGAGCAACAATTTCATGTAGAGTGGTTAGAAAAAGCGAAGCCAATTGTAAAAGAGTTTGAAGCCACGTTAAAAGCAAATTATGATGCAGCTGCAAAATCAACCATGGATGCTATAAAAATGCCAAAAGCAGGTAGCATGAATAGTAATGCTTCATTAGTGAGTTTTGCTAAAGAAAATGTATCTAAAACCATAGCCAAAGATGGCGCAAAGCTTTTAAAATTAAACATAGAATCTAACGATTGGAGTATTGTAAAAAACAAATACACAGGACATATTTTGTACCGTTGGATTAAAGGCGCATTCACAGAAAAAAATAAAAATAACGACTGCTATTTACAAGGTTTTTTAATCAAACAGCAATACAATGGTAGTGGTTATGGTAGTTCTCAATTTGGTGGTGTTATACATGGACAAATGCCATACGGACAAAAAATGAATTGCGAATAATTAAAAACGCGCTATTAACCTAAAGTTTTTAAAGTCTGCTTATTTAAGCAGGCTTTTTTATTTGATTTAAAGTGTAAGAATAACCTATGTAATTCATTCAGAAAGAAATTAGAGCTATTCAGAAAAAAGCAAATTAAAAACCTTTAGTGTTACTGTTATTTTGTAGATGAAATTAATATTAATCTTAACTACAATGAAAAAAACATTACTCTTATTTTCCTTTTTAATAGCAACTGCATGGTGTAGCATATATGCGCAAATAAACATTCCCGATGCTAATTTTAAAGCTTATCTTGTTGGAGATCCAACTATTAATACTAATGGTGATAGCGAAATTTCTGTTGCAGAAGCGCAAGCCTTTACAGGAACAATATCGGCTACAAGTTTAGGAATTACAGATTTAACAGGAATTGAAGCTTTTGTAAATATAACTACATTAGAAGTATATTCAAATATCCTAACATCGTTAGATGTTAGTAACAATACTAATTTAACACGATTGCATTGTGCAAACAACCAAATAACAACCATAGATGTTAGTGGTATTCCAACATTAAATCAGATTCATTGTCAAAATAATCAGTTAGTAGAATTAAATTTAGCTAATGGGAATAATGCTAATTTTTCGTATATGAAATCATACGGAAATCCTAATTTAACATGTATTCAGCATGATGCAAGTTTTACGCCACCTTATACTAATGCAGGCCAATATGCTAATGGATGGACAAGAGATGCAAACTCTAGCTATTCTTCTAACTGTAATTATGGACCTGTTTATGTAGATGCCAACGCTTCTGGAGCAAATAACGGAAGTTCTTGGGCTGATGCTTACACAACGATTGATGCTGCATTAGTTGGTGCTACGCCAAATAGTAAAATATGGGTAGCTAAAGGTGTTTATAAGCCAACAACTAAAAACACGCCATTAGAAATAAATGATACAAGTGTTGCTATTTATGGTGGTTTTGATGGTACTGAAACTCAACTGTCAGATAGGGATTTATCTTTAATAAATACAGCTAATGCAACTGTTATTACAGGTGATATGAACGGTGATGATATTGATGGTGATTTTACATCTAATAAATCTGATAATGCCGATAGATTAATATTAGTAGATGCTACTAATATTATTATTGACGGTTTTATTTTAGAAAATATTTACGATACCTCAAGTAATGCTAACAATCAAGATAATGGAGTTATTTATTCAAGATATAGTGGTGCTTCAACTTGGATTGAAAACCTGAGTATAAAAAACTGTAGTTTTAAAAATAACTATAGTAATGACTTTTTAATTAAAGGTTTTGGTTTAAAAGATAACTTCAAACTTTACAACGTTAGTTTTACAAATAATATAAGTACAGGACAAAGTATTATTTTATTACTTACAGATCGTTTTAACAATATTTTTGCAGACTTTTCTAACGTACTATTTGCTGACAACCAAACCAAGTTTTCTGTTATCAATGCATATAGAATTCCTGATGGTTCATTTACAAACTTCAGTGACTTAGATTTAATAATAACTAATTCATCTTTTATTAATAATAATGTAGTAAACGTCAATAATACATCTTTTGGACAGGCTATTATCATGGGATCTGATAATACTAGAGGACACTTAGAGATAAATAACTCTATCTTTTTTGGCAATACGTTAAACGGAGCTTATGCAGATAGAGATATTTCTTATGGTACACAAGGTAATCATTATGAATTAGTAATTAATAATTCTATAACTCAAATAACAAACAATGGAGGCGCATCTGGAGCTTTTGCAGCACCATTATTTACTAATGTTCAAGATTTAGATCCAAATACAGTATCACTTAATTTAAGTGCAGATTATAAACCAACAACAAGTTCCTCTTACGTTTTAGATAATGGAGAAAACACATTTTATAATACTGCTTTATTTGGTGATTTAGATTTATCAGGTAACACAAGAATTTTCAACTCTACAATAGATTTAGGTGCTTATGAATACGATTCTACATTAAGTGTTGATGCTGTTTCTTTAAGTACAAATTCAATAAAATTATATCCTAATCCAGCAACAGACGTTGTAAATATTAAGACTAATCAAACTATTGAAAACGTTTCAGTATTTAATGTAAATGGTCAAAAAGTACTTGAAATAGCTAATCAATCTCAAATTAATATTTCTAATTTACCAACAGGAATGTACTTTTTAAACATAAACACTAACCAATCAAACCAAACAATAAAAATCTTAAAACAGTAATTTTTAAAATGAAAAAATTAAACAAACTTGTAATCTTATTTTGTCTTGCTTTAGCCGTATTAAATTGTTCTTCAGACGATGATAATAATTCAATTGTAGACAATGCAGTAACAAATAAAATAACTGTTGGAGATTCAGATTTTGAAATGAATACAGCTATTGTTGAACCTACATTAAATAATTCAGTGTTTTTAAGTTTAACAAATAAAACACAAGCACAAATTGAAGCGTCTTATAATGGTACTACACTTAATAGTGTAGATTACTTTACGGCTAGAATAGGCCACTCAGATTTGACATCTAATGTCACTTATGATTTGTCTGAAATATCAAGTTTAGAATTTATTGTAAATGGAGATGTTATTAATTCTGAATATGAAAACGGGTTTAGTCAATTTTACAATAGTGGCTCTAATTCAGATTTAGAGGTTACGTCTGGTAACATTACTGTAACTAACTATTCTGTTGATAATTTAACATTAACATTTAATTTTGTTAGAAGTGATGGCACAGAAATTTCAGGAAATTATAATGGTGCATTTATGTCTTTAGATGATGAAGAGTAAATAATTTAGTAAGTATATAAAATAAAAAACGCAACCTAATTAGGTTGCGTTTTTTATATGTATTTGAGAAATTATTGTCTTAAAAATTGATATTCTGATAGGTTATTTAGAATTACAATTTCATTTGATATAAGTTCGTAAGAAGTTGTAACATTCTCGTTGTTTGCAAAATTTTCTATGGTAATTAAATTATTTTCAATAGACCAATTATAAATTTGTGCAGTAGATGTTATACCTTCTTCAGTAGTAATTTTAAATGTATTTAATACTGTATTATCAGGGTTAAAAGTTAATTTATATTCTGTATTTTCATTAAAATCTTCTCTTAACCATTCACCAATTAATACATTGTGTGTGCTATGGTCAATGGCGTTACCATTGTCGTCTGAGCTACAATTAAATTGTAAACAACAAATAGCAAGAATTAATACTAATCTAATAGAGTTATACATTAATTTATTTTAATAAAAATTGAAAAGAATAAATTTATAATTAAAGTTCAAACTTTCAATTACTTATCCGATTAAGTGCTTATTATTTTGTTTATCGAATAGATAAAAAAAACGCAACCTTAAAAGATTGCGTTTATTAGTTATATATAAGAGTTTATTTTAGCTATTTAACATCACTGGCATTACTAACATTGTTACATGTTCACCTTCATCAAGACCATCAATAGGTGTTAAAATTCCAGCTCTGTTAGGCATACTCATTTCAAGTTGTACATCTGTAGCATTTAAGTTGTTAAGCATTTCTGTTAAAAAACGAGAGTTAAAACCTATTTGCATATCGTCTCCTTGGTAATCACAAGTTAAACGTTCTTCTGCTTTGTTAGAGTAATCTATATCTTCGGCAGAAATATTTAATTCTGCTCCAGCAATTTTTAATTTTATTTGGTGTGTTGTTTTGTTAGAGAAAATACTAACACGTTTTACAGAACTTAAAAACTGTGTACGATCTATACTTAATTTATTAGGGTTTTCCTTAGGTATTACAGCTTCGTAGTTTGGATATTTTCCATCAATTAAACGACAAACTAATACGGTGTTTTCAAAAGTGAATTTAGCATTAGAATCGTTATATTCAATTGTAACGTTTTCATCACTTGTTGCCAAAATTCCTTTTAATAATGTTAAAGGCTTTTTAGGCATAATAAATTCTGCAACTTGAGAAGCAGAAACATCTTCGCGAGTATATTTTACTAGTTTATGAGCATCTGTTGCTACAAAAGTTAAATTATCTGTCGAGAATTGAAAGAAAACACCACTCATTACAGGTCTTAAATCGTCGTTACCAGCAGCAAAAATAGTTTTGCTAATAGCAGTTGCTAAAATGTCTCCAGCAATTGTAGTGCTTGAAGGATCTTCTAAGGCAACAGCTTTAGGAAACTCTGCACCATCTGCATAAGCTAATGCATATTTTCCATGGTTAGAACTAATTTCAATAGTATTGTTTTCTTCTACTGTAAATGTTAATGGCTGTTCTGGAAATGTTTTTAAAGTGTCTAATAATAATCGAGCAGGAATAGCAACACTTCCTTTACTATCGCTTTCTATATCTAAAGTTGAAGACATAGTGGTTTCTAAATCACTTGCAGAAACTGTAAGTGAGTTATTATCGATATCGAAAAGAAAATTATCTAAAATAGGTAAGGTGTTAGAGCTGTTAATTACTCCACCTAAAACTTGTAATTGCTTAAGTAAATACGTGCTTGAAACTATAAACTTCATATATAATCTGGTCGTTAAATTCTGAATATTAATTAATACAAATATAGAGTTTAAGCACCTAAAACTGAAACAAACTTATTAACAGTTTTTTCCCACGAAAACAAGATGATTTTATACTAAAAATATAATTATTTTTTAACGTATTTACGTTGTCTTAAAAAATTAAAAATGAACCCAAATAGCCCTAAAATCAATAAAGGTAAAACAATATTTAGTATTTGCCATTTTGTTTTTTCTTTGGCAATTTTTACTTGGTCTAAAAACGCAACTTTTACTTCTTTGCTGCGAATGTTTATAAGTCCGTCGTCATCTAAAAGATAGTTTACCGCATTAAGTAAGAATTCTTTATTACCATAAGTTTCTTTTGTCCATTTATCGAAACCTAAAGTTGTTGGTCTGCCTTTGTCTAAATCGTTTTTTATAACATCTCCATCTGCTATAATAATCATTTTAGTATCAGTACTTTTTGTTCTATCATTATCAAGTTTTATTGGTTTTACTCGATTGTTGTAAACTGAAGTAAATTCACCTTCTAATAGTACGGCTAAATTCTGTCTGTCTTTTGTAAACAATTCTGAAGGTGGCTCTTGCAAAGCAAAACCTAAACTAATTTCTTTAGGTGTGCCTTCTAAACGACTTGGTTTATCGCTTTTTAATAATATTGTTTTTTTAATATTGTTTTTAAGCGTGTCTATTTGGTTTGCAAAATCAAACTTTACAAAGTTTATATTATTCACTATTGGATGGTTTACATCGCTTAAAGCCAAAGGAGAATATGGCCATAAAAAATGCTGTAATTTTAAACTCTCGTCTTGTCCTGTTTCCAATGTAATTCTACCTATGTTTTGGCTCTTAACACTTGTTAATAATGGATTTATTCTGGCTCCATATTTAAAGAAAAAGTTAGTTAAATTTAAATCGCGTGGTACTGCTACGTTTTTACCTTCAGGATTAAATAAACTATCCTTTTCCATGTTAATTTGGTCTATAAGCCATAAACTTTTTCCGCCATTCATTGTATATTGGTCAAGCACATATTTTTCTTCTTCAGAAAAGGCTTCAGTTGGTTTTGCAGCAATTACTAAGTCGTAACTATTTAAAGTTTTTGATGTTTTTTGTGCATTTGCAGAGACACTATCTAAAGTAAATGGAGCAATATAGTAGTATTGGCCAAGTGTTTTTAAAAAGTCTGCAATGTATTTATCTTCTAGTTCTGCATTGCCTTTTAAAACAGCAATTTTTCTTCGTTTAGGGTGTATTAACTTACTTAAGCCATCGGCAAAGGCATATTCTAGATGCTGTACAGAATTTGTTACTAATTCTTGTTGATTGGCATTCACTTTATATTTTACCAAAGGAATGTCTACCGTTTGATTATTATAACTCGCCAAAGCCCATGGAATAATAACGCGTTGCGATTGTTTTCCATTTTCTTGAACACTTAATTGCATTGGTGTTAAACCACGCTCTGTAAGTTGGGCAATATTATTATCTCTAGTGGCTTCATCTTCAATAGGATTTATAAAACTAAATTTTATATTGCTATTGTAGGCAGAAAATTCTTCTAACAATTGTTTGGTTTCTGTTTGTAGTCTTCTAAATTCTGAAGGAAAATCGTCGCCTTCTAAAAACACATCAATTATAATAGGAGAATCTACATCTTTTACAACATTTAAAGAGGCTTTATTTAGCGTATAGCGTTTATCTGATGTTAAATCGAAGCGTTTATAAATTGAAGAACTTAAAATATTAAAAACAATTAAACCTAATGGAATGATAACAAGAGGTAGCCATTTTATTTTTTTAGAGGCTTCGGTATTTATACGTTTTATGGTTAAAAAAATAAAGAAGAAAGTTATGCTTAAAAAATAAAATATATCTCGTGTATCTAAAACACCTCGGCTCATACTTTTAAAGTGAGACGCCATACCAATTTGTTCTATAAAACTGCCTAAAATATCTGCTAAACCTTCAAATCCAACATAAAATAAAAAACATAAAAACACAGCAATAATAAATGCTACAATTTGGTTGTCGCTTAATGTTGAAGAAAAAACACCTATTGCAGTATAAGCTGCTACTAAAAATAATAATCCAAAATAAGAACCTAAAGTGCTACCAACATCTAAATTTCCTACAGGTTTTCCTAATTGGTTTACTGTATAAACATAAAGTAGAGTTGGAATTAGTGCTAAAATTATTAATAAAAAAGCTCCAAGGTATTTGCCAAGTACAATTTGCGAATGCGAAATAGGTTTTGTTAATAACAGTTCTAAAGTGCCTTGTTTCTTTTCGTCGCTAAAGCTACGCATGGTAACAGCAGGAATAAGGAAAATAAGAATCCAAGGCGCTAATAAAAAGAAAGACGATAAATCTGCAAAACCGTAATCTAGAATATTAAATTCGCCTTTAAATAACCATAAAAATAGACCGTTTAGTAGTAGAAAAATTGCAATTACCAAATAACCAATTGGTGATGCAAAAAATGAGTTGATTTCTTTTTTTAAGATTGCGAACATTTAAAATGTTTATTATTATTATCTAAATTATACTTTTATTCTCTATTGCAGATTGTTTATTGTAAGCTAACAACTTTATCCACACTCCAAGCCTCAGGCTTAGCATTAAACATTGGTTTTGTTTCTGCCCAAACATCTTTAAATAAATTGGAGTGTCTATAATTATTTAAATCGTTTTCAGTATTCCAATAAGAGTACGTAAAAAAGATATTTGTATTGTGCTTATCACGATATAATTCTAAATATTGACAACCATTAAAACCTCTTATTTTTAGTTTAACTTTTTCAAAATTAGCGAGAAAAGTCTCGATATTTTCTTCTGCAAAACTCATTTTTACAATTCTTACTAACATTATTTATTTTATAAAATTAATTGAAACGGTATCACGTAATTTTAATCCCATTAAGCTACTTGCTCCACCAATATTTCCGGTGTTTCCTTTATAAATAGCAATTTCTAAGTAATTAGAAGAATTAAAAACAACCAGTCCTCGACCTTCATCTGTTCTTAATTCTTCAGGTGTATCAAAATTTACAATATCACTATATTTAGTATGTATATTTTTAAATTTATGGTTTCTTGCAGAGACTTCAAAAGGTCGTCCTAATTGTATTTTTTCAAAAAAAGATTTCTTTATATTAGTAACTACATTGCCATAATTATCTATATAAATAATACTACCTATAATTTGTGTTTTCTCATCATTTACATATGGTTGTAAATTTCTAATTGGTTTAATTTCTGTAATATTTTTACCAATAACTCCAAGCGTACCACCACGAGCAATGTGGCAAGCAACTTTTACAAAAACGTCTAAAACAGGAAAACTAGTTTCAATTTTATCGTGAATGTTTATTTCTACAATTTGTTTTGGCGAAATTTCAGCACAAATCATACTCATAATACCATTATTAGCACAAACAAAATAATGCCCGTCTAATTCCATTGCAATATGTTTGTTTTCTTGATTTATTTCTGCATCAATACCAATAATATGTATAGTGCCATCTGGAAAACTACTATATGCGTTTTGAATAATATAAGCAGCCTCAGGAATATTAAAAGGAGAAATAGAATGAGAGATATCAACAATTCTAACATTTGGCATTTCGCTATAAATAGCGCCTTTTATCGCACCAGCAAAGTGATCTTTCTCACCAAAGTCTGTTGTTAACGTGATAATTGCCATTTAGTAATTGTTGATATTTATTTTAATATTAGCGAATAAAAGTTCTATAACTTTCTTAAGTTTATAACACAGAACAAAACTAAGAAATTAGAATATAAAAACTTAATTAAAACGGTGCGCTTTTGAACGAAATAATAATTCAACTTGAAGAAATTACTCCAAAAGAATTTTTTGGAGCAGGAAATGAAAATATTAAGCTTTTAAAAAAGCACTTTCCAAAATTAAAAATTGTTGCTCGCGGCAATGAAATTAAAGCTTATGGCGAAGAAGAACTCCTAGATGAGTTTGACAGAAGGCTAACCATGTTACTAAAACACTTTGCTAAGTACAATAAATTAGATGAAAACGTAATAGAGCGTGTGCTAACCAGTAATAGTAGTGACGATTATGCTACTTCCGAAAAAAGCGGCGAAACTATTGTACATGGTGTTAATGGTAAAATAATAAAAGCTCAAACGGCAAATCAGCGAAAAATGGTTGAGCTGGTACGTAAAAACGATATGGTTTTTGCTATTGGTCCAGCTGGAACAGGAAAAACATATACCGGAGTGGCATTGGCTGTAAGAGCATTAAAAAATAAGGAGGTTAAACGTATAATTTTAACGCGTCCAGCAGTAGAAGCAGGTGAGAATTTAGGGTTTCTTCCAGGAGATTTAAAAGAAAAATTAGATCCTTATATGCAACCATTGTATGATGCACTTCGCGACATGATAGCACCAGAAAAGCTATCGCAGTATATAGAAAACGGAACCATACAAATTGCACCATTAGCATTTATGCGTGGTAGAACATTAGATAATGCATTTGTAATTTTAGATGAAGGTCAAAATACAACACATGCACAAATGAAAATGTTTTTAACACGTATGGGAAAAAATGCAAAATTTTTATTAACAGGTGATCCAGGTCAAATAGATTTGCCACGTCGTACTGTTTCTGGACTTAAAGAAGCGCTTTTAGTACTTAAAGATATTGAAGGTATAGGTATGATTTTCTTAGACGATAAAGATGTTATTAGGCATAAGTTAGTTAAGAAAGTTATTGCTGCTTATAGAAATATTGAAAATATTGAAGCATAATTTTAAAGTGTATTTATACCTTTGTTTTGCCTAATACTTATTAAGTATTTTAATAAAAAATAATAAATCAACTCATCAATAAATAAAACTAATGAGTAATACAATAATAGACACTAATTTTAACTTTCCAAATCAAAAAAGTCTTTATAAAGGAAAAGTAAGAGCAGTTTACAATATAAACGATCAAGAATTAGTAATGGTTGCAACAGATAGATTATCTGCTTTCGATGTAGTGATGCCAAAAGGTATTCCATACAAAGGACAAATATTAAACCAGATTGCAACAAGTATGATGAAAGCAACAGAAAATTTGGTACCAAATTGGCTAACAGCAACACCAGATCCAAATGTAGCTGTAGGTCATTTATGTGAGCCTTTTAAAGTAGAAATGGTTATTCGTGGTTACATGTCTGGCCATGCAGCTAGAGAATATAAAGCAGGAAAGCGTATACTTTGTGGAGTTGCTATGCCAGAAGGAATGCAGGAAAACGATAAATTTCCAGAACCAATTATTACACCTGCAACAAAAGCAGAAATGGGAGATCATGATGAGGATATCTCAAGAGAAGATATTTTAGCAAAAGGAATTGTTACAGAAGAAGATTACATAGTTTTAGAAGATTATACAAGAAAACTTTTTAAAAGAGGAACAGAAATTGCAGCTTCTCGAGGTTTAATTTTAGTAGATACTAAATATGAATTTGGAAAAACTAAAGAAGGAAAAATTGTATTAATCGATGAAATTCACACACCAGATTCATCACGATATTTCTACGCAGATGGTTATCAAGAACGTCAAGATAAAGGTGAAGCACAGAAACAACTCTCTAAAGAATTTGTACGCCAATGGCTAATTGCTAATAATTTTCAAGGTTTAGAAGGACAAACCGTTCCTGTAATGAGTGATGAATATATTGAAACTGTCTCAGAAAGATATATAGAATTATATGAAAAAATTATGGGTGAAAAATTTGTAAAAGCAGATGTAAGTAATATTCAAGAACGTATAGAGAAGAATGTTATGGCTTATTTATCTAAATAATAAATCATCAAATTTTTATAAAAAAGCCTGTCTATTTTTTTTAAAGCAGACAGGTCTTTTTATTTACAATAGTTTACACATTAAAAATTTAAGCATTGCAGACAATAAATAAAATTATAGCAGATTTTGCCTCATTCGTTTGGGGACTACCATTATTAATATTATTAATAGGAGGAGGTTTGTATTTGCTAATTCTATCTCGTTTTCTACCATTTCGTTACTTAGGTCATGCCATACAAGTACTTCGTGGTAAATATGACAATCCAGAAGACAAAGGCGAAATAAGCCATTTTCAAGCCTTAACAACAGCATTATCTTCTACTATTGGTATGGGAAACATTGCAGGTGTTGCTGTCGCAATTTCCATTGGTGGACCGGGAGCTGTTTTTTGGATGTGGATTAGTGCAATTATTGGCATGTCTACAAAGTTTTTCACGTCTAGTTTAGCGATTATGTATAGAGGAGAAGACAGTGAAGGTAATACACAAGGTGGACCAATGTATTTTATTACAGAAGGTTTGGGAAAACATTGGAAACCTTTGGCTGTATTTTTTAGTCTTTGTGGCTTAATTGGTGCGTTACCTGTTTTTAACGTAAATCAACTTACACAAGCAATTAATGATATTGTATTAAAGCCAAATGGAGTTGCCGTAAATTTTACGTCAAATTTAATTATTGGTATTTGTTTAGTTACAATTACATCTATTGTAATTTTAGGAGGCTTAAATAGGATTAGTAAGGTTGCATCTAAACTAGTACCAAGTATGGTATTACTCTATTTTGTATTAATTTTAGTAATTTTATTTGTGAATGTAGATGTGGTACCAACATATTTTAAACTCATTTTTACAGATGCTTTTGCAGCACAAAATTATAAAGGTGATGCCTTTTTAGGCGGACTTTTAGGTGGATTAATTATTCTGGGAATTCGTCGTGGTGCATTTTCTAACGAAGCAGGAATAGGTACTGCGCCTTTAGCACATGGCGCAGCAAAAACAAACGAACCAATTCGTGAAGGTTTAGTTGCTATGTTAGGTCCGGCAATAGATACTTTAATTGTTTGTACACTTACAGCTTTAGCTATTTTAGTAACAGGTGTTTGGCAAACTACAGAAGCAAATGGAGTAAGTTTAACAGCTAATGCTTTTGGTGCTGCAATGCCAACATTTGGTAGGTATTTATTATTACTTTGTATTGTTGTTTTTAGTGTGTCGTCTTTATTTTCTTATGCCTATTATGGCGGTAAGTGTTTGTCGTTTCTTGTAGGAGAAAAGAACAAACATTATTATAATTACTTCTATATTTTAAGTATTATTTTAGGAGCAACAACTTCTTTAGCATTAATGATTAATTTAATAGATGGTGTATTTGCGCTAATGGCAATACCAACAATGACAGCAACTTTAATTTTAGCTCCAAAAGTTTTAAAAGAGGCAAAAGCATATTTTAAAAGAACTAAAAACGCTTAAGCTTTATTGTTTATAGAGGCTTTAAATTGTTGCGGTGTCATTAACTCCATTTTTTTAAACTGTCTATTAAAATAACTTGTGTTATTAAATCCGGATTTAAATGCAATTTCAGACATTCTAAAGTTTTTAGATTCCTTAATCAGTTTTTTTGAAAACTTTATTTTTTCCGAATTAATATAATCAATAGGAGATATACCTAATGTGTTCTTAAATTGTTTATGAAAATGAGAAGTACTCATATATGCTTTCTTAGCTAAAAGATCTACACTAATATTTTTATTGGTTAAATTTTCTTTTATAAACTTAATAACAGTTCCAATTCTAGTATCATTAAATACTTGATGCGGATCATTTATAATTAGGGATTTTGCTTTAGTTTGTAGCAGTCTAACAATTAATTCTTGTATCATTAAATCTAATAATACATCTTTAGATTTATTGTTATTAGTAAAAGTATAAGTTAATCTTTCAATTAAATGATTAACATCTATATTATTTATTAAATGTGAAGCAGTTTCATCCAAATCCCAAGTGTTATTTTCATTTTCAATAGCTACTTGTTGATTAAATTTTTCAACAACTTCATCAATTTTAAAGGCATCAATACCTAAAGCTAAACATTGTGTTGGTTGTTCTTTGGTCGCAATAGGAAAATCAATAACCATTTCTTTTTTTGTAGGCATAACTACAGATTCTCCAGGAAAAAAATCGAAAGCTTCAAATCCATCAATATGCATTACTTTTTTTCCTGTAAGCATGCTAGCTATAATAGGAAAATCAAAAGTTAACGAAACTTTTTCTGCAAAAGCATGAGTTTCATAAATGTTAAGCTCTGCGTATTCAGCACTATACGTCGTTCTGTTCTCTACTAAAGTAGTAATTTTTCTTTTGCTTTTATGTTTATTTAATAAAGACTTCATACTCAATATTACAAAATTTTAATCCATAAATAAAGAAATAATAGATATGTTCAATAATATAATAAATATGTTCAAGAATATTAGGATATGATAAAATAACTTTATCAAAAATAAAGATAATATATTTTTTAAGTGTAAATATTATCTAATTAGCAATTTAATACAAATTTATATGAGTTATTCAAAACCAAAATTTAAAGAAAAATACGGCAATTTTATTAATGGGAAATTTGTAGATCCATTAGGAGGTCAATATTTTGAAAACACGTCTCCTGTAGATAATAGTTTAATAGCAAAATATCCAAGATCACAAAAAGAAGATGTAGAGTTGGCTTTAGATGCTGCTAATGCAGCAAAAGAAAGTTGGGGAAATACATCTGCAACAGAACGTGCAACTTTACTAAATAAAGTAGCAGATATTATTGAAGCTAATCTTGAAGAATTTGCTCTTGTAGAAACCTGTGATAATGGTAAGCCAATTCGTGAAACTTTAAATGCCGATATTCCTTTAGCAATAGACCATTGGCGTTATTTTGCAGCTTGTATTCGATCGGAAGAAGGTAGTGCGACAGAGCTAGACCAGCATACACTTTCTATGAATATTAAAGAACCATTAGGTGTAGTTGGGCAAATAATACCGTGGAATTTTCCTTTGTTAATGTTGTCGTGGAAACTGCCTCCAGCTTTAGTAACAGGAAATTGCGTTGTGCTAAAACCAGCAGAACAAACACCATCATCAGCAACTTTATTAATGGAAAAAATTGCAGAAGTTTTTCCTCCAGGAGTTGTAAATATAGTTCATGGTTTTGGGCCTGAAGCCGGAAAACCTTTAGCGTCAAGTTCTCGTGTTGATAAAGTAGCTTTTACTGGAGAAACTACAACAGGACAATTAATTATGCAATATGCATCTAAAAACTTAAATCCTGTTACTATGGAACTTGGTGGTAAATCACCAAACGTGTTTTTTAACTCGGTAATGGATCATGATGATGAATATTTAGATAAAGCCATAGAAGGCGCTGTTTTATTTGCTTTTAATCAAGGAGAAGTTTGTACATGTCCATCTAGAATTTTAGTGCAAGAAGACATTTACGATGCTTTTATGGAACGTGTTATAGAAAGAACAAATGCTATTGTACAGTCAAATCCGTATGATGAAAATTGTATGGTTGGAGCACAAGCATCTAACGATCAATATGAAAAAATCCAATCTTATTTTAAAATAGGTAAAGACGAAGGTGCCAAGGTGCTTACAGGAGGAGAAGCTAATAAACTTGAAGGTAATTTGGCAAACGGTTTTTACATTAAGCCAACATTATTAGAAGGCCATAATAAAATGAGAGTTTTTCAAGAAGAAATTTTTGGTCCAGTAGCTTGTGTTACAAAGTTTAAAGATGAAGCAGAAGCTATAGAAATTGCAAACGATACACTGTACGGATTAGGAGCTGGAGTTTGGACACGTGATGCTCACCAACTTTACCAAATACCAAGAGCTATAAAAGCAGGTCGTGTTTGGGTAAATTGTTATCATGCTTATCCTGCTCACGCACCATTTGGTGGTTATAAAAAATCTGGATTTGGTAGAGAAAACCATGTGATGATGCTTAATTACTATCGTCAAACTAAAAACATGCTAATCTCTTACAATAAAAATAAATTAGGCTTCTTTTAGAAGTTTTTAATTAATAGCATTAAAGGCTGAGTTTAAAATAATTCAGCCTTTTTTTAATACATTTAAGTTATGGAAAGAATAGCAATTACAGATAAAGCATCAAAGATTTTAGAACAATTAAAACAAAAACATGGCGAGTTAATATTTCATCAAAGTGGTGGTTGTTGTGATGGTTCTGCACCAATGCTTTTTGAAAAAGACGACATGTACCTAGACGAAAGCGATGTGCTTTTAGGGACTATAAATGGTGTGAATTTTTATATGAATCAAGACCAGTTTGAGTATTGGAAACATACACATTTAACGGTAGATATTACAGAAGGTAGAGGAGCAAGTTTCTCATTAGAAATTCCGTTAGGCTTACGTTTTTTAATTCATTCTAGATTATTAACTAAAGAAGAAGAAGCGTTTTTAAATACCAATAAGAAATCTTAAATTGCTGTAGCAAATATTAATATAATGAGTAATTACCACATAAAACATTTAGAAGAATATTATCAAGTTTATAGAAAATCGGTTAGAGAACCAGAACATTTCTGGGAAGAAATAGCCGAAGAACATTTTCTATGGCGAAAGAAATGGGATAAAGTATTAGAATGGGACTTTACTAAACCAAAAATTAAATGGTTTGAAGGTGCAAAACTAAACATTACAGAAAACTGTATAGACAGGCATTTAGCAACAAGAGGAGATAAAACAGCAATACTTTTTGAGCCTAATAACCCAGAAGAAGGAGCAGAGCATATTACATATAGACAATTATATCATCGTGTAAATAAATTTGCAAATGTATTAAAGGAACAAGGAGTTAATAAAGGTGATCGCGTTTGTATTTATGTACCAATGATTCCAGAATTAGCAATTTCCATTTTAGCTTGTGCAAGAATAGGCGCAATACACTCCGTAGTATTTGCAGGATTTTCTGCAACAGCATTAGCAACCAGAATAAATGATAGTGATTGTAAAATGGTAATTACTAGTGACGGTTCTTATCGTGGCGCAAAAACTATAGATTTAAAAGGTATTGTAGACGAAGCTTTAGAAAGTTGCGACAATGTAGAAACTGTTTTGGTTGCTAAGCGAATTAATTCTAATATAAATATGAAAGAAGGTCGCGATAAATGGTTGCAACCTTTATTAGACAAAGCTTCAGATCAATTAAAGGCTGAAGTTATGAATGCCGAAGATCCATTATTTATATTATATACATCAGGTTCTACAGGTAAACCAAAAGGTATGGTACATACAACCGCTGGTTATATGGTTTATACGGCATACACGTTTAAAAATGCTTTTCAATATAGAGAAGGCGATGTGTATTGGTGTACAGCAGATATTGGTTGGATTACAGGACACAGTTATATTGTTTATGGACCATTAGCAAATGGAGCAACAACTGTAATGTTTGAAGGTGTTCCAAGTTATCCAGATTTTGGACGTTTTTGGGATATAGTAGAAAAACATAAAATTACACAATTTTATACTGCGCCAACAGCAATTCGTGCTTTAGCAAAACAAGGAGTAGAATTGGTAGAAAAATACAATTTATCGTCGCTTAAGGTTTTAGGAAGTGTGGGCGAACCAATTAATGAAGAAGCATGGCATTGGTATAATGATAATATAGGAAAAGGACAAAGCCCAATTATAGATTCGTGGTGGCAAACCGAAACAGGAGGTATAATGATAACACCAATTCCTTATGTTACACCTACAAAACCAACCTATGCAACTTTACCATTTATAGGTATTCAACCATGTTTAATGGATGAAAATGGAGAAGAATTAAAAGGTAATCAAGTAGAGGGTCGTTTATGTATAAAATATCCATGGCCAAGTATAGCACGTACTATTTGGGGAAACCACCAGCGTTATAAAGAAACCTATTTCTCTGCCTTTAATAATAAATATTTTACTGGAGATGGCGCATTACGAGACGAGGTTGGTTATTATAGAATTACCGGTAGAGTAGACGATGTTATTATTGTTTCTGGACATAATTTAGGTACAGCTCCAATTGAAGATGCAATTAACGAGCATCCAGCTGTTTCAGAAAGTGCAATTGTAGGATTCCCACATGATGTAAAAGGAAGTGCTTTATACGGTTACATTACTTTAAAAGATGTTGGAGAAAGTAGAAGCCATGATAATTTACGAATAGAAATAAATCAGCTTATTTCAGATAGAGTTGGTCCTATAGCTAAATTAAATAAAATTCAATTTACTAATGGATTACCAAAAACAAGAAGCGGTAAAATTATGCGTCGTATTTTACGTAAAATAGCCGAAAAAGATACCAGTAATTTAGGAGATATTAGTACACTTTTAAATCCAGAATGCGTACAAGAGATTATAGATAATGCTTTATAATGTAACTTTTTTAAATTTATGCGTCTTATAAGCATATTAACCAACCTTCAATAATAATTTCTCATGAAAAAAATCGTTCTTTTTATAAGCTTAATTACGTTAAGTGTTGCAACTTATGCTCAACAAGATAAAATTTCTAATGAAGTAAAAGAATACATTCAATCTAGAATAAATAACCAAATTAATGTTGGTATTGTGGTTGGATTTATTGATGGTGATGATGTAGAGTATTATAGCTTTGGAAAAACCGCTTTAAAAAACGGAACAACTATTAATGAGAACACTGTTTTCGAAATAGGTTCAATTTCAAAAACATTTACAACAACACTTTTAGCTTTAAAAGTAAATAGTGGAGAAATGAATTTAGAAGATCCTATCTCAAAATATTTACCAAAAGATGTTAAAACACCAACACGTAACGGAAAAGAAATTACTTTAAAAAATTTAGCAACGCATACCTCTGGGTTACCAAAACTACCAAGTAATTTAATGCAAACAGACCCTAATAATCCTTATGTAGATTATACTTATAAAGATTTATATAGTTTTCTATCTAATCATGAATTAACAGTAGATATTGGTTCTGTTACAGACTATTCTAATGTTGGTATGGGATTGCTAGGACATATTTTAGAGTTACAAAGTGGAAAAACATACGAAGAATTAGTAATTGAGCATATTGCAAATCCATTAAAAATGAACGATACAAGATTAGTTTTTACAAAAGCTATGAAAAATCGATTAGCTAAAGGTCATACAGGTCTTGTTGAAACTTCAAATTGGGATATTATTACACTTGGAGGAGCAGGAGGAATTCGTTCTTCGGTTAGCGATATGGTAAAATATATTCAAGCTAATATTAATAGTGATAATGTAGATTCTAAGTTGCATAATGCAATGTCGTTAGCACATCAATCTGCATACAAAAATCCAGAACAAAAAGTAGAAATGGCTTTAGGATGGTTTATAGAAGGTGGCAAGTTTTTAATACATAATGGAGCTACAGGAGGCTATAGCGCAATGGCAGCCTTAGACAAAGAAGCTAAAAAAGGAGTTGTAGTATTAACAAATAGCAATGAGAATGTAGATGCTATTGCTATAAAATTAATGATGCCAAGTTATCCGCTAAAAGCTATAAAGCCTTCCATTGCACAATTTTTAGATAAAGAAATTACAAATAAAGGTATTACAAAGGCTATAGCAAGTTATAAAAATGAAAAGAATACTAATGAAGCGGCTTATAATTTTGATGTTGAGCAATTAAATACACTTGGTTATAAATATTTACAAAACAACAAACCAGAAATTGCATTAGAGCTTTTTAAACTTAATGTTGAAGTTTTTCCAAAAGAATCAAATCCATACGATTCTTTAGGAGAAGCTTATTTAAAAATGGAAAATCAAGACTTAGCTATTAAAAATTATAAAAAGTCATTAGAACTTAATCCAGGAAATGATAATGCTAAAAAAGTATTACAAGAATTAGGTGTAACATTAAAAGAAGTAAGTGTTTCAAAAGAAATGCTAGAAAGTTATGTAGGTAATTACCAGTTAGCTCCAACTTTTAGTATTAAAATTACAACTAAAGACGGTAGATTATTTGCTCAGGCAACAGGACAACCACAATTTGAGTTATTTCCATCAGACTATAATAAGTTTTACCTAAAAGTGGTAGAAGCTAAGGTAGAATTTAATGCAAATAATAAAGGTAAGATAGATAGTTTAACTCTGTTTCAAAATGGACAAACTATACCTGGTAAACGTGTGGAATAAATGTAGCCTTATAACATATATTTAAACAAGTATTAAAAAACTAGAGCCATTACTTATAATGGCTTTTTTTATATTTGTTTAGTAATTAAATTACTATAATGAAAATCCAACCACTATTAACCTACATTAATAAAATAGTTACATTAACAGAAGACGAAGAGTTATATTTTGCTTCAAAATTAGTGTATCGTAAATATTTAAAAGGTCAATATATTTTACAACAAGGCGATATTTGCAATACTAGTTGTTTTATTATTTCTGGTTGTGTTAAAATGTTTTATGTGGACGATTTAGGTCAAGAGCACATAATCATGTTTGGTGTTGAAAATTGGTGGGCTTCAGATTTGGGAAGTTTTATTTCTCATGCACCTTCAGATTTTAATGTGCAATGTATTGAAAATACAGAATTAATTCAGATATCACGTAGTAATATTGAAAAAGCCTATTCTAAAATACCAAAGTTAGAACGTTTATTTCGAATAATAATCGAAAAGGCCTATGTTGCTTCACAAAAAAGAATTGTTAGAAACTTTAGCATGTCTGCAAAGCAAAGATATTTAGTTTTTAAACAAAGTTATCCTGAAATAGAACAGCGCATTCCGCAATATATGGTGGCATCTTATCTTGGTATAACTAAGGAGTTTTTAAGTAAAATTAAAAGCCAAATAGCTAACCAACATTAAATGTTAATCTAGTTTAATATTATTTAATAAACTAGGTCATTTTTTCTATCCAACTGTTGTAAGACCTTTGTTGTATTAATATTAATACATATAAAAATGAACAAAATTTTAGTAGCAATTATAACATTTGCAACATTTACAACAACAATTATGGCACAAAACAAAACTATTAACACTGCAGACAGTAAAGTAGTGTGGAAAGGTTACAAAGTAACAGGGTCTCATGAAGGTACAATAACATTACAATCTGGAAATTTAAATTTTAAAGATGAGGTTTTAACTGGTGGAGAGTTTGTTATGGATATGACAACTATTAATACCACAGATTTAGAAGGAGATTATAAAGGCCAATTAGATGGACATTTAAAATCTGACGATTTCTTTGGTGTAAACAATTTTAAAACAGCAAAATTAGTTTTTACAAACGTTAAATTAACAGGAAAGAACTCTTACGTAGTAACAGGAGATTTAACAATTAAAGATAAAACAAATCCTGTAACAGTAAACATTTCTGTTTATGGGAGTAAAGCAACTGCAACATTAAAAATAGACAGAACAAAGTTTGGTGTAAAATATGGTTCGGCAAACTTTTTTGATGGTTTAAAAGATAAAGCTATTTATGATGAATTTGATTTGGTAGCAGATTTACAATTCTAATTTTATTTATTAAATTTTAAAAGCGTCTTAGGTATAAAGACGCTTTTTTTATGCAAGAAAATTAAAAGTTTAGATAAAAAAATAACGTTATTTGTATGTAATAATTTAGAATGATAAATATTAGAGAATACATAGAAAAAACGGTAGCAATTTCAGATGAAGACTGGCAACTGTTTTCGTCAAAATTAAAGAATAGAGTTTTTAAAAAGAAAAGTACAATTCTAGATGTTGGCGAAACAGAAAATTATATATCTTTTATTGAGAGTGGTATTGCTAGGTTTTTAATACCAAAAGAAGATAAAGATAAAGACATAACCTTTGGCTTTTGCTTTAAAAACGAATTTGTAAGTGCTTACGATTCTTTTTTAACAAGAAAACCTTCATTATACAAATTACAAGCACTGTCTGATATTTCCATGTGGAGTATTTCTTATAACGACTTGCAAGAGGTTTACACCAAAAGTTTTGCAGGAAATGTTATTGGTCGTTTATCCTCAGAGCGGTTATTTCTTATCAAATCTAAAAGAGAACAATCTCTCTTAAATGAAACAGCCGAAGAGCGTTATCTCAATTTATTTACAGAGCGTCCTAACCTTATAAAAGAAGTTCCTTTAAAATATATAGCTTCCTACATTGGTGTTACTGCACAAGCATTAAGTAGAATTAGAAAACGTATTTCTTAACTTAGGTTCATTTTAATTGGTAGTAAGTATATAGACCTTTGCAAAATTAAAGCAAGGACTATGGCAATTTTAATATTTATAATAATACTGTGGTATACAGGTTTATTTTTTCAAACTTTTTTTCTACACCGTTATGCAGCTCATCAAACTTTTACAATGTCTAAAGTTACAGAGCGCGTTTGCTTTGTATTAACTTGGGTTTTTCAAGGCAGTAACTATTTAAGTGCTTATGGTTATGGTGTAATGCATAGAATGCATCATGCTTATGCAGATACAGAAAACGATCCGCACTCACCAAAATACGATCCTAATCTATTTTCTATGATGTGGCGTACAAAAAACATCTATCAAGATATAAATCAAAAACGTATTACTGTAGCAGATAAATTTACTAAAAATGTACCACAATGGAAGCGTTTTGATAATTTTGCAAGCTCTAGAGTATCTCGTTTAACTTGGGCGGCTCTATACGTTGTTTTCTTTGCACTATTTGCAACAGCATGGTGGCAATGGTTATTATTGCCAGTAGCATTTTTTATGGCGCCAATACACGGTGTAATAATAAATTGGTTTGCACATATTTATGGTTATACAAATTTTAAAGTAAAAGATACATCTAAAAATTTATTACCATTCGATTTTTTAATGATGGGAGAAAGTTATCATAACAACCACCATACACATAGTGGTCGTGCTAATTTTGGAGTAAAATGGCATGAAATAGATTTTACATACTGTATAATGGTAGTTTTAGATAAGCTTAAAATTATTAAGCTAAAAAAAACAACTATTTAAACAAACTCACACAATACAACTTTACTTGTATTTCGGTTAAAACAGAAGCATGGTTTATTAACGCTTCAATTTCTATATCTTTTAATGGCGTAAGATTAGTGCTTACATTTCTTGCAATCTCTAATTGTTCTTTAGTATTAGCATTTGCTACTATAGATTGATAATTAATACTCTTTTTTACTTTATTACTTATGTTTAACCAATCTTTATTAGAGATATCGGTCTCTGTAATGTTATGATGCTTTAAAACTTGTGGTAAAATAATACCTTCTTTTACACCATCTAAAAATTTAGGAATAGAATCTTCTATATTCCAGCCTAAGGATTGATAGGCAATCTCACGTTTAGCTGTAGTATAATTTTCGTATAAATATTGTACCATTTGTAAGTTTTTAATCCTATTCATAAACACATCGCTAGTTCTAATAAGTAATGTTAATGTGTTTTTATAAGTATTTTTAAATGGCATAGTATTTCCTGCATCGCTAATAATTACAATTTGACTACCATAAGCACTCTTGGTTTGTGTAAGTTTATGTGCGCCTTGATTATCGTAAACACCACCGTCAACCAATCTTGGTTTTACACGAGTATAATCGTCTGGATTACTAAAAAATTCTTTATCAATTTTTACAGGAGTAAAAACAAATGGTACAGAAGTAGAGGCAGCAACAGCTCTGGCAATAGGAAATTTTTTGGCTTTAAAAACAATAGGCTCACTTTTATCTTCGTCGTCTGGATAAGAGTATACCGAGTCTCCCATACTTGCATTAGAAAATGTAAATAAACGTCCAGTTTCTAAGTTAGTAGCATTAATGCCAAATCTAATTTTGGGTGATAATGCAGAAAGTGTTTTATTATTAAAGAATATTCGATTATACATACGCTCGTTAAGTTTGCTAAAAGGAAATATTTTAAACTGAAACGAAAGTAAAAGCACTATTAAAAGTAGTAATAAACCAAAACCAAACCATGAATGATTGCTGTAAATTAGATATATTATAACAGCAATGGAGCACATTAAACCTAAAAAAGAGAATAAAAAGCGCCACGATGTTAAAATGCCTTTTATAACGCTACGTTTTACACCTTTTCTTATAACATTTTCGAAAGTTTCAAAATCATGCTCGTACAAACCATAAGTAGCTCCGGTAATAGAGCCACCAGAATTGGTAGAAATAATATCAACCTTATCAAGAATGTTTAATTCTTTAAGTTTTTTAAGCGTGCCTAGGTGGTAAATAGTCGCGCGATAGCCTCCGCCAGAAAGACTTAATCCTATTTTTTGATTGTTTTTCATAAGAGCTTTCTGTGTTTACAGAAACGTTGTAATTAATTAAATCCTAAAATAATCAAAAAATTGATAGCCATTTTAACAAAATATTGATTTTTTTAAAGTCAAAATCATTTTTTAAAGTGCTAAATATCTTGTAGTTAAAGGCTTATATTTAATATTATTAACATTAAAACAAAAATATTATGAACGAAGATCAATTTAAAGGTAAGTGGAAACAAATAAAAGGTGAATTTAAAAAGAAGTATGGAAAAATCACCGATGATGAGTACACTGAAGCAGAAGGGAACATGGATAAACTTGCAGGAAAAATGCAAGAACGCTATGGTAAAACTAAAGAAGATTTAAAAAAGGAAATTGATAACTGGTAGAAACTAGTTTTTAATTTCAAAAGCGTCTCTAATTTTAAAATTTATGGACGCTTTTTTTATTTAAATATTCTAAAAATTTTTAAATTTTAAGCTAAGAGCTGCAAGATAACATAGAGCAACCTACTTTATATCTAGCCCAATCTGGTCGTTTTACAAACCATTTTTGGTTTTCTGGTTGCTCATCATAAGGTTTTTTGAGTAAATTAAATAAATCATCTATAAGTTTATACTCACCTTTATTAGCATCGTCTATTGCTAATTGTGCCATATAATTACGTAATACGTATTTTGGGTTTGTTTGGTTCATTTTAAGCTGTCGTTCTTTAGCAGAAATAGTTTCTTTATTTAAACGTATAGCATAATTATTAAACCACGTATTCCATTCTGTTTTTACAGTATCGTTTACATCACTTAGTATATAAAAAGCATCTTTAATAACTTTCAATCCATCTTGAGAATGCTTAGTAGAGAAATGACTAAGATTTCTAAAAAAAATAGTCATATCTGTTTCGGTTAACTGTAGGTTTTTCTCTAAGTTAATAATAAGCTCTTCATCTTTATCATCTTCTGTATACAAACCAAGTTTAGTTCGCATCATTGCAATGTATTGAGCTTTAGCTTTTTGGGGATAAGAATTTAAAATTGACTCTAGACCATCGGCCTCTTCAATTAAAGGATATAAAGCGTTTGCGAGTTGAAATAAGTTCCAATGTCCAATATCTAATTGTGCACCAAAGCGATAGCGCTTAAATTGACTATCGGTTGTGTTTGGCGTCCAATCGTTATCGTAACCTTCTAACCAGCCGTAAGGACCATAATCTATTGTTAAACCAAGAATAGAAAGGTTATCTGTATTCATAACACCATGTACAAAACCTACACGTTGCCAATGTATAATCATTTTTAAAGTACTATTTAATACACTCTCAAAAAACTGTAAATAAGTATTTTTTGATGGTGCGCCTAAATGCGAAAAATGATGTTTTATAGTATAATCTACTAGTGTTTTTAAAGTTGTAGTATCCTCTTGTGCTGCCAATATTTGATAATTACCAAAACGTAAAAAACTTGGTGCAACACGGCATACAATAGCACCTTTTTCTAAAGCGGCATTACCATTATAAAGCATATCTCTTAACACTTGATCTCCAGATAATGCTAAAGATAAAGCTCTTGTAGTTGGCACTCCTAAATGATGCATGGCTTCGCTACATAAATACTCGCGAATAGAGGAGCGTAAAACAGCTAAACCGTCTGCTGTTCTAGAATATGGTGTTTCGCCAGCACCTTTTAACTGTATGGCCCAAAGTTTATTATTGTGTTCAACTTCGGCTAAATTAATGGCACGACCGTCTCCTAATTGTCCTGCCCAGTTTCCAAATTGGTGTCCACCATAACACATAGCATAAGGCTTTGTATTTGGCAACACACTATTGCCTGTAAATACGTTTAAAAAAGTGTTACTTTCTGCATCTTTTTGGGTTAAACCTAATTCCATTAACATTTCTGGAGAGACATGAAGTAATTCAGGTTTTTTTGTGTGTTTAGGAGTAACAAAAGAATAACAGGCATTTTTAACCTGGCGTCTTGTATTTTCAACAATAGGATCTGCTGGTAACTCTTTATTAAAAGTGTCTTTTATATGAAGTTGCATTATGGTACTTTCTATTTAATATACAAAATTTTTTATAATAGCTTTTACTAATTATATACTTTAAAAATATTAAGCATTAAGTTTTATAAACTCACGTTTAGAGAGGCGTTTCATATAAATAAATATAGCAAGAGATAACATTCCAAAAACAGTAAATCCAAGAAATAATGGTAGTGCTGTATTGGTAACAAAACTTCCAATAAAATTAGCTATTGGTACAGCCATTATTGTAGAAACAAAACCAGTTATTGCAGCACCAATACCAGCTATATGTCCAATTGGCTCCATAGTTATTGCTCTAATATTTCCAAAAATAAAACCAATAGTAAAAAACTGTATAGCCATAAAAACAAGTAAAACTTCTAACGAAGGATTATTAGTATTCCAAAATAATAAAACATAAATTAAAGCATTAAAACTAAATACGCATATGGCAATAAAAGATAATCGCCACATCCCTAATTTCATAACCAAATTACCATTTAAAAAAGTGGCTAAGCCAACACCTGTGGCTAAACCAGCAAATATGTATGGGAATTCGTCTATTAGCCCATATTGATTTTCAAAAATTACTTGAGAAGCACTTAAGTATACTATAAATGCGCCAGAAATAAAACCAGAAACAATAGTAAAACCTATAGATATTTTATGCTTTAAAAGTTCTTTTAAACCATTTATAAATACAAGTTTATTAAATTTTATTTTATGCTCCGGTTTTAAGGTTTCTGGTTGTTTTTTCCAAAACCAAAAACCAACTAAAATGGCAATTACTAATTGCACATAAAAAATTCCAGACCAATTATAATGATTTAAAATAAATTTGCCCATAAGTGGTGCTACAACAGGAACAAGAATAAATATAGTTGTAATAAAAGACATTATTTTTGCCATAAAATCGCCTTTATATGTATCTCTAATTATTGTAATAGCAATTGTTCTTGGTGCAGCTAAACCAATACCTTGTAAAACTCTACCAATTATCATAAGTTCCATGGATGGAGATACAACACAAATTAAACTAGCGATAACAAAAATTGAAAAACCAATGTAAACAATAGGCTTTCTTCCAAAACTATCAGATAGTGGTCCAAAAACTAGTTGCCCAAAACCTAGTCCTAAAAATATCATGGTAATTAATTGTTTACCATCATTTGCATCTACACTATTAATGTCTGAAGTAATTGTAGAAATTGCAGGCAATATAGCATCAATAGCTAAGGCAACTATAGCCATTAAAGAAGCCATTAAAGCAACAAAACTTAGTTTTACAGGTTGGTTTTCTTTCATCGTGCAAAAGTACGCCAAATATTAACTATTTTTACTCGGAAAAAAGTTAATACTAATATAAATTATAAATGCTTACAGATACCTTAATTAAACTTTATAAAAGAGAATTAAATAAATTAAAAAATGAAATAAATCTTTATAAAAATGAAACTAATTTATGGTTAACAACAGAAATGACTCCCAATTGTGCCGGTAATTTATGTTTGCATATTGTAGGAAATCTTAATCATTTTATTGGAGCAGAATTAGGAAACACTGGCTATGTGAGACAGCGTGAATTAGAATTCTCATTAAAAAACGTTTCGAAAATAGATTTAATGCTTCAAATTGAAAACGTTAAACAAGTAATAGAAGCTACTTTAGAAAAATTGACTACTGAAGATTTAAATAAAGAATATAAACGTCGTACTCATGAAGATACAATGACTGTTGAATTCTTTTTAATCCATTTAGCAATGCATTTAAGTTATCATTTAGGGCAAATTAATTATCACAGGAGCTTGCTAGATTTATAAAGAAAAATACATGTAAATTATTTTTCAATACAACTATTTAATAGGAAAAATCATCTTATTATTTTTACATTTACACTTTTTTTAAATAAAGTTTTAAAATGTATAATAACTACTTAAAAGGTGCTTTTTTTTCTCTCTTATTTTCCTTAAGTTTTTTTAGTAGCTTACTTGCACAAACTAATAAAATTGAGTTTGTAAAATTTATTGACTCTGCAGCTAATCATATAGATGAAAACAAAAAATTAGCAAAAATATATTTAGACTCCATTCCTAAACCAGTTGATAAAAATATTGAAGGTCGATTGGCTGAATATTATCAGCTAAATGGTATTATAAATGATGATTTCGATGAGCAAACACTTGTATTTCAAAATTTTATGCAGGCATTAAAATATGCTAAAATTGAAGAAAATTATGATGTTGCAGGAATGAGTAGTTTAGAGCTTTTTTATAATATTCATTTGGTAAAACAAGATTCTGTTTTGGCATTAAGGTATTTAAAAGAAGCAGAGAAATATTATTTGCTTTCAAACAATAAAAATGGTTTAGCTGAAGTAAAACAAATGCCTGCTTATATGGCTTTAAATAATGAAAATTACAAAAAAAGCAACGCCATAATATTTAAAGATTTAGATTACTATAAAAGTATTAAAGACGATGCATATTACCATATGTATGCATTATTTATGTTAACCACTAATTATACTAATTTAGGAGATATAAATAATGCCCACAAATACTTTAATCGTTTAAAAAAATTAAAAAAGAATAAAACCATACCAAAATCACTATATAATAAGCATGAAGTAACATTGTATGGCACTATTGCAAGTTTTTATTTAAAAAATAATAATAATGATTCTTTAGGAGTTTATTTACAAAAATTTGGGTCCTTACGTGGCGCAATGAATGATTATGATACTCGAAAATATTTTAGATTAAGTTTTGATTATTATGATCGTATTAAAAATATTGATGCCAGAAATACTTTTAATGATTCGCTACGAAATTTTGAAGTTTTGCAAATATCTAAAGTTTTAGATGCAAATCTTCAAATTAATAATGAGTTAATACACTCTGAAAACCTTTTACTTAAAGAAAGTAACAAAAAACGTTTAAATAGGTATCTTTTTATTATTGCTTTAATAATTTTACTCTTTTTAATTCTATTTATAATTATTCGGTATAAAAAAATAAAACAATCATTTAAAGAGTTTAATAAACGAGATAAAGAATATGTGTTCTTAAAAAAGAATCATGAAAAACTACAAGTTAAATTATATGGTTTAGAGGATTATATTTCTGAAGTTAAAAAAGAAGTGAAAAAAATAGCAGTTTTAAGTAATGATTTAGAACAAAAAAATAGAATAAAAGATCTTTATAAAAATATTCATCATAACTCCTCAACTATTTTGGCGAAAGGAGAAAGTCATTTAGCATTAATTAACGATTTAAATGTTCCTTTTTTCTCAAAAATAAATGCTCTACATCCAGAGTTAAATTCTTCTGAACAAATAATTTGTTATTATCTTTTTACTGGTTTTAAAAATAAAGAAATTGCAGTTTTTTTAAATACCTCAATAAGAGCAGTAGAAAGTAAAAGGTATAGAATTACTAAAAAAATAGATGCTATTACTAGTAGTGCTTCTCTTGTAGATTATATCAATAAAATGTTTAAAGAAACTAAATTTAACTAACGTTTTTTATAAATGCGTAGTGAATGAGTAGCTTAAAAACATTATGCTTTTCGGAATATAAGGATATTTGTCGATATAATTTTAAAAAATTTATTCTTATAAAAATGAAAAAAATCTACTTAATTGCATTACTGCTTTTATCGAATTCTTTGTTTTCTCAATCAAATTCTCCTCAAAAAATTGATTGGACAAATATGAATAATAATAAAGGCGCAACTTTTTATCAAGTACAAGAAAATTTTAATAATTTTTGGGAAGGTAAAATACCAGAAAGAGGAAAAGGTTATAAGCCATTTAAACGTTGGGAAGACTTTATGGCGCCAAGAGTTTATCCTTCTGGAGATATGTCATTACCTACTACTACCTATAACAATTATATGAAATGGGAAATAGCAAGAGCTAATCCATTTAGTAAATCTTCTACAACAGTAACAAGTAATTGGACGCAATTAGGGCCAATAGGAGCCGCAAACGGTCCTTCTCCATATACAGGTACAGGAGCTGGACGTGTAAATTTTGTGCGTTTTGATCCAATAGATGCAAATACTATGTATGTTGGTGCTCCGGATGGAGGTTTATGGAAATCTACAAATGGTGGATTATCTTGGACAACTAATACCGATTTTTTGACAGTTATTGGTTGTTCAGATTTAGCAATAGATCCTACAAACACACAAATAATGTATTTAGCAACAGGTGATATTGAAGGAAATAGAAATAGTTTAGGAATTTTAAAATCAACAGATGGAGGTATAACATGGAATCCTACATCACTTGTTTTCGATCCAGCTTCATATGAAGAAAAACTTTCTAAATTGTTAATAGATCCAAACGATCCTTTAAAAATGATTGTTGCTTCAAGTTATGGTGCATATTATACAACCGATGGTTGGGCTACATATAATATAAGCTCTTTTGGTGGCTTTTTTCCATCTTTAAAGGATATGGAATTTAAACCTGGACTATTAAATGCCAGTACTGTTTATGCCTCTGGTACAGAATTTTATAAATCTACAGATTTTGGAGCAAATTGGACACAAATTACTAATGGATTACCAACATCAAATATTTCTCGCATTGCTCTTGCTGTAACACCTGGAAATGACTCCTATGTTTATGCTGTTATAGGTAAAGACAGCGATCAATCTTACATGGGAACATATCGTTCAATAGATAGTGGAAATAATTTTACAACTATGTCTACAGTACCTAATTTATTAGGGTATGAGTTTGATGGTTCAGATTCTGGAGGACAAGCTTTTTTTGATTTAGCAATTGTAGCTTCACCAACAGACTCCAATAATATTACTGTTGGAGGTGTTAATCATTGGAGATCTTTTGATGGTGGTTCTACTTGGGAAAATGTTTCAGTATGGGATTCAGGAGAAATTCATGCAGATGTGCATGATCTTTTATATCACCCTGGTAGTTCGTCAACAATGTATTCTTGTAACGATGGAGGTATTTTTATTTCAATTGATAATGGAGATACATGGACAGATATTAGTGGAAATTTAGCTATAGGCCAAGTTGTTAAATTAGGATTATCTAGTAATAATGCTTTTGGAATTGTAGCAGGAGAACAAGATAATGGTACAATATTAAATGATACTAATTTAAATAATTGGTATGCTATTAATGGAGGTGATGGCGGCGAGTGTTTTATAGACTATACCAATGA
Organism: Lacinutrix venerupis; assembly: GCF_003663945.1. Classification (GTDB taxonomy): domain Bacteria; phylum Bacteroidota; class Bacteroidia; order Flavobacteriales; family Flavobacteriaceae; genus Lacinutrix; species Lacinutrix venerupis. The sequence goes on along the minus strand of NZ_RCCH01000001.1, from coordinate 431,687 downwards.
TAATATAATATATGTACAATATGTAGAAGGTAATTATAGTCGTATTGAATATCCTGCAGAAACAAACACACCAATTACATCTGGGCTTCCTAGCGGTATAGATTTTTATAGTCCATTTAAAATGGATCCAGTAAATCATTTAAGATTATATTCTGGAGGTACGCCAACTTTATATACATCAGCAAACCAAGGTGATAATTGGACAGCATTAGGAACGTCATCAGGAACAGGAAGTATAAAAGATTTTGTTGTTTCTCCAAGTGATCCTACGGTAATTTATACAGTTCAGATAGATGCAATTTCTAAATCAACAAATTCTGGAACATCTTTTACAGATATTACAGGTTCATTGCCAACAACTGTTGCCTTTTCTAGTATAACGGTTTCAAATATAGATCCTAATAAAGTTTGGGTAACATATTCTGGTTATGATAGTGCAAATAAAATATTTAAAACTATAGATGGAGGAGTAACATGGACTAATATATCTGCTGGACTACCTAATGTACCAATGAATACACTAGTTTTTAGAAATGCAGGTATTGCAGATGAGATTTATGTTGGAGCAGATGTTGGAGTGTTTATTATTAACAATAATTTGTCTTCATGGCAACCTTTTATGACTAATTTACCAAATGCAGCTGTAAGAGATTTAGAAATTTTTTATCCAAACAATAAATTAAGAGCAGGAACATATGGTAGAGGTGTTTGGGAGTCTGATCTTAATACAGAAACTTTAGGAATTGAAGAAATTAGTAATAATATTAGTAATAATGTTGTAACTATTTCTAGTGTTGAAAATGAACAACTACAAATTAAATCGTCATTACATAATATTAATAAGGTTGTAATTTATGATATTTTGGGAAAAATAATATTTCAAAAAGATGGAATAAATGCAACAATATTTAAAGATAAATCTATAATTAAAAGTCAACGTGTTTTGTTTATAAGAACATTACTTTCAGATGGTTCTATAGCTATAAACAAAATTTTATATTAATTAATAGCAAAACTTAATAACCAATTGATTAATAATTTTTGCTTAAATAGCCTAAGCTATTACTAAAATTAATCTATTAAATAAGTAAACTAAATGTTGAGTTAAAAAGAGTCCTGAAAGGGACTCTTTTTATTATATAATTCTATAAATAGAGATATATTGCAAGAAATAATTAAATTAACAAAACATTATTTTATACACAGGAGTCTATTGAGTATACAAATGTATCTTTGTTTGAGATTATTATACTATGCAACATTTAAAAAAAACCTCCCATAAACAAACAAAACCTAAAGTAACCTTAAAACAAGCATTTGTAACTATAATTTGGCCAAGGAGAAAATTAGTTTTTTTAGGTTTAATATTAATAGTTATAAAAAGTCTATCTGGTTTGATTTTGCCATGGCAAAGTAAGGTTTTATTAGATGAGGTTGTACCAAGTGGAGATACAGGCAAATTATGGATATTAATAGCTATTGTTATTGCTGCAATAACAATACAAGCTGTAACTTCATTTTTACTAACTAAAGTATTAAGTATTCAGGCACAATATTTAATAAGCGAATTACGAGCGCAAGTGCAAAAGAAAGTTCTGTCTTTACCAATAAGTTTTTTCGACAATACAAAATCGGGCGCATTAGTTTCACGAATAATGACAGATGTTGAAGGCGTTAGAAACCTTATTGGTACTGGTTTAGTACAATTAGTAGGTGGCACATTTACAGCAATTATTTCTCTAATTCTTTTAATAAGAATTAATCCATGGATGACACTTTTTGTTTTTGTTCCATTATCAATCTTTGGAATTATAGCATTAAAAGCTTTTAAATATATAAGACCAATATTTAGAGCTAGAGGAAAAATTAATGCAGAAGTTACCGGCAGATTAACAGAAACTTTAGCAGGAGTACGTGTTATTAAGGCTTTTAATGCCGAAGATCAAGAAAATACCGCTTTCGAAAAAGGTGTAGATAGGCTCTACCAAAATGTAAAAAAGAGTTTAACGGCAACTGCTTTAATGACGAGTTCTTCAACCTTTTTAATAGGTCTGGCAACTACAGGAATAATGGGAATTGGTGGTTATTATATGATTATTGGAGAAATGTCTACTGGAGACTTTTTGTTTTTCACTTTGCTTTTAGGATTTATGATTGCGCCAATAATACAAATGAGTAATATTGGAAGTCAATTAACCGAAGCATTAGCAGGTTTAGATAGAACCGAAGAACTAATGAATATGTCTGCCGAAGAAGATGACGAAAACCGAACGATAACACTTCAAAATTTTAAAGGAGAAATAGAGTTTAATAATGTGTCTTTTGAATATGAAGAAAACAAAACCATATTACATAACATTAATTTTAAAGCCGCTTCAGGTTCTGTAATTGCATTGGTAGGTAGTTCTGGTTCTGGAAAATCGACTATTGCTGGTTTATCGGCAACATTTTTAAATCCCAAAAGTGGACAAATTACTATTGATGGAGAAGATTTATCTAAAGTAAAATTAAATAGTTTTAGACAACATTTAGGTGTGGTTTTACAAGACGAATTTTTGTTTGAAGGAACCATTCGCGAAAACATTATGTTTCCAAGACCCGATGCTACAGAGGAGCAATTAAAAGCAGCAGTACAAACGGCATATGTAAATGAATTTACAGATCGTTTTGATGATGGTTTAGAAACTTTAATTGGCGAAAGAGGTGTTAAATTATCTGGAGGACAAAGGCAGCGTATAGCTATTGCTAGAGCTATTTTAGCCAATCCTAAAATAATAATTTTAGACGAAGCAACTTCTAATTTAGATACAGAGAGTGAGTCTTTAATTCAAAAAAGTTTAGCACAGTTAACTAAAAATAGAACTACAATTGTAATTGCGCACAGGTTAAGTACTATTCGTAAAGCAGACCAGATTTTAGTTATTGAAGCAGGTAAAATTGCAGAGCGTGGTAACCACGACGATTTAATTGCAAAAAAAGGTCGTTACTTCGATTTATATACATATCAAGCTAAAATATAGAATACAATTAGGCTTAACATTAGCTTTATATTGATTACTTTTTATTAAAAGATTTTTAAAGTATTGGTAACCTAAAGCATTGGTAAAAATTGTGACTTTACTGCAAAAAACAATGGAGTTACTTTTTATTGCATTTGGTGCATTATTTTCAATCATGAATCCTTTAGGAACGGTACCTGTTTTTGTAGCATTAACACAAGAGCACACAAAAAAAGAGCGTGCAGTTACTGCATTTTGGACAGCAATAGACGTGCTTATAATATTGTTGTTATCCTTTTTTGCAGGTAAGTATATTTTATCCTTTTTTGGTATAAGTTTAAATGCTTTAAAAATAGCAGGAGGTATGATTATTGCTTCTTCTGGTTTTGCGTTGCTTACTGGTAAGTTTAGAGAACATAAAGGTATGAAACGAAAGAAGGTTCAAGAAGATATACATAATCGTGAAGCTATTAGTTTAACACCTCTAGCTATACCAATGCTGGCAGGACCTGGAACAATATCGTTATTAATTACTTATAATCAAGAATTTAATTTAATTAAAGACATTTGCATTATTGTTGGCGCTATGTTAATGGCAGCATTAACTATTTATCTTGTTTTAAAAAGCGCACATCTTATTGTTCGGTTTTTAGGAGCCTCAGGAATTAATGCTTTATCAAGAATTATTGGTTTTATAGTTATTGCAATAGGAGTAGAGTATATTATTGCTTCTGTAATGTCTATTTTTTCACTTTAATATTTATTGGTAATTAAAATCTCTTAAAATTAGCATTTTGTTTACTGAATTAGAAAAACTTTTTTCTAGTGTTATGCAGTTACCAACAGTATCTTTTTTAAGGCATTTATAGGAAATTTCATTTAATTTTTCTCCATCTTTATTTGTAACTAAAATAGTTTCTAAATTATTAGTTTTAGTATTGTAATAATATTTTTTTGTAGAAAAATCTGAGAAATTATCTACTGTTTTATCTATTGTACCATTTTTGTTATAGTGTACAATAATTTCATTTTCTTTATACTGCTTTTGGGTGTAACAACTAATGCGTTCTCGTTGGTTTGGTTTCCAACGTGTTTTGCAATAATGAGCTTCTTTTTCCGGAAATGATTTTTTATTAAAAAATAGTTTCTTTTCTACGGTTTCAATGATATTATTGTTTGCATCTGCTGTTTCAGCATATTTAATGCGTCCATTTTTTGTTAGTTGTATTATTGTTTTTTCAACTAATTGTTTACTATTGTTTTTAATAATATACTTCGATTCTGTAAGGTTGGAAATAGTACCTTTTAACTGCTTTTTATTTACATATTTTTTAGTAGCACAAGATTGCACTAAAACTAATAATAGTAAATATTTTAAAATTCTAAACAAAATTATAATCTTAAATCAAGCAAAATAAAGATACAAAATTATTCTTCTTCTATATTAAAATAAGAGATTTCTTGGTGTTTTTTAATGGCTTTTCGAGATAAAATAAGTGCAATAAATAACGATATAAAGGCACCAACCCAAATACCAGGTATAAAATCTATAAATAAGAAAAAATCGTAGGCACCGTGAAATAAAATAGCTAAACAAAGTCCTGTTAAGTTTAATATTATTCTATTGCTAGAGAATTTTGCTTTACCCATAAAGTAACCCATTAAGATGGCAAAAGTAGCATGCGCTGGAATAGCGGTGAAGGCTCTTAATAAAGCTGTAGACGGTCCGCTTTCCATAACGTAAAAAATGTTTTCGGTTGCAGCAAAACCCATAGAAACCATTACAGCATATACAATACCATCAAAAGGTTCGTTAAAAGCTTTATGTCTTTGTGCAAAAAGTAAAACAATGAGATATTTGCTTAATTCTTCAGAAAAACCAACAACAAAAAAAGCTTGTACAAATTGCTGCCAAACGCTTAAACTGTTTGTTAATGGTAAAGCTAAATCAAAAACACCATACAAAATTGTAGTAATTATTATACTAACAATTGCACCAAGTAAAAAAGAAATTAAAAGTAAGCGCTTAGGTTCTTTTTCGTATTTATCTTTTAAATAGATATATAAAATAACTACAGCTACTGGAGCAAGCGCATAAATAATTAATTCCATAAAGCGAATTTAGAAAAATTAAGTTATTCTTTTTAATATAGTTTCAACTACTTTGTAATAATAAGATGCATTACTGGCTATAAAATGATTATTTGTTGTTGAGTTGTTTAATAAGTTATTAAACTCTTTAATACTTACTAGTTTTAAATCTTCAACTTCTTCTGCTTGAGGTTTTAATTTAGATACATCAACTTTTAATTCTGCAATATATGTATGGTGAAATTCATTATCAATAATTCCATTAGGATAAGATTGAAAACATTCAAAAACACCAATTTTTTCTAATTCAGATTCAGAAATAATTAGCCCAATTTCTTCTAGAATTTCTCTAATAGCTCCATGCTCTAATGTTTCTCCAGCATCTACATGTCCAGCAACACTTACATCCCAGAGTAAAGGACAAATTACTTTTGTAGCCGCGCGTTGTGCTAATAATATTTCTCCTTCTTTAGTATAAAACCAAATATGTACAGTATTGTGGTAATGGCCTTTGCTATGAACTTCGCTTTTTGATGCTGTTTTTTTAGTTGGTTGTCCAGATTTGGTTACAATATCTAATATTTCTTTTTTCATTGCTATAAAAAAACGTAGCAATCTATTGATATTTTTTATTCAAAAGATTGCTACGTTGCTATAATATTAGTAAAAATGTGATTTTTAAATTTTATTTAAAATATGAAAACGTTTCTCCATCTTCAATTTTTAATAATGTTTCATAAATTAATTTAATTACATTTTCTACATCATCTTTATGTACTGTTTCTACCGTTGTATGCATATAACGTAATGGTAAAGAAATTAAAGCAGAAGCAACACCGCCATTGCTATAAGCAAAAGCATCTGTGTCTGTTCCTGTGGCGCGAGAGCAGGCAGCACGTTGAAAAGGTATATTTTTTTCTTCGGCAGTATCTGTAATTAAATCTCTTAGTTTTTGTTGTACAGCAGGAGCATAAGCAATAACTGGTCCTTTACCGTTTTCAACTTCACCTTGTACCTTTTGATCTATCATTGGAGTAGTGGTATCATGCGTTACATCTGTTACTATTGCAACATTAGGTTTTATTCTATCTGTAATCATTTGTGCACCACGAAGTCCAATTTCTTCTTGTACGGCATTGGTAATATAAAGACCAAATGGTAACTCCTTTTTATTCTCTTTTAATAAGCGAGCCACTTCAGCTATCATAAAACCACCCATTCTATTATCTAAAGCACGACAAACAAAGTTGTTTTTATTTAATATATGAAACTCGTCTGGATATGTAATTACGCAACCAATATGTACTCCAAGAGCTTCAACTTCTTCTTTAGTAGTACAACCACAATCTATAAATATATTATTAGGTTTTGGAGCTTCTTCTTTTGCTTTATTTCTTGTGTGTATTGCAGGCCACCCAAAAACACCTTTTACAATGCCTTTTTTAGTATGGATGTTTACAACTTTACTTGGTGCTATTTGGTGATCGCTACCTCCATTTCTAACAACAGAAATAAGACCTTTTTCACTAATATAATTTACATACCAAGATATTTCGTCTGCATGTCCTTCTATTACAACTTTATATTTTGCATCAGGATTTATAACACCTACAGCAGTCCCGTATGTATCTGTAATAAATTCATCTACATAAGGTTTTAGATAATCCATCCATATTTTTTGGCCATCCCATTCGTAACCAGTAGGTGAAGCGTTGTTTAAATATTTTTCTAAAAAGTCCATAGACTTTTTGTTAAGTATACTTTTTTTTGCCATTATTTTTAATTTTTTACTAAAATAACAATATTCATATTTAATTGGTAGTTAACAAGAGTATAATTATTAATTTTACACCAAAATTTTGGAACGGTTTTGGCAGCTAGCGTTTGTATGAAATATTTATTACCACTTTTATTAATTTTTCCTATACTTATTTTTGGTCAAAATCTTGAGACAGAACAAGATTCTACACAGGTCGAATATATTATTATTGAAGGTGACTCTATTCCTCGAGAAGCTATAGATCTTGAAGAAGTAAAGCTTTTACATAGATTAAAATTTGATAGTAAAGAAAATAGAATACGTTATTATATTTTAAGAAGAAAAACCATTAAAGTATATCCTTATGCTAAATTGGCAGCAGAGCGTTTAACCTCTTTAAACGAGCGTTTAGAAACTTTAGACTCTAGACGTAAGAAAAAACAATATGCTAAAAAAGTACAAAAGTATATTGAAAGTGAGTTTTCTGCCGAATTAAAGAAAATGACTAGAACCGAAGGACAAATTTTAATAAAATTAATTCATAGGCAAACAGGTAAGACAACATTTACTTTAATAAAAGAATTAAGAAATGGTTGGCGTGCATTTTGGTTTAATAATACTGCTGGATTATTTAATATTTCTTTAAAAAGAGAATTCGATCCAATACATGTTAAAGAAGATTATTTAATTGAAGACATCTTGCAACGTATGTTTCAACAAGGCGTTCTAGAAGAACAAAAACCTGCTGTAGAGTTCGATTTTTATGAATTAAGTAATAAGTGGTTAAACAATGGTAAAGTTATAACTGAAACCAAATAAAAATACAACTCTAAATGCGAATACAATCGCCACGCGAAGAACTTTGGAATACCGTAACTCATGGCATAGGAGCAATTTTAGGTATTTTAGGTTTAGTTTTACTTATAATAAAAGATACCGAAAAATCTACTTATAGTTTATTAAGTGCCATTATTTATGGTGTATCTATAATTGTACTTTTTTCTGCCTCTACAGCTTACCATTATATTAAAGATGAAAAGCGAAAACATACATTTAGAATTTTAGACCACATAAGTATTTATTTACTTATTGCAGGAACTTATACACCTGTATTACTTATTACATTAGAAAAAAGTCTTGGTTGGACTTTGTTTGCAGTAATTTGGGGAATTGCAGCTTTTGGAGTGGTTTTAAAGCTTTTTTTTACTGGAAGATTTGAAACCTTTTCCACAATTCTATATCTGGTTATGGGTTGGTTAATTGTATTCGATTTTTCTAGTCTTTCTAGCTTAATGGATAGTAATGGAATATTTTTATTAGGAGCAGGTGGTTTTGCATATACAGCAGGAATTATATTTTACATAGTAGAGAAAATTCCTTACAATCATGTAATATGGCATTTCTTTGTTTTAGCTGGTGCAATATGTCATTTTTTAATGGTCTATTGGTTTGTTGTTTAGCACTTTACCTGTTTTGTTTTATTGAGTTATTCTTAGTTTTTCTTTATATAAAAACGTTATTAATAATTTAACGTTTAAATATTGGTGATTTGTTAAATTTTACTATATTTAAATTGTTTAAATTTTAAAATAGATTATCATGAAAAATTACGTTTTATTAGCTTTTTTATTCAGTTTTCTTACCAACTTAATGTTTTCTCAAACGACTAAATTAAATACAGAAATAGGAGATGTTTTTGTAATTGGAGATGTAAAAAACAACAATTATAAATCTATAGATTTTCCAAGAGCAAATTTTATAATAAAAAAAGGAGGTCTTGTTAATTATGATGATTTAAAAGGTGAAAAAGTTGAAATAACTTCGATTAAAGAAGCAAAAGATGGTAGTGTAATAGCTACAATAATGTTAGCTTCTAAAAAGAAATTTTTTAATAGCCATAAATACGTTAAAGTTAATATTAATGAAGCTTTAAACAATAAAGAGCTATTAAGGATATAATTTATTGTTTTTGATTAAACACAATCTTTATTGTTAAACAATAAAGATTGTGTTATTCTATATAAGTTTTAAAATTTACTTTTAATGGATTAAAGTAATATATGGGAGCTTTAAAAGTTGCTTGTTAAGGTAATAGAATCTTATAATTTATGCTTTTAAAAAATCTTCATATTCATAAAAAAACGATTCAAAAGCACTCATTTTTTCATTAAAAAAAAGCATAACTTCCTGCCAGGTATTTTTATTATGAATTGAAACTTTATAACCTAAAGGCACATAAATTCTAGAGATTTCTTTTCCATTATCTAAAAAATATTCTTCTTCAAAAATAGCATCTGGTAAAAAATCTGTTAACAATATACTCTTAAGTTGATTTAGTTTTTCCCAATAATTGATACGATTTTCTAGATCATCTTCAAGATCTAAACTTACGTGAGCACTTTTATTATCGAAATAAAATTTAAAACTAAAACCTTTTATTTTTGTATTATATAATATCCATTTTTTAGGAAAAGATTTCCCAAAACTAGTCCAGAATAATTGTTTTAATTGTCTTGATTCTTCTTTAGAAAACACTTCTATAGGTTTATGGTTAATTTATTGTTTTAAATAAAATATGCCATAATAATAGCACTTATTATGGTAACAAGTTTAGTTACATTAAATTTATGATCTTCGTTACTTTCAAACAAAATAGTTGTAGAAATATGCAAAAATATACCAATTACAATAGCCGAAACTTGTGTGTAATATGTTTGGAAAAATGTAAAATTAGCTGCTAAAATTACACCTAAAGGCGTCATTAAAGCAAATAAAATTAAAAAAGCTAACGATTTACTTTTTGGCATTTTTGATGCTAAAAAGAAAGTAGATAAAATAATTGCTACAGGTAATTTGTGTATAATAATACCATAAATTAAATTAGTATGTCCTTCTATAGGTAAACCTTCTAAAACACTGTGTATACTTAAACTTATAAATAATAACCAAGGAAAAGCCTTTGTGTTTTTATTAATATGTACATGTCCATGTTCTGCACCTTTAGAGAAAAATTCTAAAATAATTTGGAGCAAAATACCAATCATTATAAATAAACCAACGTTTTTATAATCGCCAATATATACTTCTGGTAAGAAATGAAATACAGTTATAGAAAGTAAAAAAGCACCACTAAAAGCAAGTAGTAATTTTAAATGCTTTGGTTGCTTTGGTTTTAGTGCAAAAACAATTATAAAACCTAAAACTACAGATATTATGGGAAGTAAAATGTTTAAAAGCATTTTAGTAAAATTTATATTATATATAATAATTAAAAAACCTAAATGGTTTTATTTAAAAATAAGAATTAAACGTTCGGACGTTTTTTTATGGTATTTGTTTAATTTATAGTCACCAAAAACATCAAGTAAATATACACCAGCTTTTTCAAAAAGTGCTTCGAAGTCTGCTAATGTTAAAGCGCGAACACGTTCTTGAAATTCATATTTTTGTCCTTCACTTGTAAAAGAAATATCTTTAACAATATAGCCGTTTTCTACATGCCTTTTTTGATGAAAGTCGATGCCTTCAACCGTTTTAATATCTTCTTCAACTAAATTTTCAATAATATATTCACTATTTAAAAAATCTATAACACCAAAACCATATTCATTTAAATTACTTTTAATGGCTTTAATGGTATTTAAGTTGTCTTCTTCATTTTCAAAATATCCAAAACTTGTAAAGAGATTAAAAACGGCATCAAATTGTTCGTGATATGGCTTACACATATCATGAACATCAAAATGTAATGTGTCGTTTTCAAATTGTTTTGCGTGTGCTATACTGTTCTCAGATAAATCTACTCCGGTAACATTAAAACCCATCTTGTTTAAGTATATAGCATGTCTGCCTTTACCGCAAGCTAGGTCAAGAATTTTTCCGTCTTCAGGAATATTTAAATAATTAGTTAGATTAAACATAAAGTTTTCGGCCTCAGCATAATCTCTATCTTTATATAAAATATGGTAGAAAGGTGTGTTAAACCACGAAGCATACCAAGTTTTGTCGTCTTTTATCATACACATTTTCCATATAAAATGGAATCTGATTTTAGTTTATTATTAGAAAGCACAAAAATAGAGTATTTTTGCGTTGTATTAGACGAAAATAATGGAAGATAATTACAAAATGGTAGCCAAAACCTTATTTGGTTTTGAAGAGATATTAGCAAAAGAGCTTACGCAGCTAGGAGCAATAAATGTAAAACAAGGTGTCCGAAACGTTAGTTTTGAGGGAGATAAAGGTTTTATGTACAAGGCTAATTTAGGTTTAAGAACGGCAATTAAAATTTTAAAACCTATAAAAACCTTTCGAGTTAGTAGTGAAAAAGATTTATATACTAATGTGTATAGGATGAATTGGGATAAACACATGAAATCTTCTGGTACACTAGCTGTTAATGCTACAGTGCATTCTAAGGTGTTTACACATTCTCAATATGCTGCTTTAAAGGTAAAAGATGCTATTGTAGATAAATTTCGCGATCAAACCGGAGAACGTCCAAATGTAGATTTACGTTTCCCAGATTTAAAAATTAATGTGCATATAGACCGTTCGGTTTGTACTATTTCTTTAGATACGTCAGGAGAATCGTTACATAGACGTGGTTATAAAACGGCTACAAATATTGCACCAATTAACGAGGTTTTAGCAGCAGGTTTAATTATGCTTTCTGGTTGGGATGGACAAACAGATTTTATGGATCCAATGTGTGGTAGTGGTACTATTTTAGCAGAAGCCGCAATGATTGCATGTAATATTCCACCAAATTTAATGCGTAAAGAATTTGCTTTTGAGCGTTGGAATGATTGGGATGTTGAATTGTTTGAAAAAATTGAAGAATCTTTATTAAAGAAAACTAGAGATTTTCATCATAAAATATTAGGTTACGATAAGTCTCCAAGTGCTGTTGCAAAGGCAAAAGATAATATTAAAAATGCTCATTTAGATGAGTTTATTACTATAAAGCACGAAGATTTTTTTAAAACTCAAAAAGCTGGAGAAGCTAAATTGCATATGGTTTTTAATCCGCCATATGGAGAGCGTTTAGATATAGAAATGGAAAGTTTTTATAAAAACATTGGAGATACACTAAAACAAGGTTACCCAAATACAAATGCGTGGTTTATAACATCTAATTTAGAGGCTATAAAACATGTAGGCTTACGTCCTTCTCTTAAAATAAAATTAATGAATGCGAAATTAGAATCTCGTTTAGTTAAATACGAAATGTATGCTGGAAGTAAAAAAGGTAAGTATATGGATAATTAAAATGTTGTGATAAAAGATATTAAAGCAAACCTAAAATCTATTTTACAATTAACTCTTATTATGAGTTTTCCGTTATTGGTGCTTGTAATTTTTGGTCTTTTTTTAATAAATGATTTTACTCTCTTTTTTAGAGAGGTTGGTGCAATAGTTCTAATTACAGCAATATTTACAGGTGTTATTTTACTAATAAATTCGTTTAAAATAAAGAAGATATCGCTCTTTATTTTTCAGTTTGTATTAGCACTTTTAGTTGCTATAAAAGCTTTTTTTTATTTTACTTTTGGTACAAAACCTAGTGCTTCAGCAATTTTTATAATTTTTGAAACTAACGCTAAAGAAGTATCAGAGTTTTTTTCTAGCTATTTTAATATTTCTATTCTTTCACTAATAACTTTATGTTTTTTAGTTTTTATTTTTCTTATTATTAATTTGTTTTATAAACCAAAATTCTTTCAGTTTTTACGTTTTCATAAAACTTCTTCTATATTTAAAATTACTCTAATATTATTGATGTTATTTAGTGGTTATGTACTTAATCGTTCGTTTTCAGAACAAAGTATAATACTTAAATTATCGCATTCAATAAAAGAATATAATATTGCAAAAAACTATTATAAAGAGCATTTAGCTAAACCAAAAAATAATGCTATTAATATTATTTCTAAGGATGAAGAACCTCAACTAGGTGTTGTAATTATAGGAGAGTCTACATCTAAATGGCATATGCAACTTTATGGTTATAATAGAGAAACCAATCCGGAGCTTTCTAAATTAAAAAAAGAACTTTTTGTTTTTAACGATGTCATTGCACCAGATGTTATGACTATTATGTCGCTTGAAAAAGTATTAACCTTATCAGATTTTGAAAATCCTAAAATTGATAATAATTTTTCTGTTGTACAATTGGCTAATGCTGCCGCATTTGAAACGCATTGGATATCTAACCAGCAACCAGTTGGTTTTACCGAAAGTACACCAACCATAATTGCTACAGCTGCACAGCATAAAAAGTTTTTAGCTACGGATAGTTATATGTACACAATTTATGATGAAGCACTAATTCCTGAAGTAAAAAAAGCCTTAAAAACCAAAAGTAAGCGTAAGTTAATTTTTGTGCATTTAATTGGTACGCATAGAATATATAAAAAACGTTATCCAGAAAGTTACAATTATTTTAATGGTGTAAATGAACGTACCAAGTTTAAAACTAAATATTCTAAAGAAAAAGTAAATGAATATGATAATGCGGTAAGATATAATGATTTTGTAGTAAATGAAATTATAAAACTAATACAAGCAGAAAATAAAAACAGTTTTGTTGTTTATTTTTCTGATCACGGAGATGATGTTTTTGATACACAAGATTTTGTTGGGCACCATAGGCATAAAGGATCTAAACCAATGTTTGATATTCCGTTTTTATCATGGTTTTCTAAAGATTATTTAGAACAAAACAAAAGAATAGATACATTACAGAGTTATAATAACAGAAGTTATAATGCTGAAGATTTTATTTACAGTTTTTCAGATTTAATAAATGTTAACTTTAAAGGTTTTGATGAAACCAGAAGTATTTTTAGTCCTAATTTTAAAACACGAAAAAGAATTATTAAAAAAGGTTTAAATTACGATACTTGGAAAACAAATATAGATAGTGAAAATTAACTCAATTTTATCTAAAACAGACTCTTTAGTTATTAAAGGTATAGGAATACTTTTAATAATTTCTCATAATTTTCTACACTGGCTAAAACCAATGATAGGGGAGAATGAATTTAGTTATAATTCCATTTATGTAGAAAATTTTTTTAGTAGTATAAAGTCAAACCCTATTAATGTATTACAATATATTATTGCTTTTTTAGGGCATTATGGGATTTATTTATTTATTTTTATTAGTGGTTATGGTTTAACTATTTTGTATTTAAATACTACTATAAATTATAAAGAATTTATAAAAAAAAGATTAGCAAAACTCTATCCTGTATTTACAATTGCATTAATAGCTTTATTTATTTATAACTATTTAATTTTTAAACAAGAGTTTAATAGTAATGATGCAATAAATTTTTTATTAAGGTTTACACTTTTAGCAAATTTAATACCTAAAAAAGTTTTTGTACTAAATGGACCATTTTGGTTTTATTCACTAATAGTACAGCTCTATTTATTATTTCCGTTCTTAATTAGTTTATTAAAGAAAAATCCACGCATACTATACATTATAAGTGTAATTGCATTTATAGTAGTTTTTTTATTTAATGAACAATTATCTCATATAAACTTTAGTTTATATTATAATTTTGTTGGACATCTACCTGTATTTATTTTCGGTATTATTTATGCGGTTAAAGGAAACGTAATTAGCACTTATTTAAAATGGATGGCACTAACAGCACTAATAATTATAGTTTTAAGTTTTTATAATAGATATTTTTGGTACCTATCTGGTCTTAGTGTTTTAATCCTATTTTTATATTTATTTACTTATTTTAAGAAATATAATTTTTCTAAAAAGGTACTTAATTTTATAATTTACACAGGAGGATTGTCATATTATTTATTTGCTGTACATGGTTTTATAAGAAAACCTTGGGTAGGATGGGCTAATAATATAAATTCTAATTTAATAAATTACGTTTATTTAATTGTTTTTATTTTATGCTCATATTGTGCAGCTATTGTAGTAAAGAAGATAGAGCAATTTTATTTTTCATTAAAAAATAATTAATCTAATTATTCTTTATTTCCTTTTTTAAAAATAGGAATAAAATAAGAAATGGTATAGCCGTAGCCAACTCCAAAATTTCCACTGTCGTAAGTTTTATTAAATCCAGGAATGTATAAGTTTTCAAAATTTTCTGGATTTTTTTCAGAGAATTTTCCTTTTAATTGTGCATTAATGCCAATAAATAAGTTGTTTACAATTTCTGCTTTAATTCCAATAATAAGCTCTACCCAAGCAGAAGATAAATTATTAAACTCTTTACTTTCTGTATTTGTAAATTGAGGTTCCCAAAACTGGTTTTGATTATAAACGGTATAACTATTTCTTGTTTGAGAAAAAGTACTAAAACCAGCTCTAAATCCACTATAAATCATATTACTCATGCCTAACCAGTTAGTGTACATGTTGTAATCTATTCCTGCTTTAATATAACTTCCATTAGCTGTTGCACTTAAAAAATCTGTAGTTGTAGTTTTTTCTTCAGTACCTAACTCTGCAGCAAGAAACAATCTTTTTGTTAATCTAAAATCTCCGTTTATTTCAAAACCAGAGTATTCTTTATCAGCAGCTGTTCTAATTAATTTTCCAATGTCTGTACCAATTCTAATTCCGTATTTTTGAATATACTGTATAGAATCTATAGGTGTTGTAATTTCTTCCTGTGCGTTAGAAAATAAGCAAAAACACAGCAAGAAAGAACTAATGACGTATTGTATAGTGTATTTCATCTTCGTTTATTACAGTTTGGTTTTCATTTTCTGGTTCGGCAAACTGCATCCAGTTTTCTTCACCAGGTTCTGGATCTTCAATTGTTAATACTACATTTTTGTATATTGTTTTGTAACTACAAGCACGCGAAACATAAACTTCTTCTGTTTCGTAAGTTATAGTAATAACATCTGCATTTCCTTCAACTTCATCATTAACAATAGCATAATCTCTATAAACACGGTATTTAGTCTCTGTAGTGTTTGTTTTTAAAGGTAATAACATTTGGCTTGCTGTAACCGCGTTGTAACCTTCTAAAACGCGCTCAGAATCATCAAAATCTTCAACACGTAATAGTGCAACGTTTTTTGCATTATCTGTGAGTGTATTATCTCTAAATTCTACAAATAATTTTGGAGTAGTAGGAGTATCTTCTGGGCAAAGATCGTCTCTTTCGCAACTAAAAATTAAAGAAAGAAAGAGTAGAAGTATGGATGTTATTTTTTTCATTTATGCTGAATTTGTTTCAGTCCTTTTTATGTTATAAAACTAGTATTTAACGTTTCTCTAAAAGTACAATATTTTCTACATGGTGTGTTTGCGGAAACATATCTACAGCTTGTGTTTTTGTAACTTTATATATGGCATCCATAAGTTCTAAATCTCTAGCTTGTGTTGCGCTATTGCAACTTACATAAACTACTTTGCTTGGCGCAATGTTTAATATTTGTTTAACAACGTCTTTATGCATACCGTCTCTTGGAGGATCTGTAATAATAACATCTGGTTGTCCGTGTGTAGCTATAAATTGTTCGTTAAATACATTTTTCATATCACCTACAAAAAACTCAACGTTTTTAATACCATTAAATTGTGCATTTTCTTTTGCAGCAGTAATAGCATCTGGTACAGCTTCTACACCAACAACTTTTTTAGCTTGTTTTGCAACAAACTGTGCAATTGTTCCTGTTCCAGTATATAAATCGTAAACTAATTCATCTCCTTTTAATCCTGCAAATTCACGAGTAAGTTTGTATAACTCGAAGGCTTGGGCAGAATTTGTTTGGTAGAAAGATTTGGCATTAATTTTAAACTTTAAACCTTCCATTTCTTCAAAAATATGGTCTTCACCTTTGTAGCAAATAACTTCTTGATCGTAAATTGTATCGTTAGCTTTACCATTAATTACATACTGTAAAGAGGTTATTTGCGGAAATTTTTCTGCTACAAAATTTAATAACAATTCACGTTTTTGCTTATCGTCCTTAAAAAACTGAATTAAA
Source organism: Lacinutrix venerupis (assembly GCF_003663945.1). Lineage (GTDB taxonomy): Bacteria > Bacteroidota > Bacteroidia > Flavobacteriales > Flavobacteriaceae > Lacinutrix > Lacinutrix venerupis. The sequence continues at coordinate 414,848 of NZ_RCCH01000001.1, read as the reverse complement.
ACCATAATATCTCCAGTAGAAGATGTTCTAATCATTAAAGTTCTTAATAATCCCGTTTGATTTCTTGTATTAAAAAACTCTAAATCATTTTCTATAGCAAATGATTTAATGCTATTTCTTATGGCATTAGATGGGTCTGCTTGTAGGTGACACTTATTAAGGTCTAAAATTTTATCCCACATTCCTGGAATATGAAAACCTAAAGCATTTCTATTTCCAAGATTTTTATCACTTTGTATTTCTTCTAAAGTTAACCATCTGCTATCACTAAAAGAAAACTCCATTTTATTTCTATAAAAATATTGCTCTGCCGAAGCTTTTATAGGTGTAACCTCTGGCAATTCAATATGTCCAATTCTAGTTAAGTTATTGGTTACTTCTTTTTGTTTGTAAAACAATTGATGCTCATAGGCCATATCTTGCCATTTGCACCCACCACAAACACCAAAATGTTCACATTCTGGTTTTGTTCTTTTTTCGCTTAATTTATGAAAAACGGTAGCTTTCCCTTCATAATAAGCTTTACGCTTTTTAAAAGTTTGCACGTCTACAACATCTCCAGGTACCGCATTAGGTAAAAAAATTACTTTTCCGTCTGGTGCTTTTGCAACAGTTTTTCCTTTTGCTGCAGCATCTATAACTTCAACATTTGTGAAAACTTTCTTTCTATTTTTACTTCTTCCCATAGTTGCAAAAGTAGTTTGTTTTTTTGCATGATAAAAATTTTAATTAGCACTTTATATTTAGTAATTTGCAAGCCTTAGGGATGATTTCTTTCCCACGCTGAATTTTCGACACTTCGAAAGGAAAAAGGTAGATAAGGAATGGCTTTTTTATTCACTAATAAACATTATTAAAATGGCTGTTTTAGAACATTTAACATCGCAAGAAGCGATAGATTTAGAAAACAAGTACGGAGCACACAATTACCATCCGTTACCAGTAGTATTAAGTAAAGGCGAAGGCGTTCATGTTTGGGACGTAGAAGGAAAAAAGTATTATGATTTCCTGTCGGCTTATTCTGCTGTAAACCAAGGACACTGTCACCCAAAAATAGTTGGAGCAATGACGAGTCAAGCACAAACACTTACATTAACATCTCGAGCTTTTTATAACGATATGTTAGGAAAGTTTGAAAAGTATGCAAGCGAAACTTTTAATTACGATAAGTTATTACCAATGAATACTGGTGCAGAAGCTGTAGAAACAGCTTTAAAACTTTGTAGAAAATGGGCTTATGAAGTAAAAGGAATAGAGGAAAATGAAGCTGAAATAATTGTATGTGAAAATAATTTTCATGGTAGAACAACTACAATTATCTCTTTTTCTAACGATCCTGTAGCGCGTAAAAACTTTGGTCCTTATACAAAAGGATTTATTAAAATTGAATACGATAATTTACAAGCACTAGAAGAAGCTTTAAATAGTAATAAAAATGTAGCAGGTTTTCTAGTAGAACCAATACAAGGTGAAGCTGGTGTTTATGTACCAAGCGAAGGTTATTTAACTGCAGCTAAAGCTTTATGCGAAAAGCATAACGTTTTATTTATAGCAGACGAAGTACAAACTGGTATTGCAAGAACAGGAAAAATGTTAGCTATAGATCATGAAAATGTAAAGGCAGATATTTTAATTCTTGGTAAAGCTTTGTCTGGAGGAGCTTATCCAGTATCTGCAGTTTTAGCTAATAATGCTATAATGAATGTTATTAAACCAGGTAACCACGGTAGTACTTTTGGAGGAAATCCTGTAGCTGCTGCTGTTGCTATGGCTGCATTACAAGTTATAAAAGACGAAAATTTAGCCGAAAACGCTCAAAATTTAGGAGAGGTTTTTAGAGCAGAAATGACCAAGTTTATTGAAACTTCAAATATTGTTAGTAAAGTAAGAGGTAAAGGTTTATTAAACGCTATACTAATTAATGATAGTGAAGATAGTGATACGGCATGGAATATTTGTTTAGCATTAAGAGACAATGGACTATTAGCAAAGCCTACTCATGGAAACATTATACGTTTTGCGCCACCATTAGTAATGACTAAAGAGCAATTATTAGATTGTGTATCTATAATTACTAAAACATTAAAACAATTTGAAAAATAATAGTTTTAAATAATATTATATAAAAAAGCAATCTCATTTTGAGGTTGCTTTTTTTATGGAGCTAAAATTGTAAAAGGATAAACAGGTATATTTCTTAGTACCCAATAAAGTATTATAATAATAAGAATTGCTTTTAAAACTTTCGGGTTGTTAAGTAAACTGTTGTACTTTTTACTATAAAATTTTTCAAGGGTAAATAAGGCAACTTTATAAATTAAAACAACAATTAATAAAATTAAAAGGAAATTATGTTTTAAGCCCGCTATAAAATTTCCTTGCAAAACATCATGTAATGCACGTTGACTTCCACATCCAGGGCAATGTAATCCCGTAGTTTTGTAAAATATACATTTAGGAAAAAAAGCACTATGAGATGGATTATATAAAAAATATAGTGCTAATAGTCCAGAAACTATTAGCACTATAATTATAATAAATAGTATTGTTTGTTTTCTTTTTTTAAGCATCTAGTGCACCTGCAGCTGCAAAAACAACCATAAATAATATATATATTACCACTACTATAAAACCAGAAGATATACCTGCAATGCCCCAATTTTTTGCTTTTTTAGATGATGATTCTGCAAGTGCATAATCTCCAGCATTATATGCAGAGTCTACTTTAGTAGAATATACAATACTCACTATACCTAATGGCATGCAACATGCAACTGTACATAATATAGCTAATACTAAGTGGTTGCTAGGTCTTGGAGGAGGCATATGCTCGCTGTAATTTTTTTGGTTTTGTAGTCTTTGGTCCATAAATTAATTTGTTTTTGGTAATGTAAAATTAACAATAATTACAAAAACATAAGCAAAAAAAAAGCGGCTATTAAATTAGCTGCTTTTTTTTGTTTTAGTGTAAGTTATTATTTATTAGTAATTACAATTTTTTTACTCAATTTATTATTGTTTTCTAATGTTATAGTTGCAATATAAACACCATCACTTAAATTTTTAGTAGAAAATTCATAACGGTTATTATTACTTAAGTTTGTTTTCTTAAACATTTGTTTTCCTGTAATATCTACTAAAGAAACAGAATCTATTATTAAAGACTCTGGATTAGCAATAACTAATTGAGAAATAGTATTGTTTTGAAATACAGAAAAACTATAATCTTCAAATTCATTAGTAGTAAGTGTTTCTTCACTTTTAAACGTAATTTCAAAACGGTCTGAATAAGTTCCAGAATCTAAATTTGTATTAAAATCTAACACTGTTAAATCGTAATAAATACCAGTTACTTTATCGTGTAAATAAATAGATTCATCATTAAAATTCTGAACATCATAAATTCGTACTCTTAAAGGTATGTCTTGATCTATAGTGACTACTAACGGTATTATTAAATCTATATCATAAGCGTGAGCTTGAGTAACATAAGGTGTTGTACCGTCAATAAAATAAGAATCTCTTGGGTTTGGTGACTTATTAGGTGACTCTAAACCATAATCAAAACCATTTGTTGCACTAGGTGTAAAATTATGTAATAACTGTCTTGTTACTTCATTATTAAAATCTACATTTAACCTAAAACGTCTTATATCTGTACTTGCCGGTAATTGTTGGAAACCATCAGCGTTATATTGAATTGCTTGAGAATTGTTAGTTAAGTTTTGATTAAGATTAGAAGATGAATTAGAATTATTAGCTCTAAAAAATTGACTATCAATACTAGATTCTTTTTCATAATGACGATGAGAATTCTTAAAAACAACTTGTTGTGTTCCGGTTATACCTGTAGCTCCTTCGATGTTGAAACCTTGCCCTATAGGTATGTATCGTCTAACAGATTTAGAAGCATTTGTACCCGTTCCAGAAGGAGATCCATTAACAGGAAATCCATCTGCTCCTAAAGTCTCGAAAGTTGCAGCTAGATAAGATTCTATATAAGCACCAGTACCAGAATTTGCAGTAGGATCGTAAGCAATGGTATAACTAGCATAACCACCAATATAATCTGTTAAGTAATGAGAGTTTACAGTTGGATCTTGTTCCCAAAAATATAACGTTCCAGTCATATTTGAATTATCTACATCATGTATAAAAGCATAAGCATCTAATGCAGAAGGATATGGGTTTCCAACTAAAGTTGTTTGTTCTGCAGCTACATCAACAAAAATATCACCATTATTAGGTTTTCCTGCAAAATCGTAAAGTTGTGGGCCAGAGGTAGAGCCTTTCATTGTAAAGCCATAACCAGCAGGTATACTTGTACCATCTCCAATATAGTCCCACTCACTATAATCGGTTCCAGGACTATAAGCATATAACCAATAGTTAGAAATTACAAGAGGAGAAGATGTACCATCGTAAGATGTTCCTATTATCGCTGGTGTATTTGTTGTAAGTGATAAAGTATCATTTAAAACATTGTAAACACTAAACTCTGCATTAATGTTATTATCTGAACTTGGAGCTCCAACTGGCGATCCCCAATAATTATAAGCATAGTTATTTACAGTGCCTTCTTGGTAAACACTTAGTTTTCCTAGTCCAGAATTTCCAGTAGAACCAGATCCTTGTATAAGTTGTGCCTCGTCTCTAAGATAAAATCTAGAATCTGTTCCTGTGGTTCCATCATCTAAGTTTATATCATCTTCAACAAAAACAAGAGCGTCTTTTGCAAAAATGTAGGCATCGTTTTTAACACTTAATTGTGCAAAACAATAAGTGGTTAAAAAGCATAAAATAAAGGTGTTAAAGTAGGTTTTCATAATAGTAAAATTAAAGCAGTTTTTATTTAGATTGGGTATACAAATATAATTAAAAACTATTATGTTAGACAAAAAACAGCTTTTCTATACCTTAATAATTAACTTTTTTCTCAATCTAAAATATTTATCTTTACCATCTATATAAAAAAAATGAAGTATAAAAATTTAATAAGCTACTTGTTAATTGTTATTGGAGGAAGTATTGCTATTTATGCTAATGCAAATGAAAAACAGAGTGTTTTCCTTTTAATTATTGGTATTATAGCTTTAATGTATGGTTTATTTAGATTAAACTCCTCACTTACAAGTAAGCCTCCAAAAGATGACTACAAAATAAATGATAGAGAAGAATGAGTTTTAAAATTGGAGATTATGTATATGTATTAGATGAAGCAATTTCTGGTGAAATTATTAAAATAAATAATTCTGAAATTACTATTGAAGATCAAGATGGTTTTGAAATGTCCTTTACCGCTAACGAAATTGTAAAAAAGGAAGGCGATTCTCTTAAAAAATCTGCATTTAGTACTAAGAGTATTAATCAAGTACTTAATGAAAAAGAATCTAACAAAAAAAGAACTCAGCCTAGAGTAAAACCCAAAGAACGCTTTCAGCCTACAATGGAAGTAGATTTACATATTCATCAACTTGTAAAGTCTGAAAAACATTTAACAAGCCATGATAAAAAGCTAATTCAGCTAGACACAGCAAAGCATAAATTAGAATTTGCTATGCAAAAGAAAATACAGAAAATTGTATTTATTCACGGTGTTGGAGAAGGAACTCTAAAATTAGAATTAGAATATTTATTTAAGCGTTATAATAACTTAAAATTTTATGATGCCGATTATAAAAAATATGGGCAAGGTGCAACAGAGGTTTATATTTATCAAAATGTTAAACCATTTGATTAAGTAATTTAAAAAGTAGGTGTAACCACTCTAGAACTTGTTTGAGTTAACGTTCCAAAATCCACAAACTCTTGTGTTAATATAGGTAAAGTAACATTATATACAGAAAGTTCTAAAACAAAAGTTTGAGATATTGTGTTAGATCTGTACGTTGTAGTTTGTGCATCATTTTCAAAAACAAACTCATTTAAATAATCTGGACCAACATTAGGATCTGTAATATCATCTGCAGGATTTAAGTTTGGAGTAATAAATCCTTCTTCATCAATAGTTAAAACAGAATCACCATCATCATTATTATCAAGATAGTTTGCTATACCATCTCCATCTGTATCTCTAACCGCAGCAAGTTCAATTTCAGAAGTTATAATTTGTCCTTCAATTTCAATACTAGTTAAAACATTATCACCATCATCATCTGCATCTAAATAATCTGGTATACCATCGTTATCTGTATCTGTTGGATTAGTTGCAGGATTATTGTCACCATCAGTATTTTCATCTTCTAAATCTGCAGGAATTCCATCATTATCATCTTCAGTTAAAACTACATTAAAAATAGCTAAACCATCGTTAGAAACATAATCATTTACAATTGTTACATCAGAAGGTGGAATATCGCTACAAAATATATTTTCAGTAATTTCAGTACTATACGTTCTGTAATTAAACGAATATGTACTTGTAATAGTAAACTCTATTTCATCGTTTGCTAATTCTACTAATAATGGATTATCCGGATCAGGATCTGTATCTATAAGAGCTTCAATAGTTGTGTTTAATCTTAAAGAAAGAGATTCTGATGGATCCGATTTTATTTTATAGCACACTAAGTCTCCGCAAGTATCAAAAGTATCGTCAAACTCTAAGGATACAGAAATAACATCACCATCATCACAACTTGTAAAAAGAAAAGCTAAAGCTAAAAAAGAAAAAATAATTCTCATATTATAGTAGATTATGCAACAAAAATAATAGAATTGAGTAAATGATAACGTAGCTTATGGTAATTAATTTTATTTCGCTTATTTTTGATGCCTTAAAAATGTTATATTTCCTTATAAAATATAGCGTTAGCAAGGATTTTTAATGAGTATTAAAATTTTCCTAAAAAACGAAGCATCTATGTATTATAAAATAAAAAAACGATGTTTTAAGTTACAATTAAGCTAATAGTAAAAAGCACAAATGGAACAAATATATTTTGATAATGCTGCTACCACACAATTAAGAAGTGAAGTAGTAACAAAAATGACCACTGTTTTACAAGAATCTTATGGTAATGCTTCCTCAACACATAGCTTTGGGCGCTCATCTAAATCTATAATAGAAAGCGCTAGAAAAACTGTAGCAAAACATTTAAATTGTTTAGCTTCTGAGATTATTTTTACTTCAGGAGGAACAGAGGCAGATAATTTAGCACTTAGAAGTGCTGTTAGAGATTTAGGTGTAAAAACAATTATTACTACACGTATAGAGCATCATGCGGTTTTATATACTTTAGACCAATTAGTAATTGAATACGGTATTACTGTAAAGTATTTAGATTTAGATAGTAAAGGTCATATAGATTTTTCACAACTTGAAGAATTATTACAATCTCCAGAAAAAAAACTGGTTAGTTTAATGCATATAAATAACGAGATTGGAAATATATTAAATATTAAAAAGGTTGGTGATTTATGTAAAGCTAATAATACTTTGTTTCATAGTGATACTGTACAATCTATTGGGCATTACGAAATAGATTTAAGTAATATTAATATTGACTTTTTAGCTGTTAGCGCTCATAAATTTCATGGACCAAAAGGAGTTGGTTTTTGTTTTGTAAGACAAAAATCTGGTATAAAACCTTTAATTTTTGGAGGAGAGCAGGAGAGAGGTGCTAGAGCAGGAACAGAATCTGTACATAATATAGTTGGGCTTGAAGAAGCTTTAAAAATTGCTTACAGTAATTTAACCGAAGAGCGCGCTTACATTACAACACTAAAAAAGTATTTTATAAAAAGTATAAATGAAGCTTTTCCTAATGCTACTTTTAACGGAAGTTCTGGAGATTTAGAAAATAGCACGTATACTTTGGTAAATGTTTGTTTACCAATAGCTGCAGAAAAAGCACCAATTTTATTATTTCAATTAGATTTAAAAGGTATTGCTTGTTCAAGAGGAAGCGCATGCCAAAGCGGTAGTAGTAAAGGTTCTCATGTACTTTCACAAATTTTATGTGACGATGATTTAAAAAAACCATCACTTCGTTTTTCTTTCAGTAAATTTAATACTAAAGCAGAAATAGATTATGTTGTAGCTGTTTTAAAAGAGTTTATGTAAATTCGCTGCATGTTAAACTACACTACATATTTACACAAAACGGCTACAGAATGGGTTACATTTGTTCATGGAGCAGGTGGTAGTTCTTCTATTTGGTTTAAACAAGTACGTAGTTTTGGTGCTCAGTTTAATGTATTGGTATTAGATTTAAGAGGTCATGGTAACTCTAAACCTGTTTTAAAAGATGCCTTTAATTCCAAATATACTTTCGACTCTATTACAAATGATATTGTTGAAGTTATAAACCATTTAAAAATTAAAAAATCTCATTTTATTGGTATTTCTTTAGGTACTATTTTAATTAGAAATCTTGCAGAAAAACATCCAGAACGTGTACAAAGCATGATTATGGGAGGTGCAATTATGAAACTAAACTTTCGTTCTCAAGTGCTTATTAAAGTGGGTGTTATTTTTAAATCTATAGTACCTTACATGATGCTTTATAAGCTTTTTGCATTTATTATTATGCCAAGGAAAAACCATAAAAACTCTCGATTATTATTTGTAAACGAAGCAAAAAAACTTTATCAAAAGGAGTTTGTAAGATGGTTTAAATTAACATCAGAAATAAATCCATTATTACGTTTTTTTAGAGCTAAGGATATAAAAATTCCAACCTTATATATAATGGGAGAACAGGATCATTTATTTTTACCTTCTGTAAAAAACATTGTAGCTAAACATTTAAAATCTACATTATTAATTATTGAAAATTGTGGACATGTTGTTAATGTAGAACAACCAGAAACATTTAATATTCAAACAATAAAGTTTATAAATGGCTTAACCTAATAACTTTGCTTAAATTTCTTTTCTACCGAAAAATTAATCAGGTTCATAAAATTTTCATGTACACCAAGTGTCATTTCTAATTTTAACTGATTAATAATTGTTTTTATACGCTCAGAATCAAATTGTAAATCTGGAATGGATATGTAATTTTTAAATAATTGCCCTATAGTTTTATAATACAATTCTTCAAAATTATTTAAATCTATAGGCATATTATCCATATATTCATAATTACTTATTTGAAAAGATTCTAAAACTTTTCCAACGTAATCTTTATGTAAAACTTGTTTTGGGTTAACAATATTTAATTCTTTAATTTCTGGATGATCGACGGCGTATAAAATAGCTTTAGATACAAAATCTACTGGTACAATATTAAGCCCACTTTCTTTATGTATCCAAATTCTAAATGCATCTTTAAATTTTTTAGAATACTTATCTAAAAACATTGGCCAAGAGTAGAATACATCAAATTTTGGAGTTTCAAAAAAAGGCTTGTCTAACAAGCGACCACAAATAATACTAGGTCTTAAAACCTGTGAAGAAATATTAATTTCTGTACATTTTTTTATTACATATCGCTCTGTTTCGTATTTAGATTGCTCGTAAGGATTTCTAAAAGTATTTACATTGTATTTAGAAATACTATCATTTACTATTTCATTTTGAATACCAAATGAATATGCAGTACTTATATAAATAAACCTATTAACGGTATCTGGAATATTTTCTAATAGTTGTTGAGTAGCAATATAGTTTTGCTTGTGTACTACGGTTTTAGAGTTTGTAGCGTGAGATAAATTAGTGGAACCAGCACAATGTATTATTGTTGAAAAATTATAATCTTGAAGCTTTTGTTTTGTAATATTTACAAGATCTTCTGCAATTACCGTTATTTTTTCTAAACATTTATCTATACTAATATTTTTAAGATAATCTGGTTTAGTGTCATTACTTAACACATGTATTAAACGTTGCTTAGCAGTTAACTCAGCTTTATCTCTAATAATAACATATAAATGGTCTTTAGAGTTAGTTGTAAAATTTTTTTTAAGCCAATCGAAAATAACATGACTACCAACAATTCCATTTCCTCCAGTAAGTAAACAATTCATACACCAAAATATTAGAGCGCGAAGATACAGTTTTTTAAATGTGTTGTGGTATTTCTAATTGCTCTAATAAAAAAAACTCATAATAACTATCATGAGTTTTTAAACGGATTTATAAAATTTTAAATTTTACATACTATAAAAATATTGCTCACTGGCAATTTTACCATCTTTTACCTCATAAACACACACTTCTTCCATTTTTTGTCTTCCACCTTCTTTAAACGTACAATCGAATCCCATTTTAGCAGTAAAAAAATTACCTGCAACTACAGGTTCCCCAATTTCACTAGCATGAATTTGTTCTACACTTTCTTGCCATTGTTTGCTCTTATTCCAAACATTTTGTTTGCCTTCGGTAACCTCACCAGGCATTCCAGGCATTTCTTTACTTACCACATTATCTGCGTATAATTGCTCTATGCATTCTAGGTTTTTACCTTGTTCGCACATTGTTTTCCATTGGTTTGCAACGTCTTGTGTGTTCATTTTATTAGTTTTTTTTAGTTTAACTAAAGATAGTAAATTTTTAAAAATGAATAGATTAAGTTATTGTTATTTATGCTACAGCCTCTTTATATACTTTTAAACAACGTTCTCTAGCTTCTTTATGGTCTACAATTTTATCTGGATACTTATCTGTTTCAAATTCTTTAACCCATTTTTTTATATATTTTCTGTCTTTATCAAATTTATCTATTTGTGTTGTTGGATTAAATATTCTAAAATAAGGAGATGCATCTACACCAGATCCTGCTACCCATTGCCAATTACCAACATTACTAGCCATATCGTAATCGTGCAGTTTTTCTGCAAAATAAGCTTCGCCTTTTCTCCAATCGATAAGTAAATGTTTGCATAAAAAACTACCAACAAGCATGCGTACGCGATTGTGCATAAAACCAGTTTTATTTAATTGTCGCATACCAGCATCAACTAAGGGATAACCAGTTTTTCCTTCGCACCAGGCTTTAAATTCTTTGTCATTATTTCTCCATTTAATATTATCATACTTTGCTTTAAAAGCATCTTTATGTGTGTTTGGAAAGTGCCATAATATTTGCATAAAAAACTCTCTCCAAATAAGTTCTTGCCAGAAAATTTCGTTTTTTTCTGCAGTTGCTTTTTTTATCATTTTTCTTACGCTTACAGTACCAAATCTTAAATGTGGTCCTAAACGCGATGTGGTATCTTTTGCAGGATAATTTCGGGTAGCTTCATAGTCTTGAATTACTGTTGGTGTAACTGAATATTCTCTAACTTCTTGGCTTGATTTTGTAAAACCTATATCGCTTAGACTTAAATTAGGAAGTCTTGTATTTTCAATTACATTATCTAAATGAGAATTGGTGTAGTAAATTTTTAAATTGTAGTCTTTAAATTTAGCTTTCCATTTTTTCATATAAGGCGTGTAAACGACATAAGGTTTACCATCGTCTTTTACAACTTCATCTTTCTCAAAAATTACTTGATCTTTATACGTTTTAAAACTTATATCATTTTTTTCTAAGAGCGATTGTATCTCTTTATCTCTTTCTTTCGCATAAGGCTCGTAATCATGATTGGTGTAAACGGTATTAATATTATAATTTTTAATTAAAGCTTTATAAACTTCTACTGGTTTACCATAAAACATGGCTAAACTACTATTGTTTTCATCTTGTAATGTTTTACGCATGTTTTGAAGTGTTTCAAAAATAAAGCTAACGCGAGCGTCATTTTTTGGTAATTCTTCTAAAATTTCAGAATCAAAAATAAAAATTGGCAATACTGGATATTTGCCATTTAATGCTTCAAAAAAACCAATATTATCGTCCAATCGTAAGTCACGACGAAACCAAAAAATGTTTACAGTTTTACTCATAGTTTAATATTTTCCAAAGAGCGTTTCTAACTTCTCTTTTCTGTAATTAAATATTTCTTCTAATTTAGGTTTTACCAAAATAGGATGTGCTAATTGACCAAAAATTCCCATTGGAATTTTATAATCTATAATATCTTCCATTTCTACACCGCCTTTAATTTCTTTAATAAAATGTTTATGATGCCATAATGCATAAGGACCAAAGCGCTGTTCGTCTACAAAATATTCACCATCAACAACGTGAGTAATTTCTGTTACCCATTTTGTTTTAATGCCTAAAACAGGAGTTACAATGTATTGAATAATTTGTCCTGCATACATTGGTCTATCTGCTCCAGATAAGATATTAAATCCCATATAATCTGGAGTTATGGTTTTTAAGTTTTCTGGAGTTGACAAAAACTCCCAAGCTTGCTCTTTAGTTATTGGTAAATTTTGTTTTTTATGTAGTCTATATATTTTCATATTAATTATTTAATAAAATAAAAGCGTTTAGTGAGGTTGCAATTAATAGCCAAACCATATAAGGTAGAAGTAAAAAACTTTTGTTTTTCATGCTTTTAAAATTGGTGAAGAAAAAAGTAAAAATAACAACTGTTAAGGCTGAGATTACTATTAAACCTATTACCACTAAATGCTGATTAAAAAACACAAAATTCCATATTACATTTAAAAACACTTGTAGCGTAAATGCTAATTTTAATTTTAAACTATTCTCTTTTAAAAATAAAGAAGCTAAATAGAAGGAAAAACATAGCATTATTAATGTCCAAGCGACTCCAAATACCCAACCAGGCGGTGTCCAAGGTGCCTTTTCTAAACTTAAATACCAACTTGTTTGTGGGCCATTATCCATTAATAAATTACCAATGTATAAACTAGCAAAATTTATAATTATAAACAACAAAATGTATTTAAGTTTTTTCATAATTTGTTTGCTATTAATTGTTGAATTTGGTTATTAATTATTTCTGCTTCAGCAAATTTAGCATCGCTAGCTTTTCTATTTGATGTAGATAATTTGTGAGATTCACGCATTAAATTTTCGTATTTTTTTTGAAGTTTTTCAACTGGGCTTTTCTTTTTAAATAATGAAAACATAATTCTTAAATTTTAAAACTAACAATGCCACAATCCATTTTAAAAATTTGACCAGAAATAGAAGCTGCTTTACTAGATGTTAAAAACGAAGCCATATCGGCTACTTCTTCAGGATTTAAAAACTTTTTTAAAGGATGACGCTCTTTAATATTTTCTACTATTTTATCGTTACGTAATAGTTTTGATGCTAATGTTGTGTCTGTAACCGTAGGAGCAATAGCATTTACACGTATTGTTGGAGCTAATTCTGCACCTAAAGATTTTGTTAAACCTTCTATTGCTGACTTTGCAGCTGCTACACTTGCATGAAAAGGCATTCCTAATTTTGATGCAACTGTACTAAAGAGTAGTATAGATGGTTGATTACCGTTTTTTAATTTTGGTAAAAAATGCTGAATTGTTTTTACGGCACCAATAACATTAATTTCGAAATCCTCTCTAAAATTTTCTAAGGATAGTCTGGAAATTGGTTTTAAATTAATACTTCCTGGACAGTATATTAAAGTGTCTATTGCTTCAATTTCTGGTAAATCATCATTTAAAATATCGCAATTAAAATGTGTTAGGTTTTGGTGCGTTTGTTCTGGTGAAGTTCTACTTATGTTATAAATTTTATTTTCGGAAATTAAATTTTTCACAATTGCATTTCCAATACCTTTACTTCCTCCAATTATTACAATGTTTTTCATTTTTAGTGGTTTTAAAATTTTACCTCTTACTTATTTTATTGTGCGTAATTTGCTTTTGTCTAGAACATTTAAAACGACCTTCTTCAAAATTTCTGTTTTTTAGATGCTTTGTCTTTCTACCTTGAACTCTTGCTCGCCATAATTTAAAACTATTTGCTTTCATTTCTTTTCGCATAAGCTTTATTATGTCTTGTTCTTTTATATTAAATTGAAAAGTTATAGCATCAAAAGGAGTTCTATCTTCCCAAGCCATTTCTATAATACGATCTATATCCTCGACAGTAAAGTTTTTTGGATTACTAGGTTTGGAAATTATATTTTTCATCAAATTTTATTTTTTCGTTTAAAAGTTTATTAAAAAACTTTTTGTTTTCCTTTAATGTTTTGTTGTTTTTAAAGTGAATAAACCTGCCTTGCGCGTGAATACTAGAGCCATTAACTTTATATATAACTAATTGGTAATAAGGGATTGCCCACGTAAAATTTTGTAAGCCTTTAATAATATGGATTAAAATACCATGTGGTCTTAGCTCTATATTAGCATAATTTGCGTCTGCAACTGTATTTAAAAGGTACTTAAAATTAGGGCTTACATTTTCAATAATCATCCGTTTAGAGCCAATACCTTTAAGTTTAAAGGCTTGTAAAAAATTAAATGGTTTTCCTACTATATCATTTATTAAATCTATATTCTGTTTATTAATGTAAGTAGTATTAAAAATCATAATGTTGTAAATCGATTTAATCAAATTTACAAAATGTTTAACTTTAAATTGATTAAGTTAAACAAAAATTAACATATTAATTTTTATTTAATAATTATCTGGATTTTTAATAATGTTATAAGCTCTGGTTTTAATTTTATGTAAATCTTCGGGTTGAATTTTATTTAATAAGCTATACATCATTTTCATTCTAAAATTATTGCTTAATTGCTCGCGCTTATCATCTAGAAAATTCCAATACAAACTATTAAAAGGACAAGCTTTATCACCAATTTTTTCTTTTTTATTGTAATAGCAATCATCACAATAATTACTCATTTTATTAATGTAGCTACCACTAGAAACATATGGTTTTGTTGCTATTTTTCCTCCATCTGCAAATTGACTCATACCACGAGTATTTGGTAATTGCACCCATTCTATGGCATCTACATAAACTCCTAGATACCAAGCGTCTACTTCGTCTGGATTAATTTGTGTTAGTAAAGCAAAGTTTCCAGTAATCATTAAACGTTGTATGTGGTGCGCGTAGCCATTATTTAAAGAGTTGTTTATTGCATTTTTTAAACAATTCATTTTTGTTTTTCCAGTCCAGAAAAAATTTGGCAATGTATTAGAATTTTCTAAGAAATTTAAAGTTTTATATTCTGGCATTAACGCCCAATACATGCCTCTCATATATTCACGCCAACCAATTATTTGGCGAATAAAACCTTCGACTTGAGAGATGTTTATGTTTTCTCCATGTTTTCTCCAATAATTTAAAACTGTTGTAACTATAGCTTTTGGAGAAATTATTTTACAATTCATTGCAAAAGATAGACGAGAGTGGAAGAGGTATATTTCTTCTGTATGCATTGCATCCTGGTAATCACCAAAATGAATTAATAAATGTTCGCAAAAATATTTTAGTTGTTCTAACGCTTGCTTTCTATTTATTGGATATTCGAAATGGGTGGAGTTAAAAAATCCTAACGTTTTAATATTTTGATTTTTAATTAATGTTATTATTTCTGAAACATCATTTTGAAACGATTTAAATTTTGGAATTGTTTTTTTTTCATTCCATTTGTTTCTATTGCTTTTATCGTAATTCCATTTCCCGCCTTCTGGTTGTTGGTTTGCAACAATAAGTATATTATGTTTTTTGCGCATATCTCGATAAAAACTTTCCATTAACCACTGTTTTTTATTTTTAAAAAATAGAGCTAAATCGTTACGATTTGTGTAAAAATGTTCTGTGTTAAATGCTTGATAGTTAAAAGGAAGTGTTTTGCAAAAATTAGCTAATTGTTGATCTAGTCTATATTCATCTGGTAATTGATATTCAAATTTTTTAATATTTAGTTTATCGATTATTTGTTGAATATTTTGTGTGAGATTTTGTGTGTTTTGAGTATTGTTTAACGTATAATAGACGACTTGACAATTTTTATTTTCTAACTCTTTAGAGAAAGAACGCATTGCAGCAAAAAAGCCAATAATTTTTTGAATATGATGCTTTACATAATCTGTTTCTTGGCGCATCTCGAACATGCAATACACATAATTAGATTGGTTTCCTTTAAACCACGAATGTTTGCTATTAAGTTGATCTCCTAAAATAAGTCTTAGTGTTTTCAAAATAAATTAAAATAAAGTGTTTTGTAACCACAAACGTTGGTAATTTCCGTTAGTATCATAACGGTCTGCTTGTAATTTTACATTAAATTTTCTGTCTCTGGGATCGTTACCAACACCAGCAACATACATCCAGTTGCCATAATTGCTATGTACATCGTAGTCTAAAAGTAAAGATTCAAAATATGCGGCACCAATACGCCAATCCAGTTGCAATGTTTTTGTAAAATAACTTGCAACATTTTGTCTGCCGCGATTACTCATCCAGCCAGTTTTTTGTAATTCTATCATATTTGCGTTTACAAAAGGCTGGTTAGTTTTGCCGTTAACCCATTTATTAACTTTTTCAAAATTGGTGTGCCAATTATATTTTTTTTCTAAAATACCGCCAATTTTAAAAATTTTAGATTGATGTTGTATCGAAACATATTTAAAGTAATCTCTCCAAATAAGCTCGAATATTAACCAGTATGTAGATTGGTTTTTAAAATATAGTGTTTCGAATTCTTTAACCTTCCAATAAATAGTTTTTGCACTTATACTTCCGTTTGCTAACCATGGTGAAAATTTGGAGCTAAAATTTGTACCAATTAATCCATTTCTAGTTTTCTTATAAATGCATAGTTTTTTAGTTTTAAAAAAATAATTATTTAATCTCTTTAATGCTTCTTTTTCTCCACCTTTAAAAGGAAAAGCAGAATTAGGATGTGGTGTAAAATTTGCAAAACCTAATTCTTTAAGTGTTGGTATTTTTGTTTTGTTATTTTCAATTAAATCTTTATTGAAATTAGTATTATAAATACTTTTTGTAGTTCTAATTTTAGAATGTTTTTCGACGTTTTTTCTAAATTCTGTAAATATTTTGGGAAGTTTATCAAGTTCAAAAATTACATCTTCTGGATGATATAAAAATTGATTGTAAAGCTCGTAAATAGGGAAGTTTTTGTGCCAAATATTTTTTACTTTATCTAGTATATTATTTTCTTCACTTGTCCACTCTTTTTGAAGGTATAAGGCGTCGAAATTAAAACACTTTTCTAATTTAGCGATGCATAATTCTGTATTATCAAAATAGACGTATAGCGGAATATTTAATTTTTGTAATTGTGTTTTTAAATCTTGAACAGTTTCAATTAAAAATTTAGCTCTATATTTTTCTGTTTTTTTAAATCCGAAACTATCTTTTTTAAACTGTCTTTTATCAAAACAATAAATTGCAATAACAGTATTATTTTCTAGTATAGCTTTAGAAAGTGTAGTATTGTCTTGTATTCGTAAATCGTTTCTAAACCAGACTAAACTGGTTTTGTTTTTGTTTGACGACATTTTTTACTGCAATATTTTATATTGTTCCAATTGTTTTCCCATTTTTTTCTCCAAGTAAAAGGTAGGAGGCAGGTTAAGCAAATTTTGGTTGGAAGATTTTGTTTTTTAACTCCTTTAGGCATTAGCAAGTTTATTTATCATGCCTTTAAAAATAAAGCCGTGAAACGGTAAAACACTATACCAATATAGCCTTCCTGCTAATCCTCTTGGTCTAAATATTGCGCGTTGGTATACTTTACCTTTTGCAACTCTAAATTCTAACCAAGCTTCTCCAGGTAATTTCATTTCTGCAAATAAAAGCAGACGCTTATTTTCTTGATCTGCTAATAATACGCGCCAAAAATCTAAAGCATCACCTGTTTCTATTGTATTAACATTTGTGCGTCCGCGTCTTAAACCAATACCTCCAAAGAGTTTATCTATAAATCCTCTAATTTTCCATAAATAGGTGCCATAATACCATCCATTTTCTCCACCTATGGCACAAATTTTCGCAAAAGTTCGTTCTTCATTTAAAACAGACCTTTCTTTAATATCTTTAAAACAGCCATGTTTTGGAACATTAATATATTTTGCCGAAATTCTTTTTTTTATTCTACTGCTGGCGTAAGAGTCTTTCCAGCTAGAAATAATACTATTTTGTTTAATTTTTTCGAATGCTAATTGTACTGCTTCATCATAATTAATAGGATTAACATCAAGCATTTGGTTAATATTACTTGGATGCCCAATTATTTCTACTCCCATACTATTTACCAAGGTTCTAGCCAATTTATAAGATGTTGATGTAACAAAATATAACCAATAACTTGATAGTTTTGGAGTCATTATAGGTACTGTAATTATATATCTTTTTAAACCTCTGGACTTAGCAAATTTTAGTAGAAGTTGTTTGTAATTTAAAATTTCTGGGCCAAAAATATCGTGTGTTGTGTTATAAAGTCTCTTATCTCCTAAACTACGTGTTAAAAATGCTAGTACATCTCTAATAGCAATAGGTTGAGTTTTTGTGTTAAGCCATTTAGGAGCTACCATAATAGGTAATTTTTCTACTAAATCTCTAATAATTTCGAATGAAGAACTTCCTGAACCTACAATAATTCCAGCTTTAAAAACTGTTAAACCATATGTTGGTGAAGCTAAGATGTTTTCTACATTTTTTCTAGATAATAAATGTTTAGATAGTTTTAAATCGTTAGTGATACCGCTTAAATAAATAACTTGTTTGCAGTTAGTTTGCTCTATAATTTGCTTAAAATTTATAGCACAGTCATTTTCCATTTGTTGAAAACTAGAAATAGAATTGGACATTGAATGTATTAAGTAATAAGCAGCGTCTATATCTTTTGGTATATTTTTAAGTGTTTCTTTTTTTAAAAAATCGACTTCAACTACTTCTACATTTTGCTCATCACTATATTTTTTTTCTGTTCGTAATTTTCCTCTTACAGCGCAAACCACTGTATGGCCTTGTTCTATAAGTAACGGAATAATACGTTTGCCTATATAGCCTGTTGCACCTGTAACAAGTATTTTCATAGTGTTTTATTTTGGTCTTTGATATGCTAATCTTTCTTCTAATTTAGGAAAAGCATAACCATCTAAGCTATTTATTGTTGCAATATTAGCTTTAGATAGGTTTACGAAACCATCTTCTGTAATTAAAGAGTTATTAATATATAAGCCTTGAATTTCACCTAGAATTAAAATAGTTCCATTTTCTTTAATAGGATATTCGTTAATAAATTTCATTGCTATTTGAACTGGTGAATGCTTTACAAAAGGCGCATGAAAATTTGCTTTATATTCTGCTTTTAAAGATGTTTTATCGAATTCAGATATACTAGAATTATATTTTGCAGATGTGTGATGTGCATCTTTAAAATTAGATTTATGGATATGATTAATTGTATAAACTCCTGTGTTTTTTATATTATCATAAGTATTTCTAGTTACGGTTGTAGGTCTACAAAAAAAGCCTAGAATTGGAGGACTAGAACCTACATGTGTAATTGAGCTAAATATGGCCACATTTTCTATACCAGAACTAGATTTTGTACCTATTAGGTTAGCAGATTTATAACCAGAACAGCTATTTATTAAGTTTATTTTATAAAGGTGCTCAAGGTTATTAATGTCTTTTAAGCTAAAATAGGTCATCTATAAATTTTTAAAATTATTAATTTTTATATTTTGTGCTTTTAAATCGAACATTAAATTATAAAGCCCGAAAAAGGTTCTATTTATATATATAAAATGTTTGGAGCCTCTATTGCCATTCATTTTGCGTAACTCTGTGTTTTTACTATATTTTTGACCTAATTCTGTAATTTTACCAAAGAATTTTTCATCAGAAAAATTAAATGTTTCTACATGAAAAGGTTGTGTAAAAAGGCTCAACATTTCATGAAACATTTTTGAAAAGAAATCTAACTCTTCTGGCGAATCATCTTCTTTTAAAATTTCTAAAGCAAATAATTTTTCTTTAAAAATGTTAGGATTATTAATGCTATCTTTTTTTGCTAATTCAAAGTATGGTATATAAAATTCGTCTGGTACTGTTTTCATACAACCAAAATCTAAGGCTATTAATTCTCCTTTTTCAGAAATTAAAAAATTTCCAGGATGTGGGTCGGCATGTACTTTTTTTAGTTTATGCATTTGATACATATAGAAATCCCAAAGTGCTTGACCCAATTTGTTTGCTTTGTTTTGGTCTTTATTATAAGCAGTAAATTGACTTAAATGTTCGCCTTCCATCCAATCCATAGTTATAATTCTTTCGGACGATAAATCTTCATAATATTTTGGAAATTTAAGGTTAGGAATATGCTTACATGCACTAACTATTTCTTTACTCTGTTTCACTTCAAGAATATAGTTAGTTTCTTCAATAAGTTTATTTTCTACTTCTTTAAAGTATTTGTCGCTATCTTTTCCTTTAATGTTAAACATTTGTATAGCAATAGGTTTAACTAATGCTAAATCTGTAGAAATGCTATCTGCGACACCTGGGTATTGAATTTTCACAGCAAGTTTCTTCCCATTTTTTTCTGCTACATGCACTTGCCCAATACTGGCAGCATTTACAGAAGTTAAATTAAAGGTGTCGTAGATTTCATTAGGTAATTTGCCAAAATATTTTTTAAAAGTTTTAGCAACTAAAGGAGCAGAAAGTGGTGGTACAGAAAATTGCGCAAGAGAGAATTTTTCTACATAAGCTTGAGGTAAAATACTCTTTTCCATACTTAACATTTGCGCCACTTTTAATGCACTTCCTTTTAGCTTTTTTAAACCATCGTAAATATCTTCAGCGTTATTATTGTTTAAACGTGTTTTAGCTTCGTCTTCGGTTTTTGTTAATTTATCTCCGTAGTATTTTAGGTAATTAACTCCCACTTTAGCACCAGTTTGAACAAGTTTTGAAGCTCGTTGGATTTTAGAAGTTGGTATGCTATCTATTGTTTTCAATATGTTTTATATTTATAATGAATGAGAGAAATTTCTTAATCTCAAAAATTTTATTAATTCATTTTTACTTTTTCTTTGAAAATAAATTTCCCGAAATCTATCAAGCTTTTTAAAGGAGCAATGTTTAAAACATCGAAGCTTGTGTTAACAGATTTTTCTATAAAAACATCTGTTTTTTCAAAACTTGCAGAAGTATCTTCTAACCAAAATTTTATTGTTAATAATAGTTGTAGCCATGCAGATTCTGTAAGTCCTTTATTTTGAATTTTATTTAATTTTTCTTCCTTTACATCTAATAATTCAATATCCAAATCATTAATATACTGTGTGAAACTAGATTTTAATACTGTTAATGCTTTAAAAGATTTTAAGCTGTTTTTATGTTTATTTAATGTATAAACAACATAGCTTCTGTTGGCGGTTAGGTTTTCAAAAAATGTAAAATAATAGCTTAATAATTTTTCTCTAGACTGAAAGCTAGAAT
This sequence comes from Lacinutrix venerupis, assembly GCF_003663945.1. Lineage (GTDB taxonomy): Bacteria > Bacteroidota > Bacteroidia > Flavobacteriales > Flavobacteriaceae > Lacinutrix > Lacinutrix venerupis. The sequence goes on along the minus strand of NZ_RCCH01000001.1, from coordinate 393,599 downwards.
ACTCGTTACTTTTATGTAAGGCAGAAATAGTGTTATCATGAAACACTTTAAATATATGTTTTTCTATATTTTCAAACGATCCAAAAAACTCATAAAATTTAGATTCTTCAAAATTATTATGTTTTGCAAAACTATATACAGATTTTGGGTTTTGACCATGCTCTAAAACATAATCCATATAAAATGTTATTATGTTGTTTTTAGTTAAATTTTTCTTTTTCGCCATGAGATTATGTTTAATATCCATAAAGATACAAAATGTTTAATTGTTTTTTAATAAAGTTAAACAAAATTAACATCATATTATGAGTTGGTAAAAATAGCTGAGTGTTTTTTATTTTAAATTTTTAGTGTTTTGCAAAGATTTCTAACCTTATTTAAGTTTTTATTAACAACAGAAAAAAGCTGTAATTTGTAGATTTACACTAATAAAAAAATTAACACTAACACATTAAAAATATTATGAAAAATTTATTGATGATTGCCTTAGTATTTGTAGCATCATTTACTGCAAATGCTCAAATTGAGACACCGCAACCTAGTCCAGAAGCTAAAATAGAGCAGAAGGTAGGTTTAACAGATTTAACTTTAGAATTCTCAAGACCAAGCATGAGAGGTCGTGCTATTTTTGGAGATTTAGTTCCTTATGGTGAAATGTGGAGAACGGGAGCTAATAAAAACACTGTAATTACTTTTAGTGATGATGTAAAAATTGGAGGTAAAGAAGTGAAAGCAGGTTCTTATGCTGTTTTTACAAAACCAAATAAATCGTCATGGGATATTGTATTTTATACAGATACTAATAATTGGGGAACACCAAAAGCATGGGATGAAAATAAAGTTGCGGCAAAAGTAACTACAGACGTTATGAATATGCCTATGAAAATGGAAACATTTACTATGCTTTTTGATGATTTAACAAATAACTCTGCTGTTTTAGGTATATTATGGGAAGATGTTTTTGTTGGAGTTACAATAGAAGTACCTACTGCAGCAAAAGTTAAAGCAAATATTAATAAAGTGATGAATGGTCCTGGAGCTGCAGATTATTATGCTGCTGCACGTTACAATTTAGAATCTAACGGAGATATTAAACAAGCTGTAGTATGGATTGATAAGGCAATAGATATGAGTAAAGATGATCCTAAATTTTGGATGTTACGTCAACAATCTTTAATTCATGCAAAGGCAGGAAATAAAAAAGAAGCAATAAAAGCTGCAAAAGCATCTTTAAAACTTGCAGAAGAAGCTGATAATGCAGGTTATGTAAAAATGAATAAAGAGTTTCTTAAAGAATGGGAATAATTTGTTTTTTACAGTAAGTATATATTTAAAGCGCAATCGAAAGATTGCGCTTTTTTTTGTTTCTATTCATTATTCTCAAGTTGAAAAATGTCTTCAACTTTTACGTTAAATAATTCTGCTAATTTTAAAGCTAAAACTGTAGATGGAACGTATTTGTTTTTTTCCATTGCGTTTATGGTTTGTCTACTAACGCCTATTTTTTCAGCTAAAGCAGCTTGTGTTAAATCATGTATAGCACGCTGTACTTTTATATTATTCTTCATCACTATTAGATTTAAATTTTAAAAAATTAAAACGAATAATAAAGAAAATAATTGGTGTAAACATATTAAAAACTAACACGGTAAAAAATCTCATCTCATAAATAAAAATTGTAGCTATTAGCAACACTATATAATTAGTTATCATAGCCCATATAAAGGAATCTGCTCTAAGTTTAGATATAAATTCGTCTTCTACTTTTTCTTTAGAAAGTGCAATTATTAATCCTCCAGTAATAATAGCAATAGTAGCTAACTCGTTTGCAATACCGGTTTCGATAATTTTAAAGTAAGACATTGAATCATTTCCAAGAATACTGTTATTAAATAAAGAAAGCACTTTAAACTTTATGGGTTCATAATCATATCCTTTAAATAAAAGTAATAGACCAAAGAAAGTGCCTAGTATAAATAAAATCCAGCCTAATGGTTTAAGCTTGTTTGGTAATAAATAATTTGTGTTCATAATTGTTCAATTTTTGATTGATAAATTGATTACTCAAATGTAAAACAAACTTTACAAAAAGACAAGCTAATTTGATGAAAAGTTAAGTAAATAATACTATTTAAAATAAAAAACACTATCAGTTTGATAGTGTTTATATTATTACATGTTAAATAATACTAATAAAAATAGACCATTGGTAATGGTTTAATTTTAAGAGTTAAGTGTTTAATTAAATGTTTTTGCTCTCCATTATGTAGTTGCAGAAAAGTAGTCTGAAATTCCGCTTAAAATATTTTGAACCGCATATGCTGCTAGTATTAAGCCCATAATTTTACTAATAACAGTAATACCGTAATCTCCAATTTTTTCTTGTAATTTATTAGCAGCTAAAAGAATTAAACAAGTAATGCCTATAACAATTAAAACCAATAAAGTTGTTATGCTCTGTTGTAAAAAAGTATATAAGTGGTTATCTGTTAATAATACTACAGCCATAATTGCTCCTGGAGATGCAATAGATGGAATAGCTATTGGGAAAATAGTTACGTGTTTATAATCTGAAATACTATTTTTTTCTTGTTCAGGTTTTCCATCTCCAAAAATCATGGTTAACGCAAAAAGAAATAAAATAACTCCTCCAGAAATTTGAAAAGCATCTAAAGATACTTTCATTCCTTCTAAAATAAGTTGACCAATAACAATAAAAAAGAGAAGTATTAAAAATGCTATAACACAAGCTCTAATGGCTATTTTCTTTTTGTGTAAATTATCAAACTCCTTAGTGGCTTCCAAATAAACAGGTATTGATCCAATTGGGTCAATTACAGCAAAAATGAAAAAAATGGATGTTAAAATTTCTACCATATATTGTTATATATTCTTATAATTTATTTTGTTAAAATACTCATTTTTAGATTGTAATAAAAGTGCTATGGCTATAACAATTACACAACCTACAAAGTTTAACCATAAAAATGGCAGATTTATAATTTCGAATCTATTTAAAAGAAATAATGTAATTACAATAACTTGGGTTATTAAAGCTGCTGTAAATACGGCATTAGCTTTTACGTATTTAAAGAAAAAGGCTAATAAAAAGATGCCTAAAACATTACCATAAAATATAGAACCAATTATATTTACTAGCTGAATTAAATTTTCTGCTAAATTAGCTATACATGCTACGCCAATAGCTATTATTCCCCAAAGTAAGGTAAACCATCTTGAAGCTTTAAGCATTTGTAATTCTGTTTTATCACCAACTTTATGTTTATATAAATCTATTGTTGTAGTGCTCGCTAAGGCATTTAATTCGCTTGCAGTACTTGACATTGCTGCAGATAATATAACGGCTAATAATAAACCTATTAATCCTTTAGGAAGATTGTTTAATATAAAATGAATAAATACATAGTCCTTATCATTACTTTCAACTTTTATATTTTGCGCATCACCAGCTTTTTCAATTAATACTTTGGCTTTATTTCTTAAAACATCGTTTGCCTCATTAAAAGCAGCAATGTGTGTTTTGTTTTCATCGTTTTTAGTTGATAAAAAACGACTTATAGCAGTCTGTTTATTTTCGAATAATTTTTTTTGCTCTTCTTGTATAGCTTTATATTCTTCAGCATATTCAGAATTTAAAACGATTTCTGTTGCTGTAGGATTAAAATTAACAGGTGCTTGATTAAATTGATAAAATACAAATACCATAACACCAACAAACAAAATAAAAAATTGCATTGGTATTTTTAAAAGTCCGTTAAACATTAATCCTAACTGCATCTCTTTTACAGATTTTCCAGATAAATAACGTTGTACTTGACTTTGGTCTGTACCAAAATAAGAAAGCATTAAAAAAGTACCACCAATTAATCCTGTCCAAACGGTATATCTGTTATTTAAATCGAAAGAGAAATCAAGTACTTCCATTTTTCCGCTTGCACCTGCAATTTCAACAGCTTTTTTAAAAGTTATATCGTCTGGAAGTTGATTTAAAATTAATATAAATGCTATAACCATTCCTGTAAAAATTACAACCATTTGATGCTTTTGTGTAACATTTACAGCTTTTGTTCCACCCGAAACTGTGTAAATTATTACTAAAACACCAATTATTATATTTAGTAATAGTAAATTCCAGCCTAGTACTGCCGATAAAATTATGGCAGGAGCAAAGATGGTAATTCCTGCTGCTAAACCACGTTGTATTAAAAACAGAATTGCTGTAAGCGATCTTGTTTTTCTGTCGAATCTATTTTCTAAAAACTCGTATGCAGTATATACTTTAAGTCTATGGTATAACGGTATAAATACCATGCAAATAACAATCATGGCTATTGGTAAGCCAAAGTAGAATTGTACAAATCCCATACCGTCGTTAAAGGCTTGTCCTGGTGTAGATAAAAACGTAATAGCACTAGCTTGTGTTGCCATTACAGATAAACCTATAGTCCACCATTTAGACTGGTTTCCGCCTTTTAAATAATCTTCTACATTTTTACTTCCTCTGGTTTGAATAGTACCATAAATAACTATGGTTAATAATGTTCCTATTAAAACAATCCAATCTAATGTTTGCATGATTTAAAACGCTTTTGTGATGAAATAGAAAGCAATAATGTATGCAATGTTTGCTACAAGTATTAAAGTATAAAGTTTATTCCACTTATATTTTGGTTGCTTTTCTTTCATATTTAATTTTTTAATCCAGAGTTATTTGTAATGTTTTCTTTTCCTATACTTAACATATTAGCAAAAAGTCTATAAGCACCAGAAACTCCTGCTGGAAATTCTCTAAAAAAGCTTAAACCTGTGTAGATATAGTATCCTTTACCGTACTTTGCAACTAATAAGCTGCCTGTTTTTGGAGTTTCACCTTTATCGTGCATAGATAAAATTGGAGTAAACTCTTTAGCCCATTTATTTGGGAAATATAAACCTCGTTCTTGAGTCCAGCCTTTAAAATCTTGTTGGGTAATTTTATTAGGACTGTTTAAAACTTCATGATCAGGGTTTACAAAAGTAACTTCTGCAGACTCGTCTGTTACTCTGTCTCTAGATAATTCTAAAGTATACGGAGCAAGATTATCGACTTTAAGTCTATGGCTGGTATTATATTGCACGATCATGTTGCCACCATTTTTTACAAAATCAAATAGAATATCTTGTTTAAAATTTAGCTCTTCAATAGTATTATAAGCACGAATACCAATAACTACAGCATCAAACTGACTTAATTTTTGAGAAGAAATATCTTCTGGAGAAATAATAACTACATTATAACCAATTTGTGTTAAACTTTCTGGAACAACATCTCCAGCACCTTCAATATATGCAATGTTTTCTCCACGTTTTTTAATGTCTAACCGTACAATTTTACTTTCGCTTGGTAATAAAACTGTTTGATATGGGATATGGTCGTAATCAATTTCTATTAATTCTTTATTATATATTTTGTTTCCTATAGTAACTTTTGGAGATAGTGTACCCTCACTTTGGTATTTTGGAGGTATAACAGTAAATACTAATCTTTGTTCTTGGCCTTTATGTTTTATATTAATTTTTTGTTGTTTAGGAAAAACATTCCAATCTTCTGGATAATTAAGTTCTATAAAACCTTCTAAATTATCACGACTTGCTTTTACTATAACAGGTATTTCTTTTTGAGTATCATTCTCAAAAATGATTACTTTTTCGCTAATTTTTGCAGAAACCTCTGGTATTATTTCAAAAGGTTTATAGACTTCTCCTTTTACAGGATCATTAGTTTTGTAAACAATTGGTTTTGTATATGAAATAGGGGAACCTTCAATGTTTAAATTAAACTGAATAGTTGCTGTTCTTAAGGTTTCTGGTAGTCCAATCCATTTTTTGTTCTCAACTTTATACATACCTAATGTTCCTTTTTCTTCTAACCAATATGGAACGGAATAATTATCGTTGTTGGACACGTAAAAGTCTAGTTCAGTTTTTACAGAAAGATTGTTCTTTAAATTAATATTTTTTGAAATTGTTTTTTTATTGTCTGATTTGGAAATAGAAACTAATTCAATATTGGCATTACTTCTGTTAATAGTTTCAATATTTAACTTTGTTGTATTATTTAAAACACTTGAACTTTCTGTAGCAGCGGCTTCTAAATATAAGCCGCTACAAGCTGCAATTATTGTTTTTATTTCTTTTGTTTTAATGTTTCGCCAATGTTTATTTTCTAATTTTTTAATTAAATTATAAGCTTTTATTAGATTTTTAATTGATGCTGATGGGTTTGTAAAATCAAAATTTTCTTGAACTTGTTTTAAAATATCACCAATAGCTTTTCCTCCTTTAACTCTATTCCATGAGGTATCGATACCATCAAATACATTAGATTTATCTTTAGGCAAGTCTCCTTTAATTAATTCTATATATTCAATTTGTTCTCCACGAGTTCCAGTATTACCAAATCCTTGGGATTTATGCTGACTTCTACTAAGGGAAGCAATTTCTGTATTACTTAAACCTGAACTTGGGTAATAGGTACCAACATCAACATTTAATAGATTTGTTTTATCGGCAGCTTCAAATTTTTCTTTGCTACCATAAAACCACCAAGATGTATTATAAAATTCTCTTTTAGGTTGCCAAGTTCCGTATTCTTTTACTTGATTTGGGTAAACTGATGCATCGCCAGCCAAATCAAAAGCCTCATAACTTAGCATAGCAGAACTTGTGTGATGACCATGTGTTGTTCCTGGACTTCTATGATCGAATCTATTAATAATTATATCTGGTTTAAATTGACGGATAGCTAAAACGACATCGCTTAATACTTCATCTTTATTCCATATAGCTAAGGTTTCGTCTGGATGTTTAGAGTAGCCAAAATCATTAGCTCTTGTAAATCGTTGTTCACCACCATCTGTACGTCTTGCAGCTAATAACTCTTGAGTTCTAATAACACCTAAAAGCTCTCTAATTTCTGGTCCAATAAGGTTTTGTCCGCCATCACCACGTGTTAAAGATAAATAAGCAGTTCTTGCTTTTACATGGTTAGCCATGTAAGAAATTAAACGAGTATTCTCATCATCTGGATGTGCAGCCAAATAAAGTACAGATCCCAAAAAATTTAGTTTTTCTATGGCATCATATATTTCTGATGCATTTGGTTTATCGGGTTGTTGTGCTGTACTGTTAAATGATAATAAAAAAATAAATAGGAGAGAAGTAATGGTTTTTAACATTGTATTTTATTTGAATTTTCCTCGAGTTTATTGAGCATCTTCAAATATAAACAATCACTTTTTTAAAAAAGTATTTTAGGATTTCTTTAACGCTTTAAAAGAGTGTTAATAGCGGCTTTGTAAAAAAATAATTTATGTGTATTAAACAATCTTTTTTATTACTCGAAGTTTATGAGTATGCGTACGTTTATCTACATTATAAATACCAGAATGATCTAATCTATCTATTCTAACTTTTCCGTGTGCATGTATAATGTAATTATCTTTCATTATTATACCAACGTGTGTAATATTACCTTCAGCATTATCAAAAAAAGCTAAATCTCCTGGTTCGCTTTCTTCAATAAAACTTAGTGCTTCACCTTGAGTGGCTTGTTGTGAGGCATCACGTAGCAGCTTATAGCCATTCATTTTATAAACCATTTGGGTAAAGCCAGAACAGTCTATTCCAAAAGGTGTTTTTCCTCCCCAAAGATATGGCGTATTTAAATAGTTAAAAGCTGTAGTTATAAGATTATGTTTTTCTTTTTCACCTTCTGTAATGGTGCCATCAAATGTATGTTGTAAAAGCGATAATCCGTTTAATTGGGAGCCTAAAGGAATAGTGTATAACTGTTTGTTGTTATCTTCTACAAATTCAATTAAATCTGAAGATAATTTTGGTGTCTCTATAATTAAAGTATCGTAATCTTCTTTTGTAATTTCAAAAAACTGTTTGGTATCAATCCAACCTTCATATTTATCGAAAGCTAACCTGATTTTACACCAGGACTTTCGCATTTCTATAATTTTAAAAAGGTCACCATACAAAACTTGCGATACCAATTCACTGGTATCGCTAGCTTCTATTCTTAAAGGGACAATGCTTAGATTACAAATGCCGTATTGCATTAACTATAATTATTTTAATTTCTTTCAATAACTAAAGCAGAAGCACCACCACCACCATTACAAATAGCAGCAGCTCCAATTTTAGCATTATTTTGTTCTAAAACATTTAATAAAGTAATTAATATTCTTACACCTGAACAACCTAATGGGTGTCCTAAAGAAACGGCACCACCATTAACATTAACATTGCTATCGTTTAAGCCTAAAATTTTCATGTTGGCTAAACCAACAACAGAAAAAGCTTCGTTAAATTCAAAAAAATCAACATCTTTAATATTAACACCAGCTTTATTTAAAGCTTTTGGTAAGGCTTTAGCAGGAGCAGTTGTAAACCATTTTGGTTCGTGTGCAGCATCTGCATATCCTTTTATTGTTGCTAATGGTTTTAAGCCTAATTCGTTTGCTTTTTCTTTACTCATTAAAACCATAGCTCCAGCGCCATCGTTTATAGTAGAGGCATTGGCAGCTGTAACAGTTCCATCTTTTGTAAATGCAGGACGTAGAGATGGAATTTTATCCATTCTTACGTTTTTATATTCTTCATCTTCTGTTACTATTACATCGTCTCCACGTCTTTGTGGTACAGCAACAGGTACAATTTCATTATTAAATTTACCAGCTTCCCATGCAGCAGCAGAGCGCTTATAAGACTGTATTGCGTATGCATCTTGGTCTTCACGAGAAAACTCATACTCTGTAGCACAAGCATCTGCACAAACACCCATAGCGTTTTGGTCGTATACATCTACTAATCCGTCTTTTTGCATGCCATCTATTAAAGAAGCAGGACCAAATTTAGTAGCACTTCTTGCATGAAAATAATGAGGAATTAAACTCATATTTTCCATACCACCAGCAACTACAATTTCTGCATCTCCTAAAGCAATTGCTTGGGCAGCTTGCATAACCGTTTTCATTCCAGAAGCACAAACCTTATTAATTGTAGTACATGGCACAGTATCTGGAATACCAGCAAATATCGCAGCTTGTCTAGCAGGAGCTTGACCTGTACCTGCTTGTACAACATTACCCATTAAAACTTCTTGTACCAATTCTGGTTTTAAGTTAATTTTTTCTAATGCGCCTTTAATTGCAATAGCTCCTAATTTTGGAGCCGGAATTGTTGATAAGGCACCTAAAAAACTACCAATAGGTGTTCTTGCTGCCGATACAATAACTACTTCTTTATTCATTTTATGAGTCTTAATATTTGTGTGTTGCGAAAATAATCAAAATTTAGTAAAAATAAGACTGATATTTGCATTATCCCTAATATTGAAATCATAATTTACTACATTTGAATTTATAGAATAATCTCAATTTTTAAGAATGAAGGACTTAGTAAATAAATTTTATAAAAATCACGCTTTAGTTTATAAAGTACTTCTATTTATTGTTACTACATTTTTAATTGTTTATTTATTTCCAAAAAGTGGAAAGTTTAAGTATGATTTTGAAAAAGGAAAACCTTGGCAATCAGAAACATTATATGCGCCTTTTGATTTTGCAATTCAAAAAACACCTAAAGAATTAGAAGAAGAAAAAATTCAAATTGAAACTACAACAATAAAATATTTTAATCTTGATCCAGATATAAAGGGTAATGTTTTAAATAAATATTATAAAAGTTTTGATAAAGTTTTTCCGGATTCTATTTATACTTCAAAAAATGAAATTAAAAATTTTGGAAAAGATTTAATAGAAAAACTCTACGAATATGGAGTTACAAATGAAGATGAATTAATAGCAAATAAATCTACTGTAACTATTTTAAAAGATAGAGTAGAAGTTGGTAAAACCGATTTTTCAAATATTTATAGACAATCTCAAGTTAAGCCTAAAATAGACGAAGAAATAAAGAAAAATAATTTTGAAGAATATTCAAAACCTTTATCTATTCTATTTTTTAACATCATAGAGCCTAATTTAACATATAATAAAGCGCTATCAGACACAGCTTTGCAAGAACGCCTAAGTTCAATATCACACACAAGAGGAAGTATAGAAAAAGAAACCTTAATTATTTCTAAAGGAGAAATAGTAGAAGGTAATAAGTTTTTAATATTAAGTTCTTTAGAATCAGAATACGAGTCGCAAGTTTGGAACGAGTCAAATTACAATTTAATATTATTTGCTTACACTCTATTAGTTGCGTTAGCTTTATTAATGTTGTTATTGTTTTTAAGAAAATATAGGTTAGAAGTATTTAATAATAACACAAAAGTTACTTTTATATTTTTTAATATATTCTTGATGGTGTTGTTAACAACCTTAATTGTAAACTACGATTCAAAATACATTTATATTGTACCTCTTGCAATACTTCCTCTAGTTTTAAAAGCATTTTTTGATGCTCGTTTAGGCTTATTTACACATGTTATAACAGTACTTCTTTTAGGGTTTATTGTACCTAATAGTTATGAGTATATGTTTTTACAAATATTAGCAGGAATAGTAACCATTTTAACCGTTTCAGAACTTTACAAGCGCGCAAATTTATTTATATCTGTTGGACAAATAACTCTTGTATATATTATCGCCTATTTTGCATTTTTCCTTATTCATGAAGGAAGTATGGAAACTTTAAAATGGGATACCTTTGGTTTATTTGTACTATGCGGTTTAGCAACTTTATTTGTACAACCACTAATTTATATTTATGAAAAATTTTTCGGTTTAGTTTCAGATGTTTCATTATTAGAATTATCAGATACTAACTCAAAGCTTTTAAAAAAATTATCTAATGAGGCTCCTGGCACATTCCATCATTCTTTAAATGTCGCTAATTTAGCAGAAGCTGCTGCTAATGAAATTGGAGCAAATGCAATGTTAATTAGAGTAGGAGCATTGTATCATGATATAGGTAAAATGAAAAATCCAACCTATTTCACAGAAAATCAATCTTCAGGTCTTAATCCTCACGATGAGCTTTCACCTAAAGAAAGTGCAACAGTAATTATTGATCATGTTATTAAAGGTATTGAAATAGCAAAGAAAAATAATTTACCAGATCGTGTAATCGATTTTATAAGAACACATCATGGAGACAGCAGTGTTTATTATTTTTATATGAAAGAAAAAGCAAAAGACGAAAATGTTGATATTGCAGATTTCTCATATCCTGGCCCAAAACCATTTAGTAAAGAAACAGCAATACTAATGATGTGTGATAGTGTAGAAGCGGCTTCAAAAAGTTTAAAAGAGCCAACATCTACAAAAATCAACGATTTTGTAGAAAATATCCTAAATAAGCAAATGGACGATGGACAATTTCTAAATGCTAACATAACTTTTAAAGAAATTCAGGCAATAAAAAAAGTGCTAAAACGCAAGCTTGCAAATATTTACCATTTAAGAATAGAATATCCAGAATAATTTTTTAAAAAATTAAACAAAAATGTTGCGTTATATTAGATGTTATATTACATTTGCATCCGCAATTTATTGCAACGTTCATAAAAAATAATTGGAGAGGTGCCTGAGTGGCCGAAAGGAGCGGTTTGCTAAATCGTCGTACCTAGAAATAGGTACCCAGGGTTCGAATCCCTGTCTCTCCGCAATTAATAGATAATCATTTTCGGGGTGTAGCGTAGCCCGGTTATCGCGCCACGTTTGGGACGTGGAGGCCGCAGGTTCGAATCCTGCCACCCCGACTATTTTTAAATGCTAAGGGCTCTTAGCTCAGCTGGATAGAGCACCTCCCTTCTAAGGAGGCGGTCAAAGGTTCGAATCCTTTAGGGCTCACAGAATCCTTTTCATTAATTTGGAAAGGATTTCTTGTTTTATAACCTTTCTTAAAATAAAAACTTATTATGCCTAAAACAGGAAGTGCAAAGAACACAAAAAATAAAGCAAAGCATTCTAAGTTAATGAGCAAGAAAAAAAATAAACTTCGTAAAGAAAAGCTTTCTAGAAAACAAAAACTTAGAGATATTATTGAACGTGCTAAAAAAAGCACTAATGAAGAAGAATAGTGTTCTATTACATTAATAATATAATATGTTATGCTTTTAAATACAAAAACGGTTAAATATTAGTTAATCTCATTTCAAAACCCTTGCAATAGTTGTAAATTATAGTTCTAAAATTTAGCTATTGAAATTTATTAAATTTACTAAAAAAGGTATTTACTGCATTCCCGGAAAGTTTTATTTAGATCCTTGGTTGCCGGTAGACCATGCTATTATATCTCACGGTCATGCAGACCATTCACGCTCTGGTAATAAGCATTATTTTTGTCATGACGACTCAAAAGCTATATTAAAACACCGTTTAGGTGCAGATATAAGTATAGAAAGTATGGGATATAACCAAACACGTATTATTAATAATGTAAGTGTAAGTTTTTATCCAGCAGGTCACGTTATTGGTTCTGTACAAATACGTTTGGAGTACAAAGGAGAAGTAGTTGTGTTTACAGGCGATTATAAAACGCAGCCCGATTTTATAACAGATCCTTTCGAATCTGTTAAATGTCATACGTTTATTACAGAAAGCACTTTCGGACTCCCTATTTATAATTGGAAAACCGAATTACAATTGCAAGAACAGCTTCAAAATTGGGTGCTTCAAAATCAAGCTAATAATAAAACTAGTGTCTTTTTAGGCTATTCTTTAGGTAAATCACAACGTATTATGTCTTTAATCGATGGTATAGATAAAGTATATGTGCACACAGCAATTAATAATTTAAACAATGCCATTAGTAGCTCTGGTATTGCCTTACCGGAAACAACATTATTAAAACAAGATTTTGATAAAAAAGATATTCAGAATAAAATTATTATCATGCCACCTGGTTTATTAGGTTCAAGACTTTTAAAGCGTGTTCCCAATGCAGCAGTTGCCATCTGTTCTGGTTGGATGCAAATTCGCGGAAATAGGCGTTGGAAAGCTGTAGATGCAGGTTTTGCAGTAAGTGATCATGCAGATTGGAATGGATTATTGTCTGCAGTTAAAGCTTCAGAAGCAGAAAAAGTATATGTTACACATGGTTCTCAAGCTACTTTTTCAAAATACTTAAATGAAATTGGCATTGCTGCAGAAGAATTAATTACCGATTATGGCGACGAACAATTAGCTTCCGAAGAAAAAAAAGATAATTCCACAGCCAACGTATGAAGAACTTTTCAGAATTAATAAGTGCTATAGAAATTACAAATAAAACCAATGCAAAAATTGATGCATTAGTAAACTATTTTAAAGTAGCACCAGAGAAAGACAAGCTTTGGCTCATTTCAATTTTTACTGGAAAACGTCCGCCAAGACCTGTAAAATCAAATTTAATGAAACAATGGGCATTCGAAATCACAAAGTTACCAGAATGGTTATTTCTTGAAAGTTATAGCACTGTTGGCGATTTAGGAGAAACAATTGCTTTAATATTACCAGACCCAACGCATAAAATTGATAAACCGTTACATGTTTGGATGCGTGAACTTATTGCATTAAAACCAAAATCTGAAGAAGAAAAAAAAGAATATGTCCTTAATGCTTGGGCTGGTTTAGAGATGCAAGAACGATTAATTTTTAATAAGTTAATTGGAGGTAGTTTTAGAATTGGAGTTTCAAAAAAAACATTGGTAAATGCATTATCTAAATTATCTGGTATAGATGCAAACCAACTTATGCACAGCATAATTGGTAATTGGGATATAAATAAAATTTCTTTTGAAGATTTAATTAATGGTAGCCACATTAATTACGATAATTCAAAACCGTATCCATTCTTTCTAGCTTATGCTTTAGAAAAAGAATTACCAGAGTTAGGACAACCCGAAGAATGGCAGGTGGAGTATAAATGGGATGGTATTCGTGGACAAATAGTAAAGCGTAACAACGAAATTTATATTTGGTCACGTGGCGAAGAACTTGTTACTGAGCAATTTCCAGAAATTGTAGAAAATATATCAAAGCTTGAAAATGACTTTGTTATAGATGGTGAAATATTAGCCTTAAAAGATAGTGCGGTATTGCTTTTTAACGACTTGCAAAAAAGATTAAATCGTAAAAATATTACAAAAAAAATGTTGGAAGAGATTCCTGTAGGTTTTTATGTTTATGATTTACTGGAATGGAATGGAGAAGATTACAGAGAAAAACCTTTGGAGGAAAGAAGGCGTACTTTGGAGCAGTTGCTAGCTAAACCTTTTGTTTCTGAACAATTAAAACTATCAGAAGTTATTCAATTTAAAAAATGGGAATCTCTTATTGATTTAAGAGAGAATGCAAGAAGTATAAATTCTGAAGGATTAATGCTAAAGCAAAAAAAATCAGGATATCATGTTGGACGTAAAAAAGGCGATTGGTGGAAATGGAAAGTAGATCCTTTAACTATAGATGCGGTAATGATTTATGCCCAAAAAGGTAGTGGGAGACGCAGCAGTAAGTATACCGATTATACTTTTGCTGTTAAAAAAGGAGACGGTTTAGTAACAGTTGCTAAAGCTTATTCTGGTTTAACCGATGTTGAAATCACAGAAATTTCTCGTTGGGTAAACAAAAATGCTATTGAAAAATTTGGACCAGTACGCACAGTTAAAGCAGAACTTGTTTTCGAAATTGCTTTTGAAGGTATCGCTTATAGTAAAAGGCACAAATCTGGAGTAGCATTGCGTTTTCCAAGAATAAAACGTTGGAGAAAAGATAAACCAGTAAGTGAAATAGATACAATAGAATCTGTAACTGCATTAATTGAAGCACAATAAAGTATGAGTGGATTTAAAAACAGTGAGGGTTATAAAATTATAGAAAACTGGATGGCCAAAGATGGTCACGAGCCTTTTAGTTTTCAATTTAAAACGTGGCAACGTTATCACAATGGATATTCTGGTATGGTGGTAGCTCCTACAGGATTTGGCAAAACTTTTTCTGTGTTTTTGGCAGTTGTTATTGATTATATGAATAATCCTAAACAATATAAAAAAGGATTAAAATTAATTTGGGTCAGTCCATTACGCTCTTTGGCTAAAGATTTAGCTAAAGCCATGAACGAAGCTGTAGATTCTATAGGTTTAGATTGGACAGTTGAAGTTAGAAATGGAGACACACCACAAAAAGATAGACGCAGACAAGAACGTTTAATGCCAGATGTGTTACTAACCACTCCAGAAACCATGCATCTTTTGTTTTCTCAAAAAAATAATTCTCGCTGGTTTAAAAATGTAAAATGTGTAGCTGTAGATGAGTGGCACGAATTATTAGGAAGTAAAAGAGGTGTTTTAACCGAATTGCTAATTGCTAGAATTTTAGCATTATCACCAAAATTACGTATTTGGGGAATTACAGCAACTATTGGAAATTTAGAACAGGCAAAAGAGGTTTTAATTCCATATAAAAAAAATAAAACCACAACAATTCGTGCAAAAGAAAAAAAGAAAATAGATATTGTTTCTGTTTTGCCAGATGAAGTAGAAGTATTGCCTTGGGCTGGACACTTAGGAAAAACGATGGCTTCTAAAATTGTACCTATTATTTACGAAAATGAAACCACGTTAATTTTTACTAATACTAGAAACCAAAGTGAATTATGGTATCAAATTATTTTAGACCATGATCCAGATTTGGCTGGACAAATTGCTATTCATCATGGATCAATAGATAAAGTTTCTCGAAACTGGATAGAAGAGAATATAAGTTTAGGAAATTTAAAAACAGTTGTATGTACAAGTTCTCTAGATTTAGGTGTAGATTTTAAACCTGTAGATTGTGTAATACAAATAGGTTCTCCCAAAGGCATTGCTCGTTTTATGCAGCGTGCAGGAAGAAGTGGACATTCGCCTTACGAGCGTTCTAAAATATACTTTGTGCCCACAAACTCCATTCAGCTATTAGAAGCTTCAGCAATAAAGGAGGCAGTTAAAACTAATGCTATTGAGTCTCGAGAACCTATGGTTTTAACATACGATGTAATGGTTCAGTTTTTAGTTACATTGGCAGTAGGCGAAGGTTTTAAAGCAGAAAATACTTTTAAAATGATTAAGCAAGTTCATGCATTTCATTATATAACAGAAGAAGATTTTAATTGGGCTATTAACTTTATAACTCAAGGTGGTAATACATTAAATGCTTATGAGGAGTTCCATAAAGTTGTTTTAGGTGATGATAACTTATATAAAGTAAAAAGCCGACGAATTTCTATGTTACATAGAATGAATATTGGAGTAATTGTGAGTGATGCTATGTTAATGGTTAAATTTATGTCTGGCGGCTATATTGGCATGGTTGAAGAATATTTTATTACCAAATTAAAGCCAGGTATGAGTTTTATTTTAGGCGGTCGTGTACTAGAATTAATTATGGTAAAGGACATGAGTGTTTTGGTTAAACGAAGCAAAGCAAAAAAAGCTATTACACCAAGTTGGATGGGAGGCAGGTTACCTTTAACGTCTTACTTAAGTCACTTTTTAAGATTAAAATTAAACGATGCATTACAGCCAGGTACAAGAGAAAAGGAATTAAAATTTTTACATCCTTTATTAGCGAGGCAAGATAAGACATCTCATATCCCAAAGGCAAATGAATTTTTAATAGAATTATTAGAAACTAAAGATGGTTTTCATTTATTTATGTATCCTTTTGAAGGACGTTTAGTACATGAAGTTATTGCAGCTTTAATAGCTTACAGATTAGGAAAAATTAAACCACTAACGTTTACCATTGCAATGAATGATTACGGTTTTGAATTATTAAGCGACCAGCCAATACCGTTAGATGAAAGTAATGTAAAATCCATTTTATCACGACACAATTTAATTGAAGATGTTACTGCTAGTATAAATGCAGCAGAAATGGCGTCTAGAAAATTTAGAGACATTGCTGTTGTTGCAGGCTTAGTTGTACAATCTCAACCAGGCTCAAGAAAAAACAATAAAAGTTTGCAATCTTCTTCAGGTTTGATTTTTAGGGTGCTGGATGAAAATGAACCAAATAACTTATTATTACGCCAGGCATATACCGAAGTTTTTAACCAACAATTAGAAGAAGTACGTATGCAAGCTGCTTTTAAACGTATAGAAAAAAGTGAAATTATTATTAAAAGAGCAAAATCTTTTACACCTTTGAGCTTTCCAATAAAGGTAGATAGACTACGCAGTACTATAAGTAATGAAGACATTGGAAAGCGAATTGCACGTATTCAAGAGCAAGTATTTAAACTCGATTAAATTGCAAATAATTACCAAAAATATTTTTTGTAAAGAAGAAGAATTAACACTTACAAATCAGCGTGTTTTTTATTGGAAACGTAAGGAAACGTTAGTGCTTTCAGATTTGCATATAGGAAAATCTGCACACTTTAGAAAACATGGTATTCCGATACCAGATAATGTTTTAAAAAAAGATTTAAATAGGTTGAAGCAATTAATAATTTATTTCAATCCTAAAACGGTTATAGTAGTTGGCGATTTATTTCATGCAGAATTTAATAGCGATATCGAGACATTTAAAATATGGATTTTAGAATTTAAAAATATAAATTTTGAATTGATTATAGGTAATCACGATAGGCTTTCGGCAGATTTATATATGGACTTAAATATTAAAATATACAGGCCTAATAAAATAGAAGATAACTTATGCTTTGTGCATGATAATATAAAAATAGATGAAAACTATTTTACTGTTTCAGGTCATACACATCCAGGTGTTTTAATTAAAGGTAAGGCAAAACAAAAAATAAAATTGCCATGTTTTCAAGTAACCAATAATCAATTAATTTTACCAGCTTTTAGTCTTTTTACTGGTTTAAATACTAGTAATTGTCCAGAGAATTGTATTAATTATGCATTTACAGATGCAGCTATTTTTATTTTATAATCAATTTTTAAATTACATTACAACGATTAAATGTGTTTTTTAACGGTTAAATTCGCTTTTAATCGATTTCGTGTGTGTTTCGTTATTCTGTTAAATATTTATTAGCGAATACATACTACTTTCGCAGTCCCAAATTTAATAACCTATTTATGAAAACTTTTACATCGTTATTAAAGAAAGCTACATTAGTTTTATTATTATCTACAACTTTTTGTTGTTCTGTTGAACCTATTGATAGTGAACAATCTCTTGTTAATCAACCAGAAAACTTAACAAGTTTTAATTGTTCGGGCGAACAACCAGAAGCTCGTTTTGTAAACAATGGTTCTGTTTCATTTACATTTTCTATTATTAGTGAAGACTCTGGACAAGTTGCTCAGTTTATAGATGTAGCACCAGGAACTTCTACTAATTGGACTTCTTTTTCAAGTGGAAGCGTGCTTTTTTCTATTGATAGTAATACTTCAGGAGTGTCTGATATTAAAACACAATTGGCTATGCAGAATTGCGAAAGTTTTGAGCTTGTAGTACAATCTGATAATACATTATCATCAACTACCTTATAATTTATTTTAAAAATAAAATATATAAAAGCCTAAAATAGAATTGTTTTAGGCTTTTTTTGTGTCTATTATAATTTTATTGTTTTCATTATCTGTAGTAAAAAATAAATACGTATTTCCTCCATCTTTTAGAGAGAAAGTTTTTCTTAAGTTTTCTACTGAAATTGGAAAATTTCTAGTTGTAATATTTACTTTTTCATTTTTATAATTCTTCTTAATTGTTTTTTTATTATAAATTTCAATATTTTCAATTTTAAAAGACCTACCTGGAAAATCTATTAATTGATTAGAAGTATATAAGTGAGAATGTTTGTGGAGTTTTTTTAAATTTAGTTTTGAGGCTAAAGTTTCAAAAGCTCCTGCTTTTAATATGGCCGAATTTGGCTCGTATAAATAGGAGAGCGGTTTACTTAAAGTACTATTATTACTTGATTCTTCAGACAAATAAAAATTAAATTCTTGATTATTATATTTTGTAAAATTAATAGTCTTAATTTCTATTTCTCCAATAAAATCACGATCTAAAATCCAAAGCAATTCTTTTACTTCATTATTTACAGCTACACAATGTATTTGTTTAACATTAGACAATTCTTTAATCCCAGATGTAATATCTAATAATGGAGAGGTTTTAATCATTATATTTTTAGATTTTTTAAATAGTAAATCTAAATGTTCAGGAATATTTGGCAGGCAGTCTTTTAGTAAAAACACTTTGCCTTTAATATTGTCTCGTCTGGAAGGATCTACATAAATCCAACTATAGTTTTTTTGTCCTTCAGTTAAAATATCTAAACCATTTTTAGGATAACAATTAATATTTAAGCTATTTAATTGTTTGTAATTGTGGGTAACTATTTTAGATAGATTTGTATTAATTTCGCAATGTATTACTTGTTTTATTTGCTTGGCAAAGTAATAACAGTCAACACCAAAACCACCAGTTAAATCTATTAAATTATCACCAGAAACTAGGTTTGCTTTATATTTTGCAGTCGTTTCAGACGAGGTTTGCTCTATATTTAATTTATTAGGATAATAAATATTTTGATTAGAAAACCAGGTTGGTAGTTTTTTTTGAGAGCGTTTTTTTGCTTCAATTTGTTCAATTAATTGTGAAGTTTCAACATTTGGAAAACTAGTACCTTTTAATATTAATTTAGAAATATTAGAATTAATATTATTATTGATATAGTTTTGTACTTCTTTGGTTAAAATGCTGGAAATCAAAAGTATTGTTTTATTCTAATCCTTTGGTTAATCTTTTAACAATTCTGTATTCTGATAAAAATTCTTTTGCAATAACCTTTATCGCGGTATATAATGGCACAGCTAATATTAAGCCAGTTATACCAAAAAGTAAACCAGCAATAACAATAACTATAAAAATTTCTAAAGGATGAGACTTAACACTTTTAGAAAAAATAAATGGCTGACTGAAAAAGTTGTCTACCAGTTGAGCTATTATAAAACCAATCATAACATAAATAGTTTTAGGTAAAATTACATCACTAAAGCTTTCTCCCAAATTACTTGACATTGTTAATAGTATAATTAATACTGCACTAATAATTGGTCCTACGTATGGAATAACATTTAAAAGTGCACAAAGAGAAGCAATTATTATTGCGTTTTTAATTCCGAAAACAACTAATACTGAAGAATAAATTACAAATAATATTAATAGTTGGATTAATAATCCTCCAAAGTATCTTGATAGTAGGTCTCTAATCGTAAATAAAGATCTTTTTATTCTATCGTCATGCGCTTTTGGAAATAAAGACATTACACTTTTGCCAAAAAGAGTACTATCTTTTAAAAAGAAAAACGAAATAAATAATACAGAAAACAAACCAATACTAAAGCTGCTTAAGCCTAAAATTATAGCATTTAAAAAATCTGGTATAAACCCAAAATTTAAATTGGCTATAAGTTTAGAATCTTCAATCGATTCTTCTACACTAGCATTGCTTAATCCAAAATGGCTTATAAATTCTTTATACAAATTTTCTATGTTAATTTGTAATTGTTCAATATCTAAAAGCGATAAATTTTGACCTTGTTCTATAGCTAAAGGTATAAACATGCCTATAAGTCCAGATAAAATTAAAATAAATAATAGCATAGTTACTACTACAGCAAGTGTATCTCCAAACTTTAGTTTTGTCATAAAAAAACGTTTAACAGGCCTGCCAATAAGTGATACTACACCAGCAATTGTAATATATGCAATTACAGATTGAATTTTATATAAAAACCATAGAAGCACTGCTATACCTACAAGTATTGCAACAGCTCTTAAAATGCCATTTGAAATTGCTTTAGAATTCATAAGGTAAATATAGGCATTGGTTTATAAATATGTATTTGCTATTATTTAATTTTAAGGGAAATTACTAAAATTAATTTATTGTAACTGTTTTGTTATTTCATAAAGCGCAATATTAGTAGCTTGAACTACATTCATGCTACTGTTTTGACCAAACATATTAATATGCAATGTATGCTCACATTTATTAAGTATGTTTTCCGAAACACCAAAGTTTTCATCTCCAATTATTAAAGCTATTGGTTTTTTTGATGAAAATTGAAATGTATGAATTGGTAAACTGTTTTTAGTTATTTCTAAAGCAATACATTGATAGTTTAGCGTTTTTAAATTTGTAACTACTTCTGAAATATTTTCGATAATTTCATATTTTACTACTTTTTCTGTAGCGCGAGATGTTTTAGTCATTTTCCTTCCCAAAGGAATGTTATTGCTACAAAATATTATTTTTTCAACACCAAAAGCATCTGCTATACGAAACAAGCTACCAATATTTGGAGCGTTAGAAACATTTTCACAAATTAAAGTAATTGGAAAAATTTTTTTATTAAAATTTGTAGTGTAGTGAGTAAGTTGCAATGCTAGAATTTTAATTTTCGAAAACGTATTTAACAATATTTGCTCCCATTTGCAAAGCTTTTAATCTTACATCTTCAGGGTCGTTATGTACTTCTTTATCTTCCCATCCATCTCCTAAATCGCTTTCTATAGTTAATAAAAGTACTAATCTATTTTCATAAAACAACCCTAATGCTTGTGGTCTTTTACCATCATGTTCATGAATTTTTGGTAAGCCTTTTGGAAACTTATAACTAGTTTTAAAAATGTCATGGTTTGCTGGTAGTTCTTTTAATTCTTGATTTGGAAATACTTTTTTTAGCTCTTTAGTTACATATTGTTTCATACCATAATTATCATCAATATGTAAAAAACCTCCAGAAATTAAATAATTACGTAAATTTTCGGCTTCTTCTTCATTAAAAAAAACATTGCCATGACCCGTCATGTGTAGTAAAGGAAATTGAAAAATATCTATGCTGCCAACTTCTACGGTTTCTGGTTTTTCGTTTATTTTAGTATTTATATTCTTATTACAAAACTTAATTAAATTAGGTAATGCTGTTGGGTTGGAGTACCAATCGCCACCACCTTTATATTTTAAAATGGCAATATCTTGCGAGAAAATAGCAAAAGAATATAGAGAAAAGAAAAGAGATAAAAGTAATTTCATTAAATATTAATTAATAGATTCATTTAAAAATGCAACGGAGTGACATGCTACTATTGCTGCAGTTTCTGTTCTCAAGCGTGTTTCTCCCAAAGTTACAGGAATAAATTTATTTTGTATGGCGTTTGCTATTTCTTTAGTAGAGAAATCGCCTTCTGGACCAATTAATATAGTTGTATTTTTATTAGCTTTAAGCTCTTGTTTTAAAGATTTTTTATTCGAGTCTTCACAATGTGCAATAAATAAATGGTCTTGACCTTTAAAATCTTGTTTAATAAAATCTTTAAAAGCTATAGCCTCGTTTAATTTTGGAAGGTAACTGCTTAAAGATTGTTTCATAGCAGATTGTAAAATTTTATGAAAACGCTCTGGTTTAATAATTTTACGTTCGCTATGGTCGCAAATAATAGGTGTAATTTCTTGAATACCAATTTCTGTTGCCTTTTCTAAAAACCACTCGTAACGATCATTCATTTTTGTAGGTGCAACAGCTAGGTGTAAATTATATTTTTTTCTTTCTTGAAATTGTTTTGTTTTAATTTGAGCGACACAATTTTTTATGTTATCACTTATAATTTCGGCAGCAAATAGCCAGCCACTACCGTTAGTAATATGCATAGTATCTCCTGTTTTTTTACGTAAAACTTTAATAATATGTTTGCTTTCTTCTTTAGAGAAAGAAAATTGAGTAGTAGTTTCTGTAATTTCAGGATTATAAAATAATTGCATTAATCTATTTCTTCTTGTACTTTAAGTACATAAACTTCTTTAATTAATTGTAGTCTATGTGTTTTTTTTATAATATAAAAACCGTTATCATCTGTAATACCAACATCAAAAATATCATCAACTTGGTGTGCTAAGTTATTAGCTTCTTCTTCTATTTCAATTGGCAATTGTCCATCTTTTACCCAACCAGAATCTCCACCTTTTCTAGCATTATCTGCCATAGAATATTTTTTAGCTAAATCACCAAAATCTACACCTTTAGCATATTTTGTCATTATGGTTTTACGTAAATTATATATTTCGTCTACCGGCATTTTATTACCATCAAAATAAATATAACTTATTCTGTAATGCGGTTCGTTTTCTTTTTTAACTACTTTATAATGTGTTTTGTTAAACTGCGTTCTTTCGGTTTTAGTAAATCCTGCAGGCATTTCTAAAAGCTCTTTAGCGAGTTTGCTATGATGTTTTTCGGTATTAAAAACCATTAATTTTTTCTTTCTTGATTTTTTCTCACCAATATAATCTTCTGCTTGCTCTAAAGTCTCAATGTCTTTAAGGTCTTTTTTAACATTGGTTTGCGCAAATATTGAAAGTGATAAAGTAAAAAATAGGAAAAAGAAAAATTTGTTCATTTTTATTGTAGGTTTATTTTAGTTTACAAAAAAACGAAAAAATAAGGTATCTATTGCAATAGTTGATATGGTTATCAACAAGATTTTAACAAAGAATCTATTTTTTCAATATTATATTTTTAGTCTTGAGGAAGCCATAACATCTTGTTTTGCAAAATCACTTTCTAAATATTTTAAATAACCTACAATGCCTATCATGCCGGCATTATCTGTAGTGTATTCAAATTTAGGTATATAAGTAGTCCATCCAAATTTTTGTTCACCATCTTTTAGTGCTTTTCTAATACCAGAGTTTGCTGAGACACCACCACCAATAGCAATGTGTTTTATACCAGTTTGTTTTGCTGCTAATTTTAATTTATCCATTAAAATACCAATTATGGTGTATTGTATAGAAGCACAGATATCGTTTAAGTTTTCGGCAATAAAATTTGGATTTTCTTTTACTTCACGCTGAATAAAATATAGTACAGCAGTCTTAAATCCCGAAAAGCTAAAATTTAATCCTTCAACTTTTGGTTTTGTAAATTTAAAGGCTTTTGGATTTCCTAATTGCGCACGTTTATCTATTTCTGGTCCTGCAGGATAGCCTAAGCCAAGTATTTTTCCGCTTTTATCATATGCTTCACCAACAGCGTCATCAATAGTTTCACCTATAACTTCCATGTTAAAGTAGCTAGTAACTTTTACAATTTGTGTATGTCCTCCAGAAATAGTCATAGCTAAAAATGGAAACTCTGGTTTTTTATAACCATCTTCTGTTATAAAATGAGCTAAAATATGTGCTTGCATGTGGTTTACATCTATTAGCGGGATGTTTAAACCGTAAGCTAAAGATTTTGCAAAACTAGTACCTACCAAAAGAGAACCCATTAAACCTGGTCCAAGAGTAAAAGCAACGGCATGTAATTGGTCTTTAGTAACATTAGCTTTTTTTAAAGCTTGGTGTACTACAGGTACAATATTTTGTTGGTGAGCTCTTGAAGCTAATTCTGGTACAACTCCACCATATTCTTCATGAATTTTTTGAGTTGCAACAACATTACTTAAAACCTTGTCGTTACACAGTATAGCTGCCGATGTATCATCGCAAGAAGACTCAATACTAAGGATGTAAATATTTTGTGAGGACATTAGTAAATATTCGGCATTATAATTGTTAATTTTGAATTGTATTTAATAGAAAAACAAAGGTAGCTTTTTAAACTTAAATTAGGTATTAAGAATTTTTTAAAAATAGTAGGTAAATTAATAGCAATACTGTTATTGCTTTTCATCATTTTGGTGTTGGTGCTATCTATTCCAGCTGTTCAAACCAAACTTGGTGGTTATTTAACTAAACGTTTAAATGAAGATTATAAAACTAATATTAACGTTGGTAAGGTTGGTCTTCAATTTAATGGCGATGTAGAGCTAAAAGAAATTTTAATACGTGATTATAAAAAGGATACATTAATTAGCGCTGCAGAGTTAAATACATCTATTTTAAGTTTTAGCAATATAATTAATGGTACTTTAAATTTTGGGGATATAGATATGGAAGATTTAATCTTTAATATCGTAACCTATAAAGGTGAAACAGACACTAATTTGGATGTTTTTGTAGCTAGATTTGATAGTGATAATCCTAGACCAGAAAAAAGTACATTTTTACTGTCTTCAAGCGATGTTTCAATATACAATGGCTTATTTAAGTTTATTGATAAAAATAAAGAGACACCAGAAATTCTTGAGTTTAATAAGTTAGATATTAATGCAACAAATTTTCTAATTAATGGTAGCGATGTAAGTGCGCGTATAAACACATTATCTTTTATAGACAGTCGTGGACTAATAGTACAAAACATGTCTACCAATTTTGAATATACGCTTAAAAATATGGTTTTTAATAATTTAGATATTAAAACCAAAAATTCTACACTTAAAGGAAATCTAACTTTTAATTATAATAGAGAAGATTTTAAAGATTTTGAAAATAAAGTAAATGTAGATGCTAATTTTAGCGACGCTAACATTGCTTTAGATGAATTAAATGTTTTTTATAATGAGTTTGGTGTTAACCAGCGTGCGCGATTTAGTACAAATGTTTCGGGCACATTGAACGATTTAACATTAAATAATTTAAAATTAAATTCTAGTACTAGAACTAAAATTTATGGCGATATAAATTTTAAAAACCTTTTAAATAGTGAAGAAAATAATTTTGCTATGGCTGGAGAGTTTTCTAATTTAACATCTAATTATAAAGATTTAAAACGTTTATTACCAAATGTTTTAGGAGCATCAATTCCTTCAATATTCGATAAATTAGGCGATTTTGTTATTCAAGGAACAACAGATATAACACCAACAAAAATTCTTGCCGATTTAAATATTAATACAGAGCTAGGTTTTATAAAATCTAATTTAAGTATATCAGATGTAAATAGTATAGACCATGCTACTTATAAAGGAAATATAATATTCGACCAATTTAATATTGGTGATTTTTTAGAAGATCCAAAACTTGGAGAAATATCTTCAAATCTCGATGTCGATGGTTTTGGTTTTAAAAAAGAAAATTTAAGAACAGGTGTTAAAGGAGATGTTTACACTATAAATTATAACAATTATAGCTATAAAAATATAATTGTAAATGGAGAATATAAGCAAAGTGTATTTAACGGTAAACTTGTTGCGGACGATACTAATTTAAAATTAGAATTTAATGGGTTAGCAGACTTATCTACAGAAATAAATACTTTCGATTTTTCTGCAAATGTTGAATATGCTAATTTAAATAAACTTAATTTTTACACTAGAGATTCTCTATCGCTTTTTAAAGGTAATGTGCAAATGAAAATGAAAGGCACAACTTTAGACGATGCAGTTGGAAATATATCTTTTAATAAAACAAGTTATAAAAATGAAACCGAAGATTATTACTTTGAAGATTTTGCAATAACATCATCATTTGAAGGAGAAAAACATATTATTAATGTAAACTCTCCAGATATTATTGAGGGCACAATGAAGGGAGAGTTTTTATTTAAAGACATTCCAGATTTGTTTGAAAACTCTATAAAAAATGTTTACACAAACCAGTCACCTAATATTATTGAAACCGACCAGTATATAGATTTTAATTTTAAAATTTATAATAAAATTGTCGAGGTATTTTATCCAGAAATAGTTTTAGGAAAAAACACTTATATAAGAGGTAGAGTAGAAACAGACGAAAAAGAATTTAAATTAACTTTTAAGTCACCTAAAATAGAATGGTTAGATTATTTTGCAAGTGAAATAGAGGTGCAAGTAGATAATAAAAACCCTTTATTTAATACGTTTGTAGAAATAGATAGTTTAAATACTAACTTCTATAACATATCTAAATTTAACTTAATTAACGTAACTTTAAACGACACTTTATACATGCGAAGTGAGTTTAAAGGAGGTAATACAAATACAGATGAGTACAATCTTAGTTTTTATCATACAGTAAACGAAAATAATAATTCTGTTATAGGCTTTAAAAGAAGTGAAGTTAAGTTTAAAAATAACTTATGGAGGCTTAACGAAGCATCAGATAAGTATAATAAAATTGAAATTGCTAATGACTTTAGAGACTTTAATGTAGAACAATTAATTTTAAGTCATAAAAATGAAGAAATAAAACTAGCAGGAGTAATTAGAGACTCTACTTATAAAGATTTAAAACTTAATTTTAAAGATGTAGATTTAGCAAAAATTACACCTAGAATAGATAGTTTATCTTTAGCAGGAAATGTAAACGGTAAATTAGATTTACTTCAAAAAAATGGAAGTTACCTTCCAAACTCTTCAATAACAATAGACGATTTAGAGATTAATAAAACATACTTTGGATCGTTTGATGCTAATATTAAAGGAAATCAATCTCTTACAAACTATTCCGTAAAGGCTAAAATAAAAAACGACACAAAAAATGCTTTCGAAGCTATTGGAGATATAGATGTTTCTAGTGATAATGCAGCTATTGATGTAGACTTGCGATTTAACGACTTTAATATAAACATTTTATCACCTCTTTTAGAACCTGTTTTAAGTAATATTAGAGGAGACGTAACAGGAAATATAGCGGTAATTGGAGATTTAAAAAAACCAAATTTTAATGGCGATTTAAAAATTGATAATGGAGGACTAAAAATACCATATCTTAATGTAGATTTCGATTTTGATAAAAAGTCCTCTGTAACATTAGATAATCAAAATTTTAACTTCAATACCATTAAAATTACCGATGTTAAATATGGCACACAAGGAATTTTAGATGGTAAAATAAGCCATGTAAACTTTGGAAATTGGCGATTAGATTTAGGTATAGACACAAATAGACTTTTAGTTTTAGATACCAAAGAGCAAGAAGAATCCCTATATTATGGTACAGGCTTTATTTCAGGAAGTGCCGAAATATTTGGGCCTACAGAATCTTTGAATATTACTGCCGAAGCAGAAACAATGAAAGGAACAGAGTTTTACATACCGTTAAGTGATGTAGAATCGTTTGGAGATAACTCCTTTATTCATTTTTTAACTCCAGAAGAAAAACGTGCCAAATCCGAAGGCATAGAAATAGAAACAAAAAATATTTCTGGTTTAGAACTCTTTTTCGACCTAAATGTTACCCAAGATGCCTTAATAGAAATTGTAATGGATAAAGAATCTGGAAGTACAATAAGAGGTCGAGGTAACGGAAGTTTACTATTTAATATTAATACCAACGATAAATTTGAAATGTTTGGAGATTTTGTTGTTTATGAAGGTATATATAATTTCCTTTATGGAGGAATTGTACAAAAAGAATTTAGTGTAAATCCATACGAAAGTACAATAGCTTGGAATGGAAATCCATTAGATGCAGAAATAAATATACAAGCCATTTATAAAACAAGAACAAATCCATCACCTTTATTAGATAATCCTATTAATAGAACCATACCTGTAGAATTAGAAATTAATTTAACAGGAAAATTAGAAAGACCAGAGCCAGAATTTAAATTCGAATTCCCAAACGCTAGTTCTACAATAAAGTCTGAGTTAAATTATAGATTAGATTCTAAAGCAGATATAGATAATCAAGCACTATACTTAATAACTACAGGTAGTTTTAATAGGCAATTACAAGACATAAATTTATCTGGAACAATTGCAGAAAGAATTAATGGTTTAATAAATGGAATATTCACAGATTCCGACAATAAAATTAAAATAGGATTAAATTATGAAGCAGGCCAAAATCGTCCAGATTACAACACAGACGATCGTGTTGGTTTTACGCTTCAAACCAAAATTACAGACCGAGTATTAATTAACGGAAAAGTAGGAGTGCCAGTTGGTGGAGCTTCAGACTCTGTAATCGCTGGTGATGTTCAAGTAGATTTTTTATTAAATGAAGAAGGAACATTAACCGCAACTGTATTTAATAGAGAAAATAGTATTAGAAATTTTGGAGAAGAAATTGGTTATACTCAAGGCCTTGGTATTGCTTACTCTGTAGATTTCGATACATTTGGAGAATTGCTTAGAAAAATCTTTAATAAACAAGAAACAGAATCTACAGAAGCTACTCCCGAAGAAAAAACAGAACCTATAGAAAAAGACAATCCATTACCAGAAGGAATAGGTATTAAAAAGAAGCAATAATATTCAATATCCTTTTAAAATTATTAGGATATTTTACTAATAATTATGTTTCAAAAACAGATTTCTAGAACCTTTTTAAGTGTTGTGTAATCAACTTTTTAACCTTTTTTCAACAATTTTACTAACTAAAACGTTATAGTAAAAGTATGCCTACAAATTTTTAACAAAACCATAGTATTATATTGATTTACTTTAATTAGTTTAGCTTCAAACTAAGTAAATTAAATGTCTAAAACAATTAAAAAAATTGGAGTAATGACCTCTGGAGGAGATGCTCCAGGAATGAATGCAGCAATTAGATCTGTTGCTAGAACATGTGCGTTTCATAATATAGAATGCGTTGGAATTTATCGAGGTTACGAAGGCATGATTGAGGGAGACTTTAAAGAGTTAACTGCAAGAAATGTAAAAGGCCTAATAAATAAAGGTGGAACAGTATTAAAATCTGCTCGTTCTAGTGAGTTTAGAACTAAAGAAGGAAGAGAAAAAGCATATAATGCTTTAATAGCAAAAGGAATTGATGGTTTAGTTACCATCGGTGGAGATGGAACATTTACAGGAGCTTTAATATTTAACCAAGAATATGGTTTTCCAGTAATGGGAATTCCTGGCACAATAGATAACGATATTTTTGGAACTTCACATACATTAGGTTACGATACAGCATTAAACACAGTAGTAGAATGTATAGATAAAATACGCGATACGGCAAGTTCTCATAATAGACTTTTTTTTGTTGAAGTTATGGGACGTGATGTTGGACATATAGCATTAAACGTTGGAATTGGAGCAGGAGCAGAAGAAATTTTAATTCCTGAAGAAGATTTAGGCTTAGATCGATTAGTAGAATCTTTAAGAAGAAGTAAAAAATCTGGAAAATCGTCTAGTATTGTTGTTGTTGCCGAAGGTGATAAAATAGGTAAAAACGTATTTGAGCTAAAAGATTATGTAGATGAGAATATGAAAGATTACGAAGTACGTGTATCTGTTTTAGGTCACATGCAACGTGGTGGTTCTCCATCATGTTTCGATCGTGTTTTAGCTAGTAGAATGGGAGTAAAAGCTGTAGAGAGTTTAATGGAAGGTCAATCTAATTACATGGTTGGCTTGTTAAGCGACAAAATAGTATTAACACCTTTAGAAAAAGCAGTAAAAGGAAAATCAAAAATAAATAAAGAATTAATTCGTGTGTCAGATATCATGACCACATAATATAGAAAGTAGAATTATGTCAAAATTAAAATTAGGAATTAACGGATTTGGTAGAATTGGACGTATAGTGTTTAGAGCGACTGTAAAGCGTGATAACGTAGATGTTGTTGCTATAAACGACCTTTTAGATGTAGAGCATTTAGCATACTTATTAGAGTATGATTCTGTTCATGGAAGATTTGATGGAACAATAGAAGTTAAAGATGGTAACCTAATAGTAGATGGAAAAACAATTAGAGTTACAGCAGAAAGAGATCCTAAAAATTTAAAATGGGATGAAGCAGGAGCAGACGTAGTTGCAGAATGTACAGGTATTTTTACAACTATGGAAACTGCAGATTACCATATTCAAGGTGGTGCAAAAAAAGTAGTAATTTCTGCACCAAGTAAAGATGCTCCAATGTTTGTAATGGGAGTAAACGATAGTAAACTAACAGCAGACCATACAATAGTATCAAATGCATCATGTACAACAAACTGTTTAGCACCTTTAGCTAAAGTTATTGAAGATAACTTTGGTATTGAAGAAGCTTTAATGACAACTATTCACGCAGCAACTTCTACACAATTTACAGTAGATGCACCGTCACGTAAAAATTATAGATTAGGTCGTAGTGCGTTAAATAACATTATTCCTACTTCTACAGGTGCAGCAAAAGCTGTAGGTAAAGTAATTCCAGAATTAGATGGAAAATTAACAGGTATGGCATTTAGAGTACCAACTGTAGATGTTTCTGTTGTAGATTTAACAGTAAAAACTAAAAAAGAAGCATCTTTAGAAGAGATTAAAGCTGCTATAAAAAAAGCTGCAAATGGCTCTATGGAAGGTGTTTTAGGTTATACAGAAGATGCAGTAGTATCTCAAGATTTTGTAAGTGAAACAAAAACAAGTGTTTTTGATGCAGACTCTGCTATCGAGTTAAACCCAACATTTTTTAAGTTAGTATCTTGGTACGATAATGAATTTGGTTACTCAAATAAGTTAGTAGATTTAGCTGAAAAAATAAACAATCTATAAGCATATTTTTGTTTAATGATATTTAAGCGTAGTCAAAGAATTTAAAAACTTCAACTACGCTTTTTTTATAAATTATATTTAAAGCCTATTAGGTATTTTTAATTAAACTAACTTTAAGTCATGATATTAATAGTTGATAGTGGTTCTACTAAATGCGATTGGATTGCGGTAGATGAAAATGGTAATCAATTACTAGAAAAAATTAGAACAAAAGGTCTAAATCCGGCAATTCTCTCAGAAAAGAAGTTAAGAAAGACTATAAAAAAAAGTAAGGAGTTAAAAAATAATAAAGATAAGGTTACTAACATTTATTTTTATGGAGCTGGTTGTGGAACCGAAAATCCAAAATTAGCTTTAAAAGTTGTCTTACAACAATTTTTTACGAATGCTAATGTAGAAGTTAACGAAGATACTTTAGCAGCAGTATTTGCAACTATTAATACGCCAGACGAAGCAGCAGTAGTTTGTATTTTAGGAACAGGCTCTAATTGTAGTTATTATGATGGTAAAAAATTAGAGCAACGAGTAAGTTCATTAGGTTATACTTTAATGGATGATGCTTCTGGAAACTATTTTGGCAAGCAATTAATTAGAGATTACTATTTTAATCATATGCCAGAAGAAATTAAAATAGCTTTTGCAGATAAGTATAATCTTCAAGCAGATTTTATTAAATACAATCTTTACAAGCAGCCAAATCCAAACGCTTATTTAGCAAGTTTTGCAGAATTTATGATTTTAAATAAAGATTCAGGTTATGTTAACAAGTTAATAAAGAGTGGATTTCGTTTGTTTGCAAAAAACATGATCCTTCAATTTAAAGAAGAATTAAAAACAGTTCCTGTTCATTTTGCAGGATCTATTGCTTATTTCTGTCAAGATGAAATAAAAGAAGTAGCAAAGGAGTTAAATTTTAAAGTTGGTAATTTTGAAAGACGTCCTATTGAAGGTTTAGTTAAATTTCATACAAATAAATAATTTTGCATTTTATACAAAAAAAAAGTCCTGTTAAATTTTTACTTAACAGGACTTATTTAATTATTCTTTAACTGCAATCATGCTTATTTCTACATTTACAAATTTAGGCAAATTAGCAACCTCTACTGTTTCTCGAGCAGGAGCAGTAGCTTCATTAAAATACTTGCCGTAGACTTCGTTTATTGCTGCAAAATTATTCATATCACTTATAAATATTGAAGATTTAATTACATTATCAAAAGTCATATCTGCAGCTTTTAAAACGGCTTTCATATTTTCCATTACTTGTGTTGTTTCTTTAGTAATGTCATCTAAAACCAATTCTCCAGTTTCTGGATGCAAAGCAATTTGTCCAGAGGTATATAAAGTATTTCCACTTAAAACAGCTTGATTGTATGGTCCAATAGGAGCAGGAGCTTGTGTTGTAGTTATTATTTTTTTCATATAAAACTTATTAATTTAATATTATAAAATGGAGCAACACTTTAGAAATTGTAAATTAAAGTTGTTGATCTGGCTGAAGGCGTTTTTCGTATTTTAAATCTTTTAATATACTAGATTTTATACCTATAAAGAAATTCCAAGAACTTCTATCGCTAAAAGGTATCCAACTAAAATTCATACGCCAACTAAGTAAATCCCTCGCAAAACGAAGTTGTGTATAAGAAAAACCTTGATTTTTAAAATCGTAACCAGATGATGCACCAATGCTCCATTTTGGAGAAATTTCAATATCTCCAGAAAACATTAAAGAATGCGATGATATTTCGTTTTGGCGTTGTGAATTAGAGTAATTTACAGCATATGCTAAGCGTAAACTCCATGGAATACCATAGTTGTATAGATCGCCCATTTCTTCCTCTTTATCATCATCTTCATCAAGATAACGTTGGTCTGCAAAGTCTTGAGATCTACCAAATAAATCATCATCACGACCACCACTATCTAAAGTTTCGTTTCTACTACGCTCGCTGGTATTAGATTTTCTTTCGTTACCCTTACTGTTTAAGCTGTATCCTAAAGTAAGGTTTGCACTTGTTAACCTAAATAAACTTCCTCCGTTATTTATATTAAATTCATCTACTTTGTTGTTGTTATTATCTAGTGCGTATGGATCTAAAGTTGCACCAAAATTAACATTCATTTTATTATCAAATAGCTGTGTTCCTCCACTCATTCTAACCGGACTAAACCTTAGAGAATCTCCTGCTAAATTGTAAGAAGTAGAAAAATTTAAGTTGTTTAATATTGTTATTTTTTTAGGCTCGGTTTGTGTGCTATCCTTATCTCTTACTTTTGCTTCAATATTATTACTAAGCGATAAACCTATAGAGCTAGAGTAGGTTTTATTTGGAGCACCATATAAACCTCCTTCAAATCGTGAATATTCATCTTCACGTAAGGTTTCTCCATTAATATCGGTAACCTCATAAGAGTCATAATATCTATCAAAGGCAGGATTAACATTATAACTTATACTTGGTCGCATAACATGCCTTATGGCTTTTATTTTTTTGTCTTGACCTTCCTTTTCAAAATTAAATTGTCCATAAATTGTAGTTCCTAAACTTGCACCAAAATTGTATGTTCTATAAGAATCGAAACCTGTAATATCTTCTGTTACGGTTTCGCTATTTTCACTATCATAATACCTATTTATAGTATTTAAAGTCCAAGTTTCGTCGAAATTTGCATTTGCACTTAAACTAAAGTAATTAAAAAGTTTAAAGTTTGTAGTTACAGGTATTGAATGTCTCATTCCAATTTTAGCGTCGTCAAACATTTCGCTTTTAAAGAACAACGAATCTGTGGTTTGAATTCTATTTTCTGCTCTTACACTATATTGCAAGTTTATATTTTGAATAATCCCTTTTTTAGAGCCAACTTTTGGCGCAAAAGGATATACACGCCCAACACTAGCTTGAAGTGTTGGTAGTGTTAAGTTAATTTCTTCTGTTTGTGTGTTTTGTGAGTGCGTTGCTGTTAAACTCATGTTTATTTGTGGCTCGCCTTCAAAAGTTTTTGAATATGATACAGAAGATGCTAATGTATTATTTAAAAAACTAGCAGTATTAACTTGATTTTGAGATTGTTGGTAATAGTTACTACTACCTAAGTTTACAGAAGCAGAAAATCTTGAATTTGGATTAGATTTAGTGTCTTGAGAATGAGACCAACGTAAATTATAGATTGTACTTTTAGCGTAATCTGGGAAACCACGTTCGCTATTTATAATATTCTCGTATCTAAAACCAAATCTACCATTATATTTATAACGCTTTTTATAATTATTTTCTATTCTTAAGCCATAACTACCATTTGTATAGTAATCTCCTAAAACAGCCAAATCTAAATAATCGCTTATAGCAAAGTAGTAACCACCATTTTGTAAAAAATAACCACGATCATTTTGTTCTCCAAAACTAGGGAAAATTACACCCGAAGTTTGTTTTTTACTTAAAGGAAAAAATGCAAATGGTACTATAATAGGTGTAGGAACATCGTAAATAAACATTTGTGCTGTGCTAGCTACAATTTTTTTATTTGGAACAAGCTTAGCTTTATCAATCATAAAATAATATTCAGGATCTTCTTCACTTTCAGCTGTTGTAATACGCATTTTGTTTAAAAAATAAACCGAGTCATTTTCTTTTTTAGAACGCTCAGATCTAATTTTCATTCCTTGTTGCTCTGTATTAGAATTAAAAATTATAGCTTTTTTATTTTTAAAATTAAAAATTATAGAATCTGGTTCTACAATATTTTCACCTTGCTTAAATACTGGTCTTTGTGCAAATTCTCCTGCAGTATCTTTTACTCTTCCTGCATATATTAAATTTTTACTATAATCTATAACAATAGTTCCTGCAGTAATTTCCATATCAAGGTAATTTACTTTAGCTTCATTATATAAATACATTTTTTGTTCTTTTCTATTAAATGTATTATAGTCTTGAGCTGTGTAAGATACTGTACCTTGTAAAAGTGCTGGTTTTGTTTTTGTAGAATCCGTTTTTGTAGAGTCAGATTCTATTATAGTAGTTAGTTCTTCTTTAGGAATAACAATTGTATCCTCCGTTTTTGTTGGAGGAGAAACAGTTTCTAGGTCTTCACTCTTAGGTATCTCGATGCTTTTATCATCACCGTCTTTAATTTGAGCAAAGCTAAGAGTGTTGATAAACACTGTAAAACTTAGGGCAAAAAGTATATGAATTCTATTTGTATGCAACGCTTTTGTGTGTATTTTTGCTAAAGTATGGCTCGGTTTTTGAATTGCCAAAATTACATATATTTTTTATGATTAATTTATCATTATCATATAATTTATAAATCCATACTAAAACACCTGTAAAATTGGTTATAATACTATGCAAACGAGACTAAGAATATTTTTCGTATTAATTATAATAACATTAACAGTATCGCTATCTGCTACTGCACAATCTAAATCCGATAAATTTATTGTCGTTTTAGATGCTGGACATGGTGGAAAAGATCCTGGAAAACCATCTAAATATGGTTATACAGAAAAAGATATTGCTTTAAAAATAGTATTAGCAGTAGGTAAAGAACTTGAAAAAAATAAAGACATTAAAGTTGTATACACTAGAAAAACAGATGTCTTTATAGATTTATTTAAACGAGGAAAAATTGCTAACGATGCAAATGCAGACTTATTTGTATCTGTTCACTGTAATGCGCATACCTCTCAAGCATACGGATCTGAAACTTATGTTTTAGGAGTACATAGAAATAGTACAAATTTTGATGTAGCCAAAGCAGAAAATGCAGTAATTTTTATGGAAGAAGATTACGAGCATAATTATAATGGTTTCGACCCAAATTCACCAGAGTCTTTTATTGGTTTAACGCTTATGCAAGAAG
This sequence comes from Lacinutrix venerupis, assembly GCF_003663945.1. Lineage (GTDB taxonomy): Bacteria > Bacteroidota > Bacteroidia > Flavobacteriales > Flavobacteriaceae > Lacinutrix > Lacinutrix venerupis. Next base: position 357,416 of record NZ_RCCH01000001.1, on the reverse strand, counting down.
CTTATTTAGACCAGAGTATACAATTAGCTAGTTTAATTCAAAAGAATTTTACAGAGAAGCTTAAACGCAAAAATAGAGGAGTAAAACAAGCTGGTTTTATAGTATTACACCAAACAGTTATGCCTAGTGTTTTAGTAGAAACAGGTTTTATAACTAACACTTCAGAAGGTAAATATTTAAATTCTAAAAACGGACAAACAGATTTAGCAAATGCTATGGCAAAAGCAATTCTTGCTTATAAAAAAAGTGTAGAGTTAAATTTTGTAGATACAGAATATATTACTGAAGAAAATAATGTTATTTCTTCTGAAGAAAAAATTATACCTAATACTATATTTAAAGTACAAATAGCTGCAGCGTCTAAAAAATTAGAGCCAAAACCATATAACTTTAAAGGTTTACAAGAAGTGTCTAGAGATAAAGAAGGTAAGTTATATAAATATTATTATGGTTATACTTCAGACATTAATAAAATTCAAGAAATGCAAAAAGAAGCCAGAAAAAAAGGATTTAATAGCGCATTTATTGTAGCCTATCGCAATGGAGAGCGTATAAGTTTACAAAAAGCTTTAAATAGTGGTTCTAAATAAAGCTATATTGAATATATTTATTTTATTTTTGTTCCAAATCAAACTTATATATTTTGAAAATTACTAGAGAAGTAAAAACAGCCATACTAGCCATAACAGGAATTTTATTATTTATTTTTGGTTTTAGTTACCTAAAAGGTAAAAACTTATTAGACGATTCTATTATTGTTTATGCTAAATACGATAATGTAGAAGGTTTAACACCTTCAACTCCCGTAACAATTAACGGATACATAGTTGGTAAAGTTTTAGATATTTATTTTGAAGATGAAAGTTCTGGAGTTTTAGTTGTTAAAATGGATATTGACACAAAATTTAAATTTTCGAAAAATAGTAAAGCCGAATTATTTCAAAATGGATTTATTGGTGGAAAAGCTGTACAAATTATACCAGCTTATGATAATGCTGCAAATGCAGAAGATGGAGACTACCTAAAAAGTCAAGTCAAAGAAGGTATGATGGAACTTGTTAACGAGCGCCTTACACCTTTACAAGAAAAAATAGAAAAAGTAATGAGTGAAACCGATACGCTTTTAGTAGGTTTCAATAATGCTTTTGATGCCAAAGCACAACAAGATTTAAAAAATAGTATAGCTAGTTTAAATGCAACAGTTTCTAGTTTTAATGCTACAGCAAAATCTTTAAACAGTTTAATAGATAACAACAAATCTAAATTAGATAATACTATTACTAATTTTGAAAATACTTCTGGAAACCTTTCTACTATGACAGATAAAATGGCACAAGTAGATATTGCTAAAACTGTAGAAGATTTACAATCAACAATTAAAAAATTCGATAATTTAATAGCAAGTGTAGAAAATGGAGAAGGATCTATAGGAAAGCTATTAAAAGACGATGAGCTTTATAAAAACCTTTCAGGAGCATCAAACCAAATGGAAGAGTTACTTCAAGACATGAAATTAAATCCTAAGCGTTATGTACATTTTTCTTTATTCGGAAAAAAACCAAAACGTTACGATGCAGAAGGAAATGAAATAGAAGACCAAAAATAAACTAACTACTAATAATGAATTACTTACCAAACATAATATTTGCCATTATACTTGTTGTAGGCATTGGTTACTTTGTAAAAAATGTAAAAAAACTATTCCGAAATATAAAACTAGGAAAAGCAAAAGATATAAGCGATAACAAATCACAGCGATGGAAAAACATGGCAATGATTGCGCTTGGACAAAGCAAAATGGTAAAGCGTCCAGTATCAGGATTCTTTCATATTATTGTATATGTTGGTTTTATAATCATTAATATAGAAGTTTTAGAAATTATTATAGATGGTCTTTTTGGTACACACAGAATAGGTTTAAGTGTATTGCCAAAATCACTTTACGGTTTTTTAATTGGCGCTTTCGAAATTCTTGCTGCATTAGTATTTGTAGCAGTTACTGTATTTTGGATTAGAAGAAACATAATTAAAATAAAACGTTTTTTTAATGCCGAAATGAAAGGTTGGCCAAAAAATGATGGAAATATTATTCTATATTTTGAAATGGTTTTAATGACTCTGTTTTTAGTAATGAATGCTACAGATCTAGCATTTCAAAACGCAGGAACTGGAGGCAATGTAATTAGTCAATTTATATCTCCAATATTTGGAGATAACCCAGAAACACTTAATATAATAGAAAGAAGCGCTTGGTGGCTACACATAATAGGTATATTAGTATTCTTAAATTACCTTTATTTTTCTAAGCATTTACACATATTATTAGCATTTCCTAATACATATTATGCAAAATTAACACCGAAAGGACAGTTTCCAAATAACGAAGCTGTTACCAAAGAAGTAAAATTAATGATGGATCCAGACGCAGATCCATACGCTGCACCGCCAGAATCTGATGCAGATGAAACACCAGAAAAATTTGGAGCAAGTGATGTTCAAGATTTAAGTTGGTTAAACTTATTAAACGCCTATTCTTGTACAGAGTGTGGACGTTGTACAAGTGAATGTCCAGCAAATTTAACAGGAAAAAAACTATCACCTCGAAAAATAATGATGGACACCAGAGACCGTCTAGAAGAAGTAGGTAAAAATATAGATGCCAATAAAGGAACATTTGTAGACGATGGAAAACAATTGTTAAACGATTATATTACACCAGAAGAACTTTGGGCATGTACAAGTTGTAACGCCTGTGTAGAAGCCTGTCCAATTAGTATCGATCCATTAAATATTATTATGGAAATGCGTAATTATCTTGTTATGGAACAAAGTGCTGCACCTATGGAGTTAAATAGTATGATGACTAATATAGAAAATAACGGAGCTCCATGGCCATACAACCAGCAAGATAGATTAAACTGGAAAAACGAATAATTTATTTATAATGTTTAGCGCTTTTAAGAGCTTTGCATACACGCCTAATTTATAAAGATATATTACTGTAAAAAATAAAAGAATAAGATGAGAAACAAATATAAATACACAATTATTATCGTGCTTTTTATATGTAGTTTTAAATCCTTTGCACAAGATTACAGAAAAGATTCTTTACAAATAAAAGCATACACAGAAATAAAATTTACAGCAGGAAAGCCAGTAGATATAAAGCTTAAAAAAGTGTTTTGCGATTACTGCTCTAAAAAGCAATTAAAATTATTAGGAGAAGATGCAGTAAGAAGAACAGAAAACGAAAAGCATGATCCAAAAAATAAATTAGAAGACGGTGTTAAAAAATTAGCAGTCTATATTAGAATTGCAAAAACAGATTTTGCAAGTATAAACGAAGACAAGTAATAACTCAATATTAAATTATGAGCGAACAATTAACAGTGCCAACAATGGCAGAACTAATGGCAGAAGGAAAAGAACCAGATATTTTATTTTGGGTAGGATCTGCAGGAAGTTACGACGATAGAGCAAAGAAAATAACAAAGGCCTTTGTAAAAATTTTAAATAAAGCTAATGTTAATTTTGCTGTATTAGGAACAGAAGAAAGTGCTACTGGAGATCTTGCAAAAAGAGCTGGAAACGAATTCTTGTTTCAAATGCAAGCCGTAATGAATATAGAAGTGTTAAATGCCTATAATATAAAACGTATAGTAACTTGCGATCCTCATTCTTTTAATTGTTTAAAAAATGAATATCCAGGACTAGGTGGTAATTACGAAGTGTTACACCATACACAATTTATAAAAGAGTTAATAACATCGGGAAAATTAGATATAAAAAATAGCGATTATAATGGAAAGCGAATAACTTTTCACGACCCGTGTTATTTAGGCCGCGCAAATTCAGAGTATAATGCACCAAGAGATGTGTTAAATACTTTAAATGCAACACTGTTAGAAATGAAACGCAGTAAATCTACGGCATTATGTTGTGGAGCAGGAGGAGCACAAATGTTTAAAGAGCCAGAAAAAGGTGATAAAGACATTAACGAATTACGTACAGAAGATGCCTTAAAAACTAATCCAGAAATTATAGCAACAGGTTGCCCATATTGCATGACTATGATGAGTGATGGCGTAAAAGTAAAAGAAAAAGAAAACGAAATTAAAGTAATGGATGTTGCAGAATTAATTGCTAGTTCTCAAGGCTTATAAAAAGTATGGATATAGAGAAATTGAGCATAAAAAAAAGAATATTAATAGGAGTCTTTTCTGGTTTAATATATTCTTTAGTTATGGCTGGTTTTGATTATTATACAAATGAACCATTTTCATTATTAAAATTTATTTTCCATTTTGTATTTTTTGGTTTATTTATGGGTATTGCATTAAGATATACAAATAAGAAAAAGTAAAAATTTAAAATGTTAGTAGAATTTAATACACTACCAGATCATTCAAGAATCTGGATATACCAAGCCAATCGTTCATTCTCTGAAATCGAGTTGGAAGAAATAAAAGAAAAACTAAATACTTTTATTATAAACTGGACCGCACATGGAAGCGATTTAAACGCAGGTTTCGATATTAGGTACAAACGTTTTATAATTATTGCTATAGACCAAGACTCTCAAGCAGCTACAGGTTGTAGTATTGACGCCTCAGTACATTTTATTCAACAATTAGAAAAAGAATATAATGTAGATTTAATGGATAAAATGAATGTTTCTTACAAACAAGGCGAGTTTGTAGCCTATAAAACATTAACGGATTTTAGAACTATGGCAAAACAAAAAGCTGTGTCTAAAAACACTATTGTATTTAATAATTTAGTAACAAATATAGCCGAGTTAAACGAAAATTGGGAAGTTCCAGCAAGCGAAAGTTGGCATAACAGGTTTTTAAATTAAGCTATACATACTCTTTAAAGTTTACCATGAAAAACGAAATCTTCCTTTTAAATATTTCTGGTCAAGATAAACCAGGATTAACAGCAAGTTTAACATCAGTTTTAGCAGCATCGGGAGCCAAAGTTTTAGATATAGGCCAAGCTAATATTCACGATACTTTATCTTTAGGAATATTATTTGAAATAGAACCAGGTATTAGTTCTTCGCCAGTTTTAAAAGATTTGTTATTTAAAGCTTACGAGTTAGATATTCAAGCAAAATTTACACCTATTACTTTAGAAAATTACGAGAAATGGGTAACACTTCAAGGTAAAGACCGTTACATTATTACAATTTTAGGAGATAGACTATCTGCAGAACAAATTTCTAAGGTTACACAAATACTTGCAGAAAAAAACTTAAATATAGATGCAATTAAGCGTTTAACAGGTAGAATGTCTTTAATTAAAACAGAAGAATATCCAAGAGCATCAATAGAATTTTCAATTCGTGGTAAAATAGATAACAAAGAAGAGCTTACAGAAAAATTTATGAAAATTTCTAAACAGCTTGACTTCGATATAGCATTTCAAGAAGATAACATATATAGACGAAATAGACGTTTAGTATGTTTTGATATGGATTCTACATTAATTCAAACCGAAGTAATAGATGAACTTGCAGAATTAGCTGATGTTGGAGCAGAAGTGAAGGCTATTACAGAATCTGCAATGCAAGGAGAAATAGACTTTAACGAAAGTTTTAAAAAGCGAATGAAACTTTTAAAAGGCTTAAAAGAAGATGTATTACAAGATGTCGCAATAAATTTGCCAATTACTAAAGGAGCAAGACGATTAATAGATGCTTTAAAAAGCTATGGTTTTAAAACAGCAATTCTCTCTGGTGGCTTTACCTATTTTGGTCATTACCTTCAAAAAGAATTAGGTATTGATTATGTTTATGCAAATCAGCTAGAAATAAAAAATGGAGAACTAACCGGTAACTATCTTGGAGATATTGTAGATGGCAATAAAAAAGCAGAATATTTACAAGAAATAGCAGATAAAGAAGGTTTAAATATAAATCAAACCATTGCTGTTGGCGATGGAGCTAACGATTTGGCAATGTTAAATTTGGCTGGTTTAGGTATAGCTTTTCATGCAAAACCTAAGGTTAAAGATAATGCACAAAGCTCTATTTCTAGTATCGGCTTAGACGGTGTTTTATATTTATTGGGTTATCATGATAAGCATATAGATTTATTAAAATAATACAGTAAATTACTAGCTCAATATTTCTTCATAATTATATATTAAAATCTTTAATAAGAGTTCTAAAAATAATAACTTGGCATAATTTTTAGTTCTATAATATTATAGCAACTCAAATAGATATTTTTTTTATGCACAGATTACTTTTTTTATTTACTTTACTTCTTATAACTTCTAACATATATGCTCAAGATACTAATAATCCTTTGTTGGCAAAAGATGTTGAGAGCCAAACAAAATGGGTAGATAGTGTTTATAATGCTTTAACATTAAAAGAGAAAATAGGACAACTTTATATGGTGCAAGTTTTTTCTAGTCAAACAGACGCAGAGAAAACTAAAGTACTTAACCTAATTAAAGAAAATAAAATTGGTGGTATAATTTACTCAAAAGGAGGTCCTTATCGTCAAGCAAAATTAAATAACGAGTTACAAGCTGCATCAAAAACACCATTGCTTATTGGAATGGATGCAGAATGGGGATTAAGCATGCGTTTAGATTCTACTTATTCTTTTCCATGGAATATGACGCTTGGTGCAATAAAAGATAAATTTTTAATAGAACAAACAGGAAGACAATTAGGAGAACATTGTAAGCGATTAGGTGTGCATTTTAATTTTGCTCCTGTAGTAGATATTAATACAAACCCAAATAATCCAATTATTGGAAACCGTTCTTTTGGTGAAGATAGAGATAATGTTACAGAAAAAGCAGCTGCATTTATGAAAGGAATGCAAAGTGCAGGAGTTTTAGCAAATGCTAAACATTTTCCTGGACATGGTGATACAGAAGACGATTCTCATTTAACTTTGCCAACAGTAGCTTTCGATGCAAAACGTATAGATTCAATAGAGTTATACCCATATAAAAGGTTAATTAAAGATGGATTATCTAGTGTAATGGTTGCGCATTTAAATATTCCAAGTTTAGATCCACGACCAGGCTATCCTTCTTCAATATCTAAAAATATTGTAACATCTATTTTAAAAGAAAAACTAGGATTTAAAGGACTTATTTTTACAGATGCCTTAACCATGAAAGGTGCTGCAGACTATAAATTTGAAGGTCTTGATGGTGTTACAGAAGGCGCAACAGATACAGTTGGTAATATTGATTTAGCAGCTTTTTTAGCAGGAAACGATGTTATGTTAATGTCGGAAAATCCAGAGTCTGGAATAGCAAAATTAGAAAAAGCTTTTAATAAAAATTTATTTTCAGAAGAACGATTAGCGCTTTCAGTAAAAAAAGTATTGCAAGCAAAATATAAAGTAGGTTTAAATAATTATAAACCTATTTCAACTTACAATCTTGATAAAGATTTAAATCGTTTATACGATGATATTCTATATGAAAAACTAATGGAAGCAGCCATAACAATTGCTCGCGATTCATCAAATTTATTACCATTAAGGCATTTAGAAACTAAAAAAATAGCTTATGTAGAATTGGGAGATGCTGGTGGTGAAACTTTTTTAAAAACCTTAAAACGATACTCCCAAGTTCATGAAGTTAAAGCAGATAAATTAAGTGATTTAATAGCAAAGCTTCAAAATTATAATACAGTTATAGTTGGTTTTCATAAATCTAACGATAATCCATGGAAATCTTATAAGTTTACAGATAAAGAGTTAACATGGTTATACGAGATAGCTCGAACTAATACTGTTATTTTAGATGTTTTTGCAAAACCATATGCTCTACTAGATTTACAAACTGTTACAAATATCGAAAGTGTTGTTGTAAGCTACCAAAATAGTGAAATAGCTCAAGAAACCTCTGCCGAAATTATATTTGGAGCACTTGCCGCCAAAGGAAACTTACCTGTTTCTGCTGGCCCTTATTTTAATGTTGGAGATGGTGTACAAACAAATTCATTAGAACGTTTAGGGTATAGTATTCCAGAACGTGTTGGGTTAAGTTCTTATCGTTTAAAAAAAATAGACTCTATAGCTAATCATGCAATAAATGGAGGAATGACACCAGGAATTCAATTAATTGTTGCTAGAAAAGGAAAAGTAGTTTATAATAAAAACTTCGGGAAACATACTTATAGTAATACTGCTCAAAAAGTAAGAGAAGATGATCTTTACGATGTTGCTTCCTTAACAAAAATTGTGGCTACTTTACCACTATTTATGGAGATGGAAGAGCAAGGTATTGTTTCTTTAGATACTAAACTTTCAGAAGCAATTCCATATTATAAAAATTCCAATAAAAAGGATATAACATTTAAAAAAATGTTATCGCATTATGCACAATTAAAACCTTGGATTCCTTTCTATTTTAAAACTTTAGATACGGTTACCAAACAACCATCTACAAAATATTATAGAAAATCTCCAACAGGAAAATTTAATGTTAAAGTTGCAAATAATCTTTATATGCGTGAAGATTATAAAGACTCTATACCAAAAATAATTAAAGAAACAGACTTGTTATCACGATTGCGTTACCGCTATAGCGATTTACCGTATTATATTTTAAAACAATATATAGAAAAGCATTATAATAAACCTTTAAATGAATTAGTTCAAGACCATTTTTATAAGTCTTTAGGTGCAAACAATACAATTTACAACCCATATAAAACAATTAGTAATACACGTATTACGCCATCTGAAGAAGACGATTACTACCGTTTTCAAAAAGTACAAGGTTATGTGCACGACATGGGAGCAGCAATGCAAGATGGTGTAGGTGGACATGCTGGTGTATTTAGTAATGCTAACGACATTGCTAAAATTATGCAAATGTATTTACAAAAAGGGTATTATGGAGGTGTTAGGTATTTAAAACCAGAAACATTAGATAAGTTTAATACTTGCCATTATTGTAGTAAAAATGTGAGAAGAGGTATTGGTTTCGATAAACCACAACTTGGAGAGTCTGGACCAACCTGTGGTTGTGTTTCTATGACTAGTTTTGGGCATTCAGGATTTACAGGAACTTACACTTGGGCAGATCCAGAAGAGGAATTGGTTTATGTTTTTATGGCTAACAGAACTTATCCAACATCTAAAGGAAAAAATATGCTACTAAGAGAAAATATTAGAACAAATATTCAAGAAGGTATTTATAAGGCAATTATAAAATAACTATTTAGATTTTAGCTATTCTTAAAAGTATTTGGAAAAATTAAGATGTAAGTATTTGTTTTTTTTACAACTAATAAATTAATAGAAATAAAATTATTCTGTTTTAAGGTTAAGTAAGGCACTTAAAACTTTAGATATATAAAACTAAAACATGAAAATAGGTATTGTATGTTATCCAACATTTGGAGGAAGTGGAGTAGTAGCTACAGAATTAGGTTTAGAACTTTCTAAACGCGGGCACACAATTCATTTTATAACCTATAATCAGCCTGTTAGGTTAGAGCTTTTGGGTAATAATATTCATTATCATGAAGTTAATGTTCCAGAATACCCATTATTTCATTATCAACCATACGAGTTAGCTTTATCTAGTAAATTAGTAGATATGGTTAAACTTCATGGTATTGAAATTTTACATGTTCACTATGCCATTCCTCATGCTTATGCGGCATATATGGCTCAAAAAATGTTAAGAGAAGAAGATATTTATGTGCCAATTGTAACAACGCTTCACGGTACAGATATTACATTAGTAGGTAATCATCCTTTTTATAAACCAGCTGTTACATTTAGCATTAATAAATCTGATGCTGTTACTGCAGTGTCTCAAAGTTTAAAAGATGATACTTTAAGATTATTTGATATTAAACAAGAAATAGATGTTGTTACTAACTTTATCGATTTAAAGAAGTTTAAGCACGATTATACAGATTGCCAACGCGCTATGATGGCAAGCGATAACGAGAAAATAATTACACACATTAGTAATTTTAGAGAAGTTAAACGCATTCCAGATATTATTAACATTTTTAATAATATTCAAAAAAAATTACCTGCAAAATTAATGATGGTTGGAGAAGGTCCAGAAAGAGAACCTGCAGAAAGATTATGTAGAAAATTAGGAATTAGTGATAAGGTTGTTTTCTTTGGAAATAGTAACGAAATAGATAGAATTTTATGCTTTAGCGATTTATTTCTTTTACCTAGTGAAACAGAAAGTTTTGGTCTATCAGCTTTAGAAGCTATGGCTTCTGGTGTACCTATTGTTTCTAGTAATACAGGAGGAATACCAGAGGTAAATACCGAAGGTTTTTCAGGATATTTAAGTAATGTAGGAGCTATAGAAGAAATGAGTAAAAATGCTATTAAACTTTTAAAAGACGATAAGCTTTTAGCTCAATTTAAAAAGAATGCTAAAGCTCAAGCTAAAAAATTCGACATTCAAAATATTGTACCGCAATACGAGAAGGTATACGAAAAAACTTTAAAAACATGTTTGCTTACACAAAAGCTATAAACTAAAAAACACACCATTTATGGTGTGTTTTTTAGTTTATAATAATTAGATGTTATTTTTTAGCCTCGGCAATAACTAGGTCACTAATATCTGTAGTTTTTTCGGCATATAATAAAACACTAGTTCCGTCTATTTGAGAATTTATAATATGTGTAAAGTTTTGTGCTTTAGCTACCACAGCAATTAATTCTCCAATTCTTGCATAAATAGGTTTTAAAAGTAATCCTTTTTTATAATTTACAGCTTTTTGAATATCTGTATCAAAATCTTGAATTCCGTTTTGAATACGCATTAAATCTGTTTCCTTTTCTTTTTTAACGTTTTCAACAAAAGTATTTGCATTCTTTTTGTAGTCTTCAAGCTTAGCATTGTAATCTTCAACAATAGAATCTCTTGTTTTAGTAAGTTTTTGCATTACATCATCTAATTCTGCTTGTGCTTTAACAGTTTCAGGCATTTCGCTTAAAATATATTCAACATCGGCATAACCAACTTTTAAATTTGTTTGTGCAAAAGCGGTAAAAGCTAAAAGGTTAAATAAAATAATCGATAGTAGTGTTTTTTGTTTCATTATATTATTGAGTTAATTTTAGTTTTTTAAAAGCAACAATCTTGCCGCAATAAAAAACCATTTCAAATTTTTGAAATGGTTTTGCTAAAATACTATATTTATTTAGTTATTTAAAATTGATACCTTATACCTAAAGCAATATCAAAATCTAAATCGTCTCTAAAATCTCCAAAGCCTAATTCTGGTCTTGCATCAAGAGAAAGTACTAATGGAATATCAAAATTATACTCAACACCAATGTTTCCAGCGGCAAAGAAAAAAGTTTCACTTTCATCGGCATTAAAAGGTAAATCGTAACTATAATTACCAACACCACCACCAACACCAGCGTACCAGTTAAAATTTCCGTCTAATAACCAAACCCATTGGTATAATCCTGCAAGCTTAAATCCATCATAATTACTACCAGAACGAATACCAAGGTCTGCTTCTAAACGATTATTGTCTCCTAAAGCACGTTGGTATGATATTTCGGCACCAAATCCATCACTATCTCCAATTCGTAATCCAATAGCATTTTCTGAAATTTCTTGTGCAGTTGCAGCATAGCTAAATCCTATTACAGCTACTACTAATAAAAGTACTTTTTTCATATTTTTAAGTTTTAGTTAATTTATAATTAGCTAATTTACAAATAACATTATTTTATGTTAAAAAGTTAAAGCTAATCTTTAGTTAATAATTGTTAAGTTATCTTAAATTTGGTTTTATAATGAGTGAAACAATTACTTCTTCAATATTAAATACTTTAGATAACGAACTTGATGGCGAATTACATTTTAGTGATTTAATTAAGCGCCTTTATGCAACAGATGCTTCTGTATATAGAATGCTACCTTTAGCTGTTTCGTATCCAAAGTCTTATAAAGATATTAAAAAATTAATAACTTTTGCTTCTAAATATAAAACTTCTTTAATTCCTAGAACAGCAGGAACATCATTAGCAGGACAATGTGTTGGAAATGGTATTGTAGTAGATGTATCTAAACATTTTAATAAAGTTTTAGATTTCGATAAAGAAGCGCAAACAGTAACGGTACAGCCAGGTGTTGTAAGAGATGAGCTTAATAATTACTTAAAACCTTTTGGATTATTTTTTGGACCCAATACATCAACCTCAAATCGTTGTATGATTGGTGGAATGGTAGGTAATAATTCCTCTGGAACAACATCTATTAAATATGGTGTAACCAGAGATAAAGTAATTAAACTTAAAACTATTTTAAGCGATGGTAGTGAGGTTACGTTTAATAAGTTATCAAAAGAAGCACTTATAAACAAAAGCCAATTAAATACTTTAGAAGGAAAAATATATAGAACAATTTGTTCTGAAGTATTTACTGAAGACACAAAACAAGAAATACAGAATAATTTTCCAAAACAAGAAATACATAGAAGAAACACTGGTTATGCAGTAGATGAATTAATAAATAACAATGAAGCTTTTAATCTTTGTAAATTATTAGCAGGTAGCGAAGGTACGTTAGCGTTTACAACTGAAATTACGTTAAAACTAGATAAACTTCCTCCAAAAGAGAGTATAATGGTTGCTGCTCATTTTAACTCTATAACAGATTGTTTAAAAGCTGTACAGCCAACAATGCTTCACAATTTATTTACTTGTGAAATGATGGATAAAACCATTTTAGATTGTACTAAAAATAACAAAACACAAGCAGAAAACAGGCAATTTATTCAAGGAGATCCGCAGGCTATTTTAATGTGTGAGATTAAAGGAGAAGACCCAGCAGATGTTCAAGAGCAGGCAAATAAGCTTATAAAAACACTTGAAGAAACAGGTTTAAGTTATGCTAATTTTAGTTTACAAAATAAAGATATCCATAAGGCAAACGAATTAAGAAAAGCTGGTTTAGGGCTACTGGGAAATATAATTGGAGATAAAAAAGCAGTAGCTTGTATAGAAGATACAGCTGTTGCACTTCCAGATTTAGCCAATTATATTTCAGAATTTTCTGCTTTAATGAAAAGCTATAAACAAGATGCTGTTTATTATGCACATGCTGGAGCTGGCGAATTACATTTAAGACCAATACTAAATCTTAAAAAAGAAGAAGACATTATATTATTTAGAAAAATAACTACAGATGTTGCAGCTTTAGTAAAAAAATACAATGGATCGTTTAGTGGAGAACACGGCGATGGTATTGTTCGTGCGGAGTTTATAAAATTTATGATTGGTGATAAAAATTATAACCTTCTAAAAAAAATCAAGTATTGTTTTGATCCAAAAAACATCTTTAATCCAGGAAAAATTGTAGATGCATTACCAATGGATAAAAACTTACGCTATACTAGCAATAGAGAAGAGCCTAATATTAATACCATTTTAGACTTTTCTTCATCACAAGGTATTTTAAGAGAAGCCGAAAAATGTAATGGCTCTGGAGATTGCAGAAAACTTCCAGAATTTGGTGGTACAATGTGCCCAAGTTATCGCGCAACTAGAGACGAGAAAGACACTACTCGAGCAAGAGCAAATGCTTTACGTGAATATTTAACACATTCTGAAAAAGCCAACAAGTTTAACCATAAAGAATTAAAGCAAGTTTTCGACCTCTGTTTAAGTTGTAAAGCTTGTGCTAGCGAGTGCCCAAGTAGTGTAGATGTTACTGCTTTAAAAGCCGAATTTCAATACCAGTATTTAAAAGAAAATGGAGTTAGTTTAAGAACTAGAATATTTGCTTATAATAACAAATTAAACAGTGTTGGTAGTAAGTTTTCATGGTTTACTAATTTTATTTTTTCTAATAGTTTAACATCTTTAATTCTTAAAAAAAGTTTCAGTATTGCTCAAGAAAGAAGTCTTCCTTTAATTTCAAGCAAAAGTTTAAATAAGGAGTTTCAACTATTTAAAAATAAGGATTTTATAAAAACACCAATTAAAACAGTTTTTTTATTTAATGATGAGTTTACAAACTATTTAGATACAGAAATTGGAGTAGATGCAATTACACTTTTACATGCATTAAATTATAATGTTAAAGTAATTAATAATAAAGAATCTGGACGTGCATTTATATCTAAAGGTTTATTGAAGCAAGCAAAAAAAGTAGCAAATGATAATGTTGAAATTTATAAAGATATTATATCTGAAAAAACACCGCTTATAGGTATTGAGCCTTCGGCAATTTTAACCTTTAGAGATGAATATTTAAAATTAGCAGACAATAAACTTTCTGCAAAAAAAATTGCAACACATACGTATTTAATTGAGGAGTTTTTGAGTAATGAAATTGCTATAGGGAACATTAAATCTTCACAATTTAGTCAAGAAATAAAAACAATTAAATTTCATGGGCATTGTCATCAAAAATCGCAAAGCAATCAAATACATAGTTTTAATATTTTAAACTTACCTAAAAACTACAAAGTAACTATTATACCTAGTGGATGTTGTGGTATGGCAGGAAGTTTTGGTTACGAAAAAGAACATTTTAAAATAAGCATGCAAATTGGAAATCAAACGTTGTTTCCTGCCGTAAAAAAAGCTGCTACAAATACTATAATTGCTGCTAATGGAACAAGTTGTAGGCATCAAATAAAGGATGGAACAGGTAAAAAGGCTTCACATCCAATAAGTATTTTAAAAAATGCTTTAGCGTGATGCTTTTATATCGTCTGGATTTAATATTGTAATTGCTGCAACAAGTTCTTTAAAGTCCATTTCTTTAAGTTCACTATCTGCAAAAAACGGTGTACGTTTATCATCCTTATAACTATAAAGCTTCCATCTTTTGAATTGATATTCTAAAGCGGTAAAATTCTCAACCCAATCTCCAGAATTTAGATACGTAGTTTCTCCGTTTTTATTTTTTTTAATTAGCATTTTTGGTTGATGTATATGTCCGCAAACCACATAATCATAACCTTTTTCTATGGCTAAATCGGAAGCAACATCTTCAAAATCGCTAATATACTTTACGGCTTGTTTTACACTGTTTTTAATTTTTTTAGAAAGAGAAAATTTCTCTTTTCCCATGTTCACTAATGCCCAATTAACCAAACGGTTTATTAAAATTAATAAATCGTAACCATACCCGCCTAATTTAGCTATCCATTTAGCATTTTGTATAGAGGCATCAAAAACATCACCATGAAAAAACCATGCTTTTTTATTATCGATTTCCATAACTAATTTGTTAACTATTGAAATATTACCAATTTTAGTGTCGGTAAACTTTCTAAGCATTTCGTCATGATTTCCTGTAATATATACTACGTCAACACCTTGTGCAGCGAAGTCCATTATTTTTTTAATTACCTTTAAATGAGATTTTGGGAAGTAACGTTTGCTAAATTGCCAAATATCTATAATATCTCCATTTAAAATTAATGTTTTTGGATTTATACTTTCAAGGTAAGTAAGTAATTGCTTTGCATGACATCCATATGTCCCTAAATGAACATCAGAAATAACAACAACCTCTACTTTTCTTTTAATATTCAAATCAAATTAATTTTAATACAAAGATTAAAACTATTAGTTAATGTAATATTATGTAGATATTATAAAAAGATGCTATTTTGTTAATAGTAAGTAAAGTATTTAGGCTTAATGTTAATTTAGTATTAATTAGAATTTGAAAAAAAATAGCGAATGTTGTATTTTAAATAGCTGTAATAATTAAAATACAATTTTTGTTTCTGTAATATTACTTTTACATTAGCATAAAATAAAATTTATGGCAGGAAATTCCTTTGGCAAACTATTTAATCTCACGACTTTTGGCGAATCTCATGGAGTTGCTATTGGTGGTGTTATAGATGGTTGTCCTCCAAATATAACATTAGATTTAGAAGCTATTCAAAACGAAATGAATAGACGCAAACCAGGACAGTCTTCTATTGTTACACAACGTAAAGAACCAGACGAAGTTAAATTTTTATCTGGTATTTTTGAAGGTAAAACCACTGGAACACCAATTGGTTTTATAATAGAGAATGCCAACCAAAAGTCTAAAGACTATTCACACATAAAAGACTCTTACAGACCTAGTCATGCCGATTATGTTTACGATAAAAAATACGAGCATCGTGATTATCGTGGTGGTGGAAGAAGCTCTGCAAGAGAAACAGCAAGTAGAGTAGTTGCTGGTGCCATTGCAAAGCAAGTACTTAAAGATATAAAAATTAATGCTTTTACATCTTCAGTAGGCGATATATTTATAGATAAACCATATCAAGATTTAGATTTTTCTAAAATAGAATCTAATGCAATACGTTGTCCAGATGAGTCTACAGCAGAAAAAATGATAGCTCGTGTAAAAGAAATTAGAAAACAAGGAGACACAATTGGAGGTACAATAACTTGTGTAATTAAAAATGTTCCTGTCGGTTTAGGAGAACCTGTTTTTGATAAATTACATGCAGATTTAGGTAAAGCAATGCTTTCTATAAATGCTGTAAAAGGTTTTGAATATGGAAGCGGTTTTTGTGGTGCTAAAATGAAAGGTAGTGAACATAACGATTTATACAATCAAGATGGTACTACTAAAACAAACCTTTCTGGTGGTATTCAAGGCGGAATAAGTAACGGTATGGATATTTATTTTCGTGTAGCTTTTAAACCTGTTGCCACAATTATGCAAAACCAAGACACTATAGATAAAGATGGTAATATTGTAGAAATGCAAGGAAAAGGACGTCATGATCCTTGTGTGGTACCTAGAGCAGTACCAATTGTAGAAGCAATGGCTGCTATGGTTTTGGCAGATTTTTATTTGCTTAATAAAATGTACTAACTTAATTTTTTAAAAAAGTAATTTATAATAAAACTAACTACTAAATTTTCCTTATTTATAGTATAAACTCTATTAAATCTAAGGATAAAACAATTATAATATGAAATTAGCATTACACTGGAAAATAATTATCGGAATGATTTTAGGTATCATCTTTGGATTCATAATGAACTCTGTAGATGGTGGAAGAAATTTTGTTTCCGATTGGATTGCTCCATTTGGAAAAATCTTTATTAACCTTTTAAAGCTAATTGCAGTACCTTTAATTTTAGCATCGTTAATTAAAGGAATTTCAGATTTAAAAGACATTTCTAAAATAAAGAAAATGGGTTTACGTACCATATTAATTTATGTTGGTACAACAGTAGTAGCAATAGTAATAGGATTAACTATTGTAAATACTATAAAGCCAGGAACAGGAATGCCTCAAGATACTATTGAGAAAATAAAAATGAAATACGAAAATGATGCTGGAGTATCAGATAAATTAATGAAAGCATCTGCTCAAAACGATGCTGGACCGTTACAAGCATTAGTAGATATTTTCCCAAGTAATATATTTACAGCTTTAGGAGAAGCAAAAATGCTTCAAGTTATCTTTTTTGCTTTATTTGTAGGTATTTGTTTATTGTTAATTTCAGAGAAAAAAGCAAAACCTCTTGTAGATTTCTTCGACTCGTTAAACGAGGTTGTAATGAAAATGGTAGACCTAATAATGTTATTTGCTCCATATGCTGTTTTTGCATTAATGGCAAATGTTATTATAGCTTTTGATGATACAGAAATTCTTTTAAAACTTTTAACCTATGCTTTATGTGTGGTTTTTGGATTAGCTCTTATGATTGGGTTTTATCTAATTTTAATAAAAGTATATACAAAAAAGTCGCCTTTATGGTTTTTAAATAAATTATCTCCAGCACAATTGTTAGCGTTTTCTACAAGTTCTAGTGCGGCAACATTACCTGTAACTATGGAGCGCGTAGAAGAACATTTGGGTGTAGATAAAGAAGTTGCTGGTTTTGTTTTGCCAGTTGGCGCTACCGTAAATATGGATGGAACAAGTTTATACCAAGGTATTGCTGCAGTATTTATTATGCAGGTTATTTGGCCAGAAGGTTTAACATTTACAAACCAATTAATAATTATAGCTACAGCTTTATTAGCTTCTATAGGTAGTGCTGCAGTACCAAGTGCAGGTATGGTAATGTTAGTAATTGTTTTAGAATCTATTGGTTTTCCTGCAGAATTATTACCAATTGGTTTGGCTTTAATTTTTGCAGTAGACAGACCTTTAGATATGTGTAGAACAGTAGTAAATGTTACAGGTGATGCAACAGTATCTATGATGGTTGCAAAATCTTTAGGCAAATTACACGACAATCCTAAACCTAAAGAATGGGATGATAATTACGAAGCTGTAAAATAATTTTAACTGTTTTTTTCTAACATTTTAAATTATTTATATTAAAAAATATCAAAGATTTCATTGTTTTATTAATTTTAAAATAATGAAATCTATTTTTTTATTAAATAATTTATAAATTATCTATAAATTTATACAACAAACCAAAACCAAAAAATATGAATGTTTGCTTTATAATGTATCCATGGGATCAAATAGATGCAGAAAATGATACAAGCTTAGCTCTAATTAAAGAATGTGTAAAACGTGGACATGGTGTTGCTATTTGCACACCAGCCAATTTAACTATTAGAGATAGTGTAACAAATGCATTTTGTAATGTTATTGGGCGTATGGATAAAGTACCTACCACACTTAAAGCATTCTATAAAAAAGCTACTTTACGTGAAGAAATGCTACCGTTAGCAGGTTTTGATACTATTTTTTTTAGAGCAAATCCGCCATTAGATCCAATTATGCTTAACTTTTTAGATTCGGTAAAAGATGATGTCTTTATAATGAACTCTTTACAAGGAATGCGTGAAGCTAATAATAAATTATATACAGCAGCTTTTGGAGATGCACACAGTAATATAATTCCTAATACACACGTATCTAAAAATAAAAACTATTTAATTCAACAAATTAAGGAGTCTAAAGCAGATAAAATGATTTTAAAACCTTTAAATGGTTTTGGAGGTTCCGGAGTAATTTTAATTGAAAAATCTGCAATGAATAATATTAATTCATTACTAGACTTTTATATAAATAGCAGTGACGGTTCTTCAAACTATGTTATTTTACAAGATTATATTGAAGGAGCAGACCAAGGAGATGTAAGAATATTAATGCTTAATGGAGAATATATAGGAGCAATGAAGCGTGTACCTGGTACAGACGATCATCGTTCAAATGTTTCAGCAGGAGGAAGTATAGCAAAACACTCTTTAACTAAAACAGAAAAAGCACTTTGTAAACAAATTGGTCCTAAATTAGTAAAAGATGGATTGTATTTTGTTGGTATTGATGTTATAGGAGGAAAGCTTGTAGAAGTTAATGTAATGTCTCCTGGAGGTATAACTTACATGAATAAAGTTTATAAAAATAAATTTAAATTAGAAGAGAAAGTAATAGACTTTTTAGAAAGTAAAGTGTTAGATAATGTACAGGCATTTAATCGTTTATCTAAATTGCGTAAAACTGTAGAAGATGCTTAAACAATTTGAGTTTTATTATTTATAAAATGTAACATTAATATATACTGCCATGAAAAATGTCCTATTATTAGTACTTGTAATAATTTTTACCTCTTGTAAAAATGAAGGTGTAAAAAAAGAAAATGTAAAGAAAGAAGTAATTAAGGAGCTTTCATTAGAGCAAAAGGAAAAATATCAAACTTTAAAAAATGAAGCTTGGAGTCTTTATGAAACTCAAGAATATTTAAAATCAGCAAAAAAGTATTCTCAAGCATTTAAAAGTACTAATAATAGAAGTAATAATACAGATAGATATAATGCGGCTTGTTCGTGGGCTTTAGCTAATCAAAAAGATTCTGCATTTGTTCAATTATTTAGAATAGCAGAAAAAGGTGAATATTCAAGTTATAGTCATATAACAACCGATCCAGATTTAGCAAGTTTGCATACAGATAGCAAATGGAATCAATTATTGGAAATTGTAATTGCAAATAAAGAAAAAAAAGAGGCAAATTTAGACAAACCATTAGTTGCTATTCTAGATACTATATACAATGAAGATCAAGGGTTAAGAAGAGAAATAAAGACTATTGAAGAAACCTATGGTAGAGACTCTAATGAAATGAAAGCACATTGGGATGCTATTGCAAAAAAGGACTCTATAAATTTAATAAAAATTCAAAAAATATTAGATGAGCGTGGCTGGTTAGGTCAAGATGTTATTGGCGGAAGAGGGAACATGACCTTGTTTTTAGTTATTCAGCATTCACCATTAGAAGTTCAAGAAAAATACTTACCAATGATGCGAGATGCAGTTGCAAAAAATAATGCTCAACCAAGTAGCTTAGCATTGCTAGAAGACAGAGTTGCTTTAAGAATTGGTAAAAGACAAATTTACGGTAGCCAAATAGCCAGAAATCAAGAAACAGGCGAGTTTTATGTTTCTCCTTTAAAAGATCCCGAAAATGTAGACAAAAGAAGAGCAGAAGTTGGTTTAGGACCACTATCAGAATATGTTTCTAATTGGAATATAGATTGGAATGTTGAAAAGCATAAGCTAATGACAGAGAAAATGGAATCTAAATAGAAAATGTAATTACACTTTTTATAATTAAAAAGAAAAAAGGTTTAATAATGTCTATAATTAATAATATTGAAAATATAGTTTCGGCAGAGTGGTTAAATAATCATTTACAAGCAGAAAATTTATTGGTTTTTGATGCTACAATTTCTAAAGTTGTAGGAGATGTTTCTGCATTATCTAATTATAAAATACCTAAAAGTCAATTTTTCGATATAAAAAAGAAGTTTAGTAACATAAAATCTCCTTTTCCAAACACAATTCCATCTGTAGCTCAATTTCAAAAAAATGCTCAAATACTTGGCATCAATAATAATTCGGTAATAGTTGTTTACGATGATCATGGTTTATATTCCAGCGCAAGAGCATGGTGGTTATTAAAAACTTTTGGTTTTAAAAATGTTGCTATACTAGATGGTGGCTTGCCAGAGTGGAAGGCAAAAAACTTTAGCTTAGAAGATAAATCGGTTAAAAATGTTTTTAAAAAAGGGAATTTTAATGCCGTTTATAACCCAAATAAAGTGGTATATTTTGAATCTTTAGAAGCAATATCAAAAGATAAAAACTTTAAAATTATAGATGCAAGATCTAGTGATAGATTTAATTGTATTGTTGCAGAACCTAGAGAAGGTTTAAGAAGTGGTGTTATTCCATCATCAATAAATTTACCGTTTAATCAAGTTTTAGTTGGCAACAAATTAAAAACAAAAAAAGAATTACAAGAAATATTTAAAAGCTTAGCAAAAGAACATCAACACTTAGTGTTTACTTGTGGTTCTGGTATTACAGCTTCAGTTTTAGCTCTTGCAGCAACAGTAGCAGGATATAACAATAGTGTTTACGATGGATCGTGGACAGAATATGGAACATTAACAATAGCATAAATTATGGATACATCTAAAAATTGGTCTAAAAACGAACTGGTAGCCTATATACTTTTATATGTTGCAAATTCAGATTTGCACGAAACTAACGAAGAAAAAGAATTTATAAGATCTAAAGTAGATAAAAAAACTTACGCCTCAATCCATAAAGAGTTTGATAGAGATAACGATTATCAATGCATTCAAAAAATACTAAAAAGTGTAAATGAGCACGACTATTTTAGAGATGATTATGCAGGTCTTTTTGCAGATATAAAATTATTACTTTATGCAGATGGAGAAGCCAATACTATGGAAGAAGCTACATTAAAATTTTTACGTAAAATTTTAAAGGAATAAATAAAATTGCCTTTCTTCATTATTAATTTAAACCTTTAATATGGAAAAGTTATCCATTTCTCAAATAGTCGATAAAATAAATGCAGAAGAAACCTTTCATGCCGTTTCTACAGATTATTCCTTTACTCTTAAAATAGATAATTATGTACATTACGTTTGTGGTGCTGTACACGATGGGCACCAATTTCGTAAAGAGTTATGGGATAATTGCTTGCATACAGAATATGAGCGTTGGTACGAAGAAGATCCAGAGACCAAAACCATGGTAAACTCTCATCCAATAGTTATAGCTGGTATGGATTCAAGGTTTGAGTACGATTTAAATCGTAGTCCTGAAACAGCAATCTATAATGATGCTTGGGGAAAAAAATTATGGAAAACACCAATATTAGAAAATCAAAAACAGAAATCACTTTTAAAGCATGAAGCTTTTTATAAAGTAGTCCACGCCTTAATTTCTAAAATTGAAGACAAATTTGGAGTTTGTATTGTATTCGATATGCATAGCTATAATTGGAAGCGTTGGGATAGAGAAGTACCAACCTGGAATTTAGGTACGGACAACATCGATAATAAACGATTTGGCAATCATATAGAAATTTGGAGAGAAAGTTTATCACAAATAAAACTTCCTAATGGTATAAAATCCACATCAAAAATTAACGATACCTTTAGAGGTAACGGTTATTTTTTAAAGTATATTACCCAGAATTTTAGCAATACTTTAGTTCTAGCTACAGAAATAGCTAAAATTTACTGCGACGAGTATAATTATATTATATTTCCAGAAGTTGTGGCAGCAGTAGAACATCAATTAAGAGATAGAATTAAAAAAAATTCCGAAATTTTTTACAAAAATTTTTCAAGATAAATGACCAATACAAAAGCACCAATAGATATAATTGAAAATCTATGTAACTCCATTTCAAATAATAAACCTTTAAATATCAATTTACCAGAAAATGGCTTATTACATATAGATAAATTATTACCTTTTATATGTGTTTATAGATTTAAAAAACCAGATGTATATTTTTCTAGATTACTAAAAACACAAGCGTCATATATATTAGCTCACGAATCTCTTGATATATCGAATATTATCGACGCAATTAGAAAAGAATCTTCAAAAAAGTTTAATACATTTTTGTTAATAGAATGTTGGCCAGATAACGAGAGTAACAGTTCTAAATTTAAAATCTCTTGTCCAGTAGATAAAGCACCTGGAACAGTAAAAAGTTTAACAGAAGGGTTTAATGAGTTAAACGATATCTATCCCAATGTATCTACAGAAGTTTCTAATACAACAATTAGGCACCCTAAACACTTAAATAGCTTAATAAACCTTGAAGATTCTAAAAAAACAGGAACATTAGTTTTTGGAATTTCTGTTCCAACACTTTATAAAAATGACGAAACAGAAGAATTATATTCTCTGTTCTTTAGAGAATTTTATACTATTTTTTCTGAAACTATAAAGAAAGCTGTTTTCGAATTTATTAGAATTCAAACGTCAGATGATTTTAAACATTACTTAATGTTAGGAAAAACACATATAGACGATGTTACAATCCAGTCTGATGCAGAGTTAGCCGAAATAAGTTCTGGCATGTCTTTTCTTTTAAGAACTACACCAGTAAACAGTACAGAAGAATGGGAAGTTTTTAAAAAAAATAAATTTAAAAAAACACCATCCTTTAAATATAGGCTAATAGCGTTAGATCCAGAATTAGAAAAGCGTAAGCTCTACAATATTCCAATGGACAAAATAGAAGATCCAACTATTGCTTTTATTCTTCGAGGCAAACGTTTAGAGATTGAAAAACAATTAACTATGCTAGAAGAGCGTGGTACAAAAAACTTTCGTTTTGTTGGAGAAAGTCTTTATGGAGTTATAAAAAAGAACGTTTTAAAAGAATCAAAAAAAATATTAAAAGCTTTCCCAAAACGCGAAGAGATAAAAAGTAAAGAAAGATATAACTGCTCTGAGTTTGCAGCACATGCACAAAAAGAATTAGATTATTATAATTCAAAATTCCCAAATTTAAACCTTACACTTGAAGTAAGAAACGATGTTGCAGGTATAATGGTTTCTAAAACAAAACTATTAATTAACGATCAAATATCTTTAGATGCTAATAGGTGCGACGCTTTAATACAACATGAGGTAGCAACTCATATTTTAACCTATTGTAATGGAAAAAGACAACCATTAAAACAAATGTACGAAGGTTTTGAAGGTTACGATCAATTACAAGAAGGTCTTGCCGTGTTAGCAGAGTATTTAGTTGGAGGACTAACAGTAAACAGATTAAGGTTATTAGCCGGACGTGTTATAGCAGTAAACTCTATGGTAAATGGAGCAGATTTTATAGAGACTTTTAAATTATTAAAGAAAAAATATAATTTTTCAGATCGTATTTCATACTATATAACAATGAGAGTTTATAGAGGTGGAGGTTTAACTAAAGATGCCGTGTATCTTGCAGGATTAATAGACTTATTAAAGTATATTAAAAAAGGAGGAAAACTTGAAACCCTATATACTGGTAAGTTTAATACAAATCATATAGAATTAATTGAAGAGTTACTTCATAGAAATGTACTTAAATCTCCAGAGTTACCAAGATTTTTAGAACGTAAAAGCGTTCAAGAAAGATTACAAAAACTTAGAAAAGGTATCGCTATTTCAGAATTAGTAAATTAAAATGATAATTTATTGTGAAATGAGTCCTAATACATTGTTAAAGCGTTAATTACTTATAAAGAGAAATGGTATTTTAGAGAGAATCAAAACTAAAATACATGAAAATTGCTTTTATAATAAACGACCACGATACCGAAAAACCAAATTATACAACACCAGGTTTAGGTTATGCAGCCTATAAACGCGGACATGATGTTTACTTTATAGGTGTTGGAGAGTTGTCTTACGCATCTAAAGGTCATTTATCTGTACGTTGTAAAACTATAAATGAGAAAAAATTTAATTCACAAGAAACTTATTTTAAAGCTGTACAAAAGGAGAAGTTTACCAGAATAACTTCTGAGGATTTAGATGTTTTATTTCTTAGAAATAATCCTGCAGATGAAATTAACGAACGCGATTGGGCACAAAATGCAGCATTTATATTTGGAGAAATAGCTATGCGTAATGGTGTAATTGTTTTAAACCATCCAAATAGTTTAGCCGGAGCAGTTAACAAAATGTATTTTCAGCATTTTCCAGAAATTTTAAGACCTAAAACAATAATATCAAGAGATCATGATGAAATTAAAGCTTTTTTTAAAAAGCAAAAGCAAAAAATGATTTTAAAACCATTACAAGGTTCAGGTGGCACCAATGTATTTATGATGGATAAAAAAAATGAACATAATTTAAATCAAACAATAGATGCTATAGCAAGAGATGGTTACATAATTGCTCAAGAATATTTAACAGAAGCAAGTAAAGGTGATACTAGATTAATTTTAATGAATGGAGAGCCTTTACAAGTTGACGGCAAATATGCTATAATGCAACGTGTAAATTCTTCTGATGATATTAGAAGTAACATTCATGCTGGAGGCAGACCAGAAGCTGTAAAAATGACCGATAAAATTATGAAATTAGCAGATATTGTTAGGCCTAAATTAGTTCAAGACGGAATGTTTTTAGTTGGAATAGATATTGTTGGAGACAAACTAATGGAAATTAATGTGTTTAGTCCTGGTGGTTTAAATGTTATAAGCGAAATGTATGATGCCGATTTTTGTACTCCAGTAATTAAAGCTATAGAAAAGAAAGTGTACTATAAAAATATGTATTCAGATTATTTATTTAATAGTAGGTTAGCAACGTTATAATATTAATTAAAAACTAAAACTTTAGCTGAATAGAAATGTTTAGCTTTTTTTTTAAATAAATTTTACAAAAAGTGTATTTGGTCGATTATTTATGTAATATTATCTCGTAAATCAAATACTTTGACAGTTTACCGATTTTTTTTAAAGTAAACACACAAAGCGCTATATATTAGCAGTGTAAATCCTACTTAATTACCTAAATAATGAAATTTTTAACAACATTACTTTTATTACTTTTTGTTTCTTTTGCCTCAGCTCAAGAAAATAAATCCCTCGAAAAAAAAGAATTAAAATCCGAAGCAACTAATACATTAGCTGTTGAAAAAACTGTTGTTATAAGCGTTAAAGGAATTAAGACAATGGAAGAAATTGACATTGAAAATTACAACAAAGCATCTTATTTAAAGTTAATTGCTTCAAAAAAGCAAAAACCTAAAATGTGCTAATATTATTTAGTTATCCAATTTTAATAAAAATAAAAAAGTCTGAAATTTAAATTTCAGACTTTTTTATTTCAAATACTAATTAATTTCACCTAAAAATTTAGCTTTTAATTTTGGAGTAGGAATCCAGCAAGATTCTTTTTTGCCATACCACTTGTAACGGTTTTTAGCAACAAAATCGTAAACCCAATTGCGTATAAAAGTTGGGACAATTAAAAAAGCAATCATTAAATTTTGTGGAAAACCTAAATGTTTCGCTGTATGTAATGCTGCAGATGATTTTATTTTTAAATCATTATTCTTTGGCGAATACAGTAAAATAGAATCGGTCTTCGAAGTATCAATTTTAAAATGTTCTAATATTTTGTAACCAACATCGCTTTGCAAAGCAGCAAACATAAATTTATCTTTTTTATCACGTTCTATAACATATTGAACAGAAGCATTGCAAAGGTTACAAACACCATCGAATAGGATTAATTTTTTATTATTTGGTAAGCCGTTTATCATTCTATAAAAATACGAAATGGTATGTTTATTATTTAGGATTTAAAACAACAAAAGGAATAATCATCTCCTCTAAAGATACGCCTCCATGCTGGTAAGTGTTTCTATAATAGCTTACATAATGATTGTAATTGTTTGGATAAGCAAAAAACAAATCGCTTTTAGCAAAAATAAAAGAACTATTCATAGATAATGAAGGTAAATGAATTGTTTTAGGGTTTTTAGCAGCTAAAACATCCTTATCTTCATAACTTAAACTTCTACCGGTTTTATAACGTAAATTTAAACTTGTATCTCTATCGCCTATAACTTTAGATGGGTTTTTTACATTAATAGTACCATGATCTGTAGTAATAATTAACTTAAAACCCATTTGTTGAGCTTGTTGTATCATTTCTAATAACGGAGAGTTTTTAAACCAACTTTGCGTTAAAGAACGGTAAGCTTTATCGTTAGAAGCTAGTTCTTTTACAACATCCATTTCGGTTTTAGAGTGCGATAACATATCTACAAAGTTGTAAACAACTACTGTTAAATCGTTATCCTTTGTACCTTTAAAATTATCTGCTAATTTTTTTCCATTTTTTAAGTTTGTAATCTTATAATACTCGTGCTTAAAATTAGTAAGGCCAAGTCGCTTCATTTGCGCTTCTAAAAAATCGTTTTCATGTAAGTTTTTACCACCTTCATCTGTATCATTTTTCCATAATTCAGGATGAAGTTTTTCCATATCACTAGGCATTAATCCAGAAAAAATTGCATTTCTGGCATATTGCGTTGCAGATGGGAGTATACTATAAAAAGGAGTTTCACTTTCTTTTTTATAATGGTTAGCAACAAAAGGTTCGAACGCTTTCCATTGGTCGTAACGTAAATTATCAACAACAACTAATAATGTTGGTTGTTCCTTACTAAGTTCGGGTACAATTTTATCTTTAAATAAATTGTAAGATAGTGTAGGTGCATCAACATTTGGTTCAAACCAAGTTGGGTAATTTTTATCAATAAATTTACCAAATTGAATATTTGCTTCATTTTTTTGAGATTCTAAAATTTCAAACATTCCAGAATCTTCAATATCTTCTAGTTGCATTTCCCAATAAATTAGTTTTTGGTATAATGTAGCCCATTCTTCATGACTATTTACCATAGCCATATCCATAGCAATTTTTCTAAATTCTTGTTGGTAATTAGATGTTGTTTTTTCTGAAACCAAACGCGAATGATCTAAGTTTTTCTTTAAACTTAGTAAAATTTGATTAGGGTTTACTGGTTTTATAAGGTAATCGGCAATCTTATTACCAATAGCTTCTTCCATAATATATTCTTCCTCACTTTTGGTAATCATAACCACAGGAAGTGTGTCTTGTTTTTCTTTTATCTCGTTAAGCGTTTCTAAACCTGTTAAACCTGGCATATTTTCGTCTAAAAATACAATGTCAAATTTTTCGTTTTCTAAAATTTCAAGTGCTTCACTACCACTATTACATTTTGTAACTAGGTAGTTTTTTTGTTCTAGAAAAATAATATGTGGTTTTAATAAATCGATTTCGTCGTCAACCCAAAGTATTTTTATTTTATCCATGTATATTTGTTTAAGTAAATCAATTAAAAATTATCAGTTTGCAAAAAAGTAACAAACTTAAAATATTAAACGACCCAATTTACGGATTTATTACTATCCCTAATTCCTTAATATACGATTTAATTGAACATCGTTATTTTCAAAGACTACGTCGTATTACTCAAATGGGAATGAGTTATCTGGTTTATCCTGGAGCCCATCACACAAGATTTCATCATGCCATAGGATGTATGCATTTAATGCAAAAAGCTGTGCAAGTACTTAGATTTAAAGGTGTTGAAATTTCTGAAGACGAAAAAAATGCGTTGTTTATAGCTATATTATTGCATGATATTGGTCATGGTCCATTTTCTCATGCTATGGAACATAGTATAGTAAATGGTGTTTCTCACGAGCATATTTCAATGCTTTTTATGGAGAAATTGAATGCAGAATTTAACAACGATTTAACGTTGGCTATTCAAATTTTTAAAGGTGAATATCCAAGACAATTTATGTGCGAGCTTATTTCTAGTCAAATAGATATGGATCGAGCAGATTATTTAAAACGAGACAGTTTTTACACAGGAGTTGCCGAAGGTAATATAAATAGTGAGCGTTTAATTACAATGCTTAATGTAAAAGATAATAAACTAGTAGTTGAAGACAAAGGCATTTACAGTGTAGAAAAGTTTTTAGTAGCAAGACGTTTAATGTATTGGCAAGTATACCTACACAAAACAAGTTTAGCTGCAGAACAGTTATTAATTAGAGTGCTTAAACGTGCTAAAGAATTAACAAAAAATGGAGTAGAACTAACAGCGAGTAAGGCATTACAATATTTTTTAAATGAAGAGATAAATCTTGAAAACTTTACAACAAAAAGTCTTGAAACATTTTCTAAGTTAGACGATTACGATATTGTTTCTGCCATGAAAGCTTGGCAAGATTATGATGATTTTGTATTAAAAAACCTATGCCGAATGATAATTAATAGAGATCTTTTAAAAGTAAAGATTAAGAAAAGAGAGATTAAAGAATCTTTATTAATAGAGCATAAAAACAATTTAATGTCAAAATATTCTATTACTGCAGAAGAAGCAGATTATTTTATATTTACAGGTAAAATATCTAATCAAGCTTATACTCGAAAAAAACAAGGAATTAATATTTTACATAGAAACGGAAAAATTGAAGATGTAGTAAAAGCTAGTGATCAATTAAATTTTAAAGCACTTTCTAAGCCTGTTACTAAATATTATGTTTGTTACCCTAAAGTATAATTTTATGCATTAAACTTTAATACTAAACTAAATTGTAAAATTTAGTACTAAGTCAATCAAACAAACAACTTAATAACTTTTAACATTATATGATACATTTTTTCTATTTTTGCGAGAGATGAAATTTACAGCAGAACAAATAGCTGGTATTTTAGAAGGTGATATTGTTGGTAATCCACAAGTAGAAGTTTCTAAACTATCAAAAATAGAAGAAGGTGTAGAAGGTGCATTAACCTTTTTGGCAAATCCAAAATACACACCTTATATATATAGTACAAAAGCATCAATTGCTATTGTAAATAAAGATTTTGAGCCAGAACAAGAGATTTTAACAACCTTAATAAAGGTTGACGATGCTTATAAATCTTTTTCAAGGTTATTAGAATACTACAATCAAGTAAAGTTTAATAAGTTTGGAATAGAGCAACCATCGTCTATATCAGAATCGGCAACATTAGGTAAAGATATTTATGTTGGTGCTTTTAGTTATATAGGAGATCATGTAAAACTAGGTGATAACGTAAAAATTTTTCCAGGATGTTATATTGGAGATAATGTAACAATTGGAGACAATACAGTTGTATTTGCAGGAGCAAAAATATACTCAGAATGTATAATAGGTAAAAACTGTGTTATAAATTCAGGAGCAATTATTGGAGCAGATGGCTTTGGTTTTGCACCTAATGAGGTTGGTGAGTATGATAAAGTTCCACAAATTGGAAACGTTATCTTAGAAGATTTTGTAGATGTTGGTGCTGCCACAACTATAGATAGAGCAACCTTAGGATCTACAATTATAAGAAGAGGAGCAAAATTAGATAATCAAATTCAAATAGCTCATAATGTAGAGGTTGGAAAAAATACCGTAATAGCAGCACAAACAGGAGTAGCAGGTTCTACTAAAATTGGCGAAAATTGTCAAATTGGTGGTCAAGTAGGTATTGTTGGGCATATTACAATAGGTAACGGTGTTAAAATTCAAGCACAATCTGGAATAGGAAGAAATGTAAAAGATAATGAAGTCTTACAAGGTTCTCCAGCTTTATCTTATGGCGATTATAACAAATCATATGTTTATTTTAAAAATTTACCAAAACTAGCTAAAAGTATAAACGCATTAGAAAAAAAAGGACATGGCAATAGTTAATTCGGAAATCAAACAAAAAACCATTGAAAAGGAAGTCTCTTTAACAGGTGTTGGTCTACATACAGGAAAAGACGTTACTTTAACTTTTAAACCTGCTCCAGTAAATTCTGGATTCGCTTTTAGGCGAATAGATTTAGAGGGAAATCCTATAATAGAAGCAGATGCCAATTACGTAACAAATACACAACGTGGTACTTGTTTAGAAAAAAACGGAGTAAAAATACAAACATGTGAACATGTTTTAGCTGCTTTTATTGGTTTAGATATAGATAATGCAATTATAGAATTAGATAATTCTGAACCACCTATAATGGATGGATCTTCAAAATTCTTTGTCGAAGCAATAGAAAAAGCAGGAATAGTAGAATTAGAAGCATTTAGAGAAGAATATATTGTAAAGGATGTAATTTCTTATACAGATGAAGAATCTGGTAGTGAAATTTTGGTAATGCCTTCAAAAGAGTATCAAATTACTACTATGGTAGATTTTGGCACTAAAGTTTTAGGAACACAAAACGCAACGCTTAATAAATTATCAGACTTTAAAAAAGACATTGCAGACTCAAGGACTTTTAGCTTTTTACATGAACTAGAATCTTTATTAGAACATGGTCTTATAAAAGGAGGAGATTTAAATAATGCTATTGTATATGTAGATAAAGAACTATCTCCAGAAACAATGAAAAAACTGCAAATAGCTTTTAAAAAAGATAATATTGCAGTAAATGCCAATGGCATTCTAGATAATTTAACTTTGCATCATCCTAATGAAGCAGCTAGACATAAACTATTAGATGTAATTGGAGATTTAGCTTTAATAGGCACACGTATTCGTGGAAAAGTTATAGCAAATAAACCAGGACATTATGTAAACACTCAGTTTGCAAAAAAAATGTCTAAATTAATTAAAAATGAAAGACGTAATAATGTTCCTGCTATTAATTTGAATCAAACACCATTAATGGATGTTAATCAAATTATGGATATGTTACCTCATAGACAGCCATTTTTGTTAATAGACAAGGTATTTGAGCTTACAGAGAATAAGGTTATTGGTATGAAAAATGTTACCATGAACGAAGAGTTCTTTAAAGGTCATTTTCCAGGAGCGCCAGTTATGCCCGGTGTTTTAATAGTAGAAGCAATGGCTCAAACAGGAGGAATTCTTGTATTAAGTACTGTTCCAGATCCAGAAAACTACCTGACATTTTTTATGAAAATGGATAAGGTTAAATTTAAACAAAAAGTAGTACCAGGAGATACCTTAATTTTTAAATGCGAATTAATAACTCCTATTAGAAGAGGTATTTGCCATATGCAAGGTTATGCGTATTCTAACGGAAAATTATGTGCAGAGGCAGAATTAATGGCGCAGATATCTAAAATTAAATAATATTACAAAATAACATCAGTATAATGAACCAACCACTAGCATATGTTCATCCAGGAGCAAAAATTGCAAAAAATGTAGTTATAGAACCTTTTACAACTATTCATAATAATGTTACCATAGGAGAAGGAACTTGGATTGGAAGTAATGTTACAATTATGGAAGGTGCTCGTATAGGTAAAAACTGTAACATATTTCCTGGATCAGTAATATCAGCAGTACCTCAGGATTTAAAATATAATGATGAAGACACCCTTACTATAATTGGAAATAACGTAACAATAAGAGAATGCGTTACAATTAATAGAGGTACAACAGACAGGATGAAAACTGTGGTTGGAGACAATTGTTTAATTATGGCATACTGCCATGTTGCACACGATTGTATAGTTGGAAATAATTGTATTTTTTCTAATAACTCTACATTAGCAGGACATATAACTATTGGTGATTATGTTATTCTTGCAGGAATGACCGCAATACACCAATTTTGCTCAATAGGAAGTCATGCCTTTGTAACAGGAGGATCTTTAGTTAGAAAAGATGTTCCTCCATTTGTAAAAGCAGGAAGAGAGCCTTTATCTTACGTTGGTATAAACTCAGTAGGTTTAAGACGTAGAGGTTATGAAACAGAAAAAATTAGAGAAATTCAAGATATTTATAGAATACTCTACCAAAAAAATTATAATAACACACAAGCTGCAGGAATTATAGAAGCAGAAATGGAAGCAACCACAGAACGTGACGAGATTCTTCAATTTATTAAAAATTCTCATCGTGGAATAATGAAAGGTTACTTTAAATCTAATTAAAAAATAAAAAAAACAAAATATGGCAACTACTTCAGATATTAGAAACGGACTATGCATAAAATACAATAACGATATTTATAAAATTATTGAGTTTTTACATGTAAAACCTGGTAAAGGACCAGCTTTCGTTCGTACTAAAATGAAAAGTGTAACTAACGGCAAAGTAATAGATAATACATTTTCTGCTGGACATAAATTAGAGGACGTTAGAGTAGAAACTCATAAATTTCAATATTTATATAATGATGGAGAATTCTATCATTTCATGAATGAGTCAGACTACACACAAATCAGATTATTAGAATCTGCATTAGATACTCCTAAATTAATGAAAGAAGGAGAAATTGTAACTATACAAATTAATACAGAAGATAATATGCCATTATCTGTAGATATGCCGGCAACAGTAATTTTAGAAGTTACTGCAACAGAGCCAGGTGTTAAGGGAAACACTGCAACAAACGCTACAAAGCCAGCAACTGTAGAAACAGGAGCAGAGGTAAACGTTCCTTTATTTATTAATGAAGGAGATAAGATAAAGGTTGAAACAGAAAAAGGTACTTATAAAGAACGTGTAAAAGAATAAAAATAGTTTACAGCATTTAAATTTATGAAATTCCCAAATCCACATACCTTAAAACAAATAGCTCACTTAATTAATTGTGATTATGTAGGAGCAGAAGATTTTCAGGTACTTGGCATGAACGAGATTCATGTTGTGGAACCTGGAGATATTGTATTTGTAGATCACCCTAAATATTATGATAAAGCATTGCAATCTGCAGCTACAATTATCTTAATAAATAAAAATGTAGAATGTCCAGAAGGAAAGGCTCTATTAATTAGTGACGATCCTTTTCGTGACTTTAATAAGTTAACGCTTCATTTTAAGCCTTTTAAATCTGCAACAGCAAGTATATCCCCATCAGCTAAAATAGGTGCAAATACAACAATTCAACCTAATTGTTTTATTGGACATAATGTAACAATTGGAGATAATTGTATTATTCATGCAAATGTTACTATTTATGATGATACAATTATAGGTAATAATGTTAATATTCATTCTGGAACCATTTTAGGAGCAAGCGCATTCTACTATAAAAATAGACCAGAAGGATTCGACCAACTAAAATCAGGAGGAAGAGTTGTAATAAAAGATAATGTAGATATAGGTGCACTTTGTACAATTGATAAAGGCGTTACAGGAGATACAACAATAGGCGAAGGTTCTAAACTAGATAACCAAATACAAGTCGGACACGATACAATTATTGGTGAAAAATGTTTAATAGCATCACAAGTTGGGATTGCAGGTTGTTGTATAATTGAAGACGAAGTAACTATTTGGGGACAAGTAGGTACTAACAGCGGGATAACTATTGGTAAAAAAGCGGTAATTCTTGGTCAAACAGGAGTTACTAAATCTGTTGCTGGTGGAAAAAGTTATTTTGGAACACCAATAGAAGAAGCAAGAGTAAAATTAAAGGAGTTAGCCCATGTTAAGCAAATTCCTAATATATTATATCAATTAAAAAATAAATAAATGTCTGCTAAGAAAATTGTTAAAGCTTTTTACGATTCAAATTTGGCTAAAGATGAAAATCTAATCGATATGTTTCATAACGATTGTGTATTACATTGGAATAGTAGTCAAGGTTTTACCACTTTAAATAAAAGTGAAATAGAAGAAAAACTTAATGGTGTAAAAGAATCTTATTTATCATTTACCTATAGACTTAGCCATCTTTTAGAAGACGATAATATAGTAACTGCTAGATATACAATTTATTACACCACAATAGAAAGACCATTAAAAGAAGAGCCTTTAGCACATTTTATCTCAATTTGGGAAATTAAAGACGGAAAAATGTATAAAGGATACGAAATTAGTCAGAAGTTAGATGAGAGTGTTGAGAATTTAACCTCATTTTCTAAAATAAAAATATAAATTCATTTAAAAAATAGCTTTCAAAAACTTACTTTTGTGGCAAACAATTAAAAATAACTCCATTTTTGTTTCCTTTTAGGAAATGTCTTGTAAGACAATGGTACAAAACTTATATAAATGAGCGTTTTAGTAAACAAAGATTCAAAAATTATTGTTCAAGGATTTACTGGTAGTGAAGGTACATTTCACGCTGGACAAATGATTGAGTATGGAACAAATGTTGTTGGTGGTGTAACTCCAGGAAAAGGAGGGCAAACACACTTAGACAGACCAGTTTTTAACACAGTAGAAGAAGCTGTAACAAAAGCAGGAGCAGATACTACAATTATTTTTGTACCGCCAGCTTTCGCAGCAGATGCTATAATGGAAGCTGCAGATGCAGGAATAAAAGTAATTATTTGTATTACAGAAGGAATTCCTGTTGCAGATATGATTAAAGCTTCAGATTATATTAAAGATAAAGCTTGCCGTTTAATAGGACCTAACTGTCCAGGAGTAATTACTCCAGGTGAAGCAAAAGTAGGTATTATGCCAGGTTTTGTATTTAAGCAAGGTAAAGTAGGTATTGTTTCAAAATCTGGAACATTAACTTACGAAGCTGCAGACCAAGTTGTAAAACAAGGTTTAGGTATTACTACTGCTATTGGTATTGGTGGAGATCCAATTATTGGAACTACAACAAAAGAAGCTGTAGAGTTATTAATTAATGATCCAGAAACAGAAGCTGTTGTAATGATAGGTGAAATAGGTGGGCAGTTAGAAGCAGATGCTGCAAACTGGTATAAAGAGTCTGGAAGTAAAAAACCAATTATTGGTTTTATTGCTGGAGAAACTGCACCTGCAGGTCGTACAATGGGACATGCAGGAGCAATTGTTGGAGGTAGTGATGACACTGCACAAGCTAAAAAAGCAATTATGAAAGATTGTGGAATACATGTTGTTGATTCTCCAGCAGAAATTGGAAAAAAAGTAGCAGAAGTTTTAGGATAAAATTTCTTTAACAATATATTTTAACCTCACAAATACTTTAATTTGTGAGGTTTTTTTATTCTGAACAACTTTGTAATTACTATATTTGAATTACTAAAAATTAATCATCCTAAAACCGTAGGGAATAGAATTAAACCAATTTTTTATATGAAACTTTTAGAAGGAAAAACAGCTATAATCACTGGAGCAAGTAGAGGCATTGGAAAAGGAATCGCACAAGTTTTTGCACAACAAGGTGCTAATGTGGCGTTTACATACAGTTCTTCTGTAGAAGCAGCAAACGAGCTTGAAAATGAATTAAATGCTTTAGGGATTAAAGCAAGAGGATATAAAAGTAATGCAGCCAGTTTTGAGGAAGCACAACAATTAGCAGAAGATGTTTTGGCAAACTTTGGAAGTATAGATGTATTAGTTAATAATGCAGGTATTACAAAAGATAATTTGTTAATGAGAATGGGAGAAGAGGATTTTGATAAAGTAATCGAAGTAAACCTTAAATCTGTTTTTAACATGACAAAAGCTGTACAACGTACTATGCTTAAACAACGTAAAGGCTCAATTATAAATATGAGTTCTGTTGTTGGAGTGAAAGGTAATGCTGGACAAACAAATTATGCAGCGTCTAAAGCTGGAATAATTGGTTTTTCTAAATCTGTAGCTTTAGAGTTAGGTTCTAGAAATATTAGAAGTAACGTTATTGCACCTGGTTTTATAGAAACAGAAATGACTGCTAAATTAGACGAGGAAACAGTTAAAGGTTGGAGAAATGCAATACCTTTAAAACGTGGTGGTACGCCAGAAGATATTGCTAATGCTTGTGTGTTTTTAGCAAGTGATATGTCTGCATATGTAACAGGACAAACGTTGAATGTTGATGGAGGCATGTTAACCTAAATCTTAATTATAGTGAATAAATTAATCTATTCTTTAACCTTATTTGTATTATGTTCAACAGTTGCATTTTCGCAAGATTGGATTAATTATAAATCTGAAGACTTAGCGTTTATTGCAGAGTTTCCATCACAACCAAAAAGAACTTTAGAAACTGTAGATACTTCTGCTGGAAATCTTGATATGCATATGATTATGTGTAAACCATCAAGTGATAACAACAATCTTGTTTATAGTATTATTAGATCAGATTATCCTAAATCATTATTTGAGGATGCAAATGCAGAGTTTAATAATGATACATTAGATAGAGCTGTAGATGGAGCCGTTAATAATGTTAATGGAGAACTTTTATATAGTAACAAAGTCACATTTAATGGCTTTCCAGGAAAAAATGTTAAAATAAAAATATCAGGTGGTTTTATATATATAAATGCTTATTTAGTAAATAATACTATGTTTATAGCACAAGTTATATGTTTAATAGAGAATGATGAAAATAAATCTATTAATAGGTTTTTTAACAGTTTTGATATAATAAAAGTAAAAGAATAATTTGTCTACACAAACTATATTATACATCATATTAGCTGGAATTATAGCGCTATTATTAGCGCTTTTCCATTATAAATATAAAGCTAAAGGCGCGTCTAGAAAGAATGCGCTTTTTGCATTATTACGGTTTATAAGCATATTTAGCGTGCTTTTATTGCTTATAAATCCTAAATTTAATCAAGTAACAGTTTACAACCAGAAACCAAACTTGGTTTTAGTAGTAGACAATTCAAATTCAATAGCACATCTTAATCAAGAGAACAACGTTTCAAAAATTGTAGAAGATTTAAAGAACAATCAATCATTAAATAATAAGTTTACAATAGATGTATTCTCTTTTGGTAATACACTTCATACTTTAGACACTTTATCCTTTAAAGAAAAACAAACTAATTTAGATAAAGTATTTAAGGAATTAACACAGATATATAAAAATACAGTATCTCCAACCATTATAATATCAGATGGAAATCAAACCTATGGTAATGATTACGGGTATACAGCAAAAAAATATAATCAACCAATATATCCTATTGTTGTTGGCGATACTACACAATATTCAGATTTAAAACTTAAGCAACTTAACGTTAATAAATATGCGTTTTTAAAAAACAAGTTTCCAGTAGAAGCTATTTTAGTCTATAATGGTGAAGAAAATATTAATACTAAGTTTGTTGTAACTTCAGGAAAAAACACAATATTTTCTAAAAATATTAGCTTTAATAAAATAGAAAATTCTAAAATTTTAAACTTCACACTACCAGCAAATAATGTTGGTGTAAAAAGTTATAAAGCAACATTAATTCCTACAGAATCAGAAAAAAATACAACTAATAACAGTAAGAATTTTGCGGTTGAAGTAGTCGATGAAAAAACTAAAGTGGCTATTGTCAGTTCTGTTTTACATCCAGATTTAGGTATGCTTAAAAAAAGCATAGAAGCTAATGAGCAACGTAAAGTGGTTTATTTGAAACCACAAGAAGCAATAAGTCAATTAAATGATTTGCAATTAGTTATTGTGTGCAATCCAAACAATTCATTTAAGAATTTGTTTGAAGCTTTAAAGCTTAATAATAAAAATAAATTTGTAATTGCAGGACCCAAAACAGATTTTAATTTTTTAAATACAGTTAGTGATTATTACCAACATGATATTATTTCTCAAACCGAAGATTACCAAGCAAAGTTAAATGCAAATTATAATTCTTTTATAGTCGATGATTTAGATTTTGAATCTTTTCCACCATTAATATCAAATTTTGGAGAGCCTTCATTTTCTGTTCCTTTTGAAAGTATTCTTTATAAAAAAATAAAATCTATTAATACCGAAGAGCCTCTTTTGGCAACCTTCGAAATTAATAAAAGACGAGAAGCTATTTTATTTGGTGAAAATCTTTGGAAATGGAGATCACAAAGTTTTATAAACAATAAAAGTTTTAATCAATTTGATAACTTCATAGGAAAATTAGTTCAATATTTAGCTTCAAATAAGCGTAAAAATAGATTGGATGTTGACTATGAATCTTTCTATCAAGGAAGTAGTAATATCATTATATCTGCTCAATTTTTTAATAAAAATTATGAGTTTGATGCCAATGAAAACCTTAATATAATTGTTACAGATAGAATTAATAAAACATCTAAAACAATTCCTTTTATATTAAAAAATAATAATTATCAAGTAGATTTAAGTGATTTAGCAGCTTCAGATTATACGTTTACTGTTAAAGCTACTAGTGAAAATATTTCAAAATCTGGAAACTTTAAAATACTAGAGTATAATATAGAGCAACAATTTTTAAATGCTAATATTTCAAAATTAAAAACTATTGCAAATCAAAGTAATGGAACTAGCTATCATTTTAACGACTATAAATCTATAATTAATGATTTGCTAAATGATGAACGCTATAAACCAATTCAAAAAAGCAGCAAAAATATTGTACCTTTAATCGATTGGAAATACCTTCTTGTGTTAATAGCATTATCGCTAGCAATAGAATGGTTTATGAGAAAATATAACGGATTAATATAATTTTAAAAAAAAATAAAATGGATAAATTACCAAAGTTAGGAGTACCAGTAATAATTGGAATTGTTGTAGTAATATTTTTAATAATTAAATCTGCAGTTACTATTGGTCCTGGAGAAGGTGGCGTTATTTTCGAACGCTTAGGAAATGGTATAAATACAGATAAAACCTATGGAGAAGGTTTTCATATTGTAGCTCCTTGGAATGATATGATTGTTCGCAAAGTGCGTCAACAATCAATCTCAGACCAAATGAATGTACTTTCTGTTAATGGTCTAGAAGTAAAAGTTAACGGTACTATTTGGTACGAACCAGAATACAGTAAATTAGGACTTTTAATAAAAACTAAAGGAGAAGATTACGAGCGTGAATTACTTGATCCTGCCGTAAATGCTGCGGCAAGAAGTGTAGTTGGGCGTTACACACCAGAACAGTTATATTCTAGTAAAAGAGATTTAATAGAACAGGAAATTTTAGACGAAGTTACAAAACTATTAGAAGGACAATACTTAAATGTAAAGCGTGTTTTAGTTGAAGATGTACAATTACCACCAACTATTAGACAAGCAATTGAACGTAAATTAAAGCAAGAGCAAGAGTCTTTAGAATACGAATTTAGATTAGTTACAGCTAGTAAAGAAGCAGATAAACAACGTATTGAAGCACAAGGTAAAGCAGATGCAAATAAAATTTTAAGTGCATCTTTAACAGATAAAATTCTGCAAGACAAAGGTATTGAAGCTACTGTAAAGCTTTCAGAATCAAACAATAGTAAAGTAATTGTTATTGGTTCTGGAGATTCAGGAATGCCAATAATTTTGGGAAATCAATAATAGATAATAATTAATTAATACATATTAATTAGGATTTGTAAAATTATTTTCACAATATTTGTACATACAAAAAATAAAACAATGACTTTTATTCAATTACATCATCATTTTCATACTTGCACTCAAGCGAGCTGAAGATGTATTGACTAAAATCAACATATTTTTAAAACCGTTTGAGTAAATCAAGCGGTTTTTTGTTTTTATACAATTTACTAAATGATTTACTCAAGCTTTCAAAAAATAAAAAGAAACCAAAATGAGTAAATTAAAAATTGCAGTTCAAAAATCAGGAAGACTTAACGAGGATTCTATGCAAATCCTTAAAGCTGTTGGTATTTCTATAGACAATGGTAAAGACCAATTAAAGGCTTCGGCTAAAAATTTTCCTCTAGAAATTTTTTACCTACGTAATGGAGATATTCCACAATACCTTAAAGATGGTGTGGTAGATGTTGCTATAATTGGCGAAAACGTACTTATAGAAAAAGGAAACGATATTAAAATTGCCGAAAAATTAGGCTTTTCATCTTGTAAAGTGTCTGTTGCAGTACCAAAAGGCGTAAAATATAATTCGGTTAAAGATTTAGAAGGAAAGCGCATTGCAACTTCATATCCTAACACAGTAAATCAGTTTTTAGATAAAAACGGAATTAAAGCAAACTTACACATTATTAATGGTTCGGTAGAAATTGCACCAAATATTGGTTTAGCAGATGCTATTGTAGATATTGTTTCTAGCGGAAGCACACTATTTAAAAACGGTTTAAAAGAAGCAGAAGTTATTTTAAAATCGGAAGCAGTATTGGCTGTGTCTCCTAAAATTTCTGAAAACAATCAAGCCATTTTAAATAAATTACAATTTCGACTACAGTCTGTTTTAAAAGCAAGACAATCGCGTTATGTATTGTTAAATGCACCAAACAATAAGGTGGATGACATTATAAACATTCTTCCAGGTATGAAAAGTCCAACAGTTTTACCACTTGCTAAAGAGGGTTGGAGCTCAATTCACTCTGTGATAAATAAAAATGATTTCTGGGAAATTATAGACGAGTTAAAAGAAAATGGAGCAGAAGGCATCCTAGTTTGTCCAATTGAAAATATGGTGATATAAATGAAAACTATTAGCAATCCTAAACAATCAACTTGGTCTACTATTTTAAAACGACCAACACAAACCGTTAACGATATTGAAACTACAGTCACTCAAATTTTTGAAGATGTACAACGTAACGGAGATCAAGCAATAGCAAAGTACACGCAATTATTTGATGGAGCAGAATTAGCGTCAAATACTGTAACTACTGAAGAAGTAGAAGTAGCAAGTGCTAAAATTTCTACCGAATTAAAACAAGCTATTCAAGAAGCAAAAAGCAATATCGAAACCTTTCATAAAGCACAAAAAACCGAAAAAATTATTGTGCAAACTGCCGAAGGTGTTAACTGCTGGCAAGAAAAAAGAGCCATTCAAAAAGTTGGGATCTATATTCCTGCTGGTACTGCACCTTTATTTTCAACCGTTTTAATGTTAGCTGTTCCAGCTCAAATTGCAGGTTGTAAGGAAATCGTATTATGTTCGCCTCCAAATAAGGAAGGAAACATTGCTAACGAAATTTTATATACAGCACAATTATGTGGTGTTACTAAAATTATTAAAGTTGG
Organism: Lacinutrix venerupis; assembly: GCF_003663945.1. GTDB lineage: Bacteria > Bacteroidota > Bacteroidia > Flavobacteriales > Flavobacteriaceae > Lacinutrix > Lacinutrix venerupis. The sequence continues at coordinate 315,775 of NZ_RCCH01000001.1, read as the reverse complement.
TGGCATTCAAGCCATTGCTGGTTTAACCTTTGGAACAGAAAGTATTCCAAAGGTTTATAAAATATTTGGACCAGGAAATCAATACGTTACTGTAGCAAAGCAATTAGCTACTAAATATGGTGTGGCAATCGATATGCCAGCTGGACCAAGTGAATTATTGGTTGCTGCAGATAATAGCTCAAATCCTGCTTACGTAGCTTCAGACTTATTAAGTCAAGCAGAACATGGTATTGATAGTCAAGTAATTTTATTGTCAGATTCTTTAAAATTAGTCCAAGAGGTGCAAAATGAAATTGACAAACAGATTGAAGCATTGCCAAGAAAAGATATAGCTAAAAAAGCCATAAAAAACTCTAAAGCTATTATAATGGAAGACGCCAATGCTGCATTAGATATAATTAATGACTATGCTCCAGAACACTTAATATTATGCACTAATGATAATGATTTTTTTGTGAATAATATCATTAATGCAGGATCAGTATTTATAGGTAATTATACACCAGAAAGCGCAGGAGATTACGCATCAGGTACCAATCATACTTTACCAACAAACGGTTTTAGCAAAGCATATTCTGGAGTAAATTTAGACAGTTTTACAAAAGCCATTACATTTCAAAAAATTACTAAAGAAGGTATTCAAAATATAGGAAAAACTATAGAGTTAATGGCTGAAGCCGAAGGTTTGCAAGCACATAAAAATGCAGTAACTCTTCGTTTAAATGATTTAAAGTAATGAACACAACATTCAACATAAATAACCTAGTTAGAGCTAATATTAAAGCTTTAAAACCATATTCATCTGCAAGAGATGAGTTTAAAGGAACAGCAGATGTGTTTTTAGATGCCAACGAAAATCCGTTTGGAGAGTTAAACCGTTATCCAGATCCACAGCAATCAAAAATTAAGGAAAAATTATCTACCATTAAATCTGTAGAAACAAACCAAATTTTTATTGGTAACGGAAGCGATGAAGTTATCGATTTAGCCTTTCGTATTTTTTGCGAACCAGGAAAAGACAAGGTCTTAACTTTTATACCAACGTACGGAATGTACGATGTATCTGCAAACATCAATAATATAGAGGTGATTAAGCAACCTTTAATAAACGATTTTCAAATTAACTTAAATCAATTACAACCGTATTTAGATTTTCAAGATGTAAAAATCATTTTTATTTGCTCGCCAAACAATCCAACAGGAAATACAATTAACACTGATGATATTGAATATATTCTTGAGAATTTTAATGGTATCGTGATTGTAGACGAAGCTTATATCGATTTCAGTTCGCAAGCATCATTTATTAAAAATATAAATAAATTCAATAATCTAATTGTAAGTCAAACCTTTAGTAAAGCTTGGGGATTAGCAGGTGTTAGAGTAGGCGTTGCTTATGCTAGCGAAGCCATTATTGCACTTTACAATCGTGTAAAACCTCCTTATAACGTAAGCACTTTAAATCAAGAAGTAGTTTTAGAATGTTTAAATAATCAATCTGAAGTTTCTAAAAATATCGAGACTATTCTTTCAGAAAGAACAAAGTTAAAAGACGCTTTAAATCAGCTATCTATCGTTAAAAAAATATATCCAACAGATGCTAATTTTTTATTGGTTGAAGTTGATAATGCAGATAAAACCTACCAGTATTTAATAGATAAAAAAGTAATTATAAGAAACAGAAATACTCAAGTTGAGAATTGTATTCGAATTACTGTTGGAACTGCTGTTGAAAACCAAAAACTAATTGAAGCTTTAAAAAATATATAATGAAAAAAGTACTATTTATAGACAGAGACGGAACCTTGGTATTAGAGCCACCTGTAGATTATCAACTAGATAGTTTAGAGAAATTAGAGTTCTACCCAAAAGTATTTCAATACATGGCTAAAGTAGCTTCAGAGTTAGATTTTGAGCTAGTTATGGTAACCAATCAAGATGGTTTAGGAACCGATTCTTTTCCCGAAGATACCTTTTGGCCCGCACAAAACAAAGTAATTTCAGCATTCGAAAAAGAAGGTGTTGTTTTTTCTGAAGTGTGTATAGACAAAACATTTCCGCATGAAAATGCTGAAACACGCAAACCAAGAACAGGTTTATTAACAAAGTATTTTGATAAAGCCGAATATGATTTAGAAAATTCATTTGTTTTAGGTGATCGCATTACAGACATGGAATTGGCTAAAAATCTAGGAGCAAAAGGTATATTTTTATCTGAAGATCCTGAATTAGGAGCAGATGAAATTGAAAGTTCAAAACAAGCCATTTTAGATTGTATCGCATTAACAAGTACAGATTGGCAAGCGATTTACGAGTTTTTAAAACTAAATGATCGCGTAGAAGAAATCACGCGTAACACCAACGAAACCAAGATATATATTAAATTAAACCTTGATGGTTCTGGTAAAAATAATATCGATACTGGTTTAAAGTTTTTCGACCACATGTTAGACCAAATTGGTCGTCATGGTGCTATGGATTTAACCATAAAAGTTGATGGCGATTTAGAGGTTGATGAGCACCATACCATTGAAGATACTATGATTGCTTTAGGTAAATTATTCAACAAAGCTTTAGGTAATAAATTAGGTATCGAGCGTTACGGTTTTTGTTTACCTATGGACGACTGCTTAGCACAAGTAGCAGTTGACTTTGGAGGTCGAAACTGGTTAGAATGGGAAGCCGGTTTTAAACGTGAAAAAATAGGCGATATGCCAACCGAAATGTTTTTCCACTTGTTTAAATCATTTACAGATGGAGCAAAATGTAATTTAAATATTAAAGCAGAAGGCACAAACGAACACCACAAAATAGAAGGTATTTTTAAAGCCTTTGCAAAAGCTATGAAAATGGCTGTAAAACGTGATGCAAATAAAATGTTTTTGCCATCAACTAAAGGGATGTTGTAATGAAATTAGTAATAATAAATTACGGAGCAGGAAATATAAAAAGCATTCAGTTTGCCTTTAAACGTTTAGGTTACGATGCTATTTTATCAAATAATCCTGATGAGATTAAGGCAGCAGATAAAGTTATTTTTCCTGGTGTTGGTGAGGCAAGTTCTGCAATGCAAATGCTAAAAGAAAGTGGTTTAGACACTTTAATTCCAACTTTAAAACAACCAGTTTTAGGAATTTGTTTAGGCATGCAATTGATGTGTAAATCTTCAGAAGAAGGTAATACCAAAGGTTTAGGTATTTTTAATGTAGATGTAAAGCGTTTCAATAATACAGTTAAAGTACCACAAATGGGATGGAATACAATAACCGATCTAAAATCTAAGCTGTTTAAAGGTATTAAAGACGAGGCATTCATGTACTCTGTACATAGTTTTTATGCAGAAGCTTGTAAAGAAAGCATTGCCACAACTACATATAGTGTAGATTTTGCTTCAGCTTTACAAAAAGATAACTTTTATGGTGTACAATTTCATCCAGAAAAATCATCTGTAGCAGGAGAACAAATATTAAAGAATTTTATAGCTCTTTAGTGTGTTATTCAGTACTTGTAATTCAGAATATAAAATAAAAAACAACGCATTGTTATTCCACACTTAATGTGGAATTCACAATAAAAGAATGAATATTAATTAAAAAGATTCCCACTTTCGTGGGAAATGAATATGAGAATAATACCAGCAATAGATATTATAGACGGAAAATGTGTACGCTTAACAAAAGGCGATTACAATACCACTAAAATTTATAATGAAAACCCACTTGAGGTTGCAAAACAGTTTGAAGGTGCAGGAATAGAGTATTTACACATGGTAGATTTAGATGGTGCAAAAGCCGATCATGTTGTAAACTACAGAGTTTTAGAGCAAGTTGCATCTAAAACAAACTTAAAGATTGATTTTGGAGGTGGTTTAAAATCGGATAACGATATAATTACAGCATTTAATTCTGGAGCAAAACAAATTACAGGAGGTAGTATTGCTGTTAAAAACAGAGATATGTTTGAGCGTTGGATAAGTAAATATGGTTCTCAAAAAATCATTTTAGGAGCAGATTGTAAAAATGAAAAAATAGCCATTAGTGGTTGGTTAGAAGAAAGTAGTTTAGAGGTAATTCCATTTATAAAAGATTACCAAAAACAAGGTATTCAATATGTGGTTTGTACAGATATTTCAAAAGACGGAATGTTAGAAGGCCCATCAGTAGATTTGTATAAAAAAATAATTGAAGAATGTACAAACGGTAGTTCTGGTCAGTCCATAAAGCTTATAGCTTCTGGTGGAGTAACGACTATTGAAGATTTAGAAACGCTTTCTGCAATTAATTGCGAAGGTGTAATTATAGGTAAAGCGATTTACGAAAACAGAATTACATTAAAAGAATTAGAACGATTTTTATAATATGCTTACAAAACGAATTATACCATGTTTAGACATTAAAAACGGAAGAACCGTTAAAGGTGTCAATTTTGTAAACCTTCGTGATGCTGGAGATCCTGTAGAATTAGCGAAGCAATATGCTGTAAAAGGTGCAGACGAGCTGGTTTTTCTAGATATTTCGGCGACTTTAGAAGGACGAAAAACCATGATTGATATGGTTTTAAAAGTTGCAGAACACGTTAATATTCCGTTTACAGTTGGTGGAGGAATTTCATCTATTGAAGATGTAGATGTGCTTTTAAAATCTGGAGCAGATAAGGTTTCTATAAACTCTTCAGCTGTAAAAAGACCAGGATTGGTTAACGAATTGGCTAATAAATTTGGTAGCCAATGTGTTGTGGTTGCTATAGATGCTAAACAAATTAATGATGAATGGATAGTACATTTAGCAGGTGGAAGTATTCCAACCGATTTAAATTTATTCGATTGGGCTAAAGAGGTTGAAAGTAGAGGTGCAGGAGAAATTTTATTTACCTCAATGAATAACGATGGTACCAAAGCAGGTTTCGCAAATGAAGCTTTAGCTAAGTTATCAGAAACTTTAAATATACCAATTATAGCTTCAGGTGGAGCAGGAAACGTTCAACATTTTATAGATACCTTCAAAGAAGGAAAAGCAGACGCAGCATTGGCTGCAAGCGTATTTCATTTTGGTGAAATTGCAATAAAAGATTTAAAAGAAGTATTAAGAGATAATAATATAGCAGTACGACTATAAGTCGTCATGCTGAACTTGTTTCAGCAGCTCATTAAAAAATAATAAGATTGCCTCAGCAAATAAAATTTGCTTCGCAATGACAAAGCAAAAATTATGAACATAGATTTTAATAAAAACAACGATGGTTTAGTACCAGCAGTAATTCAAGATGCCACAACAAAAAATGTATTGATGTTGGGTTACATGAATGAAGAAGCGTTTAATAAAACTAAAGACACCAAATTGGTTACTTTTTTTAGCAGAACCAAAAACCGTTTATGGACTAAAGGTGAAGAAAGCGGAAACGTTTTAAATCTGGTTGATATTAAGCTAGATTGCGATAACGATACATTGTTAATTCAAGCAAAACCAAAAGGTCCAACATGCCATACAGGAAGCGATACGTGTTGGAATGAACAAAACGATGAAAATTTCGGTTTTATTTCTAAATTAGAAAACACTATTGAAAGTCGTGTAAAAGTAGGAGACTCAGAGAAGTCTTATGTGGCGTCATTATTTGCAAAAGGTATAAATAAAGTCGCTCAAAAAGTAGGAGAGGAAGCAGTAGAAGTAGTTATTGAGGCAAAAGATGATAATGACGATTTGTTTTTAAACGAAAGCGCAGATTTATTGTTTCATTATTTAATGTTATTGCAGGCTAAAGGATTTAAACTTAAAGATGTGGTTAACGTTTTAAAAGGAAGAGAAAAATAAAAAAGCTGTTACAATGTTTGTAACAGCTTTTATCTAATGTTGAAATAGAAAGTTTAATCGCGCATTAGAACTACGTTATTTTATTGTTTATTTATTCGTTTTCGGTTGCAATAACTTCTAAAGTTTGAGCTATCCAATCACGATTAAAATCTAAAGGATATTCTGGCACAATGCCTTTTCCTTCGTATTGTAAGTATTCGCTAAAGTCCATGTCTGTTGGTTTTATATTAAAATATCCAGAAGGTGTATTGTAGTTGTAGCCATAATTCATACCATAAGCAATAATACCTCTTGTGGTTTGGCCTAAATGTTTTGCACTTTTTAACTTTTTAAGTTTAATAGTAAACTGTTCGCCATTACTACCTGTAAAACAGTTGGTTAAAATGTAAACGTTTTTCTTTTTTAATAATTTTATAAAAGGATCTGATAATTTTTTATTTCCGCCTCCATTACTTCTTAAATCTACAATTACATTTTCAGCAGTTAAATCTTTTTTCATTTTATTGTAAAAAGTCTTAAAAGCGTTCTTATTTTTTTTACTAAATGAACTAAAATTCCCAAAATACATGTATTGTGTATTGCTATTTAGTTGTTTAAACTCCCAATCAGATTGATTTTTAATTGGTAACTCTGCATTAGCTGTATTTCCTTCTTTTTTATAGGCCCAAAGTCGACCATTTTCAAAAGAAATACTCCTTACAAAACCTGGAATTCTTGTAACAGGATGATAATAATAAAGGTTGTATTTAATACCGTTTGTTGGCGTTGCTTCAAAAATAATTTCTCCAGGTTCCCATTGTTTTAAATCACTACTTAGTACAACACCAATTAGCTTATTTTTATCTGCTGAGAAATATATGCCAATTTTTTGTGATTCGTTATAACTGTAAATTCCTTCTAATTCAGCTTCATTTTTTTGTGTTAATTTGTCCTTAAGCGTTTGAAGATGATGTTTTGTTTTGGGATGATTTTTAAATGTATCTGTTGTTTTAAAATCTATTATTTTGGTGTCGTCCTTAGTGTCTTCTTTAGATAAATAAAGTTCGTTGAATGTTAAACTACAATGCACATCGTTAATTAAAACCATTTGTTGTAGTAATAATTTATAACAAGTTTCAATAGGCATTTGTGCTTTCATTTTTGAAGCTAATGTTTTATATGTTTCATTAAAAACATCTAATTTTTCACCTTTTATTTGATCTTTATATGAAGGCATTGCTTTTAATTTTTCAATTACAAAATCTAAATCGGTTTTACAATCGCAAGTTTTATTTTGTGCAAAAGAGAAATAAATTCCGAAGAAAAAAACTAAAATAAAAGTGGTTACATTTTTCATGATTATTGAATTTTATTGATTAAACTTTCTGAAACAAAGATATGTTTCAAATTTAAACAAACTCAATATTAATAGGTGTTTGGGGCGAAATAATACTATGTTGTGGCGAAATTAAAAGTGTTTTTTACTTTTTCTAAATAGGTTTTAGAGATTGGCACTTTAACATCGTTAGTAAGTAATATAAAATGCTTTCCTTTTTCTATTTTCCAAGATTGAAAATGATAAGGATTAATAATATTAGAGCGATGTGTTCTTAATAATTCTGGAAAGCTATCTTCAATAACAGATAGTTTATTTCTAATAAGACTCTTCTTTATATTTTGACCAGAAAGATATAAAACTTCAATATAATTGTCTGAAGATTGAATGGTAATTAAATCATTTAAATGTAATTTTAAATTCTCGTAATTGCCTTCTCCATTAATTTCAATTTTTTTATCCTCTAGTTTTTTTTCATGATACTTACCAAAAGCAAAACGACCAATTATAATAATAGGTAATATTACAGAAAGCGCAGGAAAAAAAATAGATTTTACCATATATAGTAACGTATATGGATTGGGCTCGTTAATTACTACTACGTATAAATACAGTAGTCTGGCTAATATTATGGAAACAATAGCTAGACATATTATAAAAATAATTTCATGCTTTAATTTCCATGCTTGTTTACTGTTTTTAAATAGAAAACATTGTAGTGGTAAAAACAAGTAATATGAAATAGCGCCAATTAATCCGTAGAGTGGAAGATAGGTTAGTTTTTCTGTAGTATTTAATTCAGAAACATCTAAAGGTTCTGTAAAAAACAGAAAAATAAAAACCCAAATAGCTATGGATAAACCAATGATTATATGGTGTTTTAAATTTGGATCAAAAGGATATTTAAGTTTCAAAAAATATAATAAGTATAGAATAAAGCATCAGTTTTATAATATAGTACTGATGCTTTAAACTGTTTACATAACTTTTTATTTAAGCCAACCTTTTTGTTTAAAAAGTCTTGCTAAAAGAACAAATATTATAGCAAAAACAATAATCATTATAGTCATGCCTATACTACTTGCGTAACCATTAATTAAAATATAACTCATTTGAATTAACACAGCTAAAAGTGATAATAACATTAGAGTATAGCCTAATTTTTTTCTCAATAAAATAAAAACAAAACCAAAGAATCCTGCAAATACAGCTATAGCAAAAGCAGCAGTAACCCAAGTAGGAGTGTTAGCTACAATATCTAACTGTTCTTGGGTATACATTGCTCTATGGCTTTCTGTATTAAAGGCTTGTTGCAAATAAGCATTTACTCCCATTCCGTTCCAAATAAGCCCAATTACAGCTATAATCCAGAACCAAATTGGTGGTTTCTGTGTCGAGTTTTCTGTCATAATTTTAAGTTTTAGTTAGTTATTAGTATTACAATTTATAAAAATTTTGTTTAATGCTATTAATAAGTTTACTTTCGAAATCAATTTCAAGCAATGTTTACAAAAAAATTCTATTATTTAATAAAGCTTCAATATTTAGGCTACCGTTTTCATGGTTGGCAAAAACAACCAGATGTAAAAACATTACATTTAATGGTAGATCGCACTTTAAATTTTATACTAGAAGGAAAACGATTTAAAAGTTTGGCTTCTGGAAGAACAGATGCAATGGTATCTGCAGAAGAAACAGCGATAGAATTATTTGTATATGAAGAAATAGGTAATAAAAATGATTTTTTAAAACTCTTTAATACTAATTTACCTCAAGATATTAGAGCATTATCTATTAAAGAGGTAGATGAGAAATTTAATATCATTAATAACCCAAAAGTAAAAGAATACATTTATTTATTTGCTTTTGGAGATAAGTTTCATCCATTTTGCGCACCAATATTAACAACAATCTTGGATGATTTAGATGTAGAAATAATGAAGAAAGGAGCAAAGCTCTTTGAAGGTGAACATTATTTAAAAACCTATTGTTATAAACCATCTGATAACGGAATTTACAATCGAGAAGTTCTAACTTGTGAGATTGTAGAAAATACTATTTACACAGCAAACTTTTTTCCAAAGAAAAGTTATTTACTTCGTGTAAGAGGAAAAGGCTTCATGAGAAACCAAATACGTTTAATGATGGGTACTCTAATAGACCTTGGTAAAGGTAAATTAACTTTAGACGATATAGAAGCTTCTTTAAAGCCTAATAACACTATAAAAATGGAGTATATAGCTCCTGCATCAGGCTTAATTCTTAAAAGTCTTGATTTCGAATAATTCTGTTAATTAAATTAACAACACTTCATTTTCATTAACATAATTTAAGTTAATAAATTTCTAATTTGGTTAAAAGCCGTTAAATCAAAGAGATACAAATGCATATATGCCTATATTGATAATAGAACCAAAAAAAACTATTATAAATTATGAGCTATTTGAATATGCAAGATGAAAAACTACTACCAGTAGTTATGGAATTAAATACTTTATTATCCGATTACCATTTATACTATCAAAAATTAAGAACTTTCCATTGGAACATTCTAGGAAAGAATTTTTTCGATTTACATATTAAATTCGAAGAAATGTATAATGATGCACAATTAAAAATTGATGAAATAGCAGAGCGTATTCTTACACTTAGGCATCATCCAGTGAGTAAATTTAGCGATTATTTAAAAATTTCTTCACTTAAAGAAGTTTCGGGTATGACTACAGATAAGGATATGGTAGACATTTTGCTAGAAGACCACAAACTTATACTGTCTCAAATGAGTACAGTTATACAAAAAGCAGAAAATGCTGGAGATGAAGGTACAATAGACCTTATTGGCGCTTACATTCGTGAATTAGAAAAAATGAGTTGGATGTTAAATGCATGGTCTAAAAGCACTAACGATCAATTAAAACGTGATGAAGTTAAAAGTTAATTTTTTCAAGGTAGAAAAGAAAATTAATTAACAATAACTTTATAATAACAAGAAAAATGACAGAAGAGTTAAATAGAGCTTATGAGCTATTATCTGATAAACTTATAGGATGGTTTAATGCCATTGTAAAAAACATTCCAAACTTAATAATAGCAATTATTGTTTTAGTTGTTTTTTACTACATATCTAAATATGTATCTAGAATTATTGGAAAGTTAGTATCTAAAAAAGTACACCAAGATTCTTTAGTTAATATTATAACCAAGATTGTTGCAATAGTAATTATAGCAGCAGGTTTATTTCTGGCACTAGGAATTTTAAATCTTAGTAAAACACTAGAAACATTAATAGGAGCAGCAGGAGTATCTGGTTTGGTAATAGGTTTAGCCTTACAAGGCACATTAAGTAACACATTTGCAGGTATTGTTTTAAGTTTTAGAAAAAGTATAGAACTAGGGCATTGGGTAGAAACAAATGGTTTTGCAGGTGAAGTTGTAGAAATTAGTTTAAAAAACTTTGTTGTAAAAGAAGCAGATAATAAACTAGTAATGATACCAAATAAATCCATATTGGAGAATCCGGTTAAAAACTATTCTTTAACCAAAAAAATGCGAATTATTGTAAGTTGTGGCGTTGGTTATGAATCAGACTTGGAGAAAGTAAAGCAATTAACAAAATCGGCTATTGCAAAACAATTTGCAGAAGTTGAAAAAGAAGAAGATGTAGAGTTTTATTACCAAGAATTTGGAGACAGTTCCATCAACTTTATAACAAGATTTTGGATTAAGGGAAACAAAGCAAAAGATAAAATTACAGGACAAAGTGATGCTATTATAGCTATTAAAAAAGCATTCGATGCAGAAAATATTAACATTCCTTTTCCTATTAGAACGCTACAGTTTGATAACAAATTAAGCTTAGCAAAAAATGAGAAATTTAACGAGGCAGAAGCCTAATAAATTTATATAAAAACAATTATTAATCACTAAAAACTAAAAATTATGTTACGTTGGACAATCACATTTATTATTATTGCAATAATCGCCGGAGTTTTAGGCTTTGGTGGCATTGCAGGAGGAGCAGCAGGAATTGCTAAAATATGTTTCTTCATATTTCTAGTATTATTCGTACTATCTTTAATTAGAGGAAAAAGATAATTTATCAATTTGTATTTTCAATTAAATTTAATTGTAAATTTATTTAATGAATTAACAAAATCTAAATTTTAAAAACAATGAAAAAATTATCATACCTTTTTATACTAATGTTCTCTCTATCAATATTTTTAACAAGCTGTAGAGAAGAAAAGAAAACACCTGAAGAAAACATAGAAGAAGTAATGGAAGATGTTAGCGATGACATTGATAATGCTTCAGACGATGTGCAGGATGCTATTGAAGATGTACAAGAGGAAATAGAAGAAGTTGAAGACTAATTTTAAATAACTTAAAACCAAAAACAATGAAAAAATTACCATATTTATTTATCGTACTGTTTACAATGTCTATTGCTTTATCAAGCTGTAGAGAAGAATCAACAGGAGAAAAAGTAGAAGATGCAGTAGAAGATGTTGCAGATGATATTGAAGACTCAGTAGATTAATCTATCTAAATTAAATACTAAAGTCTCAGATTCGTAATTCGAGTCTGAGACTTTTTTGTATTTTTATATTCTCATTTTTAAACTAAAATATGATTTCTAAAAAAGTACTTGATTTTTTAAAAGCTCTAGAAAAAAATAATAACCGAGATTGGTTTAACGATAATAAAAAAGAATTTAAAACTTTAGAAACAGAAGTTAAAGAGTTTTATAATGCTATAAACCAAAAATTAAGTATTCACGACGAAATCGATAAAGTAAAAGCCTTTAGAATTTATAGAGATGTTCGTTTTTCTAAAAACAAACAACCATACAAAACTAATTTTGGAGCTTCTTTTCATAGAGTAAAACCTAGATTACGCGGTGGTTACTATTTTCATATTCAACCTAATAACCAAAGCTTTTTAGCTACAGGTTTTTGGGCTCCAGAAAAAGAAGATTTATTGCGAATAAGAAAAGAGTTTGAGATGGATGACCAAGAGATTAGAGAAATTATAAATAATAAAGCCTTTAAATCTATTTGGGGAGAACTTGAAGGAGAAGAATTAAAAACAGCTCCAAAAGCTTTCGATAAAGAGCATCATGCTATAGATTTAATTAGAAAAAAACAATTTGTATTTACTAAAAAACTTACTGATAAAGAAATACAGAGTAAAGAATTAATAGATATTATAGATCAATCGTTTAAAGCCATCAGGCCATATTTTAATTATATGAGCGACGTCTTAACTACAGATTTAAATGGTGTATCTTTAATTGATGGTTAAACAGCTATAAGTGTCTCTGCTTTTTCAAATAATTGAATATTGCTTTGTAAACGTTGAATAACAATATTCATCATGCGTTTGTTTAATGCCGATGAATTTTCTATATAAATTTTATATTCATCTGTAGTAAATTGGCCTATTACCATACCTTTTAAAGAATTTCTAAATTTAATATCTTTATGTATAGCATTATCTATATAATGCAAGCGTCTCTCAGTAGTAAGTTCATAAAAAACGTTCTTATGTTTTTTAATGTAATTTTTAAAAATAGCTATAAGCAAATCATTTTGTAATTTAATAATAGGACGTAAAGTTATGTTTTGAAAACGTTCATCTTTACTCATATTATCACTTATTTTAATAGAATCTATTGTAGGCCTAATATCTAATAGTTGTAAGTCTCTAGTTGTCATATCATAAGGGTTTTTATAAAAATATTAATTATATAACTATAATGATTTCATATAGTAATTTCTTGTTAACTGTTTTATGAACAATTACCTTTAACTTATAAAATATAAATATGAAATTTGGAAGCGTTGATAATCCAGAATTAATAGACTTTACTTTACCCAAAGACCATAAAGACACTAAACGTGTTTTAAATTTGGTTAAAGACGATAACATAGCAGAAATATATGTTGGTTGTGCAAAATGGAATAGAGCAGATCTTAAAGGATTTTATCCTAGAGGAACAAAAGATGAATTAGCTTACTATTCTACACAATTTAATGCTATCGAGTTAAATGCAACGTTTTACCGCATATTTCCTGCAGAACAATTTGCTAAATGGTACCAAAAAACACCTTCAAATTTTAAGTTTTTTCCAAAATTAAATCAAGAGATTTCTCATTGGAAAAGATTACAAGACACTAACGCTATTGTAGAAAACTACTTATATAATGCCTCAAATTTACAAGAAAAATTAGGAACAGTTTTTTTGCAAATGCATAATAATTTTGCGCCTAAAGATTTTAATCGTGTTATAGATTTTGTAGAGAGTTGGCCAAAAGAAATTCCGTTAGCAATAGAGTTTAGGCATACAGATTGGTATAATACAGAGGTTTCCGAAGAATTATATAAACTGTTAGAAACAAACAATATTTCTAATATAATAGTAGATTCTGCAGGACGAAGAGATATTATGCATATGCGTTTAACAAACAGCACAGCATTTGTAAGATACGTTGGAGCAAATCACCAAAGCGATTACACTCGTTTAGACGAGTGGATAGAACGTATAAAACAATGGACAGCACAAGGCATTAAAGAGATAGATTTTTTTATACATCAAAATTTAGAAAAAGAATCGCCTTTACTGGCAGCCTATTTTATTAAAAAATTAAATAATGAATTGGGATACAATTTAAAAATTCCAAATCAAGATAATGAACCACAACAAAATTTATTTTAAATATGAGATTTCATACAAGAAAATGGGTGAAACCCGAAGATTTAAATCCTAATGGAACACTTTTTGGCGGAAGATTATTAGCTTGGATAGATGAAGAAGCAGCGTTATATACCGTTGTACAGTTAAATAACTCTAAAATTGTTACTAAATACATGAGTGAAATTAATTTTAATAGTAAAGCTGTAGAGGGCGATATTGTTGAAATTGGTATGGAGGTTAAAAAATTTGGTAAAAGCTCAATTACTCTAAAATGTGAAGTTAGAAATATGATGACTAGAGAAACCATTATAACCGTAGAAGATATTATTATGGTTAACCTTGATGAGGATGGTAAACCTAAACCACACGGAAAAACAAAAGTTGAGTTTGTAAAAGATAGGCTAAAAGATAAATAACTATTCTTTTAGCAGCTCTTTTATACGGTTTTCTAAAGCGCTACCAGAAATTTTTTCGCTGGCAATATTACCATTTTTATCAATTAATAATTTAAATGGAATAGATTCTACACCATATCTAAATGCTATTCTTTTATTTTTATCAATAATATGGTAGTCCCAAGTTAAACCATCTAGTGCAATAGCATTAAGCCACTCTGCTTCGCCTTTGTCTTCACTTACGCTTAAAATCTCAAATCCTTGGTTTTTATATTTATTATATAAAGATACTAGCGTTGGGTTTGTTGCTCGACAAGGCGCACACCAGCTTGCCCAAAAATCTACTAAAATAACTTTTCCTTTTGGTATAGAATTTAAAGAAAGCGCTTGCCCATAAGGATTTAAACCGTCAATTTTATAGGCCTTTGGCCTGTATTCATTTTTAAAAGACTGCTCAACTTTTTTAGCAACAACAACAGGTAAGCGTTTTTCAATATTACTTTCTTTAATAACAATTAAAGAGTCAATACGCTTTGCAAACTCTATATCACGTAATTCTTGAGATAATCCATTATATAAAGCTCTTAATGTTTTAGAATTATATGTTTCTAAATTATCGTTTATTAACATAGCAGAAAAATAAGAATCGGAATGATTTTTAATAAACGACTTTACATATTCATTTTGCTCACTAAATAACTCTAGTCTTCCTTGCCTTAGTGTTTTTAAGTTTTGTGAAGAAAAATCGCCTTTCATACCATAGTACAAAGCAATACCTTTGTCTTTAAAGTCGGTCATTTGCGAAATGTAATCTAAATATTCTTTTTGAATTTTAGATGCTGAATATACCGTTGAAAAATCTACGCGCTTATTTAGAAAAACATAAATATCGGATGCATCAACTAAAAAAGAAAATCCTTTATTTTTATTCTTAACGTTAGAGATTTTATATATAGATGGTGTTTCTGCAGATCCTTTAAATTTAAAATTAGTGTTAATAACTTTAGTAGAATCTATTAAATCAAAAGTATCATCTTCAGCTTTAAATAAATAAACGTAAGTATCATTATCTAAGAAAGATACTCCATTAATTAAAAACTCATTATCAAGCCTAGTATTAACTTTAACAACAGTGTTAGATAATGTGTCTTCTTCTTTAGCTGTATTTGTTGGTTCTTTAGCAGAAAAAGACTCGCAATTAAATAAAAATAAACAGCAAGCAATTAGTAAAAAGCGAGGGAAACTAGACATAAATTCAGTATTAATTACTGAATATTACAACATTTTTCGATTAAGCCAACGGCTTTAAATATTTTTTATCAACATAAAAAGTTCCAAAAGGAATAAGAGAACCCAATAAAATTAATATAAAGGTTTTTGAATTCCACTTGTAAGTTGTGCGCAAAAATATAGCTATAGCAATGTAAGCTACAAATAATAAACCATGAGGCATACCAAGTAACTTAACATATTCATCACTACCATCAGGTAATCGTTTATATATTGCAGCAACCATTAATAATAAATACGAAACACCTTCCAAAAAGGCAACAATTCTAAAGGTTTTTAGCATAACATTTTAATTATAAAAAAAGCAAAGTTAATAAAAGTGGATTTTGAAATAGCCATTTTTATATTTAATATTTATCTTTAACAAAAACATAAAATTTTAACCATGAAATTATTAAAACTTTGTACTTTATTCAGTTTATCTATCGTGTGCTTTAATTGCTCAAATAATAATTCTAAAGAGCTTAATGTTAGTGAGAAAGAATTTAAAATAGAATATGAAAAATTTACTTTAGATAATGGATTAGAAGTTATTTTACACGAAGATCATAGCGATCCTATAGTAGCAGTTGCAACATTAATGCATGTAGGCTCAAACAGAGAAAAACCAGGACGTACTGGTTTTGCACATTTTTTTGAGCATATGAGTTTTAATGATAGTGAAAACGTTCCAGTTGGAGCCAATAGAAAAATGATACCAGAGTGGGGAGGAAGCAGAAACGGAGGGACATCAAACGATTATACAGTATATTATGAAGTAGTACCAAAAGATGCTTTCGAAAAAATTTTATGGATAGACTCAGACCGTTTTGGTTACATGATTAATACCGTAACAAAAGAAGCTTTAGAACGAGAAAAACAAGTGGTTAAAAACGAAAAACGTCAACGAGTAGATAATGCAGCTTATGGTTATACAGATGAAATTAAACGTAAAAATCTTTATCCAGAAACACATCCATATAATTGGACTGTAATTGGAGCATTACCAGATTTACAAGCAGCAACAATAGACGACGTAAAAGAATTTTATAAAAAATATTATGGTGCAAGTAATGCATCGTTAGTAATCGCTGGTGATATTAATATAGACGAAACTAAAAAGCTGGTAGAGAAATGGTTTGGCGAAATACCTAGCGGACCTAATGTAGAAAGCTTACCACCAATGCCTGTAACGCTAGACAAAACAAAATCCTTATACTTTGAGGATAGTTTTGCAAAATTACCAGAATTACGCATGACATTTCCTACTGTTGAAGAATACAATAAAGATAAATATGCTTTAGAAATTTTAGGTCAGTTATTAAGCGGAAGTAAAAAATCACCATTATATCAAACTATAGTAGAAGAACAAAAATTAGCACCAAGAGTTAGTACGTATCAAAGCAGTAGTGAATTAGCAGGAGAGTTTGTTTTTAGAGTGCGTGCAAATGCTTTTGTAGATTTAGATAATGTTAAAACCGCTATTAATGAAGGATTAGAACGTTTTGAAAACAATGGCGTAAATGAAAAAGACTTAAATAGAATTAAAGCAGAGTTAGAAACTAATTTATATAGAGGAATTAGTACCGTTTTAAATAAAGCTTTTCAATTAGTACAAGATAACGAGTTTAATGGAGACCCAAGTTATATAACAGAAACAGCAAAATTAACAAACGCAGTAACTGCCGAAGATGTTATGCGAGTTTACAATAAATACATAAAGAATAAACATTATGTAATGACTAGTGTGGTGCCAAAAGGCAATTTAGATTTAGCAGTGGCAGAATCTAAACAAGCAAGTGTGTGGATTGAAGAAGTAAAACAAGATGTTGCTAATGAAGAAGTAAGCCAAGGAGCAGAAGCTGTTTACGAAAAAACTAAAACTAAGCACGATAGAAGTGAGCCAGAATTTGGAGAACTACCATTATTTAAATCGCCTAAAGTGTGGACAGATACCTTAGAAAATGGAATGGCTATTTATGGTATAGAAAATAACGAAGTACCTTTAGTGCAATTCGATATTACTATTCCTGGAGGACATTTATTAGATCCAGAAAATAAATCTGGAGTAGCTAATTTGCTTAGTGATTTAATGATGGAAGGTACCGCAAATAAAACACCAGCAGATTTAGAAGAAGCTATTGGTTTATTAGGAGCAAGTATAAATACATATTCATCTAACGAAGATTTTCATATAACAGGTACCTGCTTAGCTAAAAACTTCGATAAAACTATAGCACTAGTAAAAGAAATAATTTTACAACCACGTTGGGATGTAGATGAATTTAATAGACTTAAATCGGCTTTAGAAACAAGTTTAAAAGATAGAGAGTCTAACCCAAATAGTATTGCTTCAATGGCTTATAATAAGTTAATTTATGGCGATAACCATATCTTGTCAATACCAAGTTCTGGAACGCAAGAATCCATAAGCAATATTAGTATTCAAGATTTAAAAAATTATTTCAAAAATTTATCACCAGAAAACGCATCATTTCATATTGCAGGAGCTTTAAATAATAATGAAGTAAAAAGCACATTAAGTACACTAAACGAATGGAATGTAAAAGCTGTTAACATACCAGATTTTCAAATAACCAATACAGTCTCAAAAAACAAACTATATTTTATAGATTTTCCAGGTGCTAAGCAATCAGTTTTTCAAATAGGAAAATTAGCATTATCTAAAGAAAACGAAGAGTTTAATAATTTAAATTTTGCAAACGAAATTCTTGGTGGAGGATCAAGTGGTAAATTATTTCAAACATTAAGAATAGAAAAAGGTTATACTTATGGAGCATATTCGGGAATTTCATCTAATAAAGAAATATCTCCCTTTACAGTAAGAACTAGTGTTCGAGCAAATGCAACATTAAAATCTTTAGAAATTATAAAAAATATGATTAGTAATTATGCTAACGATTTTACAAACACAGAAGTAGAACTTACTAAAAATAAAATTTTAAAAGGAAACACTAGAGCTTATGAGAGTCTTGGAGCACAATTAGGAATGCTTAGAAATATTAGTAAATATAATTTATCTAAAACATTTACAGAAGAAGATCAAGAGGAGTTAATTAACATGACATTAGAAGACTACAAAAACATAATTAATAAATATCTTAACGAAGAGGATATGATTTATGTAGTAGTAGGCGATAAAAAAACACAGTTTGAAGAGGTAAAAAAACTTGGGAAGACTATAATTGAATTAGATATTTATGGTAATAAACTATAAAACGTATATATTTGATTTTCAAAACGTTATTTAAATAAAATTAACAACAAATTATGAAAATAATTTATGACCTTTGACGTTTATTATCTAGATTATATATATCACTTAATTTTTAAAACAATAAATGAAACACATATTTAAAAACACAATTGTAATATTATTAATGTTATTTGGTTTTTTAGCGTTTTCACAAAACGATTTGCCTTTAAATGCTGATGACCAGATATATCCAATTTCAAATCTACAAGATAACGAACTTCAAAAGTTATTAAAAACAGAAATTAATTTAAATGGTAAATGGAAAAAGCTAATTGAAAATAAAAAAATGTCAATTGGTATTGTAGACTTATCCGACCAAAGCAACATAAAATACGCTGGTTTAAACGACGACCACATGATGTATGCTGCTAGTTTACCTAAAATAGCTATTCTTTTAGCTGCAATGGATGCTATAGATAAAGGAGAGCTAAAAGACACTGAAGAAGTAAGAAAAGACATGCGTTTAATGATTAGTAAGTCTAACAATCAAGCATCAACAAGAATGATTGATCGTGTAGGTTACGAGAAAATTGAAGCAGTTTTAAGAGCTCCAAATACAAATCTATATGATGAGAAAGAAGGAGGAGGACTTTGGGTTGGAAAAAGGTATGCTTCAGGAGGAAGACGTTATCCAGAACCAATGAAAGGTTTAAGCCACGCCGCTACAACAAGACAAGTGTGTAGCTTTTACTACCAATTAGCAATGGGAAACTTAATTAATACAGAACGTTCTAAAGAAATGTTAGATATTATGAAAGATCCTGCATTACACCATAAGTTTGTTAATACGTTAGATAAAATTGCACCGCAAGCAACCGTGTATAGAAAGTCTGGTTCTTGGAAAAATTATCATGCAGACTCTGCACTTGTTTGGGGACCTAAACGAAAATACATTATTGTGGCACTTATAGATAATGACTATGGAGAACAAATTATTAGAAACTTAGTGGTTCCTATAGAAAAAGTATTAAAAAAATCACGTTATTTAGCATTAAAATAAAACCTTTAAGTTTAATTATCCTTGCTAAAAACAATAATTAATAAAACATTTGGACTAAGAGATGGCGAAATATACATCTCTTTTTTAATGCAGTTATATATCTTTTTAATTATAACTGTATTGTTAATTGTAAAACCTACAGTTAATGCATTGTTTGTTAATAAATTGGGAGCAGATAGTTTACCTTATGGTTATTTATTAGTTGCCTTAGTAGCAGTTGTTACTACTATATTTTACAGTAAAGCTATACGTGAGTTTTCACTTTTAAAAATTACAATTGCATCTCTAATTATTTTTAGCTTAGCATTTATAGTTTTAAGTATAGTTTTACATTTTGAAATTTTACATAATTGGATTCTATACTTTTATTATTTAAGTATTTCTCTTTTTGCAGTAATTGCCACATCACAATTCTGGATTTTGGCCAATATGGTTTTTAATGCCAGAGAAGCTAAACGTTTATTTGGTTTTATTGGAGCAGGAGCTATAGCAGGAGGTGTTTTTGGAGGTTATTTAACCAGTTTAATTGTATCTTCTTATGGTAACAAATATGCCATTCTTGTAGCTGCATTTTTTATTTTATGTTGTATTCCAATTATTCAAAAAATATGGAAATTAAGAATACAAAAAATGACTACGTATGTTAGAAAACAACGTAAGCATAACGAATCTAACACACAAGTTTCATCTTTAAAACTCATTTTAAAGTCCAAACATTTAACTTATTTAGCTTTAATAACTGGAATTAGTGTTATTGTAGCCAAATTGGTAGATTTTCAATTTAGCGATTTTGCAAATAAAGCCATTTCAGATTCCGATGAATTAGCATCTTTTTTTGGGTTTTGGTTCTCAACATTTAATGTGCTAGCTTTAATTTTACAATTATTTGTAACTAACAGATTGTTAAGTCGTTTAGGCGTTTCATCTACATTGTTAATTCTTCCTTTAGGCATTGCTTTATCAAGCTTATTATTTTTAACTTTTCCAGTGCTTTGGGTGTTAGTTATAATAAAGGGAATTGATGGAAGTTTTAAACAATCTTTAAATAAAGCAGCGGTAGAACTATCTATAATGCCAATTCCTTTAAACATTAAAAATCAAGCTAAATCATTTATAGATGTTGCTGTGGATAGTGTTGCAACAGGTATTGCTGGATTTCTTTTAATTTTTTTAATTAAGAAATTAGATTTAAGCACATCCTACATAACAGTAATTATTCTACTGTTTGTATTTATTTGGATTGTTTTAATTTACAGACTCCGTGAAGCTTATTTTAATTCTTTTAGAACAAATATTCAAAAAACATTAGTTCCAGATAAAAACTTAAAGCAAAAAAGAAAATACGAAACAACACTTATTGCAGCTAGACGAATATTAAGTTCTGGCACAGAACCAGAAATTTTAAGTTTATTAAACCAACTAACTTCTTATAAATTAATTCCTTTAAAAAACAGCATTATTGCTTTGTTAGACCATCCTTCTAAAGCGGTTAAAACCGAAGCAATAAACCAATTGTTTCAATATGATAAAGGTACAGCAGTAAGTAAGGTAGAAGCCCTTATTATAGCGCAAAATGACGATTTAGTTTACACTGCTTTAGATTATTTATTGCATCATTCATATATAAACGCTAATCAATTTTTTGATAAATATTTAAATCATGAAACAGATTTTATTTCTAATGCTGCATTGCTATGTTTGGCAAAAGAAGCTAAGAATAACAACAAACTTGCAGTAAAATATAATTTACATTCTAGAATTGCAGATCGTGTTAGAAATCTAAATACACCAGAAGGATTTAGCCGAAAAGAAGCTGTTGCAAACCTTTTAACCACAATTGCTTATTCGGGTATTTTAAAATTTTATCCTTTTATAACTGTACACTTAAATAACAAAGACTCTTTTATTGTAAAGCACGCTATTAAAGCTGCTGGTATAACTGCAGACCAACGTTTTATAGATGAATTATTAGAATTAATAACAATTAAAACTTACAGAAAAACAACTGTAAAAGCTTTAAAAAAATATGGGTCTGGTATTACTAAAACTATTTTAATTCTTGACAAATCTGAAGATTTAAAAGATAACATAAAAGAACACCTACCTAAAGTTGTTAGTGAATTTAACTCGCAAAGCGCAATAAAAGTACTATTAAGATTATTAAAAAGTAATGATGTAGTTATTAGATTTGAATCTGCAAAAGCACTTTCAAAAATGCGAGCTAAAAATCCAGAATTATATTTTAATAAACGAATATTTAAGCGTGAAATAATTAGGGAAAGTAAATATTATAAAAACACTATAGATGTTATTGCATCAATTCAAAATACTATTAGTAATAATAGTGATTTAGAAAATAAAAACGACAACGATATTGAGATTTTAATTGCTAGACAGAGTTTAATAGACGTTCTTGAAGAACAACTTGAAACTAGCTTAAAAAGTATTTTTAAGTTATTAGGTTTAGTGTATGATGAGTCTGATATTGATGTTACTTATTCTGGATTATTTAGTGAAGTAAAAGAAGCGCGTTTAAATGCTTTAGAGTTTTTGGATAATATGTTAAATTCTCAATTAAAATCTAGGGTTTTTCCATTAATTGAACATTCTATAATTGATGAAGGAAATTTAGCTTCATCAATATTAAAAATAAATGTAATTCCTGAAAACGCATATTTATCAATGCTTATTAAGCGTAGAGGTAAACGTGTAAAATTAGAAGTATTATACCTTATTAAGGTTTTAGATGATAAAAGCTATGTACCTATTGTTATGCCTTTAAAAAAGCATCTTAATAAAGAGGTTAAGTTTTTTGCATATTCTACTATAGAAGCTCTTACAGATGTAAGGCGTTAATTACCTTCATCATCTTTATCTTTAAAATTCTCATCTAATTTAGCGTCGGAGTTTTCGTTATTTTTTGCAATTAAATCATCAATCTTGCTTGCCATATACATATGCGCGCCAGCAGAGTTTTTATTTAATACATTAGACATTAAACATACTATATATTTGGATCCATTATTTGGATGCTCTACAATTATTACCGAATTCATATAATTAAATACATTTCCAGCATAATCTTTACAATCTGGGTTTTTAGTTCTATCACATTTGTAATAACTTCCCGATTTAAAATATACAGCAGCACTGTCTAATCTATTAGATTTAGCATAACGTATACGTCTGTCTGTAGAGTAGAGAAGACGTTTCATTTCTAAACTCGAATTTTCATCAATAATTTTACCTTGTTCTAGTTTTACTAGCCATTTCATTAATCCTTTTGGCGTACCAATGCTTCCTCCTTTTCTTCCTACATATTTTCCTGCAGGCCTTGTAAACATACCTCCAAGTCTCCATTCATCTTCAGTTATGCCTAAATCTCTTAAAGGTTGATTTACAACAGTATTTGCGAGGTTAGTTAAGCTATCTCTCGGTGTTTCTTTAAAATAATTTTCGGCTTGTTCTTCGGTTAAATTTACATAATCTGGTCCAAATGCAGCCATTAACATTGCCTCACGATACATAACACTTGCTGCGCCATTATTACTTACAGATACCATGTGGTCTAACCATTCAAACAACGAGAATTTATCACTTGCAATAACTTGTCTTTTGGTTAGTTTATCTTTTTCAATATCGTATATAGGCACTGTATGATGGTCTCCAGTTCCCCAATAACGTGACGATACTTTAATGTCTTTTAAGTACATAATTCTATCGTCCCAATTTTTACAAACGTTTGCCATTTGTGTAAAAACTGTATTTAAAACAGCTATTTTACCTACACTTCCTGGTTGATAACCAACATTTTCTCTATGCGAAGCATATTTTAATGCTTTAGGATTAGTCATGTCTAAAACCGCTATAGAGTAATTTCCACTAGGTATTAAACGTTTTATTTTTCTCATAAACTCTTCGTCATCAACTAAAACATTGTTAATACTATCTTCAGTTAAAGACGTTAAGTTTAATTTTATATCTTCTAATTTTAAATAAGCACCAGCAGGAATACGGTTATACGGCGTGCTATCTAATTTCATTTTTTGTATTTGATACAAACGTTTTATTCCTGTGCGTTTATAACCGTCTATAGGATAGAAACCGAACGAGACGATAAAACAAAATATAATAGATGTATAAAATAAATTTTTCATAGTAATTTTATAGTTTTTCTGAAAGATTAATCAATTTATCTTCTTCAATTTTTGGAGAGATAGATGATAAGTACTCTGAACTTTTTGCTTGTTTATTTTCTACAAAAGGACGAATTTGAAACAACCACAACTTATTGTTTTTAAAACCAAATTCCACATCATAAGCTTGGTTTGAAGCTTGAGAATGCTTTTCCATTGTTTTCCTAATTTTAGAAGCTAAAGCTCTAATATCTTCTATATTTTTAGTGTTAAGAATTGGAGTTTCAAAAGTAGTTGTGTATTTTTTTGTTCCACCATAATCTGGCAATCTAATATAGTCGCTTTGCCTTGCAGGAGCTAATAAAACATTATTATCTTCTGTAATTAAACGGGTTTCGGCACTTTGTCCATCTACAGCGCCACCAGCACCTCGACTAAATGCTACAGTTAAATCATCTTCATTACCAGAGTTTATTCCTTTAGTAATCATTACACCAGAATAGTCTACATCTACACTCGGAATTATTAATATAGAAGGAAATACGTTTTCAGGATTGCTTAAATATTTTTGACGCCATTTAAAACTTCTTTCTGTATAAGCACTTGCCCAAACGCGTTTAATACCTTTTACAATTTCGTCTTCAGCCTTAATATTAAATAGTGTTAAATTTAAACCAGCTCCAGTAAACTCCTTTAAATCTTCCATATTAGTGTCGCTTCTTAAAAATACTGGCACATTACCTATGCTATTACCAAAAGCATTTTTAAAACTAGCTTTCATGTCTTTAATAAAGCTTGTTTCTAAAGGCATATTTATAATAGCTTTATGTAATATGTCTAAAGCTTTTAATTGGTAATCTTCAACCTCATGTTCTGCTTTATTAGCAGCTCTCATTTCGTTTGCTGTATTAAATGTTGCGTTTAAATATTGCCAATAAGTTTTATTTTGGTTTGGCATTTGCTGGTTCATGTGCGCTCTAAAAATTCCAAATGGAATTATAATACCTTCTACAACTTGTTCTGGAAATAGTTTTTTTAATTCTCCTAAATTTGCTGCTTTTGGTCCGCAAAGCTTACCAGAATCATTAGCATCAACCTCACGCATATTAATTACCTTAGATACATCTAAACGAATTTGATCTACAGGAACTGCAATAACATTTTTACTTCTTTCATTTTTACTAAATAGCTCTTTTTCTGTAGAAGACATATCATCTTCAGATTTTAAAATTACATTTCCTTTGTTAGATACAGCATAAAATACTTTTTCGCCATTATATTTCTTCATCGCTTTTAAATTATTGTAAGATAAAGCTGCATTTGGTATGCCTAAATTACGTGCTAAAAGCTGCACATGAGATACTAAATTACCTTCGGAAACAGTCATAATTCCTGCTACAGGTTTTAAATCGTGCGGTGGCTTTTCAAAAATATAAATATTGTTAGTGTTCACTTCAATATTATCAGGATTTCCGTCTACTACAACTAATTCTCCAAAAGCATAACCAGGATTTAAACCTCGTATAGCACTTTGATTTTCAATATGCATTACATCGTTATTAATATTAGAAGTTTTAGATACAAAAGCACCAAAATCGCTTACGGCTTCACCTAAACTTAAAGCAATACTACTTCTTACACGATCGTCTATAAAACTATACGAAAGTGGTTCGAAAACGGTATATTTATCAACAATCTCTTGATAATTAGCCTTTACCATAGAGGCACTCCATTCTACAATACTTCTAGAAGTAGTTAATAACTCGTTTAGTTCGTTTACAGTTAAGTTGGACTTAGTTATTTTATTATTAATCGAAGTTTCTATAGCATTATATTCCCAATTTTCAATTAATCCGGTTCCCATTGCTGCGCAGGATAAAACGCTTATTTTATCAAGAGTTTCACCAATGGTTTTTGTTTCCCAATTTTGAGTTTCAGTAAGTAACGTATGTTCTAATTGATTAGATAAATCTAAAAGTTGTAAGCGGTCTTTACCACTTTTATAACTCAAAATATTATGTCGTATTTCAGATAAAATATTAGCTAATTCCGAAACAAATGAAGCAGAAGTTTTATCGTTTTTATTGGAAACTATAAACGCGTTAATTTTTTTTGTTGTGTTGTTTGAAGCTGGTAGTTTTTGTAGTTCCTTTTCTAAACGATTAAAATCTATTGGAGAATAGAATTTATACATAGTTTCTATTAAAGCGTCAAAATCCTTTTTTAAATGTTCTGGAATTTTATTTTGAGCCATAAAATTCTTTACTAACATAATATCTGTTATTTCTGGTTGGCCATGAATTTTAATTCTAATATCCATAAAAGCCTTCATGTCTTCAGAAATGGTTTTACTTTGACTACGCATTAATTGCGCAACATTATCATCGCCATTATGTGGCACATCTTTTAAAGCTTGTCTTATTAAATAGAAATTATTTGAAATAAAATAGTCGTTTTTTAAAACAGACTCAAAAAATTCTTTTCCCCAAGTTTCTTCGTCTTCGCTTTGCACAGCACCTCTATAATATTGAGCTTTTTGTAAAATCCAACCGTCATTTACGCTAGCCAAATATTTATTAATTTGATACTGTTTTAAGCGATTGTAATTATTGCTTTCGTCTAGAAATTCTTTTTCTTTTAATGATGCAATTATATCTGAAAAATAGAGCTGATTCGTTTTTCTTAAGCTAATTACAGATGGTTTAAAACTAGCATGTTGTATACCTCCACCTATTGAATCTGGACATGGATCTCGTGGTTCGCGTTCAGAACCATCATCGCAAAACCATTTGATCCGGTTGTATGGCCCACGAGGATCTTTTTTAAAAGATTCTATTAGATTTTTAATTTGCTTAACAGATAATTCTTGTGCTTCAGTTTTTATATTAAAAACAAAAAGCAAGATTAATAATGGTAGTATATTTTTTAGCATGTTAGATATCTATTTATAATCAAACAAAAATATTTAATTAATAATTGTTTCTCGTCAATTTTATAACTATTAAAATATAATAATTAACTTAATTAAATAATGTATTTGTCGATTACATTAAATAATTTTTAATTACTTCTATTTTAAGTTTTAATAAATGTTTAACGCTCTATTGGTTTTTAAAGCATTATTTTAAAAGAACATAATTTTAAAAAAAAGAAAATGATTAAACCAAGAACAATAACACCAGAATTAGAAATAGAATTAATTAATGGTACAACATGGAAATTAAGTGAGCAATCTCCAGAGCATTTTACTTTAATATTATTTTACAGAGGTAAGCATTGCCCAAAATGCAAAGAACAATTAGAAGAGGTGCAAGAAAATATCGAAAAATTCTCAAAAAGAGGTATTAATGTTATTGCAATAAGTTCGGATACCGAAAGTGTTGCAAAAGAAACTTATAAAGATTGGGATATTAACGATATTCCATTAGCATATGGTTTTCCAATTGAAGAGGCTAGAAAATGGGGACTATTTATTTCTTCAGGAATTAAAAAAGAACCAGATTTCTTTACAGAACCAGGTTTGTTTCTATTAGATAAAGAGCATAAAGTTTATTGGGAATCTATACAATCTATGCCATTTGGTCGTCCAAGTTTAAGAGCAATATTAGGTGGAGTAGACTTTATATTAAAAGAAAATTATCCAGCTAGAGGAGAAGCATAATAATTAATAAAACAGCAAAATGAAAGAAGTAAAAGCATATGGTACCGAAGCAAAAGATAAAGATTTAGAAGAATTAACTATTAAAAGACGAGAACTTTTAGAAAATGATGTAGAAATAGACATTTTATATTGTGGCGTTTGCCACAGCGATATTCATGCTGCAAAAAATGATTGGGGAAACACCACTTACACATTAGTACCAGGTCATGAAATTGTTGGAAAAGTAACAAAAGTTGGAAATCAAGTTAAAAACTACAAAAAAGGAGATTTGGTTGGTGTTGGCTGCATGGTAGATTCTTGTCAAGAATGTAGTGCTTGCAAAGAAGATTTAGAACAATTTTGCGAAGAAGGCATGGTAGGAACTTATAATGGAAAAAATAAGCATACTGGTAAACAAACTTTTGGAGGTTACTCTACAAGTATTACAGTACGTGAAGAATTTGTAGTAAGTGTACCAGAAAATTTAGATATAAAAGCTGTAGCTCCACTATTATGTGCAGGAATTACAACATTTTCACCTTTAAACCACTGGAAAATTAAAAAAGGTGATAAAGTTGGAGTTATTGGGCTTGGTGGATTAGGACATATGGGTATAAAATTTGCTCACGCTATGGGAGCAGAAACAATTATGATTACTACATCTCCAGACAAAGCAGAGGATGCCAAAAGATTAGGAGCAGATTCTGTATTAATTTCTAAAAATAAGGACGACATGAAAAAGCATAGAGGAACTTTCGATTTTCTTTTAAATACTGTTCCTGTTAAGCACGATATTAATCCTTATATACAACTATTAAAACGTGACTCAACAATGGTTTTAGTTGGCGCTATAGAACCTTTAGAACCAATGAATGGAGGAAATATTATTATGGGAAGAAAAAGAGTTGCAGGATCATTAATTGGAGGTATTAAAGAGACACAAGAAATGTTAGATTTTTGTGGTAAAAATAATATTGTTTCAGATGTCGAAATGATAGATATAAAAGATATTAATAATGCCTATAAACGCGTTCAAAATAACGATGTTAAATATCGTTTTGTAATAGATATGGATAGTTTAAAAAAGTAATTTAAAATTACAGATATTAGCTAAGCAAATATTTTTTAAGTAAAAATGAATAACCCAAGTAAATTTAAATTGAAGCATTTACCAAAACTACTAGTTAAAGCTGGTAGTTCTTGGTTTAATGGCGAACCATTCGAGCGTAGTGCTATAGTTGCTTATTATGCTATATTATCTTTGCCTGCTTTAATAATTATAATATTAAATGTCGTTGGAAGCATTTGGGGACGTGATATTGTACAAGGAGAATTATTAGATGAAATTACAAAAGCAATTGGTCCAGATACTGCAGAATCCATTAGATTGATGATGGTAGATAGAGGAAATGAATCTACGTCTATATTTGCTACAGTTGTAGGTATTATTACTTTAATATATGGTTCTACAGGAGTATTTTTTCAGCTACAATCAGCCTTAGATAAAATTTGGGACCAAAAACCTAAATATAAAAATAGCATTATTGCAACTTTAATAAGTAGAGCTAAAAGTTTTGGATTTATTTTAATTATTGGTTTCTTATTACTTACAAGTTTTATTTTAACCTCATTATTAAGTACATTTAGTAAAAATTTAGAGCGCTTATTACCAGATAGTTTGTTCGAGTATCTTTATGTTTTCGATTTTCTTATCTCTATAGCATTTATTTACGTGCTTTTTGCTGCTATGTTTAAATTTTTGCCGTCGGCGACAATTACATGGAAATCGGTAAGAGTTGGAGCTTTATTAACAACTTTACTTTTTTTAATTGGTAAATATCTATTAGCTATTTATTTTCATGAAATGCAACCTGGCTCTACTTATGGAGCAGCAGGATCAATAATATTAATAATGCTTTGGGTGTCTTATACTAGTATTATATTATTGTTTGGCGCACATTTTACCAAAGTCTATTCAGATAGATATGTAAAATCATTAATTCTTCAAAAGACACTTCAAATCCCTCAAAAAGAAAAATAGAAAGAGTAATATAAAGTTTCTTAAAATTTATACTCTTTAAATGTTAATTAATCATCTTTCTCATAAGATAATCATAAAATGGTACTAAGGTAATCTTAAAGTCATTGCTATTGTTTTAAGTATTGTCTAACTTAAAAAAATAACCAAAAATTTAAATAATGGAAAGAGAAATAGAGAATGGGTTTATAACAATAAATCCTGCTACCGAAGAAAAGATTAAAGAGTATAAATATTTAACAGAGTCCGAAGCAAAAGATGCAGTAGAAAGCTGTCACAAAGCTTTTTTAAATTGGAAAAAAACAGACATTAAAGAGCGTGCTAAAATAATTAAAGCAATAGGTAAAGCATTAATAGATTCTAAAGAAGAATTAGCAGAATTAATGACTGCCGAAATGGGTAAACTTGTAAAACAAGGACATCAAGAAGTTAAATTATGCGCTGGCATATGTGATTTTACAGCCAAAGAAGGTGTCAAGCAATTACAAGATGAAGAAAGAGAGTTACCTGATGGAGGAAAAGGTATTATACAATATGCACCAATTGGTGTTATTTACGGTATTCAACCATGGAATTTTCCAATTTATCAAGCCATGCGTTATGCTATAGTTAATTTAATGGCAGGAAATGGCGTGCTGTTAAAACACGCTCAAAACGTTACTGGAAGTGCATTAAAATTAAAATCTCTTTTCGAAAAAGCAGGATTGCCAAAAAATCTATTTACAGTTCTTATAATTAATCATGACACATCAGATAAAATTATAGAACATGATAAAGTAAGAGGTGTAACACTTACAGGTAGCTCTGGAGCTGGAAAAAAGATAGCAGCAAAAGCTGGAGAGGCGCTTAAAAAAACTGTTTTAGAATTAGGTAGTAATGATGCGTATTTAGTTTTAGACGATGCAGATATTGAACTTGCTGTAAAAAAATCTGTTGAAGGTAGAATTTATAATAATGGAGAAACTTGTGTTGCAGCTAAACGTTTTGTTGTAGTAGAAAGTGCTTACAGTGATTTTAAGAATGCATTTGTTGAAGCTATGAAAAACATAAAATATGGTGACCCAACAGATTCAAAATCTCAATTAGGCCCAATGGCTAGAAAAGATTTAAGAACTAAACTGCATAACCAGTTAAAAGATAGTGTTACCAAAGGAGCAAATGTACTTTGTGGTGGAGAAATACCAGAACAAAAAGGGTTTTATTATCCATCCACTGTTCTAGACAATGTAAAACCAGGGCAACCTGCATACGACGAAGAACTTTTTGGACCAATAGCTTCTTTAATTAAAGCAAAAGATAATGATGATGCTATGCGTATTGCTAATGATAGTAGATTTGGTTTAGGTGGCGGTATCTTTTCTAAAGATGAAAAAAAGGCAGTCAATTTAGCAAAAAACCATTTCGATACCGGAATGATTAACATAAATTCGTATGGTTTAGCAGTACCAAACATGCCATTTGGAGGCATAAAAGACTCTGGTTATGGTAGAGAACATGGTGGCTTTGGAATAAAAGAATTTGTTAATGTAAAGTCGATACTTTTACATAAATAAAATAAATTAACTAAAAACCTTCAAAGATTAATCCTTTGAAGATTTTTTGTTATTATAACTTGTATTTTTACTACTATTAATTTTTTTGTTAAAAATATTATATATGAGTACTTTACAATTTAATTCAGAATATATTTTAGAAAATGATAGAGTAAAACTATCACCTTTAAAAGCTGAAGATTTTAATATATTATCAACTTTTGCTATTAACGAATCTACGCTTTGGCAATATTCTTTACAACCAGCAGACGGGCTAAAAAATATGAAGACTTATATTGATAATGCATTAAAAGATAAAGCTGATAAAAAATCTTATCCTTTTTTAGTTTTCGATAAGCAAACAAGTAAATATGCCGGAAGCACACGTTTCTACGATTATAACGAAAAATTTAAAACACTGCAATTAGGTTATACTTGGTATGGTAAAGCTTTTCATGGTACAGGATTAAATAAAAATTGTAAATACTTAATGTTGTCGTTCGCTTTCGAAGAACTTAATATAGAACGTGTTGAGTTTAGAGCAGATAATAATAACAAAAAAAGTATTGCAGCAATGAAAAGTATTGGTTGTACAGTTGAAGGTGTTTTAAGGCAAAACTGTGCAACTCCCAATGGTTCTAGACGAGACAGTATAGTTTTAAGTATTTTAAAAGAAGAATGGTTTAAAGGTGTTAAAGATAGTTTACTATCACGATTATAATTTGTAAAACTGTATCTATCTTTGCCAAAAATTAAAGCATGTCAAGTCAGAAAAAATCTCAAAAAGCAATTTTAAATAAATTGAATATAGAAGCCTTAAATCCTATGCAGGAAGAAGCTTTACTATCAATAAATTCTACTGCAAATACAGTTTTGCTATCACCTACAGGAACAGGTAAAACAGTTGCTTTTTTATTGCCTACACTTGAGAATTTAGATTTGAAATGTGAAAATGTGCAACTATTAATTTTAGTTCCATCTCGAGAATTAGCAATTCAAATTGAGCAGGTTATTCGTGAAATGGGAACAGGTTTTAAAGCTAATGCTGTTTATGGAGGAAGACCTTTTTCTAAAGATAAAATAGAATTAGCACATGCTCCTGCAATATTAATAGGAACTCCAGGTCGTGTGGCAGATCACTTAAGACGAGAAACTTTCTTAGTTAAAGATATAGAAACATTAGTATTAGATGAGTTTGATAAATCGCTTGAAATTGGTTTTGAAAAAGAAATGAGCGAGATTTTAGCCAGTTTACCAAATATTAAACGTCGAGTATTAACTTCTGCAACTCAAGATATGGAAATACCAAGATTTATAGGTCTCGAAAACGAAATAATTATAGATTATTTAGATACAAAAATTTCCAATCTAGTAATTAAAAAAGTAATTTCTCCAGACAAAAATAAATTACAAACATTAGTCAATTTATTGCACCATATAGGTAATAAGCCTGGTATTATTTTTTGCAATTTTAAAGACACTATTCAATATGTTAGCGATTTTTTAGAAGATAATAACATACCGCATGGCACGTTCTATGGTGGTTTAGAACAAATAGATAGAGAAAGAGCGCTAATTAAATTTAGAAATGGTACACATCAAATTATAATAGCTACAGATTTAGCTGCCCGAGGCTTAGATATACCAGAATTAAATTTTATAATTCACTATCAATTACCATTAAAAGCAGAAGAGTTTACACATAGAAACGGTAGAACCGCTAGGATGAATACGCATGGAACAGCTTATGTATTACAATGGGAAAACGAATACCTTCCTGAGTTTATAACAACTTCAGAAATTGAAAAAATAGAGGAGAAGCAAAATAAAATAAATAGCAATTGGGCAACTTTATTTATATCTGGAGGCAGAAAAGATAAAATTTCTAAAGGAGATATTGCAGGATTATTTTTTAAACAAGGAGATTTACAACGTAATGAATTAGGAGTAATAGAATTAAAACAAGACTGTGCTTTTGTAGCTGTTACTAAAACAAAAGTATTAGACGTTATTAATAAAACAAATAACACAAGACTTAAGAAAAAGAAAGTACGTGTAACCTTAATTTAATTAAGCGCTTTTTAATGCTATGAGTAATATATTTAAATAGCATAAAGCGATAATAATTTTTATTAAATAGAATAAGTAGTGCTTTCTAATAATAATGGCACTATCTTTGTAAACTATTATATATTAATAAATTAAATTACATTACAATGAGTACAGGAACAGTAAAATTTTTCAACGACACTAAAGGGTTTGGATTTATCACAGAAGAAGGTGTAGACAAAGATCATTTTGTTCACATTTCTGGGTTAATCGATGAGATTAGAGAAGGTGACCAAGTTGAATTTGATTTACAAGAAGGAAACAAAGGATTAAACGCGGTTAACGTAAAAGTTATCTAAGATATATTCATATATTTTCAAAAAAGAGCCTATCTATAAAAGATGGGCTTTTTTTATGCTCAAAAGCTTGTGCTATAAAAAGTGTAGTTATATTTACAAAAAAATATTTTATGTCAAAACAGTTTTTAAATATTGGAATTAATAACGACTTTAAAGAACGTTTATCTTCATTACAAATCTCTGTACCAACAGATATTCAAGAAAAAGTTATTCCTATAATTCTAAATAAAACAGAAGATCTTGTTGCGTTAGCAAAAACAGGAACAGGAAAAACAGCTGCTTTTGGCCTACCATTACTTCAATTAATAGATGCAAATAACAAAAATATTCAAGCTGTTATTTTAGCACCAACAAGAGAATTAGGGCAACAAATTTTCAATAACTTACAATCTTATAAACCAGATAATTTGGATGTGGAAATTTCTGGACTATTTGGTGGTATACCCATAAAACCACAAATAGAAAAACTAAAAAGTACAACGCATATAATTGTTGCAACACCTGGTCGTTTAGCAGATTTGTTAGAGCGTCAAGCTATAAATATTACAGAAGTAAATTATTTTATTTTAGATGAAGCCGATGAAATGGTAAGCGCTCACAAAGAAGGAGTAGATACTATTATTAAAGCATTACCAAAAAAGCGAAGAACGCTCTTATTTACGGCAACTTTACCAGGAAGTATTAAGCAAATGATACAAAATTACATGTCTAAAAATGTAATTCAAATTGAAGCTAATATGGAAACGCTTGGGCATCAAGGTATCGATCATCAATATATAGTTGTTGAGCCTATAGAAAAGTTAGAAGTATTACTTCATTTTTTAAATTCTAATTTGGGAAATCGTGGTATTATTTTTTGTAAAACAAAAGCAGCCGTTAATAAATTAGCAAAAAAGTTAGCCATTAATAAATTCTCATCTGGAGCAATACATGGAAGTTTAACACAAGGTATTCGCGACCGTATAATGGAGCAATTTAGAGAAGGACATATTTCTATATTAGTAGCTACAGATTTAGCTGCTCGTGGCATAGATGTTAAAAATTTGTCTTGGGTTGTAAATTATCATTTACCAGACACTTACGAGGCTTATGTGCATAGAAGTGGACGTACAGCAAGAGCAGGAGCAAAAGGCCTTTCTCTTACAATTATACAACATGAAGAAATAGAAGATATTAGTGATTTTGAAGAAGAATTAGATATTACTATTACACCTTTTAAAAAACCTGATGCTAAAAGTATTGCCGATAATAACACACTATTATGGGCAAAAAAAATATTTAAAACTAAACCTAATAGGGAAGTAGATGAAGGTTTAAAAGGAAAAATTAAAACCATTTTTCATCATTTAACAAAAGAAGAATTGGTAGATAAAATTTTAGCAAATTATTTAGCGAGCACAAATACTTTAAACGAAAAAAAAGAAAATTCTAAAACAAAAAAAAGCAAATAGCTTTTATATATGGAGGAAAACGAAATTAATAAAGACATAGCGCGTTGCATTAAAACCATTCAAAATTTATTGGATGATACTAATCAGCTTTTCGATTTACCAGAAGCACAACGTATAGAACTTTTTAAAGTAGCAGGAGCTTTAACACGACCAAATCGTGATGAGTTTCAACGCAGACGAAAAGATGCTAAAAAAGCAGCAAAGCGTAAAATGATTGAAAGCGACAAGCACGCTAGAAAATCTACGGGAATTCGTTCGGCAAGAGAAGCCGCTTTATTTGTTGCTCCTAAATTATTAGCCGCAGCAGCAATTAATAATGAAGATACTCCAGAATTAGAATCGCCAAGAAACTGTTACGTTTGTAAAACAGTATACACTAAACTGCATCATTTTTATGATGCTATGTGCACAGAATGTGGAGATTTAAATTATGCTAAACGTTTTCAAACTACAGATTTAAAAAACCAAGTCGCTGTAATTACAGGTTCTCGATTAAAAATAGGATATCATATTACATTAATGTTATTACGTTCTGGTGCAACAGTTGTTGCAACAACACGTTTTCCTGCAGATTCTGCTATTCGTTTTTCTAAAGAAGAAGATTATAATACATGGAGCCATCGTTTACACATACATGGCCTAGATTTAAGACACATACCTAGTGTAGAGATTTTTTGTAATTATATAGAGCAAAAATACGATAGATTAGATATTTTAATTAATAATGCAGCTCAAACTGTTAGAAGACCATCTGGTTTTTATCGTCATTTAATGGAAAATGAAAAATTACCAATAGATAAACTTCCAAAATTAGCACAAACCTTATTAAAAGATCACGAAAGTTGTTTAGACGAATTGTCTAGTTTAAGTATTGGTCCATCAAAAGCAAATAAAAATAACGTATTACCGGTAACTTGGCATGGTCCAGAACCAGGAATAGGACTTAGAAATTCTGCAGAACTTTCTCAAATTCCATATAGTTTCGATAATTCTTTACAAACATCTGAAGTGTTTCCTGAAGGAAAGCTTGATGCCGATTTACAACAAGTTGATTTAAGAAAAACCAATAGTTGGAGACTTAAATTAGGAGAGATTGAAACTACAGAAATGGTAGAAGTACAACTTGTAAATGCAGTAGCTCCTTTTGTATTGTGTAATCGTTTATCTAACTTAATGATGAAAGAAAATACAGGCAAAAAACATATTATAAATGTGTCTGCAATGGAAGGGAAATTTCATCGTTTTAAAAAAGAAGACCGACACCCACATACCAATATGGCAAAAGCAGCCTTAAATATGCTAACACATACGTCTGCAGCAACTTTTGCTAAATCTGGAATATATATGAATGCAGTAGATACTGGATGGGTTACAGATGAAGATCCGGCAGCATTATCTAAAAAGAAAGTAGAGGTACACGATTTTCAACCACCATTAGATATTGTAGATGGAGCAGCACGTGTAATGGATCCATTAATAGACGGTATAAATACAGGTAAGCATTGGAGTGGTAAGTTTCTAAAAGATTACTTTCCTATAGATTGGTAGCAAAAAAACTATTTATTAGAATATAAAATCAAGAACACACCTATTAAAATACCAATTAGTGGCACCAATTTTTTACGTTTATTATGCTCTTTAAATACTAAACCTCCAATAACAACAGCTATAATTATTTGACTTCGTTTTATTGCCGATAGCAACATTATTAATGCATCGGGATCTTGTAATGCTTTAAAGTAAAAATAATCTGCTGCTTGTAGTAAAACACCAACAGCAATTATAGACCAACGAAATTTAAACGCTTTACGTTTTGAAGCATAAGGAAACCAAGTAATACTTAGTATTATTAGTAGTATTAAAATTGTATAAAAACAAAACCAAAATTGTAGCGTTTGTGGATTTAAACTTAAACTTTGTATTAAAAACTTATCATACAATCCGCTTGATGCACCTAAAAATGTAGCTGCTATAATGGCAAAAATCCATTTATTACTTTTAAAAATAATACCTTCTTTTTTTCCTATTTTAGAATATAAAATCACAGAAAAAATAATAATAAAAAAACCAAACCATTGGTATAAATTAGGGCTTTCTTTATAAATTAAAATTGCACCAATAAATGTGAAAAATGGTCCAGCACTTCTAATTGGAGTTACAATAGTTATAGGCAAATGTTTTAAAGCTTGATAAGCCAATACCCAAGACGCAGCCATAATAATAGATTTTACCACAATAAAAGCATGAGTTTGTAATGAAATGTCTTGAAAAACATAACCATGTTCTGCAGCATAATCTGGATAAACAATAGATAATACTTTAAATACAAGTACAAATACAAAACCACTAGAAACAGTACCCAATAACACTGGAAAAACTTCGTTTCCTTGTACTGCGTGTTTTTTACAAAGATTGTGTAAACCTAAAAAAAGAGCTGCTAATAAGCCTAAATACATCCACATGGCGCGAATATAGTTTTTTGTAAGTTTTTTGTTTTAAAAATTATCAAGGATTTTAAATAATTTCCTGTTTAACCCTAATAATATCTAAGTAACAGTAATTTAAACAAAAATTAACAACTGTTTAAGTCGTAATAATAATCACAAAAATCATGTTTTTTATTACTAAAAAATGATTGTTTTATAATAAAAAACAAAAGTTCCTCTTTAAAATTATAAATTCCGTAATAGCCACTGTAACACATGTTTTTATGTAGGAAAATTATTTAAAAATTAGGTTTGTTATATCAGTGTTATTTCGTTAATTCGCGCACTCAAAAAATAAATTTATATGAAACATAATTACAATTATTTTGCAATAGTATTATTTCTGGCATTTTTTGCTCAGTTATCTTTTTCTCAAGAGACAAACAAAAATTGGTCTTTTGAAATTGGTACTAGTGCTGTAGATCTTTTTCCTGTAGGAGAAAACACTCCACAAGGAGATTATTTCGACGAATTTTTTAACCTTAACGATCACTATAATTTTGGTGCTTATGTAGGTGTTACTAAAAACTTCAACAAGCACTTATCTATAACTGCTAAAGGTACAGTTAACGAGATAAGTAAATATGGTGAGTTTGGTGAAACAGATGAAAGTGTATTAGTTGATAATTTAAAATACTATGGTTTAGATGGTATGATAAATTATAGCTTTGGTCAAGGGAAATTACAACCATTTATTGCTGTAGGTGGTGGTTACACTTGGTTAGAAGAAGGACCATATAACACTTTCTCTAGCACATCTAACAGCTTAGTTGGTGCTGGAACTGTAAATGGATCTATTGGTCTTAAATATTGGGTAAGTAACAGGTTTGGTATTAATTTGCAAACTACTTACAAGCATGTTTTTGAAGATTACTTACCAAAACATTGGGATCACAATTTAGGTATTGTTTATAAATTAAATAAAGAAGAGCAAGAAGGTGTAGTAACAGAAACAACTACTACAGAAAATAGTCGTTGGTCTTTTGAAGCTGGTTTTAGTGCTATCAACCTTTTTCCTGTTGGAGAAAACGCACCACAAGGTGACTATTTTGACGAGTTTTTTAATTTAAACGATCACTACAATTTAGGTCTTTATGTTGGAGTAACTAGAATGTTAACTAATAACTTATCTATTACAGCTAAAGGTTCTGTAAACGAAATAAGTAAATATGGTGAGTTTGGTGAAACAGATGAAAGCGTATTAGTAGACAATTTAAAATATTACGGATTAGACGGTATGGTTAACTATAAGTTTGGTCAAGGAAAATTACAACCATTTATTGCTGTAGGTGGTGGATATTCTTGGTTAGAAGAAGGACCATATAACACTTTCTCTAGCACTTCTAATAGTTTAGTTGGTGCAGGAACAGTTAATGGATCTATAGGAGCTAAATATTGGTTTACAGATAAAATTGGTGTTAACTTACAAACAACTTATAAGCACACTTTCGAAGATTATTTACCAAAACACTGGGATCACAACTTAGGTCTTGTTTACAAGTTTGGAAAAGAAAAGAAAGAAGAAGTTAATAATGATATTGATGGAGATGGTGTACCAAATGAATTTGATTTATGTCCAGAAGTAGCAGGTTTAGCTAGTCTTGGTGGATGTCCAGATGCAGATGGTGATGGCGTTACAGATAAAGACGATTTATGTCCAGAAGTAGCAGGTTTAATTGAATTTGGAGGTTGCCCAGATACAGATGGTGACGGTTTCCCAGATAATAAAGACAACTGTCCTAAAGTAAAAGGTACAGATAATGGTTGTCCTGCAAAAGTGGTAGAGACACCAACTGCTCCAGCAGAAATTAAACCAGCAAGTTTAAGAAAAGTTTACTTTGGCTTTGATAGTGTTGAATTAGATGATAATGCTAAAGAAACATTAGATGAAATTGCAAATAGCATTTCTAACATGCAGTACAACATTGCTATTGAAGGTCATGCAGATAGTAGAGGAAGTAATGATTACAATTATAACCTTTCTGTAAAAAGAGCTCAAGCAATTAAAACATACCTTCTTTCAAGAAATTTAAGTAACGATGCTATTTCTATTTCAGGTAAAGGAGAAACTCAACCTATTGCTCCAAACACAACAGCGTCTGGAAGAGCAAGTAACAGAAGAGTTGAATTAACTATAAATATTTCGGCTAAGTAAATATTTATTTTGTTGTTAATTTTAAAGTGCTACTATATTTATAGTAGCACTTTTTTTTGTTATAAATTAAAATGATTCATTTAAAAAAATAACTCAAAACAATTCATCTATAAAATATTACAGATCGGTAAGTAAAAATATACTCTATTAGTAATCCAAAATATATTTGCATCAGAAATAAATTTAATATTAACGATTATGAACAAAAAAAAAATAAAAATCATGTTTAGAGTTATATTAATAGTTGGGTCTATTGCTTCATTATGCTTTGTACCATGGATATTGGTAAAAGCGTGGATTTTACCTTTACCAAATTCAGTCGAAGAACAATTAGACGAAGCTGTAAATCATGGGTTTGAAGGTGTTGTTGTTTATGTAGATCAAGCCGGAAAAAGTCCTAAAAAATATGCTTCAGGTTGGCATAATAAAGAAGAAAAAATACCTGCAAAACCAGATGCACTTTATAAAATAGCTAGCATAAGTAAACTATACGATGCTGTTGCTGTAACCAAATTAGTAAGTAGTGGAAAACTTTCTTTAGATAAAACACTTGCACATTATTTGCCAGAACTAATCGATAGAGTAGAGCATGCAGATAAAATTACATTAAGATTAATGATTCAACATAGAAGTGGAATTCCAAATTTTACAGACACACCAGACTTTTGGGCAGAACCTACAGAAACATTCGAGGAAAGTTTAGCTCTAATTGATGGTAAACCAGCAAACTTTAAACCAGGTAAAAAATATGAATACTGTAACACTAACTACTTATTTATCAATAAAATAATGGATAATGTTTTAGGTTATCCTAATTTTAAATTCATTCAAGAAGAAATTTTAAACCCTTTAAATCTTAAAAACACATTCAGTTCGGTTAATGAAGTAAACATAGATAATGTAATGAGTGGTTACCATATTGGTTATGAACATGATTTAAAAACAAACGATTATGGCATGCACGCTACAGCCCAAGATGTTGGTAAGTTTATTAGAGCATTAAATAATGGAACTGTGTTTAAAAATAATGAACAGGAAATATATGCTTCAGTTTATAAATTTGAGCACGATGGGTGGGTTCCTGGATATCAAAGTTTTACTAAATATTATAAAAACATAGATGCCGTAGTGGTTTTTTTCTACAGTACAACCGATCCAAAATTGCTTAACTGGAATTTATCTCAGATTTTAAATAAGAGAATTTATAGAATTATTAAAAAATCGAATAATGAAGATTAATAAAGAAATTGCATTCATTTTTTTAAACAAGGTAATTTGTACACCAATATAGATTGTACATACGCTTTATCAGACATCACAGAATATCATTTTAGCTTAACCATGATTTTATGTTAAATGAATTTATGTATAAAATATTAGGACGATTTTATACAACTTATTTAACAATTTATGTTTTTTGTTTTAATTTGTATAAAACCAAACTTTGATTAACCAGAAATCCATAGCAGTATTACCTTTTGTCAATATGAGCAATAATATTGATAACGAATATTTTTGCGATGGTATTACCGAAGAAATAATTAATGCATTAACCTCTATTCAAGGCTTAAAAGTTATTGCAAGAACTTCTTCTTTTGCTTTTAAAAATAAAAATATAGATGTTCGCCATATAGGGAATCAATTAGGAGTAGCAACAGTTTTAGAAGGCAGTATAAGAGTTTTTAAAAAAAGAATTAGAATTACTGCACAACTAATTAATACTACAGATGGTAGTCATTTTTGGTCTAATAATTTTGATAGAGAACTCTCAAATATTTTTGAACTTCAAGATGAAATTAGTCTTTTAATTGCCGATAAAATAAGAGAGAATTTTGGGCATTTTGAAGTT
Source organism: Lacinutrix venerupis (assembly GCF_003663945.1). GTDB lineage: Bacteria > Bacteroidota > Bacteroidia > Flavobacteriales > Flavobacteriaceae > Lacinutrix > Lacinutrix venerupis. The sequence continues at coordinate 274,320 of NZ_RCCH01000001.1, read as the reverse complement.
AAAGAACAATTGGTAGAGCATCCTAACATTTCTACACAAGCGTATCAAGAGTTTTTAAAAGCTAAAAAATTAACAGCACAATTTAACAAGCAAGCCATTTTAAAAGGTATTTCTATTTTAAAAAATATAATAGAAGCGTTTCCTAATTTTGCCTTAGCTTATATTAACATACATTATGCATATAATAGTATGGCTGCCGGCGGACTTATGCCTGTAAAGGATGCCTTTAAAAAAGGAGAAAATTACCTTAAAAAAGCACATCAATTAAATGTAAATCTACCAGAAGTATATCATTCTTATGGATGGAATGCTTTAAATAAAAAATGGGATTTTAAAACAGCAAGCCAACATTTACAAAAAGCACTTGAGTTAAAGCCTGGATATTCAGATGCGCATCAAAAACTTTTTATCACTTTAATTTTAGAAGGCAATCTTACAGATGCTAATTACCATATTAAAAAAGCTTATAGTCTAGATCCATTAAATGATTTAAATAATTATTTCATGGCTTATAATGCCTATGTAAACAAAGATTTTTCTGGTATTAATACATATTTTAATCGTTGTTTTGAAATAAATAATCAATTTATGGTTGGTTATGGTATTTATGCACTTGCTTTAAGCTTGCAAAATAAACCGTTAGAAATAATTAATGTAGCCAATAATATTCCTGAAATTGAAGGAGCAAAAGTAGAGCGTTTAATAATGACTACTATAGCTTATTGTTTACAGCAAGAAAATGATAAAATTCAAGCTAACATAAATGCATTATTGCTTTTAATGGAGTCTGAAAGTCGTGAACGAGTAAGCTTTTTTTTAATTTACATTTATACATTAATTGGCAGTTATACTAAAGCTCTGGATATTATTGAAACAGGAATTTTGCATAAAGAGCCATTAATGACATTATTAAAAGTAGATCCTTTATTATTGGCGTTGCAAAAGTTCGATAGGTTTAATGAGTATTTACAAATCATTTTCGAACGCTCTAACTCGCATATCTCTAAAAAAGAAGCTATTGTTAAACAACTCTTTTCTAAAGCTCAAGAAAAGCAATATAAAGTACTGTTAATAAAAGTAATAGAAGAAGAGCAGTTGTTTTTAAATTCAGATTTATCGTTACGTATACTGGCTCAAAAAATAGACATTAACGCTAACCAAATGTCATGGTTACTTAATTCTAGCTTTAAAAAAAACTTTAATGATTTTGTAAACCAATACCGTATTAATCATTTTAAAACTATTGCATTAAATCCAAAATTTAATCACATTACTATTTTAGGTTTGGCTTATGACAGTGGATTTAATTCTAAAAGTGTATTTAATACTTACTTCAAAAAAAACGAAGGTATTACACCTAGTCAATGGGTAAAAATTAATAAAAGCTCTTTGTTATAGCACTTGTTTTTTCTTTATTTAAAACACTCCATATTATCTTCTAAAAACAGTTAGTATTTACATTTTTAAATGGAAATGAGATAGTTAATGTTATAATTCCAAACGTTCTAAATTATAATTTAAGACGATTGGTGACACCTTATGCTTCAAATTTGCACTATCAAAACAATATTAATCCATTTTAAAACTAACCAATAATGAAATCATTAAATCAAACATTAAAAAAGGAAAAAACGTTTCTAAAAAGGAGAATAGTAAATCGCTTTATAATAGTACTTTCTCTATGCATGTTAACTTTTATGTCATCTTGCTCAAATGATGATGATATCTCATCAACAATAAACTATTCGACTGTTGAAAATTTACTAAATAGCATCGATTTTAAAGGTTATGCTATTGTAACTAAAAACGGAAATGATTTAGTCCGTAAAGGATTTGGACTAGCAAATAATAGTACAGCAATGCCTCAAGGTTACGATGTTGCTTATCGCATAGGTTCTGTTACAAAAACTTTAACCGCAGCTGCAATAATGCAACTAAAACGAGATGGCTTAATAAGCAGTTTAAATCAAACTTTAAGCGAATTTGATACCGAATTTCCAAACGGAAACGAAATTACAATAGCTCAATTATTATCGCATCAATCTGGTATTCCAGATTATCAATTTGTGGTTGAAGAGGCATATAACCAAGGAGAAACATTAGACGAAGAAGATATTTATGAAGTTATTATAGCATTAATTCTAGAAACCGGTCTCAATTTCTCACCTGGTTCTAATAAACAATATAGCAATTCAAATTTTCTCATCGCAGCTTTACTAGTGCAAGAACTAGCTCAAATGTCTTACCACGATTATATTCAGCAAAATATTTTTAATTCATTATTAATGACAGATACTAATAAAGGTACAAGTGTTATTGACGTTAATACGCACGCTCAAGGTTATAATAATGGAAGCGTTAATAGCACTTATCCAATAAACATAGCTTTTGGTGCTGGAGATTTTAGTAGCACACCAAAAGACATGGAAACTTGGACCAATGCCGTAAAAACAAATTGGTTTACAGACACTGAAAAAGCCGAAATATTTGCTCAAAATGTGCCTAGTGGTTATGTAGATTTTGGTTTAGGCTGGTTTACCACGCAAGAAGGAAACACCACACTTTATTGGCATGGCGGTGATATTGATGGCTATTGGAGTATGATAGGTTTTATACCAGAATACGAGGCTACAATAGTATTGTTAAGCAATCAACAAGATGACACAGGATTGCAACGTAATACAATTATTGAACAGCTGTTAATAAACGAGTTTAAGTAAAAAATCTTTAAAAGGTAACATCAATCAAAAAAACGAACTATCAAATACTTATTAAAAATGAAAAAATTATTAATCATCTGCTTAGCATTATGCACATTTAGTGTTTTTGCACAAGAAAATTTAAGGGCATCACAAGCTAACACTAGTTTAAAATACAGGTTTAGTTTTCCTGCAATTATCTTAGGCAACATTGGTAAAGGAGGAGAAAGAACTAATACGCAACATATAGAATTTCATTTAAAAAAAGAACTAGATGCTAAAAATATTATAGGTGTAAAGTTCGCTACATGGAGATTGTTTCAACCTATGGGAATTCAATGGTGGGATGACCTTACTAACAAAATAGATTCTAAAACTGAGTTTTATCCAGGTTATCTAAGAGAAATAGGTATAGGTGTATCTTACCAACGTATGCTTTGGAAAGGACTATTTGCTTCGGTTGAAGTATTGCCGCAATACAAAACCTATTTAGATCTTAACAACAAAAAAATAGCAAATGGTTTTAAGCTTTATACATCTTATCATGTAGGTTATCATTTTGCTTTTGGAAAAAAGAAACAATTCTTTATAGAACCTCAGTTTCATTGTCAAAATTGGATGATTGATACTAATACACCAGATGCATTTAAACAATTAGATAACAAGTGGGATTCTTATTTTTTATTTGAACCTAACCTTTATTTAGGCATAAAGTTTTAAAAAACAACATAGCGTTTAAAACTTAAAAAAATGGAAAAATCTATTTCACAAACTGTTTTATTAGCTGGAGCTACTGGATATTTAGGAAGTTATATTGCAAAAGCACTGGTTGAAGATAATTTTAAAACAAAACTAATAGCAAGAACAACTAAAAAGTTAACACATTTAAAAAGTAAAACGGTAGAAATTATAGAAGCTGAAGTAACAAAGCCAAAAACGTTATATGGTATTTGTGAAAATGTAGGAACAGTAATTTCAACTGTTGGTATTACTAGGCAAAAAGATAGATTAACTTATATTGATGTAGATTATCAAGCAAACCTTAACCTTTTAAACGAAGCTAAAAGAGCAGGTGTTAAAAAGTTTATTTATATATCGGCAATACATGGAGATAAATACAGATATCTTAAAATATTTGAAGCAAAAGAAAAATTTGTAGATGCATTAAAAACGTCCGGATTGGAATATGCTATAATTCGTCCAAATGGTTTTTTTTCTGATATGAAAGATTTTTTAAACATGGCTAAAAAAGGGAAAATCTATCTTTTTGGAAATGGAGAACAAAAGTTAAATCCTATACATGGTCAAGATTTAGCTATTGTTTGCTTGCAATCTATTAAAAGCACAACTACAGAAATTACGGTAGGTGGACCAGACATTTTAACATTAAATGAAATAGGAGAAATGGCTTTAGATGCTTTACAAAAACCAAATAAAATAATCCATTTACCGCATTATATAAGGCGATTTATATTATGGAGTTTACGAAATTTTACATCGTCTAAATTTTATGGACCAATAGAATTCTTTTTAACTTTAATGGCAGAAGATAATATTGCGCCACGTTTTGGATCTAAACGATTGTACCATTTCTTTAGAGAAAATATAAACCAATAGTTTAGAATTAAACTGCTAGTACTGTATTTATTTTTGGATAATTACACTTAAAAAATTAAACAAATTATGAGACGACTTATACTAATCTTATGCTTTTTATCAACTTTAGCAAGTGCACAAACAGACACTATAAACAAAATGATAGAAAGTAAAATAAACCATAATTTACAAGAACCATTACACAGTATTTTGTTTTATTTCGAAAATGAAAACTATCGTTATAACGAAGGTTTTGGTTTGGTAGATAAAAACAAGGATACTGTTTCAAAACATAGTGCTTATAAAATAGCAAGCAGTACTAAAATGTTTGTTTCAACTATTATTTTACAACTTGAAGAAGAAGGAAAACTTAATATAACAGATAACGCGTTTCAATATTTACAAGATATAGAATATCTTAAATTTAAAGATTTTCATATTTTTAATAATAAGCATTTTGCCAAGCATATTACTATTAAACAACTTTTATCTCATCGTTCTGGATTAGCAGATATTTTTACCGATAGGAAAGAGGCCTTTTTTTTAGAAATCACTCAACATCCAAATACACAATATTCACCAAAAAAAATTATAGAGTTGTATTATAAATATAACTTAAATAAAGAGCCACATTTTAAACCTAATCAAGGTTGGCATTACTCAGACATAAACTATGTTTTACTTGGTTTAATTATAGAAAAACTAGACAATACAACACTTGCACAATCCATAAGAAATAGAATAATAGCACCTTTAAATATGAAGGATACTTATTTTGAATTTTACGAAAAACCAACTCATAAAAAAGAAGTAATACATCAATATATAAGTAATATTAACTTTTCTAAAATTAATACGTCTTTTGATTGGGCTGGTGGCGGATTAGTATCTACAAATTTAGATATGGCAACATTTATACAAGGTCTGTTTCATTTTAAATTAATAAACCAAAAATCTTTACAAAAAATAATTGACGTAAAATTTACCAAAGAAAACGAAAGTAGATACGGCTTAGGTGTTTATGAGTTTGTGGTAAACAAAGATACCTTTTACGGTCATTTTGGGTTTTATGGTACTTTTATAGGTTATTCTCCTAAAACAAAAACAACACTCTCGTATAGTATTAGTCAAGCAACTCCTTATTTTAACACTTATAAGTTTGTAAATGAAATAATTAAAAGTGCAAAATAAAATGAAACCAATACTAATTTCAGTTTTTTGCCTATTCATTTTTAATGGTTTTTCTTATGCTCAAAACAAAAAGGAATGGCTAGAAGATATAGAATATTATAAAAATACGTTAGAAGATAAGCACATAAACCTTTACCATACCATTTCAAAAAAAGAATTTAATACTGAAATTAAAACTTTAAAGCATAAACTATCTACGTTAAACAACTTTCAAATTATAGTAGAGCTCATGCGTATTACTCAAAAAATTGGAGCAGGAGCAGGAGATGGCCATACTTCGGTGCCTTTATGGAATAAAGAACTTAATAAATATCCTTTAGAGCTTATAAATTTAGATGGACAATTAAAAGTTGTTAGTATTGCCAGTAAGCATCAACAATGCCTTGGTAAAACATTAAAAAGTATTAATGGTATTCCTGTAGAAGAGATTTATAAAAAAGTCTCAAAATTAACTCCATTTACAGAAAATAATTACTCTTTAATGGATAGAACTTGCAGTTATATGGTTATTTCGGAAATACTAAAAGCTTTACATATTATAACAAATACACAAAATGTAGAGTTTACTTTTAAAGATGAGCAAGGAATAGATATGTCTATTATACTTAAAGCTTATAGCAAAGATGCTTTAACTAAAATTAATTATAAAAAAATAAAAAACACGCATTCAAGTATCGCTGTATCAAAGGATGAAAAAAATAAGAATTTTTGGTTTACAACGTTAAATAATTCTAAAACGGTTTATATAAATTTTAATACGTATCCGTTAAAAGATGATATTACAAATTTCTCAAAACAAATTTATAATGTTATAGAAACCAACAAGTCTAAGCATTTAATTATAGATTTACGAGACAATTATGGTGGCGATTTTTTTAAAGGTTTAATACTTGCAAATTATTTAAACGCTTGTAATTCTATTAATTGGCAATCTAATGTGTATGTTTTAATTAATAGAAAAACATATTCGGCGGCAATGGTAAATGCTATACATTTTAAGCAAATATTACACGCTAAATTGGTAGGAGAACCAACAGGATCTAATCCTAATGGTTATCAAGATTTGGGACAATTTAGTTTACCAAATTCTAAATTATTAATAACATACTCAAAACGTAAATTTCGTTTTCAAGATGCAAATACTAATGGTTTGCAACCAGATGTTTACATTAATTTAAAATGGAATAGTTATAAAAATAATAAGGACGACGTTTTAAATTGGGTTTTAAAAGATATTGCTAAAGTAGAATTAAAAAAACGTAATCTCTGAGAATCGCGTATTTTAAAATTTATATAAGATTGTACAGAATATTAAAATTACAAGAAGCATTAAATTTTATGTTTTTTATCTAAAAACTAAATATTATAAAATACAGCAAATCGTTATAGTATAATTAAATAGAGTGAGTGTTAAAGTTTTCTATTTTACATAATATTAATTATAGTACATTTTATAACAATTAGCGTAATAGCGCATTTTGGCGATATTTGACATAATTACAGATATAACGTCTTTAGACTTATATCTATAGTAATTATGTCAAGCTAATTGTGGCTTCGTTAGAAAAATTTAGATGTGTAGCTATAATTAGTCGCTATGGAAAATAGCCGCTATTAAGCGCTCGATTGTTTTATAAAATCAAATTGCTCTGGCAATTTATTTTACACACAATTATCCAACGCTTGCCAACGCCAAAATAAAAGCTAACCTTTTTACGCTGTTTTAAAAATCGCGTATTCGATAAAATGTACGTAATAAAAAATTTTAGACGATTCTCGTGGATTGCCACAAGAGCATAAATTTTAAGAAAAATAAAATTCTATGCACTTGTTATATGTAGAACTTCAATTAATCCTTTTTTAATGTTTAATTATCTTTTGTCTTGAAACAAAAGAAACAAAAATTCAAGGCTGCATATAATTTTGGAAACAATTAACGTCTCATTCGCTATATTTTAGGAAACATTGGAACATATCAAGATTGCTTTGAAATCCCTTGTATAATTGAAATTATTAAGAAACTGTATTGCTAAACCCCTAAAATATGGACGCTCAATTCACCTATTGTTTTAGCCAAAATTTTATGAGGCCAAGTTTAACATCAATATTCTATTTTACATAATATTAGGCATATTAGTTTTTATCTCCTTCAGACTGTTCATCTTGTACTTCAAGATTTAATATTTTAGAAATTTTGAGCATTCTTTCATCTTCCTGATATTTTTCAGTATTAAATTTCAATTGAAGCTCTCCAATTGCTGATTCTTTATGTTCCTTGGATGAATTAATAATTTCAATTAAATCTTCATAATTATCTAAAAATATTGAAAAATTGTCATCAGACTCTATCAATGGAATAATTATTTTTAAAGTACTACTTTCAGGTTTACTCGATAAATTACCGTGTTTAATAAGTCCTTTTTCAAAAAAATGAAGTTCACTTTCTTTTACTTCTCCCCTTTCGTTTATAAAGATATCTCTTATACTGGTATAAGTACTACGTAATTTATTCCCATTTAGACTTTCAATTAATTCATCCCAGAAGCCAACATCTGCTGGAATAGATTCCTTTTCTAATGCTATATCTTTCATATAATCATCATAAGTACTGTAGAACGCATTTGAAAATTTGTCAATTAAGTCATTTTGTAATAACACAGAGAAAATCTTAAAGTTTTTATTGCTAGACTTAAAGGCATCAAGAATTTCTTCTTTTGATAGAGCTGTAAAATAATTTAATGATTCTTTAGATACTAACTCAATAAGTTTTAGTTCTTGACGATTTAAATGTTTAAAAAAGCCTTCAGTAATCAAATCAGGGCTTGTTTCAAAATACATATGCCAAGTGCTTAATTTCTCTATAAACCTATTCACTTTTTCTTCATCATCAGCAAAAACTTTATTGGCAATATTATTAAAGTTTTTTAATGCCCAATCAAGATTTAAAGTTGAAGTACCATAACTATTGATAGTTATATTATAAATAACATCTTTAAGTTTAGGGAATCCATTTGCAGTATTATTCGTAATAATTAACTTCAACAGACTACCATATGTATTGTAAACCTCAATCTTGTTTGAAATCTTATTTATTTGTTCTTCGTTTAGACTTCGTAAAGAATTTTGAAAATTTCCAGAATTATTATGTGCAGTTTGAAAATCTGATATTGCAATACAATATGCATCTATATAAATTTCATCTTCATTTATTCGAGCAGAAGATAGTTGATTATAAAAAGCTGCTGCTAATTTTAGCTTTAGTGGTTTCTTTTCAAGTGTTTTTAAAATGTTTATGAATTTTAAAAAATTCACTTTATCATTATATGCTACAGTCTTAATTTTTGTGTTTATTGCGTCAGTAATTCTATCAAAATTATATTCGCTATTAAGTATATTCAATTCTTCTAATCTAGCATCTGTTTTATCAATATCAAGAACATTACTATCATCAAAAAATGAATCTATACAATCTTTCTCTTTACAGCTAATTTTATATTTCTTATAATCATTTTTTACTTCATATATAAAATTTAAATATGAATCAGGATTGAAATTTACTTTGGGTATTAATGAAAATAAATCCAAATCTATTTTCTCAAGTTTAATATAGTTTTCAATAACTAATAGTTGTTCGGAATATTTCTCTTGAACTTTATTTTCGTTAAAATTTTCTTGTAACTTTCTTATTATTTTTTTTATAATATCCTTACTAATTATTTTATTGGTGTTTTTTAAGATGGCTTTATGATTATCATTGAATTCAGTAAATTGACCTTCTACATGAATTAATCCTTTGCCAAAATCTTTCCAAAAAGTATCCATCATGTTTTTTGAAAAAGTATCTTTTATAACTTCGTAAACTCTTACTAAACCTCGGAATTTTTCATTTAATGAAATTGAGGAATTTGCTTGAAGAAAATATTTTTGAAAAGCACGATGTTTTAACGAAGATTTTATAATGTCATCTTTACCTTCTCTTAAAGCAGTTTTCAATTGTCTGTCTAATAAAACTTCATCTGCCAATTCTTTTTTGACTCCAAAAGTTAACATAGAAATACTTGTATCTAAATTTTCATCATCATCAAATAAAACTTCGGCATTGCCTAAATAACTGCGATTTAAAATAGCTTCATTTGTCTTTTCAAGTATCTTATCTTTAGTAAGAATAAATAGAGATACATATCTAAATTTAATATTACCTTCTATAATGTCATCTTCCCATTCTTTATACATTGCTACTAAATTATTAACGTAATTAATAATTTGCCTTGGCTTTATTGTATCATGCGACGATAAAATGTCAAATAATTTGATTACATATTCTTTTTCGTCTTTTGAAATCAATTTTTTTCCAAATGCCTCATCAATGTTATAGTTTAAAAAGGATTCCCATTGAGTTACAACTGGAGGTGTAATTCGAAAGTTAACAGAAAATGTTTTACTAATAAAACCATGATATCCATTTTCTAAATGCTCTTCTAATTTGGCTTTATCATAGGGAATTATAACCCATGATTCAAAGTTATAATTATCTTCTGCAAAAAATGTATGTATAGATGACCACAGAGACTTTATTTTATCATTATCTAGCCTATCCAAATTATCAAAAACAAGGATTAATTTTCCTTTGCTTTTTATCTCACTTTCAATATTTGTAAAATATTCTCTGAATTGCTTAACTGATGGCTCGTCTTCAATAATATTCTGTACTTCTTCAGAATTAATTTCACTCCCATTAAACCAATAAAACATTTTTCCTAAAGTCACCCATTTAGTATCTCTATCAATTACATCCTTTTTTTCATTTCTTCCCCTCTCTATTTTATACTCTTTTCGTGAAAGACAAAACCCCCAAATAAACAATACTACAGGTAATAAGTATATCCACAAAATTGGTTTCCAAATACCAAAATTTACAGATTTCCAAATGTCATAATCTGTTAAAATATTTTCATATGAGCTTGAAAGTATTGTAAATAGTAATATAGCAAATGATATTATTAACCAATATGGTTTAATTTGTGGAAATTTTTGGGTATGTGTTGTGGAAGTATTTGATAGTAATCTGTTTTTTAAATCTTTCCATTTTTCTTTTTCAGTTAAAAATTCTTTAGAAAATAATTCATTTATTAGCTGTTCCAAAAAAGATTTCCTCGTCAAGTCCTCTTGACTTCCCCAAGAATCAAAAATAAAAGTATGATAATTGCTTCCTAATTCAGTTTGAATAATTTTAATTAAATTAGATTTTCCAGAACCCCATTCACCTTCGAGACCAATAACTTTCTTTTCAATTTTATCCTCTTTGATAACTTTTGAAATTACTTTAGCAAGATTGTCTTGAGAACCTCCTTCAAATTTATCCTCGCCTTTAGCTATTTTTGATAGGAATTTTGGGTAATCACTTTTTGTCATCAAAATATGTTTTATAATTTATAAAATTTCGTAATACCGTAATACGGTTCAACCATATAGATAATATGGAAGTGCTTTACAATTAATCATTTCAGGAGAGTTTAAATTTACAAAATAATGTAGGAATATATGTGAGGGAAAACCGTAAACTAAACAAAGTTTTTAACATTTTCAGACCATTCCACACACATTACGCTTACCTCCTACGTCGTCGCATAAAAAGTGTTCCATTAACATCGTAGAAGAAACTTTTGGGAATAAATTTTTTGAAGAAACTGTAGTAACAACTTTCGCTTTTAACCAAAGCTCAAGTTACATAACGCAGAACATTATAGTACATTTTATAACAATTAGCGTAATAGCGCATTTTACTGATATAACACCATTTCATATTTAAAGGATTAAATCGTCTTCCTTTTGCAATAAATAATTTTTACTAAAATATTTACGTAAAAAAGCATCTGTATTGTTATAAAACACTTTATCTATAGCTTCTTCCCAAGGTTGTCCAGCCATTAAATCGTCTATTTCTTTTAAAGAATATTGTGTTTCAGACGGCAAATTAATAACATTAAAACCTTGATATTCTGGCATTACATAATTGTTTAAAGCTTCGGTTATTTTTGCTCTAAATGCAGGTAAATGTGCAGCTGTATTATAATGGTCGAAAGGATCTACAATACCATCGTTATCTGTGCCTAAACAAATGGTTTTCCAAGCATCAATTTCGTTTATTTTAGAGGTTGTTCTTGTTTTGTTTACCTTTCTAATATAAGCCATATTAACTTTTACAATATGGAATACATTTGTTAAAAACATTTGTACATGTAGTTTTTTAGTGGTTTCCTCGTCTGCTTTTTTTAATAATTTTCTAAATTTATTACCAGGCATTCTACCATCATGCATACAAATACCTATTAATCCGTCTGACTTAAAAATTTCTACTATATCTTGGTCTGTTAAATTAATATCCCAAATACTAACGTATGAGTTTTTATCTAAATTAAAACTGTCTTTTGTTATAAGCGCATTGGCTAAAGTATCTATACCGCTTACAGCTGCATGACTACAAATAATAGGTACATTGTCTTTTAAAGCATCGCTTTTTTCTCGCATATTTTGTAGTAAATCGTAATAGCTTTTTCGTGCCAAAACAGACATGTGTTTAACGTCTATTAAAATGCGCTGTCCGTTTTCTCGAGACAGTAAATGGTCTATAATTAATAACATTCCAAAACTAGAAATACCTAAATCTTGACCAATGGTTTGATCGAAAATATCTGCAAATCCAGGATCAAAAGTTCCTTTTGCATCCATAAAACTTTTAGCATGCCCAACAAGTAAATTATTAAAATGATGTGCATATGTTATAAAAAATGGAGGAAATTCTTCCTTCTTTATGGCTTCAATATTTTTTATAAATGCTAATTTTAATTTGTTTTGTCGCTCTAGCGGAAGCGTTTCAATTTCAGCTGTTTCAAACAAATCTTGTTTATTATAAACACCTAATGCGTGCATACCTTCTATGGTCATGATACCACAAATAGTATCTTGAGCTTGTGTTTCTAAAAAATGCTCGTAATTTTTTACTAACTGAAACTTTGGTTGCATGCCATTAATTACGTTTTTAGAAGTAGTACCACTGGCATGTAGTAAGTATTGATATTCTAAAATATAATCGTAAAAATAATCTATGGTAGTTATGCTATTGTCATGAATAGGATCTATAAGTCTACTTGCTGTTTTTAAAGAAATGCCCGATAGTAAAGACACAATTTTTTTATCGACATAGATATTATTTTTAGTAAATTTTTTACCAAAAATTAATCCTAAAATAAATCTATGAACACCTGTACTTTTAGAAAACGGTCTGTATGGTTTTAAAAAAGGCTTTTCTATTGGGTAAACAGAGCAAAACACTAACCTATTATTACCTTGAAAGCAGCTATCTAAATTAGATTGCGAATAGGTTGCCATTTTTTTTAGTACAATATTAATAATCCATTTACGCGGACTTATATCTTTAAAATAATCTTTAGGTTTATTGTTTTTAAAAAAATCCCAAATACTCTCTATTTCTGCAGGATTTCCATATGGTTTTAAACTAGGATGATTGTGTAAATCGGAAATAGGCTTATTGCTCATAAAGCATTTTTTTGGTTGGATTGATGCAGTAATTTACAAAATATTTAAAGCTTTTAATGTTATTATTTGTCCATTTTAATTGTTCTAATAGGAAAAGGAATATTAATATTATTAGCATCAAAAGTTTCCTTTATACGCATTATGGCTTCGCTTTGTGTGGTGTACATCTGGCTTTTTTTAGTGAAATCGATATAAAAACGAGTAATAAAATTTATAGAGCTGTCTCCAAATTCTGTATAGTAAAACTCTATTTTTTCGTTACTATTTTGAGGGAACTCTGCTTTAATTAAATCTAACACCAACTGTTTGACTTCTCTTAAATTAGACTCGTAACCAACACCGCAAGCAATAGTTATGCGTCCTCTTTTATAAAATGAGTAATTAATAAAAGGTTCTTCTATAAATTTAGAATTAGGCATAACAACAATATGGTTATCTGGCCTTCTTAATACTACATTTCTTAAATTAATTTCTTCTACAAAACCACTATGCTCCGATGTTTCTACAAAATCGTTAATTCGTATTTTAGGTAAAAAGGAAAGCATAACACCAGAAAAAGTATTGCTTAAGGTACCTTGTAAAGCTAAACCAATTGCTAAGGCTACTACTCCTGCTCCAGCCAAAATAGATGTTAACGCTTTATCTAAATCTAATACGCCTAAGGCAATAAAAAAACCAGCTGAAAGCATTACAACGTAAATCATTTTTACAATAATGCGTCTAACAGATTGATTTTTAAGTTTTTTTCTTAAAATTTTTCTTAAAACTGAAGCTATTCCTCTTGCTAAAAAATAAAAAAGAATAACTACTAAAATGGCAATTATAAGATTAGGAACTCTTAGTATAATTGCTTCGTACCAACCATTTAGTTTATCCCAAAGTTTATCGACTGCTTGTTCTGTTTGCTGAAAGTAAAGAAACATGATTTTTATGTTTTTAATAATGTTGAAAGTATAAACGTACCAGAAATTAATAAGATGATAGAAAGTAAGCCACCTATTATTAAAAAGTGCCTAAACCTATAAATTCCTGTTCCGTAAATTAAAGTGTTTGTTTGGTAACCCATAGGTGTGAAAAAGCTAAAATTTGCACCAAACATTACTGCAAAAATAAATGGTTTTAAAGGTAAATTTAAGCTTGTAGCTAAAGCTATTGCTATAGGCGTCATAATTACCGCCGTAGCATTGTTTGAAATAAAACCGCTAAAAAGCATAGTAAACCCGAAAATAGAACCTAAAATAATAGTTTCGTTTTGGTCTTTAAGTAAAATTAAAAGTTTCTCTGATACCCAAACATCGGAACCAGAATTACCCATAGCAATACCTAACGGAATCATGCCTGCCAATAAAAAAATAATTTGCCAGTTTACACGTTTATATATTTTAGATAAATTAATACAGTTACCCAATAATAAAGCACCAACACCAGCTATAGAACTTGCTAAAATAGATAGTACGCCACTTGCAGCTAAACCTACAACAGCAATTATTGTAAAAATGCACCAATACTTTTTAAAAGGTTCTACTTCAAAATTATCTTCGTGACTTCTTAAAACTACAACATTTTCTAAATCGTAAAAATGAGATAATTTATCTTCGTTTACTTTTACTAAAACTCTATCACCAGATTTAACATATAGCTTTTTAAAAGCTTTTGGTAAGTATTGTTTTTTATTATTGGTTAAACTGTTTTTTTGAATACCTATAGGTTCTGCAATGTTCACTAAATCGCGTTTTAATTGTTTTAAAGACCTACTAATTAAATCGGAACCAGGTAAAACTAAAAGCTCGATATAATATAATTTAATGCTTTTCTTTTTACTATTATCTTCTTCGTTTTCATCTTCATAGATACTTAAACTGTCTTTATTTAGTGAAAGTTCAAAATCATCATCAGAAATAAGAGAAAAATCACTTACATCAGTTAATAGCACAATTTGATCGTGTTGTCTAACTGTTGTGTTTTTTCCTGGCGCGGTAAAAGCATTATTATCTCTAAGAAGTTTTAATATTTTAATATTAGGATTATCGTGAAATGAAATTTCAGAAAATGGTTTACCAATTAAATCGGAGCCATCTTTTACAGATAATGTGAATAAAAACTCTGATTTTTCATTGTATTGGCTGAGTTTACTTTCTGAATTTTTAGGAAGCCATTTACTTGCAATAGTCATAAAAACGATACCTATTACTAACAAAATAAGGCCATAGATTGAAAATTCAAAAAAACCAATAGTTTCTGCTCCACGCTCCATAGCCACAGCATTAACAATTAAATTTGTGCTTGTACCCATTAAAGTGCAACTACCACCTAAAATACCAGCAAAAGAAATTGGCATTAATAATTTTGATGAAGAAAAGTTATATTTTTCTGAAAGCTGAGACATTATCTTTAAAAAAATAACAATAACAGCCGTTGTGCTAATTACCGAAGATATACTTGCAGAAACTAACATAAATACTGGCACCATAAGCGCTAGTGGTAAAATTTTAAGTTTTTTTATTCCATCGCTCAATAAGGAAATTACGCCATTGTCTTCCATACCTATAGCAATAATCATGAGCATTAAAACTGTTATAGTTGCAGCGTTAGAGAAGCCGCTAATTGCCTCTTCTGGAGTAGTTAAGCCTAGTAGCACTAATGCTACAATAATAAAAAACGAAATTTTATCAATTGGCATAATTTCGGTTATAAACAATATAACCGTAACCGCAATTATAACAAAAACTAAAATAATTTGTATATCCATATAAATAAGCGGTTTATAAAATTAAATTCTTAATTAAAAATAATTTATACCTATTAAAGTGTACTATTAAATATATAATATTATTTATTATATAATCTATTAATTGCAATATGTATTTGTATAAAATAACACAATACGCAACCTGTACCATATTCTAAATAAAAATCTTAAAAAAATAAAAATTTATTACTAAAAATATATTAAAATTGAAAACAATGTTTTTATATTTTGTATATTTAATAATAACTTAAAATTTAATAATATGACTGTGAACTATGAATACGATGGTGTAACTGCTAGCCCAGAATTAGAAGAATACGTAAAAGGTAAATTAGATAAATTATTTAATAAATATGAATTTATAGTAAGAGCAGATGTTTTTTTTAAAACAGAAAACACCTCTGATAGAAATTCTAAAATGAAAACTTCTATTAGATTAAGTGCTCCTGGACCAAGATTGTTTGCAGAAACTGCAACAGATTCTTTTCATAAAAGCTCAGCAGATGTTGTTATAGCTCTTGAAAGACAATTAGAAAAACGAAAAGGTGCTATGCAAACACATTAAAAATAAACAATAGAAATACCTAAAAAAGCTACTTTAAAAAGTAGCTTTTTTATTTTTAATTAGCAATCTAACTTGTAATAACCACATTTTAGATAAGCACCTTCGGGAAAACCAATAGGATGATCTATATCATGAGTAGTTTTTAATATGCATTTTGAAGTTCTACTACTTTCTCTTAATACTTGCATATTTATATCGAAAAATGTTTGAGACAATACACGAGAAGAACATGATGCCAAAACTAGTAAGCCTTTTTTAGCAGTAAGTTGAATGCCTAATTGTGCTAATTGTGCATATTTTTTCTTTGCTAATTCTATTTCACTTTGCTGTTTAGCAAAACTTGGTGGATCTATTACTACAACATCAAAAGTTTGCTTGTTTTTAATTAGCTTTTTTAAAGCTACAAAAGCATCGTCTGCTATAGTTTTATGTATACCTGTATAATTATTTAATTTCCCGTTTTGGTAAGCAATTTCTAAGGCTTGCTTACTTATATCTAAACTAGTAACTTCCTTAGCGCCATTAGCTAACGCATGTACCGAAAAACCTCCTGCATAACTAAATACATCTAGTACTGTTTTTCCTTTACTCCACTCACCTACTTGTTTTCTATTGGCACGATGATCTAAAAAGTAGCCAGTTTTATGACCTTTTATAACATTAGCAGAAAAATTAACGTCATGCTCAACAAACTCAACAACTTCATCCTCTAAAACACCATAAACCACTTCACCATTTTTAAGGTTATGTAGTGTTGATTGTTCTAAGCTTCGGCTTAATCTAATTACAATAGTTTTTGCATTACTAACGTTTTGCAAGCTTTCTAAAATGCCTTCTAAATACGGAATCCATATTTCAGAATATATTTTAACTACTAAAACATGTGTATAAACATCTGCTATTAATCCAGGAAAACCATCGTTTTCACCAAATAATAATCTATAACTATTGGTATTTGTTTGAAGAAGTTTAGAACGTTTTGAAAAAGCTTCTTCAATTTTAGATTTAAAAAAAGCATTATCTATTGTTGCTGCTGTGTTACCGCTATGCAACATTTTAATACGTATTGGTGAGTTAGCATCATACAAACCTAAACCAATAACTTTGTTTTTATTTTTACTAAAAATTATGGCTAAATCGCCACTATTGGCATCGGTATTAATTTTAATAATATTATCACTAAAAACCCAAGGATGCCCTTGTAAAACAAATTGTTCTCCTTTAGAGTTTAACTTGATTGCTAAACGCTTAGGACTGTAACTTGAAGTAATACTTTTAGTAAACTGCAACATGAATTAAAGCGTCATTTCTTTAATTTTAATACCTAAAGCTTTTTCAATTTCTGCAACTCTTTTTAATTCTGTTGGCAACACTAATGCTATAGATTCTCCTTTTTTTCCTGCTCTTGCTGTTCTTCCGCTTCGGTGTGTATAATACTCTAAATGTTCTGGAAGTTGGTGATGAATTATAAATGCTAAATTATTAACATCGATTCCTCGCGCAGATACATCTGTAGAAATTAAAATTTGCAGGTTAGTGTTTTTAAACGCACGCATAACTTTGTCGCGTTCTTTCTGCGTCATATCACCTTCTAAAGCATCTACATTAAATCCTTCTTTTTGTAATTGTTGTTTTAAAGCCTGAGTACCTGCTTTTGTTCTACAAAAAATTATTCCGCGCTCATCTGCTCTATCGTCTAACAAACGCATAATACTATGCGCTTTATCTACTATTGCTGTTTGCACAAAGTGGTGAGAAATATTAGCATTAACAATGTTATTTCTATTAATTTCTACACGAGCTGCATCTTTAGAGATGTAGCGTGATACTATATTTTTTAAATCGGCTGGCATTGTCGCAGAAAAAAACCAAGTATTTCTTGCGCTTTTTGTTGTAGCGTCTAAAATGATATTTAAATCCTTTTTAAAACCCATACTTAACATCTCATCAGCTTCATCTAAGATTAAAGTATTAATGTGTTTTAAATCTATTATATTTTTGTCTAATAAATCTACTAAGCGTCCTGGAGTTGCAACAATAATGTGTGTAGGACGTTTTAAGTTACTAATTTGTATATCTATTTTTTCGCCTCCATAAACACCTTCAACAAAAATCTTTTTATCGTTGTATTTAGTAAACTTAAATAGCTGTTTTTTAATTTGCTGTACTAATTCTCGTGTTGGCGCAATTATTAAACCTTGCACAGCTTTTTTATTCGCATCTACTTTGTGTAAAACAGGTAAACCATAGGCTGCAGTTTTTCCAGTACCGGTTTGCGCTAAACCAATAAAATCTATTTTAGAATTTAATAAAACAGGAATCGCTTGCGCTTGAATTTCTGTTGGTGTTTTAATACCTAACTCTTTAAGCGATTTTATATAATTATTGTGTATTCCTAAGTCTTTAAAAGTCATAATTATGTGTTGTTAAATTGGTTTAAAAATATTTTACACTAATTAACTATCTCTATTTCTTGTTATTAGGTTTAGAGTTAGTAATTGTGACTGCGACTAAATACTATAATTTAAAAATTAATCTTCTGGTGGATAACCGTGAATTTCTTCAAATAAATCATCAAAATTAGCACGTAAATATGCGTTTAATTTCTTTTTGTAATCATCTTTTAGCCATTCTACAAAGTTAAAAGTACTTTTACTAATACATTTTGTGTAGCGCTGTATACGGTAATCTATATCATCTTTAAGCATTTTCGCCAAACCTAAAGCATCCCATAAATCTTCACTATTTTCAACACACATTTTTGCATGATGCGCTATAGAACGCTCTAAAATTACTTTAGAAGAATCGCCTTCTCTTACAGATCTAATGTACATGGCTTTAACATCAAAATACACATCTTCAGACTTAGCAAATTCTGCTCTAAGTGCTTCTGGCATTTCGTATCTAAAGTTTTCTTCTAAATCTTCGTCACTTAAAATACCATCTAAATAGAAGTTAGGCGATCTAAATATTTTGTGCCAATCTAAGTCACTTCCCCAAGGTCCAAAACGATGAAGGTTGTTTCCTAAATCTATAACTGTAAACTTGTTTTTATTCTTTAAAATACGCGATCCACGACCAATCATTTGGTAGTAAAGCGTTAATGATTTTGTGGCTCTGTTTAAAATAATACAATCTACCGTTGGTTCATCAAATCCAGTAGTTAAAATACTTACAGATGTTAATATAGCATCTGGTGTCTCTTTAAACCATTTTAAAATGGCTTTACGCTCTTTTTTTGTATTATTATTATCTAAATGCGCAACCGGATATCCAGCTCGCCTAAAGGTGTCATAAACATGTAAAGAGGTATTAATACCATTATTAAATATTAATGTTTTTTTACCTTTACAACGCTCTTCGTAAGCTTGAATAAGCTTAGTAAGCATGTCTGTATTGGTATATAAATCTTCAGATGATTTTACAGTATAATCACCATTTGCACCAACAATTAAAGAGGTTAAACCAACATTGTAAGAATATACTTCCGCACGTGCTAAAAATTCGTTATCTATTAGAGATTGAATAGTTTCTCCAACAATTAACTCGTTATAATTATCCTTCATAGGAAGGTTAATATTACTACTTAAAGGTGTAGCAGTAACTCCTAAAATAAATGATTTTTCAAAAAACTTAAACAGTTTTGTAAATGAGTTGTAGTGTGCCTCATCAATAATAACTAAACCAATATCACTAATATCTAGTTTATCATCATTTAAACGATTATTAAGTGTTTCTACCATGGCAACAAAACAGTTGTAGTCTCTTTGATCACTCAAATCTGCTTTAGAGTCTACAATTTTGTTTGTTACACCAAACTCTGTTAGCATACTCGATGTTTGCTTACAAAGTTCAATTCTATGTGTCATTACTAACACTTGTTTTTTATGATGTTTTAGGTACTGCCTAACAATCTCAGAGAAAATAACCGTCTTTCCACCTCCGGTTGGAAGTTGATATAATAAATGATAATCCTCTGGAGCATCCTCAAAACACTTAAAAATTTTATCAATAGCACCTTTTTGATAGCTATATAAACTCTTGCCTTCTTGTCTTTCTTCTATATCTAAAGTTGTACTTTTCATTAATCTTTTTTCAAATTTGAGATGTGCAAAAATACAACGAATTAAAGGCTTTTGACGAATATTTTTAAAAAAATTTAAAATGTTTACATTAGTAGTCGCTTATGAAAGACTTTTTTACTAGTTTACAAGCCCAATTTAGTGGGTTTTACAATACACCTCACTTATTTTTAAATCCCGTAAATGGTATGCAACCATTGTGTCCTGTTAAACAAAAAACACCTGTTTTTAGTGGCAATGGTTTAGAGCGTATTAGATTAGGACAACGTGTAGAACGTTTTGTATCTACAGAGCTACTTTTAGATAAAAATATTTCTATTTTAAGTGAAAATCCTCAAATTCAAACTCAAAATAATCGAACTATAGGAGAGTTAGACTGTTTGTTTTTAAATAAAAAACAGCCTATTCATTTAGAAATTCAATTTAAATTCTATTTGTATGATGAATCGCTTGGTGATACAGAAATTAATTGTTGTATTGGACCAATGCGGCGAGATAGTTTGGTTGAAAAATTAAACAAACTAAAACAAAAGCAATTACCACTACTCTATGCGCCAGAAACCAAACCTTTACTAGAAAAACTAAGCTTTAATAAAGCTGAAGATTTTAAACAACAAATATATTTTAAAGCACAAATTTTTATTCCTTTTGAAAAAGAAATAAAACTAAAAATCTTAAATCCAGAATGTATTTATGGGTTTTACTTTAAATACACAGAGTTATCGCAATTTAAAGATTGTAAATTCTATATTCCTAAAAAAACCGATTGGTTAGTTGATGTTACACCTAATGTAGCCTGGAAAACCTATAACAATATACTGCCTGAACTAACACTATTTAAAACCGAAAAATATTCGCCAATGTTATGGCTAAAAAATAAAAATGGTGAAATAAACAAGTGTTTTGTAGTCGCTTGGTAATCGTCTTATAAAAACCGTTAATAACTCTCTAAAAATAAGCTTTAGCAATACAGTGTAAAGTCTTATTTTGCGTCTCCAAATTTTATTAAGTTAAATGAAAGTCTGTATCGCCGAAAAACCATCTGTGGCAAGAGAAATTGCTGCTGTTCTTGGAGCCAACACAAAACGTGATGGCTACTACGAAGGCAATGGCTATGCGGTAACTTATACTTTTGGTCACCTTTGTACACTTAAAGAACCTAGCGATTACAAACCGTATTGGAAAAGTTGGGATTTAAACAATTTACCAATGCTTCCAGAGCGGTTTGAAACTAAAGTTTCTAAAGATTCTGGAATAAAAAAACAGTTTAATATTGTAAAAGGTTTATTTGAAAAAGCAGATGTTGTAATAAACTGTGGTGATGCCGGTCAAGAAGGAGAATTAATACAACGTTGGGTTTTAAACCAAACCAATTATAAAGGTAAAGTTGAAAGACTTTGGATTTCATCACTTACTACCGAAGCTATAAAAGAAGGTTTTAACAATTTAAAACCAGCTAGCGATTACGATAATTTATACTATGCTGGCTTCTCTCGTGCTATTGGCGATTGGTTGCTAGGCATGAACGCTACCAGACTTTATACTGTAAAGCATGGTGGTTATAAACAAGTATTATCTGTTGGTCGCGTACAAACACCAACATTAGCAATGCTTGTAAATAGGTTTAAAGAAATTGAAAACTTTAAACCACAACCGTATTGGGAGCTACAAACATTATATCGCGATACTCTATTTAGTTACGAAGAAGGTCGTTTTTTAAAAGTTGAAGACGGCGAAAAACTAGCTAACATTGTAAAAGAACACGATTTTGAAATTGTATCTATCGCAAAAAAAGCAGGTAATGAATATGCACCAAAACTATTCGATTTAACAGGTTTACAAGTGTATTGTAATACTAAATTTGGTTTTAGTGCAGACGAAACTTTAAAAATCGTACAAAAACTATACGAGCAAAAAGTAGTAACCTATCCAAGAGTAGATACAACATTTCTACCTAACGATGTGTACCCAAAAGTACCAGCGATATTAAAAAATCTAACTAAATACGCTACTTTAACACAACCTCTTCAAGGAAAAAAACTTAAAAAAACCAAAAAGGTTTTTGATGATAGTAAGGTAACAGATCACCATGCCATAATCCCAACGGGACAAGAAATGAACCTGCAGTATAACCAACAGCAAGTTTACGATATAATTGTACGTCGTTTTATAGCCGTGTTTTATCCAGAATGTAAAGTATCAAACACTACTGTTATTGGTAAAGCCGAAAAAGTAAAGTTTAAAACTACAGGAAAAGAGATTTTAGAAAAAGGTTGGAGACTTGTTTTTGAAACGTCAGGAAAACCTACAAAGGAAACAGGAATGTTACCTACGTTCGAAAAAGGTGAAAAAGGACCACATGAACCATCATTTTTAGAAAAACAAACCAAACCACCAAATCAATATACAGAAGCTTCACTCCTACGTGCTATGGAAACCGCAGGAAAACAAGTAGATAATGATGAGCTTCGTGAAATAATGAAAGAAAATGGCATTGGTAGACCATCTACACGTGCCAATATTATTGAAACTCTTTTTAGAAGAAAATACATAAAGCGAAATAAAAAGCAAGTATTACCAACAGTTACAGGTATTCAATTAATAGATACCATTCAAAATGAGTTACTAAAATCTGCAGAACTCACAGGAAAATGGGAGAAACAGTTAAAAGATATTGAAAAAGGCGAATTTAGTGCTGCTAGTTTTATAAAACAAATGAAGCAAATGGTAGATCGTTTAGTTTACGAAGTAAGAAGCGAAACTAGAAAAGCCAATATATCATCTGTAAACAACAAACCTGCTGGTGCTAAAAAGAAAAAAGCATCAAAAAAAGCTGCTGGTATAACTTCGCAAAAATGCCCGAAATGTAAACAAGGTTCTATTTTAAAAGGTAAAACAGCATACGGTTGTTCAGAATACAATAAAACTTGCGATTTTGTGATGCCGTTTAAGTTTGAAAGCAAAACAATTTCTGAAAAGCAATTTATACGTCTATTAGAAAAAGGCTCAACTGTAAATTTAAAAGGCTTTAAAATTGATGGTACTTCCGCAGAAGGACTTGTGAGATTTGATGATGATTTTAAACTAAAATTTGAACCTAAAAAAGGGAAAATTCAACCTAAAAATATTTCCGAAGAAAATACGTGTCCAAAATGTAAAAAAGGCACCATTATAAAAGGTAAAACAGCTTACGGTTGTAGCAATTATAAAAGTGGATGTGATTTTAGATTTAGCTACGATTTAATACGTGAAAAAGCAAAAGGACAACAATTAACCAAAGCACTAGTTTTTAAAATATTAAACGAAAACTAATTGCATAAACACTATAAAATATATAAGCCTTACGGTATGCTTTCGCAATTTGGGAGTAACTCAACCCAACAAAAACGCAAGCGTTTTTTAGGCGAATTAGGAAGTTTTCCAAATGGTACAATGCCTATTGGTCGTTTAGACGAAAAAAGTGAAGGTTTGTTGTTATTAACTACAGACGGTAAATTAAGCGATTATATTAATTCTAGTGGTATTGAAAAAGAATACTATGCCTTAGTAGATGGCGATATTACAAACCAAGAAATTATTAGGTTAAAAAATGGTGTAGAAATTGGTTTTGATGGTAAAAAGTACCAAACCAAACCATGTAAAGTATTTAAGTTAAACAATGCTCCTATTTTACCAGAACGCGTAAAAAAAATACGCGATGCCAGGCATGGTCCTGTTTCGTGGATTTCTATAACTTTAACCGAAGGTAAATTTAGACAAGTAAGAAAAATGACCAGTGCTGTTAATTGTCCAACACTTCGTTTAGTACGTGTTAGAGTTGGAAATATACAACTTGGGAATTTGGAATCTGGCGCTGTAAAACCAATAGATATCCCTAGTTTACTTTAACTATTTTTTATAGGTTAATTTAGCTAAGACAAATTAAATCTCTTTAATTTTGCTAAAAATTTAATATACTATGCAAGAGCAAATTGCCTGTTTTTTTTATGATTACTATGAGGTTTTTGGTTTTAATGAAACCGCAGCCAAATATCTTAATATGTTTACATTATTAATAATAGCCTTATGTGTTATTTATTTTGTAGATAAAATTATCACAAAAACATTACGCGTAGCCTCTGTTCGTATTGCAGAGCATACAAAATCTCCTTTTGACGATTTATTATTAGCCAATAAAGTTCCAAGAAATGTAGCACATATTTTTCCGTTAATATTAGCTTTAAACTTGCTACCTATAATTTTTGCAGATTTTGGCTATATAGAATCACCTGTTAGAAAACTACTTCAGGTTACATTTATAGTTCTAGTATTATGGATTGTTAGAAGTGTTTTACATACCATTGAAGATTTTTTAAAAACCTTACCTAGTTTAAGAGACAAACCAATAGACAGTTACATACAAGTATTCATGATTTTTGCTTGGATAGTTGGTGCTTTTGCGGCTATTGCTGTGTTTACAAACCTCTCTATTATAAAATTTATAACAGGATTTGGTGCCGCTTCAGCTATTATTTTACTTATTTTTAAAGATACTATTCTTGGTTTTGTTGCGAGTATTCAAGTATCAATTAATGACATGGTGCGTATTGGAGATTGGATTACTTTCGAAAAATATGGTGCCGATGGTGACGTTACAGAAATTAATTTAGCAACTGTAAAGGTTCAAAATTTTGATAACACGATAACTACAATTCCTACTTATGCTATGATTTCAGACTCGTTTAAAAACTGGCGAGGCATGACAAACTCTGATGGTCGTAGAATAAAAAGACATTTAATGATTAAGCAAGACTCTATTAAATATCTTACAACAGAAGATATAGAGCGTTTAAAAAACGTACAGCTTATTTCTAGTTATTTATCTGGAATGCAAGAAAAAATAGATAAATATAATACTGAAAATAATATAGATAAAACACTTTTACTAAACGGAAGAAACCTTACTAACATTGGTGTTTTTAGAAAATATATTCAAACATATTTAGAAAACCACTCTGCCATTAACAAAGAAATGTTACTAATGGCAAGACAGCTACAACCCACAACACAAGGTGTTCCATTAGAAATTTATGCTTTTAGTAAAGATAAGCGATGGGAAAATTACGAATATGTAATGTCAGACTTATTTGATCACTTTCTAGCAGCTGTTCCTTTTTTCGAATTAGAAATTTTTGAATTACCAAGTTCTAAGTCTTTTCAAGCCTAATTTTTTTTAAAAAAAGTTAATTAATAGTTAATTCGATTTCAAAAATGATAGTATTACTATTATATTTGCAATTAAATTTATTATTATGAAATATTTACTATCAAATATTAGAATAAGTATTAAAGAAAATATTTATTTAAAAGATCCCGAATCATCTTCGTTGGGAAAACGTATTGTAGAAAACAGTATTTTATTAATAGACGAAATAGGCTTTGATTTATTCACATTTAAAAAATTAGGTACTAAAATTGGCTCTAACGAAAGCTCGATTTATAGATATTTTGAAAATAAGCATATGCTACTATTGTACTTAACGACATGGTATTGGACTTGGCTAGAATATCAATTAGTATTTTCTACAAACAGTTTAGAAGATAAAGAATTAAAACTAAAAAAAGCAGTAGAAGTACTTACACAAACAACAACAATAGATAGTGCTTTTAGCCATATAGATAAAGTTGTTTTAAAACGAATAGTTATTAGTGAATTTTCAAAATCTTACTTAACAAAAGAAGTTGATGCAGAAAATAAAGAAGGATATTTTTCGGTTTATAAGCGATTAGTAAATAGGTTAAAAGATTTTATTATAGATGTAAACACAACTTACAAATACCCAAAAGCACTTGCAAGTACAATAATTGAAGGCGCAATGCATCAACATTACTTAAAAGATCATTTTAAATCTATTACAGAATGTAGTAAAGACCTAGCTCCTACTATATTTTTTAATGATTTGGTTTTTAAAATTTTAAAACAAAACTAATGGCAAAAACAATATTAACAACTACGCAAAGGTTAATAAATCTTTTAAAACTTGATAAAAAAGACATTAAACAAATATTTTTCTATGCCATATTTGCTGGAATAGTAAGTCTATCGTTACCATTAGGAATTCAAGCTATAATTAATCTTTTACAAAGTGCGCAAATAAGCACATCTTGGATGGTGTTAGTTGGTTTGGTAACATTGGGCGTTGTTTTTGTTGGCGTTTTGCAGCTCATGCAAATTAGAATTATAGAAAATGTACAGCAAAAAATCTTTACACGCTCATCTTTTGAATTTGCATATCGTTTTCCAAAAATGACAATGAAAGGTTTAAATGGTTCTTATCCGCCAGAATTAGCAAATAGGTTTTTCGATACTTTAACTGTACAAAAAGGACTTTCAAAAATTTTAATAGAATTTCCTGCTGCATTGTTGCAAATAATTTTTGGATTAATACTACTATCCTTTTATCATCCATTCTTTATTATTTATGGCTTTTTACTATTACTGTTAGTTTATATTGTATTTAAATTTACTGCACAAAAAGGCTTAGAAACAAGTTTAGAAGAATCTAACAGTAAATATAAAGTTGCACACTGGTTACAAGAAATTGCAAGATCTATTTTAAGTTTTAAACTTTCTGGTAAAACAAGTTTAGCAATGCATAAAAACGATAGGCTTGTAACTAATTATCTTGAAGAAAGAGAAAAACATTTTAATGTTTTAATTCTTCAGTTTATGCAATTAATAGGTTTTAAAGTATTAGTAACTGCTGGTTTATTAATTATTGGAGGCCTTTTAGTTTTAAACCAAAGAATGAACATTGGGCAATTTGTTGCTGCCGAAATTATTATACTTCTTGTAATAGCATCGGTAGAAAAACTAATTCTTGGTTTAGAAACTATTTACGATGTTTTAACTTCTATTGAAAAACTTGGAAAAATAGTAGACAAACCTTTAGAATCTCAAGAAGGAGAATTATTAACAGTTAATAATGAATTTTATTTAGAATTAGATGATATATCGTATGCCGTACCAAACCGTGACGATAAAATACTAAGCAATATAACGCTACAAATACAACCTAAGCAAACCTTACTAATAACAGGACAAAATGGATCTGGTAAATCAACACTTTTAAAACTAATAGCAGGATTAATTACACCAACAAGTGGTAAAATTTATATAAATAATAAATCGCTATTAGGAATAAATATTAATTCTTACAAATCTTTTATTGGCCAAACACTTGCTCAAGAAATGCCTTTTGAAGGCACTTTGCTAGAAAATATAACTTTTGGAGATAAGAATATAACCTTAGATCAAGTTAACGATGTTATTAAAAATTTAGGGCTTAAAGATTATGTAAAAAGCTTGCCATTAGGACTAAAAACAATGCTTTATCCAGAAGGAAAAGGAATGTCTTTTACCATTTCTAAAAAAATCATGTTAGCTAGAAGTATTGTTAAAAGTCCTAAACTTTTATTGTTAAAAGAACCATTAGAGCAATTTGAAACCAAAGAAGCTCAAAAAATAATTGAATACCTAACCTTACCATCTCACGATTGGACACTAGTAGTGGTAAGTCATAACAAAAATTGGCTATCTAAAGCTAATAACATTATAGAGTTAAATAAAGGTAGAATAATTAATAAGAAATAATATGCTAAACATATCTACAAATAAATTAAACGAAAAAGTAGACATTTCTAAGTATATGTCTTATAAAAAAGCTTTTAATAAAAAGCATTTTAAACAGTTTAACAGACTTCTTATTTCATTTGCTATAATTTGTATAATAGTATTGCTTTTACCATGGACACAAAGTATTTCGGCTAGTGGAGCTGTAACAACACTTACGCCAGATCAAAGACCACAAAGCATACAATCGCCTATTCCTGGACGTATAGAAAAATGGTTTGTACGCGAAGGTGATTTTGTAAAAAAAGGAGATACAATTCTTTTTATTTCTGAAGTAAAAGATGATTATTTTAACCCAAATTTGGTCAAAATTACAGGCGATCAAATAAACTCTAAAGCAGCTTCTGTAGAAAGTTACGGTTTAAAAGTTAAAGCGTTAAACAATCAAATTTCAGCACTATCTAAAGAACGTGTTTTAAAAATTAAACAAGCCGAAAACAAACTATTGCAATCTAAACTTAAAATGAAAAGCGATAGTATAGATTTTGAAGCAGCAAAAACAAATATTGAAATAGCAAGAAAACAACTTAATCGTGCAGAGATTTTAGAAAAAGAAGGACTAAAATCTTTAACCGATGTTGAACAAAAACGCTTAAAACTTCAAGAAACAGAAGCAAAATTAATATCTCAAGAAAATAAATTTCTAGCTTCAAAAAACGAAATTTTAAATGCTCAAGTAGAAATTACGCGTTTAAAAGCTTCATATATAGATAAAATATCTAAAGCACAAAGCGATAAATTTACTGCAGAATCTAACCAATACGATGCCAAAGTACAAGTTTCAAAATTAGAAAATAACCGTACTAATTATGAAATAAGAAATGCTATGTATTATATAAAAGCACCATTAGACGGCTATATAAACAAAGCTATAAAAACAGGAATTGGTGAAAGTTTTAAAGAAGGCGAACGCATTGTTGGTATTATGCCAGCAAATTACGATCTGGCTGTAGAAACCTATATAGATCCTATAGATTTACCTTTAGTGCATATTGGCGAAACATTTAGAGTACAGTTTGATGGTTGGCCAGCAATAGTATTTAGTGGTTGGCCTAATGTATCGTACGGTACGTACGGCGCAAAAGTAATTGCAATAGAAAATTTTATAAGTAGTAACGGTAAATTTAGAATTCTTTTAGCTCCAGATAAAAACGATTATAAATGGCCAACTGCAATTAGAGTTGGATCTGGCGTTAAAGCTATTGGCTTATTAGAAGACGTACCTATTTGGTTTGAAGTTTGGAGACAATTAAACGGATTCCCACCTAATTATTACCAACCAAAAAACAGTGACAACAAAACAAAATAGTATGAAAAAACACCTATTGTTATTTTGCATTTTACTGTATGCTAATGCGTTTTCACAAAGCATAAATGACTTAGAATTAAGCTTTGAAGAATATATAAGCTACGTAAAACAATTTCACCCAATTGTTAAACAAGCAAATTTAAAACTAGAAGAAGGAGAATATAATTTATTAAAAGCACGTGGTAGTTTTGATCCAAAAATTGAAGCAAATTACGACCGTAAAGATTTTAAAAATAAAGATTATTATAATTTATTTAATGCAACATTTAAAGTGCCAACTTGGTATGGTGTAGAATTAAAAGCAAATTTTGAAAATAATGATGGTCAATATTTAAATCCACAAAACAATGTACCAGATGATGGTTTATTTTCTGCAGGAATATCTGCTTCTTTAGGACAAGGATTAATTATTAATGAAAGAATGGCTACTTTAAAAAAGGCCAAATATTTTATAGAGCAAAATAAAGCAGAAAGAACCTTAACTGTAAATAAAGTTTTATACGATGCATCAATAGCTTATTTTGAATGGCTTCAAGCTTACAACGAGCAAAAAATGTACAGTCGTTTTCTAGAAAACGCTAAAACGCGCTATAATGGAGTACGAAAAAGCGTTTTAGCAGGAGATAAACCAGGAATAGATAGTTTAGAAGCCAATATTAATATTAATAACAGAAAATTATCTTTAGAGCAGTCTAGCATTAAATTTTTAAAAAAAACTTTAAAAGTGTCTAATTTTTTATGGTTAGATTCTGGCGTACCTATAGAGATTAATAGTAGCGTAACACCTGCTCAATTATCAGAAAACACAGTAAACCAAGTTTTAAATTTAAATCAAGACATTGAATTTGAAATAGATAATCATCCAAAATTAAATGCTTTAAACAATAAAATTAAAAGTTTAGATGTAGATGCTAAGCTAAAAGCTAATAAGTTATTACCTAAGGTTGATGTGCAATATAATTTTATTACCGAAAATCCAGACATAAGCAATAGCTACAGCCTAAACAATTATAAACTAGGGTTAAATGTCTCGTTTCCATTGTTTTTAAGAAAAGAACGCGGAAACTTAAAATTAACAAAGCTAAAAATTGACGCTTCAAAATTTGAACGTTTAAATACCGGCATAGCAATTACTAATAAGGTTGAAGCTTTAAAAAAGGAGCTTGATTCTTATATTACACAAATAGAATTAATAGACGCTGTAGTTAAAGATTATAATACACTACTTAATGCTGAAGAAAGAAAATTTAGCTTTGGAGAAAGCTCTGTGTTTTTAATTAACTACCGAGAGTCCAGTTTAATTGATGCAGAATTAAAAGCTTTAAAACTAAAAAATATGTTTTATAAAACTAAAGTAAAGCTTTTTGAAGCATTAGGAAATATTTAAAAAAAAAGCCTTGATTAAAAATCAAGGCTAACGTGTGTTCAATCACAGTTAATAGCAATATTATACTTTTTTAACACGAACGGCGTTTAAACCTTTCATGCCTTTTTCTAGTTCAAATTGTACTTTGTCGTTTTCTGTAATTTCATCAATTAAACCACTAACGTGACAAAAGTATTTTTCTTGGTCTTCGGTATCTATAATAAAACCAAAACCTTTAGACGAGTCGTAAAATGAAACTTTTCCTTTTCTAATTGGATCTACTTCTGGCAAATCTTCTTTTTTAGGCACACCTAAAATAATATTATCTGCTTTTACTTTAATTTTATCTTCTGGATCTGGCGGCGTATCTACTAAATTACCGTTAAAATCTACGTAAGCAAACTGTATTCCGTCTGTACCATTTTCTTCCTTAGCGGCCTTTCTAGCCTCCATTTTCTTACGTTTGTCTTCTCTTTTCTTTAAGCGCTTTTTTTCTTTTTCTAATTTGTTAAATGTCTGTTGCGACTTTGCCATTCTTTTTTTGTGTAAGTATTAATAATTGACTGAATTGTCAATTAATTTTGTAAAAATACGATTTTCTATTGATTTATTAAAGGAAATAATAAAGTTTACTATTCTTCGTCCTTTGCCTTAACCACTGTTATAGTTGCTTTTACTCCTGTAGCCAAATTCCATTGGTTAGTAATAAATGCTTTACCAGAGTCGTCTAAGACTTGAAATTCTGCTGTGTTTGGACCACTTGTTCCTTGATTTAAAGCTTCGAACTCTATAATATTGTCTCCAGGTTCTAATGTTAAAAAGAAACCTTTACTATGGTTTTGAAGCAATACTCTAGATTGAGCTATATTTCCATTAACATAAACACGTATTATATCTCCATCTTCTGCTTGATGATCTCTATATATAATATTAACGCGTTTGGCTTTAGTACTATATTCTCCTAAATATTGAGTTACCTCACTCCCATTATGTTTTCTCTCTTCGTCTGGTCTTAATTTTAAAGCATTTTTTAATTGCTTTTGGTATAACTCGGCAGGATTTCTAAACTTATTCTCTTTAATCATAGAAAACTCCTTGCGCTCTGCAACTGGTAACTTTTCTTTTTTTGGTAAAACTATTTCGTTTTCTTCTTCTTTATCAGGCTCTGCACTGTTTTTTTCTTCAGGCATGATAATAAGTTCGTTATCTGCTTTTGGGTCCTCAACTTCTTGAGCGGGAATAATTATAGATTTATTTTCACTATCTATTTGTGCATTTAAACAAAATGCTAAAAGTGTAAAAACAAAAAATAAATTATACTTCATTATTAATAAAAAATTGTATTTGTCAAAAATAAACCAAAAACCGTACCGAAATATTAAAATTTTATTAATTCTAATATTTTATCATTCAACTTTATAAAATGCTATTATAGAAATAATATAAAAGCACTTTAAAATAGAAAAAATCTTTACAAAAATGTTAAAATATGTTAAATATGTACTTTGTAATACATAGTACTGTAACAAATTTATTTTTACGTCGTCTTTATAATATAACAAATAATTTATCAATCATTTTTAAAACCAATCATTATGAGAACTTTAAACAACAATCAATTATCAGGAACTTTAGAAGGAACAAAAAGTAACACTTGGAATTCTAGAAGACGTTATAGATAACAAAAAAAAAATCATCAATCAATACTGGAATACATTATTGCAGTAAACCAATCAACAAAAACCTAAATTATGAAAGCTATTATTAACAACTTAAGAAGAACAAATTGCATTACTGAAAACAATTTACATGTTAGTAGAGAAATCTTAAAATTCAGCAATACAACAAACGGATTATGGAATGGTGCAAAACGCTATGCATATTAATAATAACTTGATTAATTGATAAAAAACCAGTGAATTAGGGTTCACTGGTTTTTTTATTTTTTAATAAGCAAGTAACGCTAATAGTTCATCTTCAAACTTATCTCGCGCTAAATATTGATCTTCTAATTGATTTATAAAAGGTATTGGTGTTTCTAAACTAGCTACACGTTTAACAGGAGCATCTAAACTTTCAAAACAATTTTCCATTATTAAGGCTGAAATATCACTAGCAATACCTCCAAAAAGTGAATCTTCTTGTAAAATAATTACACGACCTGTTTTTTTAGTTGATGCATAAATAGTTTCTGTATCTAATGGTTGTAAGGACCTTAAATCAATAACATCGGCAGAAATATCTTGATGATTTTCTAATGTGTTTAATGCCCAATGTACTGCTTGCCCATATGCAATTATAGTAATATCGGTACCTTGTTTTAGTGTTGCTGCTTTACCAAAAGGTATTGTAAAGTAATCTGTTGGAACTTCTTGTCGAATGCTTCTATATAGTGCTTTATGCTCAAAAAACAACACTGGATTGGGATCGTTAATTGCTGTCGCTAATAAGCCTTTAGCATCTTTTGGAAATGCTGGATAAACCACTTTTAAACCTGGTGTTTTTGTAAACCAAGCTTCGTTTGTTTGACTATGAAAAGGTCCTGCCGCTACTCCTGCTCCACATGGCATTCTAAGTACAACATCTGCATTTTGATTCCAACGATAATGCGACTTCGCTAAATAATTTACAACTGGATTGAAACCTGAGGTTACAAAATCGCTAAACTGTAATTCTACAATACTTTTAATTCCTGCTATACTTAATCCCATAGCAGTCTCTATTATTGCAGACTCACAAATAGGCGTGTTACGTACTCTATCTTTACCAAAAGCTTCAACAAAACCATCTGTAATTTTAAAAACACCTCCATATTCTGCAATATCTTGACCCATAATTACTAAGTCGTCATGCTTTTCCATAGACTGCTTTAAACCTTCATGGATAGCGTCTATTAAACGCAGTTCGTTTGTGTTTGAAGATTCTTCAATGTTTTGATAATCAAAATCTTTATAGACATCATATAATTCATTACTTTCAGTAGAAACAATTATTTCTTCTGCATTAGTTTTATCTAAATGCGTGTCTATTTCTGCTTTAATTTCAGCTTTAAAAATAGCATCTTCTTTTTCTGTTAAAATACCTTCTGTTAATAAATGTAATCTATAATTTTCTATTGGATCTTTTTGTGCCCACTGGTCCATTAAATCTTGCGGTACATATTTGGTACCACTAGCCTCTTCATGACCACGCATTCTAAATGTTTTAAACTCTATTAAAACTGGACGTGGTTTTTTTCTAATACTTTCTGTAATCTCAGAGATTTTAGTGTAAACTTCTAAAATATTATTACCGTCTATAATGTGAGACTCCATGCCATAGCCTAAAGCTCTATCTGCTAAATTTTCGCAATTATATTGCTCTTTAGTAGGTGTCGATAATCCGTATCCATTATTTTCAATACAAAAAAGTACAGGTAATTGCCATACAGACGCAACATTTAAAGCCTCGTGTATATCACCTTCACTAGTTCCGCCTTCACCAGTAAAAACTGCTGTAACTTGATTTTTGTTTTTTAATTTACTTGCTAAAGCAATACCATCTGCAACGCCAAATTGTGGTCCCAAATGAGAAATCATACCAATAATATTAAACTCTTGAGTTCCAAAATGGAACGAACGGTCTCTACCTTTTGTAAAACCATTTGCTTTACCTTGCCATTGGCTAAACAAACGGTAAAGAGGAATTTCTCGCGTTGTAAAAACACCTAAATTTCTATGCATAGGTAAAATATATTCTTCTGCTTGCATAGCCATTGTAACTCCTACCGAAATAGCCTCTTGACCAATACCAGAAAACCATTTACTTATTTTACCTTGACGTAGCAAAATAAGCATCTTCTCCTCTATTAAACGAGGCTTAAGCATAGTTTTATAAAGCGCTATTTTAGTTGTTGTAGAAAGTTTGGTTTTTTTATATTTTATGTTAGATTTCATTAGTATATTAAATATGGTAAATAAGGTTTATCAAATATAACATTATTGACTATAAATTGATAAATGAAGCTAATTATTATTGATTATTAAATATGCAATCTTTTCTTTACATTTGTATATAGACGATTTAAAAATTATTGTAATAGATGACAAGTATACCAAGTGTTAATTTAGAAGATTTTCTTTCTGATGACCCAAAGAGAAAACAAAAATTTATAGATGAAATAGGAAAAGCTTATCAAGAAATTGGTTTTGTTGCTTTAAAAGGACACTTTTTAGATGACAAACTAGTAGATAGTTTATACTCTGAAATTAAAAACTTTTTCTCTCTTCCAGTTGAAGAAAAACGTAAATACGAAATTCCCGGTATAGGTGGCCAACGTGGTTACGTTTCTTTTGGAAAAGAAAGTGCAAAAGGCAAAAAAGAAGGTGATTTAAAAGAGTTTTGGCACTTTGGTCAATACGTAGAAGATGACCCAGAACGTGCTAAAGAATATCCAGAAAATGTAGAAGTAAAAGAAGTACCAGCATTTAATAAAGTAGGAAAAGAAGCCTACCAAATGTTAGAAAAAACAGCAAAATATGTTTTACGTGCTTTAGCTTTACATTTAGATTTAGAAGAAACATATTTTGATAACTATATTCATAATGGTAATTCTATTTTAAGACCAATACATTATCCACCAATTACCGAAGAACCTAAAGCTGCGGAACGTGCTGCCGCTCATGGAGACATTAATTTAATTACATTGTTAATGGGTGCTCAAGGTCGTGGATTACAAGTACAAAATCATGATGGCGAATGGATTGATGCTATTGCAGAGCCAGACGAGTTAATGATTAATGTTGGAGACATGTTATCTCGCCACACAAACAACAAATTAAAATCTACAATACATAGAGTAATTAATCCACCAAGAGAACTTTGGGGAACTAGCCGCTACTCTATTCCTTTTTTCATGCATCCAATTAGCGAAATGAAATTAGATGTTTTAGATAGTTGTGTAGACGAAAATAATCCTAAGCAATATGAAGATATTACTGCAGGAGAATTTTTAAACCAACGTCTTATTGAATTAGGACTTAAAAAATAAACAGTAGTCAGTCATCAGTTAGAAGTAGATAGTTTTAAACTGATGACTGTTTTATTGAATACTTCACACTTAAAAAATGGATTTAAAAGACCAATTAAAAAATCTTTTTCCCGATCACGAAGAAAAAGACATTGAACCTACAACAGAAGATCAAGGTCTTTGGTTGCAGGATGATCCTATTATTTGTAAATACGAAAAACGAAAAGGAAAACCTATTACCATATTAGAAGGTTATACCGGTGCCACAGAAGATTTTAAAGCTTTAGCTAAAGAGTTAAAACAAAAATTAAGTGTTGGTGGAAGTTTTAAAGACGACAAAATTATAATTCAAGGAGATTATAGAGATAAGATAATGACAATGTTAAAAGAAAAAGGTTTTAATGTGAAACGTGTTGGAGGATAAATAATGAGCAATACAACTCTACATATAACTAATGGCAATGCTTTAACAACTTACTTAGAAAAGCTTAATTTTGAAGGAGATATACTTACATGGCACGAAATGTTATGCGAAGGTCCAACACAAAAAGAAATTAATACAAATAGTTTTTTTAAAGCTAGGAAAGCATTTTTAGAAAGTACTTATGATGCCGAGTATGATATAGATAAAATAAAATCGGAATTAAATAAACTAAACAATGTTTCTAATTATACGGAAATAGTATTATGGTTTGAGTACGATTTGTTTTGCCACATTAACATGATAGCCGCAATAAGTTTAATAAAACAAAAAGAAATAAAATTACCTTTATATTTAGTGTGTAGTGGTCGTGTTGAAGGAGAAAAAGGCCTAAAAGGAATTGCTCAATTATCAGAAAAACAATTATTACAACATTATAAAGACAAGATAAAGCTAAATGTAGATGATATTGCAACAGCCCAGAAAGCTTGGCGAATTTATAGTGAAAAAGACCATACATTATTTAAAGAGTTAATTATTAGGCCCTCTAACTTTAAATATTTAAGCAATTGCTTAAAAGCACATTTAAGACGTTTTCCAGATACAAGAAGCGGACTCAATACTTTAGAATACAACACATTAAAGCTAATTAAAGAACATAGTATAAAATCTAGACATCACCTTTTAGGTTATTGCTTGCATTACCAAGGCTATTATGGTTTTGGAGACCTTCAATTAAAACGTATGATAGATGAATTAGATTTATTTTACAATGAAACCGAAGACACTTTAACATTAAATAGGAATGGACACCTTGCCTTAGAGCATCAAAAAAACTTTTTAAAAATGTTAAATGTTAATTTTGAGTTTGGTGGTACAAACAAATCAGAATATCAATACTATAAAAAAGAGAGCAAACTAATTGCTAGTATTTAAATGACAATTAAAGAATCAGAATTAATATTAAATCCAGATGGTAGTGTTTATCACTTAAATCTTAGGCCAGAACATATATCTAACACTATCATAACTGTTGGCGATCCAGACCGTGTGTCTAGCGTTACAAAACATTTTGATAATATAGAATTCGAAACTAAAAAAAGAGAGTTTCATACACAAACAGGTACATATAAAGGCAAACGTATTACAGTAATTTCAACAGGAATTGGTACAGATAATATAGATATTGTTTTTAACGAATTAGATGCTTTAGTAAATATAGACTTAGAGACTAGACAAATTAAAAAAAATCTTACCGCTCTAAATATTGTTAGAATTGGTACTTCTGGTTCTATACAAAAAGACATTGCCATAGATTCTTTTTTAATAAGTGAATTAGCTGCTGGTTTTGATAGTTTATTGCATTTTTACGATAGTGAGGCATTTCAAAATAAAGACATTTCAAACGCATTAATAAAACATACCAATTGGTACGAAGCAAAATCTAATCCATACGTTGTTAATTGCAATAAAGAGCTACTAAACAAGTTAAGTTCTAGTAAAACCGTAAAAGGATTTACTGCTACAAATGTTGGCTTTTATGGACCACAAGGTAGAATTTTAAGGTTAGCGCTTCAGGATAACGAATTAAACAATAAATTAGCAAGCTTTAATTATAACGGTAAAGCCATTACAAATTTAGAAATGGAAACCGCTGGAATTTATGGCATATCAAATCTTTTAGGACACAAAGCATTATCTATGAATGCAATTATAGCTAATCGAGCCACAGGAGAATTTAGTGAAAACCCAACAAAAACAGTTGACGATTTAATTGTTTATACATTAAACAAACTAGTAGAATAAGTAGATGAAAACAATAAACATAGGAGGTGTTCCAGAGCATTTTAATTTAGCCTGGTATTTAGGTTTAAAAAATGCTGAGTATAAAGAAGCAAATATAAACCTACGTTGGAAAGACTATTTTGGTGGCACAGGTGCTATGTGTAAAGGACTTCGCGATGGAGACATAGATATGGCTGTTATTTTAACCGAAGGTATTATTAAAGATATTATCGCAGGAAATGGTTGTAAAATTGTTCAAGTTTTTGTTGAAACGCCTCTTATTTGGGGAATTCATGTAGACGCAAAATCTAATTATAAAACTATTGAAGATTTAAAAGGAACAAAAGCAGCAATTAGTCGCTATGGTTCTGGATCTCATTTAATGGCTTACGTAAACGCACAAAATAACGGTTGGAATTTAGAAAAAGATTTAAACTTTGAAGTTATTAAAAATCTTGATGGAGCTGTAGAAGGCTTAACAAAAGGAACAGCCGACTATTTTATGTGGGAAAAGTTCATGACAAAACCTATAGTAGATAAAGGCGTTTTTAGACGTATTGGTAATTTACCAACACCGTGGCCTTGCTTTGTTATTGCTGTTCGTGAAGATTTTTTAACAGAGAATAAAGCAGATATTAAAACCATTTTAGAGATTGTAAACAATACAACTTCAGAGTTTAAAGATATTCCAAGTATAGACAGAATGATTGCAAATCGTTACGAGCAAGAATTAGAAGATGTGCAAGAATGGTTAAGTTTAACCGAGTGGTCGCAAGAAAACATTAGTAAAGAAACAATAGCAAAAGTCCAAGACGAGTTGTTTGCTTTAAATATTATTCCTGAAAAATGGAAATATGAAGATTTAGTCGGAAATTTATAATGTGAAGACAGTTAACTTTCTATTATACTTTTTCTTATTACTAACTTATGCTTGTAACGATTCTGCAAAAGCTAATGCTCTTTTTATAGATTGCTTAAACTCTAATAATATTCATTCTGAAGAACATTTAAAAAATGCAATTTATAGTTACGAGTTATATTTATTATCTATAGGAGAAATAAAAGATAATTCTGGAGAGAGTTACTTAAAACTATTAAGAAGTTTAGCAGATAATAAAACTACAAACATTAAAGAACCTTTTTCAAAAAACATAAGTCCTTTTAGTATAGATTTTAAAGGTTGTGGCAAGCATTTAAGTGCTGGTGATAATAAAATGAAACAGGTCAAAAAACTTGTTTCGTCTTTATCAAACAAAAAATCAAATATTCATTCTATTAGCGATAAACTATACTATATTTTAAATAAAGATGATTTTGAAATAGTATTTTTTAAACTAGTAACTTTTACACTTATAGATTATAATGTTTTAAAAATCACCAATTTATAGCTTTAAAACCGTTAGCTTTTAAAAGATTATTAGTCTCACTAAAATGCTTATTACCAAACCAATAACCTCTATTTGCGCTTAATGGAGAAGGATGACCTGAACTTAAAATAAAATGTTTTTTGGAGTTAATAAGCTTAGCTTTTTTCTTAGCAAAACCTCCCCAAAGCAGAAATATTACATTTTCTTTATTATCACTAATAGTTTGTATTACAGCATCTGTAAACGTTTCCCAACCTTGTTTTTGGTGACTTCCAGCTTCGTGAGCGCGAACCGTTAAAGTCGCATTTAGTAAAAAAACACCTTGCTCTGCCCAACGTTCTAAATTTCCACTTTTAGGATATGGAATATTTAAATCGTTTTCAATTTCTTTAAATATATTAATTAATGAAGGTGGATGTTTTACACCGTCATTAACACTAAAACATAGACCATTAGCTTGGTTAAAATTATGATATGGATCTTGACCAATAATAACAACTTTTAAATCGTTGAAAGCACATTTTTCAAAAGCATTAAAAATTAATGGTCCAGGCGGGAAACATTGCTCGTTTTTATATTCAGATTTTACAAATTGAA
Source organism: Lacinutrix venerupis (assembly GCF_003663945.1). Classification (GTDB taxonomy): domain Bacteria; phylum Bacteroidota; class Bacteroidia; order Flavobacteriales; family Flavobacteriaceae; genus Lacinutrix; species Lacinutrix venerupis. Next base: position 234,356 of record NZ_RCCH01000001.1, on the reverse strand, counting down.
TTAAAGACTCAAAATACGGTTTATTAAATTCATTTTTTAAATATGGCTTCCAGCTATCGTGAATATCTATTGTCATTCTTTTTTAAAAATTGAAAATAAAAATAATACTATATTTAGTATTGTTAAAGAAATTTCACGATTTTGTCCTTTAAAATAAAATTGAAAAACGTAACTCAAATAAATATTCTAAAATAAATTCCTGCTTATGCAGTAATACCAAGCATGAAAACACTTAAATTCCCAACAGCTCAAACCATTTTACTTATAATAGCAGCATTAGTTACACTCTTAACTTGGGTTGTACCAGCAGGTAAATACGACACATTAGTTTATAATAAAGAAACTAATAATTTTACACAAGCCAATTCCGAAAAGTCTATAAACCTGCCTGCCGCACAAGAAACTTTAGATGGTTTAGCTATTAAAATTCCTTTAGAAAAATTTACAAGTGGCGATATTTATAAAGCTATAAACATACCAAATACTTACAAGCAATTAGAAGCAAAACCTCAAGGAATATTCGAGTTTATAAAATCTCCTGTAAAAGGTATTATTGAAGCCGCAGATATTATATTTTTAGTATTAATAATTGGCGGATTAATAGGCATAATAAATAGCACTGGTGCTTTTGATGCTGGTATTGCATGGTTAGCCAATGCCTTAAAAGGCAGAGAGTTTATCCTAATTATTTTAGTTACAACTTTAGTTGCCATTGGTGGTACAACATTTGGCTTTGCCGAAGAAACTATTGCCTTCTTCCCTATTTTAATTCCTGTATTTTTAGCTGCTAAATACGATGCTTTAGTTGGTGTTGCCTCTATATTTATTGGCTCTTCTATTGGCACTATGTGCTCAACAATAAATCCATTTAGTAGTATTATAGCTAGTGATGCCGCAGGAATAAACTGGACAACTGGAGCAGTAGGAAGATTAATAATGCTTCTATCTTGTTTAACTATTTGTATTATATATATATTACGCTATGCAAGTAAAGTAAAAAAAGACCCAACAAAATCAATAATTTACGATCAACAACAACAAATTGCAGCATTATTTTCTACTAACACAACAGAAACAGTGAATTTTACTACACGTTTGCGTTTAGCTTTATTTGTTTTTTCAATGTGTTTTGCAATTATGATTTACGGTGTTGTATTTTTAGAATGGTGGTTTGTAGAAATGACAGCTACATTTTTAGTTGGAGCCATTATAATAGGAATTATAACCGGCATAAAAGAATCTACATTTGTGGATACATTTGTAAAAGGCGCTTCAGATTTATTAGGAGTAGCATTAATTATTGGTATTGCACGTGGTATAACCGTAATTATGGCAGATGGCTTAATAAGCGACACCATGTTATATTATGCAAGCGATGTTACAAATGGAATGAACAAAGGTGTATTTGCAAGTGCTATAACAGGCATTTACGCTGTACTTTCATTTTTTATACCTAGTTCTTCTGGAATGGCAGTATTAACTATGCCTATTATGTCGCCTTTAGCCGATGGTGTAGGCGTTGGACGCGAAATTGTAGTAAATGCTTATCAATATGGTATGGGATTATTTTACTTAATAAACCCAACAGGATTAATTTTAGCCTCATTAGCCATAGTAAAAGTTGGATTTAATAAATGGCTAAAATTTATAATGCCTTTGTTTATTATTTTGGTTGTATTTACTTTATTAGTAATGACTGTTTCCGTATATTTATAAGAAGAAAACAAACCTAAATGTACACTATTATAGGCGCTGGAATTGGTGGTTTAACTACTGCTCTAGTCTTCGAGAAATTAAACATTAAGTATCAATTATTTGAAAAAGCAAAAGGTCCAAACGCATTAGGTGCAGGTATTTGGTTAGCGCCAAATGCACTACAAGTTATGGAGTTTGCTGGTGTTTTAGACACTGTAACTAAAGTTGGAAATGTTGTTAATCGAATTACATTAGCCAATCAAAAACTAAAACCTTTGGCCGATAGTAGTCAACTACCAGCTAAAGAAAAATATGGTTTTTCAACACTTGCCATACATCGTGCTAAACTACAGTTAGCGTTAATACAATCTATACCAAAGGAAAAAATACACTGGAATAAAGCCTTTAAATTTTTTAAAGAAGAACAAGACGCTTTAACTATTGCTTTTCAAGATGGCTCCACTATAAAAAGTAAGTATCTTATTGCCGCAGATGGCATAGATTCTAAAGTACGAGCACAGTTGTTTCCTAAATCGAAAATACGTTATTCTGGCCAAACCTGCTGGCGTGGTGTTATGCAACATCCTTTACCTTTAGAGTTTAAAGACAGAGGTATAGAAATGTGGGGAAAAGGCATTAGGTTTGGGTTGTCTCAACTCTCGGAAACAGAAACTTCTTGGTTTGCCGTTAAAAACAGTAAAGCTTTTCAAAAAGATGACAAAACGGTTTTAAAAAATAAGCTTACCTTCTATTTTAAAGAGTTTCATCCTTTGGTTAATGAGTTAATTAATAAAACAGAAATAAATCATATTTTAAGAAACGATATCACCGATTTAAAACCCATAAAAAGTTGGCAAAAAGGTAACATATGTCTAATTGGTGACGCCGCACATGCTACAACACCAAATATGGGACAAGGCGGAGCTCAAGCTATTGAAGATGCTTACTACTTAGGAAAATTAATAGCAAAACATCCCAATAAAAATAATTTTGAGCAATTTGAAAAAAAACGCTTTAAGCGCGTTAATAGTATTGTAAAACAATCCTGGTTCACTGGTAAAATTGCAAACTTAAACACAGGAACCGCTATTAGAAATGCTATATTTAGTACAATTCCTAAAAAAATGATAGACAGAAACATGTACTCTGTTTACGATTTAAAAGACTAAATAATAAGATTAATTGATTGTCAATCAATTTCGTGATACACTTTCTTTAAAAACTATAACATGTACACAATCAATTGTTAAAAACTTAGCTATCAAAAGATTAAATTCTCTTGATTTAAAAACTGTAAAAATCTAACTTCGCTTAACGAATGATAGAAAACATTCCATCGTTTCATATCAGAGAAAATTGGCAGTAATTTGACAAAAATTGAACATCGAAAAACTAATTAAATATTGGAAACTGATAAGACCCAAATATTATAATACCTTAACTAGGATTTTAATTTTGGGTGGACTTGCACTTCTCTCAAAACCATTGTGGTTAGACTTTCTCAATATTATTTTCGAAGAGCTTGAATTTTCCTTGATTGGAGAAAAAGACTGGATTATCGGACTTACAATAATAGTTCTTGCTCTTATCTATAACACAATTCATAGATACATTGATTTAAATCACGAAAGAAAAAGCAAACCAGCTTTTAAAAACGTAAGTAAAAATAATATTAAAACATTTGGAGAGTTATGTCAAGAAATTATACCAATTTTAAACGATAACAAGTATATTTTTCAAACAACAGGTCCGAATTCCAATGCTCATAATGTTGAACCATTACGAACAGATTTAACGATTTGGAATAAATTAAAAAAAGAGGTTATTGCACCCAATAATTTAGCAATAAAACAATTAATTGAATCTAATCAAAAATTAATTCCTAATAAGCACGAGAACTTGTTTAGGGAAATGGTTTTGCATATTGAGGCTTTCGATGAACATTTAAAAAATCCAGAATTTGATTATTCGAATTTTCAGTTTCCAAATGAATTTCCAAAAATTATTTTAGAGTCTAGTTTTGAGAAAGCCAAAACAGATAAAAAAATGCTAAAGAAGAAACGTTGGTTAGAAAAAAGGATAGCCAAACTTAATATTACAGACTCGTTTATATTTGGTTCCACAGTATATACGCCTAATAAAGCAAATGATTTCGATTTAGCTATGTTAGTCGAACAAAATTCAATACCATTAAACGGCAACCTGAACAAAAATTTAGAAGACATAAAGTTTGATTACAAGATTAAATTTAAACAAGATTTGCATCTTACTATTTTTAATAAAACCGAAAAGTCAGATTATGAAACATTTGCCAATGACAATAATTTAAAAATAGTAATGTAAAAAATGGGAAAAAATTTACACTACTCTATTCGACCATTTATAGAAAAAGCATTAAATAATCATAATGCTGTAGAAAAGTTGGAAAAAATAGAAACCGATGACTTTTACGCATATAAGATTACACGAAGAAGAGGTTTGTCTAGTTTAATAGTTGTATTAAGTGATGATTATTACTTTAATTCTGAGTCTATTCAAAAAAAACCAGCAATTCTGAAAGATGGAGGCTTTTTTCTTAAAGCTAGACCTGAAGGAGGTGGAATTGAAGAAAGTATTCCTGAAGAAAAATTGGGTTTAGGAAAAATTGGAAAACTTTTGGGAGCTATAAATAAGGAAGACTTTTGGAACTATGAACCACCTGTTAAAGATGATTGAAAACTACTGCCAACAATGTATATAATTCATTGTTAGTTATAACTGACTTACGAAAGTCCTCGCGGATTTTCTATCTGTGGTTTATTTGCTAACTTTAGTACTTAAACCACGCAATGAAATCATACACAAACACATTAAGCGAACTCCTTCAAAATTCATAATCTCACTTCTATTCCGTAACTTTGTTAAGCTATAAAAGAAACAATTTTCAGATTCCTGTTTATTCAGGAATAATACTATGATAAATATCCACAAAAAAACACTACAAGATTTAGAGTTTGCTACTGTTTTAGAACAAATTAGCGAATATTGTGTTACCAATTTAGGCAATAAAGAAGCTTTAACTATAGAACCTTATAGAGATAAAGAGCAATTACTAAACGCCTTACAATTAACAAATGAATATGTATCGTCATTTTACAACGATAACCGCATACCAAATCATGGTTTCGATGCTATAACTAAAGAGTTACAATTATTAAATATTGAAAACACCTATTTAGAAACACATAGTTTAAAAAAAATTGTATCTATCTCGATAACAGCAAACGAGATTGTTAAGTTTCTAAATAAATTTGAAGAATACTATCCAAACTTAAAACAATTTGCTTCACGTATAGAAGTTACTACTGTAATTATAGAAAAAATAGACAGTATTGTTGATCGTTTTGGAGATGTAAAAGATAACGCCTCTACTCTACTTTACGAGATTAGACAATCTATGAATGTGCTTAAAGGTAAAATTAATTCAAGTTTTACATCGGCTTTAAACCAATACCATAATTTAGATTACTTAGACGATATTAGGGAATCTGTAGTAGAAAACAAACGTGTTTTAGCTGTAAAAGCTATGTATAGACGTAAAGTTAAAGGTGCTATTATGGGCGGAAGTAAAACAGGAAGCATTGTTTATATTGAACCTGAAACTACGCTACAACACACACGAGAACTTAATAATCTTGAATACGAAGAAAGCGAAGAAGTTGTACGTATTTTAAAAGATGTCACTAATTTTTTACGAGATTTTTTACCGTTAATAGAACAATATCAAACGTTTTTAATTGCCATAGATGTTATTGCTGCAAAGGCAAAATACGCTAAATCTATGGATGCTATTTTACCAGAAATTAGCGATAAAAAAGAATTATTTTTACGCGACGCCTACCATCCTATTCTATATTTAAATAATTTAGAAAAAAAAGAAAAAACCTTTCCGCAAACCATACAATTAAATAACGATAGTAGAATTATTGTTATTTCTGGACCAAATGCTGGAGGAAAAAGTATTACATTAAAAACAGTTGGCTTACTGCAATTAATGCTACAAAGTGGTATGTTAATTCCTGTTCACGAGCGTAGTGTAGTTACAATTTTCGACAGAATTCTTACAGATATTGGAGACAACCAATCCATAGAAAACCATTTAAGTACTTACAGCTACCGTTTAAAACAAATGAATTACTTTTTAAAGAAAGTAAATAAAAACACATTATTTTTAATAGACGAATTTGGTACAGGATCCGATCCAGAATTAGGTGGAGCTTTAGCCGAAACGTTTTTAGAAGAATTTTATGCCAGAAATGCCTTTGGTATAATTACTACACATTATGCTAATCTTAAAATGTTAGCTAATGAAAAAGATGAAATGATAAATGCTAACATGATGTTTGATGAGCGTACATTAGAACCTATGTACAAGTTAGCATTAGGTCAAGCAGGAAGCTCGTTTACTTTTGAAGTAGCACAAAAAAATGGAATTCCGTATAGTTTAATAAACCGTTCTAAAAAGAAAATAGAACGTTCTAAAGTTAGGTTTGATGCTACAATTGCTAAATTGCAAAAGCAAAGAGCAAAGCTTGAAAAAACAAGTGAATCTCTAAAAGTAAATGAAAAGAAAAAACAATCTGAAGCAGATAAACTTGAGGAAATAAATGCGAAAATTCAAAAAAAACTAGAAAACTACCAAGAATTGTACGACAGTAACCAGCGTTTAATTTATTTAGGACAAAAGGTTAACGATATTTCCGAGAAGTATTTTAGAGACAAAAGAAAACGTGAGCTTATGGCAGAACTTTTTAAGCTAGTACAAATTGAAAACTCTAAGCGTAAAAAGATATCTGCAAAACAAGCTAAAGCAGAAAAAAATAAAGAGAAACAAATAAAGCAAGAAGCAGAGAAAAAGGTAGAAGTTATTCGTAAAAAAAAGAAGGCAGAAAAAGCGAAAGCTAAACTTGTACCAGAAAAACCTAAACCTGTTTTAAAAATTGGTGATCGCGTAAGAATGCACGATGGTCGTGCAATTGGCACCATAGATACGCTAGAAAAAAATAAAGCTGTAGTAAATTATGGCATATTTACTACCAATGTAAATGTAGATTTGCTAGAATTGGTAGAAGCAGTAAAAAAGTAATAAATTATTATTAAAATAAGAGTATAAAAAAAAACGCAATCAAAATAATGATTGCGTTTTTTTTATTTGTGTTCAATCTTAAAGAGATCCCAAAATAAATTTGGAATAAGCGATTCACACAATTTTGTTTTACAAAACTGGTTCTCTGCTTACTTTACTTCTTCAAAATCTACATCCTCAACATCATCTGTAGCGTCTGCTGCTTGACCTTTAGCTCCTGCTCCTGCATCAGTTGGTCCACCTTCTTGTGCTCCACCTTGTGCTTCTTGCTGTGCTTTGTACATTTCTTCACTTGCTACTTTCCAAGCTTCGTTAATTTTCTCTAACGCTGGCTCGATTACAGCAATATCTTTAGTTTCGTAAGCTGCTTTTAATTCTGTTAAAGCTTCTTCAATTGGTGTCTTTTTATCGTCAGATAATTTATCACCAAATTCTTTAAGTTGTTTTTCCGTTTGGAAAATCATAGAATCTGCTTCGTTTAATTTCTTAGCATTTTCTGCTGCTTTTGCATCTGCTTCTGCATTTGCTTCAGCATCTGCTTTCATTTTCTGGATTTCTTCTTCAGTTAAACCAGAAGATGCTTCAATACGAATATCTTGAGATTTGTTTGTAGCTTTATCTGTAGCCGATACTTTAATAATTCCGTTAGCATCAATATCAAACGTTACTTCAATTTGTGGTACACCTCTTTGTGCTGGCGGAATACCGTCTAAGTGAAAACGTCCTATTGTTTTGTTATCTCCTGCCATGGCACGTTCACCTTGTAATACGTGGATTTCCACTGAAGGTTGATTGTCTGCTGCTGTAGAGAATACTTGTGACTTTTTAGTTGGAATTGTAGTATTAGCTTCAATAAGTTTTGTCATTACATTACCCATTGTTTCAATACCTAATGATAAAGGTGTTACATCTAAAAGTAATACATCTTTAACATCTCCTGTTAAAACTCCACCTTGAATTGCTGCTCCTAAAGATACAACTTCGTCTGGGTTCACACCTTTACTTGGCGCTTTTCCAAAGAATTTTTCTACTGCTTGCTGTACCGCTGGGATACGTGTAGATCCACCTACTAATATAATTTCATCGATATCAGATTTTGATAATCCTGCAGATTTTAATGCTGCTTGACAAGGCTCAATAGTTCTTTTTACTAAATCGTCAATTAACTGCTCGAATTTAGAACGAGTTAATGTACGTACTAAGTGTTTTGGTCCAGATGCAGTAGCAGTAATATAAGGTAAGTTAATTTCTGTTTGCTCAGAAGACGATAACTCAATCTTAGCTTTTTCTGCTGCTTCTTTTAAACGTTGTAAAGACATTGGATCTTTACGTAAATCCATAGACTCTTCAGCGTTAAACTCATCGGCTAACCAGTTAATAATTTTCTCATCTACGTCATCTCCACCTAAGTGCGTATCACCATCTGTAGCTAAAACTTCAAATACACCATCTCCTAATTCAAGGATAGATACATCGTGTGTTCCACCACCAAAATCGAATACTACTATTTTTTGGTCTGTTCCTTTTTTGTCCATACCATAAGCTAAAGCTGCTGCTGTAGGCTCGTTAATAATACGACGTACTTTTAAACCTGCAATTTCACCAGCTTCTTTTGTAGCTTGACGTTGTGCATCGTTAAAGTATGCTGGTACAGTAATAACAGCTTCTCCTACTGAAGTCCCTAAGTAATCTTCGGCAGTTTTCTTCATTTTTTGTAATACCATTGCAGATAACTCTTGTGGCGTATATAAACGACCGTCAACATCTACACGAGGTGTATCGTTATCTCCTTTTACTACTTTATATGGTACACGTTCTGCTTCGTTTTTAGACTCAGAATATTTGTTACCCATAAAACGTTTAATAGAATAAACAGTTTTTGTTGGGTTTGTTACTGCTTGTCTTTTTGCTGGATCTCCAACTTTAATTTCTCCACCTTCTACAAAGGCGATTACTGATGGTGTTGTTCTTTTACCTTCAGCATTCGGGATAACTACTGGCTCGTTACCTTCCATTACAGAAACGCAAGAGTTGGTAGTTCCTAAATCGATTCCAATAATCTTACTCATAATTTATGTTTTTGTTTTTATATTTTTCCGCGTAAGCGAAAGTTATTTTAATTAATATTTACGATTGGAATAAGTCAATGATTATGCCATTAGAAAAAATGTGACAGGTTGTCATAACACAAAAAAAATATGAGTTATTTTAAAATACCATAGAAACCAAAAACCTATATTTGCTTAACTAAAAAAAGGATTAAATAATTATGGAATGTATTTCGGTTTTCGATATGCTTAAAATTGGTGTAGGACCTTCAAGCTCTCACACTTTAGGACCTTGGCGTGCTGCCGAAAGATGGTTGCATGAATTAAAACAAGACAATGTTTTTAACGATGTAACTAGAGTTCAAGTAGATTTATATGGTTCTTTATCACTAACAGGTAAAGGTCATGCCACAGACTTAGCTGTAATGTTAGGTTTAAGCGGAAGCGATCCAGAATACATACCAACAGAAACTATAGATATTATTATTGCATCTATAGAGAATACAGAGAAATTGGTTTTAGGGAATGAAAAAATAATAGATTTTGATAAAAACTCTGAAATTATTTTTAACCGCGTATTTCTCCCATTTCATTCTAACGCAATTACATTTACTGCTTTTAGTATGAATACAGAAATTCATCAATCTACATTTTATTCCATTGGTGGTGGCTTTGTTATAAAAGAAGAACGTACCGTTGATGCCGAAAATAAAGAGTTAATAAAAGAATTTCCTTTTCCAAGTCATACCGCAAAACAGCTTTTAAATTTTTGTAATACCGAAAACAAATCTATTTCTGAAATTGTTTTAGAAAACGAACGCTCTCTAAGAGACGATGAAAAAATAGATTTTGAATTAAATAGAATTTGGCAAACCATGCTTGACTGTATGTTTACAGGCTGCCACACAGAAGGCACTTTACCTGGAGGATTAAATGTGCGTAGGCGTGCTTTTGATATGCATAAGAAATTAAATATCGAAATGCCATACGTTACCTCTCAAGACTGGCTACAGTCTATAAGACAAAGTGAAGTAAAATTTCGCCAAATTTTAAAATGGGTAAGTTGCTTCGCATTATCTGTAAACGAAGTTAATGCTTCTCTTGGCCGTGTAGTTACAGCTCCTACAAATGGTAGTGCTGGAGTAATACCAGCTGTATTAATGTATTATATGGTTATAGAAAATCATGATGCAAGTTTTAAAGAAATTAAACAATTTCTTTTAGTAGCCGGAGAAATTGGCAGTATCTTTAAAAAAGGTGCTACAATCTCTGCTGCAATGGGAGGCTGCCAAGCCGAAATTGGAGTGAGCTCTGCAATGGCTGCTGGTGCCTTAACAGAACTTCTTGGTGGTACACCAGAACAAGTTATGATTGCTGCAGAAATTGCTATGGAACACCATCTTGGTCTTACTTGCGATCCTATTGGCGGATTAGTACAAATTCCTTGTATAGAAAGAAACTCTATGGGAGCAATAAAAGCAATTAACGCTGCTGAACTTGCACTAGAAACAGACCCAAAAAATGTAAAAGTACCTTTAGATAAAGTGGTTGATACTATGTGGGAAACAGCAAAAGATATGAATAATAAATACAAAGAAACTTCCACTGGAGGTTTAGCTGTAAGAGTAAATATGGCAGATTGCTAATTTAATTTTTAAATAAGCTTTAAACTATTGCTTACAATTTTCACGTCTTCGTGTATCTACTAAATAAAAAATTTGCCAAGTATTATTCTGTTTAATTAATTGAAAAGAGTTTACACCGCAATGGCTAAATTTTGAATTAAACCAAAACTCGTAATTTGTCCATACATTAGCCATATTGCCATCTATTTGAATATTATAACTCAATATTTTTTCTTGAAATGTGCTTTCTTTTGGTATAGAAACTATAGATTTTAAAAAGTCTGATCCCTTTGTTGTAGAAAGTTCTACAACTACTCCTCTATCTTTACCTACAGTTTGTAATATTAAAGACTTATGCATTAAAGGTTTCATTATCAAACTATCTTGTTTGTGAAAACCTTCAAAAAAAGTTTCAATTGTGTTTTTAATTTCAATTTCATTTTGAGTTTGCGCATTAATACTTCCATATAAAAATAAAGAAAGGATTACTATAACTTGTTTCATAATTTTATAGAATATTTAATAGCAAGGTATTGTTTTTTAGAATTAAATAAAAATAACGCTATATATAGTAAATTTAGTATTTTTACAGTCTATACTTAATTTTAAATAAATGTCTGTAGCAAAAAAAGAATATAAAAGAGTCACTGTCAAATCTTTAGTCGATATGAAAAAACGTGGAGAAAAAATCTCTATGTTAACTGCTTATGATTATACAATGGCAAAAATTGTTGATGGTGCTGGTATTGATGTTATTTTAGTTGGTGATTCTGCTAGTAATGTTATGGCTGGTCATGAAACTACACTACCAATAACTTTAGACCAAATGATTTATCATGCATCTTCTGTTATTCGTGCCATAGAACGTGCTCTTGTTGTTGTAGATTTACCTTTTGGTAGCTACCAAAGCGATCCAAAAGAAGCCTTACGCTCTGCCATAAGAATAATGAAAGAATCTGGTGGGCATGCAGTAAAAATGGAAGGTGGTAAAGAAGTAAAAGATTCTATAAAACGTATTCTTCATGCTGGAATTCCTGTAATGGGACACTTAGGTTTAACACCACAATCTATATATAAATTTGGAACTTATACTGTTCGTGCTAAAGAAGAACAAGAAGCACAACGTCTTAAAGAAGACGCTATTATGCTTGAAAAAGCAGGTTGTTTTGCTATTGTTTTAGAAAAAATACCAGCAAAATTAGCTCAAGAAGTTGCTAAAAGTGTTTCTATACCTGTAATTGGCATTGGTGCTGGTGCTGGTGTAGATGGCCAAGTTTTAGTTACACATGACATGATTGGAATGACTCATGAATTTAATCCTCGTTTTTTACGTAGATATATGAATTTATATGAAGAAATGACCAACGCTTTTACACAATATGGAGAAGATGTAAAATCTGGTGATTTTCCAAATAACGATGAGCAATATTAATCAACTAGCATTTAGCAGTTAAGCTATTTATTATTCTTGTTTTTGTGACTAAATTTTCAGACAAAGTACTATCAAACAAAAATAACTTACAAGTTATTTATGAAGATAACCATATTATTGTGGTTAATAAACGTGCTGGAGATATTGTACAAGGTGATAAAACTGGAGACAAACCATTAAGCGATGTTGTAAAAGAATATATCGCAGATAAATACAATAAGCCAGGTAATGTGTATTTAGGTACAGTACATAGGCTAGATAGACCAACAACTGGCTTAGTAATATTTTCTAAAACTAGTAAAGCATTACCTCGATTAAATAAGCTATTTGTATCTAAAGATATTTCAAAAACTTATTGGGCTTTAGTAAAAAACTCACCAGAAAAAGAGATAGGCACTTTAATACATTGGTTAAAAAAGAATCCAAAAAACAATAAATCCAAAGCTCATAAAAATGAAGTACCAGATAGCAAAAAAGCTATTTTACACTATAAAACTATTAAACAATTAGATAACTATTATCTTTTAGAAGTAAATTTAGAAACTGGTCGTCATCATCAAATTAGAGTGCAATTATCAACTATTGGTTGTCCTATAAAAGGAGATTTAAAATATGGATTCGATCGTAGTAATAAGGATGCAAGTATAAGTTTACACGCTAGAAACATTAAATTTATACATCCTGTTTCTAAAATTAACTTAAATATTACCGCACCATTACCAATAGATACTGTTTGGCAAGCGTGTTTGTAACGCAATTTAATATTCTTAAGATTTATAAATCTAAAAGGATATTGTAACTTTATTCTCTAATATATTTTTTATGATACCTGAATTATTACAATCTCAAAAAGACTATTTTAAAACTGGTGAAACTAAAAATATTAATTTTAGAAAAAAGCTTTTAAAAAAATTAAGAGAAGAACTTGTAAATCAAGAAAATGCTATAATTGAAGCTTTAGCTAAGGACTTTAATAAACCTGCTTTTGAAAGTGTTTTAACAGAAACCTCTGTTGTACTTTCAGATTTAGATTTAATGATTAAAAATCTAAAAAAATGGTCTAAACCTAAGCGTGTAATTCCTGCTTTGTTAAATTTTCCGTCGACCGATAAATTATACTCAGAGCCTTACGGACAGACTTTAATTATTGCACCTTGGAACTATCCTTATCAATTAGCAATTGCACCAATGGTTGCCGCAATTGCTGCTGGAAACACTGTAATATTAAAACCTAGTGAGCTTACTCCTAACACATCTGCTTTATTAAAAAATATAATTGAAAAAGTTTTTAAACCAGAACATGTTAGTGTTGTTGAAGGTGGTGTAGATGTTTCTACAAAATTACTTGAGCAACGTTGGGACTATATATTCTTTACAGGTAGTGTAAATGTGGGAAAAATTGTAGCTAAGGCAGCTGCTAACTACTTAACTCCTGTAACTTTAGAATTAGGCGGAAAAAATCCATGCATAATCGATGAAACAGCAAATATAAAATTAACCGCTAAACGTATTGTTTGGGGCAAATTTATAAATGCTGGACAAACTTGTATTGCACCAGACTATATATTAATTCAAAAAAATAAAAAAGAAGAATTTTATATAGCAATACAAAATGAAATTGAAAATGCTTATTCTAAAAACCCAGAAAATTCAGAAGATTTTTGCCGTATTATAAATACCAAAAATTTTGAACGTTTAAAAAATATGCTTGTAAACCAAAAATGCATTATCGGCGGTATTACTAATGCTAAAAATAATTACATTGCTCCCACTGTAATTGATGAGCCAAGTATAGATAGTGAGGTTATGCAAGATGAAATATTTGGACCAATACTTCCTGTTATTTCATATAAAGATGAAAATGAAATAGAATCTATTATAAGTAACTACAATAAACCTCTATCTCTTTATGTATTTACTAATAATTCTACAAAAGCTAAAAATATAATTGAAAAATACTCCTTTGGAGGCGGCTGCATAAACGATACTGTTGTACACTTTGCAAATCATAGATTACCATTTGGTGGAGTTGGTAATAGTGGAATTGGTGCTTATCATGGTAAACTTTCTTTTGATACTTTCTCTCATAAAAAAGCAATAGTTAAAAAAGGTAATTGGTTAGATTTACCTGTAAGATATGCACCATATAATGGAAAATTAAAAACAATAAAAAAATTCTTAAAATGGATTTAAAACAACTTGCTTTATTAAAATTTTAATAATTAAAATATTTATTTTTACAATATGCTTAAAATAGAATATACTTTAAAAGATATAGACACTGTAGCAAAAAAAATTTTACAACAATCAACGTCTAAAACCTTTCTCTTTAAAGCCGAAATGGGAGTTGGCAAAACAACACTTATTAAAGCACTAGTTAAAGCTTTAGGCTCTAACGATACAGTAAGCAGCCCAACTTTTTCTTTAGTAAATGAATATCAATCTAACACTGAAACTATATATCATTTTGATTTATACAGAGTTGAAGACCAAAACGAATTATACGATTTTGGTATAGAAGATTATTTAGACACTGAAGCTTATCTATTTGTAGAATGGCCTCAATTAGCAGAAAATTTATTTACAAATTATAATACAATATCAATTTCATTAGAAAAGGATAGTTTTAGGATTCTAAAAATGACTGAAAATTAATTTTTTTACATTTTTATATCTCCCTAAAAAGTGTATTTTTGGGCAGATTACGGTTTTTACCGTAACGAAAAATTAATAAAAAAGGTTTTTTAACATAAATTTAACATTTAGCGACTTTTTTGACTAGAGATTTATATAAATTTGAGTAATTAATTAATTTAAATCCCTATAATTATGAAAACAAAAAAGTATGTAATAGCATTAGCTATTTTCGGAGGTGCATTGTTCACCGCAAACGCAACAAACATCATTGACTTAAATGAGCAAACAGAAACTGGAATTGAAAAATGGAGAATTAAAATCCCTACACACGGATAAAAAGAAATTTATCCTAGGGAGTTTCATTGCTTTAATGATAGCAATATCTCCTTATTTATTTTACTTATACGAAAGTGTTCCAGACGATAAAGTTTGGGACACTTTTCTTTTTACTTACGACAGTAATTTTTATGAAAGTGCACAAATTGCTTTCTGGACTTTAAGTAATAAACTAATTCCATTATATTTTTTAATATTATGGTTCTTTACTTGTAGACATTGGTGGCATCATGCTATAATAATTCCTATATTAACATATATTTTTCAAATAGCTTTTATATTAAATGAGGACATGAAATATGTAGATAGTTTTCAATTTAAATATTCAATACCTATAATGGCTATTATTATACCTTCTATTTATTTAATTAGAGCAAGAATATTTAACAGATTAAACACTGTAGATAAAACAACTCAAGAGCTTGAAGACGAGCTTAAGTTTAAGCCAAAAACGTTTTGGGGGAAAGTAAAACAGTATTTTTAGTAGAATTTATATTCTATAAATTCCATTTAAAAATGTCTTGTTCTTTTGCATTTTATTTGTAATTTAAAACTCTATAAATAACGCATAATAACACATGGCAAAATCCATTACTCCGTTTTCTAAAGCAGAATTATTACCTCAAGAAGAAACCTTAGAAATTTTAAAACAAAAAAGTTCATTATTTATAGGTATACCAAAGGAAACTGCTTTTCAAGAAAAACGTGTTTGCTTGACTCCGGATGCTGTTTCTGCTATTGTAAACAATGGTCATCGTGTACTTATAGAGTCTGGCGCAGGAAAAGGTTCAAAATTTAGTGATAAAGATTATAGCGAAAATGGTGCAGAAATAACTAGCGATGTTGCTAAAGTTTATAGTTGCCCAATGATTTTAAAAGTAGAACCTCCTACTCTAGAAGAATTAAAGTTAATAAACCCTCAAACCATTTTAATTTCTGCATTACAATTAAAAATGCAGTCTAAAAAATATTTTGAGACTTTAGCCAGTAAACGCATAACTGCTTTAGCGTTCGAGTTTATTCGAGATGACGATGGTGCATATCCAGCAGTTCGTGCTTTAAGTGAAATTGCAGGTACCGCATCTGTATTAATTGCATCAGAGTTATTAAGTAATACCAGTAACGGTAATGGTTTAATGTTTGGTAATATTAGCGGTGTACCACCTGTAGAAGTGGTTATTTTAGGAGCTGGAACAGTTGGAGAATTTGCTGCTAGAAGCGCTATTGGTTTAGGTGCAAATGTAAAAATATTTGACAACTCTATAACTAAGCTTCGCTGTGTACAAACAAATCTAGGAAGAACGCTTTATACTTCTACAATTCAGCCCAAATATTTAAACAAAGCTTTAAAGCGTTGTGATGTTGTAATTGGTGCAGTTCGTGGAAAAGATCGCTCGCCTGTTATAGTTACAGAAGCAATGGTAGAGCAAATGAAAAAAGGTTCTGTAATTATAGATGTTAGTATAGATATGGGTGGTTGTTTTGAAACTAGCGATGTTACTACTCACAAAAATCCAGTTTTTGAAAAACATGGAGTTATACACTATTGCGTACCTAACATTCCTGCTCGTTACTCTAGAACAGCTTCTGCTTCTATAAGTAATATATTTACGCCATACTTGCTTAAAATTGGAGAAGATGGAGGTTTAGAACATTCATTACGTATGGATCGAGGTCTTAAAAGCGGACTTTATTTCTATCATGGTATTCTAACAAATCGTGCGGTTGGCGAGTGGTTTAACATGAGTTATAACGATATTAACTTACTTATTTTTTAAAATAGATTTTCTTTAATTAATCAGTTTAATTCACGAATTTTGCTTTTAATTAAATTTCCTATATAATAAGAACTATAGGAGTTTTTAACAAAAATTAAAAAATCTATGAGTTTACTAAAAAGGTTTGGTTATTATTTTGGAGGATTTGCAATTGGACTAGTAATTTTAGCATTTTTCCTAAATGGCAAAAAAGCATCTTGCGATTATGGACCAGATGCTAGAGTTTTAAAAAATATAAGATCTAAAACCTTAGCTTATTCCAATAATGCAGAAATATTTATGTCTTCAAAAAACATAGATACTACTAAAATAAACTACATTTTATATAAAGGAGATGTTAATTTTTCAGATAGCGATACTAGAAAAAAACCTTGTGGTATCTATCTTGTAGAAGGAAAAATAGAAGAAAACAAAACCAGATTAACAGTAGAAAACTGTGAAACTATAGCAACTATAAACAATATAGAATATATAGATTAAGCTTTTCTACGTGAGCGTTCTTTTTTAAGTAAAGACAACTCACGACTTGTTTGTCCGGCAACAGAAGTATTCTCTTCTGCACGACGTATTAAATAAGGCATAACATCTTTTACCGGTCCAAATGGTAAGTATTTTGCCACATTGTACCCTCGTTTAGCAAGATTAAAACTAATATGGTCACTCATACCATACAATTGCCCAAACCAAACACGATTATCTTCTTTACTTATATTTAAGTTCTCCATCTGCTCTAAAGCCAAATAAGTACTTTCTTCATTATGCGTTCCTATAAATATAGAAATCTCGTTTAAGTTTTCTAAAATATATTTTTGGCAATTATTAAAATTATCATCTGTAGTTTTCTTATCTGCACAAATTGGAGACTCGTAACCTTTCTCTAAAGCACGTTCACGCTCTTTTTCCATATATGCACCACGAACAATTTTATATCCTAATTTATAACCGTGTTCTTTAGCTCTTTTATGGGTTGCTTTTAAAAAGTCAAACCTATCCCAACGGTAAGTTTGTAATGTATTATAAACGTAAGGAACTTCTTTATTATAGCGTTCCATCATTTTCTCTATAATCTCATCTGCTGCATCTTGCATCCAGCTTTCTTCAGCATCTATTAAAACTTCAACATCGCTAGCTTTTGCAAGATTGCATAATTTATCTAAACGTCCTATTACTCTATTCCACTCCGCTTCTTCTTCCTTAGTAAACTCTTTACCTTCTCCTCTTTTTTGAAATAAATAAAAACGCCCTAAAGCCGTAGGTTTAAAAACAACAATTGGCATTGCGTCTTTTTTCTCTGAAAATTCAATTATTTTAATAAGTCTTTCGGTAGCATCATCAAATTGATTTTCTGAAGCTTTACCTTCAACCGAATAATCTAATACAGAACAAACACCTGCAGTATACATATTGTCTATTACTGGCAAACAATCTTTCTCGTTTACACCTCCACAAAAATGATCAAAAACTGTTGCTCTAATTAAACCTTCTACAGGTAATTTAGCCTTTAAAGCAAATCTAGTTGCTGCTGTACCAATACGAACTAATGGCTCGTTTGCAATCATTTTAAATAAAAAATAAGCGCGTTCTAATTGAGAATCACTTTTTAAACTGAAAGCAACTTCAGTATTATCGAAGATATTTTTTAATGTCATTTAGTAAAAAATAATTTCTACAAATATAAATTATCAAAGTTATAATTCTTTTAAAAGTACGTATTTTTACAGTATAATAATTCACATTTTAATGACAACAATTACAACTCAAGATTATTCTATATATTTTAACAATAATGGCTATAAAGCTTTAAATAAACACTTAAAAAAATTAAAATATTCTAAAGTTTTTATTTTATGCGATACCAATACAAATATAGATTGCGTACCATTTTTATTAGCTAATATAGATACAGATATAACTTACGATATTTTAGAAATCGATCCAGGAGAAGAGTCTAAAAACCTTGATATATGTTTAGGGCTTTGGGAAACGCTATCTGAGTATGGTGCCGATAGAAAGAGTGTTATTATAAATGTAGGTGGCGGAGTTGTTACAGATTTAGGCGGATTTGTAGCCTCTACTTTTAAACGAGGTATAGATTTTATAAACGTTCCCACATCCTTATTAGCAATGGTAGATGCCTCAATTGGTGGCAAAACAGGAATTGATTTAGGTGCTTTAAAAAATCAAATAGGAGTTATAAGTACTCCAGAATTAATTGTAGTCGATACTTCATTTTTAGGCACTTTACCTCAATTAGAAATGCGCTCTGGTTTAGCTGAAATGCTAAAGCATGGCCTTATTTACGATGAAAGCTATTGGAATAAACTACAAGATTTATCTGAATCTACAATAGATGATTTAGATGCGTTAATTTACGAGTCTATAATTATAAAGAAGAATATTGTTGAGCAAGATCCTACAGAGCAAAACTTACGTAAAACATTAAATTATGGTCATACTTTGGGTCATGCTATAGAATCCTATTTTATGAAGAATGACACTAAGAAAAGACTTTTACATGGCGAAGCTATTGCTATAGGTATTATTTTAGCTAATTACTTATCTGTAAAATACTGTGGTTTTTCAGAAAACAAAAGCAATTCTATAAAAGCTATCATAAAAGCTATTTATGGACATGTAGAGATTAATGAAACTGACTACACTCCTATAATTGAGCTTTTAAAATATGATAAGAAAAATGAACACGGCAACATTAACTTTGTACTATTAGAAGCCATTGGTAAACCTAAAACAGATTGTATAGTAGAAAATGAAGCTATATTAGAGGCTTTTAAGTTTTACGATGCTTAATATGTTTTTTAGCTAAAAATTTGTATTTTTATATAACACCTTACTAAAATTAACTTTTAACTTAAAAATTAAATGTTATGAAAAGAGTTATTGTAGATTATAAAAAACTAACACCACAAGTTCTAAACTTACTTACATTAAAATATCCAGATGGTTACGGTGATGATGATATTGTTGTTTTCGACAATCATAAAAATGAAACCATAGAAGCGGTTGAAGTTAAAACCGAAGACACAGTTTATTTAGTAAAAGTTGGTAGTAAACTGCATTATACTATGGCCAATCTTGGTGATACCGATGATTTATTACTAAATGAAGATGGACATATTTTAATTGAAGAATCTATAAAAAACGGAGAAGAAGAATAATTACAAATATCTTTCTTTAATAACTTCGCAATGGTGCTTTTCATGGCCTGATACCAAAAAACCTAATGCTCTAACAGACACTTCTCCTCCACTTGCAATACCAGTTCTTTTAAGTATTTCACTATCACTACCAAATGTTTTATACAATGCAATGGTAGATTTTCTTACTAATATATATTCCTCTAATAAGTCCTCTATAGTTCTATTATTAGCAAAACTCTCTATAGCATAGTCGTTTTCTTCAAAACCAGCAACAGGAGTTTTATCTTTTCTTGCAAAACGTAAAGCTCTATAGGCAAAAACACGTTCGGAGTCTATTAAATGATTAATAATTTCTTTTATAGACCACTTACCTTCCGCATAACTATACTCTAACTTTTCAGCAGGAATAGATTTAAAAAACTGTATTGTTTTATCCAAACCATCTTCTAAACCGTCTAACAATATTAAATCACCTATTCTATCTATATAAGGTTGAAAATATGGCAAGTATTCGTTTTTATTTAAGTCTTTTACTTTCATAATATTTAAAATAAGAATAAAAAAAATCCTTTAGCAAGATAACTAAAGGACTTTAATATAAAATTTTTAAAACTACAAAGAATTAAAAATATCGTGCATTAAACGTTTTTTATCGTTTAAACTCTCTTCTAGAGAGATCATAGTTTCGGTTCTATAAACACCTTCAATATCATCTAGCATAAATATAACATCTTTTGCATGCTCCGTATTTTTTGCTCTAATTTTACAAAAAACATTAAACTTACCAGTAGTTACATGAGCTACAGTTACAAAAGGAATTTCGTTAATACGCTCTAAAACAAACTTTGTTTGTGATGTGTTTTTAAGAAAGACACCTACATAAGCAATAAAAGAGTATCCTAACTTTTTATAATCTAAAGTTAAAGAAGAACCTTTTATAATTCCTGCATCTTCCATTTTCTTAACTCTAACATGAACAGTTCCTGCAGAAATTAGTAATTTTTTTGCAATATCTGTAAAAGGAACTCTAGTGTTATCGATTAACATATCGAGAATTTGATGATCTACTTCGTCTAATTTAAATTTCGCCATTTTGTATTTTTTCTTATATAAAAAACAAAAATAATACATTTTTGATGAATTATCCTCACCTAAAATGCAGATTAATCAAATTTTAATGAATATTTTGAATTATTTACAATTACGAAATCGTTTTCGACACCTATAGATAATGTATGGCCATCCTTATCTAAAACTGTATTATTACTAGCATCAATAACATTATGAGCAAAATAATTATCTAACTTATCAATTTTTTCAACTTTTGGCGAAAAAATTATCTTATCATCAATTAATTTTTCTTGATACTGTATTGCAATGTCTAAAATTTCATTATTAAAGCGCGCATTTTTAATTATAACATCAAAAAATAACTTTTCGTTTTGTGGTATTTTAAGATACTCGTTAAAATCTTCTAAATTAATATCATTATTAACTATAGTAGTTAAAGCAATTAAATAAGACTGAAAAACATAACGTCTTACCTCTTCTCTATCATAATCGTTACTGTAATGTCCTGCCTCAAACAGCACTGTTGGTACATTTAAACTTTGAAATGTATCTCCTACACAGTTTATATTATAAGCATCATCATAAGTACCTACTTGATTAGGAATTTCTGCTTGAAGCATAGTGTTTATTTTTACTATAATAGACATTGCTTTTTTTCTATTATCTGTAATTGTACAATCTTTATCTTGAGCAGGAGATAGAAACGAAAGACTAGCAGAGTTATTAGTAGCACCAGCACTAAAAATAGTACGTTGTCCATGCAAATTAAAGCAGTAATGAGGTTTAAAACTATTAAATAAGTCTTTTAACACAATACTTTCTGGCTGAGTTAAATTTTGCGCATCTCTATTTAAATCTACATTATTAGCATTTAAGCGCGTGTAAGCTTTAGCACCATCTGGATTTAAAATTGGTATTATAACAATTGTACAAGCATTTAAAATAGATTCTGAAAGTGGATTATCTGTAAAAAAATTAAGTAAGTCGAATATTGATTTTGTGGTTGTAGATTCATTACCGTGCATTTGAGACCACATTAAAATTCTTTTTTTTCCAGCACCAATTTTTATAGAATGAATATTTTCTTTTAAAACCGATTGCCCTATAACTTCAATTTTAAAATTATCCTCATGCTTTTTTAAAAGAGGAATAATATGTTTTAAGTTTATATAACGACCAAAAAGAGCAGTCTCTTTATGCTCATTAAATATAGCCTTTAGTGCTTTATCTTTCATATTAGATTTTATTTGTGTTACAAATGTAAACAATATCTATTTTACAAATGTAAACAACAAAATTTACAATTGTAATTTACATATGTAACGGTTTTTATAAGTATTTTATTCGCATTACTCCTTTAAAGACAACAAAATAAATCACATATTAAAATAAACTCACAAAATACTTATTTTCAGTCATTTAAATACGTTTATTTAAAGTTAAAGTTTTGATAAAAACACCTTTAAATAGCCTTATTTGTATAATTATTTGTGTTAAATATACAAATGTAAACACTGTGTTTTAATAAGATTGTTTACATTTGTATAGCTATGATAAACAACGAAGAATTTACTAAAAGACTTAAAAAAGTAATTGATTTTTACGGAGAAAGCGCCTCTTCCTTTGCCGAAAAAATTGGTGTGCAACGCTCTAGTATTTCGCACATACTTTCTGGTAGAAATAAACCAAGTTTAGAATTTGTTTTAAAAGTACTCTCCTCTTTTCCTGAAGTAGAATTATATTGGTTAATGAATGGAAAAGGAAATTTTCCTTCTGGAAAAAATAGCGAACCGCAAATTGAAAAAAAATCAACTGTACAAAATCAAAATTTATTTTCAAGTTCAGAAAACGAAAATGCACAAAAAGAAATTACAGTTGAAAAAATAATTTCTTCAAATTCTAAAAAAGAAATTGAACGCATCATTATATTTTATAAAGATGGTAGTTTTTCAAATTTTGAAAATTAAGCACTATCTTCTATTTATTTTGAAATATGCAATTCTAAGAGATTAACAAAAAAGTGTTTTCTATCTATTCATTTTGTAATTTTGCTAAAACTTATATTTAAAATGAAAAATATATTCCTATTAGTTACACTTAGTATAATAATTTTAAGTTGCCAACAACCTGAAAGAAATTGCACAGATTTTAAAACAGGCTTTTTTAAATTTAATTATACTGAAAAAGGAGTTGAAAAAACTGGATATATTTTAAGGAGTGAGAATCTTCAAATTGAAACCTACGATGGCAAAACAGATTCCTCAGAAGTTAGATGGATTAATGATTGTGAAGTTATTTTTAAAACTATAAATCCTAAACGTATGGTTGATAAAAATGATATTCATTTAAAAATTCTTACCACTACAGATTCTAGTTACACTTTTGAATATTCCTACGTTGGAGAAACAAAAAAACAAAAAGGAACTGTTACAAAAACAAAGCTAACAAAATAATTATGTTAGATTTTTTATTATCATCAGACGCTATTTTTGCACTATTAACTCTTACTTTTCTAGAGATTATTCTTGGTATAGATAATATTATATTTATTTCTATTGCCGCAAATAAATTACCAGAAGAACAAAGAAAAAAGGCTACTAATATTGGCTTGTTATTAGCCATGGTTCAACGTGTAATTTTATTATTTTTTGTATCATTTTTAATAGGCTTGTCTGAACCTTTTTATTCTATTAAAACGAGCTGGCTTACTTTAGATTTAACTTGGCAAAGTATTATTCTTTTTGCTGGAGGATTGTTTTTAATATATAAGAGTACTTCTGAAATTAGAGAAAAAGTGGAAACACCAAATCATGATGAAAATAGCATGAAAGGAAAAGTGATAAAATCTTTACAACAAGCTTTAGTACAAATTTTAATTATTGACTTTATTTTCTCTATAGACTCCATATTAACCGCAGTTGGTATGACTAATGGATTAAGTGACAACCACAATTACAATCTTGTTTTAATGATTATTGCTGTAATAATTTCTATTGCAGTAATGATTGGTTTTGCTAATAAAATTAGGCTTTTTATAGAAAAACACCCAAGTATTCAAGTGCTAGCTTTAGCCTTTTTAATATTAATAGGTTTTATGCTAATAACAGAGGCTGCCCATTTAAGCGAAACTGCATTATTTGGAAAAACCGTTGGAGCGATACCAAAAGGTTATTTGTATTTTGCAATTGCATTCTCTCTTTTTATTGAATTTTTAAACCACAAAATTAGCAGGTCTAAAACCAAGAAATAATTTTAAAATTACTTATTGTTAAAACAATGTGGTTTGATCTTTTCCACCTTGATTATCTTTTTTCTTTTTAATAGCACGTTCTAAAGCTTTTTTAGCCTTTTCTTCTTTGCTAATAAAATCTTTTTTAGGTTGTTGCTCTACTTCAGGAACATCTATCGGCAGTTTGTTTTCTACAACAATTTCATCACTAACCTCTAATTCTTCGGCATGAATTTCTTCTGGAGCTTCGTAAGGTAAAGGATCTAATAAACTTACTTGATTTACTTTGTATTTAGTAAGTTGGTTTCCTAAAGCTGATATGCCTTTAACTGCAATAAAATCTTCAATATTAACCTCTTCATTATCTCGTCTATCTTTACCTCTTTCTTTAGCAAATACAATTTCTGCAACTGGTCTCCAATCTGTAGATACAATTTCTAGTTGTGAATTTTCATGATCTGAGATAAATAACTCTTCTTTATCTTCATTTTCAATTAGAAAACGTTTTACGTAATATTTCTCCTTTTCTCCATCATAATATATTGCAGAAATAGGTTTTTTAGGAATCCATTTTTCCATAACTATCATATCACTATCAAAATGCAGTGTTACTTCTGGTGTTACGGTTTTTGCAATTCCTTTTTGATTTATAATTAGTAATTTATCTTCTCCTCTAAATTCTCCAACTAAATCTCCTCTTCCATCTACATTTAATCGCTGTACAGCATCGTCAAACCAAATTTTTCTTGGTTTTAATGTAGAAACACCTTCTTCTTTTAGTTCTATTTTTTTAATGGCATATTTTGTAACCACATTTCCTTTACTTGCTCGACCTTTTATTAAAATATCGGCAAAATCAATATCCCATTTTAATTTTTTTATACTACCTACTTGACGTAAAAACACCGATATAACTTCGGCTTCACCATTTGGATTTGCAGAAAAATACCAAAGTTTAGAGCCTTTACTACCGTTTGTTAAATCGTACTCTTTATCTCTTGTCATAGAGGTTACAGCAAAACGCTTAATATAGCTCGCTCCTTTTGTACCATCGCGATATATCATATTATAGATAGTACGTTTGTCTTTCTTTTTAAAGACTGCAACATGAATAATATTTTTACCTATAAACGTTTTAGAGTCTACTTTGGTAACCATCATTTTTCCAGATGCTGTAAAAGCTATAATATCATCTATGTCACTACAATCACAAACATACTCATCACGACGTAATGATGTACCTATAAAACCTTCTTCTCTATTTACGTAAAGTTTTGTGTTTCTAATAACTACTTTTGTAGCATCTACATCTTCAAAAGCACGAATTTCTGTTTTACGCTCTTTACCTTCGCCATATTCTTTTTTCAACCTTTTAAAATAAGCAATGGCGTAATCTATTAAGTTTGCTAAATGATGTTTTACTTCTGCTATTTGCTCTTCTAAAGCATCAATTTTTTGCTGTGCTTTATCGATATCAAATTTTGAAATACGTTTAATTCTAATTTCGGTTAAACGTGTAATATCTTCAACTGTTATTGCTCTTTTTAAATGTTTTATATGTGGCTGAAGTCCTTTATCTATAGCGCTAATTACACCATCCCAGGTTTCTTCTTCTTCTATATCGCGATAAATTCTATTTTCTATAAAAATACGTTCTAAACTTGCAAAGTGCCATTGCTCTTCAAATTCGCCAAGTTTTATTTCTAATTCTTGTTTTAATAATTGAACGGTGTTATCTGTAGAGCGTCTAAGCATCTCTGTAACACCAATAAATAATGGTTTGTTATCTTCAATTACACAGCCTAATGGTGAAATTGAACTTTCGCAACTTGTAAAAGCGTATAAAGCATCGATGGTTTTATCTGGCGATAAACCTGATGGTAAATGAATTAATATTTCTACTTCGGCAGCAGTATTATCTTCAATTTTTTTAATTTTTATTTTTCCTTTATCATTTGCTTTTAGAATAGAATCTATAAGTGATGATGTTGTGGTACCAAAAGGAATCTCGGTTATTGCTAGCGTTGTTTTGTCTACTTGAGAAATTTTTGCACGAACACGCACTTTTCCTCCACGTAAACCATCGTTATAATTAGAAAAATCTGCAATTCCTGCTGTTGGAAAATCTGGAACTAGCGTAAAGCGTTTGCCTTGTAAATGTTTAATTGAAGCTTCTATTAACTCTATAAAATTGTGAGGTAAAATTTTTGTTGAAAGTCCAACTGCAATTCCTTCTCCTCCTTGCGCTAACAATAGCGGAAACATTACTGGTAAATTTACAGGCTCTTTTCTACGCCCATCATAACTTGCCTGCCACTCTGTTATTTTAGGATTATAAACAACATCTAAACCAAATTTTGAAATACGAGCTTCAATATATCTTGAGGCTGCTGCACGATCTCCTGTTAATATATTTCCCCAGTTTCCTTGGGTGTCTATTAGCAAATCTTTTTGGCCAATTTGCACCATAGCATCTGCAATACTGGCGTCACCGTGCGGATGATACTGCATGGTATGACCAACAATATTAGCTACTTTATTGTAACGCCCATCGTCAAGATCCTTCATTGAGTGCATGATACGACGTTGTACAGGTTTAAAACCATCTTCAATTGCTGGTACTGCACGTTCTAAAATTACATACGAAGCGTAATCTAAAAACCACTCTTTATACATACCAGTAATCCTGGTAATAGTTTCTTGTGGTTCTTGATTTTCTATGTTTTCGTTTGTTAGGTCGTCGTTTTCTTCTGTCATATTTACTATTTCTGCAAAAACAGAAATTTATTTTTTCTTTTGTGGATTCCGCATTAAATACAGAATGACAAATGGTTTATTTATCTTCCTCAATTAAATCTAATTCCACCTTTAAATTATCAATAATAAATTCTTGTCTTGTTGGTGTGTTTTTTCCCATGTAAAAAGATAATAGCTCGTCTATAGACATATTATCGTCTAACATTACAGGATCTAAACGAATGTCTTCACCAATAAAATGAACAAATTCATCTGGTGAAATTTCACCTAAACCTTTAAATCGCGTGATTTCTGGTTTTGGTTTTAATTTTTCTATGGCATCGCGTCGTTCCTCTTCAGAATAGCAATAAATAGTTTCCTTTTTATTTCGCACTCTAAATAATGGCGTTTGTAATATATATAAATGGCCTTCTTTTATTACTTCTGGAAAAAACTGAAGAAAAAATGTTATTAGTAATAAGCGAATGTGCATACCATCTACATCGGCATCGGTTGCTATTACTACATTGTTATAACGCAAATCTTCTAGAGATTCTTCAATATTTAATGCTGCTTGCAAGAGATTAAACTCTTCGTTTTCGTAAACAATTTTCTTTGTTAAACCGTAACAATTTAATGGTTTTCCTTTTAAACTAAATACAGCTTGTGTATTTACATCTCTTGATTTTGTAATACTACCAGATGCTGAGTCTCCCTCGGTAATAAACAAGGTCGTTTCAAGGTTTCTTTCGTTTTTAGTATCGCCAAAATGCACACGACAGTCACGTAGTTTTTTGTTGTGTAAACTGGCTTTTTTTGCTCTGTCTTTAGCTAATTTTCTTATTCCAGATAATTCTTTACGCTCACGTTCTGCTTGAAGAATTTTACGTTGTATTTTTTCTGCAGTGTCTGGGTTTTTATGTAAATAATTATCTAAATATGTTTTTAAAAAATCGTTTATATAGGTTCTTACGGTTGGCAAATCGCCTCCCATATCTGTAGATCCTAATTTTGTTTTTGTTTGACTTTCAAAAACAGGTTCCATTACTTTTATGGCTATGGCAGAAATTATAGATTTTCTAATATCTGAAGCATCATATTGTTTACCATAAAAATCACGAATGGTTTTTACAACAGCTTCTCTAAAAGCATTTAAATGCGTTCCTCCTTGAGTAGTATTTTGTCCGTTTACAAAACTATTGTACTCTTCGCTATACTGCGTTTTACTGTGCGTTAGTGCAACTTCAATATCATCGCCACGAAGATGAATAATTGGATATAATAAATCGGTTTCACTAGTTTTTTCAGCTAAAAGATCCTTTAAACCATTTTCGCTGTAATATTTTTCGCCATTAAAAACTATGGTTAATCCTGGATTAAGGTATACGTAGTTTTTAAGCATTTTAACAACATACTCACTACGAAATTTATAGTTTTTAAAAATTATATCGTCTGGAATAAAAGATACCTTTGTTCCTTTTCTACGTGATGTTTCTTCTAAAAACTCTTGATTTACAAGGTTTCCTTGTTCAAAATCTGCCGATGCACTTTTTCCGTCTCTTGAAGATTCTACTCTAAAGTATGATGATAATGCGTTTACGGCTTTTGTACCAACACCGTTTAATCCTACAGATTTTTTAAAAGCTTTAGAATCGTACTTTCCGCCGGTATTCATTTTAGATACAACGTCTACTACTTTTCCTAAAGGAATACCACGACCGTAATCACGAACAATCACTTTGCTACCTTGCACAGAAATTTCTATTGTTTTTCCTGCTCCCATAACAAACTCATCTATAGAGTTATCGAGTACTTCTTTTAAAAGTATATAAATACCATCGTCTGGCGACGATCCATCTCCTAATTTACCAATATACATACCTGGACGCATACGTATATGCTCTTTCCAATCTAACGAGCGTATATTATCTTCGGTATATTTGGTTTGTTCAGACATAGAATTGAGTAAATTTTCGTGATAGGTTGCTAATATAATACAACGCCATAAAAAATGAAATAGGCTTTGCAGAAAGTAATTAACAATAAAAAGCCAATGTTGTTGAGAACATTGGCTTTTATATTGTTATGGTAAAATGAGCTTATACATTGAATAAAAAATGCATAACATCGCCATCTTTTACAACGTACGATTTACCTTCTACTCTCATTTTACCTGCTTCTTTTACTTTTGCCTCACTTCCATACTCTATATAGTCGTTATAGCCAATTACTTCGGCACGAATAAAACCTTTTTCAAAATCGGTGTGTATTACTCCTGCTGCTTGTGGAGCTGTTGCTCCAATATTAATAGTCCAAGCTCTTACTTCTTTTACTCCTGCTGTAAAATAGGTTTGCTGATTTAATAATTTATATGCAGAACGAATTAACTTGGCAGATCCCGGCTCATCTAAACCTATATCTGCTAAAAACATTTGACGCTCTTCGTAATCATCTAATTCTGTAATATCTGCTTCGGTTCCAACAGCAAGTACTAGAACTTCAGCATTTTCATCTTTTACTGCTTCTTTTACTTGATTAACATAATCGTTTCCATTTACAGCTGCACCTTCATCTACATTACAAACGTACATTACTGGCTTATCTGTAATAAGTTGCGCTGGTTTAACAAACTCTTTATCTTCTTCTTCTGTAAACTCTATTGCTCTTACAGATTTTCCTGCTTCCAAACCTGCTTTAAGTTTTAAAAGTACAGCCTCTTCTTTTTGCGCTTCTTTATTTCCTGTCTTTGCAGCACGCTTAACTTTATCAAGTTTTTTCTCTACAGTATCTAAATCTTTTAACTGCAACTCGATATCTATAGTTTCTTTATCACGAATTGGATCTACACTACCATCAACGTGTACAATATTATCATTGTTAAAACAACGTAATACATGCAAAATAGCATCGGTTTCACGAATATTTGCTAAAAACTGATTTCCTAATCCTTCTCCTTTACTTGCTCCTTTTACCAAACCAGCAATATCCACAATCTCTACAGTTGCAGGCATAACTCGTTCTGGATTTACTAATTCTTCTAATTTTTGAAGTCTTGGATCTGGCACATTTACCACGCCAATGTTAGGTTCTATGGTACAAAAAGGAAAGTTTGCACTTTGCGCTTTTGCATTAGACAAACAATTAAATAATGTCGATTTTCCTACGTTTGGTAAGCCTACAATTCCTGCTTTCATTGTAAATATATTTTCATTTCCATAAAAATGGAAAATTTATTGTTTTTAAGTTCTTTTTAATCGATTGCAAATGTAGTTAATTCTTTAAATCTTCGGTTAATGAGAAACATAATTATTTAACTAACTTAGGAAATATTAAAAGTGAGTTGTTATATCTATATAATCAATAAAACCAATTATTATGAAACCAATTATCCTATCTGCATTTATTTTGCTATTTCTATTCTCTTGTTCTAAAGACGAAGCACCAGATGCTATTCCAGAGAGCATCAACATATCAGGAAAATTATTAGCACCAAATAATCAAGATCCTATTGTAAACGCGAGGGTTTCTGCCATGCAGAATAATATTTTAAAAGCTGAAACAACTACAGATGCTCAAGGTAACTTTACCATTGCATTAGAAAAAGGTGAATACACTTTAAATTTAGCAAAAGGCTTATTTACAACACAAAAACAAATAGTTGTAGAACAAGAAACAACTTTAGATAATTATAAA
This sequence comes from Lacinutrix venerupis, assembly GCF_003663945.1. Classification (GTDB taxonomy): domain Bacteria; phylum Bacteroidota; class Bacteroidia; order Flavobacteriales; family Flavobacteriaceae; genus Lacinutrix; species Lacinutrix venerupis. Next base: position 203,793 of record NZ_RCCH01000001.1, on the reverse strand, counting down.
ATTGATACCTTACCAAATATTGGTGTTATAACTGGTAGTTTTGACAATATTGAAAGCGTATTGTATGGCATAGGTCTTGTAAACCCAATAACAAACGAACCTTTATTTGATATAATTGATGGTATAACAACCAATAAAAATTCACACATTTCTAACCAAGCACATTTACATGGTTTAAATAAAAGTAGTGACTTAGAAAGCAGAAATCCTATTTTAGATCCTAATGTGAGTTTTTCTTACACAGATTTAATGTCAGACCCTACTCTTTTAGCTTCTTATGACATTTTGTTTATTAACTGTAGTTCTCATTCAGACAACCCAACATACGAACAAAACCTTATGGATTATGTTAATAATGGTGGTTTTCTATATGTAACAGACTGGTCTTCTAGTTTATTAAACACTGTTACTAATAATGATACAGATTATTTAAGTTTTTATACACCAAGAAGAAGTGGGCAGTCTTTAAGCACAACCGCTACTATTTTAGATGGTAATTTAAGCGCATGGCTATTATTAAATTTTGGTATTTCTATTAACGATACTGTTTTTATAGATGAATTTTTAGGCTCTTGGCAAGTAGTAGACTCTTACGACCCAACAACTACAATATCTTGGTTAAATGGCGTAGTAGATTATAGAGATAATAATAATGTAACCGTTACAGAAAATAAAGATTTAGCATTTACATTTTTGTTAGGACAAGGCGCTGTTTTTTATTCTTCTTTTCATACTGAAAATGATGAATTCGATTTCACTACTACCGATAGAATAATGGAATACTTAGTGTTTGAAATGACTGCTATCGAGTAATTAATAGATTATATATAGATAAAAAAAAATCCTAAGTAAAACTTAGGATTTTTTTATTTTAATTTAGTTTAATCTTCAGGATGCATAAATCTCTGTTTACCCAATAAAACTTCGTCGCTTTCAACATGGTCATCATCAGGAACGCAACAATCTACAGGACAAACTGCTGCACATTGTGGCTCTTCATGAAAACCTTTACACTCTGTACATTTATCTGGTACAATGTAGTAAATTTCATCACTAATAGGCTCTTGTGCTTCATCTGCATCTACAGTTTTTCCATCAGGAAGCACTAAACTTCCTTCTAAACTTGTTCCATCTTTATATCTCCAATCGTCAGCACCTTCGTATATTGCAGTATTAGGGCATTCTGGCTCACATGCACCACAATTTATACATTCGTCTGTTATAATAATTGCCATAGTAATTGTTTTATTTTGTTTGCGTAAATTTGCAACTGCAAAAATAACGACAAAACACGTATTACGCAAGTATAAATGGAATTACAACAAAGAATTAACGCTTTCTCAAAATTAGGAACTTTTATAAGTCAATTTTCTTCAGAAAAATTTATAAAACAAGATAACATTCCGCACAACGACTTATTTTTTGAAGGCTTTAAACACCAAATAAAATTAGCTCAAGAAAACAATGGATGGTTTACAAAAACTAATATTGTTTTTTCTTTAAACGGATGGAGTAAATTACTAACTAATAAAAACTTAACTAAATGGACTTCATCTTATAGTTTTAGTAATAAATCTTATAAAAATGTAGCCATTATTATGGCAGGAAATATTCCTTTAGTTGGTTTTCACGATTTTTTATCTGTATTAATTTCTGGACATTCTGTTATTGTTAAACAATCGTCTAACGACAAACATTTGTTACCATTTCTAGCTAAATATTTAGAACATATAGAACCAAAATTTAAAGGCAAAATTACTTTTACAGAAGGTAAATTAGAAAATTTTGATGCCGTAATTGCGACAGGAAGTTCTAACACAGCACGTTATTTTGATTATTATTTTAAAAACAAACCATCTATAATTAGAAAAAATAGAAACTCAGTTGCTGTACTTACAGGAAATGAATCAAAAGAAGATTTAGAAAATCTATCTGAAGATATTTTTAGATATTATGGCTTAGGTTGTAGAAATGTATCTAAATTATTTGTACCAAAAGATTATAATTTTGATGCCTTTTTTGAAGCTATTTATAAATGGCATCCAATTATTAACGAAGCTAAATACGCTAATAATTACGATTATAACAAAGCAGTATATTTAATGAGTGAATTTGATATGCTTGAAAATGGTTTTCTTATGATAAAAGAAGACAAAAGTTTTGCCTCACCAATTGCAACAGTATTTTATGAATATTACAACGATATAGTAAGCCTAAAAAACACTTTGGAAGCCGAAGCAGAAAACATACAATGTATTGTATCCAAAGAGCTTAACAACACTAATGTAGCATTTGGAAAAACCCAAAAACCAGAGCTTTGGGATTATGCAGACAACGTAGACACTATTGCTTTTTTGTTAAAATAATAGCCAATAAATTATGATATTATTAATAAAAAAACGCTCATTATTTAGCACCTTTGTTAACTTAAAATGTAAATCATTTTTTTTATTAAAATGAAAAATTAACTGATACTGAAATAAATTCAGCACAACATGAAAAGACATAATTTTAGCGCAGGACCTTGCGTACTACCAAAACAAGTAATAATGAAAGCTTCTGAAGCTTTATTAGATTTCGATAACGGCTTATCTTTAATCGAAATATCCCACAGAAGCAAACCTTTTGTAGATGTTATGGAAAAGGCAAGAGCTTTAGCATTAGAACTTTTAGGTTTAGAAGGAAAAGGTTATAAAGCACTATTTTTACAAGGTGGTGCTAGTACTCAATTTTTAATGGTAGCGTTAAATTTATTAGAAAAACGTGCTGGTTATTTAAACACCGGTACTTGGAGCGCAAAAGCTATTAAAGAAGCTAAAATTTACGATGATATTTACGAAGTAGCATCATCTAAAAACGCAAATTATAATTATATACCTAAAGGTTTTGATGTACCTTCAGATTACGATTATTTCCATTGCACCTCTAACAATACTATTTTTGGAACTCAAATGAAAAGCTTTCCTAAAATAGATATCCCAATGGTTTGCGATATGAGTAGCGATATTTTTTCAAGAACTTTAGATTTTTCTCAGTTCGATTTAATTTATGCCGGAGCACAAAAAAATATGGGACCAGCCGGTACTACTTTAGTAGTAATAAAAGAAGATATACTTGGTAAAGTATCTCGTAAAATTCCATCAATGATGGATTATAAAGTACACATAGACAAAGGTAGTATGTTTAATACACCTCCCGTTTTTGCTGTTTACACTTCTATGCTAACCATGCAATGGTTAAAGGATTTAGGAGGTATTAAAGCTATAGAAGCAGAAAATGAAAAGAAAGCCACATTAATGTATTCTGAAATAGATTTAAATCCACTATTTAAAGGTTTTGCAGCTAAAGAAGATCGTTCAATAATGAATGCAACATTTACTTTAGAAAACGAAAACCTTAAAGAAACGTTTGATGCCATGGTACAAGAAGCTGGAATTAATGGTATTAATGGTCACCGTAGTGTTGGTGGCTATAGAGCTTCAATGTATAATGCTTTATCTTTAGATAGCGTTAAAGTTTTAGTTGAAGTAATGAGTGAATTAGAAAGTAAAGCTTAATAATTAAGCTGTTTCTCACAAACAAATAAAAATAATTTAATAATTAAGATTCCCTTCCAATAGTTATCGGAATTATGGGAATGAAAAATAAACTTTTTCATGAAAATATTAGCAAACGATGGTATTTCTAAAAGCGGAATTGACGCTTTAGAAAGTGCAGGATTTGAAGTATCAACTACAACAGTTGCACAAGAACAATTAATAAATTACATAAACGAGAATAATATCACGGTACTTTTAGTTAGAAGTGCAACAACCGTAAGAAAAGATTTAATTGATGCTTGCCCAAGTTTAAAAATTATTGGACGTGGTGGTGTTGGTATGGATAATATTGATGTTGACTATGCACGCGAAAAAGGATTAAAAGTTATCAATACTCCTGCAGCTTCATCACACTCTGTTGGAGAATTAGTTTTTGGACATTTTTACGGGATTGCTCGTTTTCTACATAATGCCAATAGAGACATGCCATTAGAAGGAGACACTAATTTTAAAGGATTAAAAAAAGCTTATGCTAAAGGTATAGAATTAAAAGGTAAAACTTTAGGTGTTTTAGGTTTTGGTCGTATTGGTCAAGCTACTGCTAAAATAGCTTTAGGCGCTGGAATGAAAGTTGTAGCCTATGATCCTTACATGGAAAAAGCTAATCTAAAATTAGATTTTTTTGATGGACAAAGTGTAGATTTTAATATTACAACTATCTCTAAAGAAGATGTTTTAAAACAATCAGATTTTATTTCTCTACATGTACCAGCCCAAAAAGAATATATAATAGACGATGCCGAATTTAATATCATGAAAGATGGTGTTATAATTGCTAATGCTGCTCGAGGAGGTGTATTAAATGAAGTTGCTCTTGTAAAAGCTATAGAAAGTGGGAAAGTTACAGGTGCCGCTTTAGATGTTTTTGAAAACGAACCAAAACCAGAATTGCAATTACTTATGAATTCTTCGCTATCTTTAACACCACATATTGGTGCTGCCACAAACGAAGCTCAAGATCGTATAGGTACAGAACTAGCAACGCAAATTAAAGAAATACTACTTTAATCGTTAAAACACGACACTTTAACGAAACAAATAGACGTTATAAATTTTATAAAAGCCTTAATAATTACATTAAGGCTTTTTTTATGTAACTTTTCACTTCAAAAGTAACTTAAAACATATATTAAAAAATGTCAGGAATTTTAGATTTATTAGGAAGCGATTTAGGAAAATCAATAATTAGCGGTGTTGCAGGATCAACAGGAAACGATACTAGCAAAACAAGTAGCGTACTTACAATGGCTTTACCGGTTTTAATGAAGGCAATGCAAAGAAACGCTTCAACTCCACAAGGAGCAGAAGGATTAATGGGAGCTATACAAGGAAAGCACAATGGAAGTATTTTAGATAATCTTGGAGGATTATTTGGTGGAGGTGTTGATGAAGAGGTGAAAAATGACGGAGATAAAATTTTAGGTCACGTTCTTGGAGCTAAAAAACAAGGTGTAGAAAAAATTATTGGAGAAAAATCTGGTTTAGATGCTGGATCCGTAGCAAATATTTTAAAAGTAGCTGCACCTATATTAATGGGCGTAATTGGTAAACAAGCACAACAACAAAACGTTAGTTCATCTAATGGTATTGGTGATTTATTAGGCGGATTATTAGGAGGAAGCTCTGCAGATAAAGAACAAAATTTCTTAGAACAAATTTTAGATGCAGATGGAGACGGTAGTATTGTAGACGATGTTGCTGGAATGGTATTAGGAGGAGATAGCAAAAAGAGCGGTCTTGGTGGATTATTAGGAGGTTTATTTGGAAAATAAACCATTCTTTAAATAAAACAATTATAAAAAGAGTCAAACACAAGTTTGGCTCTTTTTGTTTTTGTTATTGTAGTCCTATATTAAATTTGTATTTTTAATAAAAAACTGAACTTATGAAAAATGCACTATTTATATTTATTGTAATTATTATGCTTTTTGCATGTAATACCACAAAAAAAGCATCTAGTTCTAACGAAGCTTTACAACAAACACAAGTTGGTGATACAATTAAAATTTCTGGAGACAACCAAGAATACGATGTTATAATTATAGAGCCAGGTTTTGGCACCTATCTAGCATCAAGAGCGCAACCAAAAGGATATTATACACAAAATTATATGGAAAGTAGAAATATACGTTATGTTCAAGAATGGAACAGGCGTGTATTAGAACCAAGACGCTATAATCCAAATTTATATGAAATGGAAATTAATTATAGACAAGGTGTAGATTATGGTTACGATGTAAATTATAAAATTTATAACTACTTTATTTATTTTCAAAATACATATAACCAAAATCTTTTAGGGACCAGAGTTCCTCAAAATTAAATTATATTTGCACTCTTGAAAAAACACTTTAATGCAGGAGTTTAAAAAACGTTGGGAGATAACAAAAAATTGGCAACTATTATTCCCTCTATTGGGATTAATAGGTCTCTTTTATTCTGGTTATAAAATTGCAGGACTATTTAGAGAAGAAAATTATATTGCTTTTCAAATTGCATTTGCACTTTTAATTACTTTTTTTCTTTTAAAATTAACATTACTAATTTTTAAAAAGCTAGAAAAAAAATGGATTGTTAATCAGCGTTGGGAAATAATAAGAATCTTTATTGTTTTTGCAATTACTGGATCTTCATCATTATATATAGGAAAGCCTTTTATTAAATTTATAGGAATTACTAAAGAAAACTTAAATACTTTTGCTTATTGGATTTTATATATTATCATTGGGCTAATTTTTTACCAAATTTTATTGGTAACTATTGGATATTTATTTGGACAAGGTAAGTTTTTCTGGGAATTCGAAAAGAAAATGCTACGTCGTTTTGGTTTAGGTAGGTTTTTAGATTAAATGAAACATAAAACACAACATATACTATTTAAAAGTGCCGCAATACTGCTTTTGCTTGTTGTTTTGTTTCCTTCTGCTGTAAAATTTACACATGTTTTTGAAAACCACAAGCATGAAGTTTGTTCAAATCCATCAGATAGTCATTTTCATGAAATTGAAATAGATTGTGAATTCTATAAGTTTAAATTAAACAATACTTTTTCGTTAGTTTTAAACGATGTTATTATACTTAATATAAAGAATAACCACAAAAATATTATTTCTCAATATTTTTATATTAACAGCTATAAAAGCCTTGGTATTGCTTTAAGAGGCCCTCCTTCTTCATTTATTTAATCTCCTATAAATTGCATTATTAAAATGTAATTTACCATTCTTTTTTTTATGATTATTTCATAAAAAACATTCTATTATATAATTAGCTAAATGTATTTATACATTTAACTAATAATACGCTTTAAATTTATGCGTTTATTTTTATTAAGTATACTTTTTATAAGTTGCCAAATTTCAATCTCTCAAAATTGTAGTAATACTATTACTGGTAAAGTAATAGACCAGCACGATGGTACTATTTTAGTTGATGCAAAAGTTACTATTTTAGAAACTCAACAATTTGTATTAACTAATTTTGAAGGCGAATTTAGCATCTCAAATTTATGTAATAAAACATATACATTTGAAGTATACCATGCCTTTTGTGACTCTAAAACTTATAAATTGGAAGTTTCTGGAGATACCTATAAGATTTTTCGTTTAGAACATCATTTAGAAGAATTAAATGAAATTATTTTAGAAGGAAAAAGTGTAGAAATAAAATCTAATACAACTTTAGAAAATAAAATATCTAAAGAAGACTTAGAACATAATAGCGCAAACTCCCTTGGTGATGTTTTAAATAATATCTCAGGAGTTTCCTCTCTAAATACTGGAAACACTATTGTTAAGCCAATTATTAATGGCTTACATAGTAGCAGAGTTGTAGTTATGAATGATGGTTTAAGAATGGAAGATCAAGATTGGGGATCCGAACATGCTCCTAATTTAGATGTTAATGCAATAGACAATATTACTGTAATAAAAGGTGCAAGTGCATTACAGTATAGTGGAAATGCAATAGGAGGAATAATAATTACAGAAAATTCTAAAACACCTGTAAAAGATAGTTTATACGGTAAAACAATAGTTACCGGCGCAACAAATGGCCGTGGAGGGACTGTAACTTCTCAACTAACTAAAAGTTTTAAAAGCGGTTGGTACGGGAAAGCACAAGGTTCTATTAAGCGATTTGGCGATTTTAATGCACCAGATTACAACCTAAGCAACACTGGTGTTTTTGAGCGCAGTTTATCTTTACGTGCTGGTGTTAATAAATTTAACTCTGGCATAGAAGCCTATTATTCTTTATATAAAGTGGAAACAGGTATTTTAAGAGCCTCGCATTTAGGAGGTGCCGAAGACCAAGTTAGAGCTATTAATAGTGCTCAGCCTTTATATATTGATGATTTTACATACAATATAGATGCACCATATCAAGATGTTACACATCATATAGCAAGGATTAAAGCCTTTAAAAAGTTTAATGATATTGGCACATTAAATTTTCAGTATGGATATCAACAAAATAATAGATTAGAATTTGATGTAAGACGTGGAGACGATAAAGACAAAGCATCTTTAGATTTAAAACTTGATACTCATACTCTACTTTTAGATTTAGACTCTAAAATCTCCAGTACTACTAAATTAAAATTAGGCTTAACAGGACAATACCAAACTAATTTTGCAGATCCTAACACTGGAGTAAGAAGATTAATACCAGATTACGATAAATACAATTTTGGAGCTTATGCCATTTTAGATAAAAAAATAAACAACCAATTACTTTTTGAAATTGGAGCAAGGTTTGATTATACTTATCTAAATGCTTTAAAATTTTATAGAACATCGTTTTGGGAAAGTAGAGATTACGACACTACTTTTCAAGATATTGTTATCGATGGAGATTTTGGAGATCAAGTTTTAGCTAACCCAAAATTAAGTTTTTATAATCCTTCAGCAACTGTAGGGTTAAACTATAAATTTAACAACGGTTATAAATTATTATTTAATTACGCTTTATCTTCAAGAGCACCAAATCCTTCAGAATTATTTAGTGAAGGCTTGCACCACTCTGCTTCACGAATAGAATATGGAGATTTACAATTCGATTCTGAAACATCTAGCAAAGTATCTATAACATTGCTACGCGAAAACGACAATTTTAGTTTTTCAATAAATCCATATGCAAATTTTATTAACAATTTTATTGTTATTGAGCCTATAGGTATTTCTCAAACTATAAGAGGAAATTTTCAAATTTGGGAATATAGACAAACCAATGCTAGATTATTAGGAGTAGATATTAATAGCGGCTTTAAATTAACAGATTATTTTCAATTAAAAAACCAATTCTCTTTAGTTAAAGGAAAAGACACCTCTCAAGACGAAGCTTTAATTAATATGCCCGCTGCGAGCACAAAAAACACTATTGTTTATAACAATAAAAAATTGAACAATTTAAATTTAGCATTAGAAAGTGAATATGTTTTTAGGCAAAATGAATATCCTAATAACAATTTTGAAGTATATATCGCCGAAACAGAAACCACAGAAATTGTAGATGTAAGTACACCTCCAAGTGCTTACCATCTACTTAATTTTAACTCTAGTGTAGATTTTAAATTAAATAATAAAACATCATTAACAGTAGGTTTTGATGTTTCTAATATTTTTAATAAATCCTACCGCAATTACTTAAATCGAACACGCTATTATGCAGACGAATTAGGTAGAAACTTTTTAATAAACCTTAAAATAAATTATTAATTTTAGTTACAAAACAATGAAAAACTTTAAATTTATAACAATTACAATTTTATCTCTTTTTTTAGCCACTTCATGTTCTGATGATGATGACAATATCACTATTCCAGTACCTGTAAACGAAGAAGAGTTAATTACAACAGTTAATGTAACACTAACACCTAACGGAGGTGGAACTGCTATTACTTTTCAAATGCAAGATTTAGATGGAGATGGACCTAATAATCCAGTATTTACTTATCCTGATGATTTAACTAATGCTGTTTTAGATGCTGGAGTTACTTACAATGGTGAAATACAACTATTAAACGAAACTGAGGATCCTGCAGAAGATATTACTGAAGAAGTAGAAGAAGAAGACGATGAGCACCAATTCTTTTACACAGCTAGTAGTAGTTTAGATTTAACTACAGAATATGCTAATTTTGATGGTGATAACAATCCATTAGGAACAGAGTTTACAGTTACTACTGGAGCAGCTAGTACTGGAACTTTAACGTTTACGTTACGTCACGAACCAACTAAACCAAACACAGGTTTAAGTGATGCTGGTGGTGAAACAGACGTTGAAGTAGCTTTCTCTATAGAAATACAGTAAACAGAATATTAAAAATAAGTTTATAAAAAAACTCAGAACCATAGCGGTTCTGAGTTTTTTTTTATAATTAAAAATAAAATATTATAATTCTAATATCTGTGCTGCGTGATCTTTAGTTTTTACTTTATCAATTACGTGCTCCACTACTCCATTTTCATCTATTAAAAAGGTTTTTCTATGGATACCTTCATAAGTTTTACCCATAAATTTCTTTTCTCCCCAAACTCCAAACGCATTAATAACTTCTTTGTCTTCATCTGCTAAAAGCGGAAATGGAAATTTATATTTATTTCTAAAATTAGTTTGTCGTTTTTCAGAATCTGCACTAACTCCTAAAATCTCATAGCCTTCATCTTGTAATGCTTTATAATTATCTGTTAAATTACAAGCTTCTGCTGTACAACCTGGTGTACTTGCTTTAGGGTAAAAAAATACTATTAGTTTTTTTCCTTTATAATCGCTTAAGGAAATAGCATTTCCATCTTGATCATTAACTGTAAAATCTGGTACTTTATCTCCTTGCTTTAATGTATTCATAGTTGTAATTTTGAGTTTTCAATAATTTTTATCAAAAATACAATTAATGACTAAACAAGAAAAGGTTGATTTCGTTATAAATACGTTAAATGAATTATATCCAGAAATTCCTATTCCGTTAGATCATAAAGATCCATACACTTTATTAGTTGCTGTCTTACTTTCTGCGCAATGTACAGATGTTCGTGTAAACCAAATTACACCTTTACTGTTTGCAAAAGCAGATAATCCTTACGACATGATTAAAATGAGTGTTGAAGAAATAAAAGAAATTATTAGACCTTGCGGTTTATCACCCATGAAAAGTAAAGGCATTCATGGATTGTCTCATATTTTAATAGATAAACATAATGGTGAAGTTCCAAAAAGTTTTGAAGCTTTAGAAGCCTTACCTGCTGTTGGCCATAAAACAGCAAGTGTAGTAATGTCTCAAGCTTTTGGCGTACCTGCCTTTCCTGTAGACACGCACATTCATAGATTAATGTATAGGTGGAATTTAACTAATGGCAAAAACTTAGCGCAAACCGAAAAAGATGCAAAACGTTTGTTTCCAAAAGAAACTTGGAACGATTTACACCTTCAAATTATTTGGTACGGTAGAGAATACTCTCCTGCTCGTGGTTGGGATTTAGATAAAGATATTATTACCAAAACCATTGGTAGAAGTACTGTTTTAAAAGAATACGAAAAACTTAAAAAGAAAAATTAAATGTATTAATAAAAAAAATCCTGATTTAATAAATCAGGATTTTTAGTCTAATTCAGAAGCGCTTCAAACTTCAATTTTTCATAATTTATAACACTTAAAGCTTTGGAATAATTAAGAATGAAACTTATGGTTTCATCTTTTGGGTTCATTTTGTTTTTTGTTTTAGAATTTTTAGAGTAAATTTTTGCCATGCATTTGTTTGTTGATTCAAATAAATAACGCAGCTTTTATTTTATTATTGTATATGTTTTAATTCGTTAATATTATATTGTGTTTGTCTATTACTTTGCGCATATTAATTAAAGCATAACGCATACGCCCTAATGCAGTATTTATACTTACTCCTGTACGTTCTGAGATTTCTTTAAAACTCATATCTTGATACATACGCATTACTAAAACTTCTTTTTGGTCGTCTGGCAACTCTTCTATTAAACGCCTAACATCACTCTCTACCTGATCTTTAATAATTGCTTTTTCTGCATTTAAACTTGTATCACTTAACACAGAAAAAATACTAAACTCTCCACTATTATCAAATTTAGGCATACGATTGTTTTTTCTAAAATGATCGATTACTAAATTATGTGCAATACGCATTACCCAAGGTAAAAATTTACCTTCTTCGTTGTATTTACCTCTTTTTAGAGTACGAATAACTTTTATAAAAGTATCTTGAAAAATATCTTCAGCAATATCTCTATCATATACTTTAGAGTATATAAAACTATAAATGCGTTGTTTGTGTCTTTTTATTAGAATTTCTAGAGAAGATTCATCTCCATTAATATAACTGCTTATTAATACAGCATCAGTGATAAGTTCTTGTCGCATAACGTTACTTTTTATTGCAGAAGTTAGGGCTTCAGCTTAGGTTAATTAATTTAAAAAGTAATATTATGTAATAGGCTCGACAATTTAATTTGTTAATAACAAGGTAAATATAACAACAATCATTCCGAAAAAACAAAAAAAAATTAATTTTTAACATTTTATTGCACAATAATCTTTTTTATAAGCTTCTTATTAAGTACTATCTTTGCAATTACTTTTATTACAATACTTATGAATATTAAGCTTTCCGAAGTAAATCCTAAACAAAACATTATTATAAAAGGTGCTAATCTGCACAATTTAAAAAATATAGATGTTGTAATTCCTAGAAACAAATTAGTTGTTATTACTGGTTTATCTGGTTCTGGAAAGTCTAGTTTAGCCTTCGACACTTTGTATGCTGAAGGTCAAAGACGCTACGTAGAAAGCTTATCTAGTTATGCTAGACAGTTTTTAGGTAGGCTAAATAAACCTAAAGTAAATTATATAAAAGGTATTGCGCCTGCTATTGCCATTGAGCAAAAGGTAAATTCTACAAATCCACGTTCTACAGTTGGTACAACTACAGAAATTTACGATTATCTTAAACTCCTTTTTGCTAGAATTGGTAAAACATATTCTCCAGTATCTGGTCAAGAAGTTAAAAAAGACACTGTTACAGATGTTTTAAATTATGTAAAATCTATTGCTCTTGGAGAAAAACTATTGCTCCTCGCTCCTATTCATTTAGAAGAAGGTCGTGAAATAAGCGACAAACTAAAAACTTTAAATGCGCAAGGTTATGCCAGAATTAAAGCTAATGGAGAGGTTTTACGTTTAGATAAAACCGAAAGTATTACAGAAAACACCAAAGATTTATTTTTAGTTGTAGATAGAATTGTAACCAAAGATGATGAAGATTTTTATAACCGTTTAGCAGATGCTATACAAACTGCTTTTTTTGAAGGTAAAGGCGAATGTTTTATAGAAAAATTAAGCGATAATAGTGTACAACAATTTTCTAATAAATTTGAGTTAGATGGTATTACTTTTTTAGAACCAAACGTTCATTTATTTAGTTTTAATAATCCGTATGGTGCTTGCCCAAAATGTGAAGGTTATGGCGATGTAATTGGTATTGATGATGATTTGGTTATACCAAATACAGCATTATCGGTATACGAAAATGCTATTTTTCCGTGGCGTGGCGAAAGTATGAGTTGGTACCGTGACCAATTGGTTAACAACTCGCATAAATTCGATTTCCCTATACATAAGCCTTATTTTGAGCTTAGCCAAAAAAACAAAGATTTAATCTGGAAAGGAAATAAATATTTTGAAGGTTTAAATGCTTTTTTTGCAGAATTAGAAAGTAAAGCCTATAAAATTCAAAATCGCGTCATGTTATCGCGTTACAGAGGTAAAACAAAATGTAAGGTGTGCAATGGTAAACGTTTAAGATCAGAAGCTAATTATGTAAAAATAGGTAATGCTACACTTACAGACTTGGTTGAAATGCCACTAGATAAACTTACCAATTTCTTTAAGCAACTGGAATTAAACGATCACGATACAACCATTGCAAAACGTTTATTAAAAGAAATTGAAAACCGATTAGAATTTTTATCTAACGTAGGTTTAGATTATTTAACATTAAACCGAAAATCTAATACATTATCTGGTGGTGAAAGCCAACGTATAAACCTTGCCACTTCGCTTGGCAGTAGTTTAGTAGGCTCTATGTATATTTTAGACGAACCTAGTATAGGTTTACACCCTAAAGATACAGAAAGGTTAATATTAGTTTTAAAAGCATTGCGCGATTTAGGAAACACAGTAATTGTAGTTGAGCATGATGAGGATATCATGAAAGAAGCTGACGAAATTATAGATATTGGACCAGAAGCTGGTACACTTGGAGGCCAAGTTGTAGCAACAGGAACGTTTAAAGATATTTTAGCTTCTAAATCATTAACAGCACAATATTTAAATGAAACTTTAAAAATTGAAGTTCCCAAAAAACGAAGAACCTCTAAATACAGTATAGATATTAAAGGTGCTCGTGAAAACAATTTAAAAAATATTGATGTTTCTTTTCCGTTAGGTATGCTAACTGTAATTACAGGAGTTTCAGGAAGTGGAAAAAGTACTTTAGTTAAAAAAATATTATATCCAGCAATACAAAAAGAACTAACTGGTTTTGGTGATAAACCTGGACAATTTTCAGAATTAAAAGGAAATTATAGCAACGTAAAACATATAGAATTTGTAGACCAAAACCCTATTGGGCGCTCGTCTAGATCGAATCCTGTTACATATATAAAAGCTTACGACGATATTAGAGCACTTTACAGCAAACAAAAAATTAGTACTATAAGAAATTATGCGGCTAAGCATTTTAGTTTTAATGTAGATGGCGGACGTTGTGAAACTTGTAAAGGTGAAGGCGAAGTAACTATAGAAATGCAGTTTATGGCAGATGTGCATTTAGAATGCGAAACATGTAAAGGTAAACGCTTTAAAAAAGAAGTACTTGAGGTTACTTTTGCCGATAAAAATATAGACGATATTCTAAACATGACTATTGATGATGCTATTGCATTTTTTGATGCCAATCATGTTACTAAAATTAAAAACAAATTACAACCATTACAAGATGTAGGTTTAGGTTACGTAACTTTAGGTCAAAGTTCATCTACACTTTCTGGTGGTGAAGCTCAACGTATTAAATTAGCATCGTTTTTAGGAAAAGGAAACACTAAAGAAACAGCTTTATTTATTTTTGATGAACCAACAACAGGTTTACATTTTCACGACATTCAAAAACTATTAAAATCTTTTAACGCCTTAATAGAAAAAGGACATTCTATTATTGTTGTAGAGCATAATTTAGAATTAATTAAATGTGCAGATTATATAATAGATTTAGGTCCAACTGGTGGAGAAAATGGTGGTAATTTAGTGGCTTTTGGTACACCAGAAGAAATTATAAAAGTAAAAACCTCTGAAACAGGAAAGTATTTAAAAGAAAAATTATAATGTTTTAAATTGCTTTTTAGTATAGTAAAAAAGTAATAAAACCAAGTGCTACAAAAGCTATAGGCATTACAAATATTAAAAAGAAAAAAGTAATTAAAGCACTTTTTAAATAACTTAAAAACCAACCTTGATTATAAAACTTTTTTAATGCAATTACCAAGTATATAAAAGTAGATAGTAATATTAATAAATCTATCCAACCTGGTACTGTAGTTATAAAATCGGCAATTAAAAGAATACTAAATACTACAAACAAATAAGAAAAAAAGTAAAATGTAAATACTAAATGGTATGCATATTTTCCTTTATTATAATAGAAAATTTTTAATAATAATGCGAATATTGGTAAAAGTATAAATAGAGCTATTGGCGTTGCTTTTATCATAGAATTCCAAATGGTTCCTATATTTTGCTCTTGATGAAATTTTAAAACTTGTGGATAGATTATTTTCTCTATCCAGTAAGGGTTTTCATGCATACCCATTTCTAGATAAATATCATTTTTAGGTGCATTAATTTCTAATAAAGAATCTACTTTTTTTACATCGTAACCAAAACTAATTTTATTTTTAGATTTACTAAAATCTGTATTTGCAACAATAGAATCTATTACTTTATCATTTTGTCCTGTAAACTGCTGTGTTTTTTTTAAAGTGTTATACAATTCTATTCTATTTAAAGAATCACTTTTTTGAGCTTCTAATTCATTTTTAATTTCTGTAGTTGCTTTATTAAATTCTTGATTTAGTTTTAATTCTTGCTTATTGGTTACAAACGAGAACATAAAAAAGAAAATAAAAGTTACAAACAAGTACAATTGGGCAGGATGTAAAAACGACAAACGCTTTCCAGCTATAAATTTATTAGCCAAAAAACCTGGTTTAACCATTAATGGTATAAAACTTTTAAAAAACTTAGAGTCGTAAAGTAAATAGTTATTTATTGTATTGTAAAAAAGTACACCTAAGGTAAGTTCTTCTTTAGATTTCATGCCACACTCTGGACAGTATTTATAAATACTTCTAAAATTAGAATCGCAGTTTTTGCAACTTTTATATTCTAAAGACATTGGGTTGGTTTCTACATGTAAATATAGTATAAAAAACCAATTTTGAAAAACTTAAACAATAACTAAACTCTATTTAAAATAGGCTGAAACACCTAGTAAAAATAACACTTTTACAGTTTGGCACGCATATTGAAAACTTATATAACAAATAGCGTAGGCTTTTAGCTTTTTTTGAAACGTTCAGAAATACGCATAAATTTAATACCGCAATACTATGAAAAAATTAGTACTATTATTTACAGGATTGTTAATGGGATTAACTACTGTAACAGCAATTGAAAAAAAAGAGAAATCTTTAAATGAAGTTAAACAATTAGAAAATAGAATTAGTAATTATAATTTTATAGAACCTATTCAATTTATTGAGCGCGGAGTAGAATTTTTAATTTTTGCAGATGGTTCCTTCGATTTTAATACAAACTTAGAATCTAACCACAGTAATTATGACGATTATTATAGAAAAACAAATACTAAACGTAGCGCCATAAACAGAACGTTTGGTGCTCCTGGAACTCAAGTCTCCTACTCTACGCCAAGAAGTCGTGGTGTAATTGTAACACACGACAACAATGGTAAAGTAAGACGTATTGGTAATGTATTTGTAAATTATACCCGAAATGGTCAAGTAAAAAGACTTGGTAGTGTTTACATGAAATATAATAGAAACGGGTTATTAACTCAAGTTGGAGGTTTAAAATTAAAATACAATAGACATGGGCAATTAATTAAAACTATTGGCCAAGTAAATTTTAATAATACAAATTATTATAACATTCCAACTCAACAAAATAATAACTCGGGCAACAACTGGAATAGTAATAATGGGCATTTTTACTATAGAAATAATGAAAAAGCACTAAGCTAAAAAGTTAAAAACTTTAATACAAAAGCAACTAAATAAGAAAACCCACAAATTATACAATTTGTGGGTTTTTATTTTAAATAAAATAAATATTATGATCCCATTGCAGAAGCACCAATACCTAAAATAGTAAATAGTATATTAATAACAATTGCAGCTCCTGCTCCATAAAGAGCCATATGGCATGCTTGTTTTGCTTTGTTTGGAGACTTATCTTTACTTGTAAAATAAATAATTGCACCAGCTAAAGGAATACAAAATGATAATATTTTCATTCCTGTTTCCAATTGATCGTTTGGATTGTGGTTTGGGTTGTTTAATTGATCAGACATAGTTTTAGTGTATAAAGGTTAATATTAGTTTTCCTATTGCAATTCCTATAATTGTTAATAAAGACACAGTACCTATTCCAGAAATAATTCCTGTAGTAAATCTTAATATATTATTGCTTTCGTATTTTGTATATGCTTGAATTGTACCATCTATATATGTTGGCAATATCATTATTATAGACCACCATAAAGAGATTTTAATAAAACCAAATGCAAAAACAGGAATTAAAAAATAAGCAAGATTAATACCAGTGCATCTAGCGCAAAGCGGAAACTGTTTTCCTTTGTAAAAAAAAGAGCGCTCCGGTAGCCTATGGCAATAAGAGAAACTTAATTTTGCTCCTTTTATACTATAATTACTTATTTTTATCATTTAAAATAATTGCTTTTTTCTTAAAAAAGCATGTACAAGTTTAAGAATTCATTTTTATAAATAAAAATTATTGAATACTTATTTAATAAAGCATTAAACTTTAACAATTTGAGATCGAAACATAAACGTATTTTCAAAACGTTTTAATTTAGGGCTCAAATTTTCGGCAAAAATAAGATATTGACATCTGTCTATACTTTCTGGAATTCTATTAATTGCCGCAAAATAAAGTCCTTTTTCTGCAAACTCTGCATCTTCAAGAATATACATTTTTAATTGACTAAGATCTAAACTATTCATTAAATACAATTTATTTAAGCGTTTAGGAGTTGCTATTAAAATATCTTGGCCATAGTAAATTTCTTCTCGTTGCTGCTCTAGTGTTTGTTCATCGTAAGCTGCATATATTCTTAATTCTCTAAGTTTAATAAAATCTTCAAATGCTTCTTTAAGCTTTAGTGCTTCAGCTTTTGTTTCAACTAAAATTAAAGCACGAGGCGCATCACCTTCTGGTTTACATTTTAATTTTTGTAAAACACTAATTATAATTGCTGTAGTTTTTCCGCTACCTTTTTTTCCAATACAAAATACATTTGCTCCTCCCTTAATTATTGGCAAGATTTTTTTTTGCAATGGAGTTGGCGCTTCAAAATTATTATTTTCTAAAGCTTCTAGAATTTGTGGGTTTAATTTTTTAAACGACATATTATGTTCTCTAATATTAAGAATATCGCGAAACTACGTGTAATTCTTCAGTTTACAAAACTACAACGTTTTCCTTTTTGGCACGATGCTTGTAAATTAAATAATATTCAATCTTAAAAACGAATATTATGAAACATTTAATCTATTTATTTTCTTTATTACTTTTCACAAGTTTTACAGTAAATGCAGAAAATACTAACAACCTAAAAACCTTAGAAAGTAACGCTACGACCTCTTATAGAGGATATGGAAAATCTTTTATCTTTATGGAACAAGGTATTGAGTTTTCTGTTTATGCAGATGGGCAATTTGATTTTTACATGCCAAATCGTGGACCTCAAGTAAATGTTTCGGTTGGTACTCCCAATGTAAATATTAGCTTTAATTCTGGTTATAATTATGATGCTTATGTACAATACGATGAGTTTGGTGCTATTATTCAAATTGAAAATACTCCCATTTTTTACGATTATTATGGACGAATTATTCAAGCCGGAGATATATACATAAATTATAATAACCGAGGATATGTAACACGTGTAGGTGGCTTATATATTCATTATAACAGATATAATGTTTTTTCTCACTATACTGGATTTATAAACGTATATAATAGAGCGTATGTTTTTAGACCATGGCATAGATATTATGCAGTACCTAGCGTAAACTACTGTGTAGTTTTTAATAGACCTTACAGACAATATTATACTCCAATTAGATATAAATATAACAGACCTTATACTAATAATTATAGAAGAAAAACTGCTGTTGCAAGTCGAAGAGGTAATACAATTACAAGAAATAGAAGTTATGCATCTAGAACCGAAGGTAGGACTCGTTTAGCAGCAACACCAAGAGCTAGAACTCGTAACAGTTTATCTAACTCAACACCTAGAACAAGAAGCAATACTTCTACTACAACTAGAACTAGAGTTAAAACTACTTCTACTCCAAGAACAAGAAGTAATGCAACACCTAAAACAAGAACGCGAACTAATACTGTATCATCAACTCCAAGAACCAACAGAAGTGTTACTAAAAACACTGCTACTAGAACTAGAACAAGAAACAGTAGTGCAAGCACACCTAGAACAAGCTCAAATAGAACGGCACAACGTAGTACTAAAAAAGTTCAAAACAGAGTTGCATCGACTAGTAGAAATACTAAATCAAGTTCTAAAAGAACATCTACAAATAGATCTCGTAGATAATATCTATTATTTTAATTAATAGGATTAAACATCTTGTTACTTGTTACCCAAAGCAAGTTTCAAGATGTTTTTTATTGCTTTAATAATTTATTTAAAATAGTTGTAATATCTTCTGAAAGATTAAAACGATATACAATAAATCCATATAGCGCAACAACCACTGTCGATTTTATTATAATATTTATAATTGAATGAAAACCAAAATCCAAAAAATAAAATGTAAGTGAGAGCAATAATATTAACAATAATATATAAAAAGTATATACCGAAAAAGGATGCATTTTAAATTTTTTATTTACATACCATAATTTTAAACTGCCATATAAAAACATAGCTAAAAAAGTAGCTATAGCAGCTCCATTTATATTATAAATAGGAATTAATAAATAATTAAGTAATACTGCAACAAGTATTATTAATACACCAAAAAAGAGTATAATTCTATAGTAGTTTGAATTAAATATAATAGAATTATTTATACCTAATAAATTATCTAATAATTTTACTATAGAAATTATAATAACTACATATAAAGCTTTGCTATATTCTGGGTTTAACAATGCATATAAATCGTTAATATTTACTATAACTAAAGTGAAGATAATGCCACTTACAATTATTAAATTTAAAGAAGATTTTTTATATAAATTAACAAGCGATACCTTATCATTTTCGTTTAAATACTTTGCAGTTAATGGATATGTTATTTGATGCATAGCTCTTGAAGGCACTGCTATTACAGTAGCAACAAATATTGCTACATTATAATAAGCTATATTATCTATAACTATAAGTTTACCTAACATAAACTTGTCTAAATCCAGCATAAACATAGCAACAGATCCTGCTATAATAATTAAAAAACTATATTTTAATACACTAGATACATTAAAATTAAAATTGAAATCTAGCTTTGGAATTCTTAAACTAAAAGCATAAAATTTCATAATTAACATTCTTATTACATACACTATAGCAACAGCAATTATAAATTGGTCTACAGTAAGCAACTTGTAATGCAAAGCAAAAAGTAAAATAAAAATACAAACACGATGAAATACCTCTTTCATTATATTTCCAAAAGCACTTTTATAATGAATTTTACTCCACGCAAAAAAAATTTCGAAGTAAGCCATAGCAACAGCTATAATGTAAATTAAGTACGTGTAATTTTTAATAATCTCATTTTCTGATGATAGCCATCCACTTATAGCCTGATATCCTAATACACCAATAAAACCAATTGGTACAATAACCAATAAAGGCAAAAAAAGCATTAATGTTAAAAAACCATTTTGCTGTTTTTTAGTTTTATATGATGAAAAAAATTTAACAAGTGTATTGCTAACTCCAAACATAAATAAAGGCATCATAACATTAGCTGTAGAAAGCAAATACCCTATTAAACCATAATTTTCTGGAGTTAAAAATTGAGTGTAAAGAAATAAAGCGTTTACAGCACCAACTACAAAACCTAAGTAAGTAGTTATTGTGTTTTGTATAGATTGCTTTATTACAATTCCCATAACATTTTAAAGATTAAGAATACTATTATATTGCTATTTAAAAATTACTTCTGATAATTTTTTGGTTAAATTTTCTCGACTATATTTCTCAACACCTATTGGACTAACTTCTAAATTTTTAGTTTTAAAAGCGTTAAAATGAGATAATATTTTAGATTTTAGTGTTTCTAAATCTGAATAATAAAAATAGTCTCCTGTCTTAGTTTCTTTTATTATACTTTCAACATCAGAACCAGTTGGTCCAATAGCAATAATTGGTCTATTTGACACTAAATATTCAAATAATTTTCCAGGAATAATAGCCTTAGTATCTTGAGAATCAATTTCTATTAACAATAACGATTGAGATTTTTTTTGATACTTAACAGACTCTATATGCGATACATAACCTATGTTATTTACATAATTAGTTAAACCATATCTTTCTATAGTTTTTATTATTTCTTCTCCTACCAAACCTACTAAATTCAATCTAAAATATTTAGCAAAATCTTGGTGTTCTTCAATTAATTCATGCAGAGACTGCCATAAAATTTCAGGATTACGTTTAGATAAAAAAGATCCTATATGCGATAATGTAAATTGAGTATCTAGAACTATATCACTTTCTTTTTCTATATCATAACCATTTGTAATAACTTCTATTTGCTTACTAGTTATATCTTGAAATTCTTTTTTAGTTACTTCGCTAGTTACAATAATTGTATTCGCTGTATTAAGTACTTCTTTTTCTAATTTTTTATGCTTATTTGCCGCTACATTTGTAAGCTTAAGTTGTTTGTGATATCCAATGGTTGTCCATGGATCACGAAAATCTGCAATCCAATTAATATCTAATTGTTTTTTAAGCTTTAATCCTATAATATGTAAACTATGTGGTGGACCAGTAGTAATTACTGTATCTATATTAAAGTCTGCAATATATGTAGATAGATACCTTACCGATGGTTTAATCCAATTTTTTCTAGCATCTGGTATAAAAAAATTTCCACGAATAAAAAGCATTGCTTTTTGCATTAAGGTTTGCTTCTTTTCTTCGGGTATAATGCCTTTACTAATAGTTTTAGAATCTTTAGAGAAGAAATTAGCCACTTTATAAGGCTCATTTATAGGCTGTTTTAGTATCGTTATACCATTTGACACTTCCTTTAACAAACTTTTATCGGTTTGAGGATAAATAGGATTAGAAGGACAATAAACAATAGGTTCTATACCATACTGAGGTAAATATTTTACAAATTTTAACCACCGTTGTACTCCCGGACCTCCAGCTGGTGGCCAATAGTAAGTAATGATTAAAACTTTTTTTTTATTCATTTTTTCTTCTAAAATTAAAAAACAAACCTCCTAAAGCTATTAAAATTAATGCAATAGAACTCGCTAAAGCTATAGAACCTCCTGTTTTTACAACTTGTGGTTCAAATTTAAACTCTATAATATGTTTTCCTTTAGGTATTTCCATACCTCTTAAAAGGTAATTAACTCGATTATAATCTGATTCTTTATTGTCTATATAAGCATTCCAACCATTTTTATAATACATTTCTGAAAACACAGCATAACCATCATTATTGTTAACAGATTCGTACTTTATATAATTTGGTTTGTAATCTAAAACTTTAATTGACGCTAAAGAATCTAACTTAAATGTATTTTTATTAATATTTGAAGTTAAGGTAACAGCTTCATTTTTAGTATTCAAATCTAAAAGAGATAACATCTCTTCGTCTGCAGAGTTTACCTTTGTAATTTTTTCAACAAACCATGCATTACCATTAGCTTCAGTATTTAAATAAGGATAAGGTTGGTTACTCTCATCTTCAGAAATAATGTATTTAATATTAAACATATTAAGCATTTCTGGGTGCCTAGTAAATGGAAAGAAATCTGACAGTTCATCGAATCTTTTTAATTTAGCTGCATGGTAACCATTAACCGTATTATGAAAATATGGTGCAGATGTAGCTCCAGAAGTCATATCGTTTACATTTTGAGAAATCGCTCTTCCAGCTCCAGAACTAACATCGTAAACTCTAAAGTTTCCTTTTTCGCTTAATATTTTCTTATCGGCATTATTAGGTTTAAATGGTGATTGTACTTCTCTACTCGATACAAAATTCTCGGTATTAACATAGCGTCTATCTACGCCTACTAAATCAAAAAGAATTAAGACTGCAAAGACAATTACCACTTTACCTTCAGAAAGTTTTTGTTTTAAAAATAAATAAACTGTTCCTGCTGATAGTAAAACTAAAAATAATGTACGTAATGTATCTTTTGTAAAAATAGATTTTCTATCTGCTACAATAGCATCTACAAATGGCTGTCCTCCACCTTCTGCCCAGCTTGCATCTCTTATACCTTCAAAGTCTAAAACTATTCCTGTATATCTAAATATTAAAAATGTAGCACATAAACCTGCAGTAATTAATGTTGAAAATTTTAAGGCTTTTAACTTTTCTTCATTTTTTTCAAAATCATTAAATAGTTTAACCAAACCAAAGATTGCTAATACAGGAATACAAAGTTCTAAAATAACTTGAATTGAAGTAACGGCTCTAAACTTATCGTATAATGGTACAAAATTTATAAAAAAGTCTGTTAAGAACCCTAAATTTTTTCCATAAGATAATAATAACGCTAATATTGAGCCGGATACCAACCACCATTTAAGTCTTCCTTTTACTATAAATAGTGCAAAAACAAAAAGAAACAATACTACTGCTCCAATATAAGCTGGAGCTTCTACAATTGGTTGGTCTCCCCAATAAGTAGGCACTCCTTTAGAGGCTTCTGCTGCTTCTAAAGGTGGTACACCTTGACTTCTATAAAAATTATAAAACTCAGATTCTTTACCTAAATCCTCTCCCATTCCTCCTCCTAAAAATCGTGGTATAAAAAGATTAAAGGTTTCAAGATATCCGTAGCTATATTCTGTTATTTTCTCTTTTGCTAAGCCTGAACTTATATCTTTTTTAGCTGAGCCATCTGGGTTTATGGTTAGATTAGTTTTACTTCTTGTACTTTCTTCTCCATATTCTATTGTGGCCATTATATTTGCTGCATTTAAGCCAATAGCTAAAAAAACAGCGGCTAATAAAATGCCTACAGATTTAAAAAAATGTGGTAAAACGCTCTTTTTATATGCATCTATTAAATATACTATTCCTAAAACTATAACTAGAAACATTAAATAATACGTCATTTGCAAATGGTTAGCTACTAACTCTAATCCCATTGCTATAGCAGTTACTACAAAACCTAGAATATACTTTTTTCTAAAGGTTAAAATAATACCACTTAAAACTAAAGGCATATAAGCAATAGCATGTGCTTTACTATTATGCCCAACACCAATAATTATTATTAAATATGTAGAAAAACCAAATGCTAGTGCGCCAAGTGTAGCTAATTTAAAATTAACTTTTAAACATAATAGTAGTATATAAAAACCTGCAAAGTATAAAAAAAGATAATCTGCTGGTCTTGGCAAAAATCTAAGTCCTAAATCTAAACTCTTTATATATGTATATGGATATCTTGCTCCAAGTTGGTAGGTTGGCATACCGCCAAAGGCACTATTTGTCCAATATGTTTCTTCTCCTGTAGCTGCTTTAAAATCGCGTTGTTGCTTAGCCATACCATTATAATGTAGTATATCGCTTTGCAATATTTGTTTTCCTTGTAAAACAGGACTAAAATAAGCTAAAGAAAGTATAATAAATCCTACAAACACAAGTATATGTGGTAGAATTTTTTTAATATTTGATTGCATAAATAATAGAGTATATCTTTAAAAACGGAAATTAATCAATTTCCTCGTAATCTACATATTCACCAACCGTTTTGTTTGAAGTTTTATTTTCAGGCATTTTATCTATAGATATTTCGCCTGTTTTTTGTTGTGGTTGCTGTTGTTTTTGGTTACTGAAATCTCTAAATTGTCCACCAAAACGCTCTACAGCTTTTTTAGTGAAGTATTTTAATATTGAAGGTCCAAAATATTTTGAAATAATTTTTATTCCAAGATAAATTAATAAAATTATGAGTAATACTTTCAAAATAATAATCTAAAAATGAATAACAAAAATACAAATCTTATAGAGTAATTTAATATATAAACACTTAAAAAAAATATAAAATCTCTATATTTGAAGCTAAACCAAAACTTATGTTATTAAACAAAACCTATTTAACAATAGTCTTATGTATTGCAAGTTTAACAGCCTACGCGCAATACACTGAAGTTATTAATTCTAACCGTCCAGGAGTTTCTAGATCGGCTTTTTCGGTTGGAACAAATGTTGTTCAGTTTGAAGCTGGACCATACACAGTAAAAGAAGAACACACACCTTTAAAATATGATGTTTCTGGTTTTGGTGTTGATTTTGCTGCTCGTTACGGTTTACTACTGCCACAATTAGAAATTAACATAGAAGGAATATACCAAAACGATACACAAACCGATTACCGTTCCTCAATTCCTTCAGAATTAGAAAGATCTAATTTTAAACAGTTAACACTTGGTGCAAAGTATCTGGTGTACGATCCATATAAAAATGCGGAGGAAGAAAAACCTAATATATTTAGCTATCACGCAAATAGACGTTTTAAATGGAAAAATTTAATTCCAGCCGTTGCCGTTTACGTTGGCGCCAATTTTGATTCTAAAGACAACCCATACACTGCTTCTGGAATTGAAGGTTTTAGTCCAAAAGTAATGCTTGCAACTCAAAATAACTTTTCTAGTGGTTGGGTATTTGTTACCAATTTTTCTAAAGATAGGATTGGTAGTGATTTTTCAGATTTTCAGTACATACTAACGCTAACTAAAGCCATAAACGAACAATGGGTGTTATTTGGTGAAACACAAGGTATACATAGCGATTTCTATGCCGATAATCTATTTAGGTTTGGAGGCGCTTATCTTTGGAATAAAAATTTTCAATTGGATACAGCTGTTACATTTAATACCAAGGACACACCATCGGTTTTTAGTTTAAATTTAGGAGTATCTTATCGTTTAGACTTCCATAAAGATCCAGGTTTAGATAATGGAACTTCTGCCGAAGAAGAAGCTGAAAGAAAAGCAAATAAGAAAAGAAATAAAAAGAACAAAAAAAATGGTGACGACACATCAAATAATAAACGAAAAAAAGAGACTCAGGAGATAGATTTTGATGACAACTAATCCTTATGATAACAACCAAAATAGTTAAAACAAAAAAGGACTTAAAGTCCTTTGTTAAATTTCCTTTTTCGTTATATAAAGACTCTAAATATTGGGTACCACCAATTATTAGTCAAGAAATGGAAACTTTTAATACAGATAAAAATCCTATTTTTAACGATGCTGAAGCAACATTAATTTTAGCTTATAAAAACGAAAAACTTGTTGGTCGTGTTGCAGCTATTATTAATTGGCTTGAAGTAAAAAACCAAAATCAACTTAAAATGCGTTTTGGTTGGTTTGATTTTATAGATGATTTAGAAGTCTCTAAAAAATTAATAGAAGAGGTTATTAAAATAGGAAAACAGCATAATCTAAAATTTACAGAAGGACCGGTAGGTTTTTCTAACTTAGATAAAGTTGGAGTTATGACCGAAGGTTTTAACCAAATAAGCAACATGATAACCTGGTATAACCACGAATATTATGTTAAACACTACGAAGCATTAGGATTTAAAATAGAGAAAAGCTACTCCGAAAGTAAGTTTCCTTTTGAAAACGTAAAACCAGATTTTTTTAAAAAAGCACAAGAACTTATTAAAAGAAGATATAAGTTAAAAGCACTTCAACTTACAAAAACATCTGATGTAATGCCATATGCAGATAAAATGTTTGATTTGTTTAACGCTTCATATGGAAAATTATCTTCTTTTGTTGAAATAACAGATATTCAAAAAGAATATTTTAAAAAGAAATTTATCTCTTTTGTTAATCCTGAATATATAAAATTTGTTGTTGACGAAAATGATAATATGGTTGCTTTTGCAATTGTAATGCCTAGGTTTGCATATGCTTTACAAGAAATGAATGGTAAATTATTTCCTTTTGGCTTTGCAAAATTATTAAAAGCAAAAAAGTCTAGTAAAGATGTTGTTTTCTATTTAATTGGTGTACATCCAGATTACCAAAATAAAGGTGTTCACGCTGTTATTTTTAACGAATATTACGAAACTTTTAAAACAAAAGGTATTGTTGATTGTTATAGAACTCCTGAATTAGAGGATAATGAAGCTATACATAAAATATGGAAACACTTTAATCCTAAAGTTATAAAACGAAGAAAAACATATCGAAAAAATATTGAATAGTTTTTTATAAAAAACTGTTTTAAAACAAAAAAATCCGATTCATTAGAATCGGATTTTTTATATTATAATTGAAAAAAAATTACTCTCCCATTGCTTTAATTAAAGCGGCAGACATTCTTTTATACGTTCCATTTTCTAAACGATCTCTAATAGCATCAAATGCATCTAAAGTTTCTGCTACATCTTGTAACGTATGTGTTGCTGTAGGAATCATACGCAGTAATATTAATCCTTTTGGTATTACAGGATACACAACTATAGAACAGAAAATACCATAATTTTCACGTAAATCTCTAACTAATGCCATAGCTTCAGGAATACTTCCTTTTAAGTATACTGGCGTAACACAACTTTGTGTGGTACCAATATCGAAACCTCTTTCTTTTAAACCAGATTGTAATGCATTAACAATTTTCCATAAGTTTTCTTTTAACTCTGGCATTGTGCGTAACATATCTAAACGTTTTAAAGCACCTACTACTAATTGCATCTGTAAAGATTTAGCAAACATTTGCGAACGCAAGTTGTACTTTAAATAATCTATAATTTCTCTATCTGCAGCAATAAAGGCTCCTGTACTTGCCATAGATTTTGCAAAAGTTGCAAAATAAACATCTATATCATCTTGTACTCCTTGCTCTTCTCCTGCTCCTGCTCCTGTTTTTCCTAATGTACCAAAACCATGAGCATCATCTACAAATAACCTAAAATTAAATTTCTTTTTAAGAGCTACAATTTCTTTTAAACGTCCTTGTTCTCCACGCATACCAAAAACACCTTCAGAAATTACCAAAATTCCTCCTCCGGTTGTTTCTGCCATTTTTGTAGCACGTTCTAAGTTTTTTTCTAAGCTTTCAATATCGTTGTGCTTATATGTAAAACGTTTGCCATGGTGTAATCTAACTCCATCAATAATACATGCGTGTGCATCTACATCGTAAACAATAATATCATCCTTTGCTACTAAAGCATCAACAGTAGACACCATACCTTGGTATCCAAAATTTAATAAATAAGCCGCTTCTTTATTAACAAATGCTGCTAATTCGTCTTGTAATTGCTCGTGTAATTCTGTGTGACCAGACATCATTCTAGCTCCCATTGGGTATGCCGAACCATACTCTGCAGCTGCTTCTGCATCCACTTTACGCACTTCTGGATGATTTGCTAAACCTAAGTAATCGTTAATACTCCATGTAATAACATCTTTTCCTTGGAATTTCATTCGGTTAGAAATTTGTCCTTCCAATTTTGGAAAAACAAAATAACCTTCTGCCTGCTCTGCCCATTTTCCCAATGGTCCTTTATCCTTATATATCTTTGCGAATAAATCTTTCATTTGTACTTAATTAGTTTAGAATTTACAAAAATACGCAATTCTCAGTTTTTTGCATAATATTTTTTCCTTCTATTCTTAAAATAAAAAAAGCTGATATCTTCTTTAAGGTTATCAGCTTCTTTTTTAATTATCTATAAATTTTATTTAATGTATTGAATGCTTTCTGCGGCTTCCACATTTTGACTATCAAAAAATCCTTGCTCATTCATCCATTTATCGCTATAAACTTTACTCATATAGCGTGAACCGTGATCTGGAAATATAACAACTACCGTATCATTAGCTTTAAATTCTCCTTCTGCGTCTAGTTGCTTAATGGCTTGCATAGCTGCACCAGATGTGTAACCTACAAATAAACCTTCTGTTCTTGCAATTTCTCTTGCTGTATGTGCACTTTCTTCATCTGTTACCTTAACAAACTTGTCTATTGCATCAAAATCTGTAGCGGTTGGTATTAAGTTTTTACCTAAACCTTCTATTCTATATGGATAAATTTCCTTTTCATCAAATTCTCTGGTCTCATGGTATTTTTTTAATACTGAACCAAAAGCATCTACACCAATAACTTTAATGTTTGGGTTCTGTTCTTTTAAATACTTAGCTGTACCAGAAATTGTTCCTCCTGTTCCACTACACGCTATTAAGTGTGTAATTTTTCCATTTGTTTGATTCCAAATTTCTGGACCTGTTGAGGCATAATGCGCATCCATATTTAATTGATTGAAATATTGGTTAATATAAACCGAACCTTTTATTTCATCATGTAAACGTTTTGCTACTTGGTAATAAGATCTTGGGTCATCTGCACTTACATTTGCTGGACAAACATAAACTCTTGCTCCCATGTTTTTAAGCATATCTATTTTATCTGCCGAAGATTTTGAACTTACTGCAAGAATACAATCGTAACCTTTTATTACGCTAACCATTGCTATACTAAATCCAGTGTTACCAGATGTAGTTTCAATAATTGTATCGCCAGGTTTTAAAATACCTTGCTTTTCAGCTTGCTCTATAATATATAATGCTATTCTATCTTTTGAAGAATGTCCTGGGTTAAAAGCTTCTACTTTAGCTAAAAAGTTTCCTTTAAACTCGGATGTCATTTTTTTTAGTTTTATCATCGGTGTATTGCCAATAAGGTCTAATACATTATCAAAAACTTGTTTGTTGTGTGCCATAAACAATTTTAGTTCTGTTCCTTTAGTTAGTTAAATGCAACATAAAACCTGGCAAAAATAAGCATTTTTTTTTTAATGGTCAATTCCTTCTAAATCAAATAGAAACGCATATTCTAATGCAACTTCTTTTAAACTTTCAAATCGTCCTGAAGCACCACCATGTCCTGCTTCCATATCTATATGAAAAAGTAACTTATTATTGTCTGTTTTTAATTCTCTTAATTTTGCTACCCATTTTGCTGGTTCGAAATATTGTACTTGAGAGTCATGCAATCCTGTTGTTACCAAAAGATTTGGATAATTTTTAGAAACTACATTATCATAAGGTGAATATGATTTCATATAATCGTAATATTTCTTTTCGTTTGGGTTTCCCCATTCATCATATTCTCCTGTAGTTAAAGGTATGGTATCATCTAACATTGTAGTTACAACATCTACAAATGGTACTGCAGCAATTACTCCTTTATATAATTCTGGATTAAGATTAATTACAGTTCCCATTAATAAACCTCCTGCACTTCCGCCCATTGCATATAAATGCTCTGCAGATGTGTAATTTTCTTCTATTAAAAATTTAGAACAATCTATAAAATCTGTAAAAGTGTTCATTTTAGTTAATAACTTACCATTTTCATACCATTCTCTCCCTAAATACTCTCCTCCTCTTATGTGTGAAATTGCATAAATAAACCCTCTATCTAATAAACTTAATCTTATAGTTGAAAAATAGGGATCTATAGTTGAACCATAAGATCCGTAAGCATATTGAAGTACTGGATTTTTTCCATTAAGTTTAATTCCTTTTTTGTAAACAATAGACATTGGTATTTTAACACCATCTTTAGCTGTTGCCCATATTCGTTTAGACTCGTAATTATCTTTATTAAATTTACCTCCTAAAACTTCTTGTTCTTTTTTTATTGTTTTTACTTTAGTTTTAAAATTATAATCAATAACAGAACTTGGTGTGGTTAAGCCATTATAATTATAACGTAACTCTTCACTATTAAAATCTGGATTGTTACCTAAATTTGCTGTATAGGTTTCGCTATGAAATGGCAAGTAATAATCCTGATCTCCGTTCCAGCTAATAATTCTAATCTTATTGAGTCCGTTTTGTCTTTCGTTTACTACAAGATAATCCTTAAAAATCTCTATATCTTCTAATAAAACATCATTTCTATGAGGTAAAACATCTATCCAATTCTCTTTTGTTGTATTACTTTCGGCTGTTTTTTGTAACTTAAAATTAGTAGCATTGTCTTTATTTGTAACAATATAGAAACTATCATTATAGTGCGCTATAGAATATTCTAATTCACGAACACGTTCTTGGAATACTTTAAACTCTCCATCTGGATTATTTGCTTCTAAAATTCTATATTCTGAAGTTAATGTGCTCGATGAACCAATAACTATATATTTTTTAGATTTTGTTTTATATACAAATGAATTAAATGTATCATCTTTTTCATGATATACTAAAATATCTTTTGAGGTATCGGTATTTAATTGATGTTTGTATATTTTATCTGACCTTAATGTTACATCATCCTTTTTGGTATAAAACAAAGTTTTGTTATCATTTGCCCAAGTAGAACTTCCTGTGGTATTTTCAATTTTATCAGAAAACAACTCTCCAGTTTTTAGATTTTTTATTTGTATGGTATATTGCCTTCTACTTACCGTATCTACGGCAAAGCTAGCCATTGTATTATCTGGACTTATAGCAATTCCTCCTAATTTAAAATACGAATAGCCTTTAGCCATTTCATTACAATCAAAAATTATTTCTTCCTCTGCTTGTAATGAGTCTTTTTTTCTTGTGTAAATTGGATAATCTTTTCCTTTTTCAAATTTCGTAATATACCAATAACCGTTTAATTTATAAGGAACCGAGCTATCATCTTCTTTTATTCTACCTTTCATTTCCTCAAATAAATCTTTCTGAAATATTTCGGTATGTTTTAAAACTAAACTGGTATATTCATTTTCTTTATTTAGATGATTAATAACATTTTCATCTTCTCTATCATTCATCCAGAAATAATTATCTATTCTAATATCTCCGTGTTTTTCAAGAGTTTTCTCAATTTTCTTTGCTATTGGAGGATTAACTGTTATTGTTGTTTCAGACATTTTTAAATTTTGTTAAAGGAAATAACAAAAATAAGCCATATAACTAAAACTGGTGTAATAATTTTCATAATAGATAATATTTTGGTTATTATAATTTCTATTTAATAAATTTGTAAAATACAATTTAAAATAAAATTATGTTTGGAGATTTAGCAGGAATGATGGGTAAACTTAAAGAAACCCAACAAAAAGTAGAAGATACTAAAGAAAGATTAAACACTGTTTTAGTAGACGAAAAAAGTAATGACGGATTATTAAAAGTTACACTAACAGCTAATAGAACTTTAAAAACAATCGCTATAGACGACAGTTTATTAGAAGATAAAGAGCAATTAGAAGATTATTTAATAATAACTTTAAACAAAGCTATTGAAAAAGCAACAAAAATTAATGAAGCAGAATTAGCCGCAGTTGCTAAAGACGGTATGCCTAATATACCTGGAATGGATATGTTTAAATAATTTATTTTAAACAATTATTAAAGCCTCCTAAAATTATAAAATTTTAGGAGGCTTTTTAATTTATATTACAAACATAACGTATAAAACAAAAAAAGAAGCCCGAAGGCTTCTTTTTATATAAATGAAATAAGAACTTAAATCTTAGTTAGCGTCAATTACTCTAAACTCTGTTCTTCTGTTTTGTAAGTGCTCTCTTTCTGTACAAGAAACACCATCTGAACATCTGTTAGCTAATCTAGCTTCTCCATAACCATTAGAAACAATTCTTGAAGAGTTGATTCCTTTAGAGATTAAGTAGTTAGTTACAGCTTGTGCTCTTCTTTCAGATAAAGATCTGTTAGATGCAGCTGAACCTCTAGAATCTGTGTGAGAAGCAATCTCTACAGAAACACCGTTTTGTAATACTGGTAATAAAACTTTATCAATTTCAGCTTTAGCCGATGGAGTTAAAGTTGCAGAACCTAAGTTCCAGTTTATGTTAAGACTGTTGTACTCAACTAACTTACAATCAACTTCTGCCCAAGTAGTTAAACCACCTTTTTTCTGTAAAACTTCTTTTGTTACAGTTTTATTTACAGCAGGAATAGTTACTTCATCTACTCTAGCATCGCTAGCTAATACTGTAGTTTTTAAAGTAGCTGTTTTTTGTGGTACTTCAATTACTCTAGTTGTAGGAGGAGTAGTCATTACTACACGCTTCATAGTTTTTGTTACAGCAGGAATATCTACAGTTCTTGTAGTTTCTGGAGTAAGTACAGTCTTTCTAATAGTTGTAGACTTAGAAGGTATATCGATAGCTCTTGTAGTTGGAGGTGTTGCCATTACAGTACGCTTCATTGTTTTTGTTGTAGCAGGAATTTCTGTTACTCTTGTTGTAGCAGGAGTTGCTAATACAGTACGCTTCATTGTTTTAGTTACAGCAGGAATTTCAATAACTCTTGTTGTTGGAGGTGTTACCATAACAGTTCTTTTTACCTCTTTAGTTACAGCAGGAATATCAATAGCTCTTGTTGTTGGAGGTGTTACCATTACTTGTCTAGTAACCTCTTTAGTTACAGCAGGAATATCTATTACTCTTGTTGTTGCTGGAGAAACTAATACAGTTTTCTTAATTGTCTTAGTTACTGCAGGAATAGGGATAGATCTTGTAGTTGAAGGCTGAGTCATTACTGTTCTTTTAACCTCTTTAGTTACAGCAGGAATATCTATTACTCTTGTTGTTGCTGGAGTTGTAACTACTTTTCTAGTATAAGTTCCCATACCACAATCAGACTCGTTAGCATTAGCTGTATCACAACCAGGAGTTGTAATTACAGAAGCATCATTAGTTAAAACAGTAGTGTTTACAGTAATGTTTTGAGCTGGTACATTTTTATAACACCAGTATCTACAATCGTTAGGATCGCTAGAAGCACAATCTGCAGCAGGAGTATCACTCATTCCCCATTTAGCAGTTGCTGGCTTAGTTTCGATTACTTGGTAATCTGTAGAGAAACTTGCAGGAACAACTTTTAAAGTATTTCCATATTCTCTTTTCTTATAAGTTAAAGTTTCAGTTCCCCAAACAGCTGGTATAACTTCTAATCTTTGGCTAGCTTCTTTAACTACAACAGTTTCTGTTTCTGTTCCGTATTGAGCTGGTACAATTTCTATACGAGAAGATGCTGGTTGAACAACAACTTCTACATTCTCTGTTGCCCATTTAGCAGGAACAATTTCCATACGCTGTCCAGCTTCTGTAACAACAACAGTTTCTGTTCTTGTTTCATACTGTGCAGGTACAGTTTCTAATTTTTGGTAAGCTTCTTGAACAACAACAGTTTCTGTTCTTGTTTCATATTGTGCAGGTATTACTTCTAATCTCTGGCTAGCTTCTGTAACAACAACTTCAAAAGTTTCTGTTCCTAATTTTGCTGGTACTACAGATAAAGTTTGTCCTCCTTCAGAAGTTGTAACTTCAAAGTTTTCTGTTGCATACTTAGCAGGAATAACTTCTAATTCTTGGTATGCTGGCTGAATAATCATTTCCTCAGTAGTAGTCTCTGTTGAACCTGCTACTTTTTCAAGTCTTTGAGAAGGACCAGTTACAGTTACTTCAAAATTTTGAGTTTCATATTGTGCAGGTACTACTGATAATTCTTGACCAGCAGATTGAACTACTACTTCAACATTTTCAGTTCTGTACTGTGCAGGTACTACTTTTAATTTTTTGTAAGCTGGAGCAACTTGGATTGTTACATCTTGATTTACCCATACGTCTGGCGTAACACAACGCTTATAACATTTACCTGGATCAGGATTTGTTGGTAAATCTTGTGCAAAAGCGACTGTGCAGACTACAAAAGATAAGATTGTTAGTAATGCTTTTTTCATTTTTTTGATAATTTTAATGGTTATTTAAAGATTATTTTGAACTTAAAAATAATTAAGCCCACGTTCTAATTTCGGGTAAAATTAATTGTTATCAAACTTTAACTATATTTAATTATACGATTTTACACGATAATTCGACGAAATGCAAAAAACTCCGTTTAACATTTATTTAACATTTTTTTTAACATAAATAAAAGCAATAATACTGTGTGTATTAAAGGTTTAATAAAATGTTTAATAAACTCTCATGCATTTTTAAGTTATAATCTAAATGTGTTACTATCCTTAATTTACCTTGTCCCATATTGCTAATAAATACATTCTTACTTTTTAAAGTTTCTAAAAAAATATCATCTGAAAATCGATTATTTAAGGTAAATATTACAATATTAGTTTCAACCTTCTCAACCTTATCTACATAATTTACTTTATTTAAAACCAATGCTATTTCTTTTGCTTTTTTATGGTCTTCTTTAAGCAAGTTTATATTGTTGTCTAGTGCATATAATCCTGCCGCTGCAAGAAAACCAACTTGCCTCATTCCGCCTCCAAAAATTTTCCTTATTCTTATAGCCCTTTCCATTAGTTTTTTATCTCCAACTAATACGGAACCAACTGGGCATCCTAATCCTTTACTAAAGCACACAGAAATAGTATTAAAAATTTCACCATATTGTTTAGCGGTTTCATTTTTTTCTACCATAGCATTCCATAATCTAGCGCCATCTAAATGGTAACCTAAGTTATTGGTTTCACAAACTTTTTTAATTCTTTTTAACTCTTCTAAATCCCAGCAAGCTCCTCCTCCTTTATTTGTTGTATTTTCAACAGCTACTAAAGTGGTTAAAGGACTATGGTAAAAATCTGGTGGGTTTATAGCAGCTTCAACTTGTTTAGCTGTAAACATACCTCTTTCACCATCCAATAATTTACAACTTACTCCACTATTAAAAGATACTCCTCCACCTTCATAATTAAAAATATGTGCATATTTATCGCAAATTACTTGGTCTCCAGGATTGGTATGTAATTTTATAGCTGCTTGGTTTGCCATAGTACCACTTGGAAAAAATAGTGCATGAGACTTCCCAAATAATTTAGCAACTCTTTCTTCAAGTTTATTTACAGTCTCATCTTCCTTATACACATCATCTCCTACTTTAGCTTGCATCATTGCCTCTAACATGCCTTTAGATGGTTTTGTTAATGTGTCGCTTCTTAAATCAATTTTCATTATTTCTTTTTAAAAGTTTATAATAATCAATACTCAGCAAATATAGTATTGGTTTAGTCTATGTTTTAAATTTATATGTCTAAATCTATAAAATAAGTGAGCAATAATTTCTAATTCGTTGTATAAATTCTATTTTTGTTTTAAACACTTATATAATGATAACACAAGATCAAATAAAAGATCTCTCACAACGCCTAACTAAGTTAAGGCAATATCTTTGACATAGATGCTAAACTTATAGAAATTAGTAATGAAGAAGAACAAACCTTTTCTCCTGATTTCTGGAACGACTCTAAAGCAGCCGAAATTATTATGAAGTCTCTTCGAGAGAAGAAAAAATGGGTTGAAGACTATAAGTCTGCTAATACCTTTGTTGAAGATTTAGAAGTTATTTACGATTTTTTTAAAGAAAAAGAAGCCACTGCTACAGATGTAGAAAGCAGGTATACAAAAGCGCAAACCATAATTGAAGATTTAGAATTTAAAAATATGCTTTCTGAAGAAGGAGATAGTTTAAGCGCTGTGCTTCAAATTACTGCGGGAGCCGGCGGAACAGAAAGTTGCGATTGGGCACAAATGCTTATGCGTATGTATTTAATGTATGCAGAAAAAAATGGTTTTAAAGTAAAAGAACTTAACTTTCAAGAAGGTGATGTTGCAGGTATAAAAACTGTAACCATAGAAATTGAAGGCGATTATGCTTTTGGGTGGCTTAAGGGTGAAAATGGTGTACATAGGTTAGTACGTATTTCTCCTTTCGATAGTAATGCAAAGCGCCACACTAGTTTCGCTTCGGTTTACGTATATCCATTAGTAGACGACTCTATAGAAATTGAAATTAATCCAGCAGACATAGAAATTGTTACTGCTCGATCTAGTGGCGCAGGAGGACAAAATGTTAACAAAGTTGAAACCAAAGTACAATTAACACATAAACCTACAGGTATTCAAATTTCTTGTAGCGAAACTCGATCTCAGCACGATAACAGGTCGCGAGCTATGCAAATGTTAAAATCGCAATTATATGAAATAGAATTGCAAAAACAACTAGCTCAACGCGAAGACATTGAAGCTAGTAAAATGAAAATTGAATGGGGAAGCCAAATTAGAAATTACGTTATGCATCCATATAAATTGGTGAAAGATGTTCGTACTGCTCACGAAACTGGCAATGTTGATGCCGTTATGGATGGAGATATTACACCATTTTTAAAAGCATATTTAATGATGATGGGACAGCAAACAACAGAAACAGACCAACTTTAAATATTTAAAATAATGATTAAAATTTACCATAATAACCGTTGCAGTAAATCTAGAAGCGGATTAGAAATTTTAAAAAACTCGGGTAAAGATTTTCAAATTGTAAATTATTTAGAAAATACACCTACACAAGCAGAGCTTAAATCAATTATTAATTTATTAGGCATTAAACCTATAGATTTAGTTAGAAAAAATGAAGCCATCTGGAAAGCTAATTATAAAAACATAGAGCTTAACGACGATATTATAATTAATGCAATGCTTGAAAATCCTAAATTAATAGAGCGTCCAATTGTTATAAACGATAATAAAGCAGTAATTGGTAGACCACCAGAAAACATATTAAATATTATTTAAATAAACTTTAAAGACTTCATAAAAATGAAGTCTTTTTTATTTTAACAAACCTTTAACCAATCACGTTTAAACCTTACGGTATTTTTGCAATCCTATTATTAAACCATAAGATATGCGCAAAATTATTATTACCAGTTTTTTAACCATTTTTCTATCCTTTTTTGCATTTGCTCAAAAAGAATTTACCGTTTCAGGTAAAATTTTTGAAGAAGGCACAAACATTCCCTTAGAATGGGCTACAGTTGTAGTAACAAACCCATCCGATGGTAAAATTGTAAACGGTGGTACAGCCAACGAAAAAGGAGTTTTTAAATTTAACGTTAATGCTGGAACATATAATTTTTCTTTCGATTTTATAAGTTTTAAAAAGGTTACAATTAATAATAAAACCATAAGCGAAGATTTTAATTTCGGAACGATATATTTAAAAGAAGACACCACTACTTTAGAAGAAGTAGAATTAATTGCCGAAAAAACTACTGTTGAAATTAAACTTGACAAAAAAGTTTATAATATAGGTAAAGACCTAACTACAGCAGGAGGAACTGTAAGCGACGCATTAAATAACGTACCATCTGTAACTGTAGATGTTGAAGGCGCTATAAGTTTAAGAGGTAACGAAAATGTAAGAATTTTAATTAATGGAAAACCATCTGCAATGGCTGGTTTTGGAGACAGTAATATTTTAAGTCAATTACCAGCAGAAGCTATAGAACGTGTAGAGGTAATAACTTCTCCTTCTGCAAGATACGATGCAGAAGGTACTGCCGGAATATTAAATATAATTCTTAGGCAAAAAGAAACTTTAGGTTTCAATGGCTCTGTAACTTTAACAGCAGGAAACCCAGATAATGTTGGTGTTTCTGCTGCATTAAATTTTAGAAGAGAAAAATATAATTTGTTCTCAAACTTTGGATGGAGATATTTTGATGCTCCACGTACTTCTTTTTTAGATGTTAATTATTTTGATACCACAAATGATGATGGCACGATTAACGAACCTCAATTTAGAAGAATTGTAGAAAATCAAGAAGTTGAGCGATTAAATAGAAATTATAATGCTAACATTGGTATGGAGTATTTTCTAGACGATACTTCTTCTATTACCGGTAGTTTATTTTATAATTTTGGTAGCGATGCCGATGTTTCTTTAAACGAAAGTGAGCGTTTAAATAACAATGTTATTGTTGAAGAAACTTTAAGAAGAGAAAAAGAAACAGAAAAAGATAATAGTTACCAAATTGCACTTAATTATGTAAAAACATTTGGTGATGATAGAGACCATAAATTAACAGTAGATTTTCAATACGAAAACGATAATGAAGATGGATTTACTTACCTAAACGAAGATTACGTTTTTACAAGTCAAACCAATCCAGAGGCATTTCAAATTGAACAAGAGTTTACAGACGAAAAACAAAAAGAGTACTTAGTTCAAGCAGATTATGTTTTGCCATTAGGAGAAGATTCTCGTTTTGAAGCTGGTTACCGTGGCAATTTTGAAAACAGCGTTACAGATTATCAATTAGACCAAGAAAATTTACTTACTGGAGCATTAGAAATCAACGAATCTATTTCTAATATTTTTGACTATACAGAAAATGTAAACGCTATTTATACACAGTACGGTTCTAAACTTGGTAAATTTTCATTTTTATTAGGATTAAGATTAGAAAACACTCAATTAAAAGGAAAAATTGACTCTCGTTTAACAGAACAAGAATTAAATGAAAA
This sequence comes from Lacinutrix venerupis, assembly GCF_003663945.1. GTDB lineage: Bacteria > Bacteroidota > Bacteroidia > Flavobacteriales > Flavobacteriaceae > Lacinutrix > Lacinutrix venerupis. The sequence goes on along the minus strand of NZ_RCCH01000001.1, from coordinate 164,304 downwards.
TTTTGGTTTTCCTATAGATACAGATTTCGATAACAATTATTTAGGTCTATTTCCTACTGTAAACCTTATTTATAATCTTAACACAACAGAGTCTGGAGATGAAGAGAGTATTACTCTTGGTTATAACCGTAGAATAAATCGTCCTCGTGGATGGTTTATAAATCCGTTTCCATCGCGTTCTAGTAGAACAAATATATTTCAAGGAAATCCAAATTTAAATCCTGCATTTTCTAGTACTTTTGATTTAGGATATTTAAAGCGTTGGGAAAAATTAACTTTAACTACATCTGTTTATTACCAACATGAAACCGATTCTTTCGAACGTGTTCAAGAAAATACAGGACAACAAACTACAGATGGTATTGATATTATTAGAACCATTCCTATAAACTTATCTACAAACAAACGTACTGGTGCAGAACTTGGTTTAATGTATAATCCAGAAAAGTGGTTACGTTTAAATTCTAGCGTAAACTTTTATCAGTTTGAAACCGAAGGCGAATTTAATGGTGTAGACTACGGCGCTAAAAACACAAGTTGGTTTGCTCGTTTTAGCTCTAAAATATCTTTACCTTTAGAAATAGATTGGCAAACAAGTGCTTTTTATAGAGGAGCTGTACAAGATGCACAGTCTGATACTGATGGAATCTTTTCACTGGATTTAGCATTTAGTAAAGAAATACTTAATAAAAATGCCACTTTATCTTTTAACGTTAGAGACTTATTAAATTCAAGAAAACGTAAATCTACAACAACTACAGATTTCTTTGAGCGTTATAGCGAGTTCCAATGGAGACAACGCCAAATAAACGTGTCGTTAACTTACAGGTTTAACCAAAAGAAAAAGCCACAAAGAAATGGTGGATTTGATGGTGGTGACGATGAATTTGAAGGATAATATTCTTTAGCGCAACTAAGCGACAAAGCAATAAAATGTGACCAATTTTAAAGTGTAAAATACATATTAAAATTGGTAACAATTTTTTTATTTATTAAGATGATGACAACAAAAAAGGGAAACTTAATATTAAGTTTCCCTTTTTTTATTCTTGTAAAAAGTTAATTAAGCATTACGCTTAGCCTTTTTTTCTTCTTTAATTTCGTTAAGACGTTCAATTAAACTTCCGCCAATCCAATAAGGAACTACAAAAGTTACTAAAAAAATCATTAACCAAAATCCTATGGTTAAGATAGTTAAGAATGCTAAAAAGCCTAAATATTGGTCGAATTCGAACATAATTATGTGTGTCTTGTTTTAAATATAAAGCAAATATAAGTTAAACTCTTTTTTTAAACAATATAATATTTGAAATTATTAACAGATTTATTAACCAAAATAATTTTTATAAAGCTTAAGATTTTTTCTTTTCTGCTAAATTTCTTTCTTCTAAATCTAAAATTCTATCTTTTGGATCTTTTTTTAACTTTAACGGTAAATCTTCTTGGCCACCGTACAATTTAATTTCGGTTATATTTCCTGGTAAAATAAATTTAGCTTCAATAAGTGCTTCTATTACTTTTTTAATTACTTCGCCACGCAGTACTCTAGAAGAGACTCTATAATCTACAGTATGCACCCAAAAAAATACTTTTAAATTTATGGTACTTGGTCCTAATTCGTTTTCTATAACAAAACTTTCATGCTCCTCATCTTGTACAACACCATCATGGTTTTTTAAAATATTAATTATTATTGCTTTTACTTTTGCTATATCATCTTCATAACCAATACCAACAACAAATTCATTTCTATAAAAGCCATCTGCTGTATAATTTTCTACAGGCTTTGTTAAAACATCACTATTTGGTATATAAATATCTCGTCCATCGCTAGTTTTAATGTGTGTATATCTAAAATTTAATGCGCGTACTTTACCAAAATGACTATCAATCATAATTGTATCGTTAACATTAAAAGGTCTGCTAAAAGCTAAAATAATACCAGCAAGAAAATTTTTACCTATATCTTGAAATGCAAATCCTAATACAATAGCTCCACCACCAACAGCCGTTAATAATCCTGTAGCAATACCATTAAGTCCTGCTACTTGTAAAGCAATTATTATGGCAATAGCTATTAGTGTTATTTTAATTGTTTGTGCTAGAAAACGAGCCATTAATGGATCTTCAGCTTGTTTTAAAAAACGTCTTTTGTAAAAATTTGTAATTAATTTAGATATTAAAATTCCTGCTACAATTATAAAAATTGCTAATGCTATTCTTGGTAAGGAAATTAAAAGTTTATTATAATAAGTATCTATAGAATTAATAATAACTTCTGTTGGGTTATTATCTTGGTATATTGGTAAAAGATTAAATAATAAAAACATTCTGTTTATGTATTAGTTACAGTAATTCTTTTAATATAGAATTTTTCTTTACATAAAAATAAAGATCCTCAATTAATTATTATTTAAACTCCAAATTAGGGCTTTTTCTTTAGTTGCTCTAAAAATGGTGTTATGCTTTTCGTTTGGCTCATCAGAATATTTATATATTAAGTTTTCTGGTGCATTATCTTTAAAGCTTTTGTAAATGTTTCTTGTATGTGTAGAAATATCTTCGGTGTTAGAGCCTGCAAACCAAAGTTTTATTTCTTGTTCTGGAAATTCTTTTAAAAATGAACTTGTATTTTGCTCTAAATAATGATTATTCCACCATAACGAAGGATCCATGGCTATATAAAAATTAAATGTTTCTGGTGTTAAAAAGAAAGTTTCCATAACAAATAATCCTGCTAAGGACTCTCCTATTATTCCTTTTCTATTTGTGGTTCTATATTTTGTGTTTATTTCTGGTATTAACTCATTAGTTATAAATAAGCGAAAGTCTTTTGCACCATCGGTTAACGGACAATATTGTGCATCATCTTTTACGCTAGAGAAACCTGTTAAATCTCTTCCTCTTTCTGTATTTTCTATACCGACAAGAATTATTGGCGGAATATTTTTATTGTTAATAAGCTTAGCTAAAGTATTAGCTATATGGTTAAAATCTTCTTTAATACCGCCATCTGGCATATACAAAACAGGAAAACTGTCATTACCATCTTTGTAACTTTTAGGTGTCCAAACATTAATCACTCTATCTTCATTTACCATTTTTGAAACTATTGTTAAACTATCATGTTCTGGAATAGAATCTATATTTTCAGGTGCTTTTTTACACCCTAAAAAGAAAATAGAAAATATTAAAATTAGTAGCGATTTTTTCATTTTAGATATTTTAATAGAGGATAATAAATTATTTGAACTAAGATATATTTATTTTAGGTACTATTTAAAATTCTCATAAACATTCTTAAAACTCTTTATAAATAAAATGCGTAAGTAATGTTATGAACAAACACCTAATAACACTACTTTTTTTATTTCTTACTCTAGCTTTGGCAAATGCTCAAAAAATAGACAATATGGTCTCTTTTAGAGATATTAACAGTAATTCTTATTTCAGAATTAATTACGAAAACGACTATTTTGCAGCTACCGATGAAAATTACACACAAGGCTACAATTTTGAAATGTTTTTAGACCGTTTAGAAAAAAATCCAATAAACCATCTCTTTTATACGCCAGAAAATAGCTTGACTAAATATGGCTTATCTATAGAACATATTGGTTTTACACCTAACGATTATGTAAGTGAAGACATTCAATTTGGAGACCGTCCTTTTGCCTCTGCCATTATGCTTAAAAGCATGCAAATTGCAGTTAATACAGAAAATAAAACACGATTTACTTCCTCTTTTAATTTAGGGCTTATAGGTCCTGGCGCTTTTGGTAAAGAAATGCAGGTTGGAATCCATAAATGGACCGGAAACAAAATACCTAAAGGTTGGAAAAACCAGATTAAAAATGATGTGGTTATTAATTACGAATTAGGTTTCGAAAAGCAAATTTTAAAATACAATAATTTGTTATCGTTACAACTTATTACTAATGCAAAAGCTGGTACTTTATTTACAAATGCTTCCGTAGGTTTTAATACAACTTTTGGTATTATAGATACTCCATTTGCTACAAAAGAAAATAGAAAAAGAAACTTTAAACTGTATGCCTATTTTCAGCCAATGGCTTCTGTAATTGCTTACGATGCAACATTGCAAGGCGGATTATTTAATACCAAAAGCCCATACACTATTGCTAATAATAATATTAAAAGACTAACAGCACAATACCATTACGGTATAGTACTTAAAACAAAAACTTTATATTTTGAATATTCTCGTGCAGTTATTACACGCGAATTCTCTACTGGAAGCGCTGCTAAATATGGTGGTGTAAAAATTGGATTTACTTTTTAAGAAAAATTTTCAAGTTAGCTTATCGTGTTTGTATATGGTTTGTTGCGTGGTTTAAGCACCTAATTTAGCAAATAAAAACCGAATAGAAAATCCTCGCGGATTTTCGTAAGTAGGCTAGAACTAGCAATAAATTATATACGGTGTTGGCAGTTCGTGTTTTATTATCAATAGAACTACGAGCCAGCCATAAACTCTTCAAGAGTTTTAATGTTTTTACTTACTTGTTTCATATCCATAATTTTAGAACCAATTTCTACCGCTTGCTTGTAAAATGGTAAAATTATTTTAGGAAAATTTCTCTGTTTATAACCATTCTTTTCTGCTATCATTTTTTTAAGTCGAATATCACCAAACTTGACAAGTAGGTCAGTAGCTCTATAGATTTCCGTAGGATTGTTTCTTTCGACAATTTTGTCTACTATATTTTCAAATTCTAAATCACTTCGTTTAATATCTTCTTTATTTTCATACCTAGTAAGGGAATCATTGATTTCTATTGTTTCAATATCAGCATGACTCATTCTAATATTATGGCCTGCCCACATATCATATTTCTCATCATACCATACACCAGAGTCATGCCATTTACCAAAAAAATTAACTGCATTTTTTATTCTAAATCCTTTCAATCCATCTTTAGAACCTAATATGGTAGCTTTACATGGATTTGGATAAAATGCATCAACTTCTTTATCATCTTGATAGGAATCAAAACTATCTAAATATAATTGCTTAAATGTGTCAAAAAACTGAATTACGTTTTCAATTTTTGGATATAAGAATTCTTTAACATTAAAACGATATGTTCCAACTCCATCAATTACAATTGGGTCTGAATCGTGAAGAAAATAATCTTCTTCACTTAATGAATAAGCAGAATGAAAAAACGTATTCCTTATTTCTTTAAAATGATTCTCGGTAAAAAATGAAATCATATTTTGTTTATCAGCATCTTCTAATAATTCAAGCAAGAATTCTTTTTTCTCACCAATTCCCAATAGCCTTTCGTATTTTTTAGTTTTCCAGAAAAGATATGAAGAGCCTCTGTATCCTAATTTGATTTTGCATAGACTTCCAAGAATATTATAAAAGTCGCTATTTTCAAAGAATGTCGAGTAAAGCAAAAGTCCAATTCTGGTTTTTTCTTTATTTGTTTTTGAATAATAAATTTGCTTGTAAAATTCAATAGCATCAAACCACTCATGTAGATTGGTAGAAAGTTCTTTAGCTCCCATTCCCTTATAGTTTATAAGTGTTTGGACAAATTCAAATTCTATGTTGGCTTTTGCTTCGTCAAATAATGTAGAAAGTTCGTTAATTGTGTTTTTCATTTGGGATTACTTTTCATTCGAAGCTTACATGACTGCCAATGCTTCGTTGATATGAAATCGTTTTAATGTTTTATATCAAACGATAAGCTAAGTTAGTTTTATAAAATTTTATAATCAAGTTCAACTTGCTTAAAGCTATAAAAACTTATAAACATAGGTTTAAGAAAATCAATCTAAATTTTGTAATTTTACAATCCTAAAATAAACCAAAATTTCATGGAATACAGAATAGAAAAAGATACAATGGGCGAGGTTAAAGTACCTGCTAATAAACTTTGGGGAGCACAAACCGAACGTTCAAGAAATAACTTTAAAATAGGAACGCCTGCCTCTATGCCATTAGAAGTAGTTTACGGTTTTGCATACCTTAAAAAAGCGGCTGCTTTTACTAATGCAGAATTAGGTGTTTTAGATAACGAAAAACGTGATTTAATTGCACAAGTTTGCGACGAAATTTTAGATGGCAAACACGACGACCAATTTCCATTAGTAATCTGGCAAACAGGTTCTGGAACACAGTCTAACATGAATGTAAATGAAGTTGTGGCCAACAGAGCACACCAAATTGCTGGAAAAGTTATTGGTGAAGGCGAAAAAACTATACAACCTAACGACGATGTTAACAAATCGCAATCATCTAACGATACATTTCCTACAGGTATGCACATTGCTGCCTATAAAAAAATTGTAGAAAACACAATACCTGGCGTTATAAAATTAAGAAATACACTTAACGATAAAGCGCAGGAATTTAAAGATGTAGTTAAAATTGGGCGTACGCATTTAATGGATGCTACACCACTAACTTTAGGTCAAGAGTTTTCTGGTTACGTATCGCAATTAGATCATGGTTTAAAAGCCTTAGAAAATACTTTGCCACACCTATCTGAATTAGCTTTAGGAGGAACAGCTGTTGGTACTGGTTTAAATACACCTAAAGGATACGATGTTTTAGTTGCTAAATACATTTCAAAATTTACAAACTTACCTTTTGAAACTGCCGATAATAAATTTGAAGCTTTAGCTGCACACGATGCTATTGTAGAGTCTCATGGTGCTTTAAAACAATTAGCAGTGTCTTTAAACAAAATTGCTAACGATATACGTATGATGGCTTCTGGACCACGTTCTGGAATTGGAGAAATTATTATTCCTGCAAACGAACCAGGAAGTTCTATTATGCCAGGAAAAGTAAACCCAACACAATGTGAAGCTTTAACAATGGTTTGCGCACAAGTTATGGGTAACGATGTTGCAATTACTGTTGGAGGTACACAAGGACATTACGAGCTTAATGTTTTTAAACCTATGATGGCTGCAAACATTTTACAAAGTGCACAACTAATTGGTGATGCTTGTGTAAGTTTTGAAGAGCATTGTGCTGCTGGTATACAGCCAAACCACGATGTTATAAAGGAGTTATTAAATAACTCGTTAATGTTAGTAACTGCTTTAAATACCAAAATAGGATATTATAAAGCTGCAGAAATTGCAAATACTGCGCACAAAAACGGTACAACTTTAAAAACTGAAGCTGTAAACTTAGGTTATGTTACTGCTGAAGAATACGACGAATGGGTAAAACCAGAAAATATGGTTGGTGCTTTAAAATAATTTTAACCCAAATTTTAATTAAAAAAACCGATTAGCATTACGCTAATCGGTTTTTTATTTTTAGTTAGTTATTTAAATTTTTAAGGGAATTTTTTTTAACTGATACAAGTCTAATTAAATACTTTTATAAAATCATTAACATATGTTAATACCATAAAAATAATTATTATAGCTAAAACTTTAAAGCGTAGCTCTAATTCTACTTAATTGTACCGGTGTTATACCAATTGTCGCAGCTATTTGGTATTGAGGTATAATATTATCTAAATCTGGAAGACGCTCTCTTAATAAAAGATAGCGTTCTTTTGCACTATTAGATGTAAACTCTAAAAAGCGCTCTCCTCCTTTTAATACTAAATACTCTAAAAATTTACTGTAAAATGTCATTAATTTTAAGTCCTTTTTGCAAAGGTTGTAAAATGTTTTAAAATCAATTTCAAAAACATGAGATTCTGTAAGAGTTTCGTAAATTAAATTGTTTGGTTCGTTTTTAATTAAAGCTTTAAATGGTGCAAAAAACATAAACGCATTAAATAAATTAGTAGTAACCTCTTTACCACTAGAAAGTGTAACATAAGACCTTACAACACCATGTGTAATAAAATAAATTTTTTGTGGAATAGTACCATAATCAAGAAGCTTATCTCCTTGTTTAAAGGTTTTTAACTTTGCTATATTATATAAAACATCAAACTCTTCTTCTGTGAGTTTTTGAAACGAATTTATGTACTCATGTGCTTCCTTATAGTAGGTTCTCATATAGTATTTTTAGAAAAAAGAATTGGGTATCTATTTCTGGTTCAACAATTACAGTTGAAATGTATCAATATATATTTTACGAAATTTAATTTTTCGTTATAAACATAACATTAAACGTTGTAAAACTTACAAAAAATTATTACTCAGCCTTATGCATTTTATCTATATTTGACCTATGATTTCAATATTAAACAACCCTAAAAACAATATTATTGCAGTAATTATTGTAGAAATAATTACGTTATCAATTTCATTTTCAGCAGACTACTCTGGAGCTGGAATGCTAGCTGTTATTTTAAAATGGATACCAGCTTTAATTGGTATAACTACACTTATACTCTATTTTGTATCTCGTTTACTAATAAAAAAATACAATTGGATAGTTACCATTATAGGAATAATTTCTATGTTTATTGCAGCCTATAATCTTTACATAACCGATTTTTCTCAAACAGTATAATATGCCTTTATTAATAAAAAACATTAAAGAATTACTACAAATTAGAGAACCAGATATTTTAAAGATTTCTGGTGCAGATATGAAAACTCTACCAACAATTAAAAATGCATATCTGTTAATAGAACACGATACTATTGTAGATTTTGGGAGTATGGAAAACTGCAATTATAGCGACGTCGATCAAGTTATAGATGCTACTGGAAAAATAGTATTACCAACTTGGTGCGATTCTCACACACACATTGTTTATGCTGGAAATCGTGAACAAGAATTTGTAGATAGAATAAATGGGCTGTCTTACGAGGAAATTGCAAACCGTGGTGGCGGCATTTTAAACAGCGCAAAAACCTTAGAAAATACAAATGAAGAAGACTTATATAAACAGTCTATAGAACGTGTTAAAAAGGTTATTAAGCTAGGTTCTGGAGCATTAGAAATAAAATCTGGTTATGGCTTATCTACAGAAAATGAAATTAAAATGTTACGTGTTATTAAGCGTATAAAAAAAGAATTTCCAATAAAAATAAAAGCTACATTTTTGGGAGCTCATGCTTTTCCAAAAGAGTTTAAAGATAATAAACAAGGCTATTTAGACTTGATTATTAATGATATGTTACCCAAAATTGCTAAAGAAAATCTTGCACATTATGTAGATGTTTTTTGCGAAAAAGGTTATTTCTCGTTAAATGATACCCAACAAATTCTTGAAGCTGCAAAACAGTATCACTTAACACCAAAAATACATGTTAATCAATTTAATGCATTTGGAGGAGTCGAGTTAGCTGTAAAACACAATGCTTTAAGTGTAGACCACTTAGAAATGTTAAATGAAAGCGATATTAATGCTCTTAAAAACAGTAATACTATGCCTGTTGCTTTGCCTTCGTGTTCTTACTTTTTAAGCATACCTTATACTCCTGGTAGGCAAATTATTGATGCTGGATTACCTTTGGCATTAGCTACAGATTTTAATCCTGGTTCTACGCCATCTGGTAATATGAATTTTGTGGTTAGTACCGCTTGTATAAAAATGAAATTAACTCCCGAAGAAGCTATAAATGCTGCAACTATTAATGGTGCTTATGCTATGGGAATTAGTAATCAATACGGAAGTATAACAAAAGGAAAAAAAGCAAACCTTATAATTACAAAACAAGTACCTAGCTATAATTATTTACCATATGCGTTTGGAGAAAACAATATTGATCAAGTTATTATAAACGGTACGCTATATTAATATTAACTATTTTAAAATAAAAACGCCTGAAAACTTTCGTTTTCAGGCGTTTTTAATATTGTATTATTTACAATTACTTCATAGTAAATTGAGAGCTTGTTACTAACTCGTTACCGTTAAAAACGTTTACTTTATAAGTACCTTTTTCAAAGTCGTCTTTTTTATCTTTTTTTGCAATGTATTCGCAAATTGGTAAACTTTGGTTTTCGTAGTTAAACTTACTTACTAAACTGTAGTTTAAAGTTTCTTCACCAAAAGCAACCTGCTCATTTGCTCCTAAAATATTGTTTTTTGGATCTATTACCTGAACAAATAATTCCTTATCTCCAGCTTGTACTAATTTATTTTTAGCGACTGTAAAACATACTCTAATTTTATCGCTACGTCTTGCACGTTCTGTAGGAATTAATTTTCCAGAAGTACGCTCTATAACACCAGAAACATTCATACTATTTGCAGATAATACAGCTGCGCTTTCAACAACATCTGCTAATGCTGTATTTTGTACTAAAAGAGAATCTGTAAACACAGAACGTTCTACTAATTGAATTTTTGTACTATCTAAAGTTGTAGCTAACATTTGATTTTCAACCTTAAGTTTATCATTCTCTGTTAAGATATAATCCATTTCTTTTTGTAATGATAAATACTTCTTTTTGTATCTCCATAAACTCTTAACGTTAGTTTCAGATACTTGTAAAGAATCTATTAAACCTTGAATACGTTCTTTAGCTTCAACTAAATTTTGGTTAACAATGGTATTGTCATTCATGGCAACGTCATATTGTGCCATCATTTGATTAAGCTCATCTAAAACCTTTGTTTTTTCACTTATTAATACTTTTTCATTTTCTTTTTTCTCTTTATATAAAGAAGAAGAAAATACGCCTAATCCTATAAATAAGGCGATTGCAATTCCTAGAGCTACTTTTAAGCCTGTGCTTGCTGTGTTATTTGCCATAATTGTTTATTTTTTTAGAGATTTAAATAATTTTATTTTAATTGATAAACTGTAAATTATTTACTTTTAAAACACTAATTTTAATTTTTAAACACTGTAATACACATTATGAATAAACTTATTTTAATGTCCAAATCTAAAATCGAAGAACTTGTTGCTACACGTTCTGGTGAAACTAAATTTGGTGAAAAAGTAACTTTACTTCCATCAATTACAAATATATACGAAGACTTAATAAATTTAGACGTTAAGTATGTTTTAATTGGTTTACCCGAAGCTATTGGTGTCTTTGCAAACTACGGTAAAATAGGGACTAGCAAGGCTTGGGAGGCAACAATTAAAGTTTTGTTAAATACACAAAACAGCGTTTTAAACCAAGCAAAAAAAATGTGTATTTTAGGTTATTTAGATTTTACTAAAGAAAACGAACAGCTTTTAAAATGGGATCAAAAAAATGAAAAACATATAAAAAAAGCACGAGCATTAGTTGAAGAAATAGACAAAGAAGTATCTAACCTAATATATAACATTGTAAGAGCAGGTAAAATTCCTATTATTATTGGCGGTGGTCACAATAACGCTTACGGCAATATTAAAGGTTCTTCGTTGGCTTTAGAAAATAAAATAAACGTTATTAATTTTGATGCGCATACAGATTTTAGAGTAATTGAAGGTAGGCACAGTGGTAATGGCTTTAGTTATGCATATAATGAAGGATTTCTAAACAGGTATTTTATTTTTGGAATACATAAAAATTACAATTCGGAAACCGTTTTAAACAACGCTCTTAATAGCATAGAAAATATTAAGTACAATACATTTGAAGCTGTAGAAATTGAAAAAAACTCAAAATTTAAATCTGAAATGAAAAAAGCTTTAGAGTTTGTCTCTAAAGATAATTTTGGTATTGAAATAGATTGCGATGCCATAGCAAATATACCTAGTAGTGCACAAACACCTTCTGGATTTTCTGTAAATCAAGCAAGGCAATTTGTGCACTTTATGGGAAGCCATAAACATGCTAAATACCTTCATATTTGTGAAGCTGCTCCAACCAAAAAAACAGCTACACAGGTTGGAAAACTAATCTCTTATTTAATAACCGATTTTTTAAGAGCTAATGAAAGTTAATATAATAGGTTTTGACAATAAACACTCACTAGATTTTTATAGTTTAAATATTGAATGGCTTCAAAAGTATTTTGAAGTAGAACCTTTTGATGACGAGGTTTTAAGTAAACCTGAAAACTATATTATTAATAAAGGAGGTTATATTTTCTTTGCAAAAATTAATAATACTATTGTTGGTACTTATGCTTTAATGCCATTACCCAAACAAGAAGCTTTTGAGCTTACTAAAATGGCTGTTTCACCAGATTATCGTGGACAAAAAATAGGACAAAAATTATTACAACATTGCATTAATTTTGCTAAAGCAAGTCACTTTAACAGACTACTACTCTACTCTAGCCGAAAGCTTGAAAATGCCATATATTTATATAAAAAATTTGGGTTTATGGAAATTGAAGTTGAAGATAATTGCCCTTATAAACGATGTGATATTAAAATGGAATATTTTTTAAACAAAACTCTTTAATTAGTTTAACATAACATGTTTAGATGTAAAAAAAAGCGACACTTAATTGTGTCGCCTTTTATATTATTATTTATGCAATGGCTTGTAAAGCCGCTTTCTTTTTAATTTCAAATTGATTAGAGGTATTATTTTTTCCACCTGCTTTTAATGCTTTTTCACCTGCAAAAAATGTTTTATGATCATCTCCAAGGTCAGATCCTGCCATTCTTTGGTGTTTTACACAAGCAACTCCTTTTCTAATTTCTTGACGTTGGACACCTTTTACATAAGCTAACATACCTTCATCTCCAAAATAACCTTGTGTTAAATCATTCATATGCAATGCTGTAGTATGATATGTAGGTAAAGTAATTAAATGATGAAAAATACCTGCCTCTTTTGCTCCATCCATTTGGAAAGTTTTAATTTTCTCGTCTGCTCTAAAACATAACTCGGTATTATCATATTCAGCATCCATTAAATTGTTTCTATCATAAGCTGTCATGTTTTCACCTTCTGCAAGCATTTCATCATAAGCTTGATTTCTAAAATTTAACGTCCAATTAAAAGAAGGAGAATTATTATAAACCAATTTAGCATTTGGTACAATTGCCTTTACTCTATTAACCATATGTGCTATTTGTTTCAAATTTGGTGTTGGTGTTTCTATCCAAAGTAAATCTGCTCCATTTTGTAGGCTAGTTATACAATCTAGCACCACACGATCTATATTTGTACCTTTTTTAAATTTATATAAACCGTTTGGTAGCCTTACAGGACGAACCAATTTGCCTTCTCTTTTTAAAAGCACGTCGTCTTCTTTGGCTTCATGAATTGAAATTTCTTTGGCTTCAACAAAAGCTAAATATTGCGAAGCTAAATCTCCAGGTTCTTTACTTACAGGAAGTTTTTGGGTTAAACCTGCTCCTTCAGAGTCGGTTCGTGCTACAATAATACCATCTTCAACTCCTAATTCTAAAAAGGCATATCTAACTGCATTTAATTTGGCAATAAAATCTTCATGTGGAACGGTTACTTTTCCATCTTGATGTCCACATTGTTTTGCATCCGAAACTTGATTTTCTATTTGTATTGCACAAGCTCCTGCTTGAATCATTTTTTTTGCTAATAAATACGTTGCTTCTTCATTTCCAAAACCAGCATCAATATCTGCTATAATAGGAACAATATGAGTTTCAAAATTATCTATTTCATCTTGTACGTTTTCTCCATTTTCTAATCTTCTAAACAAATCGTTTAACGCAATAGCATCTGCCTGACGTAAAAAATCATAAATCTCGGCAATTAAACTAGGTACGGCAGTTTTTTCGTGCATAGATTGATCTGGAAGCGGGCCAAATTCTGAGCGTAAAGCAGCAACCATCCATCCAGAAAGGTACAAATATCTTTTACTTGTAGTTTTGTGATGTTTCTTAACCGAAATCATTTTTTGTTGGGCTACAAAACCATGCCAGCATCCTAAAGATTGTGTGTATTTAGAATTATCAGCATCATATTCTGCCATGTCTTTGCGCATAATTGCTGCTGTATGTTTAGCTATATCTAATCCTGTATTAAAACGGTTTTGAGCAACCATTCTGGCTGCACTTTCTGGGTTTATAGCATTCCATGTATTTCCATACTTTGCTTTAAGATTTCTTACAACTTCAAGTGCAGAACCATAATTGCTTTGTGCTAAATTTTTCATAATTTTGTGTTTAATTATTAAGGTTATTCAATATTTTGATAATTAAGTCTCGCAAACTATTGCAGTAGTTGCGAGACATTTTTTTATATGTATTGGTAAGCAGGAAGCGTTAAAAACTCTTCAAATTTTTCTTGAGTTACTAATTTTTCAAATAAATTAATGGCTAGTTTAAATTTGGTATTAGAAATTTTACTTTGGCTAACTTCTGTAATTATTTTCTCAATTTCTTCATCAAAAATATCGTTAAATAATTCTCTTGTAAAATGTCTTCCGTCTTCTAATTGCACTTCATTTTTAAGCCATTGCCAAAGTTGTGTTCTCGATATTTCTGCAGTAGCAGCATCTTCCATTAAATTATACAAAGCCACCGCTCCATGACCTCTTAACCATGCTTCTGTATATAGAATCCCTACATTAATATTTTTTCTAACACCAGCTTCGGTTACTGTACCTTCCGGAATTTCTATCAAATCTTTTTCGCTAATTTGAACATCTTCACGAAGTATATTTAATTGGTTTGCTTTTGGCATATGTTTATTAAACTCTTGCATCGCTATAGCCACTAAATCTGGATGCGCAACCCAAGTACCATCGTGTCCATTTTTTACTTCTCGCTCTTTATCTTTTCGTACTTTTTCTAATGCATTTGCGTTAGCCGCTTCGTTGTTTTTTATTGGTATTTGTGCAGCCATTCCACCAATTGCAAGAATTCCTCTTTTATGACAACGTTGGATTACTAGCTTAGAATAGGCATCCATAAAAGGCGAAGTCATTGTTACTTGGTCTCGATTAGGAACTACAAAATTAGGATGGTTTCTAAATTTTTTGATGTAAGAAAATATATAATCCCAACGACCGCAGTTTAAACCAACAATGTGCTCTTTTAATTCATAAATAATTTCATCTAATTGAAAGCTTGCTGTAATAGTTTCAACTAAAACTGTTGCTTTAAAAGTGCCCTGAGGAATATTTAAATAGTCTTGCGCAAAAGCAAAAACTTCATTCCACCAGCGTGCTTCTAGGTAATGTTCTAATTTAGGTAAATAAAAGTAAGGAGCTGTGCCATTGCTTAACATTGTTTTGGTATTATGAAATACATATAAACCAAAATCAACCAAACTTGCTGAAGCTTCTTGTTCACGAATTAAAAGGTGTCTTTCATTTAAATGCAAACCTCTTGGTCTAACTAATAAAACAGCAGTTTTATGGTTTAATTTATATGATTTGTCTCTTTTAGAATCATAAAAGGAAATTGTTTTTTTATTAGCATCAATAAGGTTTTGTTGACCTTCAATAGAATTTTGCCAAGTAGGCGAATTACTATCTTCTAAATCCGCCATAAAAGTTTTCGCTCCAGAATTTAAAGCATTAATTATCATTTTCCTGTTTACTGGACCAGTTATTTCAACTCGTCTATCTTGCAGGTCTAAAGGTATTTTTCCAGCAGTCCATGAACCTTCTCTAATTTTTTTTGTTTCACTTGGGAACTGTGGAAAGTTACCAGAGTCAAAAAAAGATTGTTCCTGTTCTCGCCTTTTTAAAAGCTCTAATCTTTTAGGGTTAAATTTTTCATGCAAAGCAATTAAAAACTGTAAAGCATTATCTGATAAAACTTCTGGATAATAGTTTTTAACCTCTTTAGCAAATTGAATTTCGGTGTGATTTAATACATTGTTTTCCATGTTATTATAATTTTACACTACAATATTAAAACAAACTTTTTTAAAAAACAAGCGAACGTTCGCTAAATTTTTATTTTCGCTTATTTATAAATATTCGCAAAATTTATTATATTTGAATTTGTAATTATGGAAGAAGAATATATAAAGCTCATATTTGGCTTAAAACTTAAGCAAATACGTACAGAAAAAAATTTATCATTATTTGGTTTATCTAAACTCTCTGGATTATCTAAATCCTATTTAAACGAAATTGAAAAAGGTAAAAAATATCCAAAACCAGATAAAATAGTTATTCTATCTGAAAAATTAGATGTACCATATGACCAAATGGTTTCATTAAAACTAGACAAGAACCTAGCTCCTATTGGTGAAATTTTACAATCTAAGATACTAAAAGAGATACCGTTAGAAGTATTTGGTATAAAAGAAAGTAACTTAATAGAAATTGTAGCAAATGCTCCTGCAAAAGTAAATGCATTTATAAGTACAATTATTGAAATAGCTCAACATTACAATTTTAGTAAAGAAAGTTTTTATCTAGCCTCTTTACGATCTTTTCAAGAAGCTAATAATAATTATTTCGACGATTTAGAGTTAAAAGTGATTGCTTTTGCAAAAGCCTACCACATAGACTTAAGTAAACCAATTAATTCTCAAGACCTTGAAGAAATTTTAGTAGAAGAGTTTAATTATACGATACACAACAATGAATTAGATAAACATAAAAGTTTAGACAGTTTGCGGTCTGTTTTTGTACCAAAAAACAAAACTTTATTATTGGCAAGTGAAATAGATGATGCGCAACGCACATTTATTTACGCAAAAGAACTTGCTTATAATTATTTAGAATTAGAAGATAGGCTTTATACTTTTTCTTGGATAAAATTTGAAAATTTTGATCAAGTTTTAAATAATTTTTATGCTTCTTATTTTGCTGGAGCCATAATCTTACCTAAGGATTTAATAACAAAAAAACTTTCGAAAATATTCAAGAAAAAGACATTTGACACTTCTCTTTTTTTAGAGACAATGCAATGCTTTAACGCATCTCCAGAATCCTTTTACCAACGATTAACTAATATTTTACCTAAAGAATTTAACATTCAAAATTTATTCTTTTTAAGGTTTACACATAAAGCTGGATCAGGTAAATTTCATTTAAAAAAAGAATTACATTTATCGCATCAACATTCTCCACATTCTAACGAAACTAACGAACACTATTGTAGACGTTGGGTTTCATTAAACGTTTTAAAAGAAATTAGTACAAATAATAATAAACACGTATTTAATATGCAGGTTTCTAATTATCCAAGAGATAATATGAAGTACTTAGTATTATCTAGCGCTACTAAAGATCCTTTTAAATACAACCATTATAGAAGTATAAGTGTAGGCTTACTAATAAATAAACAGCTAGAGAAAAAACTTAATTTTATTGAAAACAACAACACTAATATACAAGATGTTGGTGTTACCTGCGAACGCTGTTCTATTAAAAATTGCCTAGAAAGAAAATCTCCTTCTGTTTTATTAGATAGATTTGCTAAAAACACTAAAATCGAAAACGTAGTAGCCTCATTAACTAAAAAATTCTCTTAATTTTATTTAATAAATTTAAAACTATAACTTTTTTTTATTTTTTATTATTAAAACCTATTTAACGTTTGTTATCATGACTACCCAAAAAAATGAATTGTAATTATTGATTGTCTTTTCTTTTATGATTTTTCAGCGTCAGGACCATTGAAATAATAACCAATACACTAGAAAAAATACTTAACCAAAAACTTTTATCGATTATATCTGTTGAAGCTATTTCAAACACTATTAATATTGCACTAGCAACTATTAAAAATACAGGTAATTTCTTTTTCATATTATAAATTTTTCAAAGAGTCTAACTCTCGTTTTAAACGTTTTATTTCTTCTTCTTTTTTAAGCTGTTTTAAAGAATCTACTTGACGTTGTAACTCTTCAACAGATAATTCTTTTTTAGTTTCCTCATCAATGGGACTTATGGTAACACTTTTTAAATCATCTCCAACCACATCAATAATTTTGGTGTCTTCAACAAAATACTCTTCAATTCCTTCGCTAGAGCGCCAAGCTTCGTTTAATTGATTGTAAACTTCTTTTTCCCAACCACTTGGATGTTTTACATCTATCCATACAACGTCACGATATTCACTATCTATTAATGCTAAATCTGGTGTTGCAGAACCATCAAAATTATCTGATCCTTCACGAATTGCAGCTATTGTTCCTAAAAAAAACAGTCGTTTTCTTCCTGCAATATTCTTAATATATGGTCTAAATTCTACTGGTTTATTTACAGACCAATCAAACTCTTTACGAGATTCAATTACTTTTAAAGGCATCGCCGAAACTCCTGCATATCCTTGTTTTTTTGCTGCGTGATCGTAGTAGTATAATTTATCTGTTCCATCTGCCGGAATAAAAACACTATAAGTTAAACTTGTACGCTCATCTCCTACTGGCTCTAAACCAAACCAATGGTATAAACCACTATAAGCATCAATTTTGGTATCTTCAAAATTAAAATCGGTTACAAATGGTTGTTGGTTTTGGTCGTCTGCTAAATCTGGAATTTTTACTGCTGTTTCCATATTCCACGGTAATGGATCGCTAAAACCACCTAAAAATTTAAGCGATTCTGCTTGAAGTCTTGACACTTTTTCGGCTAAAGTATTTTGTTTTGTTAGGTATGGATAGTTTTTCATTTCCTCTGGAGCAATATATTCTCCTTTACCAATTGTTATACGCTCTAAGTAATCGCTGGCATCATGCTCCCCATTTTCTATAACCATAACTCCTCCAAAACTTGGATACGGAAAAAAGAAACCTTTCCATTTTATTAAACTCACCACTTCAACCCATTGGCCAGTATCGTTTTTCATGTAATACGTATCGCTTGGCTCATAATTTACAAGCATCCAAGGATTAAAACGTTGTACAACGGCATTGTAAGTGTTTCTGCTAAATTTTAACGATTCACCAATAGAAAATGTTACTGGTATTCTATTTTCGTTAGAAAAACGCGGAAATGGTGTTGTACTTGAAACGGCAAAAACCTCTTCGGTATTATCGCGCATACCTTGCCAGTAGTACTTTTCGGTTGGTTGTATTGCCATAGTCCATTTATTTTCTCCATCAACTCTTACTAAATGTGGCAACGAAACATCTTTAGTTTCACCAACACTTTCGTTTCCCATAGAATGGATGTTTTTTAACGGTTGTATACGTTCGTTTTGTGTTAGTGGCAAATCGTGTATTTCAACTTTATTTAAGTCGTTAAACACGTTATAAGTTTTCATATAATCATACAATTCCATCTTCCAACCTACAAAATATAAAGCGCCAAAAAATACTGCTAGAATGGCTAGTATTAATATTCGTTTTCCTGTTTCGGCTTGCTTTCTAAATGTTTTTAACCCAAAAAACAACACGATAGCACAAAGTAATATTATGAAAATAAATTTTCTAACAAACAGTAGTGCTGGTTGATAATCGTCACGCATAAAGAATAATAATGCTATAATTATTATACTTAGTATAACGACAATTCGTTTTTGTTTTCCGCCTTTATTCCAGTAATTTTTTATCATAATATTTTCCTATGTATGCAGGAATCTGTTTAGTTGTTATTTAATTTCTATACGTTAAGAATCATGTACAGAATTACAAATGTCCTTTATCTTTTAATCGTTGCCTTGCACTTTTTTTAGGTGGTTCTGGCTCTTCTTTTATTTCTTTTTTTGCTTCTTGTACCGCCTTAGTGTCTTTAGTTTCAAGATCTTTAATATAATCTTTTCCTTTCTCAACTGTATCTTTCATTACATCTACTAAAGAGTCGCCTTGCTCGTCTATAACTTGGGAAGATTTAAAGACAAAATTTGCTAAATACGTTCCTATTAAAGTACCTGAAATACTAGCAATAAATAATTGTATCGTGTACATATCTATTGGAATTATTAATCTTAAAACTAATACGCCAATTAAAAACAAAACTCCAATGTAAACCAAACGCATTAAGAACGATTGCTGATATAAAAAACCTTTTTTACTATCGTCTTTCATTTGAAGCTCTTTAGAATAAAACAGCTTATTGAAAAATTTATAAACTTTATTGCTTTTAGATTCTCTCCAATACAGCAGTATTCCAAAAAGTATTGATGCGATGAATACTATTATTTCTATTGTCATTTGAGTAGTTTTTTATGATTTTAAGTTTTGTCATTCTACGCTACGACGCAGCGTCTATTTTACTATTAGTAACCATTTTTTTAATATTGTTACTAATTTCCTCTATTACCCAATCTTTTAAAGAGTCGCTCCAAGACTCATAGGTTTTATAAAATTGTTCTTTATCATACCAATATAAAAATAAAACATCTTTAGCAGAAACATTAATTAATAGCTTCCATATTAAATCTTGGTGCTTTGGATCTAGCGATGAATGTGGTTTATGTAGCGCTTCAAAAAACTTAACATCTACAATATCTGCAATTTTAAATTCGTTGCTTACTTCTAGTTTTTCAAGATAGCGCTCCACACTCATTACGCGTTTTCTGCTTTCAATATCTAGTTTATTTAAATAACTTTTATATAGCACTTTATCGTTTAAAATATTATTAAACGGATGTTGGGCTTGTTTTATAGCTTCAGCAAATACATACTTTTTTATACGCTCGTATCTTGGTGTTTTAACTTCATCTTCTAAATCACATTCAATTATAATATGATCTCTCAATTTATCCATTAATTCTGGCTGAGAAATATGATAAATTAATACATCGTGAGTTGTATCTTTTATGGCTTCTTTATGCCATTTTTCATCTTCAAAAACCACAATTTCCTTAATAAAATCTCGTAGTACATAAACGCCTCCAAATGCCTTTGTATAAAATGAATTTGTTGTATACTGGAGTTCGTGCAACTTTAAATCTCGCGTTCTTAAATCGCCATATTTTTTAGCTGATTCTAGTAATTGTGCATGAATATCTTCATCTATAAAATTATTACCGTGCTTAAACTTAGCCACAAGTTCTAATTGTTCTTTTTGAATTTGATCTAAATTATCTATTAAATGAAAATTAATAGTAACAACATCATACTTTAAAACATCTAAAGGTTCGTAAAAGGCATCTATGTTTTGGTCGAAATCTAAACATATGGCACTATCACGAGTAATGTTATTTATTTTAGCTTCGTGTGTTTTAAACACGTATTGCATCATTTCACGGTCAAACGTGTGAAACGGAACATACACTGGTTTTCCTTTTTGTAAAGGTGAAATTATTATGGCGTGCATGTTTGCTTCACCATTATTTAGATAATGTAAATCTTGTTTTTCTTCTGCTATTTCTGGACTCCAACCTTTTCCATCTATAGAAAATGTAGTTAGTGTGGTTGGTAAAAAACCAAGTTTTACTAAACATTTATTATAACGCTCAACTAACTTTCCACTAATAGGAATTAGTTCGCTTCTGTAAAGGTTTGCTTGTTTTAATTTATCCATTACACCAAATTATTTATTTGTAAATACTGTAATAAAATAATGGTTTTAGCATCTGCTATTTCTCCAGTTTCAATGCCTTGTAATGCTGTTTTAAAAGGCATTTCTATTATTTCTATATCTTCTTGTTCTGTGTCTACGCCACCACCAGAACTTACTTTCATCTCGCTAGTGTATTCTCCAACAAAATAATGCAGCTTCTCGGTTAATGCGCCTGGCGACGAATAGGCATCAAATAGCTTAGTGACTTTAGGTAATTTATAACCAGTTTCTTCTTCTACTTCTCTAATAATACAGGTTTCTGGACTATCATCATCTAACATTCCTGCGCATGCTTCTATTATAAAACCTGTTTTATGTTGGTTTAAATATGCCGAAACTCGAAATTGTTTAACTAAAATTACTGTTCCTTTTTCTTTATTATACAGTATAATTGTTGCGCCATCACCACGATTGTAAGATTCTCTTCGTTTATCTGTCCAGTTTCCTGCACTCATTTTATAATCGAAAAATATCTCGCTTAATGTTGCCCAACCTTTATGTAAGGTTCTTTCGGTTATATTTTTTATTCTATTTCCCAAATTGTTCTCTCGCTTTTGTTTCAATATTTAATTGATTAATGCGTGCATCTACTTTTCGTTTAAAATCGGTATCTGCAATAGTTGCCACATTATCTAAATAACGTACAACTTCTTGTCTTCTAATTTCAGAAAAATTTAAACCTTTCATGTTTTGCTTCATTAATTCCTGAAGCATATTTAATTTGGTATTGTAATCTTTTTTGAAATAAATTTCTGGATTATCGAACCAATCTTGTTCTAAATCAAAATCTGTTAAACGCAGTGAAATTGCCGATTGTATATTTCTAACATCTCTTGAAGAAAAGAATGGAAATATCTTCTGAATTTCTAAATATAAATTAGCAAAAAACTCATGCTCGTTAACCTTGTTTAATTTTTCAGCTTTATGGTAAGCTTCTAAAACTCTAGCTTCGGTTGGTTTTTCGATATTGTTTAAAATATCTCCCATATTTTTTGCCAAGCCTTGCGCTTTTAAATATTGGTAATCACTTGGGCTTTTCATATTAATAAATTCTGGCATCGTTTTTTCTAGTTTTCGCCACCATAAATGGTCTTGATCTAAGAAATCGTGTTCTGTACGTGCTCCATCAATTTTAAATCGACCTTGCACACGAGAGATTACTGCTTTGTCTAACATTTCTGGTAAATTGGTAAATAACCCAATTGAGCTATTACCATAATTTACTGCATAAGCGCCTTCGGTATAACGTAGAAAAACGCCAATAACTTCTTTTACACCTGCTGAAACACCTTGTGCAGTACGTTCTTGTAAATTATTTTCGGCATCATCTATTGGTGCAAAAATTAATTTTGAAGGATCTTGCATTGGTTTCATCCATTCTACCATTTTTTCGGCACTTCCTCCTTGAAATGTACTTATTAAAGTATCTGGCATGGGATGAAACAAAAACGGAATATCTAAATTATCGCAATGTTCTTTTAAACGTGTTGCAATGGCTGCAATAAGCATACTTTTTCCTGTTCCTGGAATACCATAACCCATAAAAACAGGCATAAAACCACCTAGTTCTTGAAACGGATTCTTTTTTGCCTCGAAATCGTAGCTTAACATACGTTCTGTTAAACGTCTTGCAAAGTGTTTTGCATCTCTATTTCCTACTATTTGTTCGAATTGAATTTTATTAAACTCAACGCTTTTTGCTGTTCCTGCAAATACATTGTCCCAACCGGAAATAGCAAAATCGCTATTTTCTAGTTTGTATGTTCTATCGACAATGGTTTCGGTATATTCTAAACTGCTTTTACGTAGTTGAATTTCGTTTATTAATGCTTCGAAATAAACCACTGTAAAGTCTATTACATCTTTATCGGTTTTTATAATTTCTGGATGCCCTAAATATTTATCGTAATAAAATAAACTGCATGCAATCCCTTTTAAAGGTGTCATGAAAGACACTTCTGGAAGTCCAGCGAATTTCTGTTTCATAACAGATAAATCGTCTGATGCATGTGGTTTTAAATTATGCAACACATTGTAAGCCATAGAAAACAACATAAATGCTGTTGCTGTATGCATTTTACTTTCGTATTCACGTTTTCCGTTAGAATCTAAAGCACTTCTACGTTCGTGTAAACCAGATAATCCTGATGCATCGTAATAACTATCTTTTACCCAAATACCTAATGCAATAGCTTCTTGTACGGCATAAAGTGTTTGATTTAAATGTACAGGAATTGCTATAGAATCTGGCAATAATCGCTTTTTTAATGCTAATATAGTTTTTGATACCGAAGTAATTTCAGTAGCTCCACTTCCATTATTTGCACGAGATAAATACAATAATATAGATTCGTCTTTAGCGTCTTTATCTTTGTTTTTTGCTCTTGCGCCTTGTTCCCATTGTATACTTTTAAGATATCCACTGGCTTCATCGCGAAGCATGTTTAGTTCGTTTTGTTTTATAGGAAAGGTTGAGTTGTGTTCCATTATTTTTAAGTCTTCAGTAAGCAATATTCAGTTTGCAGTTATTACTCTGCTAGCTTACACTTGCCTTTATTTATTCTATTTTGACTGCCAACTGCATACTTTTGACTGCCCACTTTTTTACTTCATTTTTAAATCTGCTACCTGAAAAGGTGGCTTTGCCAACTTGTTCATAATTTCAGGATTTTTGTTGTATAATAATTGAATGATACGATGTGGCGCAAATACATAATTTTGCTTTATAACATCGCTCCATTTCTGTAAGGTTTGTTTACTAAAATAGCCACCTTCTTTAAATTCGCTACCAGATAAAACCTCATCGACTTTAAATGATAATGCGTAAGACTCTAAAGGCACTTCTTTTTTTGCTATGCTTTCTAGTATACTGTGTGTTAAAATATTTTCGTCTTTGGCAAATATGTTATGGAATGGTCCTAAATCTATTCGTTTTATGTGTTTAGGTTTTATATCTTTTAATCGTCTGTCTATTCCATATGCCATAGTGTCTAACGGCATTTTACGGTCTGCTACATTTTTTAAAGTATCGTAGAGTTCTTCTTTTATACTTTCTGGATTTTTACCATCGTAATTAAAATACATAAAACAGATAAATGGTCTATTTAATCCAACGTCATAAAAACTCCAGCTTACCATATATTCTGCTTGATTTCCTGCTTCTGCTTGTGTTATTTTACCTTGTACAAAACGGTTGAAAATATATTTTTGTTCTACGGAAGTGTAATAAACTATAGATGCTGCTTGAAAGAGTTTGTCGCGTCTTACTGGTTCTTTTTTATGCATTAATTGCGTTAAAAATTCTTCTTGCAGCTCACTTACGTCTTTTAGTTTATTTAGGTAGTTATCGCGTAAGGACAAATCGTTATACAGATAACGAAACTCTAAGTAGTTTGGGAAACCAGAATCGGTTAAATCTACCTTCATATTATCTTCGTCATCGTACATATATTTTACACGCATGGCTTCGATAGAATATAATAGCAGATCGCAGTATTGTTTAAAATACGTCATTTCTTGTACTGTGCATAATTTATTGAATTGCACGCTTGTAATGAGTTCTTTTAAAGCAAAATCTACTTTTTTATGATAGAACACGTATTGGTCTTTACTGTCTAAAACAGCTGAGTCTAATGGTGTTACTATGTGGTTTATTGACATGTTTTAATACTTAATGTAAGTCTTTAAATATTACTGTTTACTTAATTACTTTTTTGGGTAATTATTTTAAATATTTCAAAAAAAATAAGAGATCCAAAGAATATTATATTTGCATATCCTATTATTTTTCCCAAATTCGACGAACTAATATTTAATATATATATTCCTAATAAGACAAATAAAAACGCTATACCAAAGGCTTTTAAGGGCTTAAATTTCTTTTCATAAAATTAATATTATATAGTTTAAGTAGATATTTGAGTGAGCGCGTTAAGGATTATTCGTCTATTATTATTTTTATAAAGTTGAACTCATGAATGCACAGCATTTGAAACGGTTTGTTTGAGCTCCTCGCAGAGAGCGAGTAGTGAAAGCCTGACCTACTTTTGCCATTAAAAGCAAAAGTAGGAAACGCCATCATTATTTTAACTTAGTAAATCGTCGTTGCTTGTGTCTTCTTTTTTTGGTGCTGGAGCATTGTCTCCATCGCCTGAAGGTGCGTTTGAGTCTGCTGCGTAATAATCTTCGAAAATTTCTTTCATATCTATACCATAACGCTCTGCAAAATTCTTTTGGATGTCTACATCTTTTGCACGAATTTCTTGTAAAGCTTCTGCATAGCTGCTGTAAACGCCTTGCATTACTTTTTCGTGAACTGGAATGTTGTCCATCATTTCTTGTCTTGCTTTTGCGCTTGCTGTATGCATAGATGCAAGTGTTTCGCCAATATGCTCATCGGTTTTTACACCTAAATGTTCTAAAATCGCTGCAAATTCTTGGTCTGTTCTTGCTTTTAAAGCGACTACGTAACCATCGTAATATTTTAGACGCTCGTCTGTATCACTTTTTAATTTTGCACGATGCGTTTGTAGGTTACTACGTAAAGATGTTAGTACTTTAATGGTTAAATTATGCTTGTGTACAAAACTGTCTTTTGATGCTGCTAGTGTTGTGTAAGCGTTTTTAAGTCCTTCTAATTCTTCTACCTTTTGCTCTAAAGTGGTAACTTTTGATAAGGCTTCTGAGTATTCTGCAGATTGTTTATCTGCTACTTCTTCTAATGCTTGACGTGCTTGTTTTAGTAGTGCGTATTGCTCTTCTAGTTTTGCTTCTGTTTCTTTCTTTTTCTCTAAGGCTTTTGTATGATTTTTAGACGCTTCTACTATGGCATCTTTTAGCTTTTCTTCTACTTCTTTAATTTCTACCTCACGGTTTTTTAATCGTGTTACTGCTGCCTGAGATTTGTATGATAATTCGCTTAGTAATGTTTGTACATCTGCGCTTTCTATACGCTCTTGAAACATTGCTTTTGCTTTATTGTCTGCTCCTGCACGCACTTTTTCGGCATCTTTTAATGCTTGTTCTGCTTTTGCGATTTTGCTTTTGCGTCCCCAAAGGTTATTCCACCATGTGTCTGGTTTGTTTTTGGCATCTTCAAGTTCAACTTTAGCACGTTCTAATGCTTTTTGTGCATCGTCTATTACTTTTTGTTCAGTTTCGTTTAGTGATGAAAAACGCTCGAATAAAATACCAACCTCATCTTGATAATCTGTTAAATCCTTAATAGCATCAAGTAATGTTGTACGGTCTTTTTCTGCCATGTCTACAACATCGTCTAATGTTGCATTAAGAATTTTTTGACGACTTTCTGGATCGTCTTCTTGAGCAAGCTTAGATTTCATAGTATCTATAGCTTTTCCCCAATTAACATCTACTTTTTCGGTTTTCTCGTTTGCGTTTGTTTCTAGTAAGTCAAAATCGTCAGACATGTGGTATTATGGTTTTAAGGTTGTACGTTTTATGCTAAGCAATTTCGTTAAAAAAATCTACTTTTAAAATAAAATTGCATACTTATATGTATTAACTTTAATTTAAATGTTACAATTTTATATTATGAAATAAAGAAATTACCTTTAACCAAAATTTAATACTATAAACTATGAAAATAAAATACTATCTAATTCTTGCTTTAGCTATTAGTTTAACTGCGTGTAAAAGTGATAAAAAAGAAACTATAGAAATTGAAGCTCCTGAAAAAGAAATTGCTGAATTAAAAATAACACCTATTGAGCATGCTGCAATGGTTTTAAATTATGGTGGAAAAACAATATATGTTGATCCAACTGGTGGCAAAGAAGTTTTTGAAAAATTTTCTAAACCAGATTATATTTTAATTACTGATATACATAGCGATCATTTACATTTAAATACTATTGAGGCTTTAGATTTATCTAACACTAAAATTATTGCTCCAGAAGCTGTTTATGAATTACTTCCTGAAAATATAAGAAGTATTACTGCTACAATGATTAATGGTGCTAAAGAAGACTTTAAAACATTTAGCGTTGAGGCAATACCAATGTATAATTTACGTAAAGAAGCTTTACATTTTCATCCTAAAGGTAGAGGAAATGGTTATGTATTAACATTTGGAAAAGAACGTGTTTATATTTCTGGTGATACTGAAGATATTCCAGAAATGCGTACACTAGAGAATATTGACAAAGCATTTATTTGTATGAACTTACCTTATACAATGACTGTTGAAAGCGCTGCAGATGCTGTTTTAAGTTTTAAACCAAAACAAGTTTATCCATACCATTTTCGCGGTACTGAAGGCTATAGCGATGTTGAAAAATTTAAATCTATAGTTAGTAACAAGACTAAGAGTATTGAGGTTGTACAATTAAATTGGTACCCAAATACCAAAGAAAATTAATATATTTACACCTAAATAATTTTAATATATGCCTGCCCTAGCTATAGAAACAATCTCAACACTTTTAATTATCGGTGTTTTAGTATTAGTTATGATTCCTTATATATTGCAAAGGATAAAATTAAAAAAAGAAGAGACATTACTAAAAGAACAAGATAAGAAATTAGAAGAAATGCTAAATAGGCAAAATAAAAGTGCTAAACCAGAGTATGATGATTTTACTAATGGTCATTTATACGAATAAAATATTATTATATTCATAAAAAAAAGCAGTCTAAATGACTGCTTTTTTTATGCTTTAATATACTTATTATTATCTAATAAGTTTTTTATACTTAATACGCTTTGGCATTAAATCTCCACCAAGACGTTTCTTTTTATTTTCTTCATATTCACTAAATCCACCTTCAAAGAAATAAACTTGACTATCGCCTTCAAAAGCTAAAATGTGAGTACATATTCTATCTAAAAACCAACGGTCGTGACTAATTACTACTGCACAACCAGCAAAGTTTTCTAAACCTTCTTCTAATGCTCTTAAAGTATTTACATCTAAATCGTTTGTTGGCTCATCTAACAACAATACGTTTCCTTCTTCTTTAAGAGTCATTGCTAAATGTAAACGGTTACGCTCACCTCCAGAAAGTAACTCTACTTTTTTGTTTTGCTCTCCTCCAGAAAAATTAAAGCGACTTAAGTAAGCACGAGAATTTACTTGCTTACCTCCCATCATTATAAGTTCTTGCTCATCACTAAAATTTTGCCAAATTGTTTTACTTGGATCTATGTTAGAATGTTTTTGGTCTACATAAGCAATTTTAGCTGTTTCTCCTACCTTAAACTCTCCTTTATCTGGTGTTTCTTCACCCATTATCATTCTAAAAATAGTGGTTTTACCGGCTCCATTTGGACCAATAATACCAACAATTCCTGCTTGAGGTAAATTAAAGTTTAAATCGTCGTATAATAATTTATCGTCGTAAGCTTTGGTTACGTTTTTAGCTTCTATAACATTAGTTCCTAAACGTGGCCCATTAGGGATATAAATTTCAAGTTTTTCGTCAAGTTGTTTTTGATCTTGACTCATTAACTTATCGTAATTTTTTAAACGTGCTTTTTGTTTTGTTTGTCTTCCTTTTGCTCCTTGTTTAACCCATTCTAACTCACGCTCTAATGTTTTTTGTCTTTTAGAAGCCGATTTGCTTTCTTGAGCTAATCGTTTAGATTTTTGGTCTAACCATGAAGAGTAATTACCTTTCCATGGAATTCCTTCTCCTCTATCAAGCTCTAAAATCCAACCTGCAACATTATCTAAAAAGTATCTATCGTGTGTTACTGCAATTACAGTTCCTTTATATTGTGCTAAATGGTGCTCTAACCAATGTACAGATTCTGCATCTAAGTGGTTAGTAGGCTCATCTAGTAATAAAACATCTGGTTCTTGTAATAATAATCTACATAATGCAACACGACGTCTTTCTCCTCCTGATAACACAGATATTTTTTTATCGCCATCTGGTGTTCTTAATGCATCCATTGCTATTTCTAACTTTGTATCTAACTCCCAAGCATTGGCTGCATCAATTTCATCTTGTAATACAGCTTGTCTTGCCATTAGCTTTTCCATTTTATCTGGATTGCTATAAACTTCTTCTAAACCAAATTGATCGTTAATAGAATTATACTCATCAAGAATAGCAACTGTTTCGGCTGCACCTTCTTTAACAACTTCCATTACCGTTTTATCTTCGTCTAACTTAGGTTCTTGTTCTAAATAACCAACAGAGTAGTCTTGTGAAAAGACAACATCTCCTTGATAATTTTTATCTACTCCTGCTATTATTTTTAATAACGTAGATTTACCAGAACCGTTAAGACCAAGAATTCCAATTTTAGCTCCATAAAAAAAACTTAAATAGATGTTTTTTAAAACAGGTGTGTTAGAGCTTTTAAATGTCTTGGTTAAACCAGACATTGAAAATATTATTTTTTTATCGTCAGACATATTTTTATTTTACGTGTATTATTATTTATTACAAAAAGATTATACTCTTCCTTTTAAAGCATTAAATACCCAAGCAATTGCAAAAAAACCTATTCCTACAGTTGCAAATCCCCAACCAGCTACATCATCGTATTTATAGGCTCCCATTAATATTAGAACTATTCCCATAACAATCATTAGCATTGTTGCCCAAGCTAATACTGTATTTTTATTCATTGCCATAATTTTTTATTTTTTTAAGCGAATTACAAATATCGCTTTTTTAGAAAAAAAACCTCTTAAGTATATGTGTTTTTTTTAAGTGCAATAGTAAAACAAAGTTCTTATATTATAAATACAGTAAAATATGCGCTTAAATTATAAAGATTTTTCAATTAACTTTTTATTAGTACTTAAAATTGCCAATAAACATATTATAGCATCTATTTTTGTTATCTTTTTTATAATATACTTTGTTAATGAATCGAGCATTACTATCACTCGCTATTGGAGGTTTTGGGATTGGACTTACAGAATTTGTAATTATGGGCATATTACCTGATGTTGCAAATGCTTTTAGCGTTAGTATTCCTGTGGCTGGACATTTTATATCTGCTTATGCTTTAGGTGTTGTAGTTGGAGCTCCTATACTTACTGGTTTGGGAAGCAGATTTTCCGCTAATAAGGTTTTACTAGGGTTAATGGTTTGGTTTACAGTATTCAATACACTTTCTGCTTTTGCAAATAGTTACAATTCATTTATAGTTTTAAGGTTTTTATCGGGTTTACCTCATGGTGCTTTTTTTGGTATTGGAGCCGTAGTTGCAGGCAAATTATCTAAACCAGGAAAGGAAGCACAAGGTATAGCTATAATGTTTAGCGGTTTAACTTTTGCTAATTTATTAGGTGTTCCTCTAGGTACGTATTTAGGAAAACATTTTAATTGGAGTATTTCCTTTTTAATGGTTGGTGCTGTTGGTATATTAGCCGTTTTAGGTGTAAAATTATGGATGCCTTTATTAAAACAATCTTCGGAAAATAGTTTTTTAAGTGAATTTAAAATATTTAAACGATTAGAGCTTTGGTTAATTATAATACTAACCACTATTGGCACTGGTGGTTTTTTTGCTTGGTATAGCTATATCGCGACTTTAATAACCGAAGTTGC
Organism: Lacinutrix venerupis; assembly: GCF_003663945.1. Lineage (GTDB taxonomy): Bacteria > Bacteroidota > Bacteroidia > Flavobacteriales > Flavobacteriaceae > Lacinutrix > Lacinutrix venerupis. Next base: position 133,561 of record NZ_RCCH01000001.1, on the reverse strand, counting down.
GGGACACCCAAGTAGCATGGTAACTTATGCTATGGTATTAGCTGGGTTAGGTATGGTAATAGGTAATTTTGTTGGTGCAAAATTAGCTGAGAAATTTTCTCCAATATATGCCGTAACATTAGTGCTTATTATTATGGCTATTAGTTTAATTATTAATACTTATTTAGCTTCTGATAAGGTGTTTGTTTTAGTAATGACCTTTATAATAGGCATTGTTTCTTTTTCTATTTCTACACCAATACAATTATTAATAATAAAAGCCTCTAAAGGTTCTGAAACTTTAGGCTCCTCTTTAAACCAAAGTGCCTTTAATATTGGTAATGCTAGTGGAGCTTACTTTGCCGGAATACCAATTGCCATGGGATTAGGTTATACTTCTGCAGATTGGGTTGGAGCAGCTATGGCAGGTATAGGAATTTTATTAGCCTTGGTGATAATACTTATTAGAAAAAGAAAATAATTTTAGTTTAAAAATTTAGTGGAACCTCAATAAAAAGAATTTCGGATGTTGCTTTTGCTGTTATTTCAAAACTATTTGTTTCTGAAACTTCAATAGCATCTCTAGTTTTAAGAGTTTTAGAATCTAATATAAACTCTCCATAAATATTCATTACATAAACACCATGGTTTTTACTTTTTATAGTGTAAGTGAAACTATTTTTCTCGTTAAGGTTTATTCGAGATATTCTAGCATCTTGATGTATTTTTAGACTTCCACTTTTGTCTTCATCTATAGAAGATACTAAGGTTTGTAATTTATTTTTTCTTTCGTTTTCGTTAAAGAGTTTTTGATCGTATCTTGGTGTTACATTTTCTTTATTCGGTATAATCCATATTTGAAATAAATTTAAATGCTCATCTACAGAGCCATTAATTTCAGAATGCTCTACTCCTATTCCTGCAGACATTATTTGTACCTCTCCTGTTTTAACTTCTTGCCATTGCTTATGCATATTATCTTTATGCTTAAGAATCCCTTTTAGTGGAATAGATATAATTTCCATATTGTTATGTGGATGCATACCAAATCCCATTTTAGGAGCTATAACATCATCGTTTAAAACTCTTAGTGCACCAAAATGCATTTTGTTTTCGTTGTAATAATTAGCAAAACTAAAAGAGTAATTTGCTTGTAACCAACCATGGTTTGCAAAACCTCTTGAATCTGCTTTGTGTAATACTAATTTCATATTTCAATGTTTATATAATTACCTTATTTTATCTAATAAATAACTAAGTTGCTCTGCTTCTTCGTCGTTTAAATTTTTTAAAAATTTTGGTTCCCATTTATCGTCTATTTTAGATAATAAATTTAAACCATCTTCTGTTATAATAATATTTACTATTCTTCTATCTACTTTACTAGGAATTCTATTTATAAGCTTTTTAGCACATAATTTATCCATTAATCTTGTAATATTTGGAGCACGTTGTATCATTCTGTTTTTTACAGTTTGTACTGTTAACTCCGTTTTTGCTCCACGTAATATTCTTAGAATATTGTATTGTTGTGGCGAAATATTAAATGGTTTTAAAATTTCTAACTCTTTACTATAAATCCAATTTGCGGTAAATAATATATTTATGTAAGCTTTTAAATCGTTTGATGGAAAATTAGATTTTATATCTTTTGAAAGGTCTCCCATTTATATATTATTTTTAAATGTTTCAACAGCTTGATTTAGCGCTTCATTTAAAGCATTATCTTGAATACCTTTATCTGAAAAATTATTAAAAAATGAAGGCAATGAAAAAGTAGCAACAATATTTGCATCGTGTCTTGGAAATCTATCCTTAGCCATTTCTAATACAGATTGTCCACCTCTTGCTCCTGGTGAAGTAGCCATTAATAACATAGGCTTATTATACCAGTTTTTTTGCTCAGCTCGAGATAACCAATCAAAAAGATTTTTAAATGCAGAAGAGTAAGCTCCATTATGCTCGGCTAAAGAAATAATAATACCATCTGAAGCTTTAATATGTTCTAAAAATAGATTTACTTCTTTTGGGATACCTTTTTCATTTTCTAAATCAACACCATATAATGGCAAATTAAAATCGTTAAGATCTACTATATTTAATTTAACATCTTTAATTAAAGACGCTGCAAAAACTGCTAATTGCTTGTTAATTGATGCCTTACTGTTACTTCCTGCAAAAACTAAAATATTTTTCATAATAAATGTTTATTTTAAATCAAATATAAAAAAAATAGTTTCCATGGAATATATTTCATAGGAATTTAATAAATGATTAACTAATTTATCTTTTCTAAATTGAAATTAAACTTTGTATTTTAGCTTAAAAATTATTTTAATGGATATCAACTTCAACAAAAACGAAGATTATAACAAACTTTTATTATCTAATTTACGCAGTAAGTTTGCTCAAGTTAAACTTGGTGGCGGACAAAAACGTATAGATAAACACCATGAAAAAGGAAAGTTAACTGCCAGAGAACGTATTGATTATCTTTTAGATAAAAATAGAAAAAGTATTGAAATAGGTGCTTTTGTTGGAGATGGCATGTACGAAGAGCATGGCGGATGTCCGTCTGGTGGTGTTGTTGTAAAAATGGGCTACGTAAGTGGCAAACAGTGTATTGTTGTAGCAAATGACGCTACAGTTAAAGCTGGCGCTTGGTTTCCTATTACAGGAAAAAAGAACTTACGTGCACAAGAAATTGCTATAGAGAATAAATTGCCAATTATTTATTTAGTAGATAGTGCTGGAGTGTATTTACCATTGCAAGATGAAATTTTCCCAGATAAAGAACATTTTGGTCGTATTTTTAGAAATAATGCTATAATGAGTAGTATGGGAATTACTCAAATTGCAGCTGTTATGGGAAGTTGTGTAGCTGGTGGAGCATATTTACCAATTATGAGTGACGAAGCTTTAATTGTAGATAAAACTGGTAGTATTTTTCTAGCAGGAAGTTACCTTGTTAAAGCTGCAATTGGAGAAAGTATAGATAACGAAACACTTGGTGGCGCAACAACACATTGTGAAATTTCTGGTGTTACAGATTATAAGGCAAAAGATGATAAAGACGCTTTAGATACCATAAAACGATTGGTTGATAAAATTGGAGATTATGACAAAGCTGGATTTAATCGTGTAGATGCAAAAAAACCTAAGGATAATCCTGAAGATATTTATGGTATTCTACCTAAATCTCGGGCAGACCAATATGATATGCTAGACATAATTTCAAGATTGGTAGATAATGGAGAGTACGATGAGTATAAAAAAGGCTACGGACAAACCATTATTACTGCCTATGCGAGAATAGATGGCTGGGCTGTTGGTATTGTTGCAAATCAAAGAAAATTAGTAAAAACTAAAAAAGGAGAAATGCAATTTGGTGGTGTTATTTATAATGACAGCGCAGATAAAGCTACACGTTTTATTGCCAATTGTAACCAAAAGAAAATTCCTTTAGTATTTTTACAAGATGTTACTGGCTTTATGGTTGGTAGTAAGAGTGAGCATGGAGGTATTATAAAAGATGGTGCTAAAATGGTAAATGCAGTAAGTAACTCTGTAGTGCCAAAATTTACTGTAGTTATTGGTAACAGTTATGGTGCAGGAAATTATGCTATGTGTGGTAAAGCTTACGACCCAAGATTAATTGTTGCTTGGCCTAGTGCAGAGTTAGCTGTAATGAGTGGAAATTCTGCTGCTAAAGTTTTACTTCAAATAGAGAAAGCTTCATTATTAAAAAAAGGTGAAAAAATTACTCCTGAAAAGGAAGAAAAATTATTTTCTAAAATAAAAGATAGATACGACAATCAAGTATCACCATATTATGCTGCTTCTCGTTTATGGACAGATGCAATAATAGATCCTTTAGATACAAGAACTTGGATTTCTATGGGAATTGAAGCTGCAAACCACGCACCAATAGAAAAACCTTTTAATATGGGTGTTTTACAAGTATAATTAATATTATAAATAATAAAAAAAGGAACGTAATTACGTTCCTTTTTTTATTTAAAACCTTTTACAATTATTTATTTAATGTTTTTACCAACCTAATAAACTCTGCTCTATAACCATATTCGTCTTCTCCTCTTCCACTTTTTGCTAATGCAATAACATCTTTACTATTTGTATTATTATAATAACTGGAAGCTCTTAATTGCATGCCAAATAATGCAACTGCAGATGCAAATTTTAAATCTTTAGATGGTTCGTTTATTTCATCTTTTTGAATATGCACCATTTCTATACTCTTTTTACCTTCTGGCTTTTTATACCTAAACTTAACAGTTAGCAATTCATCTGAAAAATCATTATTAGTTTCTGTATTTGTATATTTTAAATCTGAAACATTTTTTAAAAATTCGTTTTGTACTCCTACAGGAATTACTTCATATAATGCTGTAACTGTATGACCACTACCTAGTTCTCCGGCATCTTTTGTATCATCTATAAAATCTTCATCTTCTAGCAATCTATTTTCGTAACCTATTAATCTATACGCTTGTACTATATTAGGATTAAATTCCACTTGAATTTTAACATCTTTTGCAATAGTATATAGTGTGCCTCCAAATTCTTTTCCAAATACTTTTTGAGCCTCTTGCATGGTGTCTATATATGCATGATTTCCGTTACCTTGATCTGCTAAAATTTCTAATTTAGAATCTTGATAATTACCATATCCAAAACCTAAAACAGATAAAAACACTCCAGATTTGCGTTTTTCTTCTATAAGTTTTTTCATGCTTTTATCGCTAGATTCTCCAACATTAAAATCGCCATCAGTTGCAAGTATTACACGATTATTACCATTCTTTTTAAAATGTTGCTCTGCTAATTTATAAGCAAGATTAATACCTTTTCCACCGGCAGTAGAACCTCCAGATTGCAAGTTATTTAGAGCTTTTAAAATCTTCTTTTTATTGTCTCCAGATGTTGGTTCTAAAACAACTCCTGCAGCTCCAGCATACACTACTATAGAAACTTTGTCTTTTGCTCTAAGTTGATTTACCAATAACTTAAAAGCAGATTTTAATAATGGTAATTTATTTTGAGCACTCATAGAGCCTGAAACATCTATTAAAAAAGTAAGGTTAGATGGAGGAAGTTCTTCATTATTATATGTTTTACCTTGCAAGCCTATTTTAACTAATTTTGTTTGTGTATTCCATGGTGTGATAATTAGTTCTGTGTTTATTGAAAAAGGATGATTATCTTTAGGTTGAGGATAATTATAATCGAAATAATTAACCATTTCTTCAATTTTAACAGCATCTGGATATACTTTTTGCCCATTATTAATCATACGTCTAACATTACTATACGACGCTTTATCTACATCTATAGAAAAAGTTGATAACGGAGAGGTTTTTACTGTTTGAAAACTATTCTCTACAATCTCCACATATTCATCTTTAGCTTTTTCTGGAGTTATTAACTTAGGTTTTGGTTTGTTTGCAATAGCTGCTTTTACTTCTTTAGAAAGCTTGTAGTTTCCTTTTTTAGTTTGTACTATAATAACACCATTTGAGCCTTGAGACCCATATAAAGCGCTGCCTCCAGCTCCTTTAATAACATTTGTTGATTTTATTTTTTTGGGATTTATATTAGCCAGTTCTTTTGCTGTTGTAATTTTTCCATCTACAACAATTAAGGCTTCGTTTGTTCCGGTAACAGATCTATTGCCTCTTAAAACAATACGCGTTGATTGATTGATTCCATTATTAGTGGTATTAATACTTAATCCTGAAACTTTTCCAGATAAAGACTGTACAACGTTAGGATTACTTGGTTTAGAAAATTTTATAGTACGAACATTAGTGTTTGTATTACCTATATTTTTTCTTCTAGTAGATAGTTTTTTAAAATTAGGTTTCTTCTTTACGCCTAATAAGGTCACTACAACTTCTTCTTTAGCATTTTCTGGCATTGTAAAGCTAATTACACTTTCTGCTCCAACGGTTTTTTCTACTGTATTACCTACATAACTATATACTATAATATCTCCAACTTGAGCACTAATTGTATAATTACCATTAAAATCTGTTATTGTGCTATTAGTTGTTTCTTTAACTAAAATATTAACACTAGGTAATGGCAAACTATCTCTATCTATAATTGTTCCTGTAATATTTTTTTGTTGAGCTTGTATTTGTATTGAAGTAAAGGCTACAAATAATAAGAGTAATAGATTTTTCATAATTTTGGTTTTTAAGTTTAGTATAAAACTATAACCAAAATCTATGTTATAAAATGTAGAATGAGTAAACAGTGCTTTTGAGTGAGTGAACTCTAAAAACAAAAAAGGCTGAGAAAAACACCCAGCCTTTTTATGTAATAAATTATATAATAATTCTATTTAATTTCTGTAGCAAATGGAAACATAAGCTGTACTCCTTTTTGCTTAGTCATTGCTTTTACTTCTTGGAGAATTTTATAATTTTCGTCACCTAATTCTTCTTTTATTAAATCTTCTTTAGATTGTATTAAGCCAAAACCTTGTAGCATTTTGTCTAAATCTTTTTCAAATATCGGATATTCGGTGGTCATGTAATCTTCTATTTCAACAAGCTTTGCAGCATATTTTATAGCTTCGTCTAAACCTCCTAATTCGTCAACCAAACCATTAGTAACTGCATCTACTCCTGTCCAAACACGACCTTGAGCAATATTATGTACGGCTTCTTGACTCATGCCACGACCTTGTGCTACTCTATTTGTAAACAAATCGTAAACAGAACTTATACTCTCTTTAATAAAAGCACGTTGTCCATCGTCCATTGGTTCGAAAAAGCTGTAAGTAACTGCGTTTTTATTTGTAACTACTTGCTCTGCATTAATTCCCCATTTATCTGCTAAGCCTTTAACATTTGGCAAGGTGCCAAATACACCTATACTCCCAGTTATTGTTGTAGGTTCTGCAAATATTTTATTTGCATTACACGCTATATAGTAACCTCCAGAAGCAGCAACATCTCCCATAGAAACTATAACTGGTTTTACTTTTTTTGTTAAGTCTACCTCTCTCCATATAAGTTCGCTGGCTAAAGCACTTCCGCCAGGAGAGTTTACTCTTAAAACAATAGCTTTAATTTTATCGTTATTTCGTGCTTCTTCTAACGCTTTATTTACAGCACCTTGTCCCACATAAGTTTCGTCTCCTTCTCCATAAAAAATTTGACCTTCAGTATAAATTACTGCTATTTTATTTTTTATTGAATATGGTTTTTTATTGGCTGCATAACTAGCATAATCTTCAATTTCTACAGTATTTAACTCATCATTATTATTTATTCCTATATTATTTTTAATGCTGTTTAAATATTCGTCGTGATATGCAATTTTATCTATTAACCCAGATTTTAAGGCTAGTTCTGGTGTTCTTGACTCTAAATTTTCTGCGATAGTGTTTAGGGTTTCTGTAGAAATATTTCTGCTAATTGAGATATCTTTTTTTATTTCGGTCCAGATACCATTTAAATAGGCGCTTATTTGTTCGCGATTATTGTCGCTCATTTCATTTTCAAGATACGGCTCGACAGCACTTTTATATTTGCCTAATCTTACAACTTCCATTTTTATTCCAGATTTTTCTTGAAAATCTTTAAAATATAAACGCTCTGTAGATAATCCTTTAAACTCAATTAAACCAACAGGATTTAAAAATAACGTATCTGCTACAGAATTTAAATAGTAATCTTTTTGAGAATAAATATCTCCATAAGACATTATAAATTTTCCCGATTCTTTAAATCTTACAAGAGCATCTCTTAATGCTTTTGTTTGCGAAACACCTGCCATAATAAAATTATTATCTATAGAGATTCCTTTAATTTTAGCATCTGTAGCGGCATAATCTATGGCATAAATTAAATCGAAAAGGCCATTTTTTTCGTCTGTATCTAAAAATGGATATTCTTTAAAAGTTGTTTTTGCTGCATAATCTTTTATTGGAAAATCGAGTTTAAGCTCTAAAATAGAATTGTCTTTAACAACCACAGCCTCTTTTGAAGATGAGCCAAAAAGCATTCCTATAATTATTAGAAAACCAAAACAGATAAATAGAAATACAAATATTCCAATTACTGTAGAGAATACACGTTTTATAAAATTCATAATTATTAATTTTTATACATTAGTCCAACCTTTAATTAGATTGTTACAATTTGAAGCTACTTTTTAATAACTGTAATGTTTTTTTACGTTGAATTTTACCTGAAGAAGTTTCTAAAAACTTATTTATAAAATAGATTTTTTTGGGTTTAGAATAATTTTCTAAATCGTTAAACATAGTATCTTTAAAAACAATCTCTTCTCCTTCAACAACAATAATTACACGTTCTCCTAAAATATCGTCTTTTTCTGAAGCTATAAAAAAGCGTCTGTTAATTTTATTACTTAGCTTGTTTTCTACCTGCTCAGGAAACACTTTAACTCCACCAGAATTTATAATATTATCTGCTCTACCTAACCACTCAAAAGTTTTGTTAGAATGTAATTTAACAACATCGTTTGTTATAATTTCAGAGTCTGATAAAAGTGGTGCGTTAATTATTAAGCAATTATTATTAGTAGTAGTTAGTGTAATAGATGGTAATGCTTTAAATGCTTTACTTTGAGAAATATTAGGCAAGAAATTGTTAAGTTGCTTAACTGCAATATGCGAAACAGTCTCAGTCATACCATAAGTTTCGAATATTGTAGTTTTTAAATCTTGTATTTTAAATATTAAATTTTCTGAAACCTTTGCTCCACCAATTATTAGTGTTTTTATATTGGAAACAATATCTAAATTTGCTTTTAACTGTAAAGGTACCATAGCAGAAAAATGGTATGTTTTAGATTGATTTATTTTTAATTTTATTTTAGGTTCTATACAATCTAACTCTAAACCAGTGAGCATTGCACGAACTAACATCATTTTACCTGCAATATAATGTGCTGGTAAGCATAATAAAGCTTTGTCTCCTGGTTGTAATTTAAAAAAAGATTTTGTTGCAAAAGCAGAATTAACCATTCTTTGTTTGCTAAAAGTGATTGTTTTAGGTTTACCTGTAGATCCTGAAGTTTTTAAATTTATACTCTCCTTATCGTTAAGCCAATCTTTTAAAAAATTTCCTATATGATTTTTAAATTCTTTATCCGAATTTATTAAGGTTTCACTAAGTTCTTTAAGCTCATTAGAAGTATATTTTTTCCCATTGAACTTAAAATTACTATGTATTTTACTATAGTGTGGAATCAATTTAGTCTAAAATTTTATAGTTTTCTTTAACAGGTTCTTCTATTTTACCAAATAGTTTTTGGTTCCAGTTTTTCCATTTATAAACTTTAGCAAAAATTAGAATGAAGATTGGAAAAATTATAAATACTGGTAAAACAATATCATAAAATCCAATTCCTGGATCTGATACATCTTTAAGTATAGAATGTGTTTGTAATACTGTCCAATCTGCCGAAACTAATAATGCTCCAAATAAATTATTTGCTGCATGAAAACCCAATGCTAGCTCCATACCTTCGTCCATAAGTGTAATAATTCCTAAAAAAAAACCGGTACCAATATAATATACCATTACAGTGTAACCTAACTTACTTACTTCGGGATTAAAAACATGCATACCACCAAATATTAAAGAAGTTAATACTAATGGAAACCACCTGTTTTTAGCCAAAGCTCCAAAACCTTGCATTAAATAACCTCTAAAAATATATTCTTCTGTACTTGTTTGAATAGGTATTAAAAGTATTGCAATTACTACTAAAATTAAAAAACGTTTTAATTCAAAATTCCAAACATAATCTTCGGGTGCTGAATAATAGTCTAATAAAACCATTCCAGACGATATAATACCCCAAAAGAAAAAGGCAAACAAAATGCGTTTAAAATCTATTTTTTTTCTAGCTGTAGTTAACTCTTTAATAGTTTGTTGGTGTAAATATTTAACAACAATAAATAATGCTACCAAAGCAAACCCAAAAGAAAGTAACAATAAAAATAAATTTAGGTTTGGTTCTAAAATTGTCATTAAATCTGATTCTGTCATTTCAAAAACAGAACCACCGCTTTTCATTGCTTTAAATAGTGCAGCTAATGTAAAAGGAATTTGACCAATAACTGAAGCTATTATAACAATTACAGATCCTACTATATATCTCCAAAAATCATGTTTAACTTTAAAAACTTGTTGTATATAATTCATTTTTATAACTTAAAATTCCATTTATTATTATTACTATTATTGTATTCTAAAGTACCATTAGTTACATTTAGAGGTGATTGAAAGTTGTTAGTAAATAAACTTCCAGTGCCTAAACCTTGAGGCATTTTATTTTGCTTTAAATATGTGTATTGGGCAATTGCACTTAAACCAACATTGCTCTCTAAAGCACTTGTTATCCACCAACCTATATTTTGTTTTTCTGCGATACTTATCCACTCATCGCTACCTGAAAAACCACCTATAAAGCTAGGTTTTAAAATAATATATTGTGGTTTAATTGTTTGTAATAATGTGTGCTTTTTATTTATTGAAAATACGCCTATTAATTCTTCGTCTAGCGCTATTGGCAATGGAGTTTCCTCGCATAATTTAGCCATTTCGTGGTATTGTTTTGGCTTAATAGGTTGCTCTATAGAATGTAGTTTAAACTCACTAAGTTTCTTTAATTTTTCTAAAGCATGTTCTGGACTAAAAGCTCCATTAGCATCGACACGTAATTCTATATCAGTTTCACTAAAATGATTTCTTATCCCTTTTAATAAACCTAACTCTGTCTCAAAATCTATTGCACCAATTTTAAGCTTTATGCATTTAAAACCGGCTTTAATTTTATCTTGAATTTGTTGTTTCATAAAAGCTTCATCACCCATCCAAATGAGTCCATTTATAGGGATTGATGCTTCATTTTCTGTAAATTTAGAAGGAAATAAGTTAAAGTTATCTTCAGCATTATAAGATTTAAAAGCCATTTCTAAACCAATTTGTATACTTGGAAACTCAATATTTTTATCTAATAAAAACATTAATCCTTTATCTATGTTTTTACAAGTATACTTAAGTTGAGCTTCGTAATCTGGTCTGTCATCTACAGACAATCCTCTTAAAATACCACATTCGCCAATGCCATAATTATTTTTGTCTTCAATAATTAAAAACCATGTTTCTTTAGTTTTTAAAATACCTCTAGATGTACCGCTAGGCTGTTTAAAATTGAGAATATATTTTTGATAGGTTGCCTTCATTTACTTTTAATAATTAGAAAAATAAAGCTATTATTTAATTTATACATTAATATACACCATTATAACTAATGGTATTTAATATATAAAGTAAATGTTTTACAATAAATGTCCGATACCTAATAATAAAGCAAAAAGCACTGTTGATAATGCCAATTTTTTTAATTCAGGATCAAAATCTTTTAAATTAGTAATATTATTAACTCTTTTTAAATGTAGTATTAATGGAATATATGCTACAAAAAAGATTAAGTTAAATACTGAAACATAATATAATATTCCAAATATAAATGAAGTGATAATAGCTGTAATTATTAAAAAATTATGATATTTTTTAGCTTTAATTTTTCCTAATTTAACAGCTGTAGTTATTTTATTACTTTTTAAATCGCTTTCAATATCCCTCATATTGTTTAAATTTAAAACACCTGCACTAAATAAACCTATAGAAATTGCTGGTAAAAATGTAACATGATCTATTTGTTTTGCAAATAATATATAACATCCTAATACACTAACAATTCCAAAAAATAAAAACACATAAACATCTCCTAATCCTCTATAACCATAAGCTTTACTACCCATTGTATATTTAATTGCAGATCTTAAAGCAAATACAGCTATACCAAGAAACAATATTGCTAGCAATAAGTGTTTTGAGCCAAAAGCAGAGATTATTAGTCCCACTGTAAGACCTATACTAATTAAGATGTTTATTTGTATAGCATGAAGCATTTTTTTAGGAGAAATATTTCCACTTTGTATTGCACGTTCTGGTCCTATTCTATCTTCATTATCTGTTCCTTTTTCTGCATCACCATAATCGTTTGCTAGATTGGATAATATTTGAAAACTAATAGTTGTAGCAATTGCTAATAAAAATATTTGCCAACTAAAAAAACCATTATATTCTGCTAGACATCCTGCAACAATGATACCTGCAAGAGAAAGTGGCAATGTTCTTAACCTAATTGCAGATAACCAATTTGTAATATTCTTCATTAATATATTTTATGGAATCCACTGTTTTGGGAAATTAGGCTTTCTTTTTTCTAGAAAAGCATCTCTACCTTCTTTAGCCTCATCTGTCATGTATGCTAAACGTGTTGCTTCTCCAGCAAATACTTGTTGTCCAACCATTCCATCATCTGTTAAATTCATTGCGAATTTAAGCATTTTTATAGATGTTGGAGATTTTGCTAAAATTTCTTGAGCCCATTGGTAGGCTGTAGTTTCTAATTCTTCGTGAGGAATAACAGCATTAACCATACCCATTTCGTATGCTTCTTGTGCAGAATAATTTCGGCCTAAAAAGAAAATTTCTCTAGCCTTTTTTTGACCTACCATTTTAGCTAAATATGCAGACCCATAACCTCCATCAAAACTTGTTACATCTGCATCTGTTTGTTTAAATATAGCATGCTCTTTACTCGCTAAAGTTAAATCGCAAACCACATGTAAACTATGTCCGCCACCAACTGCCCAACCTGGTACAACAGCAATTACTGCTTTAGGCATAAAGCGAATAAGACGCTGTACTTCTAAAATATTTAATCTATGGTAACCATCTTCTCCTACATAACCTTGATGTCCACGAGCTTTTTGGTCTCCTCCAGAACAAAAAGAGTAAATTCCATCTTTAGTAGATGGACCTTCTGCAGATAATAAAACAACACCAATATTTGTATCTTCTTGAGCATCGTAAAATGCATCATACAATTCTTTTGTTGTTTTTGGTCTAAATGCGTTTCTTACATTTGGTCTATTAAAGGCAATTCTAGCAACACCATTACTTTTATTGTATGTTATATCTTCGTAGTCTTTGGCTTTAACCCATTTTATTTCACTCATAATATGTATTATTCAAAATTTTTTAAAAATACATAATTTTACGTAGTCTAAGCACTCGTTTAATTACATAATTAATTAACAAATATAACTTTTTGAATATCAATACTATAATTTAAAATCTTATAAATAAATTGAAATTTACGTAAGAAAAAACTTTCTTTTATTGTTTTTAAACATTATAAAATTACACTTAAACCTTAATGGTGATTAATAATTATTAAAAAAGTAGAATTTTAAAGCTTAAAAATACATTTGTATTGTTATTAATCTATAAATTTCTTTAAAATGAAAATAACCGACTCTCCTTATTATAAAAAAGTGGTTGAAACCCATCATCTTGACATTGGCAATTTTTATTTTTTTGAAAATATGGCAGTCTCAGAAGTTAATGAAGGTGCTCATTTAGATTTATCTAATACTCAAAAGTTACTAAAAATTACTAATTCTTTTTATAAAGGGAAACCTTTTAGTCACGTTTCTAATAGAATTAATAAATACTCGGTATCCCCAATAGATTTTGCTAACTACTGCAAATCTTTAGAAAATGTCGAATCTTTTGTTGCTATTATTTATAATAATTATTTTGATGAAATGAATGCCCAAATAGAAAAACATTTTATTAAAAAACCATATTACGTTACAGATAATTTAAATGATGTTTTTTTATGGAAATCAAAGAATTTAAAAAATTTAAGCGCATAAAGTTTCCTAAACTAAACTAGCAAAAACTGTTATTCTATTAAAAAAATGGTTAGCAGTTAAAAAATATAACCAACTAAAAATCAAGAAACTAATTGTTTTTAGATTAAGTATTAATTAAAAACTATAAAAGACAACACATTTATAATAATTGTATAATAACTACTATATATAACCCTTAAATCTATTTTAGTAGAAAGCTGTTTTTGTTTTAACTAACAAAACAGCTTTTTTTAGTTTAAGAGAAAATTTAAACTAAACGAATACCTTCATTTTCTATAGTAATTTGCTTTTGCTTATAAAGTGTACCAATAGCTTTTTTAAAGTTTTTTTTGCTCATTTCTAAAGTTTCTCTAATTGCTTCTGGTGAAGATTTATCGTGCAATGGTAAGAATCCCGAATTATCTTCTAATACTTCTAAGATTTTTTTTGCATTAGGCTCTATATTTCTATATCCTATTTGGCCTAAAGTAATATCTAATTTATTACCAGGACGTATTTTTTTAACAATACCTTTAATATGGTCACCAATACTTAATTCTTGAAAGATATTATCTTTAAAAATTAAGCCAGTATGTTTATTATTTACAATTACATTCATACCAAAATCACTAGGATGCGACACTATTAAATCTACCTCTTCAAACTCACTAACGGTTAGTTGCTCGTTACTTAAAAACCTATTAGTTTTACTTGTGGCAACTAATCTTTCGCTTTTTTCATCTAAATAGCAATGCACTAAATACCAACCTCCTTTTTTCATAGGAAAAGCTTGTTCTTTAAATGGGCAAAATAATTCTTTTACCATTCCCCAATCAAGAAAAGCGCCAAAATCGTTTACTGCATTACATCTTAAAACAGCAAATTCTCCTTTAGTAATATATGGTTCGTCTGTTACTGCAACCATACGTTCGTTATTGTCTAAATAAATAAACACTTCTACGTCATCACCAACTTTAAAAACGTCTTCAACATAACGATTAGGTAATAAAACTTCATTACCTTCTTCATCTCCCAAAAACATACCTGGCTCGGTATCTCTAAGTATTTCTAACGTATTAAATTCTCCTATATTTATCATATTGCAAAAGTACTAATATTAATAGTTATATATTTTCTTTTATTTAATAAAGTGAATTTATATTATTAAAATTCTAAAATAATTTACAAAAAAAAGCACTACAAATATATTATAGTGCTTTTAGAATTTTATTGAAAAAAAATCTATTTGTAAACAGATTCTTTTTTAAAATGTTTAGCTAGTAAATAGTAAACAACTGCTCTATATTTATTTTTATTAGAACGCCCATAAGTTTCCATTACAGAATCTATAGCTTTATCTAAATCTGCAGAATCGCTTAAACCTAATTTTTTGATTAAAAAATTGTTTTTTACTGTATCTAACTCGCTTTGATCCGAACCAGATACTGTTGCCGCGTCTTTATTGTAAATAGAAGGTCCACAACCAATTGTAACTTTTGTTAAAAAATCCATATCTGGAGTTGTACCACATTTGTCTTTTAAATCTGCAGCATACTTAGCTATCAAATCGTCTCTTTTGCTCATAATTTTAGTTTTAAGTTGTATTAATTTCTTTTTAAATATACGTTTTTTTTAAACCAATAAAATTAATGGCTAAACAAAAAATTATTAAACTATCGATAAACGGAAAAAACTATCGGTTAATTACTTTATTGCTTTAAAATAATTAAGAAGGATATCATCGTTTTTTGTACTAGGTGTAAATACTTCTAACAATTTTGGTTGTCTTGTTTCGCTATAAAAATTATCTAACGCTATAGACAGCTCTCTTTCGTTTGTTGCTTTGGCATAATTTATACCATACATATTGCATAATTGCTTTGATGTGAGCTTGTGTTTTGTTTCGAAAAAAGTATCAAAATTAGTAGTGTTTTTATGGCCTGGAAGAATTCTAAAAATACCTCCTCCTCCATTATTAACAACTATAATTCTAAAATTATTTGGAATATAATTATTCCATAAGGCATTACTATCGTAAAAGAAACTTAAGTCGCCTGTTATAAAAGTAGTTTGCTGCTTAGATGCTAAAGCTGCACCTATTGCTGTACTTGTACTACCATCTATACCACTTGTTCCTCTGTTACAAAAAACATTTATATCATTTTTTAAATCGAAAAGTTGCATGTATCTAATAGCAGAACTATTTCCTACTTGTAATTGAGAATGATTTGGGACGGCTTTTAATATTATGTCGAAAGCTTTAAAATCACTAAAAGGTATATTTTTTATATATTTTTCATGATTTTCTCTTCTACTATTAAAGGCTTCTAACCATAAAGCATTGTAATTACCTTCTACTTTATTTGTTAAGGGTAAAAACGTTTTAAAAAATGTATTTATAGGTGCAGAAAACACTTTTTGCAATGCAAAAAAAGTATCGTTTGCATTATGCTCTCCAATATGCCAATGTGCTTTTAAATTACAATCGCGTAAGAATTTTTTAATTTTTTTAGATACTACCAATCCTCCAAAAGTTAATAGTATATCTGGTTTTAATTGATTAAGTTCTTGAGTATTTAAAGCTGCTATTAATTTATCTATTCCTGGAATAAAACGTTCGTGATGAATATTTGAAGTTGTTTCGGTAAGTACTAAAACGCTATCATCTTGCGCTAAAATGTCTAAATATTTTTGTTCTACTGTATTGGGCTGGTTTACACCTACTAAAACTAACTTACGTTTTGAAGAATTCCAGAGCGAAATATAACTACTTAAATCTTCTATTATATTTTCCTTTTTCTCTAAAGAAAACGCTTTTGGGTTTACCGATGGTTCATCTACTATATCGTATAAAGGCTCATTAAACGGAATATTTATATGTACTGGTCCTTTTTGTGAAACAGAAATATTTATAGCCTTATTTATCTCTTCTTCATTATATTCCTGTATTTTTTCCTGTAAAACTGTATAGTTTAGAGATTTTTTATCAGTATTTTTTAATATTGGTAACTTCTCTTTTTGCAGTGCATTATCTTCAGCTAAATCTTCTTTTAAATTTGCAGAATATAAAATATGATTTTTATAAATATTCTCTTGATTTATTGTTTGCCCATCACCTATTCCTATTAAATACTTTGGTCGGTCTGCACTTAAAACAACTACAGGAATATTACTATAAAACGCCTCTGCAATAGCAGGATAATAATTTAACAAAGCACTTCCCGAAGTACAAACAACAGCAACTGGTTTTTGTATTTGCTGAGCAATACCTAATGCAAAAAAAGCAGCACACCTCTCGTCTACAATACTATAACATTTAAAAAAAGGATCGTGTGTAAAACCTATAGTTAATGGTGCATTTCGGCTACCAGGAGATAATACAATATGTTGTATATTTTTAGCTTTACAAAGCTGAACAACGGTTTGAGCGAGTGGAATTTTTGGATGTTTCATCTAAGGTACAAAAATACAAAATAGGCTTTTTAAATAGAATTAAAATAAGACCTTTTTCATTGTTTGAGCTTTATTTACAGTTTCTTCCCACTCATCTACTGGAACAGAATCTTTTGTTATTCCGCCTCCAACATAAAGTTTTGCTTTAACATCTGTTAATTGCATACAACGTAAATTTACATATAAATTTGTTACTGTTTTTATAGATGTATAAACGTTATTTTCAACATTTCTACGGTTAGTATTTCTTGATGTTTTTTCTTTATTATTTATTTCTCCTAAAAAACCGGTGTAAAACTCACGATTATAATTTTCGTTTTCCAAAATAAACTTTTTGGACTTTTCTTTAGGCAGACCACAAACGGCTGGTGTAGGATGTAAAGCATTAACTACCAATTTTAAATTAGAATTTAAAGTTCCAGATATTTTAGTTTGTAAATGCAATAATTTTCCTGCCTTTACAGTCTCTACATCTAATACTTTTAAGCTACTAACTAACTTATTTAAATTATCTACTATAAAATTAGTTACTAATTGTTGTTCTTCCTTTTCTTTTGGCTGCCAAACAGGTTTTAAATTATCTGCATACTTTTGTGTTCCTGCTAATGCCATTGTGGTAAATCTATTACCTGTTACTGTTAGTAGAGTTTCTGGAGTAGCGCCTAACCATAAGCCTATTTTTGGGTGATACCAACAATATACAAATGCAGATTTATAATGTGATAATAGTCTTTTAAATAATTGTATAGGATTACTTTCTTTAAGTAAAAATTCTTCTTCTCTAGAAATTACAACCTTTGTTAAGTGGTTGCTTTTTATAGCTTGTATTGCTTTTTCAACAAGATTAATATGAAAACTTTTTGTTTGAGGTAAAGTTTCTAATTCTATTTTATTAGAATATTCTTCAGGTTTAAGATCTATAAAATTAGATTGAAGTGCTACAGACTCTAAAAAAGGAATTAAAACTGTTTTTTTCTCTGAATTAAAAGGCGAAAACACGAAACCATTTTCTGTTAAATTTTCTGAAGTGTAAACTGTATCGTTATTTTGAAACAAACCTTTTACAACCAAAGTATTTGGTTTTCGATATATTACAAATGGTAAAGCATCGTCAAATTGATTTTGAGCAGATTTTAAAAACTCTTCTTGAGACATTTACTACTTTTTTTTGGGTAATGAAATTGTAGAAAGTCTACAAATAGAAATTAAATTATCGGCCTCATCTGTTACCCTAATATCTAATAATTGTGTGGTTCTGCCTTTATGTAAAAAGGTGGCTTTTGCGTAAACAAATCCTTCTTTTATACTTTTTAAATGGTTTGCCGTAATTTCTAAACCACGCACAAACATATTTTCTGTATCTGTAAAAATATGAGATGCAAAACTACCTACACTTTCTGCCAATGCTGCGGTTGCTCCGCCATGTAAAACACCGTCTGGCTGATGCACCTTAGGTGTTACAGGCATTCTTGCAACAAGAAAATCTTCACCAAAATCTATCATTTCTATATCTAATGTTTCCATCAAGGTATTTTTACTTGCACTATTTGCTTGAGCTAGCATTTCGGTTTTAGTAAGAGTCATCTATTTACTGTATTTTTATAGCTTCAAAAATACGAAACAAAACACGCAATGCAATCTACCCAAAAGGAAATATTTTACACTACTACAAAACCTTATTCTACTTTAAATAAACTTACAGAAAAAACTAAAAACGTTTGGTTTGTTTGCCATGGTATGGGCTATTTAAGTAAATATTTTATTAAATATTTTAAAAATTTAAATACTGAAGAAAACTATATAATAGCACCACAAGCACCAAGTTTATATTACCAAAAAGGTTTTAAGCATGTTGGTGCCAGCTGGTTAACTAAAGAAAATACTTTAACTGAAACAGAAAATATAATGAGTTATTTTGATGCTGTTTTAGCTGAAGAAAAAATACCTAACCATATAAATCTTATTGTTTTAGGTTATTCTCAAGGTGTTAGTGTAGCAACTCGTTATATAAAAAACAGACAATTACATTGTACGCAATTAGTTTTACATTCTGGCGGAATACCAAAGGAGTTAGTTGCTAACGATTTTAAACATTTAAAAGCGAAAGTATCTTTAATTTATGGTACTGAAGATGAATATTTAAATGAAGAACGTATTGCTTACGAAACAAGTCGTGCATATGAGTTGTTTGGAAAAGATGTAAACATTATTCCTTTTAATGGAAAGCATGTTGTAAATGTTGATATTATTAATGGATTGGTTTAGTTGGTGTTTTTAGAAAGTTTGTTTAACGTGTTTGTGTATGGTTAGTTGCGGTTTTGTGAGCGAGGATTTTCCGAAGGAAAATCAGAAGCTAGCAAACGAGCAACTAACATTGGTTTAGTATAAAACTAGCATTTTTTTATATACGGTGTTGCCATTTCGTTATTTTTTTTCTTACAGTTTTGGTCAGTCGTTTTTCAGTTCCGCAAACTTTTTGAAATCCGTTTGAGTGATAAAATCCGATTATTTATTTTCTTTGATTACTGAATTATAAATTGGTTTTAAAAGTCCAGTTATTGTAATAAATCCGATTACAACAATTAGGCGATGTTCTTTAAAAATATTTTCTGAATATAAATCAGTTAATGAAATTATTAAAACAGCTAAACTTGAAATCCAAAATAAAGCAATGATAATTAGAATAATTTTTTTCATAATAACGAGTTGTTTTTAAATTCAGATTTAGAGTGCGTTCCGCAATGAATGACAATGTTCCGCCTTGATATGAAATCGTTTTAATGTTTTATAACAGACGTTAAACAAAGTTAGCTTAATGATTTGAGAAAGTAAAATCTTAATTACAATCAAAACATTGCAGGAGTTCCTTTGGTAAGGCTAAATCTTCAGAGCCTTTTAATGCTTCGGTTAGTAAACCTTTTTCGTCTATTATTTTTTTAAATGCCTTAGCATAGTCGACTAAGTCTGTGCGTCTTGCTTTAATGGTGTTAATAATATCTTGTCCATCTAACGCTCTAATGTTTTTAGGCCAAACATTTAGCGCTTTATTTAGCACATCGTCGGTTAATAATTCTTGAAGATTTTTTGCTTCAGTTATAAATATATCTTCATTTGTGTTGAAAAGAAAATACCTATCGAAAGGATATACTAATCCTGGTAAAAAATCGATTTCTTTTTCAAAATCTTGTAATTCTGGAATAACATATTTATTAGATAAAATGGAAGGAATTAGTCCTTCACTTTTAAAAAAAGCATTGTCTCTATCTCCTGCCAGTGGTATTGCTGTGTAATTATTATTGTTTTTTTGTAAAATCCATCCATATTGTTTTGCATGCCTGTCCCAATCTCCAATTAAAAAATCGAATAAGCGAACACGAATTAAAACTGATTTGTCAATTACAATACTGTTTTGAGATTTTAGTTTTAGTTCTTGTAAATTATCTGTTTCTACAATTTCGCTTACATTTTTATAATTTGTCCAGTTTGTTTCTCCTTCTGTTTCATATTCTAAAAGATACAAACGGTTTCCATATTTTAAATTAAATGTTCCTAACGCTTCTTGTTTAGGAACAAACACAACTTGAGGTTCTGTACTTAGTATTTTAGCTTGTTTTGCTAATGCTGCAGATAAAATAGAACCATAGGGATGTTGTGCAGAAATTCCATCGACAATAATATTTTCTAACCCAAAGGTTTTTGCAAATTCTGGAATTAATTTTTTTGGATCTTTATTAATTCCTCTTAAAGTATATTTAGTTCCATTTTTAGAGAGCAGTTTTATAGAGTGTGTTTGCTTTCCTCCTCCTTCTTTTAAAATTTTTAAACCGCCTTTTAAAGAATCTAAAAAAACTACTGGCACTTTTATAGGTGCTTCCCATGCTCTTCTATATTGTTCGCCTTGCATGAGCGTTTTAATATTATTAGCCTTATATAATGTACTTGCAGAAATTAAAACAGAATCTATACTTTTAAAATTAATAGTTTCAATATTATTAATATTTAAAAGTTCTCCTTTTTTAAAAGTTTTTTCTGTACTAGACAACGACCAATAAAGTAGCGATATAAATATTGCCACTAAAACTATAATACCAATTCCTATTTTTTTCATTTTTTATTAGAGGTTTCTCTAGCTACAAAATAAAAAATAATACAAAAAGAAAGCTTGTTTTTTACGTTGTGTTTTTAACTTAAAGAAATTAATTAACCAACTTAGCTATAATAGCTTTTACCGGTAAAATGGCTTTTGTATGTTCTATACTTGGTCCTGCAACCCAAACCGTTTTGTAGGTGGCTTTTTTAGCTGCTTTTTCTGTGGCTTTCATTCCTATTGAGAAACGAATCATTTTAACCCACTTTTTAAGTTTTTTATTTTTGTTTAAAAGAGATTCTATCCAAGATTCTTTAGTGCCAATTTTCTGTACGTATGGTGTATTAATAACAGTACAAGGTGTTCCAGAAATTCGCTGTGTCATTATAATATCTTTTGCACCATAATCTACACAAGCTTGCTTATACTCGTCTGTTACATTAGCTTCTACAGATGCTATAAATGGACTTCCTACGCTAACTCCTTCTGCTCCATAACTTAACATTTTATCTATATCTGCTTTACAACCAACACCTCCAGCTGATATTACAGGAATACTTAATGCTTTACTTAATTGGTTTGTTAATTCTTGCGGAGATAAATTACCTCTGTGACCTCCTGCTTCGTTATTAACTGCAATGGCAGCATCTGCACCAAGACTTTCTACTTTTTTTGCAAAACGCAAATCTGTAACATCACAAAACACTTTAATTCCTGCTTTATGTGCTTGTTTTATTGTTTCTTCTGGACTACCTAAAGAGGTTATAATAAAATCGCAACCTTCATTACAAATCACTTCTAATTGTGCTTTATATTTTGGGTTAGATTTATTTACAATTAAATTAAAGCCAAAAGATCCTCCTTCTACTTTATTTGCTTTTAATTGTTTTATTGCATCTCTTAACTCTTCTAATGTTCTATAATTAAGCGCTGGTATACAACCTGCAATTCCTCCTTTCATTGCTTCTGTAACCATTGCTACATTAGAAACCAAAAACATTGGTGCTTGAATTATTGGATATTTTATATTTAGAATTTGTGTGAGTTTAGTTTGCATTTTAAAATATTGTTTAAACAAATATAACTATTAATTTATTATGCGTGCATAGTTTTTTTAGATAAATTATACTTTTAATATTCTAAAAATTTAAAGGTATTAAGAGAATTCAGTTTTATTATTAAAAGGATATTTTAATTCTAGTTTTGTGCCTTCACCAACTTTAGAAGTTAAATTGTAAGTGGTATTAATTAATTCTGCACGGCTTTTCATGTTTAATAATCCTGAACCTTTTTTTACCGAATCCATATCGAAACCTTTACCATCGTCGCTAGCAATAATATTAAGGTAATTGTTTGAGTAGTCTAATTTAACAATTAGATTTTTAGCTTCTGAATATTTTACGGTGTTCGAAAAAAATTCTTGAAGAATTCTAAATACTATTATTTCGTGCTTTTTATTTTCGAATGGAATTATTTCTCCTTTTACAAGTAGTTTTGCTGTGGAAAATTTCATTTTCTTTAATCTATTTAATTCATTTTCAATAGATTGCTCGAAACCAATATTTAAAATCACTTCGTTATTTAAACTTCGAGATAACATTCTTACTTCTTTTAAACTCTCTTTAACGGTACTTGCAGCCTCAGAAAAGTTTTCCTTTATATCATCTCCAATCATGGTTTTTAAAATGTTCATTTGCATACTTGCTGCTGCTAACATTTGTCCTACGTTATCGTGTAGCTCCCAACCTATGTTTTTTAGAGTTTGTTCTTGTATTTCTGTTTGTGCATTGGAAAGTTCTGCATCAAAAGCTTGTTGTTGTTTAATTTTATCTAATAATAATTTATTTTTTCTTTTTTGAAATATTATAAAAAATAATATTATTAATGAGGTAACTATAACTAAAACACCAATCATGTAAATTAGCAAATAACGTTCTGCCGCTGTAGTTTTTTTTAGCTCTTGAAATATTATATAAACAAATAGTTGATTACTCATTTTTAGGTTTTATTTTATATTCTCTTGGTAAATTAAATATTAGCAAAAATTTGTGCTTAAGTATTTATTTTAATAGTTCTAGTAAAAATTTATTTATTTTTTAATTGATTTATATTGCTTTGTTTTAGAGACTATTAAACCTAAAGTAAATGTGGTATACATAAACACTATTGCAAATAGATATATTTGCCATTTTAAAACTATAAACTCCCAATCAGCATCATAAAAATAAATCTCATAAAATGTCATAGGCGTTATTATTAACCAAAATAATAAAACACCAATACTTATATAAAAACTAATTGATCTATAAAAATATAGTATCTGGTTAGATTTTAAAAGTTCAAAATAATAACTAAAAACTAAAAATAGTATTAAAGCTAAACTAAGTAAATCTATTATTTTAATAAATCCGTATTTAAGAGAATTCCAATTAAAAATTAATAAAAAGAAAGAAAATATAATAAAAAGAAAAGTGAGTATTTTTATATATTTTTTAATAGTTAAACTGTTTGAAATTTTAAAAAAATAAAATGAAAAAAAAATTGGAGCTCCTATAATCCAAAAAATTTGATACCACCAATAATTTTTTACAAATACAGTATTTTTTAAACTATTTAAAAATGAATGAAAAAAATTATTATTAATTAGCTTTGTATAATTGCCAAAATTTTCAACAAATACTGCATATAGTAAAAAATAAATAAAAAATATTGCAGCTGTACCTTTATATTTTTTATAACAAAAAATACCTGTAACAGCTGCTATAATTTCTACTCCTTTTGTAATATTACCAAAATTATTTTGAATAAATGATTCCATCTAAGTTTTACTGAGGATAGTTTCCTCCTGGAGGTGTACCATTCTGTCCCATATTTAAAGGATCTCCACCTGGGATATCTCCACCGTTACCAGCTCTTCTTGCCGAACCTCCTTTTATAGAATCCTGCTCAATTTCACTAGATGTTGGCACCATAAACATAGTTGTGTAACCTACTACTCCATTTTCGGTTTTATAAGCACCTAAATATACACGTAAACCATCCATAGTGTAACCTAATTCTCTACTTTGGTTTTCGGCATAATCTAAATAGTTTCTTATATCTTCTAAAGACCACCAAGATGAGCGATTATCTGAACGATCTACTATTGAATCGCTAATAAGCGTATGTCTAGAGTTGTATTGTTCGTCTAAAATAGCGGCTTCTGATGGTGTTATTACTCCTCTAGGTTTTGTTATTTCAACTGCACCTAAATTTTCTGTTTTACAGCAAAAAAAATACATTATTAATGCTCCAATAATTAAGCCTAATACTAAGGTAAATAAGTTTTTCATTTTTAGTTTTTTTAAGGTTAGATTTAGCAAAAGAATTTTACTAATTTTTAATTTGTATTGTTAAGAATAAATACAAGATTACATGATGAATTTAGTTTTATAAGTTAATAGCGCACTAAAAGTAACAAAAAAAAATGATTAAGTAATTTTTTCTGGTTCCGAGACTATAAAACCTATTATAAAAAGTGTATACATAAGAAAGTTTACAAACAAATAAATTTGCCATTGCAAGAATATAAAATTCCAATCTGAATTATTAAAATACAAATCGAAAAAAACTAAAGGAGTAATTATTATCCACCACAAAAATATACCGATGGTAATGTAAAAATATATAGATTTAAAAAAATATATTATACGATTATTTAATAACAACTCTAAAAAATATAGAATACAACAAAGCAATATTATAAGTGCTCCAAAAATTTGAACAACAGGTAATAATTGGTTAAATAAAGCCTCTAAATTTAAAGCTGCATAACAAAAAGAAACAACTGCAAACACCCACGTAGCATACTTTAAAATTCTTTTAAATTTTAGACTAACTAGTATTTTTTGATAAAAAATTGAAAATAAAATAATAACAACTATATCGTATGCAATAGTAAACCACCAATAATTTTTTCTAAATATTGAATTGTAAATTGGCTTTAAAAAATTAAATGTATTATAATATAATGGATAACTGCCAACATACTCTATAATTAATAAACCAATTAAAATTTTAATAAAGAAAGTAACTGGAGTGTTTTTAAATTTTTTATAAGATAAAATCCCAGCAATTACTGCTGCTATAATAAGTAGTTTTATTATAAGAATATAGTTATTTATTAAAAAAAAATCCAAATCTGTTTAATTTGGATATCCCTGATTAGGAGGTACACCTACTGCACCTCTATCCATACCATCTGCTTCTGGTATATCTTGGTTATTACCTTTACCATCATCTTTGGTTGGAACCATAAAAATTGTTGTTAAACCTTTTTTATCTTCTTCTGTTGTTTCAACTCCTAAATAAAAACGTACTCCATTTACATTAGAGTTATCTTCTTTAATTTGCTTTAGAAAATTTTCCATATCTTCTAGTGAATACCATGATGAGCGGTTGTCTGGTTTACCTGCAGCAGTTTCATTGGCATCGGCTCTTAA
This sequence comes from Lacinutrix venerupis, assembly GCF_003663945.1. Lineage (GTDB taxonomy): Bacteria > Bacteroidota > Bacteroidia > Flavobacteriales > Flavobacteriaceae > Lacinutrix > Lacinutrix venerupis. The sequence goes on along the minus strand of NZ_RCCH01000001.1, from coordinate 107,778 downwards.
ATTTGTCCAATTATCGTTTAATTCTTTAGCTTTTACAGCTGTAATCATTCCTTTTGGTTTAGGCATAATTTGTTAGTTAAGTTTTTTGTGATTTTAAAATTTAAAGGAAATATTAATATAATGTTCTATAAAAATTATCGTTTAGTTTAGCCTAGCCAGCCTTCTCTATCTAAGCTTCTGTATTGAATGGCTTCACTAATATGGCTTCCGTTTATTTGTTTTTTACCTTCTAAATCGGCAATTGTTCTAGATACTTTTAATATTCGATCGTATGCTCTAGCCGAAAGGTTTAAACGTTCCATAGCTGTTTTTAATAGCGTTTTAGAAGCATCATCTAGTTTGCAATGAGCTCTAATATGTTTTACATGCATTTGTGCATTATAATGTACTGTTTCTGAGTCTTTAAAGCGCTCTGTTTGTATTTCTCTTGCTTTAGTTACACGTTTTCTAATATCTATAGATGCTTCTCCTTTACGCTCATCGGATAATTTTTCAAATGGTACAGGAGTTACTTCTATATGTATGTCTATTCTGTCTAATAAAGGTCCAGAAATTTTGCTTAAATAGCGTTGCATTTCTGCAGGACTTGAGGTTACAGGAGAGTCTGGATCGTTAAAATAACCACTCGGGCTTGGATTCATGCTAGCTACCAGCATAAAAGAAGAAGGATAGGTAACAGTAAATTTTGCTCTAGAAATAGTAACTTCTCTGTCTTCTAATGGCTGTCGCATGACCTCAAGAACTTCTCGTTTAAATTCTGGCAACTCGTCTAAAAATAAAACACCATTATGGCATAACGAAATTTCACCAGGTTGCGGATAACTTCCGCCACCAACTAAAGCGACGTTAGAAATTGTATGGTGTGGACTTCTAAAAGGCCTTTGTGCCATTAATCCAGAATCTGCTTTTACTCGCCCAACTACAGAATGTATTTTAGTGGTTTCTAAAGCTTCTTTTAAAGACATTGGTGGTAAAATACTTGGTAAACGTTTTGCTAGCATTGTTTTTCCAGCTCCTGGAGGACCAACCAAAATTATATTATGTCCGCCAGCTGCTGCAATTTCCATACAACGTTTTATTCCTTCTTGACCTTTAACATCTGCAAAATCAAAATCTGGATAATCTAAATTTTTATAAAATTCTTCGCGTGTATTAATTATGGTTTGCTCTATCTCTTCTCCTTTATCAAAAAAATTAATAACCTGTTTAATATTTTCAATACCGTAAACTTTTAAATCGTTTACAATAGCAGCTTCTTTTGCATTTTGTTTTGGTAAAATAAAACCTTTAAAACCTTCTTCTTTAGCTTTTATTGCTATTGGCAATGCACCTTTTATAGGCTGTAAACTACCATCGAGAGATAATTCTCCCATAATTAAATACTCTTCTAAGTTATTTGCTTGTATTTGTTTTGATGCAGCAAGAATACCTACAGCTAAAGTTAAATCGTAAGCAGATCCTTCTTTACGTAAATCGGCAGGCGCCATATTTATAGTAATTTTTTTTCCAGGAATTTTATATCCATTATTTTGTAATGCTGCAGCAATACGATAATTACTTTCTTTTATAGCATTATCTGGAAGCCCGACAAGATGATAACCTATTCCTGAATCTACATTTACTTCCACAGTTATTGTGGAAGCTTCAACGCCAAATACAGCACTTGCGAAAACTTTTTTAAGCATAAAATGGTTGGTTTAGGTACTAAATGTAAGGAAAATTCTTCCAATCTATTATAGTTGAAAGATTTAAACTAGTAATTACAACTATTTTAAATTGTTAATAAAGTAATTTAGGTACTATATAAATTTATAATTCTCGTATAAACTCAAGCATTCTTTTTTCGGAGTAATAAATATTGTTAATGTCATAAAATCCTACGTGCCCACCATATTTAGGCATTTCTAAATGTAAATATTTATTTTCTTTTGCAGCTTCTATTGGGTAACATTCTTTAGATAGGAAAGAATCATTTTGTGCATTAATTAACAATGTTGGTGTTTTTATGTTTTTTAAAAATTGAAGACTACTCGATTTTTTATAATAATCGAAGGCATCAATAAAACCATGCGCTCTTGAGGTATAAATATCATCAAAATCCTGAAGCGTTTTTACAGATTTTAAATCTTCATCATTAATATTCTCTGGAAATAGTTTGTGTTTTTCCTTTAGCTTATACCTTAAATCTTTTAAAAATTTATTAGAATAAAAATAATTCTCTTTAGACATTAAACGCTTTAAAGAACCTTTTAAATATACAGGAACTGAAACCGTAACTGCTCCTTTTACTGCTTTTGGAATTTGATTATTTTCTCCTAAGTATTTTAATATTACGTTTCCACCAAGACTAAAACCGTTTAAAAAAATAGTATCGTAATTAAATTGATGTGTTATATGTTTTATTACCGAAGCTAAATCATCGGTTTTACCAGAATGATACGATTGAAAATTAGTATTAACTTCTCCACTACAACCTCTAAAATTAACACAAACAGCATCTATATTATTTTTATTTGCCAATTTAGCAGAGCCTAACATATAATGGCGTTGGGCATTTCCTTCTAAACCGTGTAAAACAATTAACAGTTTGTTTGTTTTCTGTTTTGCATAACTCCAATCTAAGTCTAAAAAATCGTTATCTGGTAATGTAATTCGTTCTCGTTTTTGAGTTATACCATCTACTTTTCTTAAAAGTCCAGAATATATAGTAGAAATATGTCCATTTCTAAATATAAATTTAGGCTTATATGTTGTGCTTAGTATAGGCATTTAGCTTACTTCTAGTTTTGTAAACTTAAAATTTTTACCGTTAAATAAACCTTTATCACTCAACTTTAAAGCAGGAATCACCAACAAAGCCATAAAAGATAATGACATATAAGGTGCATTAAGTTTACTACCCATTTGCTTTGCCATTTTATCGAGTTGAGCATACTGTTTACCAATAGTTTCGCCATCTTTATCGCTCATTATTCCCGCAACTGGTAGCGCTACAGTTTTCTCTCTGGAAGTGCTAATTGCACATATTCCACCTTTAGCGTTAACAATAGCATTTACTGCTTTACAAATGGAAGCATCATCTACTCCAACTGCAATAATATTATGTGAATCGTGACCAACAGAACTTGCTATTGCTCCTTCTTTTAATCCAAAGTTTTTTATAAAAGCAATTGCTGGTTTTGCATTATTATAACGGTTTACAACCGTCATTTTTAAAACATCGTTGTCTGTATTAGAGATTAAGTTTCCGTTTTTAATAAGACTGTCTGCAATAATCTCATTGGTTACTAACTCTCCATCATTACATTCTATTACACGAATTTTTTGTGCTGAAGATTCAAACCTAAAATCTGAAACTTCTTTTTTATTACAATTAAAATTATTTAAATTTTTAAAAGTGACATCTTTAATATTTACTTTACCAAAGTCGTAAACCAACTCACCATTAATATAGGTTTGCAATGTTTTAAAGTGTTTTAAATCTTCTACAATAATACAATCTGCGTCATCTCCAATTTGTAAAGTACCTACATCTAAATTATAATGGTTTACAGGATTTAAACATGCAACTTGTAGCACCTTAAAAACATCTAATCCTCTTGCAACTGCTCTGGCGCATAACTGATTAATGTGACCTAAAAGCAAATCGTCTGGATGCTTATCGTCACTACAAAACATCATATTTTCAAAATGTTCTGGTAATAAATCTATTAAAGCATTAAAGTTTTTTGCAGCACTTCCTTCGCGAATAATAACTTTCATTCCTTTTTGAAGCTTTTCTAAGGCTTCGTTATAAGTAAAACATTCATGATCTGTAGAAATACCTGCAGCAATGTATTTAGTAATATCGTCTCCTCTTAGTCCAGGTGCATGACCATCAATAGGTTTATTATTATGTTTTGCCCAAGCTATTTTTTTAAGTACTTCTTCGTCATCAAATAGTACTCCAGGATAATTCATCATTTCGGCAAGATATTTTATATCGGGATTTGCCATTAATGTTTTTATAGCTTCACTATCTATTACAGCTCCAGCAGATTCAAAACTAGTTGCAGGAACGCAAGACGGTGCTCCAAAATTAAACTTAAATGGTGTTTGCTTTCCGTTATCAATCATAAATTCTACACCTTTAACACCAAGTACATTTACTATTTCATGAGGATCACTTACTGTTGAAACAGTTCCATGACACACAGCAAGTTTGGCAAACTCACTTGGTACCAACATAGAGCTTTCTATATGTATATGAGCATCTATAAAACCTGGTAAAATATAGTTGTTATTGCTATGGTTTTTTTCTGTTATAGCAACAATTTTTCCGCTTTCTATTATTATTTCACCTTTATATATACGCTGCTTTTGTATATCTACTATGTTACCTTGAAGTTTCATATTACTATAATGTTTATACTAAAATATTAAATATGCAAAAAAGGAATCTACTATATATTTTTAGATTCCTTTTTGTAAACTTGTCTTTATAAACTCTTGGTTTTACAAGAGTTTAATTAATTTTTAAAATTTGAAATACCTGTTTTTAACCAATTAAGGTATTCGTTTGCATCTGGAGTATATGCAACTGGAGTTATTAGGTTTTCTTCTTTATGATCCATTAAAACATAATACGGTTGAGTATTAGATTTGTACTTTATAGTTTGAAATTCACTCCATTTCTGTCCTATATATTTTAGCTTTTTGCCTTCTCTAAGTTTGGAGTCTATTACCTCGTTGTCTTCAAGTGGCCTTTTATCATCCACATAAAGAGAAATTAAAACAACATCATTTTTTAGAGCACTTAAAATTTCTGGTTTCGGCCATACATTTTGTTCCATTTTTCTACAATTTACACAAGCCCAACCTGTAAAATCAATCATTACTGGTTTGTTTACTTTTTTGGCATAAGCTAAACCTAAATCGTAATCGTTAAATGCTAAAATATCGTGTGGAGCTAATAAATGAGCTCCTTCTGGCAAGTCTCTATGATTAGAGCCTACAACGCCTCCACCTGTTTTAGAGTACCCAACACCGTATGGAGACTCACTATAATCTAAAGGTGGCGGAAAGGCACTTATTAAATTTAATGGTGCTCCCCAAAGACCAGGAATCATATATATTGTAAAAGATAATACTACTAATCCTAGACTTAATCTACCAACAGAAATGTGTGTTAATGGAGAATCGTGTGGCAATTGAATTTTACCAAAAAGATAAAGTGCCAATGTTCCAAAAATAGCAATCCAAATTGCTATAAATACTTCTCGTTCTAACAGGTGCATTTGTAAAACTAAATCTGCTTGCGATAAAAATTTAAATGCTAATGCAAGTTCTAAAAATCCTAATACAACTTTTACTGTATTTAACCATCCTCCAGATTTTGGTAAAGAATTTAACCAACCTGGAAATGCTGCAAATAAAGCAAAAGGTAATGCTATTGCTAAAGAAAAACCAAGCATACCAATAATTGGAGCTAAACCTCCTTTTGAAGCAGCTTCTACCAATAGTGTACCTACAATTGGTCCTGTACAAGAAAAAGATACAATTGCTAAGGCCAAAGCCATAAAGAAAATACCAATCATGCCGCCTCTATTGGCTTGAGAATCTACTTTATTTGCCCAAGAGTTAGGCAACATAATCTCAAAAGCTCCTAAAAATGAAAACGCAAATACTACTAATAGAATAAAGAAAATAATATTAAACCAAACATTTGTAGCTAATGCATTTAAAGCATCTGCACCAAAAATTCCTGTTACTGCACTACCTAAAAGTACATAAATTACGATTATGCACAACCCATAAATAATAGCGTTTTTAATACCTGCTGCTTTAGATTTACTTTGTTTGGTAAAGAAGCTTACCGTCATAGGTATCATTGGGAAAACACATGGTGTTAACAGCGCAGCAAAGCCTGATAAAAAGGCTATAAAAAAGATACTCCATAAACCTTTATTACCTCCATTTGTTGAAGTAGTTTCTATAGGTGATGCTTCTTTTGGTGTTGCATTTGCTAAACTTGTTTCTAAATCGAAAAACGCTGGAGCTAGACATTTTTCGTCATCGCAAGCTTGATAATAAACTTCTGCTTTTATTGATTTAATGTCTAAATTTAATACTTTAATTCTTTGTGTAAACGTAGCTTCACCAGAAAAGTATTTTACATCCATATCGAAAGCTTTTTCAAACTTCTTAATACTTTTAGATTCTTTTACTTCTCCTATTAACTTGTAGTCTTTATTATCGTTTTTAAATTCAAATTCTGTAGGTATTGGACCCATTGGATCCTTATTATTTTGAGAATATATATGCCAATTATTATCTAAAACTGCTGTGTAAACAATCTCAAACTCATTATTCCCTAAAGAATAAGCAGTCGATGTCCATTTTACTGGATCTAAAATTTTACTTTCTTGTTTTTTATTTTCTTTAAGCTTAAATTCTACAACTTTACTTTCAAAAATACATTTTGCATCATCGCAGGCTTGATAACTAATTTCTGCTTCTATACTAGTTAAATCTTGATTTAAAACTTTTATTTTTTGAGTAAATGTAGCTTGATTGTCAAAAAATGTTAAATCCATTTCAAAGACTTTATCAAACTTTGTAATACTTTTACTCTCTGTTGTTTTACCTAACAATTCAAAATCTTTTGATAATTGATTTTCATTGTAAATAAACTCTGTTGGTATTGCTCCTCCTTCTGGTAAATTTTGAGAATACAAATGCCAATGATCATCAATTTTTGCTTCGTAAATTAAATTATATTCGTTTTCTGATAGTTTTTCAACTTTACCATTCCATTTTACAGGCTCTAATAATTGAGCAAACATGGTTTGCATTGAAAATATTACGAATAAAAAAGCTAAGATTTTCTTCATTTTTTAAATGATATTTTTAATATTTTTTTAGTGTTTTCGGTTACTTTAAAACGCTCATCTGCACGATAATTTATAACCCAAACAACTTTATTTGCATTACACAATAGAAAACATTTTTCTTTATCTAACAAAGATAGTTTTTCATCTTTAAAGTATTTACTTAATTTCTTTTTTCCATTACCTCCTAATGGATAAAAGTAGTCACCATCTTGCCACTTTCGTACAGTAAGCGGATAAGTTAGTGTTTCTTCATCTACAAATATTTCATTATTAAACGCTTTTTTAACTTCTTTTACTTTATCAAAAAATAAAATACCGTTTTGTAATGTAATATCCTTAACGTCTTGTGTAATTGTAAATATTTTATCGTCTTGTTGAACAGGTAATGCTGTTAAAATTATTTGTGTTCTGTCTTTTATTAACCTATGTGTTTCAGAAAAAATCTGTTTCCCACTTTGTGCAGATAATAAAGTTTCAATATCATTAAAAGCTGTAAATCCATATGGTTTAAAGATTTCTACTAAGTAAGCTTTTTTGTTTTTTAGTTTACTAAGTTCTGAAATTTCGTAAACAACCTCTCCATTCTCTGCGCTACTTATGGCTTGTTTTAAAACGGAATTAACACTACTTTCTATAATACTTGAAGCATCTTTTAAATGCTCTAAAGTATTATCGAAATTTTGAAGCAATTTAGGATTTGTTTCCTTTAATTTTGGAATAATTTCGTGTCGTAATTTGTTTCTTAAATATTTGGTTGAAGCATTACTACTATCTTCTCTCCATTTAATATTTTCTTGTTTTGCAAAATTCTCTATACGCTCTCTTGAAAACTTTAACAGTGGTCTTACAATGTTTCCATTAGTTTCTGGAATACCTGTTAAACCAGACAAACCTGTTCCTCTTGTTAAATTTATAAGAAAGGTTTCTAAATTATCATCGGCATGATGCGCTGTTAAAATATAATCGAAATTTAAACGCTCTGTCAAGTCTTGAAACCAATTATAGCGCAAAGTTCTTGCTGCCATTTGTATGGACAAGTTATTTTCTTGAGCGTAGCTTGTTGTGTTAAAATGTTGAGTAAAAACCTCTAAATTTAATGTTTGCGCTAAATTTAAAACAAAGGCTTCATCTTCATTACTTTCTAAATCTCGAAGGTTAAAATTACAATGTGCTAAAGAGATGTTTAAATTTTCTGCCTTACATAAATGTGTAAGCACAACACTATCTAATCCTCCAGAAATGGCGATTAATACTTTTTTTTCTTTTAGAAAACTGAAATGATTGTTTAAATATTTTTGAAAGTGTTTTTGCACACCGTAAATGTACGTTTTTTGAATAATTTTTAAAACGAATTGTGATGGTTTTAAGACTCGTGAGATTTAACCTTTTTTAAATCTTATTTTTAATTTTCTAAAACCTCACGCATGGCTTTTGCTTTAATTAAACATTCTTCATATTCGCTTAACGGAGTGCTTTTTGCTGTAATAGCTCCACCAACGGAATACGATACATATTGCTTTGTTTCGTTATACAAAATACTTCTTATAACAACATTAAAATCGAAATCTCCTTGAGGTGAAATATAACCTACACTTCCAGAATATAAGCCACGTTTGGTTTCCTCTAATTCTTCAATAATTTTCATAGCTGAAATTTTTGGTGCACCAGTCATGCTTCCCATAGGAAAAGTTGTTTTAATAATATCTATCGGGTTTGTACTGTCTTTAACCTGCGATACCACTGTAGAAATCATTTGATGTACTTGATCGAAACTGTATATTTTACACAACTCTTCTACTTTTACACTACCTCTAGTTGCTGTTTGAGAAAGATCGTTTCTAACCAAATCTACAATCATAATATTTTCGCTTCTTTCCTTTTCGTTATTTAGCAAATTTTCTTTTAAAATGGCATCTAATTTATAATCTTTATCGCGTTTGGCAGTACCTTTTATAGGTTGAGAAATAACTTTACAACCTTCTTTTTTAATGTACCGTTCTGGAGAAGCAGATAGTAAATAATTATCTCTAACTTTTAAAAATGTAGAAAATGGAGCATTTGAAATTTTATTAAGCTTATTGTAAGTTTCTAAAGGTTCTATTTTAAAGTCTTCTGCATAAAATTCTTGACAAAAATTAGCTTCATAAATATCGCCTCTGTGGATGTGAGATAATACTTGTGTTACCTTATTAAAATACTCGTCCTTATGGATTTTTAATTTTATTTTAATAGAGTTCTCACTATCATTTAATATATTCTCATACTTTGTTTCCTGAAAATTTATTGCCTTAAAATCATCTTCCAACTCATCATCTACAGCCTTTAAATAATGAATTTCAACTGTGCTTCCTTTAATAAAAAACACTTTTTTAGGTTGAAAAAAAAACAAATCTGGGAATGCTAAACCATCGTCATTATTTGAGTGCAAAGCCTCAATATCATTTTTTAAATCATAAGTTAAGTAACCAAATATCCAATCGTTAGTTGTGGTATAATATTCTTTTAATTTATCGAAAGCATTATAATAATCTGTTTGTATAGCAGTAAAAGCATCTACCGCCAAAACAGCATCGTAATTAGAGTACTTTTGGTTATGGTTATTAGAGTCTAACCAAACTACATCGTCGTATTGTTGCGCCCAAGACAATAGATTTTGCTTGAATGCCTCAGGATGAGTTAGTTTATGTTTTTGTATTGTTCTCAATCTAAAAAATGTTTTGTAAAGTTAAGCAGAATTGACAAAAAAACGATTAATTTAGTAATGAGATTATACAAAAATTATGTTCGAATTATCTAATAGTATTTTAAAAATTAAGGTAAAACCTAAAGGTGCAGAACTTTGCGAAATAGCTGCTGTAAAAAATAATAATGAATTTATGTGGAATGCAAACCCAGATGTTTGGGGTAGTTATGCACCAAATTTATTTCCAATTATTGGAGCTCTAAAAAACGATAGTTATTTGTATGATAATAAAACATACAGTTTAGAAAAACACGGTTTTGTAAGAAACAATAAAAATATAAAACTTTTAAAACAAACTGAAAACAGCCTTGTTTTTAGCTTAATATATAATGACGATTTATTAAAAGTTTATCCATTTAAATTTGAGTTTATTATAATCTACACTTTAATTGACAATGTTTTAGATATTGAATATTGTATAAAAAACTTAGACAATAACACTATCTATTTTTCGGTTGGAGGACACCCAGCATTTAAATGTCCTTTGTATAAAGATGAAAACTATTCAGACTATAATTTGGTTTTTGAAACCCAAGAAACCTCTAAAACCTATATACTTAATTTACAAAGCGGATTAGTTACCAACAAAACAAAGCCTATTTTTAACACTAAAAATAGTATACAATTAACACCAAATTTATTTAATGAAGATGCTCTAATTTTTAAAGATTTAAAATCTAGAAAAGTAGCGCTGGTAAGCGATTTACATGGCGAAATACTTAATGTAAGTTTTAAAGATTTTAGCTATTTAGGTATTTGGGCAAAACCAAATGCTCCTTATGTATGTATAGAACCTTGGTTAGGCATAGCAGATTCTGAAAACACAACACAAATTCTAGAAGAAAAAGAAGGCATTATTAAATTACCTGAAAATGAAACTTTTACTGCAAATTATAGCATACAAATACATGAGCATCATTTAGGGTAAACAAAATATAAATGGTAATTTTGCCACTTAAATTATACATTTTGACTTTTAGAGATTTAAACTTAAATACACCATTATATAATGCGCTTGACGATTTAGGCTTTTCAACGCCAACTCCTATTCAAGCCGAAGCTTTTAACGTTGTTGCCAGCGGTAAAGATATGGTTGGAATTGCACAAACAGGAACTGGTAAAACGTTTGCCTATATGCTTCCTGTACTTAAAAATTTACCATTTTCTAAGCAAGATAATCCTAGAGTTTTAGTTTTAGTTCCAACGCGAGAACTTGTAGTACAAGTAGTAGATGAAATTGAAAAATTAACAAAATACATTAATACTCGAGTTTTAGGTGTTTATGGAGGTACTAATATTAATACACAAAAGCAAGCTATTGCTCAAGGTATTGATATTTTAGTAGCAACTCCTGGACGTTTATACGATTTAGCTTTAAGCCATGTATTACAATTAAAATCTATACAAAAGTTAATTATTGATGAAGTCGATGTTATGCTGGACTTAGGGTTTAGACATCAACTCATTAATATTTTCGATTTATTACCAGAACGTCGTCAAAACATTATGTTTTCTGCGACTATGACTAATGATGTAGACGATTTAATTAAAGATTTCTTTAAATCTCCGCAAAAAGTATCTATTGCAACTTCTGGAACTCCTTTAGAAAACATAAAGCAAACACGCTATAAAGTTCCTAATTTTTATACAAAATTAAATTTATTAAAGCATTTACTTCAAGACGAAGAAACTTATAATAAAGTTTTAATTTTTGTTGCTTACAAAAAAATGGCCGATCGCCTTTTTGAGGCTTTAGCAGAAGATTATAACGATGAGCTTTGTGTAATCCACTCTAATAAAACACAAAACTATAGACTACGAAGTATCGAGCAGTTTCGCGAAGGTATTAATAGAATATTAGTAGCTACAGATGTTATGGCACGTGGTTTAGATATAGACAATGTATCTCATGTTATTAACTTTGATACACCAGATTTTCCTGAAAATTATATGCACAGAATTGGTAGAACTGGTCGTGCAGAACGTGAAGGACACTCTCATGTTTTTACTACAGATAAAGATAACCACGCCATTGAAGATATTGAATCTTTAATGCAAATGACTATAGATATTGAAGAGTTACCTGCTCAAGTAGAAATTTCTACAGAGTTAATTGAGGAAGAAAGACCACAAATTAAAGAACGTAACAACCCGCATAAACGCAAAAAAGATGAAGATGCTCCAGGACCAGCTTTTCATGAAAAATCTGAAAAAAATTCTAAAGAAAATTTAGGCGGTTCTTATAAATTTAAAATTGCAGCTAAATACAAAAAGCCAAAAACACGCGGTGATAAAAATTATAACAAGCGTAACAAAAGAAAATAATTTACATTAAAATTGTTAAAAATTTAAATAATTATTTTTTGTAGAGCATTCTAATTCAATTTGTTTCGAGATAAAATATTATCTTTAGTATTTCGTTAATATTAAAACGCTGTAAAAACTAATTAATGTCTGCTTCAATTTTTAATTTATTACCCAACTTAAAACCTTTTCATCATGAAACACATTATGATGATTTATTTTTAAATCAAAATTGGGTTTTGGTAAATGGTATATCTAAAAAGAAAGCTATTTATGTTTTTAAAGATGAAAATACCCTACAAATTTCAGAAAGTAAAACAACTACAGAAACATCTTGGTGTATTGAAGCAAAAAACACATTCTCTATAGTAACTGAAGACGGAGAAACCTCTGTAAAAGCTTATTTTAAAGATGATGACGTTTTGGTTTTAACTAAAATTAAAACAGATGATTATGCCATTTTTATTAATGAAAGTAGTTATTCTGAATCCTTAAACTCATTAGAAGATGTCCAACAATTTCTTCATAATAAATATAAAAATAAGGCTACTAGTTTAATTTACGATCATGAATTTTATTACATCGAAAAATCTAAAGAGTTTGGACCGTTTACAGTTGAAGAATTAACAAAAAAAGTAAAAGAAGAAAGTATTAGTCCATATTGTTTTGTAAGAGACTTAAACGAACACGATTACAGTAACAGACTTAGAATAAGAGATTTAATAAAAGAATTATAAGTTATATCTTAATAAAAACACTTAAACTCCAGTTATTTTTAAATTTATAGCTTGCAATTATATGTTGTGTGATACTAATCTCTGTCCACAATTTCGTCTTTAGACATATATTCTAAAACAATTTTTCTCATTTTTAAAGCGTCATTTCTATTCATTTTAAAATCATTACGCTTTAAATTATGATTTCTGGATAACCAATTTTTAAAATTTATGTACGCACTTTTTCTTTTATTTTGATAAGCTGTGTAGCCTTTATTACGTTCACTAATTATCTTTAAAATTTTTCCTTTGGAAAGTATAAACGTTTTTTTGCTTTTATATGGTAGTTTTCCTAATAGTTTATCTAAATCTGAATAATAAGTAGAGTTTACAACTATTTTATTTTTAGTATCACTAATAATTTCTATTTCTTCATAATCTTGCATTACAGAACTCCATGAGTAATAATTAGAGTACTCTTTTTTATTTTTATAGACTTGTAATGTATTCCAATACTCTGCAAAATTTTTATGCAATGCATCTAGTGTTGCTATAGAGTCTTTTTTATTAAAATTCTCTATAAAATCTTTAACAATTTTTGTGTTATTATTTTGAGAATTAGAAAAAGATAAAAATAGGCAAAAGACAAAGGTTAAGTAGGTGATTTTCATTTGTTAATAGTTTAAGTTTGGGATATTAAAAATACACAAAACTCGTTTAAAAACAAATAAAAACGATAAAACGATTGTTTTTTTAACATTTTAAAATAAAAAAACGAGTTCAAATTGAACTCGTTTTTTTTAAATATATAAGTTATTCTTAGCTTAATATAGCATATTATACGTGCAAAGCACGATCTTCAGTAGCAGCTAAAGCGGCTTCTTTTACTGCTTCTGCAAATGTTGGATGTGCATGAGACATACGTGAAATATCTTCGGCACTTGCTCTAAATTCCATAGCAACAACGGCTTCTGCAATTAAGTCTGCACAACGTGCACCAATCATATGTACACCAAGAACTTCGTCTGTTTTTTCATCTGCAAGGATTTTTACAAATCCATCAATATCTCCACTTGCTCTAGCTCTTCCTAATGCTCTAAAAGGAAATTGGCCAACTTTATAAGCTACTTTTTCTTCTTTTAATTCTTCTTCAGTTTTACCAACTGCCGCTACTTCTGGCCATGTGTATACAACACCTGGAATTAAGTTATAGTCGATATGTGGTTTCTGTCCTGCTAATGTTTCGGCTACAAAAACTCCTTCTTCTTCAGCTTTATGAGCTAACATTGCTCCTTTTATAACATCTCCAATAGCATAGATATTACTTGCAGAAGTTTGTAAATGTTCATTTACTTCTACTTGTCCTCTATCGTTAATTTTTACTCCTGCTGCTTCTGCGTTTAAACCATCGGTATAAGGGCGACGTCCTACAGAAACTAAACAATAGTCTCCTTTAATTTCTACATCTGCTCCTTTTTTGTCTTTTGCTTTAATAATTACCTCGTCTCCATTACGCTCTACAGCTTCTACTTTGTGAGATAATAACATTTTACATTTGGCTTTCTTAAAAACTTTATTTAATTCTTTAGACAAGCCAGCATCCATTGTAGGTATAATTCTGTCCATATATTCTACAACAGTAACTTCTGAACCTAATCTACGGTATACTTGACCTAGCTCTAAACCTATTACACCACCACCAATAATAACTAAATGTTTTGGTATTTCTTTAAGTTTTAAAGCTTCGGTAGAAGTAATTACACGTTCTTTATCTATAGTTATAAATGGTAAATTAGAAGGTTTAGATCCTGTTGCTATGATGCTATATTTAGCTTCTATTTCTGTACTCTCTTCTCCTTCTATTTTAATATGTGTAGCATCTTTAAAACTACCAACACCTGTAAAAACATCGATGTTGTTTTTTTTCATTAAAAAATCTATTCCTCCAGTAGTTTGGTCTACAACTGCTTGTTTACGACCAATCATTTTTTCAAGATTTACTTTAATATCGCCAGGAATTTCTATACCATGCTCCTCGAAATGTTTTGTTGCTTCTTCGTAATGATGCGAAGAGCTTAATAATGCTTTACTTGGAATACAACCAACATTTAAGCAAGTACCTCCTAAGGTAGAATATTTTTCAATTATTGCTGTTTTCATGCCTAGTTGTGCACAACGAATAGCTGCTACATATCCTCCAGGTCCTGAGCCTATTATGGCTACATCATATTTACTCATAAAAAGATTTTATTTTATTAATAAGATTCCTATATAAATAAGGAACGACATTATAATTACAAAAATACAATTTTGTAAGATTATCTACTAAAGAGTTTAACCTAATTTTTGAATAAATAGGCCATAGAAAATTGAAAAACCCTATTCTGATTACTATAACTTACAAAACCTTGTTCCTTATTTAAATTAGACAAGCCGAAATAATACCTAAATCCAATAATAAATCTAGAATCTGTTTTAAAACCCATACCAACATTAAGACCAAAATCTGTTTGATTAATATTAGGTATATCATTATCAATGCTACTAGAACCAACAGTTCTTACGGCTCCCACAGAAAAAGCTGCCTGCGGCCCGGTTTCTAAATAAAAATTAGATGCTGGATAAAACTTTAAACTTAAAGGTACAGAGATATAATTTAATACTACGTTTTCCGCACCTATGGATGAAAATAATATTTCTGGAGCTAATTGTAATTTTTCATTAATTTCAATCTCTCCAGTTAAGCCAATGTGAAAACTAAATCGAGAATTAAAGTCTTTAGAAAAATCACCTGATATTGTTGATGAGTTTACTCCTGCCTTTATACCAAAAAAGGATGGTTTATCTATATTTTGTGAGAAACAAATTGTAGTAAAAAGAAATAGAAAGAAAGTGTTTTTTAATGCCATAAATGTATAATAATACAGACAAAAATAAACTAATTAAAAACAAAAAAGCCTAATTTAAAAATACATCTAAACCAGGCTTTAATATAAATAGAATTGATTAATAGCAATGCGAAGTAAATTAAATTTTAAAAAAGCCACAATACTCAATTTGAGTATTTTAAACTTAAATTAAAGTTTTATTTAATTTTAGCATTCCTATTAACTCTCCTGTTGAAGATATTTTAAGTTTTTTCAAAATATTACGTCTATGTGTATCTACGGTATGCGAACTAATATTTAGTAGGTTTGAAATTTCTTTACTTGAGTAATTTAAAACTAATAATCTTATAACATCGCGTTCTCTATTACTTATTCCAGATTGTAATAATTTTTGTGAAAAGTTATTATAATATATGGTTTCGTATTCGTTTTGTTTATTTAAAAGTTTTGCTGTTGCAGTAACTGGCATTTTAATATTATCGGACAAAACAGTGTAATGTGCTAAACCAATAATTGGCTTCATACTAGCATCAAATGCTAAAGGCGTTGTATTTTGTATAATATTTACATAATTGCCTTGTGCGTTTTTTAATCTATAATTCCAAGTGTAATTAGAACTAGCTCTGTCATTTTCAGAAATTTCAGAAAGTGTAAACTCCATTAAATGGTTTAATGCAGCTAACCATACTTCTATATCTTCTGGGTGTATTAAACTCCAAAAATATTTCATGCCCTTAGCTTTTAAATCTTCTGCATCAAAACCTAAACAGGCATTAAAATTTTTGCTTATATATTCAAACTTTAATTCTTGAGTGTTTGTAATGCAGAAATAAGTAGAACTGTAAGGAAGAAATTTATCGAGTTCTATTATTTTTTTAATGTGAGTTTCTAAAGATGGTTTACTGTAAGATTTAAAAATGGATTTATAAATCTCTTTTATATCATGATATTTCATACGTAATTGTAATAGCACGAACAAAATAGTAATTTTAATAGAGCTAAAAAAATTTATAGCGTACTCTAAAGCTTTAACTAGGAAAACCTAACATCTCTCCCATTCCAACGGTAAACAACCAACATCCATAAATAGCATGTTCTATAGATACTAAAAGCGTAGATTTTGTTTTTTTATAAGTAAATGCAAAAAGTAATCCTCCAAAAAATGTAAGTATTATTACCAAGGTGTTTTTAAAAAATAAATGCGCCAATGAAAACAAAATAGCATTAATAAAAATGAATAGTTTTTTATTATGAAATAAACTTTCGTAACGTTGAAAATAAAAGGTTCTATAAATTAACTCCTGCGGATAAACAGAAAAAATAGAGTAAACAAATAACAATATTAACCACATTATAGGCTTATTAATAACAACTTTAAAAAGGTTTTCTTTATCAAAAAAGTAAACAAATGCAATAGTAAGCATAGTTATAACAATTAGCTTAATTATTGTAATTTTGAAAAAGAGTTTCCACTTTAAGTCTTTTGCTATTTTAAATTTATTTTTCTCAATGTTTAAAAGCACATATATTATATAAACAAAGCCTATAATTGCAATAACAGCCTTAATCCAAAAGGAAAAACTTAATGTAAAACTCACAGGAATTACAACAAATATTGTAAAAAATTCTATAAGCTTATATCTAGTTGATTGCAACATTGTTTTAAATAGAAATTGCTGTTGTATGTTTTACTTCATTAATCATAAACATACTATGCGTACTACCTATATGGTTAATATTAGTAAGCTTATTTACCATAAATTCTCTAAAGGCCTCCATATCCTTAACTAAAACTTTAAGCAAATAATCGTAATCACCACTTATATGAAAACACTCTAAAACCTCTTCAAGTTTTGTTACTTCTTTCTCAAACTGAATAACATATTCTTGAGAATGCTGAGTTAATTTTATATGACAAAAAGCTACAAAAGACTTTTCTATAGCTTCTTTTTTTATAAGCGCCACATATTTATCTATTACTCCATTATTTTCAAGCTTTTTAATACGCTCGTAAACTGCTGTTATAGATAAATTTAACTTATTAGAAAGTTCTTTATTTGTTTGTTTACAATCTTCTTGAAGTAATTTAATTAATTTAGAATCTATGGCGTCAAAAGTCATTATCGAAAAATTTTCAGTTTAAGTTATAAATTTAATAATTATAAATTAATAAAAACTAAAAAAATAAACTTATATAGTTTTAAAAACTAAATTTATAAGCATATATTGATTATTAATCTAATTTATTTCAATTTTACATAATAATAATCACATACCCTAACATTATAGTTATAAAATTATGAAATTTAAACCAGCAAACAACATCCAAGACTTACAATATTTTGGTGAATTTGGAGGAGTAAATCCTTCTATTTCAGACTCTTCAACTTACACTTTTCTTTCTGCCAAAACAATGTTTGATACTTTTGAAGGCAATGCAGATGGTTGTTATTTATACTCTCGTCACTCTACTCCTTCTAACTTATATTTAGGCGAAGCGCTTGCAGCTATGGAAGGTACAGAAACAGCAAATGTAACAGCTTCTGGAATGGGAGCAATTACACCTGTAATAATGCAATTATGTGGTGCTGGAGATCATGTTGTTTCAAGCAGAACAATTTATGGCGGAACTTATGCTTTTTTAAAGAACTTTGCACCTCGCTTTAATGTCTCGACATCGTTTGTAGATATTACCAAACTTGATATAGTTGAAGCAGCTATAACAAAAAACACAAAAGTATTGTATTGCGAATCTGTTAGTAATCCTCTGTTAGAAGTTGCAGATATTGCTGGTTTAGCCAAACTTGCAAAAAAATATAATTTAAAATTAGTAGTAGATAACACGTTTTCTCCATTATCTATCTCTCCTGCCAAATTAGGTGCAGATGTTGTAATACACAGTTTAACAAAGTTTATTAATGGATCTAGCGATACTGTTGGCGGTGTTATTTGCGGTACTCAAGAATTTATAAACGATTTAAGAAGTGTAAATGATGGTGCTTGTATGTTATTAGGTTCTACTATGGATAGCCTTCGTGCTGCTTCAGTTTTAAAAAACTTAAGAACATTACACATTAGAATGCAACAACATAGCCATAATGCTACTTTTTTAGCCGAAAAGTTTCAAGATTTAGGTTTAAAGACTGTATATCCTGGCTTAGCATCTCATCCTTCTCATGATATATTTAAATCTATGATGAATGATAAATATGGATTTGGCGGTATGCTAACTATAGATGTTGGCTCATTAGATAAAGCAAATGCCTTAATGGAACTAATGCAAGAAAGAAACTTAGGTTATTTAGCCGTAAGTTTAGGCTTTTACAAAACTTTATTTTCTGCTCCAGGAACATCAACATCTTCTGAAATACCTGAAGAAGAACAAGCCGAAATGGGATTAAGCGACGGTTTAATACGTTTTTCTATAGGATTAGATGCAGATATTGAACGTACATTTAATATGATGAAAACCTGCATGATTGATTTAGAAATACTTAAGCCAGAATTGGTTTAAAAAAATAAATCTCTTAATAAAAAATAAAAGGCTTGAAGCATTTCAAGCCTTTTTTCTATTTGCATAACATCGTACAAAATCGTAACATTACATTCAATTAAAATTAAACTAATAGTAATACTAAATGGAAAGCCAAAATATTAAACCATCAGTACCACAAGACGAAAATATTATTGAAAACAGAGAATTAAACATTTGGGAAGCATTAATTCCTGTAATAGCTTTAGTTGTTATGTTATTTTACAATGTATTTTTTGTTTATGGAGATGATGCTTTAAGTGGCAGTAACCAATTTATTCTACTTTTAGGAGCAGCCGTTGCAGCCGTTGTAGGTTTTTACAATAAAGTATCTTACAAACAAATGTTAGATGAAGTCGCAGAGAATGTAAAATCAACCTCTGGTGCATTATTAATATTACTTATGGTTGGTGCACTTGCCGGCACATGGTTAATTAGTGGCATTATTCCTACCATGATTTACTATGGGTTACAAATTTTAAATCCAACTATATTTCTAGCAGCATCTGTAATAATTTGTGCTATAATTTCTATCGCTACAGGTAGTTCCTGGACCACTTCTGCAACCGTAGGTATTGCATTAATTGGTATTGGTGAAACGCTTGGCATATCTTTAGGTATGACAGCTGGAGCTGTTTTATCTGGCGCCTATTTTGGTGATAAAATGTCACCGCTTAGTGACACAACAAACCTTGCACCTGCTATGGCTGGAGCTAGTTTATTTTCGCATATTAAATACATGGCGTACACAACAGTACCTACCATAATTGTAACTTTAATTGTTTTTATAATTATTGGTTTAAACATAGATACTACTGGAACACCAGATATATCAGACAAGTTAAATGCCATTAGTGGTGCATTTAATATTACACCTTGGTTATTTATTGTACCAATAGTAGTTATCTTTTTAATTATTAAAAAAACTCCACCATTAGTTGCTTTACTTGTAGGCACTCTTTTAGGCGGGATTGCAGCTATAATTGCACAACCAGAAATAGTAAAAACAATTGCTGGAGCAGATAGTTTAACCTTTCAATCGGCATACAAAGGAGTTATGAATGCTATGACCGTAGATGTTGCTGTAGAAACTTCAAGCGAAGAATTAAACGATTTATTTTCAGCTGGAGGCATGTCTGGAATGCTTGGTACCATTTGGTTAATTATTTGTGCTATGGTATTTGGTGGCGTTATGGATGCTATTGGCGCATTATCTAGAATTAGTAGAGCATTACTTAGTTTAGCTTCTACAACTTTTGGTTTATTTGCCAGCACTGTAGCTAGTTGTTTAGCTTTAAATGTAACAGCATCAGACCAATATTTAGCACTAGTAGTACCTGGAAAAATGTTTAAAAAAGCATACGAAGAAAAAAATCTTGCGCCAGAAAATTTAAGTAGAACTTTAGAAGACTCGGGAACCGTAACATCTGTATTAGTACCATGGAATACTTGTGGTGCATACCAATCTGGTGTTTTAGGTGTACCTGTTGCAGATTATTTCTTTTACGCCATTTTTAACTGGCTAAGTCCATTTATGACCTTATTATTTGCAGCTTTCTCTATTAAAATAAAACAACTATCTTCTAAATAAGAAATATCTATTTTATTTAAAAAATACAATAACTAAAAACTATAACCTTATAAGATTAAAAAATTTTATAAGGCTTGTTTTTTTAGTCTTCACCTCTATCTTTGCAAACTCAAAAATGAATCTAATAATTAATAAACTTTAACAAATGGCAATAGTAGGAAAACAATTTCCAGATTTAAATGTAGACGCAATGAACGAAATGGGTGACACCTTTAAATTAAACGTTCTTGAAGAAGCAAAAAATAACAAAAAGAAAGTATTATTATTCTGGTACCCAAAAGATTTCACTTTTGTTTGCCCAACAGAATTACATGCTTTTGAAGCTGCAAAAGAAGAATTTGCAAAAAGAAATACAATTGTAATTGGCGCTTCTTGCGACACTCCAGAAGTACACTTTGCTTGGTTAAATACACCAAAAGATAATGGTGGAATTGAAGGTGTTACATACCCAATATTAGCAGATTCTAACCGTAACCTTGCTTCTACTTTAGGTATTTTAGACATCACTAACGAAAAGTACAACGAAGAAACTGGAGTTGTAACAGTAGAAGGTGACAATGTAACTTATAGAGCTACTTACGTAATAGACGAAGATGGTATTGTACAACACGAAGGTGTAAACAATATGCCAATAGGTAGAAACGTAAACGAATTTTTACGTATTATCGATGCTTTAACTCACGTACAAGAAAAAGGTGAAGTTTGTCCTGCAAACTGGGAAGAAGGTAAAGACGCAATGAGTGCAAATAGATTAGGTACTGCAGAGTACTTAGCAAACCACGTAAACTAAAAAAATCATGGTTCAAGAATTAAGTCAAGACAATTTAAGCGAAATAATTGCAGCTAACGATACAGTAGTTGTGCAATATTCTGCAACTTGGTGTGGTAACTGTCGTATTATGAAACCAAAAGTTAAGAAATTAGCTAGTGAGTTAGAAAATATAACATTTGTTATCGCTGACGCGGAAAAATTTCCGGAATCTAGAAAATTAGCAACAGTAGATAATTTACCTACGTTTGCTACTTTTAAAAATGGAGATTTTGTAAACCAAACACAAACAAATAAATTCGACGTTTTAAAAGAATTAGTAAACGAAGTCGCTTAATTTAAAGATCCGTTTTTCGTTAAAGCGAAAAATAAATACAATTATCAATGAAATTACCAGTAATAAAACATTTAGCTCAATTTATAGAAGACAATGATGAAGACTACATTGTTGAAACTATTGAAACTCTAGAAGCCTTAACCGAAGTTCCTTCTCTTAAAGATGAAGAATTAGACGTAATTGGAGAATTAATCTCTAATATGTATGGTGCAATTGAAGTTAACAAAATGATTAAAGAAGGTACACCAAAAAAGGAAGCCGTAAATAACTTTATGAAACGTGTTTTAGGTTCTATTGATAAATAGATTTAATACAATTAAATTTAATAAAAAAACCACTTTGCGAAAGCTTAGTGGTTTTTTGTTTCTATTTATTTTCTTATCCAAATGCAATTTGTAATCCCATTAACACAAACACAAATCCGCTTATTTTATTAAGCCAAATCCCTGAGTTTGGATTGCCTTTAATTTTAGTTGAAAACGTACTAGCAAACAAGGTCAAAATCACATACCAAATCACACCAATTATTGCAAACGTAACACCCAATAAAACAAAAGGAATAGGATCTTCTAATTTTGAAGGTGTAATAAACTGCGGAAAAAATGCCAAAAAGAATAATGCAACTTTAGGATTTAAAGAATTTGTAAAAAATCCAGACCAAAAGTCGTTTTTAGAGCTGTTTTTAACTTCACTTATCGTGTTTTCTGTAAATAAAACTGAAGAATCCGTATACTTTTTCACACCAATATAGACCAAATAAGCTGCACCAATATACTTTATCACCATAAAGGCTATTGCAGATTTTGCAATTAAAACCGTTAAACCAATTGCAGACAAAAACGTATGCGTTAAAATACCTGTATTAATGCCCATTGCTGACACTATTCCAGATTTACGACCTTGACCAATAGATTTATTTAATACAAAAACCGTATCAATTCCTGGTGTCATTATAAATAATAAAGCAGTAACTATAAAGGTTATAAAATTTTCAATTCCTAACATACTATTTCAGTTTACGGGTTATAAAAAATATTACACAAAGAAACTAGGATTGAAACTGCTAAAAAATACATATTTTTGTTTCAGTAATGCAAAAAACGCATTAGTTATGACAACACAACAAATAAAATACTTTTTAGTTTTAGCCAAAGAGCTTCATTTTTGGAACACTGCCGAAAAAATGTTTATCTCACAATCCTCATTAACAAGACAAATTCAAGCTTTAGAAGACGAATTGGGTTTTTCACTTTTTGAAAGAAACAAAAGAAACGTAAAACTAACCGATGCTGGTAAATTCTTGCAACAGCAGTGGAGCAAAATTATGAGTGAATTAGACCAAATACAGCGTCAAGCAAAAAAAATAGATCAAGGAGATACAGGACATGTATCTATCTCCTATCCAGGTTCTATAACCTTTAGTTTTCTACCCAATTTTTTAGAAATAATTAAAACTAATCTACCTGATCTAAAGCTAGAATTAGCAGAGCTTACCGATGAAAACCACCAAAAACTACTGCTAAACTACGATACAGATATTGCCTTTAGTCGCGATAATATACAGCATACAAATATCCAAACTATAAAACTTTCTACCGAGCCTATTTGTATTGCTGTACCTAGCAACCATTGGCTAGATAAAAATTCTATTAATAATATTGATAAATTGCAAAAGGAAAACTTTATAATTACTGGTTTGCATCAAACCACATTTTTTTCGTCTTT
Source organism: Lacinutrix venerupis (assembly GCF_003663945.1). Classification (GTDB taxonomy): domain Bacteria; phylum Bacteroidota; class Bacteroidia; order Flavobacteriales; family Flavobacteriaceae; genus Lacinutrix; species Lacinutrix venerupis. Next base: position 84,301 of record NZ_RCCH01000001.1, on the reverse strand, counting down.
ATTACGCAACTTATTCAATCAATTAGGTTTTGAACCTAAAATTAGCATCGAATCAGATTTTGGTGGTATGATTTTAAATCTTGTGTCTAAAGGACTCGGTATTTCTATTCTACCAAATTCTTTTAAACATTCAAATTTTAATAATGTACGTTTTATAGATTTAGACCAAACTATAGATTTATATATGCATTGGCGAAAAAATGAAGTTAATAAAACTATTGAAAAAGTTATAGACTGTGCAAAACACATGGACACAAGCATCTATTAGACAATAAATTACTATCCAAAAACTTTAAATAGCATTAAACCTTTTACATTAATCAATAAAATGAATGCGGACTTTTTGTAATATTTATAAAAAGTAAAACTTAAAACCACTTAGCGAAAACTAGGTGGTTTTTTTATAAGTAAAATTTAAAAACATACAAAAACCAAAAAGTATACAACATTCGAAAATGTGTATAAGAACTTTACTCCTATCCTATCCGACCTTTGTATTATTCTTTTAAACAAAAAAATAAGTAATAAATGAATACAAATCAATTTGAAAAAAAAGGCTGGACTCCAAACAGAATTGGAGACTTAAGTAGCAAAGTATATGTAATAACAGGCACTACAAGTGGTACAGGATTTGAGGCAGCAAAAATATTGTTATCTAAAGGAGCTAAAGTTATTATGCTTAATAGAAATCCTAAAAAAGTAGAAAACACCATTGCTACCTTAAAAAAAGAACTAGGCAATAATATAAATGTAATATCCATAAAAATGGATTTATCTGTACAAGCTTCTGTAAAAAAAGCTGCACAAGAAGTAATTAAAACTGTACCAAAAATAGATGCATTAATTTGCAATGCCGCAATTGCGCAAGTACCAAAACGAACACTTACTGTAGATGGTTGGGAAAGCCAAATGGGAACAAATCATTTTGGAAATTTCACGCTTCAAGCTTTATTATTTCCTCTTATTGAAAAATCAAAAGGAAGAATTGTAACTGTAGGAAGTATGGGATATAATATGGGCATTAAAACTATAAAATTTGATGATTTAAATTGGGAAGAAAATTACACACCTAATGATGCTTATAGCCAAAGTAAACTAGCACAAATTATGACTGTTTACGAACTTCAAGACAAGTTAAAAGCCGCAAATATAACGCATGTTAAAGCATACGCTTGTCATCCAGGTGCTTCAAGAACATCTTTAATTAAAACAAGCGGAAGTTTATTAACACGCTTTGTGTGGCAAATTATGAAATTATCACCATTGGTTCAATCTGCAAAAAAAGGTGCCTATCCTCAATTAATGTGTGCTACAGAAGAAAATTTAGACCAAAGTAAATTTTACGGTCCAACAGGCAGAAATAATTGGACAGGACCGGTTGACGCTCATAAATTAGAACCACACGCTAAAAATAAAACTGTTGCCTCTAAACTTTGGAATATATCAGAAAAAGCAGCAGGTTTTAAGTGGAATTTTTAAACCTAGATATTAAACAACTAAAATAAAAAAGTAATGAGCTTATTAAAATTCACTAGTGTAATATTTATATTATTAACCTCCTTATTGGTTAACTCTCAAGATAGAAATTGGACTATTAAAGAGTCTAAAGATGGTAAATCTAAAGTAAAGTACGATTTGGTAAAAGAAGAGCAAGGCACTCATTTTTACTATATTGCTGAAACGACAGCAAATGTAACCTTAGATGAATTAGATACTTATTTTTCAAATACTTCTAATCACAAGTTTTTTTTAGAAAGTACACCAGAAACCAAAGAAATTAAAAAAATATCTGATAATGAATGGCTAGCTTACTACTATTTTAATGCGCCTTGGCCATTAGCAGATAGCGATATAGTAATTAAGTTTAATCGCACTAAAAAAGAAAATAAACTTATTTTTACTGCAAATGCTACGCAGAGTGATTATAATAATGCAGATGTTGAAAGAATGACCACTTATAAAGTAATTTATGAATTTGAAAAAATAAATAATACAACCACAAAAATCACCTACAATGCAGATTATATTCCTGTTGGGAATATTCCAAAATTTTTAATAAAAACCTGGTTTCCAAAAGGTCCTATAAAAATAGTTAGTAAATTAGGTTCAAGAAGTCAATCTTAAAATATTAGCAAATTAATATGCAACATTTTAAAACATTATCATCGTATTTAAGTTATCTAAAACTGCCTAGTCCAGAGCATCCTATGTTGAGTGTTTTTAACTCAAAAGGAGATGGCTACCTACCTTGCCCAAGAGAAAGCTCGCCGCCAATAACTAACGATTGCTACTCCATAAGTTTTAAAAAATATGTGGAAGGCGATTTAAATTATGGACGCACAAACTACGATTTTACAAATGGTGCTTTAATTTTTATTGCACCAAGACAAGTATTACAATGGGATAGTAGTGTTGTTTTTGAACAGAAAGGATTTTCTATAAATTTTCATGAAGATTTTTTAAAAGGAACAGAATTAGCACTTCAAATAAAAAAATATGGATTCTTTTCTTATTCGGTAAACGAAGCGTTACACCTTTCTCCAAAAGAAGAAAAACAAATAGAGTCTATTGTAGAAAATATTGAAATTGAATACCAAAACAATCAAGATGAATTTAGTAAAGAAATAATAATCTCTCAACTAAGTACACTTTTAAAATACGCTAACCGTTTTTACGAAAGACAATTTTTAAACAGAAAAGAATTATCAACCAATTTGCTAGAACAATTCAACACGCAATTATTAGCGTATTTTGAATCTGGACAAATACAAGACAAGGGCATTCCAAGTATAGAACAAATAGCAAATAAAATGTCGGTTTCACAGCGTTATTTAAGCGATACGCTAAAGAAAGAAACAGGTAAAACCACAACCGAACACTTACATTTAATTTTAATTAATGAAGCAAAACATATTTTATTACAACCTAATAAGAGTATTTCGGATGTTGCTTTTGAATTAGGATTTGAATACCCACAGTATTTTTCAAGATTATTTAAAAAAAAGGAAGGCATTAGCCCAACAAAATATAGAGAATTATATAAACTGAATTAATTTTTATAATAATCCAACTAACGATAGAAAATTAAAATAGTAATACAATAATTTAAAAATATGGATATATTAAAAACATCAATAAATTGGGCAAAAGCCGAGCTATTTTCAACACCTTTTTTTATACTGTTTGGACTCATATTTATTGCAGCAAGTATTGGTTTTTGGCAATTAGGAAAAACAGATGTCGCTAAAGCATATATTATTCCCACCTTAGTAGCAGGCATACTACTTACAACTATAGGAGTTGGTTTGTTTTTTACTAATAAATCAAGAATTAATCAATTTAAAACAGCATACACTACTAATGCACCAGCATTTGTAAAATCTGAAATCACTCGCGCAGAAGCCACACTTAAAGAATATAATACTGTTGTTTTTAAAGCCATTCCAATTATAATTATTGCAGCAGCTCTATTAATTATTTTTATTAATACACCAACATGGAGAGCAATTAGTATTACTACAATTACAATGTTGGTAGTAATTTTATTAGTAGACGGAACTGCTTATGCAAGAATGGATGCTTACTATAAAGAACTAAAATTAGTAGATATGGTATATGAAACTAAAAATTAGTAAATCTTAAAAAAACTCTTCAATAAAATCCAATCTCAAAACAATATAAAATCCCAAACTGTAATCAACCAATCCTAAAAGAGACTAACACACACCATTAAATATGTAACTTTGTACGTATGGCAAATACAAATACCGAAAATAGAATTGTTGAATATCATTTAAACAGGCATCAACCAGATAAGCCACAATTAGCCATACACGATTTAAACGAATACATTACCAAACATAAAGGCCATACTACCAAACCACATATACATAGTTATTTTCAAGTTATTTGGTTTAAGCAAGGTAACGGAAAACATTTTATAGATTTAAATACACACAATGTTACCGATAATACTATTTTGTTTGTCGCTAAAAACCAAGTGCATTATTTTGATGACAATACTAATTACCAAGGTATTTTATTGCATTTTAATGAGACTTTTATTGTGCAAAAAGACAATGAAACCGACTTTTTTTTAAAGTGTAACCTTTTTAACAATCCGTACCTTCAACCACTTTGTCCTTTAAAAAAGCCAACTGCTATTATATTTGAAGAGTATATTGCGCAAATAAAACGCGAGTTTAATAATCCTGACCAATTTGGTAAAGAAGAATTATTAAAGTCGTATTTAAAAGCATTTCTTATACAAATACAACGTGTAAAACAAGCCTGCGAGCAAACCGAAGAACAAACTAATACTTTATTTGACGATAAAAAATTACAGCTTATAAAGTTTATAAATCTTATAGACGAAAATTACACCAAAGGACTTTCGGTTTCAGAATATGCTAAACTGTTATTTATATCTTCAAGAACATTGTCTGATCTTACTAATTTGCAATTAAACAAAACACCATCGCAAATAATACAAGAACGTATTGTGTTAGAAGCGCAACGTTTGTTATTGTATTCCGAACTAAACGTGAACCAAATTGGCTATCGTTTGGGTTTTGATGATCCGTCGTATTTTGTAAAATACTTCAAAAAACACACAAACCTCTCGCCTTTAGGCTTTAGGAAGTCCGTTTCCTAAAAGTACCATTCCTTTTCGTTTTTGTCCATCGTATACTACTGGAGTTATCTTGAACTTTGCAGTGTAATTAAAAAAAAGTATATCATGGAAAAAACACAAGCACTTATTATTGGCGGAACTACCGGAATGGGAAAAGCCACAGCACAACTTTTACTTGAAAAAGGTATTGAAGTTACTATTGTTGGTAGAGCTAACAAAAATCTAGACACTGCAAAAACAGAATTAGCTACTTTTGGGAATGTAAATACCAAAGCAGTAAATCTTTTTGATATGAATGAAGTAAAAGCATTTGCTTCAAATGTATCTAAAGACCTACCTAATTTAAAATACTTGGTGAATTCGGCAGGCTATTTTAGTCCGAAACCTTTTTTAGAGCATACTGAAGCAGATTACGACATTTACCATAATTTCAACAAAGCATTTTTTTTTATCACACAAGAAGCAGCCAAAGTAATGGCTAACAATGGTAGTGGTTCTATTGTAAATATAGGATCTATGTGGGCAAAACAAGCTATAAAAGCCACACCATCTTCGGCATATTCTATGGCTAAAGCAGGTTTACACAGCTTAACACAACATTTAGCAATGGAGTTGGCAGAAAGTAATATTCGTGTAAACGCAGTATCTCCTGCAGTAGTAGTAACACCAATTTATGGTTCGTTTATAGAAGAAGATAAAATTGAAGAAACCTTACAAGGTTTTAACGATTTTCACCCTATTGGACGCATAGGAACATCACAAGACATTGCCAAAACAATCGCCTTTTTATTATACGAAGATAGCGCTTGGGTTACAGGTGCAATTTGGGATATTGATGGAGGCGTAATGGCAGGAAGAAATTAATAACAATTAAGAGAAATTAAAATGACAAAAGCATATTTAGAAATCAGTCTTAAAATAAACGATGCAGACAGAGCAAACGCAGCAGCTGTGTACAGCAAATACAAAGCACCATTTTTAGAAACCGTTACAGGAGCAACATCTAAAGACCTTTTAATTAGAGATGAAGATGTACAAGTGTTACATGGTTTTAAAACCACAGAAGATGCGCAAAATTACTTAACAACAGCCTTATTTACTAACGATGTGGTAACTGGTTTAAAACCGTATTTACAGGAAAATCCAGAGGTAAGAATTTATACAGTAGCTTAATTACAAACAGGTTACTAGGTTTACAAAAGAAGCTTTATTGGTTTAAAACAAGGCTTCTTTTTCATCTTTAAAACATTTAAAATTATGGAAGCAAGTTTTTATTTTTATACCATTTTAGCAGCATTAGGTTACCTTTTAATAGAATCACTATTCATGGTTGGCGTATGGATTTCGGCAAAAGGCGGAACAGAAAAAATGCCTAACGGAAAGGATTATGATAGTGAAATGATTTTATATCCATTTAAAAAAAGGGTTATGAAATCTACCAAAGAGATTGTGTTTTATAAAGCTGATTTTTTGGAAGCACTAGTTAAAAAAATTCGTGTACAACTACCTGAAATAGATTTTAAAACCTCTAATACTGAAATACTTTTAACTAGAAAGGATAGTGATTTTGTAGCGTTCATGAATTTATTAAACGAACGCATTAAACGTATTGACCCTAATATTGTGATAACCTTATCGGAAACTGGAATTCAATTTCACAAAGAATATATACAGTACAAAGTGAATAAATACTTAAGAAAACCTATAATTCAATGTCCTATTTGTATGTCGTCGTTTTGGAGTATTTTCACCTATTGGATTCCTATAATTTACTGGTTTGGTTTTAGTTGGCCAATTGTATATTTAGGCATTGCAAACACCTGTATTTTAGCTTGTGTAAATTGGTTGATATTTTCTAGCAGACCTCAATAATATTAATAAAGTAAAAGCTATTGTAAATTTACAGTAGCTTTTTTTTCGACTTAAAAAATTAAAAATGCAGTAGTAATCTTTCAAACTTTAGCAAATCTTTAAGGTAAACAATGTACTAAATTGGGTAATTTTGTTAATAATAAAAAACAGATTCATGAAAAAAATAATAACACTCTTTTTAGTGATTATAGCAACACAATTAAGCGTTGCACAAACAGACGAATTGCAATGGTTAGATATACAATTATCTAATTACCAATATCCTTTTGCGGTGTCAACATTACAATTAAATATACAGAACCAAGATTTAGAAATGGCGTATATGGATGTTAAACCAGAAAACTACAATGGTAAAAACATTGTATTATTTCATGGTAAAAACTTTAATGGTGCTTACTGGAAAACAACTATAGATGCATTAACTAAAGAAGGTTATCGTGTTATTGTACCAGACCAAATTGGTTTTGGTAAATCTAGTAAACCAGAACATTTCCATTACACGTTTCAGCAATTAGCACAAAACACAAAAACGTTGTTAGATACTTTAGGTGTAAATAAAACGTCGGTTTTAGGACATTCTATGGGAGGCATGCTAGCCACAAGGTTTGCGTTAATGTATCCAGAAACTACCGATAAATTTATTTTAGAAAACCCAATTGGTTTAGAAGATTGGAAACTAAAAGTGCCTTACAAACCTGTAGAATGGTGGTATGCAAACGAGCTTAAAAAAAGTTACGAAGGCATTAAAAAATACCAATTGGTTAATTATTACGATAATAAATGGAAACCAGAATACGACCAATGGGTAAACTTATTAGCAGGTTGGACCTTAAATTCAAGCTATAAAACTATTGCTTGGAACAATGCCTTAACTTACGATATGATTTTTACACAACCTGTTGTATACGAGTTTAAAAACATAACAGCTCCTACTCTATTAATTATTGGAACCAGAGATCGTACCGCTTTAGGAAAACCTTTAGTTAGCGAAGAGGTGAGAAAAACAATGGGTTTATACAGCCAATTGGGTAAAACCACACAAAAAGCCATACCAAATGCAAAGCTTGTAGAAATTGAAAATGTTGGGCATTTACCACACATTGAAAAATTTGATAGTTTTATAAAACCATTAATTGAATTTTTAAAATAAGAATTAAAAAAAATATCCGAATAAAAAAAAAGACACTTTACTATAAAAGTGTCTTTTTTTTTAATGCAATCTTTTTAATTATTTTAATAAAGAAACTATTTCTGTAAACTTTTTATCTTGAGCGTAATCTAAAGCAGTTTTACCGTCATTGTCTTTTATAGTAATATCTGCGCCATGGTCAAGTAATAATTTTACAATCTCAACTTTATCATATTGCGTAGCAAAAGTTAACGCTGTAGTGCCATTATTATTAACTTCATCTAAATTAGCTCCATTTTCAATTAAAAGTTTTGCAAATTCTACATTTCCTTTAAAACTAACACCTATTAACGCAGTGTTACCAGAAGCATCTTTGTCGTTTATTGGTGCATTATGTTTTATTAAAGTTTTAGTTGCAGCTTCGTTATCAAAATACGTTGCCAAAATTAATGGTGTAAATCCACGTTGGTCTTTAGCTTCTGCTAATTTTGGGTTTTCGGTTAAAAGTGTATTTAATGTTGCGTTATCTTTATTTCTAATACTATTAAATACTTTATCTATATTATCCATTTTTTTATGTTTTTAGAGCTTTAATAAGTTCATTTAAATGATTTTTTACAATAAAAAAGGAATGAATTTTAGGTAAAAAACATTCCTTTAAATTATATGTTAACCTGAATTATTTCACGTCAAAACGATCTAAATTCATCACTTTAGTCCAAGCTGCAACAAAATCTTTAACAAATCTGTCTTGACCATCACTTGCACCATAAACTTCAGCTATAGCTCTAAGCTCTGTATTTGATCCAAAAATTAAATCGGCTCTTGTGCCTTTAAATTTAAGTTCTCCTGTATTACGGTTTCTTCCTTCAAAATATCTATCGTCTTCAGATGTTGCTTTCCAAGTGTAAGTAAAATCTAATATATTTTTAAAGAAATCGTTAGTTAAGCTTCCAACGTTGTCTGTAAATACGCCATAATTAGAACCATCGTAATTAGCACCTAATACACGTAAACCACCAACTAAAACGGTTAATTCTGGTACCGAAAGTGTTAGTAAATTAGCTTTATCTACCAATAAATCTTCAGCAGCAATTTTTAAATTATCTTTAATATAGTTTCTAAAACCATCTGCTAATGGCTCTAAATATCCAAACTGCTCTATATCTGTTTGCTCTTGCGTAGCATCACCTCTACCTTGAGTAAATTCTACTGTATGATTGTATCCTGCATTTTTTAATCCTTTTTCTACGCCTACATTTCCTGCAAGTACTATTAAATCTGCTAAAGAAACTTCACCATTAAATTCATTTTTAATACCTTCTAAAACCGAAAGTACTTTATTTAATTCTTCTGGATTATTAACTTCCCAACTACGTTGTGGCTCTAAAGCAATACGTGCGCCATTTGCACCACCACGATTATCAGATCCTCTAAATGTTGAAGCTGAAGCCCAAGCTGTAGTTACTAATTGCGATACTGTTAAACCAGAGTCTGAAATTAAACCTTTTAATGTTTCAATATCGGTATCGCTTAAAGTATAATTTACAGTTGGAATTGGATCTTGCCATAACAACTCTTCTTGTGGTACTTCTGGTCCTAAATAACGCGATGTAGGCCCTAAATCACGATGTGTTAATTTGTACCAAGCACGTGCAAAAGCATCTTCAAAAGCTTTATGATCTGCATGAAAACGTTTAGAAATTTCTAAATATTTAGGATCTGTTTTTAAAGCGATATCTGCAGTCGTCATCATTAAATCTTGTCTTTTACTAGCGTCACCAGCCATAGGTGCTTGTCTAGCTTTAGAAGCTTCAGTTGGTTTCCATTGGTGTGCGCCTGCTGGACTTTTTGTTAACTCCCAATCGTAATTTAATAATACATCAAAATAATCTGCATCCCAACGTGTTGGATTTGGTGTCCACGCACCTTCAATACCACTAGTAATCGTATCATCTAAAACACCTGTACCGTAAGAATTTTTCCAACCAGTACTCATTTCTTCAATAGATGCACCATGTGGTTCTTTACCAACATATTTATTTGGATCTGCTGCTCCATGCGCTTTACCAAAAGTATGACCTCCAGCAACTAAAGCTACTGTTTCTTCATCGTCCATTGCCATTCTACCAAAAGTTTCGCGCACATCATGTGCAGAACCCATTGGATCTGGATTTCCGTTTGGTCCTTCTGGATTTACATATATCCAACCCATCATTACAGCTGCTAAAGGATCTTCTAAATCACCTTCTTTATATCTTTCTTCGTTTGCTCCCCATTCTGTTTCACTTCCCCAATAAATATCTTGCTCAGGCTCCCAAACATCTGCTCTACCTCCTGCGAAACCAAATGTTGGAAATCCCATAGACTCTAAGGCACAGTTTCCTGCTAAAATCATTAAATCTGCCCAAGAAATTTTGTTACCATATTTTTGTTTTATAGGCCATAATAATAAACGAGCCTTGTCTAAGTTACCGTTATCTGGCCAACTGTTAATTGGTGCAAAACGTTGGTTTCCTGCTCCTGCTCCACCACGACCATCTCCAACTCTATATGTTCCTGCACTATGCCAAGCCATACGTATCATTAATCCTCCATAATGCCCATAATCTGCAGGCCACCAATCTTGAGAGTCTGTCATAAAAGCTGTTAAGTCTTTTTTTAATGCATTATAATCTAAACTTTTAAAGGCCTCTGCATAATCAAAATCGTCTCCCATTGGGTTTGATTTTGATGCATTTTGACGTAAAATATTTAATTTTAATTCGTTTGGCCACCAGTCGCGATTTTTTACACCACCACCAGAAGTTTGTTTAACGGTTCCACTTAAAAAAGGACATTTAGCTGCACTTTCGTTAATATCGAAGTTTTTTCCTTGTGGAGCACTTGCATGAGGATTGTTTTCCATAATAATAAATTTTTAGTTTTTTAATTCGGAATAAAATTAATTATATATCCCCTAAAATTAAGATTTAAAAAATTGATTGTTACTATTTAATTATAGTTTTAGACTATTGTTTTTTAAAAACTAATAAATCTAAGTTATTAAAAATAAAAAAAGCCACTTCTAAATGAAGTGGCTTTTTTAAGCGTCTTAATAAATCCCTAGTAAATTAAGACTTAGGTAATAAAACTGTATCAATTACATGAATAACACCATTAGATTGATTAACATTAGCAATAGTTACCATTGCAGAATTTCCATTTGCATCTGAAATGTAAATGTCCTCTCCTTTTAACCAAACTGTAATAGTTCCTCCACTTACGGTTTTAATTTCGGCCTTTCCATTACCTCTTTTAATCATTTTTAAAACCTCTTTTGTATTCCATTTTCCTTCAACTACGTGGTATGTTAAAACAGTTTGTAATGCTTCTTTATTTTCTGGTTTTAGTAAAGTGTCTACTGTACCTTCTGGTAGTTTTGCGAATGCTTCGTTAGTTGGTGCAAAAACGGTAAAAGGTCCTTCTCCTGCTAACACATCTACCAATTCTGCAGCTTTTACAGCCGCAACCAATGTTGTATGATCTTCAGAATTTACAGCATTTTCGACAATGTTTTTAGAAGGATACATTGCTGCTCCACCAACCATTACGGTTTTTTCTTTCATCATTTTCTCTTTCTTCATTTTCTTAACAGCATCTTTTCTCATTACTTTTTCTTGTGCAAATACTCCAACAGTTATTAATAAAGAAAGTGCAAATATTCCAGTTTTTAAATAATTTTTGATTTTCATAATTTTTAGTTTTTAAGTTTTTTTTAAACTCTTAGTTGCTTTATAAACGTTGAAAATTCCTCTACGGTTTTTTTACTTATTGCCTTTAACAATTAATTAACTAAATTGACATATTGTAAATAAGGAAATCGTTTGTTAAAAAAATTAATACTTTGTTAAGTATATATTTATTTAAGAATGTCTACTTTTATCAAACCAAAAAAATATTAAAAATGGCAACAATAACATTAGGCGGAAAGCCAATTGAAACTTTAGGAAGCTTACCAAATATTGGAGAAAAAGCTCCTGATTTTACTTTGACATTAAGTGATTTATCTACAAAAAACTTATCTGATTTTAAAGGACATAAGGTTTTATTAAATATTTTCCCAAGTGTAGATACTGGAGTTTGCGCTCAATCTGCCAGATCGTTTAATAAAGAAGCTGCTGAAATGAATAATACTAAAGTATTATGTATTTCTAGAGATTTACCATTTGCACAAGCTCGTTTTTGCGCTGCCGAAGGTTTAGATAATGTATTAATGTTATCTGATTTTAAAGATGGAAGTTTTGGAAAAAATTATGGCTTAGAAGTTTCTTCTGGTTCGTTTGCAGGTTTACATTCTAGATGTGTAATTGTTTTAGACGAAAATGGTGTTGTAAAATATACAGAACAAGTTCCAGAAATTGGAGAAGAACCAAATTATAAAGCTTCTTTGTACGCCTTATTAGATGAGTAAAAAAAAAGACTCATTTGTTGTTAATAGAATTAAAAGCTTAGGTTACGCTTTTAAAGGCGCATACCTATTAATTACTACAGAAGCCAGTATAAAAGTGCAATTTTTTATTGGTGTTATAATGACTATTGCCGGAATTTACTTTAATCTTACCGCCACAGAATGGTGTATACAAATTTTGGTTATCGCTTTAATATTAGCAATTGAAGGTGTTAATACAGCTATTGAAGAAATAGCAAACTTTATACATCCAGACCATCATCCTAAAATAGGTTTAATTAAAGACATAGCCGCAGGTGCTGTTTTTATTGTTGCTATCGCAGCTATAATAATAGGTTGTATTATTTATTTACCAAAGATTTTTTAAAATAAAAGCAAATAAAATTTACGTTAATAAAATCTTTAATTACAGATTGTATTCATCAAAATAATAAATTGAATTTGTTTATTTTTACGCAATCTAAAATCCTAAAATGGCGAAAGCAAAATCTAAATCAAAAACTAAAGCAACTAAAAAAAAGTTTAGCATAAAAAAGCCTAACTTAAAGCTAACAAGTCAACAAAAATTAATTTTTGGCAGTCTTTTAGTGCTTTTAGGTGTTTTAATTTTTATTGCTTTTTTATCTTTTTTATTTACAGGTAAAGCAGACCAAAGTGTTTTAGGTGAGTTTCCATCTAGAGCAGTTGAAACAAAAAATTGGGCTAGCCAAAGCGGAGCTTGGATTAGTGATTTATTTATACAACGTGGATTTGGTATTGCTTCCTTTATTTTTTCTGGATTAATTTTTTTATCTGGAATATATATTCTTTTAGATTTAAAAAAGGAAAAACTTTTTAAGCATTGGTTTTGGGGAACCATTATAGTTATATGGACATCTACACTACTTGGCTTTTTAGCTCCACAAACTGGAGTTCTAAGCGGCACAATTGGTTTTGAGCTTAATATTTTTATTCAAGATTATATAGGTAAAATAGGTGTTGTTTTATTATTAATTTTTGGACTTATAACTTATTTAGCCATTAGATTTGGTTTTACTCCAGAACGTATTGCAGCATTATTTAAAAGTGCAAAAAAAGATATAAAATCTGAATTTGAAGACGCCTCAAAAGAAAGTAGTGTTCCTATTGATAATACTTTAACCGAAGAAGCTGAAGCTATAAAAACAGCTTTCGATGTTAAAGAAGAAACAGAACCAACTATATCAAATCATTCAAAAATTACCGAATTAGTTGTTGAAGAAAAAGAAAAACCATCAACTAATTTTGAAATAGAAATTGCTAAAGAAGAGGAAGAAGAAATAGAAATTAAAGTAGAAAAAGTTGTTGAAGAAAAATCTGAAATTGACAACCTTTCTGATAAACTAGTTGCCGACTTTGGACAATTTGATCCTACTCTAGAATTAAGCAATTATCAATTTCCTCCTTTAGATTTATTAAAAAAATATGATAACGAAGGCGTAACTATTAACCAAGAAGAACTTGAGGCAAACAAAAATAAAATTGTAGATACCTTAAATAATTATAAAATTGGTATTGCAAGTATTAAAGCCACTATTGGACCAACAGTTACACTTTACGAAATTGTACCAGAAGCTGGAATAAGAATTTCAAAAATTAAAAATTTAGAAGACGACATTGCGTTGTCACTATCAGCATTAGGTATTAGAATTATTGCTCCAATTCCAGGAAAAGGAACTATAGGTATAGAGGTACCAAATACAAATGCCACTATAGTATCTATGCGTTCTGTAATTGCATCTCAAAAATTTCAAAACACTAAAATGCATTTACCAATAGCTATTGGTAAAACCATTAGTAACGAGACTTTAGTAATAGATTTAGCAAAGATGCCACACCTATTAATGGCCGGTGCAACAGGTCAAGGAAAATCGGTTGGTTTAAATGCTGTATTAACTTCTTTACTTTACAAAAAACATCCTGCTGAAGTAAAATTTGTTTTAGTAGATCCTAAAAAAGTAGAACTTACTTTATTTAACAAAATAGAAAGACATTATTTAGCAAAACTTCCTGATGAAGCCGAAGCTATTATAACAGATAATACTAAAGTTATTAATACACTTAACTCTTTGTGTATTGAGATGGATAATCGCTACGAAATGCTTAAAAATGCATTATGTAGAAACATTGTAGAGTATAACAAAAAATTTAAAGATCGAAAATTAAACCCCAATGATGGTCATGCGTTTTTACCATATATAGTATTAGTTGTTGATGAGTTTGCAGATTTAATTATGACTGCAGGAAAAGAAGTTGAAACTCCTGTTGCACGTTTAGCACAACTTGCACGTGCTATTGGTATTCATTTAATTATTGCTACGCAACGTCCATCGGTTAATGTAATTACAGGTATTATAAAAGCAAACTTCCCAGCAAGAATAGCATTTAGAGTTTCTAGTAAAATAGATTCGCGCACCATTCTAGATGCTGGAGGAGCAGACCAACTTATAGGTCGTGGAGATATGCTATATACACAAGGTAACGACATGATTAGAATACAATGTGCCTTTGTAGATACGCCAGAAGTAGAAAAAATAGTAGATTTTATAGGTGCTCAAAAAGCTTATCCCGATGCTTATTTACTACCAGAATACGTTGGTGAAGAAGGTGGCACGAGTCTTGATATAGATATAGACGATAGAGATAAATTATTTAGGGATGCTGCCGAAATTATTGTAACAGCTCAACAAGGTTCAGCCTCTTTATTACAACGTAAATTAAAATTAGGTTATAATAGAGCAGGTAGAATTATAGATCAATTAGAAGCTGCTGGCATTGTTGGAGGTTTTGAAGGAAGTAAAGCAAGACAAGTTTTAGTACCAGATTTAATTGCTCTCGATCAATTATTAGAAAATGAAGGTCAATAAAATTTAAATTTTAAAAATGAAAAAAATATTATTAGTATTAGCATTAATTATTTCTAGTATAACATTTGCTCAAAATGATGCAAAAGCAAAAACACTTTTAAACGAAGTTTCTACAAAAGTTAAAAGTTATCAAAATATTGCTATAGATTTTAAATATGTTTTAGATAATGCATCAGAGAATATTAAGCAAGAGACGCGTGGTGATGTTATAATGCATGGTGACAAATACAAATTAAATATTCTTGGTGTAACAAGAATATTTGATGGAAAAAAACTATACACTATTAGTCCTGAAGACGAAGAAGTTACTATTTCTTCAGATAACGATGAAGATGAAAACACAATTACACCAAGTAAGATGTTATCATTTTACGAAAATGGTTTTACTTACAAAATGGATATTGTTCAAAATGTAAAAGGAAGAAAGATACAATATGTAAAACTAACGCCAATGGACTCTAATGCTAGTATGAAATATGTTCTTTTAGGAATAGACGCAGAGACAAAACATATTTATAACCTTATTGAAATAGGAAAAAACGGAACAAAAACAACACTTACTGTTAATTCTTTTAAAACAAACGAGCCTATATCGAAAACCTTGTTTACTTTTGACGAAAGTAAGTACAATGACTACTTCATCAATAAATTAGATTAATAGTATTAGTGAAAATATTAGATAGATACATATTAACTTCTTATCTAAAAACTTTTATCAGCGTGTTTATAATACTCATGCTGATTTTTGTATTACAAGCTATTTGGTTATATATTAAAGAATTAGCTGGTAAAGATTTAGATGTTATAACAGTTTTAAAATTTCTGTTTTACATTACTCCTACACTAATACCTTTAATTTTACCACTTACAATACTGCTAGCATCTATAATGGTTTTTGGAAATTTTGCCGAAAACTATGAGTTTGCAGCTATGAAATCTACAGGTATTTCATTGCAACGTGCCATGGCTAGTTTAAGTGTTTTTATAGTGTTTTTAAGTATACTAACCTTCTTTTTTAGTAATAACATTATTCCAAAGGCAGAATACGAAAGCTTTAATTTACGAAAAAATATTGCCAAAATGAAACCTGCAATGATGATTGCTAAAAGTCAATTTAATCAAATTGGTGATAATTTTAATATAAGAGTTGCAAACAAAACAGGTGATCGTGGTCAATTTTTAGAAGATGTAGTTATACACAGAGGGCAAGTTAAAAAACCAGGAAATTATGTTACAATAATTGCTGAAACAGGAGAATTAGTAAGCTCTGAAGACTCTGAAGTACTAAAACTAATCCTTTTTGATGGTTATTATTACGATGATACTCCACCAAATAAACATAAAGAAAAACAAAAAAAACCTTTTGTAAAAAGTATATTTAAAGAATATACAATGAATATAGATTTATCTCAACTCAATGCGGTAGATTTAAACGAAAAAAACACAGACAATAAGTATTCTATGCTTACTGTTAACGATTTAAAATACACCACAGATTCTTTAATAGTTGAACACAAAAAAGAATACGATAAATTTGGAACCACATTATATAATAGAACTAATGCTGCTACAATAAATATCTCTGTAGACACAAAAAAAGACACAACATATACTGGTAGCATTTTAGATTTATATAATACTAAACAAAAAGTACAATTATTAGACTATTCTATTAATTCTATAAATAGTACAAATCAAATAGTTGCTGCGATAGATTACAATTTTAAAGTAAAAACCATACTACTAAATAAACATATAATGGCTTTGCATGAAAAATTTGCATTAGCTATTGCTTGTATTATTCTATTTTTTGTTGGTGCTCCATTAGGTGCACTTATTAGAAAAGGAGGTTTAGGACTACCAATGGTTATTGCAATTGTTATATTTTTAAGCTATCACTTTATTGGAATTTTTGCAAAAAACAGTGCAAAAGATGGTACTTTTAATCCTGTTTTAGCCTCTTGGTTCTCCACATTAATTATGCTTCCTTTAAGTATCTATTTAACAAGTAGAGCTACTAAAGATCGTGGCCTTTTAGAAACCGATGGTATACTAGAGCCACTTAAAAAATTCTTTAAAATTAAAACTAAAAAAATAGAGTCTACAACAAAGGTTTTTAATGTAAATTCTAATGAATATATTTTGTTTAAAAATTTAGAAAACAATAAACTTATTGATATTGTTAGAGACTACAGAGATCACGATTACACAGTACAACATAAAAATACTGCTATTTCAGTATTAACTTCTAGAGGTATTACAAGACAGGAACTTAAAATGGCAGGCCATTTAAATAAAGATTTTTTAGAAGAAGCTAAGGCACTTAAAAACGCTTATGTAGAAGATTCTAAACTGGCATTTATAATGTACGCTATTGGTGTTGGCTTAATATTATTAGGAAGAATTTTAATTAATAATAATTTTCCTCTTATTGGAAATATACTTTTTGTTATTGGAATTATAGGATTTATAATTTTTCTATTTGCTTTAACACAATCATTTTCTAAGCATACAAATTTATATAAGCACTTAGACAAGAATAATGGAATAAACGGTATTTTATTTTATGTTTTTGGCCTTCCTTTATATTTTATAATCTTTTTTATTCAAAAATCTCAAATTAAAAAAGAATTACACGCAATAGAATTTGACACTAAAAATAACATTACAAAAGAAACAGATATTGAAACAGAAAATAAAATAATTAAAACTCCTCTTAATAAAGAGAGTAAGCTTTTAATTAAATTTTCTGTAAGCACTGTTATTCTAGCAATAGTAATGTTTGTACTTTACTTTGTATTTGCAAATAATAAATTACCACAGTATGCTTCTGCTGCAATACAATTAAGCTGTATATCATTAATAGTATCTCTTTTTTATTATATAAAATCTTCAAAAGTAAAAAAGGATAACATAAGTGTTTATTCAAAAAAAGAAAATAAATCTAAAGCTGTAGAAAAAACAGTTATACAACCGTTAAATAAGAGCTTTACTACACTTTCAATTTCAACAACAGTTTTAGCTGTAGTATTATGTATACTCTATTTTGTATTAAACAATAATAAACTACCTCAATTTGCTTCAGCTGCAATTCAACTAAGTATTATTTCTTTTATAGTAAGTATTTTTTACTTTATTAAAAGCAAAATAAAATAGTATAATTATTAAGTTATTTTTTATCTATTAAGAAATAGACAAATCAAATATCAATTCAAATAAAATAATCGTAAATAAGCAATATATTTGTTGCACAAAGCATAACTATGATTACTAAAACCGAACCTAAAGTGGAGTTTAAACTAAATACAATACAAGAGGCTATAAACGATATTAAAGCCGGTAAAATTATTATTGTTGTCGATGATGAAGACAGAGAAAACGAAGGTGATTTTTTAGCTGCTGCAGAGTTAGTTACTCCCGAAATGGTAAATTTTATGGCAACTCATGGAAGAGGTTTAATTTGCACACCTTTGACTGAGGAGCGTTGTAAAGATTTAGGTTTACATATGATGGTTACTAATAATACAGATCCTATGGAAACAGCGTTTACAGTTTCTGTAGATTTAAAAGGACAAGGTGTAACTACAGGTATTTCTGCAAGTGACCGCGCGTTAACAATAAAATCTTTAGTTAATAAAAACACAAAACCGTTTGATTTAGCAAGACCAGGACATATATTTCCTTTAGTAGCAAAAGAAGGTGGCGTATTACGTAGAACAGGACATACAGAAGCAGCTATAGATTTTGCTCGATTAGCAGGCTTAGAACCAGCTGGTGTTATTGTTGAAATTATGAACGAAGATGGCACAATGGCTCGTTTACCACAACTTGTTGAAGTTGCCAAAAAATTCGATTTAAAACTAGTTTCTATTGAAGATTTAGTTGCTTATAGAATGGATCATGATTCTTTAATAGAAAAGAAAGAAGATTTTAATATTGAAACTCGATTTGGGAGTTATAGATTACGTGCCTACCAACAAACAACTAACGACCAAGTACATATAGCACTTTCTAAAGGTACTTGGGCAACAAACGAACCAGTATTAACTCGTGTAAATTCAACATTAGTAAATAATGATATTTTAGGTACTTTAACTAATAACGCAGATAAAAAATTGGATGATATGTTTCGCGTTATTAACGAAGAAGGAAAAGGTGCTATTTTGTTTATAAATCAGCAATCGCAATCCTTAAATTTATTAAAACGTTTAAGTATTTTAAAAGAAAAACAAACTGAAGGACAAATTACAAAAGCACCAGCAATAGCTATGGACAGCAAAGATTTTGGCATTGGAGCACAAATTTTACATGATTTAAACATACATAAACTAAAATTAATCTCTAACTCGCAACAAACCAAACGTGTTGGGATGATTGGCTACGGATTAGAGATTGTAGATTACGTTAATTATTAATTACTCAGCATAAGTAACTTTTACGCTGCAAATACCAAAATCTGTTGTTCCCCAAGTAGAAGTTGGCCTCACTCTAATAATATATTGTCTGTTACTTCCAATTGTAAATGGCGTATTATGAGTTAATGTCATACCTGAACTTGAACCACCAAAGGTTGATGTAGTAAGCACCGAGCTAAATATTGATGCGGTTTGAAAACCAGATAATACCGCACATTCTAAGTTTACATTACTTGCATTACTTGAATCTCTTAAATAAAAAGTCATAGAAGTAACTGTAGCTCCTTGTGGTAAAGTTAAAGGTGCAATTAGAAAACCATTACTCGATGTTTTTTGGGCAAACGCACCAAAATTTACATAATTAACATGTGTAGAATACTGGTTAGATGTAAAAGCTACTGCAGGAATAATTATAGTTTTCTCACCATTTGCAGACACCGCACTATCTACATATTCTTTTACAGCCTGTTCAGTAGGTACTTTATTATCACTATTATCTGCAAATGTGCCATCCGTAGAAAACTCATTAATTCTTGTTCCGTTTTGTAGTCCTAATCCCAAATAAGAAAGTGTCATTAAATTTTCATAGCCTGTTGCTGTTGTTAAATCAGAATCGATTTCGAATCTTAAAAAATCATTTCGGTTTTCAATTTTATAGAAACTATGTGAACCTGTTTCAGCACCATTTCTAAACTCAATTTTAGATCTATCACTAAAAGAGGGAACCACGAGTTTGATACCTGCACTATCTGCATCATTAATTTCTAAAAGTTCGGTTGGAGCACTTGTACCAATACCTACATTTTTAGATATTACGTGTACATTATCTATTTCACTTTCCCAAGATTTATCTCCAGAAGTAATTGCATAAGGCACAGCTTTAAATTCTGTTGTTCCCATATCTACAAGCCCATCACCAATATTAATTAATACTTGTAAGAAATGAGAATCGCTTGCCCAATCTATAGTATTATAAGTAGGACTACCAGATGTTGGTGTTCCTTCTCCAATATTAACTATAATAATTCCATTATCATCTGTTGTAGGTGTATGGGTTTCTGAATATACATTAGTTTGCGCTACACCTTTTAAAATATTAAATTGTACTTGGATAAGGTCGTTAGAAATTAAAGTACCATTACCATCTTTTACTACTGCTTTATAATTAATACTTTGCGCGTGGGCAATCGAAAATAATGCTGAAAACCCAAATATTAATATAGTTGTTATTTTATATAAATAATTCATAATTGTAAGTTTTATTGTTTTTATTATTCTTTAATAATGCGCTTTATAGCCGTAGATAACTCTGTTTCTAATTTCAATATATAAACACCAGAAGGCAAACTACTTAATGATATTGTTAGAGGATTATTAACCTCCATAACTAGTTTACCTGTTATATCAAAAAGTTTAGCTAAGTGTATTGTTTTTTTAGATTGTATTGTTATAGAATCTTTAGTAGGATTAGGAAAAACTTTTGTTATTAAATCTATCTTTTCATCTTCTCCAACGCTTAAAGTATCAAACATTATTGAGGTTAATCCAGGTTCGTAACCTGCAAAATAGTCTTGTGTTGTTGTAGCGTCTATATTAGAATTATAGAAACTATCCAAAACACCTAATGCTCCTACAGCAACAGGATCTGTATTGTCTAAAAATGTCATTTCGCCTGTCATTGGCATATTTGTAACAGAAAAAGAAACCAAATCTATATGCTCACCACTTACATGAGAAATTAAAGATTGTCCTGGCGGATTGTTAAATTGAAAAACATCTCTACTTCCATCTCCCAAACCTTGACTTGTTAAAAAAGCTGCATCGTATTCTTGCAAACTCCAAACACGTCCAGGTAGCAAGCTATTAGCATTAATTAAATCTGCAGAACCAGCTGGCATTGTTAATGTAAAACCCATATCTGATGCGTCTGTACTTGCATCGAAATCTGGAATAGCTACAATTTTAAAATTATAATTATCTGTATTTACTATACCATAAGTATAGGATTGTGCATTACAAATCGAAAAAAATAGTAATGCTAAAATTGAGTAAAAAGTTTTCATGATTTTTGTTTTTATTGAATTGATTAATAGTATTTTTTGTTAATTAATTTCCCTCAGGAATTGTTGTATTTATTGTAAATGTTGGTGAGTTAAAACCATTCTCTGGATGCTGTAATACGTTATCTTTAATAATATTGCTATCGTTATCCGAGCCAGAAAAACGTCCACCTCCAGACATATCTACATCTATAAGTAAATAACCAACAGATGTATAGGTAGCAGAATTAAATCCATTTAATGGATCGTTTAATATTTCATCTTTAATAATATTTGCGTCGTTACCTGGACCAGAAAAACGTATTTCACCATTAGAATTAGTATCTCCTGCCCATAAGGCCAAATCACCATTTGATAAAACAATTTGAGCATTAGCACCATAAGTAGCTGTTGTGCTTGAGGTGAAGTTTATAGCTGTACCAGTTTCTGTAACAGAAACAGGATTTGCACTCATAACACCTAAGTGATTTCTATGTTTTAAAACGATATAATAATTGTTTGGAACAACACCTAAAGTTATATCCGAAACGCCATCTAATGCAACAACATCTCCATCACGTTGTAATAATGCAGATGTACCTTTTATTACATTAGAAACATCCATTTCATCTCTAAATTCTAACCAAACCCAATCTACTATATCATCTTCGAAAGCACCAAGACTAGATGTTCCTCCTAGGTTAAATACACTTATATCAACGGTTTTTCCATCTCCAAAAGGAGAAGCTATAGGTAATAAACCAAGATCTCTTAAATCATCATTCATCAATCCATTAGTTTCTGCATTTATTGCTGCTCCTTGCAAAAAGACTTTTGGGTTAATTTTAATTTTTATAAATCGAGATAAAAAACCTTCAGAAATTTTAATAGTTGCACTATTACGCTCTGCAACATTTACCTCTCCAATGGTATATATAATACTAACGTTTCCATTTGTTAAGTTTGCACCTCCACTATCGATACTAAATTTATCGATACTTTGAGCTGTACTAATTACATTGCAACTCAAAATGAGTAATACGAATAAAATTGACTTCATAATTTTAATTTTTAAATGATTATTATTTATAAGTTATAAATTGAAAATTGCCTTGAATTAAAGCACCTGCAGAGTTATAAAGGTAGACTAGCAAGTTATTATTAGAACTACTTACTCGAATATTGCTTATAGCAGAGCTGCTACTTGTAACATTAGTGGTGTAATGCGACCAAAAATAATTCTCTCCATAAATTGAAATTTCATATCTACTATAAGCTGCATCCCATACAACAGTAAAATTGTTAGAACCAGATGAAACTACACTAGAGCTTTGTACAAAACCATAAGCAACAGGACCAACCGCTGCGGTTGTTTGCACAGAAGTATCTTCAAATTGTATAGATTTAAATTTTGCTGAACCATCACTATTTATAGCAGCCACAATATTACTACCATTTTGCATTTCTATAAACTGAGAACCAGAAGTGGAACCAGCAGGAACAATAAGTTCTACTAAATCTTTTCCTGTAGGATGATCTTGTGTTTCAATTCGAACAGTATTATTTATGCCTATTGGTTGGAGTACTGAAAAAGTATTAAGTGGCGCATTAATTCCAATACCTACATTACCTTCACTATAAAAAGTATTATTATCATTAATATTCCAAATTGAATTTTCTACATCTTTAGCTACTAATGCATAAGGCACAGCATTAAATTGTGTTGTTCCTAAATCTACTAAACCAGATCCAGTATTTAACTGTACGTTAAGAAAATGTTCATCGTCTTGCCAATTTATAGTAGAAAAATTGTTTGCAGTGACACCTTCACCAATATTTACTATTATAATACCATTATCATCGGTATTAATTGTGTGGGTTTCTTGATAAACATTATTAGAAAGTGCTGCTCCTTCATATATTATAAACTGAATACTTACCGGTTGAGATTCCATTATATTACCAGAAGCATCTTTTATAACTGCTTTATAATTTATACTATTTTGAGTATAACCACTTAAGGCAAATAAAAGAGTAATTAATATTGTAAAAATAAAATTACTCTTAACTTTTTTTAGTTGCTGATTAGCGCCTGAATAATTCATAATTTTTGGTTTTTGTTGAAATGATTAATAGCTATTCATTTCTTATTTATGTCACAAAAACCAAAAGGTTAACATTTATATTAAAAAAAATAAAACAAAAAAAATCCCTTTTAAGCCAACGCCTAAAAGGGATTATATAATAATTTAAAATAATTTTATAATGAACTTAATATTGCTTCTTTCATTTTTCTTGCTCGACTTCTAACCTCTTCTTCTGTCCATGATAACTTGATAAGACAAGAAATATTTCTTCCAATATAGTGATCACTTTGAGTAAATGTTTTTTTACTAAGCAAGTTTAATGCGCCTTTAATATCTTTAGATAATGGATATAAAGATTTAGCGTCTTTTAAATGATTCCATTTTCTAACATAATGCCAATTATTATCAAAATAATTCCAACAAGCATCAACTCCGTGATCTTTAAAAGCTTCTATAGTTTTTCTTGCTATTTCTACATCTGGCATAAAGAAATTAAAAAAAGCATAGCTCTCCTCTCCTCCCTTAGGTACAGTTCTAAAGGTAACTTCTGGAATTTCAGATAACGTTTCCCTAAGTATTGTATAGTTTTTTTTCTGAACTTCTAAAAACTCTGGCAATCTCTTAATTTGAGCTAAACCAACAGCTGCATGTAATTCCGAAATTCTAAAATTATACCCTAAAAAAGGATGTGTTTCTGCACCTCTATCATTCCCTTCATGATCGTGGCCATGATCACTAAAATGGTCTGCATTTATGTAATATTCTTTATTGTTGGTTATTACTGCTCCTCCTTCTCCACAAGTAACGGTTTTTACAAAATCGAAAGAAAAACAACCTAAATCACCTATACTACCTAATGGTTTATCATTATATCGACCACCAATAGCTTGGCAAGCATCTTCTACTAATAATAAATTATGCTTTTTACAAACTTGTGAAAGTGCTGTCATATTTGCCATACTACCACACATTTGCACCACCATAACAGCTTTAGTTTTTGGAGTAATGGCCTTTTCTACAGCTTTAGCATCAAGACCTAAAGTATCATCTATATCAACTAAAACAGGTATTGCTCCAAGTAATAAAATGGCTTCAAAACTAGCTACAAAAGTAAAAGTTGGCATAATAACTTCATCTCCAGCACCAACTCCAGCACTTGCTAAAGCCACAGAAACTGCAGAGGTTCCATTAGACACCAATTGAGCGTAATCGCACTCTAACGAAGTTTTTAATTCCTCTTCAAGCTCTTTTGCTTTCCAATGCCCATTTCGCATTCCATCAAAACCATAACGCATTAAAACACCATTGTCTAATACATCTTGTAATTCCTCTCTTTCTAAATCTCCAAAGCGTTCAAATCCTGGCATATTTCTTTTTTTAATTCGGTCAAAAATAGTTGAATTAAAGCAAAAAAAAAAGCCTGCTAACTCAAAGTTTAAAAGGCTTTTAAATTTCTATAATACTTTCAATATCATTTAATAAATCCGTCTATAAATGCGAAATGCCTATCTGTTTCTCTTAAAAATGTATAGCCTGTTAATTCACCTATAACATCTAATTTATTATTTAAAACTACTAAATTGGGGTAACCTCCTTTTTTATTATATTTTTTTACTAATATTTTATTTTTCTTCTTTTGCTCTGGCGTTATAATATCTAAACGTCTTGGCATGTCTACCTTCAATAAAATAAAATTTTCTGCTTTTTTTTCAAAAGACTCAGTATTAAAAAAGTCTGTTTTAAGCATTTTACAAGGGCCGCACCAATCACTGCCAGTAAAATACATTAGTATAGGCTTATCTGATAGATTAGATTCTTTTTTTGCCTTTTCGAAATCTGTTAACCAATTAAGATTAGGGTAATCTTCATCTTGAGAAAATCCTTGAAAAGAAATACATATTAGGAATAAAAAAAATAAGTTTTTCATAAATACTTTTGAGACTTAAATATTACACTATAAATATACAATATACCAAGAATCTTGCCAAAAAAATGTATTATGTAAATAACACACTAGAGTTAATATCTTTACGTACTTTCTTAAGCTTAGACATAAAATCATTTTCAGCTCTATAACCTATTGGTAAAACTAAAACAGATTGTAATCCTTTAGATTTTAATTTTAAAATTTCATCATATTTACTAGGCTCAAAACCTTCCATTGGGCAAGCATCAATTTTTTCTAAAGCACAAACGGTTAATAAATTTCCTAATGCTAAATATGCTTGTTTTATACTCCATTCCTTAATTTCCTTTTCTGTTTTTCTTTCAAAATCATCAATTAAAAAATTTTTAAAAGGATTTAATATTTCATCTGGTGTATTACGAGTAGATTTTACTAATTTAAAATAGTTTTCTATAAATATCTTATCTATTATAGTTTCTATACAAATAACAAAAACGTGAGATGCTTGAGCAATCTGTTCTTGATTCATAGAATAACTTACTAAATCCTTTTGCAATTTTTTATTATCAATTACAACTAACTTAATAGGTTGCAGTCCATAAGAAGTTGCTGTTAAATTAAAGGCATTTAAAAGAATATCTAATTTTTCTTTAGAAACTATTTTATCTTCATCAAAAGATTTAGTTGCGTAGCGCCATTGTAAAGCTTCGATTACGTTCATATATTTATATAATAACTTTCTGCAAAAATAGAATTACATTCGCAATAAAGACAATAAAGTCTAATAAATTAAAATGATATAACTATAGATATGAAATCTAAAGAAGAATTAATAAAAGAATCTGAAACAAGAATATTTAAAGCAATTTTTCCAAATACAACTAATCACTATAATACTTTATTTGGAGGTACTGCTTTACACATGATGGATGAAGCTTCCTTTATTTGTGCCACAAGATTTAGTAGAAAAAAAGTAGTAACAATATCTACAGATAAAATAGATTTCGAAAAACCAATTCCAGAAGGAACAATTGTAGAATTAGTTGCAAGAATTTATAAAGTTGGAAACACAAGTTGCACCGTAAAAGTCGATATTTTTATGGAAAACATGTATAATTATAATAGAGAATTAACAGTCACAGGATACTTTAAGTTCGTGGCAGTCAACGAACAAATGAAACCTATCCCAATTTTAAATTAATTTTTTTAAAAAAATCATAAAATTTATTTGAAAAGAAAGAAAAAGGACACTATATTTGCACCCGCATTCAGGCAAATAGCTTGATGAGGCACTCAAGGAGAATTGGCAGAGTGGTCGAATGCGGCAGTCTTGAAAACTGTTGAGGGTCACACCTCCGGGGGTTCGAATCCCTCATTCTCCGCAACTAACCTCATAATCTTTTGATTATGAGGTTTTTGTTTTTAATTTCACAATATAAATCCTATTTATTTTTAATAATTAAACCACAATATTATCTTATTTATCGATTTGGTTTATTTAAAAAAACGTTTAATTATATAAAAAAAGCCTCGTAATTTTTTAATTACGAGGCTTTTATGCTTTTTTTAATGTTTTTTACAAAATTTTTGAACTAACACGCTTCCACACCTTAATTAAAAACAATCCTGAAACTAGCGCTACAACTGTTAATACAAATGCTAAATTATAATCTCCATAAATATAATAACCTGTTGCAAACATGCAACTGTATATTAGTACACAGCCTAAAACCATAGCTAATAGACCAGAAGGAACACTCCAAACATAATTATTATTTTTTAAGCTTATACCTTGCTCTTCTGCTTCAAAAACAACTTTTTTCCAACCTGGACCACCTGGTTGTATTTTTTTATAAAACTGCTGAAGTACTTCTTTACTTTCAGGTTGTGTTGCATAGGTAGCAATAAGCCAAATTATAGTAGTAATTACAACAACAAATGGGTATTGATAATACTCTGCAAAAACACCAGAATCCACTCCAAAAAGGTATACACCTATTGGTGTTAATTTTAATAGAATTGAAATAATACCAGATGCAAACATTGCTGTTATTTCACTCCAAGCATTAATTCTCCACCAAAACCAACGCAAAATAAAAATTAAACCTGTTCCGGCTCCAAACATTAATAAAACTTCGAAAAGTTGTAATGCATTTTGAAGTAATAATGCTAATAAGGCACTTAAAACCATAAGTACAACTGTAGAAACTCTACCAATAAATACAAGTTTTTTTTCTGAAGCATTTGGGTTTATTTGTTGCTTGTAAAAATCGTATACCATGTATGATGATCCCCAATTTAATTGTGTAGAAATTGTAGACATATAAGCAGCAACTAACGATGTTAATACTAAACCTAAAAGACCACTTGGTAATTTTGTTAACATGGCTGAGTAAGCTAAATCATGACCTAATTTACTTTCTGTAATATTTGGAAAAGCCTCTTGAATACTTGCCAAGTCTGGAAATACAACTATAGATGCTAATGCAACTAAAATCCATGGCCAAGGACGCAATGCGTAGTGCATTATATTAAAGAAAAAAGTTGCACCAATGGCATGATTTTCATCTTTTGCAGCGAGCATTCGTTGTGCAATATATCCTCCTCCTCCAGGTTCTGCACCTGGATACCACGAACTCCACCATTGCACTGCTAACGGAATTATAAAAAGTGTTATTAATGCATTTGTATTATTAAAATCTGGTAAAATAGAAAGCTTTTTAGAAACATTTTCATTACTTAATAGAGCATCTAACCCACCTACCTCAGGTATGTTTATTAAATAATATGCTGCTCCAATAGCTCCACCCATAGCAACAAAAAATAAAATAAAATCTGTATATACAACGCCTCTAAAACCTCCTAAAGCACTAAATAAAACGGTTATTAATCCTGCACTAATAACAGTTTCCCATGGTTCAAGACCTAACATTATACCTCCAATTTTAATGGCTGCTAACGTAACCGAAGACATTATTATTACATTAAAAATAACACCTAAATAAACGGCTCTAAATTTTCTTAAAAATTGGGCTGGCTTACCTCCGTATCTAAATTCATAAAATTCTATATCTGTTTTCACGTTAGATTTTCGCCATAATTTAGCATATACAAATACGGTTAATAATCCAGTAATTAAGAAAGCCCACCAAACCCAATTTCCAGAAACACCATTAGTCCTAACAATATCTGTAACTAAATTAGGTGTGTCTGTAGAAAAAGTTGTGGCAACCATAGAAACACCTAACAACCACCATGGCATTGTTCTACCTGAAAGAAAAAACTCTGAAGAATTTTTACTAGATTTTTTTGAAACATATATTCCTATGGATAATGTTATTACAAAAAATACTATTATTAAAGCATAGTCTAATGTGCTTAATGATACCATATTTCAATTATTTGGTTAATTATATAAAATCTATTTTTTAAAATTTTATAGTTTGGTTAGCCCAATGTATTGAAATTTTATGAAACGATTTAAAATAGTTTTAAATTAAAATAGTTACACCTAAAATTTAATTTTGAAGTACTAAAAATGGAATTTTAATATTTAACTCTAAATTTTCAATCTTAGAATTTTTTAGCATATTCTCTAAATAAGACTGCCTATGGTTTATCATAACTAATAAATCTATATTTTTTGTTTCTATTGTTTTTTCTATTATTTTTACAACATCTATTTCTGGTAACTGAAAAAAATCAACAAAATTATCTTTAAAACAATAGCTTAAAAAAGCTTTATTATCTTCTTGCCTATAAGACATCTTTTTAAGTGTAGAGACATATAAAAAATGAATTTTACACACATAATTTTTAGCAATGTTACTTACTAACTTAAAAGCTCTTTTATTAAAAGGAATGTTATAATCTGTAGGAAATAAAATATGTTTTGGGTGCATATCCTTATAACTTAAAGGCACAGATAGTATAGGGCAATTAGCATATTTAATTATATTAATTGTATTACTGCCAAACGCATTATTTACATTATTTGTTTTTCCTTTTGTTCCAATAACTACTAAGTCTGCCTCCTCTTTTTTAATAAGGTCATTTACAGATTCTACAATACTATTAAAAATAGAAATACTTTTATAATTATGTCTCGGGTTAGGAGATTTTTCTAGCATTTGTGTTATAATTTTCTGTAATTTACTATCTGCTTCTTGTTTAATTTTATCTCGATACTTTTCAAAATAATCTCTAGAAAGCTCTTCAGTATTGTTATAAACTTCAGTAGCATAGGCATGAACAATGGTAAAATCGCATTTTTCGTATTTCATTAATTCTAAGGCATAATAAATTGCATTTTTAGAGGTCTCAGAAAAATCTGTAGGAATAATTATTTTAATCATTTTCTTTAAATATTAAATGGTTACATCTTAAAATTAAAACAGAAATACCTTAAAAAAGATGATTTATATCATGTTTAAAAAAAATATATAGCGCTAATTTTGAGATTGTTAAAAAGCTATTTATTATGAAAAACCTTAAAGTAGTTCTTGTTTTTTGTCTTCTTTTAAATTGTAAAACAGATTATAAAAAAGAAATTAAAGATTATAACATTGATCCTGTTCAAGAAAAGATTATAGACGCTTCTAAAGCTGAAGAAAAAGATTTAATAAATAATAAATCTATTGCCATAGAAATAAAACAAAAAAAACTAATTAATAAAAAAGACGAAAGAATTGATCTTGAAACTTTAATTAAAGAAAAAACTTTTTTTAAGGAAAAAGAAAACTATACTATAAATTTTACTTATCCAGAGCTAAATGAAAAATTAAATCCTAAGTACGAGAATTTTAACAATTATATTAAAGATTTTTATTTAAACATTTCTGGAACCGAAGCCTCTATTTTAGAAAAAAAACAAAAATGCGATAGTATTACTTTAAAAAACTTTAAAGAAAGCAGACTAATAAATTATAAAATATATAGTGTAAATAACAATTTGGTAAGTGTAGTTTTTTACAAAGAAAACTTTTATTCTGGAACATTACATCCTAGTTTTAGTTTTAACTGTATGAATTTTGATTTAAATCGAGGTGTTTTTATGACTTATAAAGATTTCTTTTTAAACGATAGTGAAACAGATTTTACAAACATTTTAAATCGCGAAATATTTAGTAAAATAAACAAAGGAGAATTGTATTATGATTGTTGGGAACTCTCCTTAGACAACTTTTTAAATCATAAAAACAATTTTGTTTTAAATGAAACCTATGTAGAGTATTATTTCGATGATTGTGTAATGTGCCCATCTTACACAGGAAGTTATTCGGTAAAAATACCATTAGTAAAATTACTATCGGTTTTAAAGAAACATGAGTTTAATCCATTAGAATTTTAAATATTATTCACTAAATAAAAAAATTATGATAAAAAATTTAGATACTAAAGAGTGTGAGTTCATTTTAAACAGAAATTACGTTGGCTACTTAGCATATAACTATTTAAATAAGCCTTATGTACTACCTATAACCTATTTTTATAATAAAGAACAACATAATATAATTTGTTATTCTGCAAAAGGTCATAAAATTGATGCGTTAAGAAAAAATAACGCTGTTTCTATGTGCGTTACAACCATATCTGCAATAAACGATTGGAAATCTATTATGGTACATGGTAAATACAAAGAGCAATCTGGTAGTGGTGCACTTGCTTTACTACACCAGTTTTCACTTGGTGTAAAAGATTTAATAAATAAAAATGAAAATAAAAGTTTAGATTATATTAATCAGTTTTCTAGTAAAATATCGTCTGAAGATTTACCAATAATTTACACAATAGAAATTGAAGATATTACCGGTAAAATGAGAATATTATAATTTTTTACAAAAACACGAACTCTATAGCAGTTCCAAAAGTTATAAGTTTTTCTCGTAAACCTTCCACCGCATTATGTGTGGTGAACTCGAAAATAATTTTATTATTAGATGCATCTTCTATTAAATTAGAAATACCTTGAGTATTAATAAGACACTCTCTAATAGAAATATAATACTCTGTACTTTTAGTAATTACAGCAGCTTTCATTTAATTTATAATTTTCATTTTGGTAAAACTAAAAATATAATAAGTCTTGTAATATGACTTTTATCATCTTAATAAAAAAAAAGCAAACTTACCTTTGGAGTATATTAATACAAACACTAAAACAATGAAAAAAATATTAGTTCCCGTAGATTTCTCAGAATATTCAGAAAATGCATTAAAAGTTGCTGCAACAATAGCTAAAAAACAGCATGCAGAAATTGTAGCTGTACATATGCTAGGTCTTAGTGATGCTGTAATTACAAAAGAAGACGACTCCATGGAAGGTATGTTTTTTGTACAATTAACAAAAAAACGTTTTGCCGAGTTTTTAGATAAAGATTATTTAGATGGTATCACTATTCATCAAACTGTTAAAAACTATAAAGTTTTTAGTGAAATAGACGATGTCGCTAAAGAATACGAAGCAGACCTTATTGTAATGGGCTCTCATGGAAGTAGTGGTTTAACCGAGGTATTTGTTGGATCTAACACAGAAAAAGTAGTCCGTACAGCTTCGGCACCTGTATTAGTTATTAAAGAAAAAAGCGATTTTAATATTAAAAGAGCAGTGTTTGCAAGCGATTATAGGTTAGAAAGCCTTGAGGTTTTTAATAAAACTACTAATTTATTTAAAAAATTAGGGATAGAAGTAAAATTACTTTTTGTTAATCTTCCTGGAGAATATTATCTAAGCACAAACGAAATAGAGCAACGTATAACTAATTTTTTAGTGCACCTACATAAAGATGATAATATTTTACCCGAAGATATTGCAATCTATTCAGACTACTCTGTAGAAAAAGGTGTTTTTAATTATGCAAAAAGAGTAAAAGCAGATATTATTGGAATTCCAACTCATGGAAGAAAAGGACTAGCACATTTTTTCTCTGGTAGTATAAGTGAAGATATTGTAAACCACTCTAAACTTCCTGTATTAACCGTTAAAATATAAAATAAATAGTTTTAAAATTTTAAAAGCCTTCTATTAAACGATAGAGGGCTTTTTTATCTTCTATTTTAATGCGTTTTCCATCAGTAGCAATTAAATTTTCTTTTTTAAATGAAGATAGCGTTCTTATACATGCTTCTTTTGCCGTACCAACAATATTAGCAATATCCTCTCGTGTAAGCGTTATAGAAATATATCCTTCGTTATCTTTACCAAAATTATCCTCAAGATATTTAATAGTTTCGGCAACACGTTGTCTAACCGTTTTTTGTGCCATATTAACTATTATATTATCTGCAAACTTTAAATCGCTGGCAATATGCACTAATACAGCTTTTGTAAATTCTACATTGTTATTTAAACTCTCTTGAAGATGTTGTTTGGGTATATAACAAACTTCCATATCATTTAATGCAACAGCACTTAAATTAGTCGATTCGTCTGAAATTACAGAACGTTGTCCCAAAACCTCTCCTTTTGTAGCAATTTTTACAATTTGGTCTTTACCATTGTTACTCATTTTAGACAATTTAGAGACACCACTTCGTACACAAAAAACGCCGTTAAGCTTCTCTCCTTCTGCAAATAAAGTTTCTCCTTTTTTTACAATTTTTGAAACTTTACTATCCGAAATTCGCTTTAATTCTTCCTTTTTTAAAGCTTTAAACGAGTTTAATTCTCTAATTATACAATTCTCACAACGACCATGCATTCTTTCTAATTTTTCTACTGCTAAAGATACGTAAATCTATTCACGATATATAATAAATACCTCTATAAATCTAAGTAAAAAATGACAAATGTCATTTTTTAGGGTTTACTATTTAAAGACCTTTGTATTAGGTATAACAATACTAATTAATAGAGATTAATTGGTGTGAGCAAATAATATAATTATGGAAAATTGTTTCCATTGTGGAGATGAGTGCAAAACAGTAATCAATCATCACAATAAATCTTTTTGTTGTAACGGTTGTAAAACTGTTTTCGATATTTTAAATGATAACGATTTATCTTATTATTATGATATAGAACAGTCTCCAGGTACTACTCCATTTTTTAAAGAAGGAAAATTTGATTTTCTTGAAAATAAAGAAATTACCTCTAAACTTTTAGAGTTTAACGAGCAAGGTACACAAGTAGTTTCATTATTAATTCCAACAATACATTGTAGTTCTTGTATATGGGTTTTAGAAAACCTCAACAAACTTAATCCAGCAATAAAAACGGCACAAGTAAATTTTCCTAAAAAAACGGTAAGGATTACTTTTTCTTCTGAAGAAATTACACTTAAAAACTTAGTTGTATTATTATCTAAATTAGGTTACGAACCATACATTTCTCTAGATGATGCAACTAAAAAAAGTAAAAAAACCGATAGAAGTTTAATTTATAAACTAGGTGTTGCTGGTTTTGCTTTTGGCAACATTATGTTTCTTTCCTTTCCAGAATATTTCGAGGTTAACGAATTTTGGTTAGATAAATTTAAACCTGTCTTTAGGTGGTTAATGTTTGCATTTGCCTTACCAGTTGCATTATATTCAGGTCAAGATTATTTTATTTCTGCTTACAAAGGATTACGTTCTAAAATATTAAATATCGATGTACCAATAGCCATTGGTATTTCTGTTTTATTTATAAGATCTACAATAGAAATTATTTTCGACTATGGAACAGGTTTTTTTGACAGTATGTCGGGCTTGGTATTTTTTCTATTACTAGGCAAATTTTTTCAGCAAAAAACCTACGCATTTTTATCTTTCGAGCGCGACTACAAATCTTATTTCCCAATTGCAGTAACACGACTAATAAAAAATAATCTTACAATTAATGAAGAACAAGCTCAAGTTTACGAGCTTAAAAAAGGAGATAGAATACTTATTAGAAATGAAGAACTGCTTCCTGTAGATGCAATATTAATAAAAGGAAATGCTTTAATAGATTATAGTTTTGTTACTGGCGAAGCAGAACCTATTACAAAAACATCTGGAGAACACTTATTTGCGGGAGGAAGACAACAAGCTGGATCTATTGAAGTAGAAGTTTTAAAACCTGTAGAGCAAAGCTATCTTACACAACTTTGGTCTAACGAGATTTTTAGTAAAAATAAGCAAAGTCATTTTCAATCTTTAACAGATGGTATTAGTAAGCGTTTTACATTAAGCCTTTTATTTATAGCATTTATAGCAACTTTTGTATGGCTATTTATAGACTCATATATTGCTTTAAATGTGTTTACATCGGTTTTAATTGTAGCATGTCCTTGCGCGATTGCTTTAGCTGCTCCTTTTACATTAGGTAATTTGTTACGCATTTTTGGACGTAATAAACTCTACATTAAAAACAGTGCGGTTATAGAGCAGTTAGCGCATATAGACACTGTTGTTTTTGATAAAACAGGAACGCTTACTACAAATACTAAAAATACAATAACTTATAAAGGTATTTCTCTTACCGAAGAAGAAGAGACATTACTTACAAGTACGCTTAGAGCATCAAACCATCCATTAAGCAGATCTCTATATGCTATTTTAGATAAAAATAATATTCAACCTTTAGATACTTTTAAAGAAGATATAGGACAAGGTATTACCGGTAAAATTAACAATCAAGAGATTAAAGTGGGTTCCTTTGGTTATGTTGAGAACAAAAATGAAATTTCACAATCTAAAGCACAACAACGTACAGCTATTCATATTAGCAATAACAATAAATATAAAGGATGTTATGTGTTTTATAATGAATACAGAGATGGTGTTAAGGAAGTATTTAACACACTTAAAAAAAATTATAATCTAGTAATTCTTTCAGGCGATAATGATGGCGAAAAAGAACATCTTAAAAAATTATTGCCAAAAAACACAACATTATTATTTAATCAGAAACCAGAAGACAAATTAAACTACATAAAACAGCAGCAACAAAACGGAAAAAACGTATTAATGCTAGGAGATGGACTTAACGATGCAGGAGCTTTAGCTCAAAGTAATGTTGGCTTTTCAATTTCAGAAAACGTAAACATTTTTTCTCCAGCTTGCGATGGTATTTTAGATGCTTCAAAATTTAAAGATATACCAAATTTTTTATCGCTTTCAAACCAAGGTATTACAATTATTAAATACGCTTTTATTTTTTCTTTAATCTATAATTTAATTGGATTAGGTTTTGCTATCACAGGTCATTTAAAACCTGTTGTGGCAGCCATTTTAATGCCTTTAAGTTCTATAAGTATTGTTGTTTTCACAACATTAGCTACCTATTACATTGGAAAAAAACTACTGCCTAAAAAAATTAATCTTAATTAACTAAAACTATTTAAAATAAACTTTGAAACATGATAATTGTCATCTTTTTTAAACCTCAACAGCGCTAATTTTACAAAATAATTCAGGTAAGGTATGAGTATTATTTATATGCTTTTAGCAATTAGTGTTTTAGTAGCATTAATATTTTTTACAGTCTTTATAGTATCTGTAAAAAGTGGACAGTATGACGACATGTATACACCTTCTGTAAGAATGCTTTTTGAGGATGAAATCGTTAAAGAGAAAAACAAAAAAACAAAGTCTAAAGACAACATAAAACCAATTATATATAAAGAATAACTAAAGTAACTATGGAATTACAAAAATTTTATTACGATAATAAAATCGTTAGCAAATTCATTATCGCTACACTCGTTTGGGGAATTGTAGGCATGTCAGTAGGTTTATTACTTGCTTTTATGTTCTTGTTTCCTAACCTTACAGATGGTATTTCTTGGCTAAGCTTTGGACGTTTACGTCCATTACATACAAACGCAGTAATTTTTGCCTTTGTTGGTAATGCTATTTTTGCTGGTGTCTACTACTCTACTCAACGTTTGTTAAAAGCACGTATGTGGAAAGACTGGTTAAGTAATCTTAATTTTTGGGGATGGCAAGCCATTATTGTTGGTGCTGCTATTACATTACCTTTAGGTTACACTACGTCTAAAGAATATGCCGAATTAGAGTGGCCTTTTGATATTGCTATTGCATTAATATGGGTTGTATTTGGTGCTAATTTAATTGGTACTATTCTTAAAAGAAGACAACGTCATTTATACGTTGCTATCTGGTTTTATTTAGCAACATTTGTAACTGTTGCTGTTTTGCATATTGTAAATAGTATGGAAATAGCTGTAAGTGCATTTAAAAGCTACTCTGCTTATGCAGGTGTTCAAGATGCATTAGTACAATGGTGGTACGGGCATAATGCAGTGGCGTTTTTTTTAACAACACCTTTTTTAGGTTTAATGTATTACTATGTACCTAAAGCTGCTAATAGACCTGTCTATTCTTATAGGCTATCTATTGTACATTTTTGGTCTTTAATCTTTATTTACATTTGGGCTGGACCACACCATTTATTATACTCTGCTCTTCCAGATTGGGCACAAAACTTAGGTGTAGCTTTTTCAGTTATGTTAATTGCTCCTTCTTGGGGAGGTATGATTAATGGGTTATTAACCTTACGTGGTGCTTGGGATAAAGTACGTACAGATCCTGTTCTTAAATTTATGGTTGTGGCTATTACTGGATATGGCATGGCAACATTTGAAGGCCCGATGTTATCATTAAAAAATGTAAATGCTATAGCACACTTTAGCGATTGGATTATTGCACACGTTCACGTTGGTGCATTAGCATGGAATGGTTTCTTAACCTTTGGTATGATTTATTGGATGGTACCAAAATTATTTAAAACAAAACTATGGTCGCTTAAGTTAGCCAACGTACATTTTTGGATAGGTACTTTAGGTATTATTTTATATGCTTTACCATTATATGTTGCAGGTTTTGTACAAGCATCTATGTGGAAACAGTTTAATCCAGATGGTACATTAACTTATGGAAACTTTTTAGAAACTGTAACGCAAATTATGCCAATGTACTGGATGCGTGCCATTGGAGGCACTTTATTTATTACAGGAGCTCTAATTGGAGTATATAATGTTATTATGACAGCGCGTTCTGGTGTAAAAGTAACAGATGAGTTTGCAGAATCTGCTCCATTACAAAAAGTAACTAAAAAACGCACAAATAAAGAAGGTTACCATACATGGTTAGAAAGACGCCCAGTTAAATTAACTATTTATGCTACAATAGCAATTTTAATTGGTGGAGCGGTACAAATTGTTCCATCATTAATTGTCGATGATTATATACCTGTTATATCAAGTGTTAAGCCTTATTCTCCACTCGAACTTGAAGGTAGAGATATATACATTAGAGAAGGCTGTGTAGGCTGTCATTCACAAATGGTAAGACCTTTTAGAAGTGAAGTTGAGCGTTATGGAGAATACTCTAAAGCAGGAGAATATGTTTACGATCATCCATTTCTTTGGGGAAGTAAACGTACCGGTCCAGATTTACTACGTGTTGGTGGAAAATATAGTGATAATTGGCATTTAAATCACTTTTACGACCCTCAAAGCACCTCATCAGGTTCAATTATGCCATCATACAAATGGTTAATTAAAAACAAGCTTGATAAAAGTTTAACAGAAGCAAAAATGGAAGCTATGGTAACTTTAGGTGTACCATATACCAAAGAAGATATTTCTAAAGCTCAAAAATGGATGACAGAACAAGGTACCCAAATTGAAAAAAACCTTTATAGTGATCCAGATTTCGCAAAAACTTATGAGGCAGATAAAAAATATGCAAAGGAAAATGGAGAAGATTTTGTAGAAATGCGCAATCGTGAAGTTGTCGCTGTGATAGCATATTTACAACGTTTAGGAACAGATATTAAAATTAAAAACGCAAACGAAACTGCACTAAATCAATAATAGCCATGTTTAAATTTGTAAAAGGAAATTTAGAACAAATAGATGGAGTAGAAATATATCCTATTATATCACTTTTAATATTCTTCATCTTTTTCGCAGGATTATTTCTGTGGGTTTTTACAGCTAAAAAATCGCATATAGAAACGGTTAGTAATATTCCGCTTCAAGACGACACCATTAATACTAATAACGACGATTAAATATGAAAACTACAGCATCATTATTAAGACTATTACTCTTTTTTGTTTTAGCCATAATTTTAATTGAATGGGTTTATAACACTGGAGAAGAATGGGCAATGCTTACTCAACCTGTATTTTGGGCCATTATTGGAACAGCAATGTTATTTGCCATCGCCTTTGAAATATGTATAGAAGCTTTAAAAACCGTATTATTTAAAACGCTTACAGAAGAGCAAAAAGCAACTTACCTATCTCAACAAGCTATTAAAAGAAAAAATCAATTTAAATGGATTAGAGAAACTTATAAAAAATCTTTAGGTACAAAAAGAATTGAAGAAGAACATGAAATAATTTTAGATCATGACTACGATGGTATTAAAGAATTAGATAACAATTTACCACCATGGTGGGTTTATATGTTTTATGCTACAATAATATTTGCTGCAATATATTGGGTGCGTTTTGAAATTGTAAACGATTACAACCAAAAAGAAGAATACGATTTAGCAGTTGCTGAAGCTAAAATTGTAATTGAAGAATGGAAAAAAACTGCAAAAGATTTAGTCGATGTTAATACAGTAACTATTTTAACAGATCCTTCAGATATTAAAGCAGGACAAAACATTTTTACAGCCAACTGTGTAGCTTGCCATAAAGCCGATGGTGGTGGCGGTATTGGACCAAATTTAACAGACGATTACTGGATTTTAGGTGGTGGTATTAAAAACGTATTCCATACAATATCTGAAGGTGGTCGTGCTGGAAAAGGTATGATTTCGTGGAAAACAGATCTTAAACCAGCAGAAATGGCACAGGTAGCTAGTTACGTTTTAAGTTTACATGGTACTACACCTGCAGAGCCAAAAGATCCGGAAGGAGAAATTTGGATAGATCCAAATGCTCCAGTAGAAGAAGTAAAAGTAGAAATTATAGACAGCACAAATACCGAGGTAAAAATACTTATAGAAAATCAACCAGTTACAGATGATGTAATAAAAAATTAAAAACGAAAAATCTAGTAAAAAAGAGTAATTAATAGCACAATGGCAGAGCAAGGTCGAGATAATTTTAGAGATACTATTGGCACACTAAACAAAGAAGGTAAGCGTGCATGGGTATTCCCTAAAAAGCCAGATGGCAAATGGTATACATACAGAAAATATGTTAGTTATGTATTATTAGCCTTCTTGTTCTCTGCTCCATTTATTAAAATTAATGGCAATCAATTTTTAATGTTTAATGTATTAGAACGCCGTTTTAATATTTTTGGGTTCCCATTTTGGCCACAAGATTTTCATCTATTTGTAATCATGATGATTATTGGTGTGGTATTCGTTATTCTTTTTACAGTAGCATTTGGCCGTTTATTTTGCGGTTGGGTTTGCCCACAAACTATTTTCATGGAAATGGTTTTTAGACGTATAGAATATTGGATAGATGGAGACAGAGGCAAACAAATCCGACTTCAAAAAATGCCATGGAATGCCGAAAAAATAAAAAAGCGCGTTTTAAAATGGAGTATCTTTTTTATAATTTCATTTTTAATTGCAAATGTATTTTTAGCTTACTTGATTGGTAGCAATCAATTAATGCGATATATCTACGAAGGGCCTTTAAAGCATTTAAGTACCTTAATTTCCTTACTCATTTTTACAGGAGTTTTCTATTTTGTTTTTGCTTGGTTTAGAGAACAAGTATGCATAATTGCCTGCCCGTACGGTAGATTACAAGGTGTACTTTTAGATAATAAATCTATTATCGTTGCTTACGACCATAAACGAGGTGAAAAAGAAACCGGACGTGCTAAATTTAAAAAAAATGAAGATAGACCAGCTTCTGGTAAAGGAGATTGTATAGATTGTTTTCAATGCGTACATGTTTGTCCAACAGGAATAGATATAAGAAATGGTACACAATTAGAATGTGTAAACTGTACAGCTTGTATAGATGCTTGCGATCATATAATGGAAAGTGTAAACTTACCAAAAGGTCTTATTCGCTATGCTAGTGAAGCTAATATTGAAAAAGAAGAGAAATTTAAATTTACTCCTCGTTTAAAAGGTTACACAGCCGTATTAGGAATTTTAATTGCAGTTTTAATAGGCATGCTTTTTTTACGTAATGATGTAGAAGCAAATATTCTAAGACTTCCTGGACAATTATACGAACATAAAGCAGGAAACATGATTAGTAATGTGTACACCTTTAAATTAGTAAATAAAACAGTAGATGATATCGAAAATGTAAGTTTTAAAATATTGTCACATAAAGGAAATATAAAATTAGTAGCTCATGATGGATTTAAAGTTAAAGCAAAAGCTTTTGCTGAAGGTACTCTTTTTGTAGAAGTTAATGCAAGTGCTCTTGAAGGAGATAAAGATAGAATAGAAATAGGTATTTATAGTGGAGACCAATTAATAGAAACCACTACCACAGCATTTTTAGGACCTAGAAGTTATAATTAATTATAAAACCGAAAAATTATGAAATGGAATTGGGGAACAGGAATTGTTATAGGTATAGCTGCTTTTATGAGCTTTATTCTATTTCTAGTTATTAAAATGACCACTAACGAGAAATTTAGTTTCGATTTAGTTACCGAAGAATATTATGCAAAGGAAATGTTATATCAAACAGAAATTGATGCAGAAACAAACACATATAATTTAAAAGAGAAAATTATAAGTAAAAAAACAAATGATGGATGGTTATTAATATTTCCTAAGGAATTAGAACCGTCAAAAATTATAGGTAAAGTGTTCCTATATAGGCCATCTAACGAAAAACTAGATTTTGACCTTGAGTTAAAATTAACGTCTTCTCATTTGCTCATACCTGACAATAAGATGTTAGATGGCCGTTGGAACATTATTATAGATTGGGTTTACCAAGACAAACACTATTTGTATAAAAAAGAAATAACGTATTAAATGTTAATCTCGGCAATATTATTTGGTTTATTAGGAAGCTTCCACTGTGTTGGTATGTGTGGCCCTATTGCTTTTTTATTGCCTTTAGACAGAAAAAATAAAACTAAAAGCATATTACAATTATTAAGCTATCACTTTGGCCGTATACTAACATACAGCGCATTAGGTCTAATTTTTGGAATTGTTGGTAAAAGCCTTAATTTATTTGGGCTACAACAACAGTTATCTATCGCAATAGGATTGTTAATGATTATTGTAATTATAATTCCTACAAAAATTTTTAATCGTTATAATTTTTCTAAACCTATTTATAAACTTGTAAGTAAAGTTAAAAACAAAATGGGAGCTAATTTGAAAAAAAAGAATCCTAGTACTTTTTTTACCATAGGCTATCTTAACGGTTTATTACCATGCGGACTTGTTTATATGGCTATTTTTGGTGCTTTAGCAACAGGTAATGCTCTTCAAGGTAGTTTATATATGGCTTTATTTGGTTTAGGAACTATACCACTTATGACTACTGCTATTTACTTAGGCAATTTTTTAACAGCAACAGTAAAGCAGCGTGTATTAAAATTAATACCTGTTTTTGTAATAATTATTGGCTTATTTTTTATTCTTAGAGGTTTAGGTTTAGGTATCCCATATTTATCTCCGTCTAATATGGTAACTGTAGAACAAGTAACTGCAGAATACAAATGTCACTAAAAAATGTAATAATTTAAACTAAATAATAATGAAAACTTATATAATACCTTTAGTCGATTGGGGAATGGGAGCAACTTTAATTGGTGTATTTGCACTTGTATGTATTGTGTTATCTCTTGTTGTAATAAACATGGTAAAAGGAGACAAAAAAAATAAAGAAACTTCTAAAAAAGATTAATAAAAAAATGGATAGTTTCTACTATCCATTTTTTATTTAAGTATTTATGCTTTAAACAGTCATAGAAAAAACTTGAGTTTCTGGTTTATTTCTTTGTAATCGCCTATCAAAAGGCAAGCACACATTTCTAACAAAAGGTTTTCCTTTTTCTGTTACATAAATACTTTTAGCTTCTATTTTAATAAGCCCGTCTTTTTCTAATTCTTTTAGCTTTATAAGTACATCTGGAAGTTCGTTAAAACATAAAGTAGCATCATTCCAAGAGGTTTCAAATTTACACATGAGATTTAATATGTGCTTTCTAATAATTAAATCTTCTTCATTTAAAATATGTCCTCTAAAAACTGGTATTACACCTTCATTAACAAGTGATTTATAACTTTCAACACCTTTTTCGTTTTGAGCAAAACCATACCAACTATCACTAATTGCAGAAGCGCCTAAACCAATCATAACTTTAGTATTTGTTACTGTATAGCCCATAAAATTTCGATGCAATTTTTTGTTCTTATGTGCTTGGTATAATGAGTCTGTTGATAAAGAAAAATGATCCATGCCTATTTCAAAATAACCTGCTTCAAGTAGCATTTGTTTTCCTTTTTCGTATTGTAATCTTTTTTGTGTTGCAGTAGGTAAGTCTTTTTCATTATAACCTCTTTGTCCATTTCCTTTTATCCATGGTACATGAGCATAACTATAAAAAGCAATACGCTCTGGCATTAATGTTATTGCTTTATTAATGGTATTAATAACATCTTCTATAGTTTGATATGGCAACCCAAAAATAATGTCGTGTCCAATAGATGTAAATCCTTCCGCTCTAGAATATTCTGTTACATTTTTTACGTTTTCAAAAGGTTGGATTCTATGTATTGCTTTTTGTACTTTTAAATTATAATCTTGAACACCATAACTTACTCGTGTAAATTTAAAACTTGCAAACATCTTTAAATGTTCTTTTGTTGTATTATTGGGATGCCCTTCAAAACTTAATTCACAATAATTGCTAAATTTTCCAATTCTACTAATTGCGTTTAATAAAACAGTTATATTTTCTGGTTTAAAAAAAGTTGGAGTTCCTCCTCCAATATGGAGTTCTTTAATGTTTGGTGTTTCTCCAAGAAAGTCTTTATATAGCTTAAATTCTGCAATTAAAGATTCTATATATGGTATTTCTACGTTATGATTTTTTGTTATACGTTTATGGCAACCGCAAAAGGTACACATGCTTTCGCAAAAAGGCAGATGAATGTATAAACTTACTCCATTAGTACTATTAGTTTCATCAAAACTTTTCTTTAAAGAAGCTTTCCAACGTTTTAAAGAAAAAGAATTATTGTCCCAATAAGGAACTGTAGGATAACTAGTATATCTTGGGCCTGCAACATTATATTTTGCTATTAAAGAGCTATTCATTTATTTAAAATTTTTAAACAAATTTATAGAGTAATTAAAGTTTAAAAGATGATTTATGTCATCTCAAAAAAATGGTTGTATTTAAAATTAAATTATAGTTTTATTAAATACCGTAAAGAAACTAACTATGGTTAATATATTTCATTATAAATCTTTAAACCATTATCTTTACAAGGCTAAAAAAAAAGAAAAAATGTCTGATTCAAAAAAACCAGATAACGTTGTTTTTAACCAAGAAACACAACAATATGACGCTGCTTTAAAACCGTATGCTACAAATGTTGGCGCTCCTGCAATACACGTTAAAGAAAATATAACCTGGAAAAATAAAAATGTTATTAAAGCTAATAAACAATTAAAAGCCAGGTATTTAGAAATTAAAGCCGAGTACGATAAAATAATTGAAGAATTAGAATACAATAACCTAGTTTATAATGCCAAATTTAATTTTGAACCAATTCTTGGTGAAACCTATCACCTCTATAAAGACAAAAATGGACAGCCCTTTTTATCTATAATCTCGCCTACAGAATGTAATTTTAATTTTATAGGTAGTTTTTATTTAACATCAGAGCACATGTGGAAAAAAATTGATACTACAACAAATAAATTAAGAGAAGAATAATTAATTTCTAGCTAAAAAAACACATTGCATTACACAATAATAGACGTTGAAACTTCTGGAAGAACCAATCGTATTACCGAAATTTCGGTGTTTAAATACGATGGAAATAAAGTTATAGATGAGTTTACTTCACTTGTAAACCCAAACTGCTATATACCAGAACACATTACTGCTTTAACAGGAATAGATAACGGCACTGTAGCAAATGCTCCAGAATTTCATGAAATAGCACAGCAAGTTTTAGAAATTACTAAAGACACCATTTTTGTTGCCCATAATGTTAATTTCGACTATAACGTAATTAGAAACGAATTTAAATCTATTAATATAGATTTTACAAGAAAAAAATTATGTACTGTAAGACTTAGTCGTAAGCTTTTACCTGGCCATAAAAGCTATAGTTTAGGAAAACTTTCTAAAGATTTAAACATAAATATAAATGGAAGGCACAGAGCGCATGGCGATGCAGAAGC
This sequence comes from Lacinutrix venerupis, assembly GCF_003663945.1. Lineage (GTDB taxonomy): Bacteria > Bacteroidota > Bacteroidia > Flavobacteriales > Flavobacteriaceae > Lacinutrix > Lacinutrix venerupis. Next base: position 39,570 of record NZ_RCCH01000001.1, on the reverse strand, counting down.
AACAGTTACGTTATTTAAAAAATTACAAGCTCAAGACAATGCAGAGAATGTTTTTAGTAATTTTTTAAATAAAAATAGTAAAGAAGCTACCTTACCTCCTAACTTACCAAAAGAAGTTTTTAATGCATTACCAAATGCTACAGGTATTTATTATTTTAAAAATAAAAAAAACGAAATAATTTACGTTGGTAAAGCTAAAAACATAAAAAAAAGAGTGCTTAGTCATTTTTACAGTAAAGCACAAAAAAGCTTAAATATGGTTCGTGAAACTAGAAACATAGATTTTGAACTCTCTGGTAGTGAACTTATTGCTTTATTAATGGAAGATGCAGCCATAAAACAACATTTCCCACAATATAACAAAGTAGCAAAACGAGCTCCAAAAGGTTTTTCTCTTTTTAGTTATCAAGACAGAAATAATATTATGCATATTGCTATTAATAATAGCAAAGCAACACCAAATCCTATAATTACGTTCTACAGTTTACGCGAAGCAAGATTATTTTTAGAACGTATTTGCGAACAATTTAATCTTTGTCCTAAATTTTGCCATTTACAAGAAGGTGTTAGTGAATGTTCTCACTTTTCTATTAAAAACTGTAAGGGCATTTGTAAAGGCAATGAAGATGTAAACATATATAACGAACGAGTTACTAATGCAATATGTGAAATTGTAAATGATAGTCAAGATAAAATTTTAAAAGAAAAAGGTAGAAATGATAATGAAGAAGCCTTTGTAATTATAAAAAACGGAACATACCTAGGCTACGGTTTTATAGATAAAAACGAACAAATTACACACGAGGATGAACTTGAAAATTATCTAATAAAACAAAAAGATAATAGCGATGTACAAGGTATTTTACGCAGTGTACTTTTAAAATAATTATTAAATAAAATATAAACACAATATTTTCGGCATAATTAGTGTTTACTATTTTTATCTTTGAACTTTAAATAGTCTTTATGAAACAATTATTTTTATTTCTAGCCATTATTTTTTCGTTACACATTAACGCTCAAAATAATGCCTTTCAAGCTAATGAAAAATTAACATTTACTGCAGGTTATAATATGTCTGGTTTAATGACAGATTTTGCTGAAGTAACTATGGAAACTAGCAGTGTAAAAACTAAAAGCTCTACACTTTTACGTTTAAAATGTAAAGCCACTACTTACACAAAATGGGACAATTTTTTTAAAATTAGAGATCTTTACGAGAGTTATGTAAACCCAAAAACATTAACTCCATATTTATTTAAACGCGATATAGATGAAGGCGGGCATTATAAATTTGTAAAATATAATTTTAACCATAAAAATAATACAGTTAAAAGCTTAATTAGGCAAAAAAGTAAAAACTTCGAATCTGGCTTTTGGGATAGAAATAACACTGTAAGAATAAACGGAAATACTAAAGACATAGTAACAACCATTTATCATTTAAGAAGCTTAGACATAAAAAAAGCATCTGTAGGAGACAGTGATACTTTTACCGTTCTGTTTGATAATAAGGAAACTAAATTTAGATTTACATATATTGCAAAAGAAACCATTAATACAGCTTTAGGTAAAAAAGAATGTTATAAATTACGTATAAATCTTACTAATAATGATGCCTTAAAAGGTAATAGTAACTATTTATGGTTAACTGCAGATGAGAATAAAATTCCAGTATATGCTAAATTTAAAGTAGCATTTGGAAATGGAGAATTAAAAATTAAAAACGCAACAGGTTTAAAAAATTAAAACAATGAGATTTTTATTTATCAGTTTAGGTTTAATAAGTGCTATTCTAGCTGTAGTACTAGCGGTTTTACCATTATATAACTTCGCTTTTTTTCCTGCAATTGCAGCTTTAATTTTTGGAATTATAGCATTTTTTAAAGGGAAAAAAGAAAATAAACCCAAACATACAGTTCAATTAATATTTTTACTTACCATTATCTCTTTAGCTTTGGCAAGTTTTAAAAGTATTACCACAACTACCGAAGTTGGCGATACAGAACAGTTAGAACAAAGAGAAGAAAACTCACTTGAAGACTCTATAGAAGAATTAGAGGATATTGATATTTCAGAATAATGTAATTTATTGTAGGAAATTATTTATATTTAGATTTATAAATATTTTTAAAATGAAAGCTTTAATCATCGCTTCTGCTTTTTTAGTTGTTGGCTCTTGTTCAGAAACAAAATATAGCACAAAAATTGAAAATTTAGAACATAATGTAGAAATTATAGACAAGGAACTTGTACTTCAATATTCAAAAACAATAACTCCTCAAGATTTAAAAAGCAGATTAGATATTTTTTGCTCAGAAGAATTTCAAGGCAGAGCTACCGGTAAACAAGGACAAAAAAAAGCATCAAATTATTTAAGAAGTTTTTACAAAGAAAAAAATATTGCACCTAAAGTTAACGACTCTACTTACTACCAAACCATACCCGAAGATTTTTTGCCAAAAGGTATGGGAGCATCAGAAAACATTTTAGCTTATATAAAAGGAAGTCAATATCCAGAAGAAGTATTAATTATTTCTGGTCATTTAGATCACTTAGGTATTAAAAACGATGCTATTTTTTTTGGAGCAGATGATAATGGCTCTGGTACTGTTGCCATTACAGAAATTGCAGAAGCTTTTAAACTTGCAGAACAACAAGGCCACTCTCCTAAAAGAAGTATTTTATTTTTGCATCTTACTGCCGAAGAAATTGGCTTACAAGGCTCTAAATTTTATATAGAAAATCCTGTTTTTAATTTAGATAAAACAATAGCTAATTTAAATATAGACATGATTGGGCGTGTAGATAATAAGCACGAAAACAATACAGATTATATTTATTTAATTGGAGCAGATAGAATAAGTAAAGAATTACATTATATTTCTGCAAAAACAGCACAAACATTCACAAATTTAGAACTAGATTATAAATATAATAGCGAAAATGATAAAAATCGCTATTATTACAGAAGCGACCATTACAATTTTGCTAAAAAAAGCATTCCTGTTATTTTCTATTTTAATGGTGAACATAAAGATTACCATAAACCAACAGATACTCCAGAAAAAATAAATTATCCATTATTGGCAAAACGCGCAAAACTAATTTTTGCAACAGCATGGCAATTGGCCAATAGAAAAGATTTTTTAATTAAAAATGAAGACATCTAAAGTTTTCTAAATAAAATACAACAAATTAAGTTGACAATTATATTTCTCGTATTTTTACTTTATAATTAAATTATAATACTAAAAATGAAAAAAATATTTTACTTCTTTTCTCTTTCTGCTTTAATTGTAGCCTGTTCTACTTCTAAAAGCAATACATCAACTAATAATATTAATAAAGTACCGGCAAACCCAACTACTTATGCAGAAACTATAACTGCAGAAAACTTAAAAAAAGAACTTTATATTTATGCTGGAGACGAGTTTAAAGGTCGTGAAACCGGTGAAGAAGGACAAAAAATGGCAGTGGAGTTTATAAAACAACACTATATAGAAAGTGGTATACCTGCAGCAAAAAGCGATGGAAACTATTTTCAAGATGTACCACTAGAAATAATGTCTGCTCCAGAAGTAATGTTAACTGTTAACAATAAAGCTTATAAAAATTTAGACGATTTTGTTTCAATTTCATCCTCTAAAAACACAAACTTAAGCACTAGCGAATTTGTTTATGCTGGTTTTGGTATAGATGACGATAACTACTCTAACTATAAAAATTTAGATGTTAAAGATAAAGTTGTAGTAATTCGTTCTGGAGAGCCTAAAAATAACGATGGTAGCTATATAATTTCGGGAACAAATGAAAGCTCTAAATGGTCTAATATGCGCCAATCTTTTGCATTAAAAAAGGAAGTTGCCCAAAATAAAGGTGCAAAAGCGTTACTATATTATTACCCAGAAGTCTATGCAATGGCTGTAAATAGATTTGGGCGTTCTAGTGGTAGAATGTCTTTAGCTAATGGAGGTGACGATATGTTATACATGCTAATTAATTTAGACTTGGCTAAAACTTTAGTAAAAGATATTGAAACTAAAGAAGAAGCGTCTACTTTAAAAGCTAATATTAAAATTGATTATAAAAATAATTCTGAAAAAATAAATTCTGAAAATGTTGCAGCAATTATTAAAGGAAGTGAAAAGCCTAATGAGTACATTATTATCTCTGCACATTTAGACCATGAAGGTGTTAAAAATGGTGAAATTTATAATGGTGCAGACGATGATGGTTCAGGAACAGTTGCTGTTATAGAAATAGCAAAAGCATTTGCTAAAGCAAAAAAAGAAGGTAACGGTCCTAAACGCTCTATCGTTTTTTTAAATGTTACTGCAGAAGAAAAAGGCCTACTAGGCTCTAGACATTATACAGATAATGATCCTATTTTTCCGTTAGCAAATACTGTTGCAAATTTAAATATAGATATGATTGGTCGTACAGATCCTAATCGTGAAAAGAAAAACAGAAACTACCTTTACCTTATAGGTAGCGATAGGCTAAGTACAGAGTTACATAATATCTCTGAGGCAGTGAACACGAAATACATGAATATTGATTTAGATTATAAATTTAATGAAGAAAATGATCCTAACCGTTATTACTTTAGAAGCGATCACTATAACTTTGCTAAAAACAATATTCCTGTAATATTTTACTTTAACGGAACTCATGAAGATTACCATAAACCAGGAGACACACCAGATAAAATTCAATACGATTTATTAGAAAACAGAACACGCTTAATTTTTTATACAGCATGGGAATTGGCTAATAGAGAGGCTAGAATTACTGTAGATAAAGCAACAGAATAAAAAACACAAACTTATATATACAAAAAAAGCCTTCAATAAAAATTGAAGGCTTTTTGCTTTTGGGTGGAAGACCGGGTTCGAACCGGCGACTTTCGGTACCACAAACCGACGCTCTAACCAGCTGAGCTACAACCACCATTTGTGCGCATTTTGTAATGCGTGTGCAAATGTAAATTAATTCCTATTTACTACAAAGCCTTTTCATTAAAATTTTATGCATTTTTTTGTTTTTTTTACTTTAAATCAAATAAGCTATTAACTGCTATATAGCGTTCTACAGTGAATCCTTCGGCGTAATCTACTCCTACTAAGCGACCTAGGTCTCTTGCTCTATAATTTACACTATCTATAAAACTTTTACTAGTTATAGGTGTTTCTGGCTCGTTACTTTTACTATTAAAAAATTGCGTTTGATAAGCATCTACAGCTTTTTGTTTTATATTCATATAATTAGAAATATCTACAACAAAATCTGGCTCAATATTTTTCCATTGTATGTAATGGTAAACATGTTTTGGCCTCCATTTTTCTTGATTTATACCATTATGCATAGTTTCAATCTTTAATAATCCACTTAAAAAACATGCGTCACTTACAAGTTTACTTCCTTTTCCGTGGTCTATATGCCTATCATCAATTGCATTACAAAGCACTATTTCTGGCTTATATTTTCTAAGCATTTTAATTATTTCTAATTGGTGCTCTTTATTATTAACAAAAAAACCATCTGCAAAACCTAAATTTTCTCTAACAGATAATCCTAAAATTTTAGAAGCATTTTCAGCCTCTATTTTTCTAGTTTCTGCTGTACCTCTAGTTCCTAATTCGCCTTTTGTTAAATCTATTACTCCTACTTTTTTACCTTCGGCAATAGCTTTTGCAATCGTTCCTCCTGCTCCCAACTCTATATCATCTGGATGTGCACCAAAAGCCAGTATATCTAATTTCATTTTTAATGTATTATTTATTGTTTATCCAATTTTGTTGTTCTTTTTCTGTTAAAAATGTCCAAGCTACTACTCTACTTTTTTTATTGCCTTGGTTCATTTCTATTACTTTTATTGTTGTTGCTCCAAGTTTTGTTAAAGACTTTTTCATTGACTTAATATTGTCTTTATTGGAGACTAAACTTGTATACCAAAAACATTGTGTTTTAAATAAAGAACTTTCATATAAATAAGTATGTAAAAAGGCTTTTTCTCCTCCTTTAAAACATAATTCATGTGCTTGACCTGCAAAGTTTCTTGTTACGGAATCTGTAAGCTTACCTAAACCTTTTAATTTTCTTGTTGTAGCCTCGAAAGCTTCAGCTTCATCTTTATAAAACGGAGGATTACAAATAGATACAGAAAATTTACTATTAGAATTAATTATTCCTTTAAAAACATTATCTGTATTAGGTTGATGCTTTAACTTAATAACTCCTTTAAGCTTATTTTTTATAATTATTTTTTCTGCGGAAGCTATAGACTTTTTATTACAGTCTGTTGCTACAAAACTCCAATTATACTCTGCATTACCAAGTAAAGGATATATACAAGATGCTCCTGTTCCTATATCTAAAACTGTAATATTATTATTGATATTTGATGTGTTAAGTAAACTCGAAATATGATGAATATAATCAATACGACCAGGAATTGGAGGACACAAATTTGTATCCGGAAATTCCCAAAAATCTATATTATAATATGTTTTTATTAGTGCAGTGTTTAAAGCTTTTACCGCCTTAGCATCGGCAAAATCAATAGTTTTTTTTTCGTATTTATTTTCAAAAACATAAGATTCAAGACTAGGAAAACTTTCTATTAGTTTTTTAAAATCGTAATCTTTTTGATGCTTATTTTTTTTATGCAAAATATTATAATTGTTTTAAGGCTTGGTTTATATCATTTTTTAAATCTTTTACAGATTCTATACCTACTGAAAATCTAATTAAACCATCGGTTATGCCTATAGCATCACGTTCTTCTTGACTTAATAATGAATGAGATGTTTGAGCAGGACTTAAAACCGTGCTCTCCACTCCTGCTAAACTCATGGATGCTTTTATTAATTTTAAAGCTTTTTGAAATTTTACAGAATCTAAGTCGTCTTTAAGTTCAAAAGAAAGCATAGCTCCAAAACCATGCATTTGCGATTTTGCTAACTTATGTTCTGGATGTTTTTTTAAACCTGGATAGAAAACATTTTTAACTGCATCGTTTTTTTCTAACCATTTTGCCATTTTATAAGCATTTTTGGTTTGTTTTTCTACACGTAGTCCCATTGTTTTCATGCTACGTTCTAACATCCATACAGTAAAGTCGCTTAAACTACCTCCCAAATTTTTAGAGACATTCCATATTTTATCCATATGTTCTTTAGAACCTGCAACTGCACCTGCACAAATGTCGCTATGTCCTCCAAAATATTTTGTTGCCGAGTGCATTATTAAATCTACTCCAAAATCTCCAGGTGTTTGGTTTATAGAACTTGCAAACGTATTATCTATACTTGTAATTATACCTTCCTTTTTTCCTAAATCTGCAACAGCTTTAATATCTGTAATGGTTAATAAAGGATTAGAAGGAGTTTCAATATGAATTAATTTAGTATTTGGTTTTATAGCTGCTTCAAAATCTGAAACACTATAACCGTTAGTAAATGTAAATTCTATATTTAGTTTTGGAAATTCTTCTCTAATAAAATTACTTGTTCCTCCATAAATTGTATTTTGTACTACAATATGATCTCCTGCTTTTAAAAAAGCTAAAAACATATGACTAATAGCTGCCATACCCGAACCAAATATCATAGCCATTTCTTTACCTTCTAAAGCAGCTATTTTTTTAGATAAATATTCTTGATTTGGTGTATTAAAATAACGCGGATAACGTTTAATATCGACATCTAAAAATTCGTAAGAACTTGATAAATAAATAGGTGATACTGCACCTTTAAATTGTTCGTCTTTAATTTCGCCTACATGCGCGCAAATGGTATTTAAACCTAATTTCTTTTTACTCATAATGTAAAGATAGTAATTGTATAGATTAAGATTAAAAAGTAATCTATAAAGATATTATTATTCTTAAAAAATGTTAAAAACCAATGGTTTAACAAGCCATTAACGCAAAAATTAAATGTCTGGTTGTATTTTAGAAACATGATACACACGGAAAAAAAAGAAAACGCGGCATTTATTAAGGAATCTGTTAACTACTTAGAAAACTTAGGTTTTGAAAATATTAAGGCAGACGTAGAAGGTTACGAGGCTCCAAAATCTTATGTAAAACAAGATGGTGACATAAAAATAACTCCAGATATAACTGCCACTAGGAGAACAAAAAAATATTATTTTGAAATTGGTTTAAAAAGTGATAAACCTCGCTTATTAAAATCGAAATGGCGTTTTCTTGATGTGTTAAGTAGGATGAATGATAATAGATTTAGAATTATTACAACACGTGGCCACTATAAGTTTACTAACGATGTTTTAAACGATTTAAATTTAAACAAAACACTAATTAAAATATGATTACTTTATATTTTGATTAGAAATGAACCAGCGTATGACGTTCCACTACATATGCTGTTTTTTTAGTCCTTTACTTTAGATTTTAATATTTTATTTTGCTCTGCCATAAGCTCGTTTAAATCTGTAAGCAATTGTATATCTTTTGGAGTTTTAACAGTTTTGTCTTTAGGATCTTGAGATTTATTCTTTAACCTATTCATGGCTTTTACAACAACAAATACTGTTATTCCAATAATCATAAAATCTAACAAGGCTTCAAATAACGCACCATATTCTATAGCAACTTCTGCAGTGGTAACTTTCTCTGTTTCGTCTAAAACAGCATTTCTAAGTATTATTTTTTTATCTTGAAATTTAATGCCATCTGTCATTAAAGATAATGGAGGCATAAATACTTTTTTTACCAATACATCAATAACTTTATTAAAGGAAGCTCCTATAATAATACCTATTGCCATATCCATCATATTACCTTTTACGGCAAACTCTTTAAACTCCTTAAAAAATGCTTTCATGTAATAAAACTAATTAATGATTATTTTTTAAATTTTTTATTATAAATTCTTATCATAGCTATAGCCCAACATATTACACAAAATGCTATAAAAATCGAAAAATATAATATAAAGCTATTTGGATCCATTATCTATCAGCTTTAAAAATATCATTAATCCTAAAATTGTAGGTACCCACAATCCCAAAAATATACCGTGAATTTCATTTCCAGTTAAAAACAAATATTCAGCAACTAGAATTATAATTAAGCAAAGTATTAACATTAAAATGTTATGTATACCAATACGCTTAAAATAATTCATTCTTTATTGTTTTAATTAGAAAGTCTAATCTAACAATTAAAATTAGAATTAAAAAATATTATTTTTTATAAAACTTAGCGTACATTCTATATGAAAGAACAGCAAGTATAGTAACACATACAACAGCAACTGCTATATATTTATAACTTAAATCTTGTCCTGATTGGTAAGAATGCAAACCTGATAAATAAAAGTTTACACCAAAATAAGTGAAAATAATAAACGAAAGTGCAACTATAGACATTAAATTAAATAACCATCTGCCACGTAATCCAGGTACTAATCTGGCGTGTATTACAAAAGCATAAATCATTATACTAATAAGTGCCCATGTTTCTTTCGGGTCCCATCCCCAATAACGTCCCCAACTCTCGTTAGCCCACATACCACCAAGGAAGTTTCCAATAGTAAGCATAACTAATCCAACAGTTAAAGACATTTCGTTTATAATAGTAAGCTCTTTAATATTTAAGAGCATTTTTTCTTTATTTTCTTTTGTGGTTAAAATCATGAGTATTAAAACAGTTACTCCCAAGATCATAGATAGTGTAAATGGTCCATAACTAGCTACAATAACTGCCACATGAATCATTAACCAATAACTATCTAAAACTGGTGGTAAATTTGCAATAGCAGGATCCATCCAGCTTAAATGAGCTACCATTAACAACATAGATGTTACAAAAGCTGCTGCTGCGGTTGTTAAGTCTGAACTATGGTTACCGCCCAATAAACTTGAAAATACAGTTTTTAAATTTCTGTTTGAGGTTGCTGAAAGCATTAAACCAAATAACATAGTAGCCCAAGCTACATAAATCATAGATTCGTAACCATCACTCCAAGGTGCGTGACCAGATATATACCATCTTAAAATTAAACCTAGAGTATGTAATAAAAAGGATAATAGTATTAAGGCCTTTAAAGCTACTATTAGTGCTTTAATAGTCTTACTCTTATCTTTAAATATTTGTACAATTAATAATATAAATAACAAGGCTCCAAATAGCATATATGCATAATGAAGATTTTTAAATATATCATATTTATTATACAAAATCTCTGTTTGAATTTTTTCGTCGGTAAGCATAACTTCGCCACCAAGTTTTTGTTGATTTCTTTTAAAAGCTTCTAAAATTTTATCTGCTTCTTTAAAATCTCCAGATTGTTTTGCACTATTTAAACGATATAAATAAAGATTAAAACTTTGATTTATAAAGCTTTGATACATAGTATCTTTTATCTTTTCTTTATAATGTCCTGTTCTATACTCGTTAGCAGAAACCCATTTATTATTCTCATCTTCTGGTATAGGAAATATTTTAAGCGAATTTCCTTGTACTGTATTATGTAATAAATTTACACGCTGATCTGCCTCTATAAATTCCTTTTGGTATCCATTTGGAGCCAGTGCTTTGTAGGCATCATTTAAATATGGTGCTAGTTTGTATTCTCCTCTATTAGTAAAGAAATGACTTAATGTGGCATAACCATCAGATTTATCTACTCCTATAATTTTTCTAAGCGAATCGTCTTTTTTAGATTTTAAATAGATAATTGGAACGTTATACCAAAACTGAGGACTCTCGTGTACAGATAGAAATACTTGATCTGCTGTAAAGCCTTCGTAAGTATCACTCTTACTAAGTTTTCTTAAAAATTCTGAAGCATAAGTATTTACAGGCATCATTCTTCCTCCAACGTCTTGTATAACTAAACGTCCAAACTTATCTGCTTCTTTTTTAGGCACTATATTAGCTCTTAAAATAGAATCTACAGCATTCTTATTTTCTTCGTATGTATAATTATCGTGTTCTACAATAGGCTCTTGTGCTTCTGTTGTGTTTACAGGTTCCTGAGCGTGATTGTGTCCATCTCCTTCAAAATGTTCGTTTTGAGCAAATCCTGTTAAAGTAAAGCATAAAATAAAAATAGAAATAAATTTCTTCTTTTTGTCTTTAACTTTATCTAACGCTCTTTTTAAATCGGCAAAACGTGTGTTTTTATTAAATAGAATAGCCATTAAACCAAAATAAAGTAACATATATCCTAAATAAGTTATCCAGGTTCCCCAACGATCATGGTTTACAGAAAGTCTTGTTAATGTTTCATTATTATCGAAACCTGCTTGAAAAAAACGATATCCTCTATGATCTAAAACGTTATTCATAAAAATTTTATAATCAAAATCACCTTCTTCTTTATCTATAACTGTAATAGCACTAGAGAAAGCAGAATAACTATTCTCTGTTCCTGGATATTTTTCGGCAACAAAGTCGTTTAATTTAATATCGAATGGCAACTCTAAAAGTTTTGCTCCAAATCTAAAATCGATATCTAAACCACCAACATTTACACGCTCCCATTGGTTACTTGTTCCCATACCACCAAGTAATTTTACTTGTTTAGTATCGTTATTTGCTGTAACATTTAAAACAATTCCATCTTCGTCACTTTTTAATAATTGAGATTTTTTTACAATATCAAAATGACCTTTTATAACTGGTTTAGGAAATACCATTTGCATATTACCAATAACGTATCTTGAACGTAACATTAAAGGCTGAATACTGTCTTTTATTAATTTACCTTCGGCCATAGTTGCCATTTGTAAATATTCACCTTCAAAAGGAGAGTCTATAGTTATTCCATTTTCATCATTAATAATATTTATAGCTCCCTTTTTTGGATTATTTAGAGTAAATATAATGTTGTGTATCATCTGGTCTTCACCAGATTTTAAAAAATGATTATGTGGCGCTCCATTTCCTGCTTCTACAATTTTTAAATATTCTTCACCATCTTCACTTGGAATAATATCTTTTTCGGCATTAGCGATAAATTTTTCTAAAGTAACATTAATAGGAATTGTATCGTATGTTGTATTAATAGAAAGTTTATTATTCAATCTTTCTGAAAAATCAACTTCTTTTTCAATTCTAAGACGTTGCGCAACTCCATCAATTTTATAATCACCATTCACCAAACCTAAAACATAAGTTTTTTGAGATAAAAATGTGTTTTCGGTTTCACCTTCTTGAATTGGCATCATACCTTCATACCCAATATATCTTGTAATAAATGCTCCTATAAAAATAAATATAAATGCTAGGTGAAGTATTAATGTGGCCCATTTTTCTTTTTTAAATAATCTAAATCTAAAAATGTTTCCAACAAAATTAATTACAAAAAACACCATAATACCTTCAAACCACCAAGTGTTATATATTAAGGTACGAGAGTAAGGTGTTGGCGAAGTTTCTTGTCCTGCATCCATAAATGTTCCTACAATCATCGCTGCTGCGAAAACAATAAATAATACGGCTGTTAAACGTGTAGAAAAAAGGATTTTTGCTAGTCTATTTTGCATAATAATAAGGCTGTATTTAGCTCGTGCAAAGATAGTCCTTTTTGTTTATTTTATTTAGCAGATATTTGAGTAATTATTGTTAAAATTAATTAACATCTTCTTGCCTTGCTTCAAATATTTTCAAGTATAAAAATGTTCCCATTTTTCTGGCACGTCGTTTTGCATTTTCTGCTACTTCTCCTTTAAATAATTCGTCTATGGTTTGCGACCAATAATTTAGCCAAATACCAAAATGTAATTCTGTTATACTATAATTATTATCTTTATCTACTTTCGCATGGACTTCTAGTGGATTCCCAATGTATTTATGCTCTAGTTTTTTAGAAAAAAATAAACTAGACTCCCAAAAAGTAGTTAAATGGTTTAAATGCTTATTCCAATCTTTTATAGCATTATTAAAAATAGGACCTAAAGTCTTGTCTTTCCTTATTTTTGTATAAAAAGAATCTACTAAAAATGCTACATCTTTACGGCTATCTATATCTTTTTTTTCCATTGTTTACAAAGATAACAGAAACGTCTTTTATTTCATCTTTTGGTTAGCTATTTTAGCAAAATGATTACAGTAGTACTTTTAGGCGCAGGAAATGTAGCCACACATTTATTTAAAGCATTTTTAGCTTCGGAAGAAGTTGAAATAAAGCAATGGTATAATCGTAATTTAAAAACGATTGACAAATACAAAAACAAGGTTAATGTTACAGATAATCTTTCATCATTAGTAGAAGCCGATATTTATATTCTAGCGGTAAGCGATGATGCTATTGAAGATTTATCGAAGCAACTACCTTTTGAAAACAGATTAGTAGTACACACTTCTGGTAGTACAAGTTTATATGCAGTAGATATGAAACAAAAAAGAGGTGTTTTTTATCCATTACAAACGTTTTCAAAAGCCGCAGATTTAAACTTTAACGATGTACCTATTTGTGTTGAAGCTCTAAAAAAAACCGATTTACCAATTCTTAAAAACTTAGCAAAAGCTATAGGTAGTAAAAGCCACAAAGTAAATAGCGACCAACGCCAAGCATTACACTTAGCAGCAGTATTTGTAAATAATTTTACAAATCAACTTTATAGAATTGCGCATGAAATTACAGAACAAAATGGTGCAGAATTTAATATTTTAAAACCTTTAATTAAAGAAACTGCTAATAAAATTGAATCGCTTTCTCCATACATGGCACAAACTGGACCTGCATTAAGAAACGATAAAAAAACCATAAAAAGACATTTAAAACAATTGGAAAGCGACGAGCATAAAGCCGTTTACCACTTACTAACCAAATCTATAAAAAAAACACATGGCATACGATAAAAGCTATAAAGAACACTTAAGTAATATAAATACCTTTATTTTTGATGTAGATGGTGTTTTAACAGACGGGTCTCTTACCATAACCGCAAATGGAGATATGTTAAGGACAATGAATGTTAAAGACGGCTATGCCTTAAAACAAGCTTTAAACAAAGGTTACAACTTATGTATTATTTCTGGAGGAATTAATGAAGGTGTAAAAAAAAGATTGGAAAATTTAGGAATTAAAGATGTGTTTTTAGGAGCTCATAATAAAATTGAGCAGTTTAATATATATATAAAAGACAAAAATATAAAATCAGAAAACGTTTTATATATGGGAGACGATATCCCAGATATTCCTGTATTAGAATTAGTAGGTTTAGCCACCTGCCCACAAGATGCTGTACAAGAAGTTAAACAACTATCAAAATACATATCGCATAAAAAAGGTGGAAAAGGTTGTGTGCGCGATGTTATTGAACAAGTTCTAAAAGTAAATAACGATTGGAATAGTTATTTTGATGCTTCATTATAATTTTAATAAGAATTGCTATTTTAAGTTTATTAATAATAAAACAAATTAAACCTTGAATATTTTAAACCTCATCCGTTGGAAAAACTTATTAATGATTGCTGTTGTGCAACTATTAGTAAAATATGCATTATTTCCAGCTTTTGCAATTGATACTACATTAGGCTCATTAAATTTCTTTTTATTAATCTTATCAACTGTTTGTATTGCAGCTGGTGGTTACATAATTAATGATATTTACGATTTGGAAACCGATGCAGTTAACAAACCAAACAAAGTAATTGTAGGAAAAAAAATAACCGAAAGCACAGCAAATAAGCTTTATGTTATTTTTACTTTTGTTGGTGTTTGCTTAGGTTTTTATTTGTCTCATCAAGTAGCAAGACCTCCGTTTTTTGGTCTATTTGTTATTATAGCAGCAGCACTTTATGTATATGCTTCTTATTTAAAACAAATTGCCGTTGCTGGTAATATTATTGTTTCTTTATTAGTTGCTATAAGTTTACTAATTGTTGGTGTTTTTGAGCTTATTCCTGCAACAACTATTCAAAATGAAAGTATCCAATCTACAATGCTAGAAGTTCTTACAGACTTTGGTGTTTTTGCTTTTTTAATAAACTTTATACGCGAAATTGTAAAAGACATACAAGATGTAGATGGCGACCACAAAGCTGGCATGCAAACGCTACCAATTCTTTTTGGCAAAAGTAGAACTAGCAAAATTACAATGGTTTTAACCCTAATAACAATTGTAATTATTGTATATTATATAACTACATTTTTATATATGCATGTAGAAGCTATCGCTTATTTTTTAATTGCGGTAGTTGGACCGTTAATTTATATAGCAATTAAAATGTTTACTGCAGAAAGTAATGCGCATTTTAAACATATTAGTTTCATACTTAAAATGGTGATGATTTCTGGAATGTTATCGATGCTACTTTACAGATTAATTTTATAAACATGTTAAAAGAAAAACTTAAAAATCGACACATTATTTTAGCCTCTGGTTCGCCTAGACGTCAAGAATTTTTTAAGAATTTAGGTTTGGATTTTGAAATTAGATTAAAGGATACTAAAGAAGAGTATCCTCCAAAATTACTTCATTTTGAAATTAGCGATTATTTAGCTCAATTAAAATCTTTACCATTTCTTGAAGAATTAAACGATAATGATATTTTAGTTACTAGCGATACCATTGTTTGGCATAAAAATGTAGCGTTAGGAAAACCAAGAACTAAAGACGAAGCTTTTGCTATGCTAAAATCTTTAAGCAATAACACTCATGAAGTTATTACCTCTGTATGCGTGCGTACAAAAGTCTTTCAAAAAACAGTAAATGCTGTTACAAAAGTTACATTTAAAGATTTTACTGATGAAGAAATATGGTATTACATAAACACATATTCTCCAATGGATAAAGCTGGTGCTTATGGAATTCAAGAGTGGATTGGACAAATAGGTGTAGTAACTATTGAAGGCTCATATTTTAATGTTATGGGCTTACCCACTCACCTATTATACGAAACGTTAAATATTATTGCAGACGATTTTTAGTGTTGTAATTTTGTAAGAAAATATTATGAAAACAAAAAGTACAATATATTTAAGCATAATTATTGGCTTACTTTTTTCTTTATTGTCTTGTACTAATAAAGAAGAAAAAACCACTACAACTTTAAAAGAAAATAACAACAATAATATTACAGCTGAAGCTTTTAAACCAAATAAAAACTTTACAAACTATTGGTATAATGGAGAAGCAGAAATTACATCTTACAAGCTACTACAATCACGTTACGGCGAAATTAGAGAAGGAACATCTGTTTTAATATATGTAACAGAACCTTTTTTAGAAAATAAACAAGTAAAAGCAGACAATAACAACCCTACTAATATTAATGTTTTAAAATTAAATAGGACTAAGAATTTTACAACGGGTATCTATCCGTACTCTATAATGCAAAGTACGTTTTATCCTGTTGCAAACAATAAACATGCTATAAAAGTAAGCTGCTCTATACAAGAATGGTGCGGACATGTTTATACACAATTAAACAACCGCGAACTTTTTGAAATAAACTCACATTCTTATTTTGAAAATCAAGCAGATAATAATTTTAAAATAGAAAAAAACATTTTAGAAAACGAAATATGGACGCAATTACGTATCAATCCTAATAGTCTTCCAACTGGAGAAATTAACATAATTCCTTCTTTAGAGTTTGTACGTTTAAACCATAGTCCACTTAAAGCATACCAAGCTTCTGCTAAATTAGAAAATGGAAAATACACATTAAATTACACCAACTTAAATAGAAAACTAACAATCAATTTTAATCCAGAATTTCCTTTTGAAATAACTAATTGGGAAGAAATTAATAATGATAATGTAACAAAAGCAACAAAATTAAAAACAATTAAATCTGCTTATTGGAACAAAAAAAGTATTAAAGACGAAGTGTTGCGAGAAACACTTTTGTTACAGTAAAACATTATTATAATTACTACAAAAATTAACTATATGTTTTTGCAAAAAATTGAAGTAGAACTTATAAACACAGCAATTGTATTAGCTGTATTTCTATTTATTAGAATAGTTGGTAAAATGACTATAAGTAAAATAGGAAAAAAAAGTGGTGTAAACGACGCTCGTATTAATCTTATTTCAAGATATTATACAGTAACATTATTAATTATTTTTCTATTTGTTGAAACCTATATTTTTGGAGCCGAATTAAAAGATATCTCTTTAGTTTTCTCTTCAGTTTTTGCTGTAATTGGCATTGGTTTATTTGCAATTTGGTCTATTTTAAGCAACGTTACTTCTGGAATTATTATGTTTTTCTCGTTTCCATATAAAGTTGGCGATAAAATAAAAATTCATGATAAAGACTATCCTATAGAAGCTGTAATTGAAGATATTCGTGCGTTTCAATTACATCTTAGAGTAGAAAACGGAGACTTAGTAACATATCCTAATAATTTAATTCTTCAAAAAGCTGTAACTTTAGTCGAGAAAGATGCCATTGAAGATTTTGGCGATTTCCACTAACAACATTAATATGGCTAAAAGAAAACAAAAAAAACGAACTCAAAACTATAAAAAACAAGTTGGACAAGTTCCTGGAACATTAGTTTATACAGGAACAAAAGAAACCTCACAGTTATTTATAGAATCGTTTGATTATAATTCAGATTTTTTTGTTGAAAAAGAACTAAAAACGGTAGAAGAAGCATTCGAGTTTAAACACTCTAACACCGTAACTTGGATAAACTTAAATGGCTTAAACCAAATTGATGAAATCGAAAAACTTGGAACGCATTATAATTTACATCCTCTTGTTTTAGAAGATATTGTTAGTACCAATCAACGTCCAAAAATAGATGAATATGAAGACTACATCTTTTTGGTTTTAAAAATGATGTATTACGATGCCGATGAAAAAATAGTGTCTGAACAAGTTAGTTTTATTTTAGGCAAAAACTATGTACTTTCATTACAAGAAGCAGAAGGAGATGTTTTTGATGCGCTTCGTGAGCGTATTCGTCAAGCCAAAGGTAGAATTCGTAATCTAGGTTCAGATTATTTAATGTACGCCTTAATAGATTCTGTAGTAGACCATTACTATGCTATTATAGAAACTATGGGTAACAAAATTGAAGATTTAGAAGACAACCTTTTCGAAGGTCTAACTAAAGACGAAATTAGTACAGAAATTCAAAGTCTTAAGCGAGAAGTGTTAAAAGTACGACGTGCAATCTTTCCTCTTCGTGAAATTATAAGCAGAATAGACAAAAGCGATAGTAAACTTATAGATCAAAAAACATTACATTATTTCGCCGATGTTTACGATCATATTATACAAGTATCCGATACGATTGATATTTATCGCGAAATGATTTGGGGACTTATGGACATGTACATGACAACAATTAGCAATCGCATGAACGAGGTCATGAAAGTACTAACTATTATTGCTACTATTTTTATTCCACTAACTTTTATTGCTGGTATTTATGGAATGAATTTTGACCACATTCCAGAGCTGCATTACAAATACAGTTACTATATTCTTTGGGTGGTAATGATTGTTATATTCTTAGGAATGCTATATTATTTTAAAAGAAAGAAATGGTTGTAAATATTTAATCTAAAAAAAAAAGCTTCAGCAATAACTGAAACTTTTCTTTATTTATATCTATTTCTATTTATTTTAATTCCCTTCTACCCTAGTAATTTTAGCACCAATTCTTTGTAAACGTTCTACAATATGTTGGTAACCACGATCAATCTGCTCTATATTATGTATTGTAGATGTTCCTTTTGCAGACAGTGCAGCAATTAATAATGAAATTCCAGCTCTAATATCTGGAGAGACCATTGTTGTTGCTTTTAATTGCGATTTAAAATCATGACCCATTACTGTTGCTCTATGTGGATCGCAAAGAATAATTTTTGCTCCCATATCTATAAGTTTATCTGTAAAGAATAAACGACTTTCAAACATTTTTTGATGTATTAAAACTTCACCTTTTGCTTGTGTAGCCACAACTAAAATAATACTTAATAAATCTGGAGTAAAACCAGGCCAAGGCGCATCGGCTACTGTTAATATAGAACCATCTATATAGTTTTGTATTTCATAACCATCTTTATGAGCAGGAATGTAAATATCGTCTCCTTGTTTTTCAAGCGTAATACCTAATTTAGCAAATACACTAGGTATTTGTCCTAAATCGTCCCAACTTACATTTTTAATGGTTAATTCGCTTTTTGTCATAGCAGCTAAACCAATCCAACTTCCTATTTCAATCATATCTGGAAGCATAGTGTGTTCTGTACCTCCTAAAGCATCAACACCTTCAATAGTTAATAAATTAGAGCCTACACCTGAGATTTTTGCTCCCATTCGATTAAGCATCTTACATAACTGTTGTAAGTAAGGTTCGCATGCTGCATTATATATTGTTGTAACACCTTCTGCTAATACAGCTGCCATTACAATATTTGCTGTTCCAGTTACAGAAGCTTCATCTAAAAGCATATCTGTACCAACTAATTTATCAGCTTCAACACCATAAAAATAGTCTTCTCTATTATATCTAAATTTAGCACCTAAATTTATAAAACCTTCAAAATGCGTATCTAAACGACGACGACCAATTTTATCGCCTCCAGGCTTTGGTATGTAACCTTTGCCAAAACGTGCTAATAATGGACCAACCATCATAATAGAACCACGTAAACCACTACCTTCTTTTTTAAAATCGGCAGTTTGCATATAATCTAAATCTAAAGCATCAGCTTGAAAAGTATAGGAACCTTCTCCTAACTTACTAACCTTTACTCCTAAATTTTTAAGTAATGCTATTAGTTTATTTATATCAATAATATCTGGAATATTATTAATTGTTACTACCTCTGGAGTTAGTAATACTGCACATAATATTTGTAATGCTTCGTTTTTTGCGCCTTGTGGTTGTATATCACCTTTAAGTTGGTGTCCGCCTTCTATTATAAATGTACCCATTCGTTATATTAATATCTCTTTTTACCTCTATTAGAATTGTTTTTCTTTGACCCTTTTTTGTTGTTAGAGTATTTCTTTTTAGAATTAGATTTCATTAAGCTAGAAGCGTCAATTAAATCTTCATCAGATCCTTTTAAATTAATTTTACCATCAGACAATTCATATAAATGGTTAAAAATTACATCATCCTCAACAGTATCTTTATTCCAGTTTAAAAAACACTTTTTCATGTGATTGGCAATAGTATAAGTTAAAGCTTCCTTTAACTCATTGTCTTCCCAAGAAACCGCAACATCAATCATCGTTTTAATATTGTTTCCGTAAAAACGATACTTAGGAAAGTTTTGAGGGTATTTTAAAGCCTCTGGTCTTTCTTCTAAAACTTCTTTTGAAGGTTTTGGGTAAGGAGAATCTGCATCTAATTCAAAATTAGACATGATAAATAGTTGATCCCAAAGTTTATGCTGAAAATCTGAAACATCACGTAAATGTGGTTGTAAATTTCCCATTACAGAAATAATGGCTTTAGCAACTTTATTACGTTCTTCCTTTGTTTCTCTTGTTTTGGCGAAGTTCACCATCTTTTGAACGTGTCTTCCATATTCTGGAATAATTAAATGTTCACGCTCTGTGTTGTATTCTATATCGTCTATCAAAATTAAAATTGTGTAGAATTAATGTATTGCATTGAAGTATTTAATGCTTTCGCAAAATACAAATTCTTATGTTATAACGCAATAATTATAGAGAAATTACACCTTCTATTTTTTCTGCTACTTCTAGGTATTTTTCAATAACAGCATCTGGGTTTTTCATTCTTACGTTTATAGAAACACTAGTATATTTACCGTTACTAGACTCTTTAGTATTAATTACTGCGCCTAAATGGTTAAAAATAGCTTCAACTTGCTCAATCTTATTTTTATTAGATTTTACAATAAATTTGTATAAATACTCCGATGGCCAAAGTGTTGTATCTTGTAATTGCTCCTTTAATTTTGCGTAAAAAGCTTCTTGATTTTGTTTGTTGCTCATAAATCTTATAATAGTTAGCAAAGATAAGTTATCCTTGTATTTTTTTTATACATTTTTTATTCCGAATTTTACAACTAAAATCATACCATAATTGAATACAAAAACAATTGTCATAACAGGAGGTCCTGGAAGTGGAAAAACTTCTATTATTAAAGAACTTGAAAAAAGAGGTTTCACATGCTCTGAAGAAGTATCTAGAGATATCATTTTAAAAGCTAGAGAAGACGGCATCGACCAACTATTTTTAACAAACCCAATACAATTTAGCGAGCTACTTTTAAAAGGTAGAAAAGAACAATTTCATACGGCTTTAGCTAGCAATAATGAGTTTTTCTTTTTAGATAGAGGTATTCCAGACATTCCTGCTTACATGGAGTTTAAGGGTGATGAATATCCTGAATTTTTTAGCGAAGCTTGTAAAGAGCATAAATATGATGCTATTTTTATATTAGCGCCTTGGCAAGAAATATTTACTAATGATAATGAGAGATACGAAAACTTTGACCAAGCATTAGAAATCCATGAAAAATTAATTGAAACCTATACAAAATACGGTTACGCCTTAAGAGATGTACCTTTTGGTTCTATTGAGGCCAGAGCAGACCATATAATTGATGTTGTAAAAGCATTGTAACATTTATTTTGAATCATCCTATTAACATATTAGAACGTTATTGGAAATTCACTACATTTAGGCCGCTTCAAGAAAACATTATCAATTCGGTTTTAGAAGGTGAAGACACTTTTGCTCTATTGCCTACAGGCGGTGGAAAATCTGTTTGTTTTCAAGTACCAGCTTTGGTTAAAGATGGTATTTGTATTGTTATTTCGCCTTTAGTGGCTTTAATGAAAGATCAAGTACAAGCACTTGAGAATAAAGGCATAAAAGCAATGGCTTTAACCAGTGGTATATCTTATAAAGAATTAGACACACGTTTAGACAATTGCATCTACGGAAATTATAAATTTCTATACCTTTCTCCTGAACGCTTACAGCAAGACATTGTACAAGATCGTATAAGGCAAATGAATGTAAACCTTATTGCTGTTGACGAAGCGCACTGTATTAGCCAATGGGGAAACGACTTTAGGCCAAGCTATAGAAATATAATTAAGCTAAGAGAACTACAACCAACTGTAAATGTTATTGCATTAACAGCAAGCGCAACACCAGAAGTTGTAGAAGATATTATAAAAGAACTCGATTTTATAAGCCCAAAAGTGTTTAAACAATCGTTTTTAAGGCCTAACTTAGCTTATATGTCTTTTACCGAAGAAGATAAACTTTTTAGACTTAAAACCATTTTAACTAAAAACAAAGCTTCCTCAATAGTTTATGTTAGAAATAGAAAAGCTACACAAGATATTTCTAACTTTTTAGAAAGTAATAATTTTACAGCTACCTTTTACCATGGTGGCTTAACAAACACAGAAAAAGATACCGCCATAGAAAGCTGGATGAATAACCAAAAACAAGTAATGGTTGCTACAAACGCTTTTGGAATGGGTATTGACAAGCCTGATGTTAAAACGGTTATTCATTTAAATTTACCCGAAAGTTTAGAAAGCTACTTTCAAGAAGCTGGTCGTGCCGGAAGAGATGGTAATAAAGCTTTTGCAGTTATTTTAAAAAATAAAAGTGATGATGTACTTATTGAAAATCAGTTTTTAAAAGTTTTACCAACAATAGATTTTATAAAACAAGTATACAGAAAGTTAAGTAGTTATTTTCAAGTTCCATATGGAGAAGGACAAGAGGAGACATTCGATTTTAATTTTAATAGATTTTGTAAAACATACGGTTTTAATGCACTATTAGCTTACAATGCAATTCTTTTATTAGATAGAACTAGTATTATTACTCTATCTAAACAGTTTAACAACCGTACAAAAGTTTTATTTAAAGTTAGTAATTCTGCATTATTTAATTATTTAGAAACACACGCTAACATTAATATTATTGTAAAATCTATTTTACGCACCTATGGTGGTATTTTTGAGCAAGAAACTAAAATTAATACTTTGTTAATTGCTGGTAAAGCGTCCACAACCGAGGATAAAATAATTGAAACTCTAATAAATTTAGAAAAAGCAGATATTATTACACTTAAACATTCTAAAACCGATGCACAAATTACATATTTAGTGCCTAGAGAAGATAATAAAACTATAAATAGAATTAGTAAAATTATAAAACAACAAAATGCTTTAAAAGAAAAACAAGTACTATCTGTTTTAAATTATGCAAATAATAATAACATATGTAAAAGTGTACAACTCCTCTCCTATTTTGGAGAAACCAATGTTAAAGACTGTGGAGTATGCTCAGTATGTATTGCAAGAAAAAACTCTAAACAAGCAACCTCAACAGAAATTAAAAAAGGCATTATTAATGCATTAGAAACTGGCGAGTTGTCTTCTAGAGGTTTGTTTGAACGTCTTAGTTTTTCCGAAGAAAATATTAACTTACAATTACAAGAGTTACTAGAACACCAAATTATAAGCATTACAAAAAATAACAAATACAAATTAGCACATATATAATGAGTGAAAAAAGAGAGTTAAGAATTGTATTTATGGGAACTCCAGAATTTGCAGTAACCATTCTAGATACTTTATTAAACAACAATTATAATATTGTTGGTGTTATTACAGCACCAGATAAACCTGCTGGACGTGGTAGAAAACTAAATAAAAGTGCTGTAAAAGAATATGCAGAAACTAAAGGTTTAAATATATTACAACCTACAAATTTAAAAAGCGAAGCATTTCTTGAAGAATTAAAACAATTAAATGCTAATTTACAAATTGTGGTTGCCTTTAGAATGTTACCAAAGGCTGTATGGCAAATGCCAGATTATGGTACTTTTAATTTACACGCTTCCCTTCTACCTAATTATAGAGGTGCCGCACCAATTAATTGGGCTATAATTAATGGTGAAACAAAAACAGGTGTCTCTACGTTTTTTATAGACGAAAAAATAGATACTGGTGAAATGATTTTGCAAGAAGCCGTTAATATTGATGCTAATGAAAACGCTGGGAGTCTTCACGATAAGTTAATGCACCTTGGTAGCAAATTAGTTATAAAAACTGTAAAACATATAGCTATTGGAGATGTAAAAACAACACCACAGCCAGAAGATGCAATTTCAAAAACGGCCTACAAACTTAATAAAGACAATTGCAAAATAGATTGGAATAAAGACATAGACACTATATATAATAAAGTACGTGGTTTAAGTCCATATCCTGCAGCATGGAGTAAGCTTAATAATGGAGAAGAAACATTAGACATAAAATTATACACTGTTGAAAAACAGGAAATAAATCACGATTACAGCATAGGAAGTATTATTTCTACTAAAAAAGAAGTTAAAGTTGCAGTTAAAGGAGGATTTATAAACATATTAGATATTAAACTTCCAGGAAAGCGAACCATGGATATAAAATCACTTTTAAATGGATACGCATTTAAAACAGATGCCAAAATGCTCTAAAACCCTATGGGTACTGTAATAGTTAAAAATCTCACAAAAACGACTGGCTTTATTAACAAATGTTCAAAGTTATTAACAAAATCACGTTTTTCCCTTGCTATTACTTGCATAGTAGCATAATCCGTATAAATTTGTAGGAGGATAACAAAAAAAATTGTTTACCAACTATTTATTAATATTAAAAATTAAAATTATGAACAAAACAGATTTAATCGATGCTATGGCAGAACACGCAGGAATTACTAAAGCAGCTTCTAAGAAAGCTTTAGAATGTGCGTTAATTGAAATCGAAGGAGCTTTACAAAAAGGTGACAGAGTTTCATTAGTAGGATTTGGATCTTGGTCAGTATCGAAAAGAGCTGCAAGAGATGGAAGAAATCCTCAAACAGGAAAAACAATCAAAATCAAAGCTAAAAACGTTGTTAAGTTTAAAGCAGGATCTGATTTAGCTAACGCAGTAAACTAAGTTTTACTCATTATAAATTATAAAGCCTTCCTATTTGGGAGGCTTTTTTAGTTTATTATTTGTCTTACTTTAAAATAAGTTAGACAACATAAACTTTATAATTAACAATTCTATTTTAAAACTATTTATGACTATTAAAGATTTACAAGGCATATACAATATAACTGGAAGTAATCAAGACCAAGAACAAACAACCTATAAAGGAACATTAGAACTTACACTAGATAACAATAACAGGATTAATGCCAAATGGATTATAAATAATAGTCAAAAACAATTAGGCACTGGCTTTTTTAAAAACAACATTTTAGTTATTAATTTTAATTACAAAGGAGACGATAATGAAATTTACAAAGGAGTTGTTGTTTATAAATGCGTAACCAAAGACATTTTAGATGGTTTTTGGTCAGAAAAAAAAGGAAATCCCTTATACTTAGGTGAAGAACGTTGCTTTAGAATTGGTAGTCTAAAAGAACGCATAAACTAAGTAAATGTTTATAAAGTAATCCTTCAATTTAAAGAGGCTGAAAAAAATAAAAACAGAGCTTTAAATACTACAAGAAAGGCATTCTGGAAATATATAAAACCGTATAACGAAATTTTAGAGTGCGCACCAGAATAATAAGTTTCAATATTTACGATTTTTTACAATTCAATGTCTTAAAAAAGGTTTTACATTTAGAGTCTCTTACAAAATAAACCACGCTTAAAATCACTAATAAACACTTTGTTTTTAAGCAATATAAACGCGCTATTAAAAATTAAATTCTAACTAATAATTAAATCAACAATCATGAAAAAAACTATTTTAATTCTAATGCTATCAATTTATTTTATACCTCAGCAAATTAATGCACAAAACGAAGGCATTGCTGCTGTGGCAGGAGTACTTGCTATTGGAGCAGGAATTGGAGCTGTAGAACAAATGAAAGAGCAAGCTGAGTTAACAGCAACGCAATGGATTTTATCCAATCATCCAGAACTTACCAGTTTCTCCTTAAAAACGTTAGACTTTAATGGTAAAAAATTAAAAGACATGTCTTCCGTATCTGTAATGACATTTAAAATTCAAGAATTTACACCTGCCGACAAACCAGAATTAAACGGAAAAAAACAAGTTCTTTTTGGTTTTACCTCAGCAGGTTGGATAAGCGAATACGGTATTAATTTTGACAAAGTTAGTTGGTACTTAATAGATGAAACCGAGTGGCTAAACATGATGGTTTCTTATGTAAAAGTATCGTCAAACACAAATAATACTTCCGAAATTAAAACCACTTTAAAAGAAGGAAAAGTAGTTAACAAAGGTGTAAGATCAAATGGTAAATTAGCAATACCATTTTTTAAATTATCTGGCGATATGTATGTGGTTACAGACTACTCTACTAACATGAAACTGCTTTATAATGAGCGTTCCTTAGGTATCTTTTTAAAAGAAACTCAAGACTTAGTACAAATAAGTCGTGGTGGAATTATAGACATCCACCAATTCTTTTTCGATGAAGATTAAATAATTTCCTTTTTACACTATTAAGCTATACATTTTTTTAAAAAGTTATATATTAGGCTTTCCCTATTAACTAATACTTCTAATAAAAGTAAAATACTCTTTTATTAGAAGTTTATAGTTTTACAATAAATTTAAACAACAAGTTTTAAATGTCAGAAGAACAAAAACAAGCACAACTAAAACAAACACTCTGGAACATTGCCAACGACCTTCGTGGTAATATGGATGCAGACGATTTTAGAGATTATATACTAGGCTTTATTTTTTATAAATATTTAAGCGGAAAAATGAAAAACTACGCAAATGTTATCCTAGAACCAGATGGTTTAAGTTACGAAACTGTAGAAAATCACGAACAAGCCGAAGAATTGTTAGAAGCCATTCGTTACGAAGCATTAGACAAACTAGGTTACTTTTTAAAACCAAGCGAACTCTTTAGCGAACTTGCAAAACGAGGAAACTCTGGAGGCAAAAACAACTTTATTTTAGGCGATTTAGCCAATGTGTTAACAAGCATAGAGCAAAGCACTATGGGAAGCGAAAGCGAAGACGATTTTGGTAACCTATTTGAAGACCTAGATTTAACTAGTAGTAAACTAGGTAAAACCGAAGACGCCAAAAACGAACTCATAGTAAAAGTACTAACCCATTTAGAAACCATCGATTTTGACCTAGAAAACTCAGATAGCGACATCCTTGGTGATGCTTACGAGTATTTAATTGGGCAATTTGCCAGTGGAGCAGGAAAAAAAGCAGGCGAGTTTTACACACCACAACAAGTCTCTAAAATATTAGCACAATTAGTAACCACTAATAAAACCAAACTAAAAAGCGTGTACGACCCAACTTGTGGTTCTGGCTCCTTACTATTACGTGTCGCAAAAGAAGTAAAAGAAGTAGGCGAGTTTTTTGGGCAAGAAAGCAACCCAACCACCTATAACTTGTGCAGAATGAATATGATTATGCACAACGTACACTACAAACAGTTTGATATTTATAACGAAGACACCTTAGTAAACCCAAGCCCTAACCATATAGACAAACGTTTTGAAGCCATAGTTGCCAATCCTCCATTTTCGGCAAAATGGAGTGCAAGTCCTTTGTTTATGAGCGACGATAGGTTTTCTGCCTATGGTAAACTAGCACCAAAATCTAAAGCAGATTTTGCCTTTGTGCAACACATGGTACATCAATTAGACGATAATGGGACTATGGCTTGTGTATTACCACATGGTGTGTTGTTTAGAGGAGCAGCAGAAGGACACATACGTAAATTTTTAATAGAAGATAAAAACTACCTAGACGCAGTTATAGGCTTGCCAGCAAACATATTTTATGGCACAAGCATACCTACTTGTATTTTAGTACTCAAAAAAAATAGACAAGACGTACGTCATTCTGAACTTGTTTCAGAATCTCATCCTAAAAGAAACGAATCCATCCTCTTCATAGACGCAAGTCAACATTTTGAGAAAGTAAAAACCCAAAACGTATTACAAGACGAACATATTAAAGCTATTGTAGATACCTACAGAAAGAGAAAAACCAAAGATAAATACAGTTACGTTGCCAGTTTAGACGAGGTAAAAGAAAACGACTACAACCTAAACATACCACGTTATGTAGATACCTTTGAAGAAGAAGAACCTGTAGATTTAGCAGCAGTCTCACAAGACTTAAAAGCTTTAGAGCAAGACATAGCAGAAACCGATGCAACCATAGCAGACTTTTGCAAACAGTTAAATATTGACACACCATTCTAAACGTCATTGCGAGGACGCAGGACGAAGCAATCTCATGAAGCATAGAATAACAATAAACAGATTGCCACGACCAAAGGTCTCGCAATGACAGACAAAACCAAATGACCAACACAACAACACATACAAAATCATCATCGCAACCGTCATTGCCTCGCAACCGTCATTGCGAACGCAGTGAAGCAATCTCATCAAAACAACGCAAAAGTCTAATACCCAAACTACGCTTTAAAGAGTTTGAAGGTGAATGGAAAGAAATAAAAATAGGAGAGGTTTTAAAAATAGGAAGTGGAAAAGACTATAAACATTTAGAGGAAGGTAAAATTCCTGTTTATGGAACAGGAGGATTAATGACTTATGTGGATAAATATTTACATGAAGGAGAAAGTGTTTGTATTGGTAGAAAAGGAACTATTGATAAGCCTGTTTATTTAAATGAAAAATTCTGGACTGTTGATACTTTGTTTTATACTCATTCTTTCAAAAAGTCATTACCGAAATTTGTTTTTGGAATATTTGAAAGGATTAATTGGAAACTATATAATGAAGCATCTGGTGTTCCTAGTTTATCAAAAAGTACAATTGAGAAAATAAAGGTTTCAATTCCCAACCTCCCAGAACAACAAAAAATAGCCAATTTTCTAACAGCAGTAGACACCAAACTACAGCAACTCACCACCAAAAAAGAAACACTAGCCTTATACAAAAAAGGCGTCATGCAACAACTGTTTAGCCAACAATTGCGTTTTAAACCAGACGTCACCAATGAAACCGTCATTGCGAGTACGCAGGACGAAGCAATCTCACCAAATAAAACGCAATTCCCAGATTGGGAAGAGAAGAAGTTGGGAGAGGTTGGAAATATTGTTTCTGGGTTAACATATAGTCCAAATGATATTGTTGATGAAGAAAATGGAGTTTTGGTTTTAAGGTCATCCAATGTTCAAGACGGAAAATTATCTTTTCAAGATAATGTTTATGTTAAAGTAGAAAGCTTTAATCCAGTTGAAAAGAATGATGTTTTAATCTGTGTTAGAAATGGAAGTAAAAGATTAATTGGTAAAAATGCAATTATAAGTGATGATTCTGTCGGAATAGCTTTTGGAGCTTTTATGTCAATTTACAGAAGTAAATTCAATACATTTCTATTTCATTATTTTAGTTCAGAAGAATATAAAAAAGAAGTTCATAAAAATTTAGGAGCAACTATTAATTCTATAAATGGAAGTGATTTGAAAAAGTTCAAAGTTCCATTTCCTTCTGAAAAAGAACAACAAAAAATAGCCAATTATTTAAGTGCCATAGATAAAAAAATAGAAGCCGTACAAACGCAACTAACGCAAACACAAGCATTTAAAAAAGGGTTGTTGCAGCAGCTGTTTGTGTAAAGTAAAACGTCACTGCGAGGCACGAAGCAGTCTCATTAAGCGTAGAACTAATATTAAACAGATTGCTTCGTTCCTCGCAATGACAGAATAGAATGAAACCAGGATACGTTTACATATTAACCAATAAAAACAACACCACATTATACGTTGGTGTAACCTCTAATTTGGTGCAACGTATTACACAACATAAAGAAAAGCACGATAAAAAGTCCTTTTCAGCAAGATATAATTTAACTAAATTAGTGTATTACGAAGCACACCAAAGCATTGGAGATGCTATTGGCAGAGAAAAACAATTAAAAGCAGGAAATAGAGCAAAAAAAATAGCATTAATAGAAAGTACTAATCCAGAGTGGCTAGATTTGTATAATGTTATTGCGAGTAGGAACGACACGGAAAACTCTAGCAATCTTAACAAGTAAATTAATAACAAAAATAAATATTAACGCTATTAATCAAATAAAAAACCAACCACATGAAAACCAAACTAACCACATTACTGCTAACACTTTTTAGTGTTGCTATTTTTTATGCGCAGGAAAAAGAAGAAGAACCATTAGGATTCGATAATAACACTATTGAAAATCCAATTAAAAAATATAAAGAGGATATTTTAAAGAATAAAGATCCTTTATTCAATAATAAAATGATTGATTTATTTTTTGCAGAAAAAGTTGGAACAGCATTTGGAGGTTCTAACGATTTAACACTACAAAAATATTTTGCATCCTTAGATTCTAAAGACAATTCTTTTACCGTTGGTTTTAATTTTGATAATCGATTTGGAAATCCTTTAAAACAATTGGATTTTGTGTTTTCTGGTGGTTTTAAATTTAAATCTAGCGATGAGTTTTCAACGGTATTAAAAAACGACAAATTTGAAGAATCTAGTTTAAGTGCTATTTTAAAAATAAGCTATATAGGCAATGGCATTATTAATTATAAAGATAAAATTAAAAAAGAAACTGTTATTAAAAAAAGAGAGCTTGCGGTAAAAAAATACAGGTCTATAGTTTATGAAAAGCAAAGAGAAGCCATAAATACATATAACACTAAGGATTTTAAATCTGAGATAAAATTAAGAAACAGCTTAAATGCTTACGATTCTGAAATGAAAAGTTTAACTTCTGTTTTAGAAGAAAAACAGGAAGATTTTTATAAAAAAATTGCAGAAGAAGAAATCAAATATTTAAAAGATAATGACATGTATCGCTACATTTGGGACTATTGGATTTCTTTAGAAGCTATTATACCATTTGGCGAAAATGATTATAGTGTATTACCTATAAATAATAATAAAGCAACCACTCAAAAACTTTATGCATTAGATATCGATTTATCTGCTAATTCGTTTATAGAGTGGTCTTCTGGTATTTCAATTTTTGGTAATATTCATTATAATATTAACGGCACAAATAATTATATTTTAAACGATTCAGAAACCAAACCTTTTCAAACAGCTATATTAAACCCAGATAATACAATTGCTATTAGTCAGCCTATAATGGCTTACGAAGATCCTTATGAGGATTTTATAAATCAATCTATAAAACTAGAAAGTGCTGCATTTTTCTTTGGTAATTTTATAGGTTTTAGTCCAGCAGTAGAATGGAATTTTGGAGGGAAGTTTAAAGCTAGAGATTGGAAATTAGGTATTCCTGTTAGTTTAAAAGATAAAGATGGCAAACCAAAAGTTAATTTTGAATTGCAATGGAGACAACAGTCTACATTAACTAACGTAAATCATATAATTGGAGTAAGTACAAGCTTTATGTTTGGAGACTTAATAAATTAATACATGTCAAGACAATCCGAATTACAACTAGAAAACAACCTAATTAAACAATTAATTGGTTTAGGCTACCAAAACATAACCATACCAGATGGAGACGCTTTAGTGTCTAATTTAAAAACGCAACTAGAAGCGTTTAATAAAACAGCTTTTTCTACTAAAGAGTTTGATACTATTTTAAACCACTTGGCAAAAGGTAATGTGTTTGAAAAAGCAAAAACCTTACGCGATCGTTTCAACATTACCAGAGACAATGGAGACAGTTTTTATGTGCGCTTTTTTAATAGTGAAGATTGGACAAAAAACGTGTTTCAAGTCACCAACCAAATAGCACAAGAAGGCACGTACAAAAACCGTTATGATGTTACGTTGTTAGTAAACGGTTTACCATTAGTACAAATAGAATTAAAACGCAGAGGTTTAGAGTTAAAAGAAGCTTTTAACCAAGTAAATCGTTATCAACGTCATTCGTTTGATAGTAATTATGGTTTGTTTAAATACGTGCAAATATTTGTTATCAGTAACGATTTAGAAACGCAGTATTTTGTAAACAATAAAGACCAATCTATAAAACAATCGTATTTCTGGAGCGATGTAAATAATAAAAACATAAAAGATTTAAAAAGCTTTGCAAACCTGTTTTTAAACCCAAACCATTTGGGTAAAATGATTGCGCAATATGTGGTATATAATGAAACCTATAAGGTTTTAATGGTATTGCGTCCATATCAATTTTATGCAGTAGAGGCTTTAGTAAATAAAGCAAAACAGCAAACAGATAAAGCTGATACCGTAAAAGCTAACGGTTATATTTGGCACACAACCGGTTCTGGTAAAACACTAACATCGTTTAAAGCAAGCCAAATAATAATGGACTTGCCAAATGTAGATAAAGTGGTGTTTGTGGTAGATCGTAAGGATTTAGACTACCAAACCATGAAGGAATTTAATAGCTTTAAAAAAGATAGTGTTAGTGGTACTACAAACACAAAAAACTTAGTTAGCCAATTAAAAGACGACTCTAAATTGGTAGTAACCACTATTCAAAAGTTAAACAATGCTATCACAAAAGCTAGTTACAATAGGAGTTTTACATACTTAGAAAATAAACGTGTAGTTTTTATTTTTGACGAATGCCATAGAAGTCAATTTGGAGAAACGCACAAAAAAATAACCAACTATTTTAAAAACAGTCAGCTTTTTGGCTTTACAGGAACACCAATTTTTGCGAAAAATGCTTCAAAAAACGATTTAGGAAAACGAACCACTAAAGATTTATTTGGAGAATGTTTACACAAATACGTAATTACAGATGCTATACGAGACGATAATGTTTTAAAATTTGGTATAGAATACATTGGTAGATACAAACAAAAAAGCAACACCTTTATAGATATCGATGTTGCTGCTATAGATAAGCCAGAGGTTTTTGCAGACCCAAAACGTTTAGAAAAAATTGCCGATTATATTATTGCCTATCATGATACTAAAACCAAGAGTCGTCAGTTTTCTGCACTATTTGCAGTAAGTGATATTGATACGTTAATTAAGTATTACGATATTTTTAAACGTAAAAAAATAGCAGGAGAACACAATTTACGCATTGCAACCATATTTACTTACGGAACAAACGAAGATGGCGTTGGCGCAAACGATGCTTTACCTTCTACACAAAAAGAAAAAATAGTGTATGCAAAAGAACCAAATACTACGTATAACAAAGAAAACCACACTAGAGAAAAGCTAGACGAGTACATTCAAGATTATAATAAAATGTTTACACAAGCCTATTCTACCAAAGACCAAAAGCTTTTTGATGGTTATTTTAAAGATATTACCAAACGCTTAAAAGAACGAGAAAAAAACACTGCTTTAGATAAAGATCGTTTAGATATTGTTATTGTGGTAAATATGATGCTAACAGGTTTTGATGCAAAAAAAGTAAATACGTTATATGTAGATAAAAACTTACAATATCATGGTTTAATTCAAGCCTTTTCTAGAACCAATAGAATTATTGGAGATGTAAAGTCGCAAGGAAACATACTATGCTTTAGAAACCTAAAAGGAGCAACAGATGATGCTATAACCTTATTCTCTAATAAAGATGCCATAGAAGATATTATTTTACCAGATTACGAAGTTGTTGCAGGTAAAC
Source organism: Lacinutrix venerupis (assembly GCF_003663945.1). GTDB lineage: Bacteria > Bacteroidota > Bacteroidia > Flavobacteriales > Flavobacteriaceae > Lacinutrix > Lacinutrix venerupis. The sequence continues at coordinate 6,070 of NZ_RCCH01000001.1, read as the reverse complement.
TAGATACAGCTTTAGAACATTTATTTGAAGTTACGCCAAGTTTTGATGATATAGAAACGCTAAAAGACGAAAATGAAGAATTAGCTTTTGTGCAAGCATTTAGACGTGTTTTACGAACAATAAATGTATTACAATCGTACACAGATTTTAATTGGGAAGATTTAAATATAGACGAAGATACTTTTAATGAATACGCAGATCGCTATTGGAGTTTAAGTGAAAAAGTAAAAAAAGCCAGCAAAATAGATAAAACCTCTATACTTAATGATATCGATTTTGAATTAGAACTCATTCATCGAGACCAAATAAATGTAGCCTACATTTTACAACTTCTAGCAAAGCTTAAATATGCAAAAACAGAAGATGCAAAAGCACAGAAAAAAGCAATAATAGACATGCTATCTGGTGACATGCAATTACGTAGTAAACGCGAGTTAATAGAGAAGTTTATAGAAGAAAACTTACCACATATTGACGATGTAGATGCTATACAAGATGAATTTGAACGCTTCTGTCACGAAGAAAAAATACTAGCGCTTTCTAAACTATGTGAAGAAGAAAACTTAGACCAAAAACAATTTAAAGCCTTAATAGAAAGCTACACAGATTATGGTCGCGAACCTTTACGCGACGATATATTTAAATGTTTAGATAATAGACCAAGTATATTAAAAGCACGTGAAATAGGTGAACGTATTTTAGATAAAATGAAAGCGTTTGTACAAGTGTTTGTAAATGGAATGGTTGGGTAAAACCTATATTTACCTTTCATCTGGCTAGTTCGTTTAGTTTTAATACTAAAGGCAGAAAATAAAGGCACAAAAAAAGTCTAGTACTTTTGTACTAGACTTTTTTATTGTAGCGAGAACGAGATTTGAACTCGTGACCTCCGGGTTATGAATCCGACGCTCTAACCAACTGAGCTACCTCGCCATTTATTTGTGGCTGCAAATATAAAAACAAATTTATAGTGAGCAAACATAAAAGCAAATAAAATATTTATTTAATTTTTTTTCTAAACTCATTAATTAATGTATATATTGGAGACATAATATTTTTATATCATTTATTACATGGACGAAAAAGTTAAATACGAATTAGAATTCCCCATACACGCCTCACCTACACTACTTTATCAATATATCTCAACGCCTTCTGGTTTGTCTGAATGGTATGCTGATAACGTAAATTCTCGTGGAGAGCTTTTTAAGTTCATTTGGGATGGCGCAGAAGAACAAGCTAAATTATTAACAAAAAAAAGTGGAGAACGCATTAAATTTCGTTGGTTAGAAGACGAAGGAGAAGCTTATTTCTTTGAAATTAGAATACAAGTAGATGAAATAACAAAAGATGTTTCAATAATTGTTACAGATTTTGCTGAAGAAGATGAAGTTGAAGAAAGTAAAATGTTGTGGGAAAACCAAATTTCAGATTTAAAACAAGTATTAGGTTCTGCTTAATACATTCCATAATTTAAACTTATATTTGTGCCGAAGAAATTCGGCACTTTTTTTATGATAAACATTAACGGAAATTTTAGCAACAATAATCAAATTTTAACTCCAGAAAATCGTGGGTACAGCTATGGTGATGCTTTGTTTGAAACAATAAAAGTATCGCATGGTAAAATACTTTTTCTAGAGGATCATTATTTTAGACTTATGGCTTCTATGCGTATTATGCGTATGGAAATTCCTATGAATTATACTATGGAGTTTTTTGAGACTGAAATCTTAAAAACCATTGAAAAAAATGAATTAATTAACAATTCTTGCAGAGTTAAAATTCAAGTACATAGAAATTTTGGAGGTTTATATTTACCTACAAATAAAGAAGTATCATTTATTATTTCAGCAAAAAAAATTAATAATGATTTTTATTTATTAAATGAAGAAAAACATGAAGTCGATTTATTTAAAGACTTTTATGTTGCACCTGGATTACTCTCTACACTAAAAACAAATAGTAAATCTATAAACGTAATTGGTAGTATTTATGCTAAGGAAAATGATTTAGATAATTGTTTACTACTTAACACAAACAAAAATGTTGTAGAAGCTTTAAACGGAAATTTATTTTTAGTAAAAGGAAACACTATTAAAACACCACCTATTGCAGATGGATGTTTAAAAGGAATAATGAGACAGCAAATTATAAATATAATAGAACTGTTACCAGATTATAATTTAGATGAGTCCTCTATTTCTCCTTTCGAATTGCAAAAAGCAGACGAGTTATTTACAACCAATGTTATACAAGGCATTCAACCTATAACTAAGTATAGAAAAAAGACATTTACTAATAACGTAAGTAAATTACTGCTTCAAAAAATAAATGTAAAGGTTAGATTAGGCTAATTATAACTAGGGTTTTCTGGTGCATTAGACCAAATGCTATAATCGCCACCAAGTTCCACCATTTTTTCTTTCCAAAAAAATTGGTAGTCTTTTTCTATAATCGCTTTTTTATGTACATTTTTAGTTACAACCCAAGCGTTAGATTTTAACTCTTCTTCTAATTGGTTAATTTCCCATCCAGAATAACCTAAAAAGAATTTTATATCCTTTTCGCTAATTTTACCTTCCATAATTAATTTAGAAACTTCACTAAAGTCTCCTCCCCAAAAAATACCTAAAGAAATTTCAATACTATTAGGTATTAGGTCTGGTACTTTGTGGATAAAATAAAGGTTATCTTGTTCTACCGGACCACCGTTATAAACCTTAATTGGTGTTTCGATTTCTGGTATTAAGTCGCTAATGGTAAACTCTAAAGGTTTATTTAAAATAAATCCTATGGAACCTTCTGCAGAATGATCTGTTAATAAAACAATAGAACGATTAAACGACATATCTCCTATTATAGATGGTTCTGCAATTAATAAATCTCCTTTTTTGGGCTTAGTTAAAATCATAAAAAAATGAATTTTATTAATTAAATGTAAACTTTATTTATTAAAAATCCAATAATTTTAAAATTTAAAACCTTTTACAGCAAAAAATATTTACTATAAAAACATTATTTAAAACATTACAAAAGCAAATAAATAATTATAAAAAGATTAAATCTAATGTCTTTTTTTATATAAAAAACATTCTTTATTGCTGTATAAGCTATGTAATAAAATAATGTTTATTCTGTTTTTGGTAATATATTTAAATTGTATTGATATAACGAATTCCAGGTAATTTCGCATTTATTAAAACCATCAAAACACATTATAGGTTTTAAATTGTAAGCTGCCAAAGTAATTATAAATCAATCTAAACCTCCAAATGGATAATTTCCTGTGGAAAACTCTACAATACCAGTATCTTGATTTATTTTTTTTAAATTACTCATATCAACTTCAAAACCATATTCTAAGTAATTAAAAATGGAAAGAGTATCAAGATTTCCTAATTGTTCAATATTATTATTTTCTTCTTTAAAAAAATCCTTTATATATTCATTTACATAACTAAGAAATAATTCTTTACATCTATATTTTTCTGGTTCTGCTTGTTGGTCTAAAAAATTATTTAGTTCTATTAATGCTATATCAACCTCCTCCTCTGTCATACTATCCCAATCAAAATCTGGTCCTTTATCATCAAATTTAAAATCTGGTTGCCTGACCATAACCATATGCTTATAGATTTTTTTAAAATCTTCAAATTTATATCTGTCTTCTATATTAAATTTAATGTAAAGCATGCATTGTAGGCTTTAAGACAATTTAATGTTAACTAGAGTCATATTTTTAAGCTTAATTTACTTCCCAATACAGAAATTAAAAAACCCCATAAATACAAAACACAAATAACATAAGGTACAAAATAGGTACAAAATAGGTACAAAATAGGTACAAATATAATCCTATAATTATTAAAAATTCTCGTAGCTTGTTGAATTAGGAATCAAAATCTTTTAGTTCAGAATATTTTATATGCATTGTTATATCTTCTACATTACTATCAACTTTTGGACTAAATAAATCCTTACTCACACTATAAGCTTCTAATTTGGATTCGCTGTAATTTTCAAGAATTAAATCGTTAATGTCTTTTTCTTTCAAATCTGGAGATAGCCAATCTTGATAATCAGATTCATTGAGTATAACTGGTTGTCTTTTTTTGAGATTATGAATTTTTTCAAATAAAGGAGAAGCTTCTTTTGTTAAAATTGTAAACGTTATATACGTATCTATTACATTGTACAAACCTGCTAAGCCTAAAGGTTGTTTTTCTTTATTTTGAATATAAAATGGATACTTTTTCTTTTTATGATCGTGTGGCTCAAAGAAACCTGTAACTGGAATTATACAACGATTTTCCATTACTGATTCTTTATAAATAAAATGATTAAAAATTTTCTCTGAGCGTGCATTTAATCCACCTCCATATCTCACGGCTTCTTTATAATACCCCTTTATTTGGTTTGATGATTTATTATTTGGCACGATTCCCCAAACTGCTGGAGCAATTAATTCTGATTTTTCTTGCGGGATTACTAACATATTAGGATGCGCAAATCCATTTAAATGATAATTAGGTTTATCAAATATTGGTTTTAAGTTTTCATCGCTTAACTTTACTTTAAAATGATTTTCGAGTTTTTTCGTTTTATGCGTGATACTTGTATGGAAACACATTGTCTTATAAATTTTAATGGAAGTTATAAAATAAAATTAACTTTCTCTTGGATTTGGTTTTAAAGCCAACTTTCTAGACCAAATTATATCTAAGCTGCAAAAATCGAAAGACTCTGTTACTTTACCATAACAAGAATAAACACCTAAACCATTTATAGGATATTTGTCTACAACTTTAGTAAAATGTACAGTATCAAAATAACTTCCTTCTCTATCGGTAAATGTGCAAAAACGTAACTGCTTACCATTAGATGCTGTATGAAATCTTGTATTAACTAAAATACCGTATAACAACACAGATTTGTTGATATTTCTTTTTAAATCTTTAACCAAAATACTCTCAATTAATGGCTCATTTACTAAATCAAAATAATTACATAAAGGAAAGCCTAATAGTTCCATTTGATCGTATGCTTCTTCAACAACAGACGTCTTAATTGTTGGTAAATTAAATTGTTTATGCTCAGTTTTAAATAATTTTGATTGTGTTGTTTTTCTTTTGGAAACATTCAATTTGAAAATTGCATGCCATAACAATTCTATCTTAGATAATTTTGTAAATCTAAAAGCATCAATTCTAATTAATATGGTTAGTTGCTCAATGCTAATTGTTACTCTATCTATAAAATCATCCAATGAAACAAACTTCCCATGGAGTTGTCTTTCTGTTAAAATTCTTTTTATTACTAATATTTCAAGACTTTTTAAGTAACCAAAACCTAAATAGATATTTTTACCTTTGATTATGTTAGGGTGGTCACTATCATTTATACATGGTGGATTAATAATACCTCCACACATTTTAGCTTCATGGATATAATGTTCTGCGCTATAAAAACCACCGCCATTATTTAATACTGCAACCATATATTCTAACGGATAATAGCATTTTAAATACATGCTTTGATAACTTTCTACAGCATAGGAAGCCGAATGCCCTTTTGCAAATGCGTAACCTGCAAAACTCTTTATTTGGTTCCAAACTTCAAACGTTAATTCATCTCTGTAACCCTTAGCTTTACAATTAGAAATGAACTTTTCTTCAACTGCTAAAAATTCGGCTTTAGACCTATATTTACCGCTCATTCCTCTTCTAAGCACATCTGCTTCTCCTAAAGTTAATCCTGCAAACTGATTTGCTACTTTTAAAACATCTTCTTGGTATACCATTATACCGTACGTCTCTGGCATAATTTTAAGCAACATAGGATTTGCCTCTTTTCTTTTTTCTGGATAACGTTGTCTTATAATAAATTCTTTTTTCATTCCAGATCCAGAAACGCCTGGTCTAATAATAGAACTTGCTGCAACTAAACCTAAATAATCTTGTGTTTGAAGTTTACGCATTAATCCACGCATTGCAGGAGATTCAACATAATAAGCTCCAATTGCTTTTCCGTTTTTAAGGAGATTATTTATGTTTGGATCATTTTTAAA